>NZ_CP080623.1:22500-2422500 GCF_019599045.1 Roseovarius sp. SCSIO 43702
GTTTGTTGTGCTTCTGGTTTCATAAGAAACCGGAAACCGTCCAAACAGTGAAGCTGACACTAGATCATCGGGTTGCCCCTACTAGCGCGACATATGTGCAGTTGTTGTCCATCGAATGAACCAAACCGCCCACATATCTCTTCAGATACCATCGATTTCAAAGAGCGTGAGAGACAAAATCAACCGGATGCGCCACTTGCTTTTTGGCGCGCCCCGCCTCATCGATCTCTCTTTTGTTTTGTCCGCCTCGTTGCCGTCTGGCCCGTCTGGCGCCCCGTTGTGCGCCTCAGCGCCGCCGGTGAGGGGGTATTTACGGTTTGGACCCGTGACCCGCAACCCCTTTTTTCACCAAACGATGCATTTTTTTGATTTTTCCGGTTTTTCCAATGAAATTAGGGGTTTGCTTGCCAAGAGTTGCGCGAATGGTCAGCGACTTGGAATTTTGTTGCCCAAGGATCGGGGTGGAAATCGGCCTTTTTGACGTCGCCTGGGGACTTATCCCCAGAATCCGGCGTGGAATCTCCTGTGCGCGGCCCGGAATCAGGTCATCGAGTCGCGACTCGGTCCGAAATCCCCGACTCGGCCGGCCGATTCCGTCGGTGGTTCAGCGTTTATGGATGACCGCGATCTGGTCTTTGCGGTGCTTCTGATAGAGCGCGGGCAGGAGGATGCAGCCCGAGATATCAGGAATGAGCGCGTTGAACGCCTCGGCCACGGCCGGATCGGAGTGGCTGAACCGGCGATCGTCCAGGAATGAGCGAAACAGGGCCGCCGTCTTGGTGATACCGGCGCGCTCGTAGGTTTCGGGCTGCCAGCGCAGATCCTCGATCACATAGAGGCCGCCCGATGTCAGCCTGGGGAAGATCTCGAGGAAGGCATTCTGCTGGTGATGCGACGCGTGGCTTGCATCGTCGAGCACGATGTCGAGCGCGCCGTCGATCTCCTGCATCGACGCGGCGATCTCGGCCGGGTTCTCCATGTCGCAACGATGGAAGGTGAAGCGGTCATGCTTGAACCAGGAAAAGTCGGAAACATCGAGGCCGTGAATCTGGGCCTTGGGGAAATAGTCCATCCACATGCGGATCGACGGCAGGTCACCGGTTTCCCGGTCGGCGTCCATCCCGTGTTCCGGTCCGCCAATGAGAAGCCCCATCTCGAGGAACGCGATCTTGCGCTGCCGATAGGGGTGGAACAGCATATGGTAGAACTCGGTATAGCGGTGCTTGGCGCTGCCCTTGTCCGACCCGTAGTGATCGGCGAGATCGGTCAGGTTCATGTTCTTCGGGTTCGATTTCGCGGGTCCTGCATCAAGCATTTCGCGTCTCACTCCACGTCGGCGGTGTCGCGCACCACGGATTTCTCGGGGATGGGGGCCTCGCGTGGGTCGATGCCATGCTTCTTGAGAAGATCGTCGAGCAACCCTCCCTCGGTCGGCAGCCCCTCGGGAAGGCTTGTCAGGTAGGCACGCAGACGGCGGCCATAGAGATGGATCGAGGTGGTCTTGTCGGTCAGATACGTCCCGACTGTTTCCCGGTGCCCCGGCTTGACCAATTGGCGCCGCTTCTGGAACGGGACCGGGTAGAGCACTTCGCGCGGAAACGCGTGTTCGACTTCTCCGGTCTCCTTGAGCCACGCGGTCACCGCATGTGGCCCCCACACGCCCCAGGGCAGCTCGCTCACGTGGACGGGATCGCCCTCGTCGATGCGCGCCTGCAGCTTCTCGCGCGCGCGGCCGGTATACCAGAAGGGAATGCCATATTCGTCTTCCGTCATCTCAAGCAGGCCGGCGAGCGCCGGGCTGTCCTGAGGAAGACCGAGCACGCCGCCGTTCAACAGGTTCTGGGATTCCCAACCCACGTAGTGCCCCGTCTCCGTCTCGAACGGTCGCATGCAATAGGCATCGGTATCGGCCCAGATCGTGCGGTCGTGTTTCGTCAGCAGATGATAGCGGAACACGTCCGAGAAAAGCGCCACGCTTCCGGTGCGGCCGTGCTGAACGAACTCGTCCCGGACAAGCACCTCGTTGCCGTGGACGACGTCGGCGCCCTCTGGCACACGCTCGACCGTGCCGTAATGATAGAGCGTGACCTCGTGGCCGGCGTCGAGAAAGGATTTGACGCAAAGCTGCTCGACATAGCTCAGGGGGCCTTCGACCCACAGCATTGCAATCCGCGGAAGTTTCTTCATTGGCTCGTCTTTCTGCCTGATGGCGACCGTTGACCGGCCTTGTAACTTGGTTTCGAGTTTATCCACCGCGCTTATTTGCGGCAATCTCAATCCTTCGGCACACTGGCAGACCGGATTGCATGAGACCGGCGCGCAACAGCGCGCTCAGGGAGAGAGGATCGTCACGCCGGGTCGCGTTCGGATCTCGGCGCAATCCGCGTCATACATCCGGGTCAGGTGGGCCCGCTCGCTCGGCTCCCAAGGATCATATCCCGGATACTCGGGGCCGCGCGGGTATCTCTCCTGTATCTCCACCCTCTGCGCCAGCGCGGCATCACCGCCGGAGCGTTCGATGGCCATGAGGATCTCCTGAACCGCGCGGTGACTGGCCGAGGGGCGGCTTCGGCTGCGCTTGGGCACCGCCAGATCGTCCACGTCAATTCCCGGTCCACACAGGTTGCCGATGATGGTGGACGACAGATCACCGAAATCCTCGTGTCGCCAGAGCGTGAGATGAGCATCGGGGAACGCCTCGCGGACCACATCTATGAACGGGGTCCAGCTTGGCACCTTTGAGAGAACCTGTCGCTTCATCTGGGCCTCGGGGAAAACCCGCTCGCCCGAGGCGGAGCGCAGGAATTCGACGTAGGTAGAGGCGAAGAAGTCCGCATAGTTGCGAATGGCCAGATGAACCTCGCGCACGGGGAAAGGGATGTTCTCGGCAAAGCCCGTTACCAGCTTGTTGCGCCAGCGATAGATCAGCCCGCGTCGCACGCAGTGGCCGCTGTGGCCCGCCATGTTCTCGTCCGAAAGGATGACTCGCTCACCGGGGCCGGCATCGATCTTGCCGAAGAATTCGGCCGTCAGCACCGCGAGTTCCTCGTCAGTTATCTTGGGATCGAAATCCAGCCCCAGCTTCTCGTAGCAGTTGAGCTGCACCGGAACGGTGTATTCCTTGCGGACATCACGATGATGGACATAGTGCACACCGCTTTTCTTCAGACGCCCGGCGTTCCGCTTGAGCCGGCCCTGGATGAAGCTCGTCGCCGTCTTGTGGACGCCACCATGCACGACGACATAGGGGAGCTCGCCGGCCATGGGCCATCAGCCCTCGATCAGTTCGGGCGCAGCATTGATCCGGCTGATCTTGTCACGGAACTCGTCCCAGCCCTCGCGCGCCTTCAACTCCTCGATCTTCGCCCGATGCCAGGCGCAGGCTTCCGCATGAAGCCGCGCCAGCGTTTCGTCTTTCATCAGCTTGGTGAATTCGCGCCGAAGACCGGGCAGACGCGCATGCAGGCTCGTGTCGGTGGTGGAGTTGAAATTCATGTTCTCCCAATACGAGACGCCCTGGTCGTCGTTCACGTGATTGGTGCGTCCACGATCGCGCTTGACGAGAAAGCTGTCGACCGAGCGGACCGCGTAATGATGCATCCGGACGAGATCGTGGGTGAACCCGTCCCATGCCTTCCATCCGCCATCGAGATAGGCGGAGGGCATCGGCTGACCCCCGCCATCGACCCAGGCCACGTCGCCGCGGTCGACGTGATAGGCGGGCCGGTGGATCTTGAGGCGCTCGAAACGCTCTGTGTTGCGCGCCAGGGTTTTCATGCCCTGCGCGCGGAAGTTCGGAAACTCGAACTCGCCGCAGCACCGGTCGAACTGCTCGACGACGAAACCCTCCTCGTATTCCAGCCGGCCACTATTGCCGAAGAGCTTCCAGCAGACCGAGATGCCATCGGCCTCGCCCACCGCCGCGAAAAGGTCATCGAGCCGCCCCTTGCCCACCCGGACGTTGAGAAACTCGTCGCAATCGGCACAGATCAGCCAATCGGCGTTCTTGTAGACCTCTTCCTTCGTCGCCGCCCGGAGCGCCGACCGCTGCGGGCTGCCACCCTTCTTGAAGGGATTGTCACGATGCTGCGCGAGACCCAGTTCTTCCAGACGCTGTGCGATCTTGTCGGTGCCGTCGTCGCAGTCATTCGTGTAAATCAGGAAATCGGTGAAGCCGATGGACCGGTTGAACGCGACCCATTCCAACATGAACGGCCCCTCGTTCTTCATCGTTGTCACGATGAGGCGGCTTCCCTTGCCCTGCTTCGCCGGTGCCTTGCCGCCTGCGTTGGCGGGCGCCACGATCTGGCAATCATGGGTGGGCGGCTTCATCTTCTTGGCGATCTTCGGGCCCGGTGGAATCTTGGCCTCCGTGGGCAGTTCGGTGATCTCGGGCTTGGCCTTCTCGGACGGCGCTTCGGCCTCGGCGCCGATCTCTGCCTTGGCCTTCCTGCGAAGGCGGCGGCGGAAGCTCTTGTCGAAATGCGTGGCCAGGTCTTCGCGCCCCTTCTCGCGGAAATAGTTCGAGACGGCCCCGCGATACCACGGAAGGTTCCGGCGCGCACGGTAGAGACGATAGAACTCCTCCTCGGTCAGCTCATCAAAGATGGCGTGCCGCATGACGGGTTTCAGCGCGTCGATCTTGCGCAGGAAAACGGCCGTCTTGTGCTGCGAGAACCAGCACTTGAAAATGCTGATGTTATCGCCCGCAAGGCGATCCACATGCTTCTGATCGAGCTCGTGATAGGGATCGTAGAAGACGTTCACGCGCCCCGCCGAGCCGGTGAGCGCGGCCGCATCGCCCATTGGTAGCGTCCAGTCTTGCCGCTGTCCCTTTTCGTAGCGCGTTTCCCACGGCACGAGCGCCGGATCGAGCGTGGTCTGCGGATTGACCGTGATCACATGGGCGCCGGGAACGTAGGATGAATAGGCAAGCGCCGCGTAGCCACCCATCGACACGCCCGCGAAGATGACGCGCTCGTAGCCCTCGAAGAAACCCTCGCCCACCAGCTTCTCGAAACGCTCCATGAGGCCCGCATCGCGATACCAGTCCGAGACATGAGCAAGGACGCCCAGATGGGCGAGCCCCTCGTCTTGCGCGAACTTGTAAGCCCAAGGCTCGCGCGCGGGGTCTTCGTTGTTCACGTTTGACAAGTTGTCGAATGTCACAAGGAGCCGGTCGCTCTTGCGCTGGGCGAAAAGGAGGCTGTGGCGGAGCGACTTGATGAGAAAGCCCTCGCCCTCGGCGCCTGGGCGCAAATCCTCGAACCAACGCGGATTTGCCTGCGACTCGTCGTCTTCGTTCTCGTCTGACGCCATCTCGTGACTGCCTGCTTCTTTCCTCGGCGCATTGGCAGTGCGTCCGCCCACGCTCTTTGCCGGCCAGTATAGGCGGAGCACCCGAAACTTCGCAACGGCGGAACCGGATCACCCTTGTTTTTTCGTTACTGTGCGCAATATGCATCGACCGATACACGCCCCGGCGCGACCGTCGGTCACGATCAGCCCGGTCGCGATAACAGCGAAACCGAGCATCGCGTCCGGACCTATATGCTCGCCCAGCAGGACCGAGCCGAGGAGGATGGCGAAGGGCGGGATCATCAGCGTCACGAGCATCAGGTTCGCCGCCCCTGCGCGGGCGAGGATCGCGAAATAGAGCATGTAGGCCATGGCGGTCGAGAACACCGCGATGCCTGCCAGCGCGCCCCAGGTCTCGGGCGCCAGAGAGAGGCGCGGCACACCGTCAACCGAGAGAACCAGGGGGATCATGATGATCGTGCTACCGCACAACATGCCGAAGGCGTTCACGACAGGCGGTTGGTCCGCGAGGCGGGTCTTGGCCCAGACGCTTGCCAGCGCGTAGGACAATGCCGCGCCCAGCACCGCGAGCTGTGCGAGGCTGCGCAGCGACATCGCGGTCAGCGCCTCGGCTCCCATGATGACGGCCACCCCTGCCACCCCCAGCACCGCGCCCGCGATCTTGCGCGGCAAAAGCGGCTCGTCGGCCAGCAGGAGCCCCGCGAGAACCGCGCCGAAAACCGCCGTTGTCGCGTTGAGGATCGAGGCAAGCCCGCCCGTGATCTCGGTCTGCCCCCAGAAGATGAGTGAAAACGGGATGGCGTTGTTGAGCGCACCCATCACCAGGTAGGCACCCCAGACCCGCGCACCCCTCGGCAGGCGCAAGCCACGCCACCGCTGCACACCATAGAGTACCGGCAGCGCCCAACCGACCCGGTGCAACGTGATGGTAAGCGGGGGCACCTCACGCAGCGCCACCTCGGCAAAGAAGAAGGAGCCACCCCAGACAAGGGCAAGCAGCACCAGCATCGCGGCAGCCACGGGGTCGATCCTGGGAGAAATCAAAGGCGTCATGCGCCTTTTCTAGCCAAGGTTCGCATTGATGCGACCCGGATCATGCGCAAGCCGGCTCAATCCGACAGGCGGCGCGCCTCTTCGATAAGAAGAACCGGGATACCGTCGCGGATCGGATAGGCCAGGTCGGCGTTGCGGCTGATGAGTTCCTGCGCTTCGGCATCGTATTCGAGAACCGCGTGAGTCTTGGGACAGACGAGCGCCTCGAGCATGCGGCGATCGAACCGGCCTTGAGCATCGTCGGCGTCGCTCATTGCATCACCTCGTCGCTCGCGCCGCCACGCAGCGCGAACTCCATCAGCGTCACCAGCGTTTCGCGCCGGGTCGCAAGCGATGGCGCCTCAAGCAGGGCCTGCTTGTCCTCGCAATCGAAGCCGAGCAGCATGGAAAGCGAGTTGATGAGCAACTCGTCATCGGCCTCCTTCAGGGAATCCCAGTCGGTCTGCAACTCCTCGGCGGCGAGGAACTGCGCGAGCAGGGCGAGGAACGCGCCCCGGTCGAACTCGGGGTCGGACTCTGACGGCCCAAGATCGCGCTCGAACCCCTCCCAGCTGACCTTGCAGCGGCGGTAGGGGGTAAATCCCTCGAGTTCTTCGAGCACGCGAAACCGCGAAATGCCGGAAAGGGTGATCATGTATCGACCGTCCTCCGTCTCGGAGAACTGCGTGACACGTCCAACGCAGCCGATCCGGTAGAGCCCCGTCTCCTCGCGGCCCGGCACCGTGACGGGCTGCACCATGCCGATCAGCCGACCGGGCGTCTTGAGGCAATCCTCGAGCATTTGCAGATAACGCGGCTCGAACAGGTGAAGCGGCAACCGCGCGCGAGGAAGCAGGAGCGCGCCCGGCAGCGGAAAGACCGGGATCACCTCGGGAAGGTCGGGTTGATGCATCATGCCCGTGAACCTAGACCGATAGGAAGGTCAGGCAAATATCATGGAACTGAGCCTGCGGCGGCCGCTCTGCACCACAGGATCGCTCGGCTTGAGCGCTTCGAAGATGGTGAAAAGCTGTTTCTTCGCGGCCCCGTCATTCCACTCCCGGTCGCGGCGGAAAAGTTCGAGCAGATGCTCGACAGCTCCCTCTGCGTCGCCGTTCGCGTGAAGCGCCTGCGCCAGATCGAAGCGCGCCTGGTGGTCGTCGGGGTCGGCCTCGACCGCCGCGCGCAGATCGTTCACCGGGCCTGCATCCGCGGCCTGCCGGCTGAGCGCGAGCTGCGCGTGCGCGGCCTCGATCTCGGGCGCCTTCGCGATCTCGGCGGGGGCGCCGTTCAGGATGGCCTCCGCCTGGTCCGCGTCGCCCATCGCGATGTGGGCGCGCGCCATGCCGGCGAAGGCTCGCGCGCTCTTGGGGTCTTCCTCGAGGATCGCGGCGAAAGTCTGGGCCGCATCCGACGCCGCGCCCTGATCCAGCATCTCTTCGGCCGCATCGAGCGCATCGTCGAGCCCACCGCTCGGATCGCCACCCGCAGATTTCGCCACCCGCTCGACGAAGGCGTCGATCTCGGATTGCGGCACCGCTCCCTGGAATCCATCGATCGGCTGCCCCTGCCAGAACGCATAGACGGTGGGGATGGATTGCACCCGGAGCTGGCCCGCGATCATCTGGTTTTCATCCACGTTGACCTTGGCCATCCGCACCGCGCCCTTGGCGCGCTGGACCGCGGCCTCGAGCTGTGGACCCAACGTCTTGCAGGGTCCGCACCACGGCGCCCAGAAGTCGACGATCACGGGAACGGTTTGCGACGCCTCGACCACCTCGGTCATGAAATCGGCCTCGGTCACGTCCTTGATAAGGTCGTTCGCCGGTTGATTTGCGCCAAGTTCGATCATGTTTCGCCTCTCGGATTGGGCCGTCGGATTATCCAGATTACATGGCGCAGCGTCCGCTTGGTTGCAAGGGGTGGCCTTGCTGCGGGTCCGCGCACCCGCGCCGTCACAGATCGAAAGTCGCGAAGACCGGCGCGTGATCGCTCGGCTTCTCCCACCCGCGCGCACGGCGCAGGATACGGCTGGAATGCGCGGCGTCGCGAATGTCGGGCGTGGCCCACACATGATCCAGCCTGCGGCCCTTGTCAGCGGCATTCCAGTCGCGGGCGCGGTAACTCCACCAACTATAGAGCTGCCCCTCGGGAATGTCGGCGCGCGTCACGTCCGTCCAGCGACCGGCGTCCATCACGTCCTCCAGATGCGCGACCTCGACGGGCGTATGGCTCACCACCTTGAGAAGCTGCTTGTGGCTCCAGACGTCATCCTCGCGCGGCGCGATATTGAGATCGCCCACGAGAATGGACCTGTCGGGCCGCTCGTCGCGCATCCAGTCGCGCATCTCGGTCAGGTAGTCGAGCTTCTGCCCGAACTTCACGTTCACATCGCGATCCGGCACGTCCCCGCCGGCGGGCACGTAGAAATTATGGATCACCACCCCGTTCTCGAGCCGCCCGGCCACGTGGCGGGCATGGCCCAGCGCGGCGAAATCATGGTCGCCCACGTCCTCGATCGGCAGCTTCGAGAGGATCGCAACCCCGTTATAGCCCTTCTGTCCCCGCGCGATCATGTAGGGGTAGCCCAGCGCGGCGAAGCTCTCGGCGGGGATCTTGTCGACCGGACTCTTGCACTCCTGAAGACAGAGGATGTCCGGCGTTTCCTCCTCGAGCAGCTTGCGCACGATGGGCTCCCGAAGCCGGACCGAATTGATGTTCCATGTGGCGAGGGTGAAGGGCATGTCAGGCTCCGTCCAGTGATCCGGTGTGACTTGGCCCTCGCTATAGACCGAAACGGCGCGGCCTGCACGTCATGACCGGCTTCGGCATACCTTCCGGCGGGCACGCTCTCTTTCTCCCGGCCGGGGAATCACGCGAGCAGGCGATAGCCTCCGGATTCCGTCACCAGGAGGCGCGCATTCGAAGGGTCGGGCTCGATCTTCTGGCGAAGGCGGTAGATATGCGTCTCGAGCGTGTGCGTCGTCACTCCGGCATTGTATCCCCAGACCTCGTGCAGCAGCGTATCGCGCGCCACGACCCCCTCGGGCGAGCGGTAGAGAAACTTCAGGATGTTGGTCTCTTTCTCGGTCAGGCGCACCTTCCGGTCGCTTTCGTCGATCAACATCTTCATCGCCGGCTTGAACGTATAGGGGCCAAGCTGGAACACCGCGTCCTCGGATTGTTCGTGCTGGCGCAGCTGCGCGCGGATGCGGGCCAGCAGGACGGGAAACTTGAAGGGCTTCGTCACGTAATCGTTTGCACCCGCGTCGAGGCCCAGGATCGTGTCGGCATCGCCATCGTGTCCGGTTAGCATCAGGATCGGGCTCTTGACCCCCTGCTTGCGCATCACGCGGCACAGCTCACGCCCGTCGGTGTCGGGCAAACCGACATCGAGGATGATCAGATCGAAGATCGTGTCCTTGACCCGGCTCGTCGCGTCGCTTCCGGTTCCCGCCTCGAACACGTCGAAATCTTCGGTCATGACGAGCTGTTCGGCCAGAGCTTCGCGCAGATCGTCATCGTCGTCCACAAGAAGGATCTTCTTCAGTTGTGCCATGTCTCGTTTTCCTTGTTCTCGATCGCTTTACGCGATGCGGGGTGCTGCGGATCACAATTGACCGCTGCGCGCCCCCGCGGCAAGCGCGGCACGGGCGTGATCACGGGCACGTGTTGAAAGCGCGGTCGTTTATTTCAATCGCGTCGAAAATGTCGTAATCGCAGGGCGCAACAACAGGATCGCTCCATGACCTTGCGCCCCTCCATGTCCGAGATGCTCGCCCGCGCGCGGGCGGACCTGCGCATGGGACTTCCCATCGCGCTCACTTCCGCTGGAAAGATCGCTCTGATCGCCGCGGCGGAAACGGTGGACGCAGACCGGGTCGCGGCGATGCGCGCCATGTCGGACACGCTGGCGCTCGCCATCACGGCGCGGCGGGCCGAAACGCTCAAGGCGCGGGCCTATGACGGCGACGTGGCGCGGGTTCTCGTGCCGGACGACGCCGATCTCGCGTGGATCGGGGCCGTGGCCGACCCGGCCGACGATCTCGCGACGCCGATGAAGGGCCCCTTCGCGACGCTGCGCGAGGGGTCGGCAGCCATGCACAGTCTCGCGATTCGTCTCGTGAAATCCGCGCGGCTGCTTCCCGCGGCGCTGGTTTCCGAGCCCGGGCGCGACGTATCCGCTGATACTCTCGCCGCGCTCACCTGTCTCGATCTGGCCGAAGCCGAGAGCTTTCTTGCCGAGGAGGTTCCACTGGACCGGGTCATTTCGGCGCGACTGCCACTGTCGGTGTCGGAGGCGGGGCGACTTCATGTTTTCCGCCCCGAGGACGGCAGCGAAGAGCATTACGCGGTCGAGATCGGGCGCCCGGACCGCGCCTTGCCGGTTCTGGCGCGGCTCCATTCGGCATGTTTCACCGGGGATCTGCTCGGTTCACTCAAGTGCGATTGCGGGCCGCAGCTTCGCGGCGCGCTGGCGCAGATGGGAACGGAAGGCGCGGGCGTGCTGCTCTACCTCAATCAGGAGGGGCGGGGGATCGGCCTGGCCAACAAGATGCGCGCCTACGCACTTCAGGATCAGGGCTTCGATACGGTGGAAGCCAATCACAGGCTGGGCTTCGAGGATGACGAACGCGATTTCCGCATCGGCGCCGCGATCCTGCGGCAGCTTGGTTTCTCGGCGGTGCGCCTCATGACCAACAACCCCGCCAAGATCGCCATGATGGAACAGACCGGCATCGCCGTGCCGGAGCGGGTGCCGTTGCAACTTGGGGAGACCGCCTTCAACCGCGCCTACCTCCGCACGAAGGCTACCAAGTCCGGGCACCTCCTCTAGGCGCGCACCCTTAGTGGGTGCTTCATCCGAGTGAGGGTCAGGCTGCGGTCCTCGAACTCCAGCCGAGAACCCCGAAGGATGAACAACCCGCATCAAGGGGTCCGTCTTACCGTCTAAAGCCGAGCGCTGATCGTTGCGCACCACGCCGAAGCGCGGCGGGTGTCGCGGGGCACGCGCGCTCAGTGAGCCGGCCAGCGGCGGCTGCGTGCGCTTTTGGCGGGCGGCCTTCACTCTTGCCTTACCCGCGTGGCCTGACGGCTCTCGTTTCTGACACACACCCGTGCCGCCATCACACCACGAATTGCCGTGGCCCCATCGCCCCGGGTTTCAAGCGCGCGCAGCGACCCCTTCCAGACGCGATCAGGTCTCGACCAAGACTCTTGGTGCAGGCATCCTGATATCAGTCGATCATCCTATGGGTCCTCGGGTGAAGTTTGGAAGTTTCCGCCTGTCTTCGAGCCGAACCAACGACCCGTCGCGAGCGCAAACCTGGTCGCGTCATCCGCCGAGCCTTTCTTGCGCCCCACCCGTCTCGCATCTCGGCCTTCCCGCCTGCGCAGTGCAACCCATCACGCGCCGGCCCGGGCATGGTCCGCGGCGACCCCGATCCAGAGCCTGCGCGCCAGCCGCGCGAAATAGTCGGGGCCCACGTCCTCCCGGTGAATCGTACCCGGGGGCGGCTCATGCTGACCGAACGCAAAGCCGGGTTGCACGCGCGATACCGCTCTCGCGAACTCTAGGTTCGAGGGCGCGAAGTGACGTTCAAGCCGCGCCAATTCGGCCCGGGTGAAGATGCAGGTCGGAGTGCTCTCTCCGAATTCCAGCGCGAAAGCGGTCTCGGCCGAGGCTTGCAGGCGCGCATCCGGTGCGCCGCACCCAGCCACCGCCAGCGCCGCCCAGAGGGCCAGGGCACGCGGCGAGACATTGGCCCGCGCGCCATGTCCGGCCGTCAGGTCGCGTTCCGTCAGATCGGGGGCGACATGGCGCAGCAGAGTGCCAAGAACACCACCGGGGGCCGCGCAGGCATCCGCGTAGTCGAAGAACCTCAACTCCTCCGCCGCGAAGACCGTTCGCAGGGATCGATGAAGCGCCGCGAAATCGCAATGAAGGCCGTCCACGAGCCCCGTTTCGAGTGCCGTTCGCAGAAGCTCGGGGGGGCGTGGGGGTACGCGGCTGCGGCAGATCTCGGCATAGACCGACTGGAGGAATTGCCCCTGCTCCCGCACGACGCAAAGCACAAGGATGTCGAAACCATCGAAGATGCCGCGCAGTTCGCGATAGTCGACGCGCCCACCGGCACCGCCCGCGCGCGACATTTCCTCGCTCGACAGAAGGAGGCAGGTGTCGGTGCCGCGCAACTCGTCCGCGATCCGGGCGAGCCCCGCTTTCCCCCCGCCTAACTTGCGATAGGCCGCCGGCAGCGCGATCCAGTCGGTGAGAAACCCGTGATGTCCCGTATGCGGGGAAAGATCGGGATAGAGGACGCCATGCGCCGCCAGCGCTTCGCGATTCGCGTGAAGGGCATTCTGAACCGTCGTCGTACCGGTCTTGTGCGTGCCGATATGTAGAACGAGCCTAGCCATGTGCCGCCCGTCGCGCCTGATATTCCTCGTCCCTCCTGCCGAGACATTCGCGGGTCACGTCGAGATACATCGAACCGAACAGGTCCGAAGGCTCCAGCATCGCTTTCTCCGCCCACTCGTTCCAGGCGTTGATGAACAATTCTTCACGGTAGGAGCCGGCCAGTGGTCCGGCCTGCAAGCCCCTCAGCCAGTTTCGGTAGGTCGCCGGGTTTGCGCCGCGCGCGATATGAGCCCGTGCGCCGCGACGCGCCGTGTTATCCCAGCTTGGCATGATGCCGGCGATCGTGCGCGGAGGCAGAGATGCGCGGTATTTCCGGGTAAGGCTTCGACGCGCGATCGCCGTGTAGTCATAGATCAATCCACCGAAATCCGGCGACGGCGTGGCCTCTCCCAAGCGATTGCCAAGCGGCCCACCGAAGACGAAATCGTCCCCCTTGACGAGGCCATGCGGGGGCATCTCGACCCAGAAGTCGAAGAGATCGTGGGCCACCTGCGTTTCGCCCGGCAGATGGAAGCTCACGGCGCCCAGTTCCACGTCACCGATGCCCCCCTCGATCCAGGCCTTCCGCAGGCGGGCGACGTTCTGCTCCGGCGCGGGCATATCCTCGGGGCGATAGATGACGAAGCGGGGCCGGCGCCCGTCGGGCCTCTGATAGCGCGGGTCACGCATGTAGGGCAGCGTCGATGCGACGAGCGCGGCCTCGAACCCCGGGCGGTATGCCTGATCGAGCAGAATCTCGCCCGAGAGACCGTCCCAGTTGCGCCGCCAGCTTTCGTTCGCCCAGCAGAGATAGAACGGGAAATCGATCTCGCGCCGTTTCATGAGATTGTCGAGCGGCGCCTCGAGCACGCGATGTCCGCCGAACCAGTAGTGATAGACGCAAAACGCATCGATCCCCGCCTGGCGCGCCAGGTCCGCCTGCGCCGCCATGACTTCGGGGGCGCGCAGATCGTAAAACCCCAAATCGGCGGGCCGCAGCGGTTGAACGTGGCCCGGAAAGGCGGACACCGCATTCACCACACCCCGCCACTCGGTGAACCCCTTGCCCCACCACGCATCATTCTCGGGGATGGGATGAAACTGCGGCAGGTAGAATGCGGAAACGAAGCGAGGTCTGCGCGGCGCCACCGGGACGGGCCTGGCGCCGATCTCGCTTGCCTGAACGATCTTCTGACCGGCTGCATCGGCGAGACCCCCTATCGCGCGTTCGAACGCGTGTGCCAGCGTGCCATCCACCTGTCCCTGCTCCGGCTCGAACATCGCCTCGCCAAGGCGCAGGGACCGGATCATGCCGACCATCAGGGGTTTCAGCCAATACATCGACCCGGCGGGGAAACTCAGCCCTTCCGTGAAATCGTCGAGTTCGACCCGCCTCAGGATGGCCGCGGCCTTGTCGCGATTCGAACCCCACCAGTCCGCGGCGCGCAATTTCTGACCATCGGCCACGAGAAACGCCGCATCGGGATCGTCGATGAACCCCTGGATCAGCCGGGAAAGCCCCTTCGGCGGCAAGATGTCCCCGACGAGATGGCGGCGCCATGCGTCGCCATCCTGGCGGTGCGGGGATTTCTTGGTGTGAAGCTTGCACACGCCCTCGTAACCATCGAACGCACCCGCCTCGACGAGGCGCAGGAACGGCAGGATGTCGCGCCCGCGGTTCGGGACCGGCGTGACGAAGGCCGTTGGAAATGCCTCCCGTATGTCATCGGCCAGCCAAGAGGTTTCGTCACCCCGCCACGTGATCGTGACGTAAAGATCGGCACCCACCGAAAGCTGCGACAATCGCGAGGCGAATTCGGGCCAGAGATCGGGATAATAAATGTGAAGATGTATGGCGAATCGCGCCTTCTCGCGCCCGGGATCGAACCTGAGCATCGGCATCCTATATGGTGGCAGCGGCGTCCTATCGACCTTGCGCCCGGCGCGGCCCTCCTTCTGCCCCGACGAGATGAAATGCCGGAACGGGGCAAGGCCCGAACTGGCGACATCGGGATTGAGGAGAAGATAGCTTTCGGGAGAGAAGTCGGGATTGGGCTGAAGCCCCGTCCGCTCCCCCCAGATCGCGTAGTGGCGCATCGGCATCGCCCGGCACAGCCGGTTCAGACCGGGATGAGCACCACGGTAGAAGTCGACATCGAAAAGCCCGCTCCGGCGCATCTCCCGCACGTAGCGCAACGTGTCGAGCCCCGGGAAAAACAGGCGCAGGCCCTTCGCTGCGCGGGCGAGCGTGTAACGCATCCGGCTCATCCAGTCCCTCCTGATCTGCTGGGTCATTCGTATCCCACGGCGGTTAACGGGCTCTGAACGCCCATCCCTTTTTCATGGTGTCGCCAGGAAATCATGCGCGCTTCGCCGCAACAGCATCAGGCCGAAGGCCATCGCGACGCCGCCTATGCCCAGCACATAGAGCGACGACACCTCGGCAGGGCCGTACCCCGCATAAAGGCCGACGCGCATCTCCGTGACCACGTGGACAAGCGGATTGAGCCAGAAGAGATCGTCGAAAGGCGGGGGCACCGCGTCGGGCAGGAAAAGAACGCCGGATAGGATGAAGAGCGGCCGGTTGAGTATCGCCCAGGCACGTTCCCAGACCGGAAACGCCTCGAAGAGGTAGGCGTTCAGGCAACCTACGCCCGCGCCCAGGAACGCGGCGAGGCCCAGCGCCGCGGCGAGGCTCGGCAACCTGAGGTTCACCGGAATGCCTGACCACGCGAAAAGCGCCGCAAGAAAGAGGACCACCACGACCAGATGCGTCAGGGTGTTGAGGATGAAACGCGCGGCAAGCGCGTCCCACCAGCTTACCGCCGGATAGGCCATGAGCGGCCGGGAGTACCGCAAGGCGACGCCGACCTTCTGCGCGAGATCGCTATAGAGCATGAAGGGGAGGTAGCCGCTTGCGTAGAAGAGCGCGAAGTCCCGCCCGAGCGGCGGCTTGTCGAATGCGAGCGTGAAGATCCCGGCAAGCAGCGCGACGGCGGCGACCGGCTCGAGGATTGCCCATATATACCCGCCCGGCGTGCGCCCGAAGCTCGATCCCATTTCGCGCAGAACGAGTGCGGACGTCGCGCGGGTTGCAGCGAATCTTCGCATGGCGGTCTCCAATCCCTCGGCGCCGGCCGTCGTCGATCCGCACGAAGGCGGGCGGCATTAGTCAAATCTTGAGAGATCATCCTTAGACCAGGGAGGTGAAGAAGCTCTTAGTGCAGCCAGATTGGTGATGATCTTCATGTCCCGTCCGATGACCACGACCAAACATTTGCCTCCTGCGCCGAAGCCGGTGGCGCAGCAGTTTCCAGCCCTCGTTCCGGCACTGCCCTCGGACCGGGCACATCCGCCGGCCAGGCCCGCGCGTGCGCGGCGGCGGCACATCCTCCTGACGGTCAGTTTCGTGGGCCTGGTGCTCGGGCAGGTGATTCTCGCGGCTTGGTATCTCTACGGGCGCGCGGCCGATCAATACGGGTCCACCTTCGGCTTCGCCGTGCATAGCGAATCGGAAACCGATGGCTCGCTGCTTCAGAGGGTCTCGGGGCTTGCCGCCATTTCGGGCGTGCAATCGTCGGATACCGACATACTTTATGAATACCTGCACTCGCAGGCGCTCGTGGCGCGGATCGACCGCGAGCTCGATCTGCGCACATTATGGGCAGCGCCCGAAAATGACCCCGTCTTCGCCTTCGATCCCGCAGGGTCGATCGAGGATCTGACCAGCTACTGGTCCCGCATGATCCGCGTCTCGTACGATTCGGGCGCCGGCATCATGACGATCGAGGCGCGTGCCTTCGATCCGGCCGACGCGCAAGCCATCGCCATGGCCATCGAGAGCGCGTGCAGCGAACTCATCAACAGGCTGAGCGCGGTCGCACGACAGGATCGGCTGGGACATGCCCAAGGCGAATTACGGCAGGCCGAACATCGGCTGAGCGACGCGCGCCAGGCTTTGACGGCCTTCCGCGTGCGCCACCGGCTCGTCGATCCCATGGCCGACCTTGCCGGCGAAATGGGCGTGATCCAGGAACTTCAACAGGCGCTGGCCGAGGAACTCGTGACGCTCGACATGCTCCGCGCCACGATCGGCAATGGCCGCGTGGGCGCCCGCAAGGGCGAGATCACCGATGTCCGCATCACACAAAGCGAACTCCAGATCGAGGTCATTCGCGACCGGATCGCGCAGGAGCGGCAGAAATTCGGCGGCGAAGGCGGATCGAGGGACTACGCCCGGCTCATGGGCGAGTTCGAGCGCCTCCGCGTCGATGTCGAAGTGGCGCAGGAGGCCTACGTGGTAGCACTCGCCGCTTTCGAGACGGCGCGGGCCGCCTCCGACAGGCAGGTGAGATACCTTGCCCCCTACAGCGCCCCGACCCTGCCCGAGACCTCGCGCTATCCTGACCGATTCGTCCTGCTGGCCGCGATCGCCGCGGGCCTCTTCCTTCTGTGGAGCGTTCTTGTCCTCGTGGCCTACAGCCTTCGCGACCGGACCTGACACAGGGGCGCCCGACCATGATCTCGCTGCATCACGTCTTCAAGACCCATGTCAGCCGCGGCGTCGAAACCTGCGTCGCCCGCGATCTCAGCTTCGAGTTTCCACGTGGCGAGGCGATGGCCCTGCTGGGCCGGAACGGTGCGGGCAAATCGAGCCTCCTTCGCCTGGTGGCGGGCACGATGAAGCCCGATTCGGGCCGTATCCGGCGACGGGGACGCGTCTCGTGGCCGGTCGGCTTCCAGGGCAGCTTTCACCCCGACCTGACAGGCCTTGAAAACACCCGCTTCGTGGCACGGGTCTACGGGGCCGATACCGATGACGTGACGGATTTCGTCGAGAGCTTCACCAACCTGGGTGCTCATTTCCGCCTGCCGGTGCGCGGCTACTCCGCGGGGATGCGCGCGCGGCTGGCCTTCGCCACGTCGATGGCGATCCCGTTCGACACCTACCTCATCGACGAGGTGACATCCGTGGGCGACGGCGCCTTTCGCCGGAAGAGCGAAGCGTTGCTCAAGGAGCGCCTCGGCACCGCCGGTGCGATCGTCGTGTCCCACGCCACCGACCTGCTGCGGCGCCTGTGCATCTCGGGCGCGGTGCTCGAAAACGGCCGCCTCTTCTTCTATGCGCGGGTCGAGCGCGCGATCGAGCATCATGACCATCTCATGCAGGGGCAGCTGCCGCCCTGGCTTCGATGACGCGCCGGGCCGCCATGGCGATCACCGTACTCATGCCGGTCCGCGACGGGGCACGATACCTGCCGGCACAGCTTCACAGCCTGGCCGCGCAGGAGCATCTGCCACACGCCCTCATCGTGTCGGACGATGGCTCGCGCGACGAAAGCCGCGCGGTGGTCGAAAAATTCGCCCGCCACGCGCCCTTCGACGTGACGATCCTCCGTGGCCCCGGCCGGGGTCTGGCCCGCAACATTCACACCCTCGTGGCCGCGATGCCGCCGGGCATGATCACGTTCTGCGACCAGGACGACGTCTGGCTTCCGCACCGGCTCGGCTCCGCCTGCGCGGCTCTCGAGGCGCAAGTTGGACCGGCGCTGCATGTTACCGCGCGGATCGTGACCGATTCCGCCCTTCACCATCGGCGCATCCTTCGCCCGCCTGCCACGACCGGCTTTGCCGAGGCGCTCCTGCGCAACGCCGCCCCCGCGAACGCCACCGTGCTGAACGAGGCGGCGGCGGCACTGGTCAAGAGCGCCCTGCCCGCGCCCGACCGCCTTCCGCATTTCCCGGATTGGTGGATCCATGCGCTTGTCACCGGGGCCGGCGGCTCGGTCTTTCGCGACCCTCGGCCGGGGCTTCTCTACCGTCAGCATGGGACGAACCTGCTTGGCGCATCGGGCAGTATCCGGGGCGGCCTCCGGCGGCTTGGCCTGCTTTTCGACGGGCGATACGGCGAATGGCTGCAATCCCATCTCGACGCGCTCGACGCCTGCCGCGCCCTGCTCGCACCGGAAGCCACCACGAAACTCGATGCGCTTCGCCGGGCCCTCGCCGACCCAAGCCGTCATCTCCCGCCCCCACGGATGGGCCAATCAGGAGCGATCCGCCACGCCGCCCTTTGCGCGGCAAGGTTTTGTGGTCGCATTTGAAAGCAACTTCGGCAAAACTTTTGGAACACGCCACGCGGAGGCCACAAATCCGCCCCGCTCCTCGCGCCCCACCCCGGCACGCTTCCGTCAGATTGATCCTCTGTCGGAGAAACCATGCTGTCACTGGCCCTACGCTCGACCCGCCTGAGCGAAGATCCCTTCAACCTGAGCGGCGTCGGAAGCCTCATCACCCATCAAGACGACGCGACCGGGCGAACGTGGCTTCATGCCGCGTCCGAGGCGACGGGAACGATTTCGCTCTTCGAGCTTGGCGAGGGCTGGAGCCTCGGCACCGAAGTCACGACCACGCTTTCGGGACCGGGCGCGACCTTCCGCGCCGCCGATCTCGCCATCATCTCCGGCGACGGCCAGACCACGCTACTCGTGAGCCGCGTGCACACCCAACAGATCAATACGTTCGACCTACAAGCCGATGGCAGCGCGACAAATCAGACCCAGATCGCCGCCCCGCTCGGGAGCGAGGTCACGCAAATGACCACGCTCAGCACGGGAGGCGCCGAGTTCCTGATCACAGGCACGCGTGACGGCCCCGGTCTTCGGGTATTCGAATGGACCGCCGCGGGCCAACCCGAGCTTCGCGATAGCATCACCGATCACCCCAAGGTCGCCGCGGGCAACACGAGCGATCTGCAGACGCTCACCGTGGCGGGAACCCCCTACGTTCTCACCGCCTCGTCCACCGATGGCGCGATCAGCAGCTTCACCATCGGCGCGGACGGAAAGATGAAGCTCGTGGACACGCTGGGGGTCAAGGACGGTCTCTGGACCTCCGGCCTCGACGCGCTCGCACCGGTCGAGGCGCATGGTCACAGCTTCCTCGCCGTCACCGCCGTCAACTCCTCATCCCTGACGCTTCTGCGCGTCAACCCCATGGGCGTCCTCTTCGTCGAGGATCACGAGGTCGACAGTCTCGGCACGCGCTTTCACCGGGCCGACGCCGTCGCGTCCTTCACGGTGGGCGCGCGGGGTTTCATCCTGGCGGGCGGGGCCGATGACGGCATCACCCTGACCGAGATCATGCCGGATTTCTCGCTGATCCCGCATGATCCCCTCGTCAACGCGACCGGGGGCGCACTGGCCAATATTTCCGCGATCGCGACCGCCACGTTCCAGGATGAGGTGCAGGTCATCGCCGCCGGTCAGCCGGGCCTCTCGCTCGCGACACTCGACACCTCGCTTATCGCGGCGCCCCGGATCGGGACCGGTGGCAGCGACGTGCTGACCGGCGGGGCGGGCGATGACCTGATCTGGGGCGAGGCCGGGAACGACACGCTTCACGGTGGCGCGGGCGACGATATCCTGATGGGCGGCGCGGGCGCAGACCGGCTGACCGGCGGCACGGGGTCCGACCTCTTCATTCTCGACCGCGGCGCGGAGCGCGACATCATCACCGATTTCACCTTGGGCGAGGACATAATCGACCCGACGCGCTGGGGCCGCATCTACGACCATCAGGCGCTTTCGATCACGGCACAATCCGACGGCGCCGAGATCCGATATGCCGACTTCCGCGTCCGGCTCTATACCGATGACGGCTCGTCACTCTCGGCGGATGATTTCTCGAATGCCGACTTCCTGTTCTGAGCGTCTGCGTTTCCGTCGATTTTGCCCGGTTATCTTGAAGGGCTGGTCATCTTTGACTGCTAGATATTGTCTCGAGAGGTCAAGAAGGAGGCGAACATCATGCCGGTAACGGGTCAGGTCGTGCGGGGTCTGGGCGGTGCAAAAGGAGTCGGCGAAACCCCTCTTCCGAGGTCGGATGACGGCTCGGTCCGGCTCGATGCGCGGGATATCTTCGAGAGCGGGCTGTCGATTTTCGGCACGTCCTACGCCGGCGACGCGATCTACGTGAACACGAACGGCGCGATCAGTTTCGGCGCGCCCCTGCCCGGTTTCCCCCAGGACGGCGCCGAGCCGATCAGCGGCAACATCCTTGCCCCGTTCTGGGCCGATATCGACACCCGTATCGACGGTGAAGGCACGGAAAGCGGGCAGATCTGGATTGACCGCGACCTCGCAACCGACACGCTGACCATCACCTGGGAGGATGTGGGCGCCTATAGGCGACAGGCCGATCTCACCAATCTCTTCCAGGTTCAGCTCATCGACCGCGGCAGCGGCGACCTCGACATCATTTTCCGCTACGAGCGCATCGAATGGACCCAGGGCACCGCCGAGGGCGATGCAGGCGCAGCGGCATTCCTGTCGGGGCCGCGCGTTCCAGAAGCGCTCGTCCTCGCGGCCGATCCCGCCGCGTTGCACACCACCATCGGCAATACCGGGGAGGTGGGGGTTTGGCATTTCGAGATGCGGCAGGGTGCGGTAGATGGCGCGATACCGGTGAACGGCCTCGTGCTGACCGGCGATGCGGGCGCTAATGTCCTGGACGGCGGAGCCGCCGACGATCTTCTTCGCGGGCGTCCCGGCCCCGATGTGCTGCGCGGCTTCGACGGGGACGACTGGCTGTTCGGTGACGATGGCGCCGACACGCTCAACGGTGGCGCGGGCGATGACGTGATCATCGGGGGAACCTCCGACGCCGATCTGCGCGACGTGATCTATGCCGGCGACGGCAACGACCGGGTCGAGGGCGGGCATGGCAACGATCTCGTCTACGGGGGGGAGGGCAACGACAGTATCGAGGGGGGCTTCGGCGTCGATGAGCTCATCGGCCAGGGCGGCAACGACGTGATCACCGGCTCGGCCCTGTCCGATCTCATCTACGGCGGCGACGGATCGGACTTCCTCAACGGCGGGTTCGGGTTCGACCGGCTCAATGGCGGCGCCGGTGCGGATCGGTTCTATCATCTCGGCATTCCCGATCACGGGTCGGACTGGGTTCAGGACTACGACGCAGCCGAGGGCGATCTGCTGTTCTGGGGCGGCGGCCCGGTCTCCGCATCGGATTTCCAGGTCAACTGGGCCGACACCGCGAATGCGGGAAAGGACGGCGTGTCCGAGGCCTTTGTCATCCATCGCCCGTCGGGACATATCATCTGGGCGCTTGTCGACGCCGCCGATCAGCCCGAAATCAACCTCCGGACACCTGCCGGGATCTATGACCTCCTTGCCTGAGAGCTGGCTGGACAGGCGACACCGATGCGCGTAACACTTTCCGACCTGGGTCCGGCACGATGGCTCACACCACCGGCGGTGCGCAATGGCCCGGACCACCGCCGATTTCCATGTTGCGGCAACGGAGGCACGGCATGGCCCTTGGCCGGTTCAAATCCATTCTCGGCGACAAGCGGGCGGTCGTTCCAGACGGTCACGTCGCGCCCGCGCCAAGTGTCGAAACCGTTCTCGCACCGGACCGCCCCTTCGTCGCCATCGGCGACGTGCATGGCCGCATCGATCTGCTCGTCCCCATGATCGACGCAATCCGCGCCGAGACCGGGCCCGATGTGCCGATCGTCATGCTGGGCGATTACATCGACCGCGGCCTGAATTCGGCTGCGACGCTCAACACGCTTTTCGAACGGCAATCACAATCGCCCGAGAGTTTCATCTGCCTCATGGGCAACCACGAGAAGATGATGCTTGAATTCATCGACGACCCCGCAGGCAAGGGCGCCCGCTGGCTCGTCAATGGCGGTGACGAGACGCTTGCCAATTACGGCGTCGCCGCGAAGCGCGCCGAGATGACGGCCGAAGACGCGGTCGCGGCCGCCGATGCGCTCGAAGCCGCCTTGCCCGAAGGGCTGCAGCCGTGGTTGCGCGCGCTGCCCCTGACTTGGTCGAGCGGGAACATGCATTGTGTCCATGCCGCGATGGATCCCGACAAGCCACCGCATGCGCAAGACCGCCGCACGCTGCTCTGGGGTCATCCCCGGTTCCTCTCGGAACCGCGTACCGACGGGTTGACGATCGTGCACGGTCACACGGTGATGGCGCAACCGGCGATCGGCGATGGCCGCATCTCGCTCGACACCGGGGCTTACATGACGGGCGTGCTGGCCGCGGCTTTCATCTCCGGGGGCGATTGCGTCTTCAACGTCTGACCGGGCGCGTCACTCGCCCTTCTGCGGACGCACGATGTGAAATGACCCGCTCATGTAGGTCAGCGGCTTCTCCCCCGCGTTCGAAATGCCGGTCACGTCACCGATGCAGATGGCATGGCTTCCGTGCACGTGCCGATGCCGCATGGTACAGGTGAACGAGGTGGCGCGGGGCAGGGTCGGGCCGAATTCCGTGATGTTCACGTCAAGCCCGTCGAACCTGTCGGGATTCTCCTGGTCGAACGCGCCGGCGAAGCGCTGGGCAAGCTCGACGCCATCCTCGGCCAGGATGTTCACGCAGAACGTCCCGTTCGCGGCAACGGCCTCGGCGATGCGCGAATCGGCCTTCAGGCACACGAGGACCGAAGGCGGATCGGCCGAAAGCGAACTGAAGGCGCTGACTGTCGCACCCGCCTGGCCGGCCGGCCCGTCGGTCGTCACGACCGTCACGGTGGATGCGACCTGCCGCATCGCGTCAATGAAATTCTGCCTGTGACTCGCCATCTGGCAAATATAGCTCCCGTCGCGCATGGATCACCCCGTTCGTCGTCTTGTGCCAATCGCAGCGCGGTGTCCAGCCCCGCCCACCGGGCCATGAACCGCGCGGGCCGGACCATCGCAGATCGCGGGAATTCGGAACATCAAAAGATTTCGCTGATATGATGCGGGATCATTGAATTAGAGGAATCAACCGCGATAGCGCTTGACGAAGTTCCTCAATATCCGCTCGGGCGCGCGCACATCGGCCGCCCGGCACATCTCGATCAGATCATCGGCGCGTTCCGGCTCGAAATATCCGCGATCCTTGTAGATATGTATGCGTGTCTCGAACCCTGCCGCGTCGGCCTCGGGGTGGAACTGCGTCGCATAGACATGCTGTCCATACCGCACCATCTGGAACGGGCACGGCTCGGACGAGACGAGGTGAACACAGCCCTCGGGCAATGTCTGCATCGCCTCCTTGTGGCCCACGAAGGCATCGAACCTCTTCGGCACGCCGTCGAGCAGCGGATCCTCGCGCCCCGCTTCCGTCACCTCGCAGGTCGAGGTGCCCACGGGCTCTCCGTAACGCGCCTTGCCGATCTCGCCGCCCAGATGCGCCCCGAGGATCCCGATGCCATAGCAACATCCCAGGAACGGCAGGTCCCTCCCCGTGATCTCGGGCATGAGCGACAGGACACTCCGCTCGATATGGGCCTCGACTTCGCTTTTCTCATCCGGGGCGTCGCTCACGCATCCCGGTCCGCCACCGACGATCACGCCGCTGAAATCCTCGAGATCAAGCTCCGGCGGGAGCGATTCCCGATCCAGCCGAACGCGTCGCACCTCGTCGGCGCCGAGGCCCCCTTTCTCGAGAAACGCGAAGAATTCGCTGTCCGAAGCCGGCGTCTCGGGCCGCAGTTGCAGGATCAGGAATGGTTTCGTCATGGCGCGCTCCGAAGGGGCCGGGAACCCGGTTGTCGATCTGTTCTAGCCCCCTCACCGGATCGCACAAGGGGCAGGCACCAAGCCCGGCCTCGCACCTTGACGCCCGGAGCCAAAGGAATAGGTTGCGCCCATCTTCTAGGAATTGGACCTTTTGTCATGACCCAACGCCTGCATCTCGTCTTCGGGGGCGAACTGACCGATCCCACGAAAAACGTGTTCAAGAACGTC
Organism: Roseovarius sp. SCSIO 43702; assembly: GCF_019599045.1. Classification (NCBI taxonomy): domain Bacteria; kingdom Pseudomonadati; phylum Pseudomonadota; class Alphaproteobacteria; order Rhodobacterales; family Roseobacteraceae; genus Roseovarius; species Roseovarius sp. SCSIO 43702. The sequence continues at coordinate 47,031 of NZ_CP080623.1, forward strand.
GATGACCTGCATGTCGTCGGCATCTTTCCCAATTACGAAGCCGCCTACAACGCCTGGAAATCCGAGGCGCAGCGCACGGTGGACAATGCCCATACGCGGTATTTCATCGCCCATCTCCACCGCCTTCGCGACGAGGAGGCCGAGGCGTCGCCGACCGAGGAACTCGGCTGACGGGCCCTCATCATGGCCCGCTCGATCAGCCTTTCCGCCTACATGGCGATGGCCCGCAAGGGGCAACGGTCCCGCGAGGCTCCGGTCGAGCGCGCGCCGCGCCCCGATGGTGAGCTTGTCTGGGGACACGCCAGCACCGTGGATCACGCGCACGCCCTGGTGCAGATGGCCGACCGCCTGATCCAGCTCAGACCGGATCTGACATTGCTGCTTACCACGCCGCCCAAGCTCGAAGGTCTCGGCCTCTCGGCGCCGTGGCTCCGGCGCGAGACCGCGCGGGACGACACGGTAGCCGAGGCAGAGGCGTTTCTCGATCACTGGCATCCCGATCTCTGTCTCTGGACCGGCGGCAGCTTGCAACCCGCGTTGCTGACCTGCGCCGACCACCGCGAGATTCCGCTTTTTCTTGTCGATGTCGACGAGGCGGTAGTTTCGCGACCGGGCTGGCGGTTGCTGCCGGATGTCTCGCGGTCCGTGCTGAAATCCTTCTCGATGATCCTGGCCCGGAACGCGGCGACCGAGCGTGCGCTTCACCGTCTCGGCATCTCGCCGGCCGAGGTGGCGGTGACGGGCGTATTCCAGGAAGGCACCCGCCCTCTGCCCTGTGACGAAGGCGAAAGACAGGCGCTTTCCGATGTGCTCGCAAGCCGGCCCGTTTGGCTCGCCGCGATGGCGCAGCTCGATGAGCTCGATGTGATCCTTGCCGCCCATCGTCAGACGAGCCGCATCTTTCATCGGCTCATGCTGATCCTTGTTCCCGATGCTGTCGAGGATGGCGATGCCTTCGCGGAGCGGCTCGAGGCCGAGGGGTTGAGCCATGTTCGCTGGTCCGAGGGAAAAGAGCCCGACACCGGCACACAGGTGCTGCTCGGTGACACGCATGGCGATCTGGGGCTGTGGTATCGGCTTGCCACGATCTCGCTCATGTGCAGTTCCCTGGTGCCGGGTCACGGCGGCCGCGATCCGAACGAACCCGCGGCGCATGGCTCGGCGGTTCTCTACGGACCCAACGTGAGCCGCTACCTCGCAGCCTACAAGCGCTTTGCCGGGGCCGGCGCGGCCCGCATCGTGCGCGATACTGAAACGCTCGCGGCGGCGCTCGAGCGATTGATCGCCCCGGATCAATCGGCCGCCATGGCCCACGCCGCCTGGGAGGTCGCCTCGGTTGGTGCCGAAGTGACGGATCGCATTCTCGATCTCGTGCAGGACACGCTCGACGTGCTCGAGGCGACCTGATGCGCGCGCCCGCGTTCTGGAACACCCCTCCCGAACGGCCCGCGCTCGCGGCGCGGCTTCTGGCGCCGCTCGGCCATGTCTATGCGCGGGCGACGGCGCGGCGTCTCGCGCGCCCTGCGCGTCACGTGGCCTCGGTGCCGGTGATCTGCGTCGGCAACCTCAACGCCGGCGGAACGGGCAAGACGCCGACGGTCATCGCGCTGGTATCGCAGCTGCAAGGCAAGGGGATCGCCGTGCATGTGGTGAGCCGGGGCCACAAGGGCACGCTGAAAGGCCCCGTGCAGGTCGATCCGCGCCGGCACCGCGCCGCCGAAACCGGCGACGAGCCGCTTCTTCTCGCGGCCTTCGCGCCCACCTGGGTGGCCTCGGATCGCGCCAAGGGCGCCATCGCCGCGGAACGCGCCGGGGCCCAGGTCATCGTGATGGATGACGGGTTTCAGAATCCCGCCTTGGCAAAGGATCTGTCGATCGTCGTGGTCGATGCGCATATCGGGTTCGGCAACGGGCGATGCATCCCCGCAGGCCCCTTGCGCGAACCGGTCGAGACGGGGCTGGCCCGGGCCGATCTCCTGCTGTCGATCGGCGGGCCCGCCGCGCAACTGCGTTTCGCCGAGCGCTGGCAGACCTTCCTCGACCTGCCGCATCTCACCGGGCGACTCGCTCCCTTGCGCACCGGGATGGACTGGGAGGGCCTTCGCGCGCTTGCCTTCGCCGGGATAGGCCATCCCGAGAAGTTCTTCGCGACCTTGCGCCAGCTCGGCGCCGATCTGGTCCGGTCCGAAGCGCTGGCCGATCATCAACCGCTTACCCCGGCGCTGATGGCCCGGCTCGAAAACGAAGCGGCGCTCCTCGGCGCACAGCTCGTCACCACCGAGAAGGATGCGGTGCGCCTTCCACCGGAGTTTCAGCAGAAGGTGCTCACGCTTCCCGTCCGGCTCGAGATCGACGATATCGGCCCACTGGACGAGGCGTTGACCCGGCTGGGTCTTTGACAGGCCGGGGCGCCCGTACCGGACGCCCCGATCATGCTTGCCGGCTCAGTCGGATGCATCGCCGTCCGACTGCGCGCCATGGCCCGAGTGATCCATGCCCTCTTCGCCGCGCTCTTCGACGTCGAAGATCACCTCGACCTCGCCCGCCTTCTCGAAAACGAGCGTCGCCGGGATCTCCGAGCCGGCTTCCAGCGGCTCGGTCAGCCCCATGAACATGACATGGAAGCCGCCGGGCTCCAGCGTGACAGAGCCGCCCGCCGGAACCTCGAGCCCCTCGATCGGCATCATCTTCATCACGCCGTCGACCTCCTCGCTCTTGTGGATCGACACGTTCGGGAAGTCGGCCCGAACCTCCAGCAAGCGGTCGGCGGCGTCGCCTTCGTTGCTGATGACGAGGTATCCGGCGCCCGCCTTGGCGGCCGGGGCGGTCGCGTAGGCCATGGGATGATCTATGGTCAGGTCGCCCGCCTTGAAGTCATGGGCGATGCCGGGCTGTGCGACGAGGGCAGCAGCGGCCAGCGCCGCAAGGAAAGTGCGTTTCATGTTTGGTCTCCAGTCGTGTTCGGCACCGCGCATCGGCGGGCCGTTTCGATAAGTTTGAAATGACGGCGTGTTCAGACGCGCGGCGGCCCGCGCGCCTGTCTCGCGGGATCGCGCCACGGCGTGACAAGGCGCGTGCCTTGCCAGCGATTCGGCTGCTTCAGGGCTTTCCCGTCAAGGCGCGCAAGCGCATCCGCAGGCACGGGCAGGATCGCGGCTCCCACGAGGCGGCAGGCCTCGCAAATCTGCGACTTGGCGTGATCGTCGCTGCCGACATCTCCGCAGATCTCGGCCAGCGAGCCGCCCGCATCGAGATAGGCTGCCAGCCCCGGATCGGTATCGGAAGCCCCCACGCGATGCGCAAAGCCCGTGAGGGCAAAGCCAAGAACGACAGTCAGAAGGACAAGGGGCCTGAACATGATCGGTATCACACGGGTCATTCGCATCTTCCGGCGTATCCTAAGCCGCCCCGGCATCCAACACCTTGATGCGCGACAAACTCAATCACGACCGCGCGCTTCCGCCGCCACGAGTCTGAGCGCTCCGCGCAACGCCCGCGCGGTCAGACCACCCCCCGTCCCGTACCCCATCCGCGCCATCGCCGCATCCTCTTGCGGGTGTGCGGGCTGCGTGACCGATGCCGCCAAGAGCAGCAGCTTGCCCCGCAGCGAAGGCGCGAGATCGCCCAGGCGCTCGAGTGCAGGCAAGAGCACCTGCTCGATCTCGTCGAAATCGGTGCCGAACGGGAAAGCGGGAAGCCGATCGCGATGCGGAACGAGCCATTGCCGCACGGTGTCGGGCAGGTTTTGCCGCGCCGTCTGAGGGATCGTGTAGCTCTCCGGCAACTTCCCCGCCGCCTTCGCCTTCCGCAGCAGCTCGTCCTGGAACCGGCTGTCGGCGATCTCGATCATCCGGGCGATCACCTCGGCATCTGACAGCCCGCGCAGCCGGGCGATGCCGTACTCCGTCACCACCGCGTCCCGCATGTGCCGCGGCACCGTCACACTGTCGAGCGTCCAGCAGACATTGCTCTCGAGCTTGCCGCCCGACCGCCGCGTCGCCGGCAGGGTGATGACCGACAATGCGTCATCGAGCGCGAAGGCCTGCTCGACGAAGTTGAACTGTCCGCCCACCCCGCTCACAACTTGCCCGTTCGCCACCGTGTCGGACATGACGTCTCCCAGAAGCGAGACCTTCATCGCGCCGTTAACGAACCGCGCCTTGACCCGCGCCGCGCGCTTGGCGGCCTCGTCCCCGTAAAGCTGATTAGTGAAACTCACCGGCATCATCGCGATTTTCTCGCGTTTCGCCTCCGGCATCTCCCGCAGGCGGCGATAAAAATCGCGCGTGTCCACGAAAAAACCCGCATGCACGACCTTGCCGTCCACCTCGCGGCGCAGCACCCCCTCCTCGTAGAGCGTCAGAAGCCCGCCCACGAACATCTCGGTCACCGCATAAAGACCCGTCTTGAAACTGCCACCGGGGTCCTCGGAGACCGGAAACGGGCACTCGGCCTGGATGGCTTGCGCCTCGCCGCGGTGTCGCAGGCGCAGGGCATGGGCCACCGCGTCCCCGATCGCGCCGATGCCGATCTGCAACGTGCCGCCATCCGCGACGAGACGCGAGACATGCAGACCGATCGCCTGCGCCGCATCGTCCACCGGGCGCTTGACCGCCGAGAAAAGCTCGAACGGCTCTTCCGGCTCGAGCACCATCGCGAACTCCCCCGCGTCGAGGATCGCGCCCGCGCCATCGAGGAACGGCAACTCCGGCCCGATCTCGGCCACCGCCATGAAATCGATCTTGCCCGCGCGCCGCATGTCGAAGAGGTCGGTGGAGATGTCGGTGTTGCACGACAGGCTGAACCGCCCTTCCCTTTCGGGCACGAGCTGGACAAGCACGTTCGGATCGCTCTCGATCAGAACGTCACGCGCATGGGTATAATTGGCCGAGACATAGCTCTGCTGCATCGTCTCGACCCCCAGCCACCGCCCCGCCAGAAGGAAAAACTCCGTGACCTCGATGTTGGCGGGCAACCGCCCCCTGCGCATCAGGTCGGCATAGAGGATCTGCGGATACGCACCGAAAAGCCTGTCGCTCGCAGGTTCGAGAAACCGCTTTTCCACGTCGGATTTGGTTGCCGGCACCTCGAGCGTCAGCGCGGTGAAAATCGTGAGCCGCGTCTCGGGATGCTCGCAGGCGTACCTGACAAGCGCATTGACCAGCGTGACGGGCTTGCCCAGTCCGAGGGGCAGCGCAAGGCGCACCTCGCCCCCGGTCCGCTCGAAGATGGCGCGCGCGGCGGCGTCCGCATCGCTCAGGCGCTCGGGCGTCAAATCTCGCTCCACCCCTCGTCGGGCTTGAACCGGTCGCCATGCCGATCCGCCAGGTCCTCGAGCCGCTTGCGCACCTCCTCGGTGCCGCGCGACCGGGCATAGTGGATGGGGCCGCCCCGGAACGGGGCAAAGCCGGTTGCGAAGATCATTGCGCCGTCAACCTCCTCGGGGTTGCGGGCGACGTCGCGGCGCAAACATTCGACGCAGGCATCGACCATCGGAAGGATCAGCCGGTCGGTCAGGTCATCCGGGCCATCCTCCTCGGGGTCGGGATGCGGCGTGCCGTCGGACCAGTCATAGAATCCCTCGCCGGCCTTCTTGCCGGTCTCGCCCGCTTCCACCTTCTTGCGCAATCTATCGCTGATCTCGGGCATCGGCTTCTCGAGCGTCTCGCGCAGGCTCTCGGCCACGTGAAGACAGATGTCGAGCCCCACCTGATCGGCAAGCGCGATCGGCCCCATCGGCATCCCGAAATCCATCGCGGCCTTGTCGATCACTTCCTTGTCCACTCCCTCATCCATGAGGACCATCGCCTCCATGAGGTAGGGCGTCAACGCCCGGTTGACGAGGAAGCCCGGATAATCCCGCACACGCGCCGGAAGCCGGTCGATGGCGCCGCAGAACGCCGCCAGCCTGTCGATGACCTTCTTCTCGGTGCCATCATGCGCCACGACCTCGACAAGCTGCATCTTGGACACGGGGTTGAAGAAATGCAGGCCTGCGAATTTCTTGGGCCGTTTCACGCCCTCCGTCAATTCGTCGAGCGGGAGGCTCGAGGTATTGGTGGCAAGGATCGCGCCGGTTTTCATCTTCTTCTCGGCATCGGCATGGATCTTGGCCTTGAGCTCCGGGTCTTCCGGCACCGCCTCGATCACCAGGTCCGCCTGCGACAGGCCATAGCCCTTCGGATCGGGCATCAGCCGATCAAGCGCGTCGCGCGTCTCGATCCCGCTCAGGTGCTTCTCCTTGCACAGCTCGACGGCCAGCTTCATCGCCTTGCCCAGCGGGTCGAGCTTCACGTCGCCGAGCGTCACGCGCTTGCCCCTGATCGCGGCCCAGGCGGCGATCTCGGCCCCCATCGAACCTGCGCCGATCACATGCACATGCGCGATCCCGTCATCGCCCTTGGCGGCGTCCTTCAGCCCCTGCCGGAGGAAGAACACCCGGCGCAGGTTCTTGGACGTATCGGTGTCGAGAAGCCGCGCGAAGCTTTCGATCTCGGCCTTCTGCATCTCCTCGCGGTCGTCGCCATGCTCTTCCCACAGGTCGATAAGCGCGTAGGGCGCCGGGTAATGCTCCTTCGGGGCCTTCTTGGCGGTTTCCGACCGCATCCTGCGCGCGGCATAGCTCCGCGCCTGGTCAAATCCCATCGCCCGCGCCTTGAGGCCGGGACCATCCCGCTCGACCTCGCCCGCGACGATGGCCTCTACCGCGGCGCGCACATGCCGCTCCTCGGTCACGACATCCGCGATCCCGAGCTTTTTCGCCTTGCCGGTATGCGCGGTCTTGCCGGTCAGCATGAGGGTCATCGCCTCGAGCGGATCGATGAGGCTCGTGAGGCGGAATGTCCCGCCAAGCCCCGGATGCAGCCCGAGATTGACCTCCGGAAAGCCGAACTTCGCCCCGTCAACCGCGATCCGGTGGTCGCAGGCCAGCGCGATCTCGAATCCGCCGCCCAACGCGGCGCCATGCACGACGGCGATGGTCGGACATTCAAGCCCCTCGAGCCGGTCCAGCACCTCGTGCCCCTGCCGCAGCAGGTCGGCGGCCCCCTCGTCGCCCATGTCCTCGAACCCGCGGATATCGGCGCCCGCGGCAAACCCGCCGGGCTTGGCCGACCGGATCACGACGCCCTTCGGGGTATTTTCCTCAAGCCGCGTGATCTCGGTCTCGAGACCCTCGATCACCTCCCGCGAGATCGTGTTGGTCCCGCTTCCCTTGCAGTCGAGCGCAAGCCAGACGATCCCGTCCGCCTCACCCCGCCGCCACGGCTTGGCCTTGGACTCCTCGGCAGGCCCGAGCTCCAGTTTCGTCTCACCCAGATATTCAAGCACCGGTCCCGTCATCACACCGCCTCCATCAGCATCGCACCGCCCAAGCCGCCGCCGATACACTCGGTGGCGATCCCGGTCTTGTGACCCAGCCGTTTCATCGCGTTGACAAGGTGCAGGACGATGCGGTTGCCGCTCGTCCCGACCGGGTGGCCCAGCGAGATGGCACCACCGTCGACGTTGAGCCGGTCGCGGTCGATCGCGCCCGCCGCTCCATCGAGGCCCAGCACCTCGCGACAGAACCCCTCGTCCTGCCACGCGGCGAGACAGGCCAGCACCTGCGCCGCGAAGGCCTCGTTCAACTCCCAGAGGTCCACGCTCTCCATGGTCAGATCATGCCGCTGCATGAGGGGCGTTGCGCTCAACACCGGCCCGAGCCCCATGACGGACGGGTCGAGCGCGGCCCACTCACTGTCCACGATCCGCGCAAGCGGCGTGAGCCCGTGTTTCTCGACCGCCTCCTCCGAGGCCACGATCACCCAGGACGCGCCGTCGGTGATCTGGCTGGAATTGCCCGCCGTCACCTTGCCATATGGCCTCTCGAAGGCGGGCTTGGGCTTGGCGAGACCCGCCATGTCGCTGTCGGGACGCACGCCGTTGTCGTGATCATAGGCGTTGCCGTCGCGGTCGAAGGCCGGCATCACCTCGTCTTCGAGCCAGCCTTCCTCCTGCGCTCGCGCAAGGCGATGATGGCTCTCCATCGCGTAGGCATCCGCCGTCTTGCGGTCGATGTCGAACCGATGCGCCAGAACCTCGGCGGTCTGGCCCATGTTCAGCTCCGTTATCGGATCGGTGAGACCGCGCTGGAGCCCGATGACCGGCTTGAAGAATTCCGGGCGGATACCCGTCATCGCTTTCGCCTGATCAAGCGGCCCCTTCGCCTGCGCCATCTGGCCGAACCACTCCACCGCGCTTTGCCGCAGCACGAGCGGCGCATGGCTCAGCGCCTCGGCCCCACCCGCGAGGATCATGTCGTGGCTTCCGTCGCGGATATAGCGATAGGCCGTGTCGATGGATTGCATTCCGGATCCGCAGTTGATCTGCATCGTGAACGCCACCATCTCCTCGCCAAGGCCCAGCCTGAGCGCCGCGACACGCGCGGGGTTCATCTCGTCGGCGATCACGTTGACACAGCCCAGGATGACGAGGTCCAGCGCCTTGCGATCGAACCCCTGACGCGCCAAGAGCGGACGGCCGCATTGCACCGCAAGATCGACCGGGGTGAACGGTCCGGGTTTTCCTTCGGCCTTGAGAAACGGGGTTCGCGCCCCGTCGACGATATAGACAGGTCGTGTCATTCCGCAGCCACCTTCTCGATCCGATCCTTGTTGAGCCCTTCGAAGTAGTGCGCAAGCTCCTCGGGCGTGAAGTCGTCCACGGCGATCACCTTGGCCACGACCTCTTCCATCTCAGCGATCCTATCGCGATCGTCCTGCGAGATGATACCGGCGGCGAGTCCGCTGTCGGGTGTATGCTTCGCCTCCCGCAGGGTCTTCATGGTTGGCGCCAGCGCGTTCACCCGCTCGAAGGCCTCGTTCAGGATCGCGATACCGCCACGCGCGCAGCCGGGATGGATGCGGCCGGTGATCCGCTCGCGCGTGCCCGAGGGCGCATAGATCAACTCCGCGCACTCTTCGGTGAGCTTGTCGCTCGGGCCGCGCGCCGATCCGCCGGGAACGGTCAGGACCCGCGCCAGCCATGCCGCCGCCCGTGAGGGGAAATTGGCCAGCACCTCGTCCATCGCCACGCGGATCGCGCCGAACGCGCGGATCGAGGCGAAACGCAGCAGCGGGACGTCTTCCTCGGGCTTGCCGTCGTCGCGCCACCGCTTGAGCGCGGCCGAGAGCAGGTACATCTCCGACAAGATGTCGCCCATCCGGGTCGAAATCATCTCCTTGCGCTTGAGCGCACCACCCATGGTCAGGAAGGCGAGGTCGGCGACAAGCGCATAGGACGCCGCCCAGCGCGACAACTCGCGGTAGATCGGCGTCGCCGCCCCCGCATCGTCGGGCGCCGGTGCGAGATATGATCCCGACCACGACCGCAGGATGCTGCGGCCCACCGTCTTGAACGCATGACCCACGTGCTTCCAGAAATACGTGTCGAACTCGGCGAGGCTCTTGTCCTTGTCCTCTTCCTGCAAGGCCAGCATCTCGTTCAGCAGGTAGGGATGCGCCCGGATCGACCCCTGCCCGAAGATGATGAGCGACCGGGTCACGATATTCGCGCCCTCCACCGTGATCCCGATGGGCACCGCGCGATAGAGCGGCAGAAGATAGTTCGACGGCCCGTCGATCACCGCCTTGCCCGAGTGGACATCCATTGCATCGTTGATCGCCTCGCGCATCCGGAAGGTCGCATGGGCCTTCATGATCGCCGAGATCACCGAGAGCGCGCGCCCCTCGTCCAGGCCCGCACAGGTCAGGCGCCGCGCCGATTCGATGACATAGGCATCGGCGGCAAGCCGGCCCATCCGGGTCTGAACCCCGCCGAACTTGCCGATCGGCAATCCGAACTGCTCGCGGATGCGCGCGTAGGCCCCGGTCGTGTGCGCCGAGAGCGCGACCGCCGCCGCACCCATCGACGGAAGCGAGATGCCGCGCCCGGCCGCCAGCGCGCTCATCAGCATCATCCAACCGCGCCCGGCATAGTCCGGCCCGCCGATGATATGATCGAGCGGCACGAACACGTCCTCGCCGGTCGTCGGCCCGTTCATGAACATGGTCGAGGACGGAATATGGCGCCGCCCGGTTTCGACGCCCGGAAGGTCGGTGGGCACCAGCGCGCAGGTGATACCGATATCCTCTTCCTCGCCCAAGTGCCCGTCGGGATCCCGCAGCTTGAACGCAAGCCCCAGGACCGAGCAGACCGGCGCAAGGGTGATATACCGCTTCGCCCAGTTGAGCCGGATGCCGAGCACCTGCTCGCCGTCCCACTCGCCCATCTCGATGATGCCCTCGTCGACCATCGCCGAGGCATCCGACCCCGCCTGATCGCTGGTCAGGCCGAACGCCGGAAGCTCGCGCCCGTCGGCCAGCCGCGGCAGCCAGTAGTCCTTCTGTTCGTCGGTTCCGAACATGTGAAGAAGCTCGCCGGGGCCGAGCGAGTTCGGCACCATCACGGTCACCGCCGCCGCCACCGAGCGCGTCGCGATATAGCGCACGACCTCGGAATGCGCGAAGGCCGAGAAGCCCAGGCCGCCGTATTTCTTCTCGATGATCATGCCGAAGAACTTCTTTTCGCGCATGAAATTCCAGACCTCGACGGGCAGATCGGCCGCCTCCTGGTTGATCGTCCAGTCGTCGATCATCCCGCAGAGCTCTTCGCACGGTCCGTCGAGAAACGCCTGCTCCTCGTCCGTCAGAACGGGTTTCTCGACATCGTGGAGCTTAGACCAGTCGGGGTTGCCCGAGAAAAGCTCGGCCTCCCACCAGACCTCGCCGGCATTCAGTGCCTCGGCCTCGGTATCAGACAGTTTCGGAAGCACGGATTGCGCCCATTTGTGGATGGGTCGGGTAATCCACTTGGCACGAAAGGAATGTTCCATTGATGCGTTCCCCCTTTTGACGGACAACCGCGAGACAGTGCGCGCGGTTCCACCGGGAACAGCTTGCCACAGGTCAGCGTCTCAGTCTTCAACCTCGTCAAGCGACGCAGGTTCCAACGCCGCATAGTAGGCGGCCAGCGCCTCGATCTCCGCATCATCGAGATCGCGGGCCGACTTGAACATCAGCTCCGCCGCCGGCCCCCCGCCCCGTGCGCCCTCGCGCCAGAGCTTCAGTTGCGCGGCAAGATAGGGCGCACCCTGCCCGGCAAGCGACGGGAAAGCGGGGTTGAGCGGCTCCGGCCAGGGGCCGTGACAGGCGCGACAGGACGGCACGCTCTCGGATGCGCCCTCGGCATAGGCCAGCGTCTTCCCGTCCCGCGCCAGGTCATCCATCGGCGCGGCGTCCCCCTTGGGCTCGACCTCCGCGAACCTCCGCGCGATCCGCGCGATCGCATCCTCCGGCACCCCCGACATCGCCTGCGCCATGATGCCACTGTCACGCGCGCCCGTTCTGTAACCCGCGAGACTCTGCGCGATGTAGCCCTCCGAGAGGATGTCGAGGCGGGGGACATGCGGGTTGGTGCTTCGGCCGTTCTCACCGTGGCACATGGCGCAGGATCCGGCAGCCTCGCCACCCGTCAGCGTCTCGTAGTCGGTCCCGCTCATGCCATCCATCGCCCTCAGGAAGGCCACCACGGGCCAGACATCGTCCGCGCGCTCGGCGGGCCACGCGGGCATCCCGCTCATCTTCACGCCGTTGTGCACGATCCAGTGCAACTCGGCGTCGCTCCAGTCGCCGCCTACCCGGTCGAGGCGCGGCGGCACCGGTAGCATCCGCTTCACCGTCGCGCTGCGCTCGACCCCCGGCGCGCCATGGCACGCCTTGCACGCACTCTCGTAATGTCCCGCCCCCAGCGCCACCATCCCCGGCGTGTCGAGGTCCTCGGGCACCTCCGTCTCGGCCAGCGCCCGCAGCGCCACCGCATTCTCGAATGTCGTGTGAAGCGCCCAGCCGACGCCCGGAAGGTGGTCCTTGCGCGCCGACACGTTGTAGAGGCCGAAGGCCACGACCGCCGCGCCCGCCAGCGCGCCAAACCCCGCCAGCGTCAGAAGGACCACGCCCGCGGTCCGACGATCCAGGTCACGCAGTTTCATTCGCATCCTCCCGCAAACTCGACCGCGCCAGTGCCAGCGCCCCGAAGAGGTAGATCGGCGTACCGATTCCCAGCATCAGCATGCCGCCCAGTTGCTGCCCGGTCAGGTTCGGCGCCCGCCCGCAGATCTCGGCATAGAGATCGTTCGGCGCTAGGATCAGCAAGGCCCCCAGAAGCGTCATGTGCATCGACGTCACGAACAGCCCGCCGGCGCCGAGGAGCGGCTCGCGCGCGGTGAGCGCACTGGCCCAGACGGCCCATCCGGCCGCGAAAAAGCTCGCCTGCTCGACCACCGCGACCCAGAGCGAAAGCCGCGCCGGCCCGTGCAGCCCCGGCAGGTGCCAGAACCAGACGATGACGAACTCGATCAGCACGCCCAGCATGACCGGGAGTCCGACCCGCCGCGCAAGCCCCGGCGCAGCCAGCACCACGAGCGGCGCGGCGACGGCGACAAGACCCATGTGCCGCAGCATGTGCCCGGCGAACTCGCCCAGCCACGCCTCCCACGGCGGAAGGTAGAGGGCCGCGAAGGTCATCGCCGCGCCATATGCCGCGAACCTCCTCATATGCAGCTCTCGATGATGAGAGCGGGCAGCGCGCCGAAGATCACGCCGATTGCCGAGACCATCGCCAGCAGGAGCCCGGCATGGCCCAGGAACTCCTTGCGATGCGGCTTCGTAGCGCGATCATGCACGTAATTCTCTCCGGGCCGGTAATCCCACTGCCGCCAGGCCCGCCATCCGAGAAACCCGATCAGCGCCAGCGCGAGAATGGTCAGCGCACCGACGCCCAGCCGCGCAAGGTCCGGTGCACCCATCTTCACGCAGGCCAGGGACATCACCGCGTAGCACAGCACGAAATGAAACGCCCAGACCGTCGGGGCAAGGATCATGTGCCACAGGCTGCGATGACGATATGGCGGTTTCTCGTCCTGTCTCATGACACGAGCCTCGGGAAGACACCCATCATCAGCGCGGTGACAAGGCCGGTGAGGCACAGGAAATGCCAGAAAAGGGTCACGTTGCACAGGTCCGCGTCGTATCGCGGCGTGAGCTTGCCCGCCAAGCTGCCCGCAAGGCAGTAGAGAAGCATGATGACCGCCACGGCCGAATGCGCGCCGACCCACACACCCAGCGCATACATCATCGCCGGATAGGCATGGCTCGCGGGCTCCAGCCCCGGCAGCCACAGCGCGAGGCCCATCGCCCCCGCCGCCCCCAGCGTCGCCACCACCGCAGCGACCAGCAAGGCGCGCGCGGCGCCCCGCCGTTCGCGCCGGTTCAACCCGCGTGCCGCCACCGTCGCGCCCCAGGCCAGCACGAACCCGACCGCCGACACCGTCACCCACACCGCGTCGGCATGGGACGTGCCCTCGGGCGGAAAATCGGGCCGCGCCGTCCAGAAGAAGAACACGCCGAACACGATGCTGGCAAAGGCCGTCGCGTCGCCCAGCATGGTGATGAACATCGCCCACCATCCCGGCGCGCGCCAGCCCGAGACATAGACCGGCAGGCGCAGGCCCAGCCCCACGTCGCGATCCGGCGCCTTGGGAACCTGCGCCGTCGCGGTCCAGAGCCAGTAGATGATGAACCCCACGGCAACGGCCCCCGACATCGCGGCCAGCATGTAGAACTTGAAGACCGGGAGGATGAACGCCCCCCCGGTGAACGCGGCCGCCCAGAGCGTGCACCACGCCGGACCGGTGATCGGCACCACCGCCTGTGGCAAGGCATCCACCGCCGAGGTCACCATGGTCTCGCGCTTCAGCCCCGGCGCATCGGGCATGTAGAACCGCCCGCCGTCTAGCCGCTCCATGAACTTGTGATCCTCCCACAGCGGATAGCGGGAGGTGACGTAGGGCACGCTCCGCACGCCCCAGTTCTCTTCGGGAATGTCATGCGACCATTCAAGCGTTCCGGCGTCCCAGGGGTTGCGCTCGCTCAGCGGCTCATGCCGCTTGGGCCGGATCAGGTCCCACACGAAGACGAGGATGCCGGCGGCAATGATGAAGCTGCCCACGGAGGAAATCATGTTGAGCCAGCCCCACTCCATCTCGCTCGAATAGGTGGCGACACGGCGCGGCATCCCCAGAAGCCCCGTGAGGTGCATGGGCAGGAAACAGATGTTGAAGCCGGAAAAGGTCAGCCAGAACGCGATTTTCCCCAGACGGTCCGACATCATCCGCTTGGCGAAGAACGGGTAGAAGTAATAGACCCCGCCGATGATCGGAAAGACCAGCCCGCCGAAGAGCGTGTAATGCAGGTGTGCCACGATGAAATAGGTGTCGTGCACCTGCCAGTCGAACGGCGCGAGCGCGACCATGACGCCCGTCAAGCCGCCGATGGTGAAGATCGCAAGGGCGCCCGCGATCCAGAGCATCGGCAGGATCATCTTGACCCGCCCGACCATGAGCGTCGCGACGAAGGCGAATATCTGCACGCCGGTCGGGATCACCACCGCCTCGCTCGCCGCCGAGAAGAAGCCCAGCGAGAGCGAGGGCAGGCCGGTCGTGAACATATGATGCACCCAGAGGCCGAAACTCAGGAACCCCACGCCCACCGCCGACAGCACGATCCACGAATACCCGACGATCGGTCTCTGCGCGGCCGTGGGCACCACCATGGCGGCAACGGCGATCGCGGGCAGGAAGACGATATAGACCTCCGGGTGTCCGAAGATCCAGAAAAGGTGCTGCCACAGGATCGGGTCTCCGCCCCGGTCCGGATCGAAGAAGGGCCAGTCGAGCGAGCGCTGGAGTTCGAACAGGAAATCACCGGCGATGAGCGGCGGGAAAGCGAAGAGGATCATCACCCCCACGACCAGCACGTACCATCCGTAAAGCGGCATGATGTTGATCCGCATGCCGGGTGGCCGCGTCTTGACGACGCCCACGATCAGTTCGACCGCCGCGGCGATCGACGCGATTTCGATGAAGGAAAGACCCAGAAGCCAGATATCCGGCCCCACCCCCTCCTGCTCGGTGGCGAGGGGGGGATACATGAACCACCCCGACTTGGGCGAGGCATCGAACAGGATCGAACCCAACACGAACGACCCGCCGATCAGGAACGACCAGAAGCCGAAGGCCGAGAGACGGGGAAACGGCAAGTCACGCGCTCCGAGCACGGCCGGCAGGACCAGGATCGAGATCGCCTCGAACATCGGCACGGCGAAGAGGAACATCATCGCCGAGCCGTGCATCGTGAAGAACTGGTTGAAGCGGTCGGCACTCAGGAAATCGTTTTCGGGCACGGCGAGCTGCACCCGTATCAACAGCGCCAGGACACCCGCGCAAAGCATGAATCCCAGCGCCGCGAACGAGTACCAGATACCGACATCCGTATTGTTCACCTCGGACCAGTAGCGCCAGCCCTTCGGTACTTCCCACGCCTTCCTGAGCCGCCCCTCCCGCGCCTCCCGCTCCGCCGGATCGACCGGCGCATCGAGCATCTCCTCGGTGGGCGGATAGGTCCCCGAGGGCTCGGCGGCCTGCCCCTCCCCGGCTGGGGTGTCGCGATGGTCCGGTATCGTCGTCTCGGTCATTCCAGGCTCATCAGGTAGGTGGCGAGGGCGTCCAGGTCGCGCTCGGCAAGGTGATCATAAGCGGGCATCTCGACGCCGGGCTTGAACGCCGCGGGATCGGCGATCCAGTCACGCAGCGCCGCGTGGCTCATCGGCAGAATACCCGCCGCGAGCGTGGTGCGCCCCGCAAGGTGGGTGAGGTCCGGCCCGACATTTCCGCTCGCCGCCGTTCCCCGGACCCGGTGACATCCGCCGCACCCCTCCGCCAGGAAGACCTCGCGGCCCCGGCGTTCCGTCTCGGTCTCGGGCGTCATCGCATCGCGCGCCTCCCGTGCCAGCCAGTCATCGAAGGCCTCGGGCGTCATGACGACGGCCCCGAATGCCATGTAGGCATGGCTCTCGCCGCAGAACTCGGTGCACTGGCCGCGATAGACACCGGGTTTCTCGGGTTCGAGCGACATCCGCGTCTCGCGCCCCGGGATCATGTCCGTCTTGCCGCCCAGCGTCGGGATCCAGAATGAATGGATCACCCGCTCGGCATTCAGCTTGATCTCGCTCCGCTGCCCGGTCGGAAGGCGCACCTCGTTCGCCGACACAACCGGCGCTTCGGCTCCGTCGGGCCAGTATTCCACCCGCCACCAGTATTGATGCCCCGTCACCCGCAGCGTCAGCCCTTCGCCCTCCGCCCGCTGCTTCGGCATCTCCGACAGCGCATAGATCAGGAGACCCGCAAGCACGACCGTCGGGAACACGATGCCGCCCCCGATGATGAGCGCCTCCGCGCCCTTCCGGCTCAGCGGCTGCGGTGCGATCCTGGTGACGAAAAAGATCAGCCCGTTGAGCGCCACCCAGAGAATCACGGCGCCGATCAGCATCACCCAGAACAGGTCGGAAAGCACCTGCGCATCGCGCCCCGCCGGGTCGAGGACCGACTGGACCCCCTCGCAGCCGCCAAGCGGCAGGATCGTCAACGCCGCCGCCGCTCGTCTCAAGTCACCACCCTGTAGATCAGGTAGAATACGGCCCCGTATGGTAACAGGGCGATGAGGAAGAAGACGCCGTCCTCCGTCAGCATGGCCATCACGAGGAAGCAGACCGCGATCGCGCATAGCGAGGACGAGAAGGGAATGAATTCGAGGAACGGCATGGCCGCGCCGGTCACGACGCAAAGCCCCTGCGGCACCCAGATCATCGGCCGGTGGAACAGGAAGGTCATCCGGTCCTTCGTGCGCCGCTCGATCCAGCGCACATAGGGCTCCGCCGTCTCGAGCCCATCGCGGAGCTTGCGCCCCTTGATCGAACGCCTCGTCACGAACCCCGGCAGCCAGGCGCGCCGGAACCGGAACAGAAGCTCGAAGGACAGGATCGCGATCATCACGCCGCAGATCATGGACACGCCCGGTATTCCCGACAAGGGCGTCGCACAGATCAACGCGGGAATCAGCACGAGCGGAAGCAGCCCATGATCGCCAAGCCGGTCGAGCACGTCCCCGAACGACACCTCGTCCTGCGACGTCAGCGATTCGAGCTCGTCCATGATTTCCAGAAGCGGACCATCATCCGCGGCGTGCTGTCCCTGCTTCTTCGTGGCACCCGCGCTCATTGCAACGCTCCCGTCCGGCATCGCACGTCCGAAGAGGCCCGCATCACTGGTTTCGACATACGCTATACCCTCCGGACACCGGTTCACGGTCGAAGATCAACCGCGCAGGTCGCCCTGGGTTCCGCCGGTCGCGGAACGTCGAGCGGCTCTCCGGCCCTGCCACTTCCTCTCGATCTGTGCCAGAGATCGGTCCAACGATCCCGACGAAAGACCATGCCATGATTCGCACCCGCCCCGATCTCGTCTCCGCCATTCGTGACCGTTTCGCGCATGTCGATGCCTGTCCCTTCCAGGGCCCGCGCATCTTCTTCGAGAACGCGGGCGGCGCGCTCACGCTCAACTCGGTGGTGGAAACCTCCGCCCGCTTCGCCGCGATCCCCGACAACCAGGGGCGCGACAACGCGGCAAGCCATGCGCTCGTCGATATCATCACCCGCGCCAAGGCTGACATGGCCACGCTGATGAACGCCTCATCGGGTCAGTTCTTCGTGGGCGAAAGCGGCACCGAGCTACTCTTTCGCCTGATCCGCACGGCCTGTGTGAACGCACCGTCGGGCGGACGGGTCATCGGCTCGTCCATCGAACATCCCGCCAGCCGCTCGGCCGCGCGCCGCTGGGCCGGGATCGCGGGGCTGCCATATATCGACGTGGGCCATGATGACCCCACGGGACAGGTCACGCCCGATCACTACCGCGCGCATATGACACCGGACGTGGCGGTGGCGACGATCCTGCACGCCTCGCCCGTGACCGGCATCGGCATGGACGTGGCCGGCATCGCCGCAGCCATCCGCGAGGTAGCGCCCGAGGCCTTCATCATCGTCGACGGCATCCAGCACGCGGCGCATGGCCGGATCGACATCGACGCCTACGGCATCGACGGCTACGCGATCTCGCCCTACAAGATGTTCTCGCGCCATGGCTTCGGGGTCGCCTGGATCTCGGACCGGATGACCGCGCTCCCCCACGACATGCTGGCCGGTGCCCCCGAAACCGGCTGGGAGTTCGGGACACGCGACACCGGCAGCTACGCCACCATGTCCGACGTGGTCGCCTACCTCGACTGGCTGGGCGGCGAGGTCTCCGACGCCACCGACCGCCGCGCCCGGATCGAGGCGGCAGGCGCGGCGATCCACGACTACGAGACGCATCTCACCCGCGCCATGATCCACGGCACCGGGAACCTCCCGGGGCTCGCCGACCTGCCCGGCGTCACGATCCTCGGCGGCGCCGACAATCCCGCGCGCGAAGGACTGGTCTGCATCTCGGTCGAGGGTCACGCCTCGGCCGATATCGTGCGCCGGCTGGGCGAGCAGGGCATCCGCACCCACACGCGCAAGGCCGACCACTATTCGGGCAACATCCTCGATCCGCTGGGGCTTTCGGATGCCGTGCGCATCTCGCTTTGCCATTACAACACCGAGGCCGAGGTCGCGGCGCTTCTCACCGCCCTGCGCGAGATGCTCGACTGACAGGGGGACGCATCACTCCGCGGGAGGAATCTATTACGGACCATTTGGTCCGAGGCCCGTTGCGGACTATATGGTAACATATAGACGAAGAGGAGGCCCAGACATGGCGCGACCCCGTGAATTCGATCCGTCGAAGGCGTTGAACGATATCCAGAAGGCGTTCTGGATGAATGGCTATCATGGCACCTCGATGCACGATCTCGAGGACGCCACCGGCCTGCGCAAACAGTCGCTCTACCGCGAATTCGGCAACAAGGACGCGATGTACGAGCGCGCGATGGACCTCTACATCAACCGCGACGTGGCCGACCTCGCGGGCGCGCTCGAAGGGCCGGGCGATGCGTCATCGCGGTTTCGACATTTCTTCGACCGCGTTCTCGAAGCGCCCCGTGCCGGTGACAGATCGGGCTGCTTCCTGTGCAATTCCGCCATCGACCGCGCACACGAGGACGAAGCGACCGCCGAAACCGCGCGCGAGGGTATCGCGGGCACGGTTTCGTTGTTCGAGGACGTGCTGGCCGCAAGTCCGCCCTACGATTCCGATGCCGCCGCGCGCCATTTCACCGCGCTGACCATCGCGTCGGGCTACCTGGGCCTGCGCGTCATGATCCGCGCGGGCGTGCCCATCGACACGCTGGACGAAGTCGCGGACTACCTCGTCGCCTCCGTCTGAGGCTGGCGCCGCGTCATTTCAGCAAGAGCCCGCCATCGACCACCAGGTCCGCCCCGGTGATATAGGAGGCCCCGTCCGAAAGGAGGAAGGCCGCCGCGCGGGCCACCTCGTCGGGACGTGCCACCCGGCCGAGCGGGGCGAAGCTGCCCGCCTCGGCAAGCTTCTCGTCGCTGTCCCACCGCGCCTGCATGGGTGTCGCGACCGAGCCGGGATAGACGGTATTCGACCGGATCCCGTCCCGCGCGAGCTGCATGGCCAGTGACCGCGACAGCGCCGCCACCCCGGCCTTGGCGGTCGAATAGGCATCCTGTGGCTTGGGATCGCCCCGCAGGCATTGCACGGTCGAGAAATGCACCATCGCGCCGCCGCCGGTCTTGCGCATATGCGGCACCGCCGCGCGCGCGGTGTGGACCATGGATTTCAGCGTGATCCCGAAAACCTCGTCCCAGACACCCATGTCGATGTCGAGCAGGCTCACATCCCGATCGAACCAGAGCACCCCCGCCACGTTCGCGAGATAATCGAGCCGCCCGAACCGCGCCGCCCCCTCGTCGATGGCGGCGCGCACGAAGTTCTCGTCGCGCAAGTCGCCCTCGAAGAAGGCCAGCCGCGCATCATGCGCCGTCAGCGCGTCGGGACTGGGCTTCAGGTCGATCGCGATCACGCTCCCCCCCGCCTCGAGAATGATCGTGGCAAGCGCAAGGCCCATGCCTCCGCCCGCCCCGGTCACGACGGCCACGCGGTCCGAGAAATCGAAAGCGATCTGCTGGCGGTCCATCTCCTACCCCTTGCCCAGTTTCGGGGACGCCCGATCGAGCTTCAGTTCCGCATCCGAAAAGGTGATAGGCGCGCGCACGCCCGGCACACCCTCGGGCGCGATCTGCATCCCCCGCGCCACGACCTGCGGATCGGCGAATACCTCGTCCATCTCGTTGATCGGCCCCGCGGGCACGCCCTCGGCCTCACAGGCGGCCAGAAGCGCCTCCTTCGAGAATTGCCGCGTGCGCTCCTCCAGAAGCACGTTGAGCCGCTCGCGGTTCTCCACGCGGTCGGCATTGGTCGCGAACTCGGGCGCATCGGCAAGCGCGTCGACCCCCAAGAGCCCGCAAAGGCGCCGGTATTGGGCATCGTTACCCACGGCGATGATGATGTGGCCATCCTCGCAGGCAAAGACCTGGTAGGGGCTGAGATTGGGATGGAAATTGCCCAGTCTCTGCGGCGCCCGGCCCGTCGAGAGATAGTTCAGCGCCTGGTTCGCCGTCACGGCCACGGCCACGTCCAGAAGCGACATGTCGATCTGCTGGCCCTTGCCCGTGCGCTCCCGCTGGTGCAGCGCGGCGAGGATCGCGGTGGTCGCGTAGACGCCGGTGAACACATCCGTCACGGCCACGCCCACTTTCTGGGGCTGGCCATCGGGATCGCCGGTGATCGACATGAGCCCCGACATGCCCTGGATGATATAGTCATAGCCCGCGCGATGCGCATAAGGCCCGTCCTGTCCGAACCCGGTGATCGAGCAATAGACGAGGCGCGGGTTGATCTCCTTCACGCTGTCATAGTCGAGCCCGTATTTGGCGAGACCACCCACCTTGAAGTTCTCGATGACCACGTCCGCCTCGCGGATCAGGGCGCGGAGTTCGGCCTGACCTTCCTCGGTGCGAAAGTCGATGGCGACGCTCGTCTTTCCGCGATTGCAGGAATGGAAATAGGCAGCCGTCCGGTCGCCCTCGCGCTCGATGAAGGGGGGTCCCCACTTGCGCGTGTCGTCACCGGCCGGGGCCTCCACCTTGATCACCTCGGCGCCGAGATCGGCCAGGGTCTGACCGGCCCAGGGACCGGCCAGGATACGGGCCAGTTCGACAACCTTCAAACCGTCGAGAGGCGCGCTCATTCCGCAAGCTTCTCGTCGATCAGGCGGCTCAGGTCCGAATAGCTCATGTTGCCGTATTTCTCGCCGTTGATGAGGATCGTGGGCGTCGAATCGATGTCGTCCGCTTCCGCGTGCTGGCGGAACCATGCAACGAGCGTCCGCGCCTGCTCCTCGTTCTCGAGACAGGCATTCACCGTCTCGGCATCGAGCCCCGCGGCCCGGCCGATCTTGCGCAGCGCATCACCCGCCTGCACCGGGTCGCCCTCTCCGATCCAATCCCGCTGCTGGTCATAGATCATGTCCGCGATGCCGAAGAACTTCTCTTCTCCGCCGCACCGCGCCACCATCGACGCCCAGAGGCCCAGCTGATCGAAATACACGTCGCGATAGACGAAGCGTATCTTGCCCTCGTCGATATATTCCGACTTCAGCTTCTTGAACTGGGTCTCGTGGAAATCCGCGCAATGCGGGCAGGTGAACGAGGCATATTCCGTCACCGTGACCTCGGCGTCTTCCGGCCCCATCGTCATCTCGACGATACCCGACGTGTCGATATCCTCCCACGCCGCCTCCTCGGTCTGCGCCGTGGGGTCGCCCTCGGGCACGCGGCTCTGCGTCATCCACCATACGGCACCCGCGATCAGGGCAATGGCCGCAGCTCCGGCGATGAGTAGTCTGTTCATGGAAATTCCTTTCCGGTCAGTGTTCTCGTCTTGTCAGGATATTGGCGCCCAGGGCGTCGAGCGCACGCTTGAGATCGTCATCCGCGACGTCGCCAACAAGCGTCGTGGCCCGGCTCCGTGCTTCCGGGGCGGGAACGGGCGGCCCGGCTTTCGGCTTGGGGTCGAAGGCGACCTGCCCCTCGGCAAAGCCCGTGGGCGCGGTCTGCGTGATGCGGATGCGCGAAATGGCGTTGTAGCCATAGACCGCGTTCACCTTCTCCCGCAGCGTCTCCTTCTGCATCTCGAGCATCGGCGCCTGCGCCCCGGTCGTCAGCAGCGTGAGCGTCGCACCCAGGCCGCCCCGGCCATAGGACACCTCGACCGGCCGCGCGATTCCCGCCACCTCCGCGCCCGCGATCTCGGCCCAGCGCGTGAGCAGGCGCGACTGCGCGAACCCCCGGCTTTCCGAGGCGCGCCTGATGCGCTCCTGCAAAAGCTGCGAGGTCCGCTTGAATCCGCGTGACGATCTCTGCCCGTTCATGGACTGGCCCCTTCTTTCGCCCATATACTATGAGAAGCGGCGCCGGGTGCCAGCCCGAATGGCGCGGAATGGGATAAAACATGTGTGAAACCGCCGATCCCCGGCATCTGCTCGACTGGTATGACACCCACGCGCGCGACCTGCCCTGGCGCGTGCCGCCCGCCGCGCGCGCCGCGGGAGTGCGGCCAGACCCCTATCGCGTCTGGCTCTCCGAGATCATGTTGCAGCAGACGACCGTCGCGGCGGTGCGCGCCTATTTCGACCGCTTCACCGCGCGCTGGCCCACCGTGGGCGATCTCGCCCGCGCCGAGGACGCCGAGGTGATGGGCGAATGGGCGGGGCTCGGATACTACGCCCGCGCGCGCAACCTGCTCAAATGCGCCCGCACCGTGGCCGTCGACCACGCGGGCCGCTTCCCCACCACGCGCGAGGGACTTCAGGCGTTGCCCGGTATCGGCCCCTATACCTCCGCGGCCATCGCCGCCATCGCGTTCGATGCGCCCGAAACGGTCGTGGACGGCAATGTCGAGCGCGTCATGGCCCGGCTTCACGACATCCACACGCCTCTTCCCTCGGCCAAGCCCGAGCTGACCGCCCGCGCCGCCGCGCTGACGCCCGATCACCGTCCCGGCGATTATGCACAGGCGGTCATGGATCTCGGCGCCACGATCTGCACGCCGCGTGCGCCGGCCTGCGGCATCTGTCCCTGGATGCGCGCCTGCGCCGCCCGCGCGGCCGGCACCGCCGCCGACCTGCCCCGCAAATCCCCGAAAAAGGCCAAGCCCATCCGCTTCGGCATCGCCTATGTCGCGCAACGCAGCGACGGCGCCCTCCTGCTCGAGACGCGGCCGGACCGGGGGCTTCTGGGCGGAATGCTGGGCTGGCCCGGCTCCGACTGGTCCGAGGCGCCCTCTCCCGCGCCACCGCTCGCCGCCAACTGGGTCGAACTCCCCGAGGAAGCGCGGCACACCTTCACCCATTTCCATCTGCGCCTCCGCGTCATGGTGGCGCAGGTCGACATGACCGCCGCGCCCGAAATCGGCGAGTTTCACCTGCTTCCGGGCTTCCGTCCCTCGAAATTACCCACCATCATGCGCAAGGTGTTCGATCTGGCCCGTGGCGCGCTTCGCGAAATGGTATAAACTTCGCACGACGTCTCTCTCGCAGGTCCGGCCCCATGTCCACCGCAACCCCCGTCGCCCATATCCGAAGCGCGCTCCCCTTCTGGATGTCGCTGCTGCTCGTGCCGCTGGCGATCCTGGGCGCGCTCGCGGGCGGATGGACCGTGATCCTCCTGCCGCTGGCAACATGGTATCTCTTCACGATCCTCGACGCCTTCGTGGGGCTCAACCTCGAGAACAAGGACGTCGACACCCCCGAGGCCGACCTTTTCTGGTATCGCGCCATCACGCTCATCTGGGCGCCGGTGCAATTCACGCTCCTGTGCTGGCTGCTCTGGTACGTGCCCGCCGCCGATCACCTCTCGACGCTCGAGGCGGTCGTGCTCTTCTTCGGGGTCGGCGTGATCACCGGCACCGTGGGCATCAACTACAGCCACGAGCTCATGCACCAGAAACCGCGGGGCGAGCGCCTCTTGTCCGAGGCCCTTCTCGCGATGGTGCTCTACTCGCATTTCCGCTCCGAACACATGCTCGTCCATCACCGCTATGTCGCCACCCCGCGCGACCCGGTGACGGCACGCTACAACGAAGGCTTCCACCGCTTCTTCCCGCGCGTGCTGCGGCAATGCTACGTTTCGGCGTTCAACGCGGAAAAGGCGATGCTCGCGCGCAAGGGCAAGCGGTGGACCGACCTTTCGAACCCCTTCTTCCGCTATTGGGCCATGCAGGCGGGGATGATCCTCATCGCGATCCTGCTGGGCGGCGTGGCGGGGCTGCTCCTGTTCCTGTGGCAGGCCTTCATCGCGATCTGGCAGCTCGAGCTGGTGAACTACGTCGAACATTACGGCCTCACCCGCAAGCACCTGGGCGACGGACGCTACGAACACGTCCAGCCACGCCATAGCTGGAACGCCGCGCACAAGGCTTCGAACTGGCTCCTGATCAACCTGCAACGCCATTCGGACCACCATTACAAGCCCGACCGCCGCTTCCCGCTCCTGCAAAACCACACCGAGGACGATGCGCCGCAACTGCCCTACGGCTATCCTCTCATGACCATGGCCGCGATGGTGCCGCCCCTCTGGCGCCGCGTGATGAACCCCCGCGTGCGGCAATGGCGCAAGACCTACTATCCCGAAGTCACCGACTGGAAACCCTACAACAAGGCGCTCAACCCGGCGCCGCGCTGACCTTCGGGTCACTCCCTGCCCGACAGGAAAAAAGGCCCCACCACGAAGGGCGGGGCCGTCAGTTTAGCACCCATGTCAGGCCACAGGCACCGGCGGTGTTCTTGCTTGTCCCTTGAAGGCTCAGTTCGGCCGCTCGGCCATTTCGGCGCGGATCTGCTGGCGGAAGACGTCGATCGGCACGCGCTTCCCGTCCTTCTGGATGCACCAGTAGGTCCAGCCGTTGCAGCTCGGCGCGCCTTCCAGCGCCGCACCGACCTGGTGGATCGACCCTTTCACGTCATCCCCGATCAGCGTGCCGTCGGCGCGCACCTTGGCCTTGTGCCGGTTGTTCATCGAATAGAGGCTCTCGCCCGGCCGCAACATGCCCCGCTCGATCAACTGCCCGAAGGGCACGCGCGGCTCGGCGCGCTTCGAGGTGCTCACCTGCAACGCCTCGCGGTCATATTTGCGCACCTTCGACAGCCGCTTCTCGGCCACCTCGCGATAGGACGCCTCGCGCTCGATCCCGATGTAATCGCGGCCCAGCATCTTGGCCACGGCCCCCGTCGTGCCGGTCCCGAAGAACGGGTCGAGCACCACGTCGCCGGGATTGGTCGTGCCCACCAGAACCCGGTGCAGCAGGCTCTCGGGCTTTTGCGTCGGATGCGCCTTGCCGCCATCGGCGTCCTTCAGGCGCTCGTGCCCGGTGCAGATCGGCAGAACCCAGTCGCTGCGCATCTGGATACCTTCATTGAGCGATTTCAGCGCCTCGTAGTTGAAGGTGTATTTGCCACCCTCTTCCTTGCTGGCCCAGATCATCGTCTCGTGCGCATTGGTGAGGCGCTTGCCGCGAAAGTTCGGCATCGGGTTCGACTTGCGCCAGACCACGTCGTTGAGGATCCAGAACCCCGCATCCTGCAACGCCGCGCCCACGCGGAATATGTTGTGGTAGGAGCCGATCACCCAGATCGCACCGCCGGGCTTCAGGACGCGCCGCGCGGCGCGGAGCCAGTCCCGCGTGAACTTGTCATAGGCCGCGAAGGAGGCGAACTGGTCCCAGGCATCGTCCACCGCGTCCACCTGGCTGTTGTCGGGCCGATGCAACTCGCCCTTGAGCTGGAGGTTGTAGGGCGGATCGGCAAAGATGAGATCGACCGACGCTTCGGGAAGCGTGTCCATCACCTCGATGCAATCACCGTCGAGAATCGTGTTCAGGGGAAGCGCCCGCGCACTCCCGGCCTTCGTCTTTGTCGTCATCTTCTGCCTCTGTCCCCGGCGCCTTCATGCGCTCTGGTCGTTGAGGTCAAGGATGAGTCAAAGCTGATTCGCGGTCAATTTCTTTTTTGAATCAGTCACTTACAAAATCTTCTTGATACAAGATATTGTGCACAGGCCGGAAGGAACGTCTATGGTGTGGGCTGACACCGAGATTTCGAAGCGCCTCCCTGTGGCTTTTGGAGGGATAACCCGCGTTCGTCTCCCAGCCGTATCCGGGATAGTGTTGCGCCAAATCCCGCATGACATGATCTCGCCGTATTTTCGCCACGATCGAGGCCGCCGCGATCGACTGGGAAATGCCATCGCCGCGGATGACGGCCCGCGCCGGCACGCTCAGGTTGCGCGGCAGAAGGTTGCCGTCGATCAGCGCGAGGTCGGGCATGACCGGCAGTCCGGCCACCGCCCGCTCCATCGCGAGATGCGAGGCGCGCAGGATGTTGATCTCGTCGATCTCCGCGACGCTGGCCTCGGCCACCGACACATGCGCCACCGCGACGATCTCGTCATGCAGGGCAAGGCGCCGCGCATGGGTCAGCTTCTTGGAATCGTTCAGCCCGGCCGGGATCCGCACCACGTCGAGGACCACGGCCGCCGCCACGACCGGCCCGGCCAGCGGGCCGCGCCCCACCTCGTCCACCCCGGCGACGATCATGTGACCCGCCGCCATCGCCTCGCGCTCGAGGTCGAAATGCGGCCCGGCATCCGTCTTGTCGCACATCGTCTCCCTCATGCCGGCTGACACCGGACGAAATGGCCCGGTCCGATCTCGATCAGCTCCGACGGCTCGGGCTTGGCATAGACATCCGGCCGCCCCACCGTCTCGGGGTGGAAGCGATAGCCGTCGGGCGGCGCGACATCCGACTTGGCCACGGCCACCCGGTCGGGATGCAGGACCGTGTCGGGATCGGGGATGGTCGAGATGAGCTTGCGGGTATAGGGATGCGTCGGATTGGCGAAGATCGCGTTCCACGGCCCCAGCTCGACGATCTGCCCGAAATACATGACTGCGACGCGGTCGCTCATATGCTCCACCACGCCGAGGTCGTGACTGATCATCACGAAGGACAGCGACAGGTCCTCCTGCAGGTCCAGCAGGAGGTTGATGATCTGCGCCCGCACCGACACGTCGAGCGCCGACACGGGCTCGTCCAGCATCAGGATCTGCGGATCGAGGATCAGCGCCCGCGCGATGCCGATGCGCTGCCTCTGCCCGCCCGAGAACTCGTGCGGAAAGCGCGCGGCGTGCTCGGGCTTCAGGTCGACCTTCCTCAGGATATCCTCGACCCGGTCGTCAAGCTCGCTCTTGCTCGTGACGCCATGCAGGCGCAGCGGCGCGGCCAGCGACCGGCGCACCGTCTGCCGCGGGTTGAGCGAGGCATAGGGATCCTGGAACACCATCTGCGCGATCCGCGCCCGCTCCATCCGGTTCGGGGCGTTCTCGCCCACGATGGAGCGCCCCTCGAACAGGATGTCGCCCGACGTGGGTTCCTGCAAACCCATCACCGCCAGCGCCGTGGTGGACTTCCCGCAGCCCGACTCGCCCACGATGGACAGGCATTCACCCTTGGCCAACGACAGGTTCACGCCGCTCACCGCGTGCAGCGTCCGCTTGTTGCGCGCCAGGAACTGCGCGCCGATGGGAAAATGCACATGCAGATCGCGAATATCGAGGATCGGCTCCGCCGTCATGTCCTTCATCCTGCCGCCTCCGCCCGCTTGCGCGGATCACGCTCGGGGTTGCGCGGTTCGAAATAGAATTCCTGCAACAGGCTCTCGCGATCCTCGATCAGGCTGTCGATATCCACCAGCCGCGCACGCCCCGCTTCGCCATGCCGCGATCCCAGGCGCGGCAGCGCGCCCAGAAGACCCTTGGTATAGGGATGCTGCGGGTCGGTGAAAAGGTCGTAGGTGTCGCGCTCCTCGACCAGCCGCCCGGAATACATCACGCCGATTCGCTGGCACATGTTCGCGATGACCCCCAGGTCGTGCGAGATCAGGAGCACCGCCGTTCCCCGCGCCGAACACAGTTCGGCGATGAGCTTCAGCACCTCGTCCTGCACCGTCACGTCAAGCGCCGTCGTCGGCTCGTCCGCGATCAGGAGGTCCGGGTCGCAGGCAAGCGCGATCGCGATCATCACCCGCTGGCGCATTCCCCCCGACATCTGGTGGGGATAGGCCTTCACCCGCTCCTCGGGCGCCGGCACCTTGACCTGCGCCAGCGCGTCCACCGCCATCCGCTCCGCCTCGGCCCAGCCCTTGCCCCGGTGCAGCACGAACATCTCCGCGATCTGCCGCCCCACGGTCTTGAGCGGGTTGAGCGCGGTCATCGGCTCCTGGAAGATCATCGCGATCCGGTCGCCCCGCAGGTTGCGCATCGCCTTGTCCGACAGACCGCGCAGATCCTCCCCCTTGAACAGGATCTCGCCGCGCGACACCTTGAGCGGCTTCTTCAGAAGCCGGATCAGCGACAGCGCGGTCAGGCTCTTGCCGGACCCGCTTTCACCCACGAGGCCGAACGCCTCGCCCGGCATGATCGCGAAGCTCACGTCGCGCACGATATCCACCGTGCCGTGCCGCGCCGGAAGGCCCACATGCAGGTTCTTCAACTCCAGGAGGGGCGCGGAATCAGTCATTGGTCCGTGTCCTCATATGCGGGTCGAGCAGATCGCGAAGCCCGTCGCCCAGAAGGTTGAACCCGAGAACCGTGACGAAGATCGCGAGGCCCGGAAACACCGTCGCCCAGGGCGCGATCGCGATCAGCTCGCGCGCGTTGGTCAGCATGCTGCCCCAGCTCGGGAAGGGCGGACGGATGCCGAGGCCCAGGAACGACAGCGCCGCCTCGGCCAGGACCGCCGCCCCGATCCCCAGCGTCGAGATGACGAGGATCGGCCCCACCATGTTCGGCAGAAGCTGCGTCGCCATGATGCGGATATCGCCGTAACCCAGCGTCTGCGCCGCCTGCACGTATCCCTGCCCCTTGAGCGACAGGGTCGAGGACCGCGCGATCCGGCAGGTCCAGGACCAGTTGGTGAGCCCCAGCGCGATCAGAAGGCTCGTGAGGCCGGGCCCGAGGATCGCCATGATCGCCAGCGCGAAGATCAGCGACGGAATGGCCAGCATCAGGTTGGTGAGCCCGTTGACCAGGTCGTCCCACCAGCCGCCCCAATAGGCCGCCGAGATCCCCAGCGCGAGGCCGATGACCGAGTTGATGATCTGGCTCACGATTCCCACGGTGAGCGAGATGCGCGCGCCATAAAGGACGCGGGTGAAGATATCGCGCCCCTGCTCGTCCGTGCCGAACCAGAATTCGCTGCTCGGCGGCAGTTCGGCGTTCATCAGGTTGGCGTCATAGACCGGATCGTAGGGCGTCAGCAGCGGCGCGAAGATCGCGCCCACGCAGACCACGAGCGTCAGGATGCCCCCCACGATCAGGTTGAAGTTGAGATACCTCATGTCTGCTTGATCCTCGGGTCGATGGCCGCATAGATGATGTCCACGAAGGTGTTGATCAGCAGGAACCACACCACGATCACGAGGATCGTGCCCTGCACCACCGGAATGTCGCGAATGGCCACGCTGTCGACCAGCAGAAGGCCGATGCCGGGCCACGCGAACAGCTTCTCGATCACCACGGCCTGTCCCATCATCGAGCCGAACTGCAACCCGATCGTCGTGATGACAAGGACCATGACGTTGCGCAGGAGGTGCCAGCGGACCACGCGGCTGTTGCTCATCCCCTTGGAATGGGCGGTGCGGATGAAATCCTCGTTCATGATCTCCAGAACGCCCGCCCGCGTCGTCCGCGCCAAGAGCGCGAGAGGCGTCACGCCCAGCGTGATCGCCGGCAGGATCAGGTATCGCCAATCCCCGCCGCCATAGCCGAAACTCGGCAACCAGCCGAGTTGCAGCGCGAAGAAATACATGAGCAGCAGGCCCAGCCAGAATTGCGGCAGCGACAGGCCCGAGACGGCCCCGATCATGGTCGAGGTGTCGAGGATGCTCCCCGGCCGCAGCGCCGCGATGAACCCCAGCGGGACGCCGATCACGATGGCGAAGGCCATGGCCGCCACCGACAGCACGAAGGATGCCCAGATGCGCGATCCGATCACGTCCGTCACCGGCTCGCGGAACCGGAAGGACATGCCGAGATCAAGCTTCAGGATCCCGACGATATATTCGTAGAACCGGACATAGACCGGCTTGTCGAGGCCGAATTCCGCCTTGATCCGCGCGAGCGTCTCGGGATCCGCGCCGCCGCGGCCATCCGACATGAGGCTCGAGGCGAAACTGCCGGGGATGATGCTGAAGATGACGAAGATGAGAAGCGCGACCGCGAGGATCGTCGGTATCATCTGCAGGATGCGCCTGATCGTGAAACGCAGCATGGGGCCGGTCCTCCGGGGTTGGCCCGGCGGCGCGCGGGAAGGCGCCGCCGGGCCCGTTGTCGTTCAGACCTTACTTGCGCGATTCCGGCGCACTGTCGTCGATCCAGATATCCTCGTAGTTCTGGATCGCGAGTTCCGTCGCGTTGGCCTGCAAGCCGTGCACCCAGGGCTGATAGGCCATCACGGCCTTGTTGTAGTTGAAGAACCACATCGGCGCTTCATCCTGGATGATGTTGTTGGCCTGGCGCAGCAGGTCCGTGCGCTTCTCGGGATCGTTCTCGTCCCGCGCCTGCTCGTAGAGCTTGTCGAACTCCTCGTTGTCGAAGCGCCAGTAGTTGCCCGAGCTGACCGGCGTGTCCGAGTGGAAGCTCGTCATGACCGCGAACGGATCCGGTCCCGACACGTTCGACCACATGAACGACTGGAAGTCACCCCCGGGCACGCGCTCGCCCAGAACGGATGCCTCGACCGGCTCGGCCGTGACGCGGATGCCCGCCTCGCGCAGCATCGGGATGATCGCCTCCACGATGGTCAGGCCCCAGCTCTCGTTCTGCGTCGCCGTGATCGTCACGTCGAACCCGTCGGGATATCCCGCATCGGCCAGAAGCTGCTTGGCCTTCTCCACGTCATACTCGTAGGGCTCGGCGCTCTCGTCATAGGCGGGCGACGAGATGGGCAGGAACCCCGTGGCGCGATAGGCCTTGTTCTTGACCAGCCGCTCGATGATCAGGTCGGTGTTGATCGCGTGGTTGAACGCCTGCCGCACCTCCTTCTTGCTGAACGGTTCGAACTCGGGATTGAAACCCACGTTGCGGGTATAGACCTCGGCCACCTCGAGGATGTGGTCCTTGAGGTTCGGATCGGCCTGGTAGGCCACGTATTGCGACGGCCCAAGGACCGACACGTCGATCTCGCCGTTGCGGAAGGCCACGTCACGCGCCGATGCGTCCGCAAGCAGGACGAGGTTCACCGTGTCGAGATAGGGTTTTCCCTCCTCGTAGAAATCCTCGTATTTCTCCACCACGATCTTGCTGCCGGGGATGTTCTCGACAAACTTGAACGGCCCCAGGCCGACGGGATTGGTCATGAACCCCTCGTCTTCGCCCGCACCCTCGGGATAGATCGCCGCGTTGACCCGCATCAGGTCGTAGCCCGGCTCGGTCTTGCCGGTGAAGGTGATCGAGAAGGTCTTGTCGTCGATCTTCTTCAGGCCCGCGATATTCTCGGAGGATCCGTCCTGAAACGCCTCGATCCCCTCGACATTGGTGAAATACCGCGCCGAGGCAAAGGAATTGTCCGGCGTCGCCATCCGCTTGTAGGAATAGATCACGTCGTCGGTGGTCAGTTCCTTGCCATTGTGGAACGTCGCGTCGCGCAGCGTGTAGGTGAAGGTACGTCCGTCATCCGAGACCTCGACATCCGTGGCCAGTTCGAGCTCGGGCTTTCCGGTCTCCGAGTTCCAGTCATAGAGACTGCGGTGAATGGCCTTCGCGGGGAACTCGTCCTGCACCGACGAGGACGACTGGATATCCATCGTCCCGAAGGTCGACCCGTAGGGCGCGGTGAAGTTGAGCGTGCCGCCGCTCTGCGGCTCCTGCGCCCAGACGCTCGTCGCGGCACCGATCATCAGTGCTGCGGATAATGTGAGTGCTTTCATTTTACTCTCCTTGCTGGTGGTTTGTTTGGTGTTTCGCCGCCCCCGTCACGAGTCGGTCCGATGCACGATCCTTCCTCCCAGCAGCGTCATCACGCAATGGGTATCATGCAGGATCTCCTCCGGCTCCGCCGTGAGCATATCGCGCGAGAAGACCGCGATATCGGCAAGCTGACCGGGGATCAGGCGGCCCTTCTCGCCTTCGGCATTCTGCGAATAGGCGCCGTATTCCGTATAGGCGCGCAGCGCCTCCCCGATGGTCACGCGCTGGCCCTCGTCCATGACGGTGCCGTCCCATGTCTTGCGCGTGATCATGGTGTAGATATTCGGCCACGGGTCGGGCTTGCACACCGGCGCATCGCTTCCGGTCGAGGGGCGGAACCCCATGTCGGTCCACGTCCTGAGCGGATAGGCCGAATGCGCCCGGTTGCCCCCGAGGACCGAGGCATAGCTGTTGCCGAAATCGTAAAGGAACACCTGCTGCGGCGCCGGAATGATGCCCGCGGCCTTCATCCGCTCGTGCTGGCCCGCGTCGGAATAGCCGCAATGCTCGATCCGGTGGCGGTGCCTGCGGTCGGGATGGGCGGCATTGGCCTTCTCGTAGGCGGTGATCAACTGTTCGATCGCCGCGTCCCCGATCGCGTGACAGGCCATCTGGTATCCCTGCCCGACATAGCGCAGCACGAGGTCGTCAAGCTCCGCGTCGCCCAGGATCTGAACGCCGGTCGTCGCATCCTCGCCGGCATAGGGCTCCTTCATCCACGCGGTCCGGCCCCCGGTGGACCCGTCGAGAAAAATCTTCACGCCGCCCACGCGCAGCATCTCGTCGCCCACGCCCGACACCAGGCCCGCCGCGTGACACTCCTCGACGATCGACGTCTCGGGATCGCCCAGGAGGACGAGCCAGACGCGAACCGGCAACCGCCCGTCGCGCTTGGCCAGGTGATAGGCCTGCATCTCGGCCATGCCCGCCGTCATCCCCGCCGCGGCCTCCATGCACGAGGTGATGCCCCGCGACAGAAGGTATTCCCCGGCCCGCTCGGCCGCGTCGATCAGCTCGTCCACGCTCGGGCGCGGCGGCGCATCGCGCAGGAGGCCCTGCGCGTTCTCGGCCAGCAACCCCGTCAGCCGCCCGTTCACCTTCTCGATCACGCCACCGGCGGGGGCCGGCGTGGTCTCGTCGATCCCGGCCATTTCGAAGGCTTTCGAATTGCCCAGCGTCACATGCCCGCAGGCCCGCACCAGCACGACGGGCCGATCCGGCACGGCCTCGTCCAGTTCGCTGCGATCCGGGTGCCGCCCGATATCGAGCTTCACCTGGTCATAGCCCCGCGCCATCACCCAGCCACCCTCGGGCGTCTCCTCCGCCCGCTTGCGCAGGGCGGCTTGCAGGGATTTCAGCGTCGGATGCGCGTCCGGGCTCGCATCGACCCAGCTCATCGTCAGGCCAAGCGGCATCAGGTGCAGATGGTTGTCGTTGAGGCCCGGCGTCGCGAACCGTCCCCCGAGGTCCACGACCTCCGTATCGGGTCCGCGAAGCGCCATGATATCGTCGTCGCTTCCCGTCGCCAGGATCCGGTCCCCCCAGATCGCCAGCGCCGCGCAAACACCTTCATCGTGGCCCCGCCAGATCTTGCCATTATGCAGGATCACGTCGGCACTGATCGCCGCTGACATTAGCGAATCCCCATCTGTCCCCCTTGTCGCCACGATCCTCGCGCGGCACTGTGAGGATCGCAAAGGAAATTCTGTTTCCTATAATTTTATTTATGGTTCCGCCATGACCCCATCTTCCGGCGCGCGCTCCCGCCTGCGCGATCACGGCATCGAGATCGGCCATCATCCCACCGGGCCGCTCAACGCGATCACCGATGTGCCCGGTGTCATGGTCGGGCATTGCACCCTGATCGAAGGCGACCGGACACGCACGGGCGCCACCGCCATCTTGCCGCATCCCGGCAACGTCTTCGCGCGCAAATGTCCCGCCGGCCTTGCCGTGCTGAACGGCTTCGGCAAGTTCGCCGGCGCCACGCAGATCGCCGAGCTGGGCGAGATCGAAACGCCCATCCTGCTCACCAACACGCTCGCCACCGGCCGCGCGATCGAGGCGCTCATCGCGCACACTCTGGCCCAGCCCGGCAACGAGAGCGTGACCTCGATCAACGCCGTCGTGGGCGAGACGAACGATTCACGGCTCAACGACATCCGCGCATCGCGCCCGACGGTCGCGGAGATGCGCAAAGCACTCGATTCCGCCGAAACAGGGCCTGTTTCGGAAGGGGCCGTCGGCGCGGGAACCGGCACCGTGGCCTTCGGCCTGAAAGGCGGGATCGGCACCGCCTCGCGCCGCGTGTCGGGGCACATGCTGGGCGTGCTCGTGCAGTCGAACTTCGGGGGATCGCTGCGTATCGACGGCAGGCCGGTGCCACACGCACCCACGAAGGCCGATGCCGACGGCTCCATCGTCATCGTGCTCGCCACCGACGCACCCCTCTCGGCGCCCGGCCTGACCCGGCTCGCCCGTCGCGCATTCGGCGGCCTTGCCCGCACCGGCGCGGCGCTGAGCCACGGCTCGGGCGACTACGCGCTGGCCTTCGCCACACCGCCGCGCGATCCGGCCGCCCTGCCACAGTCCGACCTCTCGCCGTTCTTCGAGGCCGCCATCGAAGCCACCGAGGAAGCCATCGTCAATTCGCTTCTCATGGCCCTCGACATGACGGGTTTCGACGCCTCCCGCACCGCCGGGACCAGCGTGAAGGCGCTTCGCCTTCCGGCGACGTAATATAAGAAAAGAGGCGCAATCGCGCGCCTTCTCCCGCTCGATTCGCGACCCCGTTTAGCGGCGCGCGACCTCGTATCCGTACTTGCCCAGGCAGCGCTGGCGATAGATCACCCTGCGATACTCGCCATTTCGGTTGAGCGCGCGCACGGCGCAGCGCTCGGGCAGGCTGTTGGTGTAGGCATAATGCCGGTTGAGACAGTGACGCCCGAAGCCGCGCACCGCGCCGCGCCGCGTCTCGCCCCGCACGAGGCAGCGACCAGGCAGCAGCTTGCGCCGCACCTCCTGCGGCAGGGGCCGCGCATGGCCGTGCTTGTCCGACCAGCCCTTGCTGTGTCCGTAGGCATGGCCCCGGTTGCCCGGCACGCCGTGGCCGTAATCGTGCGCGCGTTGCCGACGCTCGCGTTTCTTCTTCTTGTTGGCATCCGCGATGGCCGCACCGATGATCGCGACGGCCGCGATCCCGGCGATCCACTGCGCGGCCTCGCGATTGTCGGCGCGCGCCGGCACGGTGCTGAGACCCGTCACCACCAGCGCCACGACCGAGATGAGGACGATGAACTTCGTCTGAATGCGATCTCTCATGATCCGATCCTTTCCGGGAACGATGTCCCTGTTGGCTCTCCCTGCCCGGCGACGCGTGAGGCCGCGGGCATCGATGGATCAATTCTCGGGCGGGCCGCACCGGACAGGCAATATCCCGGCCCCGTTATCGGATAACGTCCCCTTTGCCGGCATCGGATATTGAATAGCCGCGCGAGCTCGCGCATCTTCGGGCCATGAAACACATGACCTTCCTCCTCGCCCTCGTCTCCGTGCTCATCGGCGCACCCGCCCATGCCGGATGCCGGGTGGAATACAAGGCCAAGCGCGACAACCCGCTCGAGCTTTACTATGATGTGGCCCAGATCGACGGGCCCTGCACTGTCGCGGCGGCCACCGAGGCGTTGCAGGCCCGGCTCGCGGCGGCCGGCCTGACCCTGCTCAAGGTCCTGTCGGTCTCCGAGACCTGACGCGCGGAGGGCCCATGCAAGAGACCACGACCACCGCCGCCGAGGCGCGCAAGTCGGGCAACCGTGTCGTCATCATCGGCGTCGCGGCCATCGTCGCGATCCTGACGCTCGCGGCGGTCTTCATCTTCGTCTCGCTGCCCGACGCCAACGCTTTCAACGCGCGGGTCGAGCGGATCTTCGTCGAGAACGACGCGCTCACGTCGGACGCCGAGATCAAGCTGCTCGAGATCCTCGCACTGTCCGGCACCGCCTTCTCGGAGACGCTGGTCAGCTACCGGATGGTCATCTTCGTGCTGCTGGTTTTCGCCGCCTCGCTGCTCATCGCGGCGGTGGTGTTCCTCATCATGCTCATCGCGCTCAACCGCCGCATGGCCCAGATCGAACGATCCGGCATCCAGGTCAGCTCGCTCCTCATCAGCCGCTCCGAAAAGGCGGTCTATCTCAACAACATGGGCTTCAAGCTCACCGACGCCGCGCTCGAGACCCTCTCGGTGCTGGCCGAGGCGCGGATGGACGGCGACATTCTCTCGGGCGCCGAGATCGAGGCGATGATCTCGGGCCGCTCCGCCGCCGATTGCGAAGAGGCCGCCGGCGCCACCCGGATCAAGCGCCTGCGCGACACGCTGGGCAACCAGCTCGTGAGCGAGTTGCTGGTCAAGAACATCGCACGGCAGGGCTACGTGCTCGCCATCGACAAGGACGTGATAAGGGTGATCTGATGACACGCGACCACAGGCCATATCTCGACCGCTGCCTCGAACTTGCCACCGAGGCGGTCGAGGCGGGAGATCATCCCTTCGGTTCGGTCCTCGTGGCCGAGGACGGCACGATCCTCCACGAGGATCGCAACCGCGCCAATTCGCTCGACCCCTGCCATCACCCCGAGATCGCGCTCGCGCGCTGGGCGGGGCGCAACCTCGATCCCGACGCGCGCCGCCGGGCGACCGTCTACACCTCCGGTGAACATTGCCCGATGTGCGCGACGGCGCACGCGCTGGCGGGGCTCGGTCCGATCGTCTACGCCACCTCCTCCGAACAGCTTCGCGCCTGGTCGCAGGAGTTGGGCGCCGCCCCGCCCGCCTTCACGCCGCGCCCGATCCCCGAGGTCGCGCCGGACATCCCCGTCACGGGTCCCTTCGACGCCTATGCCGAACCCATCCGCGCCCTCCACGCGCGCAGCAGGCGTTAGCCCTCAAGGGGATCAGAGCCACCCTTCCAGCGTCTCCAGGTAGGGACGCACATCGCCGATGCACCGCGCCACCCAGTCGGCATCGTAATACGTATCGAGATACCGCTCGCCCCCGTCGCACATGAGCGTCACGACCGATCCGCGCTCGCCCCGCGCGACCATGTCCCGCGCCACCTCGAGCGCGCCCCACAGGTTCGTCCCCGTCGATGCCCCCGCCTTGCGCCCGATCAGCCGCTCGAGCCAGTGGATCGCCGCCACGCTCGCCGCGTCGGGCACCTGCATCATGTCGTCGATCACATCGGGCTGAAACGATTTCTCGACCCGTGGCCGCCCGATCCCCTCGATGCGGCTCGAACATTGCGCAACAAGCTCGGTATCGCCTGTCCTGTAGCTGTCGTAGAAAACCGAATTCTCCGGGTCGACCACCACCAGCCGCGTGTCGAAGCCCCGGAACCGGACGTAACGGCCCAGCGTGGCCGAGGTGCCACCCGTGCCGGCACTCATGACGATGGTATGCGGTACCGGCCGCGCCTCCCGCTCCATCTGGCGGAATATGCTCTCGGCGATGTTGTTGTTGCCCCTCCAGTCCGTCGCCCGCTCGGCATGAAGGAACTGGTCCATGAAATATCCGCCCGTTTCCCGCGCGAGCGCGACCGCCGCATCATGCATCTCGGGCGCGCTGTCGACGAAATGACACTCGCCGCCGTTGAGCGTGATGTTGGCGATCTTGCTCTGCGCCGTGCTCTTGGGCATCACCGCGATGAAGCGCAGCCCCAGCATCCGCGCGAAATACGCCTCCGACACCGCCGTGCTGCCCGAGGACGCCTCCACGATCACCGTCTCCGGCCCGATCTTCCCGTTGCACAGCGCATAGAGGAAAAGCGACCGCGCCAGCCTGTGCTTGAGACTGCCGGTCGGATGGGTGCTCTCGTCCTTGAGGTAGATATCCACCCCCTCGAGCTTCGGCAGATCGAGCTTGAACAGATGCGTATCCGCCGAGCGGTGATACTCCGCCTCGATCTTCGCCACCGCGTCTGACACCCAACTGCGCATTGTCGCACTCCTCGAAGGTTCGGTTGTGGCTCTATCATTCGGGGGATGGGTGAGGAAGGGCGGGGAGCGGCTTTGCTCCCCTTGCGCTCGATGTATGTGGTCTCAGCTCTTGGCTATTGGAGTGAAAGCTACTTTACGCCCAAAGCAGCAGATGCCGCGGATTACAAAAAAGTCGGCTTTTCACCCAAGTGCTTTGGTGCCCGTCCGATAAGAATGTCTAATCAGTTTGGAAAAAGGTTTCTGGAAACCCTGAAGCTTTGACGGCATCCCGCCGATTTCGAAAAGATACAAAGTCGTCCATGATGTCTCCAAGTTGATCTGTGATTGTGAACAAAAACCCGTCTTGAGTTTCCGCTGTGTTTACGACCATATCTTTAAGGCTTCGTCGGTCGTACTGACCATCGAAGTTGGACCCCAGCCATGTAGCCCAGGTCAGTTCCGGAAGTTGACGGAATGTCTTGAGATTGGGGTCGCCCGGCCCCGGAGGTCTACGAATTCCATATGGATCAATACTGTAAGTAAATGCCTGCTGACCGTGGATTCCTTCCCGTTGATAGAGCGAACGTTTGTCGGGACCGAACCCGGATGTTTCGTCCGGGCAATATAGGTGAAGCATTCCATGCGCTGCCTTTGTCAGAAGGCAGAGTCGTCGAAACAATTCAAGCCAATCTACGCGTGCGCGCCATTCAGAATGCAGTACCAAAGCCTCCGCTTGGTTCGAGAATTTGATACCACGGTGTATGATCTTGCCTTTGTTTTTGATTGCAGACCGGCGTGTCCATTCCACGCCCATGTTAATACCCGTCGATTCACGTTTCCCGCACCGCCCTTGCGAGGTGTAAATCTGCCGGTCATTTCGCCAAAGTGCAGCGAAGTCCTCGATTGACGTCACACTCGCCGACAACGTCCCAAGCCATCCTGCCCGTTGCGGTAATAGTCGCGGCTCAATTTGACTGATCAGTGAATAGAGGTCTGCTCCAAACCCATCAGAGTTCAGATCATGAAAGGTCGTCAAAGCGAGAATGACATACGGCTTCATGGCGATGTGTCCACAGACGCGCATCTAGTTAGTATTTTCATTGAAGAGCATCCAAATCAGTCTGGCAGCAAAATGCAGCTATCAATGGGGCCTCTCAAGGGAGAAAGCAGATTGTTTCCCCAGAAACCTTTCAAAGCTAACGTTGCTTTTCGCAGCGTATACGTCTGCTCCGTCTCGCAAAGCTGACTTTCTCCACCTTCAAGTAAAAGAGCCGCGAGGCTCTCACCCCGCGGCTCTTCTTCTTGGCTTAAAAACTCACATTACGACGCACGCCGTCAGTGCACCACCGCGTCATCCGGGCGCGGGCGGTCGGAACTGCCCACGCGGTCCCCGATGATCAGGCCCTCGGCCCCGGCCGTGACCGGCACGGTGCTGCCGTCGAGGATCTCGCCCGCGAGGATCGCCTCGGCCAGCGGGTCCTGCAACGCGCGCTGGATCACCCGCTTGAGCGGACGGGCCCCGAAGACCGGGTCATAGCCTTCCTCGGCCAGCCACGCCTTCGCCGCGTCATCGAGCTCGAGCGTGATCTTCCGCGCCGCCAGCCGCTTCGTGAGGCGCCGCATCTGGATATCGACGATGCCCGCCATATCCTCGCGCTTGAGCCGGTCGAAGATGATCGTCTCATCGAGCCGGTTGAGGAACTCGGGCCGGAAATGCGCCCGCACCGCGTCCATCACGTCGCGCTTGGCCTGCGCCCCGTCCGCGTTCTCCGGCAACTGGCTCAGCGCCTGGCTTCCGAGGTTCGACGTCAGCACGATCAGCGTCTGCTTGAAATCGACCGTGCGGCCCTGGCCGTCGGTCAGGACACCGTCATCGAGCACCTGCAACAGCACGTTGAACACGTCCGGGTGCGCCTTCTCGACCTCGTCGAACAGGACCACCTGGTAGGGCCTGCGCCGCACCGCTTCGGTCAGCACGCCGCCCTCGTCATAGCCCACGTAGCCCGGTGGCGCACCGATCAGGCGCGCGACCGCGTGTTTCTCCATGAACTCCGACATGTCGATGCGCACCATCGCGCTGTCGTCGTTGAAGAGGAACTCGGCCACGGCCTTCGTGAGCTCGGTCTTGCCCACGCCGGTCGGCCCCAGGAAGAGGAACGAGCCGAGCGGTCGGTTCTCGTCGTTGAGACCCGCGCGCGCGCGGCGCACGGCGTTGGCCACGGCCTTCACGGCCTGGTCCTGGCCGATCACGCGGCGATGCAGGTTGTCCTCCATGCCCAGCAGCTTCTCGCGCTCGCCTTCGAGCATCTTGGCCGTCGGGATGCCGGTCCAGCGTTCCACGACCTGCGCGATCTGCTCCGGGCGCACGGCCTCCTCGACCATGACGCCTTCCTCCTCGGCCTGTTCGGCCTCGGCAAGCTGCTTCTCGAGTTGCGGAATGACACCGTAGGACAGCTCCCCGGCCTTCGCGAGGTTGCCTTCGCGCTTGGCGGTCTCCAACTCGATCCGTGCCCGGTCGAGCTGTTCCTTGAGGTCACGCGCCGAGGCGAGCTTGTCCCGCTCCGCCTGCCATTGCGCCGTCATCTCGGCACTGCGCTCCTGGAGGTCCGAAAGCTCCTTCTCGAGCTTTTCGAGCCGGTCCTTCGACGCGGCGTCGTCTTCCTTGCGAAGCGCCTCCTGTTCGATCTGCATCTGCAGGATCTGCCGGTCGAGCGCGTCAAGCTCCTCGGGCTTGCTGTCCACCTCCATGCGCAGGCGGGATGCCGCCTCGTCCATGAGGTCGATCGCCTTGTCCGGCAGGAACCGGTCGGTGATGTAGCGATGGCTCAGCGTCGCCGCGGCCACCAGCGCGCTGTCCGAGATGCGCACCCCGTGGTGAAGCTCGTATTTCTCCTTGATGCCCCGCAGGATCGAGATCGTGTCCTCGACCGTCGGCTCCTCGACCAGGAGCGGCTGGAACCGCCGGGCCAGCGCCGCGTCCTTCTCCACGTGCTTGCGGTATTCGTCGAGCGTCGTGGCGCCCACGCAATGCAGCTCACCGCGCGCCAGCGCCGGCTTGATGAGGTTCGCGGCATCCATCGCGCCATCGGCCTTGCCCGCGCCGACAAGCGTGTGCATCTCGTCGATGAAAAGGATGATCTCGCCCGCCGCGGCGGTGACTTCGCCCAGCACGGCCTTGAGCCGTTCCTCGAACTCGCCGCGATACTTCGCACCCGCGATCAGCGCGCCCATGTCGAGCGCCAGGAGCCGCTTGTCGGCCAGGCTCTCGGGCACGTCGCCATTGACGATGCGCAGGGCCAGCCCCTCGGCGATCGCCGTCTTGCCGACGCCCGGTTCCCCGATCAGCACGGGGTTGTTCTTGGTGCGGCGGCTCAGCACCTGCATCGCGCGGCGGATCTCGTCGTCGCGGCCGATGATCGGGTCGATCTTGCCCTCGCGCGCCCGTGCCGTCAGGTCGGTCGCGTATTTCTCCAGCGCCTCGTAGGTGTCCTCGGCACTCGCCGAATCCGCCTTGCGGCCCTTGCGCACGTCGTTGATCGCCTCGTTGAGGCTCTGCGCGCTCACCGCGCCGGCGTCCAGCGCGTCCTTCGCGCCGCTCCTCACCACCGCGAGCGCGGTCAGAAGCCGCTCTACGGGCACGAAACTGTCACCCGCCTTCTTGGCGAGTTTCTCGGCCTCGGTCAGCACCTTGCCGGTCTGCTGGTCCATGTAGGTCTGGCCCGCGTCGCCGGTGACGCGCGGGATC
Organism: Roseovarius sp. SCSIO 43702; assembly: GCF_019599045.1. Taxonomy (NCBI): domain Bacteria; kingdom Pseudomonadati; phylum Pseudomonadota; class Alphaproteobacteria; order Rhodobacterales; family Roseobacteraceae; genus Roseovarius; species Roseovarius sp. SCSIO 43702. Next base: position 88,766 of record NZ_CP080623.1, read on the forward strand.
TTCGACAGCGCGACGTCGAGCGCCTGCACCACCTGCTCGGGCGACCCGCCCGCGCGGCGGATCAGGTTGCTCGCCAACCCTTCGCCATCGTCCATCAATGCTTTCAGAATATGTTCGGGCGCCAGTTTCTGATGGCTTTCCCGCATCGCGATCGTCTGCGCCGCCTGAATGAAACCGCGCGACCGCTCGGTGAACTTCTCGAAGTCCATCCCTATCTCCTTTGTCCAAGCGTTACCCCGGGCGACGCACCCAATCTTAGGCATGCGTCTTTCGGGAACCTCGGAATGTCAGATGGGCAGCGCCGGGACGATGTTCAAGCATTCGTGATCGGGTTTCCGGGCCATTCGGAACAAAATCGAATCGGTCGCCGTTAAATTCTTCGAAACGTCCCCCATCTATGCAGGAACGGGACGTTTCCCGTGAGCAGGAGGACCATATCGATGCAGATCGAAAAGATAGAATTTGATCAGGTGCGGTATAATCCCGAGGTTGGGGCCTTCGAAACCCTCATCCGTGTCCGGGAGGAAGGTCGCACATACAGCTATCCCACATCCGTGACCGCTACTCTTTACGAGGAGTTCGACGTGATCGCGCGCCGCCTCACCGAACGCGCGGCAAAGGCGCATCGCGCCAAGGTGCCGGGCCTTCACGCCTCGCGCCCGACGACAAGCGCCGATTACCAGGCCCGCGTCGCCGAGATCCTCGCGGACGGCACGATCTGGCCCAGGCGCGGCGGCCCACGCATCGCGGCCTGAAGGGCCTGTCCGACATATCCGGCCCGAACCTCCCTGATGGCTTTGCCTTTCAGGACGCCCAGGGTCTCGCGCCGCAGGCGGGGTTCCCCTGACACCATGCTCATCCGCAAGATCCGTTTCGACCATCTGAAATTCCATTCCGCTGACGACGACCACCGCGCCGTGGTCATCTTCACCACCGATCGCGGCTCCATCTCGCTTCTGGCCCGCGCGCCCCTCCCCTCGGGGGCGGCGAGGCAGGAGGTTGCCGTCGAACTCGTGCGCGATGCGGTGCGTCAGGTGCGCCGGATGCCCGAGTTCCGGCAACGGCACGAGGATGTCGGGCTCGCCCCCGACGCGCTTCCGTCCCGGTCCACCATGGCTTGACGGCTCCCTCTCGCCTGTCCAAAACGGCGCGACCCCGCATGATAGGATCGCGCCATGTCCCACACCCCCCCGGATGACCGCCTCATCGTCGCCCTCGATCTGCCGAACGCGCTCGAGGGGCTGAAACTGGCCGACACGCTGGGCGACACGGTCGGCTTCTACAAGATCGGGCTGGGGATGCTCACGGGCGGCGGCCTCGCGCTCGCCAACGAGCTCAAGCAGGAGCACGGTAAGCGCATCTTCCTCGACATGAAGCTCTTCGATATCGGTGCCACGGTAGAAGCCGCCGTGCGGGGCCTCGCGCAGTTCGACCTCGATTTCCTCACCGTCCATGGCGACCCGCACGTGGTGCGCGCGGCGCGCGAAGGGGCGGGCGGGTCGGGGACCAAGATCCTCGCCGTGACGATTCTCACCTCCCTCGACCGCGACGACCTGGACGCCGGCATGATGCGCGCGGGCGACATCCCCGACCTCGTCGCCGAACGCGCCGGCCGCGCCTTCGAGGCCGGCGCCGATGGCGTCATCGCCTCTCCGCAGGAAGCCGCGATGATCCGCGCGCTGCCGCAAGCCGCGGATCGCCTCATCGTCACCCCCGGCGTGCGCCCATCGGGCAGCGATCTCGGCGATCAGAAGCGCGTCGCCACCCCGGCACAGGCCATCGCCGACGGGGCCGACCATATCGTCGTCGGGCGCCCCATCTGGTCCGCCGCCGCGCCGCGCGCCGCCGCCCGCGCCATCCTCGCCGAATTGCCCTGATCCTCGCCCCGTGACGACGTTAACACGGCGTTAACCTTCGCACCGACGTGATACCGACGTGGATACCGACGTTGGGAGCTCGGCGTTTACCCCCTCTTTATCTGTTCAGACACCACAAGATCTGGTGTAAACTGGCCGCAACCAACCCAAGTGCATGTCATGCCCGCCTTCTGCCGCGACTGTTTCTCCACCGCGCCCGCCGGCCCCGGCCGTTGCCCCTCCTGTGCAAGCCCGCGCGTTCTGTCCCACCCCGAGCTTTACGACCTCTCCATCGCACACATGGATTGCGACGCCTTCTATGCCAGCGTCGAGAAACGCGACAATCCCGAGCTTGCCGACAAGCCGCTGATTATCGGGGGCGGGCGGCGCGGCGTCGTGTCGACGGCCTGCTACATCGCGCGCATCCGGGGCGTCCGCTCCGCGATGCCGATGTTCCAGGCGCTCAAGCTCTGTCCCGAAGCCGTTGTTCTCAAACCCAGAATGGAGGTCTATGTGGGCGTCTCGCGCCAGATCCGCGCGATGATGGAGGATCTCACGCCATCGGTCGAACCCCTCTCGCTGGACGAGGCGTTCATGGACCTCACCGGCACAGCCCGCCTCCACGGTGCGCCGCCCGCCGTGATGCTGGCGCGGCTTGTCGCGCGGATGCGCAGCGAGCTGGGCGTCACCGGCTCGATTGGGCTCAGCCATAACAAATTCTTAGCGAAGGTCGCGTCTGATCTCGACAAACCGAGAGGATTCTCCGTGATTGGCAAGGCCGAGACAGCCGATTTCCTGCGTGACAAGCCCGTGCGCCTCATCTGGGGCGTGGGACAGGCCGCGCAAGCCTCGCTCGACAAGGCCGGCATTCGCACCTTCTCCGATCTTCTGCGGTGGGAGCGCACGGACCTCGTGGCGCGCTTCGGGTCCATGGGCGACCGGCTCTGGCATCTGGCCCGCGGCGAAGACCGGCGCCGCGTCGATGCCCGCGCGCCGGTGAAATCCATCTCGAACGAGACCACCTTCGGCGAGGATACCGCCGATGCCGACCTGCTCGACGGGCACATCTGGCGCCTGTCCGAGAAGGTGAGCGATCGCGCCAAGGCACGCCGCCTCGCCGGTCGCGTCGTGACGCTCAAGCTCAAGCGCGCGGATCATTCGCTGATCACCCGCCGCGCGGCCCTGCGGGACGCGACACAGATGGCCGACACGATCTATCGCCGCGCCCGCGCTCTTTTCGACCAGGTGGATCATGCATCGCCCTACCGCCTGTTGGGCGTGGGCATCTCCGATCTGGTGAGCGAGGGCGCCGCGGATCTCTCTGGCGACCTGCTCGACCCGGGCGCGCGCCGCCGCAGCGAGGCCGAGCGGGCAACCGACGCGATCCGCCAGCGTTTCGGCGAGAACGCGATCCTGAAGGGCCGGTCGCTGCGTTAACGGTCTCTTTACTCGGCGGCCAGGGGCCGTTCCTCGCGCCGCTGGCCGATCTCGACCAACTCGGCCAGAACCGACCGCAGGAGCGCCTTGAAGGCGTCGAAATCGGCGTTGGGCCGGATGCGCGTCTCGTCCATGTAAAGCGCGCGGTCGATCTCGATCTGGATCGCGTGACGCCCCCGCGCGGGCCGTCCGTAGGTCTGCGTGACATAGGCTCCGGCGAAGGGCGAATTGCGCGCCACGACAAGGCCCGCCCTCCGGAACGCCGCCTCCACCCGGTCCACGATTCCCGACGCGGCCGAGGCGCCGAACCGGTCGCCCAGCACAACCTCCGGCCGCGTCTGACCGCGCTGGACAACCGCGTCCATCGCTTCATGCGGCATCGAGTGGACGTCGAGCAGGATGGCTTCGCCAAGCTCGGCCACCGCCTTGTCCAGCTGGCTCTGCAACACCCGGTGATAGGGCCGCCAATACCGCTCGATACGCCGCTCCGCTTCCTCGCGCGGGATCTTGCCCGAGTAGATCGGCTGCCCGTTCGCCACCACCCGCGGAATCACACCGAGCCCCGAGGCCACCCTGGGGTTGTGACCCCCGGGGCGGACATTCGTGATCAGCGCCGGATCCAACTCGTCCGCACCCCGGTTGAGGTCGATGAACGCCCGTGGCGCATGGGCGCACAACACCGGCGCCCCCATCGCGGGCGCGGCCTCCAGAAGCTGATCGACAAACGCGTCCTCGGACGACCGGATCGCCACCTCGTCAAGCCGCGACTGCGCGAGGAACCAGCGCGGATAGTCCCGCCCGCTATGGGGCGAGGCAAAGACGACGCTCGTGGTCCTGGTCGCAGGCTCTGAAAGGTGATAGGCGCGTCTCGGCATCGGTCCTCCGGGTCTCGGCTCAGCATAGCGCGAAAAATTCGCCCTTCAAAAGCCCTTGATCACCTCCCCGACTCCTTTTATAGACGGCGACGCTGCGGCGCGGTTTTCCGCGCCCCTCTTGTTTCGGGAGGGGCCTGGGACCGGGTCACGGACATCGGGCGATTAGCTCAGCGGTAGAGCACTTCGTTGACATCGAAGGGGTCACTAGTTCGATCCTAGTATCGCCCACCATATTCACTGTTTCCGCCCCGCGCGGAAACGCCCGCAACCACCAGGCGCTGGCCCGCGCCGCGACAGAAAGAGGAGAGGAACGATGAAAGTTCGCAACTCGCTCCGTTCGCTCAAGAACCGGCATCGGGATTGCCGCGTGGTGCGCCGCAAAGGCCGCGTCTACGTGATCAACAAGACCCAGCGTCGCTTCAAGGCCCGCCAGGGCTGAGCCGCACACCGGACAACCGAAACGCCCCGCCTTCCGGCGGGGTTTTTCTTTGCCCGAACCCGTCCCGACACCGCTTGCCGACCGCGTGGCCTTGGGCTTAGGTGGATCGCGTAACGGCCCATTCGCCAAGGCAGGCGCATCATGGAACAGCACAAGAAGATCGTCGTCATCGGCGCCGGGATCTGCGGGCTCAGTGCCGCGATCTGGCTTCGCCGCGCCGGGCACCAGGTGACCCTGCTGGACAAGGAAGGGCCGGGCGCCGGCGCCTCCTTCGGAAATGCCGGGCTTCTGGCGCAATGGGCCATCGTGCCGGTCAACACCCCCGATATCCTGCGCACCGGCCTGAAATACCTGGCCGATCCCAATTCTCCTCTCTTCATGCAGTGGTCGCATCTTCCGCGGCTTGCGCCGTGGCTTCTGGCCTATGTGCGTCACGGCCGCGGCGCCGGAGCGCAGCGCATGACCGATGGCCTCCTCCCCCTGGTCAGCGATAGCGTCGAGCAGCACCGCGCCCTCACCCGTGGCACCAGCGCCGAGCCCTTCATCGCCACCAGCGATCTCGCCTATGTCTACACCGACCGCGCGGCCTTTGACCGGGATGCCTATGGATGGGCCATCAAGCGGGCCGCGGGCTATATTCCGGAACTCATCGAAGGCGATGCCGTGCGCGAATTCGATCCGATGCTGGGGCCCGACATGCAATGCCTCGCCGTGCTGCGCGATCATGGCCATATCACCAATCCCGGTGCCTACATGCAGGTCCTCGCGCGGGTGTTCGAGGAAGAGGGTGGTACCCTGCGTCGTGCCACGGTCGAGGATATCACGCTTGCCCAAGGCCGGATCGCGTCAGTCGAGACCGACGAAGGGTCATTTCCGTGCGACGCGTGTGTCATGGCGGCCGGGATCTGGTCGAAACCCCTTCTGAAAAAGCTCGGGATCAAGGTGCCCCTCGAGCCCGAGCGCGGGTATCACCTGCATTTCTCGAAACCCTCGCAGATGCCACGCTGCCCCATGATGATCGCGGGGAAATTCGCCGTGAACCCCATGGAACACGGCTTGCGCTGTGCCGGCACCGTCGAACTGGGCGGCATCACCAAGGGCCCCTCCCGGGCGCCGTTCAGGCTTATCCGGCGCCACGTCGGCAAGCTCTTCCCGAACCTCACCTATGAGAGTGCCGAGGAATGGATGGGCTTCCGTCCCTCGACACCCGACAGCCTTCCGCTGGTGGGTGAGATCGGATCGACCGGGGTTCATGCCGCCTTCGGGCACCAACATGTCGGCCTGACCGGCGGGCCAAGGACGGGGCGCTGGGTGGCCGACCTCATCTCGGGGCGCCACCCCAACATCGACCTCGCGCCCTACGACGCCAATCGCTTCAGCTGAGCATCCCGCGCAGCCGCTCCATCCGCGCCGCGACCTGCTTTGCGAGGAAATCGTTGGTCAGCGCGCCGCTTTCATCGAATTCGTTCTTGGCTTGCGCGACCAGGATCAGCGGACCATGGACCACGTTCACCTGAAGCTGCGTGAGGATCGAGACGGTCATGAAATGCGCGGTCTCGCCCCCGGTGCGACCACCGGCCGCCGACATGACCACCGCGATCTTGTCCTTCAGGATCGAGGGCTGAGGACGGCTCAGCCAGTCGATACCGTTCTTCAGCGGACCCGAAACCCCCTTGTTGTATTCGGGCGCCCCGATGATCAACGCATCGGCGCGCTTCACCTGTTCGAACAGCGTTTCGACCTTGTCGGGGTTCCCGATCGCTTCCACGTCCTCGTTGAACAGCGGCAGATCGAGATCGCCCTCGACCACCTCGGCGGGACCGAAGGTCTTGGCCGCGTGATGGATGAGCTTGCGATTGAACGACTCCTTTCGCAGCGATCCACTGAGCAGGAGAAGGACGGGTTTGGTCATGCTGTAGGGCCTTTCGCGCGGATGTCAGCTTGCGCGACAAGATGGATCGGCCCTCCACGCAAGGCAAGCGGATGCCGCGCACATGGCATGTGCATCACGCAAGAAAAAACCCCGTACGCGCAAGGCATCCGGGGTTCAGTTGGCTCTGCTATGAGCGGGGAGGAAAACTTACCACTCGGTTGGTCCCTTGTCGGCAAAGGCATGGACCAGGAAGTTGATGAACGCGCGGACCTTGGGTTGCGTGAAACGCCCGGGCGGATAGACGGCATAGATGCCTTGCGTTTCGACCGGCAGGTCGGGGATCACGTCCTCGACCAGGCCCTTCGACATCGCATCGGCGTAAAGAAAGCTCGGCAGATAGGCGATCCCGAGACCCGAGATCGCCGCATTGAGAAGCGACTGGCCATCATTGACCGAGAGACCCCCTGCCGTGCGCACCTGCCGTTTTTCGCCCGACGGCGCGGTCAGCTTCCAGACCGATCCGCCAGACTGGCTGGAGTAGTGCAGGAGCTTGTGCTCGTTCAGGTCGTCGATCTTCAGCGGCCTACCGTGCTTTTGCAGGTAGGCCGGGCTCGCGATCATGCGCTTCGTCGTCTCGGTAAGCTTGCGGGCACGCAGCGTGCTGTCCTCGAGCTCGCCGATCCGGATCGCCATGTCGAACCCTTCCGAAATCAACTCGACATAGCGGTTGTTGAGCACCATGTTGACGGTGATATCGGGGAATTCCTCGAGAAAGGTGCCCAGCACCGGGCTCAGGTGATTGACGCCGAAATCCGTCGCGACCGAGATTCGCAGAAGACCCGAGGGATCGGATTGCATGGACGAGACAAGCGCGTCGGCCTCTCCGGCGTCGTTCAGGACCCGCAGGGCACGGTCGTAATAAGCCAGGCCGATCTCGGTCGGACTCACCCGCCGTGTGGTGCGGTTCAGAAGCCGTGCGCCAAGCCGCGCCTCGAGCGACGAGACATGCTTCGACACGGCCGATTTGGAGATTCCCATCTTCCTGGCGGCGTCCGTGAACCCGCCTTGATCCACCACCGTGGCGAAGGCTTCCATCTCGGTCAGGCGATCCATCCTCGATACCTCTGTATTTCCGTTGATCAGCGTATCGCGGGAAATTCGGGCACAACTGGGGCATCCGCCGGACAATATCGGGGTTTTGCCCGGATCGCAGACGACAGGGAAACAGGGAAACGGTTGTTTCCACCGCTCAGAACAGATCGCCCTGTTCCGGGACATCGAGCTTGGAGCGCGGCGGGCGTTTCGCTGGCCCCTCGGGACTGCCGACGTTCAGCTTGCCGTCGGCGAACTCGATTTCCAGCGCCCCGGCCTTGGCCGCCGCGGCCTTGCGCGTCACCACGTCCCCGTCACCCCGCACCACCGCGTAGCCACGGTTGAGCGTCGCCTTGTAGCTCAGTGTCTCGCGCAGGCGATCGAGCGCACCGATCCTCTCGCGCAGGTCGCGCATCTGCCGGCTCCCGGTCTGCGACAGCCGCGCGCCGAAGTTTTCGAGCCGCGCACGACGCTCCGCCAGCGCAGCGTCAGGCCGGCACCGGCCATGCCGCGCCGCCATGGCATCGAACCGCTCTCGGCCCTGCGCCGCCTGCCGCCCCAGCGCGGGGGCCAGGCGCGCTGCGGTCTGATCGACACGCTGCGCTTGGTCGCGCAGCTTCCCGCGCAGGACGCCTGGGCGCAGCGCTCCTGTCACCTCCGACAATTCAACACGCCGCAATTGTACCGATCGGGTCAACGCGGCCGGCAGGCGCTCACCCCAGAAATCGAGCCGTTGCCGCGGCCCGTCAAGCAGGGTTTCCACCCTCGGGACCGCGCGGCTCAGATCGCGCAGACGCTCGCCGCGCCGTTCCATTCCCCGGCTCAACGCCTGGCTCAGCCGCGCCGCCTGCCCATCGACCCAGGCCAGCAGGTCGAGGCGCACCGGCACGGCCAGTTCCGCCGCCGCGGTCGGCGTCGGCGCCCGCCTGTCCGCGGCAAAGTCGACAAGTGTCGTGTCCGTCTCGTGTCCCACGGCCGAGATGAGCGGGATCTCCGAGGCGGCGGCGGCTCGCACCACCGCCTCCTCGTTGAAGCCCCACAGATCCTCGATCGACCCCCCGCCCCGCGCCACGATGATGAGGTCCGGCCGGGGCAACGCGCCGCCGGGTGTCAGCGCGTTGAAGCCGGCAATGGCGCGGGCCACCTCGGGCGCGCAATTCGCGCCCTGTACCGCCACCGGCCAGATCAGGACCTTGCGGGGAAAACGATCGCGCAGCCGGTGCAGGATGTCGCGGATGACCGCACCCGACGGCGATGTGACCACGCCGATGATCTCGGGCAGGTAGGGCAGGGGGCGCTTGCGCGCTTCGTCGAACAGCCCTTCTTCGGCCAGCGCCTTGCGACGCTTTTCCAGCAACGCCATCAGCGCGCCCTGACCGGCCACCGCCACCTCGTCGACGTTGAGATTGTACTTGGACTGCGCGCCGAAAGAGGTGAGCCGCCCGGTCACCACGACCTCCAGCCCCTCCTCCGGCTCGACCGAGAGATTGGCGATCTGGCCCTTCCACGTCGTGCAGGCAAGAACGTTTCGATCGTCCTTCACGTCGTAATAAAGATGCCCCGAACGGGCACGAAACACGCGGCCCACCTCGCCACGCACGCGAACACGCCCGAAGGTGCCTTCGAGCGTGCGCTTCACCTCTCCGGAGATTTCGGAAACGGTGTATTCTGGCAGGTTGCCGCCGGGGCGCGGTTCATCGATCAGGTCGGACATGACCCATCAATGACCCATCCCGGCGGCGATGAAAAGATCACGCGGCGCGGCTCTCGTGCTTGCCTTCCGCGATCTCCTCGATGAGCTTGTCACAGAACGCAGGCAGATCGTCCGGGTTGCGGCTCGTGACCAGCGCCTGGTCAACGACCACTTCGCTATCCTGCCAGTTGGCACCGGCATTGACGAGGTCGGTCTTGATCGATTTGTAGGACGTGAGGTCCCGACCTTTGGCGATCCCCGTTTCCACCAGAAGCCAAGGCGCGTGACAGATCGCTCCGATGGGTTTCTTCTGATCCCAGAACGTCTTGATGAAATTCAGCGCCTCGTCGTTCACGCGCAGCAGATCGGGGTTGATCTGGCCACCCGGCAGAACGAGGGCGTTGTAGTCATCGGCTTTCACATCGGACAGGGCCTTGTCGGCCTTGACGGTCCGGCCCCAGTCTGAGCCTTCCCACCCCTTGATGTCCTCACCATCGGGTGAGACGACATGAACTTCCGCGCCAGCGCCTCGCAGCGCCTCAAGCGGTTTTTCCAACTCGGACTGCTCGAAGCCGTTGGTGGCGAGAATTGCGACTTTCTTGTTGCTGATATCAGCCATCATGTTCTCCTTTCGTCGTTGCATTCCTTTGCACGACCAACGCGACCCCCTGCGCGCATGTTCCGCCATGCTTGCCTCTGCCGGGAAGCCAGCCTATTCAGGCGCAAATCGACCTCGGGGGCTGCGACATGAACATCCTGATCCTTGGCGGCGGCGGGCGCGAACACAGCCTCGCCTGGGCCGTGAAGCAGAACCCGAAATGCGACCGGCTGATCGTCGCGCCCGGCAATGCGGGGATCGCATGGATCGCCGATTGCGCGTCGCTCGACATCATGGATGGCGGCGCCGTCGTCAACTTCGCCGAGGCGAACGCCATTGACTTCGTCATCATCGGACCCGAGGCGCCCCTCGCCGCGGGGGTCGCTGACCGCCTGCGCGATGCCGGCATCCTTACGTTTGGCCCCTCCGAAGCGGCGGCGCGGCTCGAGGCCTCCAAAAGCTTCACCAAGGAGATCTGCGATGCCGCGGGCGCGCCCACGGCCGCCTACGGCCATTTCACCAATGCCGACGCTGCCAAGGCGCATGTGCGCAAGGGCGATATCCCGGTCGTGATCAAGGCCGACGGACTTGCGGCCGGCAAGGGCGTGATCATCGCCGAGACCGAGGACGAGGCGATCGCGGCCATCGACGACATGTTCGGCGGCGCCTTCGGCGGCGCGGGCGCAGAGGTCGTGATCGAGGAATTCATGGCGGGCGAGGAGGCTTCGCTCTTCGTGCTCTGCGACGGAGAAACTGTCCTCTCGATCGGCACCGCGCAGGATCACAAGCGCGTGGGCGAGGGCGATACCGGCCCCAATACCGGCGGCATGGGCGCCTATTCCCCCGCCCCTGTCATGACGCCCGAGGTCGAGGCCCGCGCGATGGACGAGATCGTGCGCCCCACCATGGCCGAAATGGCCCGGCGCGGCACGCCGTTTCAAGGGGTGCTCTATGCCGGTCTCATGATCGAGAACGGGGCGCCGCGGCTCGTGGAATACAACGTGCGGTTCGGAGACCCCGAATGCCAGGCCCTCATGATGCGCCTTGGCGCACAAACCCTCGATTTGCTTGAGGCCTGCGCGGAAGGCCGCCTTTCGGAGGTCGAAGTCACCTGGGCCGACGATCACGCGATGACTGTCGTTCTCGCAGCCAAGGGATATCCCGGCAGCTATGCGAAAGGTTCGGTGATCGGCGGGATCGAGAGTTGCCCCGAGGACAGTTTTCACATGATGTTTCATGCAGGCACCGCCATGAAGGACGGCCGCATCGTCGCCGCAGGCGGGCGTGTGCTGAACGCGACAGCGCGCGGCGCGTCCTTGCGGGAAGCTCGCGACCGGGCCTATGCACTGGTGGAAAAGGTCGATTGGCCCGAGGGCTTCTACCGCCGCGATATCGGCTGGCGGGCGCTCTGATTGCGCGGTTCTGGATCATCTCGATGATCCGACCCGGGCGGGGCTGCTGCGCTCCGCACGCCCCGCTGCACGGTTACGAAGGTTCCGAGATGTCCCGATCCCGCAAGGGGATCAGATCTGCTTCTCCGGCATCTGAACGATCAGCCCGTCAAGCTCGTCGGTGACTTTCACCTGGCAGGTCAGGCGCGAGCGCTCGGGGTCGGGCTCGAACGCGAAGTCGAGCATGTCCTCTTCCATGTCGTCCTTGGCCGGCAGTTTCTCGACCCAGTCCGGGTGAACATAAACGTGGCAGGTTGAACAGGCACACGCTCCGCCGCAATCGGCCTCGATGCCCGGAATGTTGTTGTCGCGCGCGCCTTCCATCACGGTCAGGCCGTTCGGTACATCCACGACATGCTCGGTGCCATTGTGTTCGATATAGGTGATTTTCGCCATGATGCGCGGCCCCCTCAAACTTTCTTCCGCATGTTCCTACCTATGGCAGGCAAGGCGCGCCATACCCTTTTGCGCGGTGCGAGAAAAGAGTTGCGGCAAAATACGTGGGCGGGGATCCTGTGCGATCTTTCGGGCTGGCTTTCGCGACGGATACTTTGCGGCTAAAGTCGCCTCAAAATGAGCCCCCGAGGCACGAGCACCATGTCACGACCCCATTACCTCGCGCTTGCAGCCGCGTGTCTTCTTGCCGCCTGCGGCGCAGCCACCACGTCCGGGACGACCGAACCGTTCGACACATGGGCCGACGCCCCCGAGGGCGCCGAGCCGGGAACATGCTGGGGCAAGGTGGAAACGCCTGCGGTGGTCGAGACGATCACGGAGCAGATCATCCTGCAACCGGCGGAGACGCTCGACGACGGAACGGTTCTTCGACCTGCCGCCTACAGGACGGAAACCAGGCAAGCCATCGTCGAGGAACGAAAAATCACGTGGTTCGAAGCGGTGTGTGCCGACGATCTCAAGCCCGAATTCGTCGCGTCCGTGCAACGGGCGCTGCAGGTGCGCGGCCTTTACCGAGGCGCGATCACTGGTCAGATGGACGCCCGTACCCGCGCCGCCATTCGCAAGTTCCAGGCGCCCGATGGTCCCGATAGCGGGCTTCTGTCCGTCGACGCCGCAAGGCAACTCGGTCTCGTCGCCGTGGAACGGCCGGAAGACGCATAGCGCCTCAACGCTCCGGGCGGAGCCGCCGGACATTCAACGGATAGAAGATCGCGCTCACCATGATGGCTCCCAGTACCAGAGTGGCTGTTGGGATCGAATCCTCGACCCGAAACATGCCGTATGCCAGGCCAAGGGCTGCCGGGACCGGCACCAGTGCCACGAGATAGAAAATCAGAAACCGGTCATTCCGCACGCCCCAGTAAGCGCAGAGCCACACCGCCACCAAGAGGATGATCGCTCCGATCAGGATCATCCGCTATCCCAGCCACCGGGCCGCACCAACCCCGGCAGTCGCGGCGGTTCCGGTCAAGAGCGTGCCCCAGGCAAGGTCAGTAACCACCATCCGCCAGGACCACCCCTTGAGGGTCGCGAGATTCGTGAATTCGTAAGTACCGTAGGCCATCGCACCCAAAAGAGCCCCGGAGGCGAATACCCACAGAAGCGACTTATGCTGGGTGACGGCCGGCCAGCTCACGAACCATAGAAGCACGGCTACATAAAACGCGTAAAACACCACCGCGGGCCCGAGGCGCGGAGTGTCGAGCAGCATCCCGGCGACGTCACGCTCGAAAGTGGGCTTCATAAGATATGTGAGCCCGAGATAATCCAGACCGAGAAACACCGCCAGCGTGACGATGTAGAGGATCGCGATGGTCATTATTTCCTCCTGCCGGGACGACCTTTCCATGAGCTAGGCCGCCCCGGCAGGCGGTCAAACGATTCCGCCTTTCGTCAGCCTGTCGGCAAGCGCGGCATAGGCTTCGGCCATCGGCCCCTCCCCCGCGGCGACCGGCGTGCCTTCGTCACCCGCCAACCGTGTTGCGAGGTCGATTGGAAGCGCCCCGAGAAACGGCAGTCCCAGCTTTTCCGCTTCCGCCCGCACGCCGCCTTCTCCGAAGATATGGGCCTCGTGGCCGCAATTCGGGCAATGGAAGGTGGACATGTTCTCGATCATCCCGAGGATCGGCGTTTTGAGCGTGCGAAACATGTCCATGGCCTTGCGGGCGTCGAGCAGGGCCACGTCCTGCGGTGTCGACACGATGATCGCGCCGGTCGGCTCGGCCTTTTGGCACAATGTCAGCTGGACATCGCCGGTTCCGGGAGGAAGGTCGACGATCAGCACGTCGAGATCGCCCCATTTCACCTGGCTGATCATCTGCTGCAACGCGCCCATCAGCATCGGACCGCGCCAGACCACTGCCTTGTCCGGGTCGAGCATGAAACCGATCGACATGATCGTCACGCCATGGGCATGCAGCGGCTCGATGGTCTTGCCATCCGGGCTGGCGGGACGCTTGTTCACCCCCATCATTCGGGGCTGGCTCGGTCCATAGATATCGGCGTCGAGCAATCCGACCCGCTTGCCCTTGCGGGCGAGCGCGACGGCCAGATTGGATGCCACCGTCGATTTGCCGACTCCGCCCTTGCCCGATCCCACCGCGATGATCGACTTTATGCTTGCAGGTTTCAGCGACCCTTGGGTGGGCTTCGGATGACCCCCGACCTTGAGGCCGGGAGGAGATCCCGGCGCCGATTTCGCCGCCGGACCATGTGCGGTAAGAGCCACCGACACGCCCGTCACCCCGTCGAGCGCACCGATGAGCCGCTCGGCGGTAGCACGAAGCGTCTCCATCTGCTGCGCCATCTCCGGGCTCGGCGCCTCGATCACGAAGCGGACCTGCCCGTCCTCGATACTCAGCGCCCTGACCATATCGCGCGAGACGACATCCCCGCCATCCGGTAGCTCCAGTCGCGAAAGCTCGGCCTCTATCCGCTCTTTGGAAACCTCCATCTCAACCTCCTCGATAACCTACCTCCCTACTTGGCAGGTTTTGCCGCAGGGACAAGGCCATCATCCGACGCTACGTCAATGAAATATGGCAAAATTATGTCAGTATCTCTTATGCAGTTTCTGCATAGCGGCATTGAGATTACGGCCATTGTGCAAATGCAGCATTTGGCTATCTATCATCTCAGATGAACACCACAGCGAGGCCCGACACTCCGGGTCCCAACAACCGAAGGACGCATGATATGGTTTTCGCATCTGATATCCTCAGCGGACGCGGCGCCGGCAACGAGACCGCACGGAATGGCTTTTTCGGTCAGACGATCAGCCAGATCCAGAAATGGCGTGAGTTCAACAAGACCCGCAATGAGCTGGCATCGCTGAGCGATCGCGCTCTCGCAGATCTCGGCATCAGCCGCGGCGAGATCGACTCGATCGCACGCCGCTCGGTCTACGGCCACGCGTACTGAGCCAAGGAACAGGCGTCCTGATATCAGGGCGTCGACACGGGTGGATCGGGAATTTCTCCTCCCTTTCAATGTTCCGATCTGCCCCTTGCACGTAGGGTTCGCTCCTCCCTGTCGGACGTCAGTCCGGGAACCCCACGTCAATGAACGGTGACGCCATCCTCCCTTGGCGTCACCGTTTTTTTATGCCACGCCAAGCCGCAACGCGTCGTGAATGTGGATGAGACCGTGAAGTCTCCCGTCGTCGGAAACGACGAAAAGCGCGCTGATCTTGTTGGCGTTCATCGCGCCTAGTGCTTCGTACATCAGCGCATCCGGCCCGATCGTGCGCGGATGGCGCGTGGCGACCTCGCCCGCCGTTCGGTCCATGAGCCCCTCGAGGTTTCGCCGCAGGTCACCGTCGGTGATCACCCCGGTCAACATCCCGTCTTCGACCACCGCAGCCACACCGAACCCCTTGGCCGTCATCTCGATCAGGGTCTGTCCCATGTCGGTGTTTTCGTGAACGACGGGAAGGGCATTACCCGTATGCATCACCGACCCGACCTTGAGCAGTTTCGCTCCAAGCGTTCCGCCCGGGTGGAAATCCAGGAAATTCTCACGCTGAAAGCCCCGCAGCTTCATCAGCGCAACCGCCAACGCATCGCCAAGCGCCAGCGTGCATGTTGTCGAGGTGGTAGGCGCCATGCCGATTCCGCAAGCTTCGGGCGCATCGGGAAGCTCAAGCACGTGATCCGCCTGCTGACCCAGCGTGCTTTCGGGTTTCTTGGTGATCGCAATCAATGGAATCGAGAACCGCCGAGTGTGTGCGATGAGATCGGCCAACTCTCGCGTTTCGCCCGAATTGGAGATCAGAATGACGGCATCCTCGGCCGTAACCATTCCCAGGTCGCCATGGCTCGCCTCGCCGGGATGAACCGATTGCGCGGGCGTGCCGGTGCTGGCCATCGTCGCCGCGATCTTATGGGCGATATGTCCCGATTTGCCCATGCCCGACACGATGACGCGGCCCTTGACACCGAGCAGAACCTGGATCGCGGCATCGAACGCGCGCGGAAGATTGTCACGCATGGCCAGAAGCGCGTCGGCCTCTATACCGAGAACTTCTCGGGCCACGTCTACGGATGAGGGGGGGTGCGTCGTCATGATCGCTCCAAACTTGCATTCGCTTCCGCGTGATAGCCTGCGCGGCGCTTGAGCGAAAGGGCGATGGGACCGGGCGACCGATGCAGGGTGGGCGCGATCCAGGAAAAACGCGGCATCGGGCAGGCTATCGAAAGCGCTCTCTCATTGACTTGACCATCCGTCACGGCCAAGAGTCGTGGCAAAAAAATCGCGCAGAAGGGGCAGTTCATGAAAATCGCCATGATCGGAACGGGCTATGTTGGCCTCGTCTCGGGCGTGTGTTTCTCGGATTTTGGTCATGATGTGATCTGCGTCGACAAGGATCCCGCCAAGATCGCAATGCTCGAGCAGGGCGAGGTGCCGATCTTCGAGCCGGGGCTCGATACCCTCATGGCGAAGAACGTGGAGGCAGGCCGACTGTCCTTCACCGGCGATCTGGCTGCCGCCATCGACGGCGCCGGGGCGATCTTCATCGCGGTCGGCACGCCCACGCGACGCGGAGACGGCCACGCAGACCTCACCTATGTCATGGCCGCCGCCGAGGAAATCGCGCGGATGGCGACGGACTACGTTGTGATCGTCACCAAGTCCACGGTGCCTGTCGGCACCAACCGCAAGATCAAGCAGGTCGTCAAGAAAGCCAACCCCGAGCTCGAGTTCGACGTGGTCTCCAATCCCGAGTTCCTTCGCGAAGGCGCCGCGATCGACGATTTCATGAAGCCCGATCGCGTCGTGGTCGGTGTCCAGAGCGACCGCGCCGCCGAGGTCATGGCCGAGATCTATCGCCCCCTCTACCTGCGCGATTTCCCGATCCTGACGACCGATCTGGAAAGCGCGGAAATGATCAAATACGCAGCCAACGCGTTTCTCGCCACCAAGATCACCTTCATCAACGAGATTGCCGCGCTTTGCGAACGCACCGGCGCGGACGTGAAGCAGGTAAGTCACGGCATCGGCCTGGACGGTCGTATCGGCAACAAGTTCCTTCATGCCGGGCCGGGCTATGGCGGAAGCTGCTTTCCCAAGGATACGCGCGCCTTGGCCCGCATAGGTCAGGATCATGGCCTTCCGATGCAGATCACCGAGAAGGTCATTTCCGTCAATGAAGAGATGAAGCGGAGGATGATCGACAAGCTTCTCGATCTCTGCGACGGAAGCTTCAACGGCAAGACCGTCGCCGTTCTCGGCGTCACGTTCAAACCGAATACCGACGACATGCGCGATGCTCCTTCGCTCACCATCGTGCCGGCAATGGTCGGCGCCGGTGCCAAGGTCCGCGTCTGCGACCCCCAGGGCCGGCACGAGGGCGAAGCGCTGCTGCCGGGCGTCAACTGGGTCGAAGATCCCTACAAGGCGATCCAGAACGCCGATCTGCTCGTCATCCTGACCGAGTGGAACGAATTCCGCGCCCTCGATCTCAAGCGGATCGCCCGACGCATGGAAACCCCGCGCCTCGCCGATCTGCGGAACATCTACTCACCGAAGGACGCCCGCCGCGCGGGATTCATCGCCTATGCATCCGTAGGGCGCACGGGTTTCATGTCCCCAGAAAAGGAATGATGGTCCTTCTCCTGCATCAAGTATCCCGGGGTTTGGGGCAGAGCCCCAAGGCCTGCGTGGCCTGAACGCAAATCGGAATGCCGTGCGCATCGCGCACACCGGTGGATCAGTCGAGAAACCGCATGTGTCTCTCGCCCCGCGCCTCGGCGAGCGCGATCTGCTTCTGGCGCTCGCGAAATCGCTCTTTGTCCGCCTCTGACGTCTCGTCCTTGCAATACCGGCACGAGACGCCCTGCTCATAATCCTCGCGTGACATGTCCTCGGGCAGGATCGGGCGGCGGCAGGCATAGCAGAGTTCATGCGGCCCCTCGCTCAACCCGTGACCGACCGAGACCCGGCCATCGAAGACAAAGCAATCTCCTTGCCAGAGACTCCGGTCCTCCGGAATTTCCTCGAGATACTTCAGGATGCCGCCCTTGAGGTGATAGACCTCCTCGACTCCCTGGCCGAGCAGAAAATTCGTCGATTTCTCGCACCGGATGCCGCCGGTGCAGAACATCGCGATGCGCTTGTTGTGAAAGCGCTCCCTGTTCTTCTCCCACCAGTCGGGAAAGTCGCGGAAACTCGTTGTTTCCGGGTCGATCGCGCCCCGGAACGTCCCGATGGCCACCTCGTAGTCGTTGCGCGTGTCTATCACGGCGACATCGGGCGATTCTATCAGGTCGTTCCAGTCCTCCGGCTCGACATAGCGCCCGACCTTCTGGCGAGGGTCCACATCGGGTTGCCCCATGGTGACGATTTCGCGCTTCACGCGCACCTTGAGCCGCCGGAAGGGTTGATCCTCCGACAGGCTTTCCTTGTGTTCGAGATCGTCGCATCCCGGGAGCGCGCGAAGGTGCGCGAGGACGCGGTCTATGCCCGACCGCGTCCCGGCTATCGTGCCGTTCACGCCTTCGCGCGCAAGCAAGAGCGTGCCGCTGATCCCTTCCGAACGACAAAGTTCAAGAAGCGGCGGACGAAGCGCGTCGGGATCATCGAAGCGTGCGAAGCGGTATAGGGCAGCGACCGTGAACATGCTCCCGCATTTATGCGCGTAAGCCCATTTCGGCAAGCCGGCATTGACGCGACGAAACACCGACCCTACCCATGGTGGAAACTGCCAGGGAGCGAAGGATGACACCGGACCGCCACGCCCTTCTCGTGATCGACGTCCAGAACGATTTCTGCCCCGGCGGCGCGCTCGGCGTCGACGGCGGTGACGAGATCGTGGCCGGCATCAACGACCGGATGAAGGACGCCGGAAGCGTCATCCTCACGCAGGACTGGCATCCGGCAGATCATCGGTCATTCGCCTCGGCGCACGAGAAGGCCCAACCGTTCGACGTGACCGAAATGCCGTATGGACAACAGGTACTCTGGCCCGATCATTGCGTTCAAGGGTCCCACGGTGCCGAGTTTCACCCGGACCTCGCCACGGATCGCGGCCATCTCGTGATCCGCAAGGGATTCGACCCGGCGATCGACAGCTATTCGGCCTTCTTCGAGAATGACCGCATGACCCCGACCGGCTTGCACGGATACCTTCAGACCCGTGGCATCCGGGCTTTGACCCTCGTGGGCCTCGCCACGGATTTCTGCGTCAATTTCTCGGCCGTGGATGCGGCCAAGCTAGGATATGGCGTCACGGTCGAGCTTTCCCTCTGCCGGGCGATCGACCTGGATGGCTCCTACGAGCGCGCACTTTCCGACATGAAGGACGCGGGTGTCACGCTGACCTGAGGCGACGATTTCGCCAATGTCCGATCGCGGCCCCGATACAGACCCCAAGCGCCGCACCGAGCGCGTCCGCGTCCAGATCGGCAAGTTCCGCCGCACGGCCCGCAAGCGGCTGGATCACCTCGATCAGCCCGCCATATGCCACGGCCGAGAACCAGATCGCCATCGCCCAGGATGGTCGCACCACCGCTAGCGGAAAAACCAGGGCGGTGAACGCCAACACATGACCCATCTTGTCATTGGAAACGGAGACGACATCGACCCCCGGCGGCAGGAGGAGCAGGACCCCCGAAATCAGAACCATGCCGAGCGTCACAACTATCGCCACGTGCAAGCTGGACCAGCCGATCCCTTTGTCTGACATCAAGCCACTCCCATGCACCGCTCGATACCCGGTAGATGCCTTTATGCCGAAGTCGCCGCAACCTGCACCTGCGGCAAAAGGCGGATTTTCGCGACAATCGCCGAGGTGAAGAATTGTGGCTCAATTCGCACTCGCCATCGCTCGCACGCAGAAGTATAGCGGGGCATCCCCGCCAACGGTAACAGTGAATGGAGAGTGATTCATGGCACGCAAATACTTCGGCACCGATGGCATCCGGGGCACCGCTAACACTTTCCCGATAACCGCAGAAAACGCGTTGCGCATCGGGGCTGCGGCGGGCCGCCATTTCCGCACCGATGGCAGCAATGGTCATCGCGTCGTCATCGGCAAGGACACGAGGCGTTCGGGCTACATGATCGAGACCGCGCTGACCGCCGGTCTGACATCGACCGGCATGAACGTGCTTCTTCTCGGGCCGATCCCGACGCCGGCAGTCGGATACCTGACACGTTCCATGCGGGCCGATCTGGGCATCATGATCTCGGCCAGCCACAACCCCCACTACGACAACGGGATCAAGTTCTTCGGCCCGGACGGGTTCAAGCTTTCGGACGCGGCAGAGGCGGATATCGAGCGGATTCTCGAGGGCGAGATCGTGCCGGCACAGCCGATGAATATCGGTCGCGCCAAGCGGATCGACAGCGGGCAGGGCAGGTATGTCGAATACGCCAAGACCACGCTGCCGCGTGCCACGCGCCTTGACGGGCTGAAAGTCGTGGTCGATTGCGCGAACGGTGCCGCCTACAAGGCCGCTCCGGAAGTGCTTTGGGAGCTCGGTGCGGATGTCATTCCGCTGGGGGTCGCGCCCAACGGCTTCAACATCAACGAGGCGTGCGGATCGACATCTCCGGAGACCGCGGCGCGCACAGTCGTCGAGCATGGGGCCGACCTCGGTATCTGTCTCGACGGGGACGCCGATCGCGTCATTCTCATCGACGAAACGGGCGCGATCGGCGACGGAGACCAGATTATGGCACTCTTCGCAAGCCTCTGGGCCGAGCAGGATCGCCTCTCGCACGGAACGCTCGTGGCGACGGTGATGTCGAATCTCGGGCTCGAGCGCTTCGTCACCGAGCGCGGATTACGGCTCGAGCGGACAAGCGTCGGCGACCGCCACGTGGTCGAGCGGATGCGGGAAGGCGGCTTCAACCTCGGTGGTGAGCAATCGGGTCATATCGTCATGACGGACTTCGCGACCACGGGCGACGGCCTCATCGCCGGGCTGCAATTCCTCGGCGCCATGGTCGAGAGCGGCAAACCGGCCAGCGCGTTGATGCGGAATTTCGCTGCCG
Organism: Roseovarius sp. SCSIO 43702; assembly: GCF_019599045.1. Lineage (NCBI taxonomy): Bacteria > Pseudomonadati > Pseudomonadota > Alphaproteobacteria > Rhodobacterales > Roseobacteraceae > Roseovarius > Roseovarius sp. SCSIO 43702. Next base: position 109,533 of record NZ_CP080623.1, read on the forward strand.
TGCCTCAACTGCTCGAGAATGTCAGGTTCGAGAACGGCTCGGACCCGCTCGCATCGCAAAGCGTGAAGACCGTCATCTCGGACCAGGAGAAACGGATATCTTCCTGTGGTCGACTTCTCATTCGCAAGTCGGGAACGGAGCCGCTCATCCGCGTGATGGCCGAGTGTGAGGACGAAGCCCTCCTGCGCGATGTGGTCGGGGAAATCTCGGCCGCGGTTCGCAACGCTGCTTCAGCCACCCACGGCTGAATCTTCGCTCAGCGCCGCGCCTCCCAGCTCAGGGATGCCTGCTGGCGCGTGTAGAATTCGCCGAGAAGCCCGAGCATCAGGAAGATGATCCCCATTATCAAGGGATACTCGATCGATGAATTGCGCGGGAGATAGTTCACGAAGACGAAGCCGCGTGACTGATCGATGCAATGGAAAAGCGGGTTCCAGTCGAACATGGCCAGCATGTAGGACGGCAGGGCGTTCGCAACGAACATCTTGCCGGATGCGATCATGTTGGCCCGCTGGTAGATCGTGGTGAAAATCTGCACGAAGCTGGGGAACCACGGCTTGAGCGCGAAGAGGACGACACCGATCGCCACGCCCGTGAACCATGCGAGAACGAAGGCGCCGAATGCCTTGAACGGGTATTCGACCTCGAAAGGCGTGATCGCCACGTGATAGACGAAGAGCACGATCACAAGGGTCAGAAGCTGCATGTAGAGCGACCCGAGCGCGCTTGCCGTGACCGAAACGACCGTGTTCATGGGCGCGTGTTTCATCATCGGAGACGAAGGTCCTTCTGCGCCCGCCACCGCGCCCACGGCCTTGATATGCGTGAGGAACAGGAAGATTCCCGACATGATGTAGAGCAGGAAATCGCCCCTGAGCGCCGCCCCCCGGAGGCCAAGCACAGAGAACATGAAGTAGAACGCCGCGATGAAAATGACCGCCTGAAGAATGTTCATGACCAACGCCAGAAGGGCGTTGCCGTGGCTCTTGCGCACGTCCCGTACAATCGAATGATAGATAAGCTCGAGAATCGAGAACGCCGACTGCGTGCGGGATCTGGGTTTGACCTGTTGAAACATAACCTCACCGCGGTCTGCGCTGCTCGGGCGGTATCACGGATTTCTTGCCGTCCGGTTAGGCACACACCATAAGTGGCCCGGGAAAACGGATCAAGCATTCACGAATTTATCTCAAGGAGCAGTCTTTTGGATCACGCGAAACTCGTGAACGTCATGCGCCGCCTCGCGCTCGAGGCGGGCGACCGGATCATGGAAATCTATGAAGCCAGCGACTTCGAGGTGAAGGTGAAGTCCGACCAGAGCCCGGTGACCGCCGCGGACGAGGCGGCCGATGCGATCATCTCGGCCGGTTTGCGACAGGCCTTCCCGGATCTGCCCCTCGTCACCGAGGAACAGGCCGAGTCCCATGGTCAGAAGGCCGACACGTTTCTCATTGTCGATCCGCTGGATGGCACCAAGGAGTTCATTCACCGTCGCGGCGACTTCACGGTCAACATCGCGTATGTCGAGAATGGGGAGCCCGTCAGGGGGATCGTCTATGCACCCGCGAAGGGCCGGATGTTCTTCACCGATGAGGTCGGTCACGCCAAGGAAGAGACCGGCCCCTTCGACAAGAAGCAGGTCGGGATGCTGACGGCGCTTCGTGTGGCGCAATCCGACAATGGCGCGCTCATGGTCGTCGCGTCCAAGTCGCATCGCGATCAGGCAACCGACGACTACATCGCGAAATATGCCGTGAAGGACATGAAAAGTGCTGGATCGTCACTCAAGTTCTGTCTTGTCGCCACCGGCGAGGCCGACATCTATCCAAGGCTGGGACGCACGATGGAATGGGACACCGCAGCCGGCCATGCGGTGCTGAGGGGCGCGGGCGGCAAGGTCGTTCGTTTCGACGATCACACGCCGCTGAGATATGGCAAGGAAGGGTTCGCCAACCCGTTCTTCATCGCCCATGCCCCGTCCGTCGATCTGAAGGAGGCGTGATGTCGGTCCTTGTCGTAGTTCCCGCGCGCTATGCGTCGAGCCGCTATCCGGGAAAGCCACTGGCAACGCTCACCGGCGCCACGGGAGAGACCAAGAGCCTCGTGCAAAGATCGTGGGAAGCCGCCGCGTCGGTTTCGGGTGTGGATCGCGTCGTCGTGGCCACCGATGACGACCGGATCGAGACGGCGGCAAGGGCCTTCGGTGCCGAGGTGGTTATGACCTCCCCCGCCTGCGCCAACGGGACCGAGCGCTGCGCCGAGGCGCTCGCGAATCTCGGCGGCGGCTACGATCTCGTGGTGAACCTTCAGGGCGACGCGCCGCTCACACCGCCCTGGTTTGTCGAGGACCTCGTTGAAGGACTGCGCGAGGACGAGGCCGCGCAGGTCGCGACGCCGGTGCTCCGATGCGACGGCACCGCGCTGGCAGGATTTCTCGAGGACCGGCGGCACGGCCGGGTCGGGGGCACGACAGCAGTTTTCACCCCGGATCGACACGCACTCTACTTCTCCAAGGAAGTCATTCCCTACACCGGCCAAACCTACGCGGCCGACGCGGAAACCCCGGTCTTTCATCATGTCGGTGTCTATGCCTACCGCCCCGAAGCGCTTGCGCGGTATCGCTCACTTCGAACCGGACCGCTTGAAGGGCTCGAAGGGCTAGAACAGCTACGGTTTCTCGAAAGCGGCATTCCCATCCTCTGTGTCGAGGTCGATGCGCGTGGGCGCCAGTTCTGGGAGCTCAACAATCCCCAAGATGCACCTCGCCTCGAACGAATGATGGCCGAGATGGGCATGCCCTGATCGTCGGGTCGCCGGAAACCGCGAATTCGCGGAAGTTATCCCGCAACACCGCCAAAAAATTGCCGACTTCCTCGGTATTCCTTGGCCAAACGCCGGGCCCGCGTTGTATCATGAGGGAAAAATACAAGACTTTTTGAGGATCAGGCGATGCGTAACAAGGTCACCAAGGCCATCTTTCCCGTCGCGGGCATGGGGACCCGCTTTCTACCCGCGACCAAATCCGTGCCCAAGGAAATCATGACGCTGGTGGACAGGCCGCTGGTGCAATACGCCATCGACGAAGCACGCGCGGCGGGGATCAAGGAGTTCATCTTCATCACCTCGCGCGGCAAGGGCGCGCTCGAGGATTATTTCGATGTCGCACCTCAGCTCGAGCAGGAGTTGCGCAAGAAGGGAAAGACCGAACTTCTCGAAATCCTGAAATCCACCAACATGGATTCCGGTGAAATCGCCTACATGCGGCAGCACAAGCCCCTGGGTCTCGGTCACGCGGTGTGGTGCGCCCGGAGGCTCATATCGAACGAGCCCTTCGCTGTCATCCTGCCGGACGATGTCATCGCCGCCGAGAAGCCGTGCCTTGCCCAAATGGTCGAAGCCTTCGAGGAGACGCAGTCCAACATCGTCGCCGCGATGGAAGTGCCCGATGACATGGCCTCTTCCTACGGGATTCTCGACGTGAAGGAGGACATGGGTTCCATCGTTTCGACCAAGGGAATGATCGAGAAACCGGCCCCTGGCGAGGCGCCGTCGAACCTCGCGGTGATCGGCCGCTATATCCTGACGCCGACCGTCCTGCAAAAGCTCAACAAGAAGAAGCCCGGTGCGGGCGGCGAGATCCAGTTGACCGATGCCATCGACGACGCGCGTGAGGATGGTGAGGAAGTCTACGGATTCCGCTTCCGCGGCCAGCGCTTCGATTGCGGATCAAAAGCGGGGTTTCTCCAGGCGACCGTGGCCTTTGCCCTGGCACGCGACGATCTTCGCGAAGACCTCGAAAACTACCTGCACGACGTCATCCACTCGCGCCAGGCTGCCCAGTAGGGCGATCCGTGAGAAGACGTGAGCGCGGCTTGCGGCCGAATGTCCGTCACGTTATGCGCGCGCCATGCGTTTCGTTCCGGCCGATCCATTGTCGCGGCAATGAAACGGTCGGACCGTCCCAGGGGGTGAAATGACACATATCCTCGTCACCGGAGGCGCCGGGTACATCGGGTCGCACGCCTGCAAATCGCTGCGGGACGCCGGCTACACCCCCGTGACTTTCGACAACCTGTCCACCGGCTGGGAAGACGCGGTGAAGTTCGGCCCATTTGAAAAGGGCGACCTTCTGGATCGAGCGCGGCTCGACACGGTATTCGCCCAGTATCGGCCGACCGCCGTCATGCATTTCGCAGCGCTCAGCCAAGTGGGCGAGAGCATGGCCAAACCGGGTCTCTACTGGCGCAACAACGTCGCCGGTTCCCTCACGCTCATCGAAGCCGCGATCGCCGCCGGGTGTCTCGACTTCGTATTCTCCTCGACATGCGCCACCTACGGCGATCAGGATAACGTGGTTCTGGACGAGGATTGCGCCCAGCATCCGATCAACGCTTACGGCGCCTCCAAGCGGGCGATCGAGGACATGCTGCGCGATTTCGAAGCTTCGAACGGGTTGCGGCACGTCATTTTCCGCTATTTCAACGTAGCCGGCGCCGATCCGGACGCGGAAGTTGGCGAGTTTCACCAACCCGAGACACACTTGATTCCCCTGGTTCTCGATGCCGTGGCAGGGCGACGCGACGCGCTTACCATTCACGGCACCGACTATGACACGCCCGACGGCACTTGCATCCGTGACTACGTGCATGTGATGGACCTGGTCGAGGCGCATGTTCTGGGCCTGGAACGGTTGCGCAACGGCGGGGAGAGCCGCGTCTACAATCTCGGCACCGGCACCGGGTTTTCCGTAAGGGAGGTCATCGACCACGCGGCCCGGATCACCAATCGGCCGGTTCCCGTCACCGAAGGCCCCCGCCGCCCCGGCGACTGCACCCGTCTTGTGTCCGGTTCGATCCGGGCGAGCGCCGAACTCGGTTGGAGCCCCGATCGCTCGACCATGGATCAGATGGTGCGGGACGCGTGGCGCTGGCACCAAACTGGACAATACGAGAAATAACCGCGATTTTCCCTGTATCGGCCATCGCCACACGGCATGACGTCCGAAGCGTTGCGCGAAAAAGAAGGTCGGGATGCACGGAAAGGTCGTTACAGGAACTCGGCTGTCGGAGCTGTCGATGGCCTACCGCATGCGTTGGAAACGGCGCCGGCTACTCTTTCGCGCGATCCGCAAACGTCGACAACTGAAGGTGGTCGCTGACCGGACCGAGCGGATCGGACCCCGCGACGTGCTTTGCTTCTCGACCGTTCGCAACGAGGCCGTGCGTCTGCCTTATTTCCTGGACCATCACCGTCGGCTGGGCGTCAATCACTTCCTCTTCGTGGACAACCAAAGCGACGACACGACCGTCGAGCTCCTGCGAGATCAGCCCGACGTCTCGCTCTGGTCCACCGGCCACAGCTATCGGCTGTCACGGTTCGGGGTCGATTGGCTCACGTGGCTCCAGATGAAGCATGGTCACGGACACTGGTGCCTGACCCTCGATGCGGATGAACTCCTGATCTATCCTTTCCACGACACCCGCCCTCTTTCCGCGCTGACCGAATGGCTGGACGATCGCGAGATCGGGTCCTCGGGGCGTTGATGCTCGACATGTATCCCAAGGGTGCTCTCGGGTCGCAGCCCTACGAACAGGGCGACGATCCGACCGGGGTCCTGCAATGGTTCGACGGCGGCAACTACATGATCCAGCACCAGCCAAAGCTCGGGAACCTCTGGATTCAGGGCGGACCACGGGCACGTGCATTCTTCGCCGACCGACCGCGCCGCGCTCCGACGATGGGCAAGGTGCCACTTGTGAAATGGAACCGCCGTTTCGCCTATGTCAGCTCGACGCACTCGGTGCTGCCGAGACGGCTTAACCGTGTCTATGACGACGAGGGCGGCGAGAAACTGTGTGGCGTGCTGCTGCACACCAAGTTCCTTCCGACCATCATTGAGAAGTCCGTGGAAGAAAAGAACCGGCGCGAGCATTTCGCGAATTCCGATCTGTACGAGGCCTATTATGATCAGCTGATCGAGGAACCCGATCTCTGGTGCGCACATTCGACCCGGTATCACGGCTGGCGACAGCTTGAGGCAATGGGGCTGATGTCACGCGGCCTATGGTTGTAAATTCATTAATTGTTTACCCTTTGGAAACAAACCGTTATCGTCCGTTCAGAGCGTGCGGAGACGTCGAAAATTCCGAAGGCAAGTGAATGTTAAGGTCGGATGAGTAAGGTCGAGCGCATATCGAACCGTTTCCTTCGGATGGGCGCAGCGTGAGCATCTGGCAATCATACAAGATGCGCATTCGGCGCAAATACGTCAAAGCACGCGCAATTCGCAAACATTTCTCGCTGCGCTGCATGGCCGACCGCACCGATCAGATAAGGCCGGGTGATGTGCTTCTTTTCTCGACCCTTCGCAACGAACATATTCGCCTGCCGTTCTTCCTGAAGTATTACCGCGACCTCGGCATCGATCATTTCCTCATCGTCGACAATGGAAGCGATGACGGAAGCGGCGATTACCTTGCCGACCAACCCGACGTCTCCGTATGGCACACGAAAGGAAGCTACCGCCGCTCGCGTTACGGCGTCGACTGGCTCAACTGGCTTCAACAGAAATACGGTCACGATCATTGGACCTTGGTGGTCGATCCGGACGAGTTCTTCATCTACCCCTTCTGCGATACGCGGCCCATCCGGGCGCTGACCGATTGGCTCGACAGTTCGTCGATCAAGTCCTTCGGCGCCATGCTTCTCGACATGTATCCGAAGGGCCGGATCGACGCCGTGCCCTATCGCCGCGGCCAGGACCCGATCGAGATCGCATCGTGGTTCGACCCTGGCAACTACATGATCGAGAAGAACCGCAAATACGGGAATCTCTGGATTCAGGGCGGGCCGCGCGCGCGCGTTTTCTTTCCCGACGCACCCAAGAAGGCACCCGCGCTCAACAAGATACCGCTCGTCAAATGGCACCGCCGCTACGCCTATGTCAGCTCGACCCACATGCTGCTGCCGCGCGGGCTCAACCATGTCTATGACCAATGGGGGGGCGAGATGGCTTCGGGTATCCTGCTTCACGCCAAGTTCCTCGACACCTTCACCCACAAGGCCGAAGAGGAACTGACCCGCGGCCAGCACTATCGCAGGTCGGTGGAATACAAGGCATACGCGGAAAACCTTCGCGACACGCCAGAGCTTTGGTGCAAATGGTCGGAAAAATATATAAACTGGCGCCAACTCGAGATCCTCGGACTTATGTCGAAGGGGAACTGGGCATGAGGGAAAGGGCAGCGGACCGGTGAGTGTCGGAATCGTCATGCTGGTCCATACGGCGCTGGGGCGGGCCGAACAGGTGGCGCGCCACTGGGCGGCGGCCGGCTGTCCCATCGTGATCCATGCCGACGCGAATGTGCCCCGCGCCTCCTACAAGGCCTTCACCGAAGCGTTGTCGGATCTTCCCGACATCCGCTTTTCCAAGCGCCACCGCTGCGAATGGGGCACCTGGGGCCTCGTCGCCGCGTCTCAGGCCGCGTCAAGGGTCATGCTCGATGAGTTCCCAGATGTCCGGCACGTCTATCTTGCCTCCGGCTCGTGCCTGCCCCTGCGCCCTGTGCAGGAGCTTCTGGATTACCTCGCCGAACGCCCGCAAACCGACTTCATCGAAAGCGCGACAACCGCCGATGTGCCATGGACGATCGGCGGCCTCGACGAGGAGCGTTTCACGCTGCGCTTCCCGTTCTCGTGGCGCAAGCACCGGCTTCTCTTCGACAGGTATGTCCAGTTCCAGCGACTGCTGGGATTCAAGCGGAAGATCCCCAATGGCCTCGTGCCGCATATGGGGTCGCAATGGTGGTGCCTCACCCGGCAAACCTTATCCGCGATCCTCGATGACCCCGAGCGCGAGCGGTATGACCGATACTTCAAACGTGTCTGGATACCCGACGAAAGCTACTTCCAAACTCTCGCACGGCAATATTCCCGGCAGATCGAAAGCCGCTCCCTGACCTTGTCGAAATTCGACTACCAGGGAAAACCGCACATCTTCTACGACGATCACCTGCAACTCCTGCGGCGGTCGGACTGCTTCGTCGCGCGCAAGATATGGCCGCATGCGAACCGCCTTTACGAGGCCTTCCTCACCGACGAAGCCGGGGCGATGAAAAAGACCGAGCCCAATCCCGGCAAGATCGACCGCATCTTCGCCAAAGCGGTCGAGCGCCGAACCCGTGGACGCACCGGCCTCTACATGCAAAGCCGCTTCCCGGTCGAAACGCGTGAGAATGGCCTGACCTCGGCGCAATACTCGGTCTTCCAAGGCTTCACAGAACTCTTCGAGGACTTCGAAACGTGGCTTTCAAGGATGACCGGCACCCGTGTGCATGGTCATATCTTCGCGCCCGAACGTGCCGAGTTCTCCGATGGCCAGACGATCATGAATGGCGCCCTGAGCGACAGTGCCGCGCTGCGCGATTACAACACGCGCGCGTTTCTCGCCAACCTGATATGGAACACGCGCGGCGAAAGACAGTGTTTCCAGTTCGGTCCGCGCGACAATCAGAAGGTCAACTGGGACATCGCCAAGGATCCCAATGCACAGGTGTCGATCATTTCCGGCGCCTGGGCGGTGCCTCTGTTCCAATCCAACATGAATTTCGCCGACATCCGCCGCGAGGCTGCGCGTCTGCAACAGATCGAAAGCAAACACCTCGAGATTCTCCGCTCGTCCTGGACCAAGGCGCGCGTCCGCATCTGGAGCATGGCGGAATTCGTCGAGGCCCCCATGGAGCCGCTTCAACTGATTATCGACGAGATCGGGTCCCCCCAAGGGAGCCGCGGCCTGGCCGAAGTGCCGCGGATGGCGGATCTCACTGGCTTCGGACAGTTTCTCCAGAATCTCAAAAACCAGGGTATGCATCCTTATCTCATGGGCAATTTTCCCGTGTCCCAGGACCCGCAGCAAAGCCAGCAACCGAAACGCAAACCCTACCTGGTGCGATAGCCCGGCATGACTGCGCGCTTCGATTACTTCGTACTCTTCGCGGAAATGCGTACCGGCTCGAACCTGCTCGAGGCGAACCTCAACGCGTTCGAGGGCTTTCAGTGTCACGGAGAGGCATTCAACCCCCATTTCATCGGCTACCCGAACACGACGGAAATCCTAGGCGTGACGCAAGCCATGCGCGAGGGGGACCCCGAGCGGCTGATAAAGGCCATCCGCGAGCGAAGCGAAGGACTTGGCGGCTTTCGTTATTTCCACGATCACGACCCCCGCGTCCTCGACATCTGTCTCGACGATCCGCGCTGCGCCAAGATCATCCTGAACCGCAATCCCGCCGAAAGTTACGTCTCGCTCAAGATCGCCCGCGAGACAGGCCAGTGGAAACTGACCAACGTCAAACGGCGCCGCGACGCCAGGGTGGTGTTCGAGGCCGATGAGTTCGACGACCACATCCAGCAGCTACAGGAGTTTCAGCGCACCCTCATGCGGCGCCTTCAGGTGACCGGGCAGACCGCGTTCCATATCAACTACGACGATCTGAACGATCTCGACATCATCAACGGTCTGGCCCGTTTTCTGGGCAGCGACGAGCGGCTCGAGACACTGGATTCCGGGCTCAAGATACAAAATCCCGAACCTCTTTCCGAGAAGGTCTCGAACTTTGAGGAGATGGAGAAAGCGCTGGCCGGACTCGACATGTTCAACCTCTCGCGCACACCCGATTTCGAACCGCGGCGCGGCCCGGCCGTGCCCGGTTTCTACGTTGGTCTCAGGGCTCCGCTCATCTTCATGCCCGTTCGGGGTGGCCCCGAGCACGAGGTCACGACCTGGCTTGCCGCGCTCGATGGAATCGCCCCCGAGGATCTGCCGACCAGGCTGGCGCAGAAGGAGTTGCGCAAATGGAAGCGACAGACCCCGCTTCACCGCAGCTTCACGGTCCTGCGTCACCCCGTCGCGCGTGCGCATCATACGTTCTGCAACCGTATCCTGAGCCGCGGGGCGCAATGCTTCCCCGAGATCAGACGGACCATGCGCAACTTCCACAAGCTTCCAATTCCCGGCTCAGGGCCGGACGAAGGTTACGACAGGCGGGCCCATAGAGCCGCCTTCCTGGCCTATCTCGAAATCATCAAGGCGAACCTTCGTGGCCAGACCGGCTTTCGCGTGGACGCGGCATGGGCGACGCAATCATCCGTTGTCACCGGGATGGCAAACTTCATTCTACCGGACATGATCCTGCGCGAAGAGGAGATGGCCGAGACCTTGCCCGCATTGGCACGCGCCCTCGGCCACGACGGGACCGCGCCCATGCCTGCGCCCGAACCGGACGAGCCGTTCTCGCTGGCCGAAATTTACGACGAGGAGATCGAAGCGGCCGTCACTGACATCTACCAGAAAGACTACGTCATGTTCGGCTTCGGCCCTTGGGCCTGACGCCGCTACGCGGCCTGCACGGATTGCGCTTCGGTCACGATGGCATGGATCGTCGCCGGATCGGGGTTCGCGCGGATTTTCTCGCAGACGGCCTTGTCCCGCAATGTCCGCGAAACAAGCGCGAGCGCCTTCAAATGCTCCACCCCGGCATCACGCGGCGCGAACAGCGCAAATACCAGATCGACGGGCTGCCGGTCCACCGCGTCGAACTCGACGGGCTGTTCGAGAAGCAGGAACGCGCCGCATACCTCGGACACGCCCTCCAGCCGCGCGTGCGGAAGGGCCACGCCATGCCCGACACCTGTGGGACCCAGGCTTTCCCGTTCCAGCAAGGCGTCGACAACGTCCTGGGGGTCCAGACCGTGGACCGCTGCGGCGACGTCGCCCAATTCGTGCATCAACCTCTTCTTGCTCGAAACGCGGGATAAAATCCGAACGGCCTCGGGCTTGAGGATAGTGGAAAATTCCATGAACTGCTCCGATGGCGGGGCGACGCCCGTCGCCCATTGCCTTCTACATCACGGATCGATCCACCCGATGTTGCCGTCTTCGCGACGATACACCACGTTCAATCCGTCTTTCGCCTCGTTTCGAAAGACGAGGACCGGCGCCCCGGCAAGTTCCATCTGCATCACGGCCTCACCGACGCTAAGGGCGGGGATCTTCGTCTCCGTCTCGGCGATGATGATCGGTTGCAGGGAGTCGGGTTCCGATTCTCCGTCCCGGTTATCAGAGGCGAGGATATAGGAGGATGCGCCCAAGAGTTCAACCGGCTGCGCGCGGTCGCGATGATGATCCTTCAGCCGACGCTTGTAGCGGCGCAGTTGTTTTTCCATCTTTTCGCAGCAGGAATCGAACGCCGCGTAGATTTCATGCGCATGGGCCTTGGCCTGCACGGTCAGACCGGTGGAAAGATGGACGGTCGCCTCGCACACGAATTCGCTCGCGCTCTTGGAAAAGACCACATTGGCATCCGTCGGCCGCTCGGCATATTTCTCGACCGCTGCGCCCAGGGAATTCTTGACGTGGGTTTGCAGGGCAGCGCCGATGTCGATCTGTTTTCCGCTGATTTGATACCGCATCTCATCTCCTTCATCTGGTCAGGTCGCACCAATCCCGCCTGCGGCTACTGCCGGGTCCGGCGTTCAGGTTCGTCCGTGGAATAATGACGCCCGTCCGGCTTGTTCAAGACCGCCCCCGGAATCATCGGGGCAGGATGCTGAAAGCGCGAAGATCACGAATGTCATGTTTCAATTGAGGCTTCCTGCGACACGATTGTCAATGTCGAACGGATGGCTGGGCGCAGATATCGGCCTTGCGCGGGAGACCGATCAGTAGATCTTGAAATTCTCGCCCAGATAGACACGCCGCACATTCTCGTTCGCGACAACGTCATCCGCGGTGCCTGACATCAGGACCTTGCCGTCGTGAAGGATATAGGCCCGGTCCACGATCTCGAGCGTTTCGCGCACGTTGTGATCTGTGATCAGCACGCCAATGCCGCGCTTCCTGAGATCGGCAACAAGATGCCGGATATCGCCCACGCTGATCGGGTCGACACCGGCGAAGGGTTCGTCGAGCAGAAGATACTTGGGATCCGCGGCCAGGCAGCGCGCGATCTCGACGCGCCGACGTTCCCCGCCCGACAGGGCAAGCGCCGGCGCGCGCCGCAGATGCTCGATCGAGAATTCCGACAGAAGCTCCTCGAGACGCTTGCGCCGCGTATAGCGATCCGAATGGGTGATATCGAGGATCGCCATGATGTTGTCCTCGACCGACAGGCCGCGAAAGATCGACATCTCCTGCGGCAGATAGCCGATCCCCAGTTTCGCGCGGCGATACATAGGAAGGCGCGTGACATCGCGACCGTCGATCTCGACCTTGCCGGCCTCGGGTTGGATGAGGCCCGCGATCGCATAGAAGGTCGTGGTCTTGCCCGAACCGTTCGGCCCCAAGAGGGCCGCCACCTCGCCTTGCCTCACGTCGAGCGACACGTCGCGGATCACCACCCGCTTGCGATAGCTCTTTCTCAGGTTGGAAATCCTGAGACCCTGCGCCTCGTGCGCAAGCTTGAGGTCGGGCGCTTGGCTCATTGTGTATCCGATTGCGGCTGAAGCACCGTCTTCACTCGGCCCGTCATGCGCGCGGTGCCCGCCACGGTATCCACGAACATGTTGTCCCCGGTGATCGCGTTGCGTCCCTGGACCAGAAGAACATCGCCCGACATGGTGATCACGCCGGTCTGCACATTGTAGTCCGCGCTCGCCGCCTCTGCCGCGTCCTCGCCGCTGACAAGCGTGACGCCCTGCTTGGCCTCCAGGCGGTCAATGCGGCCCGTCTCATCCTCGACGTAATGGACCTTGACCCACGGCGCCGAAAGACGCATCGCGCCCTGCGCGATGACCACGCCGCCGGTGAAGATGGCGGTGCCGTCATTCTGATCGACCGCGAGGTTGTCCGCAGTCACCTCGACCGGCAGGTCGCTTTCCTGCGGCGAGGCGCCGAACGCCACCTGCGCGCCTTGCGCATGAAGGGCGGTCGCGCCAATACCAAGACACACCACCGTCACGATCGTGCGGATCAAACCCGTCATTCTTCGTTCTCCCGCGGTTGGTATAGCAGCTTCACACCGTCGGTGAACAGCAAATGCACGCTGCCATCGGACCCCTCCGAAACCAGTTTCATTCGTCCGGCCTCGAGATCTCCGGCCGGCCCCGTTCCCGTGACTTGCCCGGGTGCTTCCGCGCCCATCGTCTCGAAATCGGCCTCCAGAAGTTCCGTGCGAAGGTCGTACCCGGTTGTCGTCGTCACACGCACATCCCCACGCAGTTCCGCATCGCGCATATCCCGCCCAGCCGTGCCATGGTCGGCGGTCACGTCGATCTCCGTGCCATTCTCGAGGATGAATTTCGCCACCACGCGATCCGCCAGCACGCGTTCGAGGTTCTCGGGATCGGGCCGAACCGTCTCGGCCCGGAACGTCACCTCCTCGCCCCCGCTCGTCACACCGGAAAAGCTCGGGTTGCTCACGCCCTGATCCTGCGCCCGCTGCTCGAGATCGACATCGGAAAGCGGCAGGTTCGAGGTGGGATCCACCTTGCGCGACAACAGGAAAAGTGTCGAGAGGAGGCCCAGCGCGACCAGCGGCAGGACCACCTTGAGCCAGCCGATGAGGCGCGTATAGAACTCGTCGCTCGCCACGTCGCAATCAGTGCGCGAAAATGTCTTCGTCCGGCCATCCGGCCAGATCGAGACGTGCACGCATGGGAAGAAAGTCGAAGCAGGCTTGCGCCATCTCCATGCGCCCTTCGCGAAGCAGGCGTGCATTCAGCTCGTCGCGCAGTCGATGCAGGTAGAGCACGTCCGACGCGGCATATTCGAGTTGCGCCTCGCTCAGCGTCTCCGCGCCCCAGTCCGAACTCTGCTGCTGTTTCGAGATATCGACGCCCAGAAGTTCCTGGAGAAGATATTTCAGGCCGTGCCGATCGGTATAGGTGCGGACGAGCTTGCTGGCGATCTTGGTGCAATAGACGGGCGCCGTCAGCGCGCCGAAAGCGTTCAGCAGGGCCGCGATATCGAACCGCCCGAAGTGAAAGAGCTTCAGTACGTCGGGATCTTCCAGCATCCGCAGGAGGTTCGGCGCCTCGCTCTGGCCTTTCTCGATCTGGACCAGGTGCGCGTTCCCGTCCCCACCCGACATCTGGATGACACACAGCCGGTCGCGATGCGGTCGAAGGCCCATCGTCTCGCAATCTATGGCCACGATGGGCCCGAGGTCGAGATCATCGGGCAAATCGCCCCGGTACAGCGTGTTTGTCATGATGCGGCCCTTCGGATGTTCACGCTCGGGATATATAGGATCGCGGGGAGCGGCCACAAAAAATTCGCCTGAACCTGCGCTCAGGTCTCGGGGTCGACCTTGCCACGCAGGGACTTGACCTCGCCCCGTGCCTTCTTGGCCTTGAGCCTGCGTTTTTTCCACCCGAGCGTCGGTCGCGTCGGGATCCGCCTCTTCGGCTTTCGGGCCGCCTTCGCGATGAGCTCGATCAGCCGTTCGCGCGCGATATCGCGGTTGCGTGCCTGGCTGCGTTCCTCATCGCACTGGATCACGATGGTGCCGGCGTCGGTCCATCTCCGGCCTGCCAGGCGTTTCAGCCGTTTCTTCACGGGATCGGGAAGGTTCGGCGACCGTTCCGCCTCGAAGCGCAGCTCGACGGCGGAGGCAACCTTGTTGACGTTCTGGCCACCCGGTCCGCTTGACCGCACGAACTGTTCGGTCAGCTCCCAGTCCTCGATGCTTATCTGGTCGTTTACTCTCAGCATGAGCGAAAAATAGCACCAAATGGCGACCTTCAGGAACGGAACGAGCCCCCGTTGGGGGCTCGCCTCGAGAATCGGAGGTGGCAAGCAGGGCCGGTTCGGCACCCGAAGCCAGGATCAGATCAAGAGGGGCTGCCCCCTAGATCGACACCTCGCTCGTAACCTTGTCCAGCTGCTCCAGTTTCCCAATAATCATAGGCACCTCCTTTCTCGTTGTTATCCACATCTAGGAGCCTGCCATAGATTTTGCAGAAGTCAAAAGTTTTTACCCAAGACCATGCGAAACCTTTCTCACGATGATGCGAAATGGAATCAGCGAGATGATGCCCACGCACAGCTTCACGCCCCAATCGGTGACCGCGAGGGTGATCCAGAGCGGTGCCACCGGGCCACTCAGCAGGAACGGCACCGGCTCCCACGCCCAGTTTATCGCCGCGTCGGCGTCGGGGCCGAAGACGGTGATGCTGGCCGCGAAGGCGATCGAGAAGAAAAGGGCCGTGTCCACCGACGACCCCACGACGGTCGAAACGAGCGGAGCGCGCCACCATGCACCCCCCCGTAGCCGGTCGAAGATAACCACGTCCAGAAGTTGCGCGACGAGAAACGCCGTGGCGGATCCCACAGCGATGCGCAAAGCGACTGCCGGCCCATGCTCGAGCATGATCTGCGATCCGACAAGGCTCGAAAGCACGCCGACGACGAACCCGACGAGCACGACACGCCGGGCCGCGGCCACGCCATAGATGCGGTTCATGATATCAGTGACCAGGAATGCCAGCGGATAGGTGAACGCCCCCCAGGTCAGAAGCCCGTCCAGGATCAGGAACTGAACCAGGATGTTCGACGCCACCACGATGGCGGCCATGGCAAGAATGCCGGTCATGTATCGCATGAGATTTTTCCGTTTTCACAAGGTTGCGGAGACTTGGCCCCGAGCCTGCGGGGCAGGCGGGGTCTAGTCCTCCGCGCCTGCCCGGTCAATATCTCACGCGCATCGCGCTTACGGGGACTGCAACACGCTTACGCACTGGTTGGGCAGGTTCGCCATGGTCAACTCGACCCGAGGCTTCGGCTTCGGAGCGTCGGGATCCGGCGGCGGCGGGTTGAGGATGTTGTTGACCCAGCGCTGCGCGTCTGCGCATCCGTCACCACGCGGCGGCGGCGATTGGTCCACGCATCCCCGCGCGCCCCGCGGACATTTCAGCCGGACGTGGAAATGGTAGTGATGCCCATACCATGGCCGGATCTTGTTGAGCCAGGACCGATCGCCGGTTTCGTCCTTGCACATCCGGACCTTGGCCCCCGGGAACACGAAGATGCGCGCCGTTCGCGGATCCTGCGCAGCGGCCTTGATGATCTCGTGATGCGCGCGGGTCCAGTCCCCGTTGGTAAACGCGCCCTTGGACCGGCGCATCGAGATCGACGACAGGTTCTCGCGCTCGGTGCGGCTCAGGTTCAGGCGGTTCGCCGGTCTCATCCAGATGTCGATATCGAGACCGACCTGGTGGCTGCGATGCCCGGTCAGCATCGGTCCGCCCCTCGGCTGGCTGATATCCCCGATGTAAAGCCCGTTCCAACCCGGTTGTTGCGCCGCCTTGGCCGAAAGCCTCTGGATGAAATCGATCGTCTCGGGATGACCCCAGTTGCGGTTGCGGCTCAGACGCATGGCCTGCCATGTCGGTCCCGTCTCCGGAAGCTGCACACCACCGGCAAGGCATCCTTTCGAATATCCGCCATAGGGTGCCGGCGCTTGCCGTGACCCGGTCGCTCTCGCGCCGAAAAGTTGCTTGGCCGGCACCTTCTGCATCGCGCCGGGAATGTCGATGCTCTTGACGCTCGCCTCGGACTGCGCTTCGGACTCGCCGCATGCCGCCAGCGCGAGGACCGCGCAAATTGCCAGAATCCGTTTCATGTAGGTTGATCTCCCTCTGCCCTGACCCAGCGTAGCAGGAGAAGTCCGATCAGGAAAAGCCCGATGACCGGCGTGATCCCTATACGCGCATTCCCACTCATCTCCGTCGCGGCCCAGACGAGCGCCGGGGCGAGAAACGCGGTGGCGCGACCTGACAGGCCGTAAAGGCCGAAGCTCTCGGTCGGGGCGTCCGGATCGGTATGACGGACCATGAGCGACCGGCTCGCCGCCTGGAGGGTCCCGCCAAGGCCCCCGATCAGTGCGCCGCATATCAGGAACGTGACATCCGGCAGGCCCGACCCATCCTCGAGCGGCATCCAGAGAAGCTGGCTCCGATCCATCGAGACGATGATCACGCAGACGATCGTCAGGCCGAGAATGGCGCCGATGATGACGGGCTTCGGACCGAAGCGACCGTCGAACCGCCCCCCGATCCAACTGAACGCCGCCGCCGACAGGGCACCCACGATACCGAATACCCCCACCCGGACGATATCCCAGTTGAGAACCAGAAGCGCGTAGGTGCCCCCGAACCCGTACAGCCCGTTCAGCGCGTCGCGGTAGAGCATCGAGGACCCGAGATAGGTCAGCAGGCTGCGCCGCGCACCGAGATTCATGATCGAGCGTTTCAGAAGCCGCAGCGCGTCGCCGAACCCTCGCCCACGGCGGCCGGGGCCAAGATCGGGAACCCAAAGAAAGTAGGGGATCATGAATACCGCGAACCAGAGCGCGGTGAATGGTCCCACGAATCTCGCACCCTCGCGCTGCGCGGGATCGAGACCGAAGGCCGGATCGAGCCCCACCAATGTCTTGCCGGTGGGCTGTTCGAGGAAGAAGACCAGCATGATGAGAAGCGACAGAAGCCCTCCCGCGTAACCGAACGCGAAGCCCGACCCCGAGATCTTGCCCACATCCTCCCGCGTGCCCAGAGAGGGAAGCTGCGAGTTGATGAAGATGAGCGCGTATTCCGCACCGATGAACCCCACTCCGAAGGTGACGAGCGCCCATGTGAGGTTGGAGCCGTCCGGGTTGGTCCACCAGATTCCCGACGCGCCGATCACGTAGAGCGCCGAGAAAAACACGATCCAGGGCAGCCGTTTGCCGACGGTGTCCGCCATCGCGCCCAGCAGGGGCGCGCCGAATCCGATGATGAGCCCCGTGATCGTGAGGCATCCCGACCAGAGGCTCTGGGCCTTCGCGTCCGCCAGTGTCTCGTTCAGCCCCATTCCGGCATAATGGGCCGTGGCGATACTCGCGAAGAAGGGTCCGAAAACGAAGGTGACGAGGAGCGTATGATAGGGCTGGCTCGCCCAGTCGAAGAAATACCAACCCCAGATGCGTTTCCTGCTCGCTGCTTCGTCCATGCCCGTCCCCGCTTGCCTTGTGCGATATGACAGGTGGTCACGTGAAGGAGCAAGGCATTGTTAGTCGGCGTCCTGCATGGGTGGCCAGGGCCGCGCATCCTCCGCCGCGATCCATCGCGCGATCCATTCGGGCATCTCCGGGCTCTCGTCCCCGCGGCCCAGCGCGGCCATCACCTCGCCGGGCGGCACGATCCCGTTCTTCCCGGTCACGGCCATCCGCAAAAGCGCGTGGCTCGAACATTCGCCGTTCCGCTTCCACATGGACTGCTCGACATAGACGAACCGCTCGTCCCAACAGGTCGCGCGGCTTCGCATTTCGATGCGGTCGAACATCCGCACCCGCCGCCGGTATCTCACGACCGATCCGGCCACCGTGAGGCCCCACCCCTTCTCGCGCAGCACGTCGATCAGGCCGACACGCTGGGCAAGCGGGATCCGTCCCAGGTCGAAAATTGTCAGGGTTCGCCCGTTGTTCAGCTCCCACCAGAGATCGATATCCCAAGGCAGGCAATAATGCGTTGAGACATGCGTCCCGGTCAGCGGAAGACGCGCGTCCCTGCGATGCTTGACGACCTGCCAGACCAGGCGAATGAAAGGGTACATGGGCACTCTCCTTCGCTGGAGCCTCTACCGCACCTGACGCCGGCGTCAACCGGGACCGCGCGTCAGGCTTGCGCTTTGCCGACCCGCGCCTTACCTCTGGCCCAGTCGAAACTTGGGAAAGAACGATGCTGGCGATTTACGGACCTCTGCAACTGATCCTGTCGGTCGTCTACTGGGTGATCCTCATCCATGTCATCATGAGCTGGCTCATCAGCTTCCAGGTCCTGAACCTCAACCAGCAATTCGTCGCCCAGATCTGGTACGGTCTCAATCGCCTGCTCGAGCCCATTTACGGCCCCATCCGACGCATCCTGCCCGACACGCGCCCGCTGGATCTCGCGCCGTTGGTCGCCTTTCTCATCGTGATTTCACTCCAGATGTACATCCTTCCGGTGATCTTCGGTTTCGCCTGAGGCTTGTTTACCGAATCTTGATGTGAAACAGTCCTGATCAGAGCAGGAGCAAAGAAAATCTGACAGGATCCCCAATGCCCGGCGCTGCCACGCTTTTGCGCGATGTGTTTGGATTCGACGCCTTCCGTCCCGGACAGGAGGAGATCGTCCACTCCGTCACCACGGGCCAGAACGTGTTGGCCATCATGCCGACGGGCGGCGGCAAGTCCTTATGTTATCAACTTCCCGCGCTCATGCGCGAGGGTGTTACCGTCGTCATCTCTCCGCTCATCGCGCTCATGCGCGATCAGGTCCGCGCCCTGCGCGCGGCGGGTGTCGAGGCGGGGGCGCTCACCTCCGGCAACACCGAGGAGGAAACCGACGCGGTCTGGGCCGCGCTTTCCGAAAATCGGCTGAAACTTCTCTATATCGCACCCGAGCGGCTTGCCGCGGGATCGTCGCTCGGCATGCTCCGCCGGGCGGGCGTCTCGCTCATCGCGGTGGACGAGGCGCACTGCGTCTCGCAATGGGGACATGACTTCCGGCCCGACTATCTTCGCATCGGTGAATTGCGGCGCGCGCTGGGTGTGCCCCTCGCCGCCTTCACGGCCACGGCCGACGCCGAAACACGCGACGAGATCGTCGAGAAGCTCTTCGACGGGCAACCTCCCATCACCTATCTTCACGGGTTCGACCGGCCCAACCTCCACCTGGCCTTTGCCCCCAAGGACGGCCCGCGCCGCCAGATCATGAATTTCGCCGCCGCCCGACAGGGACAATCCGGCATCGTCTACTGCGGAACGCGCGCCAAGACCGAGACACTGGCTCAGGCGCTGCGCGAGGGGGGGCACAATGCCGTTGCCTATCACGGCGGGATGGAGGCTGACGACCGCCGCCAGGTCGAGCATCGCTTCAACACCGAGGACGGGCTTGTCGTCGTGGCGACGGTGGCTTTCGGCATGGGCGTGGACAAGCCCGACATTCGCTGGGTCGCCCACGCCGATCTGCCCAAGTCGATCGAAGCCTATTACCAGGAAATCGGCCGCGCCGGACGCGATGGCGCACCGGCCGAAACGCTCACGCTCTTCGGCCCTGATGACATTCGCCTGCGCCGCGCCCAGATCGACGAAGGCCTCGCCCCGCCCGAGCGCCGCATGGCCGATCACGCCCGGCTCAACGCGCTTCTCGGCTTGGCCGAGGCCCAGACCTGCAGGCGTGCCACTCTCCTGCGCTACTTCGGCGATTCGGAAACGACCTGCGGCAATTGCGACCTTTGCGACAATCCCCCCGATCTCTTCGACGGGACCGAGGCCGTGCGCAAGGCGCTTTCGGCAATCCTGCGCACGGGCGAGTATTTCGGCGCCGGCCACCTGATCGACATCCTGACCGGCAACGATACCGAAAAGGTGCGCGCCCGCGGACACGATCGGCTTCCGACCTTCGGCGTTGGCCGCGATCTGCCGCACGGCGAGTGGCAAAGCATCTTCCGGCAGATGATGGGTCTTGACCTCGTGCGCCCCGATCCCGACCGGCATGGCGCCCTTCGGATGACCGAAGGCGCCCGCCCGGTGCTGCGCGATGAGGAAAACGTCACGCTCCGACGCGACACGCTCGCCTCCAAATCCCCACGCCCGGCAGTCAGGACGCTTGTTTCGGACGAGGACGCGCCGCTCCTTTCCGCGCTCAAGGCCAAGCGCCGTGCGTTGGCCGAGGCCGCGAACGTGCCCGCCTACATCGTCTTCAACGATCGCACCCTCATCGAGATGGCCGAACGCCGACCCGCCACGCTCGACCAGATGGCGGGTATAACGGGCGTGGGCGCCAAGAAGCTCGAACAATATGGCGACGCCTTCCTCACCGTGATCACCGGCGCCTCCGAGCAGGTCCACCCGACCCGTCGCAAGCTGGCAGGAAAGGAGGCAGGAACGCTCTACGACCGGCTGCTCGACGCACAGAACAGTCTCAGACAGGGCGAGTCGGGTACCGAGAAACCGCTTACATGCTCCACATCTCTCTTGGCCAGGCTCGCCTCCAGCCGGCCGCGCGATACGGCCGGTCTCGTTCGTATTCTTGGAGAGCGGCGCGCCGAGCGGTTCGGCCCCGCCTTTCTGGACGTTCTGGCTGACGCGGACTAAGTGAGACGCCACAGGTCCGAAAGGAAATCGCATGCTGATCGTCGTCTCGCCCGCCAAGAAACTCGACATGGAACCCGCGGCCGGCTTTGTCTCAAGCGAACCCGCCTTCGCCGCGCGCGCGCAGGAACTGGCCGGTATCGCGGGAAAGCTCGACACGGACGGTCTTCGAAAGCTGATGGGCATCAGCGAGAATCTCGCCAAGCTCAATGCCGACCGTTTCGCGAATTTCGGCGAGATGGAGACGAAACAGGCCGCGCTCGCCTTTGCCGGGGATACATATCAGGGGCTCGAAGCCAAATCCCTCGACGAGGACGAGATGGCTTGGGCGCAGGACCACCTTCGCATCCTCTCGGGGCTCTACGGCCTTCTCCGGCCCCTCGACCGGATCGAGCCTTATCGGCTCGAGATGGGCAGCCGTCTCGAGACGCCGCGCGGCAAATCGCTCTATGACTATTGGGGCGACACGCTCGCACAGGCGCTCAACGCGCAGGCGGAAAAGCTGGGCACCGAGACACTCGTCAACTGCGCGAGCCAGGAGTATTTCGGCGCCGTCTCGCCCGATGCGTTGAAACTCAGGGTCATCACGCCGGTCTTCATGGAAGAGAAGAACGGCGAGCCCAAGGTGGTGAGCTTCTATGCCAAGCGCGCCCGTGGCGCGATGGCCCGGTTCATCGTGCAGAAGCGGCTGACCGACCCTGATGCACTGCGGGATTTCGACAGCGGAGGCTATGAGTATCGCGCCGACCTGTCCGAGGGCGACCGGATCGCCTTCGTTCGTCCGGGCTGAGCCGGTTCACCTGATCCGCCCGTCACTCGGGCTCCGGCGCGCCGGAGGGAGAGCGGACATCGACTGGACAGGCGGCCTCGATCCGTTCCACGAGCGGCCCCTTGCGCAGGGGCTTCGTCAGGTAGTGGTCGAGACCGGCGGCAAGAATGTCCTCCGCATCACCGGACATGGCATGCGCCGTCATCGCGACGATCGGCACATGGCCGCCCCTCTTCGCCTCCAGCGCACGGATCGCCCTCGTCGCCTCCTTGCCATCCATTTCCGGCATCGAGATGTCCATGAAGATCACATCCGGGCCGATTTCCTCGAAAAGCGTCACGGCTTCCCGTCCGTTTCCGGCAAAAGCGATGTCCACGTCGAGCGACTTGAGCATCTTCGAAAACACCAATTGATTAGTCTTGTTGTCCTCGGCCGCGAGGACACGCATCCGCCGCTTCTCAGCGCTCCGAGGCGTCGCTGGCTCTTGAAGCTGCCGTCGGCGGCTGGCCCGAAACACGGGCTCATGACCGGGTGGCGCGCCGTCGCCCTGCGCCTTGCCGTCGCGCGGCGCGGCCCTGAAGACCAGCTGCGTGGCCAGGGCGGCATCGCTTTCGGAACGACCGTCGCGCCGCTTGGTCGGCCGCGCTGAAACTGCGCCCATCGCCGCGAAGAGTTCGGCACGCGCCATCGGTTTCTGAACCACGCGCGCGACGTGCCGCATCGCGGGCTCGCCCTCCGAGGCCTTGCTGGAGTTGCTCAGCACGATGACTGGCAGATCATGCCCCGTCTCCGCCATTGCCTCGGCAAGCTCGAACCCGTCCATGCCCGGCATCTCGTGATCGGCCACCACGAGGTCAACATCTCTGTCCTGTTCGATCAGCCTGAGCGCTTCGGGCGCAGAAGCACATCCCAGCACCCGCAGGCCGAGCTGGCCGAATTGGCGCTCGAGGATGAGCCGGTTGGCGTCCTTCGCATCGACGACCATGACCGTCGAGACGCCCGGCCCCGGCAACACCGGCTCGGGCGGCGCCGGTTCCGCCACCCGAAGCGACAACCCGATGCCGAAAACCGAGCCCGCCCCCTCGCGGGAGTCGCACCAGATCTCGCCATCCATCAGCCTGACGAGCTTCTGAGAGATCGCAAGACCAAGCCCCGTACCCTCGAACTTCCGGCTTTGCGCATCGTCCACTTGGTTGAACTCCCCGAAAACATGATCGACCTTGTCCGCGGGGATGCCGATGCCGGTATCCTCGACCAAGATATGCAGCCGCGCGATGTCCCCGTCCCGATCCACGCCGACGACGCGGATCAGCACATGGCCCTCCTGCGTGAACTTGACGGCGTTGCCGATGAGATTGGTCAGGACCTGCCGCAAGCGCCCCCGATCACCGATCAGCCGGGTCGGCAGAAACAGGTCGTAATCGAGCATAAGGTCGACGCCCTGATCCCTCGCCTTGGGCTGCATGAGCATGATCACTTCATGCAGGCACCGCTCGAGATCGAAGGGTTCGGGATGAAGAACAAGCTTCTCCGCCTCGATCTTGGAGTAATCGAGAACATCGTTGATGATGACCAGCAGCGCCTCGCCGGAGTTCCTTATCGTGGTGGCATAGAGCCGCTGTTCGTCGGTCAACTCGGTCTCGCGCAGGAGATCCGCCATGCCCACGACACCATTCATCGGTGTGCGTATCTCGTGGCTCATGTTGGCGAGAAACGAGGACTTGGCCCTGTTCGCTGCTTCCGCCCTTTGTTTGGCCTCGCGCAGCTTCTCCTGGTAGCGCACCGTATCGGTGATATCGAGCGCGAGGCTCACCACGTCGCCACTCGTTCCCCGTTCGTCGAGGAGCTTGATCGACCGGCCGTTCCAGAGCCTGATGACACAGGGCGGCTGCTCCTCTCCCTGCCAACGGTCGAGCATCATCTCGCGCCATGCTGCGGGCGATACATCCCCGATATCGACGATCCCCTCCTCGGTGGCGAATTGCAGGATCTCGACGTAGGAAATGCCCGGCTTGATGTCCTTCAGCCCGTCGAAGACCGACAGGTAGGCATGGTTCGCGGCGATCATCCGGCCGTCCGCATCAAAGAACGCGAAACCGTCCTGGATCGTTTCGATCGAATGCCACAGACGCCGCTCGGCCACTTCGACCTTCTCGTTCGCGACCGTGAGCTCGGTCTTCACGCGCTGGTTTTCGTCCTCGACATCGCGCACCTTTGCGCGGGTTTCCACGATTTCATCCGACAGGGCGCGCGCATGCTTCCCCAGCTTGCGGTTCGCGGCATGAAGCTCCGCCTGCTTCTGCTCGAGCAGTCGTTCCGCGGCAAGTCGTCCGCGCCGTTCCTCCGCCAGCTTGTTGGCAAGGTTCATGCCGATGCTCCGCGACCATTCCCCTTTTGCGTCACCCTCGCGCATCCTGGTGAAGAATTCGTTTCTCTCCGCCGTCGCGGACCTACCGGCGACGCATCACTGATTTCGAGCCGGCCCGGAATCGTGGACAGGATGGGGTTCCCATGTCACGATGAAGTCATTTCCGACTTTATCTTACGAGGACGCCATGCTCCGCCGGCTTATCTCCACAGTTCTTCTCCTCATTCTCGCACTTCCGGCAGCGGCCGAATCTCCCGTTCCCGACCGGCGTTTCGCAGTCGTTCCCAACATGGATTTCTACGGCGCCGACCTGCAATCCATCTTTGACACCTCCTACGATGCCTGCCGCCTCGCCTGTTTGAACAACGCCGATTGCGCCGCCTTTACATTCAACACGAAATCCAAGGCGTGCTTCCCGAAATCCAGCATCAGCGACCGCGTCCCGTTCGAAGGCGCCTATTCCGCGCGCGCGCTGCCGACCGATCCGGCGGTGCTGCAGGCGGCCGATGCGCGCCGGGCCGACCTCGGCTTCCTGACCGATTACGCCATGGATAACGTCCGTGACCTCGCGCTTCGCATCGGAACCCTGCATCCCGCCGGCGACTGGACCGAGGAGCAGCTTCTCCAGGCTGCGCGTGACCGGGAGGCGCAGGGCGACATCCTGAACGCGATGCGCTGGATGGGAGCCGCGGTTTCGCTCTCGGACACCGCCGATCAATGGACCGATTACGCCCGGCTGTCGCTCGCATTGCAGCATTCCAACAGCAGTGAACGGCGGGAAAACATCCGCCGCGCCATCAACGCTTCCACGAACGCCTATTTCCGCGCACTCAGCCCACCCGCGCAAGTGAGCGCGCTGGTCGTCCTGGCAGAAGCGCTCGAACAGGACGGGCAAGGCCGCGACATGATCCGTGCCCTTCGGCTCGCGGAGGATATCCAACCGCGGGACGACGTGCTCGCCATGCTTGATGAGGCTATCGGCAAATATGGCTTCCGCATCGTCGAACATCGTGCCGACAACGAGGCCGCGACGCCCCGTATCTGCGCCGAGTTCTCCGAACCCCTTGTCGAAAGCGGCATCGATTACGCGCCCTTCGTCAGGCTGCCCGATTCCGGCCTCGTGGTGCAGGCAGACGAGAACCAGCTTTGCATCGACGGCGTGCAACATGGCGAACGCTACACCGTCACCTTCCGCGAAGGCATGCCCGCCGCGAGCGGCGAAGAGCTGGCCAAGGATGTCGACATCTCGCTCTACATCCGTGACCGCTCGCCCAAGGTGAACTTCCCGGGCCGCGCCTATATCCTGCCCCGCGCGGCGGATGCGGCTCTCCCGATCGAGACGGTCAACCTCGACAAGGTGGAACTCACGCTCAATCGCGTCTCGGATCGCAATATCCTCCGCGCGATACAGGAGGATCTCTTCGGCCGGCCGCTTTCGGAATACGATGTGGAGTATTTCGAGGACGATATCGCCGAGAAGGTCTGGACCGGCACGGGTGAGGTTCAGAACGAGTTGAACCAGACCATGACGACGCGCCTGCCCCTGGGCGACGTGCTGGCCGACATGGAGCCGGGCATCTACACCCTCCGCGCCCGCATCAAGGGCGTGCCGATCTACGACGATCCGGGTGCGACGCAATGGTTCGTCCTGACCAACCTCGGGCTCACCACGCTCGCGGGAACGGACGGGCTGCATGTGTTTGCCCGCGGTCTTTCCGACGCTGATGCGCTCGAAGGGATAACCCTGACGCTTCTGTCGCGCTCGAACCGGGAGCTTGCCACGGCCACCACCGACGCCAACGGTCACGCGCGTTTCGAGCCGGGCCTCACCCGTGGCACGGGCGGCGCGGCGCCGGCCATGGTGCTCGCGCGCCAGGGAGAGCAGGATTTCGCGTTCCTGTCTCTCACCGACCCCGCCTTCGATCTTTCCGATCGCGGCGTCGAGGGTCGCCCTGCCGCGCCCGCGATCGACGTGTTCCTCGCCACCGACCGCGGCGCCTATCGTGCCGGCGACGTGATCCACGCAACGGCGCTCGC
Organism: Roseovarius sp. SCSIO 43702; assembly: GCF_019599045.1. NCBI lineage: Bacteria > Pseudomonadati > Pseudomonadota > Alphaproteobacteria > Rhodobacterales > Roseobacteraceae > Roseovarius > Roseovarius sp. SCSIO 43702. Next base: position 135,817 of record NZ_CP080623.1, read on the forward strand.
CCGGGACGCGCTTGCCGAAGCCGTTCCGGGCCTGCCGCTCACCGCGATCCTGACGCGGCCCGACGGGGTGGAGTACTCCCGCCATCTTTCCTCCGATGATGCGGCGGGCGGCCATGTTTTCGAGTTGCCTGTCGCGACCACCGCGCCGCGCGGCACATGGCGCCTCGACATCAAGGCCGACGTGGACGCCGATCCCCTGGCCACCGAAACCGTCCTGGTCGAGGATTTCCTGCCCGAGCGCATCGACTTCGACCTCGCGCTTCCCGAGACTCCGCTGCGTCCCGGTGAGGTCGTGCCGCTCACCATCGACGCCCGCTATCTCTTCGGCGCGCCCGGTGCCGGCCTGACCGCCGAAGGAACGATCACGCTTCGCGCCAAGCGGGAGCTGGATGCGTTTCCGGGCTACCTCTTCGGCCGCCACGACGAGGGGGCCTATCCCGTGTCGACCTACATGGGCGACGGCCCGACCGACGCAGCGGGCCGCCTCGTGACCGAGATCGAGCTGCCCGAGGCCGAGGTCGCGGACCGGCCGCACGAGGCCACACTCACCATACGCGTGAGCGAGGGCTCGGGCCGCCCGGTCGAGCGCCGCCTGACCCGCATGCTGGCCCCGTCGCAAACGATGATCGGGATCAAGCCGGCCTTTGACGGCGTCGTGCCCGAAGGCGCCGAGGCGTCGCTCGAGGTAATCGCCGTCGGGCCCGACCTCGACCGGAAGGCGCTGCCGATCAGATGGACCGTCAACCGCGTCATGACCCGCTACCAATGGTATCAGCAATACGGCAACTGGAACTGGGAGCCGATCACCACGCGCGAACGTGTCTCGACCGGCGAGGCCACGACCGGGCCCGATCCGCTCACGGTCATGGCCCCGGTCGAATGGGGCCGCTACGAGCTTGTCGTCGAAAGCACCTCGGGCGACTATGTTTCGGCCTCGCATGATTTCTACGCCGGCTGGTATGCCCCTGCGGATGCGTCGCAGACGCCCGACACGCTGGAACTCTCGCTTGATCGCGAGAAATACGCGCCGGGCGACACCGCGCAGCTTCGCATCGTGCCGCGCTACGCCGGCACCGCGCTCGTCACCGTGATGTCGAACCGCGTGATCGACATGAAAGCGGTCGAGGTGCAGGAAGGCGAGAACACGGTGTCCCTGCCCGTCACCGACGACTGGGGCGCGGGCGCCTATGTCACGGCCCAGGTCATCCGTCCGATGAACGTGGCCGCCGATCAGAATCCCGCGCGCGCACTCGGCCTCAGCTATGCCAGCATCGATCCGGGCGACAGGAAGCTCTCGGTCACGATCGACGCGCCCGACACGATCCGCCCGCGCGGTCCGCTCGAAGCCACGGTCAATGTCGGCGGGGTGCCGCAGGACGAGACAGGCTATGTCACCCTTGCTGCGGTCGATGTGGGCATCCTCAACCTCACCGGCTTCGACGCGCCCGATCCATCCGCGCACTATTTCGGCCAGCGGCGCCTCGGCGTCGAGATCCGCGACCTCTATGGCCGCCTCATCGACGGAATGAACGGCGCCCCCGGCCAGGTCAGGTCGGGCGGTGGCGAAGACAGCGGGATGAGCATGGAATCGCCACCCCCGACCGAGGACCTCGTGGCCTATTTCACCGGCCCGCTCACGATCGGCCCGGATGGCACGGCATCGGCCAGCTTCGACATCCCCGACTTCAACGGCACGGTGCGTCTCATGGCCATCGCGTGGACACCGAAGGCGGTGGGCGAGGCAGAGACCGATGTGCTGATCCGCGATCCGGTGGTCGTGACCGCATCGCTCCCTCGCTTCCTCGCCCCCGGCGACCGGAGCGAGATGCTTCTCGAGATCGTCCATGCCGACGGTCCCACGGGGCGCATGGGCCTCGACATCTCGGCCGATGGGGTGATGATCGGCGACGGAACGCCATCGGGCATCGACCTGGGCGATCAGGAAAAGGCCACGCTCAGCGTGCCGGTGTCGGCGGACGAGGTGGGCGATCACGCCATCCGCATCGCCCTCACCACCCCGGACGGACAGCAGCTCACCAAGTCCCTCACACTACCTGTGCGTGCCAACGATCCGGCCGTGTCCAGAACGCGCCGCTTCTCCCTTGCGGGGGGCGACACCTTCACGCTCGACGAGGCGGTCTTCGCGGGCTTCCGCCCCGGCACCGCCGAGGCGGTTCTCTCCGCCGGCCCCCTCGCGCGGCTCGACGCGCCGTCACTCCTGCAGTCGCTCAACCGCTACCCCTACGGCTGCACCGAACAGGTCGCCTCCCAGGCGATGCCGCTTCTCTATTTCAACGAGGTCGCCTCGGCCCTCGGCCTTGGCGATGCGGACCGGATCGAGCAACGCATCAACGACGCCGTGAACCAGATCATGACCCGCCAATCCTCGAACGGGGCCTTCGGTCTCTGGCGCGCGGCGTCGGGGGATTTCTGGCTCGACGCCTATGTCACGGACTTTCTCAGTCGCGCCCGCGCCGAAGGACACGAGGTGCCTGACCGCGCCTTCTCCATGGCGATGGACAACCTGCGCAACCGCGTGAACTACGCCCCCGACTTCGACGACGGCGGCGAGGATATCGCCTACGCGCTCATGGTTCTGGCCCGCGAAGGCGCGGCCAAGATGGGCGATCTGCGCTACTATGCCGACGTCAAGGCCAACGATTTCGGCACACCCCTGGCGCTTGCCCAACTGGGCGCGGCGCTTGCCTCCTACGGGGATCAGACACGGGCCGACCGCATGTTCCGCGCGGCACTCGATCAAGTGTCGAAGGTCACCGAGGCCGAGGGCCAGGTCTGGCGCTCGGACTACGGCACGCGCTATCGCGACCGCGCGGGCGTCATCGCACTCATCACCGAAGCCCGAAGCGAAGTGGCCGACAGCGCGACCTTCGATACCGCGCTGGGACGTACCGGGCCGCACATGTCCACGCAGGAGCAATCCTGGACGCTGCTCGCCGCACATGCGCTCATCGACACGCCCGGCAGTTCCGAGCTCACGCTCAACGACGCGCCTGTGGCCGGATCTCTCGTGACGAGATTCGACGCGGAGACGATGACGCCGAAACGGATCGGCAACACCGGCACGTCCGAGGCCGACATCACCCTCACCACGATCGGCGTGCCCGACGTGCCTGAACCCGCCAGCGGCTACGGCTACATGATCGAGCGTGCCTATTTCGACCTCGACGGAGAGCCCGCATCGGTTGCCAACGTGGAAAGCGGCACAAGGCTCGTCGCGGTGCTGACCGTTCGGCCCTCCAACGATGCCGAGGCGCGGCTCATCATCGACGATCCGCTGCCAGCGGGGCTCGAGATCGACAACCCCAACCTCCTGCGGTCGGGCGACGTGAACGGGCTCGACTGGATCAAGACCGTTTCCACCGAAACGACAGAGTTCCGCTCGGACCGCTTCATCGCGGCGGTGAACTGGCGCGGGGATGAGGCGTTTCGCCTCGCATATATCGTGCGCGCGGTGTCGCCGGGGACGTTCCATCATCCGGCGGCAACCGTCGAGGATATGTATCGCCCCGAGTACCGGGCGCACACCGATACCGGCCGAATGAACGTCGGACGCCGGTAAGCCGGCGAGAGGATCAGCGTGGGAGGCCTCTTCACCTCCCCACGCCGAAGGGGAAACCACCCGAGGGGTCGCTTGCGATGCGCATGGCGCGATGGATGACAGTGACGGCGGTTCTGCTCTTCGCGGCGGGACTGTCCCGCGATGTTATCGACAAGTGGATAGACGCGACAGTTCTTCCCCCGCTCCTCTCCGAAACTTCGGTCGAGGTGCGCGACCGCAACGGCGATCTCCTGCGCGTCTATACGGTGGCGGATGGACGCTGGCGGCTGGCGGTGTCGCCCGCGCAGGTCGATCCGGGCTTCGTGTCCATGCTGATCGCCTACGAGGACAAGCGGTTCGCGGATCACTCCGGCGTTGATCCCCGCGCAGCCCTGCGCGCGGTGGCGCAGGCGCTCCGGGCGGGCGAGGTCGTTTCGGGGGGCTCGACCCTTACGATGCAGGTCGCGCGCCTGCTCGAGGACAGCGGCACGGGCCAGCTCTCCGGCAAGCTCCGGCAGATCCGCGTCGCTCTCGCGCTCGAGCGGGCGCTGACCAAGGATCAGATCCTCGCGCTCTATCTCACTCACGCGCCCTATGGCGGCAATATCGAGGGCATACGCGCAGCCACCCTCACGTGGTTCGGAAAAGAGCCCCACCGCCTGACACCGGCCGAATCCGCGCTCCTCGTGGCGCTGCCGCAATCCCCGGTCGCTCGCCGCCCCGATCGCCATCCCGAGGCCGCCCGTGCTGCGCGCGACCGTGTGCTCGACCGCGTGGCAAGGGCCGGTGCGCTCGACCGAGATGAGGCTCGCGCGGCGCAGGGCGATCTCGTGCCGCGGGCACGGCGGGCTTTCCCGGCGCTTGCCCCCCACATGGCCGACCGTGCGCTTGCCGAGGCACCCACGCTTTCCACCCACCATCTGACACTCGATGCGACCTTGCAGCACAAGCTCGAGCGTCTGGCGCGTGACGCGACGCGGGGACTGCCGCCCGAGACCTCCGTCGCCGTCGTGCTGGCCGACCACCAGACGGGCGAGATCCTCGCATCGGTCGGCTCCGCCGGGTACAACGCCCGGGGCACGCGGCAAGGATTCGTCGACATGACATCCGCGCTGCGCTCGCCGGGCTCTACGCTGAAGCCCTTCATCTACGCCATGGCTTTCGATCGCGGGCTTGCCCATCCCCAGACACTGATCGACGACCGCCCCGTCGCCTTCGGATCCTATGCGCCCCGCAATTTCGACGGGGCTTTTCGGGGCGAGCTGACGATCACCGACGCGCTGCGGCAATCGCTCAACATTCCGGTCGTTCTCCTGCTTGACGAGATCGGGCCGGCCCACCTGATGAACCTGATGCGCCGCGCCGGGGTTTCCCCGGTACTTCCGGGCGATCAGGCGGGTCTTGCCATCGGGCTGGGTGGGCTCGGCGTGACCCTGACCGACATGACGCAACTCTACGCCGCGCTCGCGCGGGGCGGCGTCGCGGTGCCGCTTCGCTGGCGCGCGGACGAGGCTGCCCCGATGACCGGCCGTCGCATCTTCGACCGGGCTGCCGCATGGCAGGTTTCCGACATCCTCGCGGGGCTCGCACCACCTGCGGGCGCGCCGCGCGGGGCGCTAGCCTACAAGACCGGCACGTCCTATGGGCACCGCGATGCCTGGGCCCTCGGGTTTGACGGCCGCCACGTGGCCGGGGTCTGGATCGGGCGGCCCGACGGTACCCCGGTGCCCGGCGCATTCGGCGGCGATCTGGCCGCGCCGATCCTGTTCGAGGCGTTCCAGCGCCTTCGGGACGAGGTCACGCCCCTCGCGCCGCCACCGCCCGAGACCCTCATGGTCTCGACCGCGCGGCTTCCCCAGCCGCTTCGCCGCTTTCATGGCCGAAACGCCGCGTTCGAACCCGCTTCGGATGCGCCCAAGCTGATCTTTCCGCCCGATGGTGCCCGGCTCGCCCTCGGGTCGGGCAACCTTCCGGTCAAGCTGCGCGATGGCACGCCGCCCTTCATCTGGCTGGCGAATGGCGTTCCCGTCCTGACCGGGAGCCACCGGCGCGAGGTCGCTCTCCCGGGGCTGACTGCGGGCTTTTCACAGGTATCGGTCATCGATGCCCGTGGCCGCGCCGCGCGCGTCTCGATCCGGATCGATTGACCCGCCTTCCGCACGATGCCCGGAAGGAGGTTTCGCGTCATAAGCCCTTCCCTCCGACGACCACCGCGACGGTGCGAAGCACGATCCATAGATCAAGCCCGAGGGACCTGTTGGCGACATAGGCCCGGTCGAGCGCCACCCGCGGCTCGTACCCACCGGACCCGGCGACCGTGACCTGCCACAACCCGGTCAGGCCGGGGCGCACGCTCTTGTAGCTCCGCCTCCCCGCCCCGCCGTAGTGAAGCCGCAACTCCTCTGCCATGACCGGACGCGGTCCGACAACGCTCATCTCGCCGCGAAGGATGTTCCAGATCTGCGGTATCTCGTCCACGCGATAGCGGCGAAGCCACCATCCGATCCGCGTCACCCTCGGGTCACGTGCGAGCTTCCGCGTCTCACGCCATTCGCGCGCCTGCGCCGGATCCCGCCGCAATATCTCGTTGAGGGTCTGCGCCGCACCCGGCCTCATCGTTCTGATTTTCCAGAGACGAAAGGGCACACCCCCACGCCCTACGCGCATTTGCGAATGCAAGGGGGAATACCCGTCAAGAATAGTGACCAAGGGCAGGATAACGAGCAGGACCGAGAGCACGACGGGCAAGCTCAGCACCACCAGGCACAGGTCCACCAAGCGCTTCGCGTCGACCGGCGAATGCCGAATCGACCAGACATGACCAAGCTCGACCTGCATGCAGCGCACCTTCCGCGAACCAAAGACCGCGAAAGGCTAGCCTGCAAAGGTAAAGAAGCCGGAAACGCCTGACAGTCAGCCGCCGGTCCGCTCGATGGCAAGTGCGATCCCCTGACCGCCGCCGATGCACATGGTCACGAGGGCGCGCGTCCCGTTGATCCGCTCCAACTCGTAAAGCGCCTTCACGGTCAGGATGGCGCCCGTCGCCCCCACGGGATGCCCCAGCGCAATGGCCCCGCCATTCGGATTCACCTTCGCCGGATCCAGACCCAGCGCACGATTGACCGCAATCGCCTGCGCCGCGAACGCCTCGTTCGATTCGATGACGTCGAAATCCCCGGCTGACAGGCCCGTCCGTTCAAGCAATGCCTCGACCGCCGGCACGGGGCCGATCCCCATCACCTCGGGCCGGACACCCGCATGGGCATAGCCGAGAACCTTCGCACGCGGCGTCAGCCCCGCGCGCTCCGCCGCTTCGCCGCGCGCAAGGACCAGCGCGGCCGCGCCGTCATTGATCCCGCTGGCATTTCCCGCCGTAACGGTGCCGTCCTTCTGGAACGCCGGCCGCAACCCGGCCAGCGCCTCGGCGCTCGTGTCCTTCGGATGCTCGTCCACCTTGAATTCGACACTATCGCGCCTTTGCTGCACCTCGACCGGCACGATCTGATCGGCGAACCGCCCTGAATCGAGCGCCTCTTTCGCGCGCTTCTGGCTTTCGAGCGCGAAAGCATCCTGGTCCTCGCGCGATACGCCGTGCTCGGCGGCGACATTCTCCGCGGTCACGCCCATATGCCCGGTGCCGAAGGGACAATTGAGCGCACCCAGCATCATGTCGAGCGCACGCATGTCGCCCATCTTCTTGCCCCACCGTGCATCCGGCAGCACGAAGGGCGAGCGGCTCATGCTCTCGGCTCCGCCGGCAACGGCGAAATCCGCGTCGCCCAGCGCAAGCGCCTGCACCGCCGAGACGATCGCCTGCGCCCCCGATCCACATAGCCGGTTGACGTTCATCGCCGGCGTGGTCTCGGGGATGCCTGCCTCCATCGCCGCGATCCGTGCAAGATACATGTCTTTCGGTTCGGTATTGATCACGTGTCCGAACATCACCTGGCCGATACGATCACCGGAGACAGCCGCGCGCTCCAGCGCGGCGCGCGTCACGACGGCGCCCAACGCGGTCGGCGGTATCGCGGCAAGCGATCCACCGAAGGTGCCGATGGCCGTGCGGGCGCCCGAAAGAATGACGATTTCATCCATGTGCTTCTCTCCTCGTTTGGACCACTTTACGCCCGGCACCCCGCCCGCGTCCACGACGACCCTTCGTCAGGACAGCACAAAAAAACACCCGCGGCAGACGCGGGTGTCTTTCGAAAGATCTGTAGCGGGTGTCACCGATAAACGGATTCCTTCCCGAAATGCTTTGTCAGCATGTAGTAGATCACGGCGCGATACTTGTTCCGCTCGGACCGGCCATAGGTGTCGATCACTTGGTTGATCGCGTCCATCAAGGCCGGGCTGTCGGCAAGGCCAAGCTTCTTGATGAGGAAATTGTTCTTCACCGTTTCGAGTTCACCTTCCTGCGTCGCCGCCACAGTGGACGCATCCGCGTCATAGATCGCGGGGCCGCAGCCTATCGTGACCTTCTCCAAAAGATCCATGTCGGGTGTCATACCGCACTTGGTGCGCAGGTCCTCGGCATATACGGCGATCAGATCGTCGCGTTTTCCCATGAAATTTCTCCCTCGTCGCCGGCGCTTCGCCTGGCATCATTTTCGGTCCAGCCCTTTGCAGGCATATGTCACATGATAACCAAGAGCCCCTGTGCGACAAAGGGAAAACTTCCTGCCCGAACCTCTGCGCGCTACGCGCACAGGCGGCGATACGCCGTGCGGATTGGGAAAAGGGCATGCCCCCGCGGCATCGCCGCAGGGGCCTCTTGATCGATGACACCGGCTCAGCTGCCGGTGGCGAACCCTCAGTTCTGAACTTCGGGTTCTTCCTCGGTCTCCGCTTCGGTGTCGGCCGAAGCGTCCGCGTCGGCATCGACTTCGGCGTCCGCGTCGACATCCGCGCCGTCCGTCGTTGCCTCGGCATCCGTCCCGGCCTCGGCGTCGGCCCCGTCCGTCGCGGCGTCGCCTTCGGTCTCGGCATCCGCGCCATCGGTGCTCATGTCGCTGTCCGAACCTTCCGTTTCGGCATCCGCTCCGGCGTCCGTGTCTGCACCGTCCGCATCACCTGCGTCGGCATCCGTATCCGTTGCGGCATCGGTGTCTCCACCGTCTGAATCCGCATCGGTTTCCACGTCGGTTTCCACGTCCGCGGCGCCATCGCTATCCGCACCTTCGTCGCTCGCCATGAGCAGGTCCGCGACCGGGGTGTCGTCAGGCAGGCTTTCGGCCCCGCTTTCATCGAACTCGGGCTGCTCTTTCAGGGCATCCTTGTCACGGTCCACGACAAGCGACCACTCCTCGGGATTCAGCTCGAACTCATCGAGCGGAAGGGCCACGGTATATTCACCCAACCCGAGAAAACCGCCGATGCCGATCACCGCCGAAGCCGACTGGCCGTCACTGATCACGTAGTCGATCTCGCCGATCGACTCGGCATTCTTGTTGAAGACCTGCATGCCGAGCACGTCCCCGACGGTCATTTCCTCGAGACTCGTGATCTGCTTGCCTTCGGTTGCGTCCGCGTAACCGGAATCCTGATCGACGGCTTGCGTGTCATCCGACATGGTCGTGTCGTCGGTCGTCGTCTGCGCGCCTGCCGTTCCGGCCAGGAGGGCTGCGGTCGCCGCACTCATGAGAAAGCTCTTGATGGTCATGATCAAACTCCCTTTCATCGCATGATCTGAAGGAAAGACCCACGACGTGAGGATTCGTTCCGACCACGAAAAAAAGCAGGCGGAATGCTGCGCATTGCCACCTGCAAGTTATTGATAACAAATGGTTTGTATCAGTAGCGGTAATGCTCGGGCTTGAACGGCCCTTCGGGCGAGACGCCGATATATTCCGCCTGATCCTTGCTCAACTCGGTCAGTTTCACGCCGATCCGGTCCAGGTGAAGCCGCGCCACTTTCTCGTCGAGATGCTTGGGAAGGATGTAGACGTCGTTTTCGTATTCATCGCCCTTCGTCCAAAGCTCGATCTGCGCAAGCACCTGGTTGGTGAAGGACGCACTCATGACGAAGCTCGGGTGCCCGGTGGCATTGCCGAGGTTCAGAAGGCGACCCTCGCTCAGGAGGATGATGCGATTGCCCGACGGCATCTCGATCATGTCCACCTGGTCCTTGATGTTGGTCCACTTGTGATTCTTGAGGCTCGCCACCTGGATCTCGTTGTCGAAATGGCCGATATTGCCGACGATCGCCATGTCCTTCATCTCGCGCATATGCTCGATGCGGATCACGTCCTTGTTGCCGGTCGTCGTGATGAAGATGTCGGCGCTGTCGAGCACGTCTTCCAGCAGCACCACCTCGTAGCCGTCCATCGCCGCCTGAAGCGCACAGATCGGATCGACCTCGGTCACCTTCACGCGCGCGCCGGCGCCCCGCAGGCTGGCGGCGCTGCCCTTGCCCACATCGCCGTAACCGCAGACCACCGCGACCTTCCCGGCCATCATGGTATCGGTCGCGCGGCGGATACCGTCCACGAGACTCTCCTTGCAGCCGTACTTGTTGTCGAACTTGGACTTCGTCACGCTGTCATTGACGTTGATCGCCGGGAACGGAAGACGCCCGGCCTTCACGAGCTCGTAGAGGCGGTGCACCCCGGTGGTCGTCTCTTCCGAGACACCCTTGATCGCGTCGCGTTGCTTGGTGAACCACCCGGGGCTCGCCTCGAGACGCTTCCTGATCTGGGCGAAGAGATATTCCTCTTCCTCCGATTTCGGCACCTCGATCAGGTCGGTCTCGCCGTTTTCGACACGCGCACCGATGAGGATGTACATCGTGGCATCGCCGCCATCGTCGAGGATCATGTTGCAGGTGCCGCCCTCGCCGCCAAAATGGAAGATGCGGTCGGCATAGTCCCAGTATTCCTCGAGCGTCTCGCCCTTGACCGCGAAGACCGGCGTGCCACCCTCCGCGATCGCCGCCGCCGCATGGTCCTGCGTCGAGAAGATGTTGCACGAAGCCCAGCGCACATCGGCACCCAGCGCCACCAGCGTCTCGATCAGGACCGCCGTCTGGATCGTCATGTGCAGCGATCCGGCGATCCGCGCGCCCTTCAGGGGCTGGCTTGCGCCATATTCCTCGCGCAGCGCCATGAGGCCCGGCATCTCGGTTTCCGCGATATCCAGCTCCTTGCGCCCGAACGCGGCAAGGGAAATGTCTTTCACGATATAGTCTTTGGCCACGGTCTGCTCCTCGGCAATGCTTTTCAAGTCAAGCCAAGTAGCACTCCGAAGGGGGTCTGGCAACTTGCGCGCGGCCCGTGCCGCCCGCGCCTATCCCTGTACGCCAGCGGGCCTCGCTTCGGGGTCGGTGAAGAACGCGTCCGTGCCTGCCGCGAGAACACAGCTCGTCCCGTCCGCGCGCGTGACCAGAACGGTGAACGTCCCCGTTTCCTCCGAGGTCCAGAGCTCCATCATCGCGTGCTTGCCGCGCGTGGCCTGCAATCCGCCCATCCGCATCTGTTCAAGATACTTGCCCTGCAACTTGTCGACCAGATCTTCGCGTTTCCCGCAAGTCTGCGCCGTTGCCATCGTCCCCGTGAGTGCCAGGGTAGCCCCGGCCGAGATCGCCATCAATCGCTTGAACATCCCATGCTCCTTTCGTTACAGCTTCCCAACTGAAAGGGGCACTTCACCGGGTCTGGTTCCACGCCCCCCGGTTTGTCGATCCAAGTCCATATCCGTTCCGGCCCGTCCCTTGGCCCTATCGGATGGCAGCATGGGATTTGGATCGATGACCAGACTGCGCCGCAAATGTGGCAAGAACATGGCAACGGTCAGAGGCATGGCAGAATGGCAACAGAAGTCAGGGCATGGCAGCGGATGTTGTCGGGGCGGCGGCTCGACCTGCTGGATCCCACCCCCGTGGACATCGAGATCGAGGATATCGCCCACGGCCTCGCCTTCGTCGCCCGCTGGAACGGGCAGACCCATGGCGATTTCGCCTATTCCGTTGCCGAGCATTCGCTGCTCGTCGAAACGCTCTTTCGCCGCATCGCACCCAAGGCACCGGCGAAATGGCAGATGGCAGCACTTCTGCATGACGCGCCCGAATACGTCATAGGCGACATGATATCCCCGGTGAAGAACGCGGTCGGCCGCGGCTACGGAGAGCTCGATCAACGGCTTACCGATGCCATCCACATCCGCTTCGGCCTTCCCGCCCAGATCCCCGCCTCGATCAAGAAACAGATCAAGCGTGCGGACAAGCTCAGCGCCTGGATGGAGGCCACCCGGCTTGCGGGCTTCACGACAAGCGAGGCCGACAGGTTCTTCGGCCGGCCACGCCCCGACCTGATCGAGGGACTTGACCTGCGCCTGCGTCCCCCGCTCGAGGTGCGCGCCGATTACACATCACGTTTCGGCGAGTTACAGCTTGCCATGGGCCGAGGTTGATGGACGTCCCGGTCCCGGCCCCCTACGGTTGCCGAAACCTCCGGGAGCTTTCTCATGCGCGCCTTGCTCATCTTAGCGACCCTGCTATTGGCTGCGGGGCAGGCGCAGGCCGATGTCGCCACCTGCGCGGCGCTGTTCCGGAACGCTCCCGATGCGCTCGGCGGCCACCGTCTGACCGCGCGAACCGTCTACGAGCGGAAATCGCCCGGTTCCGGCTATCATCTTCGCTACGCTCGCAATGACCGTCAGCTTGCCAGCGTCTTTCTCTACGACCGCGGCCGCGACACGTTCAGCGAAAGGATGCTTGCAACCGAGCTTTCCGTCACCACGAGCCAGGTTTTCCGAATGCGCGCCGCGGGACGCAACGTGACCGATGGCGATGTCTTCTTCGACCGCACGAAACCCGCCCGACGGGGGCTCTTCGGGATCGGCTTCATTCATATCGAATATGACGGGCGCCGCCTGCAACATGATTTCATCACGCTCGGGCCAGTCGATGGATGCCTGGTCAAGCTCGTCTATTCGTCCCCCGGCAACCGCTATTTCGCCACCCGTCGCTTCGACCGGGTGCTCGCAGACCTGCTCGGCTACGTGGGCCAGAAGCGTTAGCGCGGCGACCGCTTGGCGAGGATACGTTGCAGGGTTCGCCTGTGCATGTTCAATCGCCGCGCAGTCTCGCTCACGTTGCGATCACAAAGCTCGTAGACACGCTGGATATGCTCCCATTTGACGCGATCCGCGCTCATCGGGTTTTCCGGCGGTGGCGGCAATTCGTCATCCCTTGCCAGAAGCGCGTTGGTGATGTCGCGCGCATCGGCAGGCTTCGAGAGGTAATCCGTGGCGCCGATCTTCACTGCCGCGACCGCGGTCGCGATGGCGCCATATCCCGTCAGAACCACGATCCGACAATCCGGCCGTTTCTCGCGCAGCAGTTCCACCACGTCGAGGCCGTTGCCATCCTCCAATCTCAGGTCGCAGACCGCGTAAGCTGGCGGCCGTGCCGTGGCGATGGCGGTTCCCGCGGCGACCGAGTCGGCGGTCTCCACCTCGAACCCGCGCTTTTCCATCGCCTTCGCGAGCCGCCGGAGGAACGGCTCGTCGTCATCGAGGATCAGAAGCGTTCGGTCCTCGCCGAGTTCTTCCAGAGCGTCGGCCATGCGGCATTCCCATCCTTTGACAATTAAAGGATGACTTAGGCCGTCCCTCGCCTCGGGTCAAATCCTCCGGCGTCAGCTGTTTTCGACGAAACATGCCACCTTTTCCGCCATCTCCTCCGCGTTCACGTCGCGGCGGAAGAACTCGACAAAGCCATGTTCGGGCAAGGTCAGGTAGGTGAATGTCGAGTGGTCGACGAGATAGTAATCGGGGTCCTTGGGCGACTCGGGGATGCGGTAATAGGTGCGATAGGCCTGGCTTGCCGCCCTCACCTGCTCCTCGCTTCCGGTCAGACCCACCATGCGCGGGTGCATGTATTCGGTCCACTCGGCAAGAACCTCGGGCGTGTCGCGCGCGGGATCGACCGAGATGAAGACCGGCTTGACCTCGATCCCCCGCTCTTCGAGCAAGGCCACCGCCTCCGCGTTCCGCGCCACGTCGAGCGGACAGACATCGGGGCAGAAGGTGTAACCGAAATAGATGAGCGCAGGCTCGTTCAGGACCTCCTCGCTCGTCACTTCCGTCCCCGTCTCGTCGATCAGCGTGAAGGGCCCTCCGATCTGGTCCGATCCGCCGGCCACCTTGGCCGACCGGCACGGATCAAACGGATCATTCGCCGAGGCCCGGTCGGTCCAACTCCGGTAGGGCCCGATATAGGTCAGTATGGCAAGCAGTCCGATCAGCGCCACGGCGGCAAGAACGGCAATGATCATAACGGATTTTCGTGACATCGGGCTGGCCTCATTCTCTGGGCTTTGGACGCGGCATGTGGCACATCTATCCGGATGACGCCAGCTTGCAAGAGGACCAAAGCGCGCAGATGGACAGCCAACTGACCGGTCTTGCCGGACCCCGGAACAAGGGTCACTGGATCAGGCTGCGAACGCTCGTCCTGTTGCGGTGGTGGGCGGTGCTGGGCCAGGTGACGGCGCTCGTCACCGCACATCTCGCCTATGGGCTCGTGTTCGATATCGGCCTCTGTTTCGCGGTGATCGGCGCCTCGGTCGTGAGCAATCTTGCCGTCTCGCTGATCTACCCCGCGAACAAGCGCCTCGACGAGCGCGAGAACCTCGTCTTCGTGATGTTCGACCTGTTGCAGCTCGGATTGCTTCTCTATCTCACCGGCGGCCTGAACAACCCTTTCGCGATCCTCGTCGTCGGACCGGTGGTCGTCTCGGCCTCGTCGCTATCGGCCCGTTCCACGCTGTTCCTCGGGTTGACGGCGATCGGGATCGTGACCCTGCTGCTCTGGCTGCATCTGCCGTTGCGCACGGTCGATGGCGACATCCTCCGCATGCCCTGGATCTACCGCTTCGGCTTCTGGCTCGCCATCGTGATCGCGGTGGTGTTCCTCGGGGTCTATTCGCGTTGGGTCGTGTCCGAGATGCAGGCCATGTCGCAGGCGCTGCAGGCCACGCAGATGGCCCTCGCCCGCGAACAGAAGCTGACCGATCTCGGCGGTGTCGTCGCCGCGGCGGCGCATGAACTCGGCACGCCGCTCGCGACGATCAAGCTGACAAGCTCCGAGCTGGCCGAGGAACTGCCCCCCGGCAGCGACGCGCACGAGGACGCGCTTCTCATCCGCGATCAGGCCGACCGATGCCGCGACATCCTGCGCTCCATGGGGCGTGCCGGGAAGGAGGATCGGCACCTGCGCACCGCCCCGCTCAGCGCCCTTCTCGACGAAGCGGCCGAGCCGCATCTCGATCGCGGCAAGACCGTGGTGACCGAGCACGGCGCAGGCGGGGATCTTGACGGTCAGCCGGTGGTCTTGCGCCGCCCCGAGATCATTCACGGACTCCGCAACCTCATCCAGAACGCGGTCGACTTCGCCCGCGACGCGGTGTGGATCGAATCCCGCTGGACCGCCGACCGGATCACCATCCGCATCATGGACAACGGACCCGGGTTTCCCCCGGCGCTCATGACGCGGATCGGCGAGCCCTTCGTGCGCCGCCGTTTCTTCGGATCCGAGATCCGGCGCCCGCATTACGAAGGCATGGGCCTCGGCCTCTTCATCGCCAAGACCCTGCTCGAGCGCTCGGGTGCGGACCTCAGCTTCGCCAACGGCAGCACGACCTTCGGCGCCGGACATCGAAAATCGCCGCGCTCCGGCGCGGTGGTCGAGGTCGTCTGGCCGCGGTCGAAACTCGAGGTCGAAACGAGCGATTCCCGCGCGGCACTCGGGAAGAACGAGAACCTCACCTGAGGCGTTGCGCGGGAGAGATATCGCTGTCGCGTTAACCAGTTGTTCACCTTCATTCTCCACCCTCCCGGCAAGCGCGACAAGGAAGGGTGGCTGCAATGATCTCCGAGATGATGAACTGGGTCGGCATCGTTGGTGCCGCGTTCGTCGTGACCTGTGCCACGCTTCTCTTCATCGCTCGCCTCCCGCCCAAGGCGCTTCCTCGCGGGACGCGCGAGCATGGGAACGCCTCGACGTTTCTCTTCCGCGACGGGCAGCTCGCCGATTCGGAGAATTGCGAAGACGACGACCCTTGCGGTGATTGGCCGTCCTTCCGAACCTGGATGCTGCCGCGTTTTCCCGACCTGCCGCTTACGCCCCCGGGCCGCGCCGACTCCGTGATTTTCACGGCCATCGACGACCCCGCCGACAGGCTTCGGCTCGAGACAGGCGACGGCTGGCTTCGCGCCACGCTCTTTACCGAACAAGGCGAAACCTGCGCGCATCGCCACCGCGCCGCGCTCGACCGGCTGGAGCGGGCGCGCTTCGGTGACGTGGCGGCGGCTGCACCCTACCCGATCTGGGTCGAAGACCGCGAAGGCGAGATCTTGTGGCGCAACGAGGCGAGCACGGTCTTTTTCGACCGCGGCGGCACGCGCCACGACCTCGCGCATCCCGAACCGGGCGAGAGGGCCATCGAACGGGTTGCCCTCCATCTGCCGGACTCCGGCTCGAACATCTGGTTCGAGGTGCATGGCATAGGACGCGCGGGCGACGTGATCCGCTACGCCACCGACGTGACCGAAACCGTCCGCGCGGAATCGGCACGCGGTGAATTCATCCAGACCCTGACCAAGACCTTCGCCAATCTGACCATCGGCCTCGCCGTGTTCGACAGCACGCGCAAGCTCGTCCTGTTCAATCCCGCCCTCACCGACCTGACGCGCCTGCCGGTCGACTTCCTGAGCATGACGCCCGATCTCATGAGCTTCTTCGACCGTCTCCTCGACAGCCGCGTCATGCCCGAGCCGCGCAACTATGGAAGCTGGAGAGCCCAGATCGGCGACATGATCACCTCGGCCGAGAACGGGCTTTACCAGGAAACGTGGTCGCTTCCGTCGAACATCACCTACCGCGTCACCGGCCGCCCCCATCCCGACGGCGCCGTCGCCTTCCTGTTCGAGGATATTTCCGCCGACATCCAACTGTCACGACGATACCAGTGCGAACTTGAGAAGCGCGACGCGATGCTCGAAGGGCTCGACCAGGCGATCATGATCCTCACCGCCGACCAATCCCTGTCCCTTTGCAACGCCGCCTTCCGCGACCTGTTCGGCATCGACCCCGAGGGGACGCCGCGCGACATGCGCCTTCGCGATGCTCTCGAGATCGGCGAGGCGCGGCTGCCCAATCCCGCTTTCTGGTCGGAGCTTCGCGCCATCCTCGACACGGGAGACCAGGAAGGGCAGATTTCGCATCCCTCAAGCGGCCGGGACGCACCGCCGCTCTCGGCGCGCGTCGCGCGCTTGCCGGATGGAAACCGGATGGTGGTCATGGCCCGCCGGGCGGGTGCCGAAGCGGCCCACGCTTGAAGCCGCGGGCCGCCCGTGTAACCTGCCGGGATGAGCAGCGGCAGTGTCACGATCTCCCTTCCCGGCCCCGAGGCCACCTGCAACCTGGCCCGCGCCATCGGCGCTGCGCTCGCGCCTGGTGACGCGATCCTGCTGTCGGGCGACACGGGCGCGGGCAAGACACACTTCTGTCGTTGCCTGATCCAGTCGCTTCTTGCCGCGCCCGAAGACGTGCCGTCGCCGACTTTCACTCTCGTCCAGACCTACGACACACCCTCCGGCGAAATCTGGCACGCCGATCTCTATCGGCTTGGCGACACGACCGAACTGGCGGAGCTTGGCCTCTCGGATGCCTTCGCCACCGCCATCAGCCTGGTCGAATGGCCGGATCGCTTGGGCTCCCTTGCACCGGCGAACGCCCTTGGCCTAGAGTTGACAGCGGGCGATGACCCCGAGGCGCGCACCGCCCGGCTTTCGTGGTCCCATGGAAAATGGCAGGACATTCTGAGCAGGGCGCAAATTGACGCAACGTGAAACGAAGCTGGCCGAGTTCATCGCCGCAAGCGGGTGGGGATCGGCCGACCGCAAGGTCATCGCCGGGGATGCCTCGAACCGCCGCTACCTGCGGCTTACCCGGTCATCCGGTGCTACGGCCATCCTGATGGATGCCCCGCCCGAAAAGGGCGAGGACGTCCAGCCGTTTCTCGACATCGCGCGCCACCTCACCGCGCAGGGTCTTGCCGCACCGGACATCCTGAGCGCCGACACCGATGCGGGGTTCCTCCTGATCGAGGATCTCGGCGACGACCTGTTCGCCCGTGTTCTCGACCACCTCCCCAGCGCCGAGAAAAGGCTCTATACCGCCGCGACCGACGTGCTCTTGCATCTTCATGACGCTCCCCTTCCCGAGGGCGTGCCAACTTACTCGGTCGGTCTCATGGCCGACCTGGCGGCGCTCGCTTGCGACTGGTACGCATCGGGCCTCGGCGCCGAGGATACCGACGGTCGGCAGCGTCTTCACGATGCCATGGCCGGTGCGCTGGCCCTTCTCGACGGGCTGGACGAGGTGCTGATCCTGCGCGATTACCATGCCGAGAACCTCCTGTGGCTACCCGACCGGCCCGGCCTGCGGAAAGTGGGCCTTCTCGACTTCCAGGATGCCATGCGCGGCCATCGCGCCTATGATCTCGTCTCGCTTCTCCAGGACGCGCGCCGCGACGTGAGCCGCGACACCGAAATATTGATGATCACGCATTATGTCGATCACTGGGGGGGAAACCCCGCTTCGTTCGACACGGCCTATCACGTGCTCGGAACACAGCGGAACCTGCGCATCCTGGGTGTGTTCGCCCGGCTCTGCCTCCGCGACGGCAAGGCGCACTACCTCGATCTCATACCGCGTGTCTGGGGATACCTGATCCGCGATCTCGACCACGCGGCCCTCGGCCCCCTTCGCGCCATCGTGCACGAGATCCTTCCGCCCCCGACCGAAACCGTGCTTCAGAGGCTGAAAAGCAAATGTGCGACCCGCTCGACGTGATGCTGTTCGCTGCGGGTTTCGGAACGCGTATGCGGCCCTTGACCGACTTGCGCCCGAAACCCCTCATCGAGGTTGCGGGCCGGACCCTTCTCGATCATGCGCTCGACGTCGCGAGCGGGGTGCCCGTGACCCGGATCGTCGTCAACGCGCATTACAAGGCAGACCAGATCATCGCTAATCTGGCCTCGCAAGATATCGCTGTTTCGCTGGAAGAGAGCCGCATTCTTGATACCGGTGGCGGCCTCAAGGCGGCGCTCCCGCTCTTCTCGGCCGAGACGATCGCCACGCTCAACACGGACGCGGTCTGGACCGGTCCGAACGCGCTCGGGACCCTGCTCGCCGCATGGGATCCCGCCCGGATGGACGCGCTTCTTCTCTGCGTCCCGAGCAACCGCACCGAGGGTCGCGCCGGCCCCGGCGATTTCTCCCGTGACGGCACCGGATCTCTCAAGCGCGGCGGCGACCTCGTCTATACCGGCGCACAACTCATCAAGCGGTCGGTGGTCGAGACCTGGCCCGACGACGTCTTCTCGCTCAACGCTCTCTGGAACGCCCTGCTGGACGAAAGGCGCCTGTGCGGTGTCGAACATCCGGACCACTGGTGCGACGTGGGCCATCCCGGCGGCATCGCCACGGCCGAGAAGCTGCTGGGGACAACGCAGGATGTTTGAGCGCGACGACCGTCCTCGCCTTTTCGCGCTTCCTCCCGGCGTGGATTTCAGCACCGAGCTGGTCGCGGGTCTGCGCCAGCGGCTTCGCGGCGCGCCGCCAGACGCGATGGCCCGCGCCACGCTCATCGTCAACACCCGCCGCATGGCCCGCCGACTGCGCGAGGTGTTCGATGCCGGTCCGCCGTCCTTCCTGCCCCGTATCTGCACCGTCACGTCGCTTGACGCGATCTGGCCGATGCCCCAGATGCCGCCTGCTCTCGCCCCCCTGCAACGAAAGCTCGAACTCGCCCGGCTCATCTCGGCCCTGCTCGACCGCGAAACGGATCTCGCCCCGCGCTCCGCCATCTTCGATCTCTCCGACAGCCTTTCGTCCCTCATGGACGAGATGCACGGCGAAGGAGTCGGCATGGACGCGCTCGACGCGCTGGATATCAGCGATCAGTCCGGGCATTGGGCACGTCTGACCTCCTTCCTCGCGATCACCCGCGAATTCGATGCGCGGGCCCAAAGCGCGGGGGCCGAGGCGCGCAACCGGCGCATCGTCGGCACGCTGATCGACAGGTGGCAGCGGGATCCTCCGGCGGATCCGGTGATCCTTGCCGGCTCCACCGGATCGCGCGGCACAACGCAACTGCTGCTCCGCGCCATCACGGCGCTTCCGCAAGGCGCCGTGGTCCTGCCGGGGTATGATTTCGACATGCCCGCCCCGGCATGGGAGGCGCTCGACACCGGCATGGGCGGCGAGGATCATCCGCAATACCGCTTCCGCGCCCTCCATCACACGCTCGATCTCGCGCCCGGGGACGTGCGCCCTTGGACCGACGGCAGCCCTCCGGCCACGTCACGGAACGCGGTGGTTTCCATGGCCCTGCGCCCCGCCCCCGTCACCGACCAGTGGCGCGTCGAGGGACCGGACCTTCCCGATCTCGACACCGCCATGAAGGATGTGACGCTGCTCGAGGCACCAGGCCGCCGGATCGAGGCGCTCACCATCGCGATGCGCTTGCGCGAAGCGGCCGAGACCGGCACCAAAGCGGCTCTGATAACGCCCGATCGTGACCTTACGCGGCAGGTCGCCGCCGCGCTGGACCGGTGGCGCATCCTGCCCGACGACAGCGCCGGCACGCCGCTTCATCATACCGCACCGGGTCGCTTCCTCCGCCATGTCGCCGCCTTGCCGGCTTCACGACTCTCGACCGAGGCGCTGCTGACGCTGCTCAAGCATCCGCTCACCCACCAAGGTGGCACACGCGGCCCCCACCTCCGCCTCACGCGCGAACTCGAACTCTGGTTGCGTCGAAAAGGCATCCCCTTCCCGACGCAGGCCGACCTTTCCGCCTGGGCCGCGATCCAGTCCGACGGTGCCGCGCCCGAGTGGGTTGCCTGGCTCTGCGAAACCATCTTCCGCGATCCGGCCGAGGGTCAGCATCCTCTCACCCGGCATCTTGCCGAGCATCTCGCGCTCGCCCGCCGCATCGCCTGGGGGGCGACCGAACCCGATGACGGCTGGCCCCCGGCCTGGGCCGAGAAGGCGGGGCCGCCCGTGCTTCTCGTCATGGCGGAACTCGAACGGCAGGCGGCACATGGCGGCGCTCTCGGCGCGACGGAATACGCCAACCTTCTCGACAACCTGCTCTCGTCCGGCGAGTGGCGCGACACCGAACGTGCCGATCCCCTGATCCGCATCTGGGGAACGATCGAAGCCCGCGTGCAGGGCGCCGAACTGGTGATCCTCGCCGGTCTCAACGAGGGCACGTGGCCCGAGCCGACGGGTCACGACCCTTGGCTCAACCGGGTCCTGCGCAAACAGGCGGGCCTGCTTCTTCCCGAGCGGCGGATCGGCCTGGCCGCGCATGATTTTCAACAGGCGATCGGTGCGCCCGAGGTCTGGATCACCCGCTCGATCCGTTCGGACGAGGCACAGACAGTCATGAGCCGCTGGCTCAACCGGCTCATCAACCTCCTCGACGGCCTCCCCGAGCAGGGGGGTCAAACCGCGCTCGCCGCGATGCGCGCCCGCGGTCAGCACTGGCTCGCGCGGGCCGACACGCTCGAAACGGTAGAAGCCACACCGCCGGCCCGACGCCCGGCCCCCGTGCCGCCCGTTCACCTGCGGCCCGCAACGCTTCCCGTGACCGGGATCGAGCGGCTGATCCGCGACCCCTACGCGGTCTATGCCCGGTACGTGCTGCGCCTTTCGCCCCTCGCCCCGGTGCAGCGGCTTGCCGATCCCCTCATGCGCGGCACGGCGATCCACGACATACTCGAAGCCTTCATCAGGGCCACGGCGGACGACGACAGCGGCCTGACCCCCACCCGGTTCTTCGAGATAGCAGACCCTATCCTTGCCGAACGGGTCCCGTGGGGGCAGGTGCGCCTGCAATGGCGCGCGGGGCTTGAACGCGTGATCGACGACTTCCTCGCAGACGAGGTCAACCGTCGGATCCTCGCCCGACCCGCCGCGCTCGAGGTGCCGGGGCGTGCGGAACTCACGTCCCCGCCCTTCACCCTCACGGCCAAGGCCGACCGGATCGACATCGCCGCCGATGGCGGGCTCGTGGTCTACGATTACAAGACGGGCAAGCCGCCGACCAAGCCGCAGCAGAAGAAATTCAGCAAGCAGCTCCTGCTCGAAGCCGCCATGCTGGAACGCGGCGCCTTCGCCGAAATTCCCGCCGACTCCGTCACACGCGCCGCCTATATCGGTCTCGGCTCCGACGCGGGCGAGGTCGAGGCGCCGCTCGACGACGTCCCACCTGACAAGACATGGGCCGAGCTCGCCGAGCTGATCGCCTCCTATCTCGATCCCGGGCAAGGCTACGCCTCGCGCCGCGCGATGGGAAAGATATCGGACACGGGCGACTACGATCAGCTCGCGCGGTTCGGCGAATGGGACGTGACCGCCGCCCCCGACCTCATCGAGTTGAGGCTTCCCGATGGATGACGCGACCAGACGACAGATCGAGGCCGCACGGCCCACGCGCTCCACGTGGCTTTCGGCCAATGCAGGCTCGGGCAAGACCCGCGTGCTCACGGATCGTGTGGCGCGGCTGCTGCTCGAAGGCGTCGATCCGCAGCATATTCTTTGCCTGACCTACACCAAGGCCGCCGCGTCCGAGATGCAGAACCGGCTTTTCGATCGGCTGGGCGCATGGTCGATGCTTCCTGACGAAAAGCTCCGCGACCATCTCACGAAGCTCGGAATCACTGCGACCGATCTGTCCTTGCCCCAGGCACGGCGCCTCTTTGCGACCGCCATCGAAACACCCGGCGGGCTGCGCATCCAGACGATCCACTCCTTCTGCGCCTCGCTGCTCCGCCGATTCCCGCTCGAGGCCGGGGTCACGCCCCAATTCACCGAGCTTGACGACCGCACGGCCGAGATCCTGCGCGGTGATGTGGTCGAAGACATTTCGCGCGGACCCGGAGCCGCGCTGCTGCATGATCTCATGCGGCTCTATACCGGCGCGGATTTCGACAAGTTCCTGAAGGAAATCCTCTCCAATCGCGACCGCTTCGCCGCGGACGCGGAGCCGCGGGCGGCCATTGGTCTGCCCATGAGCGTCACGCGCGAAAGCATCGCGGCCCGCGTGTTCACCGGCGGAGAAGAGGCGATCCTGCGCGATCTGATCCCCGCCATGCGTGAGGGTGGCAAAACCGATGCCCGCAATTGCGAGCTGCTATCGGGGTTGAACAGGCTCGATTTTTCCGCTCTTCCCACGCTCGAGAAGGTCTTCATGACCCAGGGCGGCAAGGCGGGCTTTCGTGCCAAGACCGGGCAAGTGCCCACCAAGCCGGTCCAGAAGAAGGTGCCCCACCTTCTCGAAGCGCTCGACGCCTGGATGGAACGCATCGCCGACGCCCGCGATGATCGCCTCGCGCTGCTCACCCTTGAACGAACCGAGGTGCTTCACGGCTTCGCGCGCGTCTTTCTGCAAGGTTACGATGCCGCCAAGGAGCGGTTCGGCTATCTCGATTTCGACGACCTGATATACAAGACCCGTGATCTCCTGCTCGACCCGGCCGTCGCCGACTGGGTTCTCTTCCGGCTGGATGGCGGGATCGACCATATCCTCGTGGACGAAGCGCAGGACACGAACCCGGTGCAGTGGCAGGTGATCGCGGAACTGGCGAGGGAACTGACAAGCGGCGCGGGCGCCCGGCCCGATACGCCCCGCACGATCTTCGTGGTTGGCGACAAGAAGCAATCCATCTATTCCTTCCAGGGGGCCGACCCCCGCGCCTTTGACGAGATGCGCGATGAATTCGCCCGCCGTCTCGAAACCGCCGAGACCCCGCTCGCCAACAGCGTTCTGGAACACTCCTTCCGCTCGTCCCGGGCCATTCTGGACGTCGTCGATGCCACCTTCGCCGGGATCGACGACAAGGCATTTACGCCGAAACAGAGCCACATCGCGTTTCACTCCGCCCTACCGGGCCGCGTCGATCTCTGGCCCCCGCTCCCCAAGCCCGAGACCAGCGAGGAGCCGCCATGGTTCTCGCCCGTGGACATGCCCGCCGAAAACGACCCCGCGATCGAACTTGCGCGCATCGTCGCCCGGCGCATCGCCGAGATGCTGGAGCGGAAGGAGCCGCTCCCCGATCCCAAGGCACCCGGCGGCTGGCGCGCGATGACGCCCGGAGACATCCTCATCCTCGTGCAATCCCGCACCAACCCGGTCTTCCAGGAGATCATCCGCGCCTGCAAAGCGCTCGACCTTCCGGTCGCAGGCGCCGACCGGCTCAAGCTCGGCGCGGAGCTCGCGGTGCGCGACCTGACCGCCCTTCTGTCGTTCCTCGTCACTCCCGAGGACGATCTCTCGCTCGCAACCGCGCTGCGGTCGCCCCTCTTCGGCTGGTCCGAGCAGGATGTCTTCGCCCTCGCCCAGCCACGTGGCACCGCCTATCTCTGGCGCGCGCTCCGGGACGCGGAGGACCGCCATCCCGAAACGCTCGCGATCCTTCGCGACCTGCGCGGCCAGACCGATTTTCTCCGCCCCTACGACCTGATCGAACGCATTCTCACTCGGCATTCGGGCCGCGTGCGCCTGCTGTCGCGACTCGGTCCCGAGGCCGAGGACGGCATCGACGCCCTCCTGTCGCAGGCGCTCCAGTTCGAGCGCAACGCGGTCGACAGTCTGACCGGCTTTCTCGTCTGGATGGAGCGCGACGACGTGGAGATCAAGCGTCAACTCGACAATGCCGGTGACCAGATCCGCGTCATGACGGTTCACGGGGCAAAGGGCCTCGAATCTCCCGTCGTGATCCTGCCCGAAACCCACAAGCGCGGACGCGGTGGCGACAACTCACTGCTGCCGCTCGGCGACACCGTGATCTGGAAGCCCCGGACCGCGGATTTTCCCCCATCGCTCCAGGCAAGCCGCGATGCCGTCCAATCGGCCCAGGACGCAGAGCGCGACCGCCTTCTCTACGTGGCCATGACCCGCGCCGAGAAGTGGCTCATCGTCGCCGCCGCGGGTGAAACGGGCGACGACGGCGAAAGCTGGCACAGCCAGATCGCGGCCGGCCTCGCTTCGTGCGAGACGTGGCCCCTCGACTGTCCGACCGGCGAGGGTCGGCGCGTTCAATTCGGCGATTGGGCTGAAACGGTGCCTGATACGACGTCGCAGGAAGACCCCGGCCGCGCGCCGCTCCCCGACTTCTTCGCGGCACACGCACCGCGGCGCACACCGCCCGAACCGACCGTCAGCCCCTCGTCGCTTCCCGGGGCGAAGGCATTGCCGAGCGAAGACGGGCGCGACACCGATACGGCGCTCCGCGAAGGGCGCGCGCTGCACGAGATGCTCGAACACCTGCCCATGATCCCGCCCGAGCATTGGCCCGAGATCGATCCCGCACCGCTCGCCCGCGCGCTCCTCGAAGCGCCCCACCTGTCGCATCTCTTCGCACCCGACACCCTTGCCGAGGTGCCGATTACCGCGGCCCTTCCCGAACTCGGCGGCCGTCGCCTGCACGGCGTCATCGACCGGCTCGTCATCTCGCCCGATCGCGTCCTCGTCGTCGATTTCAAGACGAACGCGGCGGTGCCCGCGACGCCCGAAGACTGCCCCGACGGTCTGTTGCGGCAGATGGGCGCCTATCGCGCCGCCGTGTCACAACTGTATCCCGACCGCCAGGTCGACACGGCGATCCTCTGGACGACCACCGGCGCACTGATGAACCTGCCGCACGATCTGGTGACCGGCGCGCTTGCCGACACGCCCGCACCTTGACCTTCCCCATAGGGGTCCATACGTTCGCCTCAACTCAAGTCATCCCTTTCCAAGGAGAGCAGCCATGGGCACCGTTGCCGTCACCGACGATACCTTCGACGCCGAAGTGAAGAATTCCGATATCCCCGTCGTGGTGGATTTCTGGGCCGAATGGTGCGGTCCCTGCAAACAGATCGGCCCGGCCCTGGAAGAGATCGCGGCCGAGATGGATGGCAAGGTCAAGATCGCGAAGGTGGATGTTGACAGCAACCCCAACTCGGCGGTGCAGATGGGCGTGCGCGGTATCCCCGCGCTCTTCATCTTCAAGAATGGTGAGGTCGTGTCGAACCGCGCCGGCGCCGCGCCCAAGGCGGCGCTGCAAAGCTGGATCGAAGAATCGATCTGAGCCGGAACAGAGACGGATTTCAGGCCTCGCCCCCTTGGCGAGGCCTTTTCCGTTCCGCCGCTTTGTCTGTGCAGGAATGCGCAACGTTCCCATGCGGGCCACAACGAACAGGAGACACCTCATGCACAACGACGACTTCCCCGGCTGGCACGGCACCACGATCATCGGCGTCCGAAAGGGCGGCGAGGTGGTGGTCGCCGGCGACGGCCAGGTCTCGCTGGGCCAGACCGTCATCAAGGGTACCGCACGCAAGGTCCGCAGGCTGAGCCCCGGCGGTTTCGACGTGGTCGCGGGCTTCGCGGGGTCCACCGCCGATGCCTTCACGCTTCTCGAACGGCTCGAAGCCAAGCTCGAAGCCACGCCGGGACAGCTTCAGCGCGCCTCGGTCGAGCTGGCCAAGGATTGGCGCACTGACAAGTATCTGCAAAAGCTCGAGGCGATGCTCATCGTAACGGACGGGAAGCAGCTTTTCGTGATCACGGGCGCGGGCGACGTGCTCGAACCCGAACACGACATCGCCGCGATCGGCTCGGGTGGCAACTACGCCCTCGCCGCCGCGCGCGGCCTCTATGAAAGCGACCGCGACGCCGAACGGATCGCCCGCGACGCCATGGCCATCGCCGCCGATATCTGCGTCTACACCAACGGAAACCTCACGGTCGAAACCATATCGGGGTGATCCTCCGGTTTCGGCACCCCCGCGGTTGCATGGCCTCCCGCGCTTGATATTCGACAGGTCGGGGCATAGGTCTCCGGCAACCCGACTACGAAAGACGCGCTTCATGACCGAACTCACCCCCCGCGAAATCGTCTCCGAGCTTGACCGCTTCATCATCGGCCAGAAGGAGGCCAAGCGCGCCGTGGCTGTCGCGCTTCGCAACCGCTGGCGGCGCAAGCAGCTTGCCGACGATCTCCGCGACGAGGTCCACCCCAAGAACATCCTGATGATCGGCCCCACCGGCGTCGGCAAGACCGAGATCAGCCGCCGGCTGGCGAAACTCGCGCGCGCGCCCTTCATCAAGGTCGAGGCGACCAAGTTCACCGAAGTGGGCTATGTAGGCCGCGACGTCGAGCAGATCGTGCGCGATCTTCTCGACAGCGCCATCGCCATGACGCGCGAGCATATGCGCGAGGACGTGAAATCCAACGCGAGACAGGCCGCCGAGGAGCGGGTCATCTCTGCCATCGCCGGAGAGGACGCTCGCGAAGGCACGCGCGAGATGTTCCGAAAGAAGCTCAAGAGCGGCGAACTCGACGACACGATGATCGAGCTCGACATCGCCGACACGTCGAACCCTTTCGGCATGATGGACATTCCCGGTCAGCCGGGCGGCGGGCAGATGGGCATGCTCAACCTGGGCGACATCTTCGGCAAGGCGATGGGCGGCCGGACCAAGCGGCAGCGGATGAGCGTCGCCGAGAGCTATGATATCCTGATCGGCGAAGAGGCCGACAAGCTTCTCGATGACGAGATCGTCACACGCAACGCCATCGAGGCGGTCGAGCAGAACGGCATCGTTTTCCTCGACGAAATCGACAAGGTCTGTGCCCGCGCCGATGCGCGCGGTGGTGACGTCAGCCGCGAAGGCGTGCAGCGCGACCTCCTCCCGCTCATCGAGGGCACGACCGTCTCGACCAAGCATGGCCCGGTCAAGACCGACCATATCCTCTTCATCGCCTCGGGAGCCTTCCACGTGGCCAAGCCCTCGGACCTCCTGCCCGAGCTTCAGGGCCGGCTGCCCATCCGGGTCGAGCTGCGTCCGCTCACGGAAGAGGATTTCGTCCGCATCCTCACCGAGACCGACAACGCCCTCACCCGGCAGTACGAGGCGCTTCTCGGCACAGAGAGTCTCACCGTCACCTTCACCGAAGAAGGCATCGCAGCGCTCGCCCGGATCGCCGCCGAGGTCAACCAGTCGATCGAGAATATCGGTGCGCGACGCCTTTACACGGTGATGGAACGCGTCTTCGAGGAACTGAGCTTCAAGGCTCCGGACCTCGCCGGCGAAGCGGTCGAGGTGAATGCCGCCTTCGTCGAGGACAATCTGGGCGAATTGATGAAGTCCACGGATCTCAGCCGCTACGTGCTGTAATCCCGCGCGGCGCTTCGGCGCCGGCGCGACGGCATATCCTTACATCCTGACTTTTCCCGCTCCCCGCACCGCGCGGGGGCGTTAACCTTATTTGTCTGCACATATCGCACCGACGTGATACCGACGTGGATACCGACATGGATACCGACGTCCCGTTCGCACCTCCCGAGAACCGTTAACGAAACGGCCAAGACCGTGCGCTGCTTGGCAAATTCCGCTTTCCCCGATGCGGTTTTCGGGCCACCAAGGGCCATGCGCCCGCTCACCTTCCTCCGCTCCAACCTCCCCTGGCTGTCTGCCGGTTTCCTGCTGACCTTCCTCAGCAGTTTCGGCCAGACCTTCTTCATCTCTCTTTTCGCCGACGGCATCCGCACCGATTTCGGCCTCAGCCACGGGGAATGGGGCCTTATCTATTCGCTGGGCACCGCCACCTCCGCGCTCGTCATGGTTTGGGCGGGTGGCCTGACCGACAGGTTCCGGGCCCGCGGAATCGGCACCTTCGTCCTTGTTCTGCTGGCATTCGCCTGCCTCTTCATGGCGCTGAACCCGGTCTGGTGGCTGCTGCCGCTCGTCATCTTTCTCCTGCGGTTCAGCGGTCAGGGAATGCTGAGCCACATCGCGGTGGTCGCCATGGCCCGATGGTTCACCGCCGCACGCGGCAAGGCACTGAGCTTCGCGACGCTCGGCTTCGCGTCGGGCGAAGCACTGCTGCCGCTCATCTTCGTGTCGCTGATGGCGCTCTTCGACTGGCAGAATCTCTGGCTCCTGACGGCCGCCATCGCCCTTCTCGGCATCCCCGCGCTTCGCCTGCTTCTCACGACCGAGCGAACGCCACAGAGCATCACCGCCAGCTCCAGTTCGGTCGGAATGCTCTCACGTCACTGGGCGCGGCTCGAGGCCATGCGGCACTGGCTGTTCTGGCTGATGATCCCCGCACTTCTCGGACCCTCGGCGTTCAACACGGCGTTCTTTTTCCACCAGGTTCACTTCGCCGAGATCAAGCACATTTCGCATCTTCAGCTTGTGGCCTACTTTCCCTTCTACACGGGCGTCTCGATCATCGCGATGGTGCTGAGCGGTCTGGCGCTGGACAGGTTCGGCACGCCTCGCCTGATCCCCTTCATGCAGCTTCCGATGATCGCGGCCTTCACGATCTTCGCCTATGCGTCGGACGGGGCCGCCCTGTTCCTGGGGTTTGTCTTCCTGGGTCTCACTTCGGGTTTCAACACCACGCTGCCGGCCGCATTCTGGGCCGAGTTCTACGGCACCCGGTTCATCGGTTCGATCAAGGCGATGGCGGCCGCGATCATGGTGCTGGGCTCGGCCATCGGGCCGGGGATCACCGGCTACGGAATCGACCACGGGATCGGCCTGGAAAGACAATATTTACTTGTCGCGGTCTATTTTGCCTTTTCGACGATCTGCATGACCATCGGCGTCATCCGCGCCCGTCCCATGCTACCTGCGGCGCCGTAGATACACGTAAAACGCCCCGCCGCCGCCATGACGTCCATGCGCTTCGCTGACCTGGAGAACGATATGCGACAGCGGCGGAATGGAAAGCCAGTGCGGAAGTTGATGGCGCAGAACCCCTTGCCGCTCCGGGATGAAATCCTGGTGCGCACCGCGCTTCCCCTTGCCCGTCACGATCAGGAGAAGCCTCAGATCGTTCGCATGGGACCGCAGGATGAAACCCGTTGTCGCGTTATGCGCGCGATCAAGTGTCATTCCGTGAAGGTCGAGCGTCGCCTCCGGCTTCAACCTCCCCCCGCGCATCCGCTTGTAAGCCTTGTTGTCCATACGGACCGATGGCTTCGGCGGTGCGAACGCGGCTTCCGCGACCTCGCTTCTCGACCCGGCTTCACCAACGGTAAACGACGTGACGGGGGGTTTATCCGCCGATGCGGACGATGGCGCCGGGTCGGTCGGCCCCTTTCGCAGCAACGACTTCTTCTCCGGGCCAAGCGGTTTGGCCGTCTTCGCCACCTGCCGCCAAAGTGCCAGCTCGTCCCGGTCCGGCCGCCGCCGGCTCACGGCAGCGCCTCGGGCGCCAGCGCATATGCCCGCTGGATCGGCATCAGCACCAGGAGCCGGCCCGGATCCCTCAACCGCCCTGCCGCACGTCCCGCCGCATCGCCCGTGCCCATGAAGATGTCGGCTCGCTGCGCACCCTTGATCGCCGAGCCGGTGTCCTGCGCAACCATCAACCTCTTGATGGGACCGGATCCCAGTTTCTCGATCCAGACCGGCGCGCCGAGCGGCACGAATTTCGGATCGACGGCAATGCTCCGCCCGGTGGTGATCGAGCGGTTCATCGCGCCGCGCGGGCCTTTCTCGGGCGGGAGGGAATCGATCCTGCGAAAGAACACGTATGCCGGATTGTGCCAGAGAAGTTCCTGCCCCAGCTCGGGATTGCGCCGCACCCAGTTCTTGATCACCTGGGCCGAGACCTGATGCGGCTCATACACCCCGCGCTGAACCAGTTCTGCCCCGATCGAGCGATAGGTATGACCGTTCGAGCCACCGTATCCGACGCGGATCACTTCACCGTTCTGAAGCCGTATGCGCCCCGAACCCTGGATCTGCAGAAAGAACAGTTCGACCGGATCATCGACCCACGCGATCTCGAGGCCACGGCCCTCCATGAAAGATCCGGTTTCGATTTCCCGCCGCGTCATCCATGGGCTGATCGCCCGCGCGATTTCCGGCTCGCGATAAAGCGGAAAGCGAAAGCGCTCCGTGCGGGTCAACGATCCGTTGAGCTCGGGCTCGAAATATCCGGTGAAAAGCGCGTCCTGGCCGTCCGAGATCAGAACCGGCCGAAAGAAGAGCTCGAAGAACGGTTTCGCATCCGGCTTCTGCTGCGCAAGCGCGCAGAGCGACCGCCAGTCGACATCGTCCATATCCGGGCATGTATTCAGAAACGTGTCGAGAGCTGCCTCATGGTCGTCCTCTTCCCAATCGGACAGCTCGTCGAAAGTGAGGATGTCATAGACGGTTTCCTCGGCATTCGATGCCTGGGCCACCTGCGAACCCAGCATGAAAAGAGCGATCGAAATCGCGCGGATCATCCGCCCGTGGCCACCAAGCGCCAGTTCGGATCGTCCGATCCCATGACGCGCTCGAAAGTCCAGGTGTCCCTTTGCCGCTTCGATTGGCCCGGCGTTCCCTCGACGATCTTGCCATCGCGATCGCGCACGACGGAGACAAGCTCGCCGACGAACTTGACGGTGATTTCGGCTCTCTTCGTCTTGTCGTCGATCCGGGCATCCACGAGGGATACGTCCCGCACCCCGATGAACTCGGCTTCAACGGTCAGATCCTGTTCCTGCCGCGCGTCGACCACCTGGGAAAATGCGTCGAAGACATCGCTCGAGAGGAACGGCGTTATATCTTCGAGTTTGCCGTTCTCGAAGCTCATGAGGATCATCTCGTATGCGCCGCGCGCACCTTGGAGGAAACCACTCACCGTGAAATCGTTATCGATCCGCTTCATCTCGGCCAGCGCCGCCGCGGCCTCGGAATCCTCGGGAACGTGGTCGATGATGTCATGGTCGGGGCCGCCTTCGATGACCTCGAACGACTGGCGGCGCTCGGCACCGCCGGCCCCTTCGACGCGCGGCGGTTCATACCCGTCACGAGTACCCAGCACCGACCGAAGGCGCAAAATCAGGAAGACCGCGATACCGGCAAGGACAAGAAGTTGAAACACGGCTCCAGTCATTTTCTGTTCATTTCCCCTTGGGAAGTGGAAAGCGAGGAATTCCGTTCCTATGTAGGTCAGGGACTCGGGCGAGTCCACTGCCAGACAACCGCAATCGGCGGGAGAAGACCATATGTGGCTATTCATCGCATTTCTTTGCGTGCCATTGATCGAGATCGCGCTCTTCATCCAGGTCGGGGGGCTCATCGGCTTGTGGCCGACGCTCGGGGTTGTCGTGCTTACGGCCATCCTCGGAACCGTGCTCGTCCGAACACAGGGATTGAAAGCATTGGCAGACGTGCAGGACGCGTTTTCCCGAACGCGCAATCCGGCAGAACCCTTGGCGCATGGCGCGATGATCCTGTTTTCCGGGGCGCTTCTTCTCACACCCGGCTTCTTTACGGATGCAGCCGGGTTCGCGCTGCTGGTTCCGGCCGTCAGGACATTCGTTCTTCGATATCTTCGCAACCGCGTGCGGGTCGAAACGCATGTCTTTACCCAGGACGGTATGACCCGTCGCCGGTCGCCGGACTCCGATATCGTCGAAGGCGAGTACGAAGAGATCGAGACCTCGCGTTCGCCCGCGCCGGATCGATCGGGACCATCGGGCTGGACCAGGCATTGAGGCCATTATGAGGGTCTGATAGATCGTTAATGAATTTTTTATCTTCTAGGAGCATATTGATGACCGAAACCGAAAACGGCAGCGCCGCCCAGGCACCCCAGATCAAGATGACGACACTCACGCAGTTCGTCCGCGATCTGTCGTTCGAGAATATTCTCGCGCAGAAGGGTGTCGGCGGAGAAGTGCAGCCCGACGTGACCGTCCGGGTGAATCTCGACGCCAAGAAGCGCTCTGCCGAACATCAATATGAGGTGGTGACGAAGCTCAAGGTTGAATCCAAGAACAAGGAAGACGATGCACATCTCTTTGTCATGGAGATGGATTTCGTGGGCGTGTTCCATATCGAGAACGTGCCCGAGGATCAGCTCCATCCATTCCTGATGATCGAGTGTCCGCGCATGATGTTCCCCTATCTTCGGCGGATCGTCAGCGACGTGACCCGCGACGGCGGGTTTCCTCCGCTGAACCTCGAGAATATCGACTGGGTGCAGATCTATCGCAATGAAATCGCGCGGCGTCAGTCGGAAAAGCCGTCGGAAGCGCCTCAGGCCTGATCGAAGCGTTTCCAGATCGCCGCATCGCCGATCTCGTCCACGAAAGCGGCATGAGCCGCTTCTTCCTCGGCCGTGAGCCGTGGCGGAAGCGGCGTCTCGCGCGGTGAAGGGCGCCAATCGTCGGCAACCAGGCCCGGTTTCGGTGCGTCATCGGTCACGCTGAGCGCGAAATCTGGTTGGCGTCCCCCGATGAGCTGAAGGTAGACTTCGGCCAGGATTTCGGAGTCGAGCAACGCGCCATGGAGCGTGCGCGCCGAATTGTCGATCGCGAACCGCCGACATAGCGCGTCGAGCGACGCCGGCGACCCGGGAAACTTCCGGCGGGCAAGATCGAGCGTATCGATCGCCTGATCCATCGGAAGCGCCGGAAGCCCGACCCAGCCCAGCTCGGCATTGAGAAATTTCATATCGAAGGACGCATTGTGAATGACAAGCTTCGCATCACCGACGAACTCGATGAACGATTGCGCAATCGCTTTGAAAACCGGCTTGTCCCGCAGGAAATCATCGCCCAACCCATGCACCTCGAACGCATCCTGGGGCATCGCACGTTCGGGATTGATATATTGGTGATAGGTATTACCCGTGGGCATGTGGTTGAAGAGCTCGACCGCTCCGATCTCGACGATCCGGTCGCCTTGATAGGGATCGAACCCCGTCGTTTCGGTATCAAGCACAATCTCACGCATCCTCAAGCTCCTTCCGGATCGCGGCCACGATATCGTTCACCTGGCTGCGCGCATGATCGATCGTGTCGGTGATCACGATGAAATCCGCCCGTTCACGTTTCTCGCGATCCGGCATCTGCTTGGCAAGGAGTCGTTTAAAGCTCTCTTCACTCATGCCGTCACGCTCCATGACGCGTGCGCGCTGCGCTTCGGGTGAGGTGGAAACAACGACCACAGCGTCCATCATCTCGTCCATCCCGTTCTCGAACAGAAGCGGAACGTCGAGGACGACGATATCCGCCTGCGCGGTTCTGATGAACTTTTCTCTATCTTCCGCAACGAGGGGGTGCACGATCTCTTCAAGGCGCGGCAGCGCCGACTCATCGCGGGCTATGATCCGGCGCAGTTCTTCGCGCGACACCGCGCCGTCTGTTACCGCGCCGGGAAACGCGTCGGCAACGGGCGCGACAGCCTCGCCGCCACGCGCATACAACCTGTGCACTGCGACATCCGCGTCCCAGACATCACATCCCGCATCGCGAAACATGCGCGCGGTCGTGGATTTTCCCATTCCGATAGACCCGGTCAGACCCAGCAGGAAACTCATCGCAAGGCAGCCGCCCGGGTCGCGCTGTCGACTGTCGGACGTTCGCCGAACCAGCGTTCGAAACCGGGAACGGCCTGATGCAGCAACATGCCGAGGCCATCCACCGTCGCGCACCCCATTTCTTCGGCAGTTTGAAGCAGGCGGGTTTTCAACGGAGTGTAAACGAGATCAGTCACGAGCGTGTTTTTACGCAAGCCATCCAGCGGCACTCGAAGGGGAGGGTTACCTATCATCCCGAGCGAAGTCGTATTCACCACCAGAGCCGCGTCATCGAGCATGTTGCCGGCCTGCACCCAGTCGACAACCTGGATACGCTTTCCGAAATCGGCCTGTAGCGCCTCGGCACGAACGCGGGTCCGGTTCGAGATCATGATCTCTGGAACACCGGCTTGCAGGAGTGCAGCAATCACAGCCCTCGCGGCACCTCCGGCCCCGAAAAGCGCGGCGGGACCGGCGGCCGGTGTCCAGCTCGTGCCGGCGGCTTCGAGGTTCTTCATGAACCCGTAACCATCGGTATTGTCAGCCTGGATCTTGCCGTCCTTTCGGAAAACGAGCGTGTTGGCCGCCCCGATCAACGTTGCTCGATCCGTACTGAGATCTGCGATTTCAAGCACCCGCTCCTTGTGCGGGATCGTGACATTGACTCCCACGAAGCCCGCTTTGGGAAGCGTCCGCAAAACGCTTTCGAGGTCCTCTGCCTCGACCTTCATAGGGATGTAGTGTCCCGGCAGACCGAGCGTCTTCAGCCAATGGCCATGGATGTTGGGCGATCTGGAATGCGCAATGGGGGAACCTATCACGCCGGCGAGGGGAATTTTCGGATGGGTCATGTCAGATAGCTCCGCGCATGGAGAGATACGACAAAACGTCGAGCAAGGGCAAACCCAGCACTGTGAAATAGTCGCCCTCTACGGCGGAAAAGAGCCGGGCCCCTTCCGCCTCGAGCTTGTACGCTCCGACGGCATCACTCACGTCAGGCCAGTTTCGATCGAGATACGAGTCGAGTTCACGATCATTAAACGCTCGCATGGTCATTTTCACATACCCGATGGCCCGCCAAACGGGTCTCGGACCTTCGCAGATAACGACCGCGGAATAGAGTTCATGTGATTGCCCCCTGAGTTCGTCGAGAAGGCAGCGAGCAGCTTCACGGGTGGGAGATTTGGCAAGAATCCGGCCTTGGAACGAGAGGATCTGATCGCAGCCGATTACGAGCGCATTCTCTCTCCGCGATCCGATCTTGGTGGCCTTGGCCTCGGCCAGGGCGTCAGCGACATCCCGCGGCCTGAAGCCATCCGACACCATGGCGCCGCGTATGATATCCTCATCAATGCGCGGCGAGATCACCTCGCACGATACGCCGGCGTTCCGCAGCAGTTCCCGGCGAATGGGCGAACCGGAGGCAAGGACAATGGGGATGGTCATGGGGATAAAGACGCGAGCTTTCCGAGCGCAATGTCAGACATGGTGTCCGTTTATCAGCACGGAGCGATCATCCCAAGCCAATCGTCGAGCAGCGGTTCGATTCGATCGCGAGTTATCCCATGTGGAAAAGAAGTGGAGTTTCCCATGGGGCGAACCTTCGATGGTGGTAACAGCATGGGCGCGCAAAGATGATTTAAGTTAACTATATGATTACAAATCATATTTTTGTCTCTCCTAAACCTACGTGAGAAATTCTTCGACTTGGGTCCGTGAGTAACTCTGTGGATGAAAAATAATCCACGGCCAGACACTACCCCTACAAAATCATCATCATTTCTCTTTCTCTTTCTATTTATTAAAGCTAGGGCCGTGCATGATCGAACCCTGGAAGCCAGCCTTGGAACTTGTGCAGTCTTTTCTCATCTGGGCGTACCCTTATACCAAGTCGCTTCACATCATTTCAGTGATCGCGTGGATGGCAGCGCTGTTCTATCTGCCCAGGTTGTTCGTCTACCATGCTGAGCAGTCTGATCCGGGTGATGCCCTGGATGACGTGTTTCAGGTCATGGAGCGAAGACTTCTCAAGGCGATCATGACACCGGCGATGGTGGCGACGTGGCTTTTCGGTCTGGCACTGGTCGCGACCCCGGCGATCGTCGATTGGTCATCTGTGTGGCCTTACACCAAGTTGGGCGGCATCCTTGGCCTCACTTGCTTTCATCACTGGCTTGCGATGCGGCGCCGTGATTTTGCCGATGGCGCGAACGCCGTGACTGGAAGAACCTATCGCATCATGAACGAAGTGCCGACAGTCCTTCTCATCATTATCGTGTTCTCGGTGGTCGTCCGCTTTTGAATGCGAGCAAATCTTGACTTGAGAATGGCAGAGCGGTAGGGACACGCAAAGTCCCCGTCCGGGGCAAGGATTCTCCCAAAGAATACCCGCTATACGCGAGCCGCTACGCAGCGAAGGAACAACCGCATGTCCCAGGACCGTCTCAACCTGTCCGATCTCAAGGCGCAAAGCGCGAAGGATCTTCTGGCCATGGCCGAGGAGCTCGAGATCGAAAACGCCTCGACGATGCGCAAGGGCGAGATGATGTTCTCGATTCTCAAGGAACGCGCAGAGGAAGGCTGGACCGTCTTCGGTGACGGTGTTCTCGAGGTCTTGCAGGATGGTTTCGGTTTCCTGCGTTCTCCCGAGGCAAACTATCTTCCCGGCCCGGATGACATCTACGTGTCGCCGGAGACCATTCGCCATCATGCCCTTCGGACCGGTGACACAGTGGTCGGCGAGGTGAAGCAACCCGAGGACAACGAGCGGTACTTCGCGCTTACCTCGGTATCGGAGATCAATTTCGAAGAGCCGGAAAAGGCCCGCCACAAGATCGCGTTCGACAACCTGACGCCGCTCTATCCCGATGAACGCCTGACGATGGAGATCGAGGATCCGACGATAAAGGACAAATCAGCCCGGATCATCGACCTCGTGGCGCCCATCGGCAAGGGGCAGCGGTCGCTTATCGTGGCTCCACCGCGGACGGGTAAGACGGTGATCTTGCAGAACATTGCAGCCAGTATCGAAAGAAACCACCCTGAGTGCTATCTGATCGTGCTTCTCATCGACGAGCGGCCTGAAGAAGTGACTGACATGCAGCGCAGCGTGAAGGGCGAGGTCATCAGTTCGACCTTTGATGAGCCCGCGGCGCGTCACGTGGCGGTTTCGGAAATGGTGATCGAGAAAGCCAAGCGTCTCGTTGAACACAAGCGGGACGTGGTCATTCTCCTCGATTCGATCACGCGACTGGGACGGGCATTCAACACGGTTGTGCCGTCATCCGGGAAGGTCCTGACCGGTGGTGTGGATGCGAATGCGCTCCAAAGGCCAAAACGCTTCTTCGGTGCTGCACGAAATATCGAGGAAGGCGGTTCGCTCACGATCATTTCCACCGCATTGATCGACACCGGAAGCCGAATGGACGAGGTGATCTTCGAGGAGTTCAAGGGAACTGGTAACTCGGAGATCGTCTTGGACCGGAAGATCGCGGACAAGCGGGTTTTCCCCGCCATCGATATCCTCAAGTCCGGCACGCGGAAAGAAGACCTCTTGGTCGACAAGGTCAATCTTCAGAAGACCTTTGTGTTGCGCCGGATCCTCAACCCGATGGGAACAACGGACGCCATAGAGTTTCTTCTCTCCAAGCTTAAACAGACCAAGACCAACGCGGAATTCTTTGATTCTATGAACACCTGACAAGCCGAACGGGGCGCGAGGTGAGCGATGGACGATACGATATTCGCCCTGTCTTCGGCGCCGGGCAAGGCAGGCGTTGCGGTTGTCCGTGTTTCCGGACCATCGGCGTTCACCGCCTGCGAAGCGCTCGCAGGTAGGGTCCCCGAGCCGAGGCGTGCCACTCTTTGCGTATTGCGCCGAGAGGAAGATGTTCTGGATCAGGCACTGGTCCTCAGCTTTGAGGAGGGTCAGAGCTTCACAGGAGAAAAGGTTGTTGAATTTCAGACGCATGGAAGCGTGGCGACCATTTCGGCGATCTGTGATGCACTTTCTGCTGTTCCCGGGTGTCGGCCGGCGGAACCAGGGGAATTCACGCGGCGCGCGCTGGAAAACGACAAGCTCGATCTTGCTCAAGTCGAGGGTCTTGCCGACCTGCTGAATGCAGAGACGGAAGCACAACGCAAATTGGCGCTACGGTCCTTCTCCGGCGAGCTGGGGCGAAAATGCGAAAACTGGCGCGCCAAGCTGTTGCGGGCGATGGCGCTCGTGGAGGTCACGATTGATTTCGCCGATGAGGAGGTTCCGGAAGATGTCGGTCCCGAGGTGAGCGATCTGTTGCAGTCGGTCATCTCGGAGCTGAACACGGAGATAGATGGCGTTGGCGCGTCGGAAAGAATTCGGGAAGGATTCGAGGTTGCCATAGTTGGTGCGCCGAATGTAGGGAAATCGACGTTGCTCAATCGGCTGGCAGGTCGTGAGGCTGCCATCACATCAAGCATTGCTGGCACGACAAGAGATGTCATCGAAGTCAGAATGGATGTCCATGGGCTACCGGTCACGTTCCTCGACACGGCCGGATTGAGAGAATCGGAAGATGTTATCGAAGGGATGGGGATCGATCTCGCGCGCCGTCGGGCACGAGAGGCGGACCTGAGGGTTTTCCTGATCGAGAAAGACATTCCCGATCCCGAACTTTGCGAGCCGGAAGATATCGTGGTGGAAGCCAAGTGTGACAAGCGCGAGGTTCCTTCGGGAATCTCAGGTGTCACAGGGGAGGGTGTTTCCGAGCTGATCGAAAAAATTGGATCCATCCTGCGATCGAGGACCATGGGCGCCGGCTTGGCAACGCGCCAGCGTCACCGGATCGCGATGACTGAAGGCAGAGATGCGCTGTTGAAAGCCCGAGAATCGTTGATAAATGGGTCCGTACCGAGTGAGATCGTTTCGGAAGATATACGCCGCGGCATTCACAGGTTGGATGAGTTGGTCGGCCGCGTGGATGTCGAAGCAATTCTGGGCGAAATCTTCAGCAGCTTCTGCTTGGGCAAGTGAGGATGTTTCACGTGAAACAGTTCGATTATGACGTGATAGTTGTCGGAGGTGGCCATGCCGGCTGCGAAGCAGCTCATGCGGCGAGCCGCATGGGGGCGAAGACCTGCTTGGTCACGCTCACCTTCGAATCAATCGGTGTGATGTCCTGTAATCCGGCCATTGGCGGGCTTGGCAAAGGTCATCTGGTTCGAGAGATCGATGCGCTCGATGGTGTCATGGCGCGAGTCGCGGACAAGGCTGGAATTCAGTTTCGCCTGCTCAACAAGAGAAAGGGTCCCGCTGTCCAGGGACCGCGTGCTCAGACGGATCGTCGGATCTATCGTCAAGAGATGCAGGCGGAGATGCGAAATCAGCCTTTGCTCTCTATTGTAGAAGGTGAAGTAAGTGACTTCGTGCTAGATCGCGGTTCCGTGCGCGGAGTTGTCTTGGTGGATGGATCGCGGATTATCTCGAAGTCCGTGATCTTGACCACCGGCACCTTCCTTCGTGGCGTGATCCATATCGGCGACGTGTCGCGGCCGGGCGGTCGAATGGGTGATGAACCGTCCGTACAGCTCGCGCATCGGATTGACGAGTTTGCGTTGCCGCTTGGTCGGCTGAAGACCGGAACGCCACCTCGCCTTGACGGAAAAACCATCGACTGGACGAATTTGGAACTTCAGCCCGGAGATGATGATCCGACGATGTTCTCGTTTCTCTCGGATGCCCCAACCGCCCGTCAGGTGAGTTGCGGGATCACGCATACGAATCCCAGAACGCACGAAATCATTGAAAAGAACCTGGAACGCTCGGCGATGTATAGCGGGCGCATCGAAGGGGTGGGCCCCAGGTATTGCCCGTCAATCGAGGACAAGATCGTCAGGTTCGCGGAGAAAACCTCGCACCAGATCTTTCTCGAACCCGAGAGCCTCTCGGACGATGTGATCTATCCTAACGGAATTTCGACTTCGCTGCCGGAGGATGTTCAGGAGAGCTATGTCAGGTCCATCGTGGGCTTGGAGAACGCTGAGATAACCCAGCCGGGTTATGCGATCGAGTATGATTACGTTGATCCGCGTGCCCTTGATGACCGGCTCGCGGTGCGGGATGTGCCGGGGCTGTTCCTTGCAGGTCAGATCAACGGCACAACAGGTTATGAGGAAGCGGCGGCACAGGGTCTTGTCGCGGGGTTGAACGCCGCTTGCATGGCGTTGGAGCAGTCGTCCGTGACGTTTTCGCGGTCTGACAGCTATATCGGCGTGATGGTGGATGACCTTATCACGCGGGGCGTTTCGGAGCCCTACCGGATGTTTACGTCCCGTGCCGAATTCCGGTTGTCGTTGCGGGCTGACAATGCCGATCAACGGTTGACGCCGAAAGGCATTGAGATCGGATGTGTCTCGGTGCAGCGGAGTGAGGCGTTCGGGAGAAAGCTGGAGCGGCTTACGGAGGCATCGG
Organism: Roseovarius sp. SCSIO 43702; assembly: GCF_019599045.1. Taxonomy (NCBI): domain Bacteria; kingdom Pseudomonadati; phylum Pseudomonadota; class Alphaproteobacteria; order Rhodobacterales; family Roseobacteraceae; genus Roseovarius; species Roseovarius sp. SCSIO 43702. The sequence continues at coordinate 176,199 of NZ_CP080623.1, forward strand.
AGAGGCTTGACGCGCTATCTTTCACTCCGAACGAACTACGGGATGCGGGGCATCAGGTAAATCTGGATGGGAAGAAGCGCACAGCTTTCGACCTTCTGGCGCTTCCTCAGTTCGACGTGGACACGGTGATTTCCTTGGAGCCGTCGCTTGGCGATCTGGACCGCGAGAGCTTGGTGCAACTGGCGAGAGATGCCGTCTATGCCGGTTATACCGATCGTCAAAGGCAGGACGCCGAGAGTGTTCGAAGGGACGAGACCAAGATGATTCCGAGCAATTTCGATTTTGAGGGCATTGACGGGCTGTCCAATGAGCTGAAATCCAAGCTCTGTGCCGTCCGACCGAGTAATCTGGGTCAGGCGGGTCGAATTGATGGAATGACGCCTGCAGCGCTGACGCTCCTGCACGCGAAGCTTCGCCAGTATGAGAGAAAGCGAAGCGCATGATGTTGTCGGAGGAATGGGAAATTTCCGGCGATACAAAGGAGAAACTTGCTGTTTACGCAGAGCTTCTCAGGAAATGGAATCCCAAGATAAATCTCGTCTCCAAGGACACATTGCAGTCAATCGAAGACCGTCATTTCAAGGATTCTGCGCAACTTTTTCATCTTGACGGGCGTCAATCGGGCCGGTGGGTCGACCTGGGTTCCGGCGGTGGCTTTCCAGGAATGATCATTGCTATCTTGGCGAGTGAACTCGATCGCGACCGAAAGGTTACCCTGGTTGAGAGCGACTCGCGGAAATGTGCTTTTCTGAGGACTGTTTCACGTGAAACATCCACACCCGTCGAGATCCTGAACGATCGGGTCGAGAACGTGCCGGAACTGGACGCGGCTACACTCAGCGCTCGCGCTCTCGCGCCGCTGGACCGGTTGCTTAACCATTGCGAAAGACATTTATGCCCAAGCGGCACGGCTCTTTTCCCGAAAGGTGCCGAATGGGAAAAGGAACTCAATGCGGCACGGGTGAAATGGCGGTTTGACTGCGAAGCCATTAGAAGTGCTACTAATGCAAACGCACGAATTCTCAAGATCTCAGGAGTGTCGCGTGTCGGACAGGAGTAGGCCATCGGGGGCCAGGATTATCGCGGTTGCGAACCAGAAAGGTGGGGTTGGAAAAACCACCACCGCGATCAACCTGAGCGCATCCATAGCGGATATGGGCAAGAAGGTCTTGCTTGTCGATCTGGATCCGCAAGGCAATGCATCGACCGGTCTGGGGATCGACGCGGCGCAGCGCAGCATGTCCACATATGATCTCATCTTCGAGGAGGCCCAGGTCGATGAGGTGGTGTTGTCCACCGAGATAGAAGGCTTGAGCATCATCCCGGCTACGACGGATCTGAGTTCTGCCGATATCGAACTTTATACCAAGGAGAAGCGTCTTTTCCTGCTTCGGGATGCCCTGCGGGCCACGGATCTCGATAAATACGGCTTCGATTACATTTTCATAGATTGTCCACCTTCGTTGAACCTGCTGACTGTCAACGCTCTTGTTGCGGCTGACTCGGTATTGGTGCCGCTGCAAAGTGAATTTTTCGCATTGGAAGGTTTGTCTCAGCTCATGCTCACGATCCGGGAAGTGCGCGAAACCGCGAACACGGCGCTTCGTATCGAGGGTGTCGTTCTTACGATGTACGATGCCAGGAACAACCTTTCGCGGCAGGTCGAGGCCGACGCACGCGAGAATTTGGGCGATCTGGTGTACCGGACGGTGATCCCGCGGAATGTCCGGCTGAGCGAAGCGCCATCTTTCGCTATGCCGGTGTTGAAGTACGATTCGGCGTCGCTTGGTGCGCGCGCCTATATAAACCTGGCGCGGGAAGTCGTGAAAAATTCGGCGCGGCTCGCCGCCTGATCTGGAGCGTGAAATGAGCGAAAAGAAAACGAAATCCAGGGGACTTGGCCGGGGGTTGTCCGCGTTGATGGCGGATGTCGGGGATGCGACGGATACCGGGCAGGCGCAGAAATCGGGAGCGGAGGCTACCGCGGCTATCGAGCTTGTTTTTCCCAATCCAGACCAGCCGCGAAGAAGCTTTGATGAGGAGAAACTCGACGAACTGGCCGAGTCCATTCGCGAGAAAGGCATTATCCAACCCCTTATCGTTCGGTCACATCCGACCAAAGCCAATGCTTACGAAATCGTAGCCGGCGAGCGGCGCTGGCGAGCGGCGCAGCGTGCAAATCTTCATCAAGTACCTGTTATAATTAAAGAATTTTCGGATACGGAAGTCCTCGAGATTGCGATTATCGAGAACATTCAGCGCGCCGACCTGAATCCGATCGACGAAGCCGCAGGATACGTGCAGCTGATGGAGAAATTCGGACACACCCAGGAACAGCTTTCTCGTGCTCTTGGGAAAAGCCGTAGCCACATCGCCAACTCCATGCGCTTGCTTCAGCTTCCGCCGGAGGTTCGGGCATATGTGGCGGACGGCCGGATTTCCGCGGGTCATGCACGCGCGCTCGTTACGGCGGATGATCCGAAATTCCTGGCACAAGAGGTCATCAAGAAGGGCCTTTCTGTTCGACAGCTGGAGAAGCTCGTCAAAGCGGAGCGCTCTGCGGAGGGGAAGGAGAGAAAAAGCTCCAGCTCCAGATCCCGCGGTGATGCCAAGGATGCCGACACTCGTGCCCTGGAAGCGGACCTGGCGGCCAATCTGAAGATGGGCGTGGCGATAAATCACAAGGCATCGGACGAGACGGGCACAGTCACACTCTCCTACAAGTCCCTTGAACAACTCGACGCGCTCTGTTCGCTTCTCAGCGCGGGCCTTCCGGACGAGACCAGATGAAGACGAGGACGCAGGTCAGGACGACTATCTGAATCGCGATGATCTGTGACTTGAGACCCAGCAGCAGTGAGATCGCCAAAACGCCCGCGATCGACGCGGTCGCGAGGTATTTGGCGCGTCGTCTGATGGCGCCGTATGACTGCCAGTCACGAATGGGTGGACCAAGGCGGGGATGTGACAGAAGCCACATGTGCAACCGTCCGGACGATCGCGCGAAACAATAGGCCGCAAGCAACAGGAACGGCACCGTCGGCACAAGTGGCAGGATCACGCCTGCGCCGCCGAGGATCAGACAGATCAGCCCGAGGATGAGCCAGAGAGCCCGCATGGATCAGACGCCTGCCAAGCGTCGGATGATGGAGTTGAGGACGGGGCGGCCTTTCTCGGTCGCCATAACCTTTCGCTCGGTCGTCACGATCATACCCAATTCTTCCAGTGCCGCGATATCGGGCGGGGAGATCTCATCACCGCCCAGCGCGGCATACCGGGATCGATCCATTCCCTCCGTCAACCTCATGGCCATCAGAAGGTACTCGAGAGCCTGTTCCTCCTGCGTAAGCGCTGCGAACTCTTCGTCTCCCGATCCGGTCTTCACTGCCTTGAGCCATGAACCGGGTTCTCTGGGAGCGATCGTTGCAAATCTTTTGCCAGAAAGAGTTAATCTACCGTGCGCGCCGGGTCCGATGCCGATGTAATCGCCGTAGCGCCAGTAGATGAGATTGTGCCGCGAGGCGGCGCCCGGGGCGGCGTGATTCGACACCTCGTAAGCTGCTAGTCCGGCGTCACGACATAGTTCCTGCGTCAGCGCGTACATCTCGGCCGAAAGATCTTCATCGGGAAGCCCGGCGAGCTTTCCCCTGTCGAAGCGCTCGCCGAAGACGGTGCCCGGCTCAATCGTCAACTGGTAGAGGGAGAGGTGATCGACAGCCATCGAGAGCGCGCGGGAAAGTTCGGTTTCCCAAGCTGCGAGAGACTGATCCTGACGTGCGTAGATCAGATCGAAACTGACCCTGTCGAAGTTATCTCGTGCGATCTCGAAAGCGCGCATCGCTTCGTCGACCGTATGGAGACGTCCCAAGCGTCGCAAATCGTGGTCGTCAAGCGCCTGGATGCCCATGGAGACCCGCGTCACCCCGGCGTTTCGATAGCCTTCGAAGCGGGTGGCTTCGACGGAGCCGGGATTGGCCTCGAGCGTGATCTCGAGATCGTTGGCAATGGTCCAGTGTTTCGCGGCGGCGTCGAGGATTGCCGCAACGACTCGCTCTTCCATCAGGCTGGGGGTTCCGCCGCCGAAGAATACCGAATTCAGGAGCCTGCCGGGACACAGTTTCGCGTATCTCTCGATCTCGGCCAAGTAGGCATCGAGCCAGAGGTCCTGGTCCACGTGCGAGGCGACATGGCTGTTAAAGTCGCAGTACGGACATTTCGATTGGCAAAACGGCCAATGGACATAGAGGCCGAAGCCGGCGTTCTTCCAGTCTTCAATCAAAGCAACCCTGCACGAGCTTCGTGAATGCTGCGCCCCGGTGGCTGAGAGTGTTCTTCTCCCACCTGTTCATCTCGGCAAAGGTGATGTCGTAGCCGTCGGGCTGGAAGATGGGGTCATAGCCATGGCCCTGATCGCCCCTCGGCGGCCAGGTGATCCTACCCTCGATCATGCCCTCGAACACCTCGTGATGACCGTCGGGCCATGCAAGAACGAGCGTGCAGCAGAATCGTGCTGTCCAAGGCTCGGGATCGCCTGACGACACGAGGCGATCGTGCACTTTCTGCATCGCCATCGAGAAGTCGCGCCCGTTCGGCGTTTCGGCCCAATCGGCGGTATAGACGCCGGGTGCGCCGTCAAGTGCATCGACGCAAAGCCCGGAATCGTCGGCGAGGGCAGGAAGGCCAGTCGCCTTGCTCGCTGCGTGCGCCTTGATCCGCGCGTTGCCGACAAAGGATGTTTCGGTCTCTTCGGGTTCTTCGAGACCAAGATCACCCGCGCCAACGATGGTGATATCGAAACGTTCAAGGAGATGATCGATCTCCTCGAGCTTTCCGCGATTATGGGTCGCGACGAGCAGGCGATCTTCGTCGAATTTACGCATCTACCGCCGCCAGTTGGATCTCGGACAGTTCAGCCACGCCTTTCTCCGCCAGATCCAGCAGCCCATCCATCTGCTTGCGCGTGAAGGTCGAGCCCTCGGCGGACATTTGCGCCTCGATCAGTTTGCCGGATGCGGTGAGGATGAAGTTTCCGTCGACACCGGCCTCGCTGTCCTCGGGATAATCCAGATCGAGGATGAGCTGGCCCGCGTAGATGCCGCAGGATACCGCGGCCACGGGATCGGTCAGGGGATCGGTTGTTACCTCGCCGGCCTTCAGAAGTTTCTGAACGGCGAGCTTCAGCGCGACCCAGCCGCCGGTGATGGATGCGCAGCGCGTGCCGCCGTCCGCCTGGATCACGTCGCAATCCACGGTGATCTGCCGCTCACCGAGGGCAACGCGGTCGATGCCGGCGCGCAGGGAACGGCCGATCAGCCTTTGGATCTCGACTGTTCTGCCGCCCTGCTTGCCTGCGGTCGCCTCGCGGCGCATCCGGCTCGTGGTCGAGCGGGGCAGCATCCCGTATTCCGCCGTAACCCATCCAAGACCGGACCCCTTGATGAAGGGCGGAACGCGGTCCTCGATCGTGGCGGTGCAGAGCACATGGGTATCGCCCATCCGGATCATGCACGACCCTTCGGCGTGTTTCGTGATACCTGTCTCGATGGAAACAGGCCGCATCTGATCGAGGGTTCGGCCGGAAGGTCGCATAAGATGATCCTTGTATTTCGGTAGACCGCAAATAACTTTGTATCCAGTGGAATGGAAGCAAGATTGCCTTCGATTTCCTTAATTGTCCGATGTCGATGCGGGGGCCGAGCGACGTTTCCATGGCGGAGAACGGAAAGCTACTCGAGGAGTTGAACGACAGATCGCGCGAGGTTTTTCGCCGTGTCGTCGACTCGTATCTGCTCACCGGGGAACCGGTTGGCTCCCGCACGCTTACGCGGGAGATGTCGGAGAAGGTGAGCGCGGCGACCATCCGGAACGTGATGCAGGATCTCGAGTATCTCGGCCTGCTGAGTTCTCCGCATATCAGCGCGGGGCGGTTGCCGACCCAGGAAGGCCTCAGGATATTCGTCGACGGATTGCTCGAGGTCGGGGACCTGGGCCCGGAGGATCGCGAGAAGATCGACGCGACTGTCACAGGCAATTCGCAAGATGTGACGGATGTTCTCGATCGTGTCGGGTCGGCACTTTCGGGCGTCACCAAGGGCGCGTCCCTCGTCCTCGCGCCCAAGCATGAGGCGCCTATCAAGCATATCGAGTTCGTGAGCCTTGCACATGATCGTGCGCTGGTGGTTCTCGTCTTCGCCGACGGCAACGTGGAGAACCGCATTTTCACGCCGCCGCCCGGTCAGACGCCGAGCTCCATGCGGGAAGCCGCGAATTTCCTCAACGCGCTCATCGAGGGCAAGACGCTGTCGGATCTTCGCTCGAAGTTCAGCAAGGAGATCTCGAAGCGACGGCAGGAGATCGACGTGCTTGCGCGGGAGCTGGTCGAGAGTGGGCTGGCTGTCTGGGATCGTGATGGAGAATCCCCCGAAAGGCTGATCGTGAGGGGACGGGCGAACCTTCTGGGCGCCGATGGCACCGAGGCCGACCTCGAGCGCATTCGTGAGCTATTCGACGACCTGGAACGGAAGCGGGATATCGCGGAGTTCCTCGAATTGGCGGATGAAGGGGAAGGCGTGCGAATTTTTATTGGCTCCGAGAACAAACTTTTCTCACTTTCGGGTTCCTCTCTGGTGGTGTCTCCATATATGAACGCTGATCGAAAGATCGTCGGCGCGGTCGGGGTCATCGGACCCACGCGGCTCAACTATGGGCGGATCGTGCCGATCGTGGATTATACGGCACAGCTGGTCGGGAAGTTGATTTCCGACCGCGGTTGAAGAGGTACGACATGGCAGAGCCCAAGAACGATGAATTTCTGGACGACCTGGAGACGGCGATGGCCGAGGAGCAGGAAGTCGAGACCGCGGAAGTGTCTGACGAGGAAGCGGAAATCGATGCGCTTCGGGCCGAGCGGGACGCATTGAAGGACAAGTTCATGCGGGCGCTGGCGGATGCGGAGAACGTGCGCAAGCGTGGAGACAAGGCGCGCCGCGATGCCGAGAATTACGGCGGCGCGAAACTGGCGCGCGACATGCTTCCGGTTTACGACAACCTCAAACGGGCCGTCGAGGCGGCCACGGATGAGCAGAAGGACGTCTCGAAGGCGTTAATCGAGGGGGTGGAGCTGACCATGCGAGAGCTTCTGAGCACCTTTTCGAAACACGGAATTATCCTTGTTTCTCCGCAGCCTGGTGACAAGTTCGATCCGCAGCTGCACGAAGCGATGTTCGAAGCGCCGGTGCCGGATACCAAGGCCGGGGAGATCATCCAGGTGTCGGCCGAGGGGTTCATGTTGCATGACCGGATCCTGCGTCCCGCGCAGGTTGGAGTGTCCTCCAACAGGGGGTAGGCGCCCGGCCTTCCGCAACGTGTTAAGGCGCCCTATGGGCGCCTTTTTTCATGTCGGTATCTACGTCGGTATCCACGTCGGTATCACGTCGGTGCGCGAGAACGGTCGTTTAACGGGTTAACGCAGCGCGCGTTCAGTCCTCGTTAACAAGTTCCTTCAGCTCGTAGATCAACAGCAGCGCCTCGCGCGGGGTGAGCGTGTCGGGGAGAACCTCGCGAAGCCGGCGTTCCGCCTCCGAGGGCCCAAGTGCGGCGGGGCGCGGTGCAGGTGACGGTGTGGCCGAAAAGAGCGGCAGGTCATCGATCACGGCTTCGCGGCTGGCGCCGCCTTCGCGCTCGCCTTTTTCGAGCGCCTCGAGAACGACGCGGGCGCGGTCGACCACCGAGGCGGGCAGACCGGCGAGCTTGGCCACCTGGACGCCGTAGGATCGGTCGGCGGCTCCGCGATGGACCTCGTGGAGGAAGATGACGTCGCCATCATGTTCCTTGACGGCGATCGTCGCGTTCTCGACGCGGGTCAGCCGATCCGAGAGGCGGGTGAGTTCGTGATAATGTGTCGCGAAAAGCGCGCGGCAGCCATTAACCTCGTGCAGATGTTCGAGGGTGGCCCAGGCGATCGAAAGACCGTCGTAGGTGGCCGTGCCCCGGCCGATCTCATCAAGGATGACGAGCGCATGATCGTCGGCCTGGTTGAGGATGGCGGCGGTTTCGACCATCTCGACCATGAAGGTCGAGCGTCCGCGCGCCAGGTCGTCCGAGGCGCCAACGCGGCTGAACACCTGGCTCACCAGACCGATATGGGCCGCGTCGGCGGGCACGAAGCTGCCCATCTGGGCCAGGATCGCGATAAGGGCGTTCTGGCGCAGGAATGTCGATTTACCCGCCATGTTCGGGCCGGTCAGAAGCCAGATGTCGCCCTGATCGCCGAGATCGCAGTCATTGGCGATGAATGGGCCGCCCCCGGATGCGCGCAGGGCCTGTTCCACGACCGGGTGGCGACCGTTCGTGATGGCGAGCGCGCGACTGTCATCGACCTTGGGCCTGCACCAGTTCTCTTCCAGCGCAAGCTTTGCCAATGCGCCGTGGAGGTCGATCTCCGCCAAGGACGAGGCGGTATCGGAAAGCTCGGCGTAGCGATCGAGAATTTCGGATTTCAGCGTGTCATAGAGACGCTTTTCGATTTCGATGGCCCGTCCGCCCGCATTCAGTATCCGCGTTTCCATCTCGGACAAGGGCACCGTTGTAAAGCGGACCTGATTGGCCGTCGTCTGGCGGTGCCTGAACGTCTCGCTGAGCGGGGGCGAGAGCATCTTGTCGGCGTGGGTTGCCGTCACCTCCACGAAATAACCCAGAACGTTGTTGTGCTTGATCTTGAGCGACTGGATGCCGGTCAGCTCGGCATATTCGCTTTGCATGGATGCGATGACACCCCGCCCCTCGTCGCGGAGTTGACGGCTTTCGTCCAGATCGTCGTCATAGCCCGGAGCGATGAAACCACCGTCGCGCACCAATAGGGGTGGTTCGGCGACGAGCGCCTGGTCGAGGAGTTCGAGAAGCTGTTCCTGCCCCGAAAGCCTGTCAAGCGCAGCGGCGAGTTCCGGAGGTGTGTCCCCGGGCCGTGACATCGCGGCGATCTGTGCGGCCTGGGTCAGGCCATTGCGGATCGCGGCGAGATCGCGAGGGCCGCCGCGGTCGAGGCCGAGACGTGACAACGCGCGCTCCATGTCGGGGACGGCACGAAGCGCGGTGCGCAGATCGTCCCGAAATCGAGACTGTTCCAGCAAAAAATCGACGCAAGCGAGACGGGAACGCACGACCTCGGTATTCCGCGACGGGTTCGAAAGACGCTGTTCCAAGAGGCGTCCGCCGCTTGCGGTGACGGTGCGGTCGATGACAGCGATCAGCGAGCCCGCGCGTCCGCCGGAAAGGGAACGGGTCAGTTCGAGGTTGCGGCGCGTGGCGGCGTCGATCTGCATCGCGCCACGAGAGTCGGCCTGGCGCGGAGGCTGAAGCAGGGGGAGCTTCCCCTTCTGGGTGATCTCGAGATATTCGACCAAGGCGCCCATCGCCGAAAGCTCGGCACGGGAAAACGTGCCGAACGCTTCGAGCGAGGCGGTTCTGAAAAGCGCGCAGAGGCGTTTCTCGGCTCCCGTGCTGTCGAATGCCGAGCGGCCCAGCGGCGTGAGGGCCGCGCCGCTTTCCTCGATGGTTTCCATGAGATCGCGTTCGGCGCCATCCGCGACCACCACCTCGGCCGGTGCGAGGCGCGCCAGTTCCGGGCCAAGCCGCACCTGCGGCAGGCGCATGACGATCATCGCGCCGGTGGATATATCGACCCATGCCAAGGCGCCTTCGTCGCGGACATTGCCGAAAGCGGCCAGGAAGTTATGCCGGCGCGCGTCGAGAAGCGTTTCCTCGGTCAGCGTTCCCGGCGTGACGAGGCGCACCACCTCGCGGCGCACCACGGATTTCGAGCCGCGTTTCTTCGCTTCGGCGGGATCCTCGGTCTGTTCGCAGACCGCCACGCGAAAGCCCTTGCGGATAAGGGTGAGCAGGTAGCCTTCGGCCGAGTGGACGGGCACACCGCACATCGGGATGTCCTGCCCCTGATGCCTGCCCCGCTTGGTGAGAGCGATATCGAGAGCCTCGGCCGCCGCCGCCGCATCGTCGAAGAAAAGCTCGTAGAAATCGCCCATGCGATAGAAAAGAAGCGCGCCGGGGTGGCCCGCCTTGATCTCGAGATACTGCGCCATCATCGGCGTCACGGCTGATGTCGCTTCGGTCACGCGTCCCCCCTTGGTCCGCGGGCAATCTATCGGGCCGCCCGGGGGGACGAAAGAGGCTTGTGGTTGTCGCGGGGGGGATGCACGGATAAGACTGAAATCTCGACCCCTCCAGCCGAGCGAGCACCATGCCCAAACCCAAATTCACCCGCGAAGAGGCCCTTGCCTTTCATCTCGAGCCGACGCCCGGCAAGTTCGAGATCAGCGCCACGGTGCCGATGACGACGCAGCGTGACCTGAGTCTTGCCTACAGCCCCGGCGTGGCGGTCCCCTGCCAGGCGATCGCGGAGAACCCGGAAACGGCGTATGACTATACCAACAAGGGAAACCTCGTGGCGGTGATCTCGAACGGGACCGCGGTTCTGGGGCTGGGAAACCTTGGCGCGCTGGGGTCGAAGCCGGTGATGGAAGGCAAGGCGGTGCTCTTCAAGCGGTTCGCCGATGTCAACAGCATCGACATCGAGCTGGATACCGAGGACCCGGAGGCGTTCATCAACGCGGTGAAGCTGATGGGACCGACCTTCGGAGGCATCAACCTCGAGGATATCAAGGCGCCGGAATGTTTCATCATCGAGCAGCGGCTCAAGGAGGTGATGGATATTCCCGTCTTCCATGATGACCAGCACGGGACGGCGGTGATCTGTGCCGCGGGCCTGATCAATGCTCTGCATCTGTCGGGCAAGAAGATCGAGGATGTGAAGATCGTCCTGAACGGGGCCGGTGCGGCGGGGATCGCCTGTATCGAGCTTCTCAAGAGCATGGGCGCGCGGCATGAGAACTGCATCGTGTGCGATACCAAGGGCGTGATCTACCAGGGTCGCAGCGACGGGATGAACCAGTGGAAGTCAGCCCACGCGGTCGATACCAAGCTGCGCACGCTCGAGGAGGCGATGGACGGGGCCGACGTGTTCCTCGGCGTGAGCGTGCGGGGCGCGGTTACCAGCGAGATGGTGGAGAGCATGGCCCGCGATCCGGTGATCTTTGCCATGGCGAACCCGGACCCCGAGATCACGCCCGAGGAGGCGCACGCGGTGCGCGACGATGCCATCGTGGCGACCGGGCGGAGCGACTATCCCAACCAGGTGAACAACGTCCTGGGGTTTCCTTACCTCTTTCGCGGTGCGCTCGACTGTCACGCGCGGGCGATCAATGACGAGATGAAGATCGCCTGTGCCGAGGCGCTGGCGCGGCTCGCGCGGGAGGACGTGCCGGACGAGGTGGGCATGGCTTATGGCCGCGAGCTGTCCTTCGGGCGGGATTACATCATCCCGGCGCCGTTCGATCCGCGCCTCATCTACACGATCCCGCCGGCCGTGGCGAAGGCGTGCATGGAGACGGGCGCGGCTCGGCGGCCGATCGTGGACATGGACGCCTACGAGGTCACGCTCAAGACGCGGATGGACCCGACGGCGAGCATGTTGCGGTCGATCAACGCGCGGGCGCGGGCGGCGCAGGCCCGGATGATCTTTGCCGAGGGCGATGATCCGAGAGTGCTCCGCGCCGCGGTGCAGTACCAGCGCGCCGGGTTCGGCCAAGCCCTGGTCGTCGGGCGCGAGGCGGATGTGGCGGAAAAGCTCAAGGTCGCGGGACTTGGCGATGCGGTGAGCGAGCTCGAGGTCGTGAACGCGGCGAATACCGAGCATCTGCGCGACTACAAGGCGTTTCTCTATTCCCGGCTTCAGCGCCGGGGGCATGACCGGCATGACGTTCACCGGCTCGCGGCGCGGGATCGGCACGTGTTCGCGGCGCTGATGCTGGCGCATGGGCATGGCGACGGGCTGGTCACCGGGGCGACGCGGAAATCGGCCTATGTGCTCGACCTCATCAACCACGTGTTCGACGCGGATGCCGAACATGGTGCCGTTGGTGTGACGGCCCTGATGCACAAGGGGCGCGTGATCCTGGTTGCGGATACGCTGGTGCATGAGTGGCCGGACGAATCCGATCTTGCCAGTATCGCCGAACGCTCGGCCGGGGTGGCGCGGCATCTCGGGTTGGAGCCGCGCGTGGCGTTCGTCAGTTTCTCGACCTTCGGTTATCCCCGTTCCGAACGTGCCGAGAAGATGCATCGCGCGCCGCGTATTCTCGAGGAGCGGGGCGTCGATTTCGAGTTCGAGGGCGAGATGACGGTGGACGTGGCGCTCAACACCGAAGCGCAAAAGAGCTATCCCTTCCAGCGGCTGACCGGGCCCGCGAACATCCTTGTCGTGCCGGCGCGACATTCGGCGTCGATCTCGGTCAAGCTCATGCAGGAGATGGGCGGCGCGACGGTTATCGGACCCATCCTCACGGGTATCGACAGGTCGATCCAGGTCTGCTCGACCACCTCGACCACGAACGATATCCTGAACATGGCGGTGCTGGCCGCGTGCAAGGTCGGGTAGAAGAGCGGTCGATATCCGGGCGGATGCCGACCGGCCCTACGCAGCCTCAGTTCACGAAGGGTGCCGCGTCGCCCCAGAGTGCGCGCACCCGTGCGTCGCGGCCGCATCCGTTGCGATACCGTTTGTAGGCGGTCGATCTCTTCACCCCGAGACCAACCGAGCTGAAGGCGATGCGTTCATCGCTCTTGTAGTAGTCCTGATGATAATCCTCGGCCTCGTAGAAGGTTTGCCGGGGAAGGATCGGCGTCACGATGTCCTGGCCCAGCGCCTTCTCGGCTTCGGCCTTTGCCTCGCGCGCGGCCTCCACTACGTTCGGGTCAGATGCGAAGATCGCGGTGCGATAGCTTTCGCCCCTGTCGCAGAATTGCCCGCCGGCATCCGTGGGGTCGATCGAGCGGAAGAACATGTGAAGAAGCTGCTCTCGCGTGACCTGTGCGGGATCATAGTGGATCCGGGCCGCTTCGTAATGGCCGGTGCCGCCGGCGGTGACATCCTTGTAGGTCGGATTTTCCATGGTGCCGCCGGTATAGCCCGACACGACCTCGGTCACGCCCTTCACCTTCTCGAAATCCGCCTCGACGCACCAGAAACATCCCCCCGCGACGATCAGTGTCTCCTGATCGGCCGCATGGGCGGGCTGCTGCTGCGCGCCAAGGCCGAGCGCGATGAGACCTGCGAGCAGGATGGATTTCCATGTCTTGCCGTTCGAATTCATGCGACTGCCTCCTTCATCTTTCCTGCACCATGCCAAAGCGGGCCCCGAGCCGGAATGCACGGAGTCGTGAGGTCACGCGAAGGTGACCGGGTTTCGGCACACCTGTTGCAGTGCGTTGCAGCGTCATTGAAAGTGCTTGACTGGCCCAGAGGCCCTCTGCCTTGTCAGTGGGCAAATCCGAGCAACTGGAGTATGGGTTTGATGGAATCTCAACCTAGCGTCGCGACCAAAACAGGATGGGGATGTTCTTGCCATGACCGAGCACCAGACGACACATGCCGCGCAGGAGGACGCGCGGAACGAGGATATACTCATCTGGCTTGACGGCAGGGTCGTGCCCAAGTCCGAGGCCATGGTCAGCGTGTATGACAGCGGCTTCATGCTTGGCGACGGTGTCTGGGAGGGATTGCGCCTCTATGACGGGACCTGGGCGTTCCTGGACGAGCATATCGACCGGCTTTTCGAGGCGGCAAAGGCGATAGACCTCGATATCGGGTTGAGCCGGGAGGAGGTGATTTCCGCCGTGCTGGAGACGCAAAAGGCCAATGGCATGACCACCGATGCCCATGCCCGCCTGATGGTGACGCGGGGTGTGAAGACGCGCCCTTTCCAGCACCCGTCGCTCAGCCGGCAGGGACCCACGGTGGTGATCATCATGGAGCATTCCAAGCCCGCCATCGCGCGGCCCATCCGCCTTGCCACGGTGCCGCATATCCGTGGTTTGCCGATGACGCAGGATCCCAAGCTCAACTCACATTCGAAGCTCAATTGCATCCTGGCCTGTATTGCCGCCGAGAAGGCGGGCGCTGATGAGGCGCTGATGCTCGATGTGCATGGCTTCGTGAACACGACGAATGCCTGTAACTTCTTCATCGTGAGGAAAGGGGAAGTTTGGACCTCGACGGGGGACTATTGCATGAACGGGATCACAAGGCAGAAGGTGATAGATGTCTGCCGTGCTGAGGGCATCCCGGTCTATGAGCGGAACTATTCGCTGGTGGACGCCTATGGCGCGGACGAGGCGTTCCTGACCGGGACGTTCGGCGCTCAGACACCGGTGAGCGAAATCGACGGGCGGGTGATCGGCGATGGAAGCCTCGGGCCGATGACGAAACGTATCCAAGGGCTCTACAAGGCTCTGATAAGGCGGGATTCGGCCTGATGCGGATCGCGATGTGGTCCGGCCCGCGCAACCTGTCGACGGCGATGATGTATTCCTTCGGCGCGCGTGGCGACTGTGCGGTGGTGGATGAGCCGTTCTACGCGGCATATCTCGCGCTCACCGGGCTCGAGCATCCGATGCGTGACGAGGTGATGGCGTCGCAGCCGCAAGACCCGGAAGATGTGATCACATCGCTGACCGGATCGTTGCCGGAAGGCCGCATCCAATACCAGAAGCACATGAGCCAGCACATGGTGGAGGGGGTCCGGCGCGACTGGATCGGGAAGGTGCGCAATGTCTTCTTGATCCGTCATCCGGCCCGCGTGATCGCGAGCTATGCCGCCAAGCGCGAGAACCCGACGCTCGACGATATCGGGTTTCGCCAGCAGGCCGAACTGTTCGACGAGGCGGCGGCGCTGGGCGATACGCCGGTCGTGGTGGACAGCCACGATATCCGCGAGGCGCCGGAACCCATGTTGCGCAGGCTTTGTGACGAGATCGGGATCCGGTTCGACCCGGCGATGTTGAGCTGGCCAAAGGGGGGGCATCCCGCCGATGGGGTCTGGGCCGCGCACTGGTACGGGGCGGTGCATCGAAGCACAGGATTTGCCGGGCCGGAAGGACCCCTGCCACGGGTGGACGGGCCGCTTCGCGCGGTGATGGAGGCTGCGATGCCCTGCTACGAGCGGCTGAAGGCGCGGGCGTTGACACCCTAGGATCCAGCCGCGACCTGTGGATCAATGTTCAGGAAACTGTTAAGTTGGCGCCACGGTTGTGCAAGACCCCAGAAAATGGGGCGTTAGGCAGGTGAAGCATGGGTTACACGTACAACATCTCGGATGTTGGCGGCGAGACGTCTGGTGGACGTGATGTCTGGACCGCTACGCTCGATCTTCGGCTATCGGATTCGGAGACGGTGAGCGGCGACTTCAACGTCGTCCTGGTAAACAACAACGGCAACGAAGTCGATACAGGCGAAGCTTCGGGTGGCTATACGTCGTCCGGCCTGAGCAATCCCGCGTTGGGAACCCTGGATTTCAACTCCACGACCGGCGAATACACGTTCACGCCGGACTGGGATGCCGTCAAGGCGACGGGGTCGGACCAGGTCGTGAGCTTCGTCATTACCGGGAGGTCCGGCAACAATTCCGACGATGACACGGTGCGGATCACGCTTCTGATCTGCGTCGCGCGGGGCACGTTGATCGAGACCGAGAACGGTCCGGTCGCCGTCGAGAGCTTGCGGGTCGGCGACAATGTGCTGACGCTCGACGACGGGTTTCAGCCCGTGCGCTGGATCGGCTCGCGGTTGGTGACGAGCGCCGAGCAATGCGCCGATCCCGGCCTTCGACCGATAAGGGTGGAGCCGGAAGCGTTGAGCCCAGGCTGCCCCGAGCGGCCGCTGACCGTCTCACCGCAGCACAGGTTCCATCTTGGCAGTTGGAGAGCGGAGCTTCTGTTCGGAACGGCGGAAGTTCTCGTCCCGGCGAAGGGGCTGATCGACGGCGAACGTGTGCGCCGTGTCGATACCTGCGCGCCGGTGGAGTATTTCCACGTCCTGTTCGACGATCATCAGATCATCTGGACAGATGGCGCGCCGACCGAGAGCTTTCATCCTGGGCGGCACGCGCTGAATGAAATGGGGGATGCGGTGCGCAACGAGCTTCTGACCCTGTTTCCCGAATTGTCGGATAGCGGCGGCTATGGCGAAACGGCGCGCAGCGTCTTGCGCCCATGGGAGGCCGCGGTCCTGCTCGAGGGCGCGACGGCGGAGGCACCGCGATGATCGCCGCGCGGGATTCGGCGGGCCAGCCGCTGCCACCGTCGGAAATGCCGAGCGAGGAGCAGTTGCGTATCTATGGCGACCTGGCTTTCCTCGCGTTTCGAAGCGGGCGTCATGCGAAAATGGGTGTCGCCACGTTGCGCCGGTTCTTCGAGCCACCGGTCCTGGCGGGTCAGTTTCGTATCTTCCGCTTCGACGGCGTGCCGCGTGCGGCGATGACCTGGGCCTGGCTCGATGAAAAGGCGGAGCGCAAGTTTCTCTCGGGCGAATTGCTCGATCCGACCGACTGGCAATCGGGGCATCGGCTGTGGATCATCGACCTGATCGCACCCTATCGCGGCCTGACCTCGCAGATCGTGCGCTGGATCATGGTCAGGGGGAACTTCGCCGAGCGCGAGTTCCGTTTTCAGCGCATGGGCACGGGAAACGATGTTCGCCGGATCGTCCACATCGACTTTGACGCGGACCGCCTCGCACGGGTTTACTCGGCCGAACGCTACCTGGCCGCCCGATAACCCCGTGCGATGCTCGGTCGCCTAATCCTTCAGCCGGCGCTCACGCGCGGCCAGCAGCTTGAGACGCAGGGCGTTGAGCTGGATGAAACCCGCCGCGTCCTTCTGATCGTAGGCGCCGGCGTCGTCCTCGAAGGTGACATGTGCCTCGGAATAGAGCGAATGGTCTGACCATCGCGCGACGCAGGTGGCCGCGCCCTTGTAGAGCTTCAGGCGGACGGTGCCGGTGACGTGTTCCTGGCTGCGGTCGATGGCGGCCTGGAGCATCTCGCGCTCGGGCGAGAACCAGAACCCGTTGTAGATGAGTTCCGCGTAGCGCGGCATGAGCGAATCCTTGAGGTGGCCCGCGCCGCTATCGAGAGTGATCTGCTCGATCCCGCGATGCGCTTCGAGCAGGATCGTCCCGCCCGGTGTTTCATAGACGCCGCGGGATTTCATGCCGACGAAACGGTTCTCGACGAAGTCGAGACGCCCGACGCCGTGCTTGCCACCCAGTTCGTTGAGGCGGGTGAGGATCGTGGCGGGGGACAGGGCCTCGCCGTTGATCGACACGGCGTCGCCCTTTTCAAAGCCGATCTCGATGAATTCCGGCGTCTCGGGCGCTTTCTCGGGGTCGATGGTGCGCTGATAGACATAATCGGGCGCCTCTTCGCCGGGGTCTTCGAGCACCTTGCCCTCGGAGGACGTGTGCAGGAGGTTGGCATCGACCGAGAAGGGTGCTTCGCCGCGCTTGTCCTTGGCGATGGGGATCTGGTTCTGTTCGGCGAATTCGAGGAGACGCGTCCGGGACGTGAGATCCCATTCACGCCACGGTGCGATCACCTTGATGTCGGGGTTGAGCGCGTAGGCCGCGAGCTCGAACCGGACCTGATCGTTGCCCTTGCCGGTCGCGCCATGGGCCACCGCATCGGCCCCGGTTTCGGCCGCGATCTCGACCAGGCGCTTCGAGATGAGCGGGCGAGCGATGGAGGTACCGAGAAGATACATCCCTTCGTAGAGCGCATTGGCGCGGAACATGGGAAAGACGAAATCGCGAACGAATTCCTCGCGAATATCCTCGATGTAGATGTTGGAAGGGTTGATGCCCAGCATCTCGGCCTTCTGGCGGGCGGGCTCGAGCTCCTCTCCCTGGCCCAGGTCGGCGGTGAAGGTCACGACCTCGCATCCATATTCGGTTTGCAACCACTTGAGGATGATCGAGGTATCGAGGCCGCCGGAATAGGCGAGAACGACTTTCTTGGGCGCGGACATGGGCGTTGTTCCTTCTTGCCGGATATGGCGGGCGGATAGCGGGTTTTGCGGCACTGGGCAAGGTCGTCCCCTTGCCAGACGGCGCGAGATGAGCCAGTGACGAAGCATGAGCGATTTCGTCGATAGGGCGCGCGCCGCCGAGCGCGCGATGCGGGCGGTGTTTCCCGAAACGCCGCTCCTGCGTAACGAGCATTTGTCGGAGCGGTATGGCGCGAACATCCTTCTCAAGCGCGAGGATCTGACGCCGGTTCGGTCCTACAAGCTGCGCGGCGCGTTCAACGCGATGCGCAAGGTCATGGCGGCGGGAGAAAAGCCTACTTTCGTGTGCGCGAGCGCGGGAAACCACGCGCAAGGCGTTGCGTTCATGTGCCAGCATTTCGATGTTCGTGGCGTGATCTTCATGCCGGTGACGACGCCGCAGCAGAAGATCGGAAAAACCGCGAAATTCGGCGGTGACAGTATCGAGATACGGATGGTCGGGGATTACTTCGACGACACGCTCGCGGCCGCCCAGGCATATTGCCGCGAGATCGGCGCGCATTTCCTGCCGCCTTTCGACGACGAGGACGTGATCGAAGGTCAGGCTTCGGTCGCGGCGGAGATCGAGGCGCAGCTTGGCGGTTTCCCTGATCACATCGTCATGCCGGTGGGCGGGGGCGGGCTGGCGGCCGGTGTCCTGAGCTATGTCGGGGAGGCGAGCCGGATCACGCTGGTCGAGCCGGAAGGCGGCGCCTGTCTCAACGCGGCGCTCGCGGCGGGGGAGCCGGTGAAGCTGAAGCGGGTGGACAATTTCGCGGATGGCGCGGCGGTCGCGCAGATCGGCCAGCGGACGTTCGAGCGGCTGAAAACCCTCGATCCGGCGCGGTCGCGGACGATCAACGAGGACCGGCTATGCACGACGATGATCGAGATGCTGAATGTCGAGGGGATCGTTCTCGAACCCGCGGGCGCCTTGTCGATCGACGCCTTGAAAGACATGCGTGAGGAAATCGCCGGGAAGACGGTGATCTGTGTCACGTCCGGCGGCAATTTCGATTTCGAACGGTTGCCCGAGGTGAAGGAGCGCGCGCAGAGATATTCTGGCGTGAAGAAGTATTTCATCCTGCGGATGCCGCAGCGCCCCGGTGCGTTGAAGGATTTCCTGAACATCCTCGGCCCAGAGGATGACATCGCGCGGTTCGAGTATCTCAAGAAATCCGCGCGCAACTTCGGTTCAGTCCTGATCGGGATCGAGACCACGTCGCCCGGGAACTTCGCGAGGATCGAGGCCGCGCTCGATGACGAGGGCTTCACCTATCGCGATATCACGAATGACCAGGTCCTTGCGGAGTTCCTGATCTAGCGCCATCGAGGAGCGCCGGGAGACCGGCGAGGAATTCCTCGCGGGAGCGGTCGAACGCACTTATCGTCGCGGAAAGGTCCAGCCCCGCGCGATCACCCCTGGCCATCGCGATCTCACCCGATCTGCAGAGCACCGAGAATCGGTCGAAACCGAGATTGAGAGCGCTGCCTTTCAGGAAGTGAAACAGGTCTTCGAGCCCTTCCGGCAGGACCGGGCCGCGCAGCTTGTCGATCCCGGTTTCGACCTCCTCGAGGAAAATCTCGACGATCTCGCCGAAATCGTCCGCCCCGACTTCGCGCCGGAGTTCGGCCACGCGCGCCCAATCTATCAAGGCAGGTTCAGTCATGCCGATTCCGCGATCCCTTCGCCAGTGAGACGTGAGAAGGGTGCCCCGGTTCTCTTAACGCGCGGTATCCTTTCGCGCGGAAATGTAACGCATTCGAGCTTTCATCATTGGTTAGGGACGGATGTGCGATCAGATCCTGCGATTGGGCGTGATTCGATGACACCTTTGATTGACCCGTTTGAAACTTCTCCCGGCACGGGGGCCGCGATCCGCGACGTGCTGATCGTGGACGACAGCCGATTGCAGCGGCGCCTCCTTGCAAGCCTGCTCGGGCAGTGGGGATTTGCCGTGCGAGAGGCGGACTCGGGGGCCGCGGCGTTGGAGCTTTGCGCCGAGAGGCCGCCCGACCTCGTTCTCAGCGACTGGATGATGCCGGGCATGGACGGGTTGGACTTCTGTCGCGCGTTTCGCGAACTGGCGCAGGAGGATTACGGGTATTTCATTCTTCTGACCTCGAAGGGCGAGAAGGAAGAGATCGCGAGGGGCCTCGACGCGGGGGCGGATGACTTCCTGACAAAGCCGGTCAATGCGGACGAGCTTCGCGCGCGGATCGAGGCGGGGGAGCGGATCCTGCGCATGGGGCGCGAGCTTTCGCAGAAGAACCGGGTGATCCGGGCCACGCTCGACGAGTTGCAGACGCTTTACGACAGCATCGACAGGGATCTGGTCGAGGCCCAGAAGCTTCAGCAATCGCTGGTGAGCGAACGCCACAAGGATTTCGGGGCGGGGGAGGCGTCGCTCTTTCTGCGATCGAGCGGTCGGGTGGGGGGCGACCTCGTGGGCGTGTTCGAAGCGAGTCCGACGCGCGTCGGGCTCTACAGCATCGACGTCTCGGGGCACGGGATCAGCTCGGCCCTGATGACCGCGCGCCTGGCCGGGTATCTTTCGGCCTCGGCGCCGGATCAGAACGTGGCGCTCGAACGGGACGGAAAGGGGGGATACGTGATGAGAGCGCCCTCCGAAACTGTCGCGATGCTCAACGCGCTCTTCCTCGATGAGCTCGAGACCGAGCATTACTTCACCATGGCGCTTGCGGACGTGGACCTTGCCAGTGGCCGCGTGCAGATCGCGCAGGCCGGGCATCCCCACCCGATCGTGCAGCGCCGATCCGGTGCCTGCGAGATCGTGGGCGGCGGCGGATTGCCCGTGGGCCTGATCGAAGCGGCGGATTTTCAGCAGTTCGAAGTGACGCTGGGACCGGGCGACCGGTTGATGATCCATTCCGACGGGATCGTCGAATGTGCCGGACCCGACGGGCGGCTTCTGGGCGATGACGGGCTGGCGCATATCCTGTCCGCGCTCAAGCAGACCCGTGCCTTGGCCTGTCTTGAATCGATCGCCTGGAAGATGACCGAGTTTGCCGGCACCGACAGGTTCCACGATGATGTCTCGGCCGTGATGTTCGAATTCAAGGACTGGTGCATGGTCGTCTGACCGCTTCGCACCGACGCTCAGCGCAGGAACTGCCGCATGAACATCCGGTCGCCCACGCTGGCCACCTCGGTCGCCGCGGTGCGCCAGTCGGTGAGCATCGCCGTGTGGCCCGCCTCGCCCGGTTCGCCGAGGCAGAGCGCCGGGTGCGCCACGAAGATCGTGCAGATCTTCTCGGCCCATTGGTCGTATTCAGGCATGTAGACGAACCGCCGATAGGCGCCCAGACGCCGGGGCCGCGCGATCCGCCAACCGGTCTCCTCGAAAACCTCGCGATGAAGCGCGCGCAGCGGCGATTCGCCAGGATCGACGCCACCGCCGGGCAATTGAAGTTCCGGCTCGGGCCGGTCCTGATGGGTCAGCAGCACACCGTCGCCATGTGGCAGGATCGCATAGACACCGGGCCGGATCCTGTAGCGGATGTCGGGCCGCACGGGTTCCCCAACGCGTCGAATCATGTTGCCACCCCCTTGGACCGTCGCGCCGGATGCCCTATCTAGCGTGTCTGTCAATTCCGCCGATCGCGCATGTCCTGACCGAATTCGGGATTTGCGCGCCTCATGGACCGGCGGGGTACCATGCGCGACACTCGACGCGCGCAGGATATGCCAATTTCGGGCCTCGAAGGAAACCCCATGACCCTTGCTCAAAAGATCGCCTGGGACGACACGGTCCTGCCCTTCCAACTGGATGCGAGCGATATTCGGGGACGCGTGGCGCGCCTTGATGGCGTGCTGGACGAAATCCTGAGGCAGCACGCCTATCCGCCGCAGGTTGAGGCGCTCATCGCGGAGATGGCGCTTCTGACTGTCATGGTCGGGCAGACGGTGAAGCTGCGATGGAAGCTGAGCCTCCAGGTGCAGACCAAGGGCGCGGTTCGGATGATCGCGACGGATTACTACGCGCCCGCTGCGGAAGGCGAGCCGGCGCGCATCCGTGCCTATGCCAGTTTCGACCGCGACCGTCTGAGCAATGCGGCGCCCTTCGAGCAGCTTGGCGACGGATATTTCGCGATTCTTCTGGACCAGGGCGAGGGCACCACGCCCTACCAGGGGATCACGCCGATCGCGGGCGGCAGCCTTGCCGCATGCGCGGAGGCTTATTTCGCGCAATCCGAGCAGCTTCCGACGCGGTTCAAGCTGAGCTTCGGCACGTCGCGCGAGCCCGGCGGCGCGGAAAGCTGGCGCGCGGGGGGTATCATGATCCAGCATATGCCCAAGGCATCCCCCTTCGCGAAGGAAGGCGGGAGCGGCGAGGGGGGGCTCTTGAAGGCCGGAGATATTGTCGAAGGCGAAGAGGGAGAGAACTGGGTGCGGACGAACCTGCTTCTCGACACGGCCGAGGAACTCGAGCTGATAGGCCCCTCGGTTGCGCCCACCGACGTTCTCTACCGGCTCTTTCACGAGGAAATTCCGCGCGTCTTCGACGTGCAGGCGGTGCGGTTCGGCTGCACCTGTTCGGAGGAGCGCGTGCGTCAGAGCCTTTCGATCTATTCCTCGGGCGACATCGAGAAGATGACGACCGAGGAGGGCCGTGTCACTGCGGATTGCCAGTTCTGCGGCGCGCATTACGACCTTGACCCCGCGACGCTGGGGTTCGATGCGGACAAAGATGAGTGATCCGCTGCACCAGGTCCTGCGGGCGCTGGAGCGGCCCATGCGCCCGTCGTCGGATTTCGACCTGAATCACGGGATCGTCTTGCCGGAAAGGCGGCTGCTTCGGCCCGCGGGCGTGTTGGTGCCGATCCATGGCGATCCCGATCGTCCGACCGTGATCCTGACGAAAAGGTCCTCGGCGCTGAAGCATCATCCGGGGCAGATCGCCTTTCCGGGGGGCAAGCAGGACGAGGGCGACACGGATGTGATCGCTGCGGCGCTGCGCGAGGCGCGCGAGGAGATCGCGCTTGACGAGAGCAATCTCGAGATACTGGGGACGATGCCCGCGCATGAGACCGTGACGGGATTCAGCGTCACGCCCGTGGTTGCCCGAGTGCGCGAGCGGTTCGACCCGGTGCCCGAGGCGGGCGAAGTGGACGAGGTTTTCGAGGTGCCGTTGGCGCATGTGCTCGACTGTGGCCGTTATCGGATCGAGGGCCGGCACTGGCGGGGGATCAAACGTCACTATTACGTGGCGCCGTTCGGGCCCTATTACGTCTGGGGCGCGACCGCGCGGATGCTGCGCCAATTGGCGGAGGCGGTGCGCGATGAGGATTGAGGGCGATTGGCTGGACGCACCGGAGCTGCGCGCGGTCTTCGAAATGCTGACGGAGGCAGGCCACCGGGCGCTGGTTGTCGGTGGCGCGGTGCGCAATGCCGTGATGGGCCTGCCCGTCACCGACATGGACCTGGCGACCGATGCGCGCCCCGAGAGGGTGATGGCGCTGGCCGAAAAGGCGGAGTTGAAGGCGGTTCCGACCGGGATCGAGCACGGGACGGTCACGGTGATCAGCGGCGAGACGCCATTCGAGATCACGACCTTCCGCCGCGACGAGAAGACTTTCGGGCGCAAAGCGCATGTGGCTTTTACCGACGATCTGACCGAGGACGCGCGGCGGCGGGATTTCACGATGAACGCGCTCTACGTAGGCCCCGATGGCGTGGTGATCGACCCGGTGGGCGGGCTTGACGATGCGCGTGCGGGGCGCGTGCGGTTCATAGAAGACGCCGGGCAACGGATCGAAGAGGATTACCTGCGCATCCTGCGCTTCTTTCGCTTCAACGCCGTTTATGGCCGAGATGGGCTCGACCCCGAGGCGCTATCCGCCATCGCGGAGCGGTTGGACGGGCTGAAACACCTCGCGCGTGAGCGTGTGGGCGCGGAGATGCGCAAGTTGCTCGGGGCGACGGATCCGGGGGTGGCGGTTGCCGCCATGGAGCGTGTGGGCGTACTGATGCGGATCCTGCCGGGGGCCTCCTCCGAGGCGATACCACCGCTCGTGCATGTCGAAGGGAAGATGGGCCTTTCGCCGAACGCGATCCGGAGGTTGGCCGCGCTGGGCGGTGAGGCTCCGGACGCCGCGCTGCGGCTGAGTCGGGCGGAGGCCGGGCGGTTGGAGCGGTATCGTGCCGGTATCGCGTCGGTACAGGGGCCGGGGGAACTTGCCTATCGACTCGGAGCGGATGAGGCGCGCGATGTCCTCGCGCTCCGGGCGGCGGTGGGGATGCCCCTGCCGGAGGGTTGGGCCGCGGCGGTGAAGCGCGGGTCCGAGGCCGTCTGCCCGGTGACTGCGCGCGACCTGATGCCTGAATTCGAGGGCCCCGCGCTTGGCGAGCGGCTACGCGCGGTCGAAGATGCGTGGATCGCGTCGGGGTTCACGAAGACCCAAGAGGATCTTCTGTGAGCGGGAAAACCTGGGTCATCGAACGGCTGGGCCACCACGGGGACGGCGTGGCCGAGGGACCTGTCTATGCGCCCATGACGCTTCCGGGAGAGGAGGTGACAGGCCGCCTCGAGGGGCAGAGATTGACCGATGTGAGGATCGTGCGGCCCAGCGAAAGCCGGGTTGCGCCGCCATGCCGCCATTTCCGATCTTGCGGAGGGTGTGCGGTTCAGCACGCGGCGGACGCGTTCGTCTCCGAGTGGAAGCAGGGAATCGTGGAAACGGCGCTTCGGGCGCAGGGGCTCGAAACCGGGTTCCTGCCGATGCATGTCTCGCCCCCCGGGAGCCGGCGGCGCGCGACCTTTTCGGCGCGGCGGACCAAGAAGGGCGCGATGGCCGGGTTTCACGCGCGGGCATCCGGGGTCATCGTCGAGATCCCCGATTGCCGCCTGCTTCACCCCGACCTGGCGAGAGGCCCGGAGATCGCTGCCGATCTGGCGAAGGTCGGTGCAAGCCGGCGGGGTGAGCTTGCCGCTGCGATGACGGTCTCGGCGGGAGGGCTTGACGTGGACGTGCGCGGCGGGCTTGGGGCCGACATGGCACTTCGTGCGGCGCTGGCGGATGTCGCCCGCGAGGGGAGCCTGGCGCGGCTTCGCTGGGAGGGCGAGATCGTCTTTCAGGAGACGCCGCCGGAGCAGGTTTTCGGGCGCGCGCGGGTCGTGCCGCCGCCCGGGGCGTTTCTCCAGGCCACGACGGAGGGCGAGGCGGCGCTTGTCGCGGACGTCACGTCGCATTTGGCCGGGGCGGAACGTATTGCCGATCTCTTCTCGGGGTGCGGAACGTTCACCTTTCCCCTCGCGGAAACGGCGCGGGTTCACGCGGTCGAAGGTGATCCGGAGATGGTCGCGGCGCTGGAAACGGCGCAGCGCCATGTTCAGGGCCTGAAGCCTGTGACTGCGGCCGTGCGCGACCTGTTTCGTGAGCCGCTGACTGCCGGGGAGCTTGGAGCGTTCGATGGCATCTGCCTCGATCCGCCGCGCGCCGGGGCAGAGGCGCAGGTTGCCGAGATCGCCCGATCCGGTGTGGCGCGCGTCGCCTATGTCTCGTGCAATCCCGTGAGCTTTGCCCGCGATGCCCGCGCCCTGACGCAGGCGGGATACGCGATGGGACACGTCCGCGTGGTGGATCAGTTCCGATGGTCGCCGCATGTCGAACTTGCCACGGTGTTCACGCTGGACGTCTGAAACCTCTATGCCAGTCCTGCGAGATGCTGTATCCAGAATCAAAAAAGAGCAGCGAACGTGGGGCGAACATGCGTATTCTGAGAATTGTCGCGGTCTTGCTGGCCGCTTTGACCGTTTCGGCCTGTGGGTCGAAATTCAAGACATATAACGGGCCGGAGGTGACACATGTGGTCATCAACAAGGGCGACCGGAGGATGTATCTGCTGCATCACGAGCAGGTGTTGAAGCAGTACAAGATCGACCTGGGCTTTGCGCCCTCTGGGCACAAGCGGTTCAGGGGCGACGGGCGAACGCCGGAGGGCCTCTACAAGATCGACCGGCGCAACCCTGACAGCGCGTTTCACCTGTCGATCGGGATCGACTATCCGAACGAACGGGATTTGGCATTTGCCCGCATGCAGGGCAAAAGCCCGGGCGGAGATATCTTCATCCACGGGCGGCCCAACAAGAAGAAGCGCGGCTTGGGGCGCGACTGGACCGCCGGATGCATTTCGGTCAAGGACCGGCATATCGAGGACATCTACGCGATGGTCCGCAACGGGACGCCGGTGACGATCAATCCGTAACGGGATCGGGGTGATGGGTCACTTGCCCATCACCAAGGTCCACCAGATCTTGCCATTGTCTTCCTGAAGCCATGCGAAACCCATCCTGCGCGCTTCGGGGGAGAGGATCACGCGGCGCGATCCCTCGTCCTGCATCCAGGCCGCGAGCGTCTCGGTCTCGGTCTCGTAGGTTTCGGAGATCGCCTCTCCGACCAGTTCGCCCTGGTAGCCGACGCGGCGCACCCGGTCGATTGGCGAAGAGCCGTCGGAGCCGAAATGCCAGGGACGGTTCTGCACCGACATGTCGCGCGCGTGGGTCTCGGCGGCGGCGGTCAGGTTCGGGTCGAGCGTGACGGGCGGATGCCCGGCGGCCTGACGCAGGGCGTTCACTGAATCGAGCATGCCATACTGGATCTGCGAGGTGGCGCCCGGCTGGATGCGGTAGACTTGCGGGAGCGGTTTGCCATCGGGACCGATCGTGGGTTGCGGTGCAGGGGTCGAACACGCGCCGAGGGCCAGAACACCGGCGAAGAGGAATACCAGAAGACGTGTCATGCGATCTCAACTCGATTGAAGTGACGTATCGACGCTCCTTACTTCCAATTGGCGGAAACTTGAAATACCGAATCCGCGACATTCCGCCGACCTGCCCTTAGCCGTTGCGGACTCACCGCATATCCGCGCTTATCCGCCACATGACGTTTGTTTGATTTGCGGGTTTCGGCCGGGCGCAATATACGAAGCCCGATTCCCCGAACAGCAGATCGAGAGAGGCGCCCATGTCGCGGTTTTTCGGAAATTCACTCAGCAGACGCAGCTTCCTTGCCGGATCGGCCGCGATGGTCGGTTTCCCGGCAGTGGCGCAGGATGTCAACAGCGCCGCCACAATCGAGATGGAGCCTGATATCACCAGCAAGGTGCGGCGCAACGCGTCGGCCTTCCGCACCCTCGATTGGCGACCTTATTTCTCGAACCTGAAGAAAGGCGCGATCCTGGTCGATATCGACAGCCGCGCGCTGCATTTCTGGAGCGAGGGCGGGCAATACTACCTCTATCCGTCGAGCGTGCCGATGTCCGAGGAACTGACCCGGCGCGGCCGCACCGAGGTGGTACGCAAGGTGGAGGGACCGGAATGGCGCCCGACACCCTCGATGCTCGAGCGGAACCCGGACTGGCCGAGCTATGTCGGCCCTGGCCCGGACAACCCGCTCGGCACGCACGCTCTTTACCTGAGCTGGACCTATTACCGCATTCACGGAACGCACGACACGCGCAAGATCGGGCGGAGGTCGTCGAACGGCTGCATCGGACTCTACAACGAGCATATTCAGCAGCTTTTCGGCATGTCCCAGATCGGGACGCAGGTGTTGCTAATTTGACCTATTCGTGACCTTTCGGCGCGAGATCTCGTGATGTCGCGTTGATTTCCGAGGCTGGCGAAGTCTAGAGACGCTTACGAGGTAAGTGCTTGTCCGGCACATCACTCGATCTGCCGGACAAATCCTGGAGGGTTCGATGAAGAAACTCGCTCTCGCCGCCGCCTTGGCCGCTGCTGCCACGACGGCGACCGCCGGCAACCTGTCGGAGCCCGTTATGGAAGCTCCGGTCATCGTTGAAGATACTGCGGCAAGCTCCTCCGCAGCCGGCACTTGGGTTCCGCTTCTGATCCTGGCCGTCGTGGCCGGTGTCGTCATCGCGGACTGAGAAGACTCACTAGGGACAGTGAAGAAAAGGGCGGTGGTTTTCCACCGCCCTTTGTCTTGTCAGCGCGCGCAGCGGATCTTGATCAGGCGACCCAACCACCCAGGTTGTCGCGGATGATCGAGGTCAGGGCCCAGATGTGATCGTCGGACGCATTGAGGCACGGAATATATGTGAAGGTCTCGCCCCCCGCCTCTTCGAAGCTCTCGCGAATTTCCTCGTTGATTTCCTCGAGCGTCTCGATGCAGTCGGCCGAGAAGGCCGGCGCGATGACGGCGATATTCCTCTTGCCGTCTTCGCGGGCCAGGCGCGCGACTTCTTCGACCGTGTAGGGCCTGAGCCATTCCTCGGGGCCGAAAACGGATTGGAAGGTCGTCGTGATGTCGGCCTTGTCCCATCCCAGCCGTTCACGCAGGAGGCGCGTCGTCTTCTGGCATTGGCAATGATAGGGATCGCCCTGCATCAGGTAGCGTTTCGGCATGCCGTGATAGGAGACGACGAGGATATCCGGCCGTGTCTCCATCGCCGCATAGGCGGTTTCGACCGATTTCGCCAACGCGTCGATATAGGCGGGATTCTCGAAATAGGGTTCCACCACGCGGGCCGTAGGTTGCCACGTTTCCTTCATCAGTGCGCGAAAGAACTGATCGTTCGCCGTGGCCGATGTGGCGCCTGCGTAGTGGGGGTAGAGCGGGAAGAAGAGGATGCGGGTGCAACCCGCCTCGACCATTTCGCGCACCTTGGACGCGGTCGAGGGATTGCCGTAGCGCATGCAGAAATCGACCCTCACCTGATCGCCGTAGTCAGCGGTGAGCGCGTCCGAGATCGCCTCGGTCTGCTCGCGCGTGATGGTCATGAGCGGGCTTTCGTTGCGCTCCTCGTTCCAGATCGACTTGTAGGCCGCGCCGCTCGAGAAGGGGCGTTTGCTCAGGATGATGGTTTGCAGGATCGGCTGCCATTTCCACGACGGATAGTCGATGACGCGCTTGTCGGAAAGGAACTCGTTGAGATACCGGCGCATGGACCAGTAATCGGTGGCATCGGGTGTGCCGAGATTGGCCAGCAGGATCCCGGTGCGGCCGTGGCGGACGGGTGGATGATCCGGGCCGGCATGGGCGGGACGGTGGGCGTCTGTCATTGTGCGTTCCGGTCTTTTTGCGTTCCCTGCCCAGATAAGGGAATGGGCGGCGCGGTCAATCTTTGAGCGGCTTTTCCGTGGTGCCGAGCGCATCGGCGAGCCGTGCCGATGCCGAGCCGGGGCGAAGCGGCTGTGGCTGGGAAGCATCGGGAGACCAGCCGGTGAGCATGATCAGATCGAAGCTCGCGCGGATGCGGCCGTCGTCTTCGGCGAAATGGGCGCGGTAGAGTGCGTCCGCGCGATCGAAGAGAGAGCGACGTGTGAAGCGGCGCGGTCGGGCCTCGAGGGCGCTGGTTTCGCCCATCGCGCGCAGGTCGTGCGCCAGATGGGCGAGATCGCGGTAGGAGGCCCTGAGCGGAAGGAGGTCGGCCACCGGCAGGGCGAAGCCCGCGCGCTGCATGAGGCCGCCCAGATCGCGGATTTCGGCCATCGGCGCCACGCGGGGTGAAAGCCCGCCTGAAACTTCCGCCTCGGCCTGGGCGAGAGACGCGCGAAGCTCTTGCAGCGTCTCGCCACCCAGCATCGCGACGAGCAGAAGGCCGTCGGGTTCAAGCGCACGGCGGCACTGGATGAGTTGCCCGACCGGATCGTTCGCCCAGTGCAGGCACATGCCGTGCAGGATCAGGTCATGCGCGTTCTCGCCCAGGTCCAGCGTTTCGTCGTCCGGCACGAGCTTTGCCCCCGGCAACACGCCGCCCCAGGCCGATGGGTGGCCCGTCACGACGGCGGGTCGGTGAAAGGTTTTGTTAACCATCGACAGACGATCATGCATCTCGTCGATCGCTGCCTCGTGCAGGAACAGGGCCGACCCTGGGGCCCGACGCGCACGGTGGCGGGCGAGGGCCGCTCGGTCGGTGAGCTTGGGGGGCGTGGTCATGGGAGGGAGATATAGATGAACGCGGGCGTGGTGCAATCGGTTCTGCGGCTGGTTTATCCGCCGCGCTGCCTGACCTGTGGTGAAGAGGTCGCGTCGGATTTCGGACTTTGCGGACCGTGCTGGCGCGAGACGCCCTTCGTCACGGGGCTTTGCTGCGATGCCTGCGGGATCGGGCTGCCGACCGGGCCGGACATGCCCAATGAGATCAGGTGCGACGACTGCCTGACGCAGGGTCGTCCGTGGTCGAAGGGCCGAAGCGCGATGGCTTATTCGGGCAACGGTCGGAAGATCGTGCTCGCGCTCAAGCATGGTGACCGGCACGATGTGGTAAGACCTGCGGGCGCGTGGCTCGCGCGGGCGGCCGCGCCGCTTGTCCTGCCCCGCATGATTGTCGCGCCGGTGCCGCTTCACTGGATGCGAATGATCAAGCGGCGGTTCAATCAATCCGCCTTGCTGGCACGGGCTCTGGCCGCGGAGGCGGGGCTGGATCTCGGTCCCGATCTCTTGATCCGGCCGCGGGCCACCGAGAGCCTGGGCGGCTTGGGGTACGAAATGCGGCACAGGACGATGCAGAACGCCATCACCGCGCATCCGAGGCGCGGGGCGGACATGGCCGGGCGCCCGGTTCTCCTGGTCGATGACGTCATGACGTCGGGGGCCACGCTTTCGGTCGCGGCGCAGGCCTGCCTTGCCGCCGGGGCGAGCGATGTGCGGATCGTCACTCTGGCACGGGCGGGAAAGGATGCTTAGATGGTCTGAAACTCATTCGGGGAGAGACCATGCCTCAAGTCGAGATATACACCTCGCCGCTCTGCGGATTTTGCCATGCCGCCAAGCGCCTTCTGAAACAGAAGAACGTCAACTTCCAGGAAATCGACGTTGCCGCGAATCCCGCGCGCAAGCCGGAGATGATCCAGCGCGCGAATGGTGGACGCACCGTGCCGCAGATCTTCATCGACGGCGAGCATGTGGGCGGGTGTGACGATCTCTACGCGCTGGAGCGTGCGGGCAAGCTGGACGCGCTTCTTTCGGCGTGACGATGCTGCGCGCGGGCCTCATCCAGCTCAACTCGAGCGACGATCCGGTGGCGAACCTGCCGCAGACCGTCACCTACATGCGCGGGGCGGCGAAAGAAGGCGCGACCTTCGTGCTGACGCCCGAAGTCACGAACTGCGTTTCGGCCAGCCGGTCGCGGCAGCAGCAGGTGCTCCATCACGAGACGGACGACCCCACGCTGGCGGCGCTGCGTAGAGAGGCTGAAGACTTGGGTGTCTGGCTTCTGATCGGATCGCTTGCGGTGAAGACGGACGATCCTGATGGCCGGTTCGCGAATCGGTCCTTTCTCGTGTCGCCCGAAGGCGGGATCGTCGCGCGCTATGACAAGATGCACATGTTCGATGTGGAGATTTCGGAGAGCGAGAGTTACCGCGAGTCGGCGGGATACCGACCCGGACGGTTTGCCGTGGCTCCCCGAACGCCGTTTGCGCGCGTTGGCATGACCGTCTGCTATGACCTGCGCTTTCCGCGGCTTTATCGGCATCTGGCGCAGGCGGGGGCGGATATCCTGACGGTGCCCTCGGCGTTCTCGCCGGTGTCGGGGGCAGCCCATTGGGAGACGCTTCTCCGGGCGCGGGCGATCGAGACGGGCTGTTTCGTCCTGGCACCCGCGCAATGCGGAACGCATGACGCCCAAGAAGGCAAGGCGCGTCAGACCTACGGTCACTCGCTTGCCGTTTCGCCATGGGGCGAGGTGCTTGCCGATGGCGGCGACGCGCCCGGCGTGGTAATCGTTGACGTGGAGATGAGCGAAGTGGCGGAGGCGCGCGGGCGCATTCCGTCGCTTGGCCATGACAGACCGATCGAGGGCCCTTTCGACGATGAGCACGTCGCCGAGTAACTCCCTGGCCGTTGCGCTGTTCGGAGAGATACTGGTTGCGGATCAGATGATTCGCAGCCGGCTTTCCCGAGTGCTTCCGAAGGGGATGGAGATCTCTCATTTCACCGTGCTCAATCATCTTGCCCGCGCCGGGGACGAGCGCAGCCCCGCGCAGCTTGCCAAGAGCTTCCATGTCACGCGCGGGGCGATGACCAACACGCTGCACAAGCTGGAATGGGCAGGCTATGTCCACATCCGACCCGATTGGGACGACGCACGCCGCAAGATGGTGGCGATCAGCCCCGCAGGCCGGAAGGCACGGGACGCGGCCGTGTCGGCAATCACGCCGATCATCTCGGAGATGGTCGCCGAACTGGGCGAGGACCGGGTTCGGAGCGCCCTGCCCGTGCTGCGCGGTTTGCGCGACAAGCTCGAACGTCAGGACTGAGCCGAAGGTTTCACGCTTGCGGTCACGTAATTGACGCTCAGGTCACGGTCGGAGAGCGACCAGGTCCATGAGACCGGGTTGAACACGAATCCCTTCTTGTCGACAGGTGTGAGACCGGCCTGTGACAGGAGATCGTAGAGCTCTGCGGGTGTGATGAACTTCGACCATTCATGGGTGCCCCTCGGCAGCCAGCGCATCACGTGTTCGGCGCCGATGATCGCCATGACGTAGCTCTTGGCGTTCCGGTTCAGGGTCGAGCAGATGTGCAGGCCGCCGGGCCGCAGCAATTGGCGGCAGGCGGTGAGGTAGGCCAGCGGATCGGACACATGTTCCACCACTTCCATGTTCAGGACCACGTCGAAACTTTCGCCCGCCGCGGCCATGGCCTCGGCCGTTGTGTGGCGGTAGTCGATGTCGAGCCCGGATTGCTCGGCATGGATGCGGGCGACGGGGATGTTGCGTTCGGCCGCGTCGGCGCCCACCACATCGGCCCCCAGCCGGGCCATCGGTTCCGAGAGCAGACCGCCCCCGCAACCGATATCGAGGATGCGCAGGCCCGCGAAGGGCGTGTCGGCCTTCAGGTCACGGTCGAACTCGGCACCGATCTGGGCGGTGATATAGTCGAGGCGGCACGGGTTGAGCATGTGCAACGGCTTGAACTTGCCATTGGGATCCCACCACTCCTCGGCCATGGCTTCGAACTTGGCGACTTCGCCCTCGTCTATGGTGCTCTGGCCCGCTTGCATTCTGATCTCCATATGATCAATTGACCGTGTTCTGCTATATAGGGCGATGATGGACAAGTTCCCGGACCAGAAGAACGCGGTGCAATATCTCTACCCGCCCGTCGATCCCTACGATCGGCGCATGCTCGACGTGGGAGATGGCCACCAGGTCTATGTCGAGCAGTCCGGCAATCCGGAGGGTATCCCGGTCGTCGTGCTGCATGGCGGGCCGGGGGGTGGATGCAGCCCGGCGATGCGACGGTACTTCAACCCGTCGATCTACCGGATCGTTCTTTTCGACCAGCGCGGTTGTGGCCGGTCCCGCCCCCATGCGGAGGTCGAGGACAACACGACGTGGCACCTGGTGCGCGATATCGAGCTGATCCGCGAGACGCTCGGCATCGACGCGTGGATCGTGTTCGGCGGAAGCTGGGGCGCGACGCTCGCGCTTGTCTACGCGATCTCGCATCCGGATCGCGCCTCGCATCTGGTTCTGCGGGGGGTGTTCCTCATGACCCGTGCCGAGCTTGATTGGTTCTATGGCGGTGGAGCGGGCCTTTTCTGGCCCGAGACGTGGCATCGCTTTCGAAGCCTCGTGCCGGAGGACGAGCGGGATGACATCATCGCGGCCTATCACCGAAGATTGTTTTCCGGCGACCGCGCCACGGAGATCACTTATGCGAAGGCCTGGTCTGCCTGGGAAAACGCCCTCGCCTCGGTCCGGTCCACAGGGGTCATGGGGGATGCGCCGCCGGAATATGCCCGTGCCTTCGCACGCCTCGAAAGCCATTACTTCATGAATGCCGGCTTTCTCGAAACGGATGGCTGGATACTCGATAACGTCGGTCGGCTTGTCGATGTACCGGGCGTGGTGGTGCAGGGCCGCTACGACATGATCTGCCCACCCGCATCGGCCTGGCGTCTGTCGGAGGCGTGGGGACGCGCGGAGATCAACATGGTCCCGATGGCCGGGCATGCGTTGAGCGAGCCGGGGATCAGCGGTGCATTGGTCAAGGTGATGGACAACCTGGGCCGCTGAAAGCTATCGCGCGCAAGGCGGTGATCGCACCCGCAAGCCGCCCGATCGTTATCCCCTTGCAGACTCGGTTCGCGATCGCTATATCCCCCTCAACAGCGGCGCGTCCGGGTCCGACCCGATGCTCCACCGGGAAAGATCGACGGGCCGCGGCCCGTTTTTTTGTGTCTGGACTACGAATGAGCAACGACCTTATTGCCAAGGCTGCGATTGATCGACGGCTGGCCGAGATCGTCACCCCGGTGATCGAGGGCCTGGGATTCGAACTCGTGCGGCTGCGCCTCATGGGCGGCAAGACGCACACTCTGCAGATCATGGCCGAACGGCCCGAGGGCGGTATCGAGGTGGATGACTGCGCGCGGATCAGCACCGAGGTGAGCGCCGTGCTCGATGTCGAGGATCCCCTGGTGGAAACCTACACGCTCGAGGTTTCGAGCCCCGGTATCGACCGCCCGCTCACGCGGCTGAAGGATTTCGAGAGTTTCGAGGGTTACGAGGCCAAGATCGAGACAAGTGAACTGATCGATGGACGCAAGCGGTTCAAGGGCGTGCTGGCCGGTGTCGAGGATGACGAGGTTCTGATCAACCTCGACGAGGGCACGGTCGGGTTGAAGTTCGACTGGCTGTCGGACGCCAAGCTCGTCCTGACGGATGAATTGATCAAGGAAATGCTGCGCCAGCGCAAGGACGCGGGCGTGTTGGATGAAGACCAGTTTGACGCAATCGAAGAAGACGCGTCGGAGGAGGAGTGAAGATGGCAATTACCTCTGCAAACCAGCTCGAGCTGTTGCAAACCGCCGAGGCGGTGGCGCGCGAGAAGATGATCGACCCCGGCCTGGTGGTCGAGGCGATGGAAGAAAGCCTCGCACGGGCGGCGAAATCCCGCTACGGCGCCGAGATGGATATCCGCGTGAGCATAGACCGGAAGACCGGCCGCGCCACGTTCACCCGCGTGCGCACGGTGGTCGAGGATGACGAGCTCGAGAATTACCAGGCCGAGATGACCGTCGAACAGGCTAGGCAATATCTCGACGATCCGAAGGTCGGCGACGTCTATTCCGAGGAAGTGCCGCCGGTCGAGATGGGTCGGATCGCGGCCCAGAGCGCCAAGCAGGTCATTCTTCAGAAAGTGCGCGAGGCCGAGCGTGATCGCCAGTACGAGGAGTTCAAGGACCGCGTCGGCACGATCATCAACGGCATGGTCAAGCGCGAGGAATATGGCAACGTCATCGTCGATGTCGGCGCGGGCGAGGCTATCCTGCGCCGGAACGAGAAGATCGGGCGCGAAAGCTATCGTCCCAACGAGCGCATCCGGTGCTATGTCAAGGATGT
Source organism: Roseovarius sp. SCSIO 43702 (assembly GCF_019599045.1). NCBI lineage: Bacteria > Pseudomonadati > Pseudomonadota > Alphaproteobacteria > Rhodobacterales > Roseobacteraceae > Roseovarius > Roseovarius sp. SCSIO 43702. Next base: position 211,493 of record NZ_CP080623.1, read on the forward strand.
GCGCCGCGAGGCCCGTGGCCCGCAGATCTTCCTCAGCCGGACGGCGCCGGAATTCATGGAAGAGCTGTTCAAGATGGAGGTGCCGGAAATTTATGACGGCATCATCGAGATCAAGGCCTGCGCCCGCGATCCGGGAAGCCGCGCGAAGATCGCCGTGATCTCCTATGACAACTCGATCGACCCGGTGGGTGCCTGTGTCGGCATGCGCGGCAGCCGCGTGCAGGCCGTGGTGAACGAACTTCAGGGCGAAAAGATCGACATCATCCCCTGGAACGAGGATCAGCCGACCTTCCTCGTGAACGCGTTGCAGCCCGCCGAGGTGAGCAAGGTGGTTCTCGACGAGGATGCCGGCAAGATCGACGTCGTCGTTCCCGAGGACCAACTGAGCCTTGCCATCGGGCGCCGTGGTCAGAACGTGCGGCTTGCGTCGCAGCTGACCGGTCTCGACATTGATATCATGACCGAAGCCGAGGACAGCGAGCGCCGCCAGAGGGAGTTCGAGGAGCGCACGAAGCTGTTCGTCGACACCCTCGATCTCGACGAGTTCTTTGCGCAGCTTCTGGTTTCGGAAGGGTTCACGAACCTCGAGGAGGTGGCCTATGTCGAGATCGACGAGCTGCTGGTCATCGACGGCGTGGACGAGGATACCGCCAACGAACTCCAGGCGCGGGCACGCGACGTGCTCGAGGCACGCGCGAAGGAAGCCCTCGACAAGGCGCGTGAACTGGGCGTCGAAGACAGTTTGGTCGAGTTCGAAGGGCTGACGCCGCAGATGATCCTTGCTCTTGCGGAGGACGGTGTGAAGACGCTCGAGGACTTCGCGACTTGCGCGGACTGGGAACTTGCCGGCGGTTGGACCGTGGTGGACGGCGAACGCGTGAAGGACGATGGACTCCTGGAGCCGTTCGATGTGGATATCGAAGAAGCGCAGGCCATGGTCATGACGGCGCGCATCCAGCTTGGCTGGGTCGATCCGGCCGACCTGGAATCGGACGAGCCCGAGGACGGCGACGCCGAAGAGGAGGCCGAGGCCTGATCGTTCAGGCCTCGGAAGTCTGAATGGGGCGCGGTGGGCAACCCAAGGATCGCGGTGACGGTCCCGAGCGCAAGTGCATTGCATCGGGCGAAGTGCGACCTATATCGGAGCTTGTCCGCTTCGTGGTGGGCCCGGATGCCCAGGTGGTGCCGGACCTGGCGGGCAAGCTGCCGGGCCGGGGGATCTGGGTGACGGCCAGCCGTCCCGCCTTGAACAAGGCGGTGGAGAAGGGTCTATTCAAGCGCGCTGCCAAGCATGCCGTGACCGTTCCCCCCGACCTTCCCGACCGGGTCGAAACGATGCTTGCGCAGCGGGTCGTCAACCTGATCAGCCTGAATCGAAAAGGCGGCAACGCCGTGGCGGGTTACGAGAAGGTGAAGGATTGGCTTTCCAAGGAGGAAGCGGTTGCGCTTGTCCAGGCGAGTGACGGATCGGAGCGCGGCAAGTCGAAGCTGAGCACGCCGCACCGGGGGCATTTCATCGGATGGCTGACCGCGGATGAGCTGGGCCAGGCATTCGGACGTCAAACGGTTATTCACGCGGCATTGCGCGCTGGAGGTTTGACGAAACGTGTTGTAGATGAGGCGCAAAGGTTGAAGGGCCTGCGTGCCCCGGACGGTGACAGCGGTCGCCGGAAAGGAAGATGAGCCAGATGAGCGACAACGACGGAAAGAAAACTTTGGGTGTACGCGGCGGTCCTCGTTCGGGGAACGTGAAGCAGAGCTTCAGCCATGGACGCACCAAGAACGTCGTGGTGGAGACCAAGCGCAAACGTGTCGTCCTGCCCAAGCAGGGCGGAGCGGCGGCGGGTGGCGCGGCCTCCAAGGGCGTGGCCGGTGGTGACCCTTCCAAGCGTCCCGCCGGGATCTCGGATGCCGAAATGGAGCGCCGTCTGAAGGCGTTGCAGGCCGCCAAGGCACGCGAAGAGGACGAGGCGAAGAAGCGCGCGGAAGAAGAGAAGGCGCGCGAGGAAGAGCGCCAGCGCCGCCGCGAGGAGCAGGAGGCCAAGGAGCGCGAAGAGCGTGAGCGGGAAGAGGCCCTCAAAGCCAAGGCCGAAGAGGACGAGCGCAAGCGTCGCGAGAGCGAGGAGGCCGCGGCAGCAGCGGCCGCCGCGCCGCCGGTCGAGGACACCGGAGGCCGCAGCGGGGGTCCGAAGCAGGCCCCGCCCGCGCGCAAGCAGGACAAGGACAAGCCCGAACGGCAATCGCGCGGCAAGGGCCGCGAGGATGGCCGCCGTTCCGGCAAGCTCACGTTGAACCAAGCCCTTTCGGGCGGCGAAGGTGGTCGCCAGAAATCGCTTGCGGCCATGAAGCGCAAGCAGGAGCGCGCCCGTCAGAAGGCCATGGGCGGGAACGAACCGCGAGAGAAGATCGTGCGGGACGTCCAGCTTCCCGAGACGATCGTCGTGAGCGAACTCGCCAACCGTATGGCCGAGCGCGTGGGCGACGTGGTGAAGGCGCTCATGCAGAACGGCCTGATGGTCACCCAGAACGAGACGATCGACGCCGATACCGCCGAACTCATCATCGAGGAATTCGGCCACAAGGTCGTGCGCGTGTCCGACGCGGATGTGGAGGACGTGATCGACACGATCGAGGACAAGCCCGAGGATCTCGAGCCGCGTCCGCCGGTCATCACGATCATGGGTCACGTGGACCACGGCAAGACGTCGCTTCTCGATGCTATTCGCGACGCGAAGGTCGTCGCGGGAGAAGCCGGGGGGATCACGCAACATATCGGTGCCTACCAGGTCAAGACCGATGGAGGGTCGGTCCTGACCTTCCTCGACACGCCGGGTCACGCCGCCTTCACGAGCATGCGTGCCCGAGGCGCGCAGGTGACGGATATCGTCGTTCTCGTCGTTGCCGCCGACGATGCCGTGATGCCGCAGACCATCGAGGCCATCAACCACGCCAAGGCGGCGGGTGTTCCGATGATCGTCGCGATCAACAAGATCGACAAGCCCGAAGCGAATCCCGACAAGGTGCGCACGGACCTGCTTCAGCACGAGGTGATCGTCGAGGCGATGTCCGGCGATGTGCAGGATGTCGAGGTGTCGGCCACGACCGGGCAGGGGCTCGATGAGCTTCTCGAAGCGATCGCGCTTCAGGCCGAGATACTCGAACTCAAGGCCAACCCGAATCGTGCCGCCGAGGGTGCCGTGATCGAGGCTCAGCTCGACATCGGGCGTGGTCCGGTGGCCACCGTTCTCGTGCAGAAGGGCACGCTTCGCCAAGGCGACATCTTCGTGGTCGGGGAGCAATACGGCAAGGTGCGTGCGCTCATCAGCGACACGGGCGACCGCGTGAATGAAGCGGGACCGTCGGTTCCGGTCGAGGTGCTGGGCCTCAACGGGACGCCCGAGGCGGGCGATGTGCTCAACGTCGTGAAATCCGAAGCGCAGGCGCGCGAGATCGCGGAGTATCGCGAGAAAGCCGCGAAGGACAAGCGCGCGGCGGCCGGTGCGGCGACCACGCTCGATCAGCTTCTTGCCAAGGCGAAAGAGGACGAGAGCGTCGCCGAACTGCCCATCCTCGTGAAAGCGGATGTGCAGGGGTCTGCCGAGGCCATCGTTCAGGCGATGGAAAAGATCGGCAACGACGAGGTGCGCGTACGCGTCCTGCATTCCGGTGTCGGCGCCATCACCGAAAGCGATATCGGCCTAGCCGAGGCATCGGGTGCGCCGGTTCTCGGCTTCAACGTTCGGGCGAATGCACCCGCACGGAACAGCGCGAACCAGAAGGGTGTCGAGATCCGGTACTACTCGGTGATCTATGACCTGGTCGACGATGTGAAAGCTGCGGCGAGCGGGCTTCTCGGTGCGGAAATCCGCGAGAACTTCATCGGCTATGCGCAGATCAAGGAAGTCTTCAAGGTGACCGGCGTCGGCAAGGTCGCGGGCTGTCTCGTTACCGAGGGTGTGGCGCGGCGTTCGGCCGGCGTTCGCCTGCTGCGTGACGACGTGGTGATCCACGAAGGCACGCTCAAGACGCTGAAACGGTTCAAGGACGAAGTGTCGGAGGTGCAGTCCGGACAGGAATGCGGCATGGCGTTCGAGAACTACGATGACATCCGGCCGGGCGACGTGATCGAGATCTTCGAGCGCGAAGAGGTGGAGCGCAAGCTCGACTGATCCGGTGGCTTCAAGAGACCAGTAAAGGGCGGTTTTCGGACCGCCCTTTTTCGTTCAGTCGAGCCTATCAGGCCGCTTGTTGCGCAGTCACGGGCTGCCCGGCGAACAACTTGTCGCCGACACGCACCTGCATGCGCCCGTCGGGCAAGAGCCGGACGAACATCCCCTGAACGAAGACGCAGGTTCCCAGACGAATGGTACGCAGCATGTCAAATCCCCCCAGACGTGACGTATCGGCAATGTCGCAAACACACGCGTGACGTGGCACGGGCCACTAAGTGAAGATTATACGTCAACCGACACGTTTCGAAACAGGAAACACTCGTTTTGATTCATCTTGTTACGAAATGGTTAGGAAACAGTTAACAGTGAATCACGTAGTCACAGCCAATCCCGCAGGATCGGGATGATCGGCAGATCGGCGGGCGGCATCGGATAGTTGCGCATGTCTTGTGGCCGCACCCATTTGAGCGCCTGGCCTTCCTTCGGATTGGGGATCCCCTGCCACTTGCGGCAGGCGAAAAGCGGCATGACGAGGTGAAAATCCTCGTAGTTGTGACTCGCGAAGGTCAGGGGCGCCAGGCAACTTTCCCAGGTGTCGATGCCCAGTTCCTCGTCGAGCTCACGGATGAGGGCGGTCTCGGGTGTCTCGTCCGCCTCGACCTTGCCGCCGGGAAACTCCCAAAGTCCTGCCATGGCCTTGCCGGCGGGACGTTGGGCGAGCAGGACGCGCCCGTCCGCGTCGATCAGCGCCACGGCCGAGACGAGCACCAGTTTCACGAGCGGTAATCCGCGTTGATATCAATGTAGCCGTGGGTCAGATCGCAGGTCCAGACACGCGCACCACCTCCGCCAAGGCCGAGGTCGACGGTTATCTGCAACTCCTCGCGCTTCATGTAAGCGGCGCCGTCATCCTCGCGATAGTCGGGGTTTACCCAGCCCCTGTCGGCCACGAGATGATCGCCGAACCATATCGAGATGAGGTCGCGATCGGCAGGTGCACCGGATTTCCCGATGGCCATGACGATGCGCCCCCAGTTCGGGTCTTCGCCGGCGATCGCCGTCTTGACCAGCGGTGAATTCGCGATGGAAAGTGCATGGATGCGGGCGTCGTCGTCCGAGGAGGCCCCCGTCACGGCGATCTCGACGAATTTCGTGGCGCCTTCACCGTCACGCACCACCTGGTGCGCAAGATCGAGCATCACGCGGCGCAGGCCTTCCATGAACCCAACGGATGTCTCGTCGACCCTGACGCCGGACGCGCCCGTTGCGGCGGCGAGCACGGTATCGGATGTGGATGTATCGCTGTCTACCGTAATGCAGTTGAAGGTTTGTTCGTTGAGGGCCGAGAGCATCGATTGCAGCACGGAGCGATCCACAGCCGCATCCGTGAAGATGTAGACGAGCATGGTGGCCATGTCGGGGGCGATCATTCCCGACCCCTTGGCGATGCCGGCGATGCGGACGGTTCGGCCGTCGATGGTGATCTCGGCGCTGGACCCCTTCGGGAAGGTGTCCGTCGTCATGATGGCCCTCGCAGCATCTTCGATGCCGTCCGCGCGCAGGGCGCCCTTCAGCTCCGAGAGCTTTGCCGTCACCCGCTCATGCGCGAGCGGCTCTCCGATCACACCGGTGGAGGAGGTGAAGACGCGGGATTGTGGGAGATCAAGCGTTTCGGCGACAGAGGCCGTGATCGCGCGAACGGCCTCAACTCCCTTCCTGCCGGTGAACGCGTTGGCATTGCCGGAGTTCACGAGGATCGCAGCTTCGGTATCGTCGTGTCCGGCAATCTTGGCCTGGCAATCGAGGACCGGAGCCGCGCGGGTGGACGAGCGGGTAAAGACACCTGCGATACTCGTGCCACGCGCAAGATGCGCCAGCATGAGGTCCGTGCGCCCGGAGTAACGAACGCCGGCCTGCACGGTCGCGAAACGGACACCTTCGATGACCGGCAGGTCGGGAAACCCCTTGGGCGCGAGCGGCGAAACAGGAAGCTTCTTGCCCATGGTCACTCCTCGAGCAGGTCGATCTGATCGAGAACGGACGGGTCGAGGGCATCGCCGGTTGCCCGGTCGACGTCCATGTCCTTGGAGATTTCGGCAATGCGATCCTCGACGGCCTTCTGCCGGAGCTTGCCTTCGATCTGGCTGCGCACGGCATCGAGCGGAGGGGTGTCCTGCGTGCGCGTGTCTTCGAGTTTCACGACATGCCAGCCGAATTGCGTCTCGACCGGCTCGGAAATCGTGCCCGGCTCCATCTCCGACACGGTCGTCCCGAAGGGTTCGACCATCATGTCGGCAGTGAACCAGCCGAGTTCCCCGCCATTGGGCCCGGAGGGGCCAGTGGAATGCTCGCGTGCGAGATCGGCGAAATCGGCGCCGCCTTCGAGTTCCTCGAGCAGTTCCTTCGCCTTGTCCTCGGTTTCGACAAGGATATGCGCGGCCTTGTACTCGGTGGGTTTCTGCGCGTCGACGAAATCTTCCTTGTAGGCGGTCTCGACGGCCTCGTCGGTAACGGCGTTCTCGCCGATGCGGCCGAGCAGTTCGCCAGCTATGATCGCACGGCGCTCATTCTCGAGCGTGAGCGCGGCTGCCTTGGACAGCTCTCCCTCGAAGCTTTGTTCGAGTATCGCTTGCTGGATGAGCTGGTCGAGAATCGCTTCGTAGAGTGTCTGGGCCGGAAGCTGCGCGACCTGCGGCGGAAGGCCGGCGCGAAGGACGATCATGTGTCCAAGCGTGATTTCCGCGTCACCGACCGTCGCGACCACGGTGTCGGCGGTGGGGGTGTCTTCGGCAAGGGCGGGCGTGATGGCCATTCCCGATGCGAGGAAAAGGCCGAGCGCGATGGGTCGTATCTGGTTGAGCATGATCTATCCTTTGCAGATGAAGCGCGGCGCATCGCGCCGTTGCGTGACGTTGACACTCAAGAACCAGCCCCTTACATCGCCTTTGGATAAAGGCGGAACCCGTGCCTTTGCGCCTTTGTAGGGTGGCGTGAAACAGGGGGCAAGCCATTGCCCGGTTCTGGGCGTCACAATACGAAAGAGGCGGAGCGCATATGCTTGGACTTGGAACGGTCACCAAAAAGATTTTTGGCACGCCGAACGATCGCAAGGTCAAGGCCACGCGCCCCCTGATCGAGAAAATCAATGCGCTCGAACCAGAATTCGAAGCGTTGAGCGACGAGGACATCAAGGCAAAGACCGAGGAACTCGCGTCGCGCGCCATGCAGGGTGAAAGCCTTGATGCGCTTCTTCCCGAGGCCTTCGCGAATTGCCGGGAGGCCGCCAAGCGGGCGTTGGGTCTGCGGGCTTTCGATGTGCAGTTGATGGGCGGGATATTCCTTCACCAAGGCAATATCGCTGAGATGAAGACCGGCGAAGGCAAGACGCTCGTCGCGACGTTCCCGGCCTATCTCAACGCGCTGACCGGGAAGGGCGTCCATATCGTGACCGTCAACGACTATCTCGCGAAGCGGGATGCCGAGTGGATGGGCAAGGTCTACGGCGCGCTGGGTCTGACCACCGGCGTCGTCTATCCGCAGCAGCCCGGTGCCGAGAAAAAGCAGGCGTATGCGGCCGATGTGACCTATGCGACCAACAACGAGTTGGGGTTCGACTACCTTCGGGACAACATGAAGTCGACGCTCGAGGAGATGTCGCAGCGCGGGCACAATTACGCGATCGTGGACGAGGTGGACAGCATCCTGATCGACGAGGCGCGGACGCCGCTCATCATCTCGGGCCCCGCCGAAGACCGCACGGATCTTTACCAGACCATCGACACCGTGATCCCCGAACTCAAGGAAGAGCATTACAAGATCGACGAGAAGTCGCGAAACGTCACCTATACCGACGAGGGTAACGAGTTTCTCGAGAACCTGTTGCACGAGCGTGGCCTGCTGCCGGAGGATCAGTCGCTTTATGATCCCGAAAGCACGACCATCGTGCATCACGTCAACCAGGGGCTGCGCGCGCACAAGATTTTCCAGAAGGACAAGGATTACATCGTCCGCAATGGCGAGGTGATGCTCATCGACGAGTTCACGGGGCGGATGATGCCCGGGCGACGCCTGTCGGATGGTCTGCACCAGGCGATCGAGGCGAAGGAGGGCTGCAAGATCGAGCCCGAGAACGTGACGATGGCGCAAGTGACGTTCCAGAACTATTTCCGTCTCTACGACAAGCTGGCAGGCATGACCGGCACCGCGGCGACCGAGGCCGAGGAGTTCGCCGAGATCTACGGTCTGGGGGTCGTCGAGGTGCCGACGAACAAGCCCATCGCCCGCGAGGACAAGGACGACGCCGTCTATCGTTCGGCGGACGAGAAATACCAAGCGATCATCGAGGCGATCCGCAAGGCCCACGAGAAGGGGCAACCCATCCTTGTGGGGACCACGTCGATCGAGAAGTCGGAAAAGCTGAGCACACTTCTGACCGAGGCGGGAATCAAGCACAATGTCCTGAACGCGCGCCAGCACGAGCGCGAGGCCGAAATCGTGGCGGATGCCGGCAAGCTCAACGCCGTCACGATCGCCACGAACATGGCCGGACGCGGTACCGACATCAAGCTGGGCGGCAATGTCGAAATGAAGGTGATGCAGGCCATCGCCGCCGATCCCGAGGCCGATCCCGAGGAGATCCGCAAGCGGATCGAAGCGGAGCACGAGGCCGATGAGCAGGCCGTGAAGGACGCGGGCGGCCTTTTCGTCCTGGCGACTGAGCGTCACGAGAGCCGGCGGATCGACAACCAGCTTCGCGGGCGTTCGGGCCGGCAGGGCGATCCGGGGAAATCCGCCTTCTTCCTCAGCCTCGACGACGACCTGATGCGCATCTTCGGTTCGGAGCGGCTCGAGAAGGTGCTGTCTGGCCTCGGCATGAAGGAAGGCGAGGCGATCATTCACCCTTGGGTCAACAAGAGTCTCGAACGCGCGCAGGCGAAGGTCGAGGGCCGCAACTTCGATATCCGCAAACAGCTTCTCAAGTTCGACGACGTGATGAACGAGCAGCGTAAAGTCATCTTCAAGCAGCGGCTCGACATCATGCAAGCGGATGACCTGTCGAAGATCGTGCAGGACATGCGCAACGAGGTGATAGACGATCTTGTCGATCAATACATGCCACCCAAGACCTATGCCGATCAGTGGGATACCGAAGGGCTTCGCGAGGCACTTCGCGAAAATCTCAACATGGATCTGCCGGTGGAGGCATGGGCTGATGAGGAAGGGGTCGATGACGAGGACATCGCCGACCGCATCGAGGCCGCGGCAGATGACATGATGGCGCAGAAGGCGGTGAAATTCGGGCCCGAGACGATGCGGATGGTCGAGAAGCAGGTGCTTCTGAGCACGATCGACGCGAAATGGCGCGAGCATCTCCTGACGCTCGAACATCTGCGGAGCGTGGTCGCATTTCGCGGGTATGCCCAGCGGGACCCGCTTAACGAATACAAGACCGAGGCCTTCACCCTTTTCGAGTCCATGCTCAACAGTCTTCGACAGGACGTGACACGCCAGCTTGCGCTCGTGCGGCCCATGTCGGATGAGGAACAGAAGTCCATCATGGAGCAGATGCAGGCGCAGCAGGCCGCCTTGGCCGATGCCGAGGACCCCGATACAGCCGCTCCGTCAGCCTCGGTCAAGTCGAACGGGTTCGACGAGAGCGACCCGTCCACCTGGGGCGATCCGGGGCGCAACGACCCCTGCCCCTGTGGCTCGGGCAAGAAGTTCAAGCATTGCCACGGTCAACTCTGACGAGCGCATCAAATCGCCGCAGAAGCTTCGTTTCAGCGCCACATGAGCGCCCAAGTCCAAGCGCAAGTTTCTTCCGTTCCAGACCCGGAGTGGGAGAATCGGCATGTCAAAGATCAAGTACGCATCGCTTGCCTGTGGTACGCTTGCCGTCGCTTTGACGGCCGCGCATTTGATGCAGAGCGAAAGCAGCGCTCCGAAGGCAGTTCAGACGAGTGTCGACCGGATCGATACCGCGAAGGCGTCGGTTGCGGATGACGCTGCATTGACGCCCGAGCTCGCGCTTGACGACGTGACGCTGACATCGGCGCTTCCGAGCTTTCCTTCCGCGACCGGGGAGCCGATCGCACCACTTCCCGCGGTGGCGTCCGCGCCGGACGTCGCTGAACCGGAGCCCATTCCGACGCTGCCCCAAGAGGAGAGCGTGCCGCAGCTTACCTGCGAATATCTCCTCGCGGCCGAAGCCGAGGAGCGGGCGATGGTGCGGCTCGAGCTCGATGCGAAATGTCTCGGGAACGAACGATTCACGCTGCATCACAACGGCCTGATGTTCACGGGTGTGACGGACGAGAACGGGCACAGCGAGTTGCGTGTCCCGGCGCTGTCCGAGACGCCCGTTTTCATCGTTGCCTTCCTGAACGGCGAAGGGGCGGTCGCGAATGCGACGGTTCCCGAGTTCGCGGATTTCGATCGCGTCGTGGTGCAATGGAAGGGAAAGAGCGGCCTGCAGCTACATGCGCGCGAATCAGGGGCCGATTATGGCGGGCCGGGGCATATCTGGGCAGGTGCGGACGCCCGCCCCGACGCGCAGGGGTTTCTTCACCGGCTGGGTGATGCGAGTGCGCCCGAGCCTTTGATGGCCGATGTCTACAGCTTCCCGACGGGTTCGGTGGCGAGCGCGAGCGTGGAAATCAGTGTCGAGGCCGAGGTGACGTCCGAAAACTGCAACAAGGATATCGAGGCACAGACGCTCGAGTTCTCGAATTCGGGCGAGATCAGATCGCAGGATTTGACCCTGGCGATCCCTGAATGCGATGCGGTCGGCGATTTTCTTGTGTTGAAAAATCTCATCAATGACCTGAAGATCGCGGCCAACTGATCCAATTCGACCGGGGGCCATCCATGATACGGTTCTGTGCGGCGATCTTCGCCGCACTTTTGTTTGCAGGTATCGGATCCGGTTCGAGTGCCCAGGATGTGACGCTCACGTCCCGGGATGGCGCCGTCGAGATTCATGGCGACCTTCTGGGGTATGATGGAGAATTTTACCGGGTTGATACCGTCTACGGAGAGCTGACGGTCGACGGCACGGGTGTTCTCTGCTCGGGACCCGGCTGTCCGGATCTGGCCAATTTCGTGGCCGAGATCCGGTTTTCCGGTGCGCCCGTGGTGGGGCGGCTGCTACTTCCGGCACTGCTCGAGGCATTCGGCGAAAAGGAAGGATACGACATTCGCGCCGATGAAGGGACGGAGACGCGCCGCGTGACTTATGCGCTGGTGGAAAAGGACTCCGGCAAGACGCAGGGGCGGTTCCATATTCATCTGTCGAATTCGGATGAGGGTTTTGCAGATTTGCTGGCGGATGAGGCCGATATCGTCATGACATTGCGCGAGGTTAGGGAGGCCGAAGCGCGCCGCGCGGAGGAGGCGGGGATCGGCGACCTCACCGATCGGCGGCGCAGCAGGGTTCTCGCGCTTGATGCCCTCGTCCCGCTTGTGACGGATGACAATCCGGTCGCGACCATGACGACCCCGCGCCTGGCCAGGGTATTGTCTGGAAAGATCACCAACTGGAATGAGCTGGGCGGGCCGGATGCGCCCATCGCGGTCCATCTTCTGAGTGCGGCGACGGGTCTGGGGCAGGCGACGGAAGACCTGATCCTCAAGGGCGACGAAAAAGAGTTCTCGCCCGACGCGATCAGACACAACTCGACGCGCGATCTCGTCGACGCGGTGAGCCGAGATCCATTCGCGATCGGGCTGGGCAGCAGATCGGATGTCGGGACCCTGCGAGAGGTTCCATTGGCGGGTGAATGCGGATTCGCCATATCCGCATCGCGTCGCGGCGTGAAGACCGAGGACTATCCCCTGACGGCGCCGATCTTCCTCTACAGTCCGGCCCGACGGTTTCCACGGCTGGTGCGGGAATTCCTGGCGTTCACCGGCACGCCAGCGGCGCAGCTTGTCATCAGGCGGGCGGGTTTCGTCGATCAGCTTCCCGAGGAGATCCCTGTCGACGAGCAGGGAGATCGTTTCGCGAACGCGGTCCTGCGTGCCGGTGACGAGGTGAGCCTCGAAGATCTTCAACAGATGGTGAGGGTGCTGACTCCGCTCAAGCGACTGACCACGACGTTCCGCTTCGAGGCCGGGTCCAGTCGGCTTGACGCACAATCGCGTTCGAACGTCACGCAGCTTGCCCAGGCGCTGGAAGGCGGGCTTTACGACACGCGCCGCCTTGTCTTCATCGGGTTCGGCGATGGCGAAGGACCGGCAGGTATCAATCGCCAGATCGCGCATAAGCGGGCGATGGCCGTTCGGGCCGCCGTGATCGCCGCAGCGGAGACCGCCAACCTTGATCGTTTCATCCTCGAGACCCGCGCCTTCGGAGAGGCGATGCCGATGGCCTGCGACGACAGCGCATGGGGTCGGCAGGCGAACAGGCGCGTGGAGGTCTGGCTCAGGTAGCCGTGCTTGTCAGAGATAGCCGTCGGCCCGGAAGCTCAGATCGCTGGTTCGACCAACGATGATGTGATCATGCAGCGTGATGCCCATGGTGGCCGCCGCCGCCTCGATCCGTTGTGTCATGGTGATGTCGCTTTCGGAGGGCGTGGGATCGCCCGAGGGGTGATTATGCACCAGGATCAGCGCCGATGCGTTCAGCTCGAGCGCGCGCTTGACCACTTCGCGCGGGTAGACGGGGACATGGTCCACGGTTCCGCGTGCCTGTTCCTCATCGGCGATCAGCACGTTCTTGGTGTCGAGGTAGAAGACGCGAAACTGTTCGACATCCCGGTGTGCCATGGCGGTACGACAATAGTCGAGAAGGCTGTTCCAGCTACTGATCACCTGCTTTCGCAGCACCCGTGATTGCGCGAGCCTGTGAGCGGCGGCCTCGATCACCTTGAGCTCGCAGATGACGGCGTCACCGACTCCGCTCAGGGCGGCGAGGCGATCGGGCGGTGCGGATACGACGGCATTGAAGTCGCCGAACTGTTCGAGAAGGGCGCGGGCCAGTGGTTTGACGTCACGGCGCGGGATCGCCCGAAAAAGCACGAGTTCGAGCAACTCGTAGTCCGGCATCGCCGCCGGCCCGCCGGCAAGGAAACGCTCGCGCAGGCGTTTGCGATGGTCGCGGATATATGAGGGTGGCGTGCGCGTTGGCGAGGGCACCGCGATGGCCTCGTCTGCGGAGAAAAGCGGCATCGCCGCATCGGAGAATCCCGCTCTGCGTGTCATGACGTCACTCTGGCGCCGGGAAGGTTAAGGTTCGGTTAAGTCGTGGTGGGAGAAGGATTGATCCCGTCGTCGATTTTGCCGCATACGGGGAGTGTCGAAAACAGGGAGCAGACACATGGACCTTCGTCCGATCACAGAGCAATTCGCCGTCGCCCCACAGATCGCGCCCGAAGAGGTGCCCGAGATAGCCCGGGCCGGGTTTCGGACCATCATCTGCAACCGTCCCGACGACGAAGACCCGGAGCAACCGAGCCACGCGCAAATCGAGGCCGCCGCGCAGGAAGAGGATATCGCGTTCCTTATGCTGCCGGTGCGATCGGGCGTCCTGACCGAAGAGGCCGTCAACGGGTTCAGGGAGGCGCTCGACACGATGCCCGGGCCCATCCTCGCCTATTGCCGCAGCGGGACGCGCTGCACCATGCTCTGGAGCATCGCACAGTTCGGCCGGATGGATCCCGACGAGATCGTCGCCAAGGCGGCGGAAGCGGGATATGACATGTCCGGCCTGATGGCGCAGCTACGAGCCACCCGCACGTGACCTCATCGCGCTGGATCGCGGCTGGTCAGGATGATCGCTCGGGGTGGCGGGAATGCGTGCTCGACGGGTCCGAGTTGCAGGAAGACGTGGTTCTGACCAAGCCGCGCCGTGGTCCGGTGTCGGCGCGGATGATACATATCGGGAAGGGTGAGGCCGATGTTCCCGCCCCGGTTCTTCCCGCGTCCGGCCACGTGCCCGATCTGTGCCAGGTCTCGCCGCATGACAGGCTTTCGGGCTGGGCCCGCGTGGAGATCGCGGGATTCCTGCGTGACCGGCCGCATTGGGATGGCGTGATTTGTCGCGCGACCGGTGACGTGACGCATTGGGTCCAGATCAGCGCCGACGAGATCGTGAGTTTCCAAGGGTTTTCGACCGGCCGTCTTGTCACCGCACTGGATGGAACAGGATCATTGGGCGAAGAGAGTTTAAACGACGCGTTGTCACGGCCTGAGAAGCTCGCCGCGTTGTTGCGTCGTGCCGAGGTTTCAAAAGATGCAGCTGCGGTGACGGGCGCCTTGATCGGTGCCGAGCTGGCCGCGGCGCGACCCTATTGGCTGGGCCAAGGCGTTGCGGTCATCGGCACCGATTGGCCCTATCGGCAGGCACTTGCCATGCAAGGCGTGACGGCTGAGCAGGTGCAGCGGAACGAGATGCGCCAAGCGGGGCTGACGGTGATCGCCGAGAGAAACGGCTTCTAGTTCGAGTCGTCCATCAGGCCCTCGGGCTGACCCACCACCACGAACGTGAGCTTGCCGGGGTCGAGATACTCACGCGCGACCCGGTTAACGTCGTCGAGCGTCACGGCCATTACCTGGTCGTTGCGTGTGGCGATATAGTCGACCGGCAGGCCCTCCATCTGCATACCGACGGCGATGTTGGCGATGGGTCCGTTTCCATCGAATCGCAGGGGGTATGCGCCGGTGAGGTAGGTCTTGGCATCCTCGAGTTCCGCCGCCGTCACGCCCTCGTCTCGGATCCGGGCCCACTCGGCGCGGATCACGTCGATGGCCTCGGCGACGCGGTCATTGGCCGAAGACACCGACCCGGCCCAGAGATCCGCGCCATCCTTGTTGAGAAGGTAGGTGTAGACCCCGTAGGTCAGACCCCGCTTTTCGCGCACCTCCTGCATGAGCCGGCTTTCGAATCCGCCGCCCCCGAGAATATGGTTCAGCAGGTAAGCCGCGAAGAAATCCGGGTGATCGCGATCGATGCCGGGTTGTGCGAAAACGGCGACCGATTGCGGTGTCTCGAAGGGAATGACCTCGGTCCCGCCCGGAAAGGTCACATCGGCGCGAGGCGGCAAGGGGGCGCCGGTCTCGGGAAGATCGCCCAGCAGTCGGTCGAGCAACTCGGCAAGCTCGTCTTCCGTGATGTCGCCCACGGCGCTGACATAGAGCCTGTCGCGTGCCATGGCCGCTTCGTGGGCCGCCACGATATCTTCGCGCGTGAGCGAGGAGACGGTTTCGATCGTGCCATTGCGCGACGTGGCGTAGGGATGATCTCCGAAAATCAACGCGTCCAGAGCCTCCGACGCCTGGCTTCGCGGGTCTTTCTCGTCCGAGCGAATGATCGAGAGAATCTGGGCGCGGACCCGGTCGATGGCATCCTGGTCGAAGCGGGGGTTCACAAGGCTTTCGCGCAGGTGTTCGACGGCCTCATCGCGGTTCTCGGAAAGAAACCTCGCGGACACGGTCAACGTGTCGTCATAGACGTCGTAATCGAAACTCGCGGCCAGCTCCTCGGTCCTCTCGGTGAATTCGCGCGCGTCCATGTCGCCCGCGCCTTCTTCGAGCGTGGCCGTCATCAACGTGATGGCGCCGCGCTTCTCGGGATCATCGAGGGCCGCTCCCCCCCGGAACCGCAGTTCCAAGGCGATGAAGGGGATGGAATGCTCTTCGACCAGCCAAGCGTCAATGCCGCCCGGTGTCGTCATTTCCTTGATCTCCACATCCGCGCGTGCAGGCAGGGCCAGAAGCAACGCGATGCAGAAAAGAAAAACGCGGGTCATTGCGATACCTCCGAACCTTCGAGCCAGCCGGTGACGGAGGTGCGGTCCTGAAAGATCTCGCGCGCGGCCTTCATGATCTGTTCCGACGTGGTCGCGCCGAGGATGTCGGGCCATTTGCGAATGTCCTCGATCGACAACCCGACGGCGAGACCCTGACCATAGCGATTGGCCAGGGCTTCCACGTCGTCGCGCGCATAGATCATGGCCGCCCGCAATTGCATCTTGAGGCGCGCGAGTTGATCCTCGTCCACTCCGGTTTCCAGGAAATCGGCGATCACTTGATCGAGCGCCTCCTCGGCTTCGGCGAGGCTGACACCCTCGGCCGGGACGACGACGAAATTGAACGACGTATCGTCAAGCGTGGTGCCATCGTACCAAGCCGATGTCTGGACCGCGACCTGTTCCTCGAATTGCAGTTTCTGCGACAGTACGGACGTGATGCCGCCCCCCAACAACTCGGCCAGAAGCGTCAGGGCCGCGGCCTTCTCCTGCTCGCCGGGATCGCGTTCCGGGGCGACGTAGGCGCGCGCCACGTAGGGCTGGGCGACGCGGGCGTCTTCCATGAGGACGCGGCGCTCGGCCAGTTGCACTGGCTCTTGAGGGCGGCTTCTTCGGGACAAATCCGCGTTGGCGGGAATGGTGCCGTAATGCTCTTCGGCAAGCGCGCGCACCTCCTCGGGCGTCACGTCGCCGGCGACAACGAGGATTGCGTTGTTCGGCGCGTAATGGGTCTCGTAATAGTCGAGAGCATCCTCGAGATCGAGCGACGCCATCTCGTGCCGCCAGCCGATCACGGGCACGCCGTAGCGGTGATTCAGGTAAAGCGCTGCGCGCTGCTGCTCACGGAAGAGAGCGCTGGGGTTGTTCTCGACGCGTTGGTTGCGTTCTTCGATGATGACATCGCGCTCTGTCGCGATGTCACCTTCGGAAAGCTGGAGATTGACCATCCGGTCCGCTTCCATCTCCATCATCCGCTCGAGCCGATCTGCGGCGATGCGCTGATAATAGGCGGTGTAATCGTAGCTGGTAAAGGCGTTGTCGGAGCCGCCATTGCGGGCAACGGTGGCCGAAAGCTCTCCGGGTGCGAGGGTTTCGGTGCCCTTGAAGAGAAGATGCTCCAGAAAATGCGCCACACCGGACGCTCCGGGCACTTCATCTGCCGATCCCGCCTTGTACCAGACCATGTGGACCACGACCGGGGCACGGTGATCTTCGATCACGACGACTTCCATGCCGTTGTCGAGGGTGAAGTCGGTGACCTGCTCCTCGGCCTGCGCGGATGCCGCGGTGAGAATGGATAGCGCGAGAGCGGCGATCAGGTTGCGCATGAAACCTCCGAAATGGGGAAACTGTCCTTGCGCATAGATACGGGCAGACGCGTGGTCTTCAAGCATGGTGACGAACTCGTGAGGACCTGCGCCGGTCGGCTCACTCCGGCGGCGGGGCCGAGGGCGTGGCAATGCCGCGACGTTGCAGCCGCACTCGCTCGGAATCGGCGTCAAGCCACTGACGCTTGTAGGCGTTGGTGTAGTCGTCGACCGGACCGAGCCGCAGAATGTTGACACGTCCATGCTTGCGGCGGATCTCCTCGTCCTCGCGGGCGAGGGTCTGACGGATGCCGGGGGTCACGCCCTTGCGGCGAACGTGGTTGACCAACCCGACCTCGTTGGCGCTGATGCCCCTGTTGAGGGCGGCCTGATTGCCACCGAGTGCGTCGATTCCCTCGGCCTCGGGATTGGGATCGACGAGGTTGCGACCGCCGGGGTTCGGCGTCGGAAGCTGCGCGTAGCTGTCCGGTGCCTGAAGCGGGCCGGTCGGAAGAACGGTGAACTCGTCCGGTCCATCGCTGGTTTTCTGAAAACGGGTCAGCTGAACGTCGCCATTCCGGCTCCCGCAGGCCGAGAGAACCACGGCGGATGCCGTCAGAAGAATGAAAATGTTGGCCTTGCGCATCAGATGCCTCCACCCGTATTTGCCGCAGGTTTAACGTATCAAGCAGGTCGCGTCACGCGGGCTTTTCCGTATTGCTGAAAATCACCACACCGAGTGCGCCGGCAAACACGGCAATATCGGCAACGTTGAACGCGTAAGGGTTCTCGAAGCCGCAGCATGACATGTTGAGGAAGTCGGCGACTGCACCGTAGAGGACCCGGTCCACCACGTTGCCCAGCGCGCCTCCGATCAGCAGGCCGGCGGCAATTTTCTGCCATTTCCCGGCCGGATCGTGATGAACCCACCACAGGACCGAGGCCGAGATCACGAGCGCCACGAGGATCAGAACCCAGCGGGTAAGATCGGAGTCGCCGGACAGCAGTCCGAAATTGATCCCGTAGTTCCAGGCCATGCGGAAATTGATGAAAGGCGGGAAGACGTCGATCGAACCCAGCCGATCGAGGTTCATCACGTGGACCACGATGTATTTCGTCACCTGGTCGAGAAGGAAGGTGATGAATCCGGCCCAGAAGACGAGGCGCATCGTGGTTCTCCTCAGTGGCGGAAGTGGCGCATACCGGTCAGAACGACCGCGAGGCCCGCCTCGTCGGCGGCGGCGATGACCTCGTCGTCGCGCATCGATCCGCCGGGCTGAATGACGGCGCGGGCGCCGGCTTCGGCGGCGGTGAGAAGGCCATCGGCGAAGGGGAAGAAGGCATCCGACGCAACGACCGAGCCACGGGTGAGCGGATGGGCAAGCCCCAGCGCCTCGGCCATGTCCTCGGCCTTGCGGGCTGCGATGCGGCAACTGTCGACGCGGCTCATCTGACCTGCGCCGATCCCCACCGTGGCACCGTCGTTGACATAGACGATGGCGTTCGATTTCACGTGTTTCGCGACCTTCCAGGCAAAAAGCATATCGGCGACCTGCTCGTCCGAAGGGGCGCGTTTCGTCACAATCTTGAGATCGTTCCCGGTGATCACGCCGTTATCCTTGTCCTGCACGAGATACCCGCCCGCAACCTGGCGCACGGTCTGCATCGCGCTTTCGGGATCGGCCAGAGTTTCGGTGGTGAGGAGGCGCAGGTTTTTCTTGGAGGCGAAAACGCTCTTGGCATCTGCATCCGCGCCGGGCGCGATCACCACCTCAGTGAAGATGCGGCAGATCTCTTCGGCGGTTTCGCCGTCGAGCGGATGGTTGAGCGCGATGATGCCGCCGAAGGCCGAGGTGCGATCGCAGTCGAAGGCGCGGGTATAAGCCTCTTTCAACGTTGCACCGCGGGCCACGCCACACGGGTTGGCATGTTTGATAATCGCGCAGACGGGCCCTTGGGCGGGGTCGAATTCACTCACCAGTTCGAAGGCCGCGTCGGTGTCGTTGATGTTGTTGTAGCTCAGCTCCTTGCCCTGGTGCTGGACTGCGGTGGCGACGCCGGGCCGATCCGAACCGTCGAGATAGAACGCTGCTTTCTGATGCGGGTTCTCGCCGTAGCGCAGCGTGTCGGCAAGGCGGCCCGAAAATGTCTTGCGGCGTGGTGCCTGGTTCGCCTGTTGGTCCGCCATCCAGGTCGACACGGCCGAGTCGTAGGCGGCCGTGCGCGAATAGGCCGTCATGGCGAGATACTGGCGGAAGGCCAGCGTGGTCTGTCCGTCATGCGCGCGTAGTTCGTCGAGCAGCGGCTCGTAATCCTCGACGTCGACCACGGTCGTCACGAAACCGTGGTTCTTGGCCGCCGCCCGGATCATGGCCGGGCCCCCTATGTCGATATTCTCGATGCAGGTCTCGTAATCCGCGCCCTTCGCGACCGTCTGCTCGAAGGGGTAGAGATTGACCACCAAGAGGTCGATGGGCGCAATGTCGTGGGCTTCCATCGCGGCCGCGTGATCCTTGTCGTCGCGCAAGGCGAGAAGACCGCCATGCACCTTCGGATGAAGCGTCTTGACCCTGCCATCCATCATTTCAGGGAAGCCGGTGAGGTCTGCCACATCGCGCACCTCGAGGCCCGCCTCGCGCAGCGTCTTCGCGCTTCCTCCGGTGCTCACGAGATCCACCCCCATTTCCGAGAGAGCGCGGCCGAGATCGACGAGGCCGGTTTTGTCGGAGACGGAGAGCAACGCGCGCTTGACCGGCGCAAGATCGGGATGGGGCATGGTCAACTATTCCTGTTTCGTCTTGTCGTCCGGGTCTTCGACCGCCGAAATCGGATTGTCCAGCGAAACGTCGCGGATGCCGATGGGTGTATCCTGTGCCTTGGCCAAGGACCATCTCGTTCGCGTCGCATATTCCATGGCGCGCCCAGAGAGGACAATCTGTTTCGTTGCGCGGGGTCTCAGCCGGGATTTCTCGAGATAGACGCTTGGCGCAATCTTCATCTCGACGGGCCCGTCGGACCGGAAGATCCAGATCTCACCGCTCTTGAGCGCGATCGAGATGGCATTGCCGCCCATGTCCATCGTGGCATCCGCGTCGGGATGAAGGTGAAACCTGATGTCAAAGCGCAGGCCCTTGAGCCCGTCCGCGTCGAGGGCCTCGTCGAATCGAGACTGCGCAGGCTTGTCGAGCGCGATGAGCATATCCTCGCCCGCAATGCCCCGGCCATCGAAGGTCATGTCGAGACTTCTCGCGTGGGTGAGGCCGTACCGTTGCAGGTATCCGTCATGCGCGCCTTCGAAATGCAGACCGTCGCTCGCCTGGCGTGTTTCGATGGGCACATTGGTGGGACCGGAGACAAGCCAGTCCTGCCTGTGGCCCTCGGGGCCGAGGCGCGCGCTCGATTCCCCGGCAAGAACCAGCGTCGAATGCGATGGAGTCGCGCGCCCGGCGCGGCGCCAATCCGCGCCGAAGCTGTGACCCGAGCCGCAGTTCACCACCATGGGACGCCGCCCCGATGTAAGCTCGAACGCCAATGTCGACGCGTGGGCCCCCGCCGAGGCCGGGCCGCTCGGCGGCGCGCTTGCGTCGATGATTATGGTGGTCCGGCCGGCGCTCATTCGCGCGAACCCCATCGCCAAACCATCAGGCGCACGCGTCTTGATTCCGCTCGATGCCAGGGCCGCGTCCAGCCGCCCCTCGAGGCCGCGGCCGCCGCCATGGAACCGAGCAAGCCCTCCGTCGGCATGGCGCAACGTGCGAAGCGTCGGGGCAATGCGCTCGATCGCGCGCCGATGCGGCTCTGGCGGGGCGTCCCCAGCTTCTTCGAGCGCCATCGCGGCCCATGTAAGCAGCGTGAAGATGTCGAGCAGATCCTCCGGATTGCGCGACGGAAGCAGGCCCATCTGCGAGATTTCGGCGTCACATTCCCGCGCGAGCGCGTCTTTCGCAGGTCCGACGACCTCGCCCATGCCTTCGAGCGAGAGCCCGGCATAGAGCAGGCCGGTAAGGGCCTCGATCCGCGAAAGGCCAGGCCGGGCAGCATGCCACCGCTTGCGCAGGAACCGGGCCTGCTGTCCGAGAGAGCGCAGAAAGGCGTCCGATTTCCGGGATTCGAGACCCCGCATGATGAAAAAAGCGTGACTGATCCAGCGGATCATCCGACGTCCGGCCAGATCGGGCGTCCAGCCCGGCCCCGAGCCGCCACCATATTTGCGTGTCCATTCGAAGATCCAGGTCTGAGCCTTCTCGCGCGCAAGCGTGTCACCCGTCGCGGCCAGATCGTCGAGCCATACGAATCCGTGCAGCTCTTCCGCGAAGTAGCGATCCGGCGGATCGAGATCCCAGATGTCCGTGCCGGGAGACTGGATAAATTGTCCGGCGAACAGGAAATTTCCCGCGCAGAGCTGCCGTCCGCGCGCGAAACTTCCGATCGTCCGCGGCTCAGGTTGGGAGAGGAAGGCCGTCGCGGGGCTGGCGAGGGCCGCACGGCGCGCGGCCAGTCGGTTCATGAATTGCGCCCAGCGCGCGGATATTTCCCGGGACGTCCACATCAACCATGCTCAGTGCGCTCTTGGCGGCGCGAATTTTCGTGGACTATACACTTGGGGTCTCGGCAAGTCACCGCCTAAGGCGTCACCGGCGAAGAAGCGCCATGTAGAAGCCGTCCATGCCGCCCCGATCGGGCCAGTAATCCGGTCGAAGGCGCACCCCCCCCTCCTCGGTGATCCAGCTCGGGTCGATGCCCGGCAGGTTCAGCGCCTCGCGGTCCGTGCGCAAACCCGGGTGACGTGCGATCGCCTCGTCGATCTGGCACTCGCCTTCGTCCGGGAGCAAGGAACAGGTGCAGAAGAGAAGCCGCCCCTCCGGCTTCAGCAGCGACAAGGCATGGTTGATCATTGCCGCCTGGAGGGCGATCAGCGAGTCGATCTCGTCACCAGTCCTGGCATGGGGAAGGTCTGGATGCCGACGAATGGTGCCGGTCGCCGAGCAAGGCGCGTCGAGCAGAATCGCGTCATATGGGCCGTCTTCGTGAGCAAGGGCATCCTCGACACGACAATCGGCCTCGAGGTTCGTGCGTTTCAGGTTCTCGATTACCCGCGCCATCCGGTCCTGCGAGATATCGAGGGCCGTGACCCTCGCGCCACTCGCCGCAAGCTGCATCGTCTTTCCGCCGGGGGCCGCGCAGAGATCGAGCACACGCTCGCCCTCCTGCGCGGCAAGGATGCGCGCCGGAAGCGCGGCTGCCGCGTCCTGTACCCACCAATCACCCGTGTCGTAGCCCGCCATTGCGGATACCTGTCCGGGTGTGTCGATGCGTATGGAGCCGGTCGGAAGCACGGTGCCGCCTGTAAGGTCCGCCACGGCGCCTGCATCGCTCTTGGCGGTCAGGTCCAAGGGAGCACCCGCGAGATGCGCGGCCTCCATCGCCGCCACGGCGCCGGGCCCGTAGGCCGCGATGAGCGGGCGGCGCAGCCAGTCGGGAAGACGGGGCGTGCGAAGATCGTTCCAGGAGCGAGGCGCCTCGACCGCGATCTTTCGCAGAACGGCATTGACGAGGCTCTTGTAATTCGCGCCGCGTTTGAAACCGGCGGCAAGCGTCACCGCCTCGCCCACGACGCCATGCGCATCGCCGCCGTGCGCCAACTCGACCGTGGCCACGCGCAGGATGTTCCTGATGTGAAGGGGCGGCTTGCGTCTTACGTGGCGGGAAATGAGGCGGTCGGCGCGTTCCAGTCCGCGCAAGGTCTCGAGCGTCAGCCGCTGAGCACGCGCGCGCCCCTCTGGCGGGAGCCGGTCGAGCCCGCCGCGCGCCAGTATATCGGCGAGCATGCGATGTTCGCCCATGACCTGATCCATGAGCCAGACAGCGCTTTTTCTTGCGGAAGCGGGGGGCGTGGCCATGCCGCGGCTCCTTGAATGCGGACAGTGGATGCCTATAACAAGAACAGGAATCCGACGGAAGCGAATGATGGACGAGAAAACGGAACTGCCCCCCGCGGCCAAACGCGCCCTCGCCGAAGCCGAGGAGCGCCGTCGCCTGATCGAGAAACAGGCCGCGCTGCCGAAGGAACTCGGCGGCCGCAAGGAGGGCCTCGAGCCGGTTCGCTACGGGGACTGGGAGAAGAAGGGCCTTGCCGTAGATTTCTAGGCCGCTTCCCGCCAGATCATTTCAGGACGAGATCGGCGAATTCACCCTTGCCCCGGTCCGATATGAACCGAAGCGTATTGCCTTGCACCGCGACGGCTTGGCAGTTCGCGCCAAGATCCTTCCCGCCCCAGTAGAGATCGCGGCAGAAATATCCGGATTTCCACATCCAGTCGCCGCTGACGTCGCGACCGAAGGCGCGCCCGCGGATATCTCCGCCCGGCGTGACGACGAGGTTGATACCGAAGCGGGTCAGGTTGCGCCCCTGGATCAATGAGACGAAACGCGCCTTGTCATTGATCTTCGTGAAGTTTTCGGCGAACACGGGACTGGTGAAGCCGAGTGCGGTGACGATTGCCAGAACTATACGCATGGGGTTTTCCCTCTTTTACACCTGACTTGTCTACGGCGGACGGCTCGAACCGGATCAGTTTGGGACCTCTAGGTCAGGCTGGTGATGCAACGTGGAGGTTCTCGGGATGCTCGGCAATTTGCCCGAATTCAGGCTGGAGACCCATTTCTCGAAATGGGAATTCAAGGCGAAGTACCATCTGACCGCGTCGGATGCCGAAAGCATGTCCCTGCCCGAGCTCCTGGCGATGGCCTCGGAAAGCGACCGGAAAGCGTTCGAGACGATGTGGCTTGGCTACACCGAGACCTGGGGTGCGCCCGACCTACGGGAGGCGATCGCGAAGACCTACCTAGATCAGTCCACGGATAACGTTCTGTGTTTCGCCGGTGCGAGCGAAGGGATCTTCGCGGCAAACGCCGTTCTTTTGGAAGCGGGGGATCACGCGATCGTCGTCACTCCGAATTACCAGTCGCACGAAACGCTGCCCAGCCAGATATGCGAGGTGACGGCGGTGCCGCTCGACCCCGATGACGGCTGGTCGCTCGACATAGATCGCGTGCGTGACGCCATCCGGCCCAACACGAAGCTCGTGACGATCAATTTCCCGCATAATCCGACCGGTGCCATACTGGAGCCCGATCGTTACATGGCTCTCATCGAGCTTTGCCGTCAGCACGGGATCTGGATCCTGCACGACGAGATATTTCACGGACTTGGTCCCAGCGACGCCGTGCACCTTCCCCTTGTCGCCGACGAATACGAACGCGGCCTGTCGCTCGGCGTGATGTCGAAATCCTATGGCCTTCCCGGGTTGAGGATCGGTTGGATCGCATGCCGGGACCAGGCCGTGCTGCGCCGAATGGAACGGCTCAAGCACTATCTGTCGATCTGCAATTCGGGGCCGAGCGAACGGCTTGCGGTCATCGCGTTGAAGAACCGCGACGCGATACTGTCCCGAAACTGCGCCATCGTGGATGAGAACCTGCCAAAGCTCGAAGCCTTCTTCGCGCGCTACCCCGATCTCTTCGAATGGCGAAGGCCCGACGGGTCATGCATGGCCTTTCCGCGCTACCTGGGCCGCGATGGTGTCGAAGCCTTCGCGAAATCGCTTGTCGAGGAGGCGGGTGTTCTGCTTCTGCCGTCGACGATCTATTCCTCGGAGCTGAGCGAGACCCCCGCAGATCGCTTCAGGATCGGCGTCGGTCGTCGGGGAATGGACGAGGGTCTTGCAGCCATGGATGCGCATCTGCGCCGGAACAGGGCCTGATTTCAGGCCAGGCCGAGCACGTCCGTCATGTCGAATGCTCCGGGTCCCCGCCCGATGCCCCAAAGGGCTGCCTTGAGGGCGCCGCGCGCGAAGATGCCACGGTCGGTCGCGATGTGACGCAGCACGATCCGCTCACCCTTGGCCGCGAAGAGGACGTCATGCTCTCCGACGATGTCGCCGCCGCGGATGGCCGAGAAGCCGATGTCGCCGCGCCGCCGCTTTCCCGTCATGCCATCGCGCCCCCGGTCCGCTGCCGTTTCGAGCGACACCCGCCGTCCTTCGGCCGCCGCCTGTCCCAGCATCAGGGCAGTCCCCGAAGGGGCGTCGACCTTCTGGTTGTGATGGGATTCGATGATCTCGATGTCGAACTCGTCATCGAGGGCTTCCGCGACCTTGCGCGTCAACTGCACGAGAAGATTCACACCGAGGCTCATGTTGCCGGCACGGATGATCGTCGCGTGACGCGCGGCGGCATCGATCTTTGCGATATCCTGCTCGGTCAGGCCGGTCGTACCGATGACGTGCACGATGCGCGCCTGCGCGGCAAGCTCGGCGTATTCCAGCGTTGCTGCGGGGGCGGTGAAATCGATGATGGCCTGCGCGGTGGCGAAGGGTTCGAGCGGATCGTCCGTCACCGTCACGCCAAGCGCCTGACCGCCCATCGCGACGCCCAGGTCCTTGCCGATCCACGGATGCCCTTTTCGCTCGACGGCGCCCGAAATGCGGGCCCCGTCGCTGGCGTTTACTGTATGGGCCAGCATTTGCCCCATGCGCCCGGATGCGCCCACGATTACGATGCCTGGAAGGTCGGCCATGCGAAACTCCTGTTCACTGACACTTCCATAGCGTCGTGCGAGCGGCTTGGCAAAGATGGCGCGACGCCTTAGATGGAAACGCATGGCCAAGAACAAGTTCCAAGACGGGCCCGGCCCCTCCCAGCGTCAGCTTCGTGTCGGCGAACTCATCCGCCGGACGCTTTCCGAAGTGTTGATGCGAGGTGATATTCACGATCCCGATCTCAACCGGTATTCCGTCACGGTCGGCGAAGTGCGCACCTCGCCCGATCTCAAGATCGCGACCGCCTACGTGCTTCCACTGGGGGGCAAGGGGCAGGACGAGATCGTCGGTCTGCTTGCCCGCAACCAGGGAGAATTGCGGCGCATCATCGGACAGAAACTTGCGCTCAAGTTCGCGCCGGAGCTGAGGTTTCGCCTGGACGAGACCTTTGACAAGATGGACGAGGCGCGACGGCTTTTCGAGAAAGACGACGTGCGCCGTGATACCGAGGATTAGCGCTGCACTGGTGGCGATGATCTGCGCCACCACGCCGGCTCTGGCGGTCGATTGCGACCGCATCAGGATGGAACCGGACGGGCTTGGCTTTACCTACTGCGAAGTCGATGCGAGCAATGAGGACATTCGCGTTTTCCACGCGAATGAGGCTGGCGAAGTGCTCGGAAGTTTCCCCTCTGTCGAAGCGATGCTGGCCGAGGCAGGTGGCCGCCTCTCCTTCGCGATGAATGCCGGGATGTATCACAACGACCTGTCACCCGTCGGGCTCTATATCGAGAACGGGCGCCAGAAGATGCGGCTCGTGACGTCGAAGGGTCCGGGGAATTTTGGGCTTCTGCCGAATGGCGTACTGTGCGTGCGCGAGGGCCGTGCCGACGTGATCGAAAGCCTGCGTTTCGAGCGTGAGGCCACGGATTGTGAGCATGCCACGCAGTCGGGACCGATGCTCGTCATTGATGGGGAGTTGCATCCCCGCTTCCTGAAGGACGGGGATAGCAAATACATCCGCAACGGCGTCGGCACCTCGGCCGATGGCAAGCGGGCGGTCTTCGTAATCTCGGATGAGCGGGTCAACTTCCACACTTTCGGTCGATTCTTCAGGGATACGCTGAACCTTCCCAACGCGCTTTACTTCGACGGAAAGGTTTCGCGGCTCTACGCGCCACAACTCGATCGTCATGATCGCGGCTTTCCGATGGGTCCGATCGTTGGGGTGGTCGAGCCGCTCGACTGAAACATCACCAGTGCAGCGCCTCCTCTCGGCTGACTGGATCGGCGGAGACGGCACTCTATCTAGCCAACGACTGGAAAAGTTGCAGGGCGGTGCAGGGCGCATGGCGTCGGATCAGGATCTCAACAGCGGTTCCGTGGGGCGGGCGCTTGTGCGTGTCAGCGCACCGATGACCCTGGGTATTCTCGGGGTGCTATCGGTCGGATTGGCCGACGCCTTCTTCCTTGCCCGTCATGGAGATGCCTCGCTTGCGGCGATAGGCTTCATCTTTCCGGTGACCACCGCCCTGACGTCGCTTTCGATCGGGCTCTCCGCCGGCACGAGCGCCGTGCTCTCACGCTCGATCGGAGGAGGGGCGAAAGACGATGAGCAAGCGCGCATGACGCTTCACGCGATGCTGCTCGGAGCCATACTCTCGGTCATCGTCGCGGTGTTCTTCTATTTCGTGGCCGGGTGGCTCTTCGGTCTGATGGGGGCGGATGGAAAGGTTCTCGATGCGGCAGTGGGCTATGTTCCCTACTGGTGCGCGAGCTTCCCGGTCCTGGTGGTGGGAATGTCGCTCAACTCCGTTTTCCGAGCCGGGGGCCGCAGCGAGGTGGCGGCGATCGCGATGCTTGCACAATCCGTGGTCAACATCGGGCTCGATCCAGTGATGATCTTCGGATGGGGACCACTTCCCGAACAGGGCACCGCGGGCGCGGGACTTGCGACATTGATCGCGCGGGGTCTTTCCTTCGTGGGTGTCTGCATCTTCGCGATAAGGGTGCGCGCGCTTCGTCTCGATTGCTCTCCGATGCGGGACATCACTTCGTCCTTCCAGGCCATCGGAAAGGTCGGCGCCCCGGCCGCGCTGTCGAACGCGATCAATCCGGCCGGGATGGCGATCATCACCGCAGCGGTCGCCACCATTTCGGACGCGGCCGTCGCCGGATTCGGCGCCGCCGGCCGGATCCAGGCCTTCGTCATCATCCCCATGCTGGCGCTTTCCTCCGGTATCGGACCGGTCGTCGGACAGGCATGGGGTGCCGAGAAGACAGGCCGCGCACGGGCCGCGGTTCGGCTTACCTTCGTTGTGTGCGTGATCTACAGTCTCGCAGTCGCCGCTCTTCTGCTGATCATTGCCGATCCGGTCGCGACTCTGATGACGGCCGGAGACGGTGCCAAGGATTTCACCGCATCCTATCTGCGCATCGCAAGCTGGGGGTTCTTCGGCTATGGAGTTCTCATCACTGCCAACGCCGCGATGAATGCGCGAGATCGCGCGCTTTGGTCGATGACCCTCAGTGCCAGCCGCATATTCCTGATCTACGTGCCGGCGGCATGGGCCGGTGTCATGGTCTTCGGCTATACCGGCATCCTTGCCGCAACCGTCACGGCGAACGCGATCGCCGCGTGGGCGGCAATCGTGGCTTGCCGGTCGGTCGGATTGCTTGATGAGCAATGGGCAATCGTGGAAACCCCGGCGCGCTGGATAGCGCAGCGGTCGCGACAGGCGTGAATTGACACGGGAATCACGGTGAGCTAGGCGACCCTCTCCCGGTTTCCAGGAAAAGGCTTCGACATGGGGCGCAAGCGCAAAGGCCGCGACATCTCTGGCTGGTTGGTGGTGGACAAGCCCGACGGTCTGACCTCGACCGCGATCGTCAACAAGGTGCGCTGGGCGCTTCAGGCAAAGAAGGCAGGTCACGCGGGCACCCTCGATCCCGAAGCGACAGGCGTTCTTGCCGTCGCACTGGGGGAGGCGACAAAAACCGTGCCGTACGTCACCGATGCGCTCAAAGCCTATCGTTTTCGTGTCCGGTTCGGCCAGGCAACGAACACCGACGACGCCGAGGGCGAGATCATCGCATCGAGCGATGTCCGCCCCTCGGACGATGAGATCAAGAAAAAACTTGGAGCGTTCGTTGGCGATATCATGCAGGTGCCCCCGAAATTCTCGGCCGTGAAGATCGACGGTGAACGCGCCTACAAACTGGCGCGCGACGGCGAGGAGGTCGAGATCGCCGCACGGCCCTTGTGGGTGGAGGAATTGACTCTGGTCGATCGGCCGGATCGTGATCATGCGGATTTCGAGATGATCTGCGGAAAGGGTGGGTATGTTCGTTCCGTGGCCCGTGATCTGGGCGAGGCGCTGGGCTGCCTTGGGCATGTGGTTTCGCTGCGGCGCATCTGGTCGGGTCCGTTCGAGGCAGGTGATGGTATCGATCTGGAAAAGCTTGAGGCGCTTGCGCACGATCCCGAGCTGGATACGTATCTCTTGCCAACGGAGTCTGGCCTGCAGGATTTGCCCGAATTGCGAACGACACCGGAGGGAGCCGCGAGATTGCGCAACGGCAATCCCGGTCTAGTGATACCCACGGCGGATATCGAATACGGCGACGAATGCTGGGTTTCCCTCGATGGAAAGGCGGTCGCCGTCGGTGTATTCAAGGCTGGAGAGGTTCACCCGTCGCGGGTCTTTCGCCTGGTGACGGACGAATGACCGCCGGGTTTTCCAGATGATCGAGCGGTCGCATCTCAAGGGCGATGCCCAGTCGGTCGCCATCTATTCCGACTGCGAGAGATACCGCTACAGCCTGACGCGAGTATGGGAGCCGTCGGGTCGCCGCGCGCTGTTCATCATGCTCAACCCCTCGACGGCGACGGAGATTCAGAATGACCCGACCGTCGAGCGGTGCGAGCGTCGGGCCCGCGCGTTGGGGTTCGGCGCGTTCCGCGTGACCAACATCTTCGCGTGGCGGGATACCGACCCCAAGGCTATGCGTGCCGCCGCCGAGCCGGTCGGAGAAGCGAACGATGCGGCCATCCTAGAAAGTCTTCCGTGGGCTGATCAGGTGATCGCGGCGTGGGGCAGCCATGGTGCGTATCTCGACCGTGGGTCCGCGGTCGCGCGCTTGTTGGGGGAGGCGGGTGCGCCCGTCTTTCACCTCGGGCTCACCAAGGCCGGGCACCCCAGACATCCGCTTTACATCGGATACTCCGAGAGACCGCGACCGTGGCTCGAAGAGGATCGCCTCGCCCTGGCGCAGCACGGAGCCGTTAACCAGTAAGCCAGATCGGAATTGAAAGCGCGTGTTCGATATGGCCCGATATCCTGGGGTCAGAGCGGATGGTGCAACGATGTTCATGCTTGCGGGTCTCTTGGGTGCGATGGCAATCAGCGCGACTGCGATTTTCGGCATGTCGCATGATGAGGACGAGGATACGACCGAGAGCGTCGAGAGCGGACCAGATGTCGGCACCGCGGATCAGCCCCCTGAAACTGCTCCCGGATCCATTCTGGATTTCGCGTCGCGGCCCGATACGGCGCCCGGCGATGGGCCGACAGTATCTCAAGAGACCTCCATAACCGGGACGGCTATCGGCACCGGGTCCGATCCCGGAAACGAGGAGCGGATCGTCGCCGGAACGGAGGCAGATGACCGGGACGCCGGCAGCGACTTGCGCGATGTCGTGAACGGGTATGGCGGCGATGACACCCTCGCCGGGGGCGCGGGTCCCGATGGCCTCTGGGGTGGCGATGGCGCGGATTCGCTGTCCGGGGGTGGTGGTGACGACACCCTGCAAGGCGGGGCTGGCGACGATCACGCCGATGGCGGAGCCGGTGGCGATGTGGTTCTGGGTCATGGCGGCAACGACAGCCTCAGTGGTGGATCGGGAGATGACGCACTGCACGGCGGGGCGGCAGACGACACGCTTGCCGGGAATGACGGAGACGATACGCTGCACGGTGGGCTCGGCGACGACAGCCTTCACGGCGGATCCGGCGAGGATGTGCTTTTCGGCGGTTGGGGCGACGATACGATAAGCGGCCCAGGTGACGAAGAGGAGGACGCAGAACGCGACTACCTGAACGGTGGAGGGGGCGACGATCTTCTCGTGGCGGGCGGTGGCGATGTTCTCACCGGCGGGGAGGGTGAGGATCGCTTCCTGCTCGGGGATTGGTTGACGAAGGACCACGAGGCCGAGATCATCGATTTCTCTCATGACGAGGATACCCTGATGATCGTGTTCGACGATTCCCGGGACAGTGATCCCGAGGTTGATGTCGAGTCCGATGCCAAAGACCCGTCGCGACAGCACGTTCTGCTGAATGGTGAACGGATAGCAATGATCCATAACGGCTTTCCCCTCGATGCCTCGCACATCAACCTTCTGGCCCGCAGCGTCGCGCAAGACCTGATGGCCGGCTGACTTTTCCCTTTTCTTTCCATCGCTGGGCGCTTATACGCCCCCATCGCATCTGCTAGGCAGATAGCGTTCTCGAACAGGACCTTGCTGGACGACATCCCGGCTTGCGCCCTTGAACTCTGGACCCGAAAGGAGACCCCGATGTCGATTACCGCTGATGAAAAAGCACGCGTGATGAAAGAGTTTGCGACCAAGGACGGCGACACCGGCTCGCCCGAGGTACAGGTCGCAATCCTGACCTCGCGGATCACGACGCTCACCGAGCACTTCAAGACCCACAAGAAGGACAATCACGGTCGTCGTGGCCTTCTGAAGATGGTCGCGCAGCGTCGGAAGCTTCTTGATTACCTGAAGGGCAAGGATGAGGATCGCTATCGCGACCTGATCAAACGCCTTGGCATCCGTCGCTGAGCAGTCGATCCCCGGGATCGTTCGAATAGCGCTCGCTTCATCGAAGCGGGCGCTTTTTCGTGACCGCATGATCTCCGCTCAACTTTTCTCGCCGGATTTGCTATGAAT
This sequence comes from Roseovarius sp. SCSIO 43702, assembly GCF_019599045.1. Classification (NCBI taxonomy): domain Bacteria; kingdom Pseudomonadati; phylum Pseudomonadota; class Alphaproteobacteria; order Rhodobacterales; family Roseobacteraceae; genus Roseovarius; species Roseovarius sp. SCSIO 43702. The sequence goes on from NZ_CP080623.1 coordinate 243,215, forward strand.
CGACGTTGAATCGAACCTCGAGCAGAGAAGGACGCGCTGAAATGGACGATCATCCAGTTCTGGAAACCGAGTTCAACGGTCTCTCCCGGTCGATGCCGTCGCTGCCGGCTGCGTGGTATCGCGATCCCGCGCATCATGCGCGCGAGCTCGAGTTGATCTGGGGCCGGAACTGGATCTACCTGTGCCGCAGCGAAACGCTCGATGGACCACGCAGTTTTCGCACCTTCGAGGTGGCGGGTCAGCCGGTTCTGTTACTTCGAAACGCGGAGGGGGCGCTTCGTGGATTTCTCAATACCTGCCGCCACCGGGGCTCAATCCTGTGCCAGAAGCCATCGGGCACCCTCGAGAAGCCACTGCTCGTCTGTCCCTATCATCAATGGGCGTATGATCTTTCGGGTGCTCTTCGCGCGACGGGACCGATGCGCCCCGTTGACGGGTTCGACCGCGCGGATCATCCGCTCCTGTCGGTATCGGTGGCCGAGTGGGGCGGGTTCGTCTTCGTGAACCTTGATCCGTCGGCCCGATCGTTCGACGAGCTCTACGGCGATGAAACAGCCTATGTCGACAACTGGCCGCTCGCGGATCTAAGGGTTGGCCACAGCTATACCAAGCAGTTGAAATGCAACTGGAAAGTGTTCTGGGAGAATTACAACGAGTGTCTGCATTGTCCCAACATCCATCCGGAGCTGTCGAACCTCGTGCCGATTTACGGTCGCGCCATCATGGCCCGCCGCGACGATCCGTCGTGGAGTGAACACCCCGATGACCCGGCGCCCCGCGCGTCGGGCGGCCTCCGCGAGGGGGCGGAAACCTGGTCGATGGATGGCCGGGCGCAGGGCCGCCTTGCCGGGGTGACCGATGACGATCTCGACACCGGTCAACGTTACGTCACCGTCATGCCCTCGATCTTCATCGCGCATCATGCAGACTACGTGCGAACGGTCCAGATTATACCGACGGGACCCGAGGAGATGACGCTGACAGCGGACTGGCTCTTCGATCCCGAGATGCAGGATCGCCCGGATTTCGATCCGGCCCGGATCACGGATTTCGGAAAGCTGGTGATGGAACAGGACGGCGCCGCCTGTGAGCTCAATCAGGCGGGCCTCGCCAGTCGCAGGTTCGATTACGGGGTTCTCATGCAGGAGGAATACGAGGTCTTCCTCTTTCAGGACTGGGTGCGCCGGCAACTCGGTGAGCCGGCCCTGGGCGAAGCGCCCGCAAGTCGCGCGAGCCGCAGGCGCAAGGAGGACCGCTAGTCCCGCCCCTCCGCTTAGGCGCTTTCCAAATCAGTCAAACTGCTATATGGCCCCCGCATCTGGAACGTGACGCCCTAGACCCCGGCGCATGAGATGATGGAGGGGTCGGCGGCAATGGGGCCGCCAATGAAACGGAGGACCGGGCAGGGGCCCGGAGTGCCTCCAGACAGGAAACGATAGATGTTCAACGAAGTTAAGAAATCGATCCAGTGGGGCGAAGAAACGCTGACACTGGAAACGGGCAAGGTTGCCCGCCAGGCGGATGGATCCGTCATCGCCACGCTGGGTGAAACCAGCGTCATGGCCAACGTGACGTTCGCCAAGGAGCCGAAGCCGGGACAGGACTTTTTCCCGCTGACGGTTCACTACCAGGAAAAATATTACTCGGCGGGCAAGGTGCCCGGCGGCTTCTTCAAGCGCGAAGCGCGGCCGACCGAGAAGGAGACGCTGACGGCTCGCCTGATCGACCGTCCGATCCGCCCGCTTTTCGTCGAGGGCTTCAAGAACGAAGTGCTCGTCATGTGCACGGTGCTGAGCCACGACCTCGTCAACGATCCCGATATCGTGGCGATGATCGCGGCGAGCGCCGCGTTGACGATTTCGGGCGCGCCCTTCATGGGTCCGATCGCGGGCTGCCGCGTCGGCTTCGAGGATGGGGAATACATCCTCAACCCGACCGTGGACGACATGCACGAGCTTCGGCTCAATCCCGAGCAGCGTCTCGACCTCATCGTCGCGGGCACCAAGGACGCGGTGATGATGGTCGAATCGGAAGCCTACGAGCTTTCCGAGGAGGAAATGCTCGGCGCGGTGACCTTCGCTCATGACCAGATCAAGCCGGTGATCGACCTGATCATCGACCTCGCCGAAGAATCGGCGAAAGAGCCGTTCGACTTCCAGCCGCCGGACTACTCGGCCCTCTACGACGCCGTCAAATCGGCCGGCGAAGAGGAGATGCGCAAGGCGTTCGCCATCACCGACAAGCAGGAGCGCACGGCTGCCGTCGCTGCCGCCCGCCAGTCCATCAAGGAAAGCCTCAGCGAAGACCAGCTCGAGGATCCGAACCTTGGCTCGGCGCTCAAGAAGCTCGAGGCCAGCATCCTGCGCGGTGACGTGGTCAAGGGTGGCAAGCGGATCGACGGTCGCGACACGACCACGGTGCGTTCCATCGTCTGCGAGACGGGGTTCCTGCCGCGGACGCATGGCTCGGCGCTTTTCACCCGTGGCGAGACGCAGGCCCTTGTCGTGACGACGCTCGGCACGGGCGATGACGAGCAGTTCATCGACGCGCTGCATGGGACGTTCAAATCGAACTTCCTTCTGCATTACAACTTCCCGCCCTATTCGGTCGGCGAAGCGGGTCGGGTGGGCCCTCCGGGTCGTCGCGAGATCGGGCACGGCAAGCTGGCCTGGCGCGCACTTCAGGCCGTGCTGCCGGCTCCGACGGATTTCCCCTACACGATCCGTATCGTGTCGGAGATTACCGAATCGAACGGCTCCTCCTCGATGGCATCAGTCTGTGGCGGGTCGCTGTCGATGATGGACGCGGGCGTCCCGCTCAAGGCGCCGGTCGCGGGTGTCGCGATGGGTCTCATCCTCGAGGATGACGGCGATTTCGCGATTTTGACCGACATTCTCGGCGACGAGGATCACCTCGGCGACATGGACTTCAAGGTGGCCGGGACCGAGAACGGCATCACCTCGCTTCAGATGGACATCAAGGTCGCCGGCATCACGCCGGAGATCATGAAGCAGGCCCTGGCCCAGGCCAAGGACGGCCGGATGCACATTCTGGGTGAGATGAACAAGGCGCTCAGCAGTGCGGGCGACTTCTCGGTTCACGCGCCGCGGATCGAGACGATGACGGTGCCCACTGACAAGATCCGCGAAGTGATCGGGTCGGGCGGCAAGGTCATCCGCGAGATCGTGGAAGTGTCTGGCGCCAAGGTGGATATCAACGATGACGGTGTCATCAAGATCGCCAGCCCGAATGCCGACGCCATCCAGAAGGCTTACGACATGATCCATTCGATCGTGGCCGAGCCGGAAGAAGGCAAGATCTACACCGGCACGGTCGTCAAGATCGTCGATTTCGGCGCGTTCGTGAACTTCTTCGGCAAGCGTGATGGCTTGGTCCATGTCTCGCAGATCGAGAACCGTCGCCTGAACCATCCGAGCGATGTGCTCAAGGAAGGTCAGGAAGTGAAGGTGAAGCTTCTGGGCTTCGACGATCGCGGCAAGGTGCGCCTGTCGATGAAAGTTGTTGACCAGGAAACCGGCGAGGAAATCCAGCCGGAGAAGAAGCAGAACGACGACGATTGAGCCCTAGGGCCGGAAGTCGAAAGCCCCGGTGGAAACACCGGGGCTTTTTCATGTCGCCCGCTGGCGATCAGTATGAGTACTCGGGATAAATCCGGTCGAGGTCGCCGTCCCATTCGCCGTAATAGCGGTCCAGCAGTTCGTCGGCGGGCACCTTGCCACTATCGACGCTTTCGCGGAGCGCATTCAGGAAATGGGTTTCATCCGGCACGAGCCCACCTGCCCCGCCGCGCGCACGGGCGCGCAAGCCCGCTTCGGAAATATCGAGAACCTCCCGGGCAAGGGCGTGCATGTCGATCCCGTCCACGCGGGCATCGAGCGCGCTTTCGCTCGCGGCCACGCGCAACGCTTCCCGCGTCGGAGCGTCCCAGCCCTTGACGACATCCCAGGCTGCGTCGAGGCTGCCCTGGTCATACATTATGCCGACCCAGAAGGCCGGAAGCGCGCATAGCCTGCGCCACGGGCCGCCATCGGCGCCCCGCATCTCCATGAACTTCTTGATCCGCGCTTCGGGGAAAATGGTGGTGAGATGATCTGCCCAGTCGCTCAGCGTCGGTTTCTCACCCGGAAGCGCGGGGAGCTCTCCCTTCAGGAAATCGCGGAACGACATGCCCAGCGCGTCGATATACTCGCCATCGCGATAGACGAAATACATCGGCACATCGAGCGCGTAATCCGCATAGGCCTCGAACCCGAAGCCATCATCGAAGACGAATGGAAGCATACCCGTGCGATCCGCGTCGAGATCGCGCCAGACCCTGCTGCGCCAGCTCTTGTACCCGTTGGGTTTTCCCTCGAAGAAGGGCGAGTTGGCGAAGAGGGCCGTCGCGACAGGTTGCAGAGCAAGGGCCACGCGGAATTTCTGGACCATGTCCGGCTCGCTCGCGAAGTCGAGATTGACCTGAACCGTGCAGGTCCGCCGCATCATGGTCTGGCCCATCGTGCCCACCTTTTGCATGTAGGCGTCCATCAGCTTGTAGCGACCCTTCGGCATCATCGGCATCTGGTCGTGGGTCCACTGCGGCGCGGCACCCAGACCTATGAAGCCGACACCGACCTTGTCGGCGATGTCCTTCACGTCGCGCAGATGCGCGTTCACCTCGTCGCAGGTCTCGTGGATGTTTTCGAGTGGGGCGCCCGAAAGCTCCAGTTGGCCGCCCGGTTCGAGACTGACGTTTGCGCCGTCCTTTTCGAGGCCGATGAGCTTTCCGCCCTCTTCGACCGGAGTCCAGCCGTGGCCGTCGCGAAGTCCTTCCAGAACCGCCAGAACGCTTCGCTCCCCCTCGTACGGAATAGGCAGCAGCGTGTCCCGGCAATAGCCGAACTTCTCGTGCTCCGTGCCGATCCGCCAGTCCTCGCGCGGTTTGCACCCGCTTTCGAGATAGCCGGCAAGCTGGCTGTGATCTTCGATTGGGCCGCCGCCGGACTGAGGTATCGACATCGGAGCTCTCCGCAGGATGGTTTGGGACGTGGTGCAGGTAAGCCGGGGGGGTGTCAAGGCAACAGGCCGGCTCCGACGAACCTCAGGACGAGGCGATCCGGCCGCGATCCCGATCCGGCTTCCTCTGCCAGAGACAGGTCTTCGACTGGTCGGATGACTTGAGAACGCGCAGAACTTCTTCGATCCGAAGGCCGGGCAGGCTCGAAAAGAAGTCGAACAGGGCATCACTGCCCGAGGCTGTCACGGGGATGTAAAGCGCCGGACCTTCGCGCTGAACCAGGACCCAGTGAGCCGGACGATGCCGGGCATCGTGTTCGACCGATTGAAGGTTCGACCGTGCCACCGTGCCGCCGGTGAGCGGCCCGTAGTAGCTTACCTGCCCCTCGGTGATATGCACGACACCCGGACCATCACGCGATGTCTCGAAGCGATGCCTCTGGAACCCGGTCCAGATCAGGAGACACCCGACCGCCACCACGATCCATCCGATCCAGCCCAGTATCCCGTAGCTCGTCAGTGCCGCCCAGAACCCTGCGGCCGCGATACCCGCCCCCGCGAGCACATCGCGCCATCTTCTGAGTCGAACGGTGACCTCGCCGCGGATCATGCGTCGGTCCAATCGCCCAACTCCCGCTGCCAGAGGGTCAGGGCGGCGACCGCCGCGGTATCGGCGCGAAGAATGCGGGGTCCGAGTGATACGGGATGCGCATTTCTCATGGAATGCAACCGTGCCCGTTCAGTTTCCGAGAACCCCCCCTCGGGACCGATCAGTATGGCCCATGGCGCGCCCCTGAGTTCGCGTGGAAGGCCGGCAGGCGAGCCTGCCAGGCCCTCGTCGCAGAACATGAGGTGCCGGTCGTCCGGCCAGGTTTCGAGAAGCCGATCCAGCCGCTCGAGCGGCGCCACCTCGGGGACGAAAGTCGCGCCGCATTGCTCGGCGGCCTCGATCGCATGGGCCTGCAACCTCTCCCGCCGAATGCGTTCCGCATTGGTGAATTCGGTCTGCACGGGCAGGATGCGTGCCGCGCCGAGTTCCGCGGCCTTCTCCACGATGAAATCCGTGCGCGTCTTCTTGATCGGCGCAAACAGAAGAGAGATGTCCGGCGGTTCGCGAAGGGGTGCGGTCTGTTCGTCGACGTCCAGCGTCCCGCGTTTCTTTCCCGCCTCCCGCACTGTCGCGCGCCATTCTCCCTCGCGCCCGTTGAAGAGCGCGACCCTGTCCCCTTCGCCCAGACGCATCACGTTGAAAAGGTAATTCGCCTGATCACGGTCCAGAAGAACCGTTTGCCCCGCCCCCAGCGGGTGATCTACATAAAGCCTGATCTTCGCAGCCGACATGAAGGCAACATATGAGCGTGACCGGAAAGAAACCAGAGCCCGCGGGGTCGGTGGCGGACGCGCCCGCGCGCAACTGGGTCGACCGATACGCGCCCCATTGGTCCCGCGGATATCTCAGGCTCAGCCGCGCGGATCGCCCGATCGGAACGTGGCTCCTCTTGCTGCCGTGCTGGTGGGGATTGCTGCTCGCCATGCTGCATACGGGACAGGCGAGTTGGTATGATCTCTGGCTCTTCCTCGCGTGCGGGATCGGCGCCTTCCTGATGCGTGGCGCGGGGTGCACGTGGAACGATATAACCGATCGTCATATCGACGGCTCGGTTGCGCGCACCGCGTCGCGGCCCATACCCTCGGGCCAGGTCAGCGTGCGCGGCGCGCTTGTCTGGCTCGTCGTTCAGGCGCTTGTGGCCTTCGGAATCCTGCTCACCTTCAATTGGGCGGCGATTCTCCTGGGGGTTCTGTCGCTCGGTCCGGTCGCGATCTATCCTTTCGCCAAGCGGTTCACCTGGTGGCCGCAGGTTTTTCTCGGGATTGCCTTCAACTGGGGTGCCCTGCTGGTCTGGACGGCGCATACCGGCTCCCTTGGCCTGCCAGCGATCGTTCTCTACCTCTCGGGGATCGCGTGGACGCTGTTCTACGATACGATCTACGCACACCAGGATGCGGAGGACGATGCGCTGATCGGAGTCAAATCCACCGCGCGCCTGTTCGGAGATCGAACGATCGTATGGCTGGGGCGGTTCCTTGCGTCCAGCACGATCCTCATGGGGATCGCCGTGATCCTGGCGACGACCGGCACGGACATCATTGCGCGGCTCGTCGCGCTCCTCGGGCCATACGCCTTGGGGCATCATATGTTCTGGCAGATGCGCCGGTTCGACGCCAGGGACGGCGCGGGCCTCCTGAAGCTCTTCCGATCCAACCGCGATGCCGGTCTCCTGCCCTTGCCGTTTTTCGCCGTCGCAATGCTCATCTGATTGAATTCGACCGGCCATCCGCTTAAATCACGGCGGGCGCCCCATTGTCACGGGCCGGTTGCGGAGGCATGCCTCCTCGAGAACCGCAGGTGAATGATACCCATGAGACTATCCTCTATTGTCGTAATCGGCGGAACATTCTTCGTTGCCGCATTGCTTGCGGTCATCGCGGCCGGTTTTTCCGCGGGTGTCATCGAGAAGGGCTCGAAAACCGAAGTGCGACGCGCCCTTGACCTGGCCGATATCGGCTGGGCGGAGGTCGATGCCGACGGGTTGCAGGTTTTCATCGCCGGCACCGCGCCTACCGAGGCCAGCCGGTTCAAGGCCATCTCTGTCGCGGGGGGCGTTGTCGATTCGACGCGCGTGATCGACCAGATGCAGGTCGAGGACGCCGCCGAGATCGCGCCGCCGCGATTCTCGCTGGAGATACTGCGGAATGACGCCGGTGTTTCGCTGATCGGTCTCATTCCGGCAGACGCAGACAGCGAGGCGCTTTTCGAAACCGTCGAGCGTGTCGCCGAAGGTGCGTCGGTCACCGATTTCATAGACCGTGCCGATTATCCCATCCCGGACGGTTGGAACGAAGCGGTGCGCTACGCAGGGTCGAAACTCGACAAGTTGCCGCGGGCCAAGATCTCGATCGAGGCCGGGCGGGTGTCATTCACCGCCACGACCGATTCACCCAGGGAAAAGCGAGAGCTCGAAGCGGAACTGTCGCGACGAGTGCCACGTGGCATCAGGGTCGTTACCGATATTTCCGCGCCCCGGCCGGTCATCACCCCGTTCACCCTGCGGTTTCTGATCGAGGATGGCGCCGCGCGGTTCGATGCGTGCTCGGCGGATACCGAAAAGGCCAGGCGCGAAATACTCGCCGCGGCGCGCGAGGCCGGGGCTTCGGGTGACGCGGATTGCACGATCGGGCTTGGTGTTCCGACGCCTCATTGGTCCGAGGCCGCGCGCCTGGGCATCGAGGCGGTCTCGAACCTCGGTGGCGGCACGATCACCTTTTCGGATGCCGACATTTCCCTGGTGGCGCCCGAAGGCGCGGACCAAGCCCTTTTCGATGATGTCGTGGGCACGCTCGAGACGGAATTGCCCGAAGTCTTCGCGCTTCACGCGGTTCTGCCACCTCCCCCCACGGATGCCGAGCCGGTGGTCCCGGAATTCGTGGCAACCCTCTCGCCCGAAGGCCTGGTCCAGATGCGCGGACGTGTCGGCAGCGAGAAGTTGCGCCAGACCGTCGACAGCTTCGCGCGTGCCAGGTTCTCGTCCGATGGTGTCTACATCAAGGCCCGCGTGGTCGAGGGGCTCCCGTCCGACTGGCCGGTTCGCGTTCTCGCCGGGCTCGAGGCGCTGTCCTACCTCACCAACGGCGCGGTCACCGTCACTCCGGAGACGATCAAGATACACGGCGACACCGGCAACAAGGAAGCCAGCGCCAAGATCGCAGGTTTCTTTTCCGAGACGCTGAGTGAAAGCGCCCAATACGATATCGAGGTGCGTTACAAGGAAGCTCTCGATCCGATAGCGGCCCTCCCCACACCGGAGGAATGTATCCGGCGGCTGAACCTGATCACCGCGGAACGCAAGATCAACTTCGAGCCCGGCTCGGACACGTTTGACGCGAGCGGTGCTGACATCATGAACGATATCGCCGAGCTTCTGAAGCAATGCGGCGAGATCAACATCGAGATCGGCGGCCATACCGACAGCCAGGGCCGCGAAGTGATGAACGAGCAACTCAGCGAGGATCGCGCGATGGCCGTGCTCGAGGCGCTCCGGGCGCGGCGCGTCATCACGTCCAACATCACGGCTGTCGGATATGGCGAAAGCCAGCCCATCGCCGACAATGAAACCGAAGAGGGACGCGAGGCGAACCGGCGTATCGAATTCAAGCTGCTCGAACCCGAAGCGACCGCTGAACGCGAAACGGGGCTTGAAAGCCTTGAGCAAGACAGCGAAGAAGAAAGTGAAGAGGCTTCGGGGCAGAACGGCACGGAAGATGAACAGAACTGAATTCATAATCGCGATCGCGATCATTCTGTTCGTTGCCTTTTGTCTCGGCTGGTTCGCCAACTGGCTGGTTCACAGGTTCATCCGTGTCAACCAGTCGGAAATGGGAGAGCTCGACCGGATGGCGCAGGAGCTTCACGAGGCGGAAGAGACCCGCGATCAGGCCATCACCTATCTGCAACAGCGCGAAGCAGAGCTCACGAATCAGCTTTCTCAGACCGAGGCGGAGCTTGCCGCGACGATGGAGGGTCTACGCGAGGCACGGCAGGAAGCCGAGATGATGCGCGCCCAGCTCGAGCGTCAAGGCTCGGGTTGATCGTTCAGGACCAGGTCACATCCGCCAGGAAGATGTAGCCCGCGCCGTAGATCGTCTTGATCAGCTTCGGGTTCTTCGGATCCTCGTCGAGCTTGGTGCGCAGCCGAGAAATGCGCACGTCCATCGCCCTGTCGAAACTCTCGCCCGCACTGCCACCCAGCTCGTCCAGCATGGCGCTGCGCGTGATCAGCCTCTTGGGGCGTTCGAGAAAAAGTCTCAGAACCTCGCCTTCCGCATGGGAGAAGGACGTTTCACGGCCGTCCTCGCGCTCGAGGACGAACCGATCGAAACGCGCGGTCCAGCCGTGGAACTCCGCCGTGCTCCGCTTCGGTTCGACCGGTGCGTCGCGCCGGAGGCGCGCCCGGATACGCGCGACGACCTCGGTCGGGTCGAAAGGTTTGATGATGTAGTCATCCGCCCCCAGCTCCAGGCCGGTGACACGGTCCCGTACTTGCGCCCGGCCGGAGATAATGATCACGATGGCCCCTTTCTCAAGCGCCAGGCGGTGCACGAGCGATAGCCCATCGCGGTCGGGCAACGAAAGATCGACCAGGCAGACATCGGGCGTGACGTTGTTGAGCGAGGCTTCGAATTCCCTGGCGCGTCCGAACGAGATCGTGCGGAACCCCGCTTCGGCGAGGGTCTCGGCCAGCATCGTGCGAATTTCGGGCTCGTCATCCAGGATCGCAATAAGGGGCTCGGTCATGATGCGACGCTCTCCTTCAGCAGGAATGATCTCAGGCGATCGGGCGCAACGGGTTTGCGAAGCACCGGGACGAGCTCGCGTGCCGCGACGTGGCGCGGATCCGATACGGGCAGCGACGTCATCAGAACGACTGGAGGGTGATCGTGTGGCAGGCTCCGAAGAAGGTCAATGCCGGTTTCCTCGCCCTCGAGGACGATGTCGGACACAACTACAGAGATTTCTGGCAGCTCCCTCATAAGGGTTCGGGCTTCGCTTGCGGTCGTCGCCTCGACCACGGTGTGACCATCCGCACAGAGAATATCGCGCAGGGTTCCGCGTATCTCGGCATTGTCTTCGAGAAGCAGCACCAGGCCCGGTGTCTCCGCATCGGGCGCGGGCCTGAGCGGAAGGCGCAAGGTCACGCAGGCGCCCTTCTGCCGGTTTTCAAGGGTGACGCGGCCCCCGGCAAGCTTGGTGACGTCATAGACCATGACGAGGCCAAGGCCGGTCCCGCCTTCTCCCTTGGTCGTGAAGAACGGATCGAACGCATGCCGCAATGCGTGATCCGAAAACCCCGGTCCGGTGTCCGAGACGGTGAAGTCGATCCAGGTGTCCTTGACCGCGGATACCGCGAGCTCGATCTCACCGGTTTCGCCGCAGGCATCCTTGGCATTGAGGACGAGGTTGAGAAGCGCATCCTGCAGCATCCCCGCTTCGAGCATGAGGCGCGCGTTGCCAATGGTGCTGACGATCCCGAAGGTCACGCCATCGGGCAGGACCGAGCGCGCCAGCGGATCGAGGTCGGCCAGGAACTTCGCCAGGTTGACGGGGACCGGATCATGTTTGCGCTCGCTCGTCATGTCCGCAATTCGGTTGAGAAGACTGCCGCCTCGTTTCGCGGCGGCGACTGTCGCCTGCACAAGCGCTGCGGCCTCATCCGGCAACCCGTCGATGCGCCCAAGCCGAGATTGCATCCCCAGAATGATCGTGAGCAGGTTCGAGAAGTCGTGGGCCAGACCCGACGTCATCTGCGCGGCCACCTCGCGGCGGCGGGTCTGTTGAAGCGCGGCGCGGGTCTGGGCCTCTTCGGTGATGTCCATCGACAGGATATAGACGCCCCCCGTCTCTTCATCCGGGGTGAAGGCGGCCCGAATCCGGCGCGAGCTTGGCGCATGGGTGAATTCGAAGACCGAAGCATCCCCGTCGAACGCCGCGTCAAGCCGTGCCTCGATTGCGGAAAACGCCTCGGGACCAAGCGCGTCTTCGACCCGTTCTCCCACGATGGACGCCTTGCTTCCCGGCATGATCGAACTCAGCCGCCGGTTCGAATAGGTGTAGCGTCGGTCCGGTCCCACATGCGCGATGTGCGCGGGCATCATCTCGGTCGTGAGCCGTGTCCGCGCCTCGGATGCGGTCACCTGCCGCTTGGCCTCTTCGAGTGCCGTGATCGTCGCCTCGAGTTTTCTGTTCGTCGCGGCCAGGTCCTCGGAATAACCCGAAAGCTGGTCCGAAAGCTCATCCGAGCGGGCTTTCAGAAGTGCTTCCTGGCGCTTGGTCCGGGTGATGTCGGTATAGACCGTTACCCATCCTCCTTGCGGAAGCGGCGTGCCCTCGACCGCGATCGTGCGGCCATTCGCGCGTGTGCGTTCCATGTAATGCGGCTCGAACGCGCGCGCGATCTCGACCCTGTCACGGACGAACTCCTGAAGATCGTCCACGTCCCCGTAATCACCCCGGTGCGCAAGAAACGTGAGCGTATCCTCGAAAGAGGCACCGGGCGTCACGAGATGCGCGGGTAAATCGAACATCGCCTGGAACCGCGCGTTGCAGATCACGAGCCGAAGCGCGTCATCATAGATCGAGAGAGCCTGCTGGATGAGGTTCAGCCCCGCCATCGTGAGCGAGGTCGTATCCGGTTGCCGTGTCGCGTGATCGGTCATGTCGGTTCCTTGGGATGTTCCGATACCACCTGGACGGGTGAGCAAGAAGCGTAAACCACCTTTGTCACAATTCGATAGATTTCAGTAAACTTAGCGAAAAAGTTGACGATCAACAGGGTAGCGGCATCCATGTCGGCAGAAGCGACGAACGCGGGCAGGAGACCTCGCGCCAAGGGATGCAGGGAGGAAGCGAATTGTCGAAGTCGGCCACGGCGGCAGAGGGATGCATGTCCTTTCCGGCCTTGCTTGAGCGCAATGTCAGGAAATTCGGAACGCGGCCTGCCTATCGCGAAAAAGAGTATGGAATCTGGCAATCCTGGACATGGTCGGAGGCGGCCGAGGAGATCGAGACGTTCTCCCTGGGTCTTCTGGCGCTCGGCGTCGAGGAAGGCGAGTTCGTCGCGATCGTCGGGCGCAACCGTCCCTATTTCTACTGGTCGATGGTTGCGGCGCAGTCGGTAGGCGCCATCCCCGTGCCGGTCTATCAAGACAGCGCGGCCGAGGAGATGGCCTATGTCATGGATCATTGCGGCGCGCGTTTCGCCGTGGTCGAGGACCAGGAGCAGGTCGACAAGATCATCGAGATTCAGGACAGCCTGACCGAGTTCGAGCACATGATCTATATCGATCCGAGAGGCCTGCGGAAATACGACCATACCAAGCTGCACCGGTTTGGCGAGGTCCAGGAGACCGGGCGCGAGAAGCGCTCCGAACTCATTTCGGAACTCGAAGCTCGCAAGGCAAAGCTGACATATGACAGCACCTGCGTCATGCTCTACACGAGCGGCACAACGGGCAAGCCCAAGGGCGTGGTTCTCAGCAACCGCAATATCATCGAAGCATCGAAATCGTCTTCGGAGTTCGACAACCTGCGACATACCGAAGAGGTTCTGGCCTATCTGCCGATGGCGTGGGTAGGAGATTTCATCTTCTCCATCGGACAGGCCTACTGGTGCGGTTTCTGCGTCAATTGTCCCGAAAGCCCTGAAACCATGCAGACCGACCTGCGTGAGATCGGGCCGACCTACTACTTCGCGCCGCCCCGCGTATTCGAAACGCAGTTGACCAACGTCATGATCCGCATGGAAGACGCGAGCCGCTTCAAGCAGGCTCTCTTTCATCATTTCATGGAGCATGCGCGCAAGGTCGGACCCGATATCCTGGACAAGAAACCCGTCAGCGCATGGGACAAGTTCTGGTATCGGGTGGGGCATCTGTTTGTCTACGGCCCGCTCAAGGATACGCTGGGATTTTCGCGCGTGCGGGTGGGTTATACCGCGGGCGAGGCGATCGGGCCGGAAATCTTCGAATTCTACCGCTCGCTCGGGATCAACCTGAAACAACTTTACGGGCAAACCGAGGCCAGCGTCTTCATCACGTTGCAACCCGACGGAGAGGTCCGCAGCGATACGGTGGGCGTGGCGGCGCCCGGCGTCGAGATCAGGATCGCCGACAGCGGCGAGGTCTTCTATCGCAGCCCCGGCACGTTCGAGGAATACTACAAGAATCCCGAAAGCACCGCCTCGACCAAGGATCCGGAGGGATGGGTGGCGACGGGTGATGCCGGCTATTTCGACGAGGCGACGGGACATCTCAAGATCATCGACCGCGCGAAGGACGTGGGGAAAATGGCCGATGGCCAGCTCTTTGCGCCCAAGTATGTAGAGAACAAGCTGAAATTCTTTCCCAACATTCTTGAAGCCGTGGTATTCGGCAACGGACGCGAGAAGTGCACGGCGTTCATCAATATCGACATGTCCGCCGTGGGGAACTGGGCCGAGCGGAACAATATCGGCTATGCTTCCTACCAGGAACTTGCGGGCCATCCGCGCGTGCTCGAGACGATCAGGGAGCATGTGGAAGAGGTCAATCGCAGTCTCGCCGATGACCCGATGCTGGCACATTGCCAGGTGCATCGTTTCCTTGTGCTACACAAGGAACTCGATGCCGACGATGGCGAGATGACCCGCACCCGCAAGGTGCGGCGCAACATCATTTCCGAGAAGTTCGACGATCTTCTGACCGCGCTCTACGACGGCTCGGACGAGATTTTCACCACGACCGAGGTGACCTACGAGGATGGGCGCAAGGGCAGCATCAGCGCGACGCTCAAGATCATGGATGCCGAAGTGGTGCCGGTCGAGACGCAGAAGGTGGCGGCGGAATGATGACTTCATTCTTCGATCCCACTGTGCGCGCGCAAAACCTTAATCCGAAGGGTCCCGTCATCGTATCTGGGATCAATTCCGTTGAACAAACAAACCTCTTCGAAAGTCTCTTGGCCGTCGCGACCTTCGCGGATGGCTGTTCGAGCAAGTCCTTCGATGAAAAGGCTGGGTTGCTGAAGGTCATGGGTCATCGAATCGCTCCTAAGTGCAAAAGGAGCCTTCCAAGTAAAGCAGGATCCGGATTTCGCGCATGCACGATCCGCGACGCGATAGGGTTCGGCGCTGCGAAACGGAATATTTCCGAGGAAATTCAGCATGCTTGACGCGACAGAGGGATACACCACGGAAGACGGCCGCAAGATCGGCGGCGTCGTGATGGAGATGAAGAACATCACGCTGCGCTTTGGCGGTGTGGTGGCGATCAAGGACATCTCGTTCGACATTCGCGAGGGCGAGATCCGGGCCATCATCGGGCCGAACGGCGCGGGCAAGTCCAGCATGCTCAACGTCATCTCGGGCTTCTACCATCCGCAGGAGGGCGAGGTCTGGTACAAGGGTGAGCGCCGTCCGGCGATGAAGCCCTTCCAGGTTGCCCGGCAGGGGATCGCGCGGACCTTCCAGAACATCGCGCTCTTCGAGGGGATGAGCGTGCTCGACAACGTCATGACGGGTCGCATCCGGCAGATGAAGGCCGGGATGATCGCGCAGGCGATCTGGAAGGGGAAGGCCGAACGGGAAGAGGTGGAGAACCGCGAAGTCGTCGAGAAAGTCATTGATTTCCTCGAGATCCAGCATATCCGCAAGACACCCGTGGGGCGCCTTCCCTATGGTCTCAAGAAGCGGGTGGAGCTTGCGCGGGCGCTCGCGGCGGAGCCTTCGATCCTTCTTCTGGACGAACCGATGGCCGGCATGAACGTGGAGGAGAAGGAGGACATGAGCCGCTTCATCCTCGACGTGAATGACGAGTTCGGCACCACGATCGCGCTCATCGAGCATGACATGGGCGTGGTCATGGACCTGAGCGATCGGGTGGTCGTGATGGATTATGGCAAGAAGATCGGGGACGGAACACCCGACGAGGTGCGCACCAACCAGGACGTGATCGACGCCTATCTGGGGGTGGCCCATGACTGAATTTTCAACGTCGGTATCCATGTCGGTATCCACGTCGGTATCGCGTCGGTGCGTTTGCCGCATCCGCAACGAGGGAGGCCCTATCCATGCCTGAACAACTGATCTGGGGGATGGAGGTCTTCGTGAACGGCCTCATGGCCGGGGTGCTCTACGCGCTCGTCGCGCTGGGGTTCGTTCTGATCTTCAAGGCATCGGGCATCTTCAACTACGCGCAAGGCGTGATGGCGCTTTTCGCTGCGCTGACGCTCGTGGGGATCATGGAAGGACAGGTGCCGTTCAGCCACCTGATCAACGCCGTCTTCGGAACAGAGATACATCACTTCGGATGGCATGTTCCCGCGTTCCTCGCGATCATCTTCACGATGCTGGTGATGATCGCACTGGCCTGGGCGGTGAACAGGTTCATCTTCCGCCATCTCGTCAACCAGGAGCCGATCATCCTGTTCATGGCGACCATCGGACTCGCCTATTTCCTCGAGGGGGTGGGTGACGTGATGTGGGGGTCGGACATCAAGAAGCTCGATGTGGGCCTGCCCCAGGGGATCAACCTGACCATCGACGAATTCACCTTCAACCTGTTCGAATACGGCTTCTTTATCGACAACCTCGATCTCTGGGCGGCGCTCGTCGCGGCGCTCTTGGTGATCGCGCTGGTGATCTTCGCGCAGTATTCGAAGCAGGGCCGCGCGATGCGCGCCGTGGCCGATGACCACCAGGCCGCGTTGTCGGTGGGCATCTCGCTCAACTTCATCTGGGTGATGGTCTGGTCGCTGGCAGGCTTCGTGGCGCTGGTCGCGGGGATCATGTGGGGCACGAAGTCGGGCGTGCAGTTCTCGCTCTCGCTCATCGCGCTCAAGGCATTGCCGGTGCTGATGCTGGGCGGCTTCACCTCGATCCCCGGCGCCATCGTGGGCGGGCTCATCATCGGGGTGGGCGAGAAGCTTTTCGAGTTCATCATGTCGAGCGACGCCCTGGCCGGACAATGGTTCGGCTTCACGATCAGCGCGACGGAAAACTGGTTCGCCTACGTGCTGGCGCTCCTGTTCCTGGTCTTCCGGCCGCAAGGATTGTTCGGGGAGAAGATCATTGAGCGGGTTTAGAGACTGGTTCGGGTCCACGGGGCCGCGGCCCGGACGGCCGGGCGATCACGTGAAAGAGTGGGGAGACGTCGATGATTTATCGTGAAGCAGGCGATTTCAAGACGTCCTATGTGGACGACAGCCAGACCTTTCCGATCAGGTTCGACCGGTATGGATATTACGCCGCCCTCGTCGTCGCCTTCGCCATCGTGCCGTTCGTCATCAACGACTACTGGGTCAACGCGGTTGTCCTGCCCTTCCTGATCTATGCCATCGCGGCGATCGGGCTCAATATCCTCACGGGCTATTGCGGGCAGGTCTCGCTTGGCACGGGCGGGTTCATGGCGGTGGGGGCCTATGCCTGCTACAAGCTGATGACGGCCTTTCCCGACGTGAGCATCATCATCCACGTGATCCTCTCGGGTGCGATCACCGCGGCGGTGGGCGTGCTGTTCGGCCTGCCGAGCCTTCGGATCAAGGGCTTCTACCTGGCGGTCGCGACGCTTGCGGCGCAGTTCTTCCTCGTCTGGCTCTTCAACCGGGTGCCGTGGTTCTACAACTACTCGGCCTCGGGCCAGATCAGCGCGCCGGAACGCGAGGTGTTCGGCGTGGCGATCACGGGGGCCGAGACGGCGCCCTGGGCCGCCTATCTCTTCTGCCTCGTCTTCACGGTTCTCTCGGCCCTCATCGCGCGCAACCTCACGCGCGGGATGGTGGGACGGAAATGGATGGCGATCCGCGACATGGACATCGCGGCCGAGATCATTGGGGTCAACCCGCTCAGGGCGAAGCTCAGCGCCTTCGCGATCAGCTCGTTCTTCGTGGGCGTCTCTGGCGCGCTGTTCTTCGCGGTCTATCTCGGCGCGGTCGAGGTGGGCGAGGCGTTCGGCATCAACAAGTCGTTCCTCGTCCTCTTCATGGTGATCATCGGGGGGTTGGGGTCGATTTTCGGGAGTTTCGCGGGGGCCGCGTTCCTCGTCATCCTGCCGGTCTTCCTCAAGATCGCGCTCGCCGATCATGCGGCGGTGAGCCCCGTGTCGAACGCGCTCGCGACGCTGTGCCTCGCGATCTTCGGGGTGGCATTGCTGCTTTTCCTCGCGCACCTGGTCCTGCGCGTCTTCGGGCGCCGGCTCTGGAAGGATCTCGGCGCGCTTTGCGGCATCGTGGCCCTGATCGCGTTCTTCGCCTACGCGCTGCTCTCGGGTGGGCTGGGCTGGCCCACCGATATCGTCGCGCATGTGCAGCTGATCATCGTGGGCGCGCTCATCATCGTGTTTCTCGTGGCCGAGCCGCACGGGCTGGCACAGCTCTGGCGCGTGGCGAAGGAGAAACTGAGACTTTGGCCTTTCCCCCACTAGGGCAAGGCGATTCATCGAACGAAAGATCGGATAGAACCAAGGGAGGTATGAACCGATGAAACGACACCTTATCGCGGCGCTCGCGGGCGTGACCATGATGGCGGGACCGGCGCTTGCCGAACTGACCATCGTGGACCTGTCCTATCGCACCGGGCCCTATGGCGCGAACGGCATCCCGTTCTCGGACGGCTACCAGGACTATTTCACGCTACTCAACGAGCGTGATGGCGGTATCGGGGGCGAGAAGATCAACCTGATCGAATGCGAGACCGCCTACAACACCGAGAAGGGGGTCGAATGCTATGAGGCCACCAAGGGTGAGGGCGCGCTGGTCTATCAACCGCTCTCGACGGGTATCACCTATCAGCTCATCCCCAAGGTGACGGCGGACGAGATTCCGCTTCACACGATGGGTTACGGGCGCACTTCGGCCAAGAACGGCGAAGTGTTCAAGTGGGTCTTCAATTATCCCGCGAACTACTGGGACGGGGCGAGCCTCGCCGTCAAGCACATGATGGAGCAGGCGGGCGGCAGCCTCGAAGGCAAGACCATCGCGCTTGTCTACCACAACAGCGCCTACGGGAAGGAGCCGATCCGCACGCTCGAGAAGCTGAGCGAGAAGCATGGCTTCAACCTGACGCTTCTGCCGGTGGATCACCCGGGTCAGGAACAGAAGAGCCAGTGGCTCCAGATCCGGCGCGAGAAGCCCGATTTCGTTCTCATGTATGGCTGGGGCGTGATGAACCAGGTGGCGATCCAAGAAGCGGTGAACATCCGCTTTCCAATGGAAAACTTCATGGGAATCTGGTGGTCGGGCTCCGAGAACGACGTGAAGGCGGCGGGTGATCGGGCCGATGGCTACAAGGCGCTGACGTTCCACAATCTCGGCTCCGACTATCCGGTCTATGACGACATCCAGAAATATGTCGTGGACACGGGCAAGGCCGCCGGCGCGGGTGATGGCATCGGCTCGGTTCTCTATAACCGGGGAATGTATGCCGCGATGCTCGCCGCCGAGGCGATCAAGACCGCGCAGGAGATCCACGGCGTGAGCGATATCACCTCGCAGCAGATGCGCGACGGGATGGAAAACCTCGAGATGACCGAGGAGAAGATGGCCGAGATCGGCCTTCCGAACTTCGGCCCCGAGTTCAAGGTGAGCTGCGAGAACCACGGCGGCAACGGCTTTGGCGCGGTGTCGCAATGGGATGCCGAAGCCGGTGAGTTCAAGCTCATCACCGACTACTTCCAGTCCGACCAGGAGGTCATCCAGCCGCTGATCGAAGAGGACAGCATGGCCTTTGCCAAGGAAAACAACATCGAGCCGGGCTGCTGACCCATTGCCCCGGCCGCGGCGCGGGCCGTGGCCGGGGTGTCTTGAGTACTTTTGCCAAGAAGAAGCCGCGCGCACCCAAGGGTGAGCGGCCATGGAGAGAACCATGCTGGACGCCGGGAAGACCGAGGAGGCCCTGCTCGAGGTCAACAACATCGAGGTGATCTACAATCACGTGATCCTCGTGCTGAAGGGCGTGAGCCTGAGCGTGCCCAAGGGCGGAATCACCGCGCTGCTGGGCGGCAATGGCGCGGGCAAGACGACGACGCTCAAGGCGATCTCGAACCTGCTCAAATCCGAGCGGGGCGAGGTGACGAAGGGCAATATCCGCTATCGCGGAGAGCGGGTGCAGGATCTCGCGCCGTCCGAACTCGTGAAGCGCGGCGTCATTCAGGTGATGGAGGGGCGCCATTGCTTCGAGCACCTGACGGTCGAGGAAAACCTGCTTACCGGCGCCTACACGCGCCGCGCGAGCCGGGGCGACATCGATGCCGACCTCGACCTCGTCTACAGTTATTTCCCGAGGCTGAAGGAGCGCCGCAGGAGCCAGGCGGGCTATACCTCGGGCGGCGAACAGCAGATGGTCGCGATCGGACGCGCGCTGATGAGCCGGCCCGAGACGATCCTTCTGGACGAGCCCAGCATGGGCCTCGCACCGCAACTGGTCGAAGAGATCTTCAACATCGTCAAGAGCCTCAACGAGAACGAGGGGGCAACCTTCCTCCTGGCCGAGCAGAACACGAACGTCGCGCTGCGCTTCGCGCAATACGGCTACATCCTCGAAAGCGGGCGGGTGGTCATGGACGGCCCCGCGAAGGAGCTGCGCGAGAATCCGGATGTGAAGGAGTTCTATCTCGGCATGTCCGACGAGGGCCGGAAGAGCTTTCGCGACGTGCGCTCCTACCGGCGGCGCAAGAGGTGGCTGTCGTGACGCGGAACGGGAACCCAGGGATGAACCAATTCTTCGACGAACTCGAAACGCGGAGCGCGGATGCGCGCGCGACCGACATCGCCAAGGCGCTGCCCGACCAGATCGCTCGCGCCAAGGCCCTTCCGGGATATGCCGGGCGACTTGACGACGTTGACCCGGACGCGATCATGAGCGTGGAAGCGCTGGCCGATCTTCCGGTGCTGCGGAAATCCGACCTGGGCGCCGCGCAAAAGAACGCCACCCCCTTCGGTGGCTTGACCGCGCGTGCCGCGAACGGATTCGCGCATGTCTTCCAAAGCCCCGGTCCGATCTATGAGCCGGGTGGCGACGCGCATGACTGGTGGCGCATGGGCCGGTTCCTGCATGCCTGTGGTATCGGGCGCGGCGATATCGTGCAGAACTGCTTCGGCTACCATCTGACCCCGGCCGGCATGATCTTCGAGAACGGCGCGAGGGCCGTGGGGGCCACGGTGCTGCCCGCCGGCACGGGACAGACGGAGCTGCAGGCGCGCGCCGCGCATGACGTGGGCACGACCGCCTACGCGGGCACGCCCGATTACCTCAAGGTCATCCTCGACAAGGCCGATGAGCTGGGTTTCGACCTCTCGATCACCAAGGCCGCCGTGGGCGGCGGCGCACTTTTCCCGTCGCTGCGGCAGGAATACGCGGACCGGGGCATCCTTTGCCTGCAATCCTATGCCACGGCCGACCTGGGCAGCATCGCCTATGAAAGCGCCGCGCAGGAAGGGCTCGTCATCGACGAAGGAGTGATCGTCGAGATCGTCACCCCCGGCACCGGCAACCCGGTCAGGCCGGGAGAGGTCGGCGAGATCGTGGTGACGACGCTCAACCCCGACTATCCGCTCGTCCGATTCGCCACGGGCGATCTCAGCGCCATGATGGACGGGCAAAGCCCATGCGGGCGGACCAACAGCCGCATCAAGGGATGGATGGGTCGGGCCGATCAGACCACCAAGATCAAGGGAATGTTCGTGCGTCCCGAGCAGGTCGCCGCCCTTGTGGCGCGGCACGAGGAGATCGCGCGCGCTCGCGTGATCGCACGGCGCGAGGGCGAGATGGACATCATGTGCGTCCAGATCGAAAGCGACTGCACCGATGCGGATCGCTATGCCGGGTCGGTCGCCGATGCGCTCAAGATGAAGGGCCGGATCGAGATCGTGGCCCCGGGCAGCCTTCCCAACGACGGCAAGGTAATCGAGGATCAGCGCAGCTATGACTGATCGCTGGGGCGCCGCTGAATTCATGTGCAATTGAAGATGTTAAGCTTTCGGTAAAGCGCGATCTGCTACCACTGGCTCCGGGTGAGAAAAGGTGGTGAGTAATGAGCGCGCGAAGCAATGCGGCGCCCATGATCATCAAGAGGAAAAAGGTGATCGCCGGTGGCGGGCACCATGGTGGCGCCTGGAAGGTCGCCTACGCCGATTTCGTGACCGCGATGATGGCATTCTTCTTGTTGATGTGGCTGCTGAACGCAACGACCGAGAAACAACGCAAGGGCCTGGCCGATTACTTCAGCCCGACCGTGCCCATCAGCCGGGTGTCGGGCGGCGGCAACGGCCATTTCGGCGGCGAGACCGTCTATGCCGAGGATACCCTGCCCAAGAACGGCACGGGTGCGACCCGCGAACACGTGACCGAGGCGAGTGTTTCGCGCGGAGAGACCGGGCTTCGAAAGATGTCGCCGGGCGAGGCCGAGGAAATCAGGCGAAAGCTGGACGAGGCGCTCGAGGGGATGGCCGGCGAAAGCATGGTCAGCCGCGATCTGATGCGGCACATCATCACGCGCGTCACCGACGAGGGGCTCGTGGTCGAACTCTTTGATCTCGACGGAGCCTACCTCTTCGAGCCACTGACCGACGAGCCGACCGACCTCATGAACGCCCTTCTCGAAATCGTCACGCGGTTGTCTGCCCTTGTCGAGAACGACATGGCGCTCGCTGCGCACACGCGGGCCGAGGCCGGCCCCCTGCGCGAGAACCCCGTCTGGAACCTGAGCACCGCGCGGGCGCATCGCAGCCGCCTGCTGATGGAAAGCGCGGGCGCCGACCCGTCCCGCATCAGGAGGGTGACGGGCCATGCGGATCGTTCGCCCGTGACCCGCGATCCGATGGCCGTGCGGAACAACCGGATCGAAGTGACATTCCTGCGATCCTGAGATGGGGAGGCAGTTGCACTGAATTTTATCTGTTAGCGGGATGTTAAGCGAACGCCCTTATGCCTCGTGTGAACAGCACTTGATGCAGCAGAAAGGCGTGTCCATGACCATTTCCTCCTCGTTGAATGCCGGAGTCGCGGCGCTGAGCGCGAATGCAACGCGACTGGCCGCCATCTCCGACAACATCGCGAATTCGGCGACCTATGGCTACAAAAGGGTCGAGACGGACTTTCAATCGCTGGTCATTTCCCGCAACGGCGGCAGTTACTCGGCGGGCGGCGTCCGCTCTACCACGCAACGCCTGATCGACGAGGGTGGCTCGCTCGTCACGACGTCGAATCCCACCGATCTCGCGGTGCGCGGACGCGGCTTTCTTCCGGTCGCCGCGGCCAGCCGGGTCGAAGTGGGCAATGGCGGCAGCCAGATGCTGCTGACGACGACCGGCTCGTTCCGGACCGATGCCGACGGGATTCTCAAGACCGACTCGGGCCTCGTCCTTCTCGGATGGCCGGCCAACCCCGACGGCACGGTGCCGGAGTTTCCCCGCGATACAAGTGATGGGCTCGAACCGGTGCAGATCAACGTCAACCAGTTGACCGGAGAGCCGACAACATCCATCCGGCTGGGGCTGAACCTGCCCGCGACGGAAACGGCGGCAACGGCGGCGGGCAACACGCAGCAGCTCTCGGTCGAGTATTTCGACAACCTGGGCAAGTCCGAGAACATCATGGTCGATTTCGCCCCGACGGTCCCGGCGACGGGCACCTCGAACCAATGGACGATGGTCTTTCGCGACTCGGCCCAGGGCAACGCGATCATCGGCGAATACACGCTCGAATTCGACGACGCGCGGGCCAGCGGGGGCACGCTTCTCAACGTGGGCACCGTATCGGGCGGCACCTACGATGCCGGCGCGGGCACGGTCATCGTCAATGTCGCCGGCGGTCCGATGGAGATCGACATCGGCAGACTCGGCGGCAAGGACGGGCTGACCCAGCTTTCCGACAGTTTCGCGCCGCTCTCGATCTCCAAGGACGGCTCGCCCGTGGGCAACATGACTTCGGCCCAGGTCGACGAGAACGGTTTCGTCCACGCCTCGTTCGATACCGGCATCACGCAGATCATCTACCAGGTGCCGCTTGTCGATCTGCCCAACCCGAACGGCATGGTCTCGTTCGACAAGCAGACATTCATGCCCTCACCCGACAGCGGGTCCTTCTTTCTCTGGGATGCGGGCGATGGGCCAACCGGCGATGTCGTGTCCTTCGCGCGCGAAGAATCGGCGACCGACGTGGCGGGCGAGCTGACGGACATGATCCAGACGCAGCGTGCCTATTCCTCCAATGCCAAGGTCATCCAGACCGTGGACGAGATGCTGCAGGAAACCACGAATATCAAGCGCTGAGCCTGACCGCGACACGCCCGCCCCGCCCCTCGCCCGAACCGGAGGCCCTTCATGTCCCTCACATCCGCCCTGACGAATGCCCTTTCGGGTCTCACCGCCAATTCCCGCGCGGCGAGCGTGGTGGCCTCGAACCTCGCAAATCTCCACACGCCGGGATACGGGCGCCGGGAAATCGTGCTTTCCGCCGATGGGGTTGCGAGGACCGGCGGGGTCAGGGTCGAGGGTATTTCCCGCAGGATGAACCAGTCCGTGCTGGCGGACCGGAGGGTGGCGGACGGGGCGGTGTCCGGGTCCCGCACCTCCGCGGCCTTCTTCCGGCGCATCGAACAGGCGGTCGGCACGCCCGACCAGCCCGGTTCGCTGACCGCGCGTCTCGCGGCGTTCGAGGCAAGCCTCACCACGGCCGCCAGCCGCCCGGACCTGCCCGAAAGGCTCGATGCGGTGGGGGCACGTGCGGGTGAACTTGCCCGGACCTTCCGGGCGGTCTCCACCGAGATCCAGGGTCAGCGCGAGAGTGCCGAAGCGGCCATCGCCACCTCGGTCGCCACGCTCAACCGATCGCTGGAGCAGGTCAGCGACCTCAACAGCGAGATCCAGGCGGCGCTGCGCGGCGGTTTCGATCATTCGGCGCTCGAGGACCAGAGACAGGTCGTAATCGACCGGATTTCGTCGATCGTGCCGGTGCGCGAAACCGCCCGCGAGGACGGTGCCGTGGGCCTTGTCTCGACCGGCGGCGCCATCCTTCTGGATCGCAGGCCAGCCCGTTTCGACTTCACGCCCGCGAACGCCATCGTTGCCGACATGACGGTCACCGGAGGCGGGCTGTCCCAGGTCCTCGTGAACGGGGAGCCAGTTCCCACGGGAGGCAAAGGCGGACCCCTGCGTGGGGGGGAGCTGGCCGCGCTTTTCGAGATACGCGACACCCATGCGGTAGCGGTTCAAGACGCACTCGACGCCGTTGCCCGGGGGCTTGTGGAGCGTTTCGCCGCGCCATCGGTCGATGCCACCTTGACGCCCGGTGACCCGGCGCTCTTCACCGATGGGGGCCAACCGTTCGACTCCGCGGACGAGACCGGCCTCGCATCGCGCCTGGATCTGAACGCGCTTGTCGACCCGGACCGGGGCGGCGCCTCCTGGCGTCTTCGCGACGGCCTCGGTGCCGCCGCGCCGGGACAGACGGGCGATGCCTCGATCCTTGCCGCCATGCGCGACGCGCTCGCGGTGCGCTCCCCGCTCGGAGCCCCGGGCGCCGGCGGCGCGACGGCGTCGCTTGCGGCCCATGCGGCCGCCATGACCTCGGGAATCGCACAAAGCCGCCTGACCCATGACGAGAATTCCACCATCGCCGCCTCGCGACAGGGCGAACTGGAAGCCATGCTCCTGACCGATGGTGTCGATTCGGACGCCGAGACGCAACGGCTGCTCCTGATCGAACAGGCCTATGCGGCAAATGCACGGATGATCGAAGCCGTGGATCAGATGATGCAAGCTCTATTGAGGATTTGAGAATGACCTTCACCTCGATCGGCGACCTGTCCCAGGCCATGCTGACAAACCGCCGCAACACGTCGCTCAAGCTGCGGATGAACACCCTGACACAGGAACTGTCTTCCGGCCGGACAAGCGACGTCGCACGTCACCTTTCCGGCAATCTCACGCGGTTGGGCGATATCGAGAACCGGATCACCACCTTGACCGCCCTGCGTGACACCACGCGGGAGGCAGAAACGCTTACCGCCGGTATGCAGCGGGCGCTGACGCCGCTGCGCGAGACCGCGACATCCGTGGCATCCGCGGCGTTTCTCGTGACCGGGGGTGCAGCGCATCATCAGCGCGCGGCCGCCGCAACCATGGCGCGCGGCGCGATCGACGATATCGTCGCGGCACTTAATCTCGATATCGCCGGGCGCGCCCTTTTCGCAGGGGCCGAGAGCGGCGGTCGCGCCGTTTCGGGGGCCGATGCATTGGTGGCGGCGGCCAGGTCCGCGATTTCCGGGGTGACGGACACGGCCGGGTTCGATAACGCGCTCGATGGATTTTTCGGACCCGGAGGCACTTTCGAAACGTCGATCTACACCGGTTCCACCGCGGACGCCGCGCCGATTCGCCTTGGCGAAGGGCAGTCGGTGCAGCTTGGGCTGCGCGCCGACGACCCCGCGATCCGTGACCTGTTGCGCAACATGCTTTCGGTCGCGCTCGCCGACGCCCCCGAGGCAATCCTCGATCATGACAGTCGCGCGCGAATCGTCGCATCCGCGGGCGAGGGGCTTCTGGCCGACGCTGATACCGTCATTCGCTTGCAGTCCGACCTGGGATATTCGGAGGCCCGTATCGAGGAAGCCTCGGTTCGTGTCGGCGCCGAGATCGCAAGCCTCGAGATGGCGAGAAACGAGATGCTCGGCGCCGATCCCTTCGATACCGCGAGCGAGCTCGAGCAGGTGCGCTTCCAGCTCGAGACACTCTATGCGGTGACCGCGCGAACCGCGCGCCTCAACCTGATGAGCTTCCTGTCATGATGCACCTGCTGACCCGCCTGCTTGTGGGCGCGACCGTTCTTCTTTCCTGCGCGGGCGCGCTGTCGGCCAACCAGATACGTATCAAGGACCTGGTCGAGTTCGACGGCGTGCGCGGCAACGATCTGGTGGGCTATGGTCTCGTGGTCGGCCTGAACGGCACGGGTGACGGTCTGCGCAATGCGCCCTTCACCGAAGAGATCATGGCCAATATCCTCGAACGCCTGGGCGTCAACGTCTCGGGCGAGCAGTTTCGCCCCAAGAACGTGGCCGCGGTGATCGTCACGGCGAGCCTTCCACCCTTCGCGCGTGCAGGCGGCCAGATCGACGTCACGGTTTCGGCCATCGGCGACGCGAGCAGTTTGCTGGGCGGAACGCTGGTCATGACGCCGCTCAACGCGGCGGACGGCGAGATCTACGCGGTGGCTCAGGGCACGATCCTGGCCGGCGGTGCCGCGGCCGAGGGCGCGGCGGCGGCCGTGGTGCAGGGCGTTCCGACATCGGGAGTGATTCCGTCCGGCGCGCGGGTCGAACGCGAAGTCGCCTTCGATCTCGGCTCGCTCGAGTCGCTCCGCCTGGCACTTCGCGAACCCGACTTCACCACAGCCCGCCGGATCGAAGCGGCGATCAACGGCGCCTATGGCCGCGCGGTCGCGGTGATGCTCGATTCCGGAACCGTGCGCTTCGATATAGGTCGAAGCCGCGCCCCGTCTCCGGCGCATGCGCTGGCCACGGTGGAAAACCTGCTCGTGGTGCCGGAACGGAAGGCGCGGGTCGTCGTCGATCAACGCTCGGGTACCATCGTCATGGGCGAGGATGTGCGGATCTCACGCATCGCGGTCTCGCAGGGAAACCTCACCCTTCGGGTCGAGGAAGCCCCCGTCGTGGTTCAGCCGAATCCATTCGCCGAGGGTGAAACCGTCGTGGTGCCCCGAAGCCGCGCCGAGATCGAGGAAGAGGCCGGTGTCGGCCTTGCCGAGGTGCCGCAGGGGACAACATTGTCCGAAGTCGTCGCCGGGCTCAACGCGCTGGGCGTCTCGCCCCGTGACATGATCGACATCCTGAAGACCATCAAGGCCGCAGGCGCGCTGCACGCCGAGTTCGTGGTGAGATAGGGCGGGCCGGTGCGGCCGATCGAAGCCGCACGCGGACTGATGAAGCCTGGGCCTGACCCGACGAAGGCGACGAACGCCGGTTCGTTTCAGCTTGAGCGCAGCTCGCTCCTTGCCGGACATGCAAAGCGTGCACCTGAGCGGAAATCGAATCAGCGGGCTTCGGAATGGTCGAACTACGACAGCGACTGGCATCTACCTCGGCGCATGTATTCGGGACCTTCGGGTTTTCGATAGCGACCTGCCCTGTTCCGTTTGGCGGAGACACGCGCGCGCCCCACGCGGTCGGATGCCGGAAATTCAGAAGTAGCTTCGCACGAGACTGTCGGCGATGAGCCGCCATCCATCCGCGATGACGAAGAATGCCAGCTTGAACGGAAGCGACACGATTGCCGGCGGCACCATCATCATGCCCATCGACATCAGGACGGCGGCCACCACCAGGTCGATGATCAGGAAGGGCAGAAAGACGAGAAAACCGATCTGGAACGCGCGCGAGATCTCGGAGAGCAGGAAGCTCGGGATCATGACTGACAAGGGTGCCTCGGCTCCGGGTTCGATCCCCTCGGTGTCCGGGCGGAGGGCGGCCATGGAGGAGAATGTCTCGGGGTCCATGCGCGCGGCCATGAACGTGCGGAAAGGCGCCATGGCACGGTCGAAAGCGACGTCGGGTGCGACGGCGTCGGACAGAAGCGGCTCGATCCCGAGCGTCCAGGCCTCGCTGAAGACCGGTTCCATCACGAAATAGGTCAGGAAGAGCGCGAGGCTGACGATAAGCATGTTGGGCGGAGATTGCTGAAGCCCGATCCCCTGGCGGAGAATGGCGAGCACGGTGACCATGAAGGGGAAGCAGGTGATCATGATCGCAAGCCCGGGCGCCAGGCTGAGCACGGTTATCAGCGCGATGAGTTGAATGGTTCGCACCGAGAGTGCCGCGTCCCCGCCCAACGAGACGGAGACCTCCTGTGCCATGCCGGGCGTGGCGACCCCGATCACGAGAACCGTCATGACCGGCAACCAGATGCGGGCAGAGGTCATTCGAGGCTTTCCCGCAGGTTCGCAACCTCGGTCAGCCGGACGGAAAGCTGGCCCTTCCGATCCCCCTCGAGTTCTTCCAGCTCGCCGCGCGCGATGAGCCGATCGCCCACGTAGAGCTCGACCGGATCCTCGACCCGCTTGTCGAGCTGAAGAACGGCGTCCTTGCCCAGGGTCAGAAGCTCCCGGATCGAGGGCCGCGCCTTTCCGACCGAGATCGTGATCTCGATCGGCACGCCGGCGAAGGTGTTCGCAAGGTCCGGCGGGGACGTCTCGGCGGGATCGTTCGTGTTTTCCATCATGCTGTTTCCTTCTGGTCCGGGCCTTGAACGGCGTCGAAAAATCCGTCCATCGCCGAGGCGATGTCCTCGAGCAGTCCGCCGATGTCGATTTC
This sequence comes from Roseovarius sp. SCSIO 43702, assembly GCF_019599045.1. Lineage (NCBI taxonomy): Bacteria > Pseudomonadati > Pseudomonadota > Alphaproteobacteria > Rhodobacterales > Roseobacteraceae > Roseovarius > Roseovarius sp. SCSIO 43702. The sequence continues at coordinate 272,141 of NZ_CP080623.1, forward strand.
ACGTTCCTTCCCGCCGAATCGCATCGAAACCTGGCCGGGCCCGAGCGTGGGTTCGGTCGAAAGCGTGACGGGCATGGCGGCGGGGTCGTCTAGCAATCCTTCGATCGCCGGGAGATCGTCGGGCGCCACGACGATTTCCACCTCCGCGCCGGCGCCATTGCGCAGCACCTCGTGCAGCTGCTCGGCGACGCGAGGGGCCAGCGTGCGGTGCGCCAACTCGGGAAGTATCTTGCCGACGATTTCGTCGAGGACGGGCCGGATGTCCCGAAGCATTGCCTGCAGCGCCTCCTCGTAAGTGAAGGATAGCGCGGTCAGGTTCGATGCGAAGTCCGAGGAGATACGCCGCCTGTCATCATCCTGTGAGGTGATGGCATCGTCCCATCCTGCCTTGTAACCCGCTTCATAGGCAGCAAGGTGCATGTCTTCCAGGGAAGCGTTGTTCGCCCCTTGGGACCCGCCCGCGATGCCGGTTCCGAAATCTTCGAGAAGGTGAGCGATGCTCATGTGGCCTTCTCCTCGTCACCCTCGAGCCATGTGCGGAGTATCTCGACCGTCTCATCCTGCCGCTCGCCGATCATCGCGCGCAGCCGTTCCACCGGATCGGGCGTCGCCTCGGCACCCCGCGCCGGAAGAGAAGAAAGGCCGGGCGACCGTTCCCCCGATCCGCTCGGGACGAGCGCGAGCGCCGAGGTGTCGATATCGCTGTCGTCTATTTCGCCCGTGAGAGATGACCCGGCCCGATCGTCCCCGTCGCGAAGCGCCGGCTCTCCCGAACCGCTAGGGCCCGCGGGGGAAGGGAGGCGCGCGGCGGCTTCGTTTCTGGCCCCGCTCATGAGTGGTCGCACCACGAAGAGACCCAGCGCAAGCGCCACGACCGCCAGTATCGCGGCCTGCAGGATCGACATCAGGTCCAATCCGAGCGTGGTCATCCATGACGGTGCCGCGGCGGTGCCCGCCACGGGGATGGGCGTGAATTCCATCGTCTTGATCGTGATGACATCGCCCCTGGCCTCATCGAAGCCGACCGCCGAGGCGACCAGTTCGCGCAACGCGGCAAGCTCCTCCTCGGGGCGGGGCTCGAAGACGACAGCGCCCGTTGCGTCCGTGGTCTCGGTGCCGTTGACGAGCGCCGCGACGGTCAGCCGCTTGATGGCGCCGGGCGCGAGGGTCAGCTGCCTTTCGGTCTGCGACACCTCGTAGTTCACCCGCTCGCGCGTCTCGGTCATCTGGCTGCTGGAGCTTTGCTCGCCCGCGCCATCCCCCTGCGGCAGGTTGGAGGCGATGGTTACATCGCCGCCACCCGCGTCGGAAGATGCGTTCGAGCGCTCCTCGGTATCGGTCGAGATGGCAACCCGGCTTTCCGGATCGACACGCATTTCGCGAATGAGTTCGGTGGTTTTCACCGTCTCGACACTGATTTCGACGACTGCGTTCCCCGGGCCGACCCGCGCTTCGAGAAGACGGCCTACCCGCTGGCGCAGGTTGTCGGTGAGGTCGTCGCCCGAATCCGCATGCGTGTCATCCGGGCCGCCGATCAGGCCCCCGGCACTGTCGATGACGGAGACGTCCTCGGGTGTCATGCCCGGAATCGCGGACGCCACCAGGAACCGCACGGCCTCGGCCTGACGCGGTGGGAGGCCACCGCCGGGGGACGTCACCATCACGGATGCCGACGGCGACACGTCACGCTGAAACGGGTTGGAGCCGGTATTGGCCAGATGCACCCGCGCCGTCGCGATGTCGGGGCTGGAAACGAGCGTGCGCGCCAGTTCCCCCTCCTTCGCGCGCCAGTAGGCCGCGTCGAACATCTGCGACGTCGTGCCGAAACCGTTGAGCCCGTCGAGTATCTCGTAGCCTTTGCTGGTGTTGGCGGGCAGACCTTCGGCCGCGAGGGTCAAGCGCAGCGTGTCCCGCTGTGCCGCGTCAACGAAGATCGTGCCGCCCCTGACATCATAGGCCACGCCGCGCTGCTCGAGCGCCTGGACCACCTCGCCCGCGGCGCCGCTTTCGAGGCCCGAGTAGAGCAGGGCGAGCGACGGCCGTGACGCTGCCCGTCCCAACCCGAGCACCGCCCCGAAGATCAGAAGCGTCGAGATGATCACGATCGCGCGCTTCCTGAAATCCAGGCCGGACCAGACATTCATCATCTGCTGCAAGTTCTTCGCCTCCGCGTCACGGGCTTCTGCCCTGGGGTCGAATCCGGTTTTCGCCGATCGGGCTTAACAATCGGTTAGTGCCTGCCGGTTAAGTTGACGGTGACGACAAGAACGGATGCACGGATGAGTGAAGACACCGAAACCGGAGAGAGCACCCCGAAGAAATCCGGGAAACGCACGCTGTTGCTGGGCTTGTTGCTTGGCCTGCTGGGCGCCGGCGGCGGTTTCTACGCCGTTCATGCCGGATTGCTGCCGGGCGCCGAATCATCATCGACCGCGAAAGAGGAGGCGGCACATCACGAGGAGGAAACAGTCCTCGGTGACCTGCCCGACGTGGCTTATGTGCCGCTTGCCCCGCTTGTCGTTTCACTGGGCGATGGCGCGACCGGAAAACACTTGCGGTTCAACGCGCAGCTCGAGGTGTCTCCGCCCCATCGCGAGGAGGTCGAGAAGCTGATGCCGAGGGTGATGGATGTCCTCAATGGCTACCTGCGCGCGCTCGAGACGAGCGATCTCACCGACCGGTCCGCCTTGATGAAACTGCGGGCGCAGATGCTGCGCCGTATCCAGGTGGTTGCCGGGGGGGAGCGGGTCCGGGACCTTCTGATCATGGAATTCGTGTTGAACTGAGGACAAATATGGAAACGATCGCCGACATTCTTCTGGTTGCCGGGGCGCTTGGCGCCGGATTCTACTGTTTCATACTCGCCAGACGGCTCAGCCGGTTCAACGATCTCGAATCAGGGATGGGTGGCGCCGTCGCGGTCCTCTCCGCCCAGGTCGACGATCTGACGAGAACGTTGCAGGCGGCGCAGGGAACGGCGTCCGCCTCGACCGAATCGCTCGAGGCCCTGACGGATCGTGCCGAAGGCGTGGCAAAGCGGCTCGAGCTGATGGTCGCGTCGATGCACGACCTTCAGGAGGAAACGCCCCCGTCGCCGCCGGAGACGTCACCGGTGGGGCCGATCTTCCGGCGTCGCGACGAAAGGGGCGCGGCATGAAAGGCCGGCGCACGAAACGCCGCGCGCCCCGCCGAAACATGCGGGGGTCGCTGCTGATCGTGGCGAGCCTGCTTCTCGGGTCGGCCTTCCTGCGGATCGGCGACGATGCCGGCCGCGCCTTCGCAAGAGGGCAGGAGGCGATCACGCAATCCGCATTCCCTCCGGCAGATCAGCCTCTGGCCTGTGAGACGACACCCGATTTTCAGGCCATGCTGACCGCGTTCGAGGCGCGCGAGGCCCGGCTCGAGGCGCGCGAAGCGGCCATGTCCGAACGCATGCAGGCGCTCCGCCTCGCGGACGAGGAGATCGAGCGCAAGCTGGCGCGGCTTGTCGCGGCAGAAGAGCAACTGGCCGAGACCCTCTCGATCGCGGACACGGCGGCCGAGGACGATATCGACCGGCTCACGCGGGTCTACGAGAGCATGAAGCCGAAGCAGGCGGCGGCTCTCTTCGAGGAAATGAACCCCGAGTTCGCCGCCGGATTCCTCGCGCGTATGCGTCCCGAGGCCGCCGCGGGCATCATGGCCGGGCTTAGCCCGGGCGCTGCCCACGGTCTGAGCGTTGTCCTCGCGGGGCGCAACGCGAACGCGCCGAAGGACTGACAGGCGCGGAGTCACGGGATCTTAACCCGCCTGTGAGAGCTTTCGACACCCGCGTAATCCCTGGAGAATGCAATGATCGGTATCGTCGGTATTCTGGTGATCTTCGTGATGGTCTTCGGCGGCTACCTCGCGGCGGGTGGCAAGCTCGGGATCATCATGAAGGCCCTGCCGTTCGAGTTGATGATGATCGGCGGCGCGGCCACGGGGGCCTTCCTGCTTGGCAACGACATGTCGACCGTGAAGCAGACAGCGCGTGATATCGGGAAGGTCTTCAAGGGTCCGAAATGGAAGCACGACGATTACCGCGATCTGCTGTGCCTGCTGTTCGAGCTGATTCACCTCGCCCGTCAGAACCCCGTCGCCATCGAGGAGCATATCGAGGCTCCCGACGAGTCAGCGATCTTCGGAAGGTATCCGCGGATCCTGCAGGATCGTGAGGCCGTCGCCCTGATCAGCGACACGCTGAGATCGGCGTCGATGAACTACGACGATCCGCACCAGGTGGAGGAGGTTCTGGAAAAACGGATGGAAGCCAATCTCCACCACGCGCTTCACTCCAGCCATGCGTTGCAGACGGTGGCGGATGCTCTTCCCGCGCTCGGCATCGTCGCCGCCGTCCTGGGCGTCATCAAGACGATGGCGTCCATCGACCAGCCGCCGGAGATCCTCGGCAAGATGATCGGCGGCGCGCTTGTCGGCACTTTCCTCGGGGTGTTCCTGGCCTATGGTCTGGTCGGGCCGTTCGCCGCCAAGGTCAGGGCGGTGGTCGAGGAGGACGCGCATTTCTACCAGTTGATCCGCGAGGTCCTGGTGGCGAACCTGCACAATCACGGAACGAACATCTGTATCGAGGTCGGGCGACAGAACACGCCCTCACACGCGCGGCCGGATTTCAACGACCTCGAGGAGCGGCTGAAGTCCCTCCGGCAGGACGCGGCATGATGAGGTGGCTTCTCGCGTTTCTGCTGATCGCGACGGGAGGGATGGCGACATCTCAGACCGTGGAGGTGCGCTCGGGCGCGCATCGGGATTTCACGCGGCTCGTCTTGCACCTGCCGAGACGTGTCTCCTTCACGCTTGCACGCGTGCAAGATCATCATCGGTTGGAGTTTGACGGGACCACCTTCGATTTCAACACGGCGAACGTGTTCGACAGGATCGACCGAAGCCGGATCTCCTCGGTGATGGCGTTGGACGACTCCCGCGGCCTTGCACTCCGGCTCTCATGTGACTGCGTGCTTGAAACGGCCTGGGTCGGGCAGGCGATGCTGGCCTTGGACATCCGCGATACGGCCGGAGGAACACCGCGTCCCAGCGATCCGGGGTCGGACGATCCGGCCCGCTTTTCGACACCGCTCCCGGCGATCGTGCCTGACCTGCCGGCCAACGCGTCCTCGCTTGTCGTGCGGGGCCTCGAGCCGGCCCTCGAGGCGATGTCTCCCGCGCCCGCGTCGCTTGGGTCGCCACAGCCAGCACAGCCCGATCTCTTGGGGATCGAGGGTGCGCTTGTCCGGGAGATCGCCCGCGCGTCGGGACAGGGGTTGTTGACCATCGCTTCCGACAAGGGCGCAATCGAGACGCCGACCGGGCGCGAGGTTCCCGGTGCAGCTGTCTCAGCTACCCCTCCCGGGACTGATGCTGGCGCGGATTCCGCGCCAGGCCACGTCAGGATGTCGGTCGCCGTCGACGACGACCCCGACGATCGGCCGCAGCCCGGAGATGGCGTCGCGACCGGAGAAGAGTGCCCCGACGCGACGCTGGTTGACCTTCCGGGCTGGGGCGGGTCGGGCGCATTTTCCGAGCAGATTGCCGCGCAGCGGGCCTTGATCACGGCAGAGTTCGACCGCGTGGACGAAGAAGAAGCCTTGGCACTGGCACGGCTCTACCTTCATTTCGGGTTCGGCGTCGAGGCGCGGCACGTGCTGCGCTATGCCGAGGCAACCGGCCCCCAAGCGCGAATCCTGGCGGATATGGGGGAAATCCTCGAGTCCGGGCATGTGGTAGGTCCCTCGCCGCTGAAGGCACGGTCGGATTGCGGCTCGGATGTGGCTTTCTGGTCGGTTCTGGCCGACGACCCTTTCCCGCGGGAGGCACCCATCAACGAGGCGGCGGTGTTGCAGACGTTCCACGCCCTGCCGCCGCAGCTCATGGATTATCTGGGCCCCATCCTCGCCCAACGGCTTTCGGCCGCCGGTCGTGATGATCTTGCGCGCAGGCTGCTGCGCCGGCTCGATCACACGCCCGCATTGCCGACGGGGCACGAATCGCTTCTTCGCGCGGACCTTGAATCAGATCCCGAGGCGACCGATACCCGGCTTGCCGAGATCGCGACCGATAGAACCGACGCCGCGCCTCTCGCGCTTCTGAGACGTTTCGAAGGACGGATTTCGACCGGCCGCGGAATATCCGAAGAGATGACCGACCTCTTGGCATCCTACGCGGTCGAATTCCGTGATCACGCTATTGGCCCCGAACTTGCCCGCGCCCATGTGGAGGCGCTTGCCGCGATGGGTGATTTCGATGGAGCCTTTGCGCAACTGGCGGCGGAGCCGTCATACGACGTAATGGACGAGACGGGTTCGCATCAACGTGTACTGGAGCTTCTGACCCTGAACGCCGAGGATGTCGAGTTCATCGCGAAATCCACGCGATTCCCGCCCGAGCGGATATCCGAACTCGATGGGGAGGTGGCGAACGCCGCGGCCGAGAGGCATCTGGCCCTCGGGTTTCCCGAACTCGCTGCACGTTTCGTTTCGTCACCCGACGATGGCCCCGGCGCAAAGCGGCGAAAGCTGATCCGCGCGCGGGTGGCCCTGGCCATGGATCGCCCGCGCAATGCCGAAGTGGAGCTTCTCGGCCTCGAAGGTGACGAGGTCAACGTGCTGAGAGCGCAGGCGCGAGAGATGGCGGGAGAACCGGGGGCCGCGCTGGACCTTTACGCCTCGGGCGGCCGGACCGACGATGCGCGCCGCTTGGCCGTCGAAACCGGCTCGTGGTCGGATGTGGCCCGGCACGGGGAGCGGGATATCGCGGACCTCGCCACCGCGATCGGCACCGATGCGCCACCCGTCGATCCCGAGAAACCGCTCACTTCGGGGCGCGCCCTTCTTGAGGAAAGCAGCCGATCGCGGCAGCGCATCGGCGCGCTACTGGAGGCGCGGACGGTCTCGGAGGAGATGTGAAACCTTCCGGGCGACCAAGTCCACGGACATGCGCCTCGCCGGGTCCGTGGTTACCGAATCTCAAGACCTTCCCCCTAGACAGGGCAGCAAGCGGCAGAAGGTCGCTCGGAGGACGAGATCAGAATGCGCGATCATCGAATGATCCATGCGACGTGCAGAAGGCGACGTGACACGAGGTCGATCCCGGAGCGCCTGCGCTGCGTGGCGGGTTTCATCCTGGCACCACTCGCGATCTGCATCGCGGGCGACGTGGCCGCAGCGGACCGCCAGTCGATCGCTTGCGATGCGGCGGCACGCGCAGCGGCGGAGAGGACCGGCGTGCCGACATGGGTCCTTCGCACGATCACCCGGGTTGAAACCGGGCGTGCCCATGACGGCGTGGTGCAACCCTGGCCCTGGACCGTGAACATGGAAGGCAAGGGCCACTGGTTCAAAACGCGGGCCGCCGCCCTTCGTTTCGCGCAAGCGGAGCTCGCCCGCGGCGCGCGAAGCTTCGATGTCGGGTGCTTTCAGATCAACCATCGCTGGCATGGTGAGGCTTTCGCCTCGATCGACGACATGTTCGACCCTCTTCGGAATGCGCTTTACGCCGCGCGGTTCCTCGTCCGGCTTCATGACGAGACGGGCGATTGGTCGCGTGCGGCGGGTGCCTATCACTCGCGCACCGAGGTTCATGCTCGGCGCTACAGCGCGAAGTTCGATGCGATCAGCGCGAGCCTGCCCTCCGATCCGGCGCCGCGATCGCTGGCCGCCCGTTCCGAGGGACGGGAAGAGAACGCCTATCCGTTGCTGCAAGCCGGGGTCACGACCGGGCGACTCGGCTCCCTCACGCCGGCGGGGCTGGCCCGGGCCGCGGCCATCCTCGGACCCCTGGGCGATTCGAGGGGATGAACGCCATGCCGAACGTCTCGCTTCGCGCGCTCTTTCAGCCGACAGTGCTCCTGTCGATGGCGCTCATGGCGATCATCGTCATGATGATCCTGCCGATGCCCGCCTGGGTGCTGGATATCGGGCTCGCGGCCTCCTTCGCGCTCGCGATCCTCATCTTCACGATAACGCTCTTCATCGAGCGGCCGCTGGATTTTTCGGCCTTCCCCACGATCCTGCTTGCCTCGCTCATGCTGCGGCTGTCGCTCAACGTATCCTCGACCAAGCTCATCATCGGGCAGGGCCACACCGGCACCGGGGCTGCCGGCGACGTGATCGAGGGATTCGCGAGCTTCGTGATGGGCGGCAGCGTCTTTCTCGGGCTCGTGGTCTTCGCCGTTCTGCTGATCGTGAATTTCATGGTGATCACCAAGGGCGCCGCGCGCATGGCGGAAGTGGGCGCGCGCTTCGCGCTGGACGGGATGCCGGGCAAGCAGCTTGCCATCGACAGCGACATGTCGGCGGGTGCGATCACGCATGACGAGGCGCGCCTTCGCCGCGAACGCGAACAGCAGGAGACGACGTTCTTCGGCTCGCTCGACGGGGCGTCGAAATTCGTCAAGGGCGATGCCGTGGCCGGCCTGCTGATCACGCTGCTGAACCTTGTCATGGGGCTGGTCATGGGGGCGGTCGTCCACGGCATGCCGCTTGCGCAGGCGTTCAAGACCTACGCGATCCTCACGGTCGGAGACGGGCTCGTCACGCAGATTCCCGCGGTGATCATCTCGATCGCGTCGGCGCTTCTTCTCGCGCGTGGCGGGGCAACGGGTTCGACGGATCTCGCGCTGGGTCAACAGCTTGGCCGCCATCCGGTCGCGCTGGCCACGGTGGCGGTGCTGATGGTTCTCTTCGCACTGGTGCCGGGCCTGCCCTTCTTGCCTTTCATGCTCGGCGGGCTGGGCCTCGGGGGCATGGCCTGGGTCCTTCACGCGCGGCGGCGCGCGTCCGGCGAGGCTTCTGCCATGGAAAAGCCTCCGGCGGAGATCGCGCCCGAGCGGACGATGGGCGATGTGCTCGAACTCGACGACATCCATGTCGAATTCGCGCCCGACCTCGTGTCGATGGTTCTTGATCGGGGCACCGGCCTCGATGCGCGGATCGTGAACATGCGGACCCATGTCGCCACGCGCTTCGGGCTGATACTTCCGGAAATCCGCCTGACCGACGATCCCTCTCTTCCGCCCGGAACCTACACGATCCGCATCCTCGGCGTCGAGCAGGCCCGCGCCACGCTGCGTGGTGAACAGGTGCTCGTGCTCGATCCGCAAAGCCATCTCGACCTGCCGCCGGGCGAGACGGTGAGCGAGCCTGTCTACGGTGCGCCGGCACGCTGGATAGATGCCGCGGCGCAGGACGATGCCGCGCTCGGCGGCGCGACGGTAGTGGCCCCGCCCGAGATCCTCGCCACCCATTTGCTTGAGATCATTCGCAAGAACCTGAGCCGGCTCCTGACCATGAAGGCGATGCGCAGGCTGCTCGACGAGATGGTCAACCTCTCCGATCAGGCGCGGTCCGAGGCCAATCGCAAGCTGCTTGACGAGATGATCCCCGACCGCGTGCCGACGGACCTCCTGCATAACGTCCTGCGCCTCCTGCTGGCGGAACAGGTTTCGATACGGAACCTGCCGCTCATCATCGAATCCGTGGCCGAGGCCCGCCACACTTACGCGCAGGCCGAAGGGATCTGCGAACTGGTGCGCCAGAGGCTGGGCTTTCAGCTTGTCTCGAGCCTGCTGCGCGAGGATGGCACGTTGCCGCTGATCCAGCTCGCTCCGGAATGGGAGGATACGTTCGGCACCTATCAGATCGACGGGGACAAGGGGCGGCTCGACGTGGCGCTGCCGCCGGACCTGTTCAATTCGCTGACGGGGGCAGTGGCCGAACAGGTCAACCAGGCGGGTCAAAAGGGGGTTCATCCCGCGATCGTGACCTCCTCGACGCGCAGGCGATTCCTGCGCACGGTGCTCATGGCCAAGAACATCACCAACCCCGTTCTTTCGTTCGAGGAGATCGGCCTCGAGGCGCAACCCTCGCTCGTCGGGGTCGTCGCGGCTTGAGCAACGCGGGCCCCTTTCTTGCGCTGGCGTACGATCTCGTCTGGGCGCACTTCCTCGTCTTTCTCAGGGCGGCCCCGGTCATGTCCCTCTTTCCCGGTTTCGGCGAAACCACCGTGCCGGTCCGGATCAAGCTCGCGCTGGCGATCGCGATGACTTTGATCGTCACGCCGGCCGTCCGGTCCCAGATCGGGCCGCTGCCCGACTTCGCGGCCATGGTTCCGCTCGCCCTGGTGGAGACGGCGATCGGACTTCTGATCGGGATCGGTCTGCGGCTGTTCCTGCTCGCGCTGCAGACGGCCGGCTCCATGGCCGCCCAAGCCACGTCGCTGTCGCAGATCCTTGGAACCGCGGGCAGCACTCCGATGCCGGCGATGGGGCATGTCCTCGTGGTCGCGGCATTGGCGCTGGCCATGATGCTCGGGCTTCACGTCCGCGTGGCCGAGATGTTCATTCGGTCCTACGCGCTTTTCCCCCTGGGCGCGCTGCCGGATCCCGGGGCCATGGCGGACTGGGGCGTGGAGCAGATCGGGGCCGCCTTCTCGCTGGCGTTCCGGCTCGCAGCGCCGTTCCTTATCGTTTCGGTCATCTACAATCTCACGCTCGGCATCATCAACCGCGCGATGCCCCAGCTCATGGTGGTCTTCGTGGGCGCCCCGGCCATCAGCGCGGCGGGCCTGATCGGATTGATGCTGCTGGCGCCGGTGATGCTCGGGGTCTGGATCCGCGCGCTCGAGCGGTTCACGGCCAATCCTTTCGGAGGGTAGCACATGGCCGGTCAGGACGACGACACCGACAAGCAGCACGAGCCGACGCAGCACAAGCTCGACGAGGCGCGCAAGAAGGGTGAGCTTGCGCGATCGGCCGACCTCACCTCGGCGGCTGGATACACGGGCGTCCTGCTGGCCGCGCTGATGATGGGCGGGCTGGCCGCCGAACGGACCGGAACGGCGATGATGGTGCTCCTGGGACAGCCCGACCGCCTTCGGGCTGCCTTCTTCGATGGCAACGCGCGGCCGGTCACGGCGGGCCTCGTCGAGGCGGTCGCGGTCCCGATGTTCGCCTGGTTCGCGCTTCCGGCCGCGCTCGCGCTGCTCGCGGTGGTGGGCACCCGCAGCTTTGTCATGGCGCCCACCAAGCTCAGGCCGAAACTTCAAAGATGCCGTAGTGGGGCGCGGCACGAATCACTGACGTTATGCTTTGCGATACGGGATGTTTTGAAGTGTCGTTGCCCTTGGCACGTCTCTCACGTGTCGACGGGGTCGGGCCGGTGGGCGCGCCCCAAACTCTCTTGGCAAAGAAAGGGCAACGACATGGATTTGCATATCGGATTGGACGTCTCGCTGGCAAGCACGGCCATCTGCGCGGTTTCCGCGCATGGGAAGGTAATCAAGGAGACCACGGCCGCCAGCGAACCCGAGGAACTGGTGAGGGTTCTACATGATCTGCCCGGTCGAGTAATAGGTGTGGGCCTGGAGGCCGGTCCCCTGTCACAATGGCTGCATCGGGCTCTGGTCGACGCCGGCTTTGACGCCGTTCTGATGGAAACGCGTCAGGTTAAGGGCGCCTTGAAAGCGATGCCCAACAAGACAGATCGGCGTGATGCGGAGGGCATTGCCCGGCTTTTGCACATGGGCTGGTTTCGGCCCGTCCATTGCAAATCCGTTTCGGCGCAGGAAACGCGCGCGCTGCTGTCATCCCGTAAGGCGGTACAGCAGGCCATGCTGAACATCGAACTCTCGATGCGGGGCATTCTGCGCAATTTCGGACTGAAGATCGGGAAGATTTCGAAAGGCCGGTATGAGGATCGCGTGCGCGAGCTCGTTGACGGCAATCCCATGCTGGAAGCCGCGGTCACATCGATTCTGACCGCCCGCCGGGAACTTCGCAAAGAACTAGCCAAGCTGGAAAAGCTGTTGCGCGGCTACGCGAAAATAGACCCGGTGTGTCGGCTGCTCATGACCATGCCCGGCGTGGGCGCACTTGTGGCGCTGACTGTCAAATCCTCAATCGATGATCCAGACCGTTTCCGATCCTCGAAAGAGGTCGGACCCTGGGCTGGGCTGACCCCGAAACGTGATCAATCGGGAGAGCGAGATATCCTCGGCCAGATCACGAAGGCCGGTGATGTTGGCTTGCGAACTGCCCTCTACCGTGCCGCGACAGTGATGTTGAACCGAGGCAGGGCCAGCTGGCTGACCGCCTGGGCATGGAATGTCGCCAAATCCCGCGGAAAGAAGCGGGCAACGGTTGCATTGGCGCGCCGTATCGGCGTGGTGCTGCACCGCATGTGGCGTGATGGCACGCAATTCTGCTTCAAGCGGGCCGATGCCATGCGGGCAGCAGTCGCATGACCCCCGTATCAGGCATTCCGCAAATGAGGCTTGAACGAGAAGGAGAGATCGACCGCGCCTGAGGGTGCAGGCTCACCGAGGTCCCTTGCCGGGACGCGGTCCCCGATGATGCCGTGGTTATCCTGGTCGCCGGATCATGACGATCTGAGGACGCCTGAAAGATTGGCACGCGGGAACTGCTCTTGGACTTGGCATAATGAAGGCAGCCGATGCGCTGACCGCGGACAGAAGCATGATGCCGGCATGGGAGCGCCCTCGAGGAAGTCGACGCAAGCACGGTCTTACGACACAGCCAACCCGACTGACATTGGTGCCACGCGATCCGGGGCGTTCAGCGCCGAGATGAATTGGCGTCTCCGCGCTGAACGCCCCTCGCGTCGCCCCCGTTCGATCCGACCCGCTCTCTGCTGGCGAGATCCGCCCAACCCCGCTGCGGCACGCCCAGACGGGACCTTTCTCATTGAAATCTCCCTCTTGAACACAATCGCCCCACTACAGAAGGATCAACCCGCTGTCCAACGCCAAGCAGAAATACGGACCATCCGGACTTTTCGAGTTCGCCAAGAGCCTCGCCAAGCTCATGATCTATTCCGCGCTGCTGGCGAGTTTCGTGACCTGGCGCCTGCCCGAGATGACCGGCGCGCTTCATGCCGAACCGCGCGGAATCGGCCTTCTGATGGTGCGGCAGATGACGGATTTCATGCTCGTGGTCGTGCCCATCGCGCTTGCCATCGGCGGGGTCGACTATCTCTGGCAGCGGCATGACCACCGTCGCCGCAACCGCATGTCGCATCAGGAGATCAAGGACGAGCACAAGCAGCACGAAGGCGATCCGCACATGAAAAACCAGAGGCGGCAACGGGCGACCGAGATCGCGTCGTCGCAGATGATGGCCGACGTGCCGGGCGCCGACGTCGTGATCGTCAACCCGACCCACTATGCCGTCGCGCTGAAATGGTCGCGGGCTGCGGGGGCCGCGCCGGTCTGCGTGGCCAAGGGCGTGGACAACATGGCGCTTGCCATCCGCAAGGCCGCCGAGGAGGCGCGCGTTCCGATCCGGCACGATCCGCCCACGGCGCGGGCGCTCCATGCGACCACGGTGATCGGAGACGAGATATCGCCGGATCACTACCGTGCGGTGGCGGCCGCCATCAGGTTTGCCGACGCGATGCGCACACGGGCAAGGAGCTTCGGATGAAACGCGACGTCCGCGATCTGGTCGAGGTGACGCGGGTCGCCTTCGAGCGGGAGCGCGGGCAACTCGCGGCGTTCCTCGAGACGGAGACGGCGCTTCGGCGTGACATCGCGCGCCTCGATGCGCACCGGGCCGAGATGATGCGCCTTCCCGTAGCCGAGCTTCGAGATCTCCGCGCGATCGGGGCCGAGATCGCCTGGACGGCCTGGCAGGACAGGCGCCGGCGCGAGCTGACCCATCGCCTCGCGCGTCATCTCGCGGGGAAGGAGGCGGTCATGGCCCGGGTGCGGCTGGCCTTCGGTCGGCACGAGGCGGCCGCGAGCCTCATGAAACAGGAGGTGGCCAGTCAGAGGCGCCGCGCGGCGGGCGCGGCAGGGCGGGCGCGGGATGCCCAGATGATCCTGACTGCGAAATCCCCCGCGTGAAGGCGCGATTCCCGCTTTCGCGCCCGCCTGCGAAAAATGGTGATCGGAGCTGATCTCCAACGGGGTCGCAGCATCACGCTTGCGCCGGGATCTCAGCCCGCCTGCCGCGCGAGATCGGTGATGAGCACGTCCTGCACCACCGGCCCCAGAACCTTCCGCGCCACGTCGCGCAGTGCGGCCTTCAGGGCGCCGAGCTTGCGGCTGTCGGTGAAATCGCCGTCGAACCCGCCGATGCCGGCATGTTCGAAAAGAACCTCGAGGAAGTGATCGCGCAGCTTCGGTTCGTGCAGATAGACAGCCTCGGAGCTTCCCGCCGTCACCTCGAGGTTGAGAGACATGACAATCAGGCCCTGCATCCCGCCTTCGGCGACGAGCGGGACCACGAACTGGTTGTTGAGCTTGACGTAGTCGCGACCGGCGGGCGCGGCAGCATGAGTCTCGGCGAGAGCCACATCGTTTGCCGCATGATCGGCGGGCTGGCATGTTTCGGGCGGCGTCTCGGCATCGGGAGGCGCATCGGAGCGCAGAGCGAGGCCGGCTTCCACGCCGCCGCCCAGACCCAGAAGCGGCAGAAGGACGAGGATGAGGATTTTCTTCATGGACCCGGTCCTCAGAATGGCAGGACCGCGTCCAGCACCTGCTGGCCGATCCGCGGTTGCTGAACATCGGTGATCTGACCCCGCCCGCCATAGGAAATGCGGGCCGACGCGATCTTGTCGTAGGTGATCTCGTTCTGCCGCGAGATATCCTCGGGACGGACATAGCCCGTTACCAGAAGCTCGCGAAGCTCGAAATTGACCCGCACCTCCTGCGATCCCTGGATCGCGAGAACCCCGTTGGGAAGCACCTGCATCACCGTGGCCGCGACGCGCAGCGTCAGCTCCTCCCTGCGGCTTACCGATCCGTCGCCGCCCGAGCGCGAAGAACTGTCGAGCGCCACGGCATTGTCCATGCTCGCGCCCTCCGGCAGCTTGCCGTCGATCCGTTGCGGCAGACCCAGGAGGTGCGGCACGCTCATGCTCTCGGAGCCGTTGCGCGAGCGCGAGGTGGAGTTCGAGATCTCGGCCTCCTCGTCGATCTCGATCACGACGGTGAGGATATCGCCGCGCTTGATCGCCCGCCGGTCGCCGAGCAGCGAGCGTTGTCCGGCGGCCCAGAGCGAGGCGCCATCCACGTCGCGCGCGGTCTCGACGGTCCGCGGCAGGCCGGGGTCGAGCATGGCGACATGTTCGTCACTGTTCATCGCGGGCGTGAAGCTCGGCGGTTTGCCGATGTGATCGGCGCGACCGCAGGCCGCGAGCGTCAGGGCGGCGGTGGCGCCGATGAGAAGGGTGCGATGGCTCATTGTCACTCCTGTTCCGAGACGAAAACCCGGCCATCGGCGCGCACGCGGCCCATGACGGTGATGCGCGAGGCGAGGTTCATCACGCGGATACGCTCGCCCGGACCCGCGCGCATGAGAGACCGACCCTCGCTCGTGATGCGAAGCCCGCCGCGATCGAAGACGAGCGGCACGATCTGGTTGCGCTCCACGACGGCAGGCGGCCCGACATCGCCCGGTCGCACGGGCCGCCCCGCGTAGAGGGCGATCCGCGTTTCGCGGCCGATGATTTCGTCGATCGAGCGCGCGGCACCGACGATCTCCACGTCCTTCACCACGAGATCCTGCGCCGTGACGATGGTCTGCGCCCGAAGCGTCCGGGCCGCGAGGACCGATTCGGCCTGCGCCGGGCTGGCCAGGAGGGCAAGAGCTGCGATCCACGTTCGCATCAGCGCACCTGCGTCGTGGCGCCGAGCATCTGGTCGGCGGCGGAGATCACCTTGGAGTTGAGCTCGTACCCGCGCTGGGCCTCGATCAGCTCGGTCACCTCGCGCACCGGGTCGACAGAACTGTCCTCGAGATAGCCCTGCCGAACCGTGCCAAGCCCGTCCTGCCCCGGCGTCGTCACGATCGCCGGACCGGATGCCTCGGTCTCGGAGAAGAGATTGCTCCCCAGCGCCTCGAGCCCCTTGGGATTGGTGAAACCCGCGAGCGAGAGCTGACCCAGAAGCTGTGCCTCGGTTGCGTCGGCGAAATAGGCATAGACCTCGCCCGCGCCGTTGATCGAGATCGAGCGGGCATCTTCGGGGATCGTGATCTGCGGTGCGACAGGATAGCCGTCGGAAGTCACGATCAGGCCATCGGCGGAGCGCTTCAGCGCCCCGTCGCGCGTGTAGGCGGCGCGCCCGGAGGGCAGCTCGATCTCAAGATAGCCCTTGCCCTCGATCGCCACGTCCAGATCGCCGTTCGTGGCCGAGAGAGAGCCTTGCTCGAGATGCACGCTCACCGCGGCCGGACGCACCCCGAGGCCAAGCTGCACTCCGGTGGGAAGCACGGTGCCATCCGCGGCGTTGACCGTGCCGGCCCGCGCCAGTTGCTGGTAGTGCAGGTCGGCGAATTCGGCGCGGCGGGTATTGTAGCCGGTGGTCGACATGTTCGCGAGGTTGTTCGAGATGGTCTCGACCCGCATCTGCTGTGCCGCCATCCCGGTGGCGGCGATCTTCAGGGCTCGCATGGCGTTCTCCTTCTGGACGAGGCCGGGTTATCTGGTCTTCACGAATGTCTGGAGCGCGGTGCGCAGGCGCTCGTTCTCGGCCTCGAGGAAGCTCTGGCCCATCTCGTAGGCGCGCTGCACCTCGATCATGCGGGCGACCTGAGAAACCGGATCCACATTGGCACCCTCGAGAAACCCCTGAAGCATCCGGCCGTCCTCGACCGGCTCGAACCCCGCCTCGGAACGGAACATGACGCCGTCCTCACGGATGAGGCCGGTCGGATCCGTGGGTCGGACAAGCCCGATCTGCGAGAGCGGACGGCCGTCGGCGCTCAGTGTGCCATCGGGCGAAATGCCGAGGCCGGTCGCATCGGGGGGCACGAAGACCGGTGCGCCCCCGGCATCGAGCACGCGAAAGCCTGCCGGCGTCACGAGGTCGCCCGCCGCCGAGAGCGCGAAACTCCCGGCACGGGTGAGGCGTTCGCCGCCGGGTGTCTCGACGAGGAAGAAGCCTTCACCCTCGATCGCGAGATCGAGCTCGCCGCCGGTCTGCGTCAGCGCGCCTTGCGTCATCGAGGTATGCCGCACATCCGCCGATGCCATCGAAAGCGACGGCCCGCCCTCGTTGCGCTGGATGTATTCGGCAAAGACCAACCCCTCCTGGCGGAAGCCGGTGGTTGCCGCGTTCGCGATGTTGTTGGCCACCACCTGCATTTCGCGCATCAACCCGACCTGGCGGGTCAGGGTGGTGTATCCGGTGCTTTCCATCGTCAGCCTCCTGCGATGATCGGGATCAGGTGATCCTGGAAGAACGAAACGAGCGTCCGGGTCATGAAGCCCATGCTGAGCCAGAAGACCGCGATGATCGCCGCGAGCTTGGGCACGAAGGTGAGTGTCATCTCCTGTATCGACGTGAGCGCCTGGAAAAGCCCCACGGTCAGGCCCGCGACCAGCGCCACCACGAGGATGGGGGTCGAGATGATGACCGCGATCCAGAGCCCCTGCCGTAACGTGTCGAAGAAGATGACCTCGCTCTCCATCGTTCTAGACCGGCATCCGCAGGATTTCCTGGTAGGCCTCGACCATCTTGTCGCGAACGGTCACGGCGGTCTCGACGGCGAGCTCCGCCTGCGCGAGCGCCTGGACGAGGGCATGGGGGTCGGCCTCTCCGGTCATGGCGCTGGTCGCCGTGGCCTCGGCCTCCTGCAGGGTCGCAGCGAAATCGCGGACGATTCCGCCGGCCGCGCCGCCGGTCGCGGTGGCCGGATCGGGCGCAGTGGCGGGGCGCTGGGCCGCATAGTTCCGGGCGGCATTAAGGGCGGTGATATCCATTCTGGATCCTCCTTCGTGGGATTATCGGCGCAGCAGGTCCATCAGGCTCGATGACATCTGTCTTGCCTGGTCGAACATCTTGAGATTGGCCTCGTAACTGCGCTGCGCCTCGCGGGCATCGGCGATCTCGATCACGAGGTCGACATTCGAACCATCGTAATAGCCCGTGGCATCGGCGAGCGGGTGCGACGGATCATGGATGCGCGCGAGTTCCGAGCGGTCGAGGTTGACGCGGCCCGTCCTGACCCCCGCGGCCGCGCCGGGCCCGCCGCTCTCGAGTTCGAACGGTACCGTCTTGCGCCGATAGCCGGGCGTGTCGGCATTCGCGATGTTTTCCGAAACGTGGCGCAGGCGCTGGGCCTGGGCCCGGAGCCCGCTTGACGAGACGCTGAGCGCGTCGGAGAAATCCGTCATGATGTCCGTCTCCTTACCTGCGGCCCACGGCACTGCGCAGGATGTTGAGCGATGAGCGATAGATCGCGATGGCGCGGTCGTGGTCGCGCTTGACCTGCACCGCCGTCATCATCTCGGTCTCGAGCGCGACCGAGTTGCCATTTGGATCGGTCGGCACGTCGCGACGTTCGCTGACCCGCACATCACTTGCCGCCGCCGTCGCATCCAGGTGCGAGGGGCGTGTCGCGCGAAGCCGGGCGGGCGCACCGATCCCGCCGCCCATCAACTCTCCGAACGGCTGGATATCGCGCGCGGCATATCCCGGCGTGTCGGCATTCGCGATGTTCTGCGCGATGACGCTTTGCCGGCTACCGGCGTGACGGGCCATGGCATGGGCCAGTCGGAAAATATCGAGATCTGCGAACATTGAGGCGATTCCCCGGTGCGTTTCAACCAAGGCTTAACCGTGATTCCTTTAGAAATTGTTTTCAGAAGATTTTTGGAGAGCCCGATGAGAGCACCCGAGTTGTCCGGCCTGCGGGCCGAGATCGCCAGACTAAACGCTGCGCACACCATCGGCCGCGTCATGTCCATCGGTGGCGATACGCTCCGGGTGGGCGGCCTGTCGGACGTGGCGCGGCTGGGTGACCGGGTCGTCATCACCCGTCGATCCGATGGGGCCGCGCTGGCCGGGGAAATTCTCAACATGGATTCCGCGGCGGCGGTCGTGCTGCCGGACGAGGCCCCGGTCGGCCTCGGGCTCGGCGACCGCGTGGTCGTGACGAACGGGGGCGACATCGCGCCCTGCGATGGCTGGATCGGGCGCGTCATCGATCCGTTCGGCGCGCCGCTCGATGGCCGTCCTCTCGCTCGCGGAGCGAGGGCGCGTCCGGTTCGGGGCGATCCGCCGCCGCCGTCGGTGCGTCGCGCCATGGGCGGGCGGCTCGAGACGGGGATGGCCGTCTTCAACACGATCCTGCCGATCGTGCGGGGCCAGCGCGTCGGCCTTTTCGCCGGGTCCGGCGTCGGCAAATCGAGCCTTCTGGGCCACCTGGGCCGCAACATGCAAGCGGATGTCGTCGTCTTTGCCCTGATCGGAGAGCGGGGGCGCGAGCTTCGGGAATTCGCCGACAATGTCCTCGGCACCGATGGCATGAAACGCTCGGTCATCGTGGCGGCCACCTCCGACACGTCGCCACTCATCCGGCGCAGGTGCGCCTGGACTGCGATGTGCGTGGCCGAGCATTTTCGCGATCAGGGGGCGCATGTGCTTCTGATGGCCGATTCGATCACCCGTTTTGCCGAGGCGCATCGCGAGGTGGCGATCGCCGCCGGGGAACTTCCGGCGCTGCGCGGCTTCCCGGCCTCGACGGCGCAGATGATCATGTCGCTTTGCGAGCGGGCGGGACCGGGCGCCGAAGGGCAGGGCGACATCACGGCGCTTCTGAGCGTGCTGGTCGCGGGCTCCGACATGGATGAGCCCGTCGCGGATATCCTGCGCGGGGTGCTGGACGGTCACGTCGTGATGGACCGCGCGATCGCCGAGCGGGGCCGCTTTCCGGCGATCGATCTCCTGCGATCGGTCTCCCGCAGCTTGCCGGCCGCCGCCAGCGCGGACGAGAATGATCTGATCGCGCGGACGCGCATGCTTCTGGGTGCATATGAGCGGTCCGAGACGATGATCCGCGCGGGACTTTACAGCGAAGGGTCGGATCCGCGTCTCGACGAAGCGATCCGCGCCTGGCCGGATCTCGACGCCCTCGTCGGAGAGGTGGAAGGCGGAACCACGCGAGACAGCTTCGACCGCCTGGCCCTCATCCTGCGCCGCGCCGCGTCCGCGAAATCGCAGAAAAACCCGGCGCCGACCGAACCCGCACGCGGCGTGTAAGGGGGTGGTGGTGATCCGGTGGTGGCTGTCTTGAAACGGCGGTCCTGCCACGATGTGCTTCGCCCGTGCCGGGTGACATGCGCCGAGCATCCAAGCGGAGGATGGCCTTGCAGAATGGCCTCGTCGCCAGTGCCGGTTCGACCGGTTTTCCGAAGCTTTTAGCCGTGCGGAACCGGAAGACCGTTGCCACCCGGCGCGCAGTCAGGCGAAAAGTGGGCGCATCGATTGAAGCAGCGTGAGCGCCGTGGAACCCGCGCTCGAGGCCGAGAATGCCGATGTCTGCTCGCGGACGAGGAAGCGGTCGATGAGCCGCTGAATATTGGCCGGATCCTCGAGATCCGAAAGACCCTCGATGCCAAGCTGGCGCCGTGCACGGTTCGAGAATTCATCGACCTGCCGATCGAGATCGACCTGGGCGAAGCCATCGGGAATCCCGAGGGCGGTTTCGAAGAATTGCCGGAGCGGCGGGTCGCCCATGATCCGCAACCACTTGGTCTCGTCGCTGCCCGTCGCGACAAGATCGGGCAGGCTTCGCTCGGCATTGAGCGCAAGGCGCATGGCGTCGTCCTGTTCCCCGACGGCCACTTCGAATTCGCGCGTGCGAAACAGGTCCGAGATCCTCTCGCCGAAGCCCGGATCGCCCGTGCGGGCCCCGAGCGGATCGCCGAAGCCGAATTCTCGTGCAAGGGCGCGGTAGCGCGTGTCGGTGAGGCGATTGGCCAGGGCATCGCGCGCGGTGGCTCCCTCCTCGAGGATCTTGCGCACGAACGCCGTGCTCGAGATGTCTTCGCCCAGGCCGAAGGCGCCAAGCGCGACACGCAGCAGCCGACGGTCGGAGACGAGATCGTCGGCATTTCGGACCGAGGCGATATTGGCTTCGAAATAGGCGGTATCCCGTTCCAGGCGCGGTGTCCGGTCGAAGCTTTGGCGTTGCGCCGGAAGAGTGGCCTTGAGAAGCCGCCAGCCGGCCACACCTCCGACGGGCAGTATGGGCTGAAAACTCATGCCGTGGCGCGCGCCAGAAGCCGCGCCTCGCGGGGGAGCAGGGCGCGCAGGGATTTCAGGCACTTGTAATGCTCATCCTCCAGGATGGCATCGGTTGCGCGGGCCAGGTGCGCGCGGCTGTCCGGATCGGTCAGGATGCGGCTCAACTCCTCGATGTGGCGCAGGAGCGGCAGACGCGCCGCTTCGGCGTCGCTGTCTCCCGAGAGGACCAGTTGCACCGCGTAGCAGACCCGCCGGACCGGCGTGTTGGCATCGTCGGGATGTATCGCATCGCGCAGCCGCAGGATGTTCGCGCCCGGTGTCATGATCGCGACGCGCGTCCGACGGTCCCCGTTCTCGAGAACCGCGCCGTTCACGAGCACGCGTTCCTTGGGGCCGAGCTTCAGGACAAGGCCGCTCATCCGCGTGCCCCCGTCGAGTGCCGGGCACCATCCTTGAGACCAGCCATGATCGCGCGGTTGATCTCGATCAGCGGCTCGGGCGAGGCCTTGCGCTGCATGACGAGGCGGCTGTGCTCGCGCGTGAATTCGGCGAGATAGACGATGCGCGCCTTGAGATCGTCGGGAAGCCCGTTGCCACGGTCCGCGACGTCGACGGCAAGGATCGTCCAGAGCCTGCGGTTGATATGTATGGCATGGGCAAGGTCGCCGAATCCGGCGGCGCCCTTGTCGCTCGCCCTTTTCAGGAGCTGGGTCGTCCTGGCGACCGCTTCGTATTCCCTGGCCCGCGGGGTGCTGACGGTTTCGATGTTCTGCGCATAGGCGTTCGGCGTATGTCGGATCGCGTTCACGTATCGTCCTTTCGGAAATTGGCCGGTCCCGGCGCGCCGGGCAAGTCGGCGGCGGGGTCATGACCGGGGCGCGGCCTGACGGTGACGCGCGCCCCGGTCGCCGATCTGTCCCCTATCAGCGGAAGAGCGACAGGATCGACTGCGGAGCCTGGTTGGCGATCGAAAGCGACTGCACGGCGAGTTGCTGCTGCACCTGGAGCGCCTGCAGCCGCGCCGATGTCTCTTCCATATCCGCATCGACCATGGCCCCGATGCCCGACTTGAGGCTGTCGGTCAGTTTCGAGACGAAGTCCGACTGCGTGCCGATCCGGGTCTCGACCGAACCGAAAGAGGCGCTCGCGTCGATCGAGGACTGGATCATGCCTTCGATCTGGCTCAGCGCGGTGTTCGCGCCGCTCTCCGTGCTCACGTTCATGGTTTCGAGCTGGGTCAGCGCGCCGCTGCCGCGCTGCTGCGTGAGAGAGACGCCGATATTCCCTTGGTTGGTCAGGTTCTCCACCGTGATCGAGGTTCCGGCATTGATCACGACGGCGAATTTCGAATCATCGAGGCCGGCCTGGAGAAGCCCGTTCTTGACACCCGCGAAAACCGAATCGTTGGTGTCGCCCGCGCGCACCACGTAGCTCCCCTCGACATCGCCGACCTTCAGGCGCACGACGTCGCCCTCGACCAGGCCTGCCGTGCTGCCGAGGTCAACTCCGGCGGTTCCCGCCTTGAGCGCCACGGCGCCGCCCGCGTTGCCGTCATTCTCGAGGAACTCGGCGCCAAGGGTGACGGTGACCATGTCGGCGCCCCCGCTCGCGGCAAGCGTCGAGACGTCTGCGTCGACCGCGGTCAGGTCGGTGCCCGCGGTCGTCGACAGGTTCTGTGCGGCCACGCCGATATTCGAGACCGAGATGCTTCCCCCCGCGCCCCGATCCAGCGATGACAGGATATCGACCCCGGTGTTCCCATCCGTGTTGAGATCCGATTGAGACCCATCGACGAGGTTGAGACCGTTGAATTGTGCGGCGCCCACGACCGACTTGATCTGTCCGATATAGGCCTGGATCTCGTCGTTGAGCTTCTCGCGGTCGACGTTGTCGCCTTGCGCGCCCACGATCTTGTCGCGCATGTTGATGAGAAGGTCGGTCACGGTTTCGGACGCGTTGCGCGCCACCGCCACCGTGGATTCGCCCAGCGCGAGGCTGTCGGAGATGGCCTTGAACCCGCTCACGTCCGCTTCCATGACCTTGGAGATCGCCCAGACGGCCGAGTTGTCCTTGGCCGAGGATACGGATTTGCCCGTCGAAATCTCGTTCTGTGTCGTGGCAAGGTTCTTGTTGACGGATTTGAGAGTTTGCAGCGCGACCATCGCGCTGTTGTTCGTCAGAATGCTGGACATTGCATATTCCTTTGGTTTCGGGTGCTTTTGCACCCATTGATGCGCGTTCCGTATCGGAACCGTTTTGACTGTCCTTCTGACAGTTGCGAACCGCTCTCGCGGATCCCGCGCCATCCGATCGGATGCAGGCGCACCATGCGCGCCGAGGTGCTAATGGAATGCTAAACCCGCCTCGCGATCTCCACCGGATTTGAATCAAATCTCAGGCACGCTTCTCCATCTGTCGCGAAAGCTCGCCCGGGATCGTGCGCCGCCGTCCTTCGCGATCATAGGTCTCGAGCGAGTCGCGAATGCGTTTCAGCGCGGCGATGCGCGTTGCGACCCGCCGTATCCCCAGCAGCGCGCTTTCAAGAAGCGCCTGGTTGCGATCGAGCTTGTCGCGAAGGCCGCCAAGCTCACCAGGTCCGACCGCGGCCCGGTCAAGCCCGCCGATAAGCGCCTCCTTGCGTTCCGTGAGCGTCGCGACCCCTTCGATATCGCCCTCGATCAGCGCGGCTCTTTCCGTTTCGAGAAGGTCATCGAGTTCGTCGATCATGGCGCGTGCGTCTTTATCGGTCATGCGTGTGCTCCGTCATGGCGTTGAAGAATAGCTGGGCAAGCCCGATCCCCCCCTTTTCGACCATCGCATCGGCCAGGAGATCGCGCTGGAAACTCGCAAACTGGGCTTCTCCGGGCCCGCCGCTGAAGCTGTTTTCCTGCTCGCCAAGACCTGCGGATTTGAGCATTTCCGACAGGAACGCCGCTTCGAGCTTGCGCGCAGCCTCCCCGGCCTTTCCCTGTGGCCGAGGCGCGGGCGGTGTCATGGTCGTGAAGGTCGTGGGTAAAGGATCGGTCACGGATTTACCTCGAATTGACGTGAGATGAGGCGAGTAAACCGCAAACCGGTAAAGAAGCGGTAACCGGAATCTGCGAATGCTGGTCCAGGCGACGATTCCCGGAGGTTTCATGCTCGAAGCGCAAATTTCTCACGACCCTGCCATAAGTTCGGCGGATGCGCTGGTGCGCGGCGTTGCGACGCGACAGCGGGAAGGGTCGGACTGGGCAATCGAATTCAAGACGTTCTTTGACGCGCATCTGTCGGCCCATGAGACGGAATTGGTCGCCGCACAGAGCGGAAGGGGCGAGCCGGAGCCGTCGGTTCCCGAATCGGAGATCGGCAGCGGGGACGGGCAGGCGCCGAATGGGGTGGCGGCCACGGGTTCAACGGAGTTGGCCCTCGTCGAGGCGGAACTGCCGGGCCTTGCGGGGCCCGGGGGCGGTGCATCGCGTCAACGTGCCGGGTCGCACGTTTCCCTCGCGGTCGACGGAGCGGAGCTTGCCCCCGCCATGGCCAGATCATCCAGCGCCGATGTGCGCCTGATCCATGACGAAACGGGCCCAGCGGGGAGCCCGAGTGAACCCGATGCCGGGTTGCGATCCCGCCTTGATGCCGGGCAGCCGTCGCACCCCGCCGCGCCCCGGATGCCTCATGTCGACCGGGAGTTTGCTGTCCATGCGACGAGGCGGGAGGCAGACGTTTCTGACAACCGGACTGCTTTCGCGACCTTCCCGGAGAGTTCCGAGGCGTCGGCATCCGGCGCATCAGATGCCGGTCGGCACGAGCAGGGCCGATCCGCAGGTGCCGTGTCGGAGGGAGCCGTGGATGCGCAATCTCCCCCGCTCACCGCGCAGGGGACCGCGCCGGCATCCGTACAGACGGCGCCGCGCAGTGATGACGTTCAGGCAGGCAGTTCGATGAAGGCTTCTGGCCAGCAGCATGCGGAAGGATCGGAAGCGCGCGGGGATCCCTTGTCGCCCGCCGCCATGCCGAAGGCCAGCTCCGCACCTGATCCATTCGCCGAAACCACCTCGCCCTTGCCGGATGAAGGCGCGGTAAATGCGCGCGCCTATCCGGTCGCTTCCGAGCGCGAGACTGCCTCGCTCCGGCAGTTTGCAGCGCGCCCCCTCTCGGATCGGCAGTCGGTGTCAGCCGCCGCGCCTTCGCCCTCCCTTGACGCGGGACGAGCGAAAGACGCCCTGCGGTTCGATCGCGCGTCCGCCTTCGAGCCGATCGCTCCAAGATCACCCAGCGAGCCGTTGCATCCGGCGCCCTCAGCGACCAATCCTGCCATTGCGCCAATCCCTTTCGAAGGTGAGGCCCCGCAGAAGCCGGACCTTTCTGCCGTGGCCGAGACCCGCCCGAGCACCGATGCCGCCCGGCCGGCGCCGGAGGTGCCCGGCGGTGCTCCGCGAGCCGCCGATATCGTGCGGCAGGTGACCCACCAGGTCACGCAGACCAGCGCGAGTATCGGCGAACGCAGCGTCGAGATCACCCTCAACCCGGTCGAGCTTGGCCGCGTCCGGCTGGCGATGGTTCCCGGCGACGGGACCATGATGGTCACGGTCATTGCGGATCGTCCCGAGACGCTTGATCTCTTGCGGCGCCACATCGATCTTCTGGCGCAGGATTTTCGCGATCTGGGATACGGTCGCAGCGAGTTCAGCTTCGACCAGGACACGCAGCGGAAATCCGGCACCTTTGCCAGCCGGTCCGCGCCTGCCGGCGCTGCCGAAGCTCACCCCGAAGACACGGCCCCGGTCGCGACACGGGTGTCGCTCGACGGTCTCGATCTTCGTCTCTGACCCGTGGGTCACGCCCCACGAACCGAAGGAAAATCGCCATGGAAATCACGCAAGGATCACCGAGTACCCGCGGCTTCGGGCAACCGGATGCCGGCACGGCCGGCTCGCCTGCGATCAGCTCGGATTTCGAGACCTTTCTCAAGATGCTCACCGTCCAGATGCAGAACCAGGACCCGCTGAACCCCGTCGAATCGGCCGATTTCGCTGTTCAGCTCGCGCAGTTCTCGACGGTCGAGCAGCAGGTGCGCACCAATGACATCCTGTCGTCGCTGGGCGATCGTCTCGGCGCGTTGGGAATGGGGCAGTTGCTTGGCTGGGTGGGCATGACCGCCCGCGCCGAACTGCCGGTGAAATTCGACGGCGCGCCCGTTCCCCTGACGCTGCGGACCGAGCCGGGCGCGACCGAGGTGCGGCTGGTGGTCGAGGATGAATACGGGCGGACGGTGCAATCCGTCGCGGCCCCGCTTCGCGGTGGCGCATTCGACTGGGCCGGGGTGGGTGACAACGGCCAGCCCCTGCCGCCCGGAACCTATGCCGTTCGGGCCGAATCGTACTCCGGCGAGGCGCTTCTCGGATCACATCCCGCCGAGCAATCGCTACGGATCGTCGAGGCGAGGAACGACGCTGACGGCACGCGCCTCGTCCTCGAGACCGGGCAGGAGATCGGGGCCGAAGAGGTCATCGCGCTGCGACAGTCGAAGTGACACCCCGGCAACCTGCCGCGAAACCGATCGGGCCCGGCGATTGCCCAAATGCCGCAAAGCGCGAGCGAGGAGAATCTGGTTTTGCTTGCGCGCCCGCTCTGTGTCATGTTCAAGGGAAGGGTGAAACATGTGTGCCCGATAACAGGTTTGGAGTGATGTCATGAAGAAGATCAAAACACTCGCGGCCGCGTCCGCCATTGCAGCGGCAGCAGCGGCTCCCGTCTTTGCTCAGGATGCGGACACGAGCGCCGATCCGTTCGTGTCGTCGCAAGGGACGATGTCGATGACCACGGCCGCAGCCATCGCAGCCGGCATCGTGGTCGGCGCCATCGCGATCGCCGCCATCGACTCGAGCGATGACACCTGAAAGACGGTGTGAGCCGGATCTTGGAAAGGGCGGTCTTCGGACCGCCTTTCATTTTCCGATCTCCGTCAATCCACGGTGCGCCACCTGACCGGACAGGGCGCGACAGACCCGCGCGCGACGCGGTGGCGGCAGATATCTGCAACGCGAATCTTGCAGAAAGTCACGCCATCACCGGCGCAATTGCTGGATCACGATATAGCCGTTGAGCGGGCTGATCCATTGCTTCGATTGCAGGATCTGCCCGGTGCCATCGACGAGGTAGCTGTTGGTGAAATCAAGCTGGTCGCCCGCGCAACGCTCCGTCACCCGGGTCACGCCAGCATTGATCTCGGCGACCTGCATCCGTGACGTCTCGCCGATCGAGACCGAGCAGCGCGCCACCCGCGCGACCGTGAGGTTCTCGCCGTCAAGATACCGCTTCACCGGCGGAGCCGAACCGGCCTTTCGGGCCGAGATGAGCGCTTGCACAGCAAAGACATCCGACGACATCAGGTCGTTTCCCAGCCCGCGCGTCGCGGTGAGAAGGCCATTGCGCAACGTGACGCTCCTTCGGTCGGAGGTGCCGTAGGTGGCATAGGCCCCGTTGGTCTCGATCTGTTGCATGACGGTCGCCGCGTTGCGCTTCGGTATGTTCACGAGGATCAGCGGTGCCGACGTGTTGGCAAGCGCCGCCGCCGTTTGTGCCGCAAGCTCCTGCTGCGAGGGGTGCGGCGCTTCTTTCCGCGGGCTGAGCAGCCCCCCGAGGAGGCGCGTGCCCGTCACTTCGCTTTCGGGCGCGTTGCTGCATGCCGCAACCAACACCGATCCCAATGCCGCAATCGCAAGTTTCCAGGTCATCTCCAGAATTTCCCCCAGGTGCGCGCGAGTTGCGGATTATGCGTGTCGCGGATCGTGTCGTAGAGCCGCCCGTCCACCTCGAGCCGCGCGCCGCCGTCCCGCGACAGCGAGCGCAGCACGGTCGTGGTTTCGGACTTGCTGGGCGTCCCGATGCCCCAGGCGAAGGGGATGGTGATCCGGATGCCCTTGTCGAACGACCCTTCGCCGAAGGTGGCCGAGGACACGTTCGTCTTTGTGGCGAAGGCGCCGACGCGCCAGCCATTCGCGAACTCACGGTCGATCGACAAAGTGGCGCCCCAATCGCCGGCGAGGTAGCGGCCCGCATCTATCTGCCCGTGAAAGCCGTGCCCGATGTCGAGATAGGCCGAGACATGCCCGTTCCACTCGGGGATGCGCCCCCCCGAGGTGTTGCGGGTGCGGATGCCGAAGAGCTGGTCGAAGTCGCGCGGCGCGACATAGTTGACCTCGGCACCGAGGGCGAGGCGGCTGTTGACCGGCTTCCAGAGCACCTCGCCCGAAATGCCCGCATACATGCGTTCGAGATACCCCGCGGTCACGCGGCTGTAGATGTTCCTTGCAGGCCGCGCGTAGTTCGCGACGGTCAGGTAGTCGATCGTCGGGTCGTCGGCCTGTGAATAGAAGGCCACGTTCGACCGCACCCGCGGCAGGCCCGACGCACCGGGAAGCGAAACGCTGTCGAGATCGCCTGCGAGCTTTTGTGACACCGACCCAGACAGAACCCAGCCCGGTGCGATGCGATATTGTGCCTTGGCCTGGAGGCCGGCATTGGCCCGCACGGGGTTTTCCGGGTCGAACACGCTGAACCTGAGATAGGGGCCGACCGAATACTGGAATCGCGGATAGGCGCCCTCGACCGGGCGGATCCCCGCCTCCTGCGTGATGCCGTCCCGGATCGTCGCGGCCTTGAGGATTTCGCTGGCCGGCGCGTTCTCCAGCCGCTCGAGATCGCTGCGGGCAAAGGTGGTGGCTGTCGTGGGCATTCCCTCGACGATCAACGTCACGGTGATCGTCTCGACCGAGGCCGGAAGCACGCGCGTCAGCGCGCGCGCCGTGCGGCCGATGGCCTGTGGCCGCATGCCATATCGAAGGTTGCGGATCTGGACGTTTGCGGTGCTTGGCGACAGGTCGATCCCGTGAAGCGCGATGCCTTCCTTCTGCAAAAGCTGCGCGATGCTCGTCTGCACGCCCTTGCGTCGCACCGGGTCGGCGGACCATCCCAGGTCCCGTGCCGCGTCCGGGTCGCGCACGGCAACGGGCAGGGGCGCGGGCTCCATTCCGCCCGGCACGGCGGGCTTGCGCGGGTTTATCGTCACGGTCACGCTCGCGCCCACTTCATCGCCGTAGAGCGAATAGGCGCTCAGCCGGAAGGCCTCGCTGATCTTGTAGTCGAGCGCGAAGTTCCACGAGGATTCGCGGTCAAGCGCGCCGTCCCTGACCTCCCGGTCATAGGCGTCCGAGGAATATTCCGCGCTGAAGGTCAGGCGGTCGGTCACTTCGTAGGAAAACCCCCCGAACGCCGCCACATCGCCGCGAAACCACTTGTCATACGAGGGGATGCCGCCCTCCCCCAGGATCCCGGTAGGCCGGGTTCCGGTGCTGCCGAAACTCGCGTGGCTGCCAAGGCGGCCCCAGCCGATGCCTCCGGTGAGCTTCAGCCGCTGGCCGATGGACTTGGTCGCGACGATATACTCCCCGCTGTAAAGCCCCGTTCCCGCGAAATCGCGAAGACCGATAGACATCGCCGGGTGATACCGACCCTCGTCGAGGAAGCGAAAGCTCAGATCGAAACTGCGGTCGTAGAGCTTGTCGAAGGCCGGGCGGCCCGGTGTCGGCCGAAGCCCGTCGATCCCCGAGTATCGAAAGGCCGCCGTCAGGCGCGGCGTGACCTGGAAGCTGAGCGTGGTCCGCGTGGTCAGGTTGCTGCCCGAGCCATAGGCGGAGACGGTGGTCGAAAGTTGTCCTTCGGGGGCGACCTCTGCGGTCGGCATGTCGATCAGCCGGCCGGGCACCCCGTAGATATTGGTCTGCTTGGTGCTCAGGTTTTCGGCGGCGCCGGTGATCGGCAAACCCGCCATCGCCGAGGCGAATACCACACAACTCAGCTTCGCTTTCACTGTCACGGTCACTCTCGTCCCTCGCCACTCTGCGGTGTGTTTGGGGGACCATAAACAACCAGGCCGGAAGACGGCAAGGCATGACGCCAGTTCGGATATCGGTTATCCGACGGACCAGATCACGCCCGCCACGATCGCGGCGGCACCGGCGCCGGAGGCCGCGGCAAGCACGAGATCGCGCCGGCGCCTGCGGGGTGGCTCGGGCGGTTGCTCGGCGCTTTGACGGACGAGCGCGGCCTCCACGATCTGCGGCAGGCGGGGCCCGAACCGGGCGAGCACCTGCAACGTGCGGCCCAGGTGCTTGGCCGCGGCCCTCGGTCCGATCGAGGCGCGGATATAGTCCTCGACCACCGGCTTCGCCACCTGCCAGATGTTGATCTGCGGATTGAGCGACCGCGCGACCCCCTCGACCACCACCATCGTCCGTTGCAGAAGGATAAGCTCGGTGCGTGTCTCCATGCCGAACCGCTCGGTTACCTCGAAGAGATAGCTGAGCAGGCTCCCCATCGAGATCCGGCTCGCATCCATTCCGAAGATGGGCTCTCCCACCGCGCGAAGCGCGCGGGCGAACTCGTCCACGTCGCGGTCACGCGGCACGTAGCCCGCCTCGAAATGCACCTCTGCCACACGGCGGTAATCGCGCTTGATGAAGCCATAGAGGATCTCGGCATAGACCTGCCGGGTGTATTCGTCGATATGGCCCATGATCCCGAAATCATAGGCGATGATGTTCCCGTTCGGCGCGACCTTGAGGTTGCCCTGGTGCATGTCGGCGTGAAAATACCCGTCGCGCAGCGCGTGGCTGAGAAACAGTTGCAGCACCCGCTCGCCCAGCGCCGCGCGATCGTGTCCAGCCGCGTCGAGCGCCGCGTTGTCGCCCAGCGCCGTGCCATCGGCCCAACCCATCGTCATCACGCGCCGACCGCAGAACTCCCACTTGATCTCGGGAAGCTCGAATCCCGCGTCGTCCTTGGTGTTCGCCGCGAATTCCGAGGCCGAGGCCGCTTCGAGCCGCAAGTCCAGCTCGCCCATGACCACGCCCTCGAAATGCGCGATCACGTCGGTCGGACGCAGGCGCCGGGATGCGGCGGAAAGGAATTCGATCATCCGGGCCGCGAAATAGAAGGCGTCGATATCCTTGCGGAACGCGCGCTCGATCCCGGGCCGCAACACCTTGACCGCCACGGCCTCGCCGGTATCGCGAAGCCGCGCCTTGTGAACCTGCGCGATCGAAGCGGCGGCGACCGGGGGGCTGAAGTCGTCGAACATGGTATCGACCGGCGCGCCCAACTCGTGAGCGATGCTTTCCTTGGCCGTGTCGATATCGAACGGAGGCAGCTTGTCCTGAAGCACCCGCAGCTCCGTGGCCAGGTCATCGCCCACGAGGTCCGGGCGCGTGCTCAGGATCTGGCCGAACTTGATATAGGCCGGCCCCAGCGCCGTGAGCGCGCGCACCGCGGGCGGTTGCGTCGGATCGCCCTTGTAGCCCAGCCACTGGAAGGGCCACGCGATGAACCGCATCGTCGCCCGGACAAGCGGCGGGGTCTCCATCGCGTCCATGATGAGCGCCATCGCGCCCGTCCGCTCGAGCGTGGCGCCCGTGCGAATGAGGCGCAGGATGTTGTGCGGTCCCCTCACGTGCGGCGCCTCAGATCTTCCAGCCGGAATGCAAGCAGGCGATTCCCATGGTGAGGTTGCGATATTTCGCGTTCTCGAACCCGGCGGCGCGGATCATGGAAAGGAACGTGTCCTGGTCGGGAAAACGGCGGATCGATTCCACCAGGTATTGATAGCTGTCGCGGTCTTTCGCGATCACGTGGCCCATGCGCGGGATGATGTTGAAGGAATAGAGATCATAGACCTTCTGCATCAACTCGTTCGGGATCTGGCTGAACTCGAGCACCATCAGGCGGCCGCCCGGCTTCAGCACGCGAAACGCCTCCGACAGCGCGTCCTGCGGGCGCGTGACGTTTCGGATGCCGAAGCTGATCGTGTAGACGTCGAACGTCGCGTCCTCGAAGGGAAGCGCCATCGCGTCGCCCACGACCCAGTCGAGGCTGTCGGCCAGCTTCTCGGCGTCCGCGCGCTTGCGCCCCTCGACGAGCATCGCCTCGGTCAGGTCGAGCACGGTGGCATGTCCGCGGCCCGCCCGCTGCAGGAACCTGAAGGCGATGTCACCCGTGCCGCCCGCGACGTCGAGAAGCCGCTGGCCCGGCCGCGGCGCCAGCCAATCCATCATCGCGTCCTTCCAGACCCGGTGAATGCCGAGGCTCATCGCGTCGTTCATCACGTCGTATTTCGACGCGACCGAGCCGAAGACCCCCTTCACCCGTCCCGCTTTCTCCCCCTCGGGCACCGTCTGGTATCCGAAATGCGTGGTTTTCTCGCTCATGGGTCTTGTCCCGGTATGGTTTCGCCTCTTCTTATAGAGTGCTTGGGGGCGGTGACAATCCGCCCTCCCCGCGACAAGATGTGACCCATGCCCGAGCTTCCCGAAGTCGAAACCGTCCGCCGCGGCCTCGCACCCGTGATGGAGGGCGCCGTGATCACCCGCGCCGAGGTCAATCGCCCCGACCTGCGCTGGCCCTTCCCGCCGGACATGGCCACGCGCCTTGCCGGCCAGCGGGTGACGACGCTGGGGCGGCGGTCCAAGTATCTTCTGGCCGATCTCTCGTCGGGCGAGACGCTTCTGATCCACCTGGGCATGTCGGGCCGAATGCTCGTTTCGGGCGACCCTCTGGGCCGCTTCGTCCATGATCATCCCGCGCCCGAGAAGCATGATCATGTCGTGCTGCACATGGATAACGGCGCGCGTATCACCTTCAACGATCCGCGGCGTTTCGGCGCGATGGACCTCATGCGCACCGACGAGTCGCAGGCCCATCCGCTTCTGGCCCGCATCGGCCCCGAGCCGCTCGGGAACGGCTTTCACGAGAATTACCTCGTCGGCGCGCTGCGGGGGCGGAGCATGCCGGTCAAATCCGCGCTCCTCGATCAGCGAATCGTCGCGGGGCTTGGCAACATATACGTGTGCGAGGCGCTCTTCCGCGCGGGCATCTCGCCGCTCCGCCGCGTGAGCCGTATCGCCGCACCCCGCATCGCGTCTCTCGTCCCGGTCATCCGCGACGTGCTGCGAGATGCCATCGAGGCGGGCGGCTCATCGCTGCGCGATTTTAGGCAGGCCGATGGCGAACTGGGCTATTTCCAGCACAGGTTCGACGTCTACGACCGCGAGGGTGGGCCGTGTCGTACGCCGGGCTGCACGGGCCGTATACGGCGCGCGGTGCAATCGGGCCGGTCGTCCTTCTATTGCCCCCGCTGTCAAAGATAGGTTGAACCACGCCCGATCGGTGCTATGAACGCGGTCCAGACAGGAACAAGCGAAAGCAACATCCATGGCCTATGAGACGATCATCGTCGAAGTAGAAGACCACGTCGCCCTCATCACCCTGGACCGCCCCGATGCCCTGAACGCGCTCAACGACCAATTGTTGAGCGAGCTCGTCACGGCGCTCGACAAGGCGCAGCAGGATGACAAGGTGCGCTGCATCGTCATCACCGGCTCGGAAAAGGCATTCGCCGCCGGCGCCGACATCAAGATGATGGCCGAGAAAACCTTCGTGGAGGCGTTCGGGGGTGACCTGTTCGGCCCCGAGGCCGAGGGAATCATGCGTATCCGCAAGCCGATCATCGCCGCCGTCTCGGGCTACGCGCTGGGCGGCGGGTGCGAGCTTGCGATGATGTGCGATTTCATCATCTGCTCGGACACCGCCAAGTTCGGCCAGCCCGAGATCAACCTGGGCGTCATCGCCGGGATGGGCGGATCGCAGCGTCTCACCCGGTTCATCGGCAAGTCGAAGTCGATGGACATGAACCTGACCGGCCGGTTCATGGATGCCGAGGAAGCCGAGCGCGCGGGCCTCGTCAGCCGCGTGGTGCCCGCCAAGAAGCTCATGGAGGAGGTCATGTCCGCCGCCAACAAGATCGCCGAGAAGTCGATGATCTCGGTCATGGCCGTGAAAGAGGCGGTCAACCGCTCCTACGAGGTGCCGCTGCGCGAGGGTCTGCTCTTCGAGCGCCGCGTGTTCCAGTCGCTCTTCGCGACCGAGGATCAGAAGGAAGGCATGGACGCCTTCGCCGAGAAACGCGAGCCGCAATTCCGCGACAAGTGATCCGCCCGGATACCTCTCCTTTCCGATGCCCGCCCGTCCCCGACGTGGCGGGCATTTTCTTTTAATGTGCCGTTAACCTTTGCACCGACGTGATACCGACGTGGATACCGACATGGATACCGACGTCGGGATTCGGGCTTTGCTTTGCCGTTCAAAGGGGCTATATGCCGCTCCCATACATGCGCGTGCGGCCCGCTTCGGCCAGAATCACACCGGCCACAGGCCTGCCGGATCGGGTTGACCCTCGTGCTGAGAAACATCGCAACGAACCCGAAATAAAGGTCTGATAATCATGGCAAATACACCGCAGTCCAAGAAGCGCGCCCGCCAGAACGAGAAGCGTTTCGCCGTCAACAAGGCGCGCCGTTCGCGCATCCGCACCTACCTGCGCAAGGTCGAGGAGGCGATCGCCTCGGGCGACAAGGAAGCCGCAACCGCCGCCCTTCGCGCCGCCCAACCCGAACTCATGCGCGGCGTCACCCGCGGCGTCTTCCACAAGAACACGGCGTCGCGCAAGATTTCGCGCCTGTCCGCCAGGGTGAAAGCTCTCGGCTGAAGGGTCACCTAAATCATTGATCCCAAAAGGCGCCCGCTGAGGCGCCTTTTCTTTAACTTTTCACACAATAAGATTCTTTTCGTGCAATGGCCGAGTCAAGCGCGAAGATAAGTTGCCGCCTCGCCCGCGCCCTTGGTAGTTTGCCCCTGCGATTCACGCTTGGCTGAACATGCCGATTCCCGCGCTGGCCAGATCGACAGGGGATGTCGATGCCGAAAGGGAAGCAGATCTTGGGGGATGTGCAGCATGTTCGAAAAGCGGAGATCCGTGTTCCGCGGGCGTGTGGCAGGGGGACAGCCGCCGTCGTTATTTTGGTAGATGAGTCCGAAAACTCTCTTTCGAGGAGATTGTTTTCTGCTGCCGAATTCTTGCGAGAGCGTGGGTTTCGCCGCGAGGCTGTCTTGCATTGGGAGTGCCGGCGTGGGGTGCGCCGGTTTTTGGTGAAACCTGATGAAACCGTGGAACGAGGCAGAATGACAAGCGATGATTGGGGTGAGCTCAAGCAGGAACTCAAGCAGACGATCGGCACGAACAACTTCACGACGTGGATCGACCCGCTTGAACTCGAGGGAGTGGAAAATGGCGTCGTCTCGTTCGCCGTGCCGACAAGCTTCTTCGGGTCGTATGTATCGCAGACCTTCGGAGACCAGATCCTCTTCAAGGCAAAGTCGATCAACCCCGAGATCAGCAGGCTGAACTTCACCGTTCCGCAGAGACGATCACCGGCGTCGCGCGCGGCCAAGCCCGCGCCCCGGCCGGCGACCAGCGCCGCGTCCGCCGCCGCGGGTGACGCCCGTATTCCGACCGCACCGCTCGATCCGCGGTTCAAGTTCGAGACCTTCGTGGTCGGCAAGCCGAACGAGCTCGCCCATGCCGCGGCCAAGCGCGTGGCCGAGGGGGGACCGGTGACGTTCAACCCCCTCTTTCTCTACGGCGGGGTCGGGCTGGGCAAGACGCACCTCATGCACGCGATCGCGTGGGATCTGCACGCGCAGAGGCCCGAGTTGAACGTCGTCTACCTGTCGGCGGAACAGTTCATGTACCGGTTCGTCCAGGCCCTGCGGGAACGCAAGATGATGGACTTCAAGGAGATGTTCCGCTCGGTCGACGTGCTGATGGTCGACGATGTTCAGTTCATCGCGGGCAAGGATAGCACGCAAGAGGAATTCTTCCATACCTTCAATGCCTTGGTGGATCAGCGCAAGCAGATCATCATCTCCGCCGACTGCGCCCCCGGCGAGATCGAGAACCTTGAGGAACGGATTCGCTCTCGCCTGCAATGCGGCCTCGTGGTCGATCTGCACCCCACGAATTACGAGCTTCGGCTGGGCATCCTGCAGTCCAAGGTGGATTACTACCGCGACCAGTATCCCGATCTGGTGTTGCAGGACGGCGTTCTCGAGTTTCTCGCGCATCGCATCACCAAGAATGTCCGGGTGCTGGAGGGCGCGCTCACGCGACTCTTCGCCTTCGCCTCTCTCGTGGGACAGGAAATCTCGCTCGAACTGACGCAGGATTGCCTTGCGGACGTCTTGCGCGCCTCCGAACGCCAAGTGACGATCGAGGAGATCCAGCGGCAGGTTTCGGATCACTACAACATCCGCCTGAGCGACCTGGTCGGACCCAAGAGGCTTCGGGTCTATGCCCGGCCCCGACAGGTCGCCATGTTTCTCTGCAAGCAGATGACCAGCCGCTCTCTCCCCGAGATCGGGCGTCGCTTCGGCGGCCGGGATCACACCACGGTCATGCATGGCGTCCGCCGGATCGAGGAGCTGAGCCAGAAGGATGTCCAGATCGCCGAGGATATCGAGCTTCTGCGCCGCACGCTCGAAGAATAATCCCCGCCGGCTCCGCCGCCCTTGACGGGTTTCGCGATACGCCGCAAAACACCATAAATCAATTGAATGGAGGGGCCGGGATGATACCTTGCCCCTCCCGGCGTCGCAGGGGCGCCTTCCGAGGGAGAGGGACATGAAGTTCAGCATCGAACGCGGCACACTGCTCAAGGCGGTGTCCCAGGCGCAATCCGTGGTCGAGCGGCGGAACACCATTCCGATCCTTGCCAATGTCCTGATCGAAGCCGAGGGAGACACGGTCCATTTCCGCGCCACGGACCTCGATGTCGAGGTGGTGGACAAGGCGAACGCCACGGTCGAGCGTGCAGGCGCCACGACCGTTTCGGCGGTCACGCTGCACGAGATCGTGCGCAAGCTGCCCGACGGCGCATTGGTGACGCTGACCGACGACACCGCCGCGGGACGGCTGGCGGTCGAGGCCGGGCGGTCGAGCTTCAATCTCGCCACCTTGCCGAAGGAAGATTTCCCCGTGATGGCAAGTTCGGAATACGCGTCGAATTTCTCGGCCAAGGCGCCGGAGTTGCGGCGGCTCTTCGACAAGTCGAAATTTGCCATATCGACCGAAGAGACACGGTATTACCTCAACGGTGTCTACATGCATGTGGCCGAAGCCGATGGCGGCAAGGTGCTGCGTTGCGTGGCGACCGACGGCCACCGACTTGCCCGTATCGACGCCGAACTGCCCGAGGGCGCGGCGGACATGCCCGGGGTGATCGTGCCGCGCAAGACCGTGGGCGAGCTGCGCAAGCTTCTCGAGGATGACGACGCGAGCATCGCGGTGTCGGTGAGCGAGACCAAGATCCGGTTCGCCACGCCCGAGATCACCCTCACGTCCAAGGTGATCGACGGCACCTTTCCCGACTACACCCGCGTCATCCCGCAGGGCAACACGCGCCGGATGGAGGTCGATGCCGCCGAGTTCGCCAGGGCGGTGGACCGTGTGGCGACCGTCAGCTCGGAACGCTCGCGCGCCGTGAAGCTCTCGCTTGACGAGGATCGGCTCATCCTGTCGGTCAACGCACCCGACAGCGGCGCCGCCGAGGAAGAGCTTGCCGTGGCTTACGGCGACGAACGGCTGGAAATCGGGTTCAACGCCAAGTACCTTCTCGAGATCGCAAGCCAGGTGGACCGCGAGAACGCGGTGTTCCTGTTCAATTCCTCCGGCGATCCGACCCTGATGCGCGAGGGGAACGATACGTCTGCGGTCTATGTCGTCATGCCGATGCGCGTGTGACGGGCGATCGGACTCTCGCCAGATTCCGGGCTGGACGATCTGAATTTTCCAGCCCGCCTTCCGCAAGGCGGCCGGAGGCTGTGGGTTGAGCGGGCTCTATCTATCCAGTTTGAGCCTTTCGCATTTCCGATCCCACAAGGCATCGAGGCTCACGCTGGACGCCCGGCCCGTGGCGATCCACGGGCCGAACGGCGCCGGCAAGACCAACCTGATCGAGGCCGTCTCGCTCTTGTCACCGGGCCGGGGCTTGCGTCGCGTGGGCGCGGCCGAAATGGCACGCAGGCCCGAGGCGCTTGGATGGAAGGTCACCTGCATCCTCCATTCGCTCCATCAGGTTCACGAGATCGAGATCTGGTCGGACGAGGGCGCGGCCCGGCAGACACGGATCGACGGCAAGATGGCGGCGCAGACCACGCTCGGACGCATCGCGCGCCTCCTATGGCTCGTGCCGTCCATGGACCGGCTCTGGATCGAGGGCACCGAGGGACGCCGGCGCTTTCTCGACCGGATGACCATGAGCTTCATGCCCGACCATGCCGAGGCGACGTTGGCCTATGAAAAGTCCATGCGCGAACGCAACAGGCTGCTCAAGGACCAGGTGCGCGACGGCCACTGGTATGTCGCGCTCGAGCGGCAGATGGCCGAAAGCGGTCTTGCCATTCACCGCAACCGCCTGACCGCCCTCGCCCGGCTGACCGAAGCTCAGCAGGGGGCCGCGACCGCGTTTCCCGTGGCCGAGCTGGAACTCGTCACCACCGAGGCGCCCATGCCCGAGAGCGTCGCGGATTTCCGCGAGGCCCTGTCGGAAAGCCGCTTTCGCGACCTCGCTGCAGGCAGAACGCTGATCGGTCCGCATCGCGCCGATCTGCACGGTCTGTATGCCGCCAAGGGCGTCCCGGCGCGCGATTGCTCGACCGGAGAGCAGAAGGCGCTTCTCGTCTCGCTGATCCTCGCGAATGCCCGTGCCCTGGCCGAGGATTTCGGTGCGCCGCCGATCCTCTTGCTCGACGAGGTGGCGGCCCATCTAGATGCCGCAAGGCGCGCGGCGCTATATGACGAGATCGTTGCCCTGGGCGCGCAGGCCTGGATGACGGGCACGGGGGCGGAGCTTTTTTCCGAGCTCGGCGATAGCGCCCAGCACGTCGAAGTGACCGAAGACGACGCGCTCTCGCGAGTGAGTGTCGAGAAGGGGTGATCGACGCGCGAAACGTCAATGAAATAATGCCCACCCGCACGTGACATCCCCCGCCGAAGAGCCTATAAACCCGCCAAACGAACAAGGATCGCAGAGATGTCCGAGGCAGCAGCAGCGCCCGAAGAGTATGGCGCCGATTCCATCAAGGTTCTCAAGGGGTTGGACGCGGTGCGCAAGCGCCCCGGCATGTATATCGGTGACACCGATGATGGCTCGGGTCTGCACCACATGGTCTATGAGGTCGTGGACAACGGTATCGACGAGGCGCTGGCCGGTCATGCCGACCGCGTCACCGTCACGATCCACGCGGATTCCAGCATATCCGTAAGCGACAACGGCCGTGGTATTCCCGTCGCGATCCATGAAGAGGAAGGGGTCAGCGCCGCCGAGGTCATCATGACCCAGCTTCACGCCGGCGGCAAGTTCGACAGCAACTCCTACAAGGTGTCCGGCGGCCTGCACGGCGTCGGTGTCTCGGTTGTGAACGCGCTCTCGGACTGGCTCGAGCTTCGCATCTGGCGCAATGGCAAGGAACACGTCGCCCGCTTCGAGCGGGGCGAGACGGTCGAGCACCTCAAGGTCGTGGGCGACGCGAATGGCCGGAAGGGAACCGAGGTGCGCTTCCTTGCCTCGACGGACACGTTCTCGAACCTCGATTACAGCTACGAGACGCTTGAACGCCGCCTGCGCGAGCTGGCCTTTCTGAACTCGGGTGTCCGCATTCTGCTGCGCGATGAACGACCCGCCGAACCGATCGAGACCGAGCTTCACTACGAAGGCGGCGTCAAGGAATTCGTCAAGTATCTCGATCGCCACAAGTCCGCGATGATCGAGGAGCCCATCTTCATCACCGGTGAGCGTGACGATATCGGCGTCGAGGTGGCGATGTGGTGGAATGACAGCTACCACGAGACGGTGCTGCCCTTCACCAACAACATCCCGCAACGCGACGGCGGCACCCATATGGCGGGCTTCCGGGGCGCGCTGACGCGGACGATCAACGCCTATGCGCAATCTTCCGGCATCGCCAAGAAGGAAAAGGTCAACTTCACCGGCGATGACGCGCGCGAGGGGCTGACCTGCGTCCTGTCGGTCAAGGTGCCGGATCCGAAATTCTCGTCCCAGACGAAGGACAAGCTCGTCAGTTCCGAGGTCCGGCCCGCGGTCGAGGGGTTGGTGAGTGAGAAGCTGGCCGAGTGGTTCGAGGAGAATCCGAACGAGGCCAAGCTGATCGTCGGCAAGATCATTGAGGCCGCGCTCGCCCGCGAGGCGGCACGCAAGGCCCGCGAGCTGACGCGGCGCAAGACGGCGA
The DNA here is from genome assembly GCF_019599045.1 of Roseovarius sp. SCSIO 43702. Taxonomy (NCBI): domain Bacteria; kingdom Pseudomonadati; phylum Pseudomonadota; class Alphaproteobacteria; order Rhodobacterales; family Roseobacteraceae; genus Roseovarius; species Roseovarius sp. SCSIO 43702. The sequence continues at coordinate 312,353 of NZ_CP080623.1, forward strand.
TGGACGTGAACTTCCTCGCCGGCAAGCTCAAGGACTGCTCCTCGAAGGATCCCTCCAAGACCGAGCTTTTCATTGTGGAGGGCGATTCCGCGGGCGGCAGCGCGCAGACGGGCCGCGACCGGGGCACGCAGGCGATCCTTCCGCTCAAGGGCAAGATCCTCAATGTCGAGCGCGCGCGGTTCGACCGTATGCTGAGCAGCCAGGAGATCGGCAACCTCGTCATGGCGCTCGGCACCGGGATCGGACGCGACGAGTTCGACATCTCGAAGCTGCGCTATCACAAGATCGTTCTGATGACCGACGCAGATGTCGACGGCGCGCATATCCGGACGCTTCTGCTGACGTTCTTCTACCGGCAGATGCCCGAGCTTATCGAGGGCGGGTATCTCTATATCGCGCAGCCGCCGCTCTACAAGGTGTCGCGCGGCAAGTCGGAGGTCTATCTCAAGGACCAGGCGGCGCTCGAGGATTACCTGATCGCGCAGGGCACCGAGGATGCCGCTCTGCGGCTTGGCTCGGGCGAAGAGATCATCGGAAACGATCTTGTCCGCGTGGTCGAGGAGGCCCGCCAGGCCAAGCGCATCATCGAGGCCTTCCCGACGCACTATCCCCGCAACATCGTCGAGCAGGCGGCCATCGCGGGCGCCTTCGTCTCCGGGCGGGCCGACAGCGACCTGCAAGGCGTGGCCGACGCGGTTGCCCGGCGGCTCGATCTCATCGCGGTCGAGTATGAGCGCGGCTGGACCGGCCGCATCACGCAGGATCACGGAATTCGCCTGACCCGCATGCTGCGCGGCGTCGAGGAAGTGCGCACGCTCGATGGCCCCATCCTGCGGGGCGGCGAGGCACGGCGCATCGACCAGATGACCGATACCCTGCGCGAGATCTACGCCACGCCCGCGACGCTTCTGCGCAAGGATCGCACGCAGGCGATCTATGGCCCGCTCGACCTTCTGGACGCGATCCTGAAGGAAGGTGAGAAAGGCCTGACGCTCCAGCGATACAAGGGGCTGGGCGAGATGAACCCCAATCAGCTCTGGGAGACGACGCTCGACCCGGATGCGCGCACACTCCTGCAGGTTCGGATCGACGACGTGGCCGAGGCGGACGATCTGTTCACCAAGCTGATGGGCGACGTCGTGGAGCCACGGCGGGATTTCATCCAGGAAAACGCGCTCAACGTCGAGAACCTGGATTTCTGAGATACCGTTGCCGAGGGGGCGGAAGCGGCCCCTCAGCTCCACTCAAATTTTTAGGATAATCCCAGTTGACTTGGCTTCGGCGACTCCCTAGCTATGCGCTGTTATCACTCGGACGATCCGAGTGCTAATGGTCCGCTTGACGGGCTTTGGAAGTAACTTTGAGCCTAAGGAGCCTCGAAGATGGCATTTAAACCGCTGCATGACCGCGTGCTTGTTCGCCGCGTTGAGAGCGAAGAGAAAACCGCTGGCGGCCTGATCATTCCCGACAGCGCCAAGGAAAAGCCCAGTGAAGGCGAAATCGTGGCCGTCGGCGACGGCGCCCGCAAGGATAACGGGGAACTGATCGAGATGGCCGTGAAGGCCGGTGATCGCGTCCTGTTCGGCAAATGGTCGGGCACCGAGATCACGATCGACGGCGAAGAGCTTCTGATCATGAAGGAAAGCGACATCCTGGGCGTTCAGGCCTGATCGTCGCATACGGTGTGCGATACGCGCGCACCCCATGAAACGCTAATTCGAAGGAAATCGAGATATGGCTGCTAAAGACGTCAAATTCGATACCGATGCCCGCAACAAGATGCTGCGCGGCGTGAACGTTCTGGCCGATGCGGTCAAGGTGACGCTTGGCCCCAAGGGTCGTAACGTGGTTCTGGACAAGTCGTTCGGCGCTCCGCGCATCACCAAGGACGGCGTGTCGGTCGCCAAGGAAATCGAGCTTGAGGACAAGTTCGAGAACATGGGCGCGCAGATGGTGAAAGAAGTCGCCAGCCGCACCAACGACGAGGCCGGTGACGGCACCACCACCGCGACGGTTCTGGCCCAGGCCATCGTCAAGGAAGGCATGAAATCGGTCGCCGCCGGCATGAACCCGATGGATCTCAAGCGCGGCATCGACATGGCCACCGCCAAGGTCGTCGAAGCGATCAAGAAAGCCGCTCGCGACGTGTCCGACAGCGCAGAAGTCGCCCAGGTCGGCACCGTCTCCGCGAACGGCGAGGAGAGCATCGGCAAGATGATCGCCGACGCGATGCAGAAGGTCGGCAACGAGGGTGTCATCACCGTCGAGGAGAACAAGGGCCTCGAGACCGAGACCGACGTGGTCGAGGGGATGCAGTTCGACCGCGGCTACCTCAGCCCCTATTTCGTCACCAATGCCGACAAGATGACGGCCGAGCTCGAGGACTGCCTGATCCTCCTGCACGAGAAGAAGCTGTCGAGCCTCCAGCCGATGGTTCCGCTGCTCGAGCAGGTGATCCAGTCGCAGAAGCCGCTTCTGATCATCGCCGAGGATGTCGAGGGCGAAGCTCTCGCCACGCTCGTCGTGAACAAGCTGCGCGGCGGTCTCAAGATCGCGGCGGTCAAGGCACCGGGCTTCGGCGATCGCCGCAAGGCCATGCTGCAGGACATCGCGATCCTCACCGGCGGGCAGGTCATCTCGGAAGACCTCGGCATGAAGCTCGAGTCGGTCACCATGGACATGCTGGGTTCGGCCAAGAAGGTGCAGATCACCAAGGACGAGACCACCATCGTCGATGGCGCTGGCGAGAAGTCGGAAATCGAGGCCCGCGTTGCCCAGATCCGCAACCAGATCGAGGAAACCACCAGCGACTACGACCGCGAAAAGCTCCAGGAGCGTGTCGCGAAACTGGCCGGTGGCGTTGCGGTGATCCGCGTCGGCGGCATGACCGAAGTGGAAGTGAAAGAGCGCAAAGACCGCGTTGACGATGCTCTGAACGCGACCCGCGCGGCCGTTCAGGAAGGGATCGTCGTGGGCGGCGGTGTCGCCCTGGTTCAGGCCGGCAAGGTGCTCGAAGGTCTCAAGGGCGCCAACAACGACCAGAACGTGGGTATCTCGATCGTGCGCAAGGCGCTCGAAGCCCCGCTGCGCCAGATCGCCGAGAACGCCGGCGTGGACGGCTCGGTCGTGGCCGGCAAGATTCGCGAAAGCGATGACAAGACCTTCGGCTTCAACGCTCAGACCGAAGAATATGGCGACATGTTCAAGTTCGGTGTGATCGACCCCGCCAAGGTAGTCCGTCACGCGCTGCAAGACGCGGCATCGGTCGCGGCCCTGCTCATCACGACCGAGGCGATGGTCGCGGACAAGCCGCAGAAGGAAGGCGCTGGCGCAGGCGGCGGCATGCCCGACATGGGCGGCATGGGCGGCATGATGTAAGGTTTTCGCTCCGCGAAAACCGACAAGGGCGCGGCAGCAGGGGATTTGCCTGCAAATCGCCGAGAGCCGTGCACCGCCTCACGCATGTTACAAGGGCCGCCTCCGGGCGGCCCTTTCACGTTTGGCGAGGTCCTGCGGTTTCTGGACAAACCTCCGTCGCTGTGACAAAGCCCGCGCAACACTGGAGCAGTTTCATCATGACCGTCACCCGTTTCGCCCCGTCGCCCACCGGCTACATCCATGTCGGCAACCTGCGCACCGCGCTGATGAACTTCCTCATCGCGCGCAAGGCCGGGGGGACGTTCATCCTGCGCATCGACGACACCGACCCCGAGCGGTCGAAGGAGGAATATGTCGATGCGATCAAGCAGGATCTCGAATGGCTGGGCCTGACCTGGGACCGGGTCGAGCGCCAGTCGGATCGACTCGACCGCTATGCCATGGCCGCGGACGAGCTGCGCCGGATGGATCGCTTCTACGAGGCGTTCGAGACGCCGACCGAACTTGATCTCAAGCGCAAGAAACAGCTCAACATGGGCAAGCCGCCGGTCTATGACCGCGCCGCGCTGAAGTTGACCGAGGCCGAGAAGGACGCCCTGCGTGCTGAGCGCGGCGCCGGCGTCTGGCGGTTCAAACTGAGGCAGGAGCGCATCGAGTGGACCGACGGTATCCTCGGCGACGTCTCCATCGACGCCGCGAGCGTGAGCGATCCGGTCCTCATCCGGGGGGATGGACAGGTGCTCTACACGCTGGCCTCGGTCGTCGACGATACCGAGATGGGCGTGACCCATGTCGTGCGCGGATCGGACCACGTGACCAATACCGCCACACAGATACAGATCATCGAGGCACTGGGCGGCACCGTCCCGCAGTTCGCGCACCATTCCCTGCTGACCGGACCGCAAGGCGAGTCCCTGTCGAAGCGCCTCGGCACGCTCAGCCTGCGCGACCTGCGCGCCGCGGGGATCGAGCCGATGGCGCTCCTGAGCCTCATGGCACGGTTGGGCTCGGCAGATCCGGTAGAGCTTCGGGACCACATGAGCCAACTCATCGAGGGATTCGATATCGAGCGTTTCGGCGCCGCACCCACCAAGTTCGACAGCGACGACCTCTACCCGCTCACGGCGCGGCATCTGCAAAGCCTGCCCTACGACGCTGTCAAGGACACCATTCTCGCAGCTGGCGTCCCCGAAAATCTCGGACCGCGGTTCTGGGCGGTCATGCGCGAGAACATCACGACGCTGCGCGATCTCGAGGCGTGGTGGGCGCTCTGCCGTGATGGCGCGGAGCCGGTCATTGACGACGAGGACCGCGAGTTCGTCGCCACCGCAATGGAGATGCTGCCGGAAGCGCCCCATGACGAAAGCACCTGGGGTCAGTGGACGGGCGCCGTGAAGGAGGCGACGGGCCGGAAGGGCCGGGGCCTCTTCATGCCCTTGCGAAAGGCGCTGACGGGGCAGTCGCATGGTCCCGACATGGCGCAGCTTCTGCCGCTCCTGCAGACGATCCGCGCGCGTCCCTGACCGTCACGAGACCGGCCTGATCGAGGCGCCGACCTTGCGAAGGTGCTGGTCGGCGAGATCGCGGAGATCCGCATCGGCCGACTGGTGGCGAGGATAGCGTGGTGCCGCGCGATCGTTCAGGATCGGAGCATCCCATCCATCGGTCGTCTCGAAAAAGCGGACCACACCCTCTTCACCGTATTCCGCGAGATAGCCCTGTACGACGACGTCGATATAGCTCAGCAGGACAGGCCCCTTCTCGTCCGGGGCGCGATGCAGGCCATCGGGAACCGAATAGACCGCGATCTCCGGGGCATGGTCCAGTTCGTGGATCACCTGATGCGACGCCTTCACGCGATCATAGGCGCCCTCCCGTTCGTCGAGCGCGGCCCAGTCATCCGCCGGAACCGCGGCGATGAGCCCGTCGATCACGCTGGCTTCATCCGGCACCACGGTCAGATACGCCACTTCGCGCAGGGACGTATGGCGCCACGCCCGCCGCCAGCCGCGCAGCTGTGCCCGGTGCGCATCCGCGAAATGATGGGTGTTCCGGTTCACCAGGCTGCCATAGCCGAAGAAATAGGCGTCATGCGAATTCATGCCGGGCCTTTGATCTGAGTCAATGTCTCAGGGCAGTTGTGCCGTCAGGATGGACCGAATTCAACCGGTCAGTGGGGCTCGCATGCGGATCACCAAGCGCAGCAATATCGCGATGCGCGTGCTCATGTTCTGTGCGGTTCATCAGGGCCGGACGGCACCGATCACGCGCGGCGAGGTGGCCGAGCGCGTCGATGTCTCGCCAAGCCATCTTGCGCAGATCATCAACCGGCTCTCGCAACTCGGGTTCTTGGCCACGCAACGCGGCCGCGGCGGGGGCATCGCGTTGTCCGGGCACCCGCGCGACATCGTCATCGGAGATGTATTCCGCGCGTTCGAGCCGATGTTTCCCGAGACCGGGTGTTTCGCCGATGCCGACGGCAGTTGCCCCCTCCATGCCGCTTGCCGCCTGCGACCGGCGCTCGAAGCCGCCGCCGCCGCGTTCTTCGAGCATCTGGACAACATGACGCTGGATGACCTGGTTTGCGGCAATTCCGCGTTGGAGATGCTTTTCGGTGGTGCCGCATGTCGTGGCTCGGCTTCGCGCCCCATCACGGGCGAGTTTCGCGCGACCTGTCACTGACTGCCGTGCCTCGTTTGCATCGCCGGGACAGGTGATTTTTCTTGCCGCGACTCGAAGCGTATACTAAAGCATACCCAGATCGAACGGGAGAACCGGCCTAGCCCGGTGCCGAAGGAGCAACCGCCCCGGAAACTCTCAGGCCAAAGGGACCGTTTCGATCCGACTGAACTCTGGAGAGGGCCCGCGACAGGCGGGACGCCGAAGGGATAGCGATCTCAGGCAGAAGGACAGAGGGGGCATCGTGGCGTTCGCCTAGCCGGGCAGCGCGGAAACGGTGCCGGACGATTCCCAGGATCACCCGGCCAACTTGTCTGGAGGCCGCATGAGCGATCTGAAAGAGACACCCCTCAACGCGCTCCACCATGAGCTTGGGGCCAAGATGGTGCCCTTTGCCGGATACGAGATGCCGGTGCAGTACAAGCTGGGCGTGATGAAGGAGCATCTTCACTGCCGCGCCGAGGCCGGGCTTTTCGACGTCAGCCACATGGGCCAGGTGATCGTGCGGCATCCCGACGGCTTCGAGGGGGCAGCGCGCGCGATGGAAACCCTCGTGCCGGTCGATATCCTGAGCCTCGAGGACATGCGCCAGCGATACGGGTTCTTTACCAATGACGAGGGCGGCATCAGCGACGACCTGATGCTGGCTCGGCGGGGCGATCACCTTTTCGTCGTGGTGAACGCCGCGTGCAAGAAAGACGACATCGCGCATATGCGCGCCAATCTTTCCGATTGCGAAGTCGAGGAGATCACCGACCGCGCGCTTCTCGCCCTGCAGGGGCCGTCCGCCGAAACCGTGCTTGCCGGGCTGGTTCCCGAAGCCGCCGGGATGCGTTTCATGGATATCGCGATCGTGGAGTCGGATTTCGGAGAGCTGTGGCTATCGCGCTCGGGCTATACGGGCGAGGACGGGTTCGAGATCTCGGTCCCCGATGCGAACGCGCGTGCACTTGCCGAGGCGCTGCTGTGGCATGACGCGGTCGAGCCCATCGGTCTAGGTGCGCGTGACAGTCTCCGGCTCGAGGCTGGGCTGTGTCTCTACGGCCATGACATCGACAACACGACCACCCCGGTCGAAGCGCGGCTGACATGGGCGATTCAGAAGGTCCGCCGGCGCGGCGGAGAGCGCGAAGGAGGCTTTCCCGGCGCCGACAGGATTCTCGCCCAGATCGAAAACGGTGCCGAACGCGTGCGCGTCGGGCTGAGCCCCGAGGGCCGCGCGCCGATGCGCGAGGGCACCGATCTTTATGCCGATGCCGAAGGAGGCACACCTGTAGGACAGGTGACATCGGGTGCGTTCGGGCCGACCATCGGCGCGCCGATGTCGATGGGCTACGTGCCCTTGAACCTGAGCGCCGAAGGCACGACCCTGTTCGGGGAGGTGCGGGGCAAGCGTCAGCCCGTGAGCGTCGCGAAGCTGCCTTTCACACCCGCAAATTTCAAACGATGACCACCAAGGGAGACCCAGATGAAATACACCGAAGAACACGAATGGCTGCGCGAGGAGGACGGGCTCGTCGTCGTGGGGATCACCGAACACGCCGCCGAGCAGTTGGGTGACGTCGTCTTTATCGAACTGCCCGACGAAGGCAAGGAAGTCAGCAAGGATGACGAAGTCGTCGTCATTGAGAGCGTCAAGGCCGCGAGTGACATCCTCGCCCCCATCGACGGTGAGATCGTCGAGGTGAACGAGGCGCTTGTCGACAACCCCGGCAAGGTGAACGAGGATCCGCTGGGTGATGCCTGGTTCTTCAAGATGAAGCCGTCGGACACGTCGCAGATGGACGACATGATGGACGAAGCCGGCTACAAGGACTTCATCAGTTAACGCTTTCTGCCGGTGGCGGGATCTGCCTCCGGCGGGGATGTTTCGAGCAAGATGACGGGTGGCGCCCCCGCGGGTCCACCCGGCCGGATAAATGGAGACTGACATGGCATTCGAGCCGACGGACTATCTTCCCTATGATTTCGCCAATCGCCGTCACATCGGACCCTCGCCCGAGGAAATGGACGAGATGCTGGAGGTCGTCGGCGCCAGGGATATCGGCGACCTGATCGACCAGACCGTTCCCAAGTCGATCCGGCAGGCCAAACCGCTTGATTTCGGGAAGCCGAAATCCGAGCGCGAGCTGATGCATTTCATGCGCCTGACCGCGTCGAAAAACAAGGTCATGGTAAGCATGATCGGCCAAGGCTATCACGGGACGGTGACGCCGCCGGCGATCCAGCGCAACATCCTCGAGAACCCGGCGTGGTACACGGCCTATACGCCCTACCAGCCCGAGATCAGCCAGGGCCGTCTCGAGGCGCTGCTGAACTTCCAGACCATGATCACGGACCTCACGGGCCTCGAGATCGCGAACGCGTCGCTCCTGGATGAATCCACCGCCTGCGCCGAGGCGATGGTCATGGCGCAGCGCGTCGCGAAATCGAAGGCGAAGGCGTTCTTCGTGGATCGCGACTGTCACCCGCAGAACATCGCCGTCATGAAGACACGCGCGGAACCGCTCGGGATCGAGATCATCGTCGGCAACCCCGACAAGCTCGAGGCGGACAAGGTCTTCGGCGCGATTTTCCAGTATCCGGGTACCTACGGTCACGTGCGCGACTTCACCGACCACATCGCCAGGCTGCACGAACAGAACGCCATCGGCATCATGTCAGCCGATCCGCTTGCCCTGACCCTTCTCAAGGAGCCCGGGCAGATGGGCGCCGACATCGCCGTCGGATCGACCCAGAGATTCGGCGTGCCGATGGGCTATGGCGGCCCGCACGCGGCCTACATGGCGTGCAAGGATGCCTACAAGCGCTCGATGCCGGGCCGGATCATCGGCGTCAGCATCGACGCGCATGGCAACCGGGCCTATCGCCTGTCGCTGCAGACGCGCGAACAGCATATCCGCCGCGAGAAGGCCATGTCGAACGTCTGTACCGCGCAGGCGCTGCTGGCGGTCATGGCGTCGATGTATGCGGTCTTCCACGGGCCCAAGGGGCTCCAGGCCATCGCGCAGCGCATCCATCGCAAGACCGTGCGCCTCGTGAAGGGCCTCGAAGATGCCGGTTTCAAGGTTGATCCGAAGGCATTCTTCGACACCGTGACGGTCGATGTGGGCCCCTTGCAGGAGGCGGTTCTAAAGTCCGCCGTGGACGAGGGGATCAACCTCCGGCGCGTCGGCGAGACGCGCGTCGGTATCACGCTGGACGAGGCGACACGCCCCAAGAACATCGAGAGCGTCTGGCGGGCCTTCGGGATCAACCGCACCGATGACGAGTTCAAGCCGGAATACCGCGTCCCCGAGGATCTGCATCGCACGACCGAGTATCTCACGCATCCGATCTTTCACATGAACCGGGCCGAGACCGAGATGATGCGCTACATGCGCCGCCTGTCGGATCGGGACCTCGCGCTCGATCGGGCGATGATCCCGCTTGGCTCGTGCACGATGAAGCTCAATTCGGCCGCCGAGATGATGCCGATCACCTGGCGGGAGTTCTCGCGTCTGCATCCCTTCTGCCCGGCCGATCAGGCCGAGGGGTACAAGGTGATGATCGACGATCTCAACGCCAAGCTCTGCGAGATCACGGGCTACGACGCCATCTCGATGCAACCCAACTCGGGCGCGCAGGGCGAATACGCGGGCCTTCTGACCATCGCCGCCTATCACCGCGCCAATGGCGAGGGGCATCGCGATGTCTGCCTTATCCCGACAAGCGCGCATGGCACCAACCCTGCCAGCGCGCAGATGGTCGGCTGGAAGGTGGTCGCGGTCAAGTCGACCGAGAACGGTGATATCGACCTCGATGATTTCCGCGAGAAGGCCGAGAAGCATTCCGAGAACCTCGCGGGGTGCATGATCACCTATCCGTCGACCCATGGCGTGTTCGAGGAACACGTACAGGAGGTGACGCGGATCACGCACGATCATGGCGGACAGGTCTATATCGACGGGGCCAACATGAACGCCATGGTGGGCCTGGCCCGTCCCGGCGACATCGGCGGCGACGTGAGCCATCTCAACCTGCACAAGACGTTCTGCATCCCGCATGGCGGCGGTGGCCCCGGCATGGGTCCCATCGGCGTCAAGGCGCACTTGACGCCACACCTTCCCGGCCATCCGCATACCGGCGGCGAAGAGGGTCCGGTCAGCGCCGCGCCCTTCGGGTCGCCCTCGATCCTGCCGATCAGCTGGGCCTACACGCTTCTGATGGGGGGCGAGGGCCTGACACAGGCGACGCGCGTGGCGATCCTCAACGCCAACTACATCGCGAAGCGGCTCGAGGGTGCATATGAGGTTCTGTATCGCGGGCGCAACGACCGGGTGGCGCATGAGTGCATCATCGACACCCGCCCCTTCGAGAAAAGCGCGGGCGTCACGGTGGACGATATCGCCAAGCGGCTCGTCGATAACGGGTTCCACGCACCGACGATGAGTTTCCCGGTGCCCGGTACGCTGATGATCGAGCCGACCGAGTCCGAAACCAAGGCCGAGCTTGACCGGTTCTGCGACGCGATGCTGTCGATTCGCGAGGAAATCCGAGATATCGAGGAAGGGCGCATCGACCGCGAGAACAACCCGCTCAAACATGCGCCGCACACGGTCGAGGATCTCGTGGGTGAATGGGACAGGCCCTACAGCCGCGAACAGGCCTGTTTCCCTGCCGGCGCATTCCGGGTCGACAAGTACTGGCCGCCGGTCAACCGCGTCGACAACGCCTATGGCGACCGGAACCTGATCTGCACCTGTCCGCCGATGGAGGATTATGCCGAAGCGGCGGAGTGAAGATCGGTCTCGGACGTCAACGTGATCGCGCCCCGGCCTGTCGGTCGGGGCGTTTTCATTCCCGCGCCCTGAGCACCCGAGCCGGGCGAGCGGCAAGGGGCCGCCACGCAAAGGCGATCCCGGCAAGCAATGTCACGACGATACCCGCCCCGACGATTGCAAGGGCCGAGGGCCAGATCACCGCGAAGCCGGTCTCCATGACGAAATGGCTCACCGCCCAGCCGCCGATGATCCCGGCCAGAAGTGCCACCATCCCCGCCGCGGCACCCAGGAGTGCCGAGCGCAAGACCAGGCTCAGCAGGATGCGCGCCCGGGTCGCGCCAAGCGTGCGCAGCACCGCCGCCTCGAAGATGCGCTCCCTCTGGTCCGCCGCCGCGGCCCCGATCAGCACGAGAAACCCGGTCAACAGCGTCGCCGATGCGCCCCAGGCGGTCGCCGCCGCGAGGCCCGCGAGCAGGCCCGATACCCGGTCGATCGCGTCGCGCACCCGGATCGCGGTCACGTTGGGCATGGTATCCGAGATGTCGCTCAGGATCGCCGGTTCCGCCTCCGGCTCGGCATAGACCGTCGCGATGAAACTGTGCGGCGCGCCGGAAAGCGCCGCTTCGTTCATGATCATGATGAACCCCATCCCGGCGGTCGAGAAATCGACCTCGCGAATGGATGTGAGCGTCGCCGTGATGTCGCGTCCGAGGATGTTGACCGTGATCTCGTCGCCGAGGCTCAGGCCCATTTCCTTGGCCTCTTCGGCGGCGAAACTGACTTGCGGCGGCCCGTCATAGCCATCCGCCCACCATTCGCCCGCCGTAACCGTCGTCCGGTCCGGCACCGCGCCCGCGTAGCTCACGCCGCGGTCGCCGTTCAGCACCCAGTGATCGCCGGCCACCTCTCTTGCGCGCCGGCCGTTGATCTGGGTGATGATCCCGCGCAGCATCGGCGCGGCGTCGATGTGCGTCGCGCCGTGTTCGTGCCGCAGGCGTGTCTGGAAGTCCGACATCTGGTCTTTCTGGATATCGACGAAGAAGAAGGCGGGCGCGCGCTTGGGCAGGTCACGCTCGATCGCGCCACGCAGGTTGCCATCGATCTGGCCAACCGCGGCGAGAACCGAAAGGCCAAGCCCCAGCGACAACATGACCGGCACCGCCGAGCTTCCCGGCCCGCCGATTGCCGCCAAGGCCCAGAGGAGCGCCGGGCGCGTCCGGGCCGCGCCACGCCCCCGCCTTGCCAGCAACCGGACGCCAAGCGCTGCGACGACGAGCAGGAGAAGCGCCCCGAAGATGCCGCCCGCCGTCCAAAGCGCGAGGCGCGGATTTCCCGAGAACCAGACCGAGGCTCCGACAAGGGCGCCGATCAGAAGCAGGATGGTCAGAAGGAAGGGCCAAGCGGGGAAATCGTCGCGGGTCTCGTCGTTGTCGCGAAAGAGGCTGGCCGCGCGCACGTCCGCCGCCATGGCCAGCGGCCAGAGGGTGAAGATCAGGGCAGCCAACGCGCCGTAGATCGCGGCCTCGACCATGGGCGCGGCAAAGAAGCCGAACCGCGCGGGCACCGGCAATTGTGCCGTGATGGCGGGACCAAGCAGCACCGGCAGGGACGCGCCCAGTACCACGCCCACCGAGAGACCCAGCAGGGTCAGCAGGCCGATCTGGATGAAGTAGGTGGCAAAGATCGTGCGACGCTCGGCCCCCAACGTGCGCAGCGTGGCGATAACCGGGATCTTTCCCGCCAGGTAGGCGCGGATGGCCGTGGCGATGCCCACGCCGCCCACGGCCAAACCGCTCAGCCCCACGAGGACCAGGAAAGCCCCCAACCGATCCACGAAGGCCGCCACGCCCGGTGCCCCGTTGCGCGCATCCCGCCACGTAAGGCCGCGATCGGGGAAGCGCTTGGCGAGCGCGCGTTTCTGCGCGTCGAAATCCGTGCCCGAAGGAAGGATGAGCCGCGTTCGCGTGGTGTAGAGCGTGCCGGGAGCAAGCAATCCCGCGCCGTCTAGCGCACTGCGATGAACGATGCTGCGGGGACCGAGTGCGAAGCCGCTCGCGATGCTGTCGGGTTCGCGCTCCAGCGCGGCGGTCACGCGGAATTCCTGCGTCCCGAGCCGTATCGTGTCGCCGACCGACACGTCCAGTTGCGCCATCAGCACCGGGTCAAGAACGGCCCCGGGGCGGGGACCATCTGGGCCAAGCGCCGCGTTCAGCGGCATCGCGGGGTCGAGCGCGACCCGGCCCACGAGCGGATAGGCATCATCGACCGCCTTGACCTGGGTCAGCGCCCGCGCCTCGCCCGCGACGGCCATCGAGCGGAAATCCGTGATGGTGGACAGCTCGTTCGACATCTCGTCCAGATAAGCCAGTTCGTCGCCGTCGGGCGCGCGATAGGTGATCTCGATCTCCGCGTCTCCACCGAGAAGCCGCGCGCCTTCCGCACTCAGGCCCGCCTGTATGCCTTCACGCACCGTGCCGACTGCGGCGATGGCGGCGGCGCCGAGGATGAGGCAGCCGAGAAAGACCCGGAACCCCGCAAGCCCGCCGCGCAATTCGCGAAGCGCCAGCCGGAAAGCGAAGCGCAGGTTCACCGGCGCGGACTTTCGGCGAGGCGTCCATCGGCAAGCCCGACCATCCGGTCGCAGCGCGCGGCGAGCGGCGTGTCGTGGGTTACGAGGACGAGGGTTGATCCGTGCCGGTCGCGGAGACCGAAAAGCAGCTCGATGATGGTCTCACCGGTGGGACCGTCGAGGTTGCCGGTCGGCTCGTCCGCGAGGATGAGCCCCGGGCGCGGGGCGGCGGCGCGGGCCAGCGCGACGCGCTGCTGTTCGCCGCCCGACAGCTGCGAGGGATAATGGTCCACCCGATGCTCGACACCCACGGCGGCCAGTTCCTCTCGGGCGCGACGTTCGGGCTCGTCGTGGCCACCAAGCTCGAGCGGGGTCATCACGTTCTCGAGCGCGGTAAGCGTCGGTATGAGGTGGAAGGACTGGAAGACGACGCCGATATGCGCCCGCCGCAACCGCGCAAGTGCGTCCTCGTTCATTTCACCCAGATCGTGACCGAAGGCGCGGACCGTGCCACCCGTCGGCTTCTCGAGGCCGCCCATCAACATGAGAAGCGATGATTTTCCCGACCCCGATGGCCCGGTCAGGCTGAGGGTTTCCCCTTGCCCCACGTCGAGCGTAATGTCGCGCAGGATATCGACACGGCCCGCATTGGATTTAAGTGACAGGGACGCGTTTTCGAGCGACAGGATGGGTGACGACATGCAGACGGGCCTTGTTTCGCGCTTTGTGACATATGGGGCGGCGCTTGGGATGGGCAAGGCTCTGTGCCTGCTTCTCGCCCTTGTCGCGCTGCCGCGGATTGCAACGGCGGAGGAGATCACGATCCTGGCCTTCGGGGACAGTCTGACACAGGGGTACGGTCTTCCCGAGGACGAAGGCTTCGTGCCGCGGCTCGAGGACTGGCTCGAAGAGGCGGGGCGCGACGTGCGCGTCGTCAACGGCGGCGTTTCCGGCGACACCACGGCGGGCGGCGCGGCGCGGATCGCCTGGAGCCTGACGCCGGAGGTCGATGCAATGATCGTCGCGCTGGGCGGCAACGATCTGTTGCGGGGCATCGCGCCCGAGGTCAGCCGCGCCAACCTGGACCGGATCCTGCACGAGGCGCAGGCACGGGAGGTGCCAGTCCTGCTGGTGGGGCTGGCGGCGCCCGGAAACTACGGCCCCGACTACAAGGTCGCTTTCGACGCCATCTACCCCGAGCTTGCGGAGCAGTACGGCGCGCTCCATGCGCCCAGTTTCTTCGCGGGGTTGCCGGAGGAGGATCCGGCGAAACTGCGCGGCTATCTTCAACCGGACGGCATTCATCCCAACGCGGACGGGGTGGAGCGGATCGTCGAGGGACTGGGCCCTCATGTTCTCGACCTGATCGACAGGGTGAAATGAAAAAGGGCCGCGGTGCGGCCCTTTCAATCCTTGCGAAATCGCGCGGCTCAGACCAGCGCGATGTTGCCCGCCGACTCGCGGCCATCGCGGCCGGCTTCGAGGTCGTAGGTCACTTTCTGGTTGTCGGCCAGGCCGGTGAGGCCCGCGCGCTCGACAGCCGAGATGTGCACGAACACGTCCTTGCCGCCGCCTTCGGGCGCGATGAAGCCGTAGCCTTTGGTGGTGTTGAACCATTTAACGGTGCCGTTAGCCATACCGTTGTCTCCTCAGAATATTACTGCCCACATTATGCGGCAGCCTGGCTCGTCAGTGCAGAATCGAATGCTGAGCCTTCTCAGGAAGCAGATAGTCGATAGTGGTAACGTCGCACCCAAGCATATGTGGAGTTGTGGACGGCAAAACAAGGAAAAAAATTAAAACCGGCTATTTCAGGCGCTTGGCCGCCGATCGGGGGGTGTGGAGCGTTCGGGGTGGGGCGGCTTGCCGGAGGGCACACGCATTGCGCGCATGAGAATCAGCGGAAGGCGGCGCAGGGTCAATGTCAGGATGCGCGGGTATTCGACCTCGCCGTTCAGGAGCCGCAGGAACTCGGCCTTCAGGACGCGGGAGTGACCGAAACCACGCCGGAAAACCGGGCGGAAACGCTCGGAGAATATGAGCGGCCTGAGCCAGCCCGCGAGACGGAGCGAGCGGCGGATCGGCCGGACGGCGCGGGTGTAGGCCGGGAGCGCGCGGGCCGCGTCCCCGGCGGCGAGCGCGTCACGCACGGCGCAGGCGGCGGCGTGACCGGACTGCATGGCATAGGCGATGCCCTCGCCGGTGATGGGGTCGAGATACCCCGCGGCGTCGCCGGCGAGAAGCGTGGTGCCGCGACCGGGCGTGCCCTTGTCCTCGCCGGAGGGAAGGAAGTGTCCCTTGACCCGGGCGCCGCTCGCATCGCCCAGAAGCTCTTGATAGCGTGCTATTTTCTCGGACATGTCCCGGTTGAGGGCCGCCACTCCGCCGACACCGACCGTGGTGGTGTGACGTTTAGGGAAGGACCAGCCATAGCCCCAGCGCGCGGCGTCGAAATCGATGCGGATGGGCGCGAGCGGGCCGGGATCGGCGCTGTTCGGAGCCTCCACCTCGAGGGCGAACCCCACCCGGTCGGGGTCGAAGGCGCGGCCGAAGAGCGCCTTGGCGACGATGCTCTGCACCCCGTCCGCGCCGAGCAGGACGGACCAGCCCAGCGCCGCGCCGGAGGCGAGCGTCAGACGCCGCGATTCGAGGTCGAGAGAGGCGACGCGATGGCCGGTGAAGTCGGTCGCGCCCGCTTCGCAAGCCATTGTTTTCAGGAGGTTGTCCATGTCCCAGCGCATCGTCACATGCATCGGGGAAATCACCTCTTCCGGGCCGAGGCGCGCGCCGTCGAGGTAGAAGGCGAAGCGTGTCCGTTCGTCGAAGAGGGCGGGGTCCAGGGGGCGGTCGAAGACCGATTCGAAGACCTTGCGGGCGCGGCCCGAGAAAAGCCCGCCGCAGAGCTTGGCGCGGGGGAAGGCGGCCTTGTCCACAAGCGCGACGGAAAGGCCCGCGCGGGCCGCGGTGAAGGCGGCGGAGGCGCCGGCGGGACCGGCGCCGATGACGACGAGATCGAAGATTCGGGGGGCTGGATCCATCATGGCGCAGGTCTATGCGAGGGGCCGCAAAGGTGCCAGAATTTAACGTCGGTATCCATGTCGGTATCCACGTCGGTATCACGTCGGTGCGACCGCGCGCCGCCGCGAGAAATCGTTAAGGAAGTCCTGCGATGGTCGGCGCGACACGAGCCCGAGAGAGGACCGCCGCCATGACCGAGCCCCGCCCCCGCCGCCTGACCCGGAGCGAACGCATCGCGCGCGACGCGCTGATGCGCAATCTCATCTATCTTCAGCGCGACACGTGGGTCACCGCCGCGATCCGCGAGGAGGTGCCGGATGCGTGGCACACGCTCGAGGCCGACCTCGACGTGTGGGAGAAGAAGGAGAAGGTGACGCTCTATCTCGATGGGTCGGTCGCGAAATTCTATCGCGCGATGGGCGCGGGATACCAGGCGCGGATCAACCGGCTTCTGGCGACCTGGGCGCAGATGAAGATTGCCGGGGAGGTGCGGCTGGACGAGTTCATGACCAAGCGGGTGGATGCCGAGATCGGCGAGGAGGGCGACCGGGCCGAGATGGCCTTCGCGGAGGTGGAGGAGGAGCTCGAGTGACGGGCGGCGCGGCGGCCACCCGTCACTCCCAAGGGAGATCCTTGCACATCGCCACGAGGTGATCGACGAAGAGGCGCAGGCGGGTCGATTGAAACCGGTTGGGGCGGAACACCGCGTGGATGTCGCGCTCGGGCCAGGTCTCGTGGTCGGGCAGGAGGCGGACCAGGCGGCCCGCCGCGAGATGCTCGGCGACGAAGAACACGGGCAGGATCACGATACCCACCCCCGCGATGGAAGCCTGGCACAGCATCTCGCCGGAATCCGACCGGAACGAGCCGGCGAGCGAGACCTGCCCGACCTCGCCCGCCGCATCCCGGTAGCGCCATTCGTGGACCGAGGTGTTGCGCGAATAGACCAGCACCTCGTGACCGGCGAGGTCTTCGGGCGTTCGCGGCACGCCGCGGCGTTCGAGATAGCCGGGTGCCGCGCAGAGCACGAAGGGGCAGGAGGCCAGCCGCCGTGCGATCAGCGAGGAATCCTTGAGCGTGCCGATCCGCACCACCACGTCAAGGCCGTCGGCGTCCGGGTCGACGAAGCGGTCGTCGAGGCTCACGTCGAGCGTGACACCGGGATAGGTGGCGGCGAAACGGGCGACGCCCTCGGTCAGGCAGGTGATCCCGAGCCCTTGCGGCAGGCTGATCTTGAGCGGCCCGCGCGGATGGGCGCCAAGCTCGAGGATCTCGTTTTCCGCTTCCGCGAGATCGTTCAGCGCGCGCCGCGCGCGGTCGTAATAGATCGCGCCCTCTTCCGTCACCGACACGTTGCGCGTCGTGCGGTTGAGCAACTTGACCTTCAGGTCCAGTTCCAGGTTCTGAACCTGCTTGGAGACCGCCGAACTGGTCAGGCCGAGCCTGCGCGCGGCGCCTGCGAAGCTCTGCTCCTCGACGACCGCGGCGAAAACGCCGATGCGGGAAATCCGGTCCATTCCATTATCAACCTTTTGGCACGAGTGAGATGACATTTCTCCATATTATCAATTCAAACGCAATGGCCGATATTCGTGCCAACGCAACACACACATGGATTGGAGTTTTGACATGACCTTCGAGACCAACGCGACCATCGGCGCGACGCTGACCCGCCTATCCCTCGGGACCGTCCTTCTGGCCCACGGGCTTCTGAAGGTGATGGTGTTCACCGTGCCCGGCACGGTGGCCTTCTTCGAGAGCCTCGGCCTGCCCGCGATCGCGGCCTACCTCACCATCTTCGCGGAACTCGCGGGCGGCACGGCGATCCTGCTCGGCCTCTACACGCGGCTTGCGGCATTGCTGTCGATCCCGCTGCTGCTGGGCTCGGTCTGGGCCCATGCCGGCAATGGCTGGCTCTTCAGTGCCGAAGGCGGCGGCTGGGAGTTTCCCGCGCTGCTGGTGGCCCTCGCGGTCGCGGTGGCGATCCAGGGTGGCGGGGCCTTCGCCCTGCGCAGGCTGCCGGTCATCGACGGCTTCATCCCCGAGGCGCTGAGGGTCTGACGGGGGCATGACGGAGCCCTGCGACGAGAGGCCGTAGCCGCGGCCTCTCGATTTGGCTTCATAGATCGGTGGGGGATGTTATCATCGGGCGTTCCCTGCATCAGACGGACCACCAATCATGAGAGCGTTTCGCCAAGTCGTCCTGTCGATGGTGGTTCTGGCCGCCGGGCTTTACGTGTGGATCGCTCATGTTCCCGCCGCGCAGCCCGTTCTGGACCGCCTGGGGCTTTTGGACCTGCTCGGGATCGAAGCGTCGCAGCCTGACGAGGCCAACGGGGAGAACGGGCGGTCCGATCCGGCGGTGCGGGTGATCACCGCCACGGTGGGCGAGCAGGCCATGCAGGACCGGGTGAGCGCGATCGGCGACGGTCGCGCGCGCCGTTCGGTCGACGTGCGCTCGAAGGCGGTGGGGACGATCACGGGCGTGGCCCTCGAGCCGGGGAGCTACGTGGAGGAAGGCACCGAGATCGTCCAGCTCGAGGACGAGGCCGAGCGGATCGCGCTGGAACAGGCCCAGATCCAGCTCGAGAACGCGCGTGCCGATGCCGAGCGGGCGCGGCAGCTCGCGGCGCGCGGCACGGTATCGGAGGTGCAGTTGCGCGAGCTGGAGCTTGCGCTGCGCAGCGCCCAGCTTGCCGTCCGGCAGGCCGAGTTCGACCTGTCGCGGCGTCATGTCGAGGCGCCGATCTCGGGCTGGGTCGGAATCATCGACATCGAGCCGGGCGACCGGGTCAACGCGCAGGATTTCCTCGTCAACATCACGGACAGGTCCGAGATACTGGTGGATTTCAGGGTGCCCGAGCGGCTCATCGGCAAGATCGCGGTCGGCCAGCCGATCGAGGTGAGGCCGGTGGGCGGCCCGGAGACGGTGCTCACCGGAGAGGTCAGCGCGATCGACGCGGTGGTCGACCGGGCGAGCCGCACGCTCCTGGTGCAGGGGCGGGTGCCGAACGACGGGGACCTGCTGCGCGCGGGCATGGCCTTCTCGGTCGGCATGTCATTCCCCGGCGAGACGCTCTTGTCGGTGCCGCCGCTCGCCGTGCAATGGTCGGGCGAGGGCCCTTACGTCTGGGCGGTGCGCGACGGCCGCGCGGCGCAGGTGCCCGTCACGATCATGCGCCGCGAGAGCGAGAGCGTGCTGGTCACGTCGGCGGAGCTGAGCGCCGGTGAGACGGTCGTCACCGAAGGCGTGCAGACCCTGCGGGAGGGGGCCGAGGTCAGCGCGGCGGATGGCCGCGAGGCACGGTGCCGGGCCGGCGGGAGGGCCACGCTGTGAGCGCGGGCGGGACCGGCACGGCGCTTTTCGTGCGGCGGCCGATCCTGGCCTTCGTGCTCAACGCGCTCATCATCCTGGCGGGGGTCGCGGCGCTTTTCGGGGCGGAGATCCGCGAGTTGCCCAACGTGGACCGGCCGGTGGTGACGGTCACTACCGGCTTTGCGGGCGCATCACCGGAATCCGTGGATCAGGAGGTGATCAGCCGGGTCGAGGGCGCGGTGGGGCGGGTGTCGGGCGTACGCTCGATCTCTTCCGCCTCGCGCTTCGGGCGCGGCCGCGTCACGGTGGAATTCAACGACAACGTCGATATCGACGTGGCCGCGATGGACGTGCGCGACGCGGTGGGGCGGATCGTCAACGACCTGCCCGAGGACGCGGACCAGCCCGAGATCGTCAAGGCCGACGCGAATGCCCAGCCCGTCATGCGCATCGCGGTCACGTCGTCGGCCCGCTCGCCGCAGGAACTGACGGCGATCGTGCAGGACCGCGTCGAGGACCGGCTGATCTCGGTCGATGGTGTCGCGGACCTCCAGGTCTATGGCGACCGGGAGCCGATCTTCCGCGTCGATATCGACCAGCTCGCGCTGGCCAGCCGGGGCCTGACGCTGGGCGACGTGCAGCGCACGCTGGCGGACGTGGCGCTCGACACGCCGGCGGGCGACCTGGCGGGCGACCGGCAGGCGATCAACGTGCGTACCACCGCGAGCGTGGTGACACCCGAGGCGTTCGAGGCGCTGGAGATCAAGCCGAATGTCCGGATCGGGGACATCGCGCGGGTGACGCTCGGCCCCGCGACCGGCGAGACGGTGCTGCGTGCCAATGGCCGGCAGGGGGTCGGGATGGGGGTGATCCGGCAGGCCACGTCGAACACGCTCGAGATCTCGAAGAACGTTCACGCCGTGGTGGCCGAGCTGAACCGCACCCTTCCCGACGACGTGGAGGTCTTCGTGACATCGGACGACGCCACCTTCATCTCGGGCTCCATCGAGGAGGTGGTCAAGACGCTCGGCTTCGCCATCGCCTTCGTGGTGGCGGTGATCTTCCTTTTCCTGCGCGACGCGCGCGCGACGCTCATTCCGGCGCTGACCCTGCCGGTGGCGCTGGTGGGGACGCTGGCGGCGATCTACCTCGTGGGGTTCTCGATCAACATCCTGACGCTGCTGGCGCTGGTGCTGGCGACGGGGATGGTGGTGGACGACGCCATCGTCGTGCTCGAGAACATCGTGCGCCAGCGCGCCGCCGGGATGGGGCCGCGGGCGGCGGCGGTGCATGGCACGAGCCAGGTCTTCTTCGCGGTGGTGACGACCACGGCGACGCTGGCCGCCGTCTTCGTGCCGTTGTCGTTCCTGCCGGGACAGGCGGGCGGGCTTTTCCGCGAGTTCGGCTTCACGCTGGCGATGGCCGTGTCGCTGTCCTCGGTGGTGGCGCTGAGCCTCTGCCCCGTCCTGGCCAGCCGCCTTCTCACGAGGCCGCCCAGGAAGGACGCGCGCGGCCCGATGATCTGGCTCGGCAACCGGCTCATGCGGCTTTACGAGGCCACGCTGCGCGGTGCTCTGGCGATGCCTTACGTCATCGTGCTGATCGCCGGTTTCGTGGCGGCGACGGCGGTGATGATGGCGGGGACGATCCGGCAGGAATTGACCCCGCCCGAGGACCGCGCCGTGGCGCTTCTGCGGGTCACGGCACCGGCGGGCGTGTCGCTCGACTACACGCAGTCCAAGATGCGGCAGATCGAGGACGCGGTGACGCCGTTGCTGGAAAGCGGCGAGATGACGAACCTTTTCGCCTTCAGCGGGTTCAGCGCCAACAATCGCGGGTTCATGGTATTCACGCTGGCGAACTGGGCGGACCGCGACCGCAGCCAGCAGGAGATCGTGGCCGAGATCAACCGGGAGCTGGGCAATGTCATCGGCGTGCGCGCCTTCGCGATCCAGCCCAATTCGCTGGGCATCCGGGGCGCGGGGCGGGGTCTGGCCTTTGCCATCACCGGCAACAATTACGACCAGTTGTCGGAGGTGGCCGACGCGATGATCGACCGGCTGCGGCAGATCCCCGGCATGGGCCAGGTGCGGCTGGAATACGACCGCACGCAGCCGCAGCTCTTCGTGCAGGTCGACCGGGAACTGGCGGCCGACCTGGGCATCGACATCACCGGGCTGGGACCGGCCTTGCAGGCGGTGCTGGACGGGCGCGACGTGGCCTCGGTCTTCATCGACGACAAGAGCTATGACGTGCAGATGCTCTCGACCGCGAACCCGATCGACGATCCCGGCGACCTCGAGAGCATCTTCGTCAGGACGGGCAGCGGCATGATGGTGCCGATGTCGAGTTTCGTCACGCTGGAAGAACGCGCCGTCGCGCCGGAACTGGGCCGCGAGGGGCAGAACCGGTCGGTGGAACTGACCGCCGGACTCACGCCCGAGATGTCGCTGGGCGACGCGCTTGCGCATGTGCTGGAGGTCGGGGAGGAGGTTCTGGCGCCCGAGAACCGCATCGTGCCGCTGGCCGAGGCGGCGACGCTGGACCAGACCAATGCGGGCATGATCGTCACCTTCGGCTTCGCGATCCTCGTGGTGTTCCTCGTGCTTTCGGCCCAGTTCGAGAGTTTCGTCTCGGCCGTGGTCGTGATGGCGACCGTGCCGCTGGGCCTCGCCTGTGCGGTCTTCGCGCTGCTGCTGACGGGGCAGAGCCTCAATGTCTATTCCCAGATCGGGCTGGTGATGCTGATCGGGATCATGGCCAAGAACGGGATCCTGATCGTCGAATTCGCCAACCAGCTCCGCGACCGGGGGAACGAGGTGAGGGATGCCATCCTCGGGGCCTCGACCATCCGGCTGCGCCCGGTGATGATGACCATGACCTCGACCGTGCTGGGCGGCGTGCCGCTGGTGCTGTCCTCGGGCGCCGGCGCCGAAGCGCGCGAGGCGCTGGGCTGGGTGATCGTCGGCGGGCTGGGGCTGGCGACGCTCTCGACGCTCTACCTGACGCCGGTGGCCTACCTGCTTCTCGCGCGCTTCTCGACCCCGAAGGCGAAGGAGGAGAGGCGCCTGCGGGAGGAGTTGCAGGCGGCGCAATCGCAGACCGCGTGAGGGGCATGGGCCGGGCGGCGCCCTCTCACAACAGGCATGTTTCCTTGACGTGGGTTTCGAAGAAGTCCGAGAAGGTCGCGACGCGCAGCGGCAGGCGGTCGTAGGGCGGGTAGTAGAGCGTGAGCCAGATCTCGGGCGGGGACCAGCCGGGCAGCACCTCGGCCATGCGCCCGGCGGCGAGGTCGTCGGCGACGATGAAACGCGGCAGAAGGGCGATGCCCTCGCCGTTCCTCACGAGCCCGGCCAGCAGATCGCCGTTATTGGCGCTGATCCGGCCCGTCGCCTTGTGGCTGTGCCGGCGCTTGCCGTGGCTCAGGTGCCAGATCTCGTCGCGCGAGCCGGCGTGGTAGCCGAGGCAGTCGTGCTCGGCCAGGTCCCCGGGCCTTTGCGGTGTGCCGCGTGCACGCAGGTAGTCGGGCGTCGCCACCAGCAGGCGCGGCACCTTGCAGATCTTGCGCCAGATCGTCGACTTGTCGTCGGGCGGGCCCGAGATGCGGATCGCCAGGTCGAAATCCTCCTCGACGATATCGACGAAGGCGTCGGACAGGTTCACGTCCACGGTGGTTTGCGGATGCAGCGCGCCGAATTGCGACAGCACCGCCGGCAGCACCTTGATCCCCAGCGATAGCGGCGCGCTGATCCGCAGGCGGCCCGAGGTGATGCCCTGCGCCTCGCGCGTGTCGTCCGCCGCGCGGGCCAGCCCCTCGGCGTGGGGGGCCGCGCGCGCCGCGTAGACCGCGCCCGCCGAGGTCAGCGAGACCTGCCGCGTGGTGCGCACCAGCAGTTGCACGCCCAGCCGCGCCTCGAGCGCCGCGATGGTGCGCGTGACCGAGGCGGGGGTCATGCCCAGTTGCCGCGCCGCGCCCGCGAAGCTCTGCTGCTCGGCCACGGCCAGGAAGACGCGGATGGATTCAAGTTCGCCCATGGGTGATTATTACGATGTGCACAATGGTGAATGCAAGATTATGGTCATTCTCCGGCATACTCCGCCGCTCTATATGGGGGTCAACAAGACCTGTACCGGAGAACAGCCATGCTGACCCAGATCAAGGGCCTGCACCACGTCACGTCGCTGGCGTCGGACGCGCAGGACAACAACCGCTTCTTCACCGACCTGCTCGGGCAGCGTCGGGTCAAGAAGACCGTGAATTTCGACGCGCCCGAGGTCTATCACCTCTATTACGGTGACGAGACCGGCTCGGCCGGCACGATCATGACCTATTTCCCCTTCCCGCATATCGTGCCGGGCCGGCGCGGCAGCGGCGAGGTGTCGGAGACGGCGTTTGCCGTGCCCGAGGGCAGCCTCGCGTTCTGGCGCGACCGGCTGGAGGGCGCGGGCGTTCGGGGCATCGCCCCCGAGACGCGCTTCGGAGAGCGGCGCCTGCGCTTTGCCGGGCCCGATGGCGACGGTTTCGCGCTGACCGAGGTTGCGCGGGATCCCCGCGCGCCCTTCGCGGGCGGGCCGGTTCCGGCGGACCGGGGCATCCACGGTTTCCGCGGGGTGACGATGCAACTGCGCGACGGCGCCGCGACGGTGGAGCTGCTCAAGCTCATGGGCTACGAGGAAACGGGCCGCGAGGGCGCCATCACGCGCCTTGCGCTGCGGCAGGGCAACGGCGCGGATATCGTCGATATCGAGATCCGCCCCGATATGCCGAGGGCGCGCGAGGGCGCGGGCTCGGTGCATCATGTCGCCTTCGCGGTCGAGGATCGCGCGGCACAGGCCGAGGTGCGCCAGGCGCTGCTCGGGGCGGGGGCGCATGTCACGCCCGCCATCGACCGCGACTACTTCTGGGCCACCTATTTCCGCACGCCCGATGGCGTGCTGTTCGAGATCGCGACGCACGAGCCCGGCTTCACGCGCGACGAGGATGTCGCGCATCTGGGTGAGGCGCTGAAACTGCCCCGGCAGCACGCGCATCTGCGCGACAGGCTGGAGCAATTCCTGCCGGAGATCGCCGACGCGGCCTGATCGGCCGCGCCGTGACACGGATCCTGAAGAAAGGAGAGACTTCCCCTGAACTGGAAACCACCTGGGCGCCGCGCATGCTCAGCGTCCTGCGGATCGCGGCCGGGTTGACCTTCCTGTGCTACGGCACGGAAAAGATCCTCGGCTTTCCGGCGAACCGCACGCCCGAGATGTTCTCGATGTCGTGGAACGCGGGCCTGATCGAGCTTGTCGCCGGGGCGCTGCTGGTCCTGGGGCTGTTTACCCGTCCGGCCGCCTTCGTCGCGTCGGGCACCATGGCCGTCGCCTATTTCGTGGCGCACGCACCGCAGAGCTTCTTTCCGTCCGTCAATGGCGGGACCGGGGCGATCCTCTTCTGCTTCGTGTTTCTCTACCTCGTCTTCGCGGGCCCCGGTCCGTGGAGCCTCGATGCCATGCGGAACAGCGCGGCAGGTGACAAAGTTTAACCCCTGATCCCCTAACAAGCCCAACCAAAGGAGACAGACCATGTCCGTCAAACTCGCGATCATCTACTACTCGAGCTACGGCACCAACCACCAGATGGCCAGCATCGCCGCCGAGGCCACCCGCGAGGCCGGCGCAGAGGTGCGCCTGCTGAAAGCGCCCGAGACCGCGCCCGACGAGGTGATAAACAGCCAGGACGCCTGGAAGGCCCAGGCCGAGAAGACCGCCGACGTGCCCGAGGTGACGCCCGAGGACATGGAATGGGCCAACGCCTACCTGATCTCGGCGCCCACGCGTTTCGGCGTCATGGCGAGCCAGATGCGCGCCTTCATCGACACGCTGGGCGGCCTCTGGTTCAACGGCAAGCTGGCGAACAAGCCGGTGACGGCCATGACCTCGGCGCAGAACACCCATGGCGGGCAGGAGACGACGCTCCAGTCCATCTACACGACGGTCATGCACTGGGGCGGGTTCGTCGTGGCGCCGGGCTACACCGACGAGGTGATCTTCAAGACCGGCGGCAACCCCTACGGCTATAGCCACACGGCGGGCGAGGAGTTCTCGGACGACGCCAAGGCCGCCATCGGCCACCAGGCCCGCCGCCTCGTCGAAGTGGCCGGAAAGCTCGCGTGACAGGATAGCACGCAACGCGGCCGGCAGGACCAAGCATGTCCTGACGGTCGATTCCCCGAAGACCGGACCGCATCCCCACCCCCGGCGGCGCCGAAAAAATCCGATCATCCGGTCAAAAAAACATCCAGTAGATGAATCCATCGATTGCTCGCTTTTCCGAGTTCGCGATAAATGTTCCCCGTAGAAACGAACCGGAAAATCGGCGGGATTGGGGCGGTTGGAATATTCGGGCAAGCGCAAGCGCGGTCTATTGGCGGTCTTCGCCTTCGCGGCATCTGTAACGTGGCTGTCTTGTGCCGGTGCGCCGTCCACGGCGCAAATCCTGCAGGACTGGCGGGTCGATTGCGCATCCGGGGTCTGCAATGCCTCGCAGACCGTGGCCGCCGAGGATGGCACCTGGCTCGCGACGGTGCGCCTTTATGCGGGTGAGACCGCGCCGACCTCGGACGAGGTGCTGGGCGAGATCCTCGTGCCCTCGGGCGTTCACCTGGCATCGGGGTTGTATCTCGGCTTCGGCGAACGGATGATCGACGCGGCCTGGCAACGCTGCACCGCCGAGATGTGCCGGGCGGCGCTGGCGTTCGACGACGGCATGCTCGGCGCGTGGCGCAGGGGCGCGGCCTCGGAAGTGAGGTATCGTCCCGGTCCTGATGCGCCGGTGATCGCCTTCGACGTGAGCCTCATGGGGCTGACCGACGCGCTGGCGGCGCTGGAGGCGGGCCGATGAGATTTGTCCTCCTGGCACTCGCTTTGCTGCTCGGGCAGGGCGCCGTGGCCCAGACGTTCAGCGTGGACGAGATCGAGTTCAGCGAAAGCGCCTATCTCGAGGCGGAGGCGCTTGATGCGGTGGCGGCGCCCTACGAGGGCGTGCCGATCGATCTCGAGGCGCTGGACCGGCTTCTGGCCGAGGTCCAGGCGCTCTATGCCGAAGCCGGGATCATCACCGCCCGCCCGATCCTGCCGCCACAGGAGATCAGGGACGGCATCCTGCGGATCGAGCTGGTCGAGGCGCGGATCGGTGCGCTGAGATACGCGGTGCCGCATACCAAGCCGGAGTTCTTGCGCCGCAACCTCACCCTGTCGCCGGGGAGCTGCCTGACTACGAGGCGATGGAGCGGGACCTGCGGATCTTCGAGGTCGCGCATGATTTCGTGCCGGAACTGGCATTCGAGCCGGGAACCGAGCCGGGCACCACGGATGTGACCGTCCGCAGCGAACCGATGAAGCGCTACGATCTGACGGCATCGCTTACCAATTTCGGCACCAAGTCCACCGGCGAGCTTCAGGCGAGCCTGTTCGGCCGCGTCAACAGCCTGACGGGCGTGCGCGACACGCTCTCGTTCCAGTTGCAGGCAAGCGAGGGCGCGGCATCGGGCCAGGTGGGGTACTCGCGCCCGATGGGCCGTCCGGGTGGCCGGCTGGTGCTGTCGGCCGCCTATTCGCAGTCGGACGTCATCTCGGGCGCGTTCAGCACCCTCGATATCGTCTCGGACAGCCAGTCGGCGGGGATTGCCTATCGCTGGCCGGGCTACGTGCGGCCCAACTCGCACTGGATGTTCGAGACCGGGTTCACCTACGACGAGAACCAGTCGACGCTGGGCGGTCTGCCGCTTGCCGATGTCACCCTGACCGAGCTCCAGGCGCGGGCCGAACGGGTCTGGCGCGGCGACCGGCAGGCGCTTCAGCTCTCGTTCGGGCTGCGGGTCGGCACGGCGGAGACGAACCAGGTGTCCCAGACCGAGGGCGACTACTGGCTGCTCGAGGCGGGGCTGGGGTGGAACCGGCTGATCGGCGAGAGCGCGCTGCTTTCGGTCCAGGCGCGTGCGCAGTTGGCCGAGAACCAGAACCTGCCCGTGGACCGCCTCTTCACGGTGGGCGGGCCGACCTCGGTGCGGGGCTATCCCAACAACGTGCGGGCGGGCGACAGCGGGCTCGAGATGAAGATCCAGCTCGACCGTGCGCAGCCCTGGAACTGGGGCCGGCGCGTCAGCGTCACCCCGTTCGGCTTTGTCGATGCCGCGGTCGTGAAACCCTTTCGCCAGGGCGGCGGGTTCGATGCCGACCAGGATCTGCTCGCTTCGGTGGGCGGCGGCGTGCGCGTGGGATTGGGAAAGAAGGTTGCGGCGCTGATTTTCGTCGGTGTGCCGCTGGTCGATACGCTCGGCTTCGATGCGAGCGGCGAATATCGGGTCCATGCCGGGCTCGACTGGACATTTTGAGAAACGAAGGATGAACGACATGATGAAGAAACTGTTCCTGGCCGCGGCCCTGGCTGCCACCACGCCTTTTGCCGCGATGGCGCAGGATACGACCGAGGGCGTCGCCGAGAGCGAGCTCGAGGCCGCGCGGGCGGTGGCCAACAACTCGGTCTTCGGCGGCTGGATCGTCAATTGCGAGGCCCTGACGGTGCGCGACACGAGCTGCCGCCTGATCCAGCAACTGACGCTGGCCGAGAGCGGCGCGCTGGTCGCGCGGTTCATCGTGCTGCCGGTCGAGGATGGTGCGGCGGTCATGCTGGCGCAGGTTCCGATGGGTGTCTTCCTGCCGGGCGGCGCGGTGTTCCGCGTCGAGGGGGCGGATGACGACGCGCAGAAGGAGATGATCTGGCAGCGGTGCCTGGGCGAGCTTTGCGAGGCGGCGATCCGCCTCGAGGGCGAGGATATCGACGCGCTGCGCGAGGCCGACGCGATGCTCTTCGGATACCGGATCGAGGTCGATGGCGACCCGGTCGTCGTGCGGGTCGACACCAGCGAATTCGGCGCCGCGATAGATGCCATCCGCGAGGACGCCGAAACCGAGCCGGCGGCGGAATAAGAGACGACACTGCCCCCGGCCGACCGGCCGGGGGTGCAGGAACTCGCGGCCGGGCGGGCCGGATACGCGCGACGGGGAAGACCTGAGATGACGAACGCAACGGGACGTGGACAGATGACTTTCAAGAGCCTGACAGCCTGGGGGCGCAACTGCGTCGCGGCCCTCTCGTCCTTCGCGATCGCGGTCACACAAGTCGCCCCGGCCTGGGCGCAGGCCGCCCCCTCGGGAATCACGGTCGCCCAGTCGGGCGGCGCGCCGATCACCGCGACGACGATCACGCCGGGCGCGTCAGGCACGTTCGACATCACCACGGGAACGATCGTGGGCGGCATCGCGCGCAACGCCTTCGACCAGTTCAACGTCGGCGCCGCCGAGACGGTGAACCTGATCCAGCCGGGTGGCAGCCGGGCACTGGTCAACACGGTGACCGGCGGCACGTCGACCATCGCCGGGCAGCTCAACATGCTCAAGAACGGGCAGGCGGCGGGGTCGAACGTGTTCCTCGTCAACCCCGATGGCGTGATCGTGGGCAAGGGGGGCGCCATCACCGCCGGCGCGCTGACCATGTCGACCGCCACCGCGGGCGAAACCTCGGCCATCGCCGCGGGTGACAGCGCCGCGATCCAGCGCCTCTTCGACCGGCAGGAGGCGCTTTCGGGTGCCGGGATCGAGGTCTATGGCCGCATCGACGCCGAGCGGCTCGATCTGCGTGCCGGCGGCCGGATGCTTCTGCAGGGGCGCATCAGCGTGGAGGGCGGTGAGGGCGCGGCGCCCGCGATCGGCGGCGCGGTCAATACCGAGGGGATGAAGCAGGCCAACGGCGTGTCGGTCGAGAACGGCGTGATCCGCCTTTTTGCCGGTGGTGACATGACCATCGGCGGCGGCGCGGACACGGCCAACAGCGTGACGGCGAAGGCGGGCACCTCCGGCGGCGCGGTCCAGGCCGCGTCGGGCGGCAGCATGACGGTGAAGGGCGATGCCAGCATCGACGTCGCGGGCAGCACCGGGGATGGCGGCATGCTCCTGCTCTATACGCAGGGCTCGGCGGTGCTCGAGGACGGGCTGTCGCTCAAGGCGTCGTCGGTGGCGGGCGATGGCGGCATCGCGGCGCTCACGGCGGAAGGCGCGGCCGAACTGGGCGCGATCGCCGCGGACCTGGGATCGGACGGCGGCACCGGCGGCGCGCTGCGGGTCGAGGCGGCGTCGCTGACCGTCGCCGGGGCGGGCAGCCTCGTGACGCGCGGCGGCGACCTGGCGCTTGTCGGCGAGAGCATCGCCGTCACGAACATGGATATCGACACCCGCCGCCGCACCGGCGCCGGAGCGGTTCTGTCGGATGCGGGCGACGTGATCCTGGTCGCGCCCGAGATCAGCATGACGAACGCATCCGTGAAGGCCGAGGGCGGCGCCGAAGCGGGCGGCATGATCGCGCTGCTGGCGCGCGACGTGGCGGCGGAACAGGGACCGCTGCAAACCGATACCGGCGCGAAGGCGGCGATCACCCTTGCCGACAGCGCGCTTCAGGCCGGCGCCATCGTGGTCAACGCGGTGGCCCTGGCGAGCACGGTGGACGACAAGGACAGCGCGGGCAGCGACACGGCCTCGGAGAGCATCCTCAACAACATGGACGGCGTGCTGACCGATACCGCCGACCTCGTGCAGAAGGTGGCGACCGGCGCGCTCGACGCGATCTCGTCGGTCGCGATGCTGCAACTGGCCGAGCTTTCGGCGGATGCCAGTGTCACGATCACCGACTCGGTGCTGACCGCGGATGGCGACTGGAAGGGGCTCTCGCGCGGACCGGACGCGACGTGGAATGCCGGGGTCCTGGCGGATAACGGCATCCTCAGCCGCGACGGCGCGGCGGAAGAGACGTGGACGCTGCTGGAGAGCGCGCCCGAGGGGCTGCGCCTGACCGGGGCGCTGCCGCTGGCGGTCTCGGCGGATAGCGGGGGCGTCATCGTCCAGTCGGACGCGCGCACGAATGTCGATATCGAGCCCGACGATTTCAACGCCGGCGCGACCGCGGCGCGCAGCGACGCAAGCTCGGTGATCCGTATCACGGACTCCGCGCTGACCGCGAAGGGCGACACGGACGTGTCCGTCGTCTCGACCGCCTTCGACCGGACGCGGATCAAGATGGGCACCAAGGATACCCTGGCGGGGGCGCTGGGTGTCGTGCTGTCGCATCGCAACGTGACCAACCAGACCATCATCGACGGGGGCAGCATCAGCGGGCGCGATCTGCGCGTCGCGGCGCTGACCGGCAAGCATCACGAGATCGACAACCGCTCGAACGCCGGGATCGACGGTGCGTTCAGCGCCGCGATCACGGTGAACCTTGGACACAGCCTGACCGAGGCGGCCCTTGGGGGCACGATCACGGCCAGCGGCAAGGTGGACCTCGATGCCGAGACGCTGTTCTTCGGCCGCACGGTCAAGACGAACGCGACGATCGGCAAGGCGGACGATCCCAAGGAGCGCCAGATCAACGAGCGCCGCAAGGAAAGGATCAAGGGCTTCGCCGGCAAGATCCTCGGCACCGCCGAACGCGGCAAGAGCGAGGCGGGCGGCGAGGACAGCACCAACGGCGGGAAGGTCGGCTTCGGCATGGCCCTGACGATGGACCTGAGCCTCGAGCGGCAGGACACCTACGCGACGCTGGGCGGGCGCTGGCATGACGGCGGCACGCTCGTGCAGCTTGCCGCGACGAACGTCGCCGCGACCGAGGTGGATGTCGACGCGGTGACGCGGTTCGCGCGGCCCGGCAACGGGTCCGGCGCCGTGACGGGGTTCCGTGGCGAGGGCGGCGGCACGCTCGCCCGCAGCACGCTGGGCGGCGTCGGCACGCTCGGGGCGGTGCAGGCCAAGATCCAGCAGCAGCGCGGCCTGACCAAGGAAGAGATCGTCTCGCAATACGGTCATGCCATGGTGATCACCGGCTCGTTCTCGAACTTCGGCGGCCACACCGAGGCCGAGATCGGCGCCGCCACCGTGACCGCCGCACGCGCCAGCGTCGATGCGCGGACCGCGCTGCCTCTGCCGGGCAAGCCCGAGCAGATCCGCGCCGCGATCGAGACCTTCGCGGATGCCGTGACCGATTTCCGGAAATACGATCCTGCATCGCTGGAACTGCCGGAAACGCCGCAGCTTCCCGAACTCGACGGCTTCTTCAGCCTCGACGAGGGGCTCGTCACGAGCCGCGTGGAGACCTCCGCCATCGGCACGAGCGACACGGACAAGCCCCAGAGCTCGGCCATCGGGGTGACGGCGGCCTATGACGGCTACGATTTCGAGACCCGCGCGCGGATCGGCACGGGCGCCGTGCTGACGCTGAGCGAGACGGCCTCGGTCAACGCGGTCGCCACCGGGGTCATCACCGGCTATGCCAACAAGCCCGGAGGCTCGAGCCTGAAGCCCGGCGGTGCCACGGCTGCGGTCGGCGGCACGCTGAGCGCGGTGCGCCTGCGCTCGATCACCGAGGCGGATATCGCGGCGGGCGCGCGGATCGTGGCAGGTGGCACGCCGGGCGCACCGGATGCGGCGGATGTCGCGGTGACGGCGCGGAACGGCATGGTGCTGGTGACGGGTGGCTGGGCCGGCGGTGCGGCCGCCAAGGCCTCGGTCAACGGTATGGCGATCCTCGGCGCCTTCGACGTGGCGACACGCGCGCGGATCGGCGCGGGCGCGGATATCGTGGCCGATGCCGTCACCGTGGATGCCAAGGATGAGAGCGTCCTCGTGGGTGTCGCGGGCGCCCTGTCGGTCTCGGAGAATGTCGGCGTGGGCGTGGGCATGCAGATGTTCGTGGGCACCCGCGACACGCGCGCCTCGCTCGACGGCGCGACGGTGACGGCAACGCGCCTCGCCGTGAATGCCGAGACCGCCGGCGTGATGGTCTCGGCCGCCGCCGCCGGTGCCGTGGTGCGCCAGTCCACTCCCAAGTCGGGCGGCGGCAGCGCGCCGAGCACGCCCGCGCCGGGTGGCGGCGGTGACGACGAGGACGTGCTGATCCCGTCGTGGTTCTTCGACGAGGACGAGAACGCGGCGATCTCGGACCGGTCGCAGTTCGATACGGCGGAAGAGCCGCAGAACGTGGATGCGGACACCGGCCAGGCGACGGGGGGCAAGGGCTCGGCCAAGGCCAAGACGGGCTTTTCCATCGCGGGGGCCGCGGCGCTGAACATCCTGCTCGAGAACGCGACCGTGGCCGAGATCGGCGCGGGCTCCACGGTCGAGCTGACCGGCGCCCTCGACGTGACGGCGAAGAACCGGACCATTCATGCCACCGTCGCGGGCGCGCCGTCGCTGGGCATCGGGTCCAAGAACAGCAACAACGCGCTGGCGGGTGCGCTTGCCGGGCTGGTCGATGGCACGCCGCTGGCGGGCCGCGATACCATGGCGCGGATCACCGGCGCCGTCGTCACGGCGGGCGACACGACGGTCGAGGCCGAGGACCTTTCCATCGCGGCGACGGTGGCGATCGGCGGTGCGGGCTCGACC
Organism: Roseovarius sp. SCSIO 43702; assembly: GCF_019599045.1. Classification (NCBI taxonomy): domain Bacteria; kingdom Pseudomonadati; phylum Pseudomonadota; class Alphaproteobacteria; order Rhodobacterales; family Roseobacteraceae; genus Roseovarius; species Roseovarius sp. SCSIO 43702. Next base: position 345,549 of record NZ_CP080623.1, read on the forward strand.
CGCGGCACGGTTGTGATGGCGGGGTCCGTCGCCGGGCTCTGGGCCTGGGGCAGCACCCGCGCGGTGGTCGAGGACAGCGCCGTGAGCGTGGCCGCGCTGGACCTCGACGCCAAGGACGCGTCGATCAACGTGACGCTGGGCGGCGCGGCGGGCGCGAACCTGTCGAAGGAGGGCGCGCTCGGGGCCGGTCTCGGGGTTGCGATCAAACTCTTCAACCGCTCCGCCGAGGCGCGGCTCTCGACCGACGTGGCGGGCCGCATGACCGAGGCGGAGGCGATCACGGTGGATGCGCAGAGGCTCGGCGTCCTCATCGGGGTCGCCACGTCCGTCGGCGTGGGCAAGACCGGCCTTTCGGGCAGCGCCGTGCTGAACACGCGGATCGGCGACACGCGCGCGATCATCGGCGGCGGCACCGAGCGGCTGGGTCTCAAGGCGGACAGCGTCAGGGTCAAGGCGAACGAGGATTCGCACCTGTGGTCCCTCGCCGGTGCCATCGGCGGCGGTATCGCGGCGGCGGTCGGCGGCGCGGCCACGGCGAACGTGATCGTGACGGATACCGATGCCGATCTGCGCGGCGTCGACCTGGCCGCGCGGGATGGCGGCGACCTGGGCGAGGTGGTGCTGCTGAGCGATGCGAAGACCACCATCGGGACGCTGGCGGTGGCGGGCCAGGCCGCCAAGGGCAAGGGCGTGGGCATGGGCGTGACGCTCAACAACATCACGGCGCAGGTGCGGGCCCGCGCCGATGGCAGCACGGTTTCGCAGGCGGCGCGGTTCGACGCGCAGGCGCGCAACACGCGCAACATCTGGTCGGGCGCGGGCGGCGTGGCCGGTGCGGGCGGCGGTGCGGCGGGCATGGCGCTCGCGGTCAACCTGCTGACGGTCAACCAGACGCTTGTGGACCTCGACAACGCCGCGATCTCGACCCGCACGGGCGGGATCAGGGCCGAAGCCGTGGCCAATGGGCAGGTCGTGTCGGTCTCGGCCGCCCTCGGCATCTCGGGCGCCAAGGGCGCGGCGGGCGCGGTCACGCTCAACTCCTCGCTGGGCGAGACGAAGGTCACGGCGGACAGGGCATCGCTCGATTCGGCGGGCGACATGTCGCTGCTGGCCACGGATCATGCGCGGTTCAGCTCGGTCGCGGGCGGCGTGACGGGCAGCGGCGCAGGCAGCGCGGGGGCCGGGATCTCGGGCAACCTGATGCTGAACAGGACCGAAGTCGTCGTCACCGATGCGACGTTGCGGCTGCGCGGCGGGGCGCTCAGGGCGCGCGCCGAGAGCAAGCCGGTCATAGATGCCGTGGCGGTCGGGTTCGCCGGCTCCGGGGGGGCGGGTCTCGGTGGCAGCATCATCGTGGCCGATATCGGCAACATCACCTCGGCGCGCATCACCGGCACGGATATCGACGCGGGCACGTCCTCGGTGACGGTCGAGGCGGAATCGGCGGACCCGTCGGTCATCCGGCTGGATCCCAGCATGAATGTCGGCTTCGACGGCGATGGCCGCGCGCTCGGCAACATCACCGCGCTGGCGGGCGGTGCGTCGATCGCCGGCGCCTCGGGCGTGGGGATCGCCGCGACGATCGTGCTGATGCACAACACGGTCGAGGCGCGGCTGGAGGCGGATGACCTTGTCGCGGGCAACGTGACGGTGACGGCCACGAACGACATCGGGCTGAACGCCGCCGCCGTCTCGGGCGCGGGATCGGGCGCAAGCGGCGTCGCGGGGTCGCTCGTCTTCACGCAGATCGGCGTGGCGGGCGCCAGCGAGGAGGACCTGATCGACGAGGTCGCGGCGCAGGCCGATGCCGACCGGCCCGAGAATGCGCGGGGCGACGACATCTCTGATGCAAGCGCGCAGGGACGCGGCGACAACGTGACACTGGCCGAGGGCGTGAACCCTGTCGAAGAGGGCCGCGAACTTGCCGTGAAAGGCCGGGACGCCGCCTTCGACGCGCTGGAGCGGGCAACCGATCTCGATCTCGATTTCGTGGCGGATGCGGCGGATTCGACGCAGGCGGTGGTCAAGCTGGGCAAGTCGGCCGATATCGGGAACCTGACGATCAGGTCCGATGAGAAGAGCGTGATCCGCTCGGCCGCGGGCGCCGCGGGTATCGGATCGACGAACGGCGTCGGCCTCGGCATCACGGTCAACGGCATCTGGGGCCAGTCGCTTGCACATCTGGAACTTGCCGATGGCGTGACGCTGACCGCCGGGGATCTCGAGGTCAAGGCGTTGCAGTCGGGCGGCATCGCGACATTCGCGGGGACCGGGGGCGTCGGCGCCGGTTCGGCCGGCGGCGCGGGGTCGCTGGTGATCAACAGCTTCGGGCGTCGTGTCGCCTCGCGGATCAAGGGCGGTGTCGGTGTCGGCATCCGTGCCGGTGACATCACCGTGGCATCGAACCAGAGCGGCAACATCCTCGGGGGCGCGCTGGCGCTGGCCGGCGCGAGCGCCGGGGCGGGCGGTGCGTCCGTGATGCTCAACCTCATGGCGGACGAGGTCGATGCGGAGGTGAAGGACGTCGCCATCGGCGAGATGGGCGGCACCGTGGACACCCCGGTCTACGACACCGACAAGGCGGCGGGTGCGGTCAGGATCTCGGCTCGGCGCGAGCTCATTTCCGCGGGCACCGCGGCGTCGGGTGCCGCGTCGGGCACCGGCGCGCTTGCCGGCGGGCTCGCGTTCAACACGGATCTCTCCTCGGTCCAGTCGCGCCTCTGGGGCGGTTCGGTTGTCGCCGAGTCGCTGGACGTGGCGGCGCTCAACGACATCAAGCTCATCTCGGTCGCCCTGGGCGGTGCCGCGGATGGCTCCTTCTCGGCCGGCCTGTCGGTGGCGGCGAATACCGCCGGTGCGGACGTCCTTGCCGATATCGCCGGGACCAGGGCGCGCACGCGCCATCACCTGACGGTGACGGCCGATGCGATCACCGACGCGAGCGGCAATGCCGTGGGCGGCGCCGCGTCGGGTGTCGCCGCCGTTGCGGGCACGCTCACCACGAATGTGCTGGGCAACCGCGTGCGCGCGATCGTTCACGGCCCCGCGGCCGTCGGCCCGGCGGACCTGGCCACGGCGGGCACCGCGCTGATCCGTGCCGATGCGATCAACAACATCTCGCTGGCCGCCGGGGCGGACGAGATGCCGGATTACTGGGACGATTTCGACATCGTCGATCTGCTGCAATCGGGCCTGCCCACCCTCAACGTGAGTTTCGCGGGCGCGGGCTGGTTCTCGGCGGGTGGCACGCTTGCCGCCAACATCACCGGCAATGACGTGACGGCGTCGGTGCGCAACCGCTCCTCGATCACGGCGCTGGGGCATCACACGCTCACCGATCCGGGCGATCCCGAGGGCAAGCGGCAATTGCGCGGCGCCGTGATCGAGGCGCAGGCCAATACCGTGCAGTCGGGCGCCAACGTGACCGGCGGGTTCAGCACGGCCGTCGCGCTGAACGGGCTGGTGCAGGCCAACGTGATCGGCGATCGCGCCGTGGTCGAGCTGGGCACCGGGGGGCAGCCGTCGGACGCGGTGCGCGTCAACCGCGCCGCCGAGGCGGATCTGCTTGCCGAACTGGGGCTGGTGGGCGCCGGTGCCGATGCCCATGCCGAGCAGGATACGGTGCTGCGGGCGCAGGTGCGCAACGATGTCCTGGCCTTTGGCGGGACCGTGAATTTCGGTCTCTATGCCGGGCTGAGCGGCACCGCTGCGGGCACGGTGATCGGCAGCAAGGCGCGGGTTCTGACCAACCTCTCCGACCTCGGTGCGCGGCGCGATATCGCGCTCGAGTCGCGGATCGAGACGCAACTCGTCAACGTCGCGGTCGCGGCGGGCACCGGGGCGGTCGGCCTTGGCGGCGCGCTCGGCGTGCATGTCGTCGGCAGCGATGCGCTGACCGAGGTGCGCGGCGGCGTCCTGACCGCGCGCGAGGGGGATGTGGAGATCGACGCGGCCGTCTCGACGAAGGCGCTGACCATGGCGGGAACGCTCGGGGCCGGTGCCGCGGGTGTCGGCATGTCCCTGCAGGCCACGGTTTTCGGCAGCAAGGCGATCGCGCGCGTGGCGGGCGCGGATGGCGGCGGAACGACCCCGACCATCGTGACCTCGCAGGCGGGCGACGTGGCCGTGCGGGCCGACACGAATGCCTACACGCTGAGCGGCGTGGCCGGCGTCTCGGGCGGGGTCGCGGCCATATCGCTCAGCGCGAACGCGGCGGTCATGAAGGCCGAGACGCGCGTGGACGTGGGCGCGGGCGTGACGCTCGATGCGGGCCGTGACGTCAAGCTGGCCGCGACGGAATTCGTGCGCCTGCGCGGTCTTGCCGGCTCGGCCGCCGGTGGCCCGGCAAGCACGGGCGGCTCCTTCAACTACACGCGCTTCGCGGGCACGACGCAGGTCAACGTGTCGCTCAGCGCGAACGCGGCGGTCATGAAGGCCGAGACGCGCGTGGACGTGGGCGCGGGCGTGACGCTCGATGCGGGCCGTGACGTCAAGCTGGCCGCGACGGAATTCGTGCGCCTGCGCGGTCTTGCCGGCTCGGCCGCCGGTGGCCCGGCAAGCACGGGCGGCTCCTTCAACTACACGCGCTTCGCGGGCACGACGCAGGTCAACGTGGGCGAGCGCGCCGTGATCCTGGCCGGGCGCGACGTGATCGCGAGCGCCAAGGCGGATCGCATCGTCATGGGCGGCACCGTCGTCGGCGCCGTCAGCACCGGCGCCATCAGCGCCGCCGCGGTGTCGCTCAACGTCGTGGACATGGGCGGGACGGCGGCGTCCTCGGATGCCGGCCAGGCCCTGCCGCAGGGCCCCGATGGGGCGGCCCCGGCCAACACGACCTCGCAGGGCGACGCGGTGCTCGGGTTGCGCGACGATTACCTCGACGACGCCCAGGCACGGCTGAACCGCGGCGCGCAGGCACCCGGAAGCGCGACCCTGGCCGAGCGCGGCGGGGCCGGTGCGGCCGTGACGCGCAACGACGAGGAGCGCGCCAAGATCGACCTGACCTCGGCGCCGGAGCCCGACAAGCTGGCCGTCACGATCGCCGCCGATGCCATGCTCGCGGCCGGGCGCGACCTGACCCTCTCGGCCGACACGGTCGCGCGGGCAGAGCTCTACAGCGGCAACGTGACCTTCGCGCCCATGTCCTTCGGCGGCGTGGCCGCAGGCTTCGGCGTGGGCGTGACGCGCACGGGCGCGCTGGTCAGCGTGGGCGAGCGCGCGGTGCTGCGCGCCGACCGGAACGTCACCCTGCAGGCGCGGACCCGTGGCCAGAAGGTCGGGGGCGAGGACGGACCGATGTTCGACGCGGTGGGCGTGAACGCGAGCACCGGCGGCATCTCGGCCGCGGTCGGCGGCGTCGTGGTGGTCGATTCCAGCGACAGTGCCGTCGATATCGCCGCAGGCGCCATGATCGAGGGCCGCAGCGGCGGCAACGCGCAAAGCGTCACGATAGAGGCCGAGCGTGCCGGCGGGATGCTGATACGCTCGCTCAACGCCTCGGGCTCGGGCTTCATCTCGCAGGGGGCGAGCTTCGTGCTGGGCCTCAACAGCGGCACGAGCCGGGTCAATCTCGCCGGGGCGGCGGGCCAGCAGGTCGGCGTCAAGGCGGCGCGGGTGACGCTGGACGCGGCGGACCGGTCCGAGGTCAGGATCCAGGGCCTTGCGGCGGCGCTCGGCGCCGTGGCGAACTCGATCAACGTCGCGGTCGGCAGGAATGCCGGGCGGACCGAGTTGACGCTGACCGAAGCGCGGCTGCGCGGGGGCACGATCACGCTCGCCAACGAGACCACCGCCGTTGTGACGACGCAGATGCTCGGGGTGAGCGTCGGTGTCGCCGGGGTCGGCGGCAGCCTCTCGGTGTCGCTCAATGATGCCACGCAGCGCACCCGCCTGAGCGGGGTCGATATCGAGGCCACCGATGTGAGCGTCGATACCGTCGCCTCGGCCAGCGCGACAGCCGAGTCCGCGGCCGGTGCGGGCGCGATGCTGGCCGCCAACGGGTCGGTCTCGATCGCGGTGCTGGGCTATGACGCCGAAACGAGCGTCTCGGGCAGGATCGCCGCCGACAACAAACTGAGCATCCGCACCGCCAGCGTCGACGCCAAGGCCGATGCCGACGCGCGGGCGTTCCGCGGCGGCATCCTGGCCGGTGGCGCGACCATAGCCGTCGCCCAGCAGAGCACGGCGCGCGTCGTCACCGACCTCCGGTCGGGCAACCTGACCGCCCGCGAGATCCGGTTGCAGGCGATCAACGGCTCGAACATGACCGCCGACACGATCAGCGGATCGGGCGGCGTGGTGGCGGGGCAGGCGGCCCTGACATGGCTCAAGGCGGATTCCGAGACGCGGCTCAAGCTGGCCTCGGGCGGGGTGCTCGACATCGACGCAAGGACGCTCGGCGCCGGGTCGTCGTCGCAAACGGTCATGAACGGGCACGCCAATTCGGTCAACGCCTCGGTTGTCGGCGCCTCGGGCGCGCTGCTCTTCACCAGCTCGAACTCCGAGCTCGAGACATCGGTCGGGGCCGGCGCGCGCATCACCGCGGACGTGATCGAGCTGAGCGCCGTGACCGGCATCAAGCGGCCGCGCCACGGCAGCGGCTGGAACGTCAAGGCCGGCTCCGGCGGCGTCGTGGCGGGTGCCGCGATGAAGTCGGACGTCGAAGTTCATGCGGACACGAAGCTGACGGTGGCGAATGGCGCCGTGATCCGCCAGACCGGCTCTTACGATGATCCGGGCGCGTTCCGCCTGATCGCGGGCGGCAACATGGACCTGACCGACCGGCAAAAGCTGGATGTCGGCGGCCTCGTCGCGACGCCCGGCGGGGTCAGCAGCGTCGTCGTGCACAAGAACGACGCCACAGTCTCGATCGGCAACGCCACGCTGTCGGCGCTCGGCGACCTCGAGATCCTCAATGGCTCGAACGTGGATATCCGCTCGGAGGTCGATGCGAAATCCTACGGCCTCGCGGGCGCGGGCTTTGCCAAGACCACGGCCAGCTATAACGGGAGCAACCGGATCAATATCGGCGGGGGTGCCGTGCTCGAGGCCGAACGCGATATCGTGCTGGGCGCCGGGCGCACCGCCGCCGGCTCGCAGCGGATCAATATCCGGGCCGAGTCGCGCGTCTTCAACAACACGGCTTTCGCGATCACCGTGCCGACCACGGCGGATGCCAGGGCGGCGACCACCTCGCGCGTGACCATCGACGAGAATGCCGAGCTGCGCGCGGTGCGCGATGTCGAGCTGTCGGCGATCTCGGGCGGGCGCGACGTCGTCGGCTACGGACGTGCCAAGGACCTGTCGCGCGCCGCGATCGAGGCGGTCGGCAATTTCTTCGGCGACCTGGTGGGCGCGGACGAGATTTCGCTCGATATCGAGAGCGGCACCTCGACCGACACGCATGATGACGGGATCATCGTCAACGGCAACGTGCGCGCCGGGACGCGCAACCAGGTCGTGCTGCGGTTCGCGACACTGGGCGGCAAGACCGTGCTGGTCGATCCCGACGATCCCACCAAGCCCGCCGATCTGACCGATCCGCGCTGGCGCGATATCAGCTACGCGCTGTCGGACGATTACCGCTCGTCGGGCGATTTGCAGCAGCGCATCGACTATCTCGACGGCCTGATCAACAACCCGGCCCTGAGCACGGGCGAGTCGGATGCCGCCAAGGTCGCCTGGCGCACCGAGAAGGCGCTGCTCGAGGCGCGCCGCGACGCGCAATCGGGCAGCTTCGGCATGATCGAGCTGGGGCCGGTGCGCGCCAGCAGCGGCAACATCGTGATGGATGCCGACTGGGTGCAGGGCGGCCCCACGGGCAAGCTGACGGCGCCGGGCAATGTCCTGATCGACATCCTGTCGACTACCTCGGACGTGCTCAAGACCGGTGCGCTGACGATCCCGCCTGGCCGGGGCGGAGAAATCACGCTGCGCTCGGTGTCGGTGACGTCGGGCGACGATCTGCGCGCGCTTTCGGGCGGCCGGGGCGGAGACTACAGCCTCGCGCTGGAAACCAGCGCGACGGGTGATGCCCCGTTGATCAATGTCGCCACCCAGCCCGCGAACGGCATCGGCGGCACCATCGTGATCGGCGGCGATGCCGACAACTTCTCGGGCGAGATCCTCGTCAACTCGGCCTATGGCGATATCGACGTGCGCGGCGCCGTCGCCGCGCAGACCGTCAAGATCGAGGCGCCCAACGGCGACTTCATCCTCGGCTACGTGCCCGGCATCCGCTCGGTCTCGGGCGATCCCGACGCGCAATATGACGGGCGGTTCAAATCCTACGAAGACGCCTATCGCGATTACGTGCGTGCCTTCGGGACTATCGCAAGGCGCGATCCCGGCGCATCGCTCGTCGTCAACAACGGCGGATTCCGTGCCGGCAAGAACGTCTACATCACCGCCGACACGCTCAACATCAACGGCGATATCATTGCCGGCAAGGCGAGCTATACGGTCGATATTTCCGCCTCGGCGCAGTCCACCATCGACGCGATCGCGGCGCGTGGCGGCGTCGGCTCGGAGCTGGTCCATGCCGCGTCGGGCAACGGGCCCACGCTGACCGGTGTAAGCAGCGATGCCGATATCTTCTTCAACCACGGCACAGGCCGACTGGAAGTCGCCGACATGTCGGGGCAGGGCGGCCGGATCGAGATCGTGGGCAAGATCATCTCGACCGGTGGCGGGCGCATCGAGTCCCTGTCCGGGTGGGGCGCCATCGACGTGCGCAGCGCGGTGCGGCAGGACCTCGTGCTGGGCAAGATCGACCTCGGCGCCAAGCGCCTGGATGGCGTGATCCGCATCACCGACACGTCGCGCGCGCTGCTGGACAGCACCACGGGCGCGCAGCTCAAGGATCGCGACGGCATCGGGCGATTCCTCACGACCGAGTTCCGGCGCGAGGGCGATCAGCTCAAGACCTATACCAACCGCAGCCAGACGGCGGTCTACGACCCCGAGAGCCGCGTCACCCGCGAGCTGGCCACCGTCGAAGAGGGGAGCGTCACGGGCCGCACCACCAGTTTCGCGCCCAAGGCGAACCAGGATTACATCGTGCGCCGCGCCGAGGATGTGACCCATGTCGTCACGACGCGCCGCTCGGTCGAGACCATCGTGTTCAACGTCTTCAAGACGAAGGACAAGACCCGCACGACCCAGATCGCGACCAGCACCCGGTCCGTGGACCTGGGACAAGGGCCGTTCGTCGGCGCGTCGCTTGGGGGCGCGGATTACAACTATGCCTTCAGCGGACAGCGCGTCTCGCAGACCGGCCCCAGCACGGTCGAGACGAACTACGAAGACAACCGATGGGGCATCTCTCCCTTCGGCGTCGACCTGAAGGTCGGCTGGCGCCACTGGACCTATGACACCACCACCAAGACCCGCCATCTCTACGAGCATCGCCTGAAGGCGGACCATGCCATCGACATCGGCTTCGGCGGCAATGACGCCGCGCGGCTCAATGTCGTCGCCAATGGCAGCGTCATCTTCGGCGGCAGCGTGCGCAACATCGCGGGCGAGACGAGCGCGCAATCGATCGACGGCTCGGTGCTGACCGGCGGTCGCGGCGTGGTGCTGAACACCGCCGCGCTCAGCCTGCGGGCCGAAAAGGGGCGGATCGGATCGCTCGACGGTGCATTCCGGCTGGTGCAGGCGAATGACGCGGCGGTTTCGGCCGTTGCCAAGGACGGCATCGCGCTGCGCGAGATGAACGGCGCGCTGCGCGTTGCGCAGGCCGAGGCCACCGGCTCGGGCGCGTCCGTGAGCCTCATGGCGCGGGGCGATTTGCTCAAGTCGGGGGCGGGCATCGTCAAGGCCCACAATGTCGACCTGACCTCCGAGGCGGGCGCCATCGGTGGCGCCGGCGCGCCTTTCGCCATCGACACCGGCGCCGAGGGACGGCTGATCGCGCAGGCGCGCGGCGATATCGCCATCGCCGAGCTGACCGGCGACCTGGGCGTGGGCACGGTGCGCTCGTCGATCGGCTCGGTCGCGCTGAGCGCGCCGGGCGCGATCCTCGACCGCAACGACGACGCGCTGCGCGATCTGCGCACCGCCGAGGAGCTGCGCAAGCTCTGGACCGACGAGCTGGGCCTCAACGGGGCCGGGCTGGCCGACCGCGAGCAGGAGCAGACCGTTGCGCTGCAGATCGACATCCGCGCGGAATACGACGCTTACTGGCGCGCCCGCGGCGCCACGGCCGAGCGCCGCGAGATCGCCGGCGCCGATCCCGATGGCGCGTATTGGGACCGCTGGGAGATGACGGGCGGCGACGCGCAGACCTACACGCTGGACGCGGACCGCCGCGCCGCGATCGAGGCGGCGGGCGGTGACGTGGACGCCTACGTGGCCAAGCGCCGCGCGCTCTATGCCGAGTGGAACGCGCAGAACGCCTATGACAACGGCTATACCTATCAGCCGGTCGCCGCCGACCTGGCGCCGCGGCGCACCGGCATGGAGTGGACGCAGGCCCAGCTCGAGCGGTCGATCCGCGCGGGCCTCGTGCGCGAGACCGCCGACACCCGCACCCGGATCGAGGCGGCCAACGTCATGGCCGCGGGCGATATCACGCTCAGCGCCGGCGCGGGCCTCGGGGCCTTGCTCGAGCCGTATGTGATCGACCCGGGCGCAGGGACGCTGACGGGCCGCGATCTCGAGGTGCTGTCGGGCGCCGTGCGCGAGGATATCACCCGCGACGCAGAGGGCCGCTACATCGTGCGGCAGGCCGAGGATTTCAATTTCGGCTTCAGCGATATCGACCCCGCGACCGGCGCGGCCAAGGGGCGCCTGACCGTGACTGTCGGCGGGCAGGAGGCGATCTTTGCCGGCGCCGAAACCGCGGCCAATCTTGGCCTCGTCAACGGCCGGGGCGATGTGCGCCTCAAGATCGACGGCGCCATGACCGATGCCGGGCTGGGCGACGTGGCGATCACCGGGCGCCTGCTGGTGCTCGAGGCGGGCGATGCCGGCACCATCGGCACCGAGGACGCGCCGCTGCGCGTGGGTATGCTCGAAGGCGGCGCGCTCGACGCGCGTGCGGGCGGGGATGTGAACATCGCGGCCCCGGCGCTCGATGCCGCAGCACTGGCGCGGCTGGGCCTTGGCGGGCAGGTGAACGGCGATATCGGGCTCTCCGAGGTGTTCTCGCGCGGGACCGTGCGGATCACGGCGGATGGCGCGCTTTTCGACGCCGCGCCCACCGGCGCGCCGCGCATCGTCGCGCGCGCGGCCGCGTTGAACGCCGCCTCGATCGGGACCGCTTCGGCGCCGCTGGGGATCAAGCTCGATCCGCTGGGCGGTGGCGGCCTGCGCCTCAGGACCGCGCAGAACGCCCATGTCGCGGGCAGTGGCGATCTGCGGCTCGACAGTGCCCGGATCGGCGGCTCGGGCGCGCTCGGCAGCAGTGGATTGCTGACCCTTTGGGGCAATGACACGCTGTCCTTCGGGGATAACCTGGCGCTGACCGCGACGGGCGGCATCGACAGCACCAATGCCACCGGCACCGATATCAGCGGCGGCGCCCTGACGCTGACGCTGGGCGGCACGGCGGGCGCGGGCAAGCCCCTCGCCACCGCAATCGATCAGCTGACCCTCACCGCGATCGGCACGGCCGGCCTCGATCTGAGCGAGCGCGACGATCTGGCGGTGACGACCGCGACCCTTGGCAGCGGCGCGCTGACGCTGGCCGCGGGCGGGCACCTGACCGCCGGCACGATCACCAGCCTCGGCACCGTCACGCTGGCCAGCCTGGAGGACATCGTTTCGGGCGACGTCACCGCGCAGCGCGTGACGGCCACCGCCAGCGGCGCGATCGGCCGCGCCTCGGCGCTGCGGTTGACCGCGCCCGAGCTGTCGCTGCGCGCGGGTGGCACGGTGGATGCGCGCATCCTGCGGGCCGCCACGCTGACCCGCTTCGAAGCCGGGCAGGGCAACAGCACCCTGGACGCCTCGGGCCACGACCTGATGGCGCAGGCTGGATCCGCCTTCGTCAGCGAGGGCAATCTGCTGGTCGAGGCCGATGATCTGACGCTGAACACCTCGGCCCATGTGGCCGAAGGGTTCGCCATCAGCGCCGCGAATGTCGTCTGGCAGGATATCACCGCCGGGACGCTCGACCTCGATGCGCTGACCCTGCGCCAGACGGGCGGCAAGACCGCCGATATCGAGGGGCGGGCGACGCTCACCCTGACCGGCGCCGCCACCTTCGAGGAGGGGGCCCGCCTCGAGGCCCGGGTCGCGACGCTGGACACGGGCAATCTCGGCCTCGGCGCGACATCCGCGCTCGAGACCACCGAGGACCTGACAATCAATGTCGCCGGCACGCTGGTGCAAGGCGCGGGCGCGACGGTCGAGGGGTCGGTCATCGACGCCACGGCGGGCGGCGCGGTCTCGATCGGCGACGGGTCCAGATGGGCAGCCCGGACCGGCGCGCTCGGCCTGACCGCGGGCGGCAGCCTGACACGCGGCGACAGGACCGCGCTGACCGCGGGGCAGGGCCTGACGCTGACCGCCGCTTCCATGACGGCCGGCACCGAGAGCCGGACCACCGCAGGCGGAGCGCTCGAGGTCGAGACGCTGAGCGGCGGCATGGACTGGGGCGCCGATGGCACACTGTCGGGGGCGATGATCCTCGCCAAGTCCGATGCCGATATCAGCCTCGGCGCGCGCAATACCTGGACCTCGGCGGGGATGCTCGATCTTCAGGCCGGTGGCGATGTGACCGTCGGCGCGGCGGCGCACCTCGTGGCCGGGGATTCACTCGGCTTCGGCGTGAGCGGATCGCTCAGCCTGGGCGCGGGTGCCTCCTTTGCCGGGGCCGGTATCCATGGTGACGTTCGGGGCGCGATCTCGCTCGGCGATGACGCTAGCTGGACCGCCCGCACGAACGATGTGAACGTACACAGCGCCGGCCTTTTGATGCGCGGTGACAAGACCTCGATCTCTGCCGGGGACGACATCAGGCTTTGGGCCGCCGCGATGGTGACGGGCAACCGGAGCCGGACGGTGGCGCAGGACAATGTCTGGCTCGTTGCGGATAGGGCGGAGATGAGCTGGGGCGCGGATGCCGAGGTCTCGGGCGCGACGATCGGCGCCTTCGCCCGCGGCGACATGTTCCTCGGGGACCGCGCGACATGGACCGCCACGAGGGGTGAGTTCCATCTCGACGCCGGGGGCCACCTGACCCGCGGGGACAAGACCGCGCTCAGCGCAGCGCAGAGAATGGTTCTTGCCGGTGCGACCATGGTGACGGGCCGCGAGAGCCAGACCATTGCGGGCGGCGCGATGACGCTGGATGCGATGACGGGCGGCCTGAGCTGGGGCGCGGATGGCACCCTCTCGGGACAGTCCGTCACTGCCACGGCGGCGGGTGACGTGGATCTCGGCGCGCGCACCGTCTGGACATCGGCGAGCACGCTGGACCTGACGGCGACGGGTGAGGTGAGTTTGGGCGAGGCGGCGGTCCTGACGGCGGGCACGTCCCTGACCCTCGCGGCGGGCGGATCGCTGGCGCAGGGCGCCGGGAGCGTGATCCGCGCGGCGGGTCCCGATGTGGACGTGTCGGCCGGCGGCGACTTTACGCAGGCGGCCGGGGCGCTGCTCGATGGCGGCGCGGCGCGGGTCAGCATCGGTGTGAAGGGCGACATGGTGCTGCGCCTCGTGCAGACATCGAACGCCACGGATGCGGCGCTGAACCTCACCGTGAGTGGCACGCTGTCACGCCAGGCCGAAGGGCAGGCGGGCCTCGTCGCCGATGCCGATGGCGCGCTCACCGTGCTGCGCGCGGGGGCGGTGGCGCCGACCGGGCCGGTCGGCCTGGAGGTCGCGCTGGCGCGGCTCGATGCGATCGTCGCGGCCGGGTCGCTGCACCTGGCGGAGGCGAGCGGGCTCATCCTCGAGCGGGCCGAGACGGCGGGCGCCGTCCTCGACATCGCGGCGGCGGGCGACATGACCGTGCGCAGGGCGAAGGCGGCGGGCGATATCGTGCTCACGTCGGGCGGCGACCTGATCTCGGATCTGGCGCAACTGGATGCGCGCGAGGTTCGGCTCTTTGCCTTTGGCGGCGCGCTGCGCGGCGAGACGACGGGCACGTTCCGGGCCGATCTCGCGCCCGGCGCGACGGCCTATCTGCTGGCGAATGGCGATCTGGACTTCGCCGAGACGCAGGGCGATCTGCGGATGGGCTTTGCCCTCTCGGATACGGGCGACGTCACCCTCGCAGCCGAGACCGGCAGCATGGAGGTGGGCGTGCTGGGTGTGGGTGACACGCTGACCATGGTGGCGGCGGGCGACCTGGTGGTGAACGCCCTGGGCGGTGTCAGCGTCGATCTGGCCGACGAGACCCGGCTCAAGCTGATTGGCCCCGAGCGGTATGGCGTGCGGGATGCGGGTGCCGCGCGTGTCGCGCAGCTGACGGCGATGGCGCCGGGTGCCAACCTGCGCGCGGGCCTGCTGAACGTGCGCGAGCGTCTGACGCTCGAGGCCGACCGGATCGACGCCTTCGGGTATGACCCGACGGCGGCGGACGGGATCGACCTCACGATCCACGACGCGCAAGGCGACATGGCCGAGGAGGTCATGGTGCGCATGATCGGCGACGGGCCCGACCTTTTCCTCGCGGATCCCTTTACGCCCATCCGTTCGCTGCTGGGCACCCGCGCGACCGGCGGCACGACCGGGGGCGAGACCCGGATCGCGCGGGGCCGCATCCAGGATGGCCGCGTGATCGCCAGCGGCCCGCGCCTCTCGCTGTCGGACGACGTGGCCGTGGGCAACGTGGCCTGGTTCGAGCAGCGGACGAGCAAGGTTCTGGTCACGCGGGATTACGCGGCGCTCTCGACGATCGCGGACGCGCAGATCCTGGCCGGAGACATGGGGTTCGTCGCCTTCGATCTCGAGAACCTGCTCGAACTGCGGGTGCGCAACGGGCTTGTCCTGAACCGCAAGACCGGGGGTCTGGCCGTGAACGGCGGCCAGGGCTTCGGCTTCGATATCGGGGTCGAGACCGATCTGCTGGGACGGGACTTCGTCCGGGGCCTCGCTCCGGCGGGCGTGGTGCGCCCCGCCGCGCCGCGCTGGATCACGCCGCTCGATGCGCCGGGGACGACGTGGGTGCCCATGCGCGGCGTCTCGCTCGACGAGTCCGACAGGGCGCTCTGAGGCGGCGGGTGGCGTGGCAGTTGACGGGGTGCGGGCGGCTTGCGACAGGCCGCCGCGAACCGGACCGGCGGGGTGCGGGTGGCGGGCCTAACGCTGCTGCATCCGCTCGCGCTGGTCCTTGATCGCGACCAGCAGGGCCAGCACGACGACGCAGGCGATGAGGCCGAACCCAACGACCATCGCCACCGCCCAGGAGGTCGCCGCCAGCGTGGCGAAGACCGCGGCGGTGATCAGCGCGATGCCGACCGCCGTGCCGATCCGCTGGCCGGTCTGCATGATCGCCCCCGAACTGCCCGCGTAGTCGAGCGGCACCTCGGCCAGCGTCAAAGTCTGGTTCGGACTGATCACCGTGCCCTGCGCGACCCCGACCAGCGCAAGCGGCGCCATCAGCCACCAGATGCTGACATGCCCCGTCTCGAACAGGATCACGACGCCGATGCTGAGCGTCAGGCCGAGAAGCGCGATCAGCAGCCCGCCGATGACCAGCTTGCGGCCCAGGCGCCCGACCCGGTCGCCGGCCCAGTGCGCGGCATAGGCCGAGAGCAGCGCGGCGGGGATGCCGAAGGCCGCGGATTGCAGCGCCGTCTTGCCGTCGCCCTCCTGCACGTAGAGCGCGACCAGCACCCAGACGCTCGTCACGCCCATGAAGTAGAGCGCCATGATGGTGATGCCGTTGGTATAGCTGCGGGTCGAGAAGATGTTGAGATCGACCATCGGCGTGAGACCGAGGCGGACATAGCGGCGCTCCCACTGGACCCAGAGCCAGACGAGCGCGAGACCGGCGGGCAGGAGCAGCCAGACCGCCGCGCCGCCGCCGCTCTCGACGAAGGGAAAGAGGATCGCGAGCACCGCCAGCCCCAGGAGCAGTGATCCCACCGGATCGAGCGACCGCAGCCCGCTGCCCGTGCGCGGCAGGCGCAGGATGAGCGGGCGCGGGAACCACATCAGCCCCAGCACGATCGCGAGCATGCCGATGGGCACGTTGACGAGAAAGGTGAGCCGCCAGCCGAGATCGACGCCGCCGAACTCGATCAGCAGGCCGCCCAGCACCGGGCCGATGGCGACCGAGAAGCCCACCGTGGTGCCGAAATAGCCGAAGGCCTTGCCGCGCGCGTCACCCCGGAAATAGTGCTGGATCATCCCGAGCCCCTGCGGGTTGAGCAGGCCCGAGCCGACGCCTTGCACGAACCGCGCCGCGTTGAGCGAATGGGCGTCGGGGGCCAGCCCCGCCGCGACCGATGACAGCGTGAAGATCGCCACCCCGATCAGGAACAGCCCGCCGCGTCCCATGATGTCGCCCGCGCGCCCGGCGGCGACGAGGACCACGCCGAAGGTCAGCGCGTAGCCCGAGAGAACCCATTGCAGGTCGGATTCCGTCGCGCCGAGGCCCACCCGGATCGAGGGCAGGGCCACGTTCACGATGCTGACGCTGACCAGCGTCATGAAGATCGTGACCAGAAGGACGAAAAGGATGCGCCACCTTATGGGGTCCGCGTCGGCGGGAGCGGCGATCTGCGATCCGGCGACGCTCGTGGTTTCGGTGGATGATGGCTTCATGGTCACGGTCATCCCCTGAACGGCAGGCGGGTGCAAGCCGGGTCGGCGCGGCCCCTCATTCATCGGCACCGCATTGGACCGGACGCAAGCCGGGAAGACAAGAGCGCAGGACCTCCCGCGACCTCGGGGGGGGCGGGAGCCTGGGGGTGGAGAGAGGGATGGGCCCCCCGCCGGCGCGAATTTGCGGGGCCGGCGGGGGCGTCGCGGTCTCAGAACCGGAAGATCGCGGCGAGACCCGTGTCCGAGGGCATCCGCTCGGGCGGGACGACGACCACGTCGCCGCCCGCTTTCAGCGTATGCTCGCCCAGGTCGTCGAAGAGATCGTCGACGCCGGGATCCTCGAGGCGGGCATAGGTGATGCTGCCGGTGTCGGGATCGAGATGCCCGGGCACCACGCGATCGGCATCTATGAGCAGGGTGGCGATGCGGCCCGCCGCGGCGGCCTTGCCGATCTCGGTCAGGTCCGCGCTGCCGCGGCCGTCGGCACGGGCGTTGCCGAACTGCTCGCTCAGCCGTTCCAGCCGCTCGAGATACTCGGGAAGCACGATCTCCCATGCGCGCGCGCAAAGCTCCTCGGTCGAGACCGAGGCGGGATCCACGTTGATCGCCTTGTCCATCAGGAAGGGGTTGTCGCTCACCTCCCGGAACATGTGGTGATGCTCGGGCAGGGCAGCCAGCAGAAGCGGAAGCCCGGAGGGGCGGGAATAGGTTTTCAGAACCTCGTCCGACACGGAGCGGAAGAATTGCCTGGTGTCGTTATCCCTCGACGCCTGCCGGACGTTCATCCCGTGGCGGGTCGTCCGGCCCGGTCCGGCCGGGCCATGGGCGCGTTTCGTGCGCTCGGGCTCTCCCTCCCGCGTGCCGACCAGGGCCTCGTTGGTGCCCGGAAACCCGTCGCCGAAGGGCACCGGGTCGAGGGCGTAGCGGTTGCCCTCGAAAAGGCTCGCCTCGTGGCGGTTCAGGCCAAGCACGTGATAGCGGTCCGCCGATTGCAGGATCCGCATGAGCGGCTTGGTGTGGAAACTGTCGGCGACGATCGCCTTCTCGGTCACGGCGCGCTGAAGGTCGTAGACGCGGAACAGGTCGGGCGTGGCAAAGACCGCGATCCCGTCGAGCGTGTGGTTCCAGAACTGGTCATCCTCGGCCAGCTCTCGCAAGGGGCGCAGGATCGCCTCGGTTTCGCGGTCGGCATGTTGCCGCGCGAGCGATGCCTCCACCTCCCTGAGCAGACCGCCGAAGCGGATCGGATCCTGCTTGCGGTCGGGGAAGGTGCGGTGGGTCGGCTGGTAGATCGAGATGCAGGGGCCTTCATGTTCGGCCAGCAGCACCGGTTCGTAATCGCGTTCGAGTTCGTTCATGTCGTGTCTCCAATCCAGGGTGGGGCGGGATCAGTCCGCGGGCGCCTTCACCAGGATCTTGACCTGCGATTTCTCCTTCGAGAGCGCGTCGAAGCCCTTCTCCACGATGTCGTCGATCTCGATCCGCCTGGTGACGAGGTTCTCGGCCTGGAAATAGCCGCGCGTCATCAGCTCCATCACCGCCGGATAGACGTTGCGGTAGCCGATGGTGCCCTTGATATCCCGCTCGCTCAGCACGACGGTGTTGGGCTGAAACGACGCCTCGCTTTCCCAGATCGACACGACGAGGGCCTGGCCTTCGTGGCGGGTGCAGTCGATCGTCTGCGCGAGGACCTGCGGCACGCCCGTCACCTCGAAGGCGACGTGAACGCCGCTGCCCGTGGCCTTGCGGATCTCGGCCACCACGTCGGTCTCGGTCGGGTCCATCGCGCGGGTGGCACCCAGTTCCATCGCCTTGGCGCGGCGTTCCTCGGACGGCTCGACCACGTAGACCTCGGCGGCCCCGGCCGCGCGCAGCGCCTCGACCACCAGCAGGCCGATGGGGCCGGCGCCAAAGACCGCCGCCGTGTCGCCCGCCTTGATCTTGCTCACCCGTACCGCATGCAGCGCCACGGCGGCGGGTTCGACCAGCGCGCCTTGCTCCATCGACAGGTCGTCGGGCATCTTGTGGGCCATGCGCGCAGGCACCACGGAATAGGCGGCAAAGCCGGCCGCGCCGCCGGACAGGCCGACGAAGCCGAGATCCTTGCAGAGGTTGTAGAGGCCTTCGCGGCAGGCGTCGCATTTGCCGCAATTATAGATCGGCTCGATGGCGACGCGGTCGCCGACGGCGATATCCTCGACGCCTTCGCCCAGCTCCACCACCTCGCCGCAATATTCGTGGCCCATGGTGATCGGGGCCTTGTCATGGCTGAGCGGATGTTTCTCGTCCACGGGGATGAAGATCGGACCGGCCAGGTATTCGTGCAGGTCGCTGCCGCAGATGCCGGTCCAGGCGACCTTGACCTTGACCTCTCCGGCGGAGACCTGCGGTTCATCGATGTTCTCGACGCGAATGTCCTTGGGCCCGTGCCAGCGTGCAGCTTTCATCGGAAATCTCCTTTTCGATCCGGGTTGAGTCGGCTTCGACCGCGAGGGTTTCACGGGCCATCCGACCTTGTTCACCTCCCGGGATACCGGATGATTCCCGTCGGGCATTGATCTGCGGCAATGCCGCGCGGATCATGGCCGGGATTTCCCGGCAAACCGCGCTATCTGCCGGTGAGCTGCGCGGCGCGATAGACGCGAAACGCGAGGGCGAGGGCCGCGCACATCAGCGCCGGCGCCAGAAGCGCCCCGAACCCGAAGAGACCGAAGAGCCAGGCCCCCGCCGCCCCTCCGGCCACGAAGCCGCCGATGATCAGCAGGAAGAGGATCGCCTTGCGCTTTCCGAAGGTCTCGCCCCGCAGGAAAGAGCCCACCATGATCCCGAGATCGGTGAATATCCCCGTCAGGTGCGTGGTGCGGACGACCGCGCCGCTATAGGTCGTGGCAAGCGCGTTCTGAACTCCGCAGGCCATGGCGGCCGCGAGATGTCCGAAGGGCGATCCCGCCGACAGGAGCCCGTAGGCGACAAGGATGAGCAGCGCCTCGACCATGAGCGCGGTGTCGTAGCGCCGGTCTAGCCGCAACGCGGTATCGCGCACCACGAGGCCGGATATGACCGAGCCGAGGAAGAAGGCGCAGAGGAGTGCGGCCAGCAACCCTGCGTCGGTCATGGCGCCCTCGAAGATCGCGACGCCGAAAAGGCTCGTCGTGCCCGAGACATGCGACAAGGCCACGTGGTCGAGGCCCAGAAGCCCCACGGAGTTCACGAACCCCGCGATCGCCGCCAGCAGGAACGCGCCGTATTCGATCCAGTTGGGAAGCTTGGTGATCACGTCAACGCCTCTTCCATCGCGCCGGGGGCCTCGACCCGTTTTCACCACTATCCGGCACGGGATGCCAGAAGTCATCCGCGCCGAGCGGCTTTCCCGTGGGGATCTCCGCCCGTTCCAACGCGAAAGGCCACCGGCAGTGCCGGTGGCCTTGAATTGGGAGAGCAGGGGCTAGATCAGGCGATCCCGGCGTTCCGTTCCTGCTCGCTCAGTTCTGCGAAGAGGTCTTCACGCTCCTGCTTGCTCAGCTCGGCGAAGAGGTCTTCGCGCTCCTGCTTGCTCAGCTCGGCGAACAGGTCTTCGCGTTCCTGCTCGCTCAGTTCTGCGAAGAGGTCTTCACGCTCCTGCTCGCTCAGTTCTGCGAAGAGGCCTTCGCGCTCCTGGTCGCTCAGCTCGGCAAAGAGGCCTTCGCGCTCCTGCTCGCTCAGTTCTGCGAAGAGGTCTTCGCGCTCCTGGTCGCTCAGTTCGACGAGCTGGACCGGCTGGGAGAAACCGATGAGCGAGTTGGTAAGCTCGTGGCCCGCCGGCCCGCGTTTCTCGATGTCGATGGAGGCAAGGGCCGGAGTCGTGGTTGCCGCGATGATTGCGATGATTGATGCGATACGCATGGTGTTGCTCCTTTCTGGTCTCCGCGAAAGGGGGAGACTGTGATTTCGTTTCGATCCGGGGCGCCATCGGCCCCGTCGACCTGCCCAAGAGTTAGGGTTTGTATTCGGTCTGCGAAATGGACATTGTATGGAATGACTATCGCCGAAATGTTCGCAATCGGATGCCATGGACGTTCTCGATCAACTCAGGGCCTTCGTCGCCACCGCCCAGACCGGCTCTTTCACGGCGGCGGCGGATCAATTGGGAATCTCGAATCGCCTGACATCGAAATACGTCGCCGAGCTCGAAGCGCGCCTGCGCGTGCGTCTGCTTCAGAGAACGACCCGCAAGGTCGGTCTGACCCCGGCGGGCGAGGACCTTTTCGCGCGGGCCCCTGCGCTGCTGGATGAGTTCGACGACCTGCTGACCGATGCGACCAAGGGCGAATGCGGGCTGACCGGGACGATCCGCATCGCGGCACCCGTGATCTTCGGAGAGACCTACGTGATCGGCATGATCGGCCGCTTTGCCCAAGCCAACCCGAAGCTGGCCTTCGATCTTCGGCTGAGCGACAAGTTCGTCGATCTTGCCAGCGACGGGATCGACCTGGCGTTCCGGCTGGGTCACTCCGACACGCTGACGGTCAAGAGCCGCAAGCTCGGCTCATTCCGCAGCGCGGTCGTCGCGAGCCCGGACTATCTTGAACGCCACGGCACCCCGGAATACCACGAGGATCTGTCGCGCCATACCTGCATCGTCGATACGAACCGGAAATCGCCCCGGAAATGGAGCTTCGTTTGCGACGGGGCCGAGGTGATCGCGGATGTCCAGGGGCGGTTTCACGTCAATTCGGCGCGGGCCGCGGTGCAATTGGCGGCCGAGGGCATGGGAATCGCCTACGTGCCGCGCTTCGCGCTTGACGGGCATCCCGGGGCCGCGCGCCTCGTGCATCTTCTGAAGGGTTACGATTGCGATGGCGGACCGATCAACGTGGTCTATCTCGAAGGGCGGACCCTGCCGAGGAAGGTGCGCGCGCTCATAGATTTCGCAGCCGAGGATATTCGGGATGCCGATCGCCTCTGAGCATGATCCGCCCGGTGCGGTGAGACGCGCGGCATTCGGCTCGTTACATTATCAACCTTATGGAATTAGTGTGCTGATCGGGTGGCATATTATCAATCAACGCGGGTTAACCGATATTCCTCTCGACGGAACATGGATCGGCGCGGCGAGCGAAGTTGTGCTTGTGCCGCTGGACGGAAGGCCGACCGGTCTTACGTCGAGGGGCATTGCAGACCGTGACCGAGATTGACCGAGAATGAGATGATAGGGAGAGAGCGATTTCATGATACGGATCCTTGGAATATCGGGAAGCCTGCGCCGGGCGTCCTTCAACACCGCCCTGCTGCGCACGGCGGTGGACCTGATGCCCGAAGGCAGCACGCTGACGGAGGGCAGCATCGCCGGTATCCCGCTTTATGATGCGGACGAGGAAGAGGCGAGCGGCGTCCCGCCCGCCGTCGAGACGCTGAAGGAGCAGATCGCCGGGGCGGATGGGCTGCTGCTCTTTACCCCGGAATACAACAACTCGCTTCCCGGCGTGTTCAAGAACGCCATCGACTGGACGACCCGCCCGGCGGGCGACATCGCCCGCGTCTATGGCGGCAAGCCGGTGGCGGTGCTCGGCGCCTCCCCCGGCGGGTTCGGCACGATCCTCGCGCAGGACGCATGGCTGGGCGTGTTGCGCACGCTGGGCACGCGCCCGTGGTTCGAGGGGCGGCTCATGGTCTCCCGCGCGGGGGGCGTGTTTGACGATACGGGCCGCATGACCGACGACGCGATGCGCGGGCGGCTCGCGGATTTTCTTGCCGGGTTCGCCGGGTTCGCGGCATCGCATCGCCGCTGACGGCCCGCCGCGCCCGGAACCCGACTGTCACTCACCGGATCCTCTCATGGACCCGGATCACGGAACACCGGAAGGAGATACCTCGATGCCGACACTCTACACGATGCCCGGAACATGCTCGCTTTCGCCGAACATCGCGATTGCCTGGCTCGACGCTCCTGTCGAGGTGCATGCGATGGCCTATGGCGATCACAAGAAGGACGACTACCTGTCGATCAACCCCAAGGGCAAGGTGCCCGCGGTGAAGTTCGAGGACGGCGACGTGCTGACCGAGGCGTCGGCGATCCTCGCCTGGCTGGGCGCGACCCACGGCAAGGCAGGCTATGGGCGCGACACGGAACTGGGCCGGAAAGAGGCCGAGGCGTTGTCCTACATGACCTCGGAAGTCCACGCCGATTACGGCGGGCATTTCGGCCCGCAGAACTTCGCCGAGACAGATGCCGGCATCGAGGAGGTCAAGCGCAAGACCTATGAGAAGCTCGGCCGCCATTACAAGCGCATGGACGGCATCCTGAGCGAGAATGGCGGCGAGTGGTATCTCGGGAAACGCAGCTTTGCCGACACGTTCCTCTATGTGCTGACGCGCTGGGTCGATCAGACACCGCTCGATTACGACGACTATCCGGCGCTGAAACGGCACATGGCGCGGATGGAGGCCGACAAGGGCGTGCAGACGGCCCTCGAGCGCCAGAACATGAAGCCGATCGGATGAGCCGCACGGGTCAAGACGCGCCGTGGCCCGAGCTTGGGTATACGGATTGGGCCGAGACCTGCGCCGCGCTGCACCTCTGGGTGCAGATCCTGGGCAAGTATCGCCTCGCGCATACGCCCTGGGTCAGCCATTCGTGGCACGCGACGCTCTACGTGACGCCACGCGGGCTCACCACCGGACCGGTGCACGAGGCGGGCGGCTGCGTGACGCTGACGCTCGATCTCGTCGATCACCGGCTGGTGGCCGAGGCGGATGGCGGCGCGCGCGACGGCTTCGCGCTGGGGCCGATGAGCGCGGCGGAGTTCCACGACCGCACCCGCGCCGCCGTCGAAGCGGTGGGCGGCACGTTCGACATCCATGGCGCCCCGAACGAGTTGCCCGATCCGGTGCCCTTCGCCGAGGATACCGACCGGCGGCCCTATGATTCCGACGCGGTGGCGCGCTTTCACGGCGCGCTGTTGCGCATCGTGCCGGTGTTCGAGCGCTTCCGCACCGGCTTCATCGGCAAGGTGTCGCCCGTGCATCTTTTCTGGGGCTCGTTCGATCTGGCCGTCACGCGGTTTTCCGGGCGGCTTGCCCCGCTGCACCCGGCGGGCATCCCGAACCTGCCCGACGACGTGGCGCAGGAGGCGTATAGCCACGAGGTGTCCTCGGCCGGGTTCTGGCCCGGTGGCGGCGGGGTGGAGGAGCCGATGTTCTATGCCTACGCCTACCCGACGCCCGAGGGTTTCGCCAACCAGCCGACGGAACCGGCGGCGGCCCGGTTCGATGGGACGCTGGGCGAATTCCTCCTGCCCTATGCCGCGGTGCGGGACAGCGATGATCCGGGCGCGACGCTCATGTCGTTCCTCCAGCCTCCAGACCACCTATGCCGCCGCGGCCAATACCGGAAGCTGGGACCGCGCCGCGCTCGAATGCGAGATCGGGGAGCCGCGCGTGCCGCGACCCGTTCATCCCCACCTCATGCCAGACCATCAAGGAGACCCGAAATGAGCTACTCCCCATGCCCCGATCCCGTGCTCGGTGACGCGGATACCGTCAACGCCATCGAAACCCTGATCGTGCCGCGCGCCGTCGACCTGGGCGAGATGGAGGTGCGCCGCGCGCTGCCCTCGACCAAGCGGCAGATGGTCGGGCCGTTCATCTTCTTCGACCAGATGGGCTCGGCGGAGTTCCTGACCGACCAGGGCATCGACGTGCGCCCGCAACCGCATATCAACCTCGCCACGCTGACCTACCTTTTCGAGGGCGAGATCCTGCACCGCGATTCGCTGGGAACCGAGCAGACCATCCGCCCCGGCGCGGTGAACTGGATGAAGGCGGGTGAGGGGATCGTGCATTCCGAGCGCACTTCCGAGGAGAAGCGCCAGAACGGCCAGCGGCTCTTCGGCCTGCAAACCTGGATGGCGCTGCCCGAGGCGGACGAGGAATCGGCGCCCGATTTCATCCATTACGGATCGGACGACCTGCCGGTGCCGGACAGCGACGGGATCAAGGCGCGGATCATCGCGGGGCAGGCTTTCGGCAAGACATCCGGTCTCAAAACGGCATCCGAGACCCTCTATGCCGATATCGAGCTTGCGGCGGGCCGCAGCGTGCCCATCGACGCCGCCTACGAGGAACGCGCGCTCTACACGATCTCGGGCGAGATCGAGATCGCGGGCGACCGGTTCGAGCCTGCCCAGCTTCTCGTGCTGCGCCCCGGTGACGCGATCACGGTCAAGGCGGCTTCTTCCGCGCGCTTCATGCTGTTCGGCGGCGCGCCGATGGGCGGGCCGCGCTATATCTGGTGGAATTTCGTCTCGTCCCGCCCCGAACGCATCGAGGCCGCGAAGCAGGAATGGGCGCGTGGCCGGTTCGACACCGTGCCGGGCGACGAGGAGGATTTCATCCCGCTGCCCGAGGATATCGGCAAGCCGCGCCGCGCCGTCGGTGGGGTGCACTACCCCTGAGCCCCCGCGAAAGGACAAGGCCATGACCCAGGCGATCCCCGGCCTGCATCACGTCACCGCGATTTCCGGCCCGCCGCAGGCGAATGTCGATTTCTACATCGGCACGCTCCTGCAACGGCTGGTCAAGAAGACGGTGAATTTCGACGCGCCGGACACCTACCATCTCTACTACGGCAACGCGCGGGCCGAACCCGGCAGCATCCTGACCTTCTTTCCCTTCGTGGATGCCGGTCCCGGCCGCGCCGGGCCGGGGATGGCGAGCGCCGTGGCCTACGCGGTGCCAATGGGCGGGCTCGATGCGTGGATGATGGCGCTGGCCGAGGCGGCGGTCGATTTCGACGGCCCGGCCGAACGGTTCGGCGAGCGGATGATCGCGCTCAGCGATCCCGACGGGCTGCGGGTCGAACTGATCGAGACGGACCGCGCGGGCGGCGGCGGTGCGGAGACGCCCGTGGATGACGGTTTCCACTCGGTCACCCTCTGGCTCGAGAACCCGGACCCCACGGCGCGGCTGCTGACCGACGTGTTCGGCTATGCCAGCGCGGACGAGGCGGCACGCCCCGGCGAAAACCGCTTTCGTTTCGTGGCGCAGGGCGAGGGGCGTGGATCGGTCGTCGACCTGATCACCTGCGACGCGCCCTCCATCGGGCGGCAGGGGGCGGGCTCGATCCACCACGTCGCGTTCCGCGCCGAGACGGACGAGGTGCAGATGCGCTGGCAGGAGATGCTGCGCGACCGGAGCTTCGACGTGACGCCGCAGATCGACCGGCAGTATTTCAACGCGATCTACTTTCGCGAACCGGGCGGCGTGCTGTTCGAGATCGCGACCGATCCGCCGGGCTTTGCCACGGACGAGCCGATGGATGCGCTGGGAGAGGAGTTGAAGCTGCCCGCGCAGCACGCGCATCTGCGCGACCAGATCGACCGTGTTCTCCCGCCGATCACCCTTCCGAAAGGGGGCCGGCAATGACCCGCGATCCACATGCCGGGGGCCGCGTCCTCTCGGCCGGCGCGCCGCTGGCGCGGGCGCGGCTGGTGATGATCATGCTGCACGGGCGCGGCGGCGCCCCCGAGGACATGGAGGGGCTGGCCGGGTATCTCGGCCTGCCGGATATCGCCATCCGCGCGCCCGAGGCCGCGGGAAATTCATGGTGGCCCGACAGCTTCCTCGCCCCGCTTGCCGCCAACGAGCCGGGGCTCGGCTCGGCGCTGGGCGTGGTCGGGCGTCTTTCGGACGAGCTGCGGCGGGAGGGGTTCGGCCCCGACCGGACGGTGATCCTCGGGTTCAGCCAGGGCGCCTGCCTCGCGCTCGAACATGCGGCGCGGGCGGGCACGCCCTTCGCCTGCGTGGCGGGGCTCTCGGGCGGGCTGGTCGGGACGGGCGAGGCCGGCGGCCCGCCGCAGGCGGCGCTTTACGGCCATGCCGAGAAGGCCTTCGCCTACGAGGGCCGTCTCGACGGGACGCCCGTCCTGCTGAGCTGCCACGAACGCGATCCGCATATCCCGCTCGCGCGCGTCAGGACCACGGAGGCGGTGTTCCGCGACCTCGGCGCGGCGGTCACGACCCGCATCCATCCCGGCGCGGGGCACGGAATCCTCGAGGATGACATCAGCGCGTTGCGCGCCGTCCTCAACACCGCCGGATAAGGTGCCGCGCTCAGCGCTCGGACGAGAAATGCGTCTTGAGATAGGTGAGGATCAATTCCTTGGTCTCCTCGTCGGGCTCCACCATGCCCTGGTCCTCGATCATCCAAGTCCACAGGTAGTCCCAGCGCTCATCGCTCAGGCGTTGCTGCCGGATGATCGCGGTCGAGTGGCAGGCGACGCATTGGTAATACGTCTCCTCCGCGCCCGGCCCCGCGGGCAGGTTCCCCAGCTCGGGATCGGGCTCCGCCTCGGGCGTCTCGGGCTCCGGCGTCGCCCCGGCCGCGGGGGCCAGCGGATTCGCGGCCGGTCGCATCGGATCGTAGGCGTCCTGCGCGTGCCCGGCAGTCGCGATCAGGAGGGCCGTCGCACAGAGCGTGGCGCGCAGGACTGTCGGCGTCTTCTTCATGTCGGCATCCTTGGTCGGGGAGGCGGAACCGGGCAGGGCGCCCGGCTCCGGGGTCGGTCTCAGGTGGCGATCAGCGCGATGCGATGCTGCATGTTGTTGCCGTATCCGCGCGGGTTCCAGCCCGGCACCACCGGCGGCTGCGAGACGCCGTTCATGTCGGTCGCCCGTGCCCACACCTCGTAATAGCCCGCCTCGGGCAGGGTCACGTCGGCGCGGAAGCGCTGCCATGCGAACTTGTTCTTCGGCGCGTCGAGCTCGGCCTCGATCCAGGTCTGGCCGAAGTCGATGGAGACGTCGACCGCCGCGACATCGCCATTGCCGGACCACGCATGGCCGCGCACCTCGGTCGCCTGCTCGGCCGGCGTCTCGGTGCCGGTGCGCGGGAAGGTGATGAGCGATTTGACCGGCATCTCGGTCATGATGACCATGTCCTCCTCGGGCACCTCGGTGCCGGGAGCCACGGGATAGGCGGGCAGGCGGTAGGAATAGCCGGTCATCTTGGCGCCGTCATGCACCTGGTCGCGGATCCAGATCCGGGTCAGGAACTTCTGCGAGGCCGAGCCGGGATAGCCCGGATTGATCACGCGCAGCGGGAAGCCGTGGACCGCCGGGATCGGCTCGCCGTTCATCTCCCAGGCGATGATGCCGCCCTCGGCCAGCGCCTTCTCGATCGGCACCCCGCGCGAGATCGCGTCCTTGTCGGGATCGTAGGACAGGTGCGGGTCGTTGCTGTAATGGGCGGTGTAGACGGCGGTGTCCTTGATCCCCGCCGCGTTCAGAACATCGGCCAGCCGCACACCCGTCCAGTCCGCGCAACCCACAGCGCCGGTGGTCCACTGGTTGCCCGACGCGCCGGGCACGAAAAAGGCCCGCCCGTTGCCGCCGCATTCGATGACCAGCCGCTTGGTCACGACTTCGAACTGTTCCTTGAGGTCGTCGATCGTCAGCTCCAGCGGCGTCTCGACCTCGCCGTCGATGGTCAGGGTCCATCCCTCGGCATCCATCTCGAGCGCCGTGTCGGGGACGTGGCCGTTGTTGCGGATGAAGAAATGCTCGTAGGGTGTCACCTCGTCATCGAGGAGATGCGCGGGCGTTTCGGCATTGAGCGGCTTGTCGTTCATCAGGATCAGGCCTTCCTTGCCTGCCATGATGTCCTCTTCGCTCATGCCCTGGGCCAGGGCCATCAGGTTGTCCTCGAAGGGGATGTTCATGCCGACATAGGCGCCCAGCGCCGTCAGCCCCGTGGTTTTCATGAAGGTCCGGCGGGCGGGTTCGTCCGCGGTCTCCTGTTCGGTCACGATGTCGTGTGATTTCCGGTCGGTCATGGCATGAACTCCTTACGCTACGTCAATAAGCCTAGCGGAAGTCGGTGCCTTTGCAAGTTTATCTGGCGACAGGCGGGCGGGGGGGAGGTGCCGGGCCTTTGATCTACGGGCGGTTTTCGGCCGCTTCGCCCGCGTCCGGGTCGCCCGGTGGCTCTGGTTCCGTGCGCGGATCGAGCGCCATCGCCACGGAGGTGGTATCGGGAAGCGGCACGAATTTCTCGCGTTCCTCCTCGGGGAGTTGCGGCACCGAGCGGACGCTGAAGAGCATGAATACCGCGTATGCGATCGCGATCACCGATTCGAACACGAAGAAGGACGCGACCAGCGCCGAAATTCTGGGTCATGGCGTCGATCCCGGTGCGTCTCGTCCGGCGGCAGGCCGGGCTGTCGCCCCCGCGTATAGCCGGAAACGGGACGGTCGGTAACACCATCATGCGAAAAGCCCCGGCGTGTGCCGGGGCCTCGTGTCGGTCGAAGGGGCGCCGCGAACGCGGTCAGGTGGCCAGCGCGCGCAGCATCCAGGCGGCCTTCTCGTGGAAGTCGGCGCGCGTGGTGGCGAGGTCCGCCGTCACCGGATCGTCCGCCGCTTCGGCCGTTCCGACAAGCGCGCGCATCCGCGCGGCGAGCCGGTCGTGATCGTCGCGCAGGTCGGCGATCATCTCCTTCGCCGGCAGGTTTGCGTCCGCGTCACGCCCATCGGCGCCGGCGGCGAGGTTCGCGGGGGCGATCATCGCCACCTTGCCCAGCGCGCGGATGCGCTCGGCCAGAACGTCCGCGGCCGTGAACATGTCCCGGTAATGCTCTTCGGTGAGGTCATGCACCGACACGAAAAGCGGGCCGGTCACGTTCCAGTGGTAGATGTGCGACTTCAGCACGAGACGGTACGTATCCGCCAGAACCTCGGTCAGCGCATCCGTCACCGACGCGACGTTCGAGATGCTTGCGGTGGGTTTCGTGTCCTGTTTCGTGGTCATGTCGGCCTCCTGTCATGAGCGTTCGGGATGGGGTGCGGAAGAGCGGTCGCGTTTATTGCAGGACGTGCTGCGGGCGACGGTCGCGCCGCGCGGACGAGGCGAGCGGGCGCAATCCCAGGTCGCGGTCGCTCATGCCACGCGCGACATGGGGGATCTCGCCGCGGTGAATGCCGATATCCCGCAACTGGGCATCGCTCAGGGCGCTGAGTTCGGAGATCGTCGCGTTGCGTTTCCATTGCCGGACGACCGGACGGACCAGCCGGTTCAGGATGTTGCGCGGCTTGCTGCGCTTGCTGTCCTGCGCTTCTTCCCAGAGCATTTCGCGAGTGATGTAGATGGACATGGTATCCTCCAATTCAGAGACTGATATTGCCGAGATGACGGTGGCCGAATTGCGGATGCGCGACGACGTGATCCGTCGGCCGCGCCTGGGCGCCATCATCTTGTTCATGTGATCGAAGAGAGATCAGGAACCCCCGAGGCGTGGACAGGTCTTGGCCCGCCCGCCCGGGGTTACCGGCGGTTCAGTAGCTTTCCCGCGTTAAGCAGGAACCTCTTATGGAAGCTGAACATCGTCATGACCTTGAGATGGCCATTCGCCCCCGCCCTTTCAAGCCGGCCGTGCCGAACGGGCCGCACCTGTGCCCCTTATGCAACCATTCTGCGCGCCGCGCGCCGCGTGCCGCCGATCGACCACGGCACCGAGAGAGCCGTGGTTCGTCTTTCCCAGGGCGGATTTTCTGGTATCTCGAAAACATGGACATCGTTCTGATCACCACCGTCATCGCGTCGCTCTTCCTGCTCATCGGCGCGGCCGAGCCGCTGGCGAGCTACCTGCGGCTGCCCTACGCGGTGATCATCGCCTGTCTCGGGATCCTGATCGGGGTGGCGGCGAGCTTCTTTCTCTATACCGACCTGACCGACGCGCTGAACCCGGTGGCCGAGGCGATCCTCGCCCTGCCGATCCGGTCCAACGTGTTCCTTTACGTGTTCCTGCCCACGCTGGTGTTCCAGGTGACGCTCGGTCTCAACCTGCGCCGGATGGCCGATGACTGGGTGCCGATCCTCGTGCTCGCCGTGGTGGCGGTCTTCGTGGCGACATTCGTGGTCGGCTATTCGCTGGCGCTGGTCAGCACGCTCACCCTGTCGGCGGCATTGCTGGTGGGCGCGATCGTCTCGACCACGGACCCCTCGGCGGTGGTCAGCATCTTCCGCTCGATCTCGGCGCCGCGGCGGCTGGCGCGGATCATCGAGGGCGAAAGCCTGCTCAACGACGCGGCGGCGATCGCCCTGGCGGCGCTGTTCCTCGAATATGTCAGGGCGGGCGCGCCCGACCCCTCGGTCGGGGATGCGCTGGCGCGGTTTCCCGTGCTGCTGGTGGGCGGGGTCATCACCGGCTGGATCGCCGCGCGTATCGCGATCTGGATCATGTCGCTTTTCGCGCGCTACGAACTGGCCGTCATCTCGGTGTCCATCGCGCTGCCCTACCTTGCCTATATCGTGGCCGAGCAAAGCGTCGGCGCCTCCGGCGTGATCGCCGTGGTGATCGCGGCGATGACGCTGCAACTGACGGGTCCCCGGCGCCTGCCGCCGCCCACGTGGACCAACCTGCGCGAGGTCTGGGACCTGCTGGCGCATTGGGCGGGGGCGCTCATCTTCATCCTCGCGGCCCTGCTGGTCCCGCGCATGCTGCAAAGCGTGCAGTTGCGCGACCTCGGCCTCATCCTCGTGGTGGTGATCGCGGCCATCGCGGCGCGGGCGCTCATCCTCTACCTCCTTCTGCCGCTGCTGACCCGCCTGCGCCTCTCGCCGGTGGTCGAGCGGCCCTACCGCGTGGCGATCCTCTGGGGCGGGCTGCGCGGGGCCGTCACCCTGTCGCTGGCGCTGGCCGTCACCGAAAGCGCGCTGGTTCCCGTCGAGATCAAGCGGCAGGTCGCGATCCTCGCCACGGGCTTCACGCTCTTCACGCTCTTGGTGCAGGGGACGACGCTGCGCTGGGTGATCGGGTGGCTCGGTCTCGACAAGCTCTCGCCGCTCGACAACGCGCTCTACAACCAGGTGATCGCGGTCGCGCTTCAGACCGTGCGGGCGGACCTCGCCCGCGCGACCGAGAGCTACGACCTGACGAAGGAGACGATCAGGTCCGAGGCCAAGCGCTTCGGCGAGCGGCTGGACGCGGTGGTCAAGACGGCCGACGACGCGACCGACATCCCCGACCGGGACCGCATCACGCTGGGCCTCATTGCGCTGGCCAGTGCCGAGCGGGACGTGATCGTCGACCGGTTCCGCGACAGGACGATCTCGTCCGCGCTCTCCGAGCGGCTTCTCTCGGATGCCGACGCGCTGATCGAGGCATCGCGCTTCAACGGGCGCAACGGCTACAATGCCGCCGCGCGGCGCAGCCTCGGTTTCGGTCGCTGGTTGCGGCTTGCCGTGTTCCTGCACAACCGGCTTCGCTTCTCGAAACCGCTGGCCCACATCACGGCGACGCGGTTCGGCCTGCTGCTGTCGCAACGCCTGATCCTGCGTGATCTGCACGGGTTCATCGACGGCCGCATCCGGCGCATCCACGGTCGGCGGGTGGCGGAACTTCTGCACGCGATGCTCGACCGCAGGATCGAGATGGTCGAGCAGGCGCTCGAGGGGCTGCGCCTGCAATTCCCCGGCTACGCCGAGGAGATGGAACGCCGCATCATCCGGCGCACCGCGCTCCGGCTCGAGGAACGCGAATACGACACGCTGCTCGAGGACGGGCTGATCGGCGAGGAGGTGCACAGCGCGCTGACGCTCGATATCGGCGCCCGCCGCGACCGCGCCGAGGCCGCGCCGTTGCTCGACCTCGCGCTCCAGAAGATCGAGCTGGTCCGACAGTTCCCGCTTTTCTCGGAGCTGGACGAGCCGGTCCTCGCCCGCCTGTCACGCGCGCTCAAGACGCGCTACGTGAACGTGGGCGAGACCATCCTGCGCCGCGAGACCCCGGCGCGGCGAGTCTATTTCGTGGCTTCCGGCGCGGTGGAGCTGAAGGCGGCGAACCAGACGTGGCGCCTGGGCCGGGGCGAGATGTTCGGGCAGATGGGCCTGCTCATGCGCCGGCCGCAGCGCGTCGAGGTGACGGCCATCGCCCCCACGACCCTGCTGGTGCTCGACGAGGACCGCTTCCTGCGGCTCTTCAAGCGGAGCAAGGTCCTTCAGGCCGCGGTGCTGGAAAGCGCCCGGAAGCGCGGCATTCCCGCCGAGCAATTCTCGCTCAAGGTCGCGACCGCGTCCGAGCGCCCCGCGGCCGCGCAGGACGCCGACGCGGCGTCATGATCGCGGCGGCTCGTCCTGCAGCGTCGCCAGGGCCTTCTTGATCTGCCGGAGACGCTCCGTGCGATCCTCGCCCACCATGCCCTCCTCGGTGGCGCGCATGTAGTCCTTCTTGTCGTCCCGCCAGTCTTCCAGCATCCTGATCTTCTCGTCGCGGCTCAGACTGTCGTCGCGCAGAAGCTCCTCCGGAGTTTCATATTTACCGAAATACGCCAAGGCAGACCTCCAACTGATGATGCGACAAGGTTACGCGCGCAGTGATCGCCTTGGCAACCGGTCCGGCGAGGGATGGTTCCGTCGCCGCTCAAGCCCCGAGGCGGAACCCGCTCAGCGCCTCGACCGCCGCGTCGATCGGGTAGTGGTGGTTGCCCACGAACAGCCCGCGATCCTGTATGACGTCCGCGTTCGTCAGCGCGCCGCCGGAACTGTGCGAGAAATACTTCACGACCGGGTTCTTGGTAAAGTTCCCGGCGACGATCGGCCGGCATTCGAAACCCAGTTCCTCGAGGGCGCGGATGACCTCCCTGCGGCCCTGGGTCACGTGGTCGTGCAGCACCAGCGAGAAGCCGAACCAGCTGCTTTCGCCGATCTCCTCCTGGATGGCGAAGACGGGATGGTTCCGCATCGCCTCCTGGAAGAGCCGCGCGTTGCGCCGGCGGCCCTCGATCAGGCCGGGAAGTTTCGCAAGCTGCGCCTGGCCCAGCGCGCCCGACATCTCGAGCGGCCGCAGGTTGTAGCCGGGCAGCACGAAATTGAAGCTTTCCTCGAACGGGTCGTCCGACTTGACCCCCGTCACGTGATTCTCCTTCGGCAGGTTCCGGGTCCAGCCATGTGCGCGGATCGACAGCAGGACGTGGTAGAGCTCCTCGTCGTCGGTCACGACAAGGCCGCCCTCCATCGTCGAGATATGGTGCGAGAAGAAGCTCGAATAGGTGCCCATGACACCGAAAGTGCCCGCCTGCCGGCCCTCGAACGTGGCGCCCATGGATTCGCAGTTGTCCTCGATCACCACCAGGTCGCGCGCCTGCGCCAGGTCCATGATGCGCGCGAAGTCGTTGGGGTTGCCCAAAAGGTTCACCACCATGATTGCGCGGGTTCGGGACGTCACCGCGCGCTCGAGCGCGTCGAGATCGTAGTTGAGCGTGTGCCGGTCGATATCGACGAAGCGCAGGTGGAGCCCGTATTGATGAAGCGGGTAGTAGGTGGTCGACCACGACACCGCCGGCACGAGGATTTCATCCCCCGGTTCGAGGCGGAGCGCATCGTTGCGGGTGTAGCGCAGCGCCGCCGTCATGGCGAGGTTCGCCGACGAGCCGGAATTGACCATCACGGCAAAGCGGCTGCCGGTCCACGCGGCGAACTGCCGCTCGAAGGTCGCGACCTCCTCGCCCATCGAATAGCGGTCCGACGCGATCACGCGATGCAGCGCGGCGATTTCGGCTTCGTCCCACGATGACGTGGCCAGGGGAAATTTGTAGCTCACCTTGCGACCTCGCTCAGATAATGCTCATAGGTTCGTTCCAGGCCCTCGGTGAGGGGCACCGACGCGGTCCAGCCCCAATCCGCCGCCTTCCGCGAACTGCAAAGCTTCCGCTTCATCCCGACGGGCCGGTCGAGATCGTGCCGGAAGGTGCCGCTCCAGCCGACCACCTGCGCGCCGATCTCGTAATACTCGTTGATGCTGTAGTCCCGGCCCAGCCCGACATTCATCACGTCCGGCACGCGGCTCATGTCGCCCGCCGCGCGCCACACCGCATCCGCCAGGTCGCCCACATACATGAACTCGCGCCGCGCCGTGCCGTCGCCCCAGATCTCCACGATGTCCGCGCCGGTCGTTTTCGCCCGGTGCAGCTTGTGCAGGATCGCGGGGATGAGATGCGAGGCGGCCGGGTCGAACGTGTCGTGGGGCCCGTAGAGGTTGCACGGGATCAGGGTCTTGTAGCGGACATCCGCATCCTCGCGCGAGATATAGTCGCAAAGCCGCTGCGCCACGATCTTGGCCAGCGCGTAGCCCTCGTTGGTGGGCTCGAGCGGCGCGCTCAGGATCTGGTCCTCGGTCAGCGGGTTCACCCCGTCGCGGGGATACATGCAGGTCGATCCGAGGTTGATGAGGCTCGTCACACCGCTTTCCCAGGCGCCGAGGATGACGTTCTGACCGATGGTCAGGTTGTCGGTGAGGAAGCGCACCGGCGCCGCGATATTCGCCTGGATGCCGCCCACCCGGCCCGCCGCGTGGATCACGAGTTCGGGGCGCGCCTCGTCCAGGTATCGCGTCACCGCCGCCCGGTCGGCGAGGTCGAGCTCCTCGCGCGGGGGCGCCAGAACCTCGTGCGCCGCGGCCTCGGGATGCCGCCGGAGATTGCGGCCCACCATCCCGGCGCCGCCCGTGATCAGGACACGCATCGCTCAGTTGTCCAGCGATACCGGCAGTTCGATGCCGTGCTCGCGCAGAAGCGCGTGCCGCCGTGCGTTCTTGAGGTCCGAGGCGACCATCTCGCGGCACATCTCCTGCGCGGTGATCTGCGGCACCCAGCCCAGTTTCTCGCGCGCCTTGGTCGGATCGCCCAGCAGCGTGTCCACCTCGGTCGGGCGGAAATAGCGCGGGTCGATGCGCACGATCACCTGGCCGGGCTCGACGGCGGTGGCCACGTCGCCCTCGACGGCCTCCACGATGCCCTTCGTCTCGACGCCCTCGCCCTCGAAGCGAAGCGTGATGCCAAGCTCGGTGGCGGCCCACTGGATGAACTCGCGCACGGAATACTGCTTGCCGGTCGCGATGACGTAATCCTCGGGCGTGTCCTGTTGCAGCATCATCCACTGCATCCGCACGTAATCCTTGGCGTGTCCCCAATCGCGCAGCGCGTCGATATTGCCCATGAAGAGACAATCCTCGAGACCGAGCGCGATATTGGCGAGGCCGCGCGTGATCTTGCGCGTGACGAAGGTCTCGCCGCGGCGCGGGCTCTCGTGGTTGAAGAGGATGCCGTTGCAGGCGAAGATGTCATAGGCCTCGCGGTAGTTGACGCAGGCCCAGAACGCGTAGAGCTTGGCCACGGCATAGGGCGACCGCGGGTAGAACGGGGTCGTTTCCGTCTGCGGCGTCTCCTGCACCTTGCCGTAAAGCTCGGATGTGGACGCCTGGTAGAAGCGGGTCTTGTCCGAGAGCCCGGTCAGGCGGATCGCCTCGAGAAGCCGCAGTGCGCCCAGCGCGTCGATATCCGCGGTGTATTCCGGCGCCTCGAAGGAAACGGCCACGTGGCTCTGCGCCGCGAGGTTGTAGATTTCGTCGGGCTGGATCTCGGCCACGATGCGGATGAGGTTGGTGGCGTCCGACAGGTCCCCGTAGTGGAGATGCAGGCGCACATCCTCCTCGTGCGGATCCTGGAAGATGTGGTCTATCCGCTGCGTGTTGAACGAGGACGCCCTGCGCTTGAGCCCGTGAACCTCGTACCCCTTCTCGAGCAGGAGCTCCGCGAGGTATGATCCGTCCTGGCCGGTCGTGCCGGTCATCAATGCGGTTTTCGTCACGACAAACTCCTTTTCGTGCGGCTTTCCCGGCGCGTCGCCCGTCACGGGGATCACTTACACGATTTCGCACGGGAGGCAATTCAAGCCGGTCGGGGCACGCGCCTGCCTCCGCGCGCTCAGTTGCGGTTGTAGACGTCCTCGTAGCGCACGATGTCGTCCTCCCCGAGATAGCTGCCGGTCTGCACCTCGATCAGGACCATGTCCACCTTGCCGGGGTTTTCCATGCGGTGCACCGCGCCGAGCGGGACATAGATCGACTGGTTCTCGCTCACCAGCGTCACGGTGTCATCGACCGTCACGCGTGCCGTGCCCTCGACCACGATCCAGTGCTCCGAGCGGTGGACGTGGCTCTGAAGGCTCAGCGCCGCGCCGGGCTTGACCACGATGCGCTTCACCTGGAACCGCTCGGCCAGGACCAGCGTCTCGAACCAGCCCCAGGGGCGATGATCGACGGGAAATTCCTCGGCCTGCCGCGCGCCGTCCCGCCTCAGCCGGGCCACCACCTGCTTGATGTCCTGCGCGCGCCGCATGTCGGCCACCAGAACCGCGTCGCGCGTCGCGACCGCCAGCACGTTCTCGAGCCCGAGGCCCACGAGCTTGAGATCGTCCACATCCGACCGCAGGTAGCTGTCCCGGCAATCGAGCGCCAGCGCGGCGCCCTCGACCGCGACGCCATCCTCGTCGGGTGCAGCCGCGCGCCACATCGCGTCCCAGCCGCCAAGGTCCGACCATGCGCCGCCGAACCGCACGGCCATGAGCGCTTCGGACTTTTCCATCACGGCGTAATCTATGGAAAGATCTGGCATCTCGGCCCACGGCTCGGGCGCAAGCCGCTCGAAATCGAGATCCCGGCGCGCGCCATCCAGCGCGGCGCGGGCGGGGGCGATCATGTCCGGCATGTGGGTCTCGAACGCGGCGATCAACGTGGCGGGCGCCATCAGGAACAGCCCGGAATTCCAGAGGAAATTGCCCGCCTCCAGCATCCGCGCCGCCGCCTCGGCATCGGGCTTCTCGACGAACTGCACGAGCGGATGCGGCCCCGGTCCCTCGTCCGTTCCGGGCGCCAGCTCGAGATAGCCGTATCCCGTCTCGGGCCGGTCGGGGGTGATGCCGAAGGTGACGATGCGGCCCGAGCGCGCCGCCTCCGCGCCGGCCTGCACCGTGGCGCGAAACGCCTCGGCGTCGGGGATCAGGTGATCCGCCGGCGCCGCGAGCATCAGCGTCTC
This sequence comes from Roseovarius sp. SCSIO 43702, assembly GCF_019599045.1. Lineage (NCBI taxonomy): Bacteria > Pseudomonadati > Pseudomonadota > Alphaproteobacteria > Rhodobacterales > Roseobacteraceae > Roseovarius > Roseovarius sp. SCSIO 43702. The sequence continues at coordinate 383,112 of NZ_CP080623.1, forward strand.
GGGCTCCGCCTCGGCCAGGGCCAGCGCCGCGACCAGAAGGGCGGGTGCGGTGTTCCGACCGTCGGGCTCGATCACGATGCGGCCCTCGGCCCCCGCCATCTGCATCTGTTCCGCGACGATGAAGCGGAACGGCTCGCCGGTCATGACCAGCGGCGCGGCGAATCCCTCTCCCGAAAGGCGGGTGAGGGTCTGCTGAAACAGGCTGTCGCCGTGCTGGAAGGGGGTGAACTGCTTGGGGTAGCTCTTGCGCGACACGGGCCAGAGCCGTGTCCCCGACCCGCCGGTCAGAAGCACAGGGGTGATCGTTTCTTGTGCCGTCATCGCTCGTCCCGTCCTTGTGGTGGGCGCGGGATCGGCCGCGCGCCCGTCAGTTGGCGTAATAGGCGTTATAGGCGCCATAGCTGTCGCCATAGCCATAGCGCTTCATACCTTTCGCGCTGATCTGCGCAAGGACGAGGCCCGAAACCCGCAGGTTGACGCTCTCGAAGGCCCGAAGCCCCTCGCGCACCTGCCGCTGCGACGTGCTGTCCCATTTCACCGTATAGAGGATCGCGTCGACCCATTGTCCGATGATCCGCGGTTCGGGCACCGCAAGGACCGGGGGTGTGTCGATGACGACATAGTCGTAAAGCTCGCGCAGCTCGTCGAGGAAGGCGCGGAAGCGGTCCGAGGAAAAGACGTCCGCCGCGTTGATCTTCGTCCCTTCCGCCATCAGCAGATCGGCCTTGAGGGACGGCTCGTGAATGACCGCTTCCGACAGCGCCACGTCGCCGGTCAGCACCGACATGAGGCCCTGCCGGGGCTGGATGTCGAAATATTCCGCGAAGACGCGCCGCCGCATGTCGCCCTCGATCAGCAGGACGCGCTTGCCCATGTTCGCGAGGTTCTGCGCGAGCGCGATGGACTGCGTGGTCTTGCCTTCGCCCGGAATGGACGAGGTCGACATGATGATGCGCGGCGGGTTGTCGATATCCGACAGAAGGACCGACGTGCGCAGGTTGCGGATCGCCTCGGCCGCCGCCGAGTTCGGCTTGTCGCGCAGATACTTCAGGACCTGCCTGCGCTTGCGCGCCGGGATCGCGGGGATCTGGCCCAGCACCGTATAGCCGGTCCTCGCCTCCAGATCTTCGGCCACCCGGAACGTGTTCTGCGCGTATTCCCGGCCCAGCACGGCCGCGACACCCACCATCGCCCCCAGCATCAGCGACATGACCAGCACCAGGCTCTTGCGCGGCGCCGACGGGTTGCGCGGCACCACGGCCTCGCTCAGGAGGCGGCTGTCGGCCTGCTGGATGCCCTGCTGGATCGACGTCTCCTTCAGCCGGCTCAGGAAATGCTCGTAGATGAGCCGGCTCGCCTCGGCCTCGCGCTCGAGCTGCTGAAGCCGGACGAGGTCGGCGGACTGCGTCTCGATCTGCGCCTCCTGCGTCGCGATCGAGGTTTCGAGCGCGTCGATCTGGCTCCGGGCCCGCTCGACCTCGAGGCGCGCGCGGTCCACGACTTGCTCGAACCGCGTATCGAAGGCCTCGCTCCGGGCGCCGTCCATGGTGCGCAGGACACGCGACAGGGCGGTGTCCCCGGCCTCCTGCGCCATCTCCTCCGCGTCACCCGTCGCCTCTGCCGCCAGGAGCGCGGCGAGCCGCGTCTCGGCCGCCTCGAGATTCGCACGCGCGTCGCGCAGGCGGTCGCGCGTTTCCTTGAGCTGGCGGTTCAGCGCGGCCAGCGCCTCGGGACTGATGAGCTCGGTGCCGGCGTTGAACTCCTTGACCGCGGCCAGCGCGCTTTCCAGCTCGACCTGCAATTCGCTCACGCGGTCGGTCAGCCACTCGGTCGCCTTCTCGGTCGCGGCGAATTTTACCTCGATCTGCTCGCGGATGTAGAGATCGGCCAGCGTGTTGGCGATCGCGGCGGATTTGCGCGGATCCTCTGTCGTGGCGGTGATCCTGAAGACATAGCTTTGCCGCACGTTCGAGACCGAGATCGCGTCGCTCACGTTGTCGATGACCTTGTGGAGGGTGCGGTCCTCCGCGTTCCCGGCCACCGGGTCGGGCCCGCCGCCGACGAGCGCGCGCAGCCAGCCCACGATGCGGCCCACCGAGATAAGCGGCACCGGCCGAAGCTCGGGATTGAACTCGGGATCGGATACGAGGTTCAACTCCCGCACGAGTTTCTTCAGCAGCCCGCGCGAGCGGATGACCTCCACCTCGGTGTTGATCGACGCCTGGTCGCCCGAAAGCCCGGTCATGACGCTTTCGATATCGACCACCTGCTCCTGCCGGCTTTCGAGCATCACGACCGCGCTCGAGGTATAGACGGGCGTCGCGCTCACGAACGCGTAATAGGCCCCCAGAAAAAGGCCGATCGCGGCGCAGAGCGCGATCCAGAGCTTGCCGCGCCAGATCGTCCGCGCGAGATCGCGCAGGTCGATCTCATCGCTGTCCGGGACGGCGGAGGGCGCCTGGCTGGCCGGCATGAAGTTCGGTGAGTCTCTCATGGGTCGATCCATCGTGGCGTGGACTGAGCGAATTGCGGACCCTTTCACACACCCGTGCGCAAATGACAATCTTGCAATCCAGGGTGGTGGCGACCTATGGCCGTTTCACACCGGCAGGGCCGTGGTCGCGCTGACGGTGCGGAGCGCGAAGCTCGACTGCATCTTTGCCACGCCCGGCAACCGTGCGAGGTGCTGGCGGTGGATGCGGGCGAAATCCTCGGTGTCCTCGGCCACGACCTTGAGGATGTAATCCGCCGCGCCCGCGGTCAGGTGGCATTCCAGCACCGAGGGAATGCGCGCGACGGCCTTCTCGAAGGCGTCGAGCACGTCCTCGGCCTGCGTGCTGAGCGTGATCTCGACGAACACGGTCGAGGGAAGCCCCATCCGCCGCGCGTCGAGAAGCGCCACGTAGCCCGCGATATATCCTTCCGCCTCGAGCCGCTGCACCCGTCGGTGACAGGCGCTGGCCGAGAGGTGAACCTGTTCCGCCAGGTCCGAATTCGAGATGCGCCCGCGTCTCTGGAGCGCGGCGAGGATCCGGCGATCTAGATCGTCGAGTGACATTCACGCAATTCCCTTCGCGGTTTCCGGCTTCCTGCGCGAGATTATCCCGAATTTATCGCGGTGTGCGAGAGAAATTTCGCATCCGTTTGCGCGTCTTTTCCTCCAGACTTCGCCAAAAGGGAGGAGACACTACATGAAAATCGGATGCCCCACGGAAATCAAGCCGCAGGAATTTCGCGTGGGCCTCACGCCCAACGCCGCGCAGGAAGCCACGGCGCACGGCCACGACGTCATCGTCCAGAAGGGCGCGGGCGATGGCGCCGGGTTCACCGATGCCGATTACGAGGCGGCGGGCGCCAGCATCATCGACACGGCCGAGGAAATCTTCGCCACCGCCGACATGATCGTCAAGGTGAAGGAGCCGCAGGCCTCCGAACGCAAGATGCTGCGCGAGGGGCAGGTGCTCTTCACCTATCTCCACCTCGCGCCCGATCCCGAACAGACCAGGGACCTGCTGGCCTCGGGCTGCACGGCCATCGCCTATGAAACCGTGACGGACCGGAACGGCGGCCTGCCGCTCCTGGCGCCGATGTCCGAGGTCGCCGGGCGCCTCGCACCGCAAAGCGGGTCGTGGGCGCTGCAAAAGGCCAATGGCGGCAGCGGCGTGCTCATGGGCGGCGTGCCCGGTGTGCGGCCCGCCAATGTCGCCGTGATCGGCGGCGGCGTGGTCGGCGCGGCGGCCGCGCGGGTCGCCGTGGGCATGGGCGCGAATGTCACCGTGCTCGACCGCTCGCTGCCGCGGCTTTCGTATCTCGATGACGTGTTCCTCGGCACGCTCACGACCCAGTATTCCGACAAGGCCGCCATCGAGGAGCTTCTGCCGCGCATGGACATGATCGTCGGTGCCGTGCTCATCCCCGGCGCCGCGGCGCCCAAGCTCGTGACGCGTGATCAGCTTTCGATGATGAAGCCCGGCTCGGTGCTCGTGGACGTGGCCATCGACCAGGGCGGGTGTTTCGAGACCTCGAAGGCCACCACGCACCAGGACCCCATCTACGAGGTCGACGGCATCGTGCATTACTGCGTGGCCAACATGCCGGGCGCGGTGGCGCGCACCTCGACCCAGGCGCTGGGCAACGCCACGATGCCCTTCATGCTGGCGCTGGCCGACAAGGGCTGGAAAAAGGCCTGCGCCGACGATCCGCATCTCATGAACGGGCTCAATGTCCATGCCGGTCAGCTCACCTACAGGGCCGTGGGCGAGGCGCTCGGCATCGACACCGTCTCTCCCGAGAAAGTGGTGAACGGCTGATCCTTCCCCTTTTCTCTCTTCCCGTACTGGGCGGCCCCGTGGCCGCCCTTTTTTCATGGCGAAGGCGACCCCCGAAGGAGTCGCCCCCGCCCTGCGCCGCGCCTTGACGGCCTCAGATATTCCCGGCGTTCATCTCGCTCGCGATGTGATCCGCCTGCCGGATCGCCAGGGCCACGATGGTCAGCGTCGGGTTCTCCGCCGCGCCGGTGGTGAACTGCGACCCGTCCGACACGAACAGGTTGGGGATGTCATGCGTCTGCCCCCACTTGTTCACGACGCCGTCCTCGGGCTTTTCCGACATGCGGTTGGTGCCGAGGTTATGGGTGGACGGGTAGGGCGGCGTCGGCAGAATCCGCGTGGCGCCCACCGCGCGATACATCGCCTCGCCCTGTCTGTAGGCGTGGTTGCGCATCGCGATGTCGTTCGGGTGATCGCTGAAATGCACGTTGGCGACGGGCAGTCCATGCTGATCCGTCACGTCGGTGTTCAATGTGACGCGGTTCGTCTCCTGCGGCATGTCCTCGCCCACGATCCACATGCCGGCCATGTTCTCGTAGGCGTCAAGCGCGGTGGTGAACTCGCGCCCCCAGGCACCGGGGTTCAGGAACGCCGCCATGAACGGAATGCCGAGGCTCAGCGTCTCGAGCTCGTAGCCCCCCACGAAGCCGCGCGTCGGGTCATGCTTGGCCTCGTCCTGGACGATCCCGGCCATCGTGGTGCCGCGCCACATGCGCACCGGCTTGTCGAAGATCGCATAGACCGATCCCGTCATGTGCCGCATATAGTTGCGCCCCACCTGCCCCGATGAGTTGGCCAGCCCGTCGGGGAACATCGACGACGCCGAGTTGAGCAGAAGCCGCGGGCTTTCGAACGAGTTGCCGGCGACGGCGACGATGCGGGCCTTCTGCATCTGAAGGTTGCCGTCCGCGTCGAAATACTCGACCCCCGTGACCTTTCCCTCGTCATTGTGCAGGATGCGCGCGGCATGCGCCCGCTCGCGCACCTCGAGGTTGCCGGTGGCCTCGCCGTCGGGAATGTCGGTATAGGCCGTGGACCATTTCGCGCCCCACTTGCACCCCTGGAAGCAGAAGCCCGTCTGCTGACAGGCCAGCCGCGTATCCGTATCGCGCGAGTTGATGGCCATGTTGCCGGTATGGACCTCCTCGTAGCCCAACGCCTTGGCGCCCGCCTCGAACACCTTGTAGTTGTTGTTTCCCGGCAGGCCCGGATTGCCGTTCGTGCGCGTCACGTTCAGCTTCTTCTCGGCCTTGTCGTAATAGGCGTCCATCTCGCGCGGGTCGATGGGCCAGTCCAGAAGGTTCGCACCCTCGACCTCGCCATAGGTGGTGCGCGCCTTCCATTCGTGATCCTGGAACCGAAGGCTCGCGCCGGCCCAGTGCGTCGTCGTGCCGCCCACGGCCTTCACGATCCAGGCGGGCAGCCCGCTGAAATCCCGGGCCACGCGCCAATCACCCGAGGTGGTGCGCGCATCGGTCCAGGCCAGCTGGCCGAAGCTTTCCCACTTGTCGTTGACGTAATCCTCGGGGAGGTAGCGCCCCCGGCCTCGAGCGCGACGACCTTCACGCCCTTCTGCGCCAGCTCGTTGGCCAGAACGCCACCCCCGGCCCCTGTCCCGATCACCACCACGACGCTGTCGTCGTTCTTGTCGAATTGTGCCATTTTCCTCGCCTCCCCTCAGAGCCACGCGATGTCGTCGAAACCGCGGTCGATATACCCGCCCTGCGAGAAGCTCTCGCCTTCGTAGCCGAAGATCGGCCAGACATCCTTCTGATTGTAGAGCCCTGTCACCAGGCCCCCGCGCACCGTCTGGAAGAACGGCTCGTCCTCGATCTCGCGCAGGAGGGCGACGCGGTTTTCCTCCCATGGCGTCGTCTTGTAATCGCCGTGACCCGCCGCGCGCGCCTTCTCGTCCAGCATCGCGATGCCCTGGGCGACCATGTCGCGCGTGCCCTCGCTGTCGTATCCCTTGACGGCGACCGCATAGAACTGATCCCCGATCCGGTCATGCGGATAGATGTCCCGCGCCATCTGGATCAGCGTGGCCATCTCGTGTTCGGTGATGTTCACGACCTCCAGCGCCCAGGCGGCATCCGGCGCGGCGATGAACCCGCTCCCGATCGCGACCAACGCGGTCGCCCCGCCCGCACGCGCCAGAAGTTCGCGTCGGGTCAAGGTGGCTTTGTGTTTCAACATTTTGCTTCCTCCCTTTTTATTGTCGTTCAGTTCAGCGATAGCGCCCGTGGCGCTGCATGACCTCGATCTCGTAGCCATCGGGATCGGTCACGAAGAAGAACCGCGCCAGCAATTCGCCGTCGCGCTCGAAATCCACCAGCTTGCGGGGTTCGAAGCCGGCGGCCTTGAACCGCGCGTGCTCGGCGTCGAGGTCATCCACGACCACCGCCATGTGGCCATAGCCATTGCCGAGGTCATACGGCGCCTCGGTGCCCTTGTTGATGGTGAGCTCGAGCTCGAAGTCGTTTTCGTCGTTCTTCAGGTAAACCAGCGTGAAACTGTCGAACTCGATGCGATGCGCGGGCTTCAGCCCGAACGCCTCGTCATAGAATGCAACCGACCGCGCCTCGTCCAGAACGCGGATCATCATGTGTACGATCTTGGCCAAGCCATCCTCCCTGTCTTGCTGAAACTCAGCTTCAGCCTAGACCGGGAATCGGCGGTCGGGGTAGTAACCCCCTACTACATCGCCGCCATTATTCGGCAGCCAGCGGCGCGGCGTTGCCTGCCTCGGCCTCGCCCAGGTGGACAAGCGCCGCACAGCGCAAAAGCGAGGTGAAGTTCGCAGCTTCCCCGTGCAGTTCCAGAACCTCGGAATGCAGGGTCGAGATGAATTTCGGCGTGCTCAGGCCCTGGCTCCCCGCGATCTCGTCAAGGATGGCCCAGAACGCCGCCTCGAGGCGGATGCTCGTGCTTTGCCCGTTCAGGCGGATGCGCCGCGTGATCGGGGTATAGCGGTTCGGCTGCTGTCCCGCGAAAATCTCGCACATGAATTGATCCTCCCAGTCAAAAGCATGTGTGGTCAGGGAACCAACGGTAGGGTCACGGCGACGCAAAGTCAAAATATCCGGGCCGATAGCCCTTGAGGGCGCGGCATCCCGCCGCTATCCCCCTTGTCCAAAGGAGCCTGCGCATGAGCCTCAACACCTTCGGACGCCTCTTCCGCTTCACCACCTGGGGCGAAAGCCACGGGCCGGCGCTTGGCGCCACGGTCGATGGCTGCCCGCCGGGCGTTGCGGTGGACGAGGCCGCGCTGCAGGTCTGGCTCGACAAGCGGCGGCCGGGCCGGACGAAAAACACCACCCAGCGGGACGAACCCGACGCCGTGCGCATCCTCTCGGGCGTGTTCGAGGGGCAGACCACCGGCACGCCCATCCAGCTCATGATCGAGAACACCGACCAGCGCTCGCGCGACTACGGCGAGATCGCCCAGACCTTCCGCCCCGGCCATGCCGACATCACCTATCACCAGAAATACGGGCATCGCGACTATCGCGGCGGTGGCCGCTCCTCGGCGCGCGAAACGGCGGCGCGCGTGGCGGCGGGCGGCGTGGCGCGCGCCGCGCTCGAGGCACTCGTGCCGGGGGTCGAGATCAAGGGCTACATGACCCGCATGGGCGAGGTCGCGATCGACCGCGACCGTTTCGACTGGGACGCGATCGACGGCAATGACTACTGGGTGCCCGACGCCGCCGCCGTGGCCGAGTGGGATGCCTATCTCAAGGAGATCCGCAAGAACCGGAACTCCGTCGGGGCCGAGATCGAGGTCGTCGCGCGCGGCGTTCCGGCAGGGATCGGCGCGCCCGTCTACGGCAAGCTCGACACCGACCTCGCCGCCGCGATGATGTCGATCAACGCCGTCAAGGGCGTCGAGATCGGCGAGGGCATGGCCGCCGCGCGCCTGACCGGCACCGACAACGCCGACGAGATATTCATGGGCGACGACGGGCAACCCGAGTACAGCTCGAACCACGCGGGCGGCATCCTGGGCGGCATCTCGACCGGGCAGGACATCACCGTCCGCTTCGCCGTGAAACCCACCTCCTCCATCCTCACGCCCCGCCGCTCGATCCGCATGGACGGCACCCCCACCGAAGTCGTCACCAAGGGCCGCCACGACCCCTGCGTCGGCATCCGCGCCGTGCCCGTCGCCGAGGCGATGATGGCCTGCGTGATCCTCGACCACCTGCTCCTGCATCGCGGGCAGGTGGGCGGGCTGGGTCCGAGGGGCGAGATCGGCTGACCTCGCGCCGGAAACGCCGAATTCTCCGGCTCGTTCTCCGCGTGGAAAACGGCTGCGCCCTTCGATGAAATTCCAAGCGGAATTTTCACCGTCTATCGGGTTGCGGCACCGACCGTTGCGTTAATCCCGGGGGTCACCGCACGATTGCACCGACGTGATACCGACGTGGATACCGACGTGGATACCGACATCGCGATCCACGCCGATTTCCTCGGTTAACCAATCACTTGGGGGATTTTCCAGGCCTGATTCGCGCAATCAGTCGGTCATCTCCCCCGTCATGTAAATGAGCGTCGGCTTGTCCGCCTCGAGCGCCTTCAGAAGCGCGTCCTGAAGCGCGGGAAGGCTCTGGGGCGTCTCCGCATGGGCGCCATAGGCCCTAGCCAGCGCCGGGAAGTCCGGGTTATGCGCGATCACCGAGTTGGGGGCGATCTGCGCGCCGACCATGCTGTCCTCGATTTCCTTCAGCTTGCCGTTGTCCCAGAGCAGGATCGGCAGCGGCAGGCCCAGTTCCACCGCGGCGCCAAGCTCCTGAACCGTATACTGGAATCCGTAGTCGCCCGCGATCGCGACCGTGGGCTTGCCGCGCCGGGCCACGGCCCCGCCGATGGCCGCCGGCATCGCGTAGCCCAGCGTGCCGAAGCCGGTCGGGTGATGCCAGTGGCCGGGCTGCGGCATGTCCCACATCTCGTTCGAGACATAGGCGAATTGCGTCATGTCCGAGAAGATCATCGCGTCCTCGGGCATCACCGCCTGCAACGCGTCGACCACCCGAGGGATGCCCGGCCGCTCGGCCTCGAGCGCGGCGCGCCAGCGTTTCTTCTGCGCCGCCACCTCGTCGGCGTTCCAGCCGCCGCCCGCGGCGTCGCCATCCTCCATCGCCTCCTGCAGCGCGCGGAAGAACGCCCCGCTGTCCATCAGCACGCCTTGGCCGCCGCCGGGCTGCGAGAGCACCTCGGGGTCGATATCCACGCGGATCATTTCGCCCTCGTAGCCAAGCTCGCGCCGCCAGAGATCCACCTCGGCCAGCTCGCTGCCGACGACAACCACGAGGTCGGCGCCCTGCGCCACCTCCGCACTTTCGGGCCGGCCAAGGAAACCGCCGTAATTCAAGGGGTAATCGCGCGGCATGACCCCGCGCCCCGCCACGGTCGCGATACTCGCCGCGCCCATTTTGCCGATTACCTCGCGCGCGGCCTCCACGTCGCCGCGGGCTCCGCCGCCCAGCACGAAGAGGGGGCGCTTCGCCGACATGATCCGCTGTGCCATGCCGCCCGGCAGATCGCCGAAGCTTCGCGAGACGGGCTGCGGCAGGTCGGGCGCCGCCTCGGCCTCACCCTCGAGCGCGGCGATGGGCACCTGCACGTGTTTCGTGCGTGGCCGCTGAAGCGTGAATTCCTGCAACGCCCGGTCGATCAGCGCATAGGCCGACGCCGCGTCACGCGCCTCGTGGGACCAGTCGCAGACCGTCCGTGCCGCGCCCTCCTGGTCGAGCATCTGGTGAAGCTGTCCGCGATAGTTCGCCGTTTCGTCGAGACAGGAGGACAGCACGAGGAGCGGCACGCTGTCGGAATAGGCCTGGCCCATGGGTGTCATGATGTTGCACAGGCCCGGCCCGGTGATGACATAGGCCACGCCGGGCCGCCCGCTCGCCCGTGCATAGCCATCGGCCATGAAGCCCGCGCCCTGCTCGTGCCGGGCGAGGACATGGGTGATCCCGGCCTCCTCGATGCCGCGATACATCTCCTGGTTATGGACGCCGGGAATGCCGAAGATCGTGTCCACCCCCCGCGATTTCAGCATATGCGAGATCTGCGCGCCCAGGGGTCGCGTCTGCGTGTCTTTCTTGGCCATCATGCCCTCCAGAAGTTTACCGTGAACAGTACGAAGACCGCCATGAGCTCCAGCCGCCCGATGAGCATCGCGGCGGTCAGGATCCATTTCGCGGTCGCGTTGAGTGGTGCGTAGTTCCCCGCCGGGCCGATCGTCTCGCCAAGTCCCGGGCCGACATTCGCGATGGCCGAGGCCGCGCCGGAGACCGACGTGATGAAATCGAGCCCCGTCAGCCCCAGCGCCACCGACACCACGCCCAGCGTGAGGACGAAGAAGACGAAGAACACCATTACCGAGTTCAGGACGTCGTCGGAGATGGGCTTGTTGTCGTAGCGGGGGGTGAAGACCCCGTGAGGCAGATAGATGCGCCGGACCTGCGAACGGATCGAGGCGAAAAGGATTTGGTAACGAAAGAGTTTTACAGAACAGGATGTGGATCCCGCGCAGCCGCCGATCAGGCCCACGAAGAAGAAGATCGAGATCGGAAGCGCGCCCCACGTCATGTAATCCACGCTGGCATAGCCGGTGCCCGAGATGATCGAGGTGATGTTGAACAGCGATTCCCGGAACGCCTGCTCCGGGTGGTGGGGAAACGTATTGATGAGGATCGCGGCGACGAAGACGACGAGGACCAGCACGGTCAGGAGAAACCCGCGCACCTGCGCGTCCCAGAACAGCGGCCGCGCGCTCCCGTTCACGAGCTGGACGTAGCGGACGAAAGGAAGCGCCGCCAGGATCATGAAGATCGCGGCGGCGTATTCGGGCAGCCCCGAGAAGGTGCCGAAGGAAGCGTCGTAATTCGAGAACCCGCCTGTCGAGACGGTGGTGAGCGCATGGACCGTCGCGTCGAACGTGTTCATGCCCAGGAAGGTGTAGCACAGCGCGCAGGCCAGCGTGAGCCCGAGATAGATGATCGAGATCTGCGAGGCGATGGCGCTGGCACGGGGAAGGATCTTGCCCATCGTGTCGAAGGCTTCGGTCCGGAAGATCTGCATCCCGCCGACCCGCAGCTCGGGCAGGAAGACCATGGCCACCACGATGATCCCGATCCCGCCCAGCCATTGCAGGATACCGCGCCACAGAAGGATGCCCTTGGGCAGCTCGTCGAGCCCCCCGATCACCGTCGCGCCGGTGGTGGTGAGCCCCGACATCGCCTCGAACACCGCGTCGGTCACGTCAAGCCCGGTCGCGCCCATGACCAGCGGCAGCGCCCCGAAGATCGGCAGCACGACCCAGACCCCGGTGGTCAGAAGGAAGGTCTGCTGGATCGTCAGCCCCTCCCGCACGCCGTTGCGGCAACTCATCGCGACGAGCCCGCCGGTCAGGATCGTGAGAATGCCGCTCTCGGCGAAAACGGGCCAGTGCCCGCGCCCTTCCGCGATGTCGACAAGCATCGGCAGCACCATCGTCAGGCCAAGGGCCAGCACGGTGAGGCCAATCACGTATCCCACAGGGCGCAAGTCGAACATGGCGCAGCGTTGGCGTCTGGTTCGAACGGTGTCAAGGCGCATGGAGGCTGGACAGGTGGCCCCGAGTGTATAGAGATTGACGCAGGGGAGGGCGCAGGAGCATGACAGGTTTTTCTCCGATGCCACGGCAGGTCCGCGCCGCGCTTTCATGCGACCGGGCCGACGGGTCCGGGCAGCCGGGCGGATGACCGGCGGCGTCGCCAGGCACGCGCGTCGTGGGCGCGACGCCCGCAAGACCCTTCGCCAGACGCGCGACATTGCCATGCTGCCCGCGTTGCGCCGCAACCTGCCCCTCACCGAGCCGATGGATGCGGAGCAGATCGCGCGCATCGACGCGGCCTCCATGCATATCCTCGAGAACGTGGGCGTCGTCTTCCGCGACGACATCGCGCTTGAGGATTGGCGCAGGGCGGGGGCGAAAGTGGTGGGCGAAATGGTCTATCCCGACCGCGGCCTCGTGCGCGACCTGATCTCGACGATCCCGGAAACCTTCACCTACCACGCCCGAAACCCCGAGAATAACCTGCCTTTCGGCAAGGATAGAGCCGTTTTCGTGCCGATGACCGGCGCCCCCTACCTGCGCGACCTCGACGATGTGCGCCGCAACCCGACGCTTGAGGACTTGGCGAGTTTCCACAAGCTGTCACAGATGCTGCCCGCGATGCACTCGTCCGCGCATCACATCGTGGAGCCCTACGATCACCCGATCAGCCAGCGGCACCTGCGCATCACCTATTCCTCCATGAAACATTCCGACAAGATGTTCATGGGCATGACGACAAGCCCGAAGAATGCCGAGGACGTGCTCGACATGTGCGCGATCCTCTTCGGCGAGGAGTTTCTCGAGACGCACGCGGTCGTGACGGGCAATTGCAACGGCAACTCGCCCCTTGTGTGGGACGAAACGATGTTGGGGGCCATGCGCGCCTTCAATCGCCGGAACCAGCCGGTGCTCTGCTCGCCTTTCGTGCTGGGCGGGGCCAACACACCCGCGTCCGTCGCCCCCGCCGTGGCGCAGCTCAACGCCGAGGCGCTCAGCGCGCTGGCCTACACGCAGATCATCCGCAAAGGGTGCCCGGCGATCTACGGCCACTATCTCAGCACCGTCTCGATGAGATCCGGCGCGCCCATGGCCGGCACCCCCGAGATCAGCCTCATGAACCTGATGATCGGCCAGATGGCGCGGCACTATGGCGTCCCGTGGCGGTCCTCGACGACGCTCGGCGGGGCCAAGACCTTCGACGCGCAGGCGGGCTACGAAAGTGCCGTCACCCTCATGGCGCTCCAGATGGCGGGCGCCAACTACATGTGGCACGCCGCCGGCTGGAACGAGGCGGGGATGCATTGCTCCATGGCGAAATTCGTCGTCGATGCCGAGCAATGCGCCATGGCCTACCGCATGGCCGAGGGCATCCGTTGGGACGATTTCGACGAGGCGCTGGCGGCGGTGGCAGAGATAGGGCCCGGGGGGCATTACCTTGGCCACCCGCACACGCTCGAGAATTTCCAGCGCGCCTTCTTCATGCCCGAACTCTTCGACAACAACCCGATCGAGCAATGGCAGGCCGAGGGCGCCGCCGATGCGACCGCACGCGCCCTTGCCCATGCGCGCACGCTTCTGGCCGAGTATCAGGAACCGGCCCTCGACCAGGCGGTGAACGAGGCGCTTCTCGACTATATCGCACGGCGCGAGCGCGAGATCCCGGCCGCCGATGCCCTCAACCAGGAGTATTGACCGACATGGCCGATCCGCTCCTCCAGGAATTCCAGCTTGGCCACCTCACGCTGCGCAACCGCATCGTCAGCACCGCGCACGCGCCCTCCTATGTCGAGGGCGGGCACCCGCGCGAGCGATACAGGCTCTATCACGAGGAAAAGGCCAAGGGCGGCATCGGCCTCACCCTGATGGGCGGGTCCACCAACGTCTCGCCGGACAGTCCGTCGGTCTTCGGACAGGCCTACGCCGGTGATGACACGATCATCCCCTGGCTGTCGGAGCTTGCGCAGGGGGTGCAGCGCCACGGCTCGGGCGCGATCCTCCAGATCACCCATCTCGGCCGCCGCACCGTCTGGGACGATGGTGACTGGCTGCCGGTCATGGGGCCGTCGCGCACCCGCGAGCGTGCGCATCGCGCTGTACCCAAGGTGATGGAGCCCGAGGATATCGCCCGCGTGGTCGACGACTACATCGCCGCCGCGGCCCGCGTGCAGGCGTCCGGCTTCGACGGGGTCGAGCTTCTGGTGCATTCGCATCTACTGGGGCAGTTTCTCTCACCGCTCATCAACCTGCGCGATGACGACTACGGCGGCACGCTTGAAAACCGGATGCGCCTCATGCTCGAGGTTCTGGACGCGGTTCGCGGTGAAACAGGGTCGAATTTCGTCATAGGCCTGCGTGTCGCCATGGACGAGGAGACCGAGGGCGGGCTGACACCGGAAGACTGCCTTGCCGTCGCCCGCGCGATCGAGGCGACGGGGCAGGCCGACTATCTCAACGTGGTAGCCTGTGCGCCCTATGACGACCTGGGCCTCGCTCGCTGGATCCCGCCCATGGGCACCCCCTCGGCGCCGCATCTGGGGCTGGCGGCGGCGCTGCGTCGGGAGGTCCGGCTCCCGATCCTCCACGCGGGCGGCATCGCCGACACCGCCACCGCGCGCCACGCCATCGAGAGCGGCGCGGTCGACCTTGTGGGCATGACCCGCGCGCATATCGCCGACCCGCATATCGTGGCCAAGCTCATGCGCGGCGAAGAGCATCGGATCAGGCCCTGTGTCGGCATGAATTACTGTGTCGACCGGGTGAACACCGGGAAATCCACCGTCTGCGGCCAGAATGCCGCGACGGGCCGCGAGGCGGTGATGCCGCATGTGATCACAAAGGCCGGGCAGCGCCGCAAGGCGGTTGTCGTGGGCGGCGGTCCCGGCGGGATGGAAGCGGCGCGCGTGCTGGCCGAGCGGGGCCACGACGTGACGCTTTTCGAGGCCGCCGACCGGTTGGGAGGGCAGAACGTCCTCGCCGCCAGCGGCGAGCTTCGCCGGAACATCATCGGCGTGACCGACTGGCTCGCCGCCGAGCTTGAGCATCTTGGCGTCACGCAGCATCTCAACACCTACGCGGAATGTGACGATATCGCAGTGTTAGAGCCTGATTTCGTCGTCATCGCTACCGGTGGGCTGCCTGCCGGCCTCGCCTTTCCGGGTGC
This sequence comes from Roseovarius sp. SCSIO 43702, assembly GCF_019599045.1. Classification (NCBI taxonomy): domain Bacteria; kingdom Pseudomonadati; phylum Pseudomonadota; class Alphaproteobacteria; order Rhodobacterales; family Roseobacteraceae; genus Roseovarius; species Roseovarius sp. SCSIO 43702. The sequence continues at coordinate 398,203 of NZ_CP080623.1, forward strand.
CGAACTCGCCGTCTCGTCCTGGGACGCGCTGTCAGGTGCGGTGCGCCTCTCGGGGGAGGTCCTGGTCCTCGACGAGATGGGCACGCAGGCCGGCGCCGTGACAGCCGATGCGCTCCTGTCCAACGGGGCGCAGGTGACGCTCGCCTCGCCCGACCGCGCGCCACATCAGGAGGTCAGCGGCACCGCCGGCGCCATCGTCCTCCGCGGGCTCTATGCCAAGGGCATCCGCTATCGCGCCGATACGGACTGCATCAGGCTCAAGCGCGGCGACAACCGCCTTGTCGCGCGGATGCGCAATGTCCTGACCGGCGAAACCTCGGACGAAACCTTCGACCATGTGGTGACCGAGGCGGGGACGACGCCGATGGACGAACTCTATCACGCGCTCAAGGATCAGAGCCGAAACAACGGCCAGGTAGACGTTCAGGCCCTGACCGAAGGGCGGCTTCACCTTCCCGTGGCGCGCGACGGCCGCTTCGACCTGGTGCGTATCGGCGACGCCGTGTCCTCGCGCAACATGGCCGCCGCGCTCTATGATGCTCTCAGGATCTGTTGCCATGTCTGACACGCTTCCCTTTCTCGACCTGTCCGACCCGGCGCTTTCCACCCGAGGCCCCGAGGTCGTCGCCGCGCGCGATGCGAACTGGTGCGCGCGCACGCCCTACGGGCTCGCGGTGCTGCGCTGGCGCGAGGTGGGCCTCATCCTCCGCGACCGCAGGTTTCGGCAGGGGAGCCACGCCTGGCCCGACACGGTGGGCATCTCGGGCCCCTTTGCCGAGTTCTGGAAAGCCTCGGTCATCGGACAGGAGGGCGAGACGCATGCCCGGATGCGCGCCCTCGCGGTGCCCGCGCTCTCGGAGGATTACGTGCTCGGTCTCGTTCCCACCTTCGACGCGATCGCCGCAGAGCTCTGCGCCGAGTTGCGCCGGACCGACCGCTGCGAGTTCCAGTCCGCCTTCGCCACGCCCTTCGCCGGGCAGGCCATCGCCGCACTTCTCGGCCTCGACCGGGCCCGCTGGCCGGACGTCGCGCACGACGCGACCGAGCTTGGCCACGCCATGAGCATCCGCGCGCCAAGCTTCGAGGACCGCACCAATGCCGCCTGCACGCGGCTTTTCGCGCTCGCCGACACGCTGGTCGCCCGCGTCCGGCGTGGGGAGGACAGCAAGAGCTACGTCGCCCGCCTCGTCGCCCGCTTCGACGAGACGGGAGATTGCAGCCATGACGAGCTTCTCAATGTGATCGTCATCTCGATCTTCGGCGGTGTCGACACAACGCGCGCGCTCCTGGGCCTGGGGCTCTCGCTTTTCATCGAGCATCCCGAGCAATGGCAGATCATGCGCCGTGATCCCGATCTCGTTCCCGCCGCGATAGACGAGATCATCCGCGCCCGCCCGACGACCACCTGGGCCACACGCGAAGCCACCGAAGATGTGGAATTGAGCGGTATCAGGGTCGAAAAAGGCACGATCCTGCATCTTCTCGTCCATGCCTCGGCCCGTGATCCCGCCATCTGCGACGATCCCCGGTTTGACATCACGAAACCGCGCAAGCGGCATTTCGGCTTTGGCGGCGGCGCGCATCACTGTATCGGGCATTTCGTCGCCCGCACCGACCTGGCGGCCGCCTTCCGCGCGCTATCGGCAACCCTCGCGAAAGTGGACCATGACGGCCCGCCCGAATGGCTTCCCGACAGCGGCAATACCGGCGCGGTGTCGTTGCCCATACGCTACGAGCTGGCGGCGCAAGCGCCGGAGGGCGCACGAAAAGGTTAAGCCCGGTTCAACCCTGCGAGCGGTAGCGAAAGACACCCGTCGCGGTGGCCACCAGCGTGCCCAACTCGTCGCGCACCGCCCCTTCGGCGAAATAGGTGCGCCGCCCGCCCCCGGTCCGCCACCCCTCGGCCAGAAGCCGGCGGCCCTGCGCCTGCCCGACATAGTTGACCGTCATCGACAGGGTCAGCGCCATCTGCCGCTGGTCCGCGTCGCCCGTGTAGCAGCCCGCGAACCCCATCGCGCTGTCGAGAAGCGTGGCGTGGACACCGCCATGCGGGAGACCCTGCCGGTTCTGCATGAAATCCGCGATGGGCACCTCGATCAGCGCGTAATCCGCGCGCCATTCCTTCAACTCGAAACCCAGGTGGGACTGGAACGGGTAGTTGTTCTCGATGAAACGCGGGTCGGGCATGGGCTTACCTACGGAAAAAATCACCGCCCAAGTCGCATAGAAGGGCGCCGCGATCAATCGCCGCGCTTGACCTCGCGCCGCCCGCGCCGCATAGCGCCCCCGAGCCACACCCAAGGAGACCGCGCCATGACCCTTGACCGCAGCATCAAGATCGCCCCCTCGATCCTCTCCGCCGATTTCGCCAATTTCGGAGCCGAGATCGAGGCCATCGAGGCACAGGGCGCCGACTGGGTTCACGTGGATGTCATGGACGGGCATTTCGTGCCGAACCTCACCTTCGGCCCCCCGGCGGTCAAGGCGTTCCGGCCTCATGTCAAGACCTTCATGGACGTGCACCTGATGATCGCGCCGGTCGATCCCTATATCGAGGCTTTCGCCGAGGCGGGCGCCGACATGCTCACAACGCATATCGAGGCAGGGCCGCATATCCACCGCACGCTTCAGGCGATCCGCGCGAACGGGGTGAAGGCAGGACTTGCGCTCAACCCGGGCACGGGGCTTGGCGACGTGGCGCATCTGCTCGACATGATCGACATGGTCTGCGTCATGACCGTCAATCCGGGCTTCGGCGGGCAGAGCTTCATCGAGAGCCAGATCGACAAGGTGCGCGCCCTGCGCGCGATGATCGGGGACCGCCCCATCCATATCGAGATCGACGGCGGGGTGACGCCCGAAACAGCACCCCGCGTCGTCGAGGCGGGGGCCGATGTTCTCGTCGCCGGATCGGCCGTATTCAAGGGCGGAAGCGTCTCTGAACCGGGGGTTTACGGCCAGAACATCCGCGCCATCCGCGATGCGGCCGAGGCGGCGCGCGCATGACACGGGTGCTCGTCACCGGAACCGCCGGGTTCATCGGCTTCCATCTGGCCAAGCTTCTTCTTGACGAGGGGGTGTCTGTCCACGGCTTCGACGCGATCACCGACTACTACGATGTCACGCTCAAGCAGCGCCGCCATCAGGTTCTTCTGCAATCGCCGAATTTCGCCGCGACCGAAGCCATGCTCGAGGATGCCGACAAGGTGATGGAGGTCTGTCGCAGCTTCAACCCGGACGTGATCGTCCATCTCGCCGCGCAGGCGGGCGTGCGCTACAGCCTCGAGAACCCGCGTGCCTATCTCGAAAGCAATGTCATCGGCACGTTCAACGTGATGGAGGCCGCGCGCGAACTCGGCGTGAAGCACCTCCTCATGGCGTCCACGTCCTCGGTCTACGGCGCCAACGAGGAGATGCCGTTCACCGAGACCGAGAAGGCCGACACCCCGCTCACCTTCTACGCCGCGACCAAGAAGGCCAACGAGGCGATGGGCCATACCTATGCCCATCTCTGGAACCTGCCCATCACCATGTTCCGCTTCTTCACGGTCTACGGTCCCTGGATGCGCCCCGACCTCGCGCCTTTCAAGTTCACCAAGGCCATTCTCGAAGGCCGCCCGATCGACATCTACAATCACGGCGACATGTATCGCGACTTCACCTATGTCGAGGATCTCGTGCGCGGCGTGCGGCTGCTGATCGATGCCGTGCCCGAGCGTCCCGCCTCGCGAGACGAGATCGCCGAGGGAGACAGCCTGTCGCCCGTCGCGCCCTTCCGCGTGGTCAATATCGGCAACTCGACCAGCGTGCGGCTGATGGATCTGGTCGAGGCCATCGAGGACGAGCTTGGTACCAAGGCCGAGCGGAACTTCATGGATATGCAGAAGGGCGATGTCTACGCCACCTGGGCCGATGCGAGCCTCTTGCAATCCCTGACCGGCTACAAGCCCCGGACTGACCTGCGCGAGGGGATCGCCCGTTTCGTGGCCTGGTATCGTGACTACTACGACGTCTGAGCGCCGGTGATTTCGCACTGGAGGCCGCTTCGCGAAGCGCCTAGGCTCCGGTTGCGGCGGCATCCGACGGCAGGGCCATGGCACAGGACGATCAGATCAAGATACGCCTTCTCGAAGTGTTCGACGCGGTCATGCAGACCGGCCGCGTGACCTCGGCGGCGTCCTACCTCGGCATATCCCAGCCCGCGGTTTCGGCGTCGATCCAGCGGCTCGAAGCGCAGTTGGGCTTCGTCCTTTTCGAGCGCGAGGGCAGGGTGCTGGCCCCGACCCCCGCGGCGCGGCACCTGGCCGAGGCGGTGCGCCCCGTCTTTTCCGCCATGGCCGACCTCACCGAGGAGGTCCGGCGTTTCGCGCGCACCGGCATGGCACATCTGCGCATCGCGACGACACCATCGCTCGGCCATGGCGTCGCGCTCGACGCGCTGCGCGACCTGCGGCGAGGTGATCCCGAGATGCGCGCCGATGTCACCGTCTGCAATGACGACCAGGTCTTGCAGGCCGTCGAACTGGGCCAGGCCGATATCGGCATCGTCTTGGGCGCGATCGAGGAGACGGACCTGCACCGCACGCTTCTGCCGCCCACGCATCTCGTGGCGGTAATCCCCCGCGACCACGCTCTGACCAAGCACGCGACGCTCGGGCCCGCCGAGCTTGCCAAGGAGGATCTCATCGACGCGGGCCGCGTGATCTCGCCGCTGGTCGCGGGATCATTCGCGCGGCAAGGTGTCGTCTATTCCCCGCGCTTCGAGGCGCATCAGTCACAGACCGCCTGCGCGATGGTGCGGGCGGGGCTCGGGGTCACGGTGGTCGACGTGTTCGCGGCCGAGCTTTACGCCTCGAAAGAGAGCTTGATCCGTCGCTTCTATCCGCCCACGAAGCTCACCAACACGGTGCTGCGCCCCGCCGCCATTCCCGAGAGCAAGGCGCGCGTTCTGGCCGATTACACGCGCCTTCTTCACGCCGCGACCGACCATGTGCCATTCCTCGCGCACCAGCATCGGTCGCCCATATATAACTGAATTCTATCTTATGATCACGATTCAAATGTATTGGCTGCGAACGTGAATTTTCACCTCATCCAACGAAATCAGGCATCTGCCGACATTCTCCGCCGATTTGTCGGACACTTTCCGGCCTTCGCATTCAATTGACGCGACTCGGGTCTCTGGCCCTAAACTGAAGTGAATGCTTCGATCACGACGGGGGAGATGGGCGCATGGCGACATCCGGGAAAACGGCGGAAACCGCACTCAAGGGCGGGCGCATCTGGCTGGGGCAGGGGCTAGGTTGGGCCGAGGCGATCGCGATGGCGGATGGCAAGGTCATGGCCAGCGGGTCGGATGCCGACATCGAGGGGCTGATCGGTTCGGACACCAAGGTCATCGACCTCAAGGGGCGGCTCGCCACGCCCGGGCTCAACGACGTGCACATGCATCTCCTGCCCTACGGCACCGCCATGGCCGAGGTCGATCTGCGCCCCTCCGCCGCACCGAGCATCGCGGCCGTCAAGACCGCGCTCGCCGACCGCGCGGCCACCATGCCCAAGGGTGAATGGGTCATCGGGCGGGGCTACGACCACTTCGCCTTCGACGAGAAACGACATCCGACCTGTGCCGAACTCGACGAGGCCTGCCCCGATCATCCCGTCTACATCGTGCGCACCGACGGGCATCTCGCGGTCGCCAACTCGCGCGCGTTCGAGCTTGCGGGGATCACCGCCGACACGCCGTCGCCCGAGGGCGGACTGATCGAGAAGAAGGACGGAAAGCTCACCGGTCTCGTCGCGGAAACCGGCCGCGAGAAATTGATGAATGTCATGCCCAAGAAAACCGCGGACGAGCTGGTCGAGTCGATCGTGCGCGGTGGCGAGGATTTGCTGACCTACGGCATCACCTCCTGCATGGAGGCCGCGATCGGCATCCGCGACGGCTGGACCGAGATGGAAGCCTACCAGAAATGCCACGCCGAGGGACGGATGCCCGTCCGGGTGTATGGCACGCTCATGGGGGACAAGACCCGCTCGATCCTCGAACGCTGCATGGATGAGGGGCTCGTGACGGGCAATGGAGACGAGATCTTCCGCATCGGCCCGGTCAAGATCTTCACCGACGGAAGCGCGGGCGGCCGCACCGCCGCGATGAAACGGCCCTACATGGGCGGCGGCCCCGACGACACCGGCCTTCTCTGCATCCCCGACCAGGACGAGCTGAATGCGATGGTCCTCGAGGCGCACAAGGCGGGCTACCAATTCGCGATCCACGCCATCGGCGACGCGGCCATCGAGGAAGTGCTCAACGCCTACGAGGCCGCGTATGAGGCGCACCCCGTCAAAGACCGCCGCCACCGGATCGAGCATTGCGGCTGGCTCACCGGGGACCAGATGGAACGCATGAAGAAGATGCATGTCCTGCCGGTGCCGCAGCCCTCGTTCCTCTATTATTTCGGCGACCTCTACCTGACACTTCTCGAGGAAGAGCGTGTCGCCGCCTCGCATCCGATGCGCGACTGGTTGAACGCGGGACTGCATCCGCAGGCCTCGACCGATTGCCCGGTGACCGAGATCGCGCCGATGCCGGTGATCTACAACATGGTCACGCGCAAGACGTCGAAGGGCACCGTGATCGGGGAGGACCAGAAGCTTACCATGGAAGAGGCGCTGCACGCCTACACCTGGGCCAGCGCCTATGCCACGCACGAGGAAACGATCAAGGGCACGCTTGCCGATGGGCAGCTTGCCGACATCGCGGTCTTTGACCGCAACCTCTTCGAGATCGACCCCGAGGAGATCCTCGAAACCCGCTGCGACATGACCATTCTCGGCGGCAACCTCGTCTATGAGCGTGCCTGAGCCATGATCGACACGATCGTCAGACGCCTGCTTCAGTCCATCCCGGTGCTTATCGGGGTGCTGATCCTGGGCTTTCTGCTGATCCAACTGTCGCCGGGCGACCCGGCGCAGGTCTTCGCGGGCGCGATGGCACCGCCCGAGGTGGTCGAGGAAATCAGGCGCGACATGGGCCTCGACCGGCCCATGATCGTGCAATTCTGGGGGTATCTCGAGCGCGTGCTGCAAGGCGATCTCGGCCGGTCCTTCATTTCGAACAAGACGGTGGCGAGCGAGCTAGCGGACGCGATCGTCCCCACGCTCGAGCTGATGTTCGCTTGCCTGATCTGGTCCATTCCGCTTGGCATCGCGATGGGAACGCTGGGGGCGGTCTGGCGCGGTTCGATCCTTGACCGGGCGATCATGGCCTTCTCGGTGGCGGGCGTGTCGCTCCCGATCTTCTTCATCTGCCTGCTGCTAATCCAGTGGCTCGGCGTGAAATGGCAGCTCTTTCCGTTCATCGGGCGTGGCGGGCCGCTCTGGACGGTGGACGGCCTGCGGCATATCGCGCTTCCGGCGCTGTCGCTCGGGCTCATCTTCATTGGCCCGGTGGCCCGGATGACGAGGTCGAGCGTGCTCGAAGTGCTCAAGCTCGATCATGTGCGCACCGCGCGGTCGAAAGGGCTCAAAGAAGGCCGCGTGATCCTGCACCACGCGCTGCGCAACGCGCTTCTGCCGGTCATCACGCTGGTGGGGCTTCAGGCCGGATACCTTCTGGGTGGCGCGGTCGTGACCGAGACCATCTTTTCCTATCCCGGCATCGGGCGCCTCTCGGTGGGGGCGATCCTGTCGGCGGATTATCCGTTGGCGCAGGGCTGTATCCTCGTGCTCGCGCTGGCGTTCATTCTCATCAACATGATCGTGGACATGCTCTACGCGATGCTCGATCCAAGGGTGCAGGGCAAATGACGGCTGAGGCGGATATCGAGAACACGCCCCCGCGGCGGCAGGTCTGGTGGCGCGCGCTGATGCGCGACCCCTCCGCCGCGATCTCGATGATCGTTCTGGCGCTCTTCGTGCTGGGCGCGCTCTTCGCGCCGCTCATCGCGCCACACGATCCGTTCGAGGGAACGCGCAACGTGATGACGCCGCCGGTCTGGACCGAGAGGGGCGACTGGACCTACATCCTCGGCACGGACGGGCAGGGGCGCGACATCCTAAGCCGCCTGCTCTACGGCACGCGCCTGACGCTGCTGATCGGGTTGCTCTCGGTCGGCATCGGCGGCTTCCTCGGGTCCCTCCTGGGGCTGCTCTCGGCCTTTTATCCGCGCCTGTCGCCTTTCGTCATGCGCTTTGCCGACGTGATGCTGTCCTTCCCGGCGATCCTCCTCGGCCTTGCGCTCGTGGCGATCTTCGGCCCCGGCGCGCTCCCCGTGATCATCGCGCTTTCCATCGCCACGATTCCCGACAGCGCGCGGATTGCTCGGTCGATCGCGCTCAGCGTGATGCAGCAGGAATTCATCGAGGCAGGCCGGGCCATCGGTCTTTCGGACCGCGCCGTGTTCATGCGCTACCTGGTGCGCAACTCGATCTCGGCGATCATGATCTTCATGTCTCTGCGCTTCGGCCAGATCATCCTGATCGGCGCCGCGCTCAGCTTCCTCGGTCTCGGCGCCCGTCCGCCCGCGGCGGAACTCGGGATGATGGCCTCGCAGGGACGCGATTTCATCCTGTTCGCGCCGCATATCGCGTTCATCCCGTCCATAGCCATCTTCATCATCGTGCTTGCGGCCAACATCACCGGCGACGCGCTGCGCGACGTGCTCGATCCGCGCATGCGGTCCTGACTTCACCCAACGCCCCGCCAAGAAGGGCGGCAACCCCAACGGAGGAAATCACATGATACACCACTCACGCAAACCTTCCCGGCTGATGCTGGCCGGGCTGCTGGCGGCGCTGCCCCTGGGCGGCATGGCCACCGCGCAGGAGATCACCATCGTCCGCGAGGTGGACAGCAACAACTACGACCCCCAGAAATCCGTGGCCCGCGCCGCGGCCGAGGCGCTCTTCATGATGGGCGACACGCTCGTCTCGCTCGAGCCCGACATGCAGACCATCACCGACGGCCTTGCCCACAAGTGGGAAGTCTCCGAGGACGGGCGGACCTACACGTTCCATCTCAAGGACGGCGTCACCTTCTGCGATGGCAAGGAGATGACCGCCGAGGACGTGGTCTACTCGATCAAGCGCTGGGTCGACCCCGAGACCAAATCGCCCGTCGCATGGCGTGCGGGCGACGTGAAGGACGTGGTCGCCATCGACGACAAGACGGTCGAGTATCAACTGGAGGAACCCTTCTCGGAACTGCTCTACCAGCTCACGCAGAGCTTCGGCACCATCGTCGACAAGGAAAACGTCGAGGCGCTGGGCGAGGATTACGGCATCAGCGGCTTCAACGGCACCGGTCCCTATTGCTGGGAAAGCTGGACGCCGCGCGACAAGCTCGTGATGACCCGCCACGAGGGCTATGACTGGGGTCCCGAATTCTACGAGAACGACGGCGCGCCGCACATGGCCAAGGTCACGTGGCAGGTGGTGCCCGAGGAAAACACCCGCACCGTCGCACTCCTGACCGGGCAAAGCCAGGTCACGCAATACATCCCCTACATCGCGATCGACCAGATGGAGCAGGCGCCGAACGTCGAGGTGCAGAAATCGGACGAGGCGTTCTGGACCTATTTCATGGGCTTCAAGATCGACAAGGACACGGTCGCCGATCCGGTCGTCCGCTCCGCGATGAACCTTGCCGTGAACCAGGAGGCGCTGGCCGAGGACCTGATGTTCGGCAGGGTCGAGCCGGCCTACAGCTACGTGAGCCAGGGCGCGCTTGACTGGGACGAAAGCCTGGACAGCGAGCTGCTGCGCTATGACCCCGAGAAGGCCAAGCAGATGCTGGACGAAGCAGGCTGGACCGTCGGCGACGACGGCGTGCGTGCCAAAGACGGAGTGAAGCTTCAGCCGACGGCCTATGTCTTCGCCGGCTCCACGTGGCAGAAGATCTCGGAATTCGTGCAGGCCGAACTTCTGAAGATCGGCGTCGACATGCAGATCCAGGCTTTCGACGCGACCGTCGCCTGGGGCAAGCTCGCCACGCAGGAATTCGACATGTTCGGGATGAGCTTCCCGTATGTCTCGTCCGGTGACGCGCTCAACCTCTACTTCCGGTCCGAGAACATGCCGACACCGAACCGCATGAACTGGGACGACGAGGAGACGGACACGCTTCTTGACAAGGGCAAGACCGCGCTTGACGACGAAACGCGCGCCTCGGCCTATGGCGAGGTCCTCAAGAAGGTGCACGAGGCCGCCGTCTGGCTGCCGCTCTACCACGAGCCGATGTATGTCGTGCACAGCGCCGAGATGGAGCCCGTCGTGCCGCACAACAACTACGGCGCGGGTCTCTACAAGGGCCTTGATCTCAAGTTCAAGGAATAAGCCCGCAGGGGCCATGGTCCGGCCGGCACCGACCCGGCCGGATCGCCACCACTCACACCACGAAGGAGCGCCCGACATGGCCGGAACAACAGTCATCCGCAACGCAAGCTGGATCGTCGCCTGGGACGAAGATGCCGGGCGCCACACCTATCTCCAGGACGCAGACGTCGCCTTCGAAGGCGATTGCATCCTCCAGGTCGGCGGCCGATTCGAGGGCGAGGTCGCGCGCGAGATCGACGGCAAGGGGCGCCTCGTCTCTCCGGGTCTGGTCAACATCCACTCGCATCCGCTCTCGGAGCCGATGAACAAGGGCTTCCTCGACGAGTTGGGCAGCCCGAGGCTCTACATGTCCTCGCTTTACGAATTCATGCCGCTCTTCCGTCCCGATGCCGAGGGAACGAAGGCCTGCACCGAGGTTGCGCTTTCCGAGCTTCTGCTCTCGGGTGTCACGACGCTCACCGATCTTTCGGTGCCCTATGACCCGTGGATCGACCTGCTGGATCGCTCGGGCATCCGCGCGGTGCTGGCGCCGATGTATCGCTCGGCGCGGTGGTATACGAAGAATGGCCACGTGGTCGAATACGAGTGGGACGAGAAGGCGGGCCGCGAGGCGATGGACGCCGCGATGAAGACCATCGACGCGGCCAATGCGCACCCGTCGGGCCGCATGTCGGGCATGGTCTCGCCCTCGCAGATCGACACCTGCTCGGCCGACCTCATCCGCGACAGCTTTGCCGAGGCGCAATCGCGCGGGATCAAGTTCCAGATCCACGCCGCGCAATCGGTCGTGGAGTTCCACGAGATCACCCGCCGCCACGGCAAGACGCCGCTCGAATGGCTCGACAGCCTCGGCGTGCTCAAGGAGGGCGCCATCATCGGGCACGGCATCTTCCTCAATACGCATTCCATGGTTCACTGGCCCGAGGCCGACGATTTCGCGCTGCTGCGCGACAGCGGCGCGGCCGTCGCCCATTGCCCTACCGTGTTCCAGCGGCGCGGCATCGCGATGCAGAGCGTGGGCAAGTATATTCGCGGCGGCATCCCCGTGGGGATCGGTACCGACACCTACCCGCACAACATGCTCGAAGAGCTGCGCAACGCGCTCTACATCTCGCGGCTGATGACGGGTAATCCGTTCGATATCCGCACGCATCACATCTTCGACGCCGCCACGGTGGGCGGCGCGGCGATCCTCGGACGCGACGACATCGGCAAGCTTGCGAAGGGCGCCAAGGCCGATCTCTTCATGGCCGACATCAACCATCCCGCCATGCGCCCCGTGCGCGATCCGCTCCGCTCGCTCATCTACGTGGCGGGCGAACGGGCGGTGCGCGACGTGTTCGTGGACGGGCGGCAGGTCGTCGCCGACGGCAAGGTCGAGGCCTTCGACCTCGAGGACGCCACCGCGCGGCTCGAGGAGGCGCAGCGCCGCGCCGAGGAACAGTTCCGCCAGCTCGACTTCGCCGGACGCTCCCATCTCGAGGCATCGCCCCTCGCCTACGAGGTCGGGAAATGACCGAGCTTCTGTCTGTCGATAAGCTCCGCGTGGGGTTTCGCGACGGACCGCGCATCATGCGCGCCGTGGACGGCGTCAGCTTCTCGGTGGACCGCGGCCGCACGCTGGGCGTCGTGGGCGAGTCGGGATGCGGCAAGTCCATCGCGATGCTCGCGATCATGGGGCTCGTCCCGCAGCCGCCCGGCATCATCCAGGGGGGCAAGATCACCTTCGACGGCCAGAGCCTTCTGGACCTGTCGAAGAGCGACATGCGCAAGATCAAGGGCGGACGCATCGGCATGATCTTTCAGGAGCCGATGACGAGCCTCAACCCGGTCTATACCTGCGGTGACCAGATCATCGAGAGCCTGCGCGCCCACAACTACAAGGGTGACACCCGTGCTCGCGCGATCGAGCTTCTGGATCTCGTGGGCCTGCCGTCGCCGAACGAGCGGGTGGACGACTATCCGCACCAGCTTTCGGGCGGACAGCGGCAGCGCGTGATGATCGCCATGGCGCTGGCCAACGATCCCGAGTTGCTGATCGCCGACGAACCCACGACCGCGCTCGACGTGACGATCCAGGCGCAGATACTCGATCTGATCCGCGAGTTGCAGAAGAAGACGGGCATGGCGGTGATCCTCGTCACGCATGACCTGGGCGTCGTGGCGGAGACCTGCGATGACGTCGTGGTGATCTATGCCGGTACCGTGGTCGAACGCGCCCCGGCCGAGGACCTTTTCGAGAACCCCCAGCATCCCTATACCATCGGGCTCATGGCCGCGGTGCCGCGCATCGACGACAAGGCCGAGAAACTGGCCACGATCCCCGGCACCCTTCCGCCACCGTGGCAGAAGATCACCGGCTGCCGCTTTGCGCCGCGCTGCCCGCTGGCCGACGAACGATGCCGCAGCGAGGAACCGCCGCTTGCCCCCGTGGGAGACAGCGACCACCTCGCCGCCTGTTGGTACGCGCCCATCGACGAGAGGGAGACGCCATGAGCGATCCGGTCCTGAAGGTCGAGAATCTCACCAAGCACTACCCGGTCCATCGCGGCATCCTCCGCCGGCAGGTGGGCAGCGTGCAGGCGATGACCGACGTGAGTTTCGAGGTCGCGCGCGGCGAGACGCTGGCTGTGGTGGGCGAATCGGGTTGCGGCAAGTCAACGATGGGCCGCACCGTTCTGCGCCTGATCGAGCCGACTGCGGGTCGCGTCACGCTCGAGGGGCGCGAGGTGACGGCCATGTCCACCGCGGAACTGCGCGAGGCGCGGCGACGGATGCAGATCATCTTCCAGGATCCCTATGGCTCGCTCAATCCACGCATGACCGTGCGCGAGACGCTGGCCGAACCGCTTCTCCTGCACGGGGTTGCGGACAAGGCGGGACTCGATGACAGGATCGAGGAAGTGCTCGCGCTTTCGGGTCTCTCGAGCTTCCACTCCGAGCGGTATCCGCACGAGTTTTCCGGCGGCCAGCGGCAGCGCGTCGGCATTGCCCGCGCGCTTGCCACACGCCCCGGCCTCATCGTCTGCGACGAACCCGTCTCGGCGCTCGACGTCTCGCTGCAGGCTCAGATCGTGAATCTCCTGCAAAAACTGCAACGCGAATTCGGCCTGGCCTATGTGTTCATCAGCCACGATCTCTCGGTCGTGCGCCATATCGCCGACCGTGTCGCGGTCATGTACCTCGGGCGCTTCGTCGAACAGGCGCCGGCGGACACGCTCTTCTCGCGGCCGCTGCATCCCTACACGCGATCGCTCATCAAGGCCGTGCCACTTCCCGATCCGTCCCGCCGACGCGAGAAGGCGCCGGCCCGCGGCGATGTGCCGAGTGCGCTCGCGCCGCCGCCGGGCTGCTCCTTTCATCCGCGCTGTCCCCTGGCCACCGACCTCTGCAAGGAAGTCCGGCCCGAGCCGCGTGCGATCGGCGAGACGCTTGTTGCCTGCCACCACGCCGAGCAGCAGATGGACGACACGATCACCTCCGCCGTCGAGCGGGAAAAACTCGCCCGCCGTCTCGCCGTGCTTGAAAAAGCGGCCCGAATGTCGCAAACGCCTGCGATGACCGACACAGCCGAGGCAGGGACAACAGGATGAATGGCGCGGAAAGCCTGCTCAGGAGCCTTCATTCCGCAGGCGTCGAGGTCTGTTTCGCCAATCCCGGCACCTCCGAGATGCAGTTTGTCGATGCGCTTGACCGCACGGGTCTCATGCGCTGCGTGCTGGGCCTCTTTGAAGGCGTGGTGAGCGGCGCCGCCGACGGCTATGCCCGCATGGCCGGCAAACCCGCGGCAACGCTTCTGCATCTTGCTCCCGGCCTCGCCAATGCGGGCGCGAACCTGCACAACGCGCGCAAGGCACGCACGCCCATGCTCAACATCGTCGGCGACCACGCGCGGCGCCACCTGCGCTATGACGCGCCGCTCACCGCCGATGTGCCCGGCACGGCGGCGGCATTCTCGGACTGGGTCCGCACGGTCCAGTCCTCCGAGACGATCGCGGGGGACGCGATGGATGCGCTTGCCGCTGCCTGGGGCCATCCGGGGCAGATCTCGACCCTGATCGTTCCCGCCGATATCGGGTGGGAGCCGGTGGCGGGGGTCGAACCGGCCGAGCGCGCGAAGGCCCGCGCGCCGCGTGGAATCGATGACGACATGCTGCGCCGCGCGGCCTCCTCGCTCGGGCCCGATGCCGTGATCCTCTGCGGCGGCAACGTGCTGGAATCGCCCGACGCCATGGCGCGTCTCGCGGGCATCGCGGCCAAGACCGACACCCGGCTCTTCGCCTCCGGCCCGTTGCGGCGGATGGAACGTGGCAACGGCCGCCATGACCTGCCGCGCGTGCCCTACCCGGTGGACGACGCGCTGGCGGCGCTGTCGGGCTTCCGCCGCGCCATCCTGATCGAGGCCCTGCCGCCGGTGGCCTTCTTCGCCTATCCGGACAGGCCCAGCCTTCTGCTGCCGGAGGACTGCGAAACCGTGCCGCTTGCCGATTTCGATCAGGACGGGCCGGCGGCTATCGAGGCCTTGGCCGATCTGGTCGGTACGAAGCCCGCCCCGCCGCGCAACTCCGATCCGTGCGAACCGCCGCAGGCTGGACCGATGGACGACGCGCATGTTTCGGCGGCCATCGCCGCCGCCCTGCCGGAGGATGCCATCGTCGTGGACGAGCGGCTGACCAGCGCGACCCGTGCCATGCCGCTTTCGGCGGAGGGGCCGCCTATCTCGTGGCTCGCCATCACCGGCGGCGCCATCGGCATCGGCGTGCCGCTCGCCACCGGCGCGGGTGTCGCCTGCCCCGACCGGCCCGTCGTGGCGCTTCAGGCCGATGGCTCGTCGCTCTACACGATACAGGCTCTCTGGTCGCAGGCGCGCGAGGGGCTCAACGTGACCACCGTCATCTTCGCCAACCGCGGCTACCAGATCCTCAAGCAGGAACTTTTCAAGGTGGGTCAGAATCCCGGCCCCGGTGCGCTCGACATGCTCGAACTGGACCGGCCGGTGATGGATTTCGTCAGCATCGCCAAGGGCTTCGGCGTTCCGGGCAAGCAGGTCAGCTGCCCCGCCGAGCTTTACCACACGATCCGGACCGCCGCCGCGGAGCCGGGGCCGTTCCTGATCGAAGCGGTGTTGTGAAGCGCAGACGGTCACGCACCGATCGCGCAATTCCATTAAGACGCTCTCTCGCCGTTTCTGCGAAGCGACCGTCGGCGGCGTAGCTCACTTTGGTGCGGGTGGAGGGACTTGAACCCCCACGCCTTGCGGCGCCAGAACCTAAATCTGGTGCGTCTACCAATTTCGCCACACCCGCATCCGGCCCGTCATTTACCAAGCCGCCGAAACGGATGCGAGCAAAAATGAGACAGCTTGCTGATGAAGCTGCCGAATTCAGGCGACATTTACCCGACGTTCATCTATTCTGCCCAGAATAACGAGCAGAAAAACAGACGAGAGACGCCATGAAGCCGAAAACGGTCGGGCGCTCGCATGGCCAGGCCCATGCCGATGCCTCCCAAATGACGGGTGGGGTGCCCCTTGGCTCCATCATCCTTACGATGTCGGGCGAAATGCCCGTCGAACACGTGATGCCCGGTGACCGGATCATCACCCGCGACACGGGCGCGGCGATCGTTCGCAACGTGTTGCGGCACAGGCGACGGTGCCGCGCGGTCAGGATCCTCGCGGGAAGCTTGGGCGACACGCGGCCCGAATGCGACGTGACCCTGCCCGAGGATCAGCCCGTCCATGTCCGCGACTGGCGGGCCGAGGCGCTGTTTGGCGCGAAGGAGGCGACAGTGCGCGCGGGGGCGCTCATCGACGGTGAATACATCACCGCGCTGGGCGAGATCGAGTTGGAGGTCGTCACCCTCATCTTCGACCGCGCGCATGTTCTCTACGTGGACGGGCTCGAGGTGGCCGGACACATCGTGGGCCAGACGGTGAAGGTCGCAGCCTAGATCCTGATCCTTTCGTCGCCACGAGGGGAATATCGCGGGGTCGTTTCGCCAAGGCAGCACCATGACCACGCATCCCGCGTGCGTGACGCGGCATGGTTCGGATCGACCGTGCGGTCGGTGCCCACGCTTGCACCGCTCGGGAACCTCCCCATATTTCCTTCACGACCTCGATATAACGTGTGGAAAACCAAGATGGGCTATCTGAAGACGGCGATCCTGATGGCGGCGATGACCGCGCTCTTCATGGGCGTGGGCTACCTGATCGGCGGATCGGGTGGCGCGGTGATCGCTCTTGTCGTCGCGGCGGCGATGAACGCCTTTACCTGGTGGAACTCGGACCGGATGGTCCTGCGTATGCACAACGCCCAGCCGGTGCCGCCGGGCGACCGTATGGGGCTTCATGCCCTGACCGCCGAGCTTGCGCGCAACGCGGGCCTGCCGGAACCCAAGGTCTACCTGATCGACACGCCCCAGCCCAATGCGTTCGCCACCGGCCGCAACCCCGCGAACGCCGCCGTCGCCGTGACCTCGGGCTTGCTGCGCAGCCTCACGCGAGAGGAGCTGGCCGGTGTGATCGCCCACGAACTCGCCCATATCCGCAACCACGACACCGCGATCATGACTGTCACCGCGACCTTCGCCGGCGCGATCTCGATGCTGGCCAACTTCGCGCTTTTCTTCGGCGGCTCGCGGGAGCGGATGGGCCTCATCGGCACGCTGCTGATGATGTTCCTTGCGCCGCTGGCAGCGGCGCTGGTGCAGATGGCGATCAGCCGGACGCGGGAATATGCCGCCGACAAGGCCGGGGCGGAAATCTGCGGTCAGCCGCTCTGGCTGGCCTCGGCGCTGGAAAAGATCGCCATGGGCGCGGCCCGGATCGACAATCACGCCGCCGAGCGCAACCCGGCAACCGCGCACATGTTCATCATCAACCCGCTCCACGCACACAAGCACGACAGTCTTTTCGCGACGCATCCCGCCACCGAGAACCGCGTGGCCGCGCTTCGGGCTATGGCGGCGCAAGGTGGACGGTCTTCGCCCGGTGTTCAGCCCCTATCCGCCAGCCGGGTTCCCGATACCCGTCATCGCGGGCGTTCGGGGCCGTGGCGCTGACCACGTCCTCATCCTGACCGACCAAGCGCTCGGCCTCCGGATAGGCGATGGTGGTCGGACGGCTGGTAGCGCGGAAGACGAGTCCGTAGATCCGCCCGTGAGGACGCGGATCTGAGCCCCCAGCCGGTGGCAAAACAGGTCGGGAACCCTCCAGCGCTGGAAAGTCGTTTCGCAAGCAGTTCCGGCGAAGGACCGGGTGTTTGAACCTAAGCGAGAGGACGATCATGTCATATTGGAGATTTGCCGCAATGATCGCGACCTCGACGGTCGTGATGTTCATACTGATGTATCTCAACACGTATCTTCTGGCCCATGTGTTCTGGTCGGAGACCCGCGCCTACATGGCCCTGCTGATGGGCGCGACGATGGCGATCATCATGCTGGGATTCATGTTGTCGATGTATTCCAACAAGGCGATCAATATCGCGATTTTCGTCGGCGGAGCCGTGGTTTTTGCCGCATCGCTCTGGTTGGTGCGCAGCCAGACTACGGTCGGTGACACCAGTTACATGCGAGCGATGATACCGCATCATTCCATCGCCATCATGACGTCGAGTCGAGCCAATATCGAGGATGACCGCGTCCGTAAACTGGCTGATGAGATCATCTATGCGCAGGACAAGGAGATTGCCCAGATGCGTTACCTCATCGACGAGATCGAGGCATCGGGCGTGATTCCGCAGGAGGAAGAACCTCCGGCAGGCGAGATCGTGAGCCTTGAACAGGCGCTTTCGACAGCGAATGTCGCGGTACTCGATCCGGGTTTCATGTCCGAGGCCGAAATCGCCCGGATGTTTCCGGATGGCGCCACCTGCACTTACAGCTACACGAAAGACAGCCCCGCGGTCCTGGCCGTCGGACCGGTCGATGGCGACATTGCTGCTCTCGTGAAGCTGAGTGGGGACCTGGTGCGTCTGAACGTACCGTCGGGCAGCGATCCTGCGACCGGGATTGCCCCCCGTGCGGAAGGCATTTCGGTGCAGGTCACCGCTCCGGGCGGCGGGCCGTTGAACGCGCAGGATGCCGTGGCAGAGGCCGACCTGACCCTCGAGCTGGATGCCGGTCTGACCGCCGGTTTCCGAGGTTACTACCAGTGTGCGGCGTAGGGGGCTGAACCGTAGCTGGTTCGGGGAACGGCGAAGGACCGGGGAAGAAAATCCCTGGTCATCCATTGACCTTCCAGCGGGTGGAACCCCTATCTAGGAGGTAATCAATATCTAGGAGTCCGTCATGTCCGTCCCTCGAACCGTTCGGCTTTCCGTGCAGAACATGTCCTGCGCTTCCTGCGTCGGGCGGGTGGAGCGAACCCTGTCCGCGCTCGACGGCGTCGATGATGTCAGCGTGAACCTCGCCAGCGAAAGTGTGCAGGCGCAGGTCGATGCACCGGAGCGGATTTCGGACATGATGACGGCGCTGGATGAGGCAGGCTATCCGGCGCGAACCGAGAGCGTGCGTCTCAACGTGGCCTCGATGTCCTGCGCGTCGTGCGTCGGCCGGGCGGACAAGGCGCTGGCGGCGGTGCCCGGCGTGCTCGAGGTGAACGTCAACCTGGCCTCGGAAACCGCGACGATTACCTATGCCGAAGGCGCCGTGGCGCTGGCCGACCTGCTGAAGGCCGCGGAGGAGGCGGGTTATCCGGCGCAACCGGCAGAGGAGACCGCCGCCGAGGATCGCAGCGCCCGCAAGGACGATGAGGCCCGGGCGATGGCCCGAAAAACCGCGCTGGCCGCCGCCTTTGCCTTACCGGTTTTCCTGCTGGAGATGGGCGCACATGTGGTGCCGGGCGCGCACGAGTTGATCGGGCGCACCATCGGGCATCAGGCAAGTTGGATGATCCAGTTCGTGCTCACCACCATCGTGTTGGCATGGCCGGGTCGGGCCTTCTATACCACGGGGTTCCCTGCGCTCTTCAAGGGGGCGCCGGACATGAACAGCCTCGTCGCGGTCGGCACCTCGGCGGCCTATCTCTATTCGCTGGTGGCGCTGTTCGCCCCCGATCTGCTGCCCGACGCCGCGCGCGCCGTCTATTTCGAGGCGGCCGCGGTGATCGTGGTGCTGATCCTTCTGGGCCGCTGGATAGAGGCGCGCGCCAAGGGCCGCACCGGGGCCGTGATCCAGAAACTGCTGGGACTTCAGGCGCGCACCGCGCGCGTCATGGTGGACGGTGAGCCGCAGGATGTGGCCATCGAGCAGATCCGCACCGGCGACATCCTCGTCGTGCGCCCCGGCGAGCGGATCGCCGTCGATGGCGAAGTGACCGAGGGCAGCGCCCATGTCGATGAAAGCATGATCACCGGCGAGCCGGTTCCGGTGGCGAAGTCGGTGGGTGATCCAGTCACCGGCGGCACGGTCAATGGCACCGGCGCATTCCAGTTTCGCGCCACCCGCATCGGCGCGGACACGACCTTGGCCCAGATCATCCGCATGGTCGAAGAGGCGCAGGGCGCCAAGCTGCCGATCCAGGGCATGGTCGACCGGATCACGCTATGGTTCGTGCCGGCCGTCATGGTCTTTGCCGCGCTGACGGTCTTGGTCTGGCTGCTGGTGGGTCCATCGCCCGCGCTCTCCTATGCGCTGGTGGCCGGCGTGTCGGTACTGATCATCGCCTGCCCCTGCGCGATGGGTCTCGCCACACCAACGTCGATCATGGTTGGCACCGGACGCGCGGCGCAGATGGGGGTCTTGTTCCGCAAGGGCGACGCGCTGCAACAATTGTCGGGTGTCGACCTCGTGGCCGTCGACAAGACCGGCACCGTGACCGAGGGCCGCCCTGAGCTGACCGACATGGTGCTCGCTGACGGGTTCGACCGGACCGAGGTTCTGGCGCTGGTCGCGGCGGTCGAGGAGCAGTCGGAACATCCCATAGCCGATGCCATTGTCCGCGCGGCGCGCACGGAAGCGACGGCGCGACATGACGTGGAAAGCTTTGAATCGATCACCGGCCACGGCGTCCGCGCCCGCGTGGCGGGCCGCGACGTGCTGGTGGGTGCCGACCGGTTGATGACCCGCGAAGGCCTGGAAATCGGCGCGCTGGCCGAGGAGGAAAAACGCCTTGCCGAACAGGGCCGCACCGCGCTCTTCGCTGCGATCGACGGACGCGTGGCCGCGGTGATCGCGGTGGCCGACCCGGTGAAGCCCTCCAGCGCGGCAGCCATCGCGGCGCTGCACGATCTGGGGCTGAAGGTCGCCATGATCACCGGCGACAAGCGCGAGACCGCCGAGGCGATCGCGCGCGAGACCGGTATCGACCAGGTGATCGCGGGCGTTCTGCCCGATGGCAAGGTCGCGGCGCTGGATGATCTGCGGGAGGGCGGCCACGTGGCCTTCGTGGGCGACGGCATCAATGACGCCCCGGCGCTGGCGCACGCGGATGTGGGCATCGCCATCGGCACCGGGACGGATGTGGCCATCGAATCGGCCGACGTGGTGCTGATGTCGGGGGACTTGCGCGGCGTGGTGAATGCCTACCGGGTGTCCACCCTCACGATGCGCAACATCCGCCAGAACCTGTTCTGGGCCTTCGGTTACAACGTGGCGCTGATCCCCGTGGCGGCGGGCGTGCTTTACCCGGTATTCGGCCTGCTTCTGTCGCCCGTTCTGGCCGCGGGCGCGATGGCGCTTTCGTCGGTCTTCGTGGTGACCAACGCGCTCAGGCTGCGCCGCATCGCCCCCGCGATGGACGAGGCCGAGCGGGTTCGCCCCGCCGCCGGCCTGTCCCCTGCGCCGGCTGAATAGGGAGGATCATGAGATGAATATCGGAGATGTCGCGGACCGGTCCGGCCTGCCTGCCAAGACGATCCGCTATTACGAGGATATCGGACTGGTCAAGCCGCTGCGCAGCGCCAATGGTTATCGCAGCTTCCGTGAAAGCGACGTGCACAAGCTGGCCTTTCTCGGGCGCGCCCGCGCACTCGGGTTCAGCATCGAGGATTGCCGCAACCTTCTGAAGCTCTACGAGGACGACCACCGCACCAGTGCCGAGGTGAAAGAGATCGCCGAGCAACACCTTGAGCGGATCGACGGCAAGATCGCCGAGCTGAAAGAGATGCGGGCGACGCTCGCGCATCTGGTCGACGAATGCGCCGGCGATCAACGCCCCGATTGCCCGATCCTTGCGGATCTGGCCATGAAGGGCCCCGAAGGACGCGGGAGAGACGGCAGCGGATTGGCGCGCGATTGTCCCGGAAGGCAAGGATCCGACAAGAGAGGGTGAGCGAGAACCGGAGCGATCCGTCGCGCGCATCCCGGACATCACGCCGGGTAACCGTAATCCGCGATGGCTTTCCAGATGTCCTTGTTGATTTCGCCCAGTTCCTTGATGGCCTTCTCGATCCCCTTGGCGGCGTCTTCGTCGAGCTCGTTGATCTGGCCCATTTTCAAGTTGTCCTTGCGATCGGCGATCCGCATCAGGATCGTTCGTGGATTGCCGCCGTCCTTGTCGAAAGCGTAGATGCAGTGGTTGTAACGATTTCGCAGCGCCGATTGACGGATGATGCGTTGCGTGAGGGACAGGATCCGCTTGCGCTCTTCCGAATTCACCCGGTCGAGCTTGGACAAGCGTTCGACCATGTCGATACGGGCACGCGTGGTGTTGAGCGTCAGGAAGACCACCGTCGCGATTTCCTTGTCCATTCCCGAAAGCCCCGCGATAAGATGGATCAGAAGGCTTTCGGTGTTGGTCCAGGCATAGTTCAACTTTCCCACGAGCAGCAGAAAGCACTCGAAATCCGGCGCTTTCCCGGAGGCGGTCATGACTGCCTGATTCCGGACGCGCCCTGCGCGAGATGCCAGATGGTCGCTTCGGTCCGGTTTTTCACTCCGAGTTTCCTGATGATGTGATGCATGTGAAGCTTGACCGTGTGTTCCGACACGCCGAGCTCGTCGGCGATCAGCTTGTTCTGCTTGCCCTCGGCCGCAGCGCTGAGAACCTCACGTTCGCGGACCGTCAGGCCGACATCCTGCGCCTCGGGCGCTGTCGGCGCCGGGGCGGGCACGACAGGTTCCGGCGTCCGGTCGATCAGCTCGGAGGGGAAGTATCGCTGGCCCAACGCGACCAGGCGCAGAACCGACAACCAGCAATCTACCCCGACATTCATCGGCAGGAAGCCGACCCGCTCCGATCCGGGATAGCGATCAGTTTCCCTGATCAATCTCATCGCGACAGAGGGATCGCGGTATGCCAACGAGAAATGCGCATGAGGGAACTTCGTTTCGAGTTGTGGTAATGTCGTTTGCAAGTCTTCGGCGAGCCGCTCATCGACGATCACGATGCGGACATGCGCGGTGTCGGATGCCGCGAGCGTCATGAGATCGGACAAGTCGGAGATCCTGTGAAAGGCGAAATACGGGATGGTCTCGGCCACCAACCTGATGGCAGTATCGGAAAAGCTCATCGGACCGCCGACGAAGAGCGCCAAATCCTCCTGTGTCTCTCCCCGTTTCGTATCGTGTATCATGAAATTGATCCTCGAAAATTCGAACATGGAGCATGTGCGACGCTCGAGCATCATTGTTTCGGTGAACGAGTCCGAGAGATAATATGCTCTCGTGCTCACGCGTGGCCTTCCACCGGCCGAACTCGAAAATCGCTTATCCAGAACGACGAACTTCAATAATTCCAGGTTCGTCGCGCACCCCAACCTTGCGGCGAACGTTCGCTGAATCCTCCCCAAAAATTGCAGCCAACCATCAGTGACTTGGACCTAAAGGGTTAACACAAATGGCGGGAAGAATCCACTTGCGACGTTGCCGGCGAGGCGCGGCACTGGCCGGACGGTCAGTGATTCCCTGCTCTTCATAGGCCAAAGGATTAGTCCGCTCTTCGCGGAACACGGGAAAAGCCCGTCATAATCGCGAGTTAACGGCACGTAAGCGGCTTAACCTTTTGTCCGGCTATCACGCGAAGGCTTGTTTCCGCACGATGATCAAGTCGTCGGATTTCATGGCGGCAGTCTGAAAACAGCCAGACACGTCGAACGTTTTTTCAGAACGAAATTGGGGCATCTGCGCCCTCGTCCGACTCAGTCGTCCGGCTTCGAACTTGGGGGGACATCATCACGAAAACACACCTGAACTGTGACCGGATGCGGCATCGGCCGACATCCTGTTCATAAACCTCAACCCAAATATCCGACCAATGATCGCTTATGACAGAGTTGCGATCCGGCGGATATCCAATTTGGAGATACCGCAATGAGTGGTGGCAGAAACATTTTCAACTTCGGCAACTGGTGGGGCGGGCATGGCAGCCAGTCCCAGGACCAGGACCAGGACCAGGACCAGCTTCAGGCGCAGCTTCAGGCCGCGCTTCAGGCACAGGGTCAGGGCCAAGGCCAGCATCAGTCATCTGAAAGCTGGAACGGCAATGACAATGGCAACCACAACGGGAACGGGAACGGTAACGGCAACCTGAATGGCAATGGCAACCTGAACGGGAATGGTAACCTGAACGGGAACGGCAACGCCAATGGGAACCACAACGGGAACCATAATGGCAATGCCAATGCCAATGGCAACGCCAATGCCAACGGGAACGTCAACGCCAACGGAAACGTCAATGGCAACCTGAACGGCAACCTGAACGCCAATGGCAACGTCAACCACAACGAGAGCATCAACAAAAACATCAACGAATCCAAGACCGACGTGGATGTGGATGTGGATCTCGATCTGACGGGTTGGGAGCCGACCGATGACGACTTCGCCGATATCGACCTGAGCAACTCGACCGCCGGCGACTTCATCATGGCCCACGGGAACCTCGACTATAACCCGGGCGACGACATGGACCTGAGCAAGGTTCTCAGCGATGCGCTCGGTGGTGAGGGTAACGACTCCGGCACGGTCAACGTTCAGAGCAACAAGCTCACGGACAATGACAACCTGTCCCACGTGTCCAACAACGGCACGATGAACCAGACCAACAACTCCAACGGTGGGACGGCCCGTGCAGAAGACGGCATCGACGCCAACTCTGACGGTGGCGGCGGCAGCGGCACGGCCAATTCGACCGGTGGCGGGGCGCTTGGCGGCCTCGGTATCGGCGGCGCGGCGGGTGCCAACGGCGGCGCCAGCGGTCACGGCGGCAACGCAGGTGCGACCGGTGGTAACGCCGGCCACGGCGCGGGCGCCACGGCTGTCGGTGTCGGGCTTGGTCTTGGCGGCGCATCCTCCGGTGCTGGTGCGATCGGAGGCAACGGCGGCGACGCGGCGTCGATCGCGGCCGGCCTTGGCGGTGGCACTGGTCTTTCCGGTGCGGCCGCAGGCGGTGGCGACTCGGGCGATGCCGGTGGCATCGGTGCCGGTGTCGGCGCAGCGGGCGCGGGTGCCGATAGCTCCAACACCGGTGACGCCGGTGCCTTGGGCGCAGGTCTCGGTCTTCTGAACCTCGGCCTGGCTGGTGCGAAAAACGGCGAGACCGGCAACTCGGACGCGGACGCCCTCGGTGTCGGTCAGGGTGCGGGCCTTGGTGCCAGCGGCGACGGCGGCCATGCCGGCGCAATGTCGGGCGCTGCCGGAATCGGTGTCGGCCACGGTGCCTCGGGCAATGCCAACGGTGGTGACGGCGGCGCAGCCGGCGCGATCGCGGGCGCGGCCAACATGGCAGCGGGCAACGGTGGCTCGAACACCGCGGTCGGCGGCGATGGCGGGGCAGGCGGCCTTGCCGCGGCTTGGGGTGGAAACTCCGGCTCGGCCGGTGGAGGCCACGCCCATGTCGGCGGTGTATACGCTGGCGGCGGAGCCGGCGGTGCGGCCGGCAACGCATATGCCGGTGGCGGCGGCGATGGCGGTCACGCCGGGATGTGGGGCTCGCACAACGGTGACGATGGATATGTTACCGGTGAATCCTATGCCTCGGCAGCGTCGATGATCGAAACCGACGCGTTCAACCAGACCATCGTTCAAGGTGCCAACGTGCTCGGCAACTCCGTCGACATGACGGTCGTGGGCGGTTCGTTTAGCTCGAGCTACATCGGTGATGATGGCGACGGCGCTTGATCCGCTACCGTGAAAAAACTCCGGGACCGGCCTTGCCGGTCCCGGAACCTTCTTGAACAAGACCGGATTTTCAGAACGACCGCCACGATTTGGCGCAATAAAAGAAAGAAAAGATCACGAGGCGAGCACCCGCAATTTTAGAATGCGAGGCTGCCATGTCCATGGATACGGTGACTGAAATAGTCTCCCATATGATCGGAATGTTCCACATCCAGCTCGAAGAGGAGCGGATGCGGGACGTTTACGAAAAATTCAAGATGCTCAAGGCAGCCGGTCGTGAAGGTGAACCCATCGAGGCCGTGGAGATCACCTTCCGCGCTCCCTACCAACTGAAAGATTACACGCCCGCCCTGGAATACGCCGATCTGCCTCCCGTTAGCGAGGGTCTCGATCCTTTCGGATTGACCTTCCTGGGGCCGGTCTATGCCCTCGGCGTTCCTGTGAGCATCGGGTCCGGAACACCATTTTTCTAAGGCACAGGAGCCCCAGTCGTGGACGCCAATACGCTGGTGACGAGGATTCTCACGCTCGACCCGGCCAGCAGCGTCTATGTCGTCACGGTTCAGGTCGCGTATCTTTATGACGACGACTTTCTCTCCATGACCGGAAGCGCCATCACATTCGAGGATCCCGACACATTCCTCGCCGATCTGCGCAACGCCGAGGTCGTCGCGACCGCCATCAATGCTCCACTCGCCTCCGATCCGGTGACGCCGGGCGAAGACGCAAGCGATCAATCGGTCGCGCTGTATCATCATGTCGGCGCGATTGAAGACGTCCCGCTCACGCATCTCGTGCAAACGGTCGCCCGCGGCGAAGACGCCCATGGACTGCATGAAAACGGCGCGCAGGTCGAAGAACACTCACTGCTTGATGACGTGATGCCCGGCTACCTCCAGCTCAAGGCCGGCAAGGAGCAAACCGAAGATGACGCGATGGACCCGCCCGGCGATCCCTTTCGCGATCTCGAAGATGACGATCCCGCGCCCTACACGCACGGTCTTGATGATGGCCATGTCATCATCGCCGGCGGCAACACGCTGATCAATCAGACCGCCATCATAACCAGTTGGCTGGATGCACCGGTCATTTCGGTCATGGGCGACGCGATCAAGCTCGACGTCATCTCGCAGGTCAACGTGATGTCCGAGCAGAACGCGACCGCGATCGTGATGCCCCTGGCGTCCGCAGCCATCAGCGGAGCCTTTCTCGAGTTTGCGGCAACGGCTGCTCCGGCCGATCCCGGCGCCGAAGACGCGGATGTGCCGCTAGGGCTGCCGTCGAACTGGGTCGTTACACGCGTCAACGGCGACCTCGTCAGCTACAACTATGTCAACCAGTACAGCTTCCAGACGGATCATGACCGTGCCGAAATCGGCTTCGGCCAGTCCAAGACTTTCATCAGCCTCGGGGACAACACGATCGTGAACCTGGCCGCGCTGACCGAGATCGGCTTCGGCTACGACCTCATCATGGTCGGCGGCGCGATGATCTCGATCAACTGGATCAGCCAGACGAACATCTTGGTGGATCACGATTCGATCAGCTACACCGGCGACTTTCCCACCGGAATCGAACTCGGTGACAATCTTCTGTTCAACGCTGCCAACATCTTCCAGGTGGGTGTCGACAGCTATGCCGAGATGCAGGACAACTTCGCCGACGCGTCCGATACATTGGCCGATGGCGGAACGACGCTGAGCGCAAACGTGGCGCACGACGGTCTTTTCGAAGGAACCGACCTGCTTCGGGTGTTGTACATCGAGGGCGATCTGACGCAGATCAACTGGATCGAACAGACGAACGTTCTGGGCGATTCCGATCAGGTGCATCTCGCGCTCGAGAATTTCGAGGACGCCACCGGCGCGACGCTGGAGGTGATCGGGGGCGCGAATGCGCTGATCAACCTCGCCAGCATCACCCAATACGGAACCGACTCTACCGTTTTGGTGGATGGCGACGTCTATGACGACGCCCTGCTTTACCAGGCCGAGCTTATCGACACCGACGCCTCCCCGACAGGCGTGTCGCTTCCGGCCCTCGCATCCGAAGCGGTGCTCTTCCTCGCCGAGGACATGCTGACGCCGGATTGCAACGAGCTCGACACTCCCATCGGTCCGACGGCCCCAGAGGACACAAGTTCGCCCGACGTAATGCAGACAATGTTAGCCTGACAGGATTGAGTTTATGAGTCTGGACGACAACAGTATCGGCCTCGGCACCATGGACGCGGCCTCGCCGTCCTTCGCGAATGGTCATTTTTCAAGCCGGAGATCCCGCCCGGCCAGCAAGCCCGATGCGAAACCATTGCCGCTAGCCCCCGAAATGCGCGTGAATGACGACAGAGAGCCGATGTCCAAAGGGTTGGGCGCAAAGGGACTTGGTGGCACGCAGATCGAGGGTGAGACCGGCCCGATCCTCAAGTCGGCGGATGGAGGCAAACCACCAGTCGGTGGTGGCGGCAATCGCGGTGGAGGCGGAGGCGGCGGAACACCGAAGTTTCACAAGCGGGCCGGCCCGGACCATTTCGTCCGGCATCTCAACAAGGGCGTCGGAATCGTCCGTCGGAATCTCAGCTTCGTGATGGTCCTGACCTTCGCCACGAACATGCTCGTGCTGGCTATCCCGATATATCTCTTCCAGATTTCCGACCGCGTGCTCACGAGCAGGTCACTGGATACGCTCATCATGCTGACCATCGTGATCGTAGGCGCGGTCGTCCTTCAGGCGATCTTCGATGCCGTGCGGCGGTTCATCCTGATGCGGACCGCGGTCGAGGTGGCGGTGCGTCTCGGGTCGCCCGTGCTGAGTGCGGCAGCCCATGCCTCGCTTCAGGATAACGGCCGCCAGTACCAAACACTCGGCGATCTGCAGCAATTGCGCGGTTTTCTCACGTCCGGCACGCTCATCTCCTTTCTGGACGTTCCTTTCGCCCCCCTGTTCATCCTGGCGATATTCCTTGTTCACCCGCATCTGGGAATGATCGTCGTGCTTACCGCGTTGCTGCTGATGGTGATCGCGCTCATCAACCAGAAGGCCACGGAAAAACCCTTTGCCGCGGCCAATGTCGCGCAGAGCAAGGCCAACATGCACCTCGATTCGATGTCGCGAAACAGCCAGATCATCAATGCGCTGGCCATGGTCCCTGAAGCAGTGGCGCTCTGGGGGCGCGATACGGCGCAATCCCTGACGGCGCAGGTGCGCGCGCAGGATCGCAACATCGTCTGGGCCGCGGTCTCGCGCGCGGCCCGCCTTCTCACCCAGGTCGCGATGCTGGGTTGGGGGGCCTACCTGGCGATCCAGGGCGAAATCACCGGGGGCATGGTCATTGCCGCGTCAATCATTGCCGGCCGTGCACTGGCGCCGATCGAGGGGTCGATCGAGGGGTGGAACGGATTTCTGCTTTCGCGCTCGGCTTTCGACCGGGTGAAGAAACTCATGCACAGTTCCGTTCAGCAATACGAAAAGCTCAACCTGCCCAACCCCGAAGGCCGCGTGAACGTCGAGCGGCTGCTCTATGTTCCGGCCGGAACCAAGCAGGTGATCCTGAACGGGCTGACCTTCGGCCTCGAGCCGGGAGAGTCGCTTGCCGTCATCGGCAATTCCGGCGCGGGCAAGACCACCTTGGGAAAGATGCTCGTCGGGTCGATTCTGCCGACCTCGGGCAATGTGCGGCTCGATCTGATGGATCTGCGCAACTGGGATCCGCGACAGCTGGGCGAAAACATCGGCTACCTGCCGCAGGATGTGCAGCTCTTTCCGGGGACCATCAAGGCGAACATCGCCCGGATGCGCATGGATGCACGGGACGAGGACATCTATCACGCCGCGAAGCTCGCCGACGTGCATGACATGATCGCGATGCTTCCCCACGGCTATGAAACCATCGTGGCCGCCGACGGCTCGCCTCTTTCCGGCGGACAGAAGCAGCGTATCGCGCTGGCCCGCGCGTTTTTCGGGAACCCGCGTTTCCTTGTTCTCGACGAACCGAACTCGAACCTCGACACGAACGGGGACAGGGCGCTCGCGAACGCAATCAGACACGCGGGTGAACACGGAATCACCGTCGTCGTCATCACGCAAAAGCCATCGCTACTTGGCGTCGTCGATAAGATCATGCTGCTCGCCGATGGCAACATTGCGCTTTTCGGACACCGTCAGCAGGTGCTTCAGCAACTCGCCGCGCGTAACAGCGGAGGCAACCTGCCACCGGGATCGGGCGGAAACGGCGCGGGTAACCTGCCAGACGGCAACGGTGGGAACGGAGGGCAGATCCTATGACCGAAGTCACGATCCATCCGCAAGAAGCCCAATGGTATGATGAAGTTCCCCGATCGGTCGCCAAACATATCGTATTCGGCCTCATGCTTTTCGCCATTACTTTCGGTGGATTTGGCCTCTGGGCTTTTCGTGCGCCGCTTGCCGCTGCGGTGATCGCGCAGGGGAGTTTCGTTGCGACCGGGCGCAACAAGATCGTGCAGCATCTCGAAGGCGGCATCATAAAAGCCATCCTCGTCGCAGAAGGAGATGCCGTCACCGCTGGACAACCCATTCTAACCCTCGACGAAACCGCTGCACTGGCCGTGGAGCGCGAGCTTTTCCTGCGCCAGGTGCGGCTCGAGGCGATGGAGGCGCGGCTCCTGGCCCAACATAAGGGTGCGGAACTGCTGTCCTTCCCGATTCGGATCGAACGATTGCGCGCTGATTACGATGTCGCGGCGATGCTCGACGCGCAAAGGATCACGTTCGAGGCGGCCACGCAGCAATTGAAAAACGACCTCGCCCTCCTCACCCAGAGCATCGAGGCGCTTCGAGTCCGGTCGGCGGGCTACGAACAGCAGCGCGTCTCGACCCAGACACAACTCGAAATTCTCCGGGACGATCTCGCCGACAAGCAGATCCTCCTGGACAAGGGCCTCGTGCGGAAGCCGGCCGTGAACGCCATCTTGCGCGCCATCGCCGAAGCCGAGGGGCAGGTGGGACGGCTTGATGCCGAAGTAAACGAGATCGTCGAGGTCACGCGCCGCTACGAAGCCCAGATCGCGCAGACGATAAGTGAGCGCCGGAAGATCGCGCTGGACGAGCTTCAGGCCGTTCAGGCCGAACTCGAAAGTGTGCGCGAACAGGCAAGGCAGGCGGAAAACGTGCTCCGGAGGTCAGAAGTTCTGGCTCCGGTGACGGGAACCATCGTCAGCCTGCATTATCACACTGCCGGCGGTGTGATCGAAAGCGGCAAGGCCATAGCCGAGATCCTGCCCAGTGGCGAGCCTCTCATCATCGAAGCCAGCATTCCGCGCACCGAGATCGACGTGGTTCGCAAGGGCCAGAAGGCCACGGTCAACCTCACGGCCCTCAACGCCCGGACCACGCCGGTCCTTGAGGGCGAGGTCTATTATGTTTCCGCCGACGCCATCGTCGATCGAAGCCAGGACGTGCCGCAGGAGATCTATCTCGCTCGAATTTCGGTTCCGCCGCAGGAACTGGAACGAGTCCGGGGCTTCTCGCCGACCCCGGGAATGCCCGCGCAGATCATGATACAGACCGAGGAACGGACATTCGCACAATATATCATGAAACCCGTCGTCGACAGCATGGGGCGCGCGTTCCGGGAGCAATAGGCGTGTGAGCCGGAAGGGCGTTGACCTGAGACCCGACTGCTTTCTCGACATCCTGCTCAGGTTCAGATCGGCTCAAGACTTGCGCCCCGGATCTGCGCCCCCTGAGCCAGGTTCTCGATGAACTCGCGCGACGCCCGCGCCCAGGCTGCCTTCTCCAGTGCCTGAACGATCTTGGGTCGAACGATATCATAAGGCAGCACCTGCCCCAGTGCGGTGGCATTCAGCCGGATGATATGCCAGCCATGCCGCGAGAGCACGGGCGTCTGGGTCATGCCCGCGTCGGGCAGCGTCCGCAGCGTTGCCTCGAATTCGGGCACGGTGTCGCCCGGACCCAGTTGCCCCAGATATCCACCCGAGGTTTTCGATCCGCAATCGCTTTCACTCGCGGCCTCGGCAAAGCCCTTGGCATCGCCATCCAGCCTTCCCAAGATGGCTTTGGCTCTTGTCTCGGCCACGGCCCGCTCCTTCTCATTGCGCGGATCGCAAGCACACAGGATATGCGAGACATCCCACAGCGGGGCCGAGCGGAAGCGCTCCGGGTCCTTGGCCCATTCGGCCAGGATTGCCTCCTCAGTGATGGGCGCGATGCTCAGTGCCTCGTCCAGAAGCGCACGGATCAGGGCTTCGTCCTCGGTCTCGAACCGCCCCGGAGCCAATTCGACCGGGTCGGGCGCCAAACCGCGCCGTTTCGCCTCCTGCAACAGCAGCGCGCGGATGGTCAGCGCTTGAGCCGCCTTGCGCCAGGCCATACCGGGCTTGCCGCGGGGAGCGGTGTGGTTCTGGGCCTCGGCGGCGATCGCCGCCGAGGAGATGGTTTCGCCGTTGACCACGACATCTGGGAAAAGTGCCTTGTTCATCGCGCTCACTCCGCCGCTGTGGTGGTCGGGGGGCGGGTCGTGCCCTGGCGGGCATCGAAGGCCCGGCGTCGTTCCTCGAGCGAGCGGCGGCGTCGCGAGCGCACGATCTGATATCCGGGCCGCGTCAGAAGATAGCGGAACGGGGCCGCGAAACCCGAGATCATGTGAACCAGCCGCGTGAAGGGGAAGAGTGCAGTGATCAGCAGGCCCAGGAAGATGTGCAGCCGGTAGAGCCAGTGAACGTCGACCATGGTTGTCCAGGCGTTGACGTTCCAGGTCACGATGCTCTGCGACCAGTTCATGAAGCGGACCATCTCGGCCCCATCCATGTGCTGAAGGGTCTGCGTGATCGTCAACAGGCCAATCACGAGTTGCAGCCAGATCAGGACCATGATGCCGATATCGGCAAAGCTCGAGGTGATGCGGATGCGTGGATCAACCAGCCGGCGATGCAGCAGCAGGGTCGAGCCGACGAGCGCGACGATACCGGCCGGCCCGCCTATGATGACGGCCATCCACTGCTTGATCCAATAGGGCACACCGATCGCGTCCAGCACCCAGACGGGCGTGAACAGGCCGATGAGATGGCCGAAGAACACGATGATGATGCCGACGTGAAACAGGATCGAGCCCCAGAACAACTGCTTGCGGCGCAGCAGTTGGCTGGACGAACTTTTCCAAGTGAAGGGGTCACGGTCATAGCGCGCGATTGACCCGACCACGAGAACGGTCAGCGCCGCATAAGGCATGATCCCGAATATGATGAAGTCGATGTCGAGATTGGGGAACATGTCATGCGCTCCTGTTCGATGCGGCGGGCGCCGGCTTCAAGCTGCGCGCCGGTGTGTCAATTTGAGCCAGCATGTCGCGAACTTGCGGACAGCCGGCGTTCGGGTCGGGACCGAATGTGACCTCGGTTTCCTCCCAGACCGCGTCCAGCGCCTCTAGGTCGGTGGGGTCGTCATCGGGCTGTGCCAGCATGTCGGCCACCGCCCCGGCGTCGGCCCGGCTGCCGGCGATCTGCAACAGCGCGGTAAACGCCGCGGCATACCCGCTCTCGCGCCGCAGGAGCCGCGTGCTCAGGGCGTCGAGGATATGCGCCGCGTCTGCCAGTATCTCCCGTGCCTCGGACGCCGGGCGCGAGGCCAGGAATTCGAGAAGCACCGGCAGGTGATCCGGCAGTTCCGTGGTGGCGGGCTCGAACCCGCCCTCGCGGTAGGTCTCGAGCAGACTGACCATCGCGCCGCCCCGGTCCCGGCTTTCGCCATGCACGTGCTCGAAGAGGTTGAGCGACAGCGTGCGCGACCGGTCGAACAGCATGACATAGCTTTCCTGCAGGTCGTAGAGATCGCCCTGCGCCACACTGTCCGCCAGCGCCTGCAGCGCGGCCTTCGTGTCCGGCGCGATCCGCGGATCGGCCCCGAACACGGCCCCGATCTCGGGCATGGCGCCCTGAAGCTCGGCGGAGGGATAGCTGAGGGTCAGCGACAGCGCCTTGAGAGTTCGGTCCATCATCAGAATGTCTCCTGTGGGAGGGCAAAGGACTTCTTCTTGCCGCCGAACAGGCTGGTTTTGCCCGTCTCGCCGGTGGAGCAGCCATTGCCGTCTGTGAACCCGCAGCCGCCGCGTATGTCGGCGCCTGACTCGGTCTGTTCGCGATGCGCTGTTGGGATTACGAAACGATCTTCGTAATCGGCAATCGCCATGATCTTGTACATGTCCTCGATCACCCGGCCGGACATGCCGACGCGGGCGGCGATCGCCTCGTCACGCACACCATCGACGCTGAGCGCGCGCATGTAGAGGCGCATGGCTGACATGCGCTCCAATGCATGGACGATTGGCTCTTCGTCGCCGGCGGTCAGCATGTTGGCAAGGTATTTCACCGGAATGCGCAGGCTTCGCACGTCCGGCATCTGGTCGCGCATCGCGATCTGTCCGGCCTGTGCAGCGTTCTGGATCGGCGACAGCGGCGGGATATACCACACCATCGGCAGCGTCCGGTACTCGGGGTGCAGCGGGAAGGCGACCTTCCAGTCCATCGCCATCTTCCAGATCGGGCTGACCTTCGCCGCCTCGATCCAGTCTTCCGGCACACCGTCGCGGCGGGCCGCCGCGATCACCTCGGGGTCGTTGGGATCGAGGAACACGTCGAGCTGCGCACCGTAAAGATCGGTTTCGCGCTCGGCGCTCGCCGCCGACTCGATCTTGTCGGCGTCATAGAGGATCACACCGAGATAGCGGATGCGCCCCACGCAGGTTTCCGAGCAGACGGTCGGGTTGCCGGATTCGATGCGCGGATAGCAGAAGGTGCATTTCTCGGACTTCCCGCTTTCCCAGTTGTAATAGACCTTCTTGTAGGGGCAGCCCGACACGCACATCCGCCAGCCGCGGCATTTCTCCTGGTCGATCAGGACGATGCCGTCCTCCTCGCGCTTGTAGATCGCGCCCGACGGGCACGAGGCCGCGCAGGTCGGGTTGAGGCAATGCTCGCACAGGCGCGGCAGGTACATCATGAAGGTACTTTCATACTCTCCATAGATTTCCTTTTGCACGTTCTCGAAGTTGTAGTCCTGTGAGCGCTTCGAGAATTCACCGCCCAGGATTTCCTCCCAGTTCGGCCCCTTCTCGATCTTCTCCATCCGCTCGCCGGTGATCTTCGAGCGCGGACGCGCCGACGGAAAGGCGTTCATATCCGGCGCTGATTTCAGGTGGTCATAGTCGAAATCGAACGGCTCGTAATAATCGTCGATCTCTGGCATGGACGGGTTGGCGAAAATATTCGCCAGGATCCGCCACTTGCTGCCCTGCGTGGGATGCAGCTTGCCGCTCGCCGAGCGTGTCCAGCCGCCGTTCCAGCGTTTCTGGTTTTCCCAATCCGTGGGATAGCCCAGCCCCGGCTTGCTCTCGACGTTGTTGAACCACGCGTATTCCACGCCTTCGCGGCTGGTCCAGACGTTCTTGCAGGTGACTGAGCAGGTGTGGCACCCGATGCATTTATCGAGGTTGAGAACCTTGCCGATTTGCGCACGAACTCTCATTCCGCGGCCTCCACTTTTCCAGTTGCGGGCTGATCCAGCCAGTCGATCTTCTTCATTTTGCGCACGATCACGAATTCGTCGCGGTTGCTGCCCACGGTACCGTAGTAGTTGAACCCGTAGGACAGCTGCGCGTAGCCGCCGATCATGTGCGTCGGTTTGAGCGTGGCACGCGTGACCGAGTTGTGAATGCCGCCGCGATTGCCGGTCTTTTCCGAACCGGGCGTGTTCACGATCTTTTCCTGCGCGTGATACATGAACAGCGTGCCTTGCTTGATCCGCTGGCTCACCACCACGCGCGCAGTCAGCGCGCCGTTGATGTTGTAGGCCTCGACCCAGTCGTTATCGACCAGCCCGGCCTTCTGCGCGTCCACCTCGGACATCCAGACCACCGGCCCGCCCCTGTTGAGCGTGAGCATCAGCAGGTTGTCGGTATAGGTGCTGTGGATCCCCCATTTCTGGTGGGGCGTGATGAAGTTCAGCACCACATGCGGGCTGCCCTCGGCCGCGTCGTTGTTGACGGCCTTGGTGATGGTCTTGAGGTCCACCGGCGGGCGGTAGCTCACGAAGCCCTCGCCGAACGCGCGCATCCACAGGTGATCCTGGTAGAGCTGCTGACGCCCCGTCAGGGTGCGCCAGGGGATCAGCTCGTGCACGTTGGTATAGCCCGCGTTGTAGCTGACCTTCTCGCTCTCGATGCCCGACCATGTGGGCGACGAGATGATCTTGCGCGGTTGCGCCGCGATGTCGCGGAACCGGATCTTGTTGTGATGCTCGCCCTCGGCCAGATGCGCGTGTTCCCGGCCGGTGGGTTTCTCCAGCTCCTCCCACGCCTTGACCGCCACATGGCCGTTGGTCTCGGGCGCCAGCATCAGGATCATCTCGCAGGCGTCGATGGCGGTATCCAGCTTCGGCTGCCCCTTGGAGACACCTTCGTCCAGAACCTCGCCGTTGAGATCGCGCAGGCCCTGCACTTCCTCCTCGGTTTTCCACGTGATCCCCTTGCCGCCATTGCCGAGCTTCT
Source organism: Roseovarius sp. SCSIO 43702 (assembly GCF_019599045.1). Taxonomy (NCBI): domain Bacteria; kingdom Pseudomonadati; phylum Pseudomonadota; class Alphaproteobacteria; order Rhodobacterales; family Roseobacteraceae; genus Roseovarius; species Roseovarius sp. SCSIO 43702. Next base: position 434,138 of record NZ_CP080623.1, read on the forward strand.
CGAGAAGCGGACCGACCGAGGTGAACTTCTTGTAGAGGTTCGGATAATCCCGCTCGACCGCGATGTAGTTCGGCGCGGTCTTGCCGGGGACAAGGTCGCATTCGCCCTTCTTCCAGTCCTTCACATGCGCCTGGGCAAGCTCGCCTGGCGTGTCGTGCAACAGCGGAAGCTGCACGATGTCGGTCTCGACACCCAGCACCTCGGGCGCGACCTCCGAGAACTTCTTCGCCAGCGCCTTGAAGATCTCCCAGTCGGACTTGCTCTCGTAGGCCGGGTCCACCGCCGCCTGAAGCGGGTGGATGAACGGGTGCATGTCGGACGTGTTCAGATCGTCCTTTTCGTACCAGCTTGCCGTGGGCAGCACGATGTCGGAATAGACGCAGGTGGTGGACATGCGGAAATCGATCGTCACCAGCAGGTCGAGCTTGCCCTTGGGCGCCTCGTCGTGCCAGACGGCCTCTTTCGGCATCACGCCGCCTTCCTCGCCCAGATCCTTGCCCATCACGCCATGCGCCGTGCCCAGGAGGTGCTTGAGGAAATACTCATGCCCCTTGCCGCTCGAGCCCAGAAGGTTCGAGCGCCACACGAACAGGTTGCGCGGCCAGTTCTCCGGCGCATCCGGATCCTCGCAGGACATTTGCAACGCACCGGACTTGAGCTGTTCGGCGACATAGGCGGGGATCTCCTTGCCGGCCTTCTTCGCGGCCTTGGCCACCTCCAGCGGGTTGGTCTTGAGCTGCGGAGCCGAGGGCAGCCAGCCCATCCGCTCGGCGCGGATGTTGTAGTCGATCAGGGAGATATCCCAATCGCCCTCGGGTGCCGTGGGCGACAGGATCTCGCCCGCGCGCAGCGTCTCGTAACGCCACTGGTCGGTATGGGCATACCACGCGCTGGTCGAGTTCATGTGCCGCGGCGGACGGTTCCAGTCCAGCGCAAAGGCCAGCGGCTGCCAGCCGGTCTGCGGGCGCAGTTTCTCCTGCCCGACATAGTGCGACCAGCCGCCACCCTCCTGGCCGATGCACCCGCACATCACCAGCATGTTGATGATCCCGCGATAGTTCATGTCCATGTGATACCAGTGGTTCAGACCGGCCCCGAGGATGACCATGGACTTGCCATGGGTCTTTTCCGCGTTGCTGGCGAACTCACGGGCCACCGCGATGATCTTTTCGCGCTCGACGCCGGTGATCTTCTCGGCCCAGGCGGGGGTGTAGGGGCTGTCGTCGTCGAAATTCTTGGACACCCAGTCACCGCCAAGGCCGCGATCCAGGCCGTAGTTGGCGCAGAACAGGTCGAACACCGTGGCGACAAGCACCTCCTTGCCGTCGGCAAGGGTGACGCGACGCGCGGGAATATTGCGCGTCAGGATCTCGGGGTGATCGCATTTAACGAAATCGCCCGTGGCCGCGCCGCCGAAATAGGGGAAATCGACGCCAACCACCTCGTCGTGATGTTCCTCGAGGATCTGGCTCAGGCGCAGGCTTGCCTTCTTGCCCTTCGCAACCTCCTCGAGGTTCCACTTGCCCTCTTCGCCCCAGCGGAACCCGATCGAGCCGTTCGGCGCCACGATCTTGTCGCCGGTCTCGTCATAGGCGACGGTTTTCCAGTCGGGGTTGTTGGTCTCGCCGAGCTTGTCGTCGAAATCCTCCGCGCGCAGCATACGGCCCGGGACGAGCTTGCCGTCGATCTCGTCGAGGCGCACAAGCATCGGCATGTCGGTGTATTTGCGGGCATATTCCTCGAAATACTCGACCTGCCGGTCGAGGTGGTATTCGCGCAGGATCACGTGGCCCATGGCCATCGCCAGCGCCGCGTCGGTCCCGGCCTGCGGGTTCAGCCAGATATCGCCGAACTTGGCCGCCTCGGAATAGTCGGGGCTGACCACGGCGGACTTGGTCCCGCGATAGCGGACCTCGGTATAGAAATGTGCGTCCGGCGTCCGGGTTTGCGGCACGTTCGAGCCCCAGAGCATCAGGAAGCCCGCGTTGTACCAGTCGGCGCTCTCGGGCACGTCCGTCTGCTCGCCCCAGGTCTGCGGGCTGGCCGGTGGCAGGTCGCAATACCAGTCGTAGAACGACATGCAGGTTCCGCCCATCAGGCTGAGATAGCGCGAGCCCGCCGCATAGCTGACCATCGACATGGCCGGGATCGGCGAAAAGCCGAACACACGGTCCGGGCCCCAGGTCTTGGCGGTATAGGCGTTCGCGGCGGTGACGATCTCGGTCGCTTCGTCCCAGCTTGCCCGTACGAACCCGCCCTTGCCGCGGGTCTTGGTGTAGGAGGCGCGCAGCTTGGGGTCGTTCTGGATCGCTTCCCAGGCGGCGACCGGCGTCATCGTCTCGCGCTTCTTGCGCCAGGCACGCATCAGGGCGCCCCGGATCAGCGGGTTCTTCACCCGGTTCGCGGAATAGAGATACCAGCTGTAGGAGGCACCGCGCGCACAGCCGCGCGGCTCATGGTTGGGCAGCCCGGCGCGGGTGCGCGGATAGTCGGTGTGCTGCGTCTCCCAAGTGACAATGCCGGACTTGACGTAGATCTTCCACGAACACGAGCCGGTGCAGTTCACCCCGTGGGTCGAGCGCACGACCTTGTCGTGGCGCCAGCGGTTCCGGTAGGTGTCCTCCCAGTCGCGATTCTCGCGGGTGGTCTGACCCCAACCGTCCGAGAATTTCTCCAGCTCCTTGCTGCGGAAGAAGTTAAGTCTGTCGAGCAGATGGCTCATCTTGCTGTCCTTTCAGATGTCTGGGTCAGGGCGGCGATGCGCGCCGCCCGGGAATTCGGTTGGATCATTGTGCCGGCTGTGCGGCGGGACGGGCCGGGGCGCGCCCGCGCTCGATGTCATGGAGCAGGCCGCCCCGACGGGTGTAGACGGCCCAGGTGATCACGACGCAGATCGCATAGAAGATCAGGAACCCCCAGAGCGCCCCCACGGCCGAGCCGGTCATCGCGATGGATGTACCGTACGCCTTGGGGATGAAGAACGCGCCATAGGCGGCGATCGCCGAGGTGAAGGCCACGATCGCGCCGGATTCCATCCCGATCTGCCGCTTGAGCTGTTCGCTGCCCAGTTGCGGCATCAGGCGCGGCACTTCGCGGCCCATGATCACCGGGATCATCTGGAACGTCGATGCGTTGCCCACGCCGGTCAGGAAGAACAGCGCCATGAAACAGGCGAAGAAGCCGACGAACGATCCGACCCCGAGGAAGAAGATCACCCCGAACGTGGCGACCATCATCGAGGCGAAAGTCCAGAACGTGACCCGCCCGCCGCCGAAGCGGTCGCTGACCCAGCCGGTCGCGGCGCGGCTCAGCGCCCCGACGAGCGGGCCGAGGAACACGTAGTTCAGCGCGTTGACCTCGGGGAAGGCGAGCTTCGTCAGCAACGGGAAGCCCGCAGAATAGCCGATGAAGCTGCCGAAGGTGCCCGTGTAGAGGATGCACATCAGCCAGTTGTGAGTGCGCCCGAAGATCACCGCCTGATCGGCAAAGCTGGCGCGCGCATCGGCGATGTCGTTCATGCCCAGCCACGCGGCGATTGTGGCCGCGAGGATGAAGGGCACCCAGACAAAGCCTGCGTTCTGCATCCACAGCTCTCCGCCGTCGGACATGACCTGCGGTTGCCCGCCCAGCGCGCCGAACACGCCCGCCGTGATGACGAGCGGCACGACGAACTGCATGACCGACACGCCCAGGTTGCCCAGTCCCGCGTTCAACGCGAGCGCATTGCCCTTCTCCGCTTTCGGGAAGAAGTAGCCGATATTCGCCATCGACGAGGCAAAGTTGCCACCGCCGAAGCCGCACAGCAGCGCGAGCACGAGGAAGATCAGGTAGGGCGTGTCGGGATTCTGCACCGCGTATCCGATACCCATCGCGGGCAGTAGCAGCGATGCGGTCGAAAGCGTCGTCCAGAGTCGCCCGCCGAAGATCGGCACCATGAAGCTGTAGAAGATCCGCAGCGTCGCACCCGACAGGCCCGGCAGCGCCGCCAGCCAGAACAGCTGACCCGGCGTGAAGTCGAAGCCGATCGCGGGCAGCCGCGCGACGACGACCGACCACACCATCCAGACCGAGAAGGCAAGCAGCAGCGCCGGGATCGAGATCCAGAGGTTGCGTCGCGCGATGGCGCGACCCTTCTCTTCCCAGAATTTCGGATCTTCGGGCTGCCAGTCCTGCAACACGCGCGGGGTGGCGATATGTGCGGAGTCGTGGATCTCCTTCATCTCCGGCAGTTGCGGCAGCTGGTCGAGGGCCTGACCATGCGCCGCGCGCTCCATCGAGCGCACCGAAAGGTGCATCCACGCCAGCGAGACCGCGACCAGCACGAACAGAAGCGCAAAGCACGAGGTATAGATGCCGGTGAGGTCCAGAAGCGCGCCGAAGGTGATCGGCAGGACAAAACCGCCAAGCCCCCCGATCATGCCGACCAGGCCCCCGACCGCACCCACGTGGCGCGGATAGTAGACCGGGATATGCTTGAACACCGCCGCCTTGCCCAAGCTCATGAAGAAGCCCAGCGCGAACAAAGTCGCGATGAACGGCCAGAGCCCCATGCTCGTCGAGAAGACGATTGGACCGTCCTTGGCCATGATCGTGTATTCTGTCGGCGGGTAGGACAGCATGAACAGGAACAGCAGGCTGAAGCCGAAGGTCCAGTACATGACCGCGCGCGCGCCGAACTTGTCGGACAGGAACCCGCCATAGGCCCGGAACAGCGACGCCGACAGGCTGAAGGACGCGGCCGCCATCCCGGCAAAGCGCACGTCGATCCCGTAGACGTCGATCAGGTAATGCGGCATCCACAGCGCCAGCGCGACGAAGGCACCGAAGACGAAGAAATAATACAGCGAGAACCGCCAGACCTGGAGGTTCTTCAGCGGCGCGAACTGCTCCGCCAGCGAGGGGGCCTTGGTGCCGGCCTTGCGCCGCTCGACCAACTCGGGGTCGTCCTTGGCCAGGATGTAGAACAGCACGCCGATCACGGCCAGCCCCGCGGCCCAGACATAGGCGACCCCGTGCCAGCCATAGGCGACCATGATGAAGGGTGCGATGAACTTGGTCACCGCGGCCCCGACGTTGCCGGCCCCGAAGATGCCCAGCGCCGTGCCCTGGTGGCCCGCGTCATACCAGCGGCTCACATAGGCCACGCCGATGATGAAGGACCCACCTGCCAGACCGATGCCCAGTGCCGCGATCAGATACATGATGTAGCTATCCGCCAGCGTCAGCGCCCAGGTCGCCAGCGCCGTCAGGATCATCTGCCCCGAAAAGACGAGCCGTCCGCCGTATTTCTCGGTCCACACGCCCAGGAACAGGCGGGTCACGGACCCGGTCAGGATCGGCGTCGCCACCAGCAGGCCGAACTGCGTATCGTTCAAACCGAGCTCGGTTTTGATCGCGACCCCGATGATGGAAAAGATCGTCCAGACTGCGAAACAGGCGGTAAAGGCGATCGTGCTCAGGCCCAGCGCGCGGTTCTGATCTGCGCGGGAGGCTGTGGCTACGGTCTGCATGTTGGTTCTCCGGCAAAGAAATACGGCCTCACCCATGGAAGGGATCGGTGCGACATTTGCAGGCGGAAAAGTTAACGTGAGTTGATTTGAGTCAATTCCTCGGCGAAACGCAGCGAAATAAATCGCTTGGCAAAATCAGCCAAAGCCGCAGGGCAAAAAGCGCAATGATAAAAAGCATATGAGCCAAGCGCTGTCTTGACATTTATCAATTTTTCCTGCGTTATTGGTCGGCAGGATGACAAGTGCGCACAGAGATGCCAGACTCGTATTATCCGGAGATAAAGCGCCTCCATCTCTTCCAGGGCATGCGGGATGCACATTTCGCCGCGTTGATGCGTGGTGCCTACGTTCAGAATTTTCCGGCTCGCATCGACCTGATTACCGAGGGCGAACCGAGCGATTTCCTGCATGTCACCCTGTCCGGCTCGGTCGATCTTTTCTCGACATGGAACGGCAGAGAGACCAGCATGACAACCGTGCGGCCCGTCTCGACTTTTATCCTTGCCGCCACGATCAAGGACGCGCCCTACCTGATGTCGGCCCGCACACTCGAGAAAAGCCGCATCGCGCTGATCCCAAGTCAGGATGTACGCGCGATCTTCGATGTCGATGGTGATTTCGCCCGGGCCATAGTGACCGAGCTTGCGCAATGCTACCGCACGGTCGTCAAGGCTCAGAAAGGTCTCAAGCTCAGAACCTCGTTGGAACGGCTCGCGAACTACTTGCTCACCCAACAACGCAATGCGGACGGCGGGGCGGTGTTCGAACTCGAGTTTGAGAAACGCCACCTGGCGTCGATCCTGGGCATGACCCCCGAAAACCTCAGCCGTGCCTTCAAGGCGCTACAGCCCTATGGCGTGACGGTGGACGGCATCCGCATCACAATTAGCGATCAGGCTGAATTGAAGCGGTTCGCCAAGCCTAATCCGCTGATTGACGACCTTTCGACCTGACGGAAAGGCCATGACCAAATTTGTGCTCAGAGTCGACGGAGATCTTACCGAACAACACCCGACATCTGGAAAGCCTATACCGTTCTGAGTAAACGGCGGCTGAGTGTGATCCATTGATTACAGTGTTGCTAGTTTGACGATACCGGGCGTCGCTCCGCGACCGGCGTCTCTGGAGCAATAGAGCGTCTTCCATGGTAGGGTGCCTGTCCAGGTGTGGGACCGGTGTTTCCGGACCGAGTTTGGGTTAGCCAACCCCGGTGGTTCCACCAAACAGGAAACTCGCAGACGACATTCCATAAGGAGCGTCATGCTCCGCGCTCGCTTGTCCCGCCACCCGTTCATCTTTCGGAATCTCACATTATTCCGCTAACTGAATCTCGAGAGAATAACTATAGAATTTCCGGAACCTCACCTTCTCAGAGTTGGTCTTCCGGAGCGGCAGATCTCAGTTTTTGCCCCCCGCTGCCATTAGTGATAACCCCATAATCTGGATTGCACTGGGCCGCCGCGATGTACGCAGTCTGTTAAAACAGGCCGACGCGTCAACTCATTCAACCGCCTGCCTGTCCCAATCTTCTGGTTTCGGCAACGTCTCGTATGTATGCTCCGGCACAGGCGACGGCAGGGTCCATTCCAGCGTGTCCGCATATTCGTTCCAGTAGCTTGCTCGCGTTTCGCGTTTGCCTGCCAGCAGCGTGTAGAAGATGATCCCGATGAACAGCAAGAATGATGCGAAAGACAGAAATCCACCCCAACTCGATACAGCGTTCCAGAAACCGAATGCCTCGGGATAGTCGATATAGCGCCGCGGCATCCCCTGACGGCCCAGAAAGTGCTGCGGAAAGAATGTCAGATTGGCGCCGATGAAAAACAGCCAGAAATGCAGTTTCCCGGCCCATTCCGGGTATTGCCGACCCGACATCTTGGCCAGCCAGTAATATACCCCCGCGATCAGCGCGAAAACAGCGCCAAGGCTCATGACATAGTGGAAGTGCGCCACGACATAGTAAGTGTCGTGATAGGCGCGATCTACGCCCGCCTGCGCCACGACGACGCCAGTGACACCTCCTATCGTAAACAGAAAGATGAACCCCAAGGCGAACAGAAGCGGGGTTCTGAACTGGATCGAACCGCCCCACATCGTTGCGATCCAGCTGAAAATCTTGATTCCGGTCGGGACAGCGATGGTCATCGAGGCGATCTGGAAATAGCTCTGCTGTGTGATCGACATACCGACGGTGAACATGTGATGTGCCCACACGACAAACCCCAATGTTCCGATTGCGATCAGGGCCCAGACCATTGGCAAATAGCCGAAGATCGACTTCTTCGAGAACGTGGCAACGACGTGGCTGATGATTCCGAAGCCGGGAAGAACGACGATGTAGACTTCCGGGTGCCCGAAGAACCAGAAAAGATGTTGATAGAGTACCGGGTCACCACCACCTGACGGGTCGAAGAAGGTCGTCGCGAAATTCCTGTCAGTAAGCAGCATGGTAATTCCGCCAGCAAGCACCGGCATCGCGACCAGCAACATCCATGCGGTCACGAAGATCGACCAGGCGAAGAGCGGCACCTTGAACAGCGTCATGCCAGGTGCGCGCATGTTCAGGAAGGTCGTGATCATGTTGATCGCGCCCAGGATCGAGCTTGCACCCGAGGCATGGATTGCAAAGAGGGCGAGATCCATCGACATCCCGCCGTCATTCACCGACAGCGGCGCATAGAGCGTCCAGCCCACGCCAGCGCCACGCTGAGCGTCTCCTCCCGGCGCAAAGAGCGAAGCGAAGGCAAGAGCCGCGCCTGCAACGAATAGCCAGTAGCTGAGATTGTTCATTCGTGGAAACGCCATGTCCGGCGCCCCGATCATCAAAGGCATGAAGTAGTTTCCGAAGCCACCGAACAGCGCTGGAATGACGACGAAGAACATCATCAGGACGCCGTGATAGGTCACGAGAATGTTCCACAGGTGTCCGTTGGGCGTACAGTCGGCTGCGGTAGGCCAGAAGCGCATGCCTTCGAGACACATGTACTGCACGCCCGGTTCCATCAGTTCGATCCGCATGTAGACGGAAAACAACGCCGCGATCAGTCCGATGGCGCCCGATGTGAACAGATAGAGGATGCCGATATCCTTGTGGTTCGTCGACATGAACCACCGAACGAAAAAATTGCGGCGATTTGCGTCAGGAGCGAGTGTCGTTTCGGCCATTGGTGCCTCCATCGGGAAGGGCTAGAAGTCAATCACGGCCGGAGCTTTCGAACCGTGGGAAGAGAACGTTGTTCTCAAGGTGGATATGCTCGATCAGGTCTGCCTTGAACGCAGACAGATCTGCATAGAGCGCCTGCCAGGAGGCACAGGCATCTTCGGGGGGCGTACAATCGTCGGTTAGGCAGTCGATCTGATCCAGAAAAAACGCGAACTCGGCATGATCGTGCCGCATGAACTGGAGCGAAAGTTTGAGTTCGTCCGGTGTTTTTTTCTGCAAAGCAGGAAAGTGCGTCGTCTCCTGCTTGTTCATGAGTTTTTCCAGTTCCGCCCGGAACTGCCGTAAGATATGGGCCATTCCTGCCGGCACGTTCTGATGGTTCACGTGAACGGATTCGACCTTGCGCGACAGCTCGATCAGGTCCTCCAACTGCGCCCTGTGCCGACCGTGATAGCGCGACCGGATATAATCGATCAGATCACCGGTCCCTTGAGGTATTTCTGGAGCAGCCGCCGGATCAAGGGCAACCAGCTCTTTTTCCAGTTCGTTTAGGTCGAGGTTGCGGTGGTTCGCTGCGTCCGCCAGTGACACATGGCCTTGGCAGCAGAATTCGATGCCAAACCGGCGAAAGACGGCAGATGTGCCAGGAAACTGTGCGGCGATTTCGCCAACGGGTTGATCGCGCAGCTGGTGGAACGTTTCAGTCATTTTCTCCTCCGTAGTTGCTCTGACGCTTGCGCGCTCTGAACTCCTCGACGATCACCTCGTCGGTAACGCCAAGATCGTGTAGCGCCCACGGCGCGCCTGTCATGGATGATGGGATCGATCCAGTCGAGACCCGGGCGATGAGCCATAGGACGCCTCCTTCCACTACCAAAACGGAGGAAACCGCTTGCGCCGACATGTCCGCCAATCCCGCGAAGGGAGCGGCGGCATTTGCCTCCGCCTCATAAATAGGTATTTGCAATGCCGATTATCTTCCGATATATTCAGTATTGTCAATACCAATTTTAGGAGCGCGAATGCGACTGGCGTCTTTCACCGATTACGGTCTGCGGGTCTTGATGCGTCTGGCCGGTGCGCCCGATGAGTCGATCTCTACCGGACAAATCGCGGAAGAGTTCGAGATCTCTCAGCATCATTTGGCCAAGGTGGTCCGGGAGCTCGGTCGCGGCGGCTTCGTCAGCAGTCAACGCGGCAGGCGTGGCGGCCTTAAGCTTTCACGACCGCCACAGACCATCACCCTCGGCGAGGTCGTGCGTCACCTCGAACAGCGCTTCGCCATCGTGGAGTGTTTCCGGGAAGATGGCGGATCGTGTGTGCTGAAGCCGCTATGCCGCCTGAAGCCCCGGCTGGCCGCTGCGCGCGAGGCATTCATGTCGGAGCTCGACCGTTCGACGGTTGCCGACTGCGCCTGGCCCGGCGATGCGCTGGACCGGCCGCAGGTTGCGCCCGGGTGATGAATGGAGACACGGAGAAGGCCAATGACGAAGATCGAATTTTCCGGCGACACGGTTCAGGTCGATGCCCGGACGCTGGCCAAGGCGTTCCGCATCGGCACAAATGATCTGAAACAGGGTATGCGGGACGGCACGATCACCAGCCGGTTCGAACGCGGTGAGGACGAGGACGCGGGCAAGGTCCGCCTGACCTTCTTTTCGGCAAATCGCAGGGTCCGAATGACCGCGGATGAAAGCGGAAACGTGCTGACCTGCAGTGCGGTGGATTATGCAAGGCCGCCGTTGCGGGTATCCCGGGCGGGCGACGATGAGAATTAGGTCGGCGCCGCGCGTCGATCCCGACGGCACGACGCCGGGGCACAGATGGATACTGTGCGGGTCAATCGTGACGCTTGCGGATCAATGCTTCTGGATGCGCTGATCTGGATCACGTCGGAAGTCTATCAAGGTTGATGACGCTACTTTTTCCTGAACCCACGGACCTGGATTGCAACGGCCGACCCGCAAAAATCATGTCACAAAGCTTTCGCAGGCGGTCTGTTGTGGAGCTTGTCGAATGCAAATTCTTTCCACACTGAAAACAAAGCATCGGCCTGTTTTCTTGGTGCCCAGGAGAGGACTCGAACCTCCACGACCGTAAGGTCACTGGCACCTGAAGCCAGCGCGTCTACCAATTCCGCCACCTGGGCAGGTGCCGTGGCGCTTGCATTACGGGCGTCGGCGCGGGGTGTCAAACGGAATTTCGCGACTGACCGCGCGTAGCGTCAGCGGGGTTTGCCGTACATTTCTACAGCAACGGAGTCACCGGAAAGGCTGGTGACGGCGCAGCGGTCGCGTGGCGGCGCTTCGGGTTTGCGTGCCGAGGTTTTTCCGCTCGGTCTCCGGATGGCCGCGGGGCGTGACGGAGGGCGCGGCGACTGTCCATGTTTCCGGCGGCGGGGTATAACGCACTTGTCTCGTGCCGGGCGGACGGATAGACCGGCATCGTCCATTGACGCGCAAGGAGGACCTGATGTCCAAGCTGGTTACGGTCTACGGGGGTTCGGGGTTCGTGGGCCGCTACATCGTGCGCCGACTGGCCAGGGACGGCTGGCGCGTGCGCGTGGCGGTGCGTCGCCCGAACGAGGCGATGCATGTGACGACCTACGGGGTCGTCGGACAGGTGGCGCCCGTCTTCTGCAACATTCGCAACGACGACAGCGTGCGCGCCGCGGCGCAAGGCGTCGATGCCGTGATCAACTGCGTGGGCACCTTCGATGCCGGAGGCAAGAACAATTTCGAGGCCGTGCAGGACAAGGGCGCGGAGCGCGTGGCGCGCATCGCCGCCGAGGAAGGGGTGACCCACCTAGTGCAGATTTCGGCGATCGGGGCCGATGCCGACTCTGATAGCGGCTATGCCCGGACCAAGGCGCAGGGCGAAGAAGCGGTGATCGAGCATTTTCCGAACGCGGTGATCCTGCGCCCGTCCGTCATTTTCGGCGCCGAGGACCAGTTCTTCAACCGTTTCGCCGGGATGACCCGGATGAGTCCGGTCCTGCCGCTGGTGGGCGCGGAGACGAAGTTCCAGCCCGTCTATGTCGATGACGTGGCCGCCGCCGCTGTGGCCGGCGTGACGGGCGAGGCCGCGCCCGGCATCTACGAGTTGGGCGGCCCCGAGACCGCCACCTTCCGCGAGTTGATGAAGCGGATGCTCGAGACAATCCATCGCCGGCGCATGATCGTGAACATCCCCTTCTTCGTGGCTGCGCCCATGGCGGCGCTCATGTGGGTGGCCAACTTCCTGACCTTCGGGCTTGTGCCGATGCCCATCACGCGAGACCAGGTCAAGAACCTCAGGCGCGACAACGTGGTCGCCGAGGGCGCCCGGACATTCGCCGACCTCGGAATCCAGCCGCGGTCGATGGAGGCGATTTTGCCGGACTATCTGTGGCGCTTCCGCCCCTCGGGGCAATACGCCGCCATCAAGGATAGCGCGAAGAACCTGCGCACCTGAAGGGCGGGTCGTTTTCATGTCCGACACCACGCTCGTGGCGGCCTTTCTCGGGCTGGTCGAGGGGCTGACCGAGTTCATTCCGGTGTCTTCCACCGGACATCTGCTGCTCGCCGCGCATTTCATCGGGTTCGAAAGCCCCGCGCACACCTTCGAGGTGGTGATCCAGCTTGGCGCGGTGCTCGCGATCCTCTTCGTCTACTTCGCGAAGCTCTGGCAAGTGGCGCGGGACGTGCCGCATGACCCGGCGGCGCGTCGTTTCGTGGCGAGCATCCTGCTGGCCTTCCTGCCTGCGGCCGTGGTCGGGATCATGGCGCACGGTTTCATCAAGGCGGTGCTGTTCGAGACGCCATCGCTTATCGCGCTGATGCTGATCCTCGGGGGTGTGGTTCTTCTCTTCGTGGACCGTTTCGCACCTGCTCCGAGGCACGAGGATGCCATGCGCCTGCCGCTTCACGTCGCGCTGGCGGTGGGGATCTTCCAGTGTCTCGCGATGGTGCCGGGGACAAGCCGATCCGGCGCGACGATCGTGGGGGCGCTGCTGATGGGAGTGAGCAAGCGTGCGGCGGCGGAGTTCTCGTTTTTCCTGTCGATGCCGACTATGGCCGGGGCCTTCGCCTATGACCTGTGGAAGAACCGTGACGTGCTCGACATGAGCGCGATGGGCGATATCGCGGTGGGCTTCGTGGTGGCGTTCCTGAGCGCGGTGGTGGTGGTCCGGTGGCTCCTCGATTTCGTGAGCAGGCACGGCTACGCCCCCTTCGGATGGTGGCGAATCGGGGTCGGGGGAGTGGTGTTGCTGCTGATCTGGGGCGGTGCCTGAAATTTATGGCAGCAATAGTTACCTAAAAAATGAAGGGCGTGGGATAATTCTTGCCAGGTCCGCCAACTTTCTCTTATTTAGGTAAGTATAGCTGACTTTTAATTCGATTTCCACTTGCGTAATGGTGGCGGGCCGGAAGTGAGTGTCGGAGATCGAGCCGTGGCCAAGCAACCCATGTTGAAATTCGTGAGCGTCGAACGGGATATGCCCGAGAAGCGTGACGCGAGTTTGCGCAAGCAGGATTTCCATGAAATCTACGCGGAGTTCGCGGATGCGAAAGCGCGCGAGCAGGCGGGCCGGTGCAGCCAATGCGGCGTGCCTTACTGCCAGAGCCATTGCCCCCTGCACAACAACATCCCCGACTGGTTGCGCCTCACCGCCGAGGGGCGGCTGCGCGAAGCCTACGAGCTGAGCCAGGCCACGAATACCTTCCCCGAGATCTGCGGCCGCATCTGTCCGCAGGACCGGCTTTGCGAGGGCAATTGCGTCATCGAGAAATCCGGCCATGGCACGGTGACGATCGGGGCTGTCGAGAAATACATCACAGATACCGCGTGGGAAAAGGGATGGGTCGACGTGCCGAGCCCCGACGAGGAGCGCAGTGAAAGCGTGGGCATCATCGGCGCCGGTCCCGGCGGGCTTGCCGCGGCGGACGTGCTGCGCCGCGCGGGCGTGCAGGTCACGATCTATGACCGATACGATCGGGCGGGCGGGCTCATGACCTACGGGATTCCGGGCTTCAAGCTCGAGAAGGACGTCGTCATGCGCCGTATCGCGCAGCTTGAACGGGGCGGCGTGGAATTCGTACTCAACTGCAACGTCGGCGAGGACCTGAGCTTTGCCGCCATCCGGGGCAAGCACGATGCGGTGCTGATTGCCACGGGGGTCTATGAATCAAGGGAATTGAACGGTCCAGGCGCCGGGGCCAGGGGGATCGTCCGCGCCATCGACTACCTCACCGCGAGCAACCGGGTGTCCTTCGGCGACGAGGTGCCGGAATTCACCAGCGGCGAGTTGAACGCGCAGGGCAAACGGGTGGTGGTCATTGGCGGCGGCGACACGGCGATGGATTGCGTGCGCACGGCCGTGCGGCAGGGCGCAGAAAGCGTGAAATGCCTTTATCGCCGCGACCGGGCGAACATGCCGGGCAGCCAGCGCGAGGTGGCCAATGCCGAGGAGGAGGGCATCGTCTTTGAGTGGCTGAGCGCGCCCAAGGGGTTCGTGGGTGACGCGGTCGAGGCGGTGAAGGTCCAGCAGATGCGCCTTGGCGCGCCCGATGCGACGGGTCGGCAGGCGCCCGAGGAGATCGAGGGCGCGGTGGTGGACGAGCCCGCGGACCTCGTCATCAAGGCGCTGGGTTTCGAGGCCGAGGACTTGCCCGCGCTCTGGGACGAGCCCGAGCTCGAGGTGACGCGCTGGGGCACGGTGAAGGCCGAGTTCGGCACCGGACGCACCGCGCTTCCGGGGGTCTATGCGGTGGGCGATATCGTGCGCGGGGCGAGCCTCGTGGTCTGGGCGATCCGCGACGGGCGCGACGCGGCGGAGGCGATCCTTTCGGAGCTTGGTGGCGTGCAGGCGATGGCGGCTGAATAGATGATGAAGCGTCCGAACGGAACGTCGGTATCTACGTCGGTATCCACGTCGGTATCGTGTCGGTGCATTTGCCGACCGGGGGCTGACGGTGGGTCAATAATGCTGACGTTGCAGGCGGAAAGGGCGATGCAGTGATGAAGGGGCGATGCCTGTGCGGGGCCGTGGAAATCGCTGTGGAGGGCGCCCAGGAGCATGAGATCGGCGCGTGTCATTGCCGGATGTGTCAACGCTGGTCGGGTGGTGTCTTCGTCTGTTTCCGCGCCGAAGCGGAGGCCGTGCATGTGCGGGGTGATGTGGCGCGTCATGCGTCCTCGGATTTTGCCGAGCGCGCGTTCTGTCCGATCTGCGGGTCGCATCTGTGGATGCGCGATACGGACCGCGACGGCGCGCCCTATGACTTGATGCCGGGATTGTTCGAAGCCGCGCGGGACTGGCCGCTTCGCTCCGAGATATACAGTGATCGCGCCATGGCCTCGGTCCGCTTGGAGGGGGCGCATTCGCGCATCTCGCGTACTGCATTCGAAGCAGAAAATGAACATGTCGAAGGAGACATGACATGACGAAATATGACGCAAGCTGGGCCGCCGCCGAGGCGGCAAAACGCGAATGGCTGGCCCGCAACGGCATGTATTCGGAAGCCGAGGAGCATTCGTCCTGCGGCGTGGGCCTCGTGGTCAGCCTCAACGGCAAGCCAAGCCGCAAGGTGGTGCAGGCGGGTATCGACGCGCTCAAGGCGATCTGGCACCGGGGCGCGGTCGATGCCGATGGCAAGACCGGCGACGGGGCGGGCATCCACGTGCAGATCCCCGTGAAGTTCTTCTATGACCAGATCCGCCGCACGGGCCACGAGCCGCGGCAGGATCAGCTTGTCGCCGTCGGGCAGGTATTCCTGCCGCGCACGGATTTCGGCGCGCAGGAGGTCTGCCGGACCATCGTCGAGACCGAGGTGCTTCGGATGGGCCACACGATCTATGGCTGGCGGCACGTGCCGGTGGACATCACGTGCCTCGGCGAGAAGGCCAACGCGACGCGGCCCGAGATCGAGCAGATTCTCATCTCGAACGCCAAGGGGATCGAGGAAGAGGATTTCGAGCGCGAGCTCTACGTGATCCGGCGCCGGATCGAGAAGGCTGTCGCGGCGGCGGGTGTCGCGGGTTTCTACATCGCGAGCCTGTCCTGCCGGTCGATCATCTACAAGGGCATGATGCTGGCCGAGCAGGTGGCGGTGTTCTATCCCGATCTCCAGGACGAGCGGTTCAAGAGCGCCTTCGCGATCTACCACCAGCGCTACAGCACCAACACCTTCCCGCAATGGTGGCTGGCGCAGCCGTTCCGGATGTTGGCGCATAACGGCGAGGTCAACACGCTCAAGGGCAACATCAACTGGATGAAGAGCCACGAGATCCGCATGGCGAGCGGCGCGTTCGGCGAAATGGCCGAGGACATCAAGCCGATCATCCCCGGCGGCTCGAGCGACAGCGCGGCGCTTGACGCGGTGTTCGAGGTGCTGGTGCGCGCCGGGCGCAGCGCGCCGATGGCCAAGACGATGCTGGTGCCGGAATCGTGGTCGAAGCAGGCCCGCGAATTGCCGCAGGCGTGGCAGGACATGTATTCCTACTGCAACTCGGTGATGGAGCCGTGGGACGGCCCCGCGGCGCTGGCCATGACCGACGGGCGCTGGGTCTGCGCGGGGATGGACCGCAACGGCTTGCGGCCGATGCGCTACGTCGTGACGGGTGACGGCCTGGTCATCGCCGGGTCCGAAGCCGGGATGGTGCCGGTGGACGAGGCGACGGTGCGCGAGAAGGGCGCGCTGGGTCCGGGGCAGATGCTGGCCGTGGACATGCGCGAGGGCAAGCTGTTCCACGACCGCGAGATCAAGGACAAGCTGGCCGCCGCGCTGCCCTTCGGGGAGTGGGTGGAGCGGATCAACGAGCTTGACGAGAAACTGGCCGGGGTGAGCGAGGCGCCGCTGTTCGAAGGAGCCGAACTGCGCCGGAGGCAGATCGCGGCGGGCTACACGATCGAGGAGCTCGAGCAGATCCTCGCGCCCATGGCCGAGGACGGCAAGGAGGCCATCGCCAGCATGGGCGACGACACGCCTTCGGCGGTCCTGTCGAAACGCTACCGCCCGCTCAGCCACTTCTTCCGCCAGAATTTCAGCCAGGTGACGAATCCGCCCATCGACTCGCTGCGGGAATTCCGGGTGATGAGCCTCAAGACGCGGTTCGGAAACCTCAAGAACGTGCTCGACGAGGACAGCAGCCAGACCGAGATCATCGTGCTCGACAGTCCCTTCGTCGGGAACGCGCAATTCGCCGAAATGCTGCGCCAGTTCAACGCCGAGGTGTGCGAGATCGACTGCACCTTCGGTCCGGGGTCGGGTGCGCTCCAGAAGGGGTTGGAGCGGATCCGGGCCGAGGCCGAGGATGCCGTGCGGTCGGGGGCGGGGCATCTCGTCCTGACCGACCAGGGGGTTGGCGAGGGGCGGGTGGGCATGCCCATGATCCTTGCCACGAGCGCGGTGCACAGCCACCTCACGCGCAAGGGCCTTCGGACATTCTGCTCGCTCAACGTGCGGTCGGCGGAGTGCATCGACCCGCATTACTTCGCGGTGCTGATCGGCGTCGGCGCCACCACGGTCAACGCCTATCTCGCCGAGGACAGCATCGCGGACCGGATCGGGCGCGGCCTCATCGACGGCAGTCTCACCGAGGCGGTCGCGCGGTATCGCAACGCGATCGACCAGGGGCTGCTCAAGATCATGTCGAAGATGGGCATCTCGGTCATCTCGTCCTACCGGGGGGGTATCAACTTCGAGGCGGTGGGGCTCAGCCGCGCGATGTGCGCGGAGTATTTCCCCGGTCTCGTGAGCCGGATCAGCGGCATCGGCGTGAGCGGTATCCAGGCCAAGCTCGAGGAAATACATGCCCAGGCTTTCCGCGGAAACGACGTGCTTCCGATCGGGGGATTCTACAAGGCCCGCAAGTCGGGCGAGAGCCACGCCTGGGGCGCGCAGAACATGCACCTGATGCAGACGGCGTGCGACCGCGGCTCCTACGAGCTTTGGAAGCGGTATTCGGCGGCGATGCAGGCCAATCCGCCGATCCACCTGCGCGACCTGATGGCCATCAAGCCGATGGGCAAGCCCATTCCCCTCGAGGAGGTCGAAAGCGTCACCGCCATCCGCAAGCGGTTCGTGACGCCGGGCATGAGCCTGGGCGCGCTCAGCCCCGAGGCGCACAAGACGCTCAACGTGGCGATGAACCGGATCGGCGCCAAGTCCGACAGCGGCGAGGGCGGCGAGGACCCGGCGCATTTCGAGCCCGACGAGAACGGCGACAACCCGAGCGCCAAGATCAAGCAGGTGGCAAGCGGGCGCTTCGGCGTGACGGCGGAATATCTCAACGCCTGCGAGGAACTGGAGATCAAGATCGCGCAGGGCGCCAAGCCCGGCGAGGGCGGACAGCTTCCGGGGATGAAGGTGACGGACCTGATCGCGCGACTGAGACATTCGACCAAGGGTGTCACGCTCATCAGCCCGCCGCCGCATCACGACATCTATTCCATCGAGGACCTGGCGCAGCTCATCTACGATCTCAAGCAGATCAACCCGCGCGCCAAGGTGACGGTGAAGCTGGTCGCGCAATCGGGCGTGGGCACCATCGCGGCGGGCGTGGCGAAGGCCAAGGCGGACGTGATCCTGATCTCGGGCCACAATGGCGGGACGGGGGCAAGCCCCGCGACCTCGATAAAATACGCGGGCCTGCCGTGGGAGATGGGCCTCACCGAGGCGCACCAGGTGCTTGCCATGAACAACCTGCGCACGCGGGTGACGCTGCGCACCGATGGCGGGCTGCGCACCGGGCGCGACATCGTGATGGCCGCGATGATGGGGGCCGAGGAATACGGCATCGGCACCGCCGCGCTGATCGCGATGGGCTGCATCATGGTCCGGCAATGCCAGTCGAACACCTGCCCCGTGGGCGTCTGCACGCAGGATCCCGCGCTCAGGGACAAGTTCACGGGCACGGCGGACAAGGTGGTGAACCTCATCACCTTCTACGCGCAGGAAGTACGCGAGGTCCTGGCCGGGATCGGCGCGCGAAGCCTTGACGAGGTGATCGGGCGCGCGGACCTTCTCACGCAGGTGAGCCGGGGTTCGGCGCATCTCGACGACCTCGACCTCAACCCGATGCTGATCACCGTGGACGGGAGCGCGGGCCTTGCGCTCGACCGGACGCGCAATCGGGTCGAGGTGCCCGATACGCTCGACGCCGAGATCGTGCGCGACGCGCAGCGGTTCCTCAACGACGGCGAGAAGATGCAACTGCACTACGCGGTGCAGAACACGCATCGCACCGTCGGCACGCGCGTGAGCAGCCATATCGTCCGCAATTTCGGGATGCGCAACCGGCTTCAGCCCAATCACCTGACGGTGAAGCTGTCGGGCAGCGCGGGGCAATCGCTCGGGGCCTTCGCGGCGCCGGGGCTCAAGCTCGAGGTGTCGGGGGATGCCAACGATTACGTAGGCAAGGGCCTGTCGGGCGGGACGATCGTGGTGCGCCCGCCGATGATGAGCCCGCTCGAGGCGTCGGAGAACACGATCATCGGCAACACCGTCCTTTACGGGGCGACGGCGGGCTATCTTTTTGCCGCCGGTCGCGCGGGCGAGCGGTTCGCGGTGCGCAACTCGGGCGCGCATGTCGTCATCGAGGGGTGCGGCACCAACGGGTGCGAATACATGACCGGCGGCGTCGCCGTGATCCTTGGCCCCGTCGGCGCGAATTTCGGGGCGGGGATGACCGGCGGCATGGCCTATCTCTACGATCCCGAGGGCCGCGCCGAAACCTTCATGAACCTCGAGACGCTCATCACCTGTCCGGTGGACGAAGGGCACTGGATGGAGCAGCTTCGCGGCCTGATCGAGCGCCATCTGGCGGAGACCGGAAGCCGCAAGGCCGAGACGATCCTTCAGAACTGGGAGAGCGAGAAGAGAAATTTCCTTCAGGTCGTGCCGAAGGAGATGTTGGACAAGCTCGAGCATCCCGTTACCTTGGAGGAAGACGCAATACCGGCGGAATGATGCTTCGGATCGCCACGACACTTGTCGCGCTGACCACGGCGGGCGCATCGGCCTGGGCGCAGGGGGAGAGTTGCCCCGCGCCGATCAGGCCGGGTGAATATACCGTCGCCCCGACGGATGCTATGGCGGTGGGCGACCTCATCGGCGGGGGCTATGGAATGCGCCTTGTTGCGCCGGCGGATGCCCGAAAGGACCGGGCGACGGTCAGCGTCGAGGCGTGTGCATCCGGCTTCATCATATCGGCCATGAGCCAGGACGGCATCCCGTTCGAGTGGAAGATGCGCCTTCAGGACTGGAGGGCGGAGAACGGCCAGACCTACACCGGGTCCTGGAAGAACAAGTTCATGACGATCAAGATGGATGTCGTCCTGACCGACCCGAGGACCATGGCGATGCAATCGCATCTGAGCGCGACGGCGGGTGGCGGCAGTGTCCGGGCGCAGCCGGTTGCCGTGGGTCAGCATGTGGACCAGGGGCCGGTAGAGCCGTATGAATGCCGATGCCGATCCGAATTGCAGAAATGGATCGACGGACGGATCGAAAATGCGCGCACCTTGCGCGATCTTTTCGGGAACATGGCCTATCGGCAACGGCCGGATATCTTCCCGCCCGACAACAAGGCCAAGTATGACCGCAAATGGAAGCCGTCCGTCTACAAGCAGGTGATCTACACCATGGCGGGCCTGGAGGTCAGCTTTGACGAGGCGGCCGAGCTTGTCGCGCGTGAACGCTGGCCCGAGCAGATGCCCGACAGCCAAAAGAGCGCGGCCGAGACCGGTAGCGTCTCCGACTACTACGTGCCCGAGGATGGCGAGGATGACGGCACCGGCACGGCGACGGTGGCCTATACCAATCTCGCCAATTGCGAGGTGACCTATGGCGCCGCCTATCGCGACGAGTGCTTCCCGCGCATCGAGCGGCATTCGACCGAGGTGCACGAGGGGGTGCATGTCGCGACCTGCCTCGATTGGCGCAAACGGATCAGCGAGCATCCGGACCTTCACGAGCAAGCCGACGACGAGGTGAAGGCCTATGGCGCGGAGATAGATTTCCTCGAGAGCTGGATCGGCGACAACTGTCAGTGAGCTGGTGGAACCACCGATGGGCCGGGGGCGTTCCTTCGGTTCTGGAGGTGCGCCCATGTCCGAACTTCTCATCGTCATCTTTGAAAGCCCCGACGGGGCCGAGCGGCTCGACGCCGCGCTGAAACCGCTGCGCGACGAACAGCGGCTCGAGACGCAGGACATCGTGATCGCGGTGCGCGATGCCGATGGCGAGCTGCACCTCTCGACGCCCGCGAACGTGCCGGTGGCGCAGACCCTGGGCGGTATCGCCTGGGGGGCGGTGCTGGGGGCCGCGTTCATGATGCCGGTGGCGGGCGCGATCGCCGGCGGCGCGGTGGGGGCCGTCACCGGCCAGTTGCGCGATCCGGGGCTAGATTCGGCGTTCACCGAGGAAATCGGCCGCACGCTTCGTCCCGGCGGGTCGGCTCTCTGCCTCTGGGTGCGCGACATGGACGAGGCGGCGCTGCGCGAGGTGGTCGAGAGCTTCGATGGCGGGGGCCGTATCGTGCAGTCGCCCCTCTCTCCCGAGGACGAGGCGCGCCTTCAGGAGGCGCTGGACCGCGGCGGGTAAGGCTGCCACACCGGCGCGGGACGCGCACGCGCCCTCACGCGCCTTGTTGTATGCGTCGTGCCGTTCCCGTAGTCTGGCCTGCGTGCCGTTGCGGCGCACGGAGCCTGGGGGGGCGATGTCAGAAAGGGATACATCCGCGATCGGGCTGGAGAAGCTCATTGCCTGCCCGCATTGTGATGCGGTCTACGAGGTCGTGGAAGTGGCGCCGCGCGAACGGGCGGTCTGCGTGCGCTGTCATACCGTGCTGATCGCGCCGCGCCGCAAGGCGGGCAAGCAGATCATCGCGCTGGCGACGGCGGTTCTCATTCTCATCATTGCGGCGATGCTGCTGCCCTTTCTGTCGATAGATGCCGGCGGGCTCGAGCACCGGGCCTCGATCCTCACCACGGCGTTCAGCTTCACGGGGCCGCTCACGCTCCTGTCGCTGGTGGTGCTGGGGTTCATCGTGGTGATCCCGATGCTGCGCCTGACGCTGCTGGTCTACGTGCTGGGCCCGGTGGTGCAGGACCGTCCGCCCGCGCGTTATGCCGCGCAGGCGTTCCGGGTGTCGGAGGCGCTTCGCCCCTGGTCCATGGCCGAGGTCTTCGCCATCGGCTGTGCCGTGGCGCTCGTGAAGCTGGGGGACCTGGCGCAGATCCATTTCGGCCCCGCCTTCTGGATGTTCACCGCGCTCGTCATCATCGTGGTGGCGACCGATATGCTCTTGTGCAGGTACTCGATATGGAAGTCGCTGGAAACGTGAAGACGGCGCGGCAGATGGGCCTTGTCGCGTGCACGCGCTGCACGCGGGTCTGGCCGATGGGCACCGAGACCTGCGGGCGCTGCGGCCATCACCTCGAATCGCGCGACACCGAGTCGCTTCAGCGCGTGTGGGCGTGGCTGATCGTGGGCATGGTGTGCTATGTCCCGGCCAATATCTACCCGATGTTGCGCACGACCACGCTTGTCAGCACGCAGGAAAACACCATCGTCGGCGGCGCGATCGAGCTTGGTTTGCACGGCAACTGGGGCATCGCCATCGTGATCCTCGTCGCGAGCGTCCTGATCCCGGTGGGCAAGTTCATCGCCATCGGGGGCCTGGCCATCGGCGTGCAGCATCGTCCCGCGCTGAGCTCGATCCGGCGCCAGCAGCTCTACGAGGTAGTCGAGTTCATCGGGCGCTGGTCGATGATCGACGTCTTCGTCGTCGCGATCCTGTCGTCGCTGGTGCAGCTTCAGGCGCTGGCCTCGATCAAGCCGGGCCCCGCCAGCCTGTTCTTCGCGCTCTCGGTCATCTTCACGATGCTGTCGGCACAAAGCTTTGACAGCCGGATGATCTGGGATAGTGACGACTCCGGTGCCGGGCCCGCGCCGGGCCCCTCCGACGAAACCGCCTCACAAGGACAAAGCCCCCGTGCCATCGGATAGCTCGACCCCCCCTCCCGTTCCCGTCAAGTCGGCCCGCAAGAGCCTTTGGGAGCGGCTTTCGATCGTCTGGATCGTGCCGCTGGCGGCCCTGGTCGTGGTGCTTGGCGTCGCGTGGAACGCCTATGCCGAACGCGGGCCACTGATCGAGATCTCGTTCGAGAACGCGTCGGGTATCAATGCCGGCGAGACGGAGGTGCGCTATCGCGACGTGGCGGTGGGCCTGGTCGAGAAAGTCAGCTTCTCGCGCGACCTGGGCAGCGTGATCGTCTCGGTCCGGCTGAGCAAGGACGTGGCCGAGTTCGTGGACGAGGAGGCGAAGTTCTGGGTGGTCCGCCCCAAGGTGACGACGCAAGGGGTCTCGGGGCTGAACACCGTGCTGACCGGCGTCTATATCGAGGGCGTGTGGGACAACGAGGCGGGCGGGCTCGCCCCCCGGTTCGCCGGTCTGTCGGACCCGCCGCTGGAACGGGCGGGGCAGACCGGGCTTCGCGTGCAGCTGAGGGCTTCGGGCAAGGTGGCGCTGACCGAGAATGCGCCCATCGTCTATCGCGGGATCACCGTGGGCCGTGTGGGCAAGACCTCGATCTCGGCGGACGGATCGACGGCGGAGGCCGAGGCGATGATCTTCGCCCCGCATGACCGGCTTGTCACCACGGCGACGCGGTTCTGGGACACGTCGGGTTTCGAGTTCTCGATCGGGCCGAACGGCGCCGTGCTCGATTTCTCATCGCTGGCCTCGCTGGTCTCGGGCGGCCTGACCTTCGGCACCATCGTGTCGGGTGGAGAAGGGGTCACGCCGGGCGAGACCTTCAGCGTCTACGCGGACGAGGCCGACGCGCGCGCGAGCCTTTTCTCGGGCGAGGAGGGCGATGCGCTCAACGTCTCGGTGATCTTCGACGAGAACGTCGCGGGCCTGGCCGTGGATTCGGCGGTCGAGCTGAACGGTATCCAGATCGGGCAGGTGACGGCGATCAACGGGCTGGTCGATCCCAAGCGGTTCGGCGACAACCATGCGCGCCTTCTCGCGACGCTGGCGATCGTGCCGGGGCGGCTTGGCCTCGACCAGGAGGGCGACAAGGAGGACGCCGCGCTCGACTTCCTGAAGGAGCGGGTGGCCGAGGGGCTGCGCGCGCGGCTCGTGACGGCGTCGATCCTGACAGGGGGCCTCAAGGTCGAGCTGATCGAGGTGCCCGATGCGCCCGAAGAGGTCCTGTCGATCCCCGAGGACGGACTTCCCAGCATCCCCACCACCGAAAGCAACATCTCGGACGTGTCGGCCTCGGCGGAAGGGGTGTTCAAGCGCATCAACGCGCTTCCGGTCGAGGAAGTGATGAACGGCGCGATCGAACTGATGGCGAGCCTCAACGCGCTTGCCTCGAACGAGGAGACGCGCGCCGTGCCGGGGCAGATCAACGGCCTTCTGAGCGATGCGCGGGGGCTGGTGAACTCCGAGGAGGTGCAGGCGATCCCGAAACGGATCGCGGCCGTGACCGACGAGTTGGAGCAGGTGATCGCCCAGATCAACGAGCAGGAGGTGGTCGCAAGGCTCGGCGCGGCGATCGACAGTGCCTCGGCGTCGGCGAAAAGCGTCTCGGGCGCGGTCGAGGGCGTGCCGGAGCTTGTCGAGAAGATCGACCAGGTGGCGGCCAATCTCGGCAAGGTGAACGCAGAGAAGCTGGGCAATCAGCTCGGCTCGCTCATCGAGAGCGCCGATGCGATCCTCGAGCAGGACACGACCAAGGCCATCCCCGAAAACCTCAACGCCGCGCTTGACGAGATGCGCGCGGTCCTCGTGCAACTGCGCGAGGGCGGCGTGACAGAGAACGCGGTGGCGGCGCTGGCCTCGGCGCGCAACGCGGCGGATTCCATCGCCGGGTCGAGCGACCAGGTGCAGGCGCTCATCCGGCGGGCCGAGGGCGTGCTCAACGATGCCAGCGTGACGATCCGGGGCTACCAGGCTAATGGCGCCGTGGCCCGCGACGCGCGCGAGGCGCTGCGCGAGGTGCAGCGCGCGGCGCAGGCCGTGGCATCGCTCGCGCGGGCCATCGAACGCAATCCCAATTCATTGCTCACAGGGCGGTAATCCAGATGTTCATCAAAAGATCGTTCTTCCTTCTTGCCCTGGCGACGGGCCTCGCGGCCTGCGGGGGCGATGCGGACAGGCGCGTCACCGTGCCGCCCGCGCCGGCGGGCGCGGTGCAGGGGATCGCGCATCGCTCGGTCTCGATCCGCGAGGTGTCGCTTCCGACCTATGCCGCGTCCGAGGATATCTATGCGCGCGACGCCGAGGGCACGCTGTCGGTGCAGAAGGGCCTTCTCTGGGCCGATGCGCCGGGGCGGGCGATGACTCTGGAACTGGCGCGCTATCTCACGCAGGTCACGCGCGCGCGCATCGCGGCTGAGCCGTGGCCCTTCGAGGAGTATCCCGATGCCGTGGTCGAGGTGCGCGTCGAGGACATGTATGCGGATGCCACGGGGCTGTTCCGGCTGAGCGGGCAATATTATGTGTCGGCCGGCCTGAACGCGAGCCGCTCGCATCTCTTCTCGGTCAGCGTGCCCATCGCGGGCGAGCGCACCGCGCTCGATATCGCGGCGGCGCGGGGGCAGGCGGTGCGCAACCTCGCCCGGCAGATCGCGGCGAAGGGGCTGAGATAGGCGCGCCGCGACGGCGCGCGACCCTAGCCGCGACCGATGAAGGGCATCTTGGTGGCCATCACGGTCATGAACTGGACATTCGCCTCGGGCGGCATCGTGGCCATCAGCATGACGGACCGCACGGCGTTCGACACGTCCATCGTGTGCATGTCGGGCTGATCGGCCTTCAGGTCGGCCACCATCTCGCTTTCGGCGTTGCCGATGTCGATCTGGCCGCAGGCGATGTCGAACGCGCGCCCATCGAGGGCGAGGCTGCGCGTCATGCCGGTGACCGCGTGTTTCGTCGTGGTGTAGCAGATCGAGCCGGGGCGGGGGCTGTGCGCCGAGGTGGAGCCGTTCATGATGATGCGGCCGCCTTGCGGGCTTTGCCGGCGCATCTGCGCGAAGGCCAGCCGCGCGGCGATGAACATGCCGCGGATGTTGACGGCCAGCGTGTCGTCGAACCCCTCGACCGGCACCTCGTCGGGGGTGCCGATGGGGCCGAAGGTGCCGGCGTTGTTGAACAGGACGTCAAGCCGTCCGGCCATCTGCGCGAAGCGGTCGAAGGCGGCTTCCATGGCTTCGGGGTCGGTCACGTCGGCGGGGAGCGCGATGGCACCGGGATGACCTCCCGCGATCTCCTGGAGCCGCTCGGCGCGGCGCGCGACGAGGCCCACGGTCCAGCCCTCGGCAAGGAACGCCTCGGCCGTGGCGCGGCCGATGCCGGAGCTGGCGCCGGTGATGAGGATGCTCGTCATGTCGCGGTCTCCGCTTCGAGTTCGAGGGGCACGGGGCCGGTGCGCAGGTCATCCGCCCTGAGCGCGTGGGTGGGTTTCGCCAGCCGGTTGCGCACCACCCAGTAGAGCCGCTCCTCGGCGCGGGTGATGGCCACGTAGGCAAGCCGCTTCCAGAGCGGCTGCCCGGCCTCGGTGCGGCCCATGCGGGCGGCGATGAAAAGGTCCGGGGCGAAGACCTGCACCTCGCGCCATTGCGAGCCTTGCGCCTTGTGGATCGTCACCGCCGCGCCGTGCAGGAAGGTGGCGCCCATGCGCGCGGCGAAGGGGATGAATGGCTCTTCCTCGTCGGGTTTCTCGATCTTGACGATGGAGGCCGCGCTGACCTGCGGATCCTCGGCGCCGATCACGTGCAGGCGCGAGAAGCCGGGTTTGCGGCCGGGGCCGAGATAGATCACCTGCGCGCCCTTGATGAGGCCGCGTGCCTCGAGGTCGAGCCGCTTCTTGCGGTGCTTGAGCGGCAGTTCCAGCCCGTCGCAGATGAGTGGCTCGCCCTCCAGAAGCTCGGTCTCGGGCGCGCCATGGACCGCGCGGAAGGCGTTGATCAGGCGGATGCGCGTGGCGTTGCGCCAGACGAGAACGGGCGATCGCGCCATCAGGTCCACCTCGACGCGGTTTGCGTATTGCACGCGGTCGTCGGCGCGGGCCTTCTCTTCGACCATCCGCTCGAAATCGTGAAACTCGAGCGCGGGGTCGGCCAGCGCGTGCGCCAGGTCGAGGATCGGGTTGTCGGCGTCCTGCCGGTGAATGCGGCTCAGTTCGAGCTTGGCAGGCGCGGGCAGCGTGTCGAAGACCATCGTGCCCGACTGGTTCACCGGGGCAAGTTGCGCCGGGTCGCCGAAGAGGAGGAGGGTGGGGAAAATCTCGCGCAGGTCCTCGAACTGCTTCTTGTCGAGCATGGAGGCCTCGTCGACGAAGCCCACGTCGAGCGGTTCCTCCCGGCGTTTCCAGCCGGTGATGAAGTCCGATCCGCGCAGCCCCGCGGCGGCCAGCGCGCCGGGGATGGACTTGTTGGACTGGTAGAACGCCAGCGCGCGGTCGAGCGCAAGATCGGTCAGCCCCTCGATCTCGGGCCGCTCGCCGTTTCCGGCCAGCCATTCTGCGATCCGCTCGTATTCGGGGTCGTAGACGGGGGTGTAGAGGATGCGGTGGATCGTCGTCGCGGGCACGCCGCGCATCCGCAGGACCGACGCGGCCTTGTTCGTGGGCGCGAGGATGGCGAGCGTGCGCCGATCCTTGCGGCGCTTGCCCTCCCAGTCGCCGGAGACCACGTCGACTCCCGCTTCCTCGAGCGCGCGGTAGAGCGCGGCGAGAAGGAGCGTCTTGCCCGAGCCAGCCTTGCCGATAACGGCCATGACGGCGGATTTTCCCTCGCGCGGGGGGGTGAGGTGGCCCTCGTCGATGTCGATGCCGACCTCGCGCAGCATCTCGGCCACGCGGTCATGCGCCTCGGCCTGGTCGGCCGAGAAGGTGAGGGCGGTCTCGCTCATGACGCGACAGTATCGCGCGCCGCGAAAGGGGACCAGAGGCGGGGCGGCGTTTTATGCGCTGCGACGTTCCTCGCATGGCAGGACGCCCGAGCGCCGAAGCCAGTGCGCGGCAAGCTCCGGCGAGATGCCGGCGCGTCGGGCGACGCGCGCGCGGGCGTCGTCGGGGCTGTCCCAGAGCCCCGCGCTGATCCGTGCGCGCCCTTCGCCCGCGTGGCCGATCACCTGCGGAGAGGCGCCGATGAGGCGGTAGATGCGGATCATGGCCGCGTCGAACACGCCCACGTAATGCGTGAGGCCGAAGCCCCGGATCACTTCGCCCCCCGCGAGCATCAGGAGCGCCGGCACCCGCGCCGATGCGCCGGGTGCAAGGCAGAAGCGTGTGCATTCCCAGATGCGCGGGTCGCGCAGCGCGCCCCTGGGGAGGAGATGGGCGAAATGTTCGTTGATCATGGTGCGCCCCGTCGTCGGCATGAGCCGCATGGAGCCGCCATGCTCGCCCGGGTGCGGCTCCCAGATGACATAGAGCGGGTCAAGCGGATCATACTGATCCCGCTCCTCGCCCGCCGCATCGACGCGCACCTCCCAACCGAGCCTTTCGTGGAACTGCCGCGCGCGGTCGCGGAACATGGCCCGCGCGAGGGCGGGATGATGGTGAAGATCGCGACCCTGGATGAAGCGCAGCATGTCTCTGGTCCCCTTTTTGCCTGACAGGGGAAAGGGATGACGGGAAACCCCTTAACTTGGGGTATCCTCACCGCGCGCAGTGTTTACAATTCGAATCGATTTTCACGGCCGCCGATGCCCTGGACGGCTCAGGCCGCGTCGAGCGCACCCATCACATCCGCCACGAGGTCGTCCGTATCCTCGATGCCCACCGACAGCCGCACCAACCCCGGCGTGATGCCGAGCGCGGCCTTTCGATCGTCGGGAAGGCGCTGATGCGTGGTGGTGGCGGGATGGGTGGCGATGGACTTGGCGTCGCCGAGGTTGTTCGAGATGAGCACGATCCCGAGCGCGTTCAGGAAGCGGAACGCGGCCGCCTGCCCACCGGCGAGGTCGAGCGAGAGGACCGTGCCGCCGGCCCCCATGTCGCGCATCACGATGTCATGCTGCGGATGATCCGGATGGCCGGGATAGATCGCGC
This sequence comes from Roseovarius sp. SCSIO 43702, assembly GCF_019599045.1. Classification (NCBI taxonomy): domain Bacteria; kingdom Pseudomonadati; phylum Pseudomonadota; class Alphaproteobacteria; order Rhodobacterales; family Roseobacteraceae; genus Roseovarius; species Roseovarius sp. SCSIO 43702. Next base: position 462,867 of record NZ_CP080623.1, read on the forward strand.
GGGCGAGCTTGGCGTGACCCTGCACCGCGTCGATGATGGCACGGGCCGAGGCGGTCTGCGCCCGCACCCTGAGCGCGATGGTCTCGAGCCCCTTGAGCATGATCCACGCCGTGAAGGGCGACATCGCGCCGCCGGTGTGTTTCATGTAGGGTTCCACCGTCTCGCGGATGAACTCGGTCGAGCCGAGGATCACCCCGCCGAGGGCACGGCCCTGCCCGTCGATATGTTTCGTCGCCGAGTAGACGACCACGTCGGCACCCTGCTCGATGGCGCGGGAATGGACGGGGGTGACGAAGACGTTGTCCACGATGACCCGCGCGCCGACCTCGTGGGCCAGTGCCGCCACGGCGGGCAGGTCGATCACCTCGAGCGTCGGGTTGGCGATGGTCTCGAAAAAGACGGCCGCCGTGCCGGGCCTGAGCGCCGCGCGCCACTGGTCAAGGTCCGTGCCGTCGACGAAAGTCACCTCGACACCGTAGCGCGTGAGCAGGTTTTCCAGCACGTAGAGGCACGACCCGAAGAGCGCGCGCGCCGCGACCACGTGATCGCCCGCCTTGAGGCATGAGACAAGCGCGCCCGAGACCGCTGCCATGCCGCTTGCCGTGGCAAAGGCGGCCTCGGCCCCCTCGAGTGCGGCGATCCGATCCTCGAACATCGCGACGGTCGGGTTGCCGTAGCGGGCATAGATGAACTCGTCCGGCCCGGCCTCGATGAAGCGGGCCTGCGCGTCCTCGGCGCTGTCGTAGACGAATCCCTGGGTGAGGAACATGGCCTCGCTCACCTCGCCCCACTGGCTGCGCCGTGCGCCGTGATGGACGAGTTTCGTCGCCGTTTTCCAGTCTTCGGACATGATCGACCTCCGCGGGCCCGCGCGCCCATGAAAAAAGCCCCGATGCGGTCAAGCGCAAGGGGGCCTTGGTCCTGACCTTTTAGCGGGAATGTTTAGAGTGGCCCGCAATCCGGTAACAAATCGCCACTGACGCAGTGCTTTAATCCCGCGCTTGCGCCTGGTCAAGGGGCGCTCAGTCCTCGTCCTTCTCGATCCCGTGCTCGGCGAAGAGTTTTCCCTGCGTTATGAAGAACAGGAAGATCGCCGCCGTGAGCCCGAAGGTCTTGAAATAGACCCAGTTCGTCTCGCTCATCATGCGCCAGACGATCTCGTTGAGGATGGCGAGGGCGAAGAAGAAATACATGAGCCGCCGCGTGAGGATCATCCAGCCCTGGTCGGTGAGCGGCATCAGCCCGTCCATCAGCGATTGCAGGTAGGAGCTGCCGCGCAGAAGCCCGACGAGGAGCACGCCGCCGAAGAGCAGGTAGATGATCGTGGGCTTCATCTTGAAGAAGCGCGGATCGTTGAACCAGACCGAAAGCGCGCCGAAGATCACGATGAGCACCGCCGTCATCACCTGCATCCGCGACAGGTGGCCCGTCAGCCACCAGAGCGCGCCGATGGAGGCGAGGAAGACCGGGATGAAGCCCGCCGTGACCACGATGAACCCCTTGTAGTCGGTGCCGCCCAGCTTGACCGTCTCGTCCTTGAGCCAGAGATAGGCCACGAAGAACAGCAGGATCGGCCCGAGTTCCAGGGTGGTCTTGAGCTTTGGGTCGATCTTCTTCTCGGACATCTCGAACCTCGTTCTTCGGCGGGTCATCCACCCATTTCGACGATTACGGCGCCGAGTGCAATGAGCACCATGAGCGCGATCCGGCGCGGCCCCACGGTTTCGCGCAGCGCGAGCCAGCCGATGAGCGCGGCGAAGACCACCGAGGTTTCGCGCAGCACCGCCGCCTCGCCCACCTTGTCGAGCCGCGTGGCGAGCATGATCGACCCGAAGGAGAAAAGCGCGACGATGGCGCCGATCAACCCCCGCGCGACAAGCGGGCGCAGGGCGGGCCCGTCCCGCATCCGGCGCCAGCGCCAGAGCGCGATCCAGGGCATCGTCATCCCCTCGAACATGAAGAACCACGCGAGGAAGGTGAACGGGTCGGCCGTGGCGCGGATCGCGTAGGCGTCATAGGTTGTGTAGAGCGCGACCAGGAGCCCCGTCGCCACCGCGAGCGCGAGCGCCGCGGGCAGGGTCTCGCGGTCGACCACGAGGAAAATCAGGTTATAGGCGGCCAGCCCGAATATGCCCAGCAGCAGCACGCCGACGCCGGCCCACTGGGTCAGGGTGAAAACCTCGCCGAAGATCAGATAGGCGCCGATCACCGCGAAGAGCGGCCCGGTGCCGCGCACGACGGGGTAGACCACGGTGTAGGCCCCGCGCGTGTAAGCCGACGCCTGCAAGAGCTTGTAGATCACGTGGATCACGACCGCGCCGGCAAAAAGGGGCCACATATGCGGCTCGGGCCAGGGCACGACGAAGAGCGCGAGCGGTGCGGCCAGCACCACGAGCCAGGCGTCGATGGCGCCGCGGGCAAGCCACGGATCGACGCGCCCCTTCTGAAGCGCGCCGAAGACCGCGTGCAGAAGCGCCGCCAGAAGCGCGAGCGCGAGCGCAAGGTGATGGCCGCCGGGCGTGCCCTCGAGGGCGACAAGCCAATCGCTCATGTCCCTGGTCCTTCCTGCCGGTTCGCGGGGCGCGGGGCCATGGCCCGCCGCGCGTCACGGGCTTGTCGGCCCGCGGGAGGAAACTTTCAACAGTTTTGCGCGTTTCCGACCGGATAAGCCGCGCGGCAGGTCTCTTTCCGCGCGCCATGACACCAGGAAAGGGCCGGCCCATGGTCGAGGTGATCCTGCAGGAACTGAAAGGCACGTTCAGCGCGGTGCCGCCCACCGTGGCGGCCACGCGGCTGATCGCCGCGATCCTCCTTGCCGGGATCATCGGGTTCGAGCGCGAAAAGCGCGAGAAGCCGGCGGGCCTTCGGACGCATATGCTGGTCTCGATGGCTGCCTGCCTCTTCATCATCGTGAGCCAGCAACTGGCAAGCCTGCCCTTCGGCGCCGAGGATTCGCTGCGCGTCGATCCGCTGCGCCTTGTCGAAGCGGTGACGGCAGGGGTGGCCTTCCTCGCCGCCGGGATCATCTTCACCTCGGGCGGGAAGGTGCGGAACATCACCACGGGCGCGTCGCTGTGGCTCGCGGGCGCGATCGGGCTGTCCTGCGGGGCGGGTCAGATGCCGCTTGCCGCGATGGCCACGCTGATCACGGTTCTCGTCCTGCTGGGATTGCGCGCGTTCGAGCGGTTGCTCGGCACGCATCACGAGATGCTGGAGGACGAGGAGGAAAGGAGGGGGTGAGGATCAGGCGCCCGTCAGCGCCTTGGCAAAATCCTGAGGATCGAAGGGGGCGAGGTCGTCGATCTGCTCGCCCACGCCGATCGCGTGGATCGGCAGGCCGAACTTGTCGGCCAGCGCCACCAGCACGCCGCCCCTTGCCGTTCCGTCGAGCTTGGTCATGACGAGACCCGACACGTCGGCGAGCTTGCGGAAGGTCTCGACCTGGCTCAGCGCGTTCTGGCCAGTCGTGGCATCGAGCACCAGGAGCGTGTTGTGCGGCGCGGTCTCGTCCTTCTTGCGGATGACGCGGACGATCTTGGCCAGCTCTTCCATCAGGTCGGCGCGGTTTTGCAAACGACCGGCGGTGTCGATCATCAGCAAATCCGCGCCCTCGCGCTCGGCCCTGTCCATGGCGTCGAAGGCAAGGCTTGCCGGGTCCGAGCCTTCGGGCGCGGTCATCACCGGCACGCCTGCGCGATCGCCCCAGATCTGAAGCTGCTCGACCGCCGCCGCGCGGAACGTGTCGCCCGCGGCGATCACCACCGACTTGCCCGCCGCCTTGAACTGCGCGGCGAGCTTGCCGATGGTCGTCGTCTTGCCCGAGCCGTTCACGCCCACGACAAGCACGACCTGGGGCTTGCGCGAATAGAGCGGCATGGGGCGCGCCACCGGCTCCATGATGCGGGCGATCTCGGCGCTCAGAAGCTCCTTGATCTCGTCGGTCGAGAGGCGTTTGCCCATGCGTCCCTCGGCCATGTTGGCGGTCACGCGCAGGGCCGTGTCGACGCCCATGTCGGCGGTGATGAGCAACTCCTCGAGCTGTTCGAGCATGTCGTCGTCGAGCGCACGGCGCACGACCTTCGCCTTTTCCCCGCGCCCAAGAAGACGGCCGAAGAGGCCGGGTTTCGCCCCGGCCTCGGCCTCGGCCGTATCGTCGCCGCGCATCCTGGGCGGAATAGCGGGCTGCACCGGTGTCTCGGGCATGGCGGGCGAGGGTTGCGGCGGCGGAGCCTCGACCGGCGCCTCGGCGGGCCGGGGGTCCGAGGGCGGCGTGATGCCCGGTCCCGGCTCGGGCGGCTGTGCCGGCGTCGGGTCGGGCGCGGGCACGCCGGTCGGTTCGGGATCGGGCGTGGGCGAGCGATCCGGCGCGGGCGTCGGCTCGGGCGCAGGGTCGGGCAGATCGGGCTCGGGGGTCTCCTCGGGCGTGGGTGCCGGATCGGGCGTGTCGGGCTCGGGCACCGGCGTCGGCTCGGGGGTCGGGTCGGGCGTGTCGGGCTCCGGCACCGGGGTGGGCTCGGGCGTGGGGGTCACGTCCGGCTTGGGGTCGGGGGCGGGGTCCGGCGCGGGCGGTGTGTCGGGGTCGGGTGCCTGGGCAAGGTCGACCTCCTCCTCGGTGCCGCCATCCTCGACGATGGCGTCGAGCCCCTCCTCGAGCTTGGAGGAGGATTTGAAGAGCCGGTCCTTCAGTTTCTTGAAAAAGGCCATGTGCTGCGTCCTTCCTTTCCTCTCAATCCAAGTAGTCCGGTTGCGGGGGATTTGAAAGGGCGCTCACTTGGTCGGAATGCCCGCGAAGGCGAGGAAGAGACCGAACTGCGCCAGCCAGTAGGTCGTCCAGACCACGTAGGGTGTGACGCGGCGCAGGCGCGATCCCTCGCGCAGCACGAATATCTCGAAGGCAAGCACCGTGTCGGAGAGGATGAACATCGCCGCGGCGGGATGCGCGTAATGCACCGGGTAGAGCCCGGGCAGCGTCAGGACCGAAGCGCCCATCAGGACGATGATGGCGATGTAGGCCAGAACCGGCCCGCGCAGATCGCCCGCATGGCGCCACATGAGCGCCGCCATGCCGAGGCCGAAAAGAACGAGCGGCACGATGAGGATCATGCCGGAGCCCAGCGCGCGGTCGATGTCGGACATGCGGTGGGTCAGGAACAGCGCAACATAGGCCACGTGCCCCAGCGCGAAGGCCCCGACACCGGCGAGGAACGCGCCTTGGCCCCGCCGCGACAGAAGCCAGTCGCCCACCGCGCAGAGCGTGAGCGCCACCACCAGCAGCCACGGCTCATCCGGGGCCAGCAGCGCGCCCAGCGCCAGCACGAGGATCGCGCCGGTCTTGACCGCGCTGCGGACAAGACTGACGGGCGCGGTGCAGTAGCGCAGGAGATAGGCGAGAGCCAGCGCGCCCGACAAGAGCGCGCAGGCGTGGGACGTGGCGGTCATACCTCGTCGGGGAAGTGCTTCATGGTCAGGCGGATCGGGTTCGGCGCGGCCTGCCCCAGCCCGCAGATCGACGCGTCGGCCATGGCGGTGCACAGCTCCTCGAGCAGCGGGCGATCCCAGCGGTCGGCCTGCATGAGCTTCACGGCCTTCTCGCAGCCCACACGGCAGGGCGTGCATTGGCCGCAGCTTTCATCCTCGAAGAAGCGCAGCATGTTGAGCGCCGCATCGCGGGCCGAATCCTTGTCCGAGAGGACGACGATGGCCGCCGAGCCGATGAAGGTGCCATGTTCCTGCAACACGTCGAAATCCATCGGGATGTCGGCCATGGAAGCCGGCAGAAGCCCTGCCGAGGGGCCGCCCGGCTGATACGCCTTGAACGTGTGGCCGTCGAGCATGCCGCCCGCCGCCTCTATGATGTCCTCCATCGTCGAGCCCGCCGGCAGAAGATAAACGCCGGGGTTCTTCACACGTCCCGAGACCGAGAACGAGCGTAGGCCCTTGCGGCCGTTCTTCTCGACGCCCGACAGGATCTCCCCGCCTTCGCGCAGGACGCGGGCGACCCAGTGGAGCGTCTCGACGTTGTTGACCAGCGTGGGGCGATCGAAGATGCCCACCTGCGCAACGAAGGGCGGGCGGTGGCGCGGCAGCCCGCGTTTGCCTTCGATCGATTCGATCATCGCCGATTCCTCGCCGCAGATATAGGCGCCCGCGCCGCGCCGCAGCTCGATATAGCCGGGATGGACGATGCCCGCCCATTCCAGCGCCATGATCTCGTCGGCGAGGATCCGGAGAACCGCCGGATATTCGTCGCGCATGTAGATGAAGCAGCGCTCGGCCTCGACGGCCCAGGCGGCGATCAGCATCCCCTCGAGGAAGAGATGCGGCGTGCGCTCGAGGTAGTAGCGGTCCTTGAAGGTGCCCGGCTCGCCCTCGTCGCCGTTGACGGCAAGGTAGCGCGGCCCCTTCTCGGCGCGCACGAAGCCCCATTTCTTGCCGGAGGGGAAACCCGCTCCGCCAAGGCCGCGCAGGCCCGAATCGAGAAGCGTCTGCTGGATCGTCTCGAAATCGCCGCTCTCGCGGATCTTCTCGAGCGTCTCGTAACCGCCTGCCTCGCGATAGGCGGCGAGACCCTCGTAGTCGGGGATGTGGGGATGCGTATGGCCCTCGGCTATGGCTTTCTCGACCTTTTCGGGCGTGGCGTGGTCGATATGGGCGTGGCCCAGTTCGAGCACCGGCGCGGTGTCGCAGCGGCCCATGCAGGGCGCGCGCAGCACGCGGACCTCCGACGGGTCGAGCCCGTCCTCGAGCGCCAATTTCAACTGCTGCGCGCCCGCCAGTTCGCAGGCCAGCGAATCGCAGACCCGGATGGTGAGCGCGGGCGGCGGCGTCTCGCCTTCCTTCACCACGTCGAAATGCGCGTAGAAGGTCGCGACCTCGTAGACCTCGGCCTGGCTGATGCGCATTTCCTCGGCCAGCGCGCGCAGATGCGCCGCCGAGAGGTGCCCGAAGCGGTCCTGGATGAGATGCAGATACTCGATGAGCAGGTCGCGGCGGCGCGGTTCGTCGCCCAGCAGCGCCTTCACCTCGGTCCAGGCCTGGTCGTCGAGCTGCCGGCCCTTCGGCGTGATGCGGCCCTTGCCCTTGCCCGTTTTCCAAACACCCTTGCGTTCGTCCAGTGCCATGTCGCACTCCTGTCTCTCTGGTCGGCACCAGACATAACCGGGACAACCGCCGCAAGGCGAGGCCAAAAACGACGTATCGGCACCCGGATTCGTTGGGCTTCGCCGCGATTCCTTCATATGTTGCCGATAGACGGCATGATGTTCCGCGCGCGGCGGCCGGCACCCGCGCCATCCGATCGAGAGGTTCGAGACCAGATGATCCTTTTCGCGCTCGCGTCGATCACACCGCTCGCACTGGTCCTCGGGGCCGCGACCTGGGGCGGGGCGCTGGCATGGCTGGCGGTGGGATACATGACCGTGCTCGTCTTCGGGATGGACCGCCTGATCGCGCGCGAGGCGGTGAATGCACCCGAGGGGGCGGAGTTTCCGGCGGCGGGCGTGCTCCTGTGGGTGCTGGGCGTTGGTCATTTCGGGGTGTTGGGCGCGGCGCTCTGGGCCGTGGCGGGGCCGGGCACGCTGGACGGCGGAGAGCGGTTCCTGGTGGCGCTGGCGGCGGGGCTGGTCTTCGGACAGATCTCCCACCCGGCCGCGCATGAGTTGATCCACCGCCCCGGACGCGGCGCACGGCTCCTGGGGCGGCTTGTCTACGCGAGCCTCCTGGTCGGCCACCACGCCAGCGCGCATCTGCGGGTGCATCACGTCCATGTCGGCACCGCGCGCGACCCCAACAGCCCGCCGCGCGGGCGCGGCTTCTACCGCTACGCGCTGAACGCCGGCGTGGGGTCGTTCCGCGCCGGGTTTCGCGAGGAAAGCGCGATGCTGGCCCGCGCGGGTCGGGCATGGTGGCGGCATCCCTACGTGCTCTACCTCGGGGTTGGGCTTGGCCTGACCGTGGCGGTGGCGCTGTGGCTGGGCTGGCGCGGCGTGGCGGTGTTCGTGGGTCTGAGTGCCTATGCCCAGATGCAGATCCTCTTGTCGGATTACGTGCAGCACTACGGGCTGCGCCGCCGGATACGCGGCGACGGCCGGCCCGAGCCGGTGGACCTGCGGCATTCGTGGAACGCGCCGCATTGGTACTCTTCCGCGCTGATGGTCAACGCGCCGCGTCATTCGGATCATCACGTGACACCGGGCCGCCCCTTTCCGGCGCTGCAACTGCGCGCGGACATGCCGATGCTGCCCCTGCCGGTTCCGGTGATGGCGTCGATCGCCCTGATCCCGCCACTCTGGCGGCGCGTGATGGACCCGCGCGTGGTCGAGTGGGAGACCGCCGAGAACCGGGCGCATCGCGATGGTGATGGTGGTCAAGCCGCGGCGGACATGGCAGGGTAGGGCCATGACGATCCCGCGCGCCACTCTCCCCGCCCTCCTGTGCCTGCTTTGCGGCGCCATGCCCGCCGCCGCCGGACCCTACATGAGCGCCGAGGAATTCGACGCCTACACGCGCGGCAAGACCTTCTATTACGGCAGCAACGGCGCGCCCTACGGGGCGGAGGAATATCTCGACAACCGCCGTGTGCGGTGGTCCTTTCTCGACGGGGAATGCCAGGAGGGGGAGTGGTACCAGGAAGGCGAGATGATCTGTTTCACCTACGAAACCCATCCCGACCCGCAATGCTGGAGCTTCGAGCGCGGGTCGCGCGGCCTGATCGCGCGGTTCGAGAATGATCCCGCGCTGACCGAGCTTTACGAGGTCGAGCAAAGCGACGAACCGCTTTACTGCAAGGGGCCGGACGTGGGCGTCTGACGGTGCGCCGCCGCGCGCCGCGCGGCAATGGGCTGACGGCGCTATTCGAGTATTTCTGCCAAGAAGAAGCGCCGGTCGCGATCCATCTCAGAGCGTCGCGGCAAGGCGGGTGCCCTGGTCGATGGCACGTTTCGCGTCAAGCTCGGCAGCGACATCGGCGCCGCCGATCACGTGGCAGGGGATGCCCCGCGCCTGGAGCGCGTCGGCAAGGCTGCGTTCCGAAAGCTGACCCGCGCAGAGCACCACGGTATCGACCTCGATCAGGGTCGGGTTTTCGCGGGCTTCGCCGAAACTGACATGGAGGCCATCCGCGTCGATGCGTTCATAATTGACGCCGGCGACCATCTCGACATCCTTCATCCGAAGCGCCGCGCGGTGAATCCAGCCGGTGGTCTTGCCCAGACGCTTGCCGGGGCGTTCGTTCTTGCGTTGCAGAAGCGTCACCTTGCGCAGCGACGGCTCGGGCTGTGGGCCTTGGGGCGAAAGGCCGCCGCGATGCTCTTCGGGATCGGCCACACCCCATTCCTCGAGCCATTCGGGCAAATCCTCGGTCGGGCTGTCGTCGCCGGTGACGAGGAAATCCGCCACGTCGAAGCCGATGCCGCCCGCGCCCACGATGGCCACGCGCTTGCCCACGGGTTTGCGGTGGCGCAGCACGTCGATATAGCTCAGAACGTTCGGGCCGTCCTGGCCCTCGATCTGCGGGTCGCGGGGGATGACGCCGGTGGCGATGATCACCTCGTCGAATCCTGCCAGGTCATCGGCATCGGGCGCATGACCCAGCCGCGTGGTGATCCCGCGCTCGGCGACCATCGTCTCGAACCAGTGGACGAAGCCGTGAAACTCCTCCTTGCCGGGAATGACGCGCGCCATGTTGAGCTGCCCGCCCAGCTTGTCGTCGCGATCGAAGATGGTCACATCATGCCCGCGCTCGGCCGCCGTCAACGCGGCAGACAGACCGGCGGGGCCCGCGCCCACGACGGCGATGCGCCGCGGGGTCTCGGTGGGCTCTATCACAAGCTCGGTTTCGTGGCAGGCGCGGGGGTTCAAGAGGCAGGTGCTGATCTTGCCGGAAAACGTGTGATCGAGGCACGCCTGGTTGCAGGCGATGCAGGGCGTGATCGTGGCGGATTTGCCCGCCTTCGCCTTGGCCACGAAATCGGGATCGGCAAGGAAAGGGCGCGCCATCGACACCATGTCGGCGGCGCCGCCGGCCAGCACCTCCTCGGCGCGTTCGGGCGTGTTGATGCGGTTCGAGGTGATGACCGGGATGCCCACCTTGCCCATCAGCTTCTTCGTGACCCAGGTGAAGGCGGCGCGCGGCACGGAGGTTGCGATCGTCGGGATGCGCGCCTCGTGCCAGCCGATGCCGGTGTTGATGATCGACGCGCCTGCCGCCTCGACGCGGCGGGCGAGCTCGACCACCTCGTCGAAGGTGGAGCCTTCGGGCACGAGGTCGATCATCGACAGGCGGTAGATCAGGATGAAGTCCTCGCCCACCGCCTCGCGCGTGCGGCGCACGATCTCGAGCGGGAGGCGCATCCGGTTCTCGTAGGAGCCGCCCCAGCGATCTTCGCGTTTGTTGGTGTGGCGCACGAGGAACTGGTTGATGAAATACCCTTCGGAACCCATGATCTCGATACCGTCATAGCCCGCTTCGCGCGCGCGGGTGGCGGCGGTGACGATATCGGCGATCTGCTTCTCGATCCCCTCCTCGTCGAGCTCCTTCGGCACGAAGGGCGAGATGGGTGACTTGATGGGCGAGGGGGCCACGCATTCCTTGCCATAGGCATAGCGGCCGGCGTGCAGGATCTGCATCGCGATGAGGCCATCCGCATCGTGCACGCGGTCGGTGACGATACGGTGATTGGCGATATCCTCGTCCGAGAAAAGCCCGGCCGCACCGGGAAAGACGCCACCCTCGCGGTTGGGCGCCATGCCGCCCGTGACCATCAGCCCGGCCCCGCCCCGCGCGCGGGCGGCATAGAACTCGGCCACGCGGTTCCAGTCCTTCGTCTCCTCGAGCCCGGTATGCATCGAGCCCATAAGCACGCGATTCTTCAGCGTCACGTGGCCAAGGTCGAGCGGGGCAAGGAGATGGGGATAGTCGGTCATCTGGCGGCCTTTCACGGTTGCGCGGCCACCATGACGATCACGCGCGCGATTGTCACGCGGGACGCGGCGTTAGCGCGCTCAGATCCGCAGGAAAGGCTGGGCGAGCCGGGGCAGGAGGCTGTTGAAGCGCAAGGGCGCGTCGGTGGCGGCAAGGCAGATGCAATCGGCCTCGATCCCGGCCACGGGCGTGTGATTGAGATCCTCGTCGGCGATCTCGACATCGCCCGCGGCGAAATGGTCCTCGTCATCCGAGAAGGAGCCCCTGAGCACGAGGGTCAGTTCCGTGCCACGATGGCCGTGATCCGGCACCGCCGCGCCCGCCGGAATGAACAGCAGCCGCGCGGTGGCCGAGCGGGAGGTGGGCAGGATCGCCTGTTTCACCCCCATCCCCACGGGGCGCCAGCGCACATCTTCCAGATCGCCGCCCACGTAGTCGCGAAGCGGGGCCGGAAGGTCGCCGCGCGAGGGGCGCGTCGGGGCCGGCGCGGCGCGCTCACCATCCGATCTGATCCGTGCCAGCGTGTCGGCAAGGCTCTTCTCCGACACTTCCCCCGGCTCGACCCGGTCGAGCAGCGCGCCGCCCACCGCGTCGAACGCGCCGAGCCGCGCGCGGCACTCGTCGCACATGGACACATGCGTCGCGACCACGAGCGAGAAGGCCTCGGGCAGCGTGCCGGCGGAATAGGCCATCAGCAGCGCGTCGGTAAGGTGGTGCTTGATCGTTTGGGTCATGGGTTTCTCGTCAATTCATGGCGTGGCGCAGGCGGTCGAGCGCGAGACGGATCCGCGACTTGATCGTGCCGAGCGGCAGGCCGGTCCTGTCGGCGATCTCGCTGTGCGACATGTCGCCGAAATAGGCCGCCTCGATCAGCGTGCGCTGCTTCGCGGGCAGCTCCGCGATGGCCTCGCTCAACGCGGCGCTTTCCTGTTGCAGGGCCACGGCGTCGGCCTGGTCGGTCTGCTCGGCCGGCCCCCAGTCAAGCTCTTCGGGTTCGGGGCGGCGGTCCTTGCGCGCGATGTCGATGCGGCGATTGCGGGCGATGGTGAAGATCCAGGTCGCCACGCTCGCACGGCGCGGATCGAACTGGTGCGCCTTGTGCCAGAGCGTCGCCATCACGTCCTGCGCACATTCCTCGGCCGTGGCCGCATCCGTTCCCTGCCGCATGAGAAACGCCTTCACGCGGGGGGCGAAATGCCCGAAAAGCGCGGCAAATGCCTCGGTGTCGTCATTGTCCCGGACGCGCTGCATGCAGACCACCCAGTGATCGTTTTCAACCTTGCGATCTGCCACCGCCGGACCCGTCTCCGCCATGTACCCGAAAAAGACCCGCGGCATCCGGCGGGCTGCGTCTGGTCGGGACGATGCCAAGACAGGGTTTGCAGTGTCAATCACATCTGTCTCTACGGCCCCCGGCGCGGATCGGATCATCCCGGTTCGGAAATTTAATTTTCATCCGGTCCGCCGGCGCGGGCGTATTTCAGGCCAGATCGACGGAACAGGACTGGATCAGCGGCATATGCCATTCGAACACTTGACAGGACAGCGGCGCAAGATCGCCGTGATCGGCGCAGGGATCTCCGGATTGGGCGCCGCCTATTTTCTCTCCGATGACCATGACGTGACGCTCTTCGAAGCCGAGCCGCGGCTTGGCGGCCATGCGCGCACCGTGATCGCGGGCAAGCGCGGCGATCAGCCGGTCGACACGGGGTTCATCGTCTTCAACTATGCCAATTACCCCGAGCTCGCCGCGCTGTTCGAGCGGCTCGACGTGCCCGTGGTGAAAAGCGACATGAGCTTCGGTGCCTCGATCGGGGGCGGCCGGTTCGAATACGGGCTTTCGGGCGCCGGGGCCTTCTTCGCGCAGAGGCGCAACGCGCTCGATCCACGGCATTGGACCATGCTGCGCGACATCTTCCGGTTCAACGCGCGCGCGCTCGAGACCGCGCGTGGCAGCGATCTGACCATCGGCGCGCTGCTCGAGGTGCTGGGCACCGGAGCATGGTTTCGTGACCGCTATCTCCTGCCGCTGACCGGCGCGATCTGGTCCACGCCCACCCGGCAGATCATGGAGTTTCCGGCACAGGCCATGCTTCAATTCATGGAGAACCATGCGCTGCTAAACTATGCCGGACAGCATCAGTGGTTTACCGTGCAGGACGGTTCGGCGAACTACGTGTCGCGGCTTGAACGGGCGCTCGTGGCGCGGGGCGCGCGCCTTCGTCCGGGCACCCCCGTCGAGGCCGTGCGCCGCGATCCGTTGGGGGCCTCGGTCAAGGCGCGGGGAGCGGAGTGGGACGCCTTCGACGAGGTGGTCTTCGCCACCCATTCCGACGATTCGCTGCGCCTTCTCGCGGATGCGGACGCGACCGAGCGCGCCGATCTGGGCGCGATCCGCTACCAGCCGAACGACGTGGTGCTTCACGCCGACCCCTCGGTCATGCCGCGGCGGCGCGCGGTCTGGTCCTCGTGGAACTACACCGAGGCCACGCCGCGCCGCGACGGGCAGATCGACCTCACCTACTGGATGAACCGGCTCCAGCCGATCCCCGAGGACGACCCGCTTTTCGTGACGCTGAACAGCGCGCGGCCGATCCGCGAGGATCTCGTCTACGACCAGGTGACGCTGCGCCATCCCGTCTTCGACACCGCCGCGCTGGCCGCGCAGGCGCGGATCGCGGCGCGCAACGGGGCACGCAACACCTGGTTCTGCGGCGCGTGGATGGGTCACGGATTCCACGAGGACGGCCTGTCGAGCGCGCTCGCAGTCAGGCGCGGACTGGCCGATCAGAGGGTCGGCGCTGCGGCATGACCGGTATCGACCATATCGCCGGCCACACCTGGCACGGCCGCAAGGGCGAGATCGAGAACCGCTTTCGCTACGGCGTCGACTACCTGCTTCTCGACGCCGAGGCGCCACCCGACCCGGTGGCGCTTTTCGGCCGGAACCGAGCCGCTTTCGCCTCGCTTCACGACAGCGATCACGGCGGGGTGCCGGGCGAGGGGCGCGGTGCGGCCTGGGTGCGCGACGTGCTGCGCGATGCCAATCTGCCCGCGCCCGACCGGATCGAGCTGCTGGCACAGCCGCGCATCCTTGGTCACGTGTTCAACCCGGTCTCGTTCTGGATCTGCCGCGACGGGGCCGGCGATGTGCGGGTCATCATCGCGGAGGTCACGAACACCTACGGCGATCGCCATTCCTACCTTTGTCACCGCGACGATCACGGCGCCATCACCGCCGCCGACCGTCTCGCGGCCGACAAGGTGCTGCATGTCTCGCCGTTCCAGCGGATCGAGGGCGGCTACGAGTTCCAGTTCGACATCCGCCCCGACCGGATCGGCATCCGCATCGACTTCACCGGCGGCAATGGCGGCGTGATCGCGACGCTGGTGGGGCCGCGCAAGCCGCTGACCACGCGCGGGCTTGTGTGGTCCGCACTGCGCCGGCCCTTCGGATCGCGCCGGGTGCTCGCGCTCATCCACTGGCAGGCGCTCAAGCTCTGGTGGAAGGGCGCGAAGTTCCGCGCACGTCCCGCGCCGCCCGCGGACGAGGTCAGCCGTTGACGCGCAAGGCGCGCCTGCCAGCCTATGCGATCTTCGCGGCCTTTCTCGCCTCGGCGGGCCTGCCGCTCTATATCCATGCGCCGAAGTTCTACGTGGACGAATACGGCGTGTCGCTCGCGGCGCTGGGTGCCATGCTCTTCGGGCTCAGGCTGCTCGACGTGGTGCAGGACCCGGCGCTGGGCTGGCTCGCCCGGCGGGTGCAGGACCGCCGCCGCCTGTCGGTCGCGCTCGGTGGGGCGGTGCTTGTCGCGGGGATGCTGGGCCTCTTCCTCGTGTCGCCGCCCATCGCGCCGCTCTGGTGGTTTGCGGCGATGCTCACGCTGGTCTTCTCGTCCTTCAGCTACCTGACCATCTGCTTCTATGCCGAAGGCGTGCGCGGCGCGATGGAGGGGGCGGGTTACCTTGCCGTGGCGCGCTGGCGCGAGACGGGCGCGCTCCTCGGGATATGCGCCGCGTCGGTCGCGCCGCTCGCGCTTGGCGGCTACGGTGCGTTCGCGCTTGCCTTCGCGGGGCTGGGCGCGGTGGCGGTGGTGGCCATGCGGCGCGAATGGCGCAAGGGCGGCGTGGGCGCGCAGGGCTTCGCCACGGTGCTGGCCGACCGCACGGCGCGGCGGCTCCTGCTGATCGCGCTGGTCAACGCGGCGCCGGTCGCCGTCAGCTCGACACTGTTCCTGTTCTACGTTGAAAGCGTGCTTCAGGCACAGGGATGGGAGGGGCCGCTCCTCTTGCTGTTCTTTCTCTGCGCCGCCGCCTCGGCCCCGGTCTGGGGCCGGCTCGCCGAACGGTGGGGCGCGAAACCGGTGCTGCTGGGCGCCATGACGCTTGCCATCGCGTCCTTCGCGGGGGCGGTGATGCTGGGGCCGGGAGACGCGTGGATCTTCGCGCTGATCTGCGTCGTCTCGGGGGTGGCGGTGGGCGCCGACCTCACGCTTCTGCCCGCCATGTTCGCGCACCGGATGGAAGCGGTCTCGCCCGGCGCCTCCGAGGCATTCGGGCTGTGGTCCTTCGTGTCGAAATTCACGCTTGCCGTCGCGGCGGTCACGCTTCTTCCGCTGCTTCAGGCCGGGGGGTTCGAGGCGGGGTCCGAGAACGATCCGCGCGCGCTCCGGCTCCTGGCGCTGGCCTATGGCGCGGTGCCCTGCGGGCTCAAGCTCGTGGCGATCGCGCTCCTGGCGGTGACGCAACTTGACGATAAAGCGGAGGTAATGGCATGACACCCGTGCTGTGGGTCATCCTGGGCGCGGCCGTTGTCGCCCTTCTCTCGGGTGGCGTGGCGATATTCACCGGCTTCCGATCCCAGAAACCGGGTTGCTACGCCGAGACTGTGCCCTACTTCGCCCTCCAGGATGTTCTGAAGGGCGACCTGGTCTGCGACGGAGTGATCTATGGGCCGCGCGGGCATGTGATATCGCGGTTCAACGCCGATATCACGATGCACTGGGACGGGAACCGGGGCCGTATGGTCGAGCGTTTCCGCTATGCCAGCGGCGCGGTGCAGGACCGTGAATGGTGGCTCGAGGTTGACGAGGACGGCGCCATCCGCGCGGATGCCGATGACCTTGTCGACGTGGGCCGCGGGCGCCAGTCGGGCGCCACGGTCGAGATGCGATATCGCATCCGCCTGCCCGACGAGGGTGGGGGACACGTGCTGAGCGTCCGGGACTGGATGTATCTCACCCCCGACGGGGTGGTCGTGAACCGAAGCCAGTTCCGCAAGTTCGGGTTCAAGGTGGCCGAGCTGGTCGCGACGATACGACGAACGGAGGCGACATGACCGAGTTCAACGGCAAGACTTACTGGCTCGTCGGAGCGAGTGCGGGTCTCGGGAAGGCGCTGGCCAAGGCGCTGGCGGAGGAGGGGGCGACGCTCATCCTGTCGGCGCGAAGCGAGGACAAGCTGCGCGAGCTGGCCGAGAGCCTGCCCACCGATACGAAGGTCGTGCCGCTCGACGTGACCGACACCGACACGATCGACGCCGCCATGCGGGAGGTGGGCGATTTCGACGGCCTCGTCTACCTCGCCGGTGTCTACTGGCCGATGTCCGCGCAGGAATGGCATGCCGGCCATGCCGAGGCGATGGCCGACGTCAACTTCGCCGGAGCGATCCGCGTGATGGGCCGCGTGGTGCCGCATATGCTGCGCCGCAACGAGGGGCATATCGTGCTCACCGGGTCCCTTTCGGGGTTCCGGGGCCTGCCGGGGGCCATCGGCTATTCGGCGACCAAGGCGGGGGTGATGACACTGGGCGAGAGCATGCAGGCCGACCTCTGGGACACGCCCATCGACGTGCAGATCGCCAACCCGGGCTTCATCCGCACACGCCTCACCGACAAGAACGACTTCGACATGCCGTTCCTCATGGATCCCGACGAGGCCGCGGCCGAGATCCTCAAGCTCATGCGCAGGCGCCGCGCCTATGTGCGGCACTTCCCGTGGCTCTTCTCGCTCCTTTTCCGCGCAAGCCGGTTCATGCCGCACTGGCTCTACCATCGGATATTTGCGTAAGATCAAGGACGCGCCCCGCCGGGCGCGCAATGATCATGTCCGACCGATGGAGGAAACGACGATGCTTGACATCAGCACACACAAGATCGCGCAGGTGGTCCTCATGTCGCGCGAACTGGGCCGGGCCGAGGGCGAGCTTCGCGCGTTTCTCGAACGCATGACAGAGGACGAGTTGACGAGCCTCGTGGCGCTCATGTGGATCGGTCGCGACAGTTTCGCGCCCGAGGAACTGTCCGAGGCGATCGAAACCGCACGCAACGAGGCGACGACGCCGACGGCGGATTACCTGCTTGGCACGCCGCACCTGTCGGACCACCTCGAAAACGGCGCCGATGCGCTGGGAATCTCGCTGGGCGATGACGAGGATGACCTGATCCGGGGTGGCTGAGCCGGGTCAGCCCGTCTTGCGCGCGCGCGCCGTCGCGGCATCGTCGATCTCGCCCGCATCGGTCAGGACGACACCGAAAAGCGCCTGCGCCTGGTCCCGCGTGTAGCGGCCCAGCGCCACGTCGCGCGCCACCGCCTGCGCGTCGCGCGTCATGGGATCGCCGTAGCCGCCGCCGCCGGGTGTGCGCACGTGCACCCGGTCGCCGGGGGCCAGCGGGATGTCCTGCGCCTTCGACAGGTGCGGCGGGGTATAGGGCTCGCCGCCGCGCCAGACCGTCACCTGGTTGACCGCTCCGTCGCCGCCACCCAGCGCGCCCTGCGGGCCGAACCGGCCGTGATCCATCACGAAGCTGGCCGTGGCCGTGCCGCGCCTCAGCTCGACCTCGTAGTCGAGGCCGAAGCCGCCACGATGCGCACCCGCGCCGCCCGATCCCTCGTGCAGGGCGTAGCGGTGGTAGAGCACCGGAAAGGCCTGCTCCATGATCTCGACCGGCGGCGCCTTGGAAATGCCGATGGTCGAGCATCCGTTCGACAGCCCGTCACCACCCGCGTAGCCGCCATATCCGCCCCCCGAAAGCTGGTACATCACGAAATCGCGGCCCCGGTCAGGGTCATGCCCGCCCAGCGCGAAATTGCCGCTCGTCCCGGCGGGCGCCGCGGTCACGCGGTCGGGCAGAACAGGGACCAACGCTGCGAAAACCGCCTCGGCGATGCGCTGGCTCACCTCGGCCGCGCAGCCCGAGACGGGGCGCGGATATTGCGCGTCGAGGAAGGTGCCTTCGATCCCCGTCACCACCAGCGGTTCGAATGCCCCCGCGCTGATCGGCACCTCGGGAAAGATGTGGCGCATGGCAAGGTAGACCGAGCTGAGCGTCGTCGCCCGCACCGAGTTCATCGGGCCGCGGCAGGGCGGGCTCGAGCCTGTGAAGTCGAAGACGAGGTCGCGGCCGTCGCGCGTGACCGAAAGGCGGATCGCGAGCGGCTCGTCCACCACGCCGTCACTGTCGATCCAGGCCGTGCTCTCGTGCCGTCCCTCGGGGATGTGCGCCACGAAGCTGCGCATCTGCTCGGCTGCGCGCGCACGCAGCTCGGCGATGGCCGCGCGGACCGTGTCGTCGCCGTAGCGGTCGAGCAGCAGGTCAAGCCGCTCGGCTCCGAGATCGAGCGCCGCGGCCTGCGCGCGCACGTCGCCGATGCGCTGGTCGGCCACGCGGATGTTGGAACAGATGATCGCATAGATCTCGGGGTCGAGCGTTCCCTCCTTGAAGAGCCGCACGGGCGGCAGGCGCAGACCCTCCTGCTCGACCGCCGTGGCCGACGCCGAGAAGCCCCCCGGCACCGCGCCGCCGGTGTCGGGCCAGTGGCCCGTGTTGCTGAGCCAGCAGAAGATCTCGCCGTTCCGCCAATAGGGTCGGGCAAAGCGCACGTCCATCAGGTGCGTGCCGCCCAGGTAGGGGTCGTTGACGATGTAGATGTCGCCCTCTTTTGGCGCCGCGACGCTGCCCTCCGCGATCATCTTGAGCAGGATTCGGGTCGAATATTGCATCGTGCCCACGAAAACCGGCAACCCGCCCGCGCCCTGCGCGACCAGCGCGCCGTCGGTCGCGTCGTAGATGCCGTCGGAGCGGTCATTCGCCTCGGCGATGACCGGCGAGAAGGCGGCGCGCGAGAAGGCGAGGTCCATCTCGTCGCAGACCTGTTGCAGACCCGCCTGAATGACCGACAAGGTGATCGGGTCGAGGGTCATGCGCCGCCTCCCGTCCCGATCGTCATCACGAGGTTGCCCTGCGCATCCCCGCGCGCCACGTCGGACGTGCCGACAAGGAGCGTCGTGTCCATCTGTTCCACGATCGCGGGTCCCTCGATAACCGCGTCGAGCGGCAGGTGATCGCGCCAGTAGACCGGCACCTCCCGCGTGTCGCCGTCAAGCCGCACGGCGCGCGTGCCGGTGCGGGCCTCGGCGATGGACGCCTTCCGCCCCGCCGGGTCGATCAGGCTGCCCAGGTCGAGGGCCGGGCGCGCACCGATGACCGAGGTGTTGACGTTCACCAGGTTGGCGCGCACCCGGTCGAGCCGCACGCGGAACCGGCGGAAATAGGCCTCCTCGAAAAGCCGCTGCAACGCGTCGAGCGAGATATCCGCGCTTTCCAGGTCGACCCGAAGCAGGTGGGTTTGCCCGACGAACTGCATGTCCACCGAATGCACATGCCGAAGCCCCGTGATCCCGATCCTTTCGCGCGCGATCATGCGCTCGCCCTGCACGGTCTGCGCGTCGAGGATATCGTGCAGCTCCGAGACGTCGAGCCGATCAAGCGGGCGGTTGACCGTGGTGACGAAATCGTGCCGCAGGTCGGCGACGACACAGCCGATGGCGTTGGTGATGCCCGGTCGGCTCGGCACGAGAACGCGCGGGATCCCGAGTTCGCGCGCCAGCGCGGCGGCGTGGAGCGGCCCCGCGCCACCGAAGGCGAACAGCGCGAAATCCCGGGGATCGGCCCCCAGGGAGAGCGAGACCATGCGGATCGCGCCCGCCATCGTGGTGTTGGCCAGCCGGATCACGGCCTCCGCCGCATCCGTGACCGAGACACCCAGAGGGCGCGCGAGGTCCTGCTCGAAAACAGTCTCTATATCGGCTAGGGACACGCCACCCCGCACGGCGAGCTTGGCGGGGTCGAGCCGCCCGAGAAGCAGGTTCGCGTCGGAAATCGTGGGCGCGATCCCGCCCCGGCCATAGCAGATCGGCCCCGGATCGGCGCCCGCGCTTTCGGGACCGACCTGCAGGAGACCCGCGGCATTCACCCGCGCGATCGACCCGCCGCCCGCGCCCACGGTGCGCACATCGACCATGGGCACGTGAATGGGCATCGCGTATTCGATCTCGATCTCGTTCGAGACCGCGGGTTCGGCGCCGCGCACCATGGCGACGTCGGTCGAGGTGCCGCCCATGTCATAGGTGATGAGGTTGGGCATTCCCGCCGCGCGCCCGGTGTAGGCCGCGGCCATTACCCCCGAGGCCGGTCCGCTCATCACCGTCTTGGCGGCCTCGTCGGCCACGGTCCGCGCCGATACCATCCCGCCATTGCCATTCATGACCAGAACGTCGCCGCGATAGCCGCCCTTCGCCAACTCTCCGGTCAGGCGCGAGATGTAGCGCGCGAGGATGGGCTGCACCGAGGCGTTGACTGCGGCCGTCACCCCGCGCTCGTATTCGCGCGCCTCGCTGAGGATCGCGTGGCCGAGCGTGACGTGATCGTTGGGCCAGAGCGCGCGCAGGATCGCGCCGGCCCGCAATTCATGCGCGGGGTTGGCATAGGCGTGCAGGAAATGAACGACGACCGACTCGCAGCCCTTGTCGAGGAGCGTCTGCGCGGCCTCGGCCACGGCGCTCTCGTCGAGCGGCGTGACGACGTGGCCCGCGGCGTCCATCCGTTCGGGCACCTCGAGCCGCAGGTCGCGGGGGATGAGCGGGGTGAACTGTCCCGTCATCCCGTAGGCCCGCGGCCGGGTGCGGCGACCCAGCTCCAGCACGTCGCGAAACCCGTGCGTGGTGATGAGGCCCGTGCGGCTCAGCTTGCGTTCGAGCACCGCGTTGGTGGTCGTGGTGGTTCCGTGGACGACAAGGTCGAGCGTCGAGAGGTCCGATCCCGCCTCGTCCAGGGCGGCAAGGACGCCGAAGGCCTGGTTGTCGAGGGTCGAGGGCACCTTGGAGAGCTTCACGCGGCGCGTCACCGGGTCGAGCTCGACAAGGTCGGTGAACGTGCCGCCCACGTCGATCCCGGCTATCCGCCCGCTTGCTGGCTCCGTCATGTGCGCCCGTCCCGTCCCGCGTCGCTCCGAGTTTCGCCAGACCCGCGCCTTTGTCAACGCGCGCCTCGCTTTGCCTTTGCGCGCGCCTGCCGCATAGTGGGGCGACATTCGGGGCCGCAAGAGGGGCAATGACGCGATGGGGGGAAAGGGGGCAGCGGCGCTCGTGCTGACGCTCTGGGCCGGCGCGGTCCGGGCACACGCGTCGGAGCAGGGCTTCGTCCTGCTTTTGCCCACCGACATCTATATCGGCGCGGGCGTGCTCAGCGTGGCGCTCACGCTGCTGCTGCTGGCCGTGCTGCCCGAGGGGCTGAGCCACGCGCTTTTTCGACCGCTCGGTCTCTGGCCGCGACCGCGGCCGCGCGTCGGGCACGTCACGAGCCTTGCCACCGCCGCCGTGCTGGTCTGGCTGGTGCTGACGGGACTTTCGGGGTCGCGCGATCCGCTGGTCAATCCGCTGCCGCTCACGATCTGGGTGGTGTGGTGGATCACGCTCGTCTCGGTGCAGGGGCTTTTCGGGAATGTCTGGCGCTGGCTCGACCCGTGGGTCGGTCCCGCCGCCCTGATGGCGGCGATGACGGGGGAGCGCGCGCCGCTGCGCTATCCCCGCCGTCTTGGCCATCTGCCCGCGCTCGCCGGGTTCCTGGCGTTCGGCGCCTTCCTGCTGGCCGATCCCGCGCCCGCCGATCCCGCGCGGCTTGCCTGGGTGGTCGGGGCCTACTGGCTGGCCAATCTCGGGGCGTTGATGCTTTTCGGACCCGCATGGCTCGTCCGGGCCGAGTTCGTGACCGTGCTGATGCGCGCCTACGGGCGGATGGCTCTTTTCGGCCGCACGCGGGGCCGCGTGGCCGTGGGCCTGCCCGGCTGGCAGGTCCTCCGCGCGGCCCGGCCCGTGCCCTTGGGCCTCGCGCTCTTCATACTGCTCCTTCTGGGTGCCGGAAGCTTCGACGGGCTCAACGAGACCTTCTGGTGGCTGGGGATGATCGACGTGAACCCGCTCGAGTTTCCCGGGCGTTCGGCGGTGATGCGCTCGACGCTGGCGGGGCTTCTGGTGTCGAACCTGGGTCTCGTCGCCGTCTTCGCGGTGACGCTCTGGCTCGGGCTTCGCATCGCGGGTGGCGGAGTGCCGCTTGGCCGGGCGCTGCGGGTCTTCGCACCGTCGATCCTGCCCATCGCGCTGGCCTACCACATCGCGCATTACCTCACGAGCTTCCTTGTCGACGGGCAGTATGTCCTTTCGCTCGTGTCCCGTGCGCTGGGTGGCGAGGGGCTGCGCGTGACGGCGGGGTTTCTCAACACGCCGGGGCCGGTGAAGATGATCTGGCTCACCCAGGCGGGAGTCGTCGTGGCGGGCCACGTCATCGCGATCCTGATCGCCCACGCCCTTGCGCTCGGGCTTCTGGGCGGCACGCGCCGCGCGGTACTGAGCCAGCTTCCGCTGGCGCTTTTCATGGTGGGCTACACCTTCTTCGGCCTCTGGCTCCTGGCCAGCCCGCGCGGGATGTGACGCGCCAAAAGACTCGACAAGCGGCCCGTTGCCTCGCAGGATCATGGCCAGACACGCAGCGGGGAGGCAGCACCATGACCAAGGACATCAAGGGGATCACGCGCCGCGGGGCGCTCGGGACGCTGGCCGCAGGGGCGGGTGCCGCCGCGTTGCCGATGTGGGCGCGCTATGCGCAGGCGCAGACCTCCGAGCCGATCCGCATCGGGTTCCAGGTGCATCGCACCGGCATCGGCGCGGCCTACGGGCGCTGGTACGGCCGCACGACCGAGGCGGCGGTGAAGCTCATCAACGACGGTGGCGGGATCAACGGCCGCATGGTCGAGATCGTGGCCGAGGATGACGGCACCGACCCCAAGCGGGGCGCCGAGGTGGTCGAGAAATTCGCCAACCAGCACAAGTGCGACGTCGGATACGGCACGCTTTTCTCGCATGTCGTCATCGGCTCCGCGCCGCGTGCGGGCGAGCTGAAGCTGCCCTATTTCGTGGTGTCCGAGGGGCATCACGTCGCCAGCGGCATGCTCAATCGCTACACGCTTCAGCCCGGCATCACCGACGTGAAGAGCCAGGTTCAGGCGATGGCGCCCTATGTGGCCGGGAACCTGGGCAAGAAGGTCACGATGATCTTTCCCGATTTCGCCTTCGGCCACGATCACCGCGATTTCTTCACCGAGGCGATCGAGGCGCAGGGTGGCGAGGTGCTGGCCCATATCGCGATCCCGCCGGCCGAGACCTCGTTCACCAAGTATTTCCCCAAGATACCGCGCGATACCGAAGTGCTCTATCACGTCATGGTCGGGCCCGCGGTGCTGACATTCGTGAAGGAGCTTGGGGAATTCTTCGGTCCGCAACGCCCCGAGATGTTCGGCTTCATCGACAGTCTCGAGGCGGTCGACCTCGCGAGTCCCGGCCTCGAATATCTGGAGGGCACCTACATGTGGGAGGGCAACCCGCGCCACGCGCAGGCCGATCAGTCAGAGCATGACAAGTTCTACCGCGAGGCGGTGGGCGTCGACGAACGCGGCGCCTCGGTCTCGGACCCCACCGATGTCTCGACCTATGCCCACATGTTCGGCTGCTGGGAAACGCTCCACGTCATCAAGGCCGGGATGGAGGCCGCCGACTACCAGGGGCCCGATGATCGTGCCGCGCTGATCGAGGCGGTCGAGGCGATGACCGACATGCCCGAAAGCCGCGAGCATCCGCAAGGCGCCAAGCGCTTCAACGGGAAGACCCACCAGGTCTTCGGCCACCAGTATATCAGCCGCGTGGGCGAAGGCGGCACGCTCGAGAAGGTGCATACCACGTCGATCGAGGATACGCTCTATCCCGACGAGGTGGACTACACGACCCAGAGCTTCTGAGACGTGGCCGCGTCGCGAACCGGTGCTCCACGGCAGGACGCGAGGCGCTTGATGTGCGGTCGTCCTCTCGGGCACCCCCGACACCCGGCGATGCGGCCGCGCAAGACCCCCGACAGGTAAGCGAGACGCGATGGATCTTGGCCCCTATCTCCTGCTGGCGACGCTCGAAGGCTCGGTCACCGCGGCGGTACTCGCGCTCACGGCGGTGGGGCTGAGCCTCGTCTTCGGCGTGATGCGGGTCGTCAACATCGCGCATGGCGAGTTCTTCATGCTGGGCGCCGTGATCGCCTGGGTGCTGACCCAGTGGATCGCGGCCCATCCGGCCATCGGCTTCGCGGTGGCGCTCCTGGTGGCGCCGGTGCTGGTGGGGGCGATCGCGGTGGCGGCGGACGTGACCATCCTCAAGCGGCTCGATTACGACCCCGAGCGGACCATCGTGGCCACGATCGGCCTGCTCTACATCATCCAGCAGGTCACGCTCATGACCTACGGTCCCGAGGCGCGGCCGGTCGAGCCGCCGTTCAACAGCCGCCTCGCGATCCCGTGGGTCCAGTGGGGCGAGGACGGCCTTGCGATGTATTGGCCCTGGGGGCTCAGCACGACGAGCTACAAGCTTGCCGTGATCGGTGCCGCGGCCGCGATCCTGTGCGGTGTCTGGGCGATGATGACACGGACGCGCGTCGGCCTCGTCATGCGCGCGACGCAGGCGGACCGGGACATGGCGCTCGCTTTCGGCATCCCGGTCGAGCGGGTCTACGCGATGGTCTTCGGCATCGGCGCGGGGCTTGCCGCGATGGCCGCCGTGCTGATCGTGCCCATCCAGCAGGCGCATTACCTGATGGGCGCCGATCCGCTTCTGCTGAGCTTCATCGTCGTGATCATCGGCGGCCTCGGAAGCCTGCCGGGCACGGTGGTCGCGGCGATCCTCATCGGGCTCTCGGACGGAATCATCTCGGTCTTCTTCTCGCCCACGCTGGCCAAGATCCTCGCCACGCTTCTCGTGGGCCTCGTCCTCGTCTTCCGGCCCCAGGGCCTTTTCGGGACGCGCGGCGCATGAGCGTGACGGGACGGTCGTGGGCGCTGCACCTGGGGCTGCTGGCGGTGCTTTTCGCGCTGCAGTTCGTGCTGCCCGCCTATCACCACGGAAACCTTGCGCGGATCATGGTGCTGGCGTCCTACGCGATCGGCTACAACATCCTGTTCGGCTATACCGGGCTTCTGAGCCTCGGACATGCGCTCTTCT
The DNA here is from genome assembly GCF_019599045.1 of Roseovarius sp. SCSIO 43702. Taxonomy (NCBI): domain Bacteria; kingdom Pseudomonadati; phylum Pseudomonadota; class Alphaproteobacteria; order Rhodobacterales; family Roseobacteraceae; genus Roseovarius; species Roseovarius sp. SCSIO 43702. Next base: position 488,159 of record NZ_CP080623.1, read on the forward strand.
TCGCGGCGGGCATGTATGGCATGGGGCTCGGCGTCACCCATGCCGGCCTTTCGCCGGCCATGGCCCTGCTGGCGGGCGTCGTGGCGGGCGCGGCGGTGTCCTTCCTGCTGGCGCTCCTCGCGCTCAGGACATCGGGCGTGGCCTTCATGATCGTCACGCTCATGTTCGCGCAGGCGGGCTATCTCGCCATCCTCTATTTCGGCACCTGGACGCGGGGGGACGAGGGGTTCATCATCGCGTCCGCCGACCGCATCCTGTGGGGACTGGACCTGAGCGATCCCACGAACCGCTATTTCGCCGCGTTCGCCCTTTTCGCGGTCTGCCTCGTCATCTCGCTCAGGCTCGTGCGGCGACCTTTCGGGCGCACGCTCATCGCGATCCGCGAGAACGAGGAACGGGTGCGGATGCTGGGCTACGACACCTACGCGCACAAGCTCGGGGCGATGGTGATCTCGGGCACGATCTCGGCGGCGGCGGGTGCGGCCTACGGCATTCTCTTCGGCTATGTCGGTGCCAGTTTCGCGGCGGTCCCGCACTCGATCCTGCCCCTGCTCTACGTGCTTCTCGGGGGTGCGGGCACGATCCTCGGGCCCTTCGTCGGCGCGCTGTTCATGTTCTACCTGATCGACCTCGCCTCGGGGATCACCACGGCGCACATGCTGATCGCCGGCGTGGCGCTCGTCCTGCTGACGCTCTTCGCGCCGCAGGGCCTGATGGGCGAATTGCGCCGCCGCCTGTGGCGAGGGCTGCCATGAGCATTCTCGCCGCGGAGGGTCTGACCAAGCGGTTCGGCGGCCTCACGGCGGTCGAGGACGTGAGCTTCGAGGTGCCGCGCGGCGAGGTGCGCGCGCTCATCGGGCCCAACGGTGCGGGCAAGACCACCCTCGTCGGCATGATCTCGGGCCGGATCGAGCCCAGCGCCGGCCGCGTCACCTTCGACGGGCGCGACATCACGCGGCTCCCGGCGCACAAGCGGATCATGGCGGGCATGGCCTACACGTTCCAGATCACCTCGGTCTTCACCGGCCTTTCGGTGCGCGAGAACGTGGCGCTGGCCGCGCGCCGGCACCTGCGCCACGACGAGACGGCGCAGGCCGTGGAGAACGCGCTGGCGCGGGTGGGCCTCGCCGACCGGATCGACCAGGAAGCAGGCGATCTGAGCTATGGGCACCAGCGCCTTCTCGAGATCGCGATGGGCCTCGTGCAGCGCCCGCGCCTCTTGATCCTCGATGAACCGACGCAGGGCCTTTCGGATGGCGAGATCGAGGGGTTCAAGGCGCTTGTGCGCGAGCTGGCGGGCGACACCACCATCCTGCTCATCGAGCACAACATGAGCGTCGTGATGGAGGTGGCCGACCGCGTGACGGTGCTCAATTTCGGAGAAGTCCTCGCCCATGGCACGCCGGACGAGATCCACCACAACGCGGACGTGCAGGCCGCCTACCTGGGAACGGGGTGACGCGATGCTGAGGCTCGAGGAGGTCAATGCCGGATACGGACGCGCGCAGGTGCTGCGCGACCTCTCGCTCGACGTTCAGGCGGGCGAGATCGTCTGCCTTCTGGGCCGCAACGGGGCGGGCAAGACCACGACGATGAAGACGATCATGGGGCTTCTGCCGCTCATGTCCGGGCGCGTCCTGCTTGGCGGCGAGGAGTTGAGCGCGCTGCCCGCGCACGAGGTGCCGAAGCGCGGCATCGGCTACATCCCGCAGGGGCGGCGGCTTTTCACCGGGCTCACCGTCGCACAGAATCTCGAGATCGGGCTTGCAGCGCGGCGTAGCGGGCCGGAGGTGCGCGACGAGGTGCTGGGCCTTTTCCCGCGCCTGCGCGAGCGCCTGAACCAGCGCGCCGAGACGCTTTCGGGCGGCGAGCAGCAGATGCTCGCGACGGCGCGGGCGCTCTGCCTGCAGCCCCGCGCCCTGTTGCTCGACGAGCCCACCGAAGGGTTGCAGCCGTCGATGATCGAGGCGATCCGCCAGGTGATCGTGCGGATGCGCGACCAGGGCGTCGCGATCCTCCTGGTCGAACAGCGGGTCGATGCCGTCCTTTCGGTCGCCGATCGCGTGGCCTTCATCGAAAACGGCCGCAACGGCGAGGTGATGGCGGCGGATGTGCTTCGCGCCGATCATTCCATCGTCGACCGCTACGTGGGGGTCTGAGCGTGGAAGGCGGGCCTTCGCGCCGAGACCAACACGCCCATCCCGCGTTGACAGGACGGGGTGGCCGGGCGCAGGCTTGTGGCGTGACCGGTCGGGGAGGTGTGATCGGGTGTATCTGAGGCCCAAGACGCTGGACGAGGCGCTGCGCCACCTGGGCGAGACCGGCGCGCGCGTGGCGGCGGGCTGCACCGATCTCTTCCCCGCGGCGCCGGATCGGCGCACGCTCGAAGGTCCGCTCCTTGATGTCACCGCCATCGACGGCATGAAGGGGATCGCCCGCGAGGGCGAGACGTGGCGCATCGGCGGCGCGACGACATGGCGCGAGATCATCGCCGCGCCCCTGCCGCCCGGTTTCACCATGTTGAAGGAGGCGGCGCGGGAGGTCGGCTCGACCCAGATACAGGCCGCGGGAACCATCGCGGGCAATCTCTGCAACGCCTCGCCCGCCGCCGACGGGGTGCCATGCCTCATGGCGCTCGACGCGTCGGTGCGGCTGCAGTCGCTGCGCGGGGAACGTGTCCTGTCCCTGGCCGAGTTCCTGACCGGCCCGCGCCGGACCGCGCTGCAATCCGGCGAATTGCTCGTCTCGGTCGACGTGCCGGCGAAGGGGATCGAGGGACGTTCGCGGTTTCTCAAGCTCGGGGCACGACGCTACCTGGTGATCTCGATCGCCATGGTCGCCGCGCGGCTGGTGATCGAGGAGGGGCGCATCGCGCGCGCGGCCCTCGCCGTGGGAGCGTGCAGCGCGGTGGCGCGGCGACTGCCCGAGGTCGAGGCGGCGCTGGCCGGGCATCCCGTGGATCGCCCGCCCGGGATCGACGCCGGTGCGGTGGCCCGCGCGCTGGCCCCCATCGACGACATCCGTGCGGACGCGGCCTATCGCAACGAGGCGGCGGCCGAGCTTCTGAGGCGCGCGGTGTCGGACCTGCTTTCGGGGCAAGGAGCCGTGGCATGAACCGGCAGGGAGGTGCGATATCCTTCACGCTGAACGGCACCGCGCGCACCTCGCTCGCGGCCCCCGCGCGCCGCCTGTCCGAGGTGCTGCGCGACGAGATGGGCGTGCGTGGCACCAAGGTGGGGTGCGACGCGGGCGATTGCGGTGCCTGCACCGTGCTTCTGGACGGGACACCGGTCTGTGCCTGCCTGACACCCGTGGCGCAGGTGGCGGGGCGCAGCGTTCGCACCGTCGAGGATCTGCGCGACCACCCGCTGCAACGTGCCTTCCTGCGCCACGGCGCCGCGCAATGCGGCATCTGCACGCCGGGGATGCTCATGGCCGCGGTCGACCTGTTGGAGCGGACCGCGACGCCCACCCGCGGCGAGGTCGAGGAGGCGCTGGGCGGCGTTCTCTGCCGCTGCACCGGCTATGCCAAGATCATCGACGCGGTGATGGACGTGGGCGGCGATGGAACCGCACCACGCCCCGAGGCGGGCGCGGCCGTGGGCGCTGGGATAGAGCGGCTGGACGGGCTGCCGAAGGTCGAGGGAACCGAGATCTACGGTGCGGACCACGTGCCCGAGGGCGCGCTTCTTGTCCGCGCGGTGCGCGCACCGGATGCGCCGATGGCCTTTTCATTCGGGGATATGGCGGCCTATGGCGCGCGCCACGGCATACACGTCTTCACCGCCGCCGACATACCGGGCGAGAACCGCTTCGGCGTCATCCCCCCTTTCGCCGATCAACCGGCCCTGGCCGAACGGCACGCGCGGCTGCGCGGAGAGGCCGTCGCGCTCGTCGCCGGGCCGCCGGAGGTGATCGAGGCGCTGGACCTCGCGGAGTTTCCCGTGACGTGGGAGACGCTGCCTGACCGGCCAGTGCACGAAAGCCGCCCCGACGATGTGCTCATTACCGGCCGCGTGGTGCGGGGCGAGGCCGAGACCGCGCTGGGCATGTCGGCCCACGTGGTCGAAGGCAGCATGGAGACGCCCTATATCGAGCACGCCTATATCGAGCCGGAGGCGGGTGCCGCGTGGATGGACGGTGAATGCCTCGTCATCCAGGCCTGCACGCAGGCGCCCGTGATGGACCGGGACGACACCGCGAAGGTTCTGGGCCTGCCGCCCGAGCGCGTGCGCATCATTCCCGCGGCGGCGGGCGGGGGCTTCGGGTCCAAGCTCGACCTGTCGCTGCAACCGCTCATCGGGCTCGTGACACTGAGAACCGGCCAGCCGGCGCGCATGGTCTACACGCGCGGCGAATCCATGGCCTCGACCACCAAGCGGCATCCCGCGCGGATGACCGCGCGGATCGGCGCGGATGCCGAGGGGCGGTTGACCGGCATGGTCTTCGATGGCGATTTCAATACGGGTGCGTATGCAAGCTGGGGGCCGACCGTCGCGGGCCGGGTGCCGGTGCACGCGTCCGGCCCCTACTACATGCCCGCCTACAGGGCCCACGCCCGCGCCATCCACACGCATCAGGCCAGTTCCGGCGCGTTCCGCGGCTTCGGCGTGCCGCAGGCCGCGATCATGCAGGAGACGCTCTTCGACACGCTGGCGGAGCGGTTGGGGATGGACCGGCTGGCCTTTCGGCGGCTCAACGCCTTGACCGACGGGCAGGAAACGCCCTGCGGGCAGGAATTGCGGGGCGTCGGCATCGCCGCCTGCCTCGACGCGCTCGAGGTCCCGTGGCAGGCGGCGCTGACCCGCGCCGAGGCTGCCAACCGCGCGCCGGGGCCATTGCGCCACGGGGTCGGTGTCGCGTCCTGCTGGTACGGGTGCGGCAACACGGCACTGCCGAACCCTTCGACCGTGCGGCTGGGCCTCACCGGGGAGGGGGAGTTGATCCTCCACCAGGGCGCGACGGATATCGGGCAGGGCTCGAATACCGTCATCACCCAGATCTGCGCCGACGCGCTGGGATTGCCGGTGTCGCAGTTCCGACTTATCGGTCCCGACACCGCCCGAACGCCGGACTGCGGCAAGACCTCGGCCTCGCGCCAGACCTACGTGACCGGGAAGGCGGCGATGCTGGCGGGTCAGGCGCTCCGCGCGGCGATCCTCAAGCGTGCCAACATGGGCGACGGGGCGACCATGTCGCTCGACGGCGCGGTCCTGACCCTGACCGAGAATGGCCGGACGCAGCGCATCGCGTTGACGGACCTGCCCCGGGACGCGCATGGCTATGTCCTGCGCGGTGAAGAGACCTACGATCCGCCCACCACGCCGCTCGACGAAGACGGGCAGGGGGTGCCTTATGCCGTCTACGGCTACGGCGCGCAGGTGGCCGAGGTGGCGGTCGATACCGCGCTCGGCACGACGCGCGTCACCCGGATGACCGCCGCGCATGACCTCGGTCGCGTCATCAACCCGGTGCTGGCCGAGGGGCAGGTGCAGGGCGGCATCGCGCAGGGGCTTGGCCTTGCGCTCATGGAGGAATTCATTCCCGGCCGCACCGAGAACCTGCATGACTACCTCATCCCCACCACCGGCGACATGCCGGAGATCGAGACGATCTTCGTCGAGGTGCCCGACCCGGAGGGGCCGATGGGCGCGAAGGGGCTGGGCGAACATGTGCTGATCCCTACCGCGCCCGCCATCCTCAACGCGATCCGCCACGCGACCGGCGCGCTGGTGACGCGGCTGCCGGCCCTGCCGCACCGCGTCCTCGCCGCCATGCGGGAGGCGCGTGATGGCTGATCGACGCGAACGCGAGGAGAAGATCCGCTGCGATGCCTGCCCGGTCATGTGCTACATCGCCGACGGCAAGGTCGGCGCCTGCGACCGCTACGGCAATGTCGGTGGCCAGATCGTGCGGTGCGACCCGATCACCATACTTGACCGTAGGGTCGAGGCCGGGGGCGAGGTGCGGCCCTTTCTCGCCTCCGACTGGGACGGGACGCTTTCGGGCGATGACGTGTTCGTCTCGGGCGTGGGCGCCGGCACCACCTATCCCGATTACAAGCCCGCCCCCTTCATCGTCAGCCGCGAGATCGCGGGCGTCGATACCGTGACGGTCGTGACCGAGGCGATCTTTTCCTATTGCGGGGTCAAGGTGAAGATCGACACCGATCGCCACCTGGGCGAGGAGGCCGCGACCGTCCGCGCCGAGGGTGAGCCTGTGGGTCATGTCACGACGTCGGAATACGGCTCGCGGATGCTGTCGCTCGGCGGGGTCGAACATCTCACGGGCGGCACCAAGCCCGAGGGCCGCGTCACCTGTGACGCGCTCTTGCGGCTCTGCCAGGGCGATGCGGTGGAACTCACCATCGACGGCGGCGCCACCGTGATCGTGCAGGCCGGCCACGCCCCCATCGTGGACGGCACGCGCGAGGAGCGGATGCGTGTCGGGTGTGGTTCTGCCACGATCGGGATGTTCGCCTCGCAATGGCTGGGCCACGTGGACGAGGTGGTCGTCGTGGACGATCACATCACCGGCGTGGTGAGCGAACACCAGGCGGGCAAGGTCCTCGGCTGGCCCGACACCGGGATCCGCATCAAGGGGCGGCGATCCACGCCGGGGCGCTATTTCCAGGTGGCCGAGCCGGGGCTTGGCTGGGGCGGAACGGACATAGACGATCCGCTCTCGATCCTGAACCCGTGGCTCGAGAAGAAGGGCGCCCGGCCGGGCCTCACGCTTCTCATGGTCTCGACCACCGGCGAACATGCGGCCTATTTCGTGCTGGATGACGGCCTCGTGCCGCAACCCGCGCCGATGCCCGAGGTGCTGCAAGCCTCGGTCGATCTCATCGCCCAGAACTGCGAACCGGCGCTCTGCACGGTGATGTTCCAGGCGGGTGCGGGCGGCTCGCTTCGCTCGGGCGTGACGAAGAACCCCGTGCTGCTCACCCGCTCGGTGCAGTCGGGCGAGACGCGCGTCACCTGTGGCGGGGCCGAGGTTTTCGTCTGGCCGGGCGGAGGGATCACGCTGATGGTGGACGTGACGACGATGCCCGACGGCTCCTTCGGCTACGTGCCCACGCCCGCGCTGGTCGCGCCGCTGGAGTTCACCTTGCCGCGCGACGCCTACCGGCGGCTCGGTGGCCATGACGACGCGGTGCGCAGCGTGGCGGACGTGGTCGAGAAAGGCGGCGAATACGGCAGCGACATGCGCGTCGTGAAGGATCGCAAGCCATGAGCAGCGCGCAGGTCTCGTGGCTTCCCGATGGCCGGCTCCACCTGCATCACGGGCCCATCGACATGATCGTGGGCATCGAGGGACCGGGACGGCGCACCGGGTTCGAGCGTGCGGCGGCGCGGTTCCGCACTCTCCTGCAAGAGCTGGTGGACGAGCTGCCACGCCTGCGCGCGTCTCGCGGCCCCGTGCCCTCAGGCACGACCGCCCGCGCCATGCACCGTGCCGTCGCGCCCTTCGCCAACCGCTTCGTCACGCCGATGGCCGCGGTCGCGGGGGCCGGGGCCGAGACGATCCTCGCGGCGATCACGGCCGGGGACGGGATCGACAAGGCCCATGTGAACAATGGCGGCGACATCGCCTTTCACCTCGCGCCCGGCACGACGATGCGCGTCGCCATGGCGGGAGGGCGCATCGAGATCGGACACGCCGACCGGGTGCGCGGCATCGCCACATCCGGCTGGCGCGGGCGCAGCCACTCGCTCGGCATCGCGGACGCCGTGACCGTGCTGGCCCGAAGCGCGGCAGAGGCCGACGCCGCCGCCACGCTCATCGCGAACGCGGTGGACCTGCCCGGCCACCCTGCCATCACCCGCTGCCCCGCGCGTGACATCGCGCCCGAAAGCGATCTGGATCACCACCCCGTCACGCGCCATGTGGGCCTCCTGACCAAGGCCGAGATCGCCGAGGCCCTCGACCGTGGCGCGCGCTTTGCCGATGTGGCCCTCGCGCGCGGGCTCATCCACGCCGCCGCCCTGACCCTTCGGGGCGAGACACGGATCCGCGGCACGCTCCCCCTGACATCGCAACAACCGGATCTGACCCATGCCTGATTTCACCCTGCGCAAGACCATGACATTCATCGAGGATATCCATCACGACGGCGGCCCCGCTCCAGATACGCCCCGGCGCCGCGCCGCCATCGCGGCGCTCGTGGCGAACCCGTTCGCCGGACGCTACGAGGAGGAATTGCAATCGGCGATGGACGACCTGAAGCCATTGGGCCTCATGATGACCGACGCCCTGATCGAAGCGATGGGCGGCATCGAGGGGATCGACGGCTATGGCAAGGCCGCCATGTGCGGCGAGCGGGGTGAGCTCGAGCATACCGCGCTGTGGCACGTGCCGGGCGGCTATGCCATGCGCGCGCGGTTGGGCGCGGCGAAGGCCATCGTGCCCTCGGCCATGAAACAGGGCGGGCCGGGCACCACGCTTGACGTGCCGCTGGGCCATATCAACGCGGCCTATGTCCGCAGCCATTTCGACGCCATGGAAGTGAGCCTGCCCGACGGCCCGCGCGCCGACGAACTGCTTTTCGTGCTCGCCATGAGCCGGGGCGGACGCATTCACGAGCGCATGGGCGGCCTGTCGGTGGACGAGGTGAGGGGCGAGGACGGGTTGCGGTAGGGGCGGGTGACACCCGCGCGCGCCCGCGCCCCGGACTTGATCCGGGGCCTCCGCCTTCGATGACCCGAGACCCCGGCTCGAAGGCCGGACCGCCGTCCGGGTTCGCTCAGACCTTTCGCTGCCGCGACACCTGCACCGCGAGGATCCCCGCCATGATCACCGCCACGCCCAGCAGGTCCACGACGCCCAGCGCCTCCCCGAGGATCAGTGCCGCGATGGCGACGCCGAGAAACGGGTTGAGAAAGTGGAACGTCGCCGCCCGCGTGGCACCGATCCGTTCGACCAGCAGGAACCACACGAAGGTCGCCGCGAGGCCGGGAACCAGCGTCGTGTAGACAAACGCCACGATCAACTCCCACGTCCAGTCGATCACGAGATCCTCGGTCCCGAGCGCCACCAGCGTGAGCGCGGCGCTGCCCACGAGCATCTGCAACCCCACCACCATCAGGTGATTGCCCCCCGACGTGGCTCCGCGCACCATCAGCGTTGCGACCGTCAGCGCGATCACGCCACCCACGCAGAGCATCAGGCCGAAGGGATCGACCCCGCCCGACAGGCGGCTTCCCATGATGATCGCCACGCCAGCGATCCCCGCCGCCAGGCCGGCCAGCGCCAGCGGCGTGATCTTCTCTCCCAGGAACAGCCACAGCGACAGCGCCACCAGCAGCGGCATGGTCGAGGCGATGATCGCGGCAAGCGACGCCTCGATGGTCTGCATGGCGACGAAGTTGAGCCCGAGATAGAGCGCGTTCTGGCAGATGCCGAAGACGATCGTCGCCCGCCACTGCGCGGGCGTGAGCCGCCATGTCTGTCCCAGCATCCGCGCGATCAGCACGCCCAGAAGTCCCGAGATCAGGAACCTGAGCGCCAGCGCGCTCAGCGGCGGGGCATGGGCCACGATGACCCGCGCCGAGGTGAAGGCCGAGGACCACATGACCGCGAAGGCCACACCCATGATGATCGCACGTATGTCCAACGCATCGCCCTCCGCCGTTTCCGGCAAGCCATGGCACAGCGGCGGCGCGTTGAAAAGCGCGCTTATCCGGCCGGAAAGCGCAGCGTCATGCGACTGCCCGCGCCGGTCAGCTCCTTGTGGAGCGTCGCGCCGAGCGATTGGGCCGCGGCGTCGACGATGTCGAAGCCGATGCCGGTCGGCCTGCTCTCGTCCGCGGGCGCGGCGCCGGACCCCACGCCGTCATCCTCGCAGCGAAGCTCCACCTGCTGTTTCCCGGCGCGCAGGAACCGGAACTGCACGGTGCCGCCCCGCTCGTCGGGGAACCCGTGCTTGATGCTGTTGGCGGCGAATTCCGTCATCACCACCGCGACGGGCGTGGCGAGGTTGGCGTCGAGCATGATCGCCTCGGTCTCGACGGAAACCGTCACATGGGGAGGTGCGCTGCGCTGAATAAGCTGGCCGATGCGCGGCAGATACGCGTTCATGGCGATGCGGTCATGCGTGACTGCGGTCTGCAACTCGCCATGCAGGGCCGCGACCGCCTCGACCCGGCGCTCGACGGCGGCCAGCGCCTCGCGCGCGCGATCGTCCTCGATCTTCCGGGCATGAAGACGCACGACCGCGCCGATCGTCTGGAGCGAGTTCTTGACCCTGTGGTCGATCTCGGCGCGCAGCGTGTCCGCCGACTTCAGGGCCAGCCGGAGGTCGAGCTCACGCATCACCTGCCGCGCCAGGACCCGCAGCGCGTCGCGCTGAAGCTCGGTCAGGGTGCGCGGCTCGTAATCCAGCACGCACAGCGTCCCGATGGGCAGGCCGTTGCCCGCCACCAGCCGCGCCCCCGCATAGAAGCGCAGCCCCGGATCGTTCAGGCAGAGCGGATTGTCGGCCATGCGTGGGTCGGACAGCGTGTCGGAGATCTCGACGAAATCGTCCTGGAGGATCACATGCGAACAGATCGAGGTTTCGAGCGGCGTCTCGCGCACGCCGAGGCCCACCTCGGCCTTGAACCACTGACGCTCGGCGTCGATCAGGTTGATGACCGAAATCGGCGCCTCGCAGATCCGCGAGACGAGCGAGACGATATCGTCGAAATCCTTCTCGCGTGGGGTGTCGAGGATCTCGTAACCGCGCAGGGTTTCGAGCCTCGCATCCTGCTTGGGGTGCGTTGGGGCGCGCATGTTCGTGGTCCAGACCTCCAGAGGACGCCGGTCGTGTCAACCGGCACCGCTGCTACATCTATACCGGGTGGTGCCGGAAAGAAAGAAGCCGTCCCGTCGGGACGGCTTCGAAACTCTGGACCGGGTCAGAGGATCACTCGTTCACGCTGTCTTTCAGCGCCTTGGCGATCGTCATCTTGACCACCTTGTCGGCGTCCTTCTTGATCTGCTCGCCGGTGGCGGGGTTGCGGACCATGCGCTCGGGGCGCTCGCGGCAATAGATCTTGCCGACGCCCGGCAGCGTCACGGCGCCACCCTGCGAGACTTCGCGGGTGATCACGGCGCAGATGGCGTCGAGCGCGGCTGCGGCGGATTTCTTGTCACTGCCCATTTCTTCGGCAAGCGCCGCGGAAAGCTGGGATTTGGTCATCGGTTTTGCCATTTAATGGTCTCCTTCAACTGCCCGGTGATTTGGGCCTCATGGGCGCAATCTAACTCTATCTTGTGGGCAAGCACAACGAATAGTGGTCGGTTTGCGGTTATTTTGCAGGCATTCTGGCGATTTTGCGCCTCAAAGGAAGGCTGTTTCGGCGAATGAGCGCAATTTTCGGCTGTGAATCCGCTCCAGCGGCATGTTCCGCAGGCTCTCCATGGCGCGAATCCCGATCATCAGATGCCGCGCCACCTGCGTCTTGTAGAAGTCCGAGGCCATGCCGGGAAGCTTCAATTCGCCATGCAGCGGCTTGTCGGACACGCACAGAAGCGTGCCGTATGGCACACGGAACCGGTATCCGTTCGCGGCGATGGTGGCACTTTCCATGTCGAGCGCGATGGCGCGGCTCTGGCTCAGGCGCTGCACGGGGCCGGACTGGTCGCGCAGCTCCCAGTTGCGGTTGTCGAAGCTCGCCACCGTGCCGGTGCGCATGATCCGCTTCAGGTCATATCCCTCGAGGCGGGTTTCCGCCGCCACGGCGTTCTCGAGCGCGATCTGGATCTCGGCCAGCGCCGGGATCGGCACCCAGGAGGGCAGGTCGGGGTCGAGCACGCCATCCTCGCGCATGTAGGCGTGGGCCAGCACGAAATCCCCCAGCGATTGCGAGTTCCGCAGCCCCGCGCAATGGCCGACCATGATCCAGGCATGCGGGCGCAGCACGGCGATATGGTCGGTGGCCGTCTTGGCGTTCGACGGCCCCACCCCGATATTGACCAGCGTGATCCCCGACCGATCCGCGCGCTTCAGGTGATAGGTGGGCATCTGCGGCATCTTCTCGGGCCGCGGGCAGGGGGCGCGGGCGTCGGTGATCTCGAGATTGCCGGTACTGACGAAACTGTCATAGCCGCTTTCCGGGTCGGCCAGCATCGCGCGGGCGAAGGCCTCGAACTCCTCGACATAGAACTGGTAGTTGGTGAAGAGAACGTGGTTCTGGAAATGCGACGGATCGGTCGCCGTGTAATGCGTGAGCCGCGCGAGCGAATAATCGACCCGTTGCGCCGTGAAAGGCGCGAGCGGAAGCGTGCCGTCCGGCGCGGGAAGATGCGTGCCGTTGACGATATCGTCATTCGTGGTGGCGAGATTCGGCACGTCGAAGAGGTCGCGCAGCGTGAAGGGCGCCGCCCCCTGGTGCGGCACGGTCAGCTCCGCGTCCTCGGCCACCGCGAAATGCACGGGCATCGGCGTGTCCGACGGGCCGATCGTGACCGGCACGCCATGATTGCACATGAGCAGGTCGATCTGCTGCTCGAGATAGTCGCGGAAGAGATCGGGGCGCGTGACGGTCGTGGCATAGACCCCCGGCGCCGCGACGTAACCGAAGCTGAGGCGGGTATCTATCTTGGCATGGCTCGCCGTCGCGATGCGGATCTCGGGATAATAGGCGCGTATCCGTCCCGTGGGCACCTGGCCGGCCAGCGCCCCGGTGAACTCGGCCCGAAGGAACGTCACCGCCTCGTCATAGAGTTCGACCAACCTGTCCACCGCCGCCACCGGATCGTCGAACGCCCGCGGCCCCCCCGCATCGGGTGACTGGATGCGGAACGCGGTTCGGGGGTGGGTCATGTCATGGCCTACGCGTGGTTTTGCCGCAGGTTGACACGGCTCGGGGCGGGGATCAAGCTGACCCGGCAATCGCGGGAGGCGCCCTTGGATTTCGAGACCGTGAGCCCCGAGGCCTTCGGTGCATCCCTCCGGGGGCTCGGCCTCAACCTGCTCGTGCGCGATGTCGAGGCCGAGGCCGCCTTCCTGCGCGCGCTGTTCGGCATGGCCGCGCACCGTCTCAGCCGCGATTTCGCGATCATGACCTACGGCGAACAGGTCTTTCAGCTTCACGCCGACGGCACCTACGGGGCCAATCCGCTCCTGTCGCTGCTGCCCGAGGCGGGGGCTCGCGGCGCAGGGCTCGAGATCAGGCTCTACGACACCGATCCCGACGCGGTGGCCGAACGTGCCGCCGCGCACGGCGCCACGATCCTTCAGGAACCGACCGACAAGCCGCACGGCCTGCGCGAGGTCTACGTGCTTTGCGACAACGGCTATGCCTGGGTGGCCTCGCGCCCGCTCGGGGCGGCATGACCGGCACGCTTCTCAGCCTCGGGCACGGCTATTCCGCCGCTGCGCTTGCCCGGCGCCTTCTGCCCGAAGGATGGCAGGTGATCGGCACCACGCGCGATCCCGTGAAGGCGCAGGCGATGGAGCGCGACGGGCTGCGCGCGCTTCTCTGGGACGGCCCTGGCATCGAGGCCGCGCTGTCGGAGGCGACGCACCTGCTGATCTCCGTAGCACCCGGTCCCGAGGGCGACCCGGCACTGTCCCGCTACGAGGCGGCGGTCCGCGCGACGGCCTCGCGCCTCGACTGGGCGGGCTACCTCTCGACCACGGGCGTCTATGGCGATCATCAGGGCGACTGGGTGGACGAAACGACGCCGCTCACACCCTCGACGCGCCGCGGCCGCGCGCGCGTGCTGGCCGAGACGCAATGGCGCGCGATCCCGAGCCTGCCGTTGCACATCTTCCGCCTGGCCGGGATCTACGGCCCCGGCCGCGGCCCGTTCGAGAAGGTGCGCGCCGGCACCGCGCGGCGGATCGTGAAGCCGGGCCAGGTGTTCAGCCGCATCCACGTTGACGACATCGCGCAGGTGCTCGCCGCCTCCATCGCGCGGCCCCGTCCGGGTGCCGTCTACAACGTCTGCGACGACGACCCGGCCCCGCCCGAGGACGTGATTGAACATGCGGCCGATCTTCTGGGGCTGCCCGTTCCGCCCGCGATCCCCTTCGACGAGGCCGACATGACCCCCATGGCCCGCAGCTTCTATGCGGAATCGAAACGCGTGCGGAACGCCCTCATCAAGGACGAGCTGGGCGTGCGGCTGCACTATCCCGACTATCGCGCCGGTCTTGCGGCCCTTCTGGACGAGACCTGACCGCGATGATCGAACCCGCCGCCGCCATCCGCGCCAATCTCACCGGCGCGCTCTGGATGACCGCCGCCATGGCGGGTTTCGCCGTCGAGGACGCGTTTCTCAAACGCGCCGCGCTCAGCCTTCCCATCGCGCAGCTTCTCGTGATGTTCGGCGCGGGCGGCGCGGCGCTTTTTGCCATGCTGGCCCTGTCGCGGGGCGAACGTCTGGTGACGCCCTACATCTTCACCCGCGCGATGGGCGTCCGGGTGGGCTTCGAACTGACGGGGCGGCTTTTCTATACGCTGGCCATCGCGCTCACGCCGCTTTCCTCGGCCACGGCGATCCTTCAGGCGACGCCCATCGTCGTGGTGCTGGGTGCGGTGGTGGTCTTCGGCGAGCGGGTGGGCTGGCGCCGCTGGGCCGCCATCTTCGCGGGGCTCCTCGGCGTTCTGGTGATCCTGCGCCCGGCGGGCGAAAGCTTCTCGCCGCTCTCGCTCCTGGCGGTGATCGGGATGCTGGGGTTCGCCGGGCGCGACCTGGCCAGCCGCGCGGCCCCCCTCACGCTCAGCAGCCGCATCCTCGGGGTCTACGGCTTTGCCACGATCGTCCTCGCGGGGCTGATCTATGCTGCATGGGAGGGGCGGGGCTTCGTCTGGCCCGACCGCGCCGCGGCGCTCGCGATCCTCGGCGCGGTGGGGATCGGCGTCTTCGGCTACAACGCGCTCATGCAGGCGATGCGCACGGGCGACGTCTCGGTCGTCACGCCCTTCCGCTACACGCGGCTCCTGTTCGGCCTCGCCCTGGGCATGGCGCTATTCGGCGAACGGCCCGACACGCCCATGCTCATCGGGTGCGCGATCGTGGTGGCCTCGGGCCTCTTCCTGCTCATCCGGGGCCGCCGCGCATAGCGCCTTGCACCCCCCGCACCCCTTTGCTTTAACCGTCCGAGCATTCTCCGAAAGGCCCGCGCCATGGTCGACATCGCCACCCGCGTCCACAATCACCGCTGGAAGATCGACCCCATCGTACGGTCCCTGATCGACACGGATTTCTACAAGCTGCTGATGTGCCAGTCGGTCTTTCGCAACAAGCCCGACACCCATGTCACCTTCAGCCTCATCAACCGGACGAAATCCATCCGGCTGGCCGATCTGGTGGACGAGGGCGAGCTGCGCGAACAGCTCGACCACATCCGCTCGCTCTCGCTCAAGCGCGGGGAGTCGACGTGGATGCGCGGCAATACCTTCTACGGCAAGCGGCAGATGTTCCGCCCCGATTTCATGGACTGGTTCGAGGCGCTGCGCCTGCCGCCCTATCATCTCGAGAAGCGCGACGGTCAGTATGAGCTGACCTTCGAGGGGAAATGGCCCGAGGTCATGCTGTGGGAGATCCCCGCGCTCGCCGTCATCATGGAACTCCGCTCGCGCGCGGTGCTGCACGACATGGGCAAGTTCGAGCTTCAGGTGCTCTATGCCCGCGCGATGACGAAGCTCTGGGAAAAGGTCGAGCGTCTGCGCACCGTGCCCGACCTGCGCATCGCCGATTTCGGCACGCGGCGGCGCCACTCCTTTCTCTGGCAGGATTGGTGTGTGCGCGCCATGCATGAAGGGCTGGGCGAGAAATTCGTCGGCACGTCCAACTGCCTCATCGCCAAGAACCGCGACCTCGAGGCGATCGGCACCAACGCGCATGAATTGCCCATGGTCTACGCCGCGCTCGCCGACAGCGACGAGGAACTGGCCCGCGCGCCCTATGACGTGCTCTCCGACTGGCACGAGGAGCATGACGGCAACCTGCGGATCATCCTGCCCGACACCTACGGCACCGAGGGGTTCCTGAAGCGCGCGCCCGACTGGCTCGCCGGCTGGACCGGGATCAGGATCGACAGCGGCGACCCGGCGACGGGGGCCGAGATCGCCATCGCGTGGTGGAAGGAGCGCGGCGAGGATCCCCGCAGAAAGCTCATCATCTTCTCGGACGGGCTGAGCGAAAAGAAGATCATGGAGCTGCACCGTCAGTTCCACGGCCGGGTGCGGGTCTCTTTCGGCTGGGGAACGCTGCTTACGAACGATTTCCGCGGCCTCACGCCCGACGACGCCCTGGCACCCTTCTCGCTCGTCTGCAAGGCCGTCTCGGCCAACGGCCGCCCCACCGTCAAGCTCTCCGACAACCCGCGCAAGGCCATGGGCCCCGACGACCAGATCGCGCGGTATAAACGGGTGTTCGGCGTAGGAGAGCAGGAGGCGTTGGAGGTGGTGGTTTAGGCGCGGCCTTCGGCCGGTATCGGCTCACTCGAACAACGCGAAACCGCTGACCAGCAACAGAACGAAGAAGCCCAAGACGCCGAGGTTGAACGCGCGGTGGTCATCGTGTCGATCAAACAAGGTGTCATGGCGAAACGGCCGGACCAAAAAATGCATGTAGAAGGTGAAGACCAGGAAGGCGATGAAGGCTGTAAACCACGCTGCTTCTGCAAATGTGGTTAGAGTTTCATACGACATGCGGTCGTCCCCCTTTTTCGGCCCCTCCGCCAGCCAACTGCATCCGCCGCGTCTATGCCGCAGATCGAAGTTTAGCCGCCTGTCTGGCGAGAGACTCATCTCCGAACTCGTCGATGTAGCGATCTGCACTCTCGGTTCCCCACTTCCTCGCGGAGTAAGTCCAGATATCGGTCAACTCGGCATTTGCCTGCGGCGATAAGGAGACAACTTTCACGAAACCTTCCGACGCATCTCCGCCAGGAATTTGTCGCGATCCCAAGGCTCGGCCGGTCCGCTCGCCTCGCCTTCCTCGATCAATTCTTGCAGGCGAAGCAGTTTCGTTTCTTCATTCTCCAGCATCCGCAATCCGGCGCGAACCACATCGCTGGCCGAGTTGTATCTGCCCGATTGCACGGCTCTGGAGATGAACTCGTCGAAATGGTCGCTCAGCACGACCGAAGTGTTGCGGGGCATGGCGTGACTCCTTTCGCGTGACCATACCAAATATTGGTATAGTCGGCAGTCGACCACGGTCCACCCCTCAAACCCGCGTATGCGGCCCCCTCGGTGCCGTCACCCGCGCGCGGCGCATCTGACGCTCGCGCCAGACGATCATGAGACCCCCGGCCGCGATGAAGATCGCGCCGGGCATCAGGTCATCGACCGGCGCCTCGCCGAAGAACATCCAGCCCAGCACGAAGGCGATGAGGATGCCGAAATAGTGGAACGGCGCGAGGTTGGCCTGTTCGGTCATGCGGAACGAGATCACGATCAGAAGCACCGCGCATCCGCCGAAACACCCCATCGCCAGGATCCACCCCACGTCGCCCGCGCCCTGCAGATCCGAGAACCCACCGAGCGACAGTGCGAGAACCGTGGCTCCAATGACGGACGTGCCCGAACTGTAGAGGTTGATGAGCGGACTCGGCACGTCGCCATCCATCTTCCGCGCCAGCACGCCCGACAGCGCATAGCAGAACGCGGCTGCCAGCGGCAGGAACGCATCGGCGGTGAAGCTTTCGCCGCCGGGTTTCATCACCATCACCACCCCCGCGAAGCCCACGCCCACCGCCAGCCAGCGCGCCGCCCCCACCCGCTCGCCCAGGATCGGCACGGCGAGCGCGGTCATGAACAGCGCGTCGGCATAGCCGATCGTCGCGGCGGTGGCGAAGGGCAGGCGCGACAGCGCCAGGTAGAAGCAGAACTGTGCCAGCGTCGTGATGATCCCGCGCAGGCAGGCGAGCTTCCATTGCCGCATCCTCAGCACGCGCCCGTTGGCATGCCACACCCGCGAGGACCAGAGCGCGACGGCGCTCGGGACGAGGCCCACGAAATTGCGATAGGCACTCAACTCGGCGGCGGTGTAGCGGTCCGAGAGATGCTTGATGATGAGGCCCATGCAGTCGAATAGCAGCAGCGCCAGCAGGCTCAGCACGATGGCGAGCCCGGTGCGGTCGGTGGCGCTCTGCATGTCCGTTGGCCCTCCGCTGATCCCCCTTGCGCGACGTTGGCGAAGCGCGCGGCCAAGGGCAAGCCCCACGGGGCCCCGGGAACCGCGCCGGCGTCGTCGCGGTTACGCCTCCGAAGCGGAGAAGGAACGGAGGTCCGCCATGGGCATCGCGACGGGCGACAAGGTGAAATGGAACTGGGGCGAGGGCGAAGGCACCGGCGAGGTGATCGAGCGCTTCACCCGGAAGGTCACGCGCACGATCAAGGGCAACGAGGTCACGCGCGACGCCTCGCCCGACGATCCCGCCTTCCTGATCGAGCAGGAGGATGGCGACCGCGTGCTGAAATCCGCAAGCGAGCTGAAGAAGGCCTGAGCGCGCCGCGTCACCCGAATCGCAGCTTGGCCGCTACGATGATCACCATCGCCGTTGTCGCACAGACATTCGCGGCAATGAGCGGCGCATCCCCGATCATCAGGCCGTAGGTGAGCCATAGCACCACCGTGCTCAGGAACATCAGGTTCGATGCCAGCGACAGCCCCGAGGTGTCGCGCGTGGCCCAGGCCTTCCATGCCTGCGGCACCCAGCAGATCGTGCCGAGGATCGCGGCCAGGAAGCCGATCATCTGCGCCATGTGAGGAACTCCGCGATTGGCCCCGCGCCATAAGCGCACCGGCCCGATGCGGATGCAATACCGACCTTTCGCGCGGCGCGACCGGATGCCGTCAAGGTTTCGACGCGTGACGCCGGAATTCCGCCTCGGCCCGGCCCCAGACGCCCGTGCCCATGTCATCGAGTTGCTTCAGATGCGAAAGAAGCTGGCCGGCGAAATCCTCCGAACTTTCGCGCGGCAGGAGCGAGGGCAGGTTGTCGATTGCCATCACGTCGAGCGCGGGCTCCGTCGCCACCCGCACCACCGGCTCGGTCCAGGTGGTCGCGGTGTCGTAAAGGGGGACGGGGTTGTAATCGCTGTCGGGGTCACAGGCCACGTCCCCGATCACCGAAAGCTTGCGCGGGCCCTCGACCGCGTCTTTCGGCACGAACACGGGCGTGCCGGGGCGTGCGAGGATGCAGTTGAGGAAAAGATCGTGGTCGAGGATCTCGGGAAATGGCCCGCCTCGGGCGGTCTCCTCCATGTCCCAGCGCGTCACCGAGATGCCCAGCGCCTCGCAGAGGTCCGCCGCCCCCGTGCCCACGCGCCCCCTGGCTCCGATCACGATCGCGCGGGGCCTCGCGTCGCCCATCGCCGTGCGCAGATCGTCGAGCATGGCGTCCTTGCCCGGCCATGTGTCGACCGGCGGGCAGACCTCGCCGCGCCGTTGCGCCCCCCAGGCCAGCGCCGAGACACCCGCCCCCGCATAGCCCGCCCAGTAGCCGAAGGCGGCGACGCGCCGGCCGGTCCCGTCCACCAGGTATTCCAGGTCGTAAAGCGTCCCGCCGCCCGCCGCGAACCGTTCGAGAAGCGCGCGGCCCGAGTGCTGGCCCTTGTAGGCATGGCCGAACATGATGTGCCGGTGCCTGAGCGGCGTGCCGTCCTCGGGCAGTTCCTTGAGGCCGAAGATCACCGCGTCATCGGGGGCGTCGGGCCAGCTTGCCTCGGGCACGATCCGGCACCCCGCGTCGCGGTAGGCGTCGATCGGGACCGCGCGCTGGCGGCTTTCCTCGACCGTCACGTCGAAGCCTTGCGCGATCAGCGCCCGCGCGCCCCCGGGCATGAGGCCCACGCGCTCCTCGTTGGGCCGCTGTTCGGCCCGGACCCAGAGATGTGTCATGCTTCGCCCCTATCCGAAAAGCCCGTTCTCATGTGCGTGGCGCACCGACGCGCGGCCTTCCATCTCGGTGCGGAAGGCGCGGATGCGCGGCAGCGCCTCCACGTCCACCCCGTCGCCCTCGAGCCACGAACAGACCGTGTAGAGATAGAAATCCGCCACCGAAAGCGCCTCGCCCAGGATCAGCGGTCCGCGCAGCATCCGCTCCTCCACGTAGCGCGCACTGTCGGTCATGGTCTGCACGACCTTGTTCGTCATGTCCCGGCGGCTCTCTTCCCGGTCGGCCCAGCGGTGGCCGCGCATCTTGTGGGCGTGGTTCACATGCATCGTCGAGGCGAGGTAATACATCGCCTCGCGCATCCGCGCGGCCTGCATCGGATCTCCGGGCACGAGGCTCCGCTCGGGTACCTGCGCCGCGACGAACTCGAGGATCGCGCCGGTTTCGGTCAGCACGCCGTCGCCGGTGTCGAGCGCCGGTACGCGCCCCTTCGGATTGATCGCGTGATAGGCCGCGCCGGTCTGCTCGCCCGCCCCGAAATCGAGCGCGACGAGCTCGTGCTCGATCCCTGTCTCGTCGAGCATCATGACCGCGGCGACCGAGATCGTGCGCGGTGCGTAGTAGAGTTTCATCATGGGTCGGGCCTTTCAGATGAAGGTGCGGGCATGGGCGCGCTCGGGCGGATCGAGATGCGGCGTGGCGTTGAACGTGGCCAGCATAAGCCGACCATGCACGAAATGCAGCCGGTGGATCGAGGAATTCATCACCTGCAGCATGACCGCCGCCATCGCCTCGGTCTCGAGGCGCAGGACCTGCCGCAGGATCATCCCGATCACGCCGCCCGATGTGACGATGAGCGATCGGCCGCCCTCCTCGCAAAGTTCCCGCGTCAGTGTCTCGACCCGTGTGTGGAAGCTCTGGAACGTCTCGGGCACCTCGTTCAGCCGGTCCTCGGCCCAGTGCGAGACGACCTGCGGCAGGTAGCGCGCGAACTCGCGCGCGTCGGCGGGGGCGGGCAGTCCGAACTGCGCCTCGACGGCCTGGGCGAGCGCGAAATAGCTCAGCTCGTTGAGGCGCGGGTCGGTCGCGTCGGGGGTGAACCCGGCGCTCCTCGCGGTGTCGATCTGCCGCGAGAGCGTGCCGGTGATCACGCGGTCGAAATGCGGGTTGGTGTCCTTGAAATGCGCCCCCAGCCAGCGCGCCTGGTCATGGCCCAGGTCGGACAGCCGGTCATAGCTTTCCTCGTCCGCCGCATGGCTGTTGGCCTGTCCGTGCCTGACCAGAATGATGTCTGCCATGACCGCGTCCTCCGTTTGCGGCGACGGTAGGGTCGCGGGCGGAGGAATGCAACGCGGCGGGGCGGGGAAAAATCGTTCGGTATCGGAAACATGCCCGCCCGGATTGGCGCAAATTCCGATGGGAATGTCGCGATTGGCGGACTCGCCTTTTCCGCCTCGTGGTCTAGAATGTCCCGAACCGAAGGAGCGCAGCCATGTCCGACACGATCACCTTCACGCTCGATGGCAAGAACGTCGAGGCCGCGGCGGGACAGACCATCTGGGAAGTGGCCAATGGCCGCGGTCTGGTCATCCCGCACCTGTGTCACAAGCCCGCGCCGGGCTATCGTCCCGATGGCAACTGCCGCGCCTGCATGGTCGAGGTCGAGGGCGAGCGCAATCTCGTGGCGTCCTGCATCCGCGAACCGCAGGAGGGCATGGTGGTGAGGACCGACACCGCCCGCGCCAGCTCGGCGCGCAAGATGGTGATCGAGATGCTGGCCGCCGATCAGCCCCCGCGCGACGTCGCGCACGACAAGTCCGCGCATTTCTGGGACATGGCCGAGGCCGCGGGCGTCACCGAAAGCCGCTTTCCGAAGCTCGAGGAGGGGCGGATTCCGCTTCTCGACGACAGCCATGTCGCGATGAGCGTCAACCTCGACGCCTGCATCCAGTGCGGCCTGTGCGTGCGCGCCTGCCGCGAGGTGCAGGTCAACGACGTGATCGGCATGGCGGGACGGGGGCATGATGCCTATCCGGTGTTCGACTTCGCCGACCCGATGGGAGCCTCCACCTGCGTCGCCTGCGGCGAATGCGTGCAGGCATGCCCCACCGGCGCGCTCATGCCCTCGACGGTGGTGGACGAGAACCAGGTGGGCGACCGGGCCGATTACGACCACGAGGTCGACAGCGTCTGTGCCTTCTGCGGCGTCGGTTGCCAGATCTCGCTCAAGGTCAAGGACAACAAGATCAAGTATGTCGAGGGCATCAACGGCCCCGCGAACGAAGGGCGGCTCTGCGTCAAGGGCCGCTTCGGTTTCGACTACATCCACCACCAGCACCGCCTGACCAAGCCGCTCGTCCGGCGCGACGATGCGCCCGCGAAGGGCCTCAACGTCAACCCCGACAACTGGACGGAATATTTCCGCGAGGCCGAGTGGGACGAGGCGCTCGACGTCGCCGCCAAGGGCCTCAAGGGCCGCGGCCGCGAGGTGGCGGGCTTCGGCTCGGCCAAGTGCACCAACGAGGAAGCCTATCTCTTCCAGCGGTTCATCCGAGAAGGTTTCCGCCACAACAACGTCGACCATTGCACGCGGCTCTGCCATGCCTCCTCGGTCGCCGCGCTCATCGAGAACGTCGGCAGCGGTGCCGTCACGGCGACCTTCAACGAGATCGAGAATGCCGACGTGGCCATCGTCATCGGCGCCAACCCGGTCGAGAACCACCCCGTCGCCGCCACCTATTTCAAGCAGTTCACCAAGCGCGGCGGCAAGCTCATCGTGATGGATCCGCGCGGCGTCGGCCTGCGCCGGTTCGCGACGCACATGCTGCAATTCCGCCCCGGCGCGGATGTCTCGATGCTCAACGCGATCATGCACACGATCGTCGAGGAGAAGCTCTACGACAAGCAGTATATCGAGGCCTATACCGAGAATTGGGAGGCCGAGAAGGAGCACCTGAAGGACTTCTCGCCCGAGAGGATGCAGGACATCTGCGGCATCCCGGCCGAGACGCTGCGCGCCGTGGCCCGCGACTTCGCCACCGCGAAATCGGCCATCATCTTCTGGGGCATGGGGGTGAGCCAGCATATCCACGGCACCGACAACTCGCGCTGCCTCATCAGCCTTGCGCTCATGTGCGGGCATGTGGGGCGTCCCGGCACCGGCCTGCACCCGCTCCGGGGGCAGAACAACGTGCAGGGGGCATCCGACGCGGGTCTCATCCCGATGTTTCTGCCCGACTACCAGAGCGTCACCGACGACAGCATCCGCAAGGCGTTCACCGATGTCTGGGGCTCCGAGGATTTCAGCGCCGAGAAGGGCCTGACCGTGACCGAGATCGTGGACGCGATCCACGAGGGCGACATCAAGGCGATGTATATCCTGGGCGAGAACCCGGCCATGTCCGACCCGGACGTGGAGCACGCCCGCGACGCGCTCGCCAAGCTCGATCACCTCGTCGTGCAGGACATCTTCCTGACCGAGACCGCGAACTATGCCGACGTGATCCTGCCGGCCTCGACGCTATACGAGAAATCGGGCACCGTCTCGAACACCAACCGGCAGGTGCAGATGGTGCGCCCCGCCGTCACCCCTCCGGGAGACGCGCGCGAGGATTGGTGGATCGAGACCGAGCTGGCCAAGCGCTGCGGCCTCGACTGGAGCTACACGCACCCCTCCGAGGTGTTCGCCGAGATGGCGCTCAACATGCCCTCGCTCGACAACATCACGTGGGAGCGGCTCGAGAAGACCGCCGTCACCTACCCGAGCCTCAGCCCCGACGACCCGGGCCAGGCGGTCGTGTTCGGCGACGGCTTCCCGCGCCCCGAGGGCCGGGCGAAATTCACGCCCGCGAGCATCATCGCGCCCGACGACACGCCCGATGCCGAGTATCCCATGGTGCTCATCACCGGGCGCCAGCTCGAACATTGGCACACCGGCTCCATGACACGCCGGTCGAAGGTGCTCGATGCGGTCGAGCCCGAGGCCAACTGCTCGATGCACCCCTCGACCCTGCGCAAGCTCGGGGTCGAGCCGGGCGGCATGGTGCGCCTCACCACCAAGCGGGGCAGCATCGTGACCATGGCCCGCGTCGACCGCGCGGTCGCGCCCGACATGGTCTTCGTGCCCTTCGCCTACGTGGAGGCGGCGGCGAACATCCTGACCAACCCCGCCATCGACCCCTACGGCAAGATCCCCGAGTTCAAGTTCTCGGCGGTGAAGGTCGAGGCGGTAGAGGACCAGGTCGCGGCGGAATAGCGGCTGTCACGGCTTCCCGGCGGGCGCGCGGTCATGGACCCGCGCCCGCTTTGCGTCTAGGGTCATGCCGCGCCCGCAAAGACAGGGCACGCGACCCCGAGGCAAGATGGCGACCCGATCCAGCGCATCCTCCAAACCAGGCTTCACCCTGCGGCAGGTCTTCCGGTGGCTGCGCCGCTGGAGCCTCTGGCTCGTCGCGGTGGCCTTTCTCGTGGCTTGCGGCACGCTCGCGGTCCACGCCTTCGTCCAGCCACCCGTGACGCTTTTCATGAAGCAGGAGCGGCACCGCCTCGGGAGCATTCGTCACGACTGGGTGCCGGTCGAGCAGATCGCGCCCGTCATGCTGCGCGCCGTGGTCGCGGCCGAGGATGCGAATTACTGCCGCCACTGGGGCTTTGACATGGGCGCCATCCGCGACGTGATCGAAAGCGGCGAGGATCGCGGCGCCTCGACCCTCAGCCAGCAGACGGTCAAGAACGTCTATCTCTGGCATGGCCGCTCATGGCTTCGCAAGGCGCTCGAGGCGGCCATGACCCCGCTGATGGAGGCGCTCTGGTCCAAGCGGCGCATCCTCGAGGTCTATCTCAACCTCGTCGAGTTCGACGAGGGCGTCTTCGGCATCGAGGCCGCCGCGCAGCACTATTTCGGCCATTCCGCAGCCGAGCTGAGCGCGGTTCAGTCCGCCCGGCTCGCGGCGCTCCTGCCATCGCCCAAGACCCGCTCGGCCAGCCACCCCAGCCCGCGCCTGCGCAAGCGCGCGGCGGCCATCATGGACGGGGCGGCCACCATCCGCCGCGACGGCCGCGCCGCCTGTTTCGAGGATTGAAAACGTCCGTCCAACCGGGCATTGAGAAACGACACGCAATATCGGACATCCGCCCGACCATGGCCAAGCTCTATCACGTCCCGCTTTCCCCCTTCTGCCGCAAGGTCCGTCTGAGCCTTGCCGAAAAGAAGATCGACTGCGAACTCATCGAGGAACGCTACTGGGAGCCGAGCCCCGATTTCCTGCGCCGCAACCCGGCCGGCAAGGTGCCCGTGCTGCGCATCGACGGACGCTCCATGCCCGAAAGCGCGGCGATCTGCGAGTATCTCGAGGAGAAGTATCCCGAGCCGCCACTCCTGCCGAAAAGCGCCGATGCGCGGTACGAGGTCCGTAGGCTCGTCGCGTGGTTCGACGACAAGTTCCACCGCGAGGTCACGTCCAAGCTGCTCTACGAGCGGGTGAACAAAAAGGTGATGGGCCTGGGCTTCCCCGACAGCACGAATGTCAAGGCGGGCGCCAAGGCGATCAAGTTCCACCTCGATTACATGGCATGGCTTCTCGATCACCGCCGCTGGCTCGCCGGCGACGTGATGACGCTCGCCGATTTCGCCGCCGCCGCGCATCTCAGCGCGCTCGACTACATATCCGACGTGGACTGGAACCGCAGCGACACGGTCAAGGACTGGTATGCCAAGATCAAGTCGCGCCCCGCCTTCCGCCGCATCCTCGCCGACCAGGTGCCCGGTTTCCCGCCACCTGCCCATTATGCCAATCTCGATTTCTGAGGCCGCCGCGGGGCCATCGCGGACCCGTCCTCCCACGACCGGACCGGCGCGGAACGCACGTCAGTTCGTGATGATGTTGTGTTCCGGCCCGAAGGGGAAGCCCGTGATGTTCTCGGAGCCATCCTCGCCGATGACCATAATGTCATGTTCCCGGTAGCCGCCGGCACCGGGGGTGCCCTCGGGTATCATGAGCATGGGCTCCATCGAAACGACCATGCCCGGCTCCAGCACCGTTTCGATGTCCTCGCGCAGTTCGACACCCGCTTCCCGGCCGTAGTAATGGCTCAGGACACCGAAACTGTGACCGTAGCCGAACGAGCGATATTTCAGCAGGTCCCAGTCGCGATACATCTCGTTGAGCTCGATCGCGATATCCATGCAGCGGGCGCCCGGCCTGAGCAGTTCGAGACCGCGTTCGTGGACCTTCACGTTCTTCTCCCAGATATCGAGGCTGGCATCATCCACGTGATCGCAGAACAGCGTCCTCTCGAGCGCGGTGTAATAGCCGAAGATCATCGGGAAGGTGTTGAGGCTCAGGATATCGCCCGGTTGCACGACGCGGTTCGTCACCGGGTTATGCGCCCCGTCCGTGTTGATGCCGGACTGGAACCACGTCCAGGTGTCCATCAGCTCGACGAAGGGGAAGGATTTCGCGATCTCGCGGATCATCGCGTTGGTGCCTGCGATGGCGACCTCGTGCTCGGGCACCCCGGCCTTGACGGCCTTCACGACGGCCTCACCGCCCAGGTCGGCGATGCGCGCGCCTTCCCGGATCAGCTTGATTTCCTCGTCGGACTTGATCGTGCGCATCCACATTGACGGCTGACCCACGTCCACGAATTCGACCTCGGGCAGGGCATCGCGCAACGTCCGCCGGTCCTCGAGCGAAACATGGTCGAACTCGATTCCGACACGCCGGGCGCCGCCCGTCAACTGTTGGACGGCACGATGGAAATTGTCGCGGCGCCAGTCGGTATAGGTGATGTTGTTGCCGAAGCAGCGGCGCCAGGGCTGACCGCCATCGATGCCCGCAGAGATGGTGGTGGCGCTGTCCCGGTCGATGACCATGCCATATTTCCGGCCGAAATGGCAGTAGAGCCAGCCACTGTAGTAATTGATGCAGTGACAGGACGTGAAGAGCGATGCATCGACATCGTTCTTTTCCATCCAGCTCCGCAGCTGGTTCTGGCGACGCGCCATTTCGGTTTCGGAGAACGGGGAGTATTCCTTTTCACCATTATGCCATTCCATAACGTGAAGCATGTCGTCCAACATGGGAATTTCTCTCTGCCGGTGCTTGATCGTTCAGGGGTAGCAGCGAGGTGTCCGTAAGAGAAATTAATTGAAGTGATTTATGGATAAGGGATACAAATCCTGACCGGCCGCTACCCCCTCGGCGTGAGCGTGGGGGAGCGGAAGGCCCTCACCCCCTGGGTGATCTGTTCGATCAGCTTGAGGGCCGCATCCGACATCTTGATATGCTTGTAGAACAGCCCGACATGGACATGCGGTAGCTTCGGAAAGCCGTCCTTCGGTGTAAGCACGCGCATTCCCGGCAACAGGGTTTTCTTGGTGAGGGCCGTCACCCCCATCCCGTCGAGGACCGCGTGCTGCAAGGCGGAGATCCCCGGCGTTTCGAAGGACACGTGCCAGTCCCGGCCCTCGGCGTTCAGCGCGTCGATCATCCGTTTGCGGTAAAAGCAGCCGTCGGGGTGGGCGATGATCTTGACCGGGCCATCGGGATCGATCCGGTGATCGCGTCCGCAGGCCCAGACCGGATGCTCGGACCAGTAGAGCGCGACATGCGGGGCGGGCATCACGTCGGTGATGGCGATCACCATGTCGAGGTCGTCCACATGCAGCGCACTCAGCAGATCGAGGCTTCGGTTGCAGCGGATATCCAGCAGAACCTGTGGATTGGCCTGCGCAAAGGCGGCGATGATGCTCTGGAAATACTCGATCGAGTAGTCGATCGGCAGGCCGATCCGCAAGGTACCCAGCAGCTTCGCGCGCTGCAGGTTGGCAATGGCGCGATCGTTCAGCCGCAGGATCTCCCTGGCATATCCCAGCAGCATCTCCCCGTCCGCCGTCAGTTCGATCTTCTTGCCGCGATGAGACAGGAGCTGGACGCCGGTCAATTGCTCGAGGCGTTTGACCTGGAGCGATATGGCGGGCTGCGTCCGTCCGAGCGCCGCACCCGTCTCGGTGAAATTCCGCAGGTCGACCACGGTTACGAAGGTCCGCAAAAGGTCAGTCTGGAGGTTCGTGAAACGACGCATCATTAAGATCCCTTATGGGAGCATTGCTACTATGAATTTTACGCATGGCACAAGCCGCCCTAGGCTTCGGGAATCGTGATGGGGAGTGAATCTCATGCTTGGAAGCACCGTTTTTGCCGCGGAAATGGCTTGGCCTGACTATCAGGGGCGGGTGAAGGACGGCGATGTGCCGATTCTCATCCCGCTCGGCTCGATGGAGCAGCATGGCCACCATATGCCGATGCATGTCGACGTGCTGCTCCCGACGGAATTCGCCCGGCGGGCAGCGGAGCGGACGGGCGCCCTCGTCGCGCCGCCCTTCACCTATGGCTACAAGTCGCACCAGAAATCCGGCGGCGGCAATTTCTTTCCCGGCACGACCAGCCTCGACGGGGCGAGCCTCGTCAACGCGCTCAAGGACGTGGTCAAGGAATTCGTGCGCCATGGCGTGCGCAACATCTGCATCGTCAACGGCCATTTCGAGAACTCGTGGTTCATCACCGAGGGCATCGACCTGGCGCTGCGCGAATTGAACTGGGCCGGGATTGACGACGTGAAGGTCATGGTTCTGTCCTACTGGGATTTCGTCGACCAGGCGTCGATCGAGAAGCTTTATCCCAACGGCTTCCTGGGCTGGGACATCGAACATGGCGGCGTGCTGGAGACGTCGCTGATGCTGCGCCTGCACCCCGATCTCGTCTCGCTGAAGGACGCGGTCGAACATGCGCCCGCGACTTTCCCGCCCTACGACATCTATCCGGCCAAGCCCGACTGGACCCCCGCCAGCGGAACGCTGTCCTCACCGAAGGAGGCCACGGCCGAGAAGGGGGATATCTTGCTCGATGTCTGCACGAAGGGCATCGTCGACGCGATCAACGCGGAATTCGCACCCAGAGGGGCACTGGCCGCGCAATGATGCGCCCGGGAACCAAAAAAAACGACTGCCTTCCAACAAGGAGAGAAAAATGGCTGACACATTGATCCGACCCACGCGGCGCAAGCTGCTGACCATGACGGCCGGTGCCGCGCTGGCGACACCGTTCCTGTCGATCCGCGCCTCGGCGCAGACCGTGAACCTGTCGATGCTGGCGTGGTACGGCCACGCCGAACCCGATATCGTCGGCGAGTTCGAAGAGGCCAACAACGTCAAGTTCACGCCGAAATACTACACCGGCGGAGACAACATGCTGGGCCTCATCGCGCAGTCGCCTCCCGGCACCTACGACGTCATCCTGTCGGACGGCGAATATGTCCAGCAGCTGAACGCCGCGGGCTATATCCAGGAACTGGACCCGGCGGATTACCCGTTCGACGACTTCTTCCCCGAGTTTCAGAAGTTCCCCGGCCACTGGAGCGACGACAAGCTCTACTCGGTCATCACGCGTTTCGGGTTCCTCGGTGTCGCCTACAACACCGACGCCTTCACCGAAGAAGAGGCGTCGACCTACGGCATCTACGCGGACGAGCGCGCGACCGGCAAGCTGGGCCATTTCGACTGGCATCTGCCCAACCTCGGCCAGATGAGCCTCTGGAACGGCAACCCGTCGCCCTACGACATCGATTCGGCCGCGTGGCAAGCGGTGCAGGACAAGACGATGGGTCTGCGTCCGCAGGTCGGCGGCTTCTTCGACTACGGCGGCACGTTCTCGTCGCTCAAGAGCGGGCAGATGACCCTCTTTGCCGGTATCGGCGACTGGATCACCGGTGTTCTCGAGAAGAACGGCGCCCCTGTGCGCAGCGTCATCCCGCAGGAAGGCGGCCTGCAATGGACCGAGTCCTTCTCGATCGGCAAGGGCACGCAGAACTACGAGATGGCGAAGAAGTGGATCCAGTACATCACTTCGCCCGAGGGTCAGGCCAAATCGGCCGACATGGCCGCCTATCCCGCCCTCATCCCCAGCAAGGCCGGCTGGAAGGTCCTGAACGAGACCAACCCCGAAGAGGCCAAGCGTCAGAACATGGTGCTGGACGAGCGCAACGTGATGGACATGATCCGCGAGGGCCAGATCCAGTTCCGGCAACTGCCGGTGCAACAGGATCTTGGCGAGTGGAACGATTTCTGGTCCGACTACAAGGCGTCCTGAGCCTGAATTCCGCCGGGGCCCGCACATGGGCCCCGGCACATCACCGTCCTCTCACCCGGAAGATCCATGAGCAAACGCCCGAGCCTATTCTCGCTTGTCCTGGCACTGCCGCTGCTGATCTGGCAGCTGGCGTTTTTCCTGTTCCCGCTGGTCTTCCTGGTCGCGATCAGCTTCTGGACCGTCAAGATGTTCCAGATGCAGCCGGATCTCAGCTTTGACAACTGGCACCGGATCCTGACCCGAAGCGTGTTCTGGGACGCCTACCTCCAGACCACCATCCTGGCCACCTCCGCCGCCGTGCTGACCAGCGTGATCGCCTTCCCGGCCTCTTACGCCATCTCCTTCAAGATGAGCGAGACGGCGAAGCGCTGGCTGATCTTCGTGCTGATCATTCCCTTCTTCACCAGCTACCTGGTGCGTGTCTATTCGTGGCAGGTGTTCCTCACCGATGCGGGCATCATCAACTCGGCGCTCGCCTATGTCGGGCTCGGTCCCTTCCCGATGCTGAACAACAATTTCGGCACCCTCGTGGGGATGGTCACGCTCTGCCTGCCGCTGGTGATCCTGTTGCAGACCTTCAGCCTGAATTTCGTGAACCGCGACCTGATCGAGGCGGCTCACAACCTGCGCTGCGGGCGGGTGCGGACGGTTTTCGCGGTCATCGTGCCTTCGGCCAGGGTGGGCCTCGTCATCGCGGCGCTGTTCGCCTTCATCCTGTCGTTCGGCGATTTCGTCAGCCCGCTCTATCTCGGGGGCGGCAACCCGCCGACGCTGTCTATCATGATCACCGACATCACCAAGTCCGGGCAGCAATGGCCGCGCGCCGCCGTGGTCGCGGTGACGATGATCGTCACGCTGATGACCGTCGCGCTCGCCGCCGTCACCTACGCCTACAAGGAGCGTGGCAAGTAATGGGAAACGAGAACAAACTGATCAACGGCCTGCTGGTGTTCTACATCGCGCTGTGCCTGCTCTTCATATTCGCGCCGATCGCCGGAAGCTTCGTTTTCTCTCTGAACTCCGACCGCTTCCCCTCGCTTCCCTTGGGCGAATTTTCCCTCAAGTGGTATAGCGCGATCTGGGAGGATCCGCTGGTCTGGGCCGGTTTCGGCAACACCGTGCTCGTCGGGCTCACGGTCGCGGTCATCGCCACCACGCTCGGCTTCGGCGGGGCCTATACCGACTATCGCTACAACTTCTTCGGCAAGTCCTTCTACCTCGCGCTGGCGCTGCTGCCGCCGACGATCCCCGTGGTCATCATGGGCCTCGCGATGCTGGCGTTCCTGTCGCGCATCGACCTGTCGGGCAGCACAATTTCGGTCATCATTGCCCACGGCGTCATGTGCAGCCCCTTTGCCATGGCCATCATCCGCCTGCGCCTGTCGCAGATGGACCCGGACCTCGAGGCGGCGGCGTGGAACCTTGGCGGGAATGAATGGGCGACGCTGCGCCACGTCATCATCCCCTTCACCAAACCCGCGCTCTTTGCCGCGCTCTTCATCACCATGGCGGTCTCGTTCGACGAGTTCGCGGTCGCATGGTTCGTCTCGGGCCTGAACGAGACGCTGCCGGTCAAGATCCTCGGCTTCCTGCAAGGTCAGGTCAGCCCGCGCATCAACGCCATCGGCTCGCTCGCCTTCCTCAGCTCGATGACGCTGATCATTCTGGCACAGCTTCTCCTGCGCAACCCCGACGCCGGAAAGAAATAGAAATGGACGGTCCAATGACATCACCCGCCATCGTCAAGTTCGACAACGTGGTCAAGAAATTCGGCGATTTCGTCGCCGTCGAGAGGGCGGATTTCGAGATCGCCCGTGGCGAATTCCTGGCCATCATGGGCTCGTCCGGCTGCGGCAAGACGACGACATTGCGAATGCTGGCCGGTCTCGAAGATCCCACCAGCGGCGACATCTATCTCGATGGGGAGCGCGTGAACGGGCGCGCCACCTGGGATCGCGATACACCGATGGTCTGGCAGAGCCTCGCGCTTTTCCCCTTCCTCACCGTTCAGGAAAACGTCGAGTTCTCGTTGAAGATGCGCGGCGTCGGCAAGGCCGAGCGCGCCGAGCGCGCGCGCAAGTGGCTCGAGCGGATGCAGATCACCGAGTTCGCGGACCGCAACATCGCCCAGCTTTCGGGTGGTCAGAGGCAGCGCGTCGCACTGGCCCGCGCCCTCGTGACCGAACCCAAGATCCTGCTTCTGGACGAGCCGCTCTCGGCGCTCGACGCGCATCTCAAGGTGCGGATGCAGGCCGTCCTGTCGAACCTGCAAAAGGATCTGGGCATCACCTTCGTCTATGTCACCCACTCCATGTCCGAGGCGTTCTCGATGGCCGACCGCGTGGTCATCATGAGCCGCGGCCGGATCGAGCAGATCGGCACCCCGGAGGAAATCTACCGCGAACCCAACAACCGCTTCGTCGCAGAATTCCTCGGCTCGGCCAACATTTTCGAGGCCACCGTCGACGAGAAGGTCGCGGAGGGCTGGAAAGTCACCCATGACGAGGGCAGCGCGATCATCCCGGCAGGCGAGTTGCAGGACGCCAAACCGGGTGACAAGATCACCTTCATCGTCAGCGCCGAGAACATGCAGTTGAGTGCGCCGGACGGCAATATCGACGGAATCGAGGCGACGGTCGCGGGTGACGAATTCGTCGGCGGCACCGCCATGGTCTTTCTCGAGACGGCGACGGGCAAGGAAATCAAGGTGCAGAAATCCCACGAGGAACTGAGCGCCCTGAACCACAAGGCCGGATCGAAACTGGTCGTGAGCTGGAGCCCCGAGCACTGCCATGTCCTGCCCGACGAGTGAACGCCGGGGCCTGATCATCCCGCCGGATGCCTGCAGCGCCTAGCGCCTGCGGCCGGTGAACTCTGTCATGCTTTCGTAGATCCCGAAAAAGCGCCCGACGACGATGTCGAAGAGCCGCACCGGAAGGATACCGCGGACCAGCGGCAGGATATTGACGATCGCGGGCATCCGCAGGAATACGCGGTCGCGTTCGATGGCGCGGACGATCCGGCTGGCCACCGGTGCGGGTTTCAGGATCGGGATGACGGGCGATTTGACCCCGTCGAACATGCCCGTGTCGATGTAGTAGGGAAGCACCGTCGTCACCCGCACACCGGACGTCCCGCTCTCCATTTCCAGGCGCAGCGAATCCGACCATCCGACCACCGCCCACTTGCTCGCGCAATAGACCGACATGCCCGGGTTGGAGATCAGGCCGGCGGCCGAGGCGATGTTGACCACGTGGCCCGCCCCGCGCGCCATCATCCCGGGCAGCAAGGCGCGGGTCAGATGCATCAGCGCGGTCGTGTTGACCGCCATGGTGCGGTCGATATCGGCATGGTCATGCTCGGCAAACGGCCGCCCCACGACGATACCGGCGTTGTTGATCAGGATATCCACGGGCGGGCCCGTCTCACCGATCTGGCCGGCACTTTCCAGCACGGCCGCGGTATCGGTCACGTCGATCCGGTGGAACTCGGCCCTCGGGCCCAGGCGCTCGGCCGCCGCGGCGATGTTCTCGTCGCTCACATCCCAGACGATCAGGCGGCCCAGCCCTTTGCCCAGCATCTCTTCGCCCATCAACAGGCCGATGCCCGAGGCTCCGCCGGTGATCAGGGCCGTGCGGCCGGTAATGTCGGTCATGGTGTGTCTCCCTGCCTAGCGGCCCAGGACGCGGATCACGAAGTCCGCCAACTTGCCGAATGGCGGGCCGATGACCTCGAACGCGTTGAAGAAGCCCGGCTTGTAGATCGACCGTGCATGGCTCATCCGGCGAAACCCGTCGCGTCCGTGATACGCGCCGATGCCACTGTCGCCGACCCCGCCGAACGGCAGATCGTCCTGCGCGATATGCAGCAGCGTGCCGTTGAGCGTGACGCCCCCCGAGATGGCCCCGTCGAGGATCGTCCCGCGCGCGGTCCGGTCATCGGTGAAGGCATAAAGCGCAAGTGGCCGCGCGTGACGGTTGATGAAGGCAAGCGCCTCGTCGAGCGAGCCGTAGGTCACGATGGGCAGGATCGGCCCGAAGATCTCCTCTCTCAGAAGCAGGCACTGTCCGGGCGCGTCGATCACCAGCGTCGGCGCGATCTTGTCGCCGTAATCCCCCGAAGGCCGCAGGATCGTCGCGCCGCCCTCCCGCGCCTCCTCCACCGCCTCCACCAGGCGGTTCCGGTGCCGCGCGGTGATGATGTCGGCATACCCGCCCTCCGACCGTGCGGCGGGATAGGCGCTCTCGATCCGGTCGATGATCTGGCGCGCCAGCGCCTCGGCCTTCCCCTCGGGCACCAGCACGTAGTCGGGCGCGATGCAGGTCTGGCCGGCATTGGTGAACTTGCCCAGCACGATCGAGCGCGCGGCCTTGTCGAGCGGGTAGTCGGGCGCCACCACGGCCGGCGACTTGCCCCCCAACTCCAGCGTGACGGGGGTGAGGTTGGCCGCCGCCGCCTGCATCACCTTGCGCCCCACGGCGGTCGACCCGGTAAAGATCAGGTGATCGAACGGAAGCGCCGAGAAAGCCTGCGCCACCTCGACACCCCCCGTCTCGACCGTGACGACATCCGCGTCGAAATAGTTCGAGACGAGCCGCTTCAGAAGCTCGGAGAAGCCGGGCGTCAGCTCGGATGGCTTGATCATGGCACGGTTGCCGGCGCCAAGGACATCGACCAGCGGCCCGAGCGCAAGCAGGAGCGGATAGTTCCAGGGCGAGATGATCCCGACCACGCCCAGCGGCTCGTGACGCACCCAGGCCGAACCGGGCTGAAACGGCCAGGCCACGTGCCGGCGCTCATCGCGCATCCAACGTCCCAGGTGGCGCGACGTGTTGCGCAGGGTGTTGAGAAGCGGCACGATTTCCAGAAGCTCGGTCTCCTTGCGGGGCCGGCCACCGAAATCCGTGTCGATGACGCGGGCAATCTCGTCGCGGTTCTCGACCACCATGCGCCGAAGCGAAGAAAGCCGATCTTTCCGTGTCGCCAGCTCGGGCAGGCGGTCACGCCGGGACGCCTTCCGCATCGTGTCGAAGGCCGGAAATTCGGGATGAGCTTCATCTTTCATGCGCGGGCTTCCTCTTGCTGACGGTCGCAGGCACCCGGTCGTTCCAACCCGGTTGCCAGGGACATGCCCGATATACCATGCCAGCGCATCGTGCCGATTCCTATTCCCGGCCACGCGCGCGTAACGTCGCGTAGTTCTGGCCGAATGATCGGGCCGGACCGATTGGCCATGGACAAAGCGCCCCCACTCTGTCAGAAGGACGACGCTACGTTACTTCAGTCGATCTCCTGCTTTCCCTTCCGGACCTCAGCGAACTCGATACTGGCAAACTGCGCCACGCTGTTGCACTTCCGCGAACAGGTTGAAAACTAAAGGAGATCACACGATGGCCAATGGCACCGTGAAATGGTTCAATTCCACCAAAGGCTTCGGCTTTATTGCCCCCGCGAATGGCGGAAAGGACGTCTTCGTCCATATTTCCGCGCTCGAGCGCGCGGGCCTCACGTCGCTGGACGACAATCAGGAAGTCACGTTCGACATCGAATCCGGCCGTGACGGCCGCGAGTCGGCGACGAATCTTCAGCTCGCCTGAGCGATAGATCCGAATTCGGAACAGGGCGCCCCCGGGCGCCCTTTTTCGTTGCGCCGGCTTTGTGGGGCAATGCTCCTCCGTTTTCGCAACGCCCAGAAACCCCTCGAATCCGCGTGGCGGGAATGATACCGCTCCG
The DNA here is from genome assembly GCF_019599045.1 of Roseovarius sp. SCSIO 43702. Taxonomy (NCBI): domain Bacteria; kingdom Pseudomonadati; phylum Pseudomonadota; class Alphaproteobacteria; order Rhodobacterales; family Roseobacteraceae; genus Roseovarius; species Roseovarius sp. SCSIO 43702. Next base: position 523,883 of record NZ_CP080623.1, read on the forward strand.
GCAGGGATATCTCCGGCAAGAAGACGCATGACGACGCTCAAGGACAGGCTGGTCGCCCAGGCGGTGGAGGAGGGGTTCGACCTCGCGCGGATCTGTCGGCCCTGGGACGTGCCGCAGGTGCCCGAGCGGCTGGCCGAGTTCCTGCGTCAGGGGCGCCACGGGCAGATGACATGGCTCGAAGGCCGCAGCCATTGGCGCGGCGATCCACATGCCCTCTGGCCCGAGGCGCGATCGGTCATCATGCTGGGCGAAAGCTACACACCCCAGAGCGACCCCACCGCGACGCTGGAGCGACCGGACGTGGGTACGATCTCGGTCTATGCGCGGGGGAGGGACTACCACGACACGGTCAAGAAGCGCCTGAAGCGACTGGCGCGGTGGCTCATAGCGGCGGCGGGAAACGAGACCGAAGTCAAGGTGTTCGTCGACACCGCCCCGGTGCCGGAAAAGCCGCTGGGACAGGCCGCCGGTCTCGGCTGGCAGGGCAAGCACACCAACCTGCTGAGCCGCGATCTGGGCAACTGGTTCTTCATCGGCTCGATCTTCACCACGCTCGACCTGCCGGTGGACCCGCCCGAGATCGATCATTGCGGCTCCTGCCGGGCCTGCCTCGACGCCTGCCCGACCGATGCGTTCCCCGCGCCCTACCAACTGGATGCGCGGCGCTGCATCTCGTATCTGACGATCGAGCATCACGGGCCGGTCGACCCCGCCCTGCGGCCGCTCATGGGCAACCGCATCTACGGCTGTGACGATTGCCTCGCCGCCTGCCCGTGGAACAAGTTCGCCGTCGCCGCCCGCGAGACGCGCTATCATGCGCGCGACGACCTCGATGCGCCGCCGCTGGCCGAACTGGCGACGCTCGACGACGCCGCCTTCCGCGCGAAGTTCTCGGGCAGCCCGATCAAGCGCATCGGCCGCGACCGCTTCCTGCGCAACGTGCTCTACGCCATCGGCAATTCCGGCGATGCCGCGCTGGTGCCCAGTGCCGAGGCGCATCTGGACGATCCCGACGAGACGGTGCGCGACGCCGCGCGCTGGGCGCTGGAGCGACTGAAATCTGACGCAAACGGGCTGGCATGAGCCGCGCCCGAGCCGCTACATCCGGCAGGACGAAGACGAGGGACGGGCCATGGCGCTTTTGCTTGGGGTGGATACGGGCGGCACCTATACCGACGCGGTGCTGGTGCGTGACGAGGAAACGGTCGTGGCGTCGGCCAAGGCGCTCACCACGCGGCACGATCTGGCCCTTGGCATCGGCGAGGCGGTCGAGGCCGTCCTGACGCAAAGCGGCGTCGACGTGGCCGGGATCGGGATGGCGTCGCTCTCGACCACGCTGGCCACCAATGCGCTGGTCGAGGGGCAGGGCGGGCGTGTGGCCCTCGTCTACGTGGGCTTCCGCGAGCGTGACCTCGACGCGCATGGACTTCGCGAGGCGCTCGCGGGCGACCCGGCGCTCGTGCTGACGGGTGGGCATGACCACGCCGGCGGCGAGGCCGCACCGCTCGATCATGCGGCGCTGGCGGACTGGCTGGCCGAGGATCGCGGCATCTCGGCCTTCGCGGTCGCGGGGCAATTCGCCACGCGCAACCCCGCGCATGAACTGGCCGTGGCCGACATGATCCGCGAGATGACCGGGCGCCCGGTCTCGTGTTCGCATCACCTCTCGGCCCGGCTTGGCGGGCCGAAACGCGCGCTCACCGCCGTGCTCAACGCGCGGCTCATCGGGATGATCGCGCGGCTCATCGAGCGGGCCGAGTCGAAACTGGGCGAACTGGGAATCGCCGCGCCGCTCATGGTGGTGCGCGGCGACGGCGCGCTCATCAGCGCCGCCCAGGCGCGCGAGCGTCCCATCGAGACGATCCTGAGCGGCCCCGCGGCCTCGATCGTCGGCGCACGCTGGCTGACGGGGGCGGATTTCGCACTCGTCTCGGACATCGGCGGAACCACGACCGACGTGGCCGTGCTGCGCGATGGACGGCCCGCGATCGACCCGGCGGGCGCGCAGGTGGGGCCGTGGCGCACCATGGTCGAGGCCGTGGCCATGCGCACCACCGGCCTTGGCGGTGACAGCGAGGTGCATGTGCTGGACGAGGGGCTGCGGGGCGGTGTCACGCTCGGTCCGCGCCGTCTCGTCCCGGTGAGCCTTCTGGCGCGGGAGGCGCCCGAGGCGGTGCATGCGGCGCTTGACGAGCAGCTGCGCGCCACCGCGCCGGGCGAGCATGACGCGCGCTTCCTGCGCGCCGTGCCGGGCGTCGAGGCCGACGGCCTGCCCGAACGTGACGCGGCGCTTCTGGCGCGGATCGGCGACACGGTGCAGCCGCTGGATCGCGTCCTGCGCACCCGGATGGAGGCCCAGGCGCTCAGGCGGCTCGTTTCGCGCGGGCTCGTGCAGGTGGGCGGCGTCACGCCTTCGGACGCGAGCCATGTGACCGGCGCGCTCGACGCCTGGGATGCCGGGGCGGCGGCGAAGGCGCTCGACCTCGTGGCGCGCAAGCGTACCGGCTCGGGCAACCGGCTTGCCCCCGACGCGGCCACGCTCGCCCGGATGATCGTCGACCGCCTCACCCACCAGACGAGCCTCGTGCTTCTGGAAAGCGCCTTCGACGAGGACGCGCACGAGTTCGGTGATCCCGCGCCGGTCCTCGCGCGCCATGTTCTCACGCAGCGCGGGCTTGACGGGCACCGCGGGCTGGTGCGGCTTTCGGCGGGGCTCGACGTGCCGGTGATCGGGCTCGGCGCCTCTGCGCCAAGCTATTACCCGGCCGTCGGCACGCGGCTCGGTTGCGAGATGATCCTGCCGCCCCATGCCGGTGTGGCCAATGCCATCGGCGCGGTCGTGGGCCGCGTCACGATCCGCAGGACGGGAACGGTCACTGTGCCGGGCGAGGGGCGTTACCGCGCCCATCTCGAGACCGGCCCCGAGGATCACGGCACCGAGACGGCGGCGCTGGAGGCGATGACCGCGCATCTCCGGCAGGCGGCGCGCGCCGAGGCCATCACCGCCGGGGCCGAGGACGTGCAGGTCACCGTCCATACCGAGATCCGCAAGGCACAGGCCGAGGCGCGCGAGGTGTTCCTAGAGGCCGAGATCACCGTCGAGGCGACCGGCCGCCCGCGCATCGCGACCTGAGCGGCCGGGTGACGCCCCCTGCGCCCACGGGTGGCCAGCAGCCGCGCGTCGGAGTATTCCTTGCAGGACGCAGCACGAGGAGATGACCATGCAGGCGGCCCAGAGGTTCAACGACGACATCAACGCGCGGCTCGAGGATCTGAAATCCGAAGGTCTCTACAAGACCGAGCGGGTCATCACCTCGATGCAGGCGGGCGAGGTGGAGCTCGCGGGCGGGCAGGAGGTCATCAACCTCTGCGCCAACAACTACCTCGGGCTTGCCGATGATCCGCGCATCATCGAGGCCGCGCATCAGGCGCTCGATCGCTACGGGTTCGGCATGGCCTCGGTCCGCTTCATCTGCGGCACGCAGGAAGAGCACAAGGAGCTCGAGGCGCGCATCGCCGGGTTCCTCGGCAAGGAGGACAGCATCCTCTACGCCGCGGCCTTCGATGCGAATACGGGCCTCTTCGAGACGATTCTCGGACCCGAGGACGCAATCATCTCGGACGCGCTCAACCACGCCTCGATCATCGACGGCGTGCGCCTCTGCAAGGCGCAGCGGCTGCGTTACGGGAATTCCGACATGGCCGATCTCGAACGCTGCCTGAAGGAGGCGCAGGGCGCGCGCCACCGGCTCATCGCCACCGATGGCGTGTTCTCGATGGATGGCTACTACGCGCGGCTGGACGAGATCTGCGACCTCGCCGACCGCTACGACGCGTTGGTGATGGTGGACGATTGCCACGCGACGGGGTTCGTCGGCCCCACGGGGCGCGGCACGGCCGAGAAATTCGGCGTGACCGACCGCGTGGACATCATGACCGGCACGCTCGGCAAGGCGCTGGGCGGGGCGTCGGGCGGCTACACCGCGGCCTCCGCACCGGTGGTCGATTGGCTCCGTCAGCGCTCGCGGCCCTATCTCTTCTCGAACACGTTGGCGCCCGTCATCGCGGCGGCCTCGCTCAAGGTGTTCGACCTGCTCGAGGAAGGCGGCGAGCTGCGCGCGCAGGTGTGGGAGAATGCCGCCTATTTCCGCGAGAAGATGACCGCGCTCGGCTTCGAGCTTCTGCCGGGCGACCACGCGATCATCCCCGTCATGCTGCGCGACCCGAAACTGGCGCAGGAAATGGCCGCGAAACTGGGCGAGCACGGCGTCTACGTTACCGCCTTCAGCTTCCCGGTCGTGCCGAAGGGACAGGACCGCATCCGCACCCAGATGAGCGCGGCCCATACCCGGCCCATGCTCGACCGCGCGATCGACGCCTTCGGCGCGGTGGGGCGCGATCTGGGCGTGATCTCGTGATCCTGCCCTCGGTCGTCGAGGCCATCGGCGACACGCCCCTGGTCGAGTTGCGCCGGATCAGGGACGCGTTGGAGCTCGAGGGTCGGCTGCTGGCCAAGCTCGACAACCTCCTGCCCGGCTATTCCAAGAAGGACCGCGCCGCCCGCGCCGTGATCGAGGAGGCGCGCGCATCGGGTGCGCTGGCCGGGGGCCAGCCGGTGGTCGAGCTGACCTCGGGCAACATGGGCACCGGCCTCGCCATCGTCTGCGGCGTGCTGGGTCACCCCTTCGTCGCGGTGATGAGCGAGGGCAACTCGCCCGAGCGCGCCCGGATGATGCGCAGCCTGGGCGCCGAGGTCGTGCTCGTCCCGCAGGCCGAGGGCAGCAGGCCGGGCGAGGTATCGGGCCGCGACCTCGCGCTGGTCGAGGAGGCGGCGCAACGGCTCACCGCCGAGCGCGGCGCCTTCCGCGCCGACCAGTTTCGCGTGCCGGCCAACCCCCGCGCGCACGAAACCGGCACCGCGCCCGAGATATGGGAGCAGTCGGGCGGCACCGTGACGGCGTTCTGCGACTTCATCGGCTCCGGCGGTACGCTGGGCGGCACCGCGCGATTCCTCGGTCCGAAGGGTGTGCGCTGCTACGGCGTGGACCCCGACCGCGCCGATCACCCGATCCAGGGCGGCGGCTATGACATGTCGGACCTGCCGCATCTCGACGGCATCGACCTCGCCGGAAGGCTCACGGTGTCGGGCGAGGACGCCCGCTTCCACGCCCGCCTCCTTGCCCGGCGCGAGGGCATCTTCGGCGGCTATTCCGCCGGCGCGAACCTCGCCGCCGCCTGCCGCCTGTTGCAAGGCCCGGAAAAGGGCGGCACGGTCGCCTTCGTGGTCTGCGACAGCGGCCTCAAATACCTGTCCACCGACCTATGGGAGGGCGCGTAATGACGAACGAGATGAAGGCACTGGTCAAGGCAAAGCCCGAACCCGGCCTCTGGATGGAGCGTGTGCCGGTGCCCGAACCCGGGCCGAACGACGTGCTGATCAAGGTGCGCAAGTCCGCGATCTGCGGGACCGACGTGCATATCTGGAAATGGGACGAGTGGAGCGCCAAAACCGTGCCCGTTCCGATGGTCGTGGGCCATGAATTCGTTGGCGAGATCGCCGACATGGGATCGGCGGCCACGAAATTCCGCATCGGTCAGCGCGTCTCGGGCGAGGGGCACATCGTCTGCGGCACCTGCCGCAACTGCCGCGCGGGGCGCGGGCATCTCTGCCGCAACACCAAGGGCGTGGGCGTGAACCGCCCCGGCAGTTTCGCGGAATATGTCTGCATCCCCGAGGACAATGTCGTGCCCATCCCCGACGATATCCCCGACGAGATCGCCGCCATCTTCGACCCGTTCGGAAACGCCGTGCACACGGCGCTCAGCTTCGACCTGGTGGGCGAGGACGTGCTGGTGACCGGCGCGGGCCCCATCGGCATCATGGGCGCGCTGGTGGCTCAGAAGGTGGGCGCGCGCAAGGTCGTGATCACGGACATCAACCCCTACCGCCTGACCCTCGCGCGCGAGATGGGCGTGCAATACGTGGTCGATGTGGCAAACGAGGAGCTGCGCACCGTCATGGACGAGATCGGCATGACCGAGGGCTTCGACGTGGGTCTCGAGATGTCGGGCGCGGCGGCGGCCATGCAGCAGATGATCGCGCGCATGAACAACGGCGGCAAGATCGCGCTTCTGGGTATCGCGCCCACGGAATTCGCCGTCGACTGGAACGCGCTCATCTTCAAGATGCTCCACGTCAAGGGCATCTATGGCCGCGAGATGTTCGAGACCTGGTACAAGATGATCGCGCTGGTGCAATCGGGGCTCGACGTGTCGGGCCTCATTACGCACCGCATCGGGATCGACGATTACGAGGACGGCTTCGCGGCGATGATCTCGGGCAATTCCGGCAAGGTCGTGATGGATTGGGGCTGAAACAGTGTCTGATTTTCCGCGTCTCACCTCGTCCTACCGGCTTCGGCACAAGACGGTGCGCAACCGCGTCACCTTCGGCGCGCATACGGCCAACATGTCCGAGAACGGCCTGCCGGGCGCACAGTTCGGCGCCTACCTCCTCGAACGCGCGTTGGGCGGGGCGGGCATGATCGTGGCCGAGCCGATGCCGGTCCACCGCACCGGCGTGCTCACCCGAGGGAATTTCCTGCCGGAAACGGACGACATCATTCCGGCCTTCCGCAGGATCGTGGAGCCCGTGCAGGAGGCGGGCGCGGTGATCCTGCAACAGCTCTACCATGTCGGCGCGCATGGCGATTCCGACCTGAGTTTCGCGCCCCATTGGGGCCCCTCGGGCCTGCCCTCCTACCACGACAGCGACGGCAGCCACGCCATGACCGGGGCCGAGATCGAGGAGATGATCGCGGCCTTCATCGCGGCGGCGGTGCGGTGCCGGAAGGCCGGGTTCGACGGCGTCGAGATCTGGGCCGCCTACCATTCGCTTCTCGAGCAGTTCTGGACCCCCTGGAGCAACCGGCGCGATGACGACTGGGGCGGCAGCCTCGCGAACCGCACGCGCCTCTCGATGCGCATTCTCGAAGGCATCCGCGCGGCCTGTGGCGAGGATTTCATCGTCGGCATGTCGGTCTCGTGGTCCGACACCTACCCGGTGCTCCACGACATCGACGAGCTGACCGAGATCGTGGCGCTGCACGATGCGACGGGGCATCTCGATTACGTCACCTGCGGCTCGGGCGGGTATCTCGACTTCGAGCAGCTCATGCCCACCTTCGCCGTGGGCGAGAAGCTGACGGTGCCCGCCACGCTCGCGCTGAAACAGGCTCTGACACACGCCAGGGTGCAGGCAGAGAGCGGCATCCGCACGCCCGAGAACGCCGAAACCGTGCTCAGTTCGGGCGAGGCCGACATGGTCTCGATCGTGCGCGGCCAGATCGCCGACCCGCACCTCGCCCGCAAGCTGACCGAGGGCCGCGCCGCGGATATCCGCGGCTGCATCTCCTGCAACCAGATGTGCTGGGGCCGGCGCTCGCGCGACTACTGGATCTCGTGCCTGATCAACCCCTCCGCCGGACGCGAGCATATCTGGGGCGGCGACCGTTTTTCCGTCTCCGACACAGCGCAACACGTCCTTGTCGTGGGCGGCGGACCGGCAGGGCTCGAGGCCGCGCGCGTCGCGGCGGAGCGTGGCCACCGTGTCGAGCTGCACGAGGCCGCGCCGATGATCGGCGGACAGTTCCGCCTGGCAGGCGAACAGCCCCGCCGCGCCCAGATCCTCGATCTTCTCGACTGGTACGAACGGCAATTCGCGCGGCTGGGCGTCACCCTGCGCCTCAACTCGTTCCTCGATGCCGACGACATTCGCGCGATCGGGGCCGACCGCGTCATCCTCGCCACCGGCTCGCTGCCCGACGAGGACGCGACGCAGCGCTGGCTGCCGCAACTGGGCACCTTGCCCGGCCTCGCCAACGGGCAGGTCCACGCGCCCGAGGACGTGATGCGCCGCGAGGCGCGGCTGGGCGACGCGGTCATCGTCTATGACGAGGGCGGCACGATGCGTGGCCTTGGCACCGCCTGGCACCTGGCCGAGGCCGGGCACCGCGTCACGCTCGTCACACCCGATCCGATGGTCGGCCGCGAACTGGTCCGCACCTCCGCCGACATTCCGATCCGCGCCACCCTCGCGCGGCTCGGCGTGCGGTTCCTGACCGAACATGCCATCGCGCATTGGCACGGGCAGGGGGCACGGCTCCGCAACCTGCTGACCGGCGAGGAAATGGACGAGCCCGCCTCCGCCCTCGTCATGTCCACCACCAACCGCGCTTTCGACCCTCTTTCGGCCGAACTCGCCGATCTGTCGCCCATTCTCGTCGGCGATGCCCAGGCCCCGCGCCAGGCGCCTTACGCGTTCTACGAGGGCCGCAGGGCCGGGATGGAGATCTGACATGACCGACCGCCACGCCAGCTTCCGCGCGCTCCACCGCCCCGGCGATCCCTTCGTGCTGCCCAATGCCTGGGACCGCGGCACGGCGCGCATGTTCGAGGCGTCGGGCGCGGCCGCGATCGCCACGACCTCGGCCGGGCACAGCTTCAGCCAGGGCCGCGTCGATGGCGGCACGCTCACCCGAGACGAGGCGCTCGCCCACGTGCAGGATCTCGTCTCGGCCGTGCGCATCCCCGTGTCGGGCGATTTCGAGAACGGCTTCGGCGAGGCACCCGAGCAGGTCGCGGAAACCATCCGCCTTGCCGCCGAGGTGGGCCTGTCGGGCTGTTCGATCGAGGATACCGCGCTGCCGGAATTCACGCCCTACGAAGCCCGTCTCTCGGTCGAGCGCATACGCGCGGGCGCAGCGGCGGCGCGCGCCCTGCCACATGACTTCGTGCTGGTGGCCCGCGCCGACGGGGTGATGCTGGGCCAGTATGACCTCGACGAGGCGATCCGCCGGATCCGGGCCTACGAAGAGGCGGGGGCGGATTGCGTCTACGTGCCGGGCCTGCCCGATGGCGCGGCGGCGCGTCGCGTGATCGAGAGTGTCGGCGTGCCCGTCAACATCCTTGCCTCCGGCCCGTTTTCGGCTCTGACACAGGCGGATTTCGCCTGTCTGGGGGCGGCGCGCCTTTCGACGGGCGGTGCGCTTGCGCGGGTCGCCTACGGCGCGGCGATCGCGGCGGTGCGCCGGATGCTCGGCGGCGATTTCACCGACCTCTCGCGCGCAGCGGCCGAGGACGACATCAACGCGTTGCTCACGCGAAACGGCGGCAGCTGACCGCCCGGTTCAGTCCAGAACCGCCTCGATATCCCGCGTCATCCGGCCCGAAAGCGGGCTCACCGGGCTGCCATAGGTGGCGGCGACCCGGCCCTCGCGGTCGATCAGGATCTTGTTGAAGTTCCACGCCGGCTCGAACCCCGTCTCGGCGGCCACCGACCGATAGAAGGGATGCGCGGCCTTGCCCCTGACCGGCGTGATCCCGGTCATCGGCATGTCGATCCCGTAGGTCAGCGTGCAGAACTCCTTGACCTCGGCATCGCTGGCGAGCTCCTGCCGGAAATCATCCGAGGGCACGGCCAGAACCACGAGCCCCCGCGCGCGATAGCGGTCATAGAGCGCCTGAAGCTCTTCGTATTGCCGGGTAAATGCACAACGCGACGCGGTGTTGACCACGAGCACCGGCTGCCCCGCCCATTGCGACAGGCTGAGCGTGCCGCCGTCGATGTTGCGAAACCGCGCGTCGAGATCGAGCGCGGCGGCCGGCAGCGCGAGGACGAGGGCGAAAAGCAGGGCGAAAAGGCGCATATGCGTATCTCCTTCATATGGACGTGCTACGTGGACGGCGCATCCCCGGATCACCCAAGGGTGAGGCGCCTGAAATAACCCTTTGCTTTGGCGCGCGCGGCCCCAAATAATGCTCACACCTACGGAGGACAGATTCATGGCGAAATACGAAAGATCGCCCGACGCCATCGCGGCCCTCGATCCCGAACAGTATCACGTCACCCAGGAAAGCGGCACCGAGCGCCCTGGCACGGGCAAGTATCTCGACAACAAGGAGCCGGGCATCTACGTGGATATCGTCTCGGGCGAGCCGCTTTTCGCGTCCGCCGACAAGTTCGAAAGCGGTTGCGGCTGGCCCAGCTTCACCAAGCCGATCGAGCCTGCCCATGTGAACGAATTGCGCGACACGTCGCACGGCATGGTCCGCACCGAGGTCCGCTCGACCCATGGCGACAGCCACCTGGGCCACGTCTTTCCGGACGGGCCGCGGGATCGCGGCGGGCTGCGCTACTGCATCAATTCGGCCTCGCTCCGGTTCATCCATCGCGACGACATGGAGGCCGAGGGCTATGGCGAATATCTTGACCAAGTGGAGGATGTGACATGACCGAACGCGCCGTTCTGGCCGGGGGGTGCTTCTGGGGGATGCAGGACCTGATCCGCAGGCTCGACGGGGTCATATCGACCCGCGTGGGCTATACCGGCGGTGACGTTCCGAACGCCACCTATCGCAACCACGGCACCCATGCCGAGGGGATCGAGATCCATTTCGACCCCAAGCGCATCAGCTACCGCGACCTGCTGGAGTTCTTCTTTCAGATCCACGATCCGACCACGCCCAACCGCCAGGGCAACGATGTGGGCATGTCCTATCGCTCCGCCATCTACTACGTGGACGACGAGCAGAAATACGAGGCGCTGCGCACCATCGCCGATGTCGAGGCATCGGGCAAATGGCCCGGCAAGGTCGTGACCGAGGTGGAGCCGGCGGGCGACTTCTGGGAGGCCGAGCCCGAGCATCAGGACTACCTGCAACGGTTTCCGACGGGGTACACCTGCCATTTCCCGCGCAAGCAATGGGTGCTCGATCACACGCGCGAGAAGGCCTGAGCCGAAAGCGCTTCGCCTTTGACCTGGGACATCGGGTAAAGGCCAAATGCGCGCAACGCTGATGTTACTTGAAAAGCCCTGCGTGCGCGTCGCGCAGGGCTTTCTTCTGCACCTTGCCCATCGTGTTGCGCGGAAGCTCTTCGGCAAAGACGATGCGCTTGGGGTGCTTGAACTTCGCGAGGTCGCCCAGCGCGCCCATGATCGCGGCCTCGTCCACCTCGCCCGCGCGCACCACCACGGCGACCACGGCCTCGCCGAAATCGGGATGCGGCACGCCGATCACGGCGCTTTCTCGCACGCGGCCCACCTCGTCGATCACCGCCTCGACCTCCTTGGGATAGACGTTGAAGCCGCCGGTGATGATCATGTCCTTCTCGCGCCCCACGATGGTCACGTAGCCATCCGCGTCGACAAGGCCCTGGTCGCCGGTGATGAACCACCCGTCCGGGCGCAGCTCCTCGGCGGTCTTCTCGGGCATTCTCCAGTAGCCCCGGAAAACGTTCGGCCCCCGCACCTCGATCACGCCGATCTCGCCCGTTTGCACCTCGCGTCCCTCGGCCATCACCCGCAGTTCCACCCCCGGAAGCGGAAAGCCCACGGTCCCCGCCCGCCGCTCTCCGTTGAGCGGGTTCGAGGTGTTCATGTTGGTCTCGGTCATGCCATAGCGTTCGAGGATGCGGTGCCCCGTCGCCGCCTCCCACCGCTCATGCGTCTCGACCAGGAGCGGGGCCGAGCCCGACACGAAAAGCCGCATGTTGGCGGCCCGCTCCCGCGTGAGGCCGGGATGCTCCAGGAGCCGCGTGTAGAAGGTCGGCACCCCCATGAGCGCCGTGGCGCGTGGCATCGCGTCGATGATCGCGTCCGCGTCGAAGCGCGGCAGGAAATGCACCGAGCACCCGGCCAGCAGCGCCACGTTCGTCGCGACGAAAAGGCCATGCGTGTGAAAGATCGGCAGCGCGTGGATGAGCACGTCATCGGCGGTGAACCCCCACACCTCGCGCAGCGTCTCCGAGTTCGAGGCAAGGTTCGCGTGGCTCAGCATCGCGCCTTTCGAACGTCCCGTGGTGCCCGAGGTGTAGAGGATCGCGGCAAGGTCGTCCGCGTCCCTGGCCACCGCCGCGGCGGGTGCCTCGCTCGCGGCCGCCCCCACCAGGGTCCCGCCGCCACCCGCGTCGAGCGTCATGACCCGCGCATCTCCGGCGATGCTCCGCGTCCCGCCCTCGCGCGCCGGATCGCAGACCACCACGCGCGGCTCGGCGTCGCCGGTGAAATAGGCCACCTCGGCCCCGGTATAGGCGGTGTTGAGCGGCAGGAACACGCCCCCCGCCATCACCGTCCCGAGATAGAGCTGTACCCCTTCCAGCGATTTCTCCACCTGCACCGCCACCCGGTCGCCGGGCGCGACGCCCGCACGGACCAGCGCCGCCGCCATCCGCGCCGCGCCGTCGAACAGCGCACCATAGCTCATCTCCGGGCCGTCGGGGCGCGTGGCGAAAACCCTGTCGCGCGGGCCCGCGGCGGCAAGGCGTCGGATCAGATAATTCGCGTCATGCATCGGCGTCGCTCCTTCCCTTGACCTTCCATGCCCGAAGGCGCAGACCAAAGGCAAGGAGGCCCGTCATGCAGCCTGTCAAAGGTATCGCGCTCAAGCTCTGCGCCGTCATCCTCTTCATCTGCATGGCCTCGCTCATCAAGGCCACCTCGGATCACGTGCCGCCCGGCGAGGCGGTGTTCTTCCGCTCGTTCTTCGCGATACCCGTGATCTTCGTCTGGCTCGTGATGCGGGGCGAGCTGCGCACCGGGCTGAAGGTCGTCTCGCCCATGGGCCACTTCTGGCGCGGCTTCGTCGGCACGGCCGCCATGGGGCTGAGCTTCACCGCGCTGGGCCTGCTGCCGCTGCCCGAGGCGACGGCGCTGGGCTATACCGCCCCGCTTCTCACGGTGGTTTTCGCGGCGATGTTCCTCGACGAACGCGTGGGCGTCTTTCGCATCAGCGCGGTGACGCTGGGGCTCGTGGGCGTCGTCATCGTCCTCAGCCCGCGCCTGACCGCCTTCGGCGGCGAAACCGTCTCGACGGCGCAGGCGCTCGGTGCGCTCGCCGCGCTCACCGGCGCGGTCTGCGCCGCGCTGGCCCAGATCTACATCCGCAAGCTCGTCGCGTTCGAGCGCACCTCGGCCATCGTCTTCTACTTCTCCCTCACCTCCAGCATCCTCGCGGCGCTCACCGCGCCCTTCGGCTGGGTCATGCCCGACGCGCCCGAGTTCGCGATGCTCGTCGCCGCGGGGCTGCTGGGCGGGACGGCCCAGATCTTCCTGACCTCCTGCTACCGTTTCGCCGATGCCTCGGTCGTGGCACCCTTCGATTACGCCTCGATGATCTTCGCGCTCGTCATCGGCTTCTTCGTCTTCGACGAGGTGCCCACCGGCCCGATGCTGGGCGGCGCGGCGATCGTGATCTTCGCGGGTTGCCTGATCATCTGGCGCGAGCGGCAACTGGGCCTGCGCCGGGCCCGCGCCCGCGCGGTCAAGACGCCCTATGGCTGACACGGCCATCATGGAACAGCACCCGCACCCCGCACGTTGACCGGTAAATCCCCGCAACGACGTGAGGACGCCATGAGCAACACGATCGAGACGATCAACCCGACCGACGGTTCGGTCATCGACACCTACGAGACCATGGAAAGGGCCGAGGTGGAACGCCGCATCGAGGCGTGCCACGAAGCCTTTCTCGACTGGCGCAGGAAAAGTCACGAGGAGCGCGGAGAGATCATCCGCGCCATCGGACAGGGCCTGCGCGACAACAAGGATGAATTCGCCCGCCTCATGACCCGCGAGATGGGCAAGCTGCTCTCGCAATCCGAGCAGGAGATCGAACTTTGCGCCGCGATCTGCGACTACACGGCCGAGACCGGCCCCAAGGAACTGGCCCCCGAGGACCGCGAGATCGACAGCGGCCAGCGCGGGCGCGTGGTTCATGCGCCGCTAGGCGTGATCTATGGCATCCAGCCTTGGAACTTCCCCTGCTACCAGGTCGTGCGCTACTCCATCGCGAACCTCATGGCCGGCAACGGCGTGCTTCTGAAACACGCGGCCAACGTGACGGGGTCGGGCCTCATGGTCGAGAAGATCTATCGCGAGGCGGGCCTGCCCGAGGGGCTCTTCGCCACGCTCATCATCAGCCATGACCAGTCCGACGAGGTCATCAAGCACGAGCTCGTGCGCGGCGTGACCCTGACCGGAAGCCCCGACGCGGGCCGCCACGTGGCCGAGAAGGCCGGGGCCGAACTCAAGAAAACCGTGCTCGAGCTCGGGTCGAACGACGCCTATCTCGTGCTCTCGGATGCCGACCTCGAAACCGCGGTCGAGACCTGCGTGCAGGGCCGGATCTACAACAACGGCGAAACCTGCATCGCCGCCAAGCGGTTCATCGTGGTGGACAGCCTCTATGACAGGTTCCGCGACGCCTATGTCGAGAAGATGAAGGCGCTGAAGCACGGCGATCCGATGGGGGACGATGCCGATCTCGGCCCCATGGCGCGCGAGGATCTGCGCGACGACCTGCACGAGCAGGTGCAGGAAAGCGTGAAGAAGGGGGCCAAGGTGCTCTGCGGCGGCGAGATGCCCGAGGGCAAGGGCTGGTTCTACCCCGCGACCGTGCTCGACAACGTGGAGCCGGGGCAGCCGGCCTATGACGACGAGCTTTTCGGCCCGGTCTCATCGCTCATCCGGGCCAAGGATGACGCGGACGCCATGCGCATCGCCAATGACAGCCGTTTCGGCCTGGGCGGCGGCATCATCTCGGGCGATACCGAGCGCGCGATGAAACTGGCCGAGGAAGAATTCGACACCGGAATGGTCTTCATCAACGGTTTCGGCCTCGCCACGCCCAACATGCCCTTCGGCGGGGTGAAGGACTCGGGCTATGGCCGCGAACATGGCGGGTTCGGGATGAAGGAATTCACCAACGCCAAGGCGGTTCTGGTGATGTAAGCGTTTGAGGGCAAAGCCCTCAAACGCGCGCCGCAAGTGGATTGCCCCCGGCAATCCACGTCAGGCTAACAAGGTGCCGCAAGTGGATTGCCAAAGCGTTTGCCACGCAAACGCGCGCCGAAAGTGGATTGCCTCCGGCAATCCACGTCAGGCCCCGCCTGCCATAAGGCGCCAACACAGCCCCAAACCAAGCGCAAAGCGCGCCGGGCGATCGCCCGGCGCCCGACAGCGCGACCGCCGCTTGCCCTCAATCCCCGCGCAGCGTGGCCCACGCATACAAGGGCCACATGAGCTTGCGTCGGAACGGCCCCAGCGGCATCCGCTCGGGTGGCCGTTTCATGATCTCGGGATGCAGCAGCTTTCCCGACCGCCCCATCACCTGGTCCCCCAGAAGCGCGCCGGCATAGCTTGCCATCGCGACGCCGTTGCCGTGATAGCTCATCGAGACGAACGCATCCGGCATCTCGGGAATGGGCCCGGTATAGGGCGTGCGGTCCCATGAAATGCTCAACAGCCCGTTCCAGTAATGCTCGACCTCGACATGGCTCCAGGCGGGGAACATCCGGTCGAAATGCCCCTTGATGACCCCCAGCATATGCGCGTCCCCCTGCGGAGAACAGCGCAAGCCCGCCCGCATCCCGAAGAGCATCCGGTTGTTCGGCATCAGGCGGAAATAATGCAGGAAGAACCGGTCGTCGTAACACATCTGGTTCGTGGTCCAGCCCTGCGCGCGCAATTCCTCGTCGGTCATGGGCCGCGTGACGATCACGTTCGATTGCGTGGGCAGGTATCGCGCGCGCATCCACTCCGGCAGGTCGTCCGAGGAATAGCCGTTCGTCGCCATCACCAGCCGCCCGGCGCGCACCGTGGCCTGCGGCGTCGTGACGGTATAGCCGTCCCGCCCCTCGATCCCCTGGACCGGGCTCTGGCCATAGATCCGCACCCCCGCGTTCATCGCCGCCCGGGCGAGGCCGTTCACGTATTTGACCGGGTTGACCGCCTGTCCGATGGGCAGGTTGAGCGCGGCAAAGAACGGACCCTTCATGCCGTTCTGCGCAAGCTCCGCCTCGGGCGTGATCGTGGGCGCGACGCCGTAATCCTCCTCGAGCTGCCGCGCCCGCGCCTCGAACCCGTCGGCCGCCTTTCTCGTATGCGCCATGAGGCTCTCGCCCTCGGAATGGGCGTCCACCTCCATCCCGTGACGCGCCATCAGCTCTTGCGCGAACGCGACCGAGGCCAACTCGGCCCGGCACCACTCCTTGCGCGCATCCTCGCCATAGGTCCGCCGCAGCGCCTCGTCGCTCGCCGCCGACCCCCCGAGACAGCAGAACCCGCCATTGCGCCCCGACGCGCCCCAGCCCGGATACTCGGCCTCCAGCACGACCACGTCCGCGCCCGCCTCGGCCATCCTCAGCGCACAGGACAGCCCGGTGAACCCCGCGCCCACCACGATCACGTCCGCCGCGAGCTCGCCCTCCGCGCGCGGCACCTCCACCGGGGCGGCGGTCGTGGGCCAGTAGCAGTTCGCCCGTGGCGCGGGGCCATAGGCATGGGCGGGATAGATCCGGCTCATGCGTGCACCGCCGCGCGCTCTTCGGCCTCCTGTCGCAGGCTCGCGCGCTTCGAGATGAGCGACGCCGCGATCACGCCCACCGTCACGATCCCGATCATGATGGTCGAGAGCGCGTTGATCTCGGGGCTCACGCCAAGGCGCACCGCCGAGAAGATCTTGATCGGCAGCGTCGTGGCCGACGGGCCCGCCGTGAAGGACGCGATCACCAGGTCATCGAGCGACAGCGTGAACGCCAGGAGCCAGCCCGAGATCACCGCCGGCGCGATGATGGGCAGCGTGACGAGGCGGAACGCCTCGAACGGCCCGCACCCGAGGTCCAGCGCCGCCTCCTCGAGCGAGCGATCGAAGCTCACCAGCCGCGACGAGACCACCACCGAGACATAGCACATCGAGAACGTGGTATGCGCCAGCACGATGGTCAGCACCCCCCGGTCGAGCCCGATCCCGATGAACAGCAACAGCAACGACAGGCCCGTGATCACCTCGGGCATCACCAGCGGCGCGTAGATCATGCCGGAGAACAGCGTGCGCCCCACGAACCGCCCCGCCCGGACCAGCACATAGGCCGCCATCGTGCCCAGCACCGTCGCGATGGTCGAGGAGAAGACCGCGACCTTGAGCGTGACCCATGCCGCATCGAGGAACGCCTCGTTCCGGATCAGCTCGCCATACCACCGGGTCGAGAACCCGCCCCAGACCGTCACCAGCTTCGAGTCGTTGAAGCTGTAGATCACGAGGATCACCATCGGCAGGTAGAGAAACGCGAACCCGAGCGTCAGCGAGACCGTGTTGAACCATGTCGTGCGCGTCATGTCCGCTCTCCCCCGTCCCGGGCCTGACCCGGGACCTCGCTCATTGCGCGAAGGCCCCGGCTCGGCGGCCGGGGCGTGTCAGCAATGCGAAAGGTCATGTCCGCATGCCTCCCGTCCCGGGCTTGACCCGGGACCTCGCTCATTGCCCAAAGGTCCCGGCGCTCCGGCGGGGGCGCGTCCATCATGCGGCTCATCCCTCGGCCTCCCTCTGTTTCTGCTGGTTGCGCTGGAACAGGATGATCGGGATGATCAGGATGAGGAGCAGGATCACCGCCACCGCGCTCGCCACCGGCCAGTCGCGGTTGTTGAAGAACTCTTCCCAGAGCACCTTGCCGATCATCAGCGTCCGCGATCCGCCCAGCAGAGACGGGATGACGAACTCGCCCAGCGCCGGGATGAAGACGAGAAACGACCCCGCGATGATCCCCGCCTTCGAGAGCGGCACCGTCACCAGCCAGAAGGCCGAGATGCGCGAACAGCCCAGGTCCTCCGCCGCCTCCAGAAGGCTCACATCCATCCGCTCGAGCGAGGAATAGATCGGCAGGATCATGAAGGGCAGGTAGGTATAGACGATTCCGATATAGACCGCGACATTGGTGTTGAGGATCGTCAGCGGCTCCGAGATCACGCCGGTCCAGAGCAGCACCTGGTTGAGATACCCCTCGGTCGAGAGGATCCCCATCCACGAATAGACCCGGATCAGGAACGAGGTCCAGAAGGGCAGGATCACCAGCATCAGGAGCGTCGCGCGCCAGTGATGCGGCGCGTTCGCCATGCCGTAGGCGATGGGATAGCCCACCAGAAGGGTGAGGACCGTCGAGATGGCCGCGATCTTCAGCGACGACAGGTAGGCGAGGAAATAGAGCGGGTCCTCGACGACCACGAACTCGGGCGTGATCGGCAACAGGAGAAGCGCAAGACCGGCCAGAAGCGCCACGCCGACGGCACCCACCGCAAGGGCGGTCAGCACCGCCGCCGCGGTGTCGAGGATCGTGTGATCATCGCGGTCGAGCACCATCACATGACGCAACCGCGGGAACACCATCAGGAAGATACCGCCCAGCGCCAGGACGCCCAGGAAACCCGCGAAGACCGCGCCCGCGCCGATGAACTCGAAATTCTCGAAGTCGAGCCCGGTCACGAAATCGCGAATGCCTTGCCATCCCTGGCCGAGGTCGAGCGTCGGGGTATAGGGCGGAATCGCCAGCGCGATGTCGCTCAGGCTGATCTTCAGGACGATGACGAAGGGAACGAGGAACAGCGCCAGAAGCCACAGGTAGGGGACGGCGATGAGCGTCCATTTGCGCAACATGCCCTCAGCCCTCCAACAATACGCCGGCGGTGTCGGTCCAGCTCAGCCAGACCGTGTCCTCCCAGCTGAAAGGCCGCATCGACAGGCGCCGGGTGTTCGCGGCCTGCGCCTTGATGATCTGGCCGTTGGGAAGCTTCACGTGATAGGTCGAGAGGTTCCCCAGATACGCGATGTCGAGGATCGTGCCGCGCACGGCGTTCGCGGCATCCTGCGGCTTCTCTGCACTGATCGCGACCTTCTCGGGCCGGATGGCGATGTATCCCGTCTGCCCGTCGTTGAGGCTCCGGTCGGACTTGACGTGCAACTCCGGTTGCCCTTCGGCAAAGCGCAGGTCATATCCGTCCTCCCGGCGCGTGACGCGGCCCTCGATGATCGTGACGTCCCCGATGAAATCCGCGACGTAGACCGAATTCGGCGCCTCGTAGATATTGGCCGGCGTGTCGGCCTGGATGATCTTGCCGTGATCCATCACCGCCACGCGGGACGCCACGGTCATCGCCTCCTCCTGGTCGTGGGTGACGATCACGAAGGTGGTGCCGGTCTTTTCCTGGATGTCCATCAGCTCGAACTGCGTGTCCTGCCGCAGCTTCGCGTCCAGCGCGCCCAGGGGCTCGTCGAGAAGCAGCAGCTTGGGCGCCTTGGCGAGGCTGCGCGCCAGCGCCACGCGCTGCCGTTGCCCGCCCGAGATCATGTGCGGCTTGCGCTGCGCGAATTTTTCGAGCCGGGTGAGCTTCAGCATCTCGGCCACCCGTTCCTCGATCTGCTGCTTCGGCATCCGGTCCCGCTTGAGCCCGAAGGCGATGTTGTCCCAGACCGAGAGATGCGGGAAAAGCGCGTAGGACTGGAACATCATGTTCACCGCGCGCTTGTTGGGCGGGATGGGGGCCATGTCCTGCCCGCCGAGAAGGATCGTTCCCTCGGTCGGCGCCTCGAACCCCGCGAGCATCCGCATCATCGTGGTCTTGCCGCATCCCGACGGGCCGAGCAGGGCGAAAAATTCCTTGGCGTAGATGTCGAAGCTCTGGTCGTCGATCGCCGTGAAGGAGCCGAAACGCTTGGTCACGTTCCTGAACTGGATGAGCGGCGTCTCGTTCGGATCGTTCCACGGCTCAAAGGTCTTTTCGCCCATGTGTGTCGCTGTCCCTGTCTGAGGCCCCCGTTCTGCTGCCGGGGGTAAGAAACCCGCGCGGATGCGTCCGCGCGGGTTGGTCTTTCCGGATCGTCAGGTGCCTGACTTGATCTTGGTCCAGAGCCGCGTGACGCCGCGCTGGGTCTTCGCCGGGTAGGGCGTCGTCGTGTAGAGATTCTCCAGCGTCTCCTCGTCGGGGTAGATCGCGGTGTCCTCGATCACGTCCTCGACCAGGTATTGCTGGCTCGTCTTGTTGCCGTTCGCGTAATAGACGTAGTTCGACGCGGCGGCGATGTTCTCGGGCTCCATGATGAAGTTGAGGAACTTGTGCGCCCCGTCGGGGTTCGGTGCATCGACCGGAATCGCCATCATGTCGAACCACATCAGCGCGCCTTCCTTCGGCGCGTGATAGGCGATCTCGACACCGTTGTCGGCCTCGGCCGCGCGGTCACGGGCCTGGAGGACATCCCCGGACCAGCCGAACGCCACGCAGATATCGCCGTTAGCCAGCGCGTTGATGTATTCCGAGCTGTGGAATTTCTGCACGTAGGGCCGCACCGCCGTCAGAAGCGGCTCGACCTTCTCGATGACGTCCATGTCGTGGCTGTCGGGATCCTCGCCGATATAGGCCAGCGCGGCGGGGATGAGTTCGACGGGCGCGTCGAGGAAATGGACCCCGCACTCGGCGAGCTTCTCCATGTTCTCCGGCTCGAAGATCAGCGAGAGCGAGTTGACGGGCGCATCCTCGCCCAGCACTTCCTTCACCTTGTTCACGTTCACGCCGATCCCCGTGGTGCCCCACATGTAGTTGATCGCGTGCTCGTTGCCCGGGTCGTACTGGTCCGTGCGCTCCTGGATCACGTCCCACATGTGCTCGCGGTTGGGCAGCTTGGAATCGTCGAGCTTCTGGAACGCGCCCGCCTGGATCTGGCGCTGGAGGAACGTGCCCGAGGGCACCACCACGTCATAGCCCGACCCGCCGGCCAGCATCTTGGTCTCCAGAACCTCGTTGCTGTCGAACACGTCATAGACAAGCTCGAGGCCCGTCTCCTGCTCGAACTTTTCGAGCAGCGATTCGTCGATGTAATCCGACCAGTTGTAGACGCGCACCTCTTCGGCCTGCGCGAATGTCGCGCCGAAGGCGAGGGCGGTCGTTGTCGTCATCAGAAGTTTCTTCATCGGTATCTCCCTATTCCCGGCACTTCTCCTGCACCGTTGCGGCGGATTTGATCAAACTATCTCCGCCGATGCAATATGGTAATGCTTTCACGGTGCCGTTAAACTCGCAAGGAATGGCACGGATGGACATGAACGGAGTGACCGGAAACGTGACCGAGATTGCGCAGATCGACACCGGGGGCAGGACGGCGCAGGCGAACCTTCCCGCGCACGAGGTCGTCTACCGCAAATTGCGGGCGATGGTGCTTTTCGGAGACCTTTCGCCGGGGCAGGCGGTGACGATCCAGGGCCTCGTGGACCAGCTCGGCGTCGGCATGACCCCCGTGCGCGAGGCGATCCGCCGGCTCGTGCCGCAGGGCGCGCTTGAATCCCGTGGCAACCGCCGGGTCAGCGTGCCCCTTCTGGAGGCCTCCAGCATCGCCCAGATTATCATTGCCCGTCAATGGCTTGATCCCCATCTGGCGCTCAAGGCATGCGAACGGGCGAGCGACGAGGACGTGGCCGATCTCGCCGCGCTCGACGAACGGCTCGATCGGGCGATCGAGGACGGCGATCACCGCGCCTATCTCGAGCTCAACTACCGCTTCCACCGCCGCATCTACGACATGGCCGACGCGCCGATCCTGGCCGAGATGGCCGAGGGGCTGTGGCTCCGCTTCGGCCCCTCCATGCGCGTCGTCTGCGGACGCGTCGGCACCCAGAACCTGCCCGACCGCCACAAGGACACCGTCGAGGCGATGCGCGCCCGCGATGCCGAGGCCGCGGCGCGCGCCATCCGCGAGGACGTGTTGCAGGGAATGGAGCAATTGCGCGCCGCCTTCGACGGCTGAACGGCGGAGACCCGATTCGGTTGACTTCCCCGAATTTGATCATATCCTGACCCGCAATGTGTCTCCGGTCCGGCCCGCACGGCCCGAAGACCCCCTCCCATCTCAGCCCATTCCGGAAAGGGTCCGCCATGAACATGCTCACCAACCACCTTCCCACCGACGAGCTTCAGAAGCTCGACGCGGCGCATCACATGCATCCCTTCACCTCCGGCACCGAACTGGCCGGCAAGGGCGCGCGCGTGATCACCCGTGCCAAGGGCGTCACCCTGACCGACAGCGACGGCAACGAGATGCTCGACGCCATGGCGGGGCTCTGGTGCGTCAATATCGGCTATGGCCGCGACGAACTGGCCGACGCGGCCGCGCGCCAGATGAAGGAACTGCCCTACTACAACACTTTCTTCCACACCACGCACGTGCCGGCCATCGCGCTTTCGCAGAAGCTGGCCGAGCTCACGCCGCCGCATATCAACAACGTCTTCTTCGCGTCCTCCGGCTCCGAGGCCAATGACACCAACATCCGCCTCGTGCGCACCTACTGGGCCGAGAAGGGCCACCCCGAGAAGAAGATCATCATCACCCGCCATAACGCCTATCACGGCTCCTCCGTGGGCTCCGCGTCGCTTGGCGGGATGAAGCCGATGCATGCCCATGGCGGCCTGCCCATCCCCGACATCCACCACATCGACGAGCCGAACTGGTATGCGGCGGGCGGCGACATGTCCCCCGAGGATTTCGGGCTCGAACGCGCGCGTCAGCTCGAGACGGCGATCGAGCATTACGGCGCCGACCGCGTCGCGGCCTTCATCGGCGAGCCGGTGCAGGGCGCCGGCGGCGTCATCATCCCGCCCGAGACCTACTGGCCCGAGATCGAGCGTATCTGCCGCAAGCACGACATCCTCCTCATCGCGGACGAGGTGATCTGCGGCTTCGGCCGGACGGGCAAGTGGTTCGGCTCCGAAACCATGGGCATCACCCCCGACATCATGACCATCGCCAAGGGGCTTTCCTCGGGCTACGCGCCCATCGGCGGATCGCTCCTGTCGGACGAGGTGGCGAAGGTGATGAACGATTGCGATTTCGCCCACGGCTACACCTATTCCGGCCACCCCGTCGCCTGCGCCGTCGCGCTCGAGAACCTGCGCATCCTCGACGAGGAGGGCATCGTGGACCGCGTCGGCTCCGAAACCGCGCCCTATGCCAAGGAGAAATGGGAAAGCCTTGCCGATCACCCGCTGGTGGGCGAGGCGCGGATCATCGGCCTCATGGGGTCCATCGCGCTTTCGCCCGACCCGGCGAACCGCGCGCCCTTCAAGGCCGATACCGGCACCGCCGGCCTCATCTGCCGCGAACATTGCTTCAACTCGGGCCTCGTCATGCGGCACGTGGGCGACCGCATGGTCATCTCGCCGCCGCTGGTCATCACCAAGGACGAGATCGACACGCTGGTCGACCGCGCGTGGCAGGCCCTCGACAAGACGCACAAGGACCTGAAGGACAAGGGGCTGATGGAAGCGGGTTAACCGCCATCACCGGATAACGAAAGGCGCCGCTCCGAAAGGGGCGGCGTCTTGCGTTTCCCCTCACAACACCCTCTGTTCCAGCCCCCACCCCTTCCGCTCGGCGCAGTTCGGGTCGGTCAGGAACCTGTGAGGAAAGCCCAGTTCGGGGTCGAGGATCGACTCCGTCCTGTCCCCGAACAGCTTGCGCTGAATCGGCCCGTCCGCGGGGATATAGCTGTCGCGCCGGGACAGGGGGTCATGAGACTTGTAGCCGAGATAGTAGACAAAGCACCAATGCCCGGTCTTGTATTTCTTGGACTTGAGCGCCCATCGATACGTGCAATCCCGTCCTCCCGACCTCGGGCATCTCAACCACCATCCCGCCTTGTTGCGCGGCTTCTGGCACGGGACCTCTTCCTTGATGACCATCTCGGCGCCCACCTCTGCCTTGCGCATCGTCTTCTGCAACGCATAGATATGAAACGCGCGTGAGAACTCGCGCGTGATCGGGCTGAAATCCTCGGGCCAGTCCAGTTTTTTCGACATGATAAGCCCGCCGAAGCGGTTCAGCAGGCCCCAGTCGCCGTTGATCTTCGCGTGCTGCTTGCCCAGCATGGTCAACTGCGCCGACCAGAGCTTGGTCAATTCCCCTTTCATACCGGCGATCGTGGCCGTCGTCTTGGCCGTGGGATCGGGCAGCCCGGCGGCGGTGACATCCCACAGCGCCCGCAGAAGCCCCGCGGCCTTGCCCGCCGGTCCGCCCACCGCGCTCGATGCGAAACCGGCCAGCTTCCACATCGTGCCTATGATCAGTGTCACCTTGGCCGAGGATTTCATCCCCAGGTAGGTGCCGCCCAGAAGCTCGAGAAACCCGAAATTCAGGTCCGTCTGCCGGTCGTTCAGCATCATCAGGTGCCCGCTGTCGCCCAGCCATTCACGGGTGAAGCCGAAGAACAGGATCTCGGTCTCCAGGTGTTCGACCACCGGGTCCCAGTCCCTCGCCTTTATCCTCCAGGGGCGCTTCATGTTGCGGATGCGCTCGGGCTTGATCGTGACGCCGCGATCCTCCTTCGGCTCGGTCCCGAGCTTCTTGCAGATATGCGCATAGGCCTTCGCCGCGCCGCCCTCGTACTGGTCTTCGGGAAAATCCTCGCCCGAGGCCTGGGTCTCGAAAATCTTCTTGAGGTCGGGGAAAGGGTCGTCCGCATTCGCGGTCTTCGGCAATCGCAGAAGAAGGATCAGGCTCTCCAGCGCGTCGTCTTCCGTCTCGTTCGCCGCCGGTGGCGCAAGGGCAGGCGGGTGGGGCGACAGCATGAAGCGTTCGTTCCGCAGGCCGTCGATGGCCTCCTTGAAGGCCGACAGGCTTTCGCCGTTCTCGTCGGTCTCGTCGAACATGACCACCACGCGCGGATCGGTCCCGTCATCGCTCGGCGGCCCGAGGTTCTTGAGCGTGACGTCCGGCCGATCCGCGAACCCCTCGGGAAGGCGGCTCGCAAGGCGGGTCAGAAACGGAACGGCGCTACCGCCCCCCGTCTGGATCAGGTAGTGCCGCATCGGGTGCCATCCTTTCATGGGGTTCGGATGGGTATCCATAGCACGAAACGGGCGAAATTCGGATTCGCGCCGGTTTCGGGCGGCTGAACGCACCGCCCGCACTGCTAACACCTCCCCCGGAGGCCCTTCCACCGACACGATACCGACGTGGATACCGACGTGGATACCGACGCGGGTTTCGGCCGTTAACCCTTGAAAATCAGGTGATTCGGCGAAGGGTTAATTCTTGACGAAGAGTTTGCGCTCCATGTCACAGAAACATTCCGGCGGCCCGTCCTCCCGGATCAGGATCGACTCGGTGATCTCGAGGCCCCAGTCGCTCATCCAGAGCCCCGGCATGAAGTGGAACGTCATCCCCGGTTCCAGCACCGTCTCGTCCTCCGCCCGAAGCGAGATCGTGCGCTCGCCCCAGTCGGGCGGATAGCTCAGCCCGATCGGGTAGCCGCAGCGCGCGCCGCGTTCGATCCCTGCTTTTTCAAGGGGTTCGGCCAGCGCGTTGGCGATGTCGCAGGCCCGGTTTCCCGCGCGCGCCTTCTCGAGCCCGGCCTCCAGCCCCTCGACCAGCGCCGCCTCGGCGCGGCGGAACGTGTCGTCCGGCGTGCCCAGGAAGATCGTCCGGCAGAAGGGCGCGTGGTAGCGGCGGTAACATCCCGACGTCTCGAAGAACGTCGCCTCCCCGCTGGCGAAGGGCCGCCCGTCCCAGGTCAGGTGCGGCGCCGCCGCGTCCGACCCCGACGGCAGCAGCGGCACGATGGCCGGATAATCGCCCCAGGCCTCCTCGGTCCCCCGGATCGCGTCGCGATAGATTTCCGCCACCACCTCGTTCTTCGGCACCCCCGGCTCGACCCGCTCGAGAAGCCCCTCGGTGATCTTCTGACTGATCCCCGCGGCCTTGCGGATAAAGGAAATTTCCGCCTCCGACTTGATAGCCCGCTGCCAGTTCACCAGCGCCGTGGCATCCGAGAACCGCGCGTTCGGAAGCGACGCCTGAAGCACCTGCATCGCCTTGGCCGAGAAATAGTAGTTGTCCATCTCGACGCCGATCCGATCCGACCCGTGCCCCATGTCCTCGAGGAACGCGGCCAGGTCCTGCATCGGATGGCGCACCGTCGATTGCACGAAGTTGTCCGCGTATCCCCGCACGCAGTCATCCTCCATCCACACCGTCCGAAGCGCCCCGTTCGCGTCCTGTCTCCGGCCCCACCAGACGGGGTCGCGATCGGGAAAGACGATCACCCCCTGGTGCACGTAGAACGACCAGCCGTCATAGGCCGTGAGCCAATGCTGGTTGGACGGATCGGTGACGAACAGAAGGTCGAGCGAGGCATCTTCCATCGCCGCGCGGGTCTTGGCCAGGCGCCGATCATACTCGGCGCGCTCGAAGGGGATGTCTTTGCGAATCATGATGGTCCTTTGGAAGGCAGGTGCTGGTCCTGCCCGAGAGTGCCGAAATCGAACCGCCGGCGCACTCCCTTTCTTCGCCCCGCGTCCCACGCGACGATGCGCCCGCGCTCGGGCCGCCTTTCACCGCATGCGGGCGTCGCAAACTGCCCGTGAATCGCCGCAAGCCGCTTGCATCCGCGGCTCGAACACGCTTTAGTCTCCTCTCAACGCGGAACAACCGCGACACTGAACAAAGAAAAGACGACGCAAGAAACGGGGAGCCACCTTTGGCTGACAACAAGAACGGCGATGCATTCGTCGAATTCGACCGGGTGCAGAAAAGCTATGACGGGGAGTCGCTGGTCGTCAAAGACCTGAACCTGTCGATCCCGAAGGGCGAGTTCCTTACGATGCTGGGGCCGTCCGGCTCGGGCAAGACCACGTGTCTGATGATGCTCGCCGGGTTCGAGACCGCCACCCACGGGGACATCCGTCTCGATGGCGTATCGATCAACAACATCCCGCCGCACAAGCGCGGGATCGGCATGGTGTTCCAGAACTACGCGCTCTTTCCCCACATGACGATCGCCGAGAATCTCAGCTTCCCGCTCGAGGTTCGCAAGATCGGGAAGTCCGAGCGCGAGCAGAAGGTGAAGCGCGCGCTCGACATGGTCGAGATGGGCCGTTTCGGCGGGCGTCGCCCCGCACAGCTTTCGGGCGGTCAGCAGCAGCGTATCGCGCTGGCGCGCGCGCTGGTGTTCGAGCCTGAACTCGTCCTGATGGACGAACCTCTCGGTGCGCTCGACAAGCAGCTTCGCGAGAAGATGCAATTCGAGATCACGGACCTCGCGCATCGCCTGGGCATCACCGTGGTCTATGTCACGCATGACCAGACCGAGGCACTGACCATGTCGGACCGCGTGGCCGTGTTCGACGACGGCCGCATCCAGCAGATCGCGACGCCCGACACGCTTTACGAGCAGCCCGAGAACAGCTTCGTCGCGCAGTTCATCGGCGAGAACAACACGCTGCTCGGGACGGTCAAGAAGATCGAGGGCAAGCAGGCTCTCGTCGAGCTCGACGATGGCGAGGAAATCGACTGCATTCCGATCAACGTGTCCAAGGTGGGCGACAGGACGCGCGTGTCCATCCGCCCCGAACGGGTCGAGTTCAACAAGAGCCGCCTGAAGCCGGGGGTGCATACGCTCAAGGCCGAGGTGAAGGAATTCATCTACATGGGCGACATCTTTCGCACCCGGCTCTCGGTGGCAGGAAACGACGATTTCATCGTCAAGACGCGGAACGCGCCGGACCAGGTGCGCTTGAAACCGGGCGAGCAGATCGAGATCGGCTGGCTGCCCGAGGACTGCCGCGCGCTCGACGCATGAGGAAAGACCTTCTCGCGCCGCCAATCGCAGCGCGGTGAACAGGGGGTCCGGGACATCCACCCGTATCACGGGCCCCTTAGACAAGTAACGGGTAGAATAGGGAGACAAGGAATGAAACTGACCAAAACACTCTTGGCAACGACGGCGCTGACCGTGGTGTCCGGTGCCGCGGGCGCCCAGGACATGGCCGACAAGCTCACGATCGTGTCGTGGGGCGGCGCCTACCAGAAGTCGCAGCAGAATGCGTATCACGAGCCCTACATGGAAAAGACGGGTATCGAGATCATCAATGACGACAGCTCGAACGAGGCCGTGGCCAAGCTGCGCGCGATGAACGAAGCCGGCAACATCACGTGGGACGTGGTCGACGTGGTGGCCGCCGACGCGCTGCGCCTCTGCGATGAGGGTCTCGCGATGGAAATCGACCCTGACGAGATGCTCGCCGCTGCCCCGGATGGCACGCCCGCCTCCGAGGATTTCGGCGAACTGCTGGTGGGTGACTGTTTCATCCCGCAGATCGTTTATTCCACGACCTTCGGCTATCGCACCGACATGGTGCCGGAAGGCGTCGATGCGCCCGACGACGTCTGTGACGTGTTCGACACCGAGACTTACCCGGGCAAGCGCTCGCTCGAGAAGCGTCCGGTCTTCAACATGGAATGGGCGCTTTACTGTGACGGCGTGGCCAAGGACGAGATCTACGACGTGCTGGCCACCGAAGAGGGCCAGGATCGGGCGCTCGCCAAGCTGGACACCATCAAGGACGACGTGATCTGGTGGTCCGCCGGTGCCGACACGCCGCAGCTTCTGGCGGATGGCGAGGTCTTCATCGGCTCGACCTATAACGGCCGCCTGTTCAGCGTGATCGAAGAGCAGGATCAGCCCGTGGCGATGCTGTGGGACATGCAGGTTTTCGATCTGGACGGCTGGATCATTCCTGCGGGTCTGCCCGAGGATCGTCTGAACCGGGCGCTCGACTACATCATGTTCGCGACCGACACGCAGCGCCTTGCGGATCAGGCCAAGTACATCTCGTACGGTCCCGCGCGCAAGTCGTCCGCACCGCTCGTCGGCCAGCACGCCGAGCTGGGCATCGACATGGCGCCGCACATGCCGACCGATCCGGAGAACGCCAAGAACACGTTGCTCTACAACTACGAGTTCTGGGCCGACTATCGCGACGACATCGACGCCAAGTTCCAGGCGTGGCTGGCGCAATAAGCTGATCGGGGATGCGCGTCCTGCGCGCATCCCCACTCCAACAACTCGAGCGCGGGCCACACGTATGGTCCCCGCCATCCGACAGGGACACGAAAGGCGCCATGCCCAAGGGCTACCTCATCGGCCATATCACGGTGCATGATCCGGAGGCATACAGGGAGTATGTCGAGCGGGACACACCGATCCTTGAACGGCATGGTGGCACGTTCATCGTCCGGGGTGGCGCCTCCGAGACACCCGAGGGCGAGACGCTGGATCGTCACGTCGTCATTGAATTTCCAAGCTACGAGGCCGCGCGCGCCGCGTATGAAGATCCCGCCTACCAAGAGGTGGCGGAGATCCGCAGGCGCACCGCCTCGAGCGTAATCGTTTTGGTCGAGGGGACCTGACATGAGCGATGTAACCGACGCCACGACCGGCAAACGCGGCCCTACGCCCGACGATGGCCTCCGTATCGCCGACAGCGATCAGGGCGGGCCGGTCCTTGCCGCCGACGGAACGCCGCTCAAGCGCAGCCTCGCTCGTGCGCTCCGGGTTCAGAAGCTGCGTGCGCTGGGGCTGATCGCGCCGTTGCTCATCTTCGTTCTGCTCTCGTTCATCTGGCCCATCGTCGCGATGCTGATGCGTTCGGTCGAGAACGACATCGTCGGGAACACGCTGCCCTACACGGTCGAGACGATCGAGCAATGGGACACGTCGACCGGCGACCTGCCGCCTGAACCGGTCTACCAATCGCTCTACTACGATCTGTTCCTTGCGACCGAGCTCAAGCGTCACACCCGTCTGGGCACCCGCCTGAACTACGAGAACACGGGCATGTCCTCGCTGTTCCGGCAGACGGGCCGTGCGCTCGACGACGTCGGCAAGGACTACCGCAAGGTCTTCACCGACGTGAACGACGCCTGGCAGGACGGCGAGACATGGTATGCGCTCCTCTCGGGCGACGAGGACGCGACCAAGAATCCCGACCTGGTGGCCGACGCGAAACGCCGCGTGTCTCGGCTTGACGACACGAGCTACCGCGGAGACGTGAATTTCGAACCCGGCACCACCATCTCCGAGCTTCTGCCCCTGACGGCGCGGGAATATGCGGCCTTTGCGGTCGTGACCGAACTGGTGGACGAGGACGAGGTCGCAACGGAGAAACCTTTTGAAAGCCTCTTCGTCGCCCTCGCGTCGGACCTGCAAACCGCGGACCTCTCCGGCTATGACGGCCCGCAGGCCGATCTCCTGCGCGAGCTTCAGGACAGCGGCGCGATCGAGGCGCCCGATTACCAGGCGATCATGGCCGACATCGACAGGGACTGGGCCAATGTCGATACCTGGCGCACGATCGAGACATTCTCGCCGGCGATAACGAGCGGTTACTTCCTCAACGCGATCGACATGCGCATCACGCCCGACGGGCCCAAGGCCCAGCCCGAGGACAAACGCATCCTCGTCACGCTCTTCATGCGCACGCTCGTCATGTCGCTGATCATCACCGGGGCCTGCATCCTGCTGGGATATCCCGTCGCCTGGATTCTCGCGAACCTGCCGATGCGCACGGCCAACCTGCTCATGATCCTCGTGCTCTTGCCGTTCTGGACGTCGCTCCTGGTGCGAACCAGCGCCTGGAAGGTCATGTTGCAACAGCAGGGCGTGATCAACGACGTGCTCGTCTGGCTCGGAATGGTGCCCGATTATGCCCGTCTCGTGCTGATCAACAACCAGACCGGCACGATCATCGCGATGACGCATATCCTGCTGCCATTCATGATCCTGCCCATGTATTCGGTGATGCAGACCATCCCGCCCAGCTACCTGCGCGCGGCCAAGTCGCTGGGTGCAACCAACTGGACGGCGTTCTGGCGTGTCTACTTCCCGCAATCGGTGCCGGGTATCGGCGCGGGCTCGATCCTCGTCTTCATCCTCTCGATCGGCTACTACATCACGCCCGAGATCGTGGGCGGGACCAAGGGTGTCTTCATCTCGAACCGGATCGCCTATCACATCTCCAGCTCTCTCAACTGGGGGCTCGCGGCCGCGCTCGGGACGATCCTGCTGGTTGTCGTGCTGATCCTCTACTGGGCCTATGACAAGATCGTCGGCATCGACAACGTGAAGCTGGGGTGAGCGACATGAAACTGACCGATATTTCCCGCAAACCCCTCGGCTTCGTTGCCGCCTGCTCCGCCGCCGCGGGTGCGTTCCTGGGTCTTTTCGTGGGCACCGCGAATGGCTCGGGCCTACTTGGCCTCGTGATCGGCGCCGTGCTGGTCGGCGCGCTCGCCTTCATTCTGCCGATGATGGGCAACGAGAAGCTGGCCCGCTGGCTCACCGTCGCGCTTTTCGTCGCGCTGGGATTCTTCTTCGGCGGCCTGCCGCTCGCCATTCTCGGGGCGTTCGCGGGCTGGTTCTATGGCTGGTTCATCTTCTGGCTCTACGAGGGCCGCTACCGGGCCAAGCTGCCGCCTTACACCACGGCAGGACAGGTGCTGTGGCACTACACGTTCCGCGTGATCTGCGGCGCGATCTTCGTGTTCCTGATCACGCCGATCCTCGTGGTCATCCCGCTCAGCTTCAATGCCGAGAACTTCTTCACCTTCACGCCCGAAATGCTGCGCCTCGATCCCGAGGGCTACAGCCTGAAACATTACCGCGATTTCTTCACCAACAACGACTGGCAGCGCAGTTTCAAGAACTCGCTCATCATCGCGCCGATCGCCACGATCATCTCCGTGTCGCTCGGCACGCTGGCGGCCATCGGGCTCAGCCAGAGCCACGTGCCGGGGCGTCGCGCGATCATGGCGGTGCTGATCTCGCCCATGATCGTGCCGCTGATCATCTCGGCGACCGGGATGTTCTTCTTCTACTCCGACATCGGCAACTTCCTCGAAGGCACGCTGGGCTTCAACAAGACCTTCGTGGGCTACGTGAAGGTGATCCTCGCGCACGCGGTGCTGGGCATCCCCTTCGTCATCATCACGGTCACGGCGACGCTCGTGGGCTTCGACCGTTCGCTCACGCGGGCCGCGGCGAACATGGGCGCGAACCCGGTGACCACCTTCTTCCGCGTCCAGATGCCGCTCATCCTGCCGGGCGTGATCTCGGGCGGGCTCTTCGCCTTCATCACCTCCTTCGACGAGGTGGTCGTCGTGCTCTTCGTCGGCTCCGCGTCGCAGAAGACGCTGCCCTGGCAGATGTTCACCGGCCTGCGCGAACAGATCTCGCCCACCATCCTCGCAGTCGCGACGATCCTCGTGGTGATGTCCATCGCGCTTCTGACCACGGTCGAGATCCTGCGCCGCCGGTCCGAGCGTCTGCGCGGTCTGTCACCCGGGTAAACGATCAACGTATCCAATGCAGGAAGGGCGGGAGTTGATCCCGCCCTTCGCATTCAGGTCACTGTGTGGCAGCGGTCAGCTTCGCACCATCTTCTCGTAGGCATCCGAGATCTCGCGCGTGAGCGCGCCGACCTCGAAGCGGTAATCGCCGATCTGGCCCACCGGCGTGACCTCCGCCGCGGTGCCCGTCAGCCAGCATTGCTCGAAACCTTCCATCTCCTCGGGCATGATGTGGCGCTCGTGCACCTTGATCTGGCGATCCTCCAGCATCCCGATGACGGTCTGGCGTGTGAGGCCGTTGAGGAAGCAGTCGGGCAGGGGGGTATGCACCTCTCCGTCCTTGACGAAGAAGATGTTGGCGCCCGTCGCCTCGGCCACGTAACCTCGGTAATCCATGAAAAGCGCATCCGAACATCCCTTGGCCTCGGCCGCGTGCTTGGAGGTGGTGCAGATCATGTAAAGCCCCGCCGCCTTGGCATGAACCGGGATGGTCTCGGGGCTGGGCCGCTTCCATTTCGAGATGTCGAGCTTGGCGCCCTTGAGCTTCGCGTCTCCGTAATACGCGCCCCATTCCCAGGCCGCGATCGCCAGGTGGACCGGATTGCGCGCCGAGGCGACGCCCATGTCCTCGCCCGCGCCGCGCCAGGCCACGGCGCGCACATAGGCGTTTTCGTGGCCATTCACGCGCAGCACCTCCTGCTTGGCGGCTTCGATCTCGTCCACGGTCCAGGGGATCTGGAAATCGAGTTCACCGGCCGAGAAGTGCAGACGCTCGGAATGCGCCCGGCTCTTGAAGATCTTCCCGTTATAGGCGCGCTCGCCCTCGAAGACCGAACTTGCGTAATGCATGGCATGGGTCAGGATGTGCACATTGGCCGCGCGCCAGTCCACCATGCGCCCGTCCATCCAGATTGTGCCGTCGCGGTCGTCATATCCCGCCATTGATCCGATCTCCTCGTTTCGATCATATTGTCTTTTGTTGCGCCGGATATGGCCGATGCGGACATAATGTTGCGCAAAACCCTCGATTCGCTAGCAGTCTGCTCTTGGAATGTCAATAAAGCTGACATAACCTGTGCCAGATCGTGAACAGGAGAGGACCCCGGCATGGCGGACGGCAAGGGCGGTGAGACGCTTCTCTTTCTAACCGATGAGCAGTTGCGCCAGGGGATCGAGGCGATGTTCTTCGCCTATCGCGGGTTCACCGCCGACCCCGACCGTATTCTCGAGACCATGGCCTACGGGCGCGCGCATCATCGTGCGCTTCACTTCATCGCGCGCCGTCCCGGCACCACGGTCAGCAACCTGCTGGCGATTCTGGGCGTGACCAAGCAATCGCTGAACCGCGTCCTGCGCACGCTGATCGAGGACGGGCTCGTGGAAAGCAGGGTGGGCCGCACCGACAAGCGAGAGCGCAATCTCTTCCTCACCCCGGACGGCGAAGATCTCGAGCGGCAGCTCAGCGATGCCCAGAGGGCGCGGATGCGAAGCGCCTATCGCGCCGCCGGGCCCGAGGCCGTGGCCGGATTTCGCCAGGTGCTCGAGGCCATGATGGATCCCGACATGCGCCGCCGCTACCGCGCCTTCGGCGAGGTCGACACATGACCGATCCCGCGCCGCACCTCCTGATCGTCGATGACGACGAGCGGATTCGCGACCTCCTGCGCAAGTTTCTCGCGCGGAACGGGTTTCTCGTCTCGGTGGCGCGCGACGCCGCCCATGCGAGGAGGATCCTCTCGGGGCTCGAGTTCGACCTCATCATCCTCGACGTGATGATGCCGGGGCAAAGCGGGGTCGAACTGACCCGCGCCCTGCGCGCCACGCTTGCCACGCCGATCCTGCTGCTGACCGCCAAGGGCGAGACCGACGATCGTATCGCGGGGCTCGAGGCGGGCGCGGATGACTACCTTCCGAAACCGTTCGAGCCGCGCGAATTGCTCCTCAGGATCAATGCAATCCTGCGCCGGATGCCCGAGCCGGAACCGACGACGGTCATGCCCAAGATCCTCAACCTCGGCCCCGTGCGGTACGATATCGAGCGCGCCGAATTGCTGCGTGGCGAAGAGATCGTGCGCCTGACCGCGACCGAGAGCCAGCTGATGCGGATCTTCGCCGAGAACCTGCGCGAACCCGTCAGCCGCACGAAACTGGTCGAGGACCTGGGCCGCGACCGGGGGCAGGCACAGGAACGCGCCGTCGACGTGCAGATCACCCGCCTGCGCCGCAAGATCGAAGCCGACCCCAAGCAGCCCCGCTACCTACAGACCGTCCGGGGCGAGGGCTACATGCTGGCCCCCGACTGAGCGGCGCGGGTGTGACCCTGGGGCAATCCCGGCCTCCTTCCCTGGATACCTGGAGCAGCAGAAAGAGAGGGACCGGTCACCGGCACTTGCGGGTCCGCGATGCAGGTAGTATCTCATGCGTCATGAAACGGATTTTCGATATCTGCGACCGGGCACGCCTTCCCTGGCGGTTCTTCGGTGCGACGATGACGGTGCTCGCGAGGCTATAAGGCCGCGGCTCCGCTCGACTTCGAATTCCATTCATCTTTCCAGGGAGAGGACCCATGTCCCCCAAAACACTCTATGACAAGATCTGGGATGCGCATCTGGTGCATGAGGCCGAGGATGGCACCTGCCTTCTCTATATCGACCGGCATCTCGTTCACGAGGTGACGAGTCCGCAAGCCTTCGAAGGGCTGCGCATGGCGGGCCGCAAGGTGCGCGCGCCCGAAAAGACCATTGCCGTTCCCGATCACAACGTGCCCACCACGCTCGACCGCGAGAACGGAATCGAGAACGAGGAGAGCCGCATCCAGGTCGAGGCGCTCGACCGGAACGCGCGTGAGACGGGGATCCACTATTACCCGGTGTCGGACGTGCGGCAGGGGATCGTGCATATCGTGGGCCCCGAGCAGGGCTGGACGCTCCCCGGCATGACGGTGGTTTGCGGCGACAGCCACACGGCGACCCATGGCGCTTTCGGCGCGCTGGCACACGGGATCGGCACCTCGGAAGTCGAGCACGTGCTCGCCACCCAGACGCTGATCCAGACCAAGTCGAAGAACATGAAGGTCGAGATCACCGGCCAACTCCCGCCCGGCGTGACGGCCAAGGATATCACGCTTTCGGTGATCGGCCATACCGGCACCGCCGGCGGCACCGGCTACGTCATCGAGTATTGCGGCGAGGCGATCCGCTCGCTCTCGATGGAGGGCCGCATGACGGTCTGCAACATGGCGATCGAGGGAGGCGCGCGCGCCGGTCTCATCGCGCCGGACGAGACGACCTTCGAATATGTCAAAGGTCGCCCGCATGCTCCGAAGGGCGCACAGTGGGAGGCCGCGCTCGCCTGGTGGAAGACGCTCTATTCGGACGATGACGCGCATTGGGACAAGGTCATCACGATCAGGGCCGAGGACATCGCGCCCGTCGTCACCTGGGGCACCAGCCCCGAGGACGTTCTGCCCATCACCGCGCGCGTGCCGGATCCGTCCGACTTCACCGGCGGCAAGGTCGGCGCCGCGAAACGTTCGCTCGACTACATGGGACTCGAACCGGGCACGCCGCTCAACGAGGTCGAGATCGATACCGTCTTCATCGGGTCCTGCACCAACGGCCGGATCGAGGATCTGCGCGCCGCAGCCGAAGTGCTCAAGGGCAAGAAGATCAAGGTCAAGCGTGCCATGATCGTGCCCGGCTCGGGCCTCGTGCGCGCGCAGGCGGAGGAAGAAGGGCTGGCCGACATCTTCAAGGAAGCGGGTTTCGAATGGCGTCTCGCGGGTTGTTCCATGTGCCTCGCCATGAACCCCGACCAGCTTTCGGAAGGGGAACGCTGTGCCTCGACCTCGAACCGCAACTTCGAGGGGCGGCAGGGCTACAAGGGCCGCACGCACCTGATGAGCCCGGCAATGGCGGCCGCTGCGGCGGTGACGGGCAAGCTTACCGATGTGCGGGAGATGATGTGATGGAAAAGTTCGAAAAGATCACCGGGGTCGCAGCGCCCATGCCGCTCGTCAATATCGACACCGACATGATCATTCCCAAGCAGTTCCTCAAGACGATCAAGCGATCCGGCCTTGGCGTCAATCTCTTCGACGAGATGCGCTATGACCGGCAGGGCAACGAGAATCCCGACTTCGTCCTGAACAAGCCGCAGTATCGCGAGGCCGAGATCCTGATTGCGGGCGACAATTTCGGCTGCGGGTCGAGCCGCGAGCACGCGCCCTGGGCCATCAAGGATTTCGGCATCCGCTGCGTCATCGCCCCGAGCTTTGCCGACATCTTCTATAACAACTGCTTCAAGAACGGGATCCTCCCGATCGCGCTTCCGCAAGAGCAGGTCGATGTCCTGATGGAGGATGCCGAGAAGGGATCGAACGCTCGGATGACCGTCGATCTCGAGGCGCAGACCGTCACCACGTCGGAGGGCGAGACTTTCCACTTCGAGGTCGATGCCTTCAAGAAGCACTGCCTTCTCGAGGGGCTCGACGATATCGGCCTGACGCTCGAGAAGGCCGCGGCGATCGACGGTTTCGAGAGCAAGGCAAGCATGGAACGCCCCTGGGTCTGACCGCAGGAATCGTCTGAATTCATGCGCGCCCCCGCCGGATTTCAACCTCAGGCGGGGGCTTTTGTGTGCGAAATTCGAAGATTAACAACATGTTGTGGCCTCATCTTGAACCGCCACATTGCTGATCGAATAATGATGCAATACCGCACCAGTGACGCCTTCAATTCGCCCCACGCATGAAGTCTGGTTAACCAAGTTCTTGAGAAGGAAGCGGAAAGACGGCAACAATTGGACCAAATTGAGGCACACCGCCACAATAGGCGGAATCAAGTTGGGACAATGGCGCGACATCGTATCGCGCCGGGCCAGTTTGAGGGGATCGGGCAGTGATAGCGAATTTGGCAGGAGCACTTCTGCGGACATTTTTCGTGGTGTTGTTGATTACAACACCCTCTCTCCTGTTGCCCGGCATTCAGGCCGACACCTCCCAGATGGTCCTGATGGCAGCCGTGATCGGCGGGGGGCTGGTCTTCGCCGAGTATTTCGGAAAGTACCCCAGCCTGATCGAGTTCCGCTTTGCCGCGCCCTACAACCGGCTGAAATTCTCCTTCACCGCCGCGGCGGTTCTGCTCATGACGCTGATCCTGCGTGCCGAGGAGGTTTCGGGCGGGCTCAACCTCTGGGCCACCAATCTCGCACAGCTGCTGGATTTCCCCTACTCGCCCGTGCGGTCGGTGGTCAGCGTGCTGCCCGCGGATGCCGGGCCCGAACAAATCCGCATGGTCACCACGCTGGCGGGGCTGAGCTATCTCCTCTCGCTGCTGCTCGTGGTGACCTTCGTGATCGTCGTCCGGCTTCTCGATTGGCCGGTGCGCAACGGCGCCTTCAACGTGAGCCTCAACATGCCGCTTTTCGATCCCACCGGCGGCGGCGACGTGGTCGATCGGCTCGTGCGGGATGCGAGCATTAATATTTCCTTAGGGTTTCTGCTGCCATTCCTTGTGCCACTCGCAGCGCTCGCGCTGCCCGATTTCGCGGAGAGATTCGGATTCCTGGAGCGGCAAAATCTCATCTGGATGACCTGTTTCTGGGCCTTCGTCCCGGCAAGCATGGTGATGCGCGGCATCGCGCTCTACCGGATCAGCGACCTCATCAACGAGAAACGCCGCCGCGCCTATGCCAAGACGGCCGATGGGTTGCAGACCGTCTGAACGCCCTCGCGCGTCACCTCCTTGCGGTCTGGCTGGCGGTTTGTGCTGCACCGCTCGCGGCGGAAACTTTGCGCGTGGCGACATGGAATATCGACGCCGAGCGCAAGGGGCCCGGTCTTCTCTTGCGTGACATCCAACGCGGCGACCCGCAGATCGAGGCTGCCGCCGCCATCGCCGCGCGGATTGCGCCCGACATCCTTCTTCTTCAGGGGGTGGACTACGATCATGACCTTCTGGCCCTGCGCGCCTTGCGCGATCGCTTCGCCGCCGCCGGCATCGCCTATCCGCACCTCTTCGCATTGCGGCCTAACACCGGATGGCCCACGGGGCAGGACATCGACGGCGACGGACGCACCGGAGAGCCCGAGGATGCGGTGGGCTATGGCCGTTTCTCGGGACAGGGCGGCATGGCGCTTCTTTCGCGCTATCCCATCGACCGCGCGGGCGCCCGGGACCTGAGCGCCGTGCCATGGGCCGCGTTGCCCGCCGCACTTCTGTCCGATGACGAGAGGCAGCCGCTCTTGCTACGCGGGGCCGAGGCCAGCTTTCCTCTCGCCAGCGTCGCGCACTGGATCGTGCCGCTCGACACGCCGCAGGGCAAGGTCTCGCTGCTCGCGCTTCATGCGGGGCCGCCGGTCTTCGACGGGCCCGATGATCGCAACGGGCGGCGCAATCACGATCAGATCATGTTCTGGATCGAGGTCTTGAACGGCAGCTTCGGTGCCGTGCCGACCGAGCGTTTCGTGGTCATCGGCGATACCAATCAGGACCCGCAGCGCGGGGAGGGTCGGAAATCGGCGATCCGCGCCCTGCTGTCCGATCCGCGCCTGACCGACCCCCGGCCCGTGCGGTCCGAGGCCGAGGGTGTGGCCCGGGCAGACCTTCACGCGACGGTGGCATGGCCAGAGACGGATCTGCCGCCGATGCGGGTCGATTACATCCTGCCTTCGCGCGACTGGCGGGTCGTCGATGCCGGGGTATATTGGCCGCGTGCGGGCGACCCCGCGGCCGAGGCGGCGCTGGCCAGCGGTCACCGCCTCGTCTGGGTCGATCTCGCGCGCTAGCTCAGACCCACTTGGCCATCGGCGGCAACGACATCAGCACGGCGTTTGCATCGTGTCCGGTGGCAAGGCCGAACTTGGTGCCGCGGTCGTAGACGAGGTTGTATTCCGCATAGTGTCCGCGATGGACAAGCTGGGCGTCCTTGTCCGCCTCGCTCCACTCTTGCACGCGGCGACGTTCGACCAGCGGCACGAAGGCCGGAAGAAACGCCCGCCCGATATCCTGCGTCAGCGCGAAATCCGCCTCCCAGTCGCCGGAGTTGCGATCGTCCATGAAGATGCCGCCCACGCCGCGCGCCCGCTTGCGATGCGGGATGTAGAAATATTCGTCCGCCCACGCCTTCAGCTCGGGATAAAGCGCCTCGCCATGCGGATCGAGATGCGCCTTCTGCTGCGCATGGAAATGCGCGGTGTCCTCGGCGTATTCGATGCAGGGGTTGAGGTCGGACCCACCCCCGAACCACCATGCGCCGGGCGTCCAGAACATCCGCGTGTTCATGTGAACGGCCGGCACATGCGGGTTCTGCATATGCGCCACGAGGCTGATCCCGCTCGCCCAGAAGCTTGGATCGGCGTCGATCCCCGGCACGCCGCGGGCGGCCATCGCCTTCTGCGCGGCGGGTCCCAGCGTGCCGAACACCTCCGAGACGTTCACACCAACCTTCTCGAAGACGCGGCCCCCCCGCATCACGCTCATCAGGCCGCCGCCCGCGTCGCTTCCGTCATCCGATGCGCGCCGCGTCTCGGTCACCTCGAAGCGACCCGGCTTCATCTCGGCCAGCGGCCCCGTGTCATGGCTGTCCTCGAGCGCCTCGAAAGCCGCGACGATCTCGTCGCGCAGGCTGCGGAACCACCCGGCGGCGCGGGTTTTCTTCTCGGCAAACGTATCGCTCATGCCATCCCTCAATGCGCGGGTTTCGAAACCGGATCGAGGATCGACCGCCCGCCATCCAGCGTCAGGATCTCGCCGGTCATGAAGCTCGAGGCGCTGCTGGCCAGGTATTGCACCGATTCGCACAGATCCGCCGCCGCGGCGATCCGGCCCAGCGGCGTGTGCTCCTCGATCTCCTTCCGGGCCCCCCGGTCGTCCTTGAGCGCATCCTGCAATGACGCGCTCATCACCGAACCGAAGGCCAGAGCGTTCACGCGGATGCGGTGCGGGGCGAGCGCCGCGGCAAGCGAGCGCGTCATCTGGTCGAGTGCGGCGGTCGAGATCGAATAGCCGAGGAGTTCGGGCCGTGTGCGCCGCGCCGCAATCGACGACAGGTTGACGATCGACCCCACCGTGCCGCTTTCCTGGTCCTCGGCCTGCTTGATCATCCGTTTTGCCACGGCCTGTGACAGGCGCAGCGCCGTCAGGAGGTTCTGCTCGATCAGCATCTCGACCGCGTCCTGCTCGGGGTCGAGCGGATCGGAGGTCAGCACCTGGCGCGAGGCGTTGATGAGAATGTCGACCTTGTCATAGGCATCGACCGTGGCCGACAGAAGGTTCGCGATGGTGAGCTTCTCGCGCAGGTCGCCTGCGAAGTAACGGATCGTCTGGTTGTCATCGGGCTCACCGATCTCCTTGGCGAGCCGTTCCTCGTCCATGTCGGCCAGCATGACATTGGCGCCCTTGTTCGCGAAATGACGGCCCAGGGCGAGGCCGATTCCGTTGGCGCCGCCAGTGATGATGGCCGTCTTGCCGTTGAGGGAAAATGACATTCAAGCGGTCCTTCTGCCGGTGCGCGCGGGGCGGACCCTAGGCCATCTCATCCGCGTTGGCGAGACGGTCGTCGCGCGTGGAACAGTTTGAAGCGCCCGTCACCCGCGACCGGCGCAACCTCGCCGAAACTCTCCGCCAGCGCGCTTTCATAGGGAAGGTGACGGTTCGCCACCATCCAGAGATGCCCCGAGGGTTTCAGAACGCGCGCCGCGGCGCCGATGAAGGCCCATCCGAGCGCCGGGTCGGCGGCGCGCCCGGTGTGGAAGGGCGGGTTCATCACGACGGTATCGAGCGGCTCGTCCGGCTGCCAGCTCAGCGCGTCCTGCCAATGAAAGACCGCTCGCGCGTCCTCGACATTGCGGCGCGCGCAGGCAAGCGCGTCATGCTCCGCCTCGACAAGGTGCAGCGTTTCGACCTCCGCACGTTCAAGCACACGCGCGGCAAGGTATCCCCAGCCTGCGCCCAGGTCGGCGACCTGCCGTCCCATCGCCGCCGGAAGCGTATCGGCGAGGGCCTTCGACGCCGGGTCGATTCCGTCCGCCGAAAAGACGCCCGGCACCGTCACGAACCCGGGCGCCACCTCGCGCGCACCGCCCCTCGCCCAGTCAGAGAAGGATTCTGCGCGCGCGTCGAACCAGAAAAGCTTGCCATGCGCCTTGTTGACCGGCCCGTGGACATCGATCCGCTTGCGGCACGCGCGCAGCACCGCGTCGATCCCGTCGGTCTTGGCACCGTCCACGATCACGAGCGGCGCGGCCCCGGCCGCTTCGGCGATGGCCGCGTGCGTCTTCTCGCGCGACCGCGCCGCGCAGACGAGGATCGCATCGAACGTTCCATCGAGCGCAGTCTCGCACGCGTAACCCTGTCGCTCGAAATGCTCGAAATCCGGACGGAAGCCTGTCACCACCGTCACCCGCTCCGACGACAGCGCGCCGAAATCGGTCTCACGCGTGGGGTAGAGCACCGCCACGCGCGCGTCGTCGCCAAGCGTCAATCCGCCCGCGTCGAGCGCCAGGGACAAACGCAGTCCCGTCACGACGCTATTCTTTTTCCATCGTGCATTGCAGCGGATGCTGATGCTGGCGCGCGAAATCCATCACCTGCGCGACCTTGGTCTCGGCGATCTCGTGGCTGAAGACGCCCACGACCGCCACACCCTTCTTGTGAACCGTCAGCATGATCTCGAAGGCCTGCGCGTGGTTCATGCCGAAGAAACGCTCGAGGACGTGAACCACGAACTCCATCGGCGTGTAATCGTCGTTCAGAAGCAGCACCTTGTAGAGCGGTGGCCGCTTCGTCTTCGGACGCGTCGCGACGACGACCGACGCGTCGCCCTCGCCATCATCATCCTGGCCGGAGTTGAGCTGAAGCGGAAGCAGTGTCATACGAACAAGGATAAGTCCCGTGCCGGTCGTTTCAACGCGCTCTATATAGACAATCGGGGCGCCAAGAAAAGAGGGTAGGCCCGGGCGGGCGGGGATCGCAATGGTCAAACTCACCACGGTCGGCTTCGACGCGGATGACACGCTCTGGCATAACGAGCGTTTCTATCGCCTGACGCAGGAGCGATTTGCCGAGCTTCTGGCCCCCTACACCAACGCCGATCGCCTGATCGAGCGGTTGCAGACGTCCGAAAGGCGGAACCTCGGCCACTATGGCTTCGGGATCAAGGGCTTCGTGCTCTCGATGATCGAAACCGCCGTCGACGTGACCGGGGGCCGCGTACCCGGTCACGTGATCGGGACGCTTCTGGAGGTCGGACAGGAGATGCTGAACCATCCAATCGACCTTCTTCCCCATGCCGAGGAGGTCGTGCGCGAGGTGGCGGCCACCTACCGGATCGTGCTCGTCACCAAGGGCGACCTCCTGCACCAGGAGCGCAAGCTTGCCCGGTCGGGGCTGGGTGATTTCTTCGACGCGGTCGAGATCGTGAGCGACAAGACCACCCCGGTCTATGCCCGGATCTTCGACACCCATGGCGCAGGGGCGGCAAACGCGGCGATGGTGGGCAATTCCATGCGCTCGGATGTGCTTCCGGTGATCAAGGCGGGCGGCTGGGGCATTCATGTGCCGCAGGAGTTGACCTGGACCTACGAGATGCTGAATGCACCCCGGTCCGAGCCGCGTTTCCGCGAGATCGCCGACCTCTCGGCGCTGCCGGCCCTCCTGCGGGACATCGCGCACGACTGAGGGCTCAGCTCCGCGCCCAATCCTCGGATTGCATCTCGCGCAGCCGGCTTGCCGTGCGCTCGAACTCGAAACTGCCCTCGCCTTCGACATAGAGGTACTCGGGCTCCGCCGCCGCCGAACAGACGAGCCGGACCTTCGCCTCGTAGAGCGCGTCTATGAGCGTCACGAAACGCTTCGCCTCGTTGAAGTTCTGGCGGCTGAGCCGCGGGATGTTCTCGAGCACCAACACCCGCGCCGCCTCGGCCAGCGCGAGATAATCGGCCGCACCCAGCGGCTTGCCGCAGAGATCGTAGAACGACGCCCGCGCGACCCCGTTGCGATAGGCGGGGATCGTCACCGGCCGCTTCTGAACGGTGAGCGTGAGCGGCTCCGCCTCGCCCCCGGTCAGGTCGTTCCATATCTCGTCGATGGCCTTCCGGCTCTCAGCATCTATCGGGGTGAAATAGGTGCGGCTTCCGGCGATCCGATCCTGCCGGTAGTCGCTTTCCGAGGTCAACTCATGCACCACCATCCTCTCCTTCACCAGCTCGATGAAGGGCAGGAAGAGCTGCCGGTTGAGCCCGTTCTTGTAGAGATCGTCGGGCGGCCTGTTGGAGGTGGTGACGACCACCACACCGGCAGCGAAGAGCGCTTCGAAGAGGCGCCCCACGATCATCGCGTCGGTGATGTCGGAAATCTGCATCTCGTCGAAGGCAAGCAGGCGGACCTCGTCCGTGACGGCCTTGGCCACCGGGGCAAGCGCATCCTCCACGCCCTTCTTCCGCGCGGCATGCATCCCGGCATGGATCTCCTGCATGAAGGCGTGGAAATGCACCCGCCGGTTGGGCACGTCGAGCGAGGATACGAAAAGGTCCATCAGCATCGACTTCCCGCGCCCCACGCCACCCCAGAGGTAAAGCCCCTTCGGCGGCTTGGGTGTCTTGCGGAACCATCCACCCTTGGCCGGCTGTGCAAGGCCCTTGCGGATGCGCTCGAACTCCGGAAGCGCCGCCTCCTGTGCCGGGTCGGGCGTGAGCTTCCCGTCTTCGACAAGGCGGGCATAGATCTCGGGCATCGTCTCCATGCGCAACGCTTAG
This sequence comes from Roseovarius sp. SCSIO 43702, assembly GCF_019599045.1. Lineage (NCBI taxonomy): Bacteria > Pseudomonadati > Pseudomonadota > Alphaproteobacteria > Rhodobacterales > Roseobacteraceae > Roseovarius > Roseovarius sp. SCSIO 43702. Next base: position 567,636 of record NZ_CP080623.1, read on the forward strand.
CCCGCCTTCCTGCCCGGCGAAAGGCCCCTCATGCCCGCGCGTCCTTGGGCGATCCCATGACCACGTAGCTGGTGATCGAGTGGACCTGGGGCAGGGTGCCGATGATGTCGGTATGAAACGACTTGTAGGCCGGGAGATCGGCCACCTCTATCCGCAGGAGATATTCCACCGCGCCGGTGATGTTGTGACATTCCACGACCTCGGGCGCGGCTGCCATGGCGCGTTCGAATGCCTCCTGTGCGGCCTTCGTGTGCGCGTTGAGCCCCACCGTCGCATAGGCCACGAAGCCGATCCCCCGCGCGCCCCGGTCCAGCACCGCGCGATAACCGGCGATCACCCCGCGCCGCTCGAGCTCCTGGACGCGCCGCAGACAGGCGCTGGGCGACAGGCCCACGCGTTCCGCGAGGTCGATGTTGCTGATCCGCCCGTTGCGTGAAAGCTCCTGCAATATCCGGTCTGTAATGTGATCCATGATCGCATGAGGTTGCATGAATGGATTGGCAGAGCAATAAAAAGCAATTCAATTGCGCTAGATTCTCCCTAATGTTGTGAAATGTCCATTGATCTTCTTCCGGCACTCCTTGCCTTCTGTTTCGTCGGCGTCATCACGCCCGGCCCGAACAATTTGATGCTCATGGCGTCGGGCGCGAATTACGGCTTTCGCCGCACCGTGCCGCACATGATGGGCGTCGGCCTCGGGATGCCGGTGCTTGTCGTGCTCGTCGGCATAGGCATCATCCGCGTGTTCGAGACGTGGCCCATCGTGCAGACCGTCCTCACCGTGCTTAGCGTGGCCTACCTGCTTTTCCTCGCATGGAAGATCGCGACCGCCGCGCCTCCCGCCCGCACCGGCGATGTCGAGGTGGCGGGCAAGCCGCTCACTTTCCTGCAGGCCGCCCTGTTCCAGTGGGTCAACCCGAAGGCGTGGTTCATGGCGCTTTCGGCGATCACGCTCTACGCGGCGGGGCGCGATCCGCTGGCGATCCTCTGGGTCGCGGGGGCCTATGTCGGTGTCTCGACCATTTCGACGACAAGCTGGACGGCGCTGGGCCAGCAGATGCGCCGCTTCCTTGGCAGCCCGATGCGTCTGCGCGTTTTCAACTGGACGATGGCCGCCCTGCTTGTGGCTACGCTCATCCCGGTGCTATGGCCCGCCTGAACGGGGGCGACATGGCATTCACACTTCTCCACACCGCGGAGACGCATCGCGCGACGTTCGACGCGATCGCCGCGCGCGAAGGCGCCGATATCGCGCTCCGCCACATCGTCCGTCCCGATCTCCTGGGCCATGCGCTGTCGGGCGTCACCCCGGCGCTCGAGGCCGAGATCGCGGCACTTGTCGGCGCCGCGCCGGGGCCGGTTCTCTGCACATGCAGCACGCTCGGACCCGTGGCCGAAGCGCATGGCGCGCTGCGTATCGACGCGCCGATGATGACGGCGGCGGCGAAGATCGCGACCGACTGTGGCGGCGCGATCCTCATGGTCTATTGCCTGCAAAGTACCCTCGCGCCCAGCGTCGCACTCCTCGATCACGCCCTAGAAGCCGAGGGGCGGGAGGTTCGGGTCCACACGCTCGACCTCGCGCCGTTCTGGCCGCTCTTCGAGGCAGGCGAACATGACGCCTTCGTCGCTGTCATAGCCCGGCAAACCCGCGAAGCGGCGGCACGGATCGCGAACCTTTCGGCGATCATCCTCGCGCAGGCGTCGATGGCGGGCGCGGCGCGGCTGATCGATCTGGATGTCCCGGTCCTGGCCTCGCCCGAACTGGCTTTCCGGGCAATGATGGACGCCCGGTGACGGCCCGTGCGCCCGACGCGGCATGATTGCAAATCCCGCCCGATGCGGCCATATATCCCCAATCCAGAACCGGAGCCCGTGTGAATGACCAACTACCTCGACTTCGAAAAACCGCTGGCCGAGATCGAAGGCAAGGCCGAGGAACTTCGCGCCATGGCCCGCGCAGGCGAGGGGGTCGACGTGGAGGCCGAGGCGGGCGCGCTTGACAAGAAGGCGGCGCAGCTTCTGACCGAGCTCTACAAGGACCTCACGCCGTGGCGCAAATGCCAGGTCGCGCGGCATCCCGAGCGGCCCCATTGCAAAGACTATATCGAAGCCCTGTTCAGGGAATACACGCCCCTCGCGGGCGACAGGAATTTCGCCGATGACCACGCCGTCATGGGCGGTCTCGCGCGGCTCGACGACACGCCCGTGATGGTGATCGGCCACGAGAAGGGCAATGACACGAAAAGCCGGATCGAGCGGAATTTCGGCATGGCCCGCCCCGAGGGATATCGCAAGGCCATCCGCCTCATGGACCTCGCCGACCGCTTCAACCTGCCCGTGGTGACGCTCATCGATACGCCCGGCGCCTATCCCGGCAAGGGAGCCGAAGAGCGCGGCCAGTCCGAAGCCATCGCGCGTTCAACCGAGAAATGCCTGCAACTGGGGGTTCCCCTTGTCTCCGTCATCATTGGCGAGGGCGGATCGGGCGGCGCCGTCGCCTTCGCCAGCGCGAACCGCGTGGCGATGCTCGAACATTCGGTCTATTCGGTCATCTCTCCCGAAGGGTGCGCCTCGATTCTCTGGAAGGATGCCGAGAAGATGCGCGAGGCGGCCGAGGCGCTGCGCCTCACGGCCCAGGATCTCAAGAAGCTTGGTGTCGTCGACCGCATCATTCCCGAACCCAAGGGCGGCGCGCATCGTGGCGCGTCCGAGGCCATCGCGTCGGTCGGCAAGGCCATCGGCGAGATGCTGGATGATCTCAAGGGGCAGGACCGCAAGTCGTTGCTCCAGGACCGCCGCCGGAAATATCTCGACATGGGATCGAAGGGGCTTGCCGCCTGACGCGCGCTACCGCGCCAGCATGCGCAATCCCTGCGTCACGTCCGACCGCACCGCCAGTCGCAGCGCCGGCTCGTCCCCCGCTTTCAGGGCGGCGATGATCATCCGGTGATGCTGTGGCGCCGACGTGCGTTGCAGCCGTCCGTAAAGTGCCCGCATCGTCGGCCCGAGTTGCAGCCATACCGTCTCGGCCATGGCCAGCATCGCGGGCGCCTGCGCACGCAGGTAGAGCGTGCGATGGAACTCGAGGTTGCGGCGGATATAGCTCACGGCGTCGCGTCGCGTGATATCCTCGTGAATGCGCGTGTTGATCGCCTGGAGCCGGTCGATGAGCGCGATATGCGCGCGCGGCAGCGCCCGGCTGGCCAGCTCGACCTCGATGAGCGCCCTGAGCGCCGCGAGCTCCTCGAGCCGCTCGGAGCTGAGCTCCGGCGTCGACACCCGCCCCGAGGCGGACATGGTCAGCGCGCCCTCGGCCGACAACCGGCGTACCGCCTCGCGCGCGGGGGTCATCGACACGCCGAACTCGTGGCCCACCCCGCGGATCGTGAGCGGGGTGCCGGGGGCGATCTCGCCATGCATGATCCGGCCGCGCAACCCGCGATAGACGCGGTCATGGGCCGAGGGCGACGGGTCGGGGCGCGGGTTCAACAGCATGAGCGGAGTGTGCGCCTCCCGGCCGTCCGCGGTCAACTCTCGAACCTGTAGCGGTGCAGCCCCGCGCCATGCGCGCGCAGCCATCCGCGCGGACGCTCGTAATCGGGGCAAAGCCGCGCGACATGGGCCCAGAAGGCGCGCGAATGATTCATTTCCGCCAGATGTGCCACCTCGTGCGCGGCCACGTAGTCCAGCACCTCGGGCGGTGCGAGGATGAGCCGCCAACTGTAGTTGAGCCCGCCGCGTGACGAGCAGGACCCCCATCGCGACTTCGAATCCCGCAAGGTGAGGCCGACATAGCCGCGCCCGAGGGCGGCCGCATGGCGGTCCGAAGCATCGGCCAGCCGCTCCCGGGCCAGCGTGCGCAGCCACGCGGCAAGCCGCACTCCCGCGCGGTCGGGCGGTCCCGGCACCTCGATCGTGTCGGCCCCGATCGCGACCTTGCGCCCGGAGCCATGCGCAAGGGTGCGTATACGCCCTTCCACCGGCACTTGCGCGCCGATTTCGACGGCTATGGCATCGGGCCGCTGATCCAGGTGCCGCCGCAGCCACTCGGTTTTCGAGCGCGCGAATTCAAGGCCCTCGGTTTCGGTCACGCCCCTCGGAAGAGTGAGCGAGACTCGTCCGTCGATCCCCGAAACGCGCAGCGAGATACGCCTGGCCCGCGCGGACCGCCGCACCGTCACATCGATCGGGGGGTTGCCCATCAGCCTGTGCTGCCCCATATCCGTCTTGCCTCGCCGTTCACCGGATGTTCAAAGCCTTTGACACCCTGTGTCACTTATGGCAGGTGGCGCGAATTGTCGACAAGACTTCAGAATGCGAAAGGGATATCCCATGCCCAAGGAAGAATGGGGTGTAAAGCGTGTCTGCCCCACGACCGGCAAGCGCTTTTATGACCTGAACAAGGACCCGATCGTCAGCCCCTATACCGGCGACATCGTGGAAATCACCAACGGCAAGAGCCGGAGCATCACCGCCGATGCCGAGGACGCCGAGACCAAGAAGATGAAGGCCGCGTCCGCCGACAGCGATTCGGAGGTGATCGACGATGACGACGACCTCGATGTCGAAGTCGATCTGGGCGATGACGTGCTCGAGGACGATGACGATGACGAGAACGTTTCGCTCGACGACATCGCCGACGTGGCATCCGAGGACGAGGATAGCTGACCCGCCCGGGGACGCGGGATTTTCCGCTTGATCCCGCCCCCGCCTTTGCCTAAAGACCGGCCCACAGGCGTGGTGCCTGTGAAATCGGGGCCTTAGCTCAGCTGGGAGAGCGCTTGCATGGCATGCAAGAGGTCAGGGGTTCGATCCCCCTAGGCTCCACCAAAATTCCCGGTTCCCTTGCGATCCTGCCTTCGTTCCGCCTGCCGGACACCGTCGGGGCGGCGCCTCAGGCTCCCGCAAACCAGAGCGCCAGCATCCAGATCCCCATGCCCGCCATTATGAGGTTCTCGCTGAGCGAGATTGCCCCCAGCGGCACGTTCGATCCGCCGCCCACGCAGGCGCAAGTGAGCTCGCGCTTGTCGATATACACCGCCTTGATCACGCTGATCGCCCCGATCGTCCCGATGAAGATACCCACGGGCGCCACGGCCCAGATCAGCGCGCTGCCGGTCCCGATGAGGGCCATCATCCCCACGCCGGCCCAGAGTTCCATGAACGGATAGGCATAGCCGTAGGGCACGTATCGCCGCGCAAGCAGGTCATAACCGAGAAATCCGTTCACGAAGCCCTCGATGTCCTGCAATTTCTGGATGGCCAGCGCCACCATCGAGATCGCGAAGAACCATTTCAGAAGCTCCAGGACCGGGAAGCCCTCGTACCGGTTCAGGATCACGGCCAGGGCCATCAGCGCGGTCGAGCCGAAGATCGCCTTGATCGGCGCGTAGGTCGTATCGCCCTCCTCCAGAACGCGGTAGCCGAAATGCTTCTTGAGGTCCTGGTATCCCCCGATCCTCTCTCCGTCGATGAAGGTCTGCGGCGTCGTCTCGACCCCGTGCTCCTCCTGGAAGGCATCGACCTCCTCGCGGGTGGTCAGGTGGTTGTCATCCACCTCGTATCCCTTGCGTTCGAGCATCGACTTGGACTTGAGCCCGAAAGGACAGAGATGCCCCGGCATCACCATGCGGTAAAGCGAGGCGGTCTTGCCCCGGCCTTCGCTCTTGGCGCGGGCGGTCTCGGGTGTGTCGGCTTGTGCGGTCATGTCACGCTCACTCCTTCGGTTCGTCCGGATGCGCCCAGGGCAAGGGGGCGGCTCACCATCCCAACCGAAAAGGCCGCCCGCCTGTTCCGAAGCGGGGCTTAGACGGAACCGAACCAAGGCTGAGCCATATGGTTATTGAGCACCCCCGACCCCTGTGGAATGCCTGTCGCTGACGCTCGCGCTTCTGCGCGCGGTGAAGCATGTTCAGGAGTGCCCGATGGCCCACACCCGCATCCGCAAGTTCAACACGAAGGACACCTACCCCGAACAGAAGCTCGACAACGATCTCTGTCAGGCCGTGGTCACGCAGGGCGGCAAGACTGTCTGGTTGCGCGGCCAGTGTCCGCAGAATCTCGACGACGCGAAGAATATCGACAGCCATGATCCGGTCGAGCAGACCCACAAGGTGATGCAGAACATCCGGCAGCTGATCGAGGAGGCGGGTGGCAGCATGGAGCACCTCGTGAAGGTGGTGGTCTACATCACCGACGTGCGGCACCGCGAGGCGGTCTACCGGACCATGGGCGAATACATCAAGGGCGTGCATCCGGTGTCCACCGGGCTGGTGGTGCAGGCGCTCGCGCGGCCCGAATGGCTGGTCGAGATCGACGGAACGGCCGTCATTCCCGATTGAGCGCGCGCAAAGGGGGCTTTCCGCCCCCTCGCGTCGAATTCTCCAGGGGAGAATCCGACGCACACCCCCGAGGATATTTCGGGCAAGAAGAAGGGGAGGGAGACACGCGATGACGTTTTCACTTGTGGCGAGATGCGCGGAGACGGGGATGTTCGGGGTCGCGATCTCGTCCTCGTCGCCCGCGGTGGCGGCGCGCTGCTCCTACGCGCGGGCGGGCGTGGGCGCCGTCGCCTCGCAGAACGTGACCGACCCGACGCTGGGGCCGATGACGCTTGATCTGATGGCGGAAGGCATGGGCGCCGCCGACGCCATAGCGCAGGTGGCGAAACGCGGACGGTTCATCGAGTACCGGCAGGTTCTGGCCGTCGACGGGCAGGGCGGCACGGCCATTCATTCGGGGCCGAACTCGCTTGGTATCTGGACCGACGCGCAGGCCGAGAACGTCGCCTCGGGCGGCAACCTTCTGGACAATGACGGGGTGCCGCAGGCGATCGTCGACGGTTTTCTCGCTTCGGGCGGACATCTGGGCGACCGGCTGATCGCCGCGATGCGGGCGGGGCTGAAGGCGGGGGGCGAGGCCGGGCCGGTGCATTCGGCCGGCATGATGCTTGTCGACCGCGTGCCGTGGCCCGTGGCCGATCTGCGCTGCGACTGGACCGAGGAATGCCCGATCGAGGCCATCGCGACCGCCTGGGACGTCTACAAGCCACAGCTCGAAGCCTACGTCCAGCGCGCGCTCGATCCGACCAAGGCGCCATCCTACGGAGTGCCCGGCGACGAATGATCCAACTGACATGAGGAGGAAGTGACCATGACCGGACTACGCGAAACGCTTCAGCATCTTGCTGCCCTGCCGTCCGACCGCCCGATGGGCATGCCGGGCGCCTTCTATACCTCCCAGGATCAGTTCGAGCACGAGGCCGCAACCGTGCTGCGTCGCGGCTGGCACTGTCTCGGGCGCGAGGACGAGATCCCCGAGCCGGGCGATTACTTCACCGTCCAGCTCCTCAACGAGCCGCTCATCGCGGTGCGTGGCGACGATGGCGAGATCCGCGTGCTCGCCAACGTCTGCCGGCACCGCGGCATGCCGCTTGCCGAGGGTCAGGGCAACGTCAAGCGCTTCGTCTGTTCCTACCACGCCTGGGCCTATGGACGCGACGGTGCGCTCCTGCGCGCCGCGCGGATGGAGAATGCGGGCTTCGATCCCAAGTCCTGCCGCCTGCACACGCACCGCGTCCAGCTTCGCAACGGCTTCATCTACGCCAGTCTCGACGCGGAGGCCGCCCCTTTCGAGCATCCCGAGCTCGACGCGCTTCTCGCCCCCTACGAGCCCGAGCGGTTCAGGCTCGTTCACGTGGCGGAAGAGACCTGGCTCACCAACTGGAAATGCCTCGTCGAGAACTTCATGGAGGGTTATCACCTCTCGGTCGTCCACCCCCAGACACTGCACGGCTACACGCCCACCGGCCTTGCGCGGAAACTGCCCTCGGGCGACGGGTTCACCGCCTATGCCGCGAACTATCCCGGTGGCATTCCGCCACGCGGCATGGGCGCGCCGGGGCTGAGCGCGGATGAGCGCAACCGCTCGACGCTCTTCGCCAAGTTCCCCACCCAGGTCGCGAGCCAGGCGGCGAGCCTCCTGGTCTCGCTCAGCATCTTTCCCGTCTCGGCGGGCGAGATCCGCGTCAAGTGGACCATGTCGACCTATGGCGACGACCTCGACGACGGCGTCATTGCCGCGCGGATCAAGCTTTGGGAGGATGTGAACCGCGAGGATCGAGAAAAGCTCGAGCGGATGCAGGTGGCGCTCGCCTCCGAACATGCGCAGCCCGGGCCGCTCGCGGGAGAGGACTACGAAGGCACGGTCCGCGATTTCCAAATCTGGCTCGCCGCCCAGGACAGGGAGGAGGTGACCGCGACCGAGCCGCATATGACACCGACAGGACCCAAGGATGCCCCACTACACCTATGACGACTGGAAATCCCGCGCCGCCGCGCTCTCGATCGAAGGCCGCGCCTTCATGGACGGCCGGTTCGTTGACGCGGCCTCGGGGCGGACGTTCCAGAGCGTGAACCCCGCCACCGGGGCGGTGCTTGCCGAGGTGGCCGAGTGCGACGAGGCCGATGTGGATCGCGCCGTCGCCGCCGCGCGCAAGGCGTTCGAGGACGGGCGCTGGTCGCGCATGGCGCCGGGCGATCGCAAGGGCATTCTGCTGAAACTCGCCGATCTCATCCGCGAGAACCTCGAGGAGATGGCCCTTCTCGACAGTCTCGACATGGGCAAGCTGGTGCAGGACGCCGTGACCGTGGACGCCCCCGGCTCGGCGCATTTCTTCCAATGGTATGCCGAGGCCATCGACAAGCTCTACGACGAGGTGGCGCCCACCGGCCCCGGCGACCTTGCGCTCGTGCGGCGGGTGCCGCTCGGGGTGGTGGGGGCGGTGGTGCCGTGGAACTTCCCGCTCGACATGGCGACGTGGAAGGCGGCGGCGGCGCTGGCCGCGGGCAACTCGGTCGTGCTCAAGCCGGCCGAGCAATCGCCGCTCTCTGCGCTCAGGCTGGCCGAGCTTGCCGCCGAGGCGGGCGTGCCGGACGGGGTCTTCAACGTCGTGCCCGGCTACGGCCAGACGGCCGGTCGCGCGCTTGGCCTTCACATGGACGTGGATTGCCTCGCCTTCACCGGATCGACCGCGACGGGCAAGCGGTTCATGGAGTATTCCGGCCAGTCGAACCTCAAGCAGGTCTGGCCCGAAACCGGCGGCAAGAGCCCCAACCTCGTCTTCGCCGACTGCCACGACCTCGACGCGGCCGCCGACATGGCCGCCTTCGGCATCTTCTTCAACCAGGGCGAGGTCTGTTCCGCCAATTCGCGGCTCTATGTCGAACGCTCCATCAAGGACGAGTTCGTCGCCCGCATGATCGCCCGCGCCGAGGCGACGCAGCCCGGCGATCCGCTTGATCCGGCGTCGAAAATGGGCGCCATCGTGGACGAGAAACAGACCGAGGGGATCATGCGCTTCGTCGATGCGGGCCGCAAATCCGCCACCCTCGTCACCGGGGGTGAGCGCGTGACCGTGAACGGCAAGGGATGTTTCGTCCGGCCCACCATCTTCGACGACGTGGCCCATGACGACCCGCTCGCCCGTGACGAGATCTTCGGCCCGGTCCTGTCGGTCATCCCCTTCGACACCGAGGACGAGGCGATCGCCATGGCCAACGACTCGGTCTACGGCCTCGCCGCGTCGGTCTGGACCGATGACCTGAGCCGCGCCTGCCGCGTGTCGGACAGGCTGATGGCCGGCACCGTCTCGGTCAACACGGTCGATGCGCTCTCGGCCCAGACACCGTTCGGCGGGATGAAACAGTCGGGATTCGGTCGCGACCTTTCCCTGCACTCGCTCGACAAGTATACTGCGCTCAAGACGACGTGGATCAAGTATCGGACATGATCCCTCGTCGAAGAGGGACGCCATTGCCAAGCCGTTATACGCTGCGCCAGCTCGAGTATTTCGTCGCCGTGGGCGAGGCGGGCTCCATCGCCGCCGCGTCCGAGAAGGTGAACGTGTCATCCCCTTCGATCTCGGCCGCGATCTCGCAGCTCGAACAGGAATTCGGCATCCCGCTTTTCGTGCGCCAACACGCGCAGGGTCTTGCCCTGACCCAGGGCGGGCGCACCATGCTGGAACAGGCGCGCACCGTCCTGCGCGAGGCCGAGCGCCTCGTGCAGATGGCCGGCGACATCTCGGGCGAGGTGCGCGGGCCGCTCGCGGTGGGCTGCCTTCTGACCTTCGCGCAGGTGGTCTTGCCCACCATCCGCCGGAGCTTTGCCGACGCCCACCCCGAAGTCTCGATCCGCCAGTTCGAACTGGACCAGGCCGCGATCTTCAGCACGATCCGCCGGGCCGAGATCGACGTTGCGCTCACCTACAATCTCGACATCCCCGCCGACCTGCGTTTCGTCCACTTGGCCGAGCTGCCTCCCTACGCCCTCCTGCCCGAGGGCGACCCGCTCGCGGATCGTGAAACCGTTGCCATCTCCGATCTGCGCGACCGGCCCATGGTGCTTCTCGACCTGCCCTTCAGTGCCGAGTATTTCCTCTCGGTCTTCGATCAGCACGGGCTGCGTCCCCATATCGTCGAACGCACGCGCGACATGTCGGTGATGCGCAGCCTCGTGGCCAATGGCTTCGGCTATTCCATCGCCAATATCCGCCCGGTCCACAACATCTCTCCAGATGGCAAGCCGCTTCGCTGCGTGCCGCTCGAGGGGAAAGTGCGGCCCATGCGCATGGGGCTCCTGATGGCGCAGGATGCCGAGAACTCGAGCACGATCCGCGCCTTCGTCGAGCATTGCGCCGGCCTCGCCGAAGAGGGCGCGCTTCCCGGTGTCACCTGCGACACCTGCGGCACTTAGCTGCAACCTAACCATTGATTTTGCAGGCGCGACTTTTGCGCCTCGGCGCCGACGCTATCTTTCGCCGGATCAACACGAGGAGACCCCCATGCGTGATGCACGGTACGACATCCTGTTCGACGAGGTCGCGATCGGCCCGCTCAAGGCCAAGAACCGGTTCTACCAGGTGCCGCATTGCAACGGCGGGGGGTATCGCGATCCGTCCGCGGCGGCCGAGATGCGCGGCGTGAAGGCCGAGGGCGGCTGGGGCGTCATCTTCACCGAACAGTGCGAGATGCACCACACGTCCGAGATCACGCCCTTCATCGAATTGCGCCTGTGGGAGGACAAGGACATCCCCCAGCTTCGCAAGATGGCCGGCAAGATGAAGGCGCACGGCGCGCTCGCGGGCATCCAGCTTGCCTATTCCGGCATCAACGGCCCGAACCTCTACACCAAGGAGGTGCCGCTTGCCCCCTCCGCGCTGCCCATCCGCACCTTCACCAACGACCCGGTGAGTGCGCGGGCGCTGTCGAAATCCGACATCCGTGACCTGCGCCGCTGGTTCGTGAACGCCGCCAAGCGCTGCAAGGAGGCCGATTTCGACCTCATCTGCCTCTACGGGGCGCATGGTTTCGGAATCTTCCAGCACTTCCTGAGCCGCGCCACCAACCAGCGCGACGATGAATATGGCGGTAGCCTCGAAAACCGCTCGCGCTTCGCGCGCGAGGTGGTCGCCGACATGCGCGACGCGGTGGGCGACACCATGGCGCTCACCATGCGGGTGTCGCTGGACGAAACGATCGGCGATCTGGGTTTCTCCAACGCGGAAGTGCGCGATTTCATCGAGATGAATCGCGACCTGCCCGACCTCTGGGATCTCGCGCATGGTTCCTGGGAGGATTGCTCCGGCCCCTCGCGGTTCAAGGAGGAGGCGGCGCAGTTCGAGCTCATCCAGGCCATCCACGACCTGACCGACAAGCCCATCGTCGGCGTCGGCCGCTTCACCTCGCCCGACGTGATGGTGAAGATGGTGAAATCCGGCACGCTCGATTTCATCGGCTGTGCGCGGCCCTCCATCGCCGATCCCTTCCTGCCGAAGAAGATCGAGGAAGGCCGCATCGACGACATCCGCGAATGCATCGGCTGCAATATCTGCATCACCGGCGACATGACCATGTCGATCAGCCGCTGCACCCAGAATCCTACCTTCATGGAGGAATGGCGCAAGGGCTGGCACCCCGAACGGATGAACGACAAGGGCCAAAGCTCGAACGTGCTGGTCGTCGGCTCCGGCCCCGCGGGGCTCGAGGCGGCATGGGCGCTCTGCCGGCGCGGCTACGACGTGGCGGTGGCCGAGGCGAAGGACGTGATCGGCGGCCGCGTCACCCGCGAACGCACCCTGCCGGGCCTTTCCGCCTGGGGCCGCGTGGTCGATTACCGCGACTACCAGCTTTCGCAGCGCCCGAATGTCGAGATTTACCGCGAAAGCGCGCTCGACGCCGAGAGCATCCTCGAATTCGGGTTCGAAAACGTCTGCATCGCCACCGGCTCCACCTGGCGCCGAGATGGCGTTTCGCGCCAGCATGTCGTGCCCATGCCCATCGCCGAAGGCGCGAAGGTGCATACCCCGGACGACCTGATGACCGGGACCATCCCCTCGGGCAAGATCGTGCTCTTCGACGACGACCATTACTACATGGGCGGTGTCCTGGCCGAGCTTCTGGCCAGAAACGGCGCCGACGTGACCCTCGTGACCCCGGCGGCTTATGTCAGCGAATGGACCCTCAACACGCTCGAACAGGTGGCCATCCATCCGCGCCTGGTCGAGGCTGGGGTCGAGATCGTGCTCAACCGCGGCGTGGCCGAGATCGGGGTGGATCACGTCGTGACGAATTGCACCTATACCGGCCGCACCACGCGAATCGACTGCGACGCGGTGGTGATGGTCGCCTCTCGCGCCAGCGACGACCAGGTGCATCGCGACCTGCTCGCCCGCCGGGACGACTGGGCCGATGCGGGTATCCGGTCGGTGAAGGTGATCGGGGACGCCGAGGCGCCCGGTCCCATCGCCTGGGCGACCTATGCCGGCCACCGCTACGCGCGGGAATTGGACGAGCCCGAGCGCGGCGACGCGCTGCCTTTCCGGCGCGAGATCACGGAGCTTGCCTCCGACTGACGCACCGTCCGGCGGGCTTAGCCCCACCCCAAGCAAGGCTTCACCTTTTACTAGTTCTCGCCCAACGCCCGCATCCGTAAATTCACGCGAAACCCGATTGACGAAGGAAGGACGCGCGACATGCCGACAGAGAAGACCGATACCGTGGTGGTGGGCGGCGGCCAGGCCGGCCTCGCCATGAGCGAACACCTCGGCAAGCAGGGCGTCGATCACATCGTGCTCGAACGTCACCGCATCGCCGAGCGCTGGCGCTCCGAGCGCTGGGATTCGCTCGTCGCGAACGGTCCCGCCTGGCACGACCGTTTCCCCGGCATGAAGTTCGAGGATATCGACCCCGAGGCTTTCGCCCCGAAAGAGCGGATCGCCGACTATTTCGTCGAATATGCCAAGCGCATCGACGCCCCGATCCGCACCGGGGTCGAGGTCAAGCGCGTGAGCCGCATCGAAGGCGATCAACGGTTCCGCGTGGAAACCTCCGAGGACGTGATCGACGCGCGCAACGTCGTCGCCGCCACCGGCCCCTTCCAGAAGCCCGCGATCCCCGACGTGGTGCCTGCCGACGCCGGGCTGGTCCAGATGCACTCGACCGCCTACCGTAACCCCGGGCAATTGCCCGAGGGCGCCGTGCTGGTCGTCGGCTGCGGCTCGTCGGGCGCGCAGATCGCCGACGAACTCGCCCGCGCGGGCCGCGATGTCTATCTCTCGACGGGCCCCCACGACCGCCCCCCGCGCGCCTATCGCGGCCGCGATTTCTGCTGGTGGCTGGGTGTGCTGGGCAAGTGGGAACGGACCGCACCCTCGCCCGAGACCGAGCATGTCACCATCGCCGTCAGTGGTGCCAATGGCGGCGAGACGGTCGATTTCCGCCGCATGGCCGCCCGCGGCGTCACGCTTCTGGGCCGGACCGAAGGCTACGACAACGGCACGCTCACCTTCGCGGATGATCTTCAGCGCAACGTGGCGAACGGCGACGCCAACTACCTCGCCGTCCTGCGCGAGGCCGACGCCTATGCCGAGCGCATGGGCCTCGACCTGCCCGAGGAACCCGAAGCGCACGAGATCGGACCCGATCCCGAGTGTCTCAGGAACCCGATCCTGAGCCTCGACATCGAAAAGGCCGGGATCACCTCGATCATCTGGGCCACCGGCTTCACGCTCGACTACGGCTGGCTCGAGGTCGACACGTTCGACGAGCGCGGCCGCCCCGTCCACGAGCGCGGCATCTCGCGGGAACCGGGGGTCTATTTCCTCGGGCTCCCGTGGCAATCGCGCCGTGGCTCCGCGTTCATCTGGGGGGTCTGGCACGATGCGAAATTCATCGCCGACCAGATCGTCATCCAGCGCGCCTATAGCGACTACCACGAGGAGGCCGTGAAGGACGCGCGCACACCGCAGGTGGCCGAGTAGGGCAGGGACGGAAAAAGGGTTTGGCTCTCTCGCGGTTCGTTCGGAACCACTGAGGCGGTAGCCCAATCGAACATGGTACGGGCGGCCGGACTCGAACCGGCACGGCCTCTCGGCCTGGAGATTTTAAGTCTCCTGTGTCTACCATTCCACCACGCCCGCGGCTCGGCGCGACAATACGGGCTGCGCGCGTGGTGTAAAGTTCAGAGCTTCTTCTCTTCCGCCTCGATCACCTGCAGAAGCGCCCGCTCGCTCAGCCACGGGTTCAGCTCCAGCGCGGCGCGCAGCACGAGCGCCGCTTCCGCCTTGCGGTCGAGCGCGACGAGGGTCAGCGCCTGGCCCGTCATCGCCGCGATATGCCGGGGCGACAGCGCCACGGCCCGCTCGAGATCGGGCAGGGCGGCCTCGTAGTCGCCGCGCAGGAAGTTGACGAAGGCGCGCTGGTTGTATCCCTCGGCATAGTCCGGGCAGTACGCGACCAACCGTCCCGCCGCCTTCCGCGCCCCGGCATAATCGCCCACCTCGCGCCGCCGCATCGCCTCGTCCAGAAGCTCCTGCGCCGCCTCGTCGGGCGCATCCGCCCACAGCGCCCACATCTCGTCGGAGATGCCCCATGCCGCGGCCTCGTCGGGGGCCGCCTGCGCCTCGGCGATCAACGCGTCAAGCGCGTCGGCGTGGTCGGGTGCGGGTGGACAGGTCGCCGACGCCGCGGTGGCCAGCGTCAGGGGAACAAGGAGCGCGATCAATCTCATGCCGTCCAGAATGGCACGAACGCGGCCCCGGTCAAATCACATCTGCGGGCGCATTGTCCTTCACCGCCTGCATCGCAACGTAGGTCGAGGTATGCGCCACATGCGGCAGGGTCGAGATATGCTCCGCCAGCACACGGCGATAATCGCTCATGCTTTGCGTACGGATTTTCAGCAGGTAATCGAAATTCGCCGCGATCATGTGCACTTCCTCGATCTCGGGCACCCTGAGCACTGCCGCGTTGAAGGCCGAGAGCGCCGCCTCGCGCGTGTCCGTGAGGCGCACTTCGACGAAGCTCACGTGATCGCGGCCCAGCCGGATGGGATCGACCGTCGCGCGGTAGCCGGTGATCACACCGGCCTGCTCGAGCCGCCGAAGACGCGCCTGCGTGGGCGATTTCGAGAGGCCGATCCGGTTGGCCAGTTCGGTGATGCTGATCCGGCCATCCGCAGAGACAGCCCGCAGAATCGCTTGGTCGTAACGGTCGAATGCGAACTGGTCGGTTTGCACGGCCAACCTCTCAAATAATGGCCAAACGGCCTGCGAAAAATGCAATATCGGGAAAAACAGCTTAGTCGACGGTGGTATACTCGGTCAATCCACCTGCCCGAGAGGAGCATTTCATGAACGTCCAGACCGCCCCGCGCCTTGCCGTCGACCAGAACATGTATGCCGATGAGCGCGCCACGCTCGAACGGCTCGCGGAGGAGGCGAATCTCAGCGCGGCGGATCGCGAACGGATCGCGGCCCACGGCGCCAAGCTCGTGCGCGAGATCCGGGCCAAGACCGATCCGGGCATGATGGAGGTCTTCCTCGCCGAGTATGGCCTCTCGACCGAGGAGGGCATCGCGCTCATGTGTCTCGCCGAGGCGCTCCTGAGGGTGCCCGACGCCGACACGATCGACGCGCTGATCGAGGACAAGATCGCGCCGTCGGACTGGGGCAGCCACATGGGCCATTCCACCTCGTCGCTCGTCAACGCGTCCACCTGGGCGCTCATGCTCACCGGCAAGGTGCTCAAGGACGAACGGCCCGGTCCCGTGGGCCATCTGCGCAGCGCCATCAAGCGGCTGGGCGAGCCGGTGATCCGCACCGCCGTGGGCCGCGCCATGCGCGAAATGGGCCGACAGTTCGTGCTGGGCGAGACGATCCAGGGCGCGATGGAACGCGCGCGCAAGCAGGAGCGCAAGGGCTACACCTATTCCTACGACATGCTGGGCGAGGCCGCGCGCACCGACGCGGACGCCACCCGCTATCACCTCGCCTATTCCCGCGCCATTTCGGCCATCGCCGAGGCATGTCACCACAAGGAAATCGCCAGGAATCCGGGCATTTCGGTCAAGCTCTCCGCGCTCCATCCCCGCTACGAGGAGGCGCAGCGCGAAGAGGTGATGGAGGTGCTCATGCCCCGCCTGCGCGGCCTGGCGCTCCTGGCGAAATCCGCGCGGATGGGCCTCAACATCGACGCCGAGGAGGCCGACCGCCTCGCGCTTTCGCTCGACGTGATCGAGGCCGTGCTGTCCGAGCCCGCGCTCGAGGGTTGGGACGGCTTCGGCGTCGTCGTGCAGGCTTATGGCCAGCGCGCGGGCGACGCCATCGACTATCTCTACAACCTTGCCGAAAAGCATGATCGCCGCATCATGGTGCGGCTGGTCAAGGGCGCCTACTGGGACACCGAGATCAAGCGCGCCCAGGTCGAGGGGATCGACGGTTTCCCGGTCTTCACCTCCAAGGCCGCGACCGACATCAGCTACATCGCGAACGCCCGCAAGCTTTTGTCGATGACCGACCGGATCTACCCCCAATTCGCCACGCATAACGCGCATACCGTGGCCGCGATCCTCGACATGGCCGGCAACGACAAGGAGGCGTTCGAGTTCCAGCGCCTCCACGGCATGGGCGAATCGCTGCATGACATCGTGATGGATGCCGAAGGCACGCGCTGCCGCATCTATGCCCCCGTCGGCGCGCATCGCGATCTTCTGGCCTATCTCGTGCGCCGCCTGCTTGAGAACGGCGCCAACTCGAGCTTCGTCAACCAGATCGTGGACGAGGACGTGCCCCCCGAAGAGGTCGCGCGCGATCCTTTCGAGGTCATCAAAGACTCGTGGCCCTCGATCACGCGCGGCCCGGACCTCTTCCGCCCCGAGCGCGTGAACTCGCGCGGCTTCGATCTGACCCACGCCCCCACACTCGCGCTCATCGAAGAGAAACGCGCGCCCTTCGCCGCCGGAAAGCACCAGTGGCAGGCCGCGCCGCTTCTCGCCGGTGATGCCGCGCCGAACGAGGCACAGCCGGTCCGGAACCCCGCCGATCCCGCCGACACGCCCGGCACGGTGGCCGAGGCGAGCGAGGCCGACATCGAGACAGCTCTCGCCAACGCCGCTGCCTGGGACGCATCGCCCGAGGCTCGCGCCGAGATACTCAACAAGGTGGCCGATCTCTACGAGGCCAATTTCGGCGAAATCTTCGCGGCGCTCGCGCGCGAAGCCGGAAAGTTGCAACTCGACGCCGTGGCCGAGCTTCGCGAAGCGGTGGATTTCCTGCGCTACTACGCCGCCAACGCGCCGCAGGATCCGCCCGTAGGAGTCTTTACCTGCATCTCGCCCTGGAACTTCCCACTCGCCATCTTTACGGGCCAGATTGCCGCGGCCCTTGCCGCGGGCAACGCCGTCCTGTCGAAACCTGCCGAACAGACCCCGCTCATCGCGCATATCGCCATCGGCCTCATGCACGAGGCCGGCGTGCCGCGCAGCGCGCTTCAGCTTCTTCCCGGCGGCGGCGCGGTGGGTGCGGCGCTCACCTCCGACGCGCGCGTCGGCGGCGTGGCCTTCACCGGATCGACCGAAACGGCGCACAAGATCCGCGCCGCCATGGCCAAGAACCTCGCCCCCGGCGCGCCGCTCATCGCCGAGACGGGCGGGCTCAACGCCATGATCGTGGACAGCACCGCGCTGCCGGAACAGGCCGTGCAGGCCATCGTCGAAAGCGCGTTCCAATCCGCCGGCCAACGCTGCTCAGCGCTGCGCTGCCTCTACGTGCAGGACGACATCGCGCCCGGCTTCCTCGAGATGCTCACCGGCGCGATGGATGCGCTCAACGTGGGCAATCCCTGGTATCTCTCGACCGATTGCGGCCCCGTGATCGATGAGGAGGCCCGCACGAACATCGCCGAGCATATCCAGACGGCGCGTGCCGAAGGCCGCCTTCTGCACGAATTGAAGACCCCGAACGCTGGTACCTTCATCGCCCCGACGCTCATCAGGGTCGATGGCATCGAGGATCTCGAGCGCGAGGTTTTCGGTCCCGTCCTTCACGTCGCCACGTTCAGGAGCCAGCAACTCGATCAGGTCATCGAAGCGATCAACGCCACGGGCTACGGCCTCACCTTCGGCCTCATGACCCGCATCGACGACCGCGTGCAGCACGTGACCGAGGCGGTTCACGCGGGCAACATCTATGTCAACCGCAACCAGATCGGCGCCATCGTCGGCTCCCAGCCTTTCGGCGGCGAGGGGCTCTCGGGCACCGGACCCAAGGCGGGCGGGCCGCATTATCTCACCCGCTTCACCGCGCGCCCCGCACCCATGAAGGGCGAGCCCTGGGGCGGCAACATGGACGACAAGGCGGTTGCCAAGGCGCTGGCGGAACCGCAGGGCGATCACACGGTGCGCGACCTCATCCTGCCGGGCCCCACGGGCGAATCGAACAAGCTCTCGGTCTTCCCGCGCGCGCCCCTCCTGTGCCTCGGGCCGGGCAGGGATGCGGCCCGGGCACAAGCGAAGGCTGTCACCGAGCTTGGCGGTCGGGCGGCGCTTGCCACCGGCCACGTGGCCCCCGAAACGCTCAGGTCGCTTTCGGGCTTCTCCGGCGCGCTCTGGTGGGGAGACGAAGAAACGGCCCGCGCCTACGCCAGGGCGCTGTCGGAACGCGATGGCCCCATCCTGCCGCTCGTGACCGGCGCGCCCGACACGGGCCACGCCTGTCACGAACGCCACGTCTGCGTCGACACCACGGCGGCAGGCGGCAACGCGGCGCTTCTGGGCGGCGTGGCCTGAGGCGGCGACACTCCGCATGATCTGCTAGGCCCCGGGTCACGCCCGGGGCGGGGTCATTCCGAAACTCCCGTCCCGGCCCTGCGCCCGGACCTCCCGCGTCGCGCTCAGGCGTCGGAGCGGCGACAGGACCGCGCGTCGCCGCATCCGCCCGATCCCCGGCCTCGCATAACCGTCTTGACCACGCCCCCCGCAGCCGCCACCGTGCCGCAATGTTCCCGATCCGCGATCACAACCCTTCGGGCAGTACGCCCTTCGTCACCTGGGCTCTGATCGCGCTCAATATCCTCGTGTTCCTCAGCTACTATCCCCTCGCGCGCGACGACTACGCGCTCTTCCGGGTCTATGCCGATTTCGCGCTCGTCCCCGGGCTCGTCACCGAGGGCTACAACCTGCACGGCTTTCTGACCTCCATGTTCATGCATGGCGGCTGGATGCACCTCGCGGGCAACATGCTCTTCCTGTGGGTTTTCGGCGACAACATGGAAGACGAGATGGGGCACATCCCCTTTCTTCTCTTCTATCTCGCCGCCGGGTTCGGCGCGGCGCTTGCGCATTACCTTTCGGCACCTACGGCCATGGTGCCTATGGTGGGCGCGTCGGGGGCCATCGCCGGGGTGATGGGTGGCTACCTGCTGCTGTTTCCGCGCGCACGGGTGGACGTGCTGATCATCCTGGTGATCTATGTGACCGTCCTGCCGATCCCCGCCTGGATCACGCTCGGCCTCTGGTTCGCGCTCCAGATCTTCAGCGGCTTCGGCGCCGACCCGAACCTCGGCGGCGTCGCCTACTGGGCCCATGCGGGCGGCTTCATCCTGGGGATCGTGCTGACCCTGCCGCTTTTCCTGCGCCGGGGTGGCCCGGCCTTCTGGATGCGCACCCAAGGCAGGCCGCCCCATCCCGAAGCGACGTATGAACTGACCCGTTCGAACATCCCCACCGTCAGGAGACGCCGAAAATGACCGATGATGTGACGAACCCCGTCAAGGTGACTTGCCACTGCGGCGCCGTCGAACTGCGGGTGACGCTCTCCGACGGCCTCGCCACCGCGCGGCGCTGCGATTGCAGCTTCTGTCGCAGGCGCGGCACACCCGCGGTCTCGGCGCCGCTCGACGGGCTGGAGATCCTGCGCGGCGCGGACAAGCTCACGCTCTATCAATGGGGCACGAAAACCGCGAAACACTATTTCTGTTCGGTCTGCGGCATCTACACCCATCACCGGCGCCGCTCCGACCCCAACGAATACGGGGTCAACATGGGCGGCATCGAAGGCGTGAACCCCGCCCTGCACGAGCCGATCGGCTGGCACGACGGGGTGAATCATCCATCGGATCGGTGAACTCGGAGATCCGCCCGGCGATGCGTTCAGAAGTCGAACAACTCGCCCAGGAACGACTCCTTGCGCTTCTTCCTGCGCGGGCGGTCGTCCCAGTCGTCTGATCGCCGCGTGTCGTGGCGCGGGGGAGGGGGCGGCGCCTCGGCCACCTGCCGCTCGATGATCTTGTCCAACTCGCCGCGGTCAAGCCAGACGCCCCGGCAATTCGGGCAGTAGTCGATCTCGACACCGTTGCGGTCGGCCATCACGAGGGTTTCGCCATCCACGGGGCACTTCATGCCGGTTCTCCCTGATCGCCACGCCGCGCGGCATGGCACGAGGCGAGCATGTCCTTCAGTCTCAGCCGCGCCGCCTTGAGCGCGCGAAGCTTCTGCCAGTCGGGCAGGGGGCTGCGCAATTCCGATTGAATCCGATCCTTGAGCGCGACCCGTTTCTGCCGCAAGGCCTCGATCCGCCGCATGATCCGTTCATTCCGATTTGGCATGGTCTCTCCCTTTCTCGCACTGCATCCCCCGCGTCTCTCGCGGGGTTGCCTTCGAGATGGGGACGGAATCGCGAAAAATGAATAGGGGTGCGACAGCATGGTGAATTTCCGCCAGTCGAAATCGCACCGGCGCGATTCCAGTGCTCCGACCGGGCGCTACTCACTCGGTTCAGGCGTTGCGGATCACCTTCGCGAACTTCTCGAAAATCGGCTCGTTCGAGCAGATGACCGCCCCGCTTTCGAGGATCTCGGCGCCGGGCTTCAGTGCCTCGACCATACCGCCGGCTTCGCGCACGATGATCACGCCGGCTGCCAGGTCCCACGCGTTGAGGCGCCGTTCCCAGAATCCCTCGTAGCGGCCCGCCGCCACATAAGCCATGTCGAGCGCCGCCGACCCCCACCGCCGCACGCCCGCGCAGGCAGGCATCAGCCGCGCGAGGTCCTGCAACGTGTGCGGCAGGTCGCTGCGGCCCCCGAAGGGCACGCCCGTGGCAAAGATCGACTCGATCATCTTCGCCCGGCCCGAGACCCGCAGGCGGCTGTCGTTCATCCACGCGCCTTCGCCTTTCTCGGCAAAGAACATCTCGTCCTTGGCCGCGTCATAGATCACGCCCGCCACGACATTTCCCTTGTGTTCCAGGGCGATGCTGACCGCCCAATGGGGCAGGCCATGCAGGAAGTTCGTGGTCCCGTCGAGCGGATCGACGATCCAGCGCCGCGTCGGGTCGCTGCCCTCGATCTCTCCGCCCTCCTCGGCGATCCAGCCATAGGTGGACCGCGCGCCCAGCAGCTCCTCCTTGAGGATCGCTTCCGCCGCGATGTCCGCGCGGCTCACGAAATCGCCCGCGCCCTTCATGCTCACCTGAAGGTTCTCGACCTCGCGGAAATCCTTGACCAGCGACCGGCCCGCCTTGCGCGCGGCCTTTATCATGATGTTGAGGTTTGCGCTGCCGACCATCGCGTGAGGCTCCTTTTCGTCAAGCCGCGCGTATACGCCCCCACCGCCCGCTTGCCAAGGGGGGCGTCAGAGCGTTTCGACCTCGCGCGCCTGCCTCTGCAACCGCACCGGAATCTCGCGCGCAAGGCGGATCAGGTGCGCCATGTAGGGCTTCGTCGCATCCTCCTCGCGGATCGCGGCATAAAGCCTTTTGGTGACACCGTTTTCGGTAAGCGGACGCACCGCGTAATCGTCCGATTTGCGCAACTCGCGCAACACCCAGTCGGGCAGCACGGCAACGCCCCGGCCCGAGGCGACCAGCATCAGGATCACCGCCGTCAGCTCCACCTGCCGGACGGCATTGGGCTCCACCTTCGCGGGGGTCAGCAATTCGGTGAACACGTCCAGCCGCGAGCGGTCGACCGGATAGGTGATCAGCGTCTCCTCGCGAAAATCCTCGGCCACGACATAGGGCTTCTCGGCCATCCAATGCCCCTGCGGCGCAAGCAGCACCGGCTCGTAGTCGAAAAGCGGCTTGAACACGATGCCGGGCAGGCTCTCGGGATCGGACGAGATCACCAGGTCGACCTCTTCCTTCTGAAGCGCGGGCAGCGCGTCGAAGGCAAGACCGGGCCGGATATCCACATCAACGTCACCCCACGGCTTCCGAAACTGTTCGAGCACCGGGAAAAGCCACTCGAAACAGGCATGGCACTCGATCGCGATATGGAGCCGCCCCGCGCTCCCCTCCCGGACGCCGCTGAACTCCGCCTCGAGCGCTTCGATTTCCGGCAGGACACGCTCCGCCACCCGCAGGAGCCGATGCCCCGCCGCCGACAGCTTCATCGGTTTCGAGCGCCGCACGAAAAGCTCGACGCCCGCCTGGTCCTCCAGCCCCTTGATCTGGTGGCTCAGGGCCGACTGCGTGATGTGCAAGAGTTCCGCGGCGCGGGCAAGGCCGCCGGCCTGGTGAATGGCCCGGATCGTGCGCAGATGCCTGAACTCGATATGCATACCCCAACACGCCTCATGTTCTTCGTGAAAATTATGAATTTGTCTAACTATCAGGTGCCTGCGACAAGGTTCAAGAGAGTTTCCAGAGGATGAGCGACATGACCACCCCCGCCGTTTCCTTCGAGTTCTTCCCTCCCAAGTCGCTCGAGGCGTCGTTTCGCCTTTGGGACACCGTGCAATCGCTCGCCCCGCTCGATCCGCGTTTCGTCTCGGTCACATACGGCGCGGGCGGCACCACGCGCGAGTTGACCCGCGATGCGGTCGGCACGCTGCATCGCTCGGCCGGTCTGCGCGTCGCGGCCCATCTCACCTGCGTGGATGCGAGCCGCGAGGAAACACTCGGCATCGCGCGCGACTTCGCGACAGCCGGCGTCAAGGACATCGTGGCCCTGCGCGGTGACCCGCCCAAGGGCACGGGCGCCTTTCGGCCCCACGCCCAGGGCTTCGCCGACAGTTGCGAGCTCATTTCGGCGCTGGCCGACACGGGCGATTTCAATATCCGCGTCGGCGCCTATCCCGAACGCCACCCCGAGGCGCGCGACGAGCAGGCCGATATCGACTGGCTCAAGCGCAAGATCGACGCCGGGGCCAGCGAGGCGATCACCCAGTTCTTCTTCGAGGCGGACACCTTCCTGCGGTTCCGCGATGCCTGCGCGAGGGCGGGGATCGACGCACCCATCGTGCCCGGTATCCTTCCGATCGAGAACTGGCAGAATGCGCGCCGCTTCGCGCTCGCCTGCGGGACGTCGGTCCCGCAATGGCTCGACGATGCCTTCAGCACGGCCATCCGCGACGACCGGCACGATCTGCTGGCCACGGCGGTGGCGACCGAGATGTGCAGCAAGCTTCTCGACGAAGGGGTCGACACGCTGCATTTCTACACGCTGAACCGCCCCGACCTCACGCGCGACGTGTGCCACGCGCTCGGCGTCACGCCCAAGGTCGCCCTGCGCGAGGTCGCCTGAGCCGCGCGGTTGACAGGGCCGGCAGGCGGCTCCGATAAACGCGGTGATCACACCGCGACCGGAGCCGTCCCTTGCCCCAGACCATCGCCACCTCTCTCGATGACCTGCCCGATGCCGAGGCTCTTCTCTCGCGCTCGGGCCTCGACTTCATGCGCTCCATCCTGCGCGGTGAGCTCTCGGGGCCGCCCATCGGCCGGACGCTCGGTTTTCGGCTCACCGGGGTCGAGGAGGGGCGCGTGACTTTCGAAGGCACGCCGGGATTCGATGCGACCAACCCCATGCGCGGGCTTCACGGCGGTTGGTACGGGGCGATCCTCGACAGTTGCATGGCTTGCGCGGTGATGACCCGCGTGCCGCGCGGTTCCTTCTACACGACGCTCGAATTCAAGGTGAACATCACCCGCGCGATCCCTCTCGGCACCCCGGTGCGGGCCATCGGCACGGTCCAGCACGCGGGCCGCAGCACCGGCGTCGCCACGGGCGAGTTGCGTGGGGCGGAGGACGACCGGCTCTACGCCACCGGCTCGACCACCTGCATGATCATGAAATCCGACTGACGGCGTGCGCCTCAGCCTTCCGTCGGCGCAGCCCCGGCGACCGGTACGTCGCGTAGCGCCTTGCGGTCCACGCTTTCATGTATCCGCTCGCTCGGATCGCGTCCCACGATGCGCGCGCGCCGGTAGAGAAAGATCTTGCCCCAACCTCTCCAGTTCCCGACCGAAGGCGCATCGACGTCGCGCTCGAAGCGGTCCTGCCACCCTTCCGGAAGCGGAAGGCCGCACTCCTCGGCCCGCTCCAGCATCCAGACAAGCGGAATGTTCGACAACGGACGCGCCGCGTGGAAGCCGCCAAGCTGGCCACCCACGTCGCCATGGGTGCCGCGAAACCAGACCTGCTCGAGCCGGCCCTCGTGATCCGGCCGGCTTTGCCACATGACGGGCATGTAGGCGACGCGGTTCTCGTCCAGCGCCAGGGCATGAAACCCGTTGCGCACGACCCGCCCGAGCGCGTGGTTGTGAAACCCGTGCACCTCCTGTTGCTTGCGCGATATGATCGGAAGCCGCCAGCCGAGCGCCTTCACCGTGTCCCAGACACCCACCATCTCGATCTGCATGTCGGGATGACAGTACCGCTGGCGGAACGCGGCCGAGGCCTCGCTGCGCGCGTATCTGCGATAATGCCGGTAGGCCAGGTCGACATTGCGCTGCGTCGCCTCGTCGGCGCGCAAAAGCCCCACCCTGTCGATCGCCCCCGCGAGCGAGCGCACCGCGTAGGCCCCGCGCGAAAAGCCGAAAAGGAAAACGCGGTCGCCCGGCCGATACCGGCTGGCCAGGTGGCCATAGGCACGCCGGATCTGGCGATTGATGCCGCCGCCGGTGATCACGTCCCGCGTGCTGCGCCAGTCGCGCCATTGCAGCCCGGCTTCGTAATAGACCGAAAGCCAGAGATCGCCCACGTCGTCGAGCAGTTTGTAGGACAGGCCCGCGTTGCTTTCATCACCGGGGGCGAGCGTCGACATGGTGCCATCGAGGATGATGACATGCGTCATGGCGCCCCGCTGGCGCACCTGTCCGCGCTGGCCCTGGCGGAAGGCGGGGCGTATCAGGTCGAAGGCGCGTCTGAGCCAGGACATCAGGGCCATGTGAACTCGCTTCGTGATGGTCTCGAGGCTCAACATAGGACGATCCGGCGCGGATTTGCACTTGTCGTCTTGCCGGGCGCCTCGCGAATGTCACCCTCTGGCCCTTTGCGCCGCGTTGATGCAGGATCGGCAGGGAAACCCCGCGCGCCACCATGTCAGGAGGACGAGATGGACAAGGTCAGCTTCACCCGGATGAAGGACGGCACGAAGGAGGATTACGAATTCCTCACCGCGCACGAGATCGACCATACCAAGGGCACGGCCCAACGCCTGATGAAGGCGCTGGTCGAGCTTGACGAGGGGCTTTCGGGCTATCAGATCACGCGGCTCGGGCACTCGGTTCAATCGGCCACCCGCGCCTGGCGCGACGGCGCGGACGAGGATTGGGTGGTGGGCGCGCTCCTGCACGATATCGGCGACATCTACGCGCCCTACAATCACGATGAATACGCCGCCGCCATCCTGCGCCCCTTCGTGCGCGAACAGGTCGCGTGGTGCGTCGAGAAACACGCGGATTTCCAGATGCTCTATTACGGCCACCACCTCGAGGGGTGCGACCCGCACAAGCGCGAGCGGCATCGGGGGCATCCCTATTTCGACGATTGCGCCGAATTCTGCGAACGATGGGATCAGGCCTCGTTCGATCCCGATTACGATGACCTGCCGCTCGACTTCTTCGCGCCGATGGTCGAGGAGGTCTTTGCCCGCAAGCCCTATGACTCCGAGGTGATCCGTGCGGGCGTCCGCGAGCCCCTCGTGCGTCCGGACGTCGCCACCTCCCGATAGGTGTCGCGCCCTCGCGCGCGTCTTTCCGGTCAAAAATACCCGAATCACCGTCTTCGAGACCCGCGCCGCGCCGGCGCCTGTTGCAGCGGCCCGCCGAATGCGCTTAGACCATGGCACGCTCCAGCAGCAGGGGACGCAAGACGCGATGGCGATGGACAAGACTTTCGATGCGGCCGCGGCCGAAGCCCGCATTTTCAAGGCGTGGGAGGAGGCCGGGGCCTTCAAGGCCGGTGCCAACGCACGGCCCGGGGCCGACAGCTTCAGCATCATGATCCCGCCGCCCAACGTGACGGGCGTCCTGCACATGGGCCATGCCTTCAACAACACGCTCCAGGACATCCTGATCCGGTGGAAGCGGATGCAGGGCTACGACACGCTCTGGCAACCGGGCACCGACCACGCGGGTATCGCCACGCAGATGGTCGTGGAGCGCGAGCTCGCGAAGGAAGGCAAGAAGCGCACCGATTTCACCCGCGAGGAATTTCTCGCGAAGGTCTGGGAGTGGAAGGAGAATTCCGGCGGCCAGATCATCAGCCAGCTCAAACGCCTTGGCGCGTCCTGCGACTATTCCCGCACCGCCTTCACCATGGCGGGTGCGGCGGGCGACACGCGCAAGGGGCACGAGAACAGCCCGAATTTCCACGACGCGGTCATCAGGGTCTTCGTCGACATGTACGAGAAGGGGCTCATCTATCGCGGCAAGCGGCTGGTGAACTGGGATCCGCATTTCGAGACGGCGATTTCCGATCTCGAGGTCGAGAATCTCGAGGTCGCCGGCCACATGTGGCACTTCAAGTATCCCCTCGCCAATGGCGCGACCTACGAGTACCTCGAGAAGGACGAGGACGGGAACGTCCTGTTCCGCGAGGAGCGCGACTACATCTCCATCGCCACGACACGACCCGAGACGATGCTGGGCGACGGCGCCGTCGCCGTGCACCCGTCCGACGCGCGCTACGCGCCCATCGTGGGCCAGCTCTGCGAGATTCCCGTGGGACCGAAGGAGCATCGCCGCCTCATCCCGATCATCACCGACGACTACCCCGATCCCGATTTCGGGTCGGGCGCCGTCAAGATCACCGGCGCGCATGATTTCAACGACTACCAGGTCGCCAAACGCGGCGGCATCCCGATGTATCGGCTGATGGACACGAAAGGCCGGATGCGGGACGACGGCGCGCCCTATGCCGAGGCGGCCCGGATCGCGCTGGCCGTGGCGCGGGGCGAGCGGGAACTGACCGAGGCCGAGGCCGACACGGTGAACCTCGTCCCCGACGACCTGCGCGGCCTCGACCGGTTCGAGGCGCGCGAGCGCGTGGTCGAGCAGATCACGGGCGAGGGGCTGGCCGTGATGGTGCCGGCGACCGATCCGCGTCTGGGCAAGACGGGCAAGGGCGAGGCCCCGGGTCAGGCCCGGGGCGCCAAGAGCCAGCCCGCCCCGGCCGCCGAGCCGGGGCCTCGCTCCACCGCCGAAACCCCACCGCTCGCCCCCGAGGAGGGCGGCGAGATGCGCACCGAGGCGGATCAGCTTGTCCCGCTTGTCGAATCCAAGCCCATCATGCAGCCCTTCGGCGACCGCTCCAAGGTGGTGATCGAGCCGATGCTGACCGACCAGTGGTTCGTCGATGCCGAGAAGGTCGTGGGCCCCGCGCTCGATGCCGTGCGCAACGGTGACGTGCGAATCATGCCCGAGAGCGGCGAGAAGACCTATTACCACTGGCTCGAGAACATCGAGCCCTGGTGCATCTCGCGGCAGCTCTGGTGGGGGCACCAGATCCCGGTTTGGTATTTCCCCGGCGAGGATGACTGGTATGCCGTCTGCGCCGCGACCGAAGAGGAAGCGGTTGAACAGGCGCGGATGCGCAGTGTCGACGGGACCGAGTTTCGTGTCGTCGCCGATCAGCAGGAAGCGGTCGACATCCTTTCGGAACAGTTGAAATTGCTCGACGTCCGCGACGAGGGCGCGATCCGCAGCTTCGACGGGCCGATGCAGTTGCCGATCTACCGCGACCCCGACGTCCTCGATACCTGGTTCTCCTCCGGCCTCTGGCCCATCGGCACGCTGGGCTGGCCCGAGGACACCGAGGAGATGCGCCGCTATTTCCCGACCTCCACCCTTGTCACCGGGCAGGATATCCTCTTCTTCTGGGTCGCGCGCATGATGATGATGCAGCTTGCCGTGGTGAATCAGGTGCCCTTCGACACGGTCTATCTCCATGGCCTCGTGCGCGACGCCAAGGGCAAGAAGATGTCGAAATCGACCGGCAACGTCATCGACCCGCTCGAGATCATTGACGAATACGGCGCCGACGCGTTGCGTTTCACCAATGCCGCGATGGCTTCGCTCGGGGGTGTGCTCAAGCTCGACATGCAACGCATCGCGGGCTATCGCAATTTCGGCACCAAGCTCTGGAACGCCGCGCGTTTCGCCGAGATGAACGGCGCCACCGGCAGTGACGGCGCGGTGCCGCAGCCACAGGCCACCGTCAACCGCTGGATCATCGGCGAGGTGGCGCGCGTGCGCGAGACCGTCGATGCCGCGCTCGAAACCTACCGCTTCAACGACGCCGCGCAGGCACTATACGCCTTCGTATGGGGCAAGGTCTGCGACTGGTATGTGGAGTTCTCCAAGCCGCTCCTGCTGGACGGTGACGACGCAACCCGCGCCGAGACGCAGGCGACGATGGCCTGGGTGATGGATCAGTGCCTCATCCTCCTGCATCCCATCATGCCCTTCATCACCGAAGAGCTCTGGGGCACGCTGGGCACGCGCGAGACGATGCTCGTCCATGCCGACTGGCCCACCTATGGCGGCGACCTGATCGACGCCGAAGCCGACCGGGAGCTGAACTGGGTCATCGCCCTGATCGAGGCCACCCGCTCGGCCCGCGCGCAGATGAACGTGCCCGCCGGCGCGCGCGTTCCGATGCTCGCCACCGCGCTGGACGACGCGGCCCGCCTCGCGTGGGAGCGCAACGAGACGATGATCAAGCGCCTCGCCCGCATCGACAGCCTCGAGGAGGTGTCCGAGTTCCCCAAGGGCACCGTGGCGATCGCCGTCGGCGGCGCCACCCTTGGCCTGCCGCTGGCCGACATCATCGACGTGGATGCCGAGAAGGCCCGCCTCGAGAAGACGCTCGGCAAGCTCGAGAAGGAGTTGCGCGGATTGCGCGGGCGGCTCGACAACCCGAAATTCGTGGCCTCCGCCCCGGACGAGGTGGTCGAGGAAGCCCGCGACAACCTGCGCGCCCGCGAAGAGGAAGAGGCGAAGCTGCGAGACGCCCTCGCGCGGCTGGCCGAGGTCGGCTAGGGCTTCAACTCTACGTCGCCGCGGCCGGTCACTGGCACTCGATGAGCGTCGTGAACTCCGCCGCGCGCCGCGCGAGATCGACCGGCGGCAGCTTCTCGGCCTCCACGGCCAGTTGCGGGTCGACCCCGTGCTGGGACAGGAACAACTTCGCGATCTCGCCCCGGACCGCGAAATTCACGTTCTGCGGAATGTCCCAATCCCGCCCGCCTCCCTGCCGCGCGACCATCACCGCGCGTCAGCCCGATTCCTGTTTCCGTTTTCCATGGCAATCCGGCCGCTTCGCGGTTTAACTGTCACGAGACGAAGCCACAGGTCATTGCCGATGCCAGCGCCCGAGAACCGTTTCAAATCCGCCCTCGGATCGGGGCGGCGGCTCACCGGTTGCTGGGCCGCGCTCGCCGACGCATACGCTACCGAAGTCCTGGTCACCGCCGGCTTCGACTGGATCCTCATCGACGGCGAACACGCGCCGAACGACCTGCGCAGCATCTCCGCGCAGCTCCAGGTGATCGACGGCTCTGCCAGCTCGGCCGTCGTGCGCCTCCCCATGGCCGAGCCGTGGCTCATCAAGCAGGTGCTCGACCTCGGCGCACAGACCCTGATGGTCCCGATGGTCGAAAGCGGCGCGGCGGCGGCCGACCTCGTGGCGGCGGTGCGCTACCCGCCCACGGGCATCCGCGGCCTCGGCTCGGCGCTGGCCCGCGCGTCGCGGTTCAACGCCGTTCCCGACTACGTGGTCACGGCCAACGACCAGGTGTCGCTCATCGCGCAGGTCGAGACCCGCGCGGGCCTTGCCGCGCTCGATGACATTCTCGCGGTCGAGGGGGTCGATTGCGTGTTCATCGGGCCCGCCGACCTTTCGGCCGACATGGGCCACGGCGGCGACGCCACCGCGCCACAGGTGCGCGACGCGATCCGCGACGCGCTGGGACGCATCCGCGGCGCGGGCAAGGCGGCAGGCTCCATCGCCTTCGACGACGCGACGCTGGCGGATTACGCGAAGTGGGGGGCGAACGTGCTGGCCGTGGGGGCGGACCTCCTGATGCTGGCCGGCACCGCGCGTGCCACCGCGGCGCGCTGGAAGGACGATGGCTGAGACCTGGCTACTGGCCGATATCGGCGGCACGACCACGCGGCTCTGCCTCGCCGATCCCGAAGGGCTCCGCCACGACACGCTCGAGACGCGCGCCAACGACACGGCACCGGATGCCATGACGCTCCTCGCGCGTTACCTCGCGGCGCGCGACACGGGCGTCGACGCCATCGCGGCGGGCGTGGCGGGGCCTGTCCGCGACGGCGCGGCGCAACTGACCAACCGGGACTGGCATGTCGACGCGAAGGCGTTGGCGATGTCCACCGGCGCCGTGCGGGTCCGGCTGCTGAACGACCTTCAGGTGCAGGGGCTTGCGCTCGACGATCTCCCGCGCAGCGCGATCACGCATCTCTCCGGTCCGGCGCCCGCGGGCGACCCCGACGGCCCCCGCCTCGTGCTGGGCTTGGGCACGGGTTGCAACATCGCCGTGGTTCACCGCATGACGGGCGGGCTCTTCGTGCCCCCGGCCGAGGCCGGGCACAGCCGGCTGCCACATATCCCGGCGCTTGCCCACCTGCTGACCTCCGGCCCCGCGCATGTGCCGGTCGAGCACGTCCTGTCGGGCCCCGGCCTCGCGCGGCTGCACCTGGCGCTGGGGGCGGGCACGGCCGACACGCCCGCGATCCTTGCGGCGGCGGCGGCGCGACACCCCGAGGCGCTTCGCACGCTCGAGATGTTCGGCCTGGTCCTTGGGCACGTGGCCGGGGATTTCGCGCTCATCCACATGGCGACCGGCGGCGTTCTCCTGATCGGCGGCCTTGCCCGCGCGATCGCGCCCTTCCTCGCCGACACACCCTTCCGCGAGACCTTCGGGCAAAAAGGCCCTTACGCGCCGATCATGCGCGACATCCCCGTCTCGCTCGTGACCGAGGACGGCGCGGGCCTGCTCGGGTGTCACCGCGCGCTGCGCCAGGCCCCGATCTGACCCGGCCGGTCTATCCGGTGCCGGATACCCGCGATCCGCCTGTCAGGCGACGGCAAGATGCGTGCGCCGTTCGCGGATCGGCAGGTGGACGACCGCGCTGAACGCGCCCACCCCGACTCCGATCCACCAGACCATCGTGTAATCGCCGTAGAGGTCATACATCCACCCGCCCAGCCAGACGCCCATGAAACTGCCCAGCTGGTGCGAGAAAAAGACGATGCCGTAGAGCGTGCCCATGTAGCGCAGCCCGTAGATATGCGCGATCAGCCCGCTGGTGAGCGGTACCGTGGCCAGCCAGAGCGCCCCCATGCTCACCGAGAAAAGAAGCACCGTCGCGGGCGTGATCGGCGTGAGGATGAACGCCGCGGCGATGATCGTGCGCGCGGTGTAGATGCCCGCAAGGAGGTATTTCTTCGAGTACCGCTTGCCCAGGTATCCCGCCGTCAGCGTTCCCGCGATATTGGCAAGCCCGATGAGCGAGATCGAGACCGCGCCCAGGGCCGATGTGGTCGTGATCCCGATATTGTGCAGCACGCCACCGGGCACGATCGGCCCGCACATCTCGGTCACGAAGGCCGGGAAATGCGCGGTGATGAAGGCAAGCTGGTAGCCGCAGGAGAAGAAGCCGAGGAAGATGAGCGTATAGGACGGATCGCGAAACGCGCGCCCGAGAAGCGCGCCCATCGTCTCCTCCAGCTCGGCGCGGCCCGTCGGCTCGGGCGCCCGCATGAGCGGCAGGCACGCGAGCGTGGCGAGGATCGTGGCCGCGAAGACCATGAACACCATCTGCCAGCTCATGATCCCCAGCAGGTATTCCGCCACCGGCGCACCGAAGACCTGCCCCGCCGATCCGGCGGCGGTCGCGACGGCGAGGCTCATCGAGCGATGTTCGTCGCTCGACGCCCGTCCCACCACGGCGAGGATCACGCCGAAACCCGTGCCTGCGATCCCGAACCCCACCAGGATCTCCAGGACCTGGTGCGCCTCGGGCGTCATCGCGAAAGATGAAAGAACCAGCCCGGCCGCGTAGGTCAACGCGCCCAGCACGATCGCCTTGCGGTCCCCGATCCGCTCGGCCAGCGCGCCGAAGATGGGTTGCCCGATTCCCCAGGCGAGGTTCTGGATCGCGATGGCAAGGCTGAACTCCGCCCTGAGCCAGCCGAACTCCTCGGCGATGGGAATCTGGAACACGCCGAAACTCGCACGGATCGCGAACGAGACCAGCATGATCACGCAACCCG
Source organism: Roseovarius sp. SCSIO 43702 (assembly GCF_019599045.1). NCBI lineage: Bacteria > Pseudomonadati > Pseudomonadota > Alphaproteobacteria > Rhodobacterales > Roseobacteraceae > Roseovarius > Roseovarius sp. SCSIO 43702. The sequence goes on from NZ_CP080623.1 coordinate 600,494, forward strand.
CGATCAGAACCGGGGTGAAAAGAGGCGCGGCTTTCTGCAAGAAGGTATCTCCCGATGGATCGGCCCACACTAGGGAAAACGCTCCAATGGTCAATTTCGCAGTTGTGATGGGGCCGATCACCGGCTTTTCTTCATGACCTCGATCACCCGCTTTGCGTCGTCTGTCGGCTCCGCCCATTCGAGGACAAGCGCGGCCCCGGTCGGCACGTCCCGCTCGCTGACCGCAACAAGGCGCCCCTCGGCAAGCGCAGAGCCGAGCAGCACCCGGTGCCCCATGAGGATGCCCGCGCCCGCGACCGCCTCGTCGACGGCCATCGCGTAGAGCGAATAGCGTGGGCCGCGCTCCGCGTCCTCAAGCGTCACATCGGCACCCGCCGCCCACCGCTCCCAGTCCCCGCACCACGTCGCATCGTGAAGCCGCACGGCACCGGCAAGGTCCGACGGTGCATGAATATCCCGCGCCACGTCGGGCGCGGCCACCGGCACAAGGGCGTCATGGGCCAGGACATGCAGGCCCGAGCCGTCCCGCGGCGCGCGGATGAACAGCGACAGGTCGAACATGTCCCGTCGCAGGTTCGGCGGCTGTTCCAGCGCCGTGACCGAAATGCGCAGATCCGGCAGGGCCGCGCGCAGGGCCGGCAGGCGCGGCCCGAGCCAAAGCTGCGCGACACTCGGCAGCGCGGCGATCTGGATCACCGGGTCCGGCCGCAGCGCGCGCAGAGCCCGCACCGCCGCACCGATCCGGTCGAACCCGGCGGTGAAGTCCGGGGCAAGCGCCGCGCCGGACCGGGTCAGGCGCACACCCTGCGCGCGCCGCTCGAAAAGGGGCGTCCCGGCCCAATCCTCGATCGCCTTGATGTGCTGCGAGATGGCGCCGGGCGTCACGTTCAACTCCTCCGCCGCCGCGGCAAAACCGCCAAGCCGCGCCGCCGCCTCGAACGCGCGCAGCGCGTTGAGCGGAGGGCCCTTGGGACGTGGGGGTGAGACGGACATCAGGTAGCCCGAGTTTTTCTAAGCCAGCGCAAAGGTAATCTCGTTTGCACACCTCCGCAAACCCCGCTTTGATGACACCCGACAGCCAAGGGAGTTGAATGCCATGACCCTCCAACGCCGCGATTGGGTGCCCCAAGACAGCGAGGCCCTCGTTCAATCCATCGCCACCCGCACCGCCGGGCAGGATAGCGACACGATCCTCGCGCGGCTCGACACGCTCGTCGCCGAGAATCGCCGCATCCACGAGCGCGAGTGCTTCAACCTCAATCCCGCGACCAACGTGATGAACCCCCGCGCCGAGGCGATGCTCGCCGCCGGTCTCGGCTCGCGCCCCTCGCTCGGCTATCCCGGCGACAAGTACGAGATGGGGCTCGAGGCCATCGAGGAGATCGAGGTCATCACCGCCGAGCTTTGCGCCGAGGTGTTCGATGCCCGCTTCGCGGAGATCCGCGTCCCCTCGGGCGCCATTGGCAACCTCTACGCCTTCATGGCCACCTGCAAGCCCGGCGACACGATCATCGCGCCACCCGCCGCCATCGGCGGGCACGTCACCCATCACGATGCCGGCTGTGCCGGGCTCTACGGGCTCAACATCATCCCCGCGCCCGTAGCCGCCGATGGCTATACCGTCGACGTGGATGCCCTGCGTGACCTCGCGCACAGGCACACCCCCGCGCTCATCACCATCGGCGGAAGCCTCAACCTCACCGAACATCCCGTGGCCGACATCCGCGGCATCGCCGACGAGGTGGGCGCGCGCGTGCTCTTCGACGCGGCGCATCAATGCGGCATCATCGCGGGCAAGGCATGGCGCAACCCGCTGACCGAAGGCGCGCACATGATGACCATGTCCACCTACAAGAGCTTGGGCGGCCCGCCGGGCGGGCTTGTCGTGACGAACGATGCCGACATGGCCCGCGCCCTCGACGCCATCGCCTTTCCCGGCATGACGGCCAATTTCGACGCGGCCAAGTCGGCGGCGCTCGCCGTCACCATGTGCGACTGGCGCGATTTCGGCGCGGATTACGCCCGCGCGATGATCGAGCTCTCGCAGGCGCTGGCCCGTGCGCTTGCGGACCGCGACATGCCGGTCTTCACCAGCTCGCACGGTCCCACCCGCTCGCACCAGTTCGCGCTCGAGGCCGCGCGCTTCGGCGGCGGTCAGGCGGCGTCGAAGACGCTGCGCCGCGCGGGCTTCCTCGCCTGCGGCATCGGTCTGCCCATCGAGCCGGTCGAGGGCGACATGAACGGGCTGCGCATCGGCACGCCCGAGCTTGTCCGCTGGGGCGTTACCCCGGCCCATGCCGACGACCTGGCCGACCTCATCGCCCAGGCGCTTGCCGGAAACGACCCCGAGGCCCTCGCTCCGCGGGTGGCGGACCTGCGGAGGGGCTTCGACAGGCTGCACTACATTCACGGGTGACACCCGGGGCAGGACGGACCGGCACAGGGGGGCGAGCGTTCACGGGCAAGATTGCATGTCCCGGCTCGTTCCCCGATCATGCGACGCAAAAGGAGCCACGCCATGCGCTATCGTCCCGGTCACGACACCTGCCCGCTGCCCTTCTCGCCCTTCAAGAGCTGCACCGTCCCGCGCCCCATCGGCTGGCTCTCGACCGTGAGCCGCGACGGCGTGCACAACCTCGCGCCCTACAGCCAGTGGCAGAACCTCACCTTCGATCCCCCGATGGTCATGTTCGCCGCCAACCAGTATCCCGACGGCCGCCGCAAGGACACGGTGCTCAACGCCGAGGAAACCGGCTGGTTCGTCTGGAACATGGCGACCTGGGACCTGCGCGAGGCGGTCAACATCTCGGCCATGGCGCTCGGTCCCGACGAGGACGAATTCGAGCGTGCGGGCGTGGCGCGCACGGGCTGCGAACTGGCTCCCGGTGACCGCGTGGCCCAAAGTCCCGCGCATTTCGAATGCCGTTACCTCTCGACCCATCGCCTTCCCGGCGACAGCCCCGTGGGCACCGTCGACGTGGTGTTCGGCCGGGTCGAGATGATCCACGTGGACGATCGCGTCATCACCCCCGAGGGCAAGCTCGACATTCCCGCGATCCAGCCCATCGCGCGGATGGGCTACTACGACTACACCGTCGTTCGCGACGTGTTCGAGATGCGCATCCCCGGCGCGAGCGAGGACGAGGCCGCGGGGCTCGAGGGCAAGGCCTGAACCCGAGTTAACCTCTCACTCATCAAGGTTAACCGCGCCTCACCGCGCGGTCCGTTAACCACGGGATTCGCCCCTCGCGCACCGACGCGATACCGACGTGGATACCGACGTAGATACCGACGTCCGGTTTCCCTGTTTTTGCTGGCGTTAACGCCCCTTCGGCATGAAAAACCCCGCGGAACACCGTCCGCGGGGTTAACATTCTCGACGCCGGCGCGGATTCAGACCGCCGCCTTGCGCGCCTCGTCGACATAGATCTCGCGCAGGCGCCGCGCCACCGGGCCGGGCGTCCCGTCGCCCAGGGTGGCCCCGTCGATCTCCACCACAGGCATGACGAAGGTGCTGGCCGAGGTAACGAACGCCTCGTCCGCCTTCTGGGCCTCGTCGATGGTGAAATTGCGCTCGACCACCTCCATCTGCGCCTCGCGCGCGAACCGAAGAACCGCCGCACGGGTGATCCCGTGCAGGATGTCGTTGCTGAGCGCGCGGGTGATGATCCTGCCGTCCTTCACGATATAGGCGTTGTTCGACGTGCCCTCGGTCACTTCCCCGTCCTCGACCATCCACGCATCGTCGGCACCCTTGGCCTTCGCCATCATCTTGCCCATCGACGGATAGAGAAGCTGCACCGTCTTGATGTCGCGCCGGCCCCAGCGGATATCGTCTATGCTGATGACCTTGATGCCTTTTTTCGCCGCCGGGTTCTCGGCCAGGCCGGGCTTCGCCTGGGTGAACATCACCACCGTGGGCCGCGTCTCGGCGCTGGGAAACACGAAGTCGCGGTCGCCGTCGCTGCCCCGCGTCACCTGGAGATAGACGAGCCCCTCGTCGATCCCGTTCGCGCGGACAAGCTCGCGGTGGATCTCCAGCAGATCGTCGAACTCGGGGGGCTTCGGCATGTCGAGCTCGTTCAGCGACCGCTCCAGCCGCTTTGCGTGCCCCTCGAAATCCACGAGCTTGCCGCCCAGCACGCTCGTCACCTCGTAGACCCCGTCCGCCATCAGGAAACCCCGGTCGAAGACCGAGATCTTCGCCTCGTTTTCCGGTATGTAATCGCCGTTCACATAGACTGTGCGCATCGTGTTATCCCCAGAGTTCCGGCGCGGGCGGATGCACCCCCGCCTCGTCGAATAGAAGCGGCGTGTCGCGATCCTCGGCCAGGAGGAGCGGGCCGTCGAGATCGGTCACCATCGCACCCTGCGCCACCAGCACGCCGGGCGCCATGGCAAGGCTCGAGCCCACCATGCAGCCGACCATCACCTCGTAGCCCTGCTCCCGCGCCGCCTTCTTCAGCTCCAGCGCCTCGGTCAGCCCGCCCGTCTTGTCGAGCTTGATGTTGACCACGTCATACTTGCCCTTGAGGTCCGCCAGGCTTCCGCGGTCATGACAGCTTTCATCGGCGCAGACCGGCACCGGCCGCTCCACGCCACGCAGCGCCTCGTCGTCGCCGGCGGGCAGGGGCTGCTCGACAAGCGCCACCCCCAGCCGCACCAGATGCGGCGCGAGATCGGCATAGACCTCCGCGCTCCAGCCCTCGTTCGCATCGACGATGATCCGCGCGTCGGGTGCGCCCTCGCGCACGGCCTCGAGGCGTGGCATATCGTCCGGCGTCCCGAGCTTGATCTTGAGAAGCGGGCGATGCGCGTTCTTCGCCGCCTGCGCACGCATCTTCTCGGGCGCGTCGAGCGAGAGCGTGTAGGCCGTGATCTCCGGCCCCGGCTCGGGCAACCCGGCAAGGTCCCAGGCCCGCTTTCCCGCCCTCTTGGCCTCAAGATCCCAAAGCGCGCAATCGACCGCGTTTCGCGCGGCACCGGCCGGTAACAGATCATAAAGGGTCTTGCGGTTAAACTCCCCAGAAAGCGCCGCGATCTGCGCCTCGACACTGTCTAGCGTCTCGTCGTAGCGCGCGTAGGGCACACATTCCCCGCGTCCCTCGTGCGCCCCGTCGCGCAGGGTCACGGTCAGAACCTCCGCCTCGGTCCGCGATCCGCGCGAGATCGTGAAGACCTGCGCGAGCTTGAAGGTGTCGCGCGTGATGGAAATCTCCATGACCACCCCTTCTTCTTGCTTCAAATATCCCCGCCGGAGGCATCCACCGCCTGCCGGAGGCTCGAGGGCCGGATCACATCGCGGCCAGCGCGTCCACGAGCTTTTCCGACCCGAAGCGATAGGGATCCGTCGCCGGAAGACCCATCTCCGCCTCGACCTTTTCAAGGTAGGCTTTCGCGTCCGCCTCGCTCATGTGCTGCGTGTTGATCGAGATGCCCACCGCTTCACAGGCCGGGTTCGCGATCCGCGCAAGCGGCAGCGCCGTGTCCCGCAGCGCCTGGAGCGTGGGCGGCGTGTAGTCGGGCAGGCCGCGCATGTGCTCCCGCGTGGGTTCATGGCAGAGGATCAGCGCATCGGGCTGCCCGCCATGGATCAGCGCCATCGTCACCCCCGAATAGGAGACGTGGAAAAGCGAGCCCTGGCCCTCGATCAGATCCCAGTGATCGTCGTCATTGTCGGGCGTGAGCCATTCGATCGAGCCTGCCATGAAATCCGCGACCACCGCGTCGAGCGGCACGCCGTCGCCGGTGATGAGGATGCCCGTCTGCCCGGTCGCCCGAAACGTGGCCTTCATGCCGCGCTCGCGCATCACGCCTTCCATCGCCATGGCGGTGTACATCTTGCCGACCGAGCAATCCGTGCCCACCGCGAGGCAGCGCTTCCCGCGCCGCTTCTTGCCGTCGGCGATGGGATACTTGACCGAAGGCACGCGCACGTCGTGAAGCTTGCGTCCCGTCGCCTCGGCCACCGCCTTCAGGTCGGGCTCGTCGCGCAGGAGGTTGTGCAGCCCCGAGGCCAGGTCGAACCCTTCCTCGAGCGCCATGATCAGCACCTTTTTCCATTCCTGGCTGATCACCCCTCCGCGATTGGCCACGCCGATCACCACTGTCTTCGCTCCGGCCTCCCTGGCCTCTGTCAGCGTCATGTCCGTCAGGCCCAGGTCCGCGCCGCACCCTTCGAGGCGAAGCTGCCCGACGGCATGGTCGGGGCGCCAGTCCCGGATGCCGATGGCGACCTTCGCGGCCAGCATGTCGGGCGCGTCACCCAGGAAAAGAAGATACGGTGTCTCGATCATTTCGGCGTCTCCCGTGCGGAATCAGGCGTGCTGCATTATTTCACCGATCGCCGGCATAATGGTGTCAAACCGGCGCGGCAATGGCGAACTGCACGCAGGATCATTTGTCTTGGTCGGAATGACCGGAAGATTCTTGCGTCGTCTCCTCCTCTTCCGCGAGATATTCCGCCTGGAACATGCCCGGCTGCGCGACGCCCAGAACCCCGGTCGGGACGAACTCGCCGGTGTCCTCCGGCGCGTCGCTCCGCGCGCGCCGCATCACCGCGATCCCCACCACCACGAGGCTGGTGACAGCCACCAGCGCAGGCAGGCCCCGACCCTCGAAAAGCGCGATCATGTTCGGCCCGAGGAACATTCCGAAGACCTGCCCGAACTGCATGAGGAAGGCCATGGCCCCCGAGGCTGCGACCACCTGGCCGGGCTGCAACTGGTCGTTGGCGTGCGCCGCGAGGATCGAGTAGACCGGCAGGCTCATGGCCGCGATGACGCCGAACCCCGCAAAGACCGCAAGCGGCCTCTGGTCCAGCGCCATCCACATCGCGGCCAGCGCCGTCAGGATACAAAGCCCCATGACGACAAGCCGGCGGTCGGTGCGATCCGAGATCCAGCCCACCGGATATTGCGACAGCCCCGCCGCTCCCATGGCGAGGACCAGCGCGCCCGAGGCCTGCTGTTCCGAGAGCCCGAGTTCGAGCGCGTAGAGCGGCAGGCCCACGAACCACGCCGAGACGCCGACGCTCATGATCACGATCCCCAACACGGCCATGGGCGACACGCGATAGAGGCGACGCACGGTCATCCGGTCGGGTGCCGAGTATTCCGGCGCGCGGTTGTTCGACAGGAGCAGCGGGACGATGGCCACCGACAGGAGGATCGAGGCCAGGCCGAAAAGCATGTTGCCGGTCGGATCGGGAAGACCCACCATCGCCGTGCCGACCGCCGGCCCGACCGTCTGGATGATGAAATAGATCGAGAGAACCTGCGCGCGGATGCGGTTCTCGCTCTTGGCGTTGAGCCAGCTTTCGGTCACGACGTAGAGCCCCGGAAAACATACGCCGGCGAGGAACCGCATGGCGCTCCAGCTCCACGGATCGTCGGTCAGCAGATGCGCGATCGCCGCGACCGACACCATCGACGCGAATGCCGAGAAGACGCGGATATGACCCACCTTCTCGATCAGGTGAGGCGCGGCGATGGTGCCGATGAGCGCGCCCAGCGGGTAGCAGGCCTGCATCAGCGAGATCGTCAGCGGGCTGAAGCCGAGCGAGGCACCCCGGATCGACAGGAGCGTGACAAGCAGCCCGTTGGCGACCATGAGGCCCAGCATGCCGAGAAAGAGCGCCCAGTTGTCGAGTATCGCGCGTTTCATGACTCGGACCCATGGCACGGTCCACGCCACGCCCGCGCTTCCGTTTGCGACAGCCTCGTCGCGTTTGGCAAAGTCGCCGGCGCGCCCCGCGCCCGGCCGATGACGCTTGCAGGGTGGGGATCAATTGCCTATCGCATGGGGCAAATCCGCGAGACCCGCCTCGCATCCCGATACGAAAGGACCATCATCATGAGCTTTCGCCTGCAACCTCCCGCTCCCGCCCGTCCCAATCGCTGCCAGCTCTTCGGCCCGGCCTCGAACACGAAGCTCTTCGAGAAGATGGCGGCAAGCGCGGCCGACGTCATCAACATCGACCTCGAGGACAGCGTCGCGCCCACCGACAAGGACGCGGCCCGCGCCAACGCCATCGAGGCGATCAACGGGCTGGACTGGGGAAACAAGACGCTCAGCGTGCGGATCAACGGGCTCGACACCGGCTGGTGGTATCGCGACGTCGTGGACCTTCTCGAACAATGTGGCGAGCGTCTCGACCAGATCATGATCCCCAAGGTTGGCTGCGCCGCCGACATCTATGCGGTGGACGCGCTCGTCACGGCGATCGAACGCGCCAAGGGCCGCGAGAAGCGCATCGCCTTCGAGGTCATCATCGAAAGCGCGGCAGGCATCGCCCATGTCGAGGAGATTGCCGCTGCCTCGCCCCGTCTCGAGGCGATGAGCCTCGGAGCTGCGGATTTCGCGGCGTCCATGGGCATGGCCACCACCGGGATCGGCGGCACGCAGGAGAATTATTATATGCTCCACGAAGGGCAGAGCTACTGGCCCGACCCGTGGCACTGGGCTACCGCGGCCATCGTCGCGGCCTGCCGCACGCACGGTGTCCTGCCGGTCGACGGACCTTTCGGCGACTTCTCCGACGACGACGGCTTCCGCGCCCAGGCGCGGCGCGCGGCGACGCTCGGCATGGTCGGCAAATGGGCCATCCACCCCAAGCAGATCGCGCTCGCCAACGAGGTCTTCACACCCTCGGACGAGGCCGTGACCGAAGCGCGCGAGATCCTCGCCGCCATGGAAGAGGCCAAGGCGAAGGGCGAGGGGGCCACGGTCTACAAGGGCCGCCTGGTCGACATAGCCTCGATCAAGCAGGCCGAGGGAATCGTCAAGCAGGCCGAGATGATCGCCGGCGACTGAACTCGGGCCGTGCGCGGTGGCGGGTCATTGCGGCCGGCCACAAGCAACCTCATATCCCTGCGAACCGCTCGTAGCTGCACAGGAGAACCGCGTGTCACATCGCCAATGGCTTGAGGATTTCCTCGACCGTCCGCGCGTGCGGCAGGTGATCATCGGCGTGATCCTCTTCAATGCGGCGATCCTCGGGCTCGAGACGTCCGGCACGGTGATGGCCGAGGTCGGTCCGCTGATCCTTGCGCTCGACGCGGCCTGCCTCGCGTTCTTCACGGCCGAGATCGCGGCCAAGCTTTATGCCAAGGGCGGGCGGTTCTTCCGCGACGGGTGGAACGTGTTCGACCTCGTGATCGTCGGCATCTCCTACGCACCGGCGACCCAGGGCCTTTCGGCGCTGCGCGCGCTTCGGGTGTTGCGTGTGCTGCGCGTGATCTCGGTCGCACCACGCTTGCGGCGAGTGGTCGAAGGGTTCGTCACCGCGCTTCCCGGCATGGCGTCGGTCTTCGTGCTGATGTCGATCATCTTCTACATCGGGTCGGTGATCGCGACCAAGCTGTTCGGCGCGGCGTTCCCGGACTGGTTCGGCACGCTGGGCCGGTCGGGCTATACGCTTTTCCAGATCATGACGTTGGAATCGTGGTCCATGGGCATCGTTCGCCCGGTGATGGATGTCTATCCTTGGGCTTGGGCCTTCTTCGTGCCGTTCATCCTCGTCACCACCTTCGCGGTAGTGAACCTCCTGGTCGGCCTCATCGTCAATTCGATGCAGGCTGCCCATGGCGAGGAGGACGCGGCCAACACCGACGCCTATCGCGACGAGGTCCTGATGCGGCTGGCCGCCATGGAAGCGAAGTTCGACGCGGTCATGGCCGCGCGCGGTGGCGCGGGCGACAAGGTCAATCGACCACCCTCAGCGTCAGATTGATCCGTCCGCCCTGCGGCAGAAGAGTCGAGGTTCCGAACTTGATCCGGTCGATGCCGTGATAGGCGAGCCGCGCATCGCCACCCATCACCACCACATCCCCCGATCGCAGCCAGATCGACCGGGTGGGATCGCGTCGGTCCTTGCCGCCCACGCGGAAGAGCGCCTCGTCACCCAGCGAGATCGACAGGACGGGCCAATCGAAATCGGCCTCGTCCCGGTCCTGGTGGAGCCCCATCCGCGCCCCCTCGCCATAATAGTTCACGAGGCAGCAGTCGGGCAGGCGCGCCGCGCCCACGAGGTCGCACCAGACCGCCAGCACGCCTTCGGGTATCGGGGGCCAGGCTGTGCCCTCGGGATGGGTATCTATGTATCTGTAGCCGCGCGCATCCGTGAACCAGCCATAGCGCCCCGCCGAGGTCATCCGCACCGACATCGCCTTGCCGAACCGGGTCCGCGGCGCGAAGAACGGCGCGCGCCGGGCCACCTCGCGCAGGTCATCGACAAGAGCGGCCTGCGCGGGCCCGTCGAGGTAGCCCTCGAAGATCTCGAACCCGGCAAGGGTGGTTGTCGGTGCGGGACGGGACATGGTTTCCTTCGCGTCGGTTCAGGTGCAGACTGTAGCCGGGGCGCGTGAATTGGAAAGGGGGAAGCGGACATGATCCGATATGACGGCAGCGTGCCGGAGACCGAGCTCGAGCACTGGCCTTTCGACAACCCGGCCAGCGCCTATCGCATCCTCGAGGGGGCGCCGCGCGCCTCGGGCCGTCTTGATGCCGGGGGCGCGGGCCGCCCCACGCGCACGGGCATCTGGCGCTGCACGCCCGGTGTTTTCGAGTGCACCGAGCAGGGTGACGAACTCATGACGGTGCTGGAGGGGCGCGGACGGCTTTTCGATCACGGCACCGGCGACACCCATGACCTCTCTCCCGGCGACACGCTTTTCCTGCGCGACCAAAGCCGCGTGACCTGGCACATCGAGGAAACGCTGACCAAGGTCTTCTTCGCGCACAAGCCCGGGGGATACTGATGCCCTCCTGCCCGGGGTCGCGGAAATCGTGACAAATTTGAACGAAGGCCCCGCACCTCGCGGTTGCAGGGGTCGAAACCCCTCCCTATATACGCTGCGAAGCGCCGCACGCGGTCCTCGCGTCGGCATGACATCCACGGTGTCCGGATGCCGTAACGGGTCAGGACTCCGACCAATCGCCTAAGACAGAAGGGATCGAAAAATCATGTCGAAAGTTATCGGTATCGACCTCGGAACCACGAACTCCTGCGTCGCCATCATGGACGGTAGCCAGGCCCGCGTGATCGAGAACTCGGAAGGCACGCGCACGACGCCCTCGATCGTGGCCTTCACGGATGACGAGCGCCTCGTCGGCCAGCCGGCCAAGCGCCAGGCCGTCACCAACCCCGAGAACACCATTTTCGGCGTCAAGCGCCTGATCGGCCGTCGCGCGGATGACGCCGATCTCGCCAAGGACAAGAAGAACATGCCGTTCAACGTCATCGACGGCGGCAACGGCGACGCATGGGTCGAGGCCAAGGGCGAGAAATACAGCCCCAGCCAGATCAGCGCGTTCATCCTCGGCAAGATGAAGGAAACCGCAGAAAGCTATCTTGGCGAAGAGGTCAAGCAGGCCGTCATCACCGTGCCCGCCTATTTCAACGACGCCCAGCGGCAGGCCACCAAGGATGCCGGCAAGATCGCCGGTCTCGAAGTGCTGCGCATCATCAACGAACCGACGGCAGCCGCGCTTGCCTACGGTCTCGACAAGGAAGAGACGCAGACCATCGCCGTCTATGACCTTGGCGGCGGCACGTTCGACGTGACCATCCTCGAGATCGACGAGGGCCTTTTCGAGGTCAAGTCCACCAACGGTGATACGTTCCTTGGCGGTGAAGACTTCGACATGCGCATCGTCAACTACCTCGCCGAGGAGTTCAAGAAAGAGCATGGCGTCGACCTGACCAAGGACAAGATGGCGTTGCAGCGTCTCAAGGAAGCCGCCGAGAAGGCCAAGATCGAGCTCTCCTCGTCCAGCCAGACCGAGATCAACCAGCCGTTCATCTCGATGGGCAAGGACGGCACGCCGCTGCACATGGTCATGAAGCTGACGCGCGCCAAGCTCGAAAGCCTGGTGGGCGATCTCATCAAGCAGTCGATCAAGCCGTGCAAGGACGCGCTCAAGGATGCGGGCCTTTCGGCCAGCGATATCGACGAGGTCGTCCTCGTGGGTGGCATGACGCGCATGCCCAAGGTCATCGAGGAAGTCACCAAGTTCTTCGGGAAAGAGCCGCACAAGGGCGTGAACCCCGACGAGGTGGTCGCGATGGGCGCCGCAATTCAGGCTGGCGTGCTGCAAGGTGACGTGAAGGACGTCGTCCTTCTGGACGTGACGCCGCTGTCGCTCGGGATCGAAACGCTGGGTGGCGTGTTCACGCGGCTCATCGACCGCAACACCACCATCCCGACGAACAAGAGCCAGGTCTTCTCGACCGCCGAGGACAACCAGAGCGCGGTCACGATCCGCGTGTTCCAGGGCGAGCGCGAGATGGCAGCCGACAACAAGATGCTCGGTCAGTTCAACCTCGAGGACATTCCGCCGGCACCGCGCGGCATGCCCCAGATCGAGGTGACGTTCGACATCGACGCCAACGGCATCGTCTCGGTTTCGGCCAAGGACAAGGGCACCGGCAAGGAGCAGAAGATCACGATCCAGGCTTCCGGCGGTCTCTCCGAGGAAGACATCGAGAAGATGGTCAAGGACGCCGAGGAGAATGCCGAGGCCGACAAGGAGCGTCGCAGTCTCGTCGAGGCGCGCAACCAGGCCGAAAGCCTCATCAACTCGACCGAGAAATCGCTCGAGGAGCATGGCGACAAGGTCGATCCGACGACCGTCGAGGCGATCGAACTGGCCGTTGCCGCGCTCAAGGACGACCTCGAGAAGGACGATACCACTGCCGACAAGATCAAGTCCGGCATCCAGAACGTGACCGAAGCGGCCATGAAGCTGGGCGAAGCGATCTACAAGGCAAGCCAGGAAGAGGCCTCGGACGAACCGCAAGCGGCTGACGAAGCCGGCGGTCCCTCGGATGACGACGACATCGTCGATGCCGATTTCGAGGATCTCGACGGTGGCGAGAAGCGCGGCTGAGATTGAATCAGTGACGATCGCGGGGCCGGCCCATGTGACCGGCCCCCGGTTCGTCTGATGAAAGGACTGCGCTAATGGCCAAACGTGACTATTACGAAGTGCTGGGCGTGGCCCGCGGCGCGTCTGCGGAAGAGATCAAGAAAGCCTACCGCAAGAAGGCCAAGGAGCTTCACCCCGATCGCAACAAGGACAACCCCGACTCCGAAAAGCAGTTCAAGGAGGCGGGCGAAGCCTATGACGTCCTGAAGGACCCCGACAAGAAAGCAGCCTATGACCGTTTCGGTCATGCCGCGTTCGAAGGCGGCATGGGCGGTGGCGGCGGACCGCGTGGGCCACGTCCCGGTGGCGCGGGGCAAGGCGATTTCGCATCCGCCTTCTCGGACGTGTTCGACGATCTTTTCGGCGATTTCATGGGCGGCCGCGGCGGCGCCGCGGGCGGACGCCAGCGCGCATCGCGTGGTGCCGACCTGCGCTACAACCTGCGCGTCACGCTGGAGGAAGCGTATTCGGGCCTTCAGAAAAGCATCACGGTCCCCACGTCTGTGCAATGCGGCTCGTGCAACGGCTCGGGTGCCGAAGGCGGCTCCGAGCCCACCACCTGTCCTACCTGTTCGGGCATGGGCAAGGTGCGCGCGCAACAAGGGTTCTTCACGGTCGAACGCACATGTCCCACATGCGGTGGCATGGGCCAGACGATCAAGAACCCGTGCAAGAACTGCGGCGGCGCGGGCCGGGTCGAAAAGGATCGCGCGCTCAGCGTGAACATCCCCGCAGGCGTCGAAACCGGCACGCGCATTCGCCTCTCCGGCGAGGGCGAGGCGGGCTTGCGCGGCGGACCCCCGGGGGACCTCTACATCTTCATCGAGGTGGCGAAGCACCCGCTCTTCGAGCGGGACGAGATGAACCTCTTCTGTCACGTGCCCGTCTCGATGACCACCGCCGCACTCGGCGGCGATATCGAGGTGCCGACGATCGACGGCGGCCGCGCGCGGGTCAAGATCCCGGCAGGAAGCCAGGCGGGGCGCCAGATGCGCCTGCGTGGCAAGGGGATGCCGGCCTTGCGCGGAAGCGGTCATGGCGACATGTTCATCGAGCTTGCCGTGGAAACGCCCGTCAACCTCACCAGCCGGCAGAAGGAGCTTCTGCGAGAGTTCGACAGCCTTTCGGAGGACAACAACCCCGAAAGCAAGAGCTTCTTCTCGTCGGTCAAGAAATTCTGGGACAGCATGAAAAGCTGATTGCAGAGACGGGTTCGGATCTGCACCGGGCCGCATCCTCACGATGCGGTCCGGTTTTTCCTGCTCACCGAAAATCCCTCAGGATCCGTTCGAGGCGCCTCCGCGCCCGGCGCGACCGGAGCTGCGTCGTTGAGACGCTTTCGACCTCCACCTCGCGATCCGGACCGTCCCCTCGCAGAACGAACCGGCGTTCCGCGCCGACCGAAAGATCTTCGGCACCGTAGGCCGCCACGACGATGATGCGAAACGCTTCGAAACGGGTCTCGACATCCGTGTCGGGCTCCCCCGCCATGCGTGCCGAGCGGGCCATCAGGTCGGCGAAACTGCCCACATCCATGTAATCGCCTGACATCATCGGCCCCTGGCTCGTGGTCTCGCGCGGATTGTGGGCTTCGCCCGCTTCACTCTCGTCCAGGTCGGTGATCGGGGCCGTGACCGGGTCTCCATCCCCCTCGAGCACGCCGATGATGCTGATGATGTAGAGCGGCTCGGCCCCCATATTCGAGATCAGGCAGCGACTTTGCGTCGTGTGCCCGGCGCCCCGGTTGATAAGGATATGCGTGCGTCTCTGCCGTTTGAAACCCGCGTAGAGAATATGGAAATACGCGATCCAGACGAACATCGTCACGAGGCTGACGAGCACGCTCAGGGCGTCGCTGTTCTCGTTGATCCATTGCCACATGCGTCGGGTTTCCTCTTGTCGCGGACTTCGCAACCGCACTGGTTTTGCAACCGTGCCACAACGCGCAAGTTCCGCGCCGCACCCTTCCCTTGTCCGCGACGGCGGGATAGAACACGGGTCAATCGTCCCGGTTCGAGGGCGAGGGGCAAGGGAACGCGGGACATGGCGCATATCATCGTCGTCGGGAACGAAAAGGGCGGCGCGGGCAAATCGACCGTTTCCATGCATGTGGCGACGGCACTGGCGCGAATGGGCCACCTGGTCAGCGCGCTGGACCTCGATCTGCGGCAGAAGACCTTCGGACGCTATGCCGCCAACCGGGCGGCGTTTCTACGCAAGGCCGAACTGGATCTTCCCTCGCCCCGTTATCACGACCTTCCCGAAGTCGATGCTGCAAGCCTCGGCCCCGGCGAGAACGTCTATGATCGTCGCCTTTCCGAGGCGGTTGCCACGCTCGAACCCGACAGCGATTTCATCGTGATCGACTGCCCCGGCTCGCACACCCGTCTGAGCCAGGTGGCCCATAGCCTCGCCGACACGCTCATCACGCCGCTGAACGACAGCTTCGTTGATTTCGACCTTCTCGCGCACGTTGATGCCGACGGAAACAGGATCCTCGGCCCATCGGTCTATTCCGAGATGGTCTGGAACGCCCGGCAATTGCGGGCGCAGGCCGGGCTGCCGCCGATCGACTGGATCGTCCTGCGCAACCGGATGGGCGCGCAGCAGATGGTCAACAAGGAAAAGATGGGCCGCGCGCTCGAGAACCTCGCCAAGCGTATCGGCTTCCGCACCGCGCCCGGATTCAATGAGCGCGTGATCTTTCGCGAGCTTTTCCCGCGCGGTCTCACGCTTCTCGATCTCAAGGACGTGGGCGTGAAACAGCTCAACATCTCGAACGTGGCGGCCCGGCAGGAGCTGCGCGACCTCATCAAGGCCCTGAGACTTCCCGGTGTCGAGGTGACGTTCTGACCGGTCACGCTGCGGCTCTCCTGCGCCTCAGCGCCACGAGGTTCGACACCAGAAGCGCGCCGATCACCACCGCGCCCCCGGCCAGCGCCCAGCGTCCCGGATCCTCTCCGATCGCGGCCCAGACGAGAAGTGGCGCGAGCACGGACTCCAGCAGGATCAGGAGCGCGACTTCGGCCGAACTTATGTAACGCGGACCAAGGGTCAGAAAGCAGGTCGCCACCGCGATGAATAGGCCGTGCGCGACGAAAAGCGGCCACTCCGTCGCCAACGGGGGCAGCATGTCGACGAATGGCGTGAGGATGATCGCCGCGCCGATATACCCGACCGGGATGGCGGGGATCATGGAGACGTTCTTGACCTTGCGCACCGCCGTAAGCGCCGCCGAATAGGCAAAAGCGACGCCGAGCGCGATCACATCTCCCCTCCACGATGCGAGCTCGTTTTCCTGCGACCCATAAGCGATGAGGCCGAGCCCGGCCATCACCACCAGCATCGTCACGATCATTCGGCGGCTGATCGGCTCCCTGAGAAAGACCCATCCCAGTATGGCCGAGATGACGGGCATCGACGCGAAGATGAAGACGACATTCGCCACGCTCGTCAGCGTGACCGCCATCACGAAGCCGGGCGCGGTCGTGCCGATGAGAAGAACATAGACCAGCCCCGGCCAGCCGGTGCCGAGCGATGCGCGAATGGCGCTTGGCCCCTGGAAGATCAGCACGCCGACCAGGATCAGGAGCCCGGCTGTCAGCCCCCTCCAATAGGCAATGACCAGCGGGTCGGCCTCGATGACGCGCACGAAAAGCGAATCCGGCACGACGAAGAGCACGCCCAGCGCCGTGATCAGGATGCCCTTGAGATGCATGTCCATGTGGTGGTCCGCGCTAGGTGGTCGATTGCCACTCTCGCACCGCGTCGATGGGGAAGAGCAGCATGATGACATTGAGCGCGAGACCATCCCGAATGATGATCGCGGTGAGGATCTCGAAGCCGATCACGATGACGACGCTCGCCCAGACCGGCAGCCGCATGGCCAGCCAGAAACCGAGCCACATGGCGAAGATGTCGAAGACGGAGTTGAGAACGCTGTCGCCATAGTAATCGAGCGCGATCGTCACTTCGCGGTAGCGCTCGATCACGGCATCCGTGTTCTCGATGATCTCCCACGCGCATTCGACCAGTGTCGCGATCACGAGGCGCCACCCGACCGGAACGCGGCGCGCCACGAGCCAAAGCGCGGCATAGAAGAGGAACCCGTGAAGCAGGTGACTGGGCGCGTACCAGTCGAGCACCTGTTGCGATCCTTCCTCGGTACCCACGGTGCCCCACATGTCGACATATCCGCACGGGCAGGTGAGCGACCTGCCCATCGACCAAAGGATGATCGCGGTGAGCACGGCGATCAGGGCGGTGATGACCAAGGGCATGGTGTTCGAGCGTGTCATGCCGGCAAAAGAGCAGAGGGGGCGCACCCTGTCCAGACGGAACCGGCGCAATAGAAAACCGCCGCGAAGGGCAAACCCGCGCGGCGGTCCACTCGTTACACTTCCCTGTTCGGGATCACTGATTAATCCAGATCGAGCCTTTCGACCACTTTCAGCGCGTAGGCGCCGACCAGCGCGTTGTAGAAATCGTTCTGCGACGGCGGGATCACGACCGTGCTTTCAGGCAGGGCCGCGGGGTCCGTCATGGCCGTCACGATAAGCGTGAAGGTCTGGATTACCTCGGACCCGCGGTCGTCCACGGCCTTTTCCACCGTCTCGTCGACACCTTGATGGACCACGACCTGTCCTTCGAGGTAGTTGAACTCGCCGCTATCGGGCAAGACCGTGTCCCCGTCGATCGCGACCTTCTTGATCTCGACATTGACGATGGGATTTTCGCCGTCCTCGAACGCGACGAGCGCACCAATGGCCGCGCCGAGGTCATCGGCAAGCGTGGGCCAGTATTCGAGCGCGTTGCTGCGTTTGTAGGCGCTGAGATCCGCCTCGACGTTCACTTTCGAGACGACAGGCGCATCAGCCCATGCCGTCGCGGCAATTGCGGACATCGCCAGGGCGGCGGCGGTGTTTCTGAGATAGGCCATTTGTCGAGATCCTTTCTGATATCCAATCTGACCTTCCGGTCGCGGCACTCCCGCGCCACCCCGGATGCAAGCGGTCAACAGCCTCGCGGATGGTTTGGTTCCCCTTGCTTGAACGTGGATGAAAGGGCGCGGGAAAAGCATGATCTATCAGGGAGTTGGCTCGAGTCAGAATGCGCGATATGTCGCCATCGCCCGGATCTGTAGATCTGAAGAGCCGACGCCGTCGAGAGTGAGATCCACCGACGACCTGGCGACCCCGGCAGGATTCGAACCTGCAACCTGCCCCTTAGGAGGGGGCTGCTCTATCCAGTTGAGCCACGGGGTCGCGCATCCTCTGCATAACGTGCCGTTGCGCCGTTGTCATGGTCGTAATTTACCGCGTCGGCGACCTGCGAGCGCGCTTGATTGGCCCAGTCCGTTCGCGGTAACATTTCACCCGACACAAGCAGGAAAGTGGCACACCGTGACCCGTTCAGATCATCGCCCTCTCACGCTTCGGGACGTGTCCGAAGCGTCGGGTGTCTCGGAAATGACGGTCAGCCGCGTGCTGCGGAATCGCGGTGACGTCTCGGATGCCACGCGCGAGAAGGTGCTCGAGAAGGCCAAGGAGCTTGGCTATGTCCCCAACAAGATCGCGGGCGCGCTTGCCAGCCAACGCGTGAACCTCGTCGCGGTCATCATCCCTTCGATGTCCAACATGGTCTTTCCCGAAGTGATGACCGGGATCAGCCGGACGCTCGATCAGACCGCCTTGCAGCCGGTGGTGGGGCTTACGGAATATAGCCGTGAGAAAGAGGAGAAGGTTCTTTACGAGATGCTCTCGTGGCGGCCTTCGGGGGTGATTATCGCGGGTCTCGAACATTCCGAGGCATCGCGGGCTATGTTGAGGGCGTCAGGCATCCCGGTCGTCGAGATCATGGATACCGACGGGACACCCGTCGACTCGATGGTGGGCATCTCGCACCGGCGTGCGGGAGAGAAGATGGCCCAGGCGATACTCAGGGCGGGTTACGGCCGGATCGGGTTCCTCGGGACCAAGATGTCGCGCGATCACCGGGCGCGGAAGCGGTTCGAGGGATTTACCGACGCACTTGCAAAATCCGGGGTGGAGATCAGCGAGCGCGAATTCTACTCGGGTGGCTCCGCGCTTGCGAAAGGGCGCGAGATGACACAAGCCGTGCTGGAGCGGGACCCGGAACTGGATTTCCTCTATTACTCCAATGATCTCATCGGCGCGGGAGGTCTCCTTTGGCTTCTGGAGCAAGGGGTGGATATCCCCGGGCGAATGGGCTTGGCTGGGTTTAACGGCATCAACCTTCTCAAGGGACTCCCCCGCGAGCTGGCGACAATGGACGCCTGCCGCTACGAGATCGGCGCCAAGGCCGCCGAGATCATTGCGAACAGGGTAGAGAATCCGGATGCGACCGAGCCGGTCAAGATCGTGCTGGAGCCGAAGATCAGCTACGGCGATACGCTCCGCCGCCCCTGACCGAGACGTTTCGTCTATAACTTGAACGCCGTGATCCAGGTCTTTAGCAAAACGCTTTAGAGGCCTTCTATCTTTATCCGCACACCCAGTTCCCGCAAGACATCCCAGTAATCCGGGAAGGTCTTGGAGACGCACATGGGGTCCTCGATTTCGATTCCGTCAACAAGCAGACCGGCGAGCGCGAAGCACATCGCGATCCGGTGATCGGCATAGCTGTCGATCCGGGCAGGTCGGTGAGCACCGCGAAGCTTCGGATCCCCGTGAACGATGAGGTCGTCGCCCTCGACGGTGGCGAGGTCGGAGCGGATACGTGTCAGCCCGTCGCGCAGCGCTTCGATCCGGTCGCACTCCTTCACCCGGAGGTTGCCGATCCCGGTGAAGCGCACGGGCGTTTCACTGAAGGCCGCCAGCACCGCAAGTGTCGGAATGGCATCCTGCATCTGGGAGCCCTCGATCACGTCGGGCATGCGCGGGAAAGCGACGATTGGCACGTACGCGGCGGCGTCCGGCTGATTGAAGTCACGGGCCGAGGTTCCGATGTCGATCCTGCCCCCCGTCAGCGCCTCGGCCGCCCACAGATATGTCGCCGCGCTGGCATCGGGTTCTACGTGGTAATCGGTGGCCACGTAGCCACCCGGCTCGATCACGATCAGATCAGTCCGGGGGAAGGTAACGGTCGCCCCGAAGGCGCGCATCACCGCCGCGGTGATATGAAGGTATCCGACAGCCCCGATCGCGCCGCCTTCGATGCGGATGCGGCTTTCATCCTCGCCCATCGCCGCGAGCATCATGATTGCCGAGATATATTGGCTCGACAATTGACCGCTTACCGCGATGTCACCTGTCTCGAACGTGCCGGTGCCGTCGATCACCACCGGCGGACATCCGGTCGCGGATGACGCAGCGACGCCCAGTCGCCGCAGCGTATCCACGAGCGGTGCGATGGGACGTTTCTGCATGTGTTCGTCGCCCGTCACCGTCACCTGCCCGTCGACCAGCGCCGCCGCAGCCGTCAGGAAACGTACCGCCGTGCCCGCATTGCCGAGGAAAAGCGGACCATCGGGCGCAAGGAGCGAGCCCGTCCCGGTCACGATAAGCGTGGTGGCATCAATTTCCTCTATCTCAACGCCCATCGCGCGCAACGCGACCATCATGTGATGGGTGTCGTCACTGCGCAGGATACCCGACAGACGGCTTTTCCCCCGGGCGAGTGCCGCCACCAACAGCGCGCGGTTGGTCACCGATTTCGATCCCGGAAGCGTCACGCGACCGGATAGTGGCCCCGCGGCCGGGGTGATCCTTGCAATGGCGGAGGTGGAGGACATGGCGCGCGATCTCTTCTGTGTCGGCATGGCGATCCCGCGAGGACTCGAACCCCGAACCTGCTGATTAGAAGTCAGCTGCTCTATCCAGTTGAGCTACGGGACCGCACTGACGCTTGCATACAAGTCGAAAAGGTGGAGATCAAAGCCAAAGATGCGCATGCAAGGCGGGCGTCTCCCGGCGATTGTGACCCATCGCCGGCTGCTTTATCGTTCGCCCATGTCTTACGAAGCACAGGAAACACGCGTCGCGCCGATCCGCGAAGGAGCCAGTCCGATCCGGTTCCTGCTCGGCGTGGTTTTCCTCGTCCCGGTGGGTCTGGTGCTCAGCACGTTCATCCTTGGTTTCCTGGTCGGTGCGCTCGGCATCGCGGGGGGAGGTCGCGCAGGCCTCGACGCCGTCCTTGCGGGTCGCGATCCGAAATCGGTGCTCATCCTGCTGTTTAGTTTCACAGGCCACATCGCGGCGCTCGCCCTGGTGCTTCGGCTCGTCCACAGGCGACATCTGGCGGACCTTCTCGGACCGGTCCCCGTGGCCGTGGCGCAGGCGTTGCGCGTCAGCCTGTTCCTTGCGGTTTTTCTCTGCGTATATGCCCTTCTGCCGGCGGGTGAGCAATTCGCCGTGACGCGGCAATATCCGTTCGGCGAGTGGGTTCGATACCTGCTGCCCGGACTTCTCGCCATCTTCCTGCAGGTCTCGGCAGAAGAGCTTGTCTTCCGTGGGTATCTGCAGTCCCACCTGGCAGCGATCAGCCGCTCGCCGATTGTCTGGATGGTGGTGCCCGCGCTGATTTTCGGCCTGTTGCATCACGACACCGAAACCTACGGCGCCAATGCCTGGCTCATCGTTCTCTGGGCCACACTTTTCGGATGCCTGGCCGCAGATGTGACGGCCAGAGCCGGGACGCTTGGCTCCGCGATCGCGATGCACCTGGCCAACAACACGCTCGCATTTCTCGTGGCCTCGCCCGAGGGTCATTTCGACGGCCTCGCGCTCTACACCTATGATTTCGCGATGGATGATCCGGGTCGTGTGATGGAGTGGCTTCCACAGGAGGCACTCGCGACCCTGTGCATCTGGCTCTGCGTCCGTGTCGCGCTTCGCAGGTAGCGTGGGTTTGCAGCGTGTAATTGCAATTCGTGCCCTTGCGGCTTATGTCCCGTCACAGGCCAAAGGAGAGGATCTGCACCGCTCATGAACTGGATAACGAACTACGTGCGTCCGCGCATCAATTCGATCTTCTCCCGCCGCGAGATGCCGGAAAACCTGTGGTCGAAATGCGAAGGCTGCGGGACCATGCTGTTCCATCGCGAGCTGACCGAGAACCTGCAAGTCTGCACGAGTTGTGGCCATCACATGCAGATTTCGCCGCGCGAGCGGTTCAAGGGCCTCTTTGACGGTGGCACATTCACGGAGGTTGACGTGCCCCGGCCGCACCCTGATCCCCTGCATTTCCGGGATCAGAAGAAGTATCCCGACCGGATGCGTGCGGCGCAGAAATCGACCGGCGAGAAGGAGGCGATGCTCGTCGCCACGGGCGAAATCGGTCGCACGCCCATCGTGGCGGCGGCGCAGGATTTCTCGTTCATGGGCGGGTCCATGGGCATGTATGTCGGCAACGCGATCATCGCCGCTGCCGAAGAGGCGGTGAAGCTCAAACGCCCGCTGATCCTGTTCTCGGCCGCCGGGGGCGCCCGGATGCAGGAGGGCATCCTCAGTCTCATGCAAATGCCGCGCACGACCGTGGCGATCCAATTGTTGCGGGAGGCAGGCCTGCCATACATCGTCGTCCTGACCCACCCGACGACCGGCGGGGTCACGGCATCCTACGCGATGCTGGGCGATGTGCAGATTGCCGAGCCCAACGCGCTGATCTGCTTTGCCGGCCCGCGGGTGATCGAACAGACAATCCGCGAGAAACTGCCCGAAGGGTTTCAGCGCGCCGAATACCTGCTCGATCACGGCATGCTGGACCGCGTGACGCCGCGCACGGCGCTGAGGGACGAACTGATCGGTATCACCCGGATGCTTCTGGGCCTGCCTCCCGCGGTCATGGGCGATCTGCCCGCGCCGGAGAACGAGGTTGACGTCGCCGTTCCCGAGGAGATCGAGGACCCGTCCAGGAAGCTCTCGAAAGACCCGGGCAGCACGCCGACCCGCGCCGAAAAATGAGTGCGCAGACCTCGGACGTCATCCTCGAAAGGATGATGACGCTGCACCCCAAGGTTATCGATCTGACGCTTGACCGCGTCTGGCGGTTGCTTGGCGCGCTCGACAACCCGCAGGATGATTTGCCGCCCGTCATTCACCTTGCCGGGACCAATGGCAAGGGATCGACACAGGCGATGATCCGGGCCGGGCTCGAAGCGGCGGGCCAGCGTGTTCACGCCTACACATCTCCGCATCTGGCCCGGTTTCACGAGCGGATTCGCCTCGCGGGCGCGCTGATTTCCGAGGATGACCTCACATCGGTTCTGGACGAATGCTATGCCGCCAACGGTGGCGAGAACATCACGTATTTCGAGATCACGACCTGCGCGGCCATTCTCGCCATGGCCCGGACACCTGCCGACTACACGCTTCTCGAGGTGGGGCTGGGGGGAAGGCTCGATGCGACGAACGTGATCGAAAGTCCCGCCCTGACGGTCATCACGCCGATCTCGATGGATCATGAGCAGTTTCTGGGCGACACGCTCCCGAAGATCGCGGGAGAGAAGGCAGGCATCATCAAGCGCGGAGTGCCTTGCGTGGTGGGCCCACAGGCTGACGCTGCGATGGAGGCAATAGAAGCGCGGGCCGCGGCTCTGGTAGCGCCGCTTCTCGTCCACGGTCAGCATTGGCATGTCTGGACCGAGCATGGACGGCTGATCTTTCAGGATGAAAGCGGTCTTGTCGACTTGCCACTGCCGAACTTGCCGGGCGCGCACCAGATCGACAATGCCGGTGCCGCGCTTGCGGCGCTGCGGCACCTGGGGTTCGACGAGGCGGCCCAAGAGGCTGCGGTCTCACGTGCCACCTGGCCTGCCCGCATGCAAAGGCTTCGCCATGGGCCATTGGTCGAGGCCGCTCCGAACGCGGAGATCTGGCTCGACGGAGGGCACAATCCCGCCGCGGGCGAGGCGCTTGGGCGTCACCTCGCGAGTTTGATCGAGCGTCCGACATTCCTCATCTGCGGAATGCTCAACACGAAAGACGTGACCGGATATCTCCGTCCGCTGGCCGCCGTGGCACAAGGTCTCTTCGCCGTGTCCATCCCCGGAGAAGCCAACACGCTCTCCGCCGACGCGACCGCATCGGCTGCGCGTGCGGTCGCGCTCGAGGCTGAGACCGAGGTATCGGTGGGGGCGGCACTCGCGCGGATTGCGCGGGAAGAACCGGGCGCGCGCGTGCTCATCTGTGGCTCGCTTTACCTTGCGGGCTCCATCTTGCGCGAGAACGGGTGAACTCGGGCTTCGTCGCGACGGGGTTCGAAGTATTTGCGTCGAGCGAATCACTTTATGTTGACCGATTCGAATCGATTCGCCTATATCTGGTCCAAGCAGTGACGGCGCGAAGGCAAGAAACGAACAACGCGCCTGTATCTTGGGGGACAGCGGGTCCGTGGCACGGGTCTCTTCGCATCGACAAGCTCTTGGGCTGCATCGCGCTCCTGATGGATCGGGTCGGCCTTGGATGTGGCGAAGATGCGCATGACCCGCATCCTTCTCCTGACCACCTGTGCCCTTGGCCTCACCGGGGCGCAACTGATTTTTCAGTCCAGCCCCGATCCGCGCAATCCGGTCGCCGACCAAGGCGATCTGGCCGTAACTCGTCTTGATATCGATACCACTCTCTCGCCCGTCGATGCGGCGGCATCCGTGATCTCCGGGAATGCGTTCGACCCGCTTAGCCTCGGCATCGCCGAAAGCGCGGTGGCTATACGCAGCGATGAGCGGGAACGAGCGGCCTCAATCGACGGCCTCGCGGCCAGTCTCGAGAACGCCAGCGCGTGGCGGGCCAGGACCACGCAGCACGAGGATCATGCGCGACCGGCGCTTGAGTTGATAGTGATCCGCGCCCTCGATCGGGGGCAGTCGGATGACTACATCGACGCGCTCGTCAATCACGCGGCGAGCGCGGGCACTGTGCAGGTTCCTCGCGACCTGATCACCGTGGATGGCCGAGTGAACACGGGCGCGCTTCTGTCGGCTCTGAGGTCGCAGGTGGCTGGGCCGGGAGATGACTACGCAGTCGAGGCGGGTGATGCGCTGGCATCCATTGCCGGCCCCACCGCGATGCAGCACGAGATTTTCGACGCCAGCGAGGACAAGCTTTCAACTTCCGGCAACTTGCGAGCCGGTTTGACACTTTCCTTGCCGGCAAACTGACGGGCAAGACGGAACGAGCAGCAACCGCATACCCGACCTGACACCGTGGCAGGAATGATCGAGGGGCCGAACCAACGGCCCCCTTTCATTTTCCGGGGATGGCGAAGGGATCGTCCGGGTAGCTGACGCCGGCCAGGTAGAGCCCGTGGGATGGAGCGACCGGACCGCAGGCGGACCGATCCCGCGCATCGAGCGCGGCTTTCACGTCACCGGGTTGCCAGCTTCCCGCGCCCACCCGCTCAAGCGTGCCCACGAAGCTTCTCACCTGGTTGTGCAGGAAGGATCGCGCGCGGAGTTTGAACCGGATTTCGTGACCGAACGGCGTCTCGTGTGTTTCGATATCGAGTTGATCGAGTGTCTTTACCGGACTCGCGGCCTGGCACATGGCCGAGCGGAAGGTGGTGAAATCATGCCGTCCCAACAGGTGCCGTGCGGCATTGCGTATGGCGTCGACATCAAGGTCGTGACGAATGTGCCAAACAAGTCCCGCTTCGAGCGTCGCCGGAGCGCGGCGGACGAGGAGCCGGAAAAGATAGCGCCGCTCGACCGCCGAGAACCGTGCGTGCCAGTCCGGCGCCACGCGTGCCACGTCGATGATGGCGACGGGATCGGGGCGCAGGTGATAATTGAGCGCCTCGGAGAGGCGAAAAGGCTCCCAGTCGCGCGAAAGATCGCAATGCGCAACCTGGGCCAGTGCATGGACGCCCGCGTCGGTGCGGCCCGCCGCAGCAATGGTGTGCGGGCCGGGTTCGAGCCGCGCAAGCGCGGTCTCGATTGCCCCCTGCACCGATGGCTGATCTTTCTGGCGCTGCCACCCCGCGAAGGGCGCGCCGTGATATTCGACCTTGAGAGCAAAACGTGGCATGGCGCGCGCTTAGCCCAAAAAGACCAAGGCGCCAAGAACCCGTGGCATTTCGCAACGAGAGAGCCATGAGGCGGAGCCATTCCGCTGGAATGACCGTCCGCCCGCGTCTATCTAGGAACGAGCACGGAGAAGGGGCGAGCGGTTTGGTCATCACGACGCTGGCAGACAACATCACTCGCGGGTTCGAGAATATCGGCGACACCGTCTCCGAGACGTTCTTCGAGCCGGTGATCCGTCTCGGCGTGACTGGCCTGTCGCGAGCGGGAAAGACGGTGTTCATCACGTCGCTCGTCGCCAACCTGATGGACCGGGGCCGGATGCCCGCGCTTCTCGCGGCGAGCGAGGGGCGCATCTCGGCGGCGTTCCTTCAGCCGCAGCCCGACGACACCGTGTCGCGCTTCGACTACGAGACGCACCTTGCCGCGCTCACCTCGCCCGATCCGCGATGGCCCGACAGCACGCGCGCCATTTCGGAATTGCGGCTGTCGCTACGGGTGCGGCCTTCCGGGCTCCTCTCGGGGCTGACGGGGCCGCGCACCGTTCATCTCGATATCGTGGATTACCCCGGCGAATGGCTTCTCGACCTGGGGCTGATGGACAAGGATTATGCCGAGTGGTCGCGCATGGTCATGACCTCGCTCGAGCGTCGGGAAGAGGCGTCCGCGTTTCTCGAAGGGGCGCGCGGAGCCGACCCCGATGCCGCATGGGAGGAGCCGCAGATCAAGGCGCTGGCCGAGCGCTATACCGAAACGTTGCACGCGGGCCGGGATGCGGGCCTTTCGGGCCTGACACCGGGGCGGTTCCTCTTGCCGGGAGATATGGCCGGGTCGCCCGCGCTCACCTTTGCGCCGCTTCCGCCCGCCGCGCGTCCTGCGCGGCGCGGTCTCTGGCGCGAGATGGAGCGCAGGTTCAACGCCTACAAGCGCGAGATCGTGACGCCCTTCTTTCGCGACCATTTCTCACGCATCGACAGGCAGATCGTGCTCGTGGATGCGCTTGGCGCGATCCATGCCGGGCCGCGTGCGGTGGCTGATCTGCAGACCACGATGACCGACGTCCTGGCGGCTTTCCGACCGGGAACGAATGCCCTGCTCTCGCGGCTCTTCCTTGGACGGCGCGTGGAGAAGATCCTGTTCGCTGCAACCAAGGCGGATCATCTTCACCACACGCAGCATCCGCGGCTGACCGCGATCATGGAAGCGCTTATCCGCGAAGCGCGCGATCGCGCCGATTTCGCGGGGGCCGAGACGGCGGGAATGTCAATCGCCTCCCTGCGCGCGACGGTCGAGGAGACGCGCGAGCATCAGGGTCGCACGCTCGATTGCGTGCGCGGCACGCTTCTTGAAACGGGGCAACAGGCAGCACTCTATCCGGGCGAGTTGCCCGAGACGCCGCAGACGCTTCTCGGTGCGGCGCAGACAGGCCGGGAAAGCTGGCTCGATGCGGAATACGAGATCATGAAATTCGCGCCCGCCCGGCTCGGCCTGAAGCCGGGGGAGGGGCCGCCTCATATTCGGCTTGATCGCGCGGCGCAGTTCCTCCTGGGAGATCGCCTATGACCGACCGACGCGCTTCCAAACCGGGTCCCGTCCTCTTCGACGTCGACGACGGCGAGACCGCTACGGTCAACCCGGCCAGCGCGCCGCCGGTGCCGGAACCCGATCTGCCGCAGCCGCAGAGGCGCGCGATGCAGACCGTGGCGACCATCGCTGCGCGTCGACCGTCGCGGTTGGGACGGCTGTTCTGGGGGCTTCTCCTGGCCCTGCTGGGTGCCACGCTCTCGGTGGCGGCGTGGGATTTCGCAACCTCGCTGATAGATCGGGCTCCTGTCCTTGGCTACGCGGTGACGGGTCTCTTCGCGGCTTTCCTGCTGGTGCTTATTGCCATCGCGCTGCGCGAACTTGCGGCGTTCTCGCGGCTGAAACGAATGGACCGACTGCATCACATGGCCGAAACCGCCCTGGTGAACGCCGACCTCAAGGGTGCGCGCGAAGTGGTGGCGCGGATCGAAGCGCTTTATGAGGGTCGCGAGGATACCCGGTGGGGTCGCGAGCGGCTGGCCGAACGAAAGGACGACCAGTTCGACGCCGAATCGCTTCTCGGGCTGGCGGAGGCCGAGCTTCTGAAGCCGCTCGACGCGGCCGCGCGCGCCGAGATCGAGGCGGCCGCGCGGCAGGTGGCAACGGTCACGGCCGTGGTGCCGCTGGCGCTTGCCGACGTGGTGGTGGCGCTTACCGCGAACCTTCGGATGATACGCCGGGTCGCGGAGATCTATGGTGGCCGGTCGGGCACGCTGGGAAGCTGGCGTCTCACGCGAGCCGTGATGACACATCTGGTCGCGACGGGCGCGGTGGCGATCGGTGACGATCTGATCGGATCGGTGGCGGGCGGCGGCATGCTCTCGAAGGTCTCGCGCCGCTTCGGCGAAGGGGTGGTGAACGGCGCGCTCACGGCGCGGGTGGGCGTCGCCGCGATGGAGGTCTGTCGCCCCATCCCTTTCAACCGGGTCGCGCGACCTTCGGTCACGAGCCTCGTGAAACGCGCGCTGACGGGCCTATTCGGGTCACGTTAGATTCTCAACCGGCGGAATGCTCGCGTAGGACTACCAGGGGCACGATGTCGAGGGCACGTTCATGCGTCGCCTCGAGATGCACCCGTGGCGCGCAACCTTCATCATGCGCCTGAAGGAACCGCGCGGCACAAAGGCACCAGCGATCACCGGCTCTCAGCCCGGGGAATCGGAACTCGGGGCGCGGCGTGCTCAGATCGTTGCCGACATATTTGGAGTAGGCAAGAAACTCATCGGTCATCACCGCACAGACGGTGTGGCTTCCCCGATCCTCGGCGCAGGTGTTGCAATGATTGTCGCGGAAGAAGCCGGTTACGGGTTCGCGTGCCGAGCAGGGCAAGAGCTCGGTGCCAAGCACGTTGATGGATGGGTCGGCCTTCATGTCGTCTCTCCCTGCTTGCTCAGGATAGGGCATCGCGGCGGCGGGGCAAGGATCAGAGCGCTTTCGCGATCTCGCGAAACACCTCCACGTTCTGCTCCGCCACCCCCGGCTCGCGAAAATCGCGGTCGGCGGCGGTCGTGACGATCACCACGTCGCGGCCCTGATCGACGTAGATATACTGACCGTAGATCCCGCGCGCCATGAACTGACCCGGCTCGGATCCCTCGGGTATCCACCACTGGTAGCCATATCCGATTTCTCCTTCGGCCGTCGGGGCCGTGGGCACGGTCGACGCCGTGACCCAGTCGGCGGGGACGATCTGACGGCCCTGATATTGCCCCTCCTGCTCGAACATGAGCCCGAAGCGCGCGTAGTCGCGTGTCGTCATGTTCAGTCCGCCGAGCACGAAGGCCACCCCGACACCGTCGGTCAGGTAGTAGGGCGCAGTCTCGAGGCCGAGGGGCGCGATGATCTTCTCGGACATGAGCGCCGGGACGTCCCGACCGGTCGCGCCACGAACCACCATGCCGATGACATGGGTGTCGATGGACACGTACTGCCACGTCTCGCCCGGCTCCGCGAAGCGCTCGGTCAGGCCGGTGGCGAAACCGTCCATCGTGCCGCCCAGGGCGAGGACGCGGCCCATCCGGTTGATGTCGGAATGGAAGTCGAGATAGTCCTCGTTGAACGTGACCCCGCTCGCCATGTTGAGCACGTTGCGCAGCGTCGCCCCATCATAGGCACCGCCTTCGAGCGGTGGCGCGTATTTCGTCACGGGATCATCGAGTGATGCGATCGCGCCTTCCTCGAGCAGGATACCGACAAGCGCCGAGAGGAAGCTCTTGGCCATCGACCACGAGATGCGGCGATCCTTGGGTCCGGTGCCGAGATGATAGCTTTCGTGGACGATCCGGCCCTCGTCGAGCACCAGAAGAGACGTCACCGCCCTTTCCTCGATCCAGTTTTCGGTGCCGGCGGGCAGCTTCATCTTTTCTCCCTCGGGCAGGGGAGACACCTCGCCATCGCCGCGCGGCACTGCGCGCGTGAGGAACATCTCGTCCATCGACGAGAAGTTGGCGACGATCCTATCCTCGGAAAAGAGCGAATTGACGGCCAGCAGTCGGCCAATCTCCTCTCGTTTCCAGATGCCGATGACGATGATCGCGAGACCGAGGGCAATGCCGATCCGGGCCAGCCATCTCAGGACGTTCCGCATATCCACTCTCCCTTCAAGGAGAGCAAAGCACCACGTCCCGTGCCGGGCAAGCATGACCCGGCGTCGCGTGGATCAGCGAAACTTGTCGACCAGGCGCTGAAGGGGGCTGCGGGGATCCTGGGCCGTTTCGGCGCCCTCCGCCTCCGCGGTCGGCGCCGGCTTGTCACCGGGCTTCGGTTTCTGTGCCGTCGAGGCGCGCGACGGCGCCATGCGTTGGGCCACCGCATTGAGAAACTTGTCCGTCGCGCCCTCGGCCAGGTGGGTCGCGCCGTCGCCAATGCCACGCAACAGATCGTCGAGCCAGTCCTGATCCGCTCGTGCGAAATCATGAAGGACATATTGCGCGACGAGTTCCTTAACGCCGGGATGCCCGATCCCAAGGCGCACGCGCCGATACTCGGGCCCAAGATGCTGATGGATCGAGCGCAGCCCGTTGTGTCCCGCGTGGCCCCCGCCCTGTTTCACCCGGACCTTGCCGGGCGCGAGGTCGAGTTCGTCGTGAAACACCGTGACGTCGGCGGGGTCGAGCTTGTAAAAGCGCATCGCCTCGCCCACGGACTGACCCGAGAGGTTCATGAAGGTCTCGGGCTTGAGCAGGAGCACCTTCTCTCTACCCAGGCGTCCTTCCGCGCACTGGCCCTGGAAACGCGATTTCCACGGCCCGAAACCGTGATCGGACGCGATCCGGTCAACGGCCATGTAACCGATGTTATGCCGGTTCTGCGCGTATTTCGGGCCGGGATTGCCGAGGCCTGCGAAGATAAGCATTGAACTGCCCTCACCATGATCCCGCAGGGTTTACGCCGCGCGGATTGGCAAATCAACCAAGCGTCTCCCGGACAGCAAAACGCGGCCCACGATGGGGGCCGCGTTCAAGATTTCCGGGATCGTCCGCGTCGGATCAGTCGTTCTCGCCCTCGGCGGGATGACCCTCGGCGTCGGTCTCGATATCGTCATGCTGGTTGATGACCTCGACGTCATCCGCTTCGGTCTCGTCGTCATCCTCCTGCGAGGCGAGGCTCGACGGTGCGGAGACGTTGCAGATCACGAAATCGCGGTCGGTGATCGTGGGAGTTGCGCCTTCGGGAAGCGTCACGTCCGAGATATGGATCGAATCGCCGATCTCCTTGAGCGAGCTGAGATCGACCACGATAGATTCGGGGATGTCGCCTGCTGTGACGATCAGTTCGATCTCGTTGCGCACGACGTTGAGAACACCACCCTTGGTCAGGGCTTCGCACTCTTCCTCGTTCTGGAAATCCACCCCGATGAAGAGGTTGATCTTGGTTGTGCGGCGCAGGCGCATGAGGTCGAAATGGGTCGGAAGGTCCTTGACCACATCGCGCTGCACGTCGCGACAGATCACGCGCACGTCCTCATGACCATCGACCTTGAGGTTGAAAAGCGTCGATTTGAAGCGTCCGGCCTTGAGCTTCTTGATAAGCTCGTTGAACGGAATGTTGACGGGCAGCGGGTCCACGTCGCCACCGAAAACGATACCCGGAACCATGCCCTCGCGGCGTGCTGCACGAGCGGCGCCCTTGCCCGTCCCCGTGCGTTCCTGGGCGTGAAGATCAGGAATTGATCCAGCCATGTTGTCTCTCCATTTGCAAGGCGGGGCTCCTCCAAGGCTGTAGCCCCGCGTGAAGCCGTGCCCATAGACGCATTTGCCCCGTTTGAAAAGTGAAATATCGTGGCCGAAGAGCCGAAATCGCGGCGTTCGCGAGCTAGGCGCGCGGCGCGGCGTGCCCCCATGACACGCCCTTCAACACGTCGGTGTCCAGGGTCTCTCCGTGCAATACGCTGAAATCCCCCGTCGATTCCATGACGATCGCGCGCACGGAATTCTCGCTGATCGCGTTGGCCTCCCGCATCTTGGCCCGCAGGTCCGAGCGGGTGACGCGGGCCAGGCGGAGGTTGTCCTCGAACACCTCGCCCTCGTAATAGAGGATGAGCGGGGTATTGTCGGTCATCCAGTTGGCCCAGCCGAAGCGGTCGCGCAGCCGGGAAATGACGTAGCGAAGCACGAAAAGCGTGATGAGCGCCACCAGCCCCGGCCAGGGTGTCGTGGCGCTTGTCATCATCGTCGCGAGCACCGAACCCGCCGCGACGGTCAGCCCGAAGTCGAAACTCGACATCTTGGAGAAGGAGCGCAGCCCGTTCAGCCGGACCAGCAGGATCACGGCCGCGACCGCAAGCACGGTTTGAGCGACGATCGCGAGAAGGTTCATGGCGACGCGCCTTCTCGGAGCAGCAACCGTCCTCGGCGCAGGAAGACCACGCTGAGCGTTACCACCACCGCGCAGGCGACAAGCCCGAGCGCCCGCTCGAGCAGGCCGTCGATCGAGGTCGCCGACATGAGGAAAACCGGCGCCAGAACGACCCAAACCAAGCCCAGCAAGACCATGAACCACCCTGCCTGGTGGTGGCCCGCGACGCGCAGGCCCTTCTGCATCGTCGCGCAGACGACTGCCATGAATGCGCCGAGGCCGTAGACGAGGTAGATGTGGATCACGACGCCCTCGCTGTCCTTGTCGCCGTATTCGTTGCGCGCCCCGATGATGATGACCAGCGCGGCGAGGATCGCGAGCGAGGCGATGCCGAGGGTCCAGCCACCCTCGCCCAAGTGGGCGTGTGCTGCGGCGAGGGCGGTGGCGATGAGCGCGGTCGCGAAACAGTAGAGGCCCACATCCATGATGATTTCCCACCGGCCTGCCGCAAGGTCGCTGATCGTGTCGGATATCCAGTCGTGATCGGGAACGAAGATCGGTGCGACGATCATCGCGGCGATCAACGCCACGCATCCCGCGATACCGAGCGTGCCGAACACGATCAGCAGCCAGGGCCTTTCGGTCGGGTGGAAAACTGCCGCGTGGTTCATGGATATCCGCCTTCTTGGGAACAAGGGCACAACGCGCGCTTGCACGCGATCGTTCCCATCGTCCGACCGGGGGTGTAGGAAGGATCCAGTTCGCGACACGAAGAACAGGGAACGACGGGATGACGACGACGCGGCGCGGATTTTGGCGGTTCTCGGCCCTGGGGCTCAGCCTCGGCCTTCTCTTCCTCTGCGGGGCGCTCACCCCGTCGCTTCTTCCGCGTGCGCCCGTGGTGCAGGGGGTTCTCGGCGGGCTGGCCTTCGCGGTCGGTTACGGCGTCGGACAGATCGTGATGTTCGTCTGGTGGGCGCTCGAACTTCCGGTGTTGAAGGGGCGGGTGCGGCGCATTGCGCTTTGGGTCACCGTGCCGGCGCTTGGCCTGCTGACGATCATTACCTTCGCCCGGATGAGCCTATGGCAGGATTCGATCCGCGCCCGGATGGAGATGCCACCGCTCGAGGCCGCGCATTCGTGGCTCGTCGCGCTCATCGCCGTCGGGGTGGCGTTGGTGCTGATCCTTCTGGCACGGCTCCTTGGCTGGCTCATGTGGCGGGCGGCGGATGCGCTTTCGCTTTTCCTTCCCCGGCGTGCCGCGGTGGCCATCGGGGTGTTCGTCGTCGCGGTGGTCGTCATTTCGCTCGGCGACCGTTTCATCGTGCAGAAGGCGTTCCGCGCCGCCGACGCGATCTTCTTCGAGATCGACACGGCGACGGACAAGGGGCGCCGGCCGCCAACGGATGCGGTGTCGTCCGGCGGGCCGGCGTCGATCCTTGCATGGGACGATATCGGCACGAACGGCAAGGATTTCCTCATCGATGGCCCGGACGAAGCCGAGATCGCGGAATTCTGGGGGCAGGATGCGAAACAGCCGGTGCGCGTTTACGCGGGCTTCGGCGCGGGCGAGGATTTCGAGGAACGCGCGGCCCTCGCGCTTCGCGATCTCGTCGCCATGGGCGGTTTCGAACGCCGCGTTCTGGTGGTGGCCACACCGACCGGCACGGGCTGGCTCGACCCTGCCGCGATGCAGCCGCTTCCCTATTTGCATAAAGGCGATCTCGCCATCGTGTCGCTGCAATACACCTACGTGCCGAGCTGGATGTCGATCCTCGTGGAGCCCGACCGGTCCCGCCGCGCGGCGCGCGCCCTATTCGATGCGGTCTACGGACATTGGCGAACGCTACCCCGGGACGAGCGGCCGGAGCTCTATGTCTTCGGTCTGAGCCTGGGGGCCCTCGGGGCCGAGGTGTCTGCCGACCTCGTGACGATTTTCGACGATCCCATAGATGGCGGGCTCTATGCCGGCCCTCCCTTCGCGAGCACGGTCTGGAAGCGCCTCGTCGCCGGGCGCAATCCCGGCACGCCGGCCTGGCGGCCCGAGTTTCGCGATGGACGGATGGTGCGTTTCATGACCCAGGAGGGCATCGCGACGCCAGAGGGCGCCGAATGGGGTCGGATGCGGCTTCTCTATATCCAGCACGCGAGCGACCCGATGGTCTTCTTCTCGCCCGACCTGGCATTTCGCAGACCCGCATGGCTGGGCGAGGATCGCGGGCCGGACGTGTCGCCCTATTTCGACTGGTATCCGATCCTGACCTTCCTCCAGGTCGGCTTCGATATCCCGATGGCGACGGTGCCACCCTCGGGGTTCGGCCACACCTACGACGCGCTGGAATATATCGATGGCTGGATCGCGGTGACGCAGCCGAAGGGCTGGACGCCCAAGATGACCGAGCGCCTGAAGGAGAAGTTCACCGGCTTCACCGCATCGCCGATCTGAGGGTGCGCGCCTATTGCCAACCGTCCGAAAATCCCTTGGGGATCATGAGGATGTCGCGGTCGACCTCGGTGATCTTGCGGCGACCGCAGAACGCCATGGAACGGTCGAGTTCGTTGTGAATCACCTCGAGTGCCGCGGTCACGCCGGCCTCTCCCATGGCGCCGAGACCGTAGATGAAGGCGCGGCCGATATAGGTGCCGCGTGCGCCCATGGCGAGCGCCTTGAGCACGTCCTGGCCCGAGCGGATGCCGCTGTCGAGATGCACCTCGACCCGGTCGCCCACCGCGTCGAGGATGGCCGGCAGGGCGCGGATAGAGCTGAGGGCGCCATCGAGCTGGCGGCCGCCATGGTTGCTCACGACGATGGCGTCGGCACCGAGATCGGCGGCCTTCCGGGCGTCCTCGGGGTCGATGATCCCTTTCAGGATCACCTTCCCGTCCCACTGTTCCATGAGCTTCGCGATGCGGCTCCAGTCGAGCGCGGGATCGAACTGCTCGGCGGTCCATGTGCTGAGCTCGGTCGCGTCGCTCACGCCCTGGACGTGACCCACGACGTTGCCGAACCCGCGCCGCGAAGTGCGCAACATCCCGGCTCCCCACCGCCACTTCGTCATCAGGTTGGCGATGGTGCGCGCAGTGAGCTTGGGCGGAGCGGAGAGCCCGTTCCTGATATCCTTGTGGCGCTGCCCAAGGATCTGGAGATCGAGCGTGATGACCAGCGCCGAACAGCCGGCGTCCTTGGCTCGCTGGATGAGGCGGCGCACGTAATCCTCGTCGCGCATGACGTAAAGCTGGAACCAGAAAGGTTTCGTCGTATGCGCGGCCACATCCTCGATCGAGCAGATGGACATGGTCGAGAGCGTGAAGGGCACGCCGAACTTCTCGGCGGCACGGGCGGCCTTGATCTCGCCATCCGCGCTTTGCATCCCGGTCAGCCCGACGGGAGCGAGCGCGACGGGCATCGCGACGTCCTGGCCGATCATCCGGCTCGCGGTCGAGCGGTCGGAAAGATCCACCGCGACCCGCTGGCGCAGGAGTATCTCGGCAAAGTCCGACGTGTTGGCGCGGAAGGTCTGCTCGGTCCAGCTTCCCGACTCGGTGTAGTCGTAGAACATCTTTGGCGCGCGGCGGCGATAGAGACGCTTGAGGTCTTTGATTTCGGTGATCACCGGCATGGCGCGCTCCTCGGGTTGGATCGACTCCTCCGGATTAGCGCCGGGGCGTGATCGCCGCAAGCGGGGGCGTCAGTCGGCGCTGTCGCCGATCCACGCCGCGATCATGGCCTTCGCGCTGTCGCTGTTCCATTCCGCGTCACCCATCATCCGCGCGATCTCGCGCCCTTCGGGATCGAGCAGAACGGTGACCGGCAGGCCCGCGATCCCCATCTCGCGGGCGACGGCCTGTTTCGGGTCGCGGTGAAGCGGCAGGTTGTCGACGCCGATCTCCTCGAAGAAGGCGGCCATCGCGGGCGGCGGGTTGCGGCCGGTGGCGATGGTGACGACCTCGAACGCTTCGCCTCCGAATTCGGTCTGCAACTCCGACAGCATCGGCATTTCCTTCCGGCAGGGGGCGCACCAGGTGGCCCAGAAGTTCAGAAGGACATGCTTGCCCTGAAGGTCCGCGAGGCGGCCTTCGCCGCCATCCGCCGTCTCGAAGGCGGTCGCCGGAACCGGCTTGGGGGCGGCGTGGAATGTCAGCTTCTTCATCGAGCCGTCGAGCATTGCCTGGAGCTCTGCCGGGTCATGCGCCATGGGCGCACCGCCGGCCTCCTCCCTTGTTCCGTTGCTCAGCGAAAAGAAGGCAACCGCTGCAATTGCACCGAGGGCAAGGGCCAGATAAACGAGAACGGACCGTGACATGAGATGCTCATTCCTTCTGTGACAAGGGCCTGCTGATGACCAAGAAGACCTCGAACCAGATGTGGGGCGGCCGCTTTGCGGATGGCCCCGATGCGATCATGGAGGCTATTAACGCCTCCATCGGGTTTGACAAGCGGATGGCCGCGCAGGACATCCGCGGAAGCCGTGCCCACGCCGCTATGCTGGGCGCGACCGGCATCGTCTCAGATAGCGATGCGCGCGCGATGCGGGAAGGGCTTCTCACGGTTCTGTCAGAAATCGAGGAGGGACGGTTCGAGTTCTCGACCGCGCTCGAGGACATTCACATGAACGTGGAATCGCGCCTCAAGGAGATCATCGGGGAACCCGCTGGGCGGCTCCACACGGGGCGGTCGCGCAACGACCAGGTGGCGACCGATTTCCGGCTCTGGGTCCGCGATCAGTTCGACGCGGTGGAAGAGGCGCTCATCAGTCTCATCCGTGCCTTCCTCGCGCAGGCCGAGGCCGGGGCCGAATGGGTCATGCCGGGCTTCACCCATCTTCAGACCGCGCAGCCCGTCACTTGGGGGCATCACATGATGGCCTATGTCGAGATGATGGGCCGCGACCTCAGTCGCGTGCGCGACGGGCGGGCGCGCATGAACGAATGCCCGCTCGGGACCGCCGCGCTGGCCGGCACGTCCTTTCCCATCGACCGCGAGATGACGGCGCGCGAGCTTGGTTTCGACCGGCCCTGCGCCAACTCGCTCGACGCGGTGAGCGACCGGGATTTCGCGCTGGAATTCCTGAGCGTGGCCTCGATCTGTGCCATGCACCTCAGCCGCCTTGCCGAAGAGCTTGTCATCTGGTCGTCGGCACAGTTCCGGTTCGTCGCGCTGAGCGACAGGTTCTCGACCGGCTCGTCGATCATGCCGCAAAAGAAGAACCCCGACGCGGCCGAGCTTATCCGCGCCAAGATCGGGCGCATCTTCGGGGCGAACGTGGCGCTGATGACGGTGATGAAGGGCCTTCCGCTGGCCTATTCCAAGGACATGCAGGAGGACAAGGAGCAGGTGTTCGACGCTGCCGACAACCTCATGCTGGCGCTTGCCGCGATGGACGGGATGGTGCGCGACATGACGGCAAATCGCGAGGCGCTCGAGGCCGCCGCGGGGGCCGGTTTCTCGACCGCGACGGATCTTGCAGACTGGCTTGTGCGGGTGCTGAACATGCCCTTCCGCGAGGCGCATCACGTGACCGGCACCCTCGTCGCCAAGGCCGAGGCGAAGGGCGTCGATCTGCCCGATCTGAGCCTCGAGGACATGCAATCGGTGCATTCCGACATCACCGGTGATATCTTTGAGGTGCTTGGCGTGCACAATTCGGTCGCGTCCCGCACCAGCTATGGCGGAACCGCGCCCGAGCAGGTGCGCGCGCAGGTGGCGCGGTGGAAGGAGTCATTGGGATGAGAGCATTCGGCTGGATCGCGGCGGCCACGTTCCTCGCGGGATGCGGGGCGGACGGCGATCCCGAATATCCGCGCGAGCGGATGCCGCCCAGCACGACGGTCGAGACCACGGTGGGCGTGGGCAACAGCGGCGTGCATAGCGGCACCCGTGTCACGACACGCAGCGGACCCTTCGTGTTCGGCGTGGGCATCGGCCTGTGAAATGGCTCTTCCTGGCCCTTGCAGTCTGGGGCGCGGTGCATCCGATGTGGTATTTCCTGACATGGTTCGAGGCCAATGGCTATGACCTGGGCGCCATGGTCGATGCGTGGCATGCCAACAGCGCCACGAGCGGGTTGGTCTGGGATCTGACCATCGCGGCGACGGCCTTGACGATTTGGGTGGTGTGGGAAAGCGCCACTCGCCGCGACTGGTTGCGCCTGCTGGCTGTCCCGGCCACGTTCTGCATCGGGGTCAGCTGCGGGTTGCCGCTTTATCTTTACCTGCGGATGCGCCAGCGTTAGGCGCGAGGACAGGTAGTTTCACCGGAAAGATGCAAGGCCTTGGTGGCCGGATGCCGAGGGGGCGGGATGGATCATTTTCTCTATCGTGACGGGCGGCTTCATGCCGAGGAGGTGCCCGTCTCGGACATCGCCGCGGAGGTGGGCACGCCCTTCTACGTCTACTCCACGGCGACGCTCACCCGGCACTTCCGCCTGTTCGACGAGGCGCTGGAGGGTGTCGATCACCTTGTCTGCTATGCCATGAAGGCGGCTAGCAACCAGGCCATCCTCAAGACGCTGGCGGGGCTCGGGGCGGGGATGGACGTGGTCTCGGGCGGTGAGTATGCCCGCGCGCGCGCCGCCGGTGTGCCGGGCGATCGCATCGTCTTTTCCGGTGTGGGCAAGACCCGTGACGAGATGCGCATGGCGCTCGAAGGCGGCATCCGGCAGTTCAACGTGGAAAGCGAGCCCGAGATGCGGGCGCTGGACGAGGTGGCGCGCGGGCTGGGGGTGCGCGCGCCGATCACCGTGCGGGTCAACCCGGACGTGGACGCGAAGACCCATGCGAAGATCGCGACCGGAAAATCCGAGAACAAGTTCGGCATCCCGATTTCCCGCGCACGCGAGGTCTATGCGCAGGCGGCCCGGCTCGAGGGGCTCGAGGTCGTGGGGATCGACGTCCATATCGGCAGCCAGATCACCGAGCTCGAGCCATACAGGCAGGCCTACGAGAAGGTGGCCGACCTGACCCGCGTGCTGCGCGCCGACGGGCACGACATCCGCCGCCTCGATCTCGGGGGCGGGCTCGGCATCCCTTACGAGCGGTCCAATTCGGCACCGCCCTTGCCGGTGGAATACGGCCGGCTCGTCAGGGAGACACTGGGCGACCTGGGCTGCGAGATCGAGATCGAGCCGGGGCGGCTCATCGCCGGGAACGCGGGCATCCTGGTGTCGCGCGTGATCTACGTGAAGTCCGGGGAGGGGCGCGATTTTCTCATTCTCGATGCCGCGATGAACGACCTGATCCGGCCCGCCATGTATGACGCCTGGCACGATATCGTGCCCGTGATCGAGCCCGCGCCGGGGCAGGAGCCACGGCCCTATGACGTGGTTGGGCCGGTCTGTGAAACCGGCGACACCTTCGCCAAGGGGCGCATGATGCCCGAGCTTGCCGAGGGCGACCTGGTCGCATTCCGCAGCGCCGGGGCCTACGGCGCGGTGATGGCGAGCGAATACAACACCCGCCCGCTGATCCCCGAGGTCCTGGTCCATGAGCATCAATTCGCCGTCATCCGGGCACGCCCGAGCTTTGACGATATGATAAATCGCGATACCATTCCCGAATGGCTGTGACGCGGGTGTCGCGTCGCGCCGACAGTTGCGAGGACACATGACCGCGCGTCCAGACCTGCCACCTGCCGTATTGCGCCGCCTGCGTTGGCCGCTTGGCCTGACGTGGTGCGGCCTGTTGGCCGAGCGCGTGGCGCGGGCGTTCTGGCCGGCGTGGACCGTTCTGGCGCTGGCGCTGGGGGCCCTGATGATGGGCGCGCACGAGGCCGGTCCGCTTGAGGTGGTCTGGGGCGCGTTGATCCTCGCGATCGTGGCCTTCGCGGTGTTCGTGGCCCTCGGGGTCCGAAAGTTCCGCTGGCCGCGTCGCGCGGATGCGATGGCGCGGATGGATGCGGTGATGCCCGGCAGACCGCTGGCCGCGCTTGCGGATTCGCAGGCGGTGGGCCGGGGGGATGCGGCCTCGGAGGCGCTTTGGCAGCGCCACCAGGAGCGGATGGCCGCGCGCGCGGCAGAGACCCGCGCGGTGGAGCCCGACCTGCGCCTGTCGCGGCAGGATCCCTACGGGCTGCGCTACATCGCGCTCCTGGTGCTCATGACCTCGCTCCTCTTCGGGTCGGTCCTTCGGATGGGGACCGTGGGCGATCTCGCGCAGGGCGACGGCGCGCTTGTCCAGGGTCCCGCCTGGGAGGGCTGGATCGAGCCGCCGGCCTATACCGGGTTGCCGAGCCTCTACCTCGCCGACCAGAAGGGCACGATCACGGCGCCCGAGGGCAGCCGCGTCACCATCCGCTTCTACGGCGAGGTCGGCGCGCTCAGCCTGTCGGAGACCGTGTCGGGCCGAACCGAGAACGTGGGCGCCGCGACCGATCCCGAACAGAGCTTCACTCTCGCTCAGAATGGTGAACTTCGGGTTAACGGCCCGGGTGAAGCCGCATGGGACGTGACGGTCGTGCCCGACCGCGCCCCCGAGATCGCCTTCTCCGAGGAGGGTGAGACCACCTCCTTCGACGGGCAGATGAGCCAGCCCTTCGAGGTGCGCGACGATTACGGCGTGACCGGCGGGCAGGCGGTGATCGCGCTTGATCTCGACGCGGTGGATCGGAGTTACGGTCTCTCGGCCGATCCCGAGCCGCGCGAGCCCATCGTGCTGGACCTGCCGTTGCCGATCACCGGCGACCGCGCGGAGTTTGCCGAGACGCTTGTCGATAACCTTTCGGAACATCCGTGGGCGCATCTGCCCGTGACCGTGACGCTCGAGGCGGAGGACGCCGTGGGGCAGACCGGCGAGAGCGCCGCGAGGGAGATCCGCCTGCCCGCGCGGCAATTCTTCGATCCCCTGGCCTCGGCCATCATCGAGATGCGGCGCGACCTGCTCTGGACGCGCGACAACGCGACGAGGGTGGCGCAGATCCTGAGGGCCATCTCGTATCGGCCCGATGACACCACGTTCCGGCCCCGCAACACCTATCTGCGGCTTCGGTTCATCCTGCGGCGGCTCGAGACCTCGCTCGAGAACGATGCGCTGACGCCCGAGATTCGCGATGAACTGGCGCAGGCGATGTGGGACCTGGCCGTGCTGATCGAGGATGGCGATATCGGTGACGCGCTCGAGCGGATGCGGCAGGCGCAGGAGCGCCTGAGCGAGGCGATGCGCAAGGGCGCGACCGATGAGGAGGTCGCGCGCCTCATGCAGGAATTGCGCGAGGCGACCGAGGATTACCTGCGCCAGAAGATGCAGCAGGCGCAGCGCGAGAACGGCGCCGATCAGCCGCAGCAGAATGGCGAGCGGATGGAGCTGAGCCAGCAGGATCTTCAGGACATGATGGACCGCATCCAGGAGCTGATGGAGCAGGGCCGGATGGCCGAGGCGCAACGCGCGCTCGAGGAGTTCCAGCAGCTCATGGAGAACCTCCAGGTGACGCAGGGCCAGCAGGGCGAAGGCGGCTCGGAGGGTGAGCAGGCGATGGAAGGGCTGGCCGACACGCTGCGCGAGCAGCAGGGTCTTTCGGACCAGGCATTCCGCGATCTCCAGGAGCAGTTCAACCCCGGTGCGAATGCCGGCCAATCGCGCCAGAACGAAGGGTCGAGCGGTGGCGAGGGCCGTGGCGAGAGCCACGAGGGGCAGGGCGGACGCGGTGGCGGAAGCGGCGTCGAACAGGGTGACGGGAGCCGCCCGCAAGCCGGGGAGGGACAGGGCGACGGCACGCTGGCAGAACGCCAGGAGGCGCTTCGCCGCGAACTCGAACGGCAGCGTGGCAACCTTCCGGGTGTCGGAGGCGAGGCCGGAGAGGCCGCGAGGGATGCGCTCGACCGGGCCGGCGAGGCGATGAGGGGCGCGGAAGACGCCTTGCGCAACAACGACTTGTCGGAGGCGATAGACCAGCAGTCGCAGGCCATGGACGCGCTGCGCGAGGGGATGCGCAACCTGGGCGAGGCGCTGGCCGAGAACCGCAGCCAGACGCCCGGAGGACAGGGCCAGGCACAGGGCCGCGAGGGCGGTCAGCAGTCAGATCCGCTGGGCCGGTCGCCGGGACAGGGACGGCACGCGGGCACGCAGGAAAACCTGCTTCAGGGGGAGGACGTCTATCGCCGGGCGCGGGAGCTTCTGGACGAGATCCGCCGCCGTTCGGGCGAGGGAGAGCGGCCGGAGGTGGAGCGGGATTACCTGCGGCGCCTGCTCGACCGGTTCTGAAATCCATCAAGGGTTAACGGAGCGCACCCCACGTCGGTATCGTGTCGGTGTCGCGTCGGCATCGTGTCGGTTTTACCTGATTCGACAGATGTGTTGACGCTGCGCGCGGTCCTTCGCCCGAAACCGGCCGTCGCCTCGCGTTCCGCGCAAAGGTTAACGGGGCGGACCCCACGTCGGTGCGGCGTCGGTATCCACGTCGGTATCATGTCGGTGGAGGGTGAGTCGGACAGATCGTGACCGATGCGCGCGGTCACGACTCGTAGCGCTTGGCCAGGTCCTCTTCGTCGCCCATCGACGCGAGGCGGATTTCGCGGACGAGCCGAACGGTCGGCTTCAGGCAGAAGAAGGCGGAGCCCACGATGAAGAGCCAGATCGCGGGCGTTTCGTAATCCTGCCAGAGGAACAGGATCGAGCCCACGAGAAAGCTGATCGCCGCGAGGAAGGCGATGACCGTGTCGGCGATCTCGAACGCGGCATAGAGGCGTTGGGATTTCTCGGACCGGGTGCGGTTGGAGAGATGGAAAAGCATGTGACCCCCTGCGGCTGTCCCGCCGGGGTTATAGCATCAACCTGTCGGCCTGGCGCAACAGGGCGCGGCGCGAGCGCAGGTAGCCCGGGGCGGGGTCGAGGCTCGCGCGGTGAAAGGCGTGTTCGCGAAGGACGGTGGCGAGCGTGAGCGCAAGTTCGGCCTCGCGTGCGGGAACGGGCTTGGGCAGGGGCCCCTGCCGGTAGCGCGCCACCTTGACCAGCGCGGCGGCGTAGAGCGCGCGGAGCGCCTCGTCGTCAAGCTCGCGCGTCAGATTCGACAGGGCGCGGCGGCGGCGGTGGTCCTTGGTGACGTAGAGCGCGACGGCCAAGCCGCAGAGAGCGAGCGGCAGCCATAGCCGCGCGCCGAACATGGCCGCCGTGAAGACCCAGTAACTCAGCGGGAGAGGCCGCCATGCAGGGTCGGCACGTCGAGGGCCGAGAACCCGTAGTGACGCAGCCAGCGCAGATCGCTGTCGAAGAAGGCGCGCAGGTCGGGGATGCCGTATTTCAGCATCGCGATGCGGTCGATCCCCATGCCGAAGGCGAAACCCTGCCATTCGTCGGGGTCGACATTGCCCGAGCGGAGCACGTGGGGATGGACCATGCCGCTCCCGAGAATTTCCAGCCAGTCGTCGCCTTCGCCCACCTTGAGCGTGCCGCCCTCCCACGAGCAGCGGATGTCGACCTCGGCCGAGGGTTCGGTGAAGGGAAAGTGCGACGCGCGGAAGCGCAGTTCGACGTCATCGACCTCGAAGAACGCCTTGACGAATTCCTCGAGCACCCATTTCAGGTTGGCCATCGAGATGTCGCGGTCGATGGCGAGCCCCTCGATCTGGTGGAACATGGGCGTGTGCGTCTGGTCGTAATCGGCGCGATAGACGCGGCCCGGCGCGATCACGCGGATGGGGGCGCCGTGATCCTGCATCGCGCGGATCTGAACGGGTGAGGTGTGGGTGCGCAGAACGTGCGGCGGACGGTCGTCGCCCTCGGCGCGGTGGATGTAGAACGTGTCCATCTCGGCCCGCGCCGGGTGGTGGCCGGGAATGTTGAGCGCGTCGAAATTGTACCAGTCGCTTTCGATCTGCGGGCCTTCGGCGACCGAGAAGCCCATGTCGGCGAAGATCGCCGTGACCTCTTCGGTGACCTGGCTGATGGGATGGATCGTGCCGGTGCGGCGGGGCCGCGAGGGCAGTGTCACGTCGAGCCATTCGGCGCGCAGCCGCTCGTCGAGCGCGGCATCGGCGAGCGCCTGGCGTTTCGCCACCAGCGCAGAATTGATCTCGTCCTTGAGCGCGTTGAGCTTCGGTCCCGCGACCTGCCGCTCCTCGGGGGTCATGCGGCCCAGCTCGCGCATGGCGAGGCTCACTTCGCCCTTCTTGCCCACGGCCTCGACGCGCAGCGCCTCGAGCGTCGCCTCGTCCGAGGCGTCGGCGATGCGGGCGAGATACTTGTCGCGAAGGTCGTCCATGGCGGGGCCTTTCCAATGGGTGGTCGGCCAACCTGCTAATGGCAGGAGGGGGGGAATGCAAGATTTGCCGGGTCGCGGTTGGCAGAGGTGGAAAACGGGGTGTTGGAGCCGCAGAGAGGGCGCGGCGTCAGTCGAAGACCTGGCCGAAGGTCTGGCGCAGGGCCATGTCGACGTCCTCCATCGTGACGGGCAGGCCGAGATCGACGAGGCTCGTGACGCCGTGGCCGGTGATGCCGCAGGGCACGATGCCGCTGAAGTGGTCGAGATCGGGCTCCACGTTGATCGAGATGCCGTGGAAGCTCACCCATTTGCGCAGGCGGATGCCGATGGCCGCGATCTTGTCCTCGCGCGGGGTGCCGTCGGGAAGGGGCGGCTTCTCG
Source organism: Roseovarius sp. SCSIO 43702 (assembly GCF_019599045.1). Lineage (NCBI taxonomy): Bacteria > Pseudomonadati > Pseudomonadota > Alphaproteobacteria > Rhodobacterales > Roseobacteraceae > Roseovarius > Roseovarius sp. SCSIO 43702. The sequence continues at coordinate 645,354 of NZ_CP080623.1, forward strand.
GGGCGCGTGACCCAGACGCCGACGCGCCCGCAGCGGATTTCGCCGGTGACGTTGAAGCGGTCGAGCGTGGCGATGACCCAGTGCTCGAGCTGCTCGACGAAATGGCGCACGTCGCGCCCGCGCTGAGCCACGTCGAGCATCACGTAGACCACGCGCTGACCGGGGCCGTGATAGGTGTATTGGCCGCCCCGCTTGGTGACGTGGACCGGGAAGCGGTCGGGATCGGTCAGGTCGGCCGGCTTGGCCGAGGTGCCTGCGGTGTAGAGCGGCGGATGTTCGACGAGCCAGATGCATTCGCGCGCCTCGCCCCGCGCGATCGCCTCGGCGCGGGCCTCCATGAAGGCCGTCGCCTCGTCATAGCCGGTCAGGCCGGGGGTGGTGATCCATTCGGGCATGGCTGAGGTTCCGTGATCCGTCCGTCCCGTCATATCGCATCGCGCGACGAATTCCAGACCGGCGCGGGAAACCGGCATTTTTGCTCTTTTCATCGCGCGCGCGCTGTCCTATACGCGCCCCACCATTCCAGTGCGGTCGTGGCGGAATTGGTAGACGCGCAGCGTTGAGGTCGCTGTGGGGTAACACCCGTGGAAGTTCGAGTCTTCTCGACCGCACCATTCGCTTCCCTGTGACGCAGGGAACGGCAGCCGGAAATGGCACCGGCCCCCCTTTTTCCGAAGGATGCAACCCGCCCCGCCTTGCGCGGCGCACCCCGCCCGTGGCGTGACCGGAACACCTTGGCCGCCTTTCCTGTTGATCGCGCATGATGTGTGAGAAGAGAGGAGAGAACACCATGGGCAACAGCGATCTGGACAAGCTCGAAACAAAGGACCGGCAACCGGGGCTGGAACACCGGATGGAGCCCGAGCCGGACTACATGCCGCGCTACCCGGGGTCCGGGCGGCTGAAAGGTCGGACGGCGATCGTCACGGGTGGTGATTCGGGGATCGGGCGGGCGACCGCGATCCTCTTCGCGCGGGAAGGGGCGAACGTGGCGGTCGTCTATCTCGACGAGGACCAGGATGCGGAGCACACGCGCGAGAAGATCGAGGCGGAGGGTGCGAAGGCGCTTCTGCTGAGGGGCGACGTGGGCGAGAAGGCCTTTTGCGCCGAGGTCGTGGAGAAGACCCGTGCCGAGTTCGGCGGGCTTGACGTCGTGGTCGCGAACGCGGGCGAGCAGCACGCGCGCAAGGACGTGACCGAGATCTCCGAAGAGCAGCTTTTCTGCACGTTCCGCACGAATCTCGGGGGGCAGTTCTTCCTGATCCAGGAGGCGTTGCCGCATCTGTCGCGCGGTGCGTCGATCATCTGCACCACCTCCGTCACGGCATATCGGGGGCAGGATCTGCTGGTCGATTACGCGTCGAGCAAGGGGGCGATCCTGTCGATGGTGCGAGCATTGTCGTCGAAGCTCGCCCCGGAGGGTATCCGGGTCAACGGCGTGGCGCCGGGGCCGATCTGGACGCCGCTCATTCCGGCGTCGTTTCCGCCCGACAAGGTGGAGGATTTCGGCAAGTCGTCGCCGCTGGGCCGGCCCGGCCAGCCGAACGAGGTGGCGCCGGCGTATCTTTTCCTCGCCTGCGAGGATGGCTCATATTTCACTGGGCAGGTGCTTCATCCGAACGGGGGCGACCTGGTCGGTGGATAGGCGTCGCGGCGGGGCGCGTGGCGGTCACGCGCCCTGTCTGGTGGCGGTGTCGCCGTCACGGGGCGCCGCATCGTCCGTGGCGTCATCGGTGACGATCTCGGCGTCCTCGATGTCGGGGCCGGCGGCGGGCGCATCCTCGCCCCGATCCTCGGCGCGCTTGTCCTCGAGCGAGCCGACGATGAGGGGCAGCATCTCGACCCCGGTGGCCATGGAGACCTCGGAGGCAGGCGGGGTCTTCCACGAAAGCGTGTCGACCGACGCGCAGTTTTCGCAGGCCGGGGCCCAGTCGGCATGGATGTGCTGGCAGTTGTCACAGATCCATTTGGGTCCGCGCGGGGCCGAGAGGGCGCGGGCAAGCCAGCCCTTGACCACCGCGTCGCTCGCGCCTTCGCCGCGCTCGATGGCGGCCATGATGGTGAGCGCGCGGGCGTCGGCCTCGCTCTCGGCGAGATCACCCAGGGCGCGGCGGGCCGCGGGGAAATCCTCGGCGGCGATGCGCAGCTCGGCCTCGACGAGCTTGGCCTCGCGGTTGTCGGGGGTCAGGCGGAAGAGCTTGACGAAGCGCTTGAGACGGGCGTCGGGCGTCTCGTCGGGTTCGATGGCGGCGAAGGTCGCGGCGAGGTCGGGATGGGGCTGTGCCTCCCAGGCCTTGGTGATCACGCGCGCGGCATAGCGTTTCTTGCCCTGGTCGATATAGGCGCGCGCGGCCATGACGGCGGCGGGCACCAGGTGGGGCGAGAGGCGGTTGGCCTCGATCGCGGCCTCGCGGGCCTCGATGGTCTTGCCTTCCTCGGCGATGTCGCGCGCCTCGGCAAGGGCCAGCACCGCGTCGCGGCGGCGGTGCACGTCGCGGGGCAGGGTGCCGTGCTTGAGCTTGGCGCCCAGGGTCGCGCGCGCCTCGTGCCAGTTGCCTTCGCGCGTCTGGAGCCGCAGGAGCGTGTCCTGCACTTCCTCGTGCGCGGGCTTCATGCCGAACGCCTTCTCGGCGAGCTTGAGCGCGGTATCGGTGTCGCCCTCGGCAAGTTTCTGGTGCAGGAGGCCGCGGACGCCCACGAAACGTGTCTTGTCATTGGCGAGAAGGCGCTTGTAGCTCGCCTCGGCGGTGGCGCGGTCGCCTGTCATCTCGGCGGCCTGCGCGGTGATGAGCGTGGTGAGCTCGGGCTTGCGGAGATACTTCTCGGCCTTCTGCGCGCGGGCCATGGCCACCTTCCCCTCGCCCGACGCGAGCGCCATCATCCCCTCGGTCAGCGCGCGATAGCCCTTTTCCTGGCGGTTGCGGTCGAACCAGCGCGAGATCGCGGTTTCGTCGCCGTTGATGAAATGCAGGATCGCGATGAGCAGCGACGCGAGCTTGAGCAGCACCCAGAGCGCCACGATCAGCAGGAGGAGCGCGACCACGGCCTTGAGCGGCGTGAGGTTCACCTCGTAGCCCGCCATGACGATGCGAACGCCGCCCTCGAGGTTGAGAAGATACATCGCGCCGAAACTGGCCGCCACGATGAGGGCCAGGAAAACGACGATCTTGAGCACGGACCAGATCATGAATGCGCCCTTTCGGCGTTAGTTGAGTTGGGCGCCGACGGATGCGGCGGCGTTGATGGCCTCGAGCCGGGTGGTGGCGTCGCTCATCCAGGCGGAAAGCTCGGCGCGCGGCGCTTCGGGAAGCGACTCCAGTTCGGCGAGCGCGTCACCGAGACGGCCCTCGCGGAGCGCGGCCTCGGCGCGCGAGAGGATCGCGTCGGGATCGGAGCCCTCGCGCGGTTCGAGCGAGCGGACGCCCAGTTGCGAGGACAGGAAACCGGAGAAGCCGGACGCCTGGCCTTCGCCCAGGCCCTCCCTTCGGGCGGTGGCGAGCGCGGCACGGGCGGCGTCGGGGAAGGAGGTCTGAAGCGCGGCAAGGGTCGGCACGCCGGTCTCGGCCACGCGGGACAGCGCGTCGGGGATGTCCTGTCCGGCGTCGCGCAGATCGGAGAGCGCGGCCTCGAACGGTGTGCCGGTGTCGAGCGCGGTTTCGACGCGGGTGAGCGCCGCGCGGCGGAGCGTGGCCTCGGCGGCGGCCTGCGCGGCCTCTTCCTGGCGCGCGGCCTCGGCCATGAGCGCGTCAAGCTGCCGGGCCTGTTCGTCGAGGCGGTCGCGCAGGGCCGCGACGTCCTGCGAGGAAGGACCGGAGGCGGTGCCGTCGCCCGTCGGGCGGGATTCGAGTTCCGCGAGACGGGTCTCGATCTCGTCCATGCGCGCGCCCATCCGGTCGAGCCCGTCGGAGAGATCCGATACGGCGCCTTCAAGGGGGGCGAGATCGACGGTTGCGTCGGGAGAGGCGGTTTCGGCGCCCGAGACCTGTTCGGCGAGCGCGGCGATCCGCGACGATTGCTCCTCGATGCGGGTTTCCAGGGCGGCGACGCTTTCGCCGTTGTCGGCGCGGGTCAGAAGGCCGGTTTCGGGGAGCAGGATATAGGCGGCCACGGCACCGATGCAGGCCGCGAGGAGGCCGCCGAGAACGAAGCCGCCGAACCCCGTACCGGCGCTTTCGGCGGGCGGAGGCGAAGCGGAGGCGGCGGCGGGCCTGTCGCGCTCCGGCGCGGCCGGGGTCGCGGTGGTGTCTTCGTCGCGCGGTGTCCGGGGGCCGTCCGCCTCGCCCGCATCCGCCGTGGCGGGCGCGTATGTCAGGGGCCGGGTGTCGGTTTCGCCCTTCTTGGGAAGGCCCGAATCGCCCGAGCCGACCGGGGCGTCGGCGTGGCCCGATCCGGGCGCGGCCGATGCGGTCGTTTCCTTGGCCTCGGGCGGGGTGGTGTCGCCGGCGGTTTCGATCTCGGCCTCGGGCGTGTCGCTGCCCTTGGGTTCGTTCGGTTCGGGATTGGCGGATTTGGCCGCCTTGGGGGAAAGCTCGGCCTCGGTCGCGGTCGTCTTGCGCGTCGTCTTGGTTTTCTTCGCGGCCACGGATTTTCCCCATTCCTGTCATTCGGACCCGGCCACCTTATCCGGGCGGCATGTCCCCCTCAACCCGCTTAGCAACGTCCCAGGCGCGGGGAAGTTCCGCCAGAAGGGCCGCCGCGTCGGGCCGCGCGGCCACGATCATCGTGGCGTTCTGCGTCTCGGGACAGGTCGCCGCGACCGCGTCGCTGAGCGCCACCACGACGAGGGGCGTCGCATGGGGGCCTTGCGCGAAGAAGAGCCGCCCGGTGCGTGGCGAGAAGAGCGGCACGACGACCGGGCCGGACCGGGCCAGGAGCGCGCGGGCCTCGGCGGTGAGGGGCTGCGCCGGCTGGGTGTAGACCACGGCTTCGGCGCAGGGGATGCCCGCCTCCGCGAGGTGGCGGGCGACATGGGCGGCCACGTGCTCGCCCCGGAGGTGGAGAAGCGGACCGGGGGGCGGATCGGCGAGGAGGCGGGGCAGGAGCGTTGCCGCGTCGGGAGCCATGAGGCGGACCTCGAGCCCCGCCTCGCGCGCGAGATCGGCAAGGCGCGGGCCCACGACGACCGCCGACATGCCGGGGGGCGCGGCGTGAAGCGCGTGGCGTGACGTGAGGATGAGGGTCGCCGCATCGCCCGGATCGGGGGCCGCGCACGGCTCGATCGCCAGGAGCGGCGAGATGACGACGGGCGCGGCGCAGCCCAGAACGCCGCGCGCCTGGTCGGCGAAACGCAGCGCGTCCTCTTCGGGGCGGGTGATGAGCAGGGTCGGTGACAAGGGCTGTGCGCCCCCCGAGCGCGGTTGTTTGCGGCCTCGCCCGGTGTTACCTCGCAGGAACAGTTTCCGCAACGGGCGGCCCATGCGCGACACCCTGACCCTTCTCGGCATCGAAAGCAGCTGTGACGACACGGCGGCGGCGGTGGTGCGCGTGGCGCCCGGTGGCGGCGATCCCCGCATCCTGAGTTCGGTCGTGATGGGGCAGGCGGCGCTGCATGACGCGTTCGGGGGCGTGGTCCCCGAGATCGCGGCGCGCGCCCATGCCGAGAAGCTCGACCTTGCAGTGCGCGAGGCGTTGGATCGGGCGGAGGTCGGGCTTTCCGATCTGGACGCGGTGGCCGTGACCGCGGGGCCGGGCCTGATCGGCGGCGTCATGTCGGGCGTCATGTGCGCAAAGGGGATCGCGGCGGGCGCGGGCCTGCCGCTGGTGGGCGTGAACCATCTTGCGGGGCACGCGCTGACGCCGAGGCTGACGGACGGGGTGGCCTATCCCTATCTCATGCTGCTCGTGTCGGGCGGGCACTGCCAGTTCCTGCTGGTGCGCGGGCCGCAGGATTTCGCGCGGCTGGGCGGCACGATCGACGACGCCCCCGGCGAGGCGTTCGACAAGGTGGCGCGCCTTCTGGCGCTGCCGCAGCCCGGCGGGCCGTCGGTCGAGGCGGAGGCGGCGACGGGTGACGCGGCGCGCTTCGCGCTGCCCCGGCCGCTGCTGGACCGGGAAGGGTGCGACCTGTCCTTCTCGGGGCTCAAGACCGCCGTGCTCAGGGCGCGGGACGGCGTGATGCGCGACGGCACGCTGGGGCGGCTGGCGCGGGCGGACCTCTGCGCGGGGTTCCAGGCGGCGGTCTGCGACGTGCTGGGCGAGAAGACGCGGCGGGCGTTGGAGATATACCTCGCGGAGGGCCCGGAGGTGCCGACGCTGGCCGTGGCGGGGGGCGTGGCGGCCAATCGCGCCATCCGTGCGCGCCTGATGGAGGTGGCCGAGGCGGCGGGTGCCGCTTTCGTGGCGCCGCCGCTCGCGCTTTGCACCGACAACGCGGCGATGATCGCCTATGCGGGGGCGGAGCTTTACCTTGCCGGGCAGCGCGACGGCATGGATTTGGGCGCGCGGCCACGCTGGCCGCTCGACAAGGCGAGCCCGGCGATGCTGGGGTCGGGCAGGAAGGGAGCGAAGGCATGATCGGCGTGATGGGAGCGGGGGCGTTCGGCACCGCGTTGGCGGTGTCCTTCGCCCGGTCGGGCGACGTGGTGCTGTATGCGCGCGACGCGGAGCAGGTGCGCGAGATGCGCGAGACGCGGACGAACGAAACGCGCCTGCCGGGCGTGACCCTGCCCGAGGCGCTGGAGGTCACGGACGACCTGGCGCGGCTTGGCGGGTGCGCCGCCGTGCTGCTGTCGGTGCCGACGCAGAAGCTGCGCGGGGCGCTGGAAGGCGCGCGGCACGTGCTGGCGGGAAAGCCGCTGGTCGCGTGTTGCAAGGGCGTGGAGCGCGACACGCAGGCCAGCCCCACGCGGATCATCGCCGAGACGGTGCCCGACGCGACGCCTGCCGTCCTGACCGGGCCGAGCTTTGCCGCCGATATCGCGCGGGGGCTGCCCACGGCGCTGACGCTGGCGTGTGCGGACGAGGTGGCGGCGGAAGGCTTGCAGGAACTTCTGCGCGCGCCGCACCTGCGGCTCTACCGCACAGGCGACGTGACGGGGGCCGAGCTTGGCGGGGCGCTCAAGAACGTGATCGCGATCGCCTGCGGCGCCGCGATAGGCGCGGGGCTGGGCGAGAGCGCGCGGGCCGCGCTCATGACGCGCGGCTATGCCGAGATGGCGCGCATGGCCGAGGCGCTGGGGGCCGAGGCCGAGACGCTGGCGGGGCTGTCGGGGTTCGGCGACCTGGCGCTCACCTGCATGTCCGAGCAGTCGCGCAACCTGCGCTACGGCCTGAGCCTCGGCCGTGAAGAGGCGTTCGAGGCAGGGGTCACGGTCGAGGGCGCGGCGACGGCGCGCGCGGTGCAGGACCGGGCGCGCGGCCTTGGGATCGAGATGCCGATCACCGATGCGGTGGTGGCACTTGTCGCCGGCGAATTGCGCGTGCGCGAGGCGATGGATATGCTGCTCGCGCGGCCACTCAAGGAGGAATGATGCTGATCGCTCTCATTGCCCGCGACAAGCCGGGCGCGCTGCAGACCCGCAAGGATACGCGCGATGCGCATGTCGCTTACCTGAAATCCGGGGACACGGTCAGGCAGGCCGGCCCGCTTCTGGACGCGGCGGGCGAGATGTGCGGCTCGCTCGTGGTGCTGGAGGTCGAGGACATGGCCGCCGCCGAAGCCTGGGCCGAGGCCGACCCCTATGCGAGGGCGGGGCTTTTCGAGAGCGTCGAGTTGATCGAATGGAACAAGGTGATCTGATCATGCGCTATTGGCTGTTCAAGTCCGAGCCGTCGGAATGGAGCTGGGACGACCAGGTCGCGAAGGGCGACGAGGGCGAGGAATGGGACGGTGTGCGCAACTACCAGGCACGCAATTTCATGCGCGAGATGGAGATCGGCGACCGGGGGTTCTTCTATCACAGCCAGACCGAGAAGGCCGTGGTGGGGATCGTCGAGATCAGCGCCGAGGCGCATCCCGACAGCACCACAGATGACGACCGCTGGGAATGCGTGGATGTCCGCGCGGTGAAGCCGCTGAAGCGTTCCGTGACGCTCGACATGGTGAAGGACGAGCCGTGTCTTTCGGAGATGATGCTTGTCAGGAACCCGCGCCTCTCGGTGCAGCCTGTGACCGAGGAGGAGTGGCGCATCGTCTGCGAGATGGGTGGCGTCGATCCCTGAGCCCGCGCGCAGACACGAGCCGCGCATCAGAACGGGGGACCGCCCGTGATGGATGGCCCCCCGTTTCCCCACGTGCTCCCTACGCACCACACGTGTAACTCTGGAAAAATTCAAGGATCGGCCATCCTGGTCCGATATCGGAATACATACCGCAAAACTTCGGTCTCGGCAAAGGCCAAGTCCTTAGAATACGGTTCAAATTCGCGATGGCTGCACGGTGTGTGATCCGATGGGCGGGTCATGGCGTATGACGATTCAAATGTCGCAATCGGGCGCCCGAAGGGTTATGTAAGGCGCTGCACCGGCCCGAGGGACCATGTGATGAATGTCCACAAAAGCAAGATCGACGCCATGACGGATCGTGAGGACGCGCGCGAGGCGCTGGCGCGGCTGAGGCGCTGGGCGGTATCGGCGACGCCGGAAGAGATCGCCGACCTGGACCCCGCCATCGCGCGGCTTCTGCCCGGTGGGGAGCTGTCGAACTATCCGGCGCTTTCGCGGGAGTATCCCGAGGATTTCGAGGCCGACGCGGCCTATCGCGCGACGATGCCCGACCTTCAGAACGGGCCGCAATCCCTCATCCGGGGGGCGCGGGCGCAGCTTCAGCATGTGGGCATTTCCAATTTCCGCCTGCCGATACGGTTTCACACGCGCGACAATGGCGACCTGACGCTTCAGACGTCGGTGACGGGGACGGTGAGCCTCGAGGCCGAGAAGAAGGGCATCAACATGTCGCGCATCATGCGCAGTTTCTACAAGCACGCGGAAAAGACGTTCAGCTTCGAGGTGATCGAGGCGGCGCTTGACGACTATATCGCCGACCTCGACAGCATCGACGCGCGCATCCAGATGCGGTTTTCCTATCCGATGAAGATACGCTCGCTCCGCTCGGGGCTGGAGGGGTATCAGTATTACGACATCGCGCTGGAGCTGGTCGAGACAGGCGGCGTGCGGCGCAAGTTCATGCATCTCGACTATGTCTATTCCTCGACCTGTCCGTGCTCGCTCGAGCTGAGCGAACATGCGCGGCAGGCGCGCGGGCAGCTGGCGACGCCGCATTCGCAGCGGTCGGTCGCGCGTATCTCGGTCGAGGTGACATGTGATGATTGCGTCTGGTTCGAGGACCTGATCGAGCTTGCGCGCGGGGCGGTGCCGACCGAGACGCAGGTGATGGTGAAGCGCGAGGACGAACAGGCCTTTGCCGAGTTGAACGCGGCGAACCCGATCTTCGTCGAGGACGCCGCGCGGCTTTTCTGCGAGGCGCTTCTGGCGGATGAGCGCATCGGCGATTTCCGCGTGATCGCGAGCCACCAGGAGAGCCTGCACAGCCATGACGCGGTGAGCATCCTGACCGAGGGTCCGACTTTCGCGGCCGAGAGCATCGACCCGAAGCTCTTCAACACCCTGTTCCACGTGGGCTGACCGGACAGGACGCACGGGAAGGCCCGGACCGATGGGTCCGGGCCTCGTGATGTGCGGGACCTCGGCGATCAGTTGTTGGCGATCGCCGCACCGCTGGTGATCAGGCTCGGGACGAGCTGTTGCACGACGCGATTCCAACGCGTGATCGGCTGTTCGGCGATGAAGATCACGTCATTCGGCCGAAGCTCGAACTTCGTCGCGAGGATGAGGTTGGCGGCCTGGCGGTAGTTGAGATTGTAAGCCGTGATCCGGCTCGATCCCTCCTCGCCGCGCAGGACGTAGACCTGCGTCGGGTTCGCCTCCCGGTTGGAAGAGCCGCCCTCGGAGAAGAGCGCGTCGGCGAGCGAGGCTGTCTGGCCGAAGGGCAGGGCGAAGCGGCTGGGCTTGTTCACCTCGCCGGCGAGATAGACGTAATCGCGGTCGACGGCGTCAAGCTCGAGCCGGGTGGCGAAGTTGGTCCGTTCCTCCTCAAGCGCGGCGCGGCGCAGGTTCATCGCGCTGTTCATCTCGTTGAGGGCCTGCACGCGGGCGTCCTGCCTGAACTGCGCGAGCGTGATCTGCTCGGTGAAATAGGCCTGCGCATTGTCGAGATCGAACTCGGTATCGACGAAGATCGAGTCGCCGGCCGCGAGGCGGGTCTTCTGGACCTGCGGGCGCTTGAAATACTCGGTGAGCGGCACCTCGTAGAGGGTGCCGTCGCGGTAGAGGCGGATGCTGGCGTAGTCCTCGTCATCCGTGGCGATGCCACCGGCGGCGGCGAGCGCCTCCTCGAGGGTGAGCGAGGTGAGGGTGATCGGCACCACCGCCGGGTTGCCGACGGCGCCGCCCACGGTCACGCGCTTGGAGTTGAATTCGGCGATCTCGATCGAGAAGGACGGGTCGATCTGGTTCTCGATGAGCTTCTCGAAGACCCGCGCCTCGGCTTCCTCGAGGGTGAGCCCGGCGAGGTTGATGCGGCCCACGTCGGGCACCGCGATGGCGCCATCGTCCTGCACCGTGTACCCCTGCCGGCTGTTCTGGGCCTTGAGCAGGCCGGAGAGCTCCTCGACCGTGCTGCCGGTCTGGGGTGTGCTGAGCAGGATCACGTCTCCGACACCGATGGTATAGGGCTGCTGCGGCGCGTCCGGGGGCAGGCGCATCGGCAGCGACGAGGGCTTGACCTGACGGTCGACGGCGGGATCTGGGGTGGCGCCCACGCCGCGCAGGCTTCCGGCGCCGCCCGCGTTGCGGAAGAAGGCCGCGGGCACGGTCTTGGGGCTGTAGCTTGACCGGTTGGCGGCCGCGACGGAGGCGGCGTCCATCTCGATGACCTGCACGTTGGGATCGTTCGCGCGCACGTCGGGGCTGATATAGGCGACCCCGCAGCCGCTGAGAAGGAATGCCAATGCCGCGAAGATCGTCTTGTTCATGGTCTGCCCCGCCAAAGTTGTCCCGATGTCTGGTGCCAGAGTTACGATCCCGAGTTCAAGACCCCGCCGGTCCGTAACGCCGGCGGACGGGATTTTTTGTCACAACCGGAGGGATCGGACGCTCAATCTTTCCGCGAGAAGTCGGGGGCGCGGCCCGCCATGTTCGCGGCGATGACCTCGAGTTGATCGGGCTGGCCGATGAGATCGGTCTGGGCGCGGCTTTCGGCCAGCAGGATTTCGGCGGTGGACAGGCCGGATTGCGCCTCGGTGATTAGCCGCTTGGCCGCGCGGATGGCCGAGGGGCTGCGGCCCGCGATCTCGGTTGCGAGCGCCCGGGACGCGGCGAGGGGGTCGGCTGCGATCTCGGTCACGAGGCCCCAGCGTTCGGCCTGGTCCGCGGGGATACGCGCGGCGGTGTAGGTCAGCCGGCGGATCACGTCATCGCGCGCCAGCCGTGGCACGAGGGCCATGCCGCCCATGTCGGGGACGAGGCCCCATTTCATCTCCATGATCGCAAGCTCGGTGTCGGGCGCCGCGATGCGGATGTCGGCCCCGAGGGCCAACTGGAACCCCGCACCGAAGACCGCGCCATGCAGGGAGGCGATCACCGGGACGGGCAGGCGGGTCCAGACGAGCGCGACCTCCTGGAAGAGGTTCGCATCCCCATGGGTGCGCGGCATGACGAGCGATTCGGGGTCGCCCGCGGCGAGCGCGCCGAAGCTCATCACGTCGAGCCCCGCGCAGAAGGACGCGCCCTCGCCCGAGAGCACCACGGCGCGGATGTCGTCGGCCGCGAGCAGGGCCTGGCCCGCCTCGACGATGGCGTGGGCCATGTCGGGATCGACGGCATTGCGCTTCTCCGGGCGGCTCAGGCGAACGTGGGCGATGTGATCGGTGATCTCGGTCGTGACACGGGGCATGGGCGGTTTCCTGTGGTGTGATGCGCGCAGTCTAGCCGATTTGCGCGCGGTGCGAAGCGCGGTGGCGGCGCCGGGACGCCGCGTCATCGGGCGGAGTGCCGGATCGCGCGCGGCGGCACGATCGAGGTTCTTGCGCCCGGCCGGGCACTGTCGTTTAGTGCCTGCATGAGTGAAGATCTGCCTCGCCACGCCCGCCTCACCCGCCTTGTCGCGGGCCTTCCGCCCACGGTGCCCTTCGTGGGGCCGGAGGTGCAGGAGCGCGAACGCGGCGCCCCGTTCAAGGCGCGGATCGGGGCCAATGAAAGCGTGTTCGGCCCGTCGCCGAGGGCGGTGAAGGCGCTGCGCGAGGCAGCGGCGGAGATCTGGAAATACGGCGATTCGACGAGCCACGATCTGCGCCATGCCCTGGCGCGCGAGATGGGGGTCGAGGCCGGGAACATCGTCGTGGGCGAGGGGATCGACGGGCTTCTGGGCTATCTCGTGCGGATGATGATCGAGCCGGGCGACGCGGTCGTCACCTCGGACGGTGCCTATCCGACGTTCAACTACCACGTGGCGGGATATGCCGGCCGGCTCGAGAAGGTGGCCTATCGCGACGACCGAGAAGACCTGCCTGCCCTGATCGGGCGGGCGCGGGAGGTTGGGGCCAAGCTTCTCTACTTCGCGAATCCCGACAACCCGATGGGCACCTGGTGGCGCGGCGCAGAGGTGGCCGGGATGCTGGACGAGTTGCCGCGGGGCTGCCTTCTGGTGCTCGACGAAGCCTATATCGAGTTCGCGCCCGAGGGCACCGCCGTGCCGGTCGAGGCCGGCGATCCCCGCGTGATCCGTCTGCGCACCTTCTCGAAGGCGCACGGGATGGCAGGCGCGCGCGTGGGCTATGCGGTGGGCGAACGCGCGCTGATCGCGCAGTTCGAGAAGATACGGAACCATTTCGGGATGAACCGGGCCGCGCAGGCGGGTGCGCTGGCCGCGCTGGAGGACGGCGACTGGCTTGGCCATGTCCGGGCGCGCGTGGCGGAGGCCCGCGACGAGATCGCGCGGATCGCCGCGGAGAACGGGCTGAGCGCCATTCCGTCGGCCACGAATTTCGTGGCGGTGGATTGCGGGGGCGACGGCGCGCTTGCGCGGCGTGTCCTTACCGGTCTCGTCGCGCGGGGGGTGTTCGTACGGATGCCCTTCGTCGCGCCGGCAGACAGGTGCATCCGCGTGAGTTGCGGCACCGAGCGTGACCTGGCTGCCCTCGCCGAGGCGCTGCCCGGCGCGCTGCGGGAGGCGCGGCAGGGCTAATCGGGCTAGGGTGGGACCCCATGCGACACGGACCGTTGGACAAGGCCCCGAACTATACCGGCGCGGCGCTCGTGATGGGGCTCGTCAACCTGTTGTGGGTGTTCTTCGTGGTCTGGGCCGTCTTCGGGTTCTGGGCGACGGTCGCGCTGGGCATCGGGTTGGACCGGGCGATCGCGTGGCTGGGGCGGCGCGGGTGAGGACCATGCAATCTCGGGGCGCGGTCCGGGACGTGCCGCGGCGGATCAGGCCCGTTTGCCGATAACCTCGGCCGCCGCCGAAAGCCCGCCGTCGCCGCGCGGGACGTCCAGCGCCACGAGTCCCGCCTCCATCACGCCGAGCGCGCCCATGAGCATATGCGCGTTGACATGGCCCATGTGGCCCAGCCGGAAATGGGCGCCCGCGTTGGGGCTTCCGGGTTCGGCCATGCCGAGACCGACGCCGAGGGTGACGCCCGCCATGTCCTCGGTCCAGCGGCGCAGCCTGTCGCCGTCCGGCGCGGGCAGCGAGATGGACGTGACCGCGTGGCTGCGATGGGCCGGGTCGGCGATGTTGAGACGCATGACGCCATCGCCCGCGCCCCATGCCTCGACCGCGGCCCAGACGGCGCGGGCGAGCGTTTCGTGGCGCGCCCAGACGTTCTCGATCCCCTCGTCCATGATGAGATCGAGCGCCGCGCGCAGACCGTGCAGGAGATGCGTGGGCGCGGTTCCGGCGAAAAGCTGGTAGAAGCCTTCGGGATCGGCGCGCGGCGTCCAATCCCAATAGCTGCTGACGCGATCGAGACGGGCACGCGCCGCGATGGCCTTGTCGCCGAACCAGACGAACCCCAGGCCCGGCGTCATCATCAGCCCTTTCTGCGAGGCCGCGACGGCGAGGTCGACGCCCCATTCGTCCATCTCGAACCGGTCGCAGGCCATGGAGGCGATGCAGTCCGCCATGAGAAGCGCCGGATGCCCTGTTGCGTCGAGCGCCGCGCGGAGGCCGGCCATGTCGCTGCGTGCGGATGAGGACGTGTCGGTATGGGTGGCGAGCACCGCCTTGATGCGGTGCTCCTTGTCGGCGCGCAGCCGGTCCTCGAAGAGGTCGAGATCGACGGGCGAGGCCATGCCGAAATCGAGGCGGTCCACGGAGAGCCCGCGCTTCTCGGCCATGTCGGCCCAGCCCACGCCGAAGCGCCCGGTGACGAGCGAGAGGATCGTGTCGCCCGGCGCCAGCACGTTGGCGAGCGCGGCCTCCCACGTGCCATGCCCGTTCGAGATGTAGATCGCGACCTTGCCGGAGGTGCGCGCGATGGCGCGCAGGTCCGGGATCAGGCTCCAGGTCATGTCGATCAGGTCGCCCTCGTAGATGTTGGGCGAGGCGCGGTGCATCGCGCGCAGCACCGCGTCGGGAACGACCGTGGGGCCGGGTATGGCGAGGTAGCTGCGTCCGTGGGAAAGTGTCATGGTCCGGCCTTCGTGCTCGATGTCGCGGCCACTCTACGCAGGCCCGGAGCGGCGTCAATCGTCCCCGCGCCTTGTCAGCCCGAAGCGCAGGGCCTACATGGGGGCGTCGCCGCGGGGGCGGCGGGCAAGTGGAAGCCGGCGCATGAAATTCTTCAAGCGGATAGCCGATTGGGAGCGCGACCTGCGCGCGCGCTACAACACCGACCTGAGCACCCCGGAGAACCGCCGCCGCGCCAATATCTACAACCTGTGGTTCGATCACGCGATCCTGCGCACCATCTGGACCAATTTCCACCAGGTCGCACCGGGCGTGTGGCGTTCGAACCATCCCACGCATCGGCGGTTCGAGAAGATGAAGGCGATGGGTATCCGCACGGTCCTCAACCTGCGGGGCGCTGCAGGCGCGGCGCATTACCTCGTCGAGGAGGAGAGCTGCGCCGAGCTCGGTCTCGAGCTTGTCAACGTGACGCTCCACGCGCGTTATGCCGCGCCGAAGGAGGACATTTTGCACCTGCTCGAAGTGTTCCGCGAGATCGAGAAGCCCTTCGTCATGCATTGCAAGTCGGGCGCCGACCGCGCGGGTTTTGCCTCGGCCATCTGGCTCCTGGTGATGGAGGGGCGGCCGGTGAGCGAGGCGCGCAAGATGCTGGGGCTCAGGTATATCCACATCCGCCAGTCGCGGACGGGGATCCTCGATCACATTCTCGACGTCTACGGGGCGCGGCAGGCCGAGACGGGCATCGGATTCGAGGACTGGATCCGCGAGGAATACGACCGCGACGCGTTGCAGCGGGAGTTCGAGGAGACGTATCGGCCGCGCTTCTGACCTCGTGACGGCACGGGGTCAGCGGATGATGATCTCGTCCGAGCGCATGAGACCCAGAACGCTGCGCGCCTGTTCGTCGAGAAGATCGAGGTCGAGATAGGTGTCCGAGAGCCGCTTCGTCAGGTTCTCCATCCGTGCCACCTGCGATTCGAGCGCGTCGAGCCGCTCCTTCAGGAGCCGCGATTCGGCCTCGATCTCGGCGCGGCGGAAAAGCCCGAAATCGCCCTGGATCGCGGCGAACGCGAAGTAAAGCCCCAGCCCGAAGGCCACGGTGAAATAGACAAGCACGCCCATCGCGGGCTTTCTGCTGCGGATGCTCACGGCTCTGCCTTCTCGTTTCGCGCCTCTTGCCGGGCGCCGGGGGCGAGAGTTGCACAAGCCGCGGGCGTTGTGAATCCCCTTTCCAATCCGGTGAGGCGACCTGTAGCATTTGGGCCAGACGAGAGAGGCGAGAGATGACGCAGTTTCCGGGGCACGATTTCACCGACACGCACGAGATCACGAACCAACCCGCCCCGAGGGGCGACCGCGACCTGTGGTCGGGCGACGCGGCGCTGCGGGATCATGCCGGCGGGGCGGGCGCGGACGGCGATCACCTGGCGCAATACGGGCTCGACATGGGACGGGCCGACATGGTCGAGGCCGGACGGCGGGCGCGGGAAACGCCGCCCGAGGCGGTGCTCTTCGACGCGGGCGGGCGGCGGCTCGACGAGGTGCGGTTCCACCCGGCCTATCACCGCCTGATGGAGGCGGGGATCGGCGCGGGCTATGCCGCGATCCCGTGGGAGGGCCAGCCGGGCGGCCACGCGACCCATGCCGCGATGGTCTATCTCACCAGCCAGATCGAGCCGGGCGTGTGTTGTCCGATGACCATGACCTATGCGGCGGTGCCAGCACTCCGCGCCGACACGGGCCTGCTTCGGCAATGGGTGCCGAAGCTCACGGCGCGGGTCTATGACGGATCGGTCCGCCCGCTCGCGCGCAAGCCGGGCGCGACGATGGGCATGGCGATGACCGAGAAGCAGGGCGGCTCGGACGTGCGGGCCAACACCACGCGGGCGGTGCGCGACGGCGATCTCTACCGGCTGCGGGGGCACAAGTGGTTCTGCTCGGCGCCGATGTCCGACGGGTTCCTGATGCTCGCGCAGGCGCCCGAGGGGCTGACCTGTTTCCTCGTGCCGCGCTGGCGCGAGGAGGGACGGAACACGATCCACATCCAGCGCCTCAAGGACAAGCTCGGCAACAAGGCCAATGCCTCGGCCGAGATCGAACTGGCCGATGCCTACGCGCATCGCCTCGGTGACGAGGGGGCGGGGGTGCGCACGATCATCGAGATGGTGCATCACACGCGGCTCGACACCGCGATGGCGCCCGCGGGCCTGATGCGCGCGGCGCTCGATCACGCGCATCACTGGGCGGCGCATCGCACCGTTTTCCAGAAGCAGCTCATCGACCAGCCGCTGATGCGCTCGGTGCTGGCCGATCTCGCGCTTGACTGGGAGGGGGCGCTGGCGTTGGGCCTGCATGTGGCGGCGGCCTTCGATCGCGACGACGACGCGAGCCGCGCCTTCGCGCGCCTCGCCGTGGCACTGGCGAAATATCTCAACAACAAGCTGTGTCCGCCGCTGGTCTACGAGGCGATGGAGGCCCTGGGCGGCATGGGCTACGTCGAGGATACCGATCTGCCGATGCTCTATCGCGAAGCGCCGCTCAACTCGATCTGGGAAGGATCGGGCAATGTCATCTGCCTCGACATCCTGCGCACGCTGCGCAAGACGCCGCTGGCGGGGGAGGTGCTGAGCGCCGAACTGGGCGAGGCGATGGGCCAGTCGCGCCAGTTCGACGCGGCGCTTCGGGCGCATATGGCGCGGTTTCCCAAGCTGCCCGACGAGGCCGAGGCGCGTTGGTACGTGGAGAGCCTCGCCTCGCTGCTGACGGCGGCGGTGCTGATGCGCAGGGCGCCCGTGGCGGTCGGGGATGCCTACGTGGCGACGCGCCTGCACGGGGAGCGGGGCCGCACGGCGGGGGCGGTCGGCGGCATCGACACGGACGCGATCCTGGCGCGGCTTTCGGGGTGACGGGTCAGCCCGCGACCGAGGCGGCGTGAATGCTTTGCACCGTGTCGCGCAGCGTGGCGTCGAAATCCGTGTCGCTCTGATCCGCCGAAAGCCCTTCGGTCAGGGCACGGGAGAAGCTGGCGATGATACCGGTGTTGCGCGAGAGCCGGTCATTGGCCTCGTCGCGCGAATAGCCGCCCGAGAGTGCCACGACGCGCAGCACGCGGGGATGATCGACGAGAGGCTTGTAATGGTTCGCCGTCTCGGGAAGCGTGAGCTTCAGCATCACCTCGCGCCCCTCGGGCAGCGCGTCGAGATGGCGGGTGAGTTCGGTGAGCAGGATGTCCTCGGCCTCGGCCTTGTCGGAGATCGAGATCGTGACCTCGGGCTCGATGATCGGCACGAGACCGTGATCGAGGATGATCCCGCCGATGAGGAACTGCTGGGCCACGACCGCCTCGATCCCGCCCCGGTTTGCCGCGTCGATGACCGAGCGCATCTTGGTGCCGAAGATGCCCTTGGACGTGGCGCGCTGAAGCAGGGCCTCGAGGTCGGGCATGTCCTTCATCAGGCGCACGCCGTTCCCGGCGTCGGCGAGCCCCTTGTCGACCTTGAGGAACGGCACGACGCCGCGATCCTCCCAGAGGAATTGCGCCGTGGGCTTGCCGTCGACCTCGCGCTCCATCGTCTGTTCGAAGAGGATCGCGCCGATGATGTGGTCGCCGGTGAAGGCGGGGCTCTTGATGATGCGCGTGCGCATCTGGTGGATGAGGTCGAACATCTCGTCCTCGGAGCCGTAGGCGTCTTCGCCGATGCCATAGAGGCTGAGCGCCTTCGGGGTCGATCCGCCGGACTGATCGAGGGCGGCGATGAAGCCGTCGGCGTTGGCGATCTTCTGTTTCTGGTCGGCGTTCGGCATGGCGTTGCTCCCTCTTTCGATGTCACGCCGTTCTAGGGCGAAGGGGGGCGGCGTGCAATTCTGGTGACGCTAACGTCGCGTGAAAGCGGCGGACCGGCGGGCAGGGCCGCGCCGGTCCGCGAAAGCGGCAGGAGGGGACAGGTCAGTCGGTGCGGATGAAGCGATCCGACAGGTCGAGCGTCACCCAGTCGTCAACGGCGCGTTCCTGGAGCCGCGCGCGAAGCTCGGCCCATTGTGCGCTGACCGCCTCGCCGCGATCGGCGAACCGCGCCTCGATGTCCTGGCGCAGCGCGCCGGCGCCGATGTCGCCTGCCGCCTCGGCGATGAGGGCGTAGTAGTAGGCGCGGGGATAGGAGCGCAGCGCGCCGATGCCGTTGAGATGCGCAAGCGCAAGCGCGCGCACGGCGCGGATGTCGCCGCCTTCGGGCAGGGCCTCGGCCATCTCGGGGGCATCGGTCCGGTTGGCAAGTTCGTCCTGCGCGGCCAGCACCGCGCCCGTGGTCAACCGTGCCTCGAGCGCGTCGAGCAGCGCGACCGCGCCGACGGCGTCGCGGGCGCTGGCCAGGAGGGCGTGGCGATAGGCTTCGGCCGGGTTCGTGGCCATGTAGGCGCGGGCCGTCAGAAGGGCCGCCTCGGCGCCGGTCTCGCCCTCGGCATCGAGGATGGGTTCCAGGACGCCCGGCACCAGGGCCTCGGCGCGTGGCACGCCCTGGCCCTCCATGAAGGCGCGGGCAAGGCGCAGGCGGTCCTGCGGCGTGACCTCTTCCTCGCGTTTTTGCAGGAGTGCGACGTCGATCAGCCCGGAGCGGGCCGAGGGCGCGACGCGCGCATCGGGTGCCAGTGCCTGCAACAGTTCGGGGGGGTTCTGGTAGATCTCGGGTTCGATCACGATACCGCCGGCGGGCAATTGCGCCTCGATCGTGATCTCGCCGGGATCGGCCACGAAACGGGTCACGTGCTCCATCAGGTCCTCGATGAAGAGCCGTTCGGTCGAGGTGAGCGCACGGGTGCCGTTCTCGCTCAGCATGTTGGTCAGGTCCTCGGTGCCCATGCCGCGAATGACGTCTGGCTGGCGCAGCGCCTCGGGGAGTTGCGAGGAGAGCCGCGACCACGCGCCCCGGTCCTGGAAGCCCACCACGGCCCGGCGCAGACGGATGGCCGGATCGCCCGACACGCCATGCGCATTCAGACGGGGCAGGATCGCCCCCGCCGCCGCAAGATCGAGCGTGCCCATGTCGTTGATCGCGGCGGTGCCGTTCACGCGCATTTCGCCGGTGCCGTGAATGTAGTCGAACTCGAGACCCACCCGGTCGATGTCGAGGGTCGAGTAGCCCGAAGCGCGCAGCGCGAGGCCGGCGTCGGGCGGAAGGCACGCGATGCCGGCGCGCGCGCCCACCAGCGTCACCGACCCGTTCGCTGCCTCGAGCATCGGGCGGGCGGTGCCGAGGTCGAAGCTCGCGCGTTGCACGGTGATCTCGCATTGGCGTGCGCGGTCATGGCTGAGCTGCGGGCGAAGGGTGACACCCGAAATCGCCATGGTCCCGCGCAGGATATCGGTCGAGAGGTGGTCGTATTCGACCTCCATCTGGGTGCGCAGCGCCGATATGGCGAAGCTCGCCACGGTTTCGGCCACGCGGTCTACGGTCACGATATCGAGCAGGCCGGGCCGGGGATCGCCCTGCGGAGCGGCCGGGCCCCCGATCGCCGCGAGAAGCGCGGCGGCGCCGAAAACACGTTTGAAAACAGTCATCTGTTACCCTCCCGATCCGAGTCGTTGGCGGGAAGGTATCACATCGGCCCCGGCGGCGAAGTCGGGTTCTCCTTACCCGTCCATCAGCGCGGCGACGCCCGGCAGTTCCTTGCCCTCCATCCATTCGAGAAACGCGCCGCCGGCGGTCGAGATGTAGGTGAAATCATCCGCCGCGCCGGCCTGGTTGAGCGCGGCCACGGTGTCGCCCCCGCCCGCGACGGAGACGAGCGCGCCCTCGCGCGTCAGCCGTGCGGCTTCGCGGGCGGCGGCGTTGGTGGCCGTGTCGAAAGGGGCGATCTCGAATGCGCCGAGGGGGCCGTTCCAGATGAGCGTGCTGGCCTTCGCGAAGGCCGACGCGATGCGCGCGATGCTCCGGGGACCGGCGTCGAGGATCATCGCGTCGTCGGGGCAGGCATGGGCGGGCACGGTCTCGTGCGGGGCGCCTTCCCGGAACTCGCGCGCCACCACCACGTCGGCGGGCAGGATCACCTCGCATCCCGAGGCGCCGGCCTTCTGCATGATGGCGCGTGCGGTGTCGGCCATGTCGTGTTCGCAGAGCGACTTGCCCACGGAAAGCCCCTGTGCCGCGAGGAAGGTGTTGGCCATGCCGCCGCCGATGACGAGCATGTCGACCTTCTCGACCAGGTTGCCCAGCAGGTCGAGCTTGGTCGAGACCTTGGCGCCGCCCACGACCGCGATCACCGGCCGTTTCGGCGCACCGAGCGCGGCCTCGAGCGCCTGCAACTCGGCCTGCATGAGGCGGCCGGCGCAGGAGGGCAGGTGGCGCGCCACGCCCTCGGTCGAGGCATGCGCGCGATGGGCGGCGGAGAACGCGTCGTTGCAGTAGATGTCGCCGAGGGCCGCGAGGCGGCGGGCGAAATCGGGGTCGTTGGCCTCTTCGCCCGGATGGAAGCGGATGTTTTCCATCAGGAGGACGTCGGCGGCCTGCGCCTCGTCCGTCAGGTTCTCGGCGCCTTCCAGCGTTTCGAGGAGCGTGACCTTGCGGCCCAAAGCCACTTCGAGCGCCGGCAACACCTGCCGCAGCGACATGTCGAGCACGACCTTGCCCTTGGGCCGGCCGAAATGCGCGATCAGGATGGGCCGGCCGCCGCGCGCGAGGATATCGCTGACGGTGGGAACGATCCGCTCGATCCGGGTGGCGTCGGTGACGCGGCCATCCTCGACCGGCACGTTGATGTCGACGCGCGTGAGCACCCGCTTGCCGTCAAGATCCATGTCGTCGAGGGTGTTCCAGCCCATCTGCCCGTTCTCCCGTTGCGAAACGCGCGCCTCTCATGGCGCGATCGTGCCCAAGGGTCAAGGCGGGGCGCTTGGCAATTCCGGGCGAAACCCTTACCTCTCGGACAAAGCCAAATCCGAGGAGAGCCAGATGGCCGAGATCAAAGACCCCGAGAACACGATCCTGATGGAATTGAAGGACGGCACCGTCACCATCGAGCTTCTGCCCGACGTGGCGCCGGGCCATACCGAACGCATGAAGGAACTGGCGCGGGCCGGTGCCTATGACAACGTGGCCTTTCACCGCGTGATCGACGGGTTCATGGCGCAGACGGGCGACGTGAAGAACGGGAACATGGAGAAGGATTTCAACCTGCGCGCGGCCGGAACCGGCGGCAGCGACCTGCCCAACCTCAAGGCCGAGTTCAGCGGCGTGCCCCATGATCGCGGCACGCTGGGCGCGGCGCGGAGCCAGAACCCCGACAGCGCCAACAGCCAGTTCTTCATCAACTTCAAGGACAACCATTTCCTCAATCGGCAATACACGGTCTATGGCCGGGTGATCGACGGCATGGAGCACGTGGACGCGATCACGCGGGGCGAGCCGCCCGCCGATCCCGACCGCATGATCAGCGTCAAGGTGGCCGCCGATGGGTAACTGGGCCATTCTCGCGGCGACGCTGGCGGCGTCGCCCGCCCTGGCCACGGGTCTCGAGATCGAGATCGCGGGCGAGGCGAACGGCACCGTCGCCATCGACCTTTTCGAGGAAGTGGCGCCGCAGCACGTGGAGCGGATCACCACCCTGGCCGAGAAGGGCGCCTATGACGGCGTGGCCTTCCACCGGGTGATCGACGATTTCATGGCTCAGACCGGCGATGTGCAGTTCGGCAAGGTCGAGGGCGGGAACATGGCCTATGCCGGGCGCGGCGGATCGACCCTGCCCGACGTGCCGCAGGAGTTCTCGGACATTCCCTTCGAGCGCGGCATCCTCGGCATGGCCCGGAGCCAGAATCCCGACAGCGCGAACAGCCAGTTCTTCATAATGTTCACCCGCTACCCGTCGCTGGACGGCCAATATACCGTGGTGGGCAAGGTGACGGACGGCATGGAGGTGGTCGACGCGATCAAGCGCGGCACCGGGCAGAACGGCGCGGTCGTGGGCCAGCCGGACGTGATGACATCGGTCACGGTCATCGACTGATGAGGGAGGCGTCGCGGCCCACGGGTTACGAGCCGCTCGATACGCTCAAGATCATCGGCCCGTCGATCTGGATCGTCGACGGGCCGCATGTTTCCTTCTACGGCCTGCCCTTCTCGACCCGCGCCACGGTGGTGCGGCTCGAGAACGGCGATCTCTGGGTGCATTCGCCGACGCGCCTGACCGAGGGGCTGAAGGCTGAACTCGGGGCCGAGGGGCGGGTGGCGCACCTGGTCGCGCCCAACTGGATCCATTATTCCTTCATCGCCGAATGGCAGGCGGCGTTTCCCGACGCCCTGGCCTGGGCCGCGCCCGGCGTGGCGGGGCGTGCGGCGAAACACGGGCTGGACCTGTCTTTCGATCACGACCTCGGCCACGAGGCGGAGGCGCCGTGGCGGGGCCAGATCGACCAGATGATCGTGGAAGGAAGCAAGGCGCATCGCGAGGCGGTGTTTCATCATCGCCAGTCGGGGACGCTGATCCTCACCGATCTCATCGAGAATTTCGAGACTGCGAAACTGCCGGTCTGGATGCGGCCGCTGATCTGGCTTGCCGGGATCGACGACAGCGACGGCAAGATGCCGCCCGACATGATGTTCAGCTTCCGCCGCAGGGATCTTCTGGCCGACGCCGTGGAGCGGATGATCGCCTGGGCGCCGGACCAGTTGGTTCTCGCGCATGGGCGCTGGTTCCGCTCGGGCGCGGTGGGCGAGCTCGAACGCGCCTTTCGCCGCGTGCTGCGCAAGCGGCGGTGGGAGGAGGTCGCGAAGCGCATCGACGAGGATCGGCGGGGCGGTTCCTGAGCGATCCGCCCCGGCCTTTCCCTGCGCGCGGAACGGGCCCGGAAAGTCCGACTTCTCCGGTGCCCCGCCGGATCGTCAGTTCGGAAGATGTATCGTGAAGGCGCGGCGCAATTCGGCGTCGAGCGCGGGATCGAAGCGCGCGGCAGAGGGTTGCGACAGGATCTCTTCCTTGCGCGCGGTGGCGCGGGCGTTGAGGTCGGGTTTGCCGATCTCGACCCATTGCTTGGGCGAGGTCCGGTCCCCCACCGAGGGATACTGGTAGTCCGACTGCATCCGCGCGAGCGTCTGGCCCGTGCCGAGATAATGCCCCGGTCCGCCGAGACAGACCTCGCGCATCTGGTCGAGCGCGATGGTCTCGTCCGTCACGTCGATGCCGCGCACGCAGCGAAGCGCGTGACCGATCAGGTCGTCGGCGAGGATGAGCGATTCGTGGCAGAAACCGAGGAGCGAGGCGTGCATCCCGGCCGATTCGTAGACCATGTTGAGGCCCGAAAGCCCCGCCATGACGTTCGAGCACATCGCCTCCCATCCCGCTTGCATGTCGGGCAGCTTGGCGTCGGTGATCCCCCCGACCGCGCCGCCGGGCAGGCCGTAGAACCGGTGCATCTGCGCGCATCCCGCCGAGAGAAGCGCCTGTTCGCCGGACCCGCCGGTCATCGCCCCCGTGCGCAGGTCGAGCCCGAAGGGCCACGTGCCGAAGATCGCCGGGTGGCCCGGCGAGACCGCGTTGACGTAGACCAGCCCCGCGAGGCATTCCGCCGTCGCCTGAACGATGGCGCCGGCGATGGTCGAGGGCGTCGTGGCACCGGCCATGCCGGCCGAGAGAAGAAGCACCGGCATCCCGCCACGGATGCAGTTTTCCATCACCTGGCAGGCTTCGGTCGCGAATTTCATGGGCGGCACGACGAAGCAGTTGGAGTTCGACACGAAAGGCCGCGCGCGCCACGCGTCCTCGCCGCCCGCGATCATGTGCAGCATCGAGAGCGCGTCCTCGACATAGGCGGGGTCGGTGAAGGAGGTGCCGACATGCTTGGTGGTGCCCGAGCAGCAGGCGTAGAGCGTGTTGAGATCCATCTCGCGGTTGTCGGCGATGTCGCGGCAGACCATCGGGCGCTGCACGAAATGGATGTTGTCGAGCACGTCGCAGATACGTGCCGCGTCATGCAGGTCCTGCACCGTCGAATCGCGATATTCGCGGCCCTCGATATCCACCATGCTGACGGCGGCGCCGGCGGTACCGTAATGCACACGGGTGCCGGACAGGTTCAGGTCATGGCGCGGATCGCGGCCGTGGAGCGTGAGATCCTTGCAGGCCTTGCCGAGCGCGTCCTCGACCACGGCGCGGGGGAAGCGGATGCGCCCGTCCTCGCCGCGCTCGGCTCCGGCACTCACGAGGTAGGCGACGCCGCTTTCGGGCGCGTCGGCGAGACCGATGGTCTCGAGCGCTTCGAGCGCGGCTTCGTGGATGCGCGCGATCTGTTCGTCGGTGAGGACGTTGAGGCGGCCGCCTTCCATACCGGGGCGTATGGCGCGGAGATTGTCGGTGAGCGGTGCGGACCGGCTGGCGCGGCGCGCGGCGCGGCCGCCGGTGCGGCGAGAGGTGAGTGCGTTCATGGTGTGATCCTGGGAAAACGTGTCGGAAAATCGTCGTTCATGTCGAACGGGTTTCCGGTCGCCCGCGGGCGGCGCGGCCTCGGGACGCTCCGATCGTGTAGGCCACGAGGGCTATCTTGCAGCACGCTGTCATGTGCTGACCTCCATCCCAATCGGGACGGAGGGTGCCGCGCGAATCAGGATCGCGTCTGTCTCAATTGCGACAAATGTCGCAAATGGGCGATCAGGAGGCCTGGCGCCCGGCCGCGAGATCGTTCGCCAACTCGATCAGCCTGGCCACCGCCTCCTCGAGCCGCTCGTCGGCGACGGTGAGGGCGACGCGCAGGTGGCCCGCCGCGGCCTTGCCGAAGCTCTCGCCCGGCATCACGGCGACATGATGCTCGTCGAGCAGGCGGTTGGCGAAATCCTCGCCCGAGAGGCCGGTCGCGCGAATGTCGACCATCACGTACATGGCCCCGTCCGCCGGGATCGCGCGCGCGGCGTTCTGACCTTCCATCAGCTTCGCCACGAGGTCGCGGCGGCGGCGGAAGGGTTCGGCGATCTTCTCCTCGAAGGCCTCGCCCTGATCGAGCGCGAAGGCCGCGGCGTGCTGGATGTATCCCGGGACGCCGTAAGTGGTGTTGGTGGCGAGGTTCGTCATGTGGTGGATCGCCTCTTCGGGCCCCACGACCCAGCCGACGCGGCTTCCTGTCATGGCGTGGCTCTTCGACATGGAGCCGACGACGAGCGTGCGCTCGGCAAGGCCCGGCAGCGCCCGGAGGCTCACGTGATCGCCGATCCAGACCTGGGTGTCATAGACCTCGTCGGAGATGATCCAAAGGTCGTTGTCCCGGGCCACGCGGCCGATGCCTTCGAGCGTGTCGCGCGTGTAGACGACGCCGGTGGGGTTGTTGGGCGTGTTGACGAGGATCGAGCGCGCGCCCTCGGCGACGGCGGCGATGTCGGCCTCGTCGGGCTGGAAATTGCGGTCGGCCCGCGCCTCGATCGCGACCGGGACGGCACCGACGGTGCGGATCGTGCCCGGGTAGGTGGTGTAATAGGGGTCGATGTAGAGCGCCCGGTCGCCCGGGTCGCAGACGGCGTGATGCGTGGCGAAAAGCCCGCCCTGGCCGCCGGGCACGATCAGCACGTTTTCGGGCGTGGTCTCGACGCCGGTGCGCGCGGTGAGACGCGCGGCGATGCGCGAGCGCAGCCCCATGTCTCCCTCGAAGGACATGTAGCCGGTGGCCCCGTCCATCGCGGAGCGATACATCGCCTCGAGGATCATCGGGTCCGTGCGGATGTCATGCTCGCCCAGCGTGAGATGCGTGACGGGGGTGCCCTCGCGCTCCATGCGCGCGGCCTTGCGAACCACGTCCCATCCGTCCGAACCGCCGCCCGTCATGTTCCTGATCGTTTCCGAGAACCGCATGCCTGTCCCTCCTGCCACCGGTGTCGGGGGAGGTGACCGATGCAGGTGGGGGTTGTCAAGGCGGGGGCAGAACAGACCGCCAGCGCCAGGGCGGCGGATGCGGGAGCTTTCGGCGGGGGTATTGCGATCCGGAAAGACGAGGGCTCCGGTCTGGCGCCCTTGACGGGGCGGGCAGCCGCTGCTTAGGCTCGGGGGCATGACCGGGACCTGCATCACCTGCTGCATTATCCGCTGACATCGTTCGGCGGGCCGGTCCTCTATTCCCTATGAGAGAGTAAGTTGCTAAGCCCGCCGCGAAAGGCGCGTGCGAGGACGACATGACGACGATCAAGCTCTACAACACGAAGACCCGCAAGAAGGAGGTCTTCGAGCCGCTGCGCCGCGACGATGTGCGGATGTATGTCTGTGGCCCCACCGTCTATGACCGGGCGCACCTGGGCAACGCGCGGCCTGTGGTGGTGTTCGATGTGCTTTATCGGCTGTTGCGGCACGTCTATGGCGAGGCGCATGTGACCTATGCGCGCAACTTCACCGACGTGGACGACAAGATCAACGCGCGGGCCAGGGAGACGGGGCGCGCGATCGGCGAGATCACGGCGGAGACGACGCAATGGTTTCTCGACGACATGGGCGCGCTGGGCGCGCTGGAGCCCGATCACATGCCGCGCGCCACGGATTACATCCCGCAGATGATCGCGATGATCGAGCGGCTGGTGGCCGAGCGCCATGCCTACGAGGAGGAGGGGCATGTTCTCTTCGCCGTCGAGAGCTACAGCGACTATGGCCGGCTCTCGGGGCGGACGGTCGAGGACATGATCGCCGGCGCGCGGGTCGAGAAGGCGCCTTACAAGCGCAACCCGATGGATTTCGTGCTGTGGAAGCCGTCATCGGATGACCTTCCGGGCTGGGAGAGCCCGTGGGGCCGGGGGCGACCGGGCTGGCATATCGAGTGCTCGGCGATGAGCTATGAACTGCTGGGCGAGTCGTTCGACATTCATGGTGGCGGCAACGACCTGATGTTTCCGCACCACGAGAACGAGATCGCGCAGAGCCGCTGCGCGCATCCGGAGGGCGACTTCGCGCGGGTGTGGATGCATAACGAGATGTTGCAGGTCGAGGGCAAGAAGATGTCCAAGTCGCTGGGCAATTTCTTTACCGTGCGGGATTTGCTGGACCAGGGCATCCCGGGCGAGGTGATCCGCTTCGTGTTCCTGTCGACGCATTATCGCAAGCCGATGGACTGGACGGCGGAGAAGGCGAAGGAGGCGGAGAGGACGCTGCGGAAGTGGTATCGATTGGCCGGGTTGTCCGGAGAAAGCTCAAGATACGACCCATTGGTTCAAGCACTATCTGACGATCTGAATACGCATGAAGCGATTTCACAAATACATGCTCTGGCGAATGCAGGTGACGTGAACACGCTGAGATTTGGACTTGAAATGTTGGGGCTATGGCCGGGCGCAATACCCAAGTGGGCGGAAATAGAAGGCTTCACTGATGCCGAGACTGGCACAATATCACATCTCATTCAGCGCCGTGAGACAGCTCGGAAAAAGAAGGATTTTGCTGAAGCAGACCGTATCAGAGATGGTTTGGCGCGCGCTGGTGTGAAGGTAGTCGATACTCCTGAGGGGGCAGAGTTTGAGAAACTTCCGAATTATGACGTCAACGTGTTGGACGAAGTTTGGGGCGGGCTATGAAGCAGGCAGACTATTTGATCAATCATATCAAGCATGATTTCGACCCCGACAAGCTGGACGCGCTCAAATGACCGCCCCTTTTTCAACCGAGGCCGGCCCCCGCACGCGGGTGGGGGTGAAGCCCCCGCCCAGGGGGGCGGGCTGGGGCTGGCCGTGCCGCACGCGACACGGCCGGCGTGGTTTGCTGCCGCAGAGGCCCACGATAGTCGCACAATATGTCGTCGGGTCGGAGGTGCATCGGATCGCGAGCGGTCGGGCTGGCGTAAACGGTTGTCACGTCCCGGACTTGATCCGGGACCCCGTTGCTGACGGCGAGGCCCCGGATCGGGCCCGGAGCGGGGGGGTCAAATGACCCGCGAACGCCTCTATCTCTACGACACCACGCTGCGCGACGGACAGCAGACGCAGGGGGTGCAGTTCTCGACCGGCGAGAAGCAGCGGATCGCGGCGGCGCTCGATGCGCTGGGGGTCGATTACATCGAGGGCGGCTGGCCGGGGGCGAACCCCACCGACAGCGCGTTCTTCGACGCGGGTCTCGAGACGCGGGCCACCATGACCGCCTTCGGGATGACCAAGCGCGCCGGGCGGTCGGCGGAGAATGACGACGTGCTGGCGGCCGTCCTCAATGCGGGGACGAAGGCGGTGTGCCTCGTGGGCAAGACGCATGATTTCCATGTCGAGGCCGCGCTGGGCGTCACGCTGGACGAGAATCTCGAGAACATCCGCGCCTCGGTCGCGCATATCGTGGCGAAAGGGCGCGAGGCGCTGTTCGATGCCGAGCATTTCTTCGACGGCTGGAAGGCGAACCGGGATTATGCCACCCGCTGCCTGCGGGCCGCGCTGGACGCGGGTGCGCGCTGGATCGTGCTCTGCGACACCAATGGCGGCACCCTGCCGCGCGAGGTGCGCGAGATCACCGGCGCGGTGATCGAGGCGGGCATCCCCGGCGACGGGCTGGGCATCCACACCCATAACGACACCGAGAATGCCGTGGCGTGCAGCCTCGCGGCGGTGGAGGCGGGTGCGCGGCAGGTGCAGGGCACGCTCAACGGGCTGGGCGAGCGCTGTGGCAATGCCAACCTCACCGCGCTTATCCCGACGCTCCTGCTCAAGGAGCCCTTTGCCAGCCGGTTCGAAACCGGTGTCACGCGCGAGGCTCTGGCGGGTCTCACGCAGACCAGCCGGATGCTCGACGATATTCTCAACCGGGTGCCGATGCGGCAGGCGGCCTATGTCGGCGCCTCGGCCTTCGCGCACAAGGCGGGGCTGCACGCGAGCGCGATCCTCAAGGACCCGGCCACCTACGAGCATATCGACCCGGCCGCGGTGGGCAACGCGCGGATCATCCCGATGTCGAACCAGGCGGGGCAGTCGAACCTGCGGCGGCGCCTTCTGGAGGCGGGGCTCGAGGTCGCGGAAGGCGATCCGGCGCTGGCGCGCATTCTCGAGGAGGTGAAGGCGCGGGAGGATCGCGGCTTTACCTATGACAGCGCGCAGGCGAGTTTCGAGATCCTCGCGCGCGAGGTGCTGGGCCAGATGCCCGAGTTCTTCGAGGTGAAGCGCTACAAGGTCACAGTGGAGCGCCGCAAGAACAAGTATGACCGCATGGTCACGCTTTCGGAGGCGGTGGTCGTGGTGAAGGTCGACGGCGAGAAGAAACTCTCGGTGAGCGAGTCGATGGACGACGCCGGAAGCGACCGCGGGCCGGTCAACGCCCTCTCGAAGGCGCTGGCCAAGGATCTCGGGCGTTACCAGGACCTGATCGACGACATGCGGCTCGTCGATTTCAAGGTGCGGATCACGCAGGGCGGGACCGAGGCCGTCACGCGGGTCATCATCGACAGCGAGGACAGCGAGGGGCGCCGCTGGTCCACGGTGGGGGTGAGCCCCAATATCGTCGATGCCTCCTTCCAGGCTCTGCTCGATGCGGTCAACTGGAAGCTGTTGCGTGACGAGGGGCCTGCTCCGTGAGCGGGGAGTTCGGCGCGGACGCGGCGCTCGATGCGTGCGGCGATATCGTGCGGCGCGGCGATCCGGAGCGGTTTCGAGCGGCGATGGCGGTGCCGGTTCCGGCGCGGAGGGTGCTTTTCCCGATCTACGCGATGAATGTGGAAGTGGCGCGCGCGCCGTGGGTGACGGCCGAGAGCATGATCGCCGAGATGCGCCTTCAATGGTGGCGCGACGCGCTGAAGGAGATCGCCGACGGTGGGCAGGTGCGGCGGCACGAGGTGGCCACGCCGCTGAGCGGGGTGCTGGATAGGGAAAGCGCGACGGAGCTTGACGAATTGGTGCTGGCGCGGCGGTGGGACATCTACCGTGAGCCGTTCGAGGATGAGGCGGCGTTTCGCAGGCATCTCGATCACACGGCGGGGCATCTCCTGCGCGCCGCGGTGCGCTCGCTCGGCGGGGAGGCCGGGCAGGCGGTGCGCGATGCGGGATTTGCCCAGGGAGTGGCGGCGTGGTTCCGCGCGGTGCCCGCGCTCGAGGCGGCGGGGCGCATTCCGTTGGTCGACGGGCGCGAGGGCGCGGTGCGCGCCCTGGCCGAGGAAGGGTTGGAGCGGCTGACCGCCGCGCGCAGGGCGGGCGTCGCTCCCGCGGCGCGGCCCGCGATGGTCGCGCTCTGGCAGGTGGAAGGTGTGCTGCGCCGCGCGGCGCGGCACCCGGCGCGGGTGAAGGACGGCACGCTCGCGCCCGCGCCGGTGGCGGATCAACTCGGCCTGATGGCGACAGCGCTTTCGGGACGCTGGTAGATCAGCAAAGCCCTGCGAATTCCCTCATGTCTCAGTCGGGTGTTCCGGCAAGATGAAGCGGCTGTCAGATCAGCCCCTCGGCGCGGAAGAGCGCCGATATGTCCTTTTCCGGGCGCGCGCCGTAATGACCGATCACCTCGGCCGCGGCGATGCAGCCCATGCGCCCCGCGATATCGAGCGGCTTTCCGGTGGCGAGACCGTAAAGGAAGCCCGCCGCGAACTGGTCGCCCGCGCCGGTCGTGTCGAGGGGCGTGATCGCATCCACGGGCACCTGCCAGTTCTCGTCGTCCTTGTGGATCGCGACGTCATGGCCCGAGCGCGTGCAGACGATCAGCCCCGCGTCGCGCGCCGCCTCCTCGAGTGCCGCGCCGAGATCGTCGGTCTGGTAGAGCGAGCGCCATTCGTGCTCGTTGCCTATGACGTAGTCGAGTTCCTTGACCAGCTGCCGGAAGTCATCGCGATGACGATCCACGCAGAAGGGATCGGAGAGCGAGATGCCCGCCATGCCTCCCGACGCGCGGCAGGCGCGGGCGGCTTCGCGGAAGGCCGCCTTGCCCTTGGGCTTGTCGAAGAGATAGCCCTCGAGCACGAGAAGGTCGGTGGCGCCGGCGGCGTCGAGCGAGACGTCCTCGGGGCCGAGTTCGGTCGATATGCCGAGATAGGTGTTCATCGAGCGTTCACCATCGGGCGAGACGAAGATCATCGAGCGCGAGGTCGGCAGCAACGCGTCCGTGGCCGGGGGGTTGACGAAATCCGTGCCGACCTCGGCCAGTGCCGCGGCGTAGTAGCGGCCGAGCTCGTCATCCGCGACGCGTCCGATGAAGCCCGTCGAGAGGCCGAGCGCGCCGAGCCCCGCGATGGTGTTGGCGACCGACCCGCCGGGGGCCTGCGTGCGATTGTCCATCGCGTCGAAAAGCGCCTCGCCACGGTCCTGTTCCACCAGCGTCATGATGCCCTTCTCGACCCCGAGCCGCGCGAGCGCGGCGTCGTCGCAGCGGGTGATCACGTCCACGACGGCGTTTCCGATGCCGACGGCCTGGTATTTCGTCATTGGGTCTTGTCCTCGAATTCGCAGAGATCGCGGATGATGCAGGTGGGGCACATGGGTTTGCGCGCCTTGCAGTGATAGCGCCCGTGCAGGATCAGCCAGTGATGCGCGTGGTGCTGGAAGTCTGCGGGAACGTGGTTCTCGATGGCGCGCTCCACGGCGACCACGTCCTTGCCCGGCGCGATACCGGTGCGGTTGGCAACACGGAAGATATGGGTGTCGACCGCCTGCGTGGGCATCCCCCACCACATGTTGAGCACGACGTTCGCGGTCTTGCGACCGACGCCCGGCAGGCTTTCGAGCGCGGCGCGGGAATTGGGAACCTCGCCGTCATATTCCTCGACGAGGATCCGGCTCAGCTTGATGACGTTCTTCGCCTTCTGCCGGAAGAGACCGATGGTCCTGATATGCTCGGTGAGACCCTCGAGGCCCAGATCGAGCATCTTCTGCGGCGTATCGGCCACCTTGAATAGCGCGCGCGTGGCCTTGTTGACGCCCGCGTCGGTGGCTTGCGCCGAGAGCGCCACGGCGACGACGAGCGTGTAGGCGTTCACATGCTCGAGCTCGCCCTTGGGCTCGGGATCGGCCTTCTGGAAACGCGTGAAGATCTCGCGGATGGTGTGATAGTCGAGCTGCTTGGCCATGGCCTTGCTATGCCCTTTGCGCGGGCGGAGGGCAAGCGGGGGCCGGGCGGTCCGGGCCGCCCGAGCCGGGATGCGTGGCGTGCCGGTCTCAGAACGACCAGACCACCGTATCATCGGCAAGCAGCGCGCCGGCCATGTCCGGCGGGCTGGCAACACCCACGCCGTCGATCAGCGCCGAGGGATCCGCGCCGCGACCGGGCAGGTAGATCGCGCAGACCTCGACGGTCGCACCCTTTTCGATCGCGGCCTTCAGAAGCCCCTGCGGGCTCATGTCCCTTGGCGGCTGGCCCGCGGTGGCGGTCTCGCGCGCGTCGACGAGCGCCATGTCGCCGGCCGCGCCGCAAAGCAGGATGCGGACCTTGTGGCCCTGGGCGATGGCCTGCGTGCTGAGGACCATCGACATCAGTTGAACCTGCGGCTGGTCGGAGGTGACGACGGTGACGAGGTTGTCGGGCCCGTCCGCGAGTGCCGGTGTCGCGACACTGGCGGAGAGGGCGAGAGCACTGAGGGTCTTGCGCATGATGTGGTCCTTCCGTGATGGCGCGCGTCGACGACGAGTTGGGCAGCACCCGGGCGCAGGCGCCATGTGCCAAAGCGCCGCGCCCGCGACTCCGTTGGGCGGGATTTGCGCAATAATCGGGTCGCCGCGCGGGGCGGGCGGGCCTAGATTGGGTCGGGAAAGGACACCAGTCATGAACGCGATGAACGAAAAGGGCTATCACTACCAGGTCATGCGCCGGGCGATCGACCTGATCGACGCGGGCGAGGGCGAGTTGACGCTCGAGGCGCTGGCGGGCCAGATGAACATGAGCCCCGCGCATTTCCAGCGGCTCTTCTCGGCCTGGGTGGGCGTCTCGCCCAAGCGCTATCAGCAGTATCTCGCGCTGGGGCAGGCAAAGGAGATGCTGGCGCGGAAGTTCACCACGCTCGAGACGGCGGACGCGGCGGGCCTGTCGGGGACGGGACGGCTGCACGACCTGTTCCTGAGATGGGAGGCCATGAGCCCCGGCGCCTTCGCGCGCAAGGGGCGGGGCCTGCGCATCTACCGGGGCTGGTTCGACAGCCCGTTCGGTCCCGCGCTGGTCATGGGAACGGAGCGGGGCATCTGCGGGATAGGTTTCGCGGCCGAGATGGGCAAGGCGGCGACGATGGCCGATCTCGTCTCGCGCTGGCCCGAGGCCGAGTTCGTGGAGGACACCGAGAGACTGCGCCCCTGGGTGCAGGGCGCGTTCGGTGCGGCGGCGCGGAGCGGGGAGCCGACGCCCCTGCATCTGATCGGGGCGCCCTTCCAGATCAAGGTCTGGGAGGCGCTGCTGCGAATCCCGTCCGGGCACGTCACGACCTATTCCGAGATCGCCGAGGCGATCGGGCGGCCGCGCGCCGTGCGGGCGGTCGGCACCGCCGTGGGCCGCAATCCCGTGAGCCTGCTGATCCCGTGTCACAGGGCGCTTCGGAAATCGGGGGGTCTCGGAGGGTATCACTGGGGGCTGCCGGTCAAGCGGTCGATCCTCGCCTGGGAGGCGGCGCGGGCCGAGGCGTGACGCGGCTTCTCCGGCCCGGACCTGCGCGAAATGCCGCTGATTTTCCCGTCAGCAGGGCTTGGGGATCGGCGGAGGGATGCCTATACTCGTGCGCGACGCCCAAGCGGGGGCGACCGAGCAACAAGGCACCATAATCATGAACCGACTGACCCAATCCGTGACGGCGCTTGGCTGCGCGTCGATCCTTCTTCTCAGCGCCTGCGCGGAGCCTGCGCATCTCGAGGGGCAGAACCCCAATGCGCGCACGCAGCAGGGCGCGCTGATCGGCGGCATGGTGGGCGCCATCACCGGCGCCGCGGCGAGCGACAAGAAGGCCAAGGGTGCGCTCATCGGCGGGGCCATCGGTGCGCTGGGCGGTGCCGCGATCGGCAACGCGCTCGACAAGCAGGCCGCCGAGCTGGAGCGCGACATCGCGAACGACAACGTGACCGTGACCAACACCGGCGATCGCCTGATCGTGACGATGCCTCAGGACATCCTCTTCGCGGTGGACAGCTTCGCGGTGAATTCCGGCCTGCGCGGCGATCTGCGGACGGTGGCGAACAGCCTCAAGTCCTATCCCGACACCACGGTGCAGGTCGTGGGCCACACCGACAACACCGGCGCGGCCGACTACAACCAGCGCCTGTCGGAGCGCCGCGCGAACGCGGTCGCGGACGTGCTGATGGAGGGGGGCGTGTCGTTCAACCGCATCCGCACCTTCGGCCGCGGCGAGGATCAGCCCATCGCCTCGAACCTCACGGCCGAGGGCCGCGCCCAGAACCGGCGGGTGGAGATCGTGATCCTTCCGAACGCGTGATGCAACGGATCTCGGAACGGCCCGGACGAGCGACGGCTCTCCGGGCCGTTTGCGTTGCGCGCGAGGGTCCTTCCGTCGGCGGCGGGCTTTCTTGACCATCCCCGCGCCGCGCGCTACGCCGACCGGGAAAATCAACCCGCACGAAGGACCGCGCGCCATGACCAACCCATCGCTTCTCATCCTGCCCGGTGACGGGATCGGCCCCGAGGTCATGGCCGAGGTGCGCAAGGTCATCGACTGGTTCGGGGCGAAGCGCGGTATCGCGTTCGACGTGGAGGAGGACCTTGTGGGCGGGTCGGCCTATGACGAGCACGGGGTGCCGCTGACCGACGAGACGATGGCGCGTGCGCAAGCGGTCGATGCCGTCCTGCTAGGGGCCGTGGGCGGACCGAAATACGATGATCTCGATTTCTCGGTGAAGCCCGAGCGGGGCCTTTTGCGCCTGCGCAAGGAGATGGACCTTTTCGCGAACCTGCGGCCCGCGCAGTGTTTCGACGCGCTGGCCGATTTCTCGAGCCTCAAGAAGGACGTGGTGGCGGGCCTCGACCTCATGATCGTGCGCGAACTGACGAGCGGGATCTATTTCGGAGAGCCGCGCGGCATCTTCGAGGAGGGCAACGAGCGGGTCGGCATCAACACCCAGCGATACACCGAAAGCGAGATCGAACGCGCCGTGCGCGCGGCGTTCGAACTGGCCATGCGGCGGGGGCGCCGGGTGTGTTCGATGGAAAAGGCCAACGTGATGGAATCCGGTATCCTCTGGCGCGAGGTGGCGAACCGGGTGGCACAGGACTACCCGGAGGTCGAGCTGACCCACATGTACGCCGACAACGGCGCGATGCAGCTTGTCCGGGCGCCCAAGCAGTTCGACGTGATCGTCACCGACAACCTCTTCGGCGACATCCTGAGCGATTGCGCCGCGATGCTGACCGGCTCGCTGGGGATGCTGCCCTCGGCCAGCCTTGGGGCGCCGATGGAGAACGGGCGGCCCAAGGCGCTTTACGAGCCGGTGCACGGAAGCGCGCCCGACATCGCCGGGCAGGGCAAGGCCAACCCCATCGCCTGCATCCTGAGTTTCGCCATGGCGCTGCGTTACAGCTTCGACAAGGGCGACGAGGCCGCGCGCCTCGAGGCGGCGGTGGAGACGGTGCTGGCCGAGGGCAAGCGCACCGCCGATCTGCTCGGACCCGAGGGCGGCACGCCGATCTCGACCTCCGAGATGGGCGACGCGATCATCGGGGCGCTCGACGCGAGCCTCTGACACGGTTCCCGCAACTGGACGTCCGGCCTCCCGCCTCGAACTTGCGGCGGGCGGTCCCTCTCTGCGCTGCGCCGTCTCGGTCAGGATGGGCATACTTGACCCGTCGTGCCGGTCGGGTCTCAATACCCGCCAACAGGCATCGGAGGGGAGAAGAGACATGCGATCCGTCATCAGGGCATTGGCCGGTTTCGCGGTCGGGGGCATCGTGGCGTGGCCCATCGGGGCAGCGGCGCAAAGCGTTTCGACCACGCAGGCATTGGTCGCGGAGACCGAGAATTTCAGCATGTTGTGCGTTGAAGCCGCGCTCTGCGACGCGTCCCGCATGAACGCCGCGGATCGCAAGGCGGCGGTGGCCGGACTGAAGGAGTTGCAGAAGGCACGCGGCTGGCTCGAGGAGATGGGCTTCCCGGTGGGGGTCGAGAACCTCGAAAAGGGTCTGAACGGGACGAAGGCGGTGCGGCTGCAACTCGACCGCGCCAAGCATGAAACGCAATGCGGAAGCGATTCGATCGCGTGCCATATTCTCGACCCGCTCTACAGGGGTCGGATGATCCTTCCGATCGAGAACGCGGGGGAGATGGCGGATGGGCAGACCATCGTTCACGAATATGTTCACGCGTTGCAACCGGCCCGCGATCCCGGCGGCGCGAACTGGATCAACGAGATGGTTGCGACGGCCATCGGCACGGCCTGGGGTATCAGGAACGGTCAGGGGGATGGCGTCTACGAACCGAAGTATTCCATGGTGCTGGACCGGGAGTTCTGGGATGGAAAGGACGATCCGGGTTACGGCAAGTGGGATTACGCCCTGACCGTCGGGCGCCGTCTCGGCAG
Source organism: Roseovarius sp. SCSIO 43702 (assembly GCF_019599045.1). NCBI lineage: Bacteria > Pseudomonadati > Pseudomonadota > Alphaproteobacteria > Rhodobacterales > Roseobacteraceae > Roseovarius > Roseovarius sp. SCSIO 43702. Next base: position 682,395 of record NZ_CP080623.1, read on the forward strand.
CCAGGATGCGGTGGCCTATCTCGCGCAGGAGGGCATTCTCAACGTGTCCCTGCGCGGTCGCGAAAGTGCCGCGCAGCTCATGGATGTCTGGTACGATGCGGGCCTCGTGAAATCGGCCACCTTCGACCAGGTCTTTCCCGACTACGTCGCGCGGTTCAACAACATCGAGGAAGGCAGCGGAGGCGGCGGGCGCACCGGTCGCTATCTCTACTACGGCGACATCTCGCGCCACGAGGTCAAGGTGCCGCGCACGGATGCGCCGGTGGACCTCGTTTTCGACGGAAAGGTCGTGCCCTTCGCGGCGCATCCCATGCTCATGTCGCTCTCGGTGACACCCACCAAGGACAGCGAACCCAAGGACAACATCCTGTTGGCCGAGGTCGAGATCAAGGATGCCGACGACACGCTCACCCTGGTGCGGGAACATCGGAAGGCGCGGGAGAAGCACAAGGATTACGTTCTGATCGACGGGAACGAAGCGCCCGATGAGCTTGGCTTCTACCGGGTGGCGCACACGCCCGAGCCCGGTGCGACCGAGGCGCGGGAGTTCAAGCTCGACGTGCGAACGCGGCCTGTTCTTTTCGAGCCACCGGATTGCTTCCAGGCGGGGCGTGCGTCCGAGATGAAGGTGCGCGCGCTCGACCAGGCGCCGGCGGATAACTGGAAGCTCAAGGTCGATAACGGGAGGGTCGAGGGGCTGAGCATCACGCCCGCACGCGCCGGCAAGGTGAAGGTTTCGGTCGAGATCGAAAGCCCCGTCACCCGGCGCGAAACCGGGCTTCGCCCGAAGACGCCGGAGAAGACAAGCGTGGAGCTCGGCAGTTTCGACGTGGCGGGCAGCGATTGCATGGTGCGCCTCGAGATGGGCGATGCGGTCGCGACCTACGTGGCCGATGGAAGCTATACCGAGTTCAGGACGCCGGGCGGCGAGGCCATGTATATCAGCGCGCGCGACCTGGCCATGTGGCGGGGCGGCTGGCAACACGTGCCCGCGCAGGCCAAGACGATGATCCTGGGCGGCATGCAACGCAACAACGCGCTCCTGCGGATGGAGTTTCCCGGTGCGCATGACGACGAGGGCGATTTCATGTCGCAGATGCCCAGGATCTTCGCCAAGCGCTTCTCATGGTCGAACCTGAAGAAGGCGCGCGCGCCGGAGGGCGGCGAGGTCCGACGCAGCGCGACCCCCTGTCCCGAGGGTGGCAAGGGGTGCACGGCCACGACCTTCTCGATGGACGGGGTGGCGATCCCGGTGATCTTCGACGCGCAGGACAGGCCGAAGGTGGTGACGTTCGACGGTGTCGACGTGACCTTCGACTATGGCACCTGGGATGTCCGCCGTCCGCCGGGCTGGTGAGGGCGTCGGGCTCGCGCCCGGCCCCAACACGGCGCTTGCAAGCCGCGCCGATTGGCGCTATGCGGCGGCCCACGGTCGGAGTGTAGCTCAGCCTGGTAGAGCACTGTCTTCGGGAGGCAGGGGCCGGAGGTTCGAATCCTCTCACTCCGACCAAAGAAGAAGGCCCCCACGGGGGCCTTTTCGTTTGGGTCGTGGTGTCGCGCCCTTCGCTCAGTAATCCTTCTCGAAGAAGATGCCGAGACCGCTGTCGCCGTCCGCGCCGAAGCTGCCCTTGGCCTTGAGGTTCTTGTTGATCTGGAGGTTGAGGTTGATCTGCGATTGGCCTTCGGAGTCGACTTCGACCTCGGAATAGAGGTTCTCGGACAGGTATTTCCCGGCCTTGAGCTGCGTTTCGTCGTTGGGACCGGTCGTCACGTCGAGATCATCGAGGCCGAACCCCTTGCGCAGCTTGCCCACGACGCCATCGCCGCCCCGGCCCGCGAGGGTGGCCACGGCGGAAGCCAGCTGGAGCGCCTGGAAGGCCGAGATCTGGCTGATGTCGCGGCCGAAGATGAGCTGCGACAGAATCTGGTCGTCGGGGAGTTCGGGCTGGGACGAGAAGGTGATGTCGGGCTCCGACGCGGGGCCCTCGACCACGATGAAGACATCGACATCGCCCGCGTCCGTCTGCGCCACGAGATAGATGTAGGGCACGAAGCTTCCCTGCATCCGCAGATACCCCTCGGTCAGGTCGAGCCGCTTGCCCAGGATGTCGAGCCGTCCGCGGATGAGGTCGAATTGCCCCTCGGGGATGATGTTGCGGCTCGTCCCCCGCAGATGCAACCCTCCGCCCAGTTCGGCGTCGAGGCCGCGGCCGCGCACGAAGATGCGGGCGGGCGCGTTGATGCGGATGTCGAGCGGGTAGCTCGGCCCCGAGGCCGCGATGGCGCTGCCTTCCTCGCCCTGCTCTATGAACTCCGCGAAGGCGCGGGTGCGCCGGACGTCCGCGGGTTCGTTCACGTGCTTGAGGCCGGGCAGCTTCGCGCCGGAGGTGAGCGCGCCGTCGGGGATCTGAACCTTCACTTCGCCGAGATTGATCGTGCCGGCGATCGACGCGCCCCCGGTTGCAGGTCCGTTGAAGGTGATGCGGCCGTCGGCGGTGGTGGTGTAGAGGCCCGGATCTGTGATGCCGACGCGGCGCAGCTCGACCGCGAGATCCGACTGGAACGGAGGTTCGAGCCCGACGCGGCCGTTCACGGCGATCTGGCCGCCGGTCGAGACCGCGGCGGTCAGGTCGACCTGTGCTCCGCCGCCGCGCAGGTCGATGTTGCCGTTCACGTCATCGAGCCCGAGCCGCAGGTTGGGAAGCGCCACGCCCGCGCCGCGCGTGGTCACGCTGCCCGAGACGGAGGAGAGGGCCGGCGGGCCGTCGATGCGAAGATCGAACCGTGCGACACCCGACAGGCTCCGGGGGCTGATGAAGGGATTGGCAAGCGCGAGCGGCGCCTGGCCGGTCGCGGCGAGGTTCAGAGCGCCGCCCGAGCCGATGCGGCCCGAGACGCTGACCGTCATGCCGGCGGGGCCGGTGGCGTCGGCATCGACCACGTAGCCGCCATTGTCCCCGCGGATCGTGCCGCTTGCCGTCGCGGGGCCCGAGAACTCGGGGGCGAGCAGCGCGACATTCGCCAGCCGCGCGTCGAACCGCGCCGAGGAGGAGCCATCCGTGCCGAGCGTGCCCGAGGCGTCGGCACTGATCTGCGGATTGTCGAGATCGGCGGTCTTGATGGTGATCGTCCCGTCGGCCGCGCGTTCGAGCGAGGCGTCGAGCGTGGTGGTCCCGCGCAGAAGCGGATCGACCTGCGGATTGCCGATAGCAAGGTTCTGGCCGGTCAGATCGAGCGTCGCGCGGCCGCTGCCATCGGCGGCAAGTGCGCCTTGGCCCGTGGCGTCGATGCGGGGCGAGGTGACGCGGGCGGTCGTGACGGTGATCGTGCCTGTCGCATCGCGCGCGGCCTCGACCCGCGCGGTCGAATCGCCGCGCAGGATCGTGTCGACCGCCTCGATGCCGATGGCGAGGTCGGTGCCGGCCATGGTCGCCGTCGCTTCCCCGATGCGGGCCTCGATATCGCCCGAGGCCGCGACGGAAAGATCGACGGAGCCTCGCAGGGGTCGGCCCGCGATCCCGGCATAGGGCGAGAGGTTTCCGGCCACGAGATTGGCGTCGAGAGTGGCGGTGCCGGGCTTGAACTCCTCGCGCAGTTCGACAGTGCCGTTGGCCGTCAGCAGCGCGTCGCCGGGTCCCGTGGCGCTCAGGCGGAGATTCCACAGGTCCGGGGTCGTTTCGGCCTGATCGGCGTTGAGAAGCAGGCTCGCGGCGCCGTCGAGGCGCGAGTCGATCACGCTCATGTCCGAGAGGTTCAGCGCCAGTTCCGCGCGGCTTCCTTCCGATTTCCACGCCGCGTTCGCGGTGAGGTTGGTGAGCGGGGAGTCGAGCGTGAGCTTCTCGATGAAGGTGCCGTCGGGACCGCGCCGCAGGTCGGCGAAGAGTTGCGTCTCGCCGTCGAGAAGCGGGTCGATGCGTGGCTGACCGAGGGCCAGATCGCGCGCCGTGCCCGTGACGCGCAGGTTGCTGCGGCCCTCGGCCGGCACCATGCCCGCGTCCAGCGTGACCTCGGCCGCACCGCCGAGATCGGTGCCCGCAAGTTCCGCGAAACGGGCGAGATCGCGGGCCACCAGGTCGAGTTTGGCCGAAAGGCGCAGGGGCGTTTCGGGGTCCGTCAGGTTGGCGATCTCGGCGGAGCCGTCGAGCGCGTAATCCGCGCCGTTGAGCGTCAATGCGGTGAGGCGGAAGGGCGTGCCCTGCCGCCATTCGAAATCGACATCGCCCGAGATGTTTTCACCGATTGCGCGGGCCAGCGCCGGATCGGTCAGGTCAAGGTCCTGAACCCGGTAGTCGAGCGCGCCGTCCACGCGTCCCGGCTGGCCCGGGTCGCCCTGGCTCAGGGTGCCCCCGCCGGTGAGTTCGATCCGGCGCAGGCCGAGTTCTTCGCGCTCGAGGCCGCTTGCGTCGAGCGTGAGGCGCCAATCGTCGCCGCGCGCACGGTCATAGCGCAGCGCGAGGTCGAGCGTGTCGAGCGTCGTTCTTGGGCCGCTGAGCGGAAGGAGGACGGGGGCGCCGTCCTTCGAGGCGAGCGTGCCCGTGAGGTCGAAGCGTTCGGGCCAGTTGTCGGGACCGATCTGCAACGTGCCCGCAAGTTCGAGCGCCGCGGCGTCGAGCGTGAACGTGTCGATCGTGAGGCCTCCGTCGGCGGGCTTCGATCCCTCGACCACGAGCGCCACGTCGCGCCCGAAGAAATCGCGGTAATCGGGTGCGAAGATTGGTGCCACGTCGCCGCGAATATCCGCGGCGAAACGTGTGGGGGTCGCGGCGTCGGGCGTCTCGGGATCGGGGGAGGGCGACTGGATCGTCACGGTTCCGCCGAGCCGCCGCTCGCCATCGGTATCGAGCGCGATCTCGGCAGTGAAATCGTCGAGCGGCGCGTTGCCCTTGACGGTCAGCTCGAAGGAAGGATTGCCCGGAATGCCCATCAGCTTCGACGCCAGCCCGCCCTCGGCCTCGGTCACGGTGAGATCGATCCCGAGGACGCGGTCGGCGTTGGAGAAACTGGCCTCGAGCGATACGAAATCGGAGCTTCGGTCAAGCCGGCTGACGTCGAGCGTGGCGCTGCCCTCGCCATCGTCGAGCTGAAGCGAGCCCTCGAGCGACAGGCTCAGCTCTTCGCCCAGGATCGGCTCGCCGAGCACGACCTTCTTGGCCGCGATCTTCTCGATATTCACCGCGACGGGAAGATCGGGAAGCGAAAAGCCGGTGGATTCGGGCTCAGGAACATCGGGGCCTTCCTGCGGCTTGGGAAGGCGTTCGAGGATGATCTCCTCGGCGGAGAACTCGGTCACGGACAGCCGGCCGGTCAGGAGCGCGCTGCGGCTCCAGTCCAGGGTGACGTCGGTCACGGTGAGCCAGATGCCGTCCTCGTCCGCGATGGTCAGCTTGTCGAGCGTCGCCTCGCTGCTGAGGACGCCCCTGAACCCCTCGATGCGCACGTCGCGGCCCTCGGTCGAGAGATTGTCCTCGATGAGACCTTGCAGGAAGCCGCGGTCCTCCCGCTCCTGCTCCTGATCCTGCGCGTCGGCGGCCATGCCCAGGCTCGCCAAGAGGACCAGAAGCGCGATTCGCAGCGCGCGCAGCCAGGGATGATCAACTTTGTTAAACATACTCAAAACGCCTGTCCGATACCGATATAGACCTGAACGCCGTCGCCGGTGCTTCCGCTGACGGGGAGCGCCACGTCGAGCCGGATCGGGCCGATGCCCGTCGCGTAGCGAAGCCCGACGCCCGCGCCGCTGTGCCAGCGTCCGCTGCCGTCGTAGATCGCTTCCGGGCCGATATAGCCCACGTCGTAGAAGGCGACGGGATCGAAACTGCCCGGCAGGTCGACCCGAAGCTCGGCGGAGGCGGCCACGAAGGAGCGCCCGCCGGTCAGCCCGCCGCCGGTGTTCACGCCGAGCGATTGATAGGGATGGCCGCGCACCGTGTTGCCGCCGCCCGAATAGAACAGGAATTCCTGCGGCGTGTCCGAGATGCTCGAGCCCAGGACGCTGCCGAATTGCAGCCGGCCCGCGACCGTGAAGAGCCCGTCGCTGTCAAGTTGCCGGTAGGTGCGGCCGTCGAGCTTGATCCGGGCACCGGAATCCGTGTTGTCGAGCGAGATGAAGGGCATGACCTCGGCCTGAAGATAGTAGCCTTCGGCCGGATCGAGCGGGATGTCGCGGCTGTCATAGGTCGCCCGCAGCGGCACGAGCAGGTGGAAGAACTCGGAGTTGCCGGTGACATCCGTTTCGTCGGAATAGCGGAGCGCGAGACCCGCCTCGACGGTCAGCTTGTCGGTGACGATCCGGCTGAACCCGAAGCCGAGCTCGATCTGGTCGGAGAGATAGTTGGGCTCGTCCTCGCGCGCGATGCGCCCGGCCACGTAGAGCGTGGTGTCGGCGCCGAAGGTCGCGGGGCGCTCGAACCGGCCCGCGACCTCGTAGTCGATACCCTCGCGCCCGTTGAAGCCGCCTTCCTCGCTGCCGATGCCGCCGACCCGGGCATCGAAACGCAGGCGTTCGGCGCCGCCGAGAAGATTGCGGTGGAGCCAGAAGCTCGAGAGGGTGAGACCCTCGTTGCCGGATATCTCGGCGCCGAAGCCGAAGCGGCGCGGCTTCTCGTCGGCGACGTCCATGCGGATATCCATGACGTTTCCGTCGCGCAGCTCTTCGGCCTCGGTGAGCGATACGGACTTGAACGCGCCGGTGCGGCGCAGGCGCTTGGCGGATGTCTCGAGCTCGTCGGGCGAGAAGCGTTCGCCCGTCGGCAGGCCCGCGATCGCCTGGAGGCGCTCGGGGCGCACCGCGCTGCGGCTCGTCTGCACGAGGTCGCCGAAATAGACCACCGGGCCGGGCCGCAACGCCAGTTGCGCGATCAGCGTCTTGGCGCGGTGATCGGCGACGAGGTTCTGCCCGGCGAGTTCGGCCTTGGCGCGGCCCACGTCGCGCCAGCCCTCGATCCCCGCGTCGACGGTCCTCTGGATGATGCGCGCGCGCGCGCGTTCGCCGCGGCGAAAGTTCTCGGGCAACTCGGTGCCGGGCGCGAGCGGCCCGATCTCGGCACGGCCGAAGGTGAAGGGGCGGCCGGGATCGACGCGCACCACGACCCGTCCGATGCCCGAGGGACGCGCGAAGGGCGACATGCGCGCGGCTTCCTGGCCGTCCACGCGGATGTTGATGACACCGCTGTAATAGCCGAACTGGTAGAGCACGCTCAGAAGCTTGGCATAGTCGGCATTGGCCGCCGCGATGATGTCCTGGGGATCGGTGCGGCCCTCGTCCTTGGCGGACCGGACAAGCGACGCATCGACCAGCGCCTCGCGCAGATCGTCATCATTCGTGCGTATGTCGAAGGCGACCTGCTGTGCGGAGACGACCGATGCGGCGGAGATGAATGTCGCCATGAGCGCGACCTTGAATGTGCACCAGAACCCCGTTTCCCGTCCCAAACTCTCTGCCCCTTCGCCCGGTTGTCCCTGCGGCCATGGCCGCATGTTGCAGGCAAAGCCTATTGCAATAAGCGCGAAGCCTCCAGCAGGTTCCCCGGGCCCTGTTTTGCGCCGCTGTGGGCCACAGGGACCATCGGCGGGTTCCCGCGCAGCGCCGGCCCCTGGCGGTCGGTGGCTTGCGGGCGTGTCGCGTGCGGCGGCGCATTCCGATGATTGTGCCCGCCCCGTGCCTGTGCCACGGTCGCTCCCGGACCAAATTCGGGGCGCCGGCGCCCCGTCGCCGCAACCTGCAAACCGGAGAGATAGCCATGACCGGGCACGCGAACGAAACCCGACGTCTCAATCTGCCTTTCGTGGGCATCTGCACCTTCGGGAAGTACCCCTATGTGGAGGATTGGGACGCCATCGACGCCGATGTCGCCGTGATGGGCGCCCCCTTCGACCAGGGGTGCCAGTGGCGCTCGGGGGCGCGCATGGGGCCCCGGGGCGTGCGCGAGGCGTCGACGCTTTTCTCCTTCGGGTTGGGCGGAGCCTACGATCACGAGGATGACGAGACCTATCTCGATCCGGCCAAGGTGCGGATCGTCGATATCGGGGACGCCGACATCGTGCATACCGACACCGGGCAGAGCCATGCCAATATCGAGCATGGCGTGCGCAAGATGCTGGCCGCCGGCGCGCTGCCGGTGGTGATCGGAGGGGATCATTCGGTCAATATCCCCTGCATCAACGCCTTCGACGACCAGGAGCCCATTCATGTCGTGCAGATCGACGCGCATCTCGATTTCGTGGATGAACGGCACGGCGTGCGCTTCGGACATGGCAACCCGATGCGCCGCGCCGCCGAGAAGGGGTATGTCACGGGCCTGAGCCAGATCGGCATTCGCAACGTGTCGTCCACCGCGCGCGACGGCTACGAGGCCGCGCGCGAGATGGGGGCCGATATCGTCTCGGTGCGGCAGTTCCGCAAGATGGGTGTCGAGGGGATGCTCGACCGCATCCCCGAAGGCGCACGCTATTACCTCACCATCGACATCGACGGGTTCGATCCGTCCATCGCCCCCGGCACCGGCACACCGAGCCACGGCGGGTTCCTCTATTACGAGATGCTGGAACTGATCGACGGGTTGGCCAGGCGTGGCGATATCGTCGGCATGGACCTGGTCGAGGTCGCGCCGGATTACGACACGACCGGCACCACTTCGATCCTCGCCGCGCAGGTGCTTCTCAACACGATCGGCCGCGTGATGCATCAGCGCGCCGCGAGGAAGGGCTGAGGAAATGACCAGTTCCGCGGAAATTCTCGCCCGTCTCATCGCCTTCGACACGGTGAGCCGCAATCCCAACATGGACCTCATGGACTACGTGCGCGACGCGCTGGCCGGGGTGGGAGTCGAGGCGACCATCATACCCAACGAGGAGGGCACGAAGGCCAACCTTCTGGCCACGATCGGCCCGTCGGATCGGGGCGGGGTCATGCTCTCGGGGCATACCGACGTGGTGCCGGTGGACGGGCAGGACTGGAGCAAGCCGCCTTTCGAGCTGACCGAGGAGAACGACCGGTATTACGGGCGCGGCACGGCGGACATGAAGGGGTTCGTGGCCTGCGCGTTGGCGGCGGGGCTGAAGGCCGCGCGGCGCGAGCTGAAGACCCCGCTGCATCTCGCCTTTTCCTATGACGAGGAGATCGGCTGCCAGGGGGTGCGCTCGATGATCGACCTTCTGCGCGAGGCGCCGGTCCGGCCCGCCATGTGCATCGTGGGCGAGCCCACATCGCTGACCGTGGCGACCGGACACAAGGGCAAGATCGCGCTCAGGGCGCGCTGCGTGGGCCGCGAGGGGCATTCCGCGTTGGCGCCGCTTGCCATGAACGCGCTGCATCTGGGCGCCGACCTCATCGCGGAGTTGCGCGATGTGCAGGCGGGCCTGCGCGACGAGGGGGCGCAGGACGGGGATTACGACGTGCCCTACACCACCGTCCACGCGGCCAAGATCGCCGGCGGCGTCGCGCTCAACATCGTGCCGAACCTCTGCGAGGTGGATTTCGAGATCCGCAACGTGGCCGAGGACGACCCGCAGACGATACTGGCCGAGATCCGCGCCCGCGCCGGGCGGATCGTGGCGGGGGTGGCCGACCATGCACCCGAGGCCGCGATCGAGATTGCCGAGACCTTCTCCTACCCCGGTCTGAACACGTCGCGCTCGGCGGACGTGGTGGGTTTCGTCAAGTCGCTGACGGGCGGCAATGCCACCTGCAAGGTGGCGTTCGGCACCGAGGGCGGGCTTTTCTCGCAGGAGCTCGACGTGCCCACGGTGGTGTGCGGGCCGGGCTCGATGATGCAGGGTCACAAGCCCGACGAATATGTCGAGGTCAGCCAGATCGAGCGCTGCGACGCGATGCTCGACACGCTGCTCGAGCGGCTCGAGGCGGGCATCTGAAGCGTTTCGCTTTTGACCTGAGCCGAATCGCTTCAGGCACGCGTGACCGACGCGGCGAAACAGCCCGGTTTCGCGTAGTGGAGATGCACGTAATGCGCTTGCGGGTCGGCGAAAGCGGCGGAGAGCGCGGCGTCCAGCCGGGTGCCCGCGACCACATCGGCGGCGATCATCATGTCCCCTGCATCGAAGACCCGCACGGAAATCAGGCGAGATCGCAGAACCTCCGGGATCTCGTCCACTGCCGGCCGCGCACGGGCGACGCCGGGACGGACAAAGATCGCGTGGCTGGCGCGGTAGGGCGATTGCGCGGGCTGATGCTCGTGGTGAACAAGGAGGACCGTTTCGCCCGGTTCGGCATCCGCGAGGCTGACGCGGCAGGGTGTGCCGGGCTTGGCCTCGACCGTCACGCGACACGCGTTTCGGCGGGCCAGTTCGTCATCGGGAAGCTCGAAGAGACCGGCGAAGATCTCGGGGTCGAGCGCGTGGATCTGGAAGGTCATCGGATCGGTCCTCGGTGGTGGCCTGTCGCACCCATGATGCGACAGGCCACGCCGTTGGACGACCCGTTTCCTGCTCTTTGTCAGCTCGGGTTCACGCGGTTGTTGAGGTAATGTGCGAACTCGTAGTTCGGCCGCTCCAGGTGCGACAGGTGGCCCGGTTCGGCCATGGTCGAGCAGAGACCGGCATAGACCTTCTCGGTGCAGCCCCGATCCTCGACGTTCACGTCATCGAGAAGCGCCTTCACGGCCTCGAAATGGCTTTGCGCGTCGGGGTCGTTGACGAATTCCGGCGCCATGCCGCCGCCGAAGCGGATGTCGACCTTGCCCACACCGTTCGGGTGCAGGCTGAGATACCAGAAATACCCGGGCGTCAGCGTGATCAGAAGGCTCGGGTAGATCGCCAGCAGGAAGGTCGTGCGCCGCCGCTCGCCCTCGATCCGCGTGTTCGTGGGATGCGCATTGGCGAGCTTGAAATGCTCTTCCTTCAGGATCCAATGATAGTTGAAAGCCTCCTCGCCCGGGGGGCAGACCATCTCGTCGAGCTTCGAGAGCCCGCCGATGGTGCCCGCGTGGCAGACAGGCAGGTGATAGCTTTCCATGAAGTTCTCGGCCAGCACCTTCCAGTTCGTGTCCCATGTGTGGGTCTCGAAGAAGGTCTGGGAGTAGTTCTCCATCCCGAAATCGCCGACGAGATCCTCGACCTTCGAGAGTTGATCGGCCACCGCCGGCGCGTCGGGATTGAGGGTGACCATGATCCAGCCCAGCCATTCCTCGCAGCGCACTTGCGGCAGGCGGTAGTTGTCCTTGCAGAACTCATCGTTCTTGGTCATCGCCGGCGCACCGCGCAGGTTGCCGTCGAGATTGTAGGTCCAGGCGTGGTAGGGGCAGACGATGGCCCGCGTGTTGCCCGATCCTTCGAGCAGCGTGGACATGCGGTGCAGGCAGACGTTCGATTGCGCACGAAGCGCGCCCTCGCGGTCGCGGATGACCATGATCGGCTGACCGGCGAGCGAGAGCGTGGTGTAGTCGCCCGGCTCGGTAAGCATGTCGGCGCGGCCGACGCAGAACCAGTCTTTCGCGAAGATCTGGGAGAGTTCGGCCTCGAGGAAGGCGGGGTCGGTATAGACCGATTTCGGCATCGCGCGCGCGCTCTCGAAAGGCTGCGCGACGTTGCGGGCCAGTTCGGCCATGGGTGAAAGCGTTGTGTCGTGGCGGGTCATGGCAGTCTCCTTGACGGGCGAGCACTCGGTTCATCTGCATAAACCTCTGGACGAGTTTTGCAAAATTCATTCTTCTTAGGCTCAAGCTAGGGGAAAGCTATGCAATGGCCGATTTCACGCTGAAGCAACTGGAATACCTGCTGGCCTGTGTCGACGAGGGCTCGGTCGCGGGCGCGGCGGCGCGGCTCAACGTCTCGCAGCCCACGATCTCGGTCGCGATCGCCAAGCTCGAGGCGCGGCTTGGTGTCCAGCTCCTGCTGCGTCACCACGCGCAGGGCGTCACGCTGACCGGCGCGGGAGCCGACCTCGTGCCGATGGCACGCAACCTGGTGGCGCAGGCCGAGGACCTGGGCCGTGCCGCGCAGGAGGCGGGGCAGGGCGTGCGCGGACGGCTGAGGGTCGGGGCGCTCTCGACGCTTGCGCCGAAGGTGCTGCCGCGCGTGATCCGCGTGATGGGCGAGCGGCATCCGGGGGTCGCGGTCGACATTCGCGAGGGCGGACAGGCGGAGATCCTGCGCAGTCTCTATGCCGGGCGGCTCGACCTCGCGGTGCTCTACGATATCGACCTGCCGCCCGACCTCGCGCTCGAGACGATGCCGGCACAATCGCCCTACGTGGCCCTCCCCGAGGGGCACCGGCTTGCGGAGCGGGAAGAGATCGCGCTCGAGGACCTGGTGGACGAGCCGCTCATCCTGCTCGACATGCCGCCCAGCCGCGACTTCTTTCTCAATTTCTTTCGTGCGCGCGGTCTCGAGCCGCGGATCGCGCAGACGTCGCCCTCGATGGAGGTGGTGCGCGGTCTCGTGGCGCAGGGGCTTGGCTATTCCATCCTCGTCACGCGGCCCGCGGGCGATCTGAGCTATGACGGGCGCCGCCTGATCATCCGCGCGCTGCGGGATTGCCCGACACAAAGCGCCATCGTGATCGCGCGGCCCGGTGGTCTGCGCGAGACACGGGCCATGGCGGCGTTCACCGAGATCGCGGGCGAACATCTGCGGTGAGGCGCCGCGCGCGTCCCGTCACGTGAGGGCGGCCACCTCCCATTGCAACTGCCGGACGCCGGCGAGGCGCGCGAACCGCGCGAGCTCCGCGGCGAGCTTCTCGTGCCGCGCGGTGCCCCACCTGACGCGCGGTTCGGGCCAGAAGCCGGTCACGCGCATGAGATCGCGGGCGCGATCCGCCTTCACCTCGATCCGGCCGACGAAGCGATCCGCTTCGAGCAGGGGATAGACATAGTAGCCCCAGCGCCGTTTCGAGGCGGGCACGAACATCTCGTTGCGGTAGTCGAAGCCGAAGAGGCGTTCGAGACGGTTGCGATCACGCACCGCCGGGTCGAACGGGTTGAGGATGCGCAGCCGTGACGTGGGGGCCGGTGCGGTGGAGAGACGCGTTTCGATATCGGGGGCGGCGAGGGCGGCCGTCCACCGACCGTCCGCGCCCTCGACCTCGACCCGGACGGTATATCGCGCCGCGGCGCACCAGTCGCGCACCTCCCGTGCCGTCGCGGCGGCCCAGAACCGCTGAACCTCGCCCGGACTGCCGATGCCGATCCGGTCGAGCGCCGCGCGGCACAGCCAGTCGACCTGCTCGGCATCGGCGGGCGCGTCGCCCAGACGGGCGGGAAAGACGCGCTCGGCCAGGTCGTAGTATTTCACGAAGTTCCTGCGGTGCGCGGTGGCGAGCTCGCCCGCATACCACATCTGGTCGAGCGCCTTCTTGTGCGGCGGGCGCGCCCACATCTCGCGGCTGGCGGCCGTCGTGTCGAAGGCGTGGGTCGAGAGCGCACCCTCGCGTGCGATGCGGTCGCGGATCGCCGCGATCTGATCGCGGCCGAGGCCCGAGCGATACCATTCATGCGCGGCGGCCTTCTCGCCCAGCCGCCGGAACTGTCTTTGCCAGTAGGGCAGCACCTCCATCGGGATGAGCGAGGCGTCGTGGGTGAAATGCTCGAAGACGGCGCGGTCGCGTTCCAGCAGCGGCCAGAGCATCCCCTCGCGATAATTCTGGTTGCGCGACCAGAGGATGTGATTGTGTGCACGCGTCACGTTGCGGATCGTGTCGATCTGCACGAAACCGAGGCGCCGGATGATGGCGGCCACGTCGAGCGGGCCGGTGGGCGTCTCGGCGAGGCCGTTCACGTCCAGCCAGAGGCGGCGGGCGTCGCGATTGCGGATGCGGAGGGGCGCGGACATGCGCGCGAGGATTGGCCGCGACGACAACCCAGTCAAGCCGCGCCCGCAGCGTCACACGGTTTTTGCCATGGAAATCGCGGCGGTCATTTGCTACCCCTCGCCGCATCGCAGCACGCCGAGAGGGCCACGATATGAGTGCCACCGCAAAGAAGACCGCGCCGTTGCCGGACGACATCCGCGCGATGAAGGGCGGCACGCCGATCGTGAGCCTGACCGCCTACACCACGCCGATGGCACAGATGATGGACGCGCATTGCGATCTCGTGCTGGTGGGGGACAGCGTGGGCATGGTGCTGCACGGGCTGACCTCGACCCTCGGGGTGACGATGGAGATGATGATCCTGCACGGGCAGGCCGTGGCGCGCGGGCTGAGCCGGGCGATGATGGTCGTCGACATGCCCTTCGGCAGCTACGAGGAAAGCCCCGAGCAGGCCTTTCGCAACGCCGCGCGGATCATGCGCGAGACCGGCGCGGGGGCGGTGAAGCTCGAGGGCGGGACGCACATGGCCGAGACCATCGCCTTTCTCGTCGCCCGTGGCGTTCCGGTGATGGCGCATGTGGGCCTCACGCCGCAGTCGATCAACACCCTGGGCGGCTACAAGGTGCAGGGCCGCGATGCCGCCGCCGAGAAGCTCATGGCGGATGCGCGCGCGGTGGCCGGGGCGGGCGCGTTCTCGGTCGTGCTCGAGAAGGTGCCGGCCGTGCTGGCCGACCGTATCACCGCCGAGATCGACATTCCCACCATCGGCATCGGGGCATCGGCCGGATGCGACGGGCAGATCCTCGTGGTGGACGACATGCTGGGGCTGTTCACCGCGTTCAAGCCGAAATTCGTGAAGCGCTTCGGCAACCTGGGCGAGGATGGCGAGGCCGCGATCGCCGCCTACGCCGCCGAGGTGCGCGCCCGCACCTTCCCGGCCGAGGAACATACCTTCGCCGCCGAGACCCCGAGGAAGGCCAAGGACAAATGACAGCGCCTATCGTCAGGCGGGTGTCCGAGTTGCGCGCGCTGACCCGCGAATGGGTCATGGCGGGCGAGCGGATCGGCGTGGTGCCGACAATGGGCGCGCTGCATGACGGGCACCTGTCGCTGGTCGCGGCGGCCAAGAAGACCTGTGACCGCGTGATCGTGACGATCTTCGTCAACCCCAAGCAGTTCAACAATCCCGAGGATCTCAAGACCTATCCCCGCACCGAGGAAGAGGACGCGCGCAAGCTGGCCCGCTTCGATGTGGACGCGATCTTCGTACCCGAGGGGGACGAGATGTACCCGGAGGGCTTCTCGACCACCGTGTCGGTCGCCGGCCTGACGGACGTGATGGACGGCGTGCATCGGCCCGGTCATTTCGACGGGGTGGCGACGGTGGTGGCGAAGCTCTTTCTCCAGACATCGGCGACGGACGCCTTCTTCGGCGAGAAGGACTTCCAGCAGCTCCAGGTCGTGCGCCGCATGGCGCGCGATCTCGACATGGGCGTGACGGTGCATGGGTGCCCCACGATCCGCGAGATCGACGGGCTGGCCATGTCGTCGCGCAACCTGCTTCTGTCGGATCGCGCCCGGACGCTCGCGCCGCGCCTCTTCGAGGAGATGGAGGGGATCGTCGAGGGCGTGAGGGGCGGCGGCGCGTTCGGCGATTTGCGCGAGACGGCCATCGCTCGGTTGCAGAAAAGCGGTTTCGGCGAGGTCGATTACCTCGAGATGCGGGCGAATGACGACCTGGGGCTTCTGGCCGCGCCCGACCGGCCCGCGCGCCTGTTCGCGGCGGCGTGGCTGGCGGGTGTGCGGCTCATCGACAACATCGCGGTCTAGGTTCCGGCGCGGGCGGGCCAAGACCCCGGGCCGCGCCCGGGGCCGCGTGTCAGGCGACGTCGAACTCGAGCGGCCGGATCTGGCGGAACTTGCCGGTCTCGCGCAACTTGCCGATGACCTCGTCCGAGACCTTGGCATCCACGTAGAGCAGCGCGATCGCCTCGCCCCCGGCCGTCGCCCGGCCCAGGGTGAAGTTGGCGATGTTGACGCCGTTCTCGGCCATGGTCTGCCCGAGGACACCGATGATGCCGGGCTCGTCCGTGTTGGTGGTATAGAGCATGTGCGGCCCGATCTCGGCGTCGATGTTGATCCCCTTGATCTGGATGAAGCGCGGCTTGCCGTCGGAAAAGACCGTGCCGCCGATGGAGCGCTCGCGTTCCGCCGTGACGACCGTAAGCTTGATGTAGCCGTCGAACACGCCCGACTTGTCCTGGTGCGTGGTGCTGATCTTGATGCCGCGTTCGCGGGCGGTGACGGGAGCCGAGACCATGTTCACCTCGGGGTTCACGGACTTCATGATCCCCGCGACGGCGGCGCAGGTCAGCGCCTCGAGGTTCATCGAGGCGACCACGCCGTCATAGAGGATGTTGATGGCCTTGATCGGCTCGTCCGTCATCTGGCCGATGAAGTTGCCCAGGTGCCCGGCGAGCTGGATCCACGGGCCCATGACCTTGGCCTCCTCGGCGGTGACGGAGGGCATGTTGAGCGCGTTGGTCACGGCGCCGGTGAGCAGGTAGTCCGAGATCTGTTCGGCCACCTGGATCGCGACGTTTTCCTGCGCCTCGGTGGTCGCGGCGCCGAGATGCGGCGTGCAGACCACGTTGGGCAGGCCGAAAAGGGGGCTGTCGGTCGCGGGCTCGACCTCGAACACGTCGAAGCCCGCCCCGGCGACGTGACCCGATTTCAGAAGCTCGGCCAGCGCGGCCTCGTCCACCAGCCCGCCGCGTGCGCAGTTGATGATCCGCACGCCCGGCTTGGTCCGGGCAAGGCGTTCCTTCGACAGGATATTGCGGGTCTGGTCGGTCAGCGGGACATGCAGCGTGATGAAGTCGGAGCGCGCGATCAACTCGTCGAGCTCCACCTTCTCGACGCCCATCTTGTCGGCCTTCTCCTGGCTGAGGAACGGGTCGTAGGCGATGACCTTCATCCGGAGCCCCAGCGCACGCGCGCAGACGATGCCGCCGATATTGCCCGCGCCGATGACGCCCAGCGTCTTGGCCGTGAGCTCGGTGCCCATGAAGCGCGACTTCTCCCACTTGCCCGCATGGGTCGAAGCGCTGGCTTCGGGGATCTGGCGCGCGACGGCGAACATGAGCGCGATGGCGTGCTCGGCGGTGGTGATCATGTTGCCGAAAGGCGTGTTCATGACGATCACGCCCTTTTTCGACGCGGCGTCCTTGTCGATGTTGTCGGTGCCGATCCCGGCGCGGCCGATCACCTTGAGATTGGTGGCGCGGTCGAGGATCTTGGGCGTGACCTTGGTGGCCGAGCGGATGGCGAGGCCGTCGTAATCGCCGATGATCTCGGCGAGTTTTTCCTTGTCCTTGCCGAGGTCGGGCATGAAATCCACGTCGATGCCGCGATCGCGGAATATCTGGACGGCGGTTTCGGAAAGCTTGTCGGAAACGAGAACCTTGGGGGGCATGGGGGTGATCCTTTGATTGAGGAGCGGTGCGCGCGCCCCGGAGCGATCCGGGGCCTCATGGGATGGGGGGCCGGGACGGGCCGCGTCAGGCCGGCGTGGCCGCACGAGCGGCGATCTCGGTCTCGAAGGCCCAGCCGATCCACGGCATGAGCGCTTCGACATCCGACGTCTCGACCGTGCCGCCGCACCAGATCCGAAGGCCGGCGGGCGCATCGCGATAGGCGCCGATGTCGTAGGCCACGCCCTTTTCCTCGAGCCGTTTGGCGACGGCCTTGGCGAAGGCGGCGCCGTCGTCGATGCGGTCGTCGCCGAAGACGAGGCAGACGGAGGTGTTCGAGCGGATGGCGGGATCGCGGGCGAGGAAGCGGAGCCAGTCGTGATCGGCCACGAAACGCTGGATCACCGCGAGGTTCGCATAGGCGCGTTCGCGCAGGCCCTCGAGCCCGCCGGCCGCGCGCGCCCAGTCGAGCGCGCGCAGGTAATCCTCGACGCAGAGCATCGAAGGCGTGTTGATCGTGGCGCCCTCGAAGATGCCCTCGATCAGCTTGCCGTCCTTGGTGAGACGGAAAATCTTGGGCAGCGGCCAGGGCGGCGTATAGCTTTCGAGCCGTTCCACCGCGCGGGGCGACAGGACGATCATGCCATGCGCGGCCTCACCGCCGAGCACCTTTTGCCACGAGAAGGTCGTGACATCGAGCTTGTCCCACGGCAAACGCTGCGCGAAGGCCGCAGAGGTGGCATCGCAGATCGTGAGCCCCGCGCGATCCGGTTTGATCCAATCGCCGTTGGGGACGCGCACGCCCGAGGTGGTGCCGTTCCACGTGAAGACCACGTCCTTGTCCGTGTCTACCTCGGAAAGGTTAACGATTTCCCCATAGGGCGCTTCGCGCACCGTCGCGTCGAGTTGAAGCTGCTTGACCGCGTCGGTCACCCAGCCCTTGCCGAAGCTCTCCCAGGCCAGCATCTCGACCGGGCGCGCGCCCAGCATGGTCCACATGGCCATCTCGACGGCGCCGGTGTCGGAAGCGGGGACGATGCCGATGCGGTAGCCGTCGGGGATGCCCAGCACCTCGCGCGTGCCGTCGATGGCGGCCTTCAGCCGCGCCTTGCCCAGGGCCGCGCGATGCGACCGGCCAAGCGGCGCGTCCGAGAGGGCGGCAAGGTCGAATGTGGGATACTTGGCGCAGGGGCCGGAGGAAAAACGCGGGTTTTCCGGCCGCGTGCCGGGTTCGACGATATCGGTCATGGATACCCTTACAGATATGTGCCCCTCGTTGGGGAGGGGTGTCCCACGCATAGGGTTAGGGCGTTTGCTGCGCTGCCGCAAGTGTCGAATTGCGCTTTTGCGGCCGTTCGTGCAGTAAACGCGACAGGAGGCGGCGCGGATCGGAAACATCGGCGCGCGCGAGCAGAAGGGTGAAACGCATGAAGATCGTGACGCTGATCGCGCAGCCCGGAGGGTTGCAGCCGGCGCTGGTCGAGAGCCTGCGCAACGCGTGGGGCGGGGGTGACGCGCTATGGCTGGCGCCGGACGAGGCGGCGGAATTCGCGGTGGCGGACGTGCCGGGCAATCGCTGGGACGTCTGGGAAAGCCTGCAGGCCGACGCCGTGGACCTGATCGTGCAGCCGGCGGAAAACCGTGCGAAATCAATGCTTCTGGCGGATATGGACAGCACGATGATCGAGCAGGAATGCATCGACGAGCTGGCCGACGAGGCGGGCGTCGGCGCGCATGTGCGCGAGGTGACGCGGCGCGCGATGAACGGCGAGCTGGATTTCGAGGGGGCGCTGGTCGAGCGGGTCGCCCTGATGAAAGGGCTCGAAGCGGGCGTGATCGAGCGGGTGCTGGACGCGCGCATCACCCACATGCCGGGGGCGGCGACGCTGCTGGCGACGATGCGGGCGAAGGGGGCTTACACGGCGCTCGTGTCGGGCGGGTTCACGCAGTTCACCGAGCGCGTGGCGGCCGCGCTGGGCTTCGACGAGAACCGGGCCAACACCCTTGTCATCAAGGACAATCTCCTGGCGGGCGAGGTGCGGATGCCGATCCTCGGGCGGGCGGCGAAGGTCGAGGCGCTCGAGGAGATCACCGCGCGGCGGGGTTTGACGCCCGATGACGTGATCGCCGTGGGCGACGGGGCGAACGACCTAGGCATGTTGCACCGGGCCGGGACGGGGGTGGCGCTTCATGCGAAACCCAGCGTGGCGGCGGAATGCGACGTGCGTGTCAATCACGGCGACCTGACCGCCCTGCTTTACCTGCAGGGCTATGCCAGGTCCGAGTTCGTCACCTCCGCGCCGAAAGGTTAACGGGGCGAACCCCACGTCGGTATCCATGTCGGTATCCACGTCGGTATCGCGTCGGTGGAAGGTGAGTCGCACCGATCGTTAACGGGGCGCACGCCGATCCGGCCCGGGCGGGCCGCTCTCGCGATGGATGACCCGGAAGTTAACGGGCCGCACGCTCGTCACGGCGCTTCCTTGGCGGGGGGTGAGTCGCCGCAAGTGACGACCGCGCGCGCGGTCAGTCGGGGTCGGGGGCGGATTTGCCGAGCACGCCCTCGACGTAGAAGATCCGCACCGCGACGACGAGCACCAGGAGCATGGGCGTCGCGAACATCATGGCGAGGAAGCCGAAGAGCGCGCCGAAGGCGACGATGGTCACGATGATGAGCGCCGGTGGCAGCGACGTCGCCTGGCGCTGGATGTTCGGGGTGATGAAGTTGCCTTCGAGCATCTGCACCGCGAAGATGAGAAGCCCGACCCAGAGGGCCTTGGTCGGGTCGATGGAGAAGGCGATGAGCATGGCGGGGATGCCGCCGATGAAGGGGCCGAAATAGGGAATGAAATTCGTGACCCCGGCGATCACGCCAAGGGCCACGAAGACCGGCATCCCGAGCCACCACAGCCCGAGCGCCATCAGCACCGCCACCACGACCATCGCGACGAGCTGACCGAGGAGCCAGTGGAAGAGCCCCGGGCTCGCCTCGTCGAGGAACCGGCGCGTGCGCCCTTCCAGCGACGGCGGCACCAGCGCCATCGCGCCGCGGCGATAGAGGCCGGGATTGACCGCGAGAAAGAGCGCCACGGCGATGACGACGAAGAGATTGGTGATCGCGCTCGCGATGGTCGAGAACGTGCCGGTGATGAGGCCCATCGCGTTCCAGCTTCCGCCCTGCTCGGGCTCCTCGATCTGGTTGACGAGATAGGTGCCGAAGCGCGAGGAGCGGAGATACTCCTCGAACCCGGTCAGCGCGTCGGGGAGGCGCTGGGCCAGCGTGTCGAACTGGCCGACGAGCTGCGGGCCGGTGGCCATGACGAGCGCGGTGATGAAAAGCGCGATGAACGCGACGACGATGCCGAGGGACAGGAGCCGCGGCATCGGCAGGTGATCGCGCAGCTTGGCCGCGAGGTGACAGATCACCACGGCGACGAGGATGCCCGCGAAGGTGAGAAAGGCGAGGTGGCGCAGGAACCACAGGGCCGCGGCGATGCCGCAGATGACGAGCACGACGAGCGTGGCGCGCACGACAAGGGCGATGGTCGATGTCTCGTCGCGCGTGCCGGGCGCTTTCGTCGTGTTGTCGTGGTTCATCCTCACCCCCCGCCGGCCCCGGCCCGTTCACCGCTGGTATGACGCGCCGTCTTTCATCGCCAACGGGGTGGCAGGGGCACGGGTTCCCCCGCGCATCCCCCTCGCCAACGCCGCGAGATCGGCGTAAAGCGGATTCATGACCCGGATCGTTCCCCTTGCCGAGGCGCGACACCTGCCGTTCTGGCGCCGCCCCGTGACGCTTCTCTTCGTGATGGCCGCCGCGATGCCAGTGGCCTTTGCCACATGGTCGGCGCTGCTCAACAACTTCACGATCGAGGTGGCGGGGTTCGACGGGTCGGATATCGGCTGGCTGCACACGGTGCGCGAGATCCCGGGCTTCCTTGCCGTGGGGGTGATCGCGATCATCATCTTCGTGCGCGAGCAGGTGCTGGGCCTCGTGTCGCTCGCGCTTCTGGGGGTGGCGACGGCGGTGACGGCGTGGTTTCCCAGCCTGGGCGGGATCCTGACGATCACGATGCTGAGCTCGATCGGGTTTCACTATTACGAGACGGTCAACCAGTCGCTGCAACTGCAATGGCTCGACCGGGCGCGCGCGCCCAAGGTGCTGGGCTGGCTCACGGCGGCGGCCTCGGCCTCGACACTGGTGGTCTATCTCATCATCGTGGCGCTGTGGGACACGCTGGGCCTGACCTACAACATCGTCTATCTCGCCTCGGGCGGGGTGACGGCGGCGGTGGCGATCTTCGCGCTGTTCGCCTACCCGCAGTTCGAGGCGCCGAACCCGCAGGTCAAGAAGATGATCCTGCGCCGCCGCTACTGGCTCTATTACGCGCTGCAGTTCATGGCGGGCGCGCGGCGGCAGATCTTCGTCGTCTTCGCGGGCTTCATGATGGTCGAGCGGTTCGGCTTCGCGGTCCACGAGGTGACGGCGCTTTTCCTGATCAACCTCGTGGCGAACATGGTCTTCGCGCCGATGATGGGCCACGCCGTCGCGCGGTTCGGAGAGCGTCGGACGCTGATCTTCGAATACGCGGGCCTCGCGCTGGTCTTCCTCGCCTATGGCGGCATCTACATGTTCGGCTGGGGCGTGGTTCTGGCCGCGACGCTCTACGTGGTGGATCACATCCTTTTCGCGCTGGCGCTGGCGCTCAAGACCTATTTCCAGAAGATCGCCGATCCGGGCGACATCGCCCCCACCGCCGCCGTGGCCTTCACGATCAACCATATCGCGGCGGTCTTCCTGCCGGCGCTGCTGGGCTATCTCTGGCTCGTCTCGCCGCAGATGGTGTTCGGGCTGGCCGCGGGGATGGCCTGCGTGTCGCTGATGCTGGCCTGTCTCATCCCGCGCCATCCCGAGCCGGGCAACGAGACGCGGTTCTCGGTGCCCCTGCCGCGCCCCGCCGAGTGAGAGGAAAGAGAATGCCCACCTATACCGCGCTGACCACCCTTGCGGGTCGGGAAATGGCCGAGGCCCTGGCCGAGGCGATGGAAATGCTGGACCCCGAGCCCACGGGCGTCGGCACCTTCGAGATCGAGGACGGGTCGGGCACCTGGGAGGTGGGCGGCTATTTCACCGAAAGCCCCGACGAGGAGGCGCTGGCCATGCTCGCCCGGGTCCACGGCGCGCGGCCCTTCGCCGTGTCGGAACTGCCCGACGAGGACTGGGTCGCCAAGGTGCGGCGCGAGCTGGTCCCGGTCGAGGCGGGGCGGTTCTTCGTCTACGGCAGCCATGACGCGGACCGGGTGCCCGAGAACTGCGTGCCGCTTCTGATCGAGGCGGCGATGGCCTTCGGCACCGGCCATCACGGCACCACGCAGGGCTGTCTGCGGGCGCTCGACCGGCTGGCGGGCGAGGGGTTCGAGGGCAGGGCGGTCGCGGACATAGGGTGCGGCACCGCCGTTCTGGCGATGGCGGCCGCGCGCCTCTGGCCCGGCGAGGTGCTGGCGAGCGACATCGACGAGGTGGCCGTCGAGGTGGCGCGGGCCAACGTGGCGGCCAACGGGCTCGAGGGCCGGGTGACGTGCCTCGAGGCGACGGGATTCGATCACGACCGGCTGCGCGCGGCGGCGTTCGACCTGGTCTTCGCGAATATCCTGATGGGGCCGCTGATCGAGCTGGCCCCCGAGATGACGGCGCGGCGGGTGCCGGGCGGCTACGCGATTCTCTCGGGCATCCTCAACGAGCAGGCCGACGACGTCGTCGCGGTTTACGAGCGGAACGGAAACGATCTTGTCCATCGCGACGAGATTGGTGAATGGACGACGCTGGTTCTGCGAAAAAGTGTCTAGAATTTCCTTAGAATCGAGCCTTTTCAGGGCGGCTGCCCCGAAATTGCCACATTTCGGACCTAGCTTTGAACTCCTGATCTGGCGGGGGCCGGACAACGGAATGCTGCTATGACCGATGCCATGAACGGATTTGGAACGCGCCTCAAGAGCCTTCAGCGCAAGCACGCCAAGATGGCGCGCGGATACGAGTGCAAGGTGGGGCGCGACGGCCTCATCGTCTTTCGCCCGAAGCGCCGGCGTCCCGGCGTGCCGTGGCGGGGCATCGCCCTCCTGGTGCTCGGGTTTCTCTGCTTCAAGGGCCTCGTGCTCGCCCATATGGGCCCCGAGGGCTATGCCGAGCGCGTGAACGAGATGCGCCGGGGCGGTGCCGTCGAGCAGGCGGGCGCGATCGTCATGCAGGTCGACCCGGTCGCGGATTTCGTCGCGCGTCAGCTGGCCCCGCATATCTGACAGGACGGTTTCTCAGGCGTGAGCCGCGCGCCGGGCGAGGCGGCCTCGCGAAACGAAAAAACCCCGCACCGGGCCTCGGGTGCGGGGTTTTCTCGTTGGTCGGGCGGCCCTGGGGAGAGACGCCGCCGGACCGGGCCGGTTCAGAGACCGACCGACACGCGACGGATGTCGCCGCGCTCGAGACCGATATCGTTGAGTTCGCGGTCGGTGAGACGCGACAGCGCGTTGCGGGTGACGCGGGTGTCGTTCCACGACGCGATGCGGGCCACCAGACGCGCGAAGAGCGAGCCGTTGGCGTTGAGCGGGCGGGTGATTTCGATTGCAGCCATGATGATCTTCCTTCTTGAGCCGCGATCCGTGGAAAGATGTTCCCCCGTGGGAGCCGTTCGCGGGATCGTGTCGTCATTCTCTGAAGCGGCAGATAGTCCGGGCGCCGCGATCTCACAACCGTGCAAAATCGCATAGTCCCTATGCAGTTTCTGCATGAGTCTCCCGCGCCATGTCGCCACCGCATGGGTGGCGGTGGCGCGCATGACGCTTGGCGTTTGTTCCCCTTTCGTGCTAAGCCTTCGCGAAAGACCTTGAAAGGGGCAGGGGCAGGCATGCGCGTCATTGGAATAGATCCGGGGTTGCGGAACCTCGGTTGGGGCATCCTCGATATCGACGGAAGCCGCCTGAGCCACGTCGCCAACGGCGTGTGCAGGTCCGAGGGGACCGAACTTGCCGCGCGGCTTCTCTCGCTCTTCGAGCAATTGAGCGCGGTGATCGCGACCTACGCCCCCGACAGCGCGGCGGTCGAGCAGACCTTCGTGAACCGCGACGGGGCGGGAACGCTGAAGCTTGGCCAGGCGCGGGGGGTCGCGATGCTGGTCCCGGCGCGGGCCGGGCTGAGCGTCGGGGAATACGCGCCCAACACGGTCAAGAAGACGGTGGTGGGCGTCGGCCATGCCGACAAGACGCAGATCGCGCACATGGTGCGGATGCAGCTTCCGGGGGCCGTTCCCGAGGGGCCGGACGCGGCCGACGCGCTGGCCATCGCCATCTGCCACGCGCATCACATGGGCCACGCGCGGGCCATGATGCGCGCGGCGGGCGGGGGCGCGGCCCGGGTGCGCGCATGATCGGGCGGATCGCGGGGCGGATCGACTATCGCGCCGAGGACCACGTGCTGATCGACGTGCGCGGCGTGGGCTACCTGGTCTTCTGCTCGGAGCGCACGTTGCAGGCGTTGCCGGAGGTGGGCGAACATGCGGCGGTCTATACCGACCTGCTGGTGCGCGAGGATGTGCTTCAGCTCTTCGGCTTCACCACGCTGGTCGAGAAGGAGTGGCACCGCCTGCTGATGAGCGTGCAGGGCGTGGGCGCGAAGGCGTCGCTGGCGATACTGGGCGCGCTGGGGCCCGATGGCGTGGGGCGCGCGATCGCCCTTGGCGACTGGAACAGCGTCAAGGCCGCCAAGGGGATCGGGCCAAAGACCGCGCAGCGCGTGGTGAACGAGTTGAAGGACAAGGCGCCGCAGGTGATGGCGATGGGCACCGGCCCCGCCCGTGCGCCCGCGCGGACGGCCCCGGACGGGGACGAGGTGATCGAGGCGCCCGTGGCGGTGACACCCGCGGGTGGCAACCCCTCGGCGCAGGCGGAGGCGCTGTCGGCGCTGGCCAATCTCGGCTACGCTCCGGGCGACGCGGCGGGCGCGGTGGCACAGGCGGCGGGCGAGGCGCCCGAGGCCGACACCCCCGCGCTCATCCGCGCGGCGCTGCGCCTCTTGGCGCCGAAGGGGTAGGGGAACGGCAGGATTGGACCAGGTGACATGACCGACCCCGACCCCACATTGCGCCCCGAGCGGCTGCCCGAGGATTTCGACCGGGCGCTGAGGCCGCAGACGCTTGACGATTTCATCGGGCAGGCGGAGGCGCGGGCGAACCTGCGGGTTTTCGTGCAATCGGCGCGGCAGCGGGGCGAGGCGATGGACCACACGCTGTTCCACGGCCCCCCCGGCCTGGGCAAGACGACGCTGGCGCAGATCATGGCGCGCGAGCTGGGGGTGGGGTTTCGCATGACGTCGGGGCCGGTGCTGGCCAAGGCGGGCGACCTCGCGGCGATCCTGACCAATCTCGAGGCGCGCGACGTCCTTTTCATCGACGAGATCCACCGCCTCAACCCGGCGGTGGAGGAAGTGCTCTATCCCGCGCTCGAGGATTTCGAGCTCGATCTCGTGATCGGCGAGGGGCCGGCGGCGCGCACCGTGCGGATCGAGTTGCAGCCCTTCACGCTCGTCGGTGCGACCACGCGGCTCGGCCTGCTGACCACGCCGCTGCGCGACCGGTTCGGCATCCCGACGCGGCTCCAGTTCTACTCGGTCGAGGAGTTGCACCGGATCGTCTCGGGCAACGCGGCGAAGCTCGGGGTCGAGACCGAGACCGAGGGCGCGATGGAGATCGCGCGGCGCGCGCGCGGCACGCCGCGCATCGCGGGGCGGCTCCTGCGGCGGGTGGTGGATTTCGCGTTGGTCGAGGGCGACGGGCGCATCACCCGCGCGCTGGCCGACGGGGCGCTCACGCGGCTGGGAGTCGATGCGCTCGGTCTCGACGGGGCCGACCGGCGCTACCTGCGGCTCATCGCCGAAGCCTACCAGGGCGGACCGGTGGGCATCGAGACGCTGAGCGCCGCGCTGAGCGAGAGCCGCGACGCCCTCGAGGAGGTGATCGAGCCCTTCCTGCTGCAACAGGGCCTTCTCCAGCGCACGCCGCGCGGCCGGATGCTCACGCAGGGCGGATGGCGGCATATCGGCCTCGAGCCGCCCCGCTCCGACGCGACCGGCGATCTCTTTGGCAAGTGAGGCGCTTTCGGGTATCTGGAACCGGAACGACGCCGCACGCCGCGCATGCCGGGCGTGCGACGGCAGAGAGACGGGAACGAAGGGGGCAGGGATGACGCCTGAACAGGTCGAGGCGCTTTTTACCCGCAGCGACGGAAGCTATCTTTTCGCGCGGTGGGGACGGCCCATCGCGCCCATCGTCTTCGGCGTGGATGACGCGACGCTCGAGGTGGTGAAGGGCGCGATCGAGGCGGTGGTGCAGGTGGCCGGGCACCGGATGGCCGAGACCGACCCGGAACTGGGCGCGAACCTGATGATCTTCTTCTTTCGCGAGTGGGACGAGCTTCTGGACGTGCCGGATCTCGGGCGGCTGATCGAGGGGCTGGAGCCGCTTGTCGCGCGGCTGAAGCGGGCGGAGGCGAACCAGTACCGCGTCTTTCGTTTCGACGAGGCGGGCGCGATCCGGGCGAGCTTCGTCTTCCTGCGGATGGACGCGCATCTGAGCGCGGTGCCCGCCGAAACGCTGGCCCTGAGCCAGGTGGTGCAGACCGTGCTCCTGTGGTCGGACACGGCGTTTCGGGAGCTGTCGCCGCTCGCCGTCATGCCCGAGGGGGGTGCGGTCATCCTGCGCCCGGAAATCGCGCGGCTGATCGGCGCGGCCTATGATCCGGTGATGCCCGCGATGGCGCAGGATCCGAGCCACGCGCTGCGGCTCGCGGCGCGGATGCGGACGAATTGAGCGGCGCGCGGGGGCCGGGGCGGGGCCGGACGGGTGCCGCCATGCGCGGGATGCGCGCGGCGCTGGCCTGCGCGGCCCTTGCCTGCGCGTCGGGCGCCTTGGCCGGCACCTGCGAACAGACGCATGTCGTGGCAGCGGGAGAGAGCCTGTCGGTCATCGCCGAGCGGTATCTCGGCAGCGCGGCGGCGTGGGAGGCCATCCACGAGGAGAACCGCGACATGCTGGGCGCCTCGCCCGATACGCTGCGCGTGGGGATGCGCCTTCGGCTGCCCTGCCCGCGGGCCGGCGGCGACGCGGCCGAGACACCCGTTCCGGCCGCCGCGGCGGAGCGTGTCGACCTGCTGACCGCGCCGGGCTTCGCCCCGTTCGCGGATCGTGACCTGCCGGGGGGCGGGATGCTGACCGAACTGGTCGAGGCCGCGTTCGGGGCCGCGCCCGACGCGGGAGAGGTCGCCCTTCACTGGGTCGAGGACCGGGCCGCGCACCTCTCGCCGCTGCTTGAGACGGGACGATACGACCTGGGCTTTCCCTGGCCGAGGCCCGATTGCGAGGCCGACCCCGACGAGCCGCTTTGTGCCGAGTTGATCTTTTCCGCGCCGATGTTCGAGGCGCTGGTCCTGCTGTTCGTCGATGCCGCGCGGCCCATCGCCTTCACCAAGGACGCCGATATGCGCGACAGGGTGCTGTGCCAGCCCGAGGGGTTTCCCGATTACTTCTTCGACATGGACGGGCGCGACTGGCTGAGGAAGGAGCGGATCACCCTGCGGACGCCCGAAAGCGCGGCAGCGTGTTTCGACCTGCTCATGGCGGGCGAGGTCGATGGCGTGGTTCTCGACGAGTTCGCGGGGCGGCACGAGGTCGCCGAACTGGGGCTGGGCGACCGGGTGGCCGAGGCCGAGGGGCAGCCCGTCGCGATCGTGACCTATCACGTGGTGGCCCACAAGGCGCATCCGCAGGGCGCGCTGCATCTGCGGCGGTTCGACGAGGGGCTGGCTGCCCTCCGGGCGGAAGGCAGGTTCCGCGAGATCGTGGGCCGGCATCTCGCGCGGGTCTGGGCGGAGCGTCGGCCATGAACCGGGGCCGGACCCTCGCGCTTGCGGTGCTTCTCGTGGGGCTGATGCTGCCGGGAATGGCCGCGGCGCGTTGCGACGTAACCTACCGGGTGAAGGCGGGCGACACGCTCTTCTCGATCGCCGAGATGCATTACGGGGATCGCGAGAGGTGGACGCTTCTTCGGCAGGCGAACCGCGCGAAGCTCGGCCCCGGAAGCGAGGTCGAGGCGGGGACGGAAATCCACATCCCCTGCCGCGTCGCGGCCCCGGCGGGCGGGAGCGACGGACCGGGAGAGGACTTCGCGCAACTCACCCTCGTGACCGGCGACGACTACGCGCCCTTCAGCGACCGGAACTGGCCCGAGAACGGGCTGGCGACCGAGCTTGTCACCGCCGCGATGGAGCAAAGCCCGGCATCGGTGCCCTTCACCATCGCGTGGGAGGAGGACTGGTCGCGCCATCTCTACCCGCTTCTGGCCGAGCAGGACCACGACATGGGGTTTCCCTGGGTGCGGCCCGATTGCGAGGCCACGCCGGAGGCCGACAAGTGCCGCGATTTCCACTGGTCCGAGCCGCTGATGGACCTGCCGATCATGCTTTTCGTGAAGGCGGGCGGTGGCGTGACCTACGAAAGCGATGCCGATGTCGAGGGGATGACGCTCTGTCGTCCGGCGGGGTTCTTCACCCATGATCTCGACCGGGCGGACCGCCGCTGGCTTGCGGACGGGAAGATCACGCTGTTGCAGCCAGAGACGCCGGAGGACTGTTTCGAGGAGGTGATGGCCGGGCACGCGGACGCGGCGGTCTTCAATGTCTTTCTGGGCGGCACCAAGATCGTGCAGATGGGGCTGCGCGGGAAGATCGTGCCGCTCGAGACGCCCCTGTCGCGCGAGACGCTGCATGTGGTCGTCGCGAGGACGCATTGGCGCGGCACCGTGCATCTTTACCGGATCAACTCGGGGCTCGCCGCATTGCGCGCCTCGGGCCGTTACGACAGGATCGTCGCACGCCATCTGGAGACCTTCTGGGGACAGCTCGAATGACGCACCGTTTCGATATCCGCGTGTTCTACGAAGACACCGACATGGGCGGGATCGTCTACCACGCCAATTACCTCAAGTTCATCGAGCGCGCGCGCAGCGACTGGGTGCGCGAACTGGGCGTGGACCAGGTGGCGATGAAGGCGCAAGGCATGGCCTTCGCCGTGCGCCGGATCGACGCCGAATACCTGATGGCCGCGCGATTCGACGACCGGCTGGAGGTGCGCACGCGCACCGTTTCGGTCTCGGGGGCGCGGCTGGTCATGGAGCAGGAGGTGACGCGCGGCGAGGACATCCTCTTTGCCGCGACGGTCACGATCGTCTGCATCAACGACGCGGGCCAGCCGGTGCGCCTTCCGGCGAATATCCGCCTGCTTTTGCACTGATCACGCGATTTTTGACGCCCGACGGCCGATGATGTTGGCTTTCCGCGCCGATCTCGTCTAGTTTCGCCGCAAAACAAGGCCATATAGCAGCGGCCGGACAATAAAAGAGCAGGCAGATGGAAGCAGAAACCCTCGCATTGGCGCAGGAGATGGATTTCTCCATGTGGTCGCTATTCGCGCGCGCCACCTTCGTCGTGAAACTCGTGATGCTGATGCTGATCGTGGCGTCCTTCTGGGCGTGGTCGATCATCATTCAGAAGCTCATCATGTATCGAAAGGCGCGCAGTGAAGCCGAACGCTTCGACCAGCGCTTCTGGTCGGGCGAGCCGCTCGACGAGCTGTTCGAGGAGATCGGGACCGACCCCGACGGCCAGTCCGAGCGGGTCTTTGCCGCCGGGATGATGGAATGGCGGCGATCCCATCGCAACGACGGGGGCATGATCGCCAACGCCACCGCGCGGATCGACCGGAGCATGGATGTGGCCATCGCCAAGGAAAGCGAGCGCCTGCAAAGCGGGCTCAACGTGCTGGCCACCGTGGGCTCGACCGCGCCTTTCGTGGGGCTTTTCGGCACCGTCTGGGGGATCATGCACGCCTTCATCGGCATCGCCGAGGCGCAGAACACGAACCTTGCCGTGGTTGCGCCGGGCATCGCCGAGGCGCTTCTGGCCACGGGGCTGGGCCTTCTGGCGGCCATTCCGGCGGTGGTCTTCTACAACAAGCTGAGCGCCGATGCGGACCGGATCGTGGCAGGCTACGAGGCCTTCGCCGACGAGTTCGCGACGATCCTCAGCCGCCAGTTGGACAGCTAGATGGGCGCCGGTGTCGTTCAGAAATCGGGCGGCGACAGCCGCCGCAGGCGCGGACGCGGACGCTCGCGCCCGATGTCGGAGATCAACGTCACGCCCTTCGTGGACGTGATGCTGGTGCTGCTCATCATCTTCATGGTGGCCGCCCCGCTCATGACCGTCGGCGTTCCCGTCGAGCTTCCCAAGACCGCGGCGAACGCGCTGCCGGGCGAGGAGGAAGAGCCGCTCGCCATCACCATCACCGCCGAGGGCGTGGTGATGATCCAGACATCCGAGGTGCCGCGCGAGGAGCTCGTGAACCGGCTGCGCGCCATCTCGACCGAGCGTGACAGCACCAAGGTGTTCCTGCGCGCGGACGGCGCCGTGCCCTATGCGGACGTGGTGCAGGTGATGGGCGCGCTCAATCGTGGCGGGTTCGACGATATCGGTCTTGTCACCGATGCGGGCGGGCCGACGCTTGACGAGACGGACGGCTGACGACGCGCCATGAATACCGGGCAGATCATATCGGGTGCGGGCCATGCGGGCCTGATCCTCTTCGCGCTGTTCGGTGACGCGTTCCGCTCGGACCCGATCCCGTTCGAGGTGACGCAGGTGACGGCCATCTCGAATGCCGAGTTCGAGGCCGCGATGCAGGCGCAGAGCGCGCCCGACGCGGTCTCGGACGTGGTGATGCCCGAGGCGCCCGAGGCCGCGGGAGAGGCGCCGGCGCTGAATTCCACGGCCGACGCGGAGGTCGAGCAGAGCCAGCCCGACCCGGTGGCCGCCGCCGAGCCCGAGCCGGCCCCGGCCGAGACCCAGACCGCGCCGCCGGCGGATGCCGAGGTGTCCGAGGAGCCGCCGGAACTGCAGACCCCGGCCGAGGACATGGCGGTGCTGCTGCCCGACACGTCGCTCCGGCCCAAGCCGCGCCCGTCGCGGCGCGTCGCCCCCGAACAGGTGGTCCCGTCCGAGCCCGATGTCGCCATCGACGACGTGGCCCGGCAGGAGACCGTGCCCGACGAGGAGGCCGAGGTGGTCGAGCCCGAAAGCGAGGAGACCGCGCCCGAGGAAGCCGCGACCGAGATCGTGACCGAGGCCGAGGAACCCGCCGCGGCGCCCATGGCGTCGGTGCGTCCCAGGACGCGGCCCGCGGACCTGGCCGAGCGGCAGGTCGCCGAGGCCGAGCCCGCCCCCGAGGCGGAGCCCGCGCCCGAGCAGCCCGCGGAGGAGGCCGCGCCCACGCCGTCCACCGACCCGTCGGCGGTCGAGGACGCGCTTGCCGCCGCGCTGGGCGGGGCCGGCGAGGCGGCGCCCGAGGAGACGGGCGCGAGCGGCCCGCCCCTCACGGCCGGCGAGAAGGACGCGCTGCGCGTCGCCGTGCAGAAATGCTGGAACGTGGGCTCGCTCAGCAGCGACGCGCTGGCCACCACGGTTGTGGTTGCTGTCGACATGGCCGAGAATGGCACGCCACTGACCGGTTCGATCCGCATGATCGACGCATCC
The DNA here is from genome assembly GCF_019599045.1 of Roseovarius sp. SCSIO 43702. NCBI lineage: Bacteria > Pseudomonadati > Pseudomonadota > Alphaproteobacteria > Rhodobacterales > Roseobacteraceae > Roseovarius > Roseovarius sp. SCSIO 43702. The sequence continues at coordinate 714,256 of NZ_CP080623.1, forward strand.
GGCGGCGGATCGGGCGCCGCGCGGCAGGCCTTCGAGGCCGCGCGCCGGGCGATCATCCGCTGCGCGGGCGACGGGTTCGACCTGCCGCCCGAGAAATACGGCCATTGGAAGACGATCGAGATGACCTTCAATCCCGAGAAGATGAGGATCAAGTGATGATGAAGTATACGGTTCTCGGATTCGCATTGAGCGTTCTGTCGACGGCGGTTTGGTCTCAGGAAACGGATAACCTGAAAGCTTATCTCGAGTTGACTGATGGAGAATTTGAGGTCGTCGATGGAAAGGTCATCGCGACTGAGAACGGTTTTATACTAGAGAACGCAGTCATTCGAATTCGCCACGGTGTCTTGGTCTTTGGCTCGCAACCAATAGAGGCCAGTGTGGAAGATGAGTGGGATCACGCAGCGTTTCGCAAGGATATGGGTGCGAAACTTCAGCAATGCTGGAATGTAGGCTCATTATCTTCCGACGCCTTAGAGGTTTCGGTTTCCGTTGCCTTTGACTTGGCTGCGAATGGTCAGTTGATTTCGAACTCGATCCGCATGATCGACGCATCCGGCGGCGGATCGGGCGCCGCGCGGCAGGCTTTCGAGGCCGCGCGCCGGGCGATCATCCGCTGCGCGGGCGACGGGTTCGACCTGCCGCCCGAGAAATACGGCCATTGGAAGACGATCGAGATGACCTTCAATCCCGAGAAGATGAGGATCAAGTGATGACCCGTTTCATGACCCTTGTGCTGGCCGTCATGGCCATGATCCAAGCCCCCGCGCTTCTGGCGCAGGACGGCCCGCTGCGGATCGAGATCACCGAGGGCGTGATCGAGCCCTTGCCCTTTGCCGCGCCCGATTTCGTGGCCGAGACCCCGGCGGCGGGCCAGCTTGGGCAGGATATCGCCAATGTCGTCGCCGCCGACCTGAGCGGCACGGGCCTGTTCCGCGAGATCCCGCCCGACGCCTTCATCAGCCGCGTCACCAGCTTCTCGAGCCCGGTGCAGTTCGCCGACTGGAAGGCGATCAACGCGCAGGCGCTCATCACCGGCGCGGTCAGCGTCGATGCGGGCGGCCAGGTCACGGTGAAATTCCGCGTCTGGGACGTGTTCGCGGGACAGGAGCTTGGCAGCGGGCTCCAGTTCACCGGCACGCAGGACGGATGGCGGCGGATCGCGCACAAGGTGGCCGACCAGGTCTATAGCCGGATCACCGGCGAGGGCGGCTATTTCGACACGCGCGTCGTCTTCGTCTCCGAGACCGGGCCCAAGGACCAGCGCGCCAAGCGGCTCGCGATCATGGATTACGACGGCGCGAACCTGAAATACCTCACCGACAGTTCCTCGCTCGTCCTGGCGCCGCGCTTCTCGCCCACGGGCGACCGCGTGCTCTACACGAGCTACGAGACGGGCTTTCCGAAGGTCTACGTGCTCGACGTGGCGAGCGTGAGCCGGCGCGCACTCCAGACGCAGGAAGGCGAGATGAGCTTTGCCCCGCGCTTCGCGCCCGACGGGCGCTCGATGGTCTATTCGATCATCCGGGGCGGCAACACGGATATCTACAAGATGGACATCGCCAGCGGCCAGAGCACGCGCCTCACCGATGCGCCCTCGATCGAGACGGCGCCGAGCTTCAGCCCCGATGGCAGCCAGATCGTCTTCGAAAGCGACCGCAGCGGGAGCAAGCAGCTCTACATCATGAGCGCGGGCGGCGGCGAGGCGCGGCGGATCAGCAACGGTGACGGGCAATACGGCACGCCGGTCTGGTCTCCGCGCGGCGACCTGATCGCCTTCACCAAGCAGTCGAAACAGCGCTTTCACATCGGCGTGATGCGCACCGACGGCAGCGAGGAGCGGCTTCTGACCGCCTCCTTCCTCGACGAGGGGCCCACATGGGCGCCGAACGGCCGCGTCATCATGTTCACCCGCGAAAGCCAGGGTGCGCAGGGCGAGGCGCGGCTGTGGTCGGTGGACATCACGGGCCGGAACCTCAAGCAGGTGCCGACACCGGGCGGCGCGAGCGATCCGTCGTGGTCGCCCCTGCAGTAGTAGGCGTGTAGGCGATTCCCATGGGCGCATAGCTGTGATAGAAACGTAGCGAGGCAAAGATCACCATGACACCGAAGTTCGAGCGGGGCACCCCTATGACCATGACTTATCTCAACAAGGCACTTCTCGTCGGAGCGGCGCTGGCCCTGGCGGCCTGCACCAGCCCTGACCGGTTCGACGGCGACAGCGCGGTCGATCTCAACAACTCGGGTATGGCGGGCGCGGGCTCGGCATCGGATCCGTCCTCTCCCGCCTATTTCCAGCAGGCGATCGGCGACCGGGTTCTCTTTCCCGTCGATCAGCACACCCTGACATCGGAAGCGCAGCGGACGCTTGACGGGCAGGCGCAGTGGCTTCTGACGAACAGCGACTACGACGCGCTGATCGAGGGGCACGCGGACGAGCAGGGCACGCGGGAATACAACCTCGCGCTGGGCGCCCGGCGGGCCAATTCGGTGCATGAATACCTAGTTTCGAAGGGCATCGCGGCGAACCGGCTCAAGGTCGTGAGCTATGGCAAGGAGCGGCCCATCGAGATTTGCTCGACCGAGAGCTGCTATGCGAAGAACCGCCGCGCGGTGACGGTCATCTCGATCGGCGCGGGCGTGTGATCTGATCGGCTGAACGGGGAATAGCGACATGCGGCATCTGATGGTTTTCGGCGTCATCCTGGCGCTTCTCGTCCCGGTGGGAGCGGGGGCGCAGGATCGCGAACAGACGCTGGCGGACATCCGGCAGGAACTGACGGTGCTGCATGTCGACATCCAGAAGCTCAAGCGCGAGCTCAGCACCACGGGCGGCGTCACGGCATCGGGGTCGGGCGGCACGCTCATCGACCGCATGAACGCGATCGAGAGCGAGTTGCAGCGTCTCACGGCCAAGACCGAGGAGCTGGAGCTTCGCATCAACCGCGTGGTGACCGATGGCACCAACCGCATCGGCGACCTCGAATTCCGGCTGGTCGAGCTCGAGGGCGGCGACGTGAGCAAGCTGGGCGAGACGACAACGCTGGGCGGGGGCGAGATGCCCTCGGCCACCGCCCTGCCCGAGGCGGGCGGCGATGCGACCGGCGGAACCGGCGGCACGACGGGCAGCGCCGGCACGGGCACCGGGGACGAGGGCAGCGACGCGGGCGGCGAGGACGTGGCGCTTGCCGTGGGCGAGCGCGACGATTTCGAGCGCGCCAAGGCGGCGCTGGACGCCGGCAACTACGCCGAGGCCGCCGAAGCCTTCGCCACGTTCCGGCAGGCCTATCCCGGGGGTCCGATGACGGATCGCGCGGGCGTCCTGCGGGGCGAGGCGCTGGAGAAATCGGGCGACATGGCGGGGGCGGCGCGCGCCTATCTCGACACGTTCTCGAGCGCGCCCGAGGGCCCCGAGGCGCCCAATGCGCTTGTCCGGCTTGGCCGGGCGCTGGGCCAGCTTGGCCAGACCAACGAGGCCTGCGTCACGCTGGGCGAGGTCGGCGCGCGGTTCCCCGGAAGCGCCGCCGTGGGCGAGGCGCAGGAAGCGATGAGCACCCTGGGCTGTCAGTGACGCCGGGGGCAGGTGACGCCGCGCCGACAGGCGCGATCCAACAGCATTTCGAGGGGCGCGAGACGCCCGCGCGCGTCGCCGTGGCGGTGTCGGGCGGCAGCGATTCGACCGCGCTCCTGCTGGCCGCGCGTGACTGGGCCGCGCCGCGCGGCGTGGCGGTCGCGGCGGTGACGGTGGACCACGGGCTGCGCCCCGAGGCCGCGCACGAGGCGGCGGAGGTCGCGGCGCTGTGCGCCCGGCTCGGCGTTGCGCATGACACCCTGCATTGGCGCGGATGGGACGGGCGGGGCAACCTGCCCGAGGCCGCCCGGCGCGCGCGCTATGACCTGATGGCCGAGTGGGTGCGCGCGGGGGGCGTCGCGGATATCCTTCTTGGTCATACCGCCGACGACCAGGCCGAGACGCTGGTGATGCGGATGGCACGGTCGGCGGGGCTTGACGGGCTGGCGGGGATGGCGGCGCGGGTCGCCTGGGGCGACGTGACGCTGCACAGGCCGTTCCTGGCGCTCAGGCGCAGCACGCTGCGCGACTGGCTGCGCGACCGGGGCGTCGGGTGGAGCGAGGATCCCACGAACGAGGATGCGCGGTTTCGCCGCGTGGCGACGCGCCGCGCGCTCGACGCGCTGGCGCAGGCCGGGGTGAGCGTCGAGGCGCTGGTGCAGGTGGCGGCGCATCTGCGCGAGGCGCGCGACACGCTCGCGCACCATGCCGTCGAGGTGGCGCGCGGCCTTGCGCGGTTCGAGGCGGGCGACGTCCTGTTCGACGCCGCGGGCTGGGCCGCGCTGCGCCCCGATCTGCAAAGGCGGCTCCTGCAGGCCGCGCTGCGCTGGGTGGGGGGCGGCGATCACGGCCCGCGCGGGGCCACGCTCGATGCCGCGCTTGATTCGCTGCGCGCGGGGCGGGGCACCGTGCTTGCCGGCTGCCGCGTGTGGCCGGTGGGCGGCGCGGTGCGCGTCACGCGCGAGGCGCGGGCGGTGGAGGAACTCGAGGCCGCCCCCGGCGAGGCTTGGGACGGACGCTGGCGGCTGTCGGGGCCGGCGCGGCGCGGCGACCGGGTGCGCGCGCTGGGCGAGGCGCAGCTTGGCCTCTGCCCCGACCGCGCCGGGGCGGGCGTGCCCGCCGCCACGCTCACGGCGTCGCCTGCCCTCTGGCGGGAGGGGCGGCTCATCGCCGCGCCGCTGGCCGGGCTGGGGCCAGAATGGTCGCTCGAGATGCTCCGGCCCGAGGCGCTTTTCTTCGAGCTGCTTCGCGGCGATAGCGCGCGCGCATTGAACAACCCGTGACGATTGCTATTTAAGAGCAGAGGGCCCTGTGCTAGAGCCGGGCCGTCCTGCAACTTTCGGGAGATACCCCTTGGGCAACGCACGCACGATCGCCTTCTGGCTGGTTCTGTTCCTGCTGATCATGGCGCTTTTCAACCTGTTCAGCGGGTCGGGAACGACGTTGCAGAGCAAGCCCATCCCCTATTCCGAGTTCGTCGAGGCCGTGAACGACGAGACCGTGAGCGAGGTCACGCTCGACGGCGAGAACGTGCGCTTCCGCGGCGAGGACGGGACGAATTACGTCACGATCAAGCCCGACGACGCCAAGGTGACGGAGCTTCTGATCGAGAAGGGCATCCCCGTCGAGGCCAAGGCGCAGGAACAGTCCGGGCTTCAGGCCTTCCTTCTGACCCTGGCGCCGTTCCTTCTGCTGATCGCGGTATGGATCTATTTCATGAACCGCATGCAGGGCGGCGGCAAGGGTGGCGCGATGGGCTTCGGCAAGTCCAAGGCCAAGATGCTGACCGAGAAGCATGGCCGCGTCACCTTCGACGACGTGGCGGGCATCGACGAGGCCAAGGAAGAGCTGGAAGAGATCGTCGAATTCCTGCGCAACCCCCAGAAATTCAGCCGACTCGGCGGGCAGATCCCCAAGGGCGCGCTTCTGGTCGGGCCTCCGGGCACGGGTAAGACGCTGCTGGCGCGCGCGATCGCGGGCGAGGCCGGTGTGCCCTTCTTCACGATCTCCGGCTCCGACTTCGTCGAGATGTTCGTGGGGGTGGGCGCGTCCCGCGTGCGCGACATGTTCGAGCAGGCCAAGAAGAACGCGCCCTGCATCGTCTTCATCGACGAGATCGACGCCGTGGGCCGCCACCGCGGCGCGGGCTATGGCGGCGGCAATGACGAGCGCGAGCAGACGCTCAACCAGCTTCTGGTCGAGATGGACGGGTTCGAGGCCAACGAGGGCGTCATCATCATCGCGGCCACGAACCGCAAGGACGTGCTCGACCCCGCGCTGCTGCGCCCCGGCCGTTTCGACCGCCAGGTCACGGTGCCGAACCCCGATATCAAGGGCCGCGAGAAGATCCTCGGCGTTCACGCGCGCAAGACCCCGCTCGGCCCGGACGTGGACCTGCGCATCATCGCGCGCGGCACGCCCGGCTTCTCGGGTGCGGACCTTGCCAACCTCGTCAACGAGGCCGCGCTGATGGCGGCGCGGATCGGGCGACGGTTCGTCGCCATGGAAGATTTCGAGATGGCCAAGGACAAGGTGATGATGGGCGCCGAGCGCCGCTCGATGGTCCTGACCGCCGACCAGAAGGAAAAGACCGCCTATCACGAGGCCGGCCATGCCATCGTCGGGATGCAACTGCCGAAATGCGATCCGGTCTACAAGGCGACGATCATCCCGCGCGGTGGCGCCCTTGGCATGGTGGTGAGCCTGCCCGAGATCGACCGCCTGAACTGGCACAAGTCGGAATGCGAGCAGAAGCTCGCCATGACCATGGCCGGCAAGGCCGCGGAGATCATCAAGTACGGCCCCGACGACGTGTCGAACGGCCCGGCGGGCGACATCCAGCAGGCCAGCGGGCTGGCGCGTGCGATGGTCCTGCGCTGGGGCATGTCCGACAAGGTCGGCAATATCGACTACGAGCAGGCGCACGAGGGCTACATGGGCAATGGTGCGGGCGGCCTTTCGGTCTCGGCCCACACGAAGGAACTGATCGAGCAGGAGGTGAAGCGCCTGATCGACGAAGCCTACCAGCGCGCCTATGACATCCTGATGGAACACAAGGACGAGTGGGAACGCCTGGCGCAGGGCCTTCTCGAGTACGAGACGCTGACCGGCGAAGAGATCAAGCGCGTCATCAGGGGCGAGCCGCCCCATGTGGATGACGACGTGGACGGCCCCGACGAGGGCAGCGCGCCCTCGGTCACGGCCATCCCCAAGACCAAACCCAAGGCGCCGCGCGGTGGCGAAGGCGGGCTCGAGCCCGAACCCTCGGCGTGACGCAGACGGCGAGCCAGAGCGACTGGAATCCCGGGGCCTATGCAAGGTTCCGGGATTTGCGCTTGCGCCCCGGTCTCGACCTGCTGAACGCGGTGGGCCAGATGGCGGCGGGCGACGTGATCGACCTGGGCTGCGGCAACGGGCAGCTTGGCCCCGCCCTGCGCGCGCGTGCCGAAGGGCGGCAGATCGTGGGCGTCGACAGTTCGCCCGCGATGCTGGCCAAGGCCCGGAGCGCGGGGTGCTATGACAGCCTGCAACAGGCCGATATCCGCGACTGGCACCCGCGCCGGGCGCCGGGGCTGATCTTTTCGAACGCCGCGCTGCACTGGGTCGGTGAACACGAGGCGCTGATGCCGAAGCTCGCGGGGATGCTCGCGCGCGGTGGCACGCTGGCCGTGCAGATGCCGCACCAGAACAAGGCGCCGTCGCATCGCGTCTGGCTGAGCCTCAGCGAGGAGATGTTTCCGGGCCGGGTCGAGAAGATGGGCACGCCCGGGGTCATGGCGCCGCAGAGATACGACGAGCTCCTGTCACCGCTGGGCCGCTTCCGCCTTTGGGAAACCGAGTATTTCCAGAGACTTGTCGCCGAAGCCGGGAGCCACCCGGTCCGCCGGTTCACCGAGAGCACCTATGCCCGGCCCGTGCTCGACGCGCTCGAGACGGACGAGAAGGCGGCATTGATCCGGCGCTACGAGGAGGCGATGCACGCGGCCTACCCGGTGCGCGCCGATGGCTCGGTCCTGTTCCCGTTCCGGCGGATGTTCTTTACGCTCACCGTCTAGGGGCGCGCGGCTTGACGGCCGGCGGCTTCGCGGCGTTACTGGCGCCGTACAGACCGGAGAGCCGCCCATGTCCGCCCTCGTGAGAACCGATTTCACCGCCCGCATCACGTGGCTGGGCCTCGTGCCGCGCGAGGGAGGCCGGGGCATCCGGTCCGGCGCGGTCGAGCGGATCGCGGCGCATTACGCGGGCCCCGAGGGCGACCGGCATGCGGGCGAGACCCGGCCTTCCTGCGTCCGGGTGAAGAACATGCATGCGGAGGGCACGGATATCCGCAACGTGCGGCAGTTCTCGGTTCTCTCGGCCGAGGAAATCCGGGCCACGGCCGAGGAGATGGGGCTTGCGACGCTCGCACCGGAATGGCTGGGCGCGACGATGGTGATCGAGGGGATCGGGGATTTCACCCATGTGCCGCCCTCGTCGCGGCTTCAGGCGCCGGACGGCGCGACGCTCGTCATCGACATGGAGAACCGTCCCTGCCAATACCCCGCCCGGGAGATCGAGGCGGACCGCCCGGGCCTTGGCAAGGCGTTCCTGCCCGCCTCGCGCGGGCGGCGCGGCGTGACGGCCTGGGTCGAGCGGGAGGGGGCGCTGGCGGTGGGGGACGAGTTGCGGCTGTTCATCCCCGATCAACGCCCCTGGGCACATCTGGACGAGACGTTGAGCGCCGACGCCCGGAAGAGGTAGGCGGCGGCGATGCGCGGGATGCGCCCGCCACGAGAAACGCCCCGCCGGAAAGGGCGGGGCGTCCGAGCGATCCGCGTCGCGGGTTACTGGGTCAGGATGTAATAGCGGATGACCGAGATCGTGGCCTCGTCATCGGCCTCGCTGGTGCCCGAGTCGCTGCTGTCGGCGGTCGTGCCCATGGCGCTCGTGCTCCACGTGCCCGCCGCGCGGTATTCCTGGGGCGAGATCGCGCCGGAATTGTCGGCGTCCATCTGCTGGAACTGCTCGTCGAGACCCTGGTCACTGTATTCCTTCTCGCGCAGCGGTGTTTCGAACTCGGCCTGGGTCAGGACCCCGTCGCCGTTCTCGTCAGCCGCCTTGAAGCGGTCCACGGCGGCCTGGGCGAAACCCTCCTGTTCCTCCTTCTCGCCGATCACGTCGGAAAGATTGGCGCTGAGTTGCTTGAAGAGCGTCTCCTTGTCGCCGTCGCTTTCGCTCCATGCCTTCTCGGCCCAGGCGGCGAAATCCTCGCGCGTCAACTCCTGCTGACCGTCCGAGGCGATGTCGGACCACTTGGCGCCGGCGTCGTCGGTTTCGCTCATGCTCGCCTGTTGCTCGGCGGCCTTGTCGCGCTTTTGCGTCATGCAGTTGGTGAACTCCTCGCGGTCGATAGAGCCGTCCTTGTTGGCGTCGATCGCCGCGAATTCCGCGTCGCGCCGGGCGTTTACCTCCTTCTCGGAGAACTGGCCGTCGGCGTTGCTGTCGGCCGCGTAGAAGGCGTTTTCGCAGAACTGCGCGAGATCCTCCTCGGCGGCGAGCGCCGGGGCCGCGACGAGGGCCGTCGTGGCGGTGAGAGCTGTGAAGAATGTGCGTTTCATGTGTCGAACCTCCGTGGGATATCGTGAATGTCGTGGCGGACCCGCGCTGTCGCGCCGGGTCTGGCAACGCCGAAGGCGTGGGAGGCGCGGCAGGCCCGCTTCGTGTTCACGAGAACGTGACACCCGCCGCGGATGTTCCGAAATTTTGTCGAAGATCGGGGCGCGCGCAAAGGTTTCCGATGCGAAACTTTGATGTCGAAGCCGCCGCAAGAAACGCGGCAAGTGTCGGATTCGCGATCTGCATGACGTTGGCGGGGCGTTATCAGACGTTTCATACTCAGGCCCGACTGCGCCCCTTGGGAGGAAAAAATGAGCCATAAATCCGACATCGAAATCGCCCGCGAAGCCAAGAAGAAGCCGATCCAGGAGATCGGCGACAAGCTCGGCATTCCCGGTGAGCATCTTCTGCCCTACGGCCACGACAAGGCGAAGGTGAGCCAGGAGTTCATCGATTCGGTCCAGGAGAACAAGAACGGCAAGCTCATCCTCGTCACCGCGATCAACCCCACCCCGGCGGGCGAGGGCAAGACCACCACGACCGTGGGCCTGGGCGACGGGCTCAACCATATCGGCAAGAAGGCGATGATCTGCATCCGCGAAGCCTCTCTCGGGCCGAACTTCGGGATGAAGGGCGGCGCCGCCGGCGGCGGATACGCGCAGGTTGTGCCGATGGAGGACATGAACCTCCACTTCACCGGCGATTTCCACGCGATCACCAGCGCGCACAGCCTGCTGAGCGCGATGATCGACAACCACATCTACTGGGGCAACGACGCCGAGATCGACACCCGCCGCGTCACCTGGCGCCGGGTGGTGGACATGAACGACCGCAGCCTGCGGCAGATCACCTCGTCGCTGGGCGGCGTCTCGAACGGCTTCGCGCGCGAGGACGGGTTCGACATCACGGTCGCCTCGGAAGTGATGGCGATCCTCTGCCTTGCCAGCGGGCTGAAGGATCTCGAGCGGCGCCTGGGCGACATGATCATCGCCTACCGCCGTGACCGCAGCCCGGTCTTCTGCCGCGACATCAAGGCACAGGGCGCGATGACGGTCCTGCTGAAGGACGCGATGCAACCCAACCTCGTGCAGACGCTCGAGAACAACCCGGCCTTCGTGCATGGGGGCCCCTTCGCCAACATCGCGCATGGCTGCAACTCGGTCACGGCGACGACGACCGCGCTCAAGATCGCGGATTACGTGGTGACCGAAGCCGGGTTCGGCGCGGACCTGGGCGCCGAGAAGTTCATGAACATCAAGTGCCGCAAGGCCGGGATCGCCCCCGATTGCGTGGTGCTCGTGGCCACGGTGCGGGCGATGAAGATGAATGGCGGCGTCGCCAAGGCCGATCTCGGGACCGAGAACGTGGACGCGGTGAAGAAGGGCTGCGCCAACCTCGGCCGCCACATCGAGAACCTCAAGAGCTTCGGCGTGCCGGTCGTGGTGGCGATCAACCATTTCGTGACCGACACCGACGCCGAGGTGGACGCGATCAAGGCCTTCGCCAAGGACCAGGGTTCGGAGGCGATCCTGTCGCGTCACTGGGAGCTGGGCTCGGAAGGTTCGGCCGACCTCGCGCGCCGGGTGGCCGAGGTGGCCGACAGCGGCAAGGCGCAGTTCTCGCCCATCTATCCCGACGAGATGCCGCTCTTCCAGAAGATCGAGACCATCGCCAAGCGCATCTACCGCGCCGACGAGGTGCTGGCCGACCAGAAGATCCGCGACCAGCTCAAGCTCTGGGAAGACCAGGGATACGGCAACCTTCCGGTCTGCATGGCCAAGACGCAATACAGCTTCTCGACCGATCCGAACCGCCGCGGCGCTCCCACGGGCCACTCGGTCCCGGTGCGCGAGGTGCGGCTGAGCGCGGGGGCGGGCTTCATCGTCGTGGTCTGCGGCGAGATCATGACCATGCCGGGCCTGCCGCGGGTGCCGGCGGCCGAATCGATCCGCCTCAACGACGGCGGCGAGATCGAGGGCCTGTTCTGAGAAAACGGGCCGTGCCGGGTGGGGGATCGACCCCCGCCCGCCACGGTCGCCGCCTTGCGGCTCCGCCTCCGGCGGGGATATTTCGGGCAAGAAGAAGCGCGGGAGTTTCGCAGGGCCCCATGCCGTCCCTGAGCCGGGGAGGGACTTTCCCGCCGGGGCCGACATCGCCGATCTGCTGATTGTGGCGCATGATCGAGGCGATGCAGGTGGGCGGAGACGTGGTATGGGAATGGAGTGGCGGGCGGCTCGATATGCCGCCGGCCGGGTTCGGAGACGTGTTGAAAGCGGTGAGGGACCACCGCGGAGGGTGGATTGAATGACGGCAGATATCATCGACGGAAAGGCCTTCGCGGCCAAGGTGCGCGAGAAGGTGGCGGCCCATGTCTCGCGCCTGGGCGAGGAGCACGGGATCACGCCGGGACTGGCCGTTGTGCTGGTGGGCGAGGACCCGGCGAGCCAGGTCTATGTCCGCTCGAAGGGCAAGCAGACGGTCGAGGTGGGGATGAAATCCTTCGAGCACAAGCTCGACGCCGACACGTCCGAGGAGGATCTCCTGGCGCTGGTCCAGAAGCTCAACGAAGATGACGCGGTGCACGGTATCCTCGTGCAGCTTCCGCTTCCCGATCACATCGACGAGGACAAGGTCATCAACGCGATCAACCCCGAGAAGGACGTGGACGGCTTCCATATTTCGAACGTGGGTCTTCTGGGCACGGGGCAGAAGAGCATGGTGCCCTGCACGCCGCTGGGCTGCCTGATGATGCTGCGCGATCATCACGGGAGCCTGTCGGGCATGGACGCGGTGGTGATCGGGCGCAGCAACATCGTGGGCAAGCCGATGGCGCAGCTGCTGCTGGGCGATTCCTGCACCGTCACGATCGCGCACAGCCGCACGAAGGATCTGCCCGAGGTGGTGCGCCGCGCCGATATCGTCGTGGCCGCCGTGGGCCGCCCCGAGATGGTGCCGGGCGACTGGATCAAGGAGGGCGCCACGGTGATCGACGTGGGGATCAACCGTGTCGAGCGCGACGGCAAGAACAAGCTGGTGGGCGACGTGGATTTCGAAAGCGCCAAGGCGCGCGCGGGCGCGATCACCCCGGTGCCGGGTGGCGTGGGGCCGATGACCATCGCCTGCCTGCTGGCCAATACCGTGACGGCCTGCTGCCGCGCGAACGGGCTGAGCGAGCCGGAGGGCCTGACGGCCTGATGCGATGCGGTGGGCGGATCGCCCACCCTACGGCGTGACGGGCAGGGGAATCATGGTGCCGGTGAGAAGGGCCACGTGAACCTCGCCCGCGTCGCGCAGAGCGAAGACATCCGCCTGCACGATCACGAGGCGGCGGCCCGGTTTGATCACCCGGCCGCGGGCGACGAGGCGCTCTCCGGCGGCGGGGGCGAGCAGGTGGATCTTCATCTCGGTCGTCATGACCTCGTGATCGCCGGGCATCACCGAAAGCGCCGTGTAGCCCGCCGCGCTGTCGCCGAGCGCGAAGGTGAGACCGGCATGGGCCACGCCATGCTGCTGCAGCACCGCGTCGGTGATCGGCGCCGAGATCGTCACCGCGCCTTTCGTCACCTCGTCGAGGCGCGCGCCGAGTGTCGCCATCATGCTCTGCCGGTCGAAGCTCTCGCGGATGCGGGTGGTCAGGGTGTCGGTCATGCGGCGCAGGATAGAGCGCGTCGTGCGGGAAAAGAAGCCCCTAGCCCGCCTGCGCCAGCGGCACGGGCAGCGCGGCGCTGCCGGTGAGGATCGCCACCGCCTCGGGGCGCATGAGCGCGGTGAGCACCGGCGCGGTGGTCCGCAGGCCGCCGGTATAGGTGCCGTAGGCGGGCATGATCACCCGGTCCGCGTCGACGAGGAAACAGGCGCGCGAGAGGCTGCGTCCGCGCAGACGAATCGTGGTCTTGGGGTGGTAGTGGCCCGAGACCTCGCCGCTTTGGCCCTGTTGCGCGATGTGGCGGAAGCTGAGCGGAGGGGCGGGCAGTTCGGCAAGATGCGTGCCGCCAAGCTCGACCGGGCCGGGGTCGTGGTTGCCCTCGATCCAGACCCAGCGGCGCCCGGCCTGCAGCGTGGTGATCCATGCCTTCTCGGCGTCCGGCAGATCGCGCACCGCCTGGTCGTCGTCGAAACTGTCGCCGAGGCAGACCACCGTGCGCGCGCCCGTCGCGGCAAGGTCGCGTTCGAGCCGGGCGAGCGTGTCGCGCACCTCGTAGGGGGGCAGGCACGCCTCGCCCAGCCGCGCGCGGCGGCCGGATTTTCCCAGGTGCAGGTCCGAGACGCAAAGGAGCGCCTCGTCCGGCCAGTGAAGCGCGCCGGAGGGAAGCGCCACGAGCCGCGCGCCGGCGAGGGTGAAAGCGTGTCCGTTCATGGTGTGTTCTTTTGGCGCGGGCGCGGGGGATTTGCAAGGTGGGGCGGTTCAGAACGCGCCCATCTCGAGCCCTGCGCCGAGGGCCGCGCCGATCTCGCGGCAGCGGGCGAGGTCGTCATCGGGGATCGTCTTGTCGGCGAGGATGTCCTCGGGCGTCTGGGCATGGGTGCAGACGATGATCGGCTCCTGCACCTCGCGCAGTCGCCAGCCCTGGGCGATGCGGGCGGTCTGGCGGGCGGCGTTCTCGCCGTCGGAGCCGGCGCAGATCATCTGGGCATAGGGGCGCCCCTCGATCCGGCCGAGGACGGGATAGTAGCAGCGGTCGAAGAATTCCTTCATCTCGCCCGCGATGGCGGCGAGGTTCTCGGGCGCGCAGAAGAGGTATCCGTCGGCATCGAGCAGGTCCTCGGGCATCGCCTCGCGGGCGCGCAGCAGCGTCACCTCGCATTCCTCGCGGGCGGCTTCGGCCGCGGCCTCGGCCATCTGGCGGCTGCCGCCGGTGCGCGAATGCCAGACGATCAGGAGCCGGGCCACGGTGTCACTTCCTGCCGATCCGGGGCTCGGTCCCCGCCTTGATGCGCGCGATGTTCTCGCGGTGGCGCCAGAGGATCACGAGGGTGAGGAATACCTGCATCACGAGCATCTCGCCATGGCCCAGGATCACCACCCAGATGATCGAGAAGGACGCCGCGGTGATCGCGGCGAACGAGGAGATCCGGGTCAGGAGCGCGGTCACGAGCCATGTCAGGCAGGCCGCGATCCCGGCAGGCCAGGCGAGCGCGAGAAGAAGCCCCAGGAAGGTCGCCACGCCCTTGCCGCCGCGAAAGCCGAGCCAGGGGGGGAAGCAATGGCCGAGAAAGGCCGCGAAACCGGCAAGCTGCGCGGCATCGTATCCCGCGAGCGGCCAGGCGATGAGCGCCGCCACGGCGCCCTTGGCCCCGTCGAGCAGGAGCGTGGCAAGCGCCGCGCCCTTCGAGCCGGTGCGCAGCACGTTGGTGGTGCCGATATTGCCCGACCCGATCTCGCGCAGGTTGCCGAGCCCCATGGCGCGCGTGATGAGGATGCCGAAGGGGATCGAACCGAGCAGGTATCCGAACGCGGCCCAGAGGACGAGGAGAAGCGGGGCGGTTTCGATGGGGGGCATCAGCTTGCCTCGTAAACGGGGGTGCCTGCGATGTAGGTGGCCCTGACCTTACCTTGCAGGCGGGCGCCGTCAAAGGGCGTGTTCTTGGACTTGGAGCGCAGTTTCCAGCGGTCGAGCACGAAGGGCGCGTCGGGATCGAAAAGGACGAGATCCGCGGGGGCGTCCCTTGCCAGCCGCCCGGAGGCGAGGCCGAGCCGCCGCGCGGGGGCGAACGACAGGGCGCGGAAGAGGGTCGGCAGGTCCAGGTCGCCCGCGTGGTAGAGCCGGAGCGCCGCCGGCAGCAGCGTCTCGAGCGCGACGGCGCCCGACGCGGCCTCCTCGAAGGGCAGGCGCTTGCTTTCCTCGTCCTGCGGCGTGTGCATGGAGCTCAGGCTGTCGATCAGACCGTCGCGCAGGGCCGCGATGATGGCCTGCCGGTCTTCCTCGGCGCGCAGCGGCGGCTTGACCTTGAAGAAGGTGCGGTAGTCGGCCACGTCGAGCTCGTTGAGGGTGACATGGTGGATCGAGGTGCCCGCCGTGATGTCGAACCCGTTGCGCTTGGCCCGCTCGAGGGCGGGCAGGGCGCGGGCGGTGGTGATCTGGTCGGCGTGGTAGCGCGCGCCCGTCATCTCGATCAGCGCGATGTCGCGGTCGAGCCCCATGCGTTCGGCCATGGGTGACACGGCGGGCAGGCCGTAGAGCGAGGCGAACTTGCCGGAGGTCGCCGCCGCGCCGGCGCTGAGGCCGGGATCCTGCGGGTGGCCGATCACCAGCGCGCCGAGCGAGCGCGCGTAGGTGAGCGCGCGGGAGAGAACCTTGGTGTCGCGCGTGACGTGGTCGCAATCGGTGAAGGCCACGGCGCCCGCGTCCATGAGAAAGCCGATCTCGGTCATCTCGCGCCCCGCGCGCCCCTTGGTGAGCGCGGCCATGGGCAGGACATTGACCGGCGCGGCCTCGTTCGCGCGGCGGGCCACGAATTCGAGCGTTTCCGGGCTGTCGATGGCGGGGATCGTGTCGGGACGGGTCACCATCGTCGTGACCCCGCCCGCCGCCGCGGCAAGCCCGGCGGAGCGGTAGGATTCCTTGTGCCGCTCGCCGGGTTCGCAGACCTTCACGCCGATGTCGACGATGCCGGGGGCGAGACACCTGCCGCCGCAATCGATGGTGGCCGCATCCGTCGAGGGGGGCGCATCGGTGCCGCTGTCGGCGATGCGCCCGTCGCGCACCAGCAGCCAGCCGCGCGTGTCGGTCCCCGCATCGGGGTCGATGAGCCGCGCATCGGTGAACAGGGTCGAGGTCATGGGGCGGTCCCCCTCAAGGGTGGTTGCGAGGCCGGTTTAGGCGAAAACCGCGTTCGGGAAAACCTTGCATTCGCGCGGCGGCGTGAGATGCTGTGTGCATGGGTGGACCAGGGGGTTTCGGGGCCATGTGGGCACGGGTGTTCGGTATCGTCGGTTTGGTGATGGCGCTTGCGCTCGCACCTGCGGCCATGGCGCAGGATGCCGAGGTGCCGCCCGAGGTGATCGAGGAATGCCACACGCTGATCAAGGGCTACGACGAGATGCCCGGCTGCCTCAAGGGCGGCACGATCGGCTACCGGATGCTCGCGATGGCGGTGGAAGAGGACATGTACGGTGCCACGGGCGCCGAGGTGGTCCGCATCTGCCGCGAGACGAATGACGGAAGCTACGCGGCTTGGCTGTGCTTCAGGACCGCGGTCGAGAAGGCGGTGGAGATCCGCGGCATGATCGGCGCGGCGCAGATGACCGACCGATGCTATCGCGAGCTGTCGGACCCCGCGAGGCAACGGCGGCTGACCGACGCGGCAGCGACGTTGCGCCGCGCGGTCGCGGGTGACGGCTACTGGGGCGGGATGACGACCTACAGGGCCTTCCGGGGCTGCGGCGCCGAGCCCGAGCCTGACGCCGCGTCCGAGACGGGCGGGCACCGGCATGACCACGCGGTCGAGGACGCGACGGGCGGCTACACGCGCGAGGCGTGCCGCGCCTATGGCGAGGTGGAGGCGGCCATCCGGGCGCGGGAAGCGTCCGAGCTTCGCGCGGTCCTGACCGAGTTGCGGGGCCTGCCCGAGGATGAGCGGCTCGATGCGTTGACGCGCTACGGCGTGTCGGAGCCGAGCGTCGATGTCCTGCGCGACGAGCTTTCGGGCGACGAGGCGCTGGGCGCGGCGATGGTGCTCATGGGTTTCCTGCGCGAGAGCCATCCGGGCGTGTTCGCCGACGCCATGGCGGCCGCCGGGCAGGAGACGGGCCCGGTTGCCGATGCGGCGCGGGCGGGCGTGCTCGACCTGCTCATGGGCGGTGTCCTTGACAGTTACCGCACGGCCTGCCCGGGGTGATCGGGCGCGTGCGGGCGGCGGCGCGGGTGCCGCGAGCGGGATCAGCCGCCCCGTGACCTGTCCGCGTCGCGCTGGATCCCGTGCATCAGGCGCATGACCTCGCGCGCGTCGTGGATGCGTTCGAAGCCGATCTCGACACGGCGCTGGCCGTTCTTCGTGCGGCGGTATTCGTGGGCGAAGTGGAGCGAAGGCGGATCGCCCTCCTGCAGGCTGAGGGCCGTGTCGTCGTCGATGCGGTAGGAGTCGAGCCTCTTGCCCTGAAGCGGCAGGTCGGTCGCGATGAAGGCGCGGCGGTCGGTGAGCGTGTACCACGTATGCCGGCGCCGGAAGCCGGGCCAGAAGAGCGCGCCGGCGACGATCCCCAGCCCCACCGTGAAATGGATGAGGCCGAAGGTCCAGAAGAAGCCGCCCGCCGTCGCGGCAAGGGCCATCCAGAGAAGCGCGAAGCCCGCGAAGACCAGCCCGAAGGCCGCGCCCGCCCAGTTCGCGACGCCGAGCCGCAGGGTGGCGTCGGGGCGGCCCTGCCAGAGGATCGTCTCGCCCTCGTCGAGGATGCCTGCCCACGGGTCGCTCCGGTCACGCATCGTCCGGTCCGCCCTCCTCGCGCGCGGCTTTGATCTCGGCGGCGATGGCGGCAGGGTTCGCCATGAATTGCATCAGGAACCCGGTGCCGTCGGAGAGGCGCAGCCGCAGGCGCCAGAGCGACAGCGGGTCCGCTTCCTCGATCCCGGAAAGCGCGACGGCAAAGCTGCGTTCGGGCGCGCGGGCGTCTTCGAAGAGGAGGCGGCGGTCGGTGAGGTGCCAGCGGTTGTCGCGGTGCCGGAGCCAGCGTGACGGCCCGTCGAAAAGCCCTATGGAGAGGATCGCGAAAACGAGCAGAAGCGCGGCGAAGCGCCAGGCGGGCAGCAGGGGCGACCATTCACCCAGCGCCAGGGCGAGCGCGCCGAAAGCGAGCGCGGTCAGCGCCCCGATGAGGCCGGCGCGCAGGGCAAAGACCCGCAGCGACGGGCGGTAGGTGGCCAGCAGGTGCTCGCCGTCCATGAGCGGCGGGCCCGGCGCGGGGCCGTCGTTCACGTGGCCATCCAGATCATCAGCGCGGTCATGGCGAAGATGACGAGAAGCGCGATCATCGCCACGCGCCCCGAAATGGCCGCGTCCGAGCGTTCGGGCCTGGCGGGATCGGGCGGGGGCACGTCGGAGGGCGCGGCGCTTTCGCTCGGCAGCGGCTCGAACTGCACCGGCGCGCTTTCCTCGCGCCAGGTGCCGATCCAGCGCAAAGGCGGCTGCGGCATGATGTGCTGTTCCCGGCCCTCGAAGGCGCGCGAGCGGACGATGAGCACGTGGCCCGTCAGCCCGTCGAGCCGCGCGCGGTCGGCGGCGAGATCGGCCTCGGCCACGCCCAGCCCCTCGTTCAGGTAGCCCGAGAGGCCGACGCCGGTCAGATCGCTCACCGGGAAGACCTCGACATGCTCGGGATCGAGCGTGCCCGCGCCCAGCGCCGCGCGGAGCGGCCAGTCGTCGCCATCGCGCTCGGTGAAGGCGGGTATCTCCTCGGGCGGAAGGTCGATGGAGAAGACGCGGATCAACCCGTGCTCGTTCTGGGGGATGTGAAACCGGTCGCTCATGCCATCATCTCCTTCGGTGTTGCGCGCAGGTTGCGGGCCAGGAGGTCCATCGCGGCCATGCGCACGGCGACACCCATCTCGACCTGCTCCCTGATGACGGAACGGTTGATGTCGTCTGCCAGTTCCCCGTCGATTTCCACGCCCCGGTTCATCGGCCCCGGATGCATGACGATGGCATCGGGCGCGGCAAAGCCCAGTTTCGCGGCATCGAGGCCGAAACGGTGGTAGTATTCGCGTTCGGAGGGGATGAAGCCGCCATCCATCCGCTCGCGCTGAAGCCGCAGCATCATCACCACGTCCACGTCGCGCAGCCCCTCGGCCATGTCGTCGAACACCTCCACCCCGAAGGCGTCGATCCCCGCGGGCATCAGCGTGGGCGGCCCGATGAGGCGGATGCGGTTTTCCATCTTGTTGAGAAGGATGATGTTGGATCGCGCGACGCGGCTATGGGCGATGTCGCCGCAGATCGCGACCGAGAGGCGGTGCAGCCGTCCCTTGGCCCGGCGGATCGTGAGCGCGTCGAGAAGCGCCTGCGTCGGATGCTCGTGCCGCCCGTCGCCGGCGTTCAGCACCGCGCAGTTCACCTTCTGCGCCAGCAGGTCCACCGCGCCCGAATGCGGGTGACGCACCACCAGCAGGTCGGGATGCATCGCGTTGATCGTGAGCGCCGTGTCGATGAGCGTCTCGCCCTTCTTGATCGACGACGCCTGCATCGCCATCGACATCACGTCCGCGCCGAGCCGCTTGCCGGCCAGTTCGAAGCTGGCTTGCGTGCGGGTGGAGTTCTCGAAGAACATGTTGATCTGGGTGAGCCCGGCCAGCGCATCGGTATGTTTCATCTCGCGCCGGTTGAGATCGACATATTGCTCGGAAAGGTCGAGGATCGTGGTGATGTCGGCGGGCGCCAGCGGCTCGATCCCGAGAAGGTGGCGGTGGGCGAAGGACATGGGCGGGCTCCGGGCAAAGGGCGCGTTCCCGTGTATAGAAGCGGGCCGGTTCGAGGGCAACCGAGGGGCGTCTTTCCGGTGGAAATACCCCGTGGCGCGGGCTTTCGCGCGGGCGGGCGGGGGAGTAGGCTGGGCGCCATGGAATCGGAAATGGACTTTCACACGGCGCGCGCCCTGCTGGAATGGCAGGTGGAGCTTGGCGCGGACGAGGCGATCGGCGACGCGCCCGTCGACCGCTATGCGCTGGCCGCGAAGCCGCCGAAACCCGCGGCCGCCCCGGCCGTGCCGGTGGCCGGTCCGGTTCCCCCGGCCCATGCCGGCGATCCGGTGGCCGAAGCGCGTCGGGCGGCGGAGGGTGCGGCGGATCTCGGGGCGCTCAAGGCCGCGATGGCGGCCTACCAGCATTGCGACCTGAAGCTCGGGGCGCGACAACTCGTCTTTTCCGACGGCCATCCGGAGGCGCGGGTCATGATCGTGGGCGAGGCGCCGGGCCGCGACGAGGACCGCCTGGGCAAGCCCTTCGTGGGGCGAGCGGGGCAGTTCCTCGACCGGATGCTGGCCGCGATCGGGCTCGACCGCGGCTCGGACGATCCGGAACGCGCGGTCTACATCACCAACGTCCTGCCATGGCGGCCGCCGCAGAACCGGGACCCGTCGGCCGAGGAGATCGCGATGATGCTGCCCTTCGTGTCGCGGCACGTGGCGCTGGTGAAGCCGCGCGTGGTGGTGCTGATGGGCAACATAAGCTGCGAGGCGGCGCTCGGTCGGAAGGGGATCACGCGGCTGCGCGGCACATGGACCGAGGCCTACGGCACCCCCGCGCTGCCGATGTTCCATCCCGCCTACCTGCTGCGGCAGCCCTTGGCGAAGCGCGAGGCCTGGGCCGACCTGCTGAGCCTCCAGGCGCGGCTCAGGGCGCCCGCTTGAAGCCGGGCGGCCGGGTCGATATGGCGGGCGAACCGGCGAGACATGACAGGAAGGGCCCCGAAAGATGAGCCAGATCGACGAGACACGCGAGTTCATCCCCGTGCGCATTGCCGTGCTGACCGTGAGCGACAGCCGCGACGCCGCCGATGACCGCTCGGGCGACATCCTGGTCGCGCGGCTCGAGGCGGCGGGGCACGTGCTTGCCGACCGGATGATCGTGCGCGACGAGCGTGACCAGATCGCCGCGCATCTGCGCGAGTGGATCGCCTCGGAGGAGGTGGACGTGGTCATCTCGACGGGCGGCACGGGCCTCACCGGGCGCGACGTGACGGTCGAGGCGCATCGCGACGTCTACGAGAAGGAGATCGACGCCTTCGGCACGGTCTTCACCCATGTCTCGATGCAGAAGATCGGCACCAGCGCCGTGCAGTCGCGCGCCACCGGGGGCGTGGCGGGCGGCACCTATCTCTTCGCGCTGCCCGGAAGTCCCGGTGCCTGCAAGGACGCGTGGGACGAGATCCTGGCCTACCAGCTCGACTATCGTCACCGGCCCTGCAACTTCGTCGAGATCATGCCGCGCCTGTCGGAGCACCAGCGGCGCAAGTGAGCGCGCGTGCTTGGTTTTTGACGGGCAGGGGTTAAATTGTAGTTAACCGCCCGAAAGGCCCCGCCGCCCATGCGTTTCCTGCGCCAAAGCCTGACCGGACTTGTCCTCGTGTCGCTGACGCTGGGGCTTCTGGCGTTGGCCGCGCAGACGGTATGGGAGGCGGTCGAGGAGCGCATGTCGCGCGAGCCGCGCGCCGAGGCGCGGCGCGAACGGGTGTTTGCCGTCCACGTGCTGCGCGCCGAGGCGGGGCGCGAGGTGCCGGTGCTCACCGCCTTCGGCGAGGTGCGGAGCCGGCGCACGCTCGAGATCCGCGCCAAGACCGCCGGAACGATCATCGAACTGGCCGAGAGCTTCGTCGAGGGTGGCGAGGTGGCGGCGGGCCAGCTGCTCGTGCGGATCGACCCGGCGGATGTGAGCGCGGCGCTGTCGCGGGCCGAGAGCGATCTTGCCGATGCCGAGGCCGAGACGCGCGATGCCGAGCGGCGCCTCGCGCTTGCGCGGGACGAGCAGCGGGCCTCCGAGGACCAGGCGGAGCTGCGCGAACGCGCGTTGGCGCGACAGCGCGACCTTGCCGAGCGGGGCGTGGGCACCGAGGCGGCGGTCGAGGCCGCGGAACTGGCCGTGGCGCAGGCGCGCGGCGCGGTGCTTGCGGCGCGGCAGGCCGTCGCCGCCGCCGAGGCCGGCGTGGACCAGGCGGCGGGCGCGCTCACCCGGGCCGGGATCGCCCGTGACGAGAGCGCGCGGCGCCTGGCCGAGACCGAGATCACCGCGCCTTTCGCCGGGCGGCTGAGCGGGGTCGACGTGGTCGAGGGCGGGCTCGTGTCGGTCAACGAGAGGCTGGCCGATCTGGTTGACGGGGACGCGCTCGAAGTGGCGTTCCGCGTCTCTACCACGCAATACGCGCGGCTTCTGGACGAGGAGGGCACGCTCCGGCGGGCGCCGGTGGAGGTGACGCTCGACACGTTCGGGGCCAACCTCGTGACGGACGGCACGATCACGCGGTCGAGCGCCGCGGTGGGCGAGGGGCAGACCGGGCGGCTTGTCTTCGCGCGGCTGGAGGAAGGGGCCGGCCTCAAGCCCGGCGATTTCGTCACCGTGCGCGTGGAGGAGCCGCCGCTTGACGGCGTGGTCCGCCTGCCCGCCACCGCGCTGGGCGCGGATGGCACGGTCCTGGCGCTGACCGGGGGCGATCGGCTCGAGGCGGTGGCGGTCACGCTTCTGCGCCGGCAGGGGGACGACGTGCTGGTCGAGGCGCCCGCGCTCGAGGGGCGCGACGTGGTCGCGGAACGCTCGCCGCTGCTGGGCGCGGGGATCAAGGTGCGCCCGCTCGACCGGCGCGGCGAGACGGAGGCGGGAGCGGCGGCCGGCGGGGGCGTGATCCTTACCGATGCGCGCCGGGCGCGGCTCATCGCCTACGTGGAAGAGGCGCGCGACCTGCCGCCGACCGAGAAGGAGCGGCTTCTGCGCCAGCTCGAGGCCGGGGCGGTGCCCGCCGCGGTGGTCGAACGGCTCGAGTCGCGGATCGGAGGGTAGGATGCGCCGGATTCCCCCGGCGGCGGGCGGGCTCCTGTCCTATTTCACCCGGCACAGGACGGCGGCGAACCTGCTTCTTGTCGTGATGATCGTGCTCGGCATCGCCGCCGCGCCGCGGATGCGCGCGCAGTTCCTGCCCGACGTCGTGATCGAGACCGTGACGGTCAATGTCATCTGGGAAGGGGCGGGCGCGGAGGATGCGGACGCGGCCATCGTGCAGGTGCTGGAGCCCGCGCTTCTTGCCGTGGAGGGCGTCGAGACGAGCAGCGCGCGAAGCCGGGAGGGCGCGGCGTCGATCACGCTCGAGTTCGAGCCCGACTGGGACATGAGCCGCGCCGCCGACGACGTGCAGACCGCCGTCGATGCCATCACCACCCTGCCCGAGGGGGCCGAGGAGCCGACCGTCCGGCGCGGCGCGTGGCGCGACAGGGTGACGGATGTCGTGCTCACCGGCCCGGTGGCGGTGGAGCAGCTGGGCCTTTTCGCGGACGAGTTCGTCGCGCGCCTGTTCGAGCGCGGGGTCACGCGCACGACGCTGCGGGGCGTGGCCGCGCCCGAGACCATCGTGGAGGTGCCGGCGGTCAACCTCATGGCGCATGACATCACCATGGCCGAGATCGCGGCGCTTGTCGCGCAGGAGGTGGACACCGACCCGGCCGGCGACGTGAGCGGCGCCAATACGCGCGTGCGCACCGGCGTCGAGAAGCGCGAGGCGCGGGAGATCGCGGCCATCGTGCTGCGCCGGAACGCCGATGGCTCGACCCTCACCATCGGCGATATCGCCACCGTGCGCGTGGAGGGGATCGCGCGCGAGAACAGCTATTTCGTGGGGGATCAGCCCGCCATGTCGATCCGCGTGGACCGCAGCGCGCGGGGCGACGCGATCGGCATCCACCAGACGGTCGAGGAGGTGGCCGCCGAGTTGGCCGAGACGCTGCCCGAGGGGGTCGCGATCGACCTTATCCGCACACGGTCCGAAAGCATCTCGGCGCGGCTCAACACGCTTCTGAAGAACGGCGCGATGGGTCTTGGCCTCGTGCTGGGGCTGCTGTTCCTCTTTCTCAATGCGCGGACGGCCTTCTGGGTGGCGGCGGGGATCCCGGTGGCGATGCTGGCGGCGGTCGCGCTCATGTATGCCGCCGGGCTGACGCTCAACATGATCTCGCTCTTTGCGCTGATCATCACGCTGGGGATCGTGGTGGACGACGCGATCGTCGTGGGCGAGCACGCCGATGCGCGCGCCCGCAAGCTGCGCGAGCCGCCGGTGGTGGCCGCCGAGAACGCGGCGCGGCGGATGGCGATGCCGGTCTTCTGCGCGACGCTCACCACGCTCATCGCCTTCTTCGGGCTGACCGTCATCGGCGGCCGGTTCGGCACGCTCATCGTGGACCTGCCGCTGACCGTGATCATGGTGCTGACCGCGTCGCTGATCGAATGTTTCCTCATCCTGCCGCATCACATGAGCCATGCGCTTGCCCATTCCGGCAGGCAGCACTGGTACGACGCGCCGAGCCGCTGGGTGAACCGCGGCTTCGTCCGGCTGCGCGAGACGGTCTTCCGGCGGCTGATGGCCGGGGTGATCGTGCTGCGCTATCCCGTGCTCGCGCTGGCGCTTCTCGTGCTTGCCGGGCAGGCCGCGCTTTTCGTGCGGGGCGACGTGACCTGGCGGTTCTTCAACGCGCCCGAGCGGGGCAGCGTCACGGGCAACTTCGCCATGGCGCCGGGTGCCACGCGCGAGGACAGCCTCGCGATGATGCGCGAGATGCAGCGCGCGACCGAGGCGCTGGGCGCGGAATACGAGGCCCGCTACGGGCGCAATCCGCTCAGCTATGTCATCGCCGAGGTGGGCGGCAACGCGGGCTGGGGCCTTGCCGGGACCGAAACCAAGGAGCCCGACCAGCTTGGCGGCATTTCCATCGAGTTGATCGATTCGGACCTGCGCCCCTATTCGAGCTTCGCCTTTGTCGCAGACCTTCAGGAAAAAGTGGTTAATCATCCGCTCGCCGAAACGGTGAGCTTTCGCGGCTGGCGCTCGGGGCCCGGGGGTGACGCGCTTGACGTGCAGTTCCACGGCGCGAGCGCGGAAGACCTGAAGGCGGCGAGCGAGGCGCTGAAACGGGCGCTGTCGATCTACCCCGAGGTCTCGGGCGTGCAGGATGACCTTGCCTATGACAAGGAGGAGCTGATCCTCGAGCTCACGCCGCAGGGGCAGGCGCTGGGCTTCGAGATCGACGGCCTGGGCCGCACCCTGCGCAACCGGCTGGGCGGGATCGAGGCGGCGGAATACCCGGTGGGACCGCGCAGCGCCACGATCCGCGTCGAGCTTCCCGAGGCGGAGATGACGGCCGATTTCCTCGAACGGATGCAGCTTCGCACCGCGAGCGGCAGCTACGTGCCGCTGGCCGAGATCGTGAGCGTCGAGAGCCGCGCGGGCTTCTCGACGGTGCGGCGCGAGAACGGCCTGCGCCTCGTGAGCGTGACGGGCGACCTTTCGGATGACGACCCGGCGCGCGCCGCCGAGATCATGGAGGTGCTGGAGGCCGACATCCTGCCCCGCATCGCGAGCGAATACCAGGTGGACTGGCGCCTCTCGGGCCTGAGCGAGCAGGAGGACGAATTCCTGCGTGATGCCAGACTGGGGCTGATCCTCACGCTCCTGGGCATCTACCTCGTGCTGGCCTGGGTCTTCGCGAGCTGGACGCGGCCGGTGGTGGTGATGGCCATCATCCCCTTCGGCCTTGTCGGCACGATCTACGGGCATCACCAGTGGGACGTGCCCATGAGCATGTTCACGGTCGTGGGCCTCCTGGGGATGACGGGGATCGTCATCAACGATTCCATCGTGCTGGTGACGACGGTGGACGAGTATGCCGAGACGCGCGGCCTGGTCCCGTCGATCATCGACGGGGCCGCGGACCGGCTGAGGCCCATCATGCTGACCACGCTCACCACGGTGCTCGGGCTCGCGCCGCTTCTCTTCGAGCGGAGCGAACAGGCGCAGTTCCTCAAGCCAACGGTGATCACGCTGGTCTACGGTCTGGGCTTCGGGATGGTGATGGTATTGCTCGTGGTGCCCGCGCTCATGGCGATGCAGCAGGACGTGGCGCGGCAGGTGGCGGCGCTGCGCCGCGGCCTGCGGTTCCGGGAGGGCCGGGTGCGGGCCGTGCTGGTCGGCGCGGCGGTGGCAATGGCCGCGTGGGGCGTGGCGAGCCTCGGCGCGGTCATGGCCACGGGGCGCACGGCGTGGGGCGCGGAGATGGGCGAGGCCGGGGCGCTCGGTCTCTTCGCCGCGGGAAGCCTGTTGATTTCGCTGGCGGTTTTCGTCGCGGTGGCCGTGGCGCGACGGGTCGGGTGACGGGGGTGGGTGCGCCGCTCCGGCTCAGCCGCCGGTGCAGCCCTCGATCTCGACCGCGCGCTGCGCGCCCAGCACGGTGAAGCGCAGGCCCGAGCGATCGACCGCGAAGGGACGGCCCGAGGCATGGGCGAGATAGGTGCTGAGGCTGAGCCCGTTGCCCGAGCGGGAGGTCTTCACGGGGGCGACCCAGACCTCGGGGTTCGAGGTCTCGACGACGACCGTTTCCTCACCGCCGGTTGGGGGCAGCATCACCTGCGCGGTCAGCGTCAGGCCGCCCTTGGCCGGCGCGATGCGGCAGGTGACGGCCCCGGCGCCCGCCTCGTCCCCGTCGAGCGGACGGGCCGCGAGGGCGGCGGCGATGGCCGGGTCGGGCCGCGTCACGCTTGCAGGCAGCGTCCCTGTGACATGAAGCTGCACCGGCACGCAGACGTCGCGGCAGACACCCATGTCGATCGCGGTGTCGAGCGTCACGTCGCCCCCCGTCTCGCCCGGTTTCACGGCAAGCGGCAGCACCACGCGATCCTTGTAGCCGATGGTGAGCAGCCCGGCGTCGTCATAGACGCGGGGGCGCGGCCAGAGGACGCGGGCACCCGCGAGGTTGCGCGAGCCGCGCCAGTCGAATTCGGGGGGAATCCCCGCGTCGCCCGGCGCGCGCCAGTAGGTCTTCCACCCCCTGTCGAGCGTGAGTTCGAGCCCCGCCATATGCGTCCCGTCGGCCATCCGCCAGCCGGGAAGGATGCGTGCGGAGACGACGCTTTCATCCGCGAGGGCGGGCGGCGCGAGCAGGCAGAGCAGGGCGAGAAGGGTCAGAAGACGCTGTTTCATATGATTCACATGGGGCATGGCGGGGGAAATGCCAACTCACATTCCCGCCAGTTTTGTTGCCGCCTTCTGCACGAGCGGGTTGCGATGCCGCGCGCGAGTGCCCATTGTCGAACAATGAGCGCTGATACGGATCTGACGGGCAAGCTTCTGATCGCCATGCCGGGCATGGGCGACGAGCGGTTCGCCCATTCGGTCGTTCTTATCTGCGCATATTCCGCCGAGGGCGCGATGGGCATCATCGTGAACAAGGTGACGGAGGATCTGCGGCTGGGCGATCTTCTCGAGCAATTGTCCATAGAAACGAACGTGTTGTCCCGCGACGTGCCGGTCTATTTCGGCGGTCCGGTCGAGCATGGGCGCGGCTTCGTGCTGCATGACCGGGGCTATGCCTCGTCGATCGCGTCGATGGAGTTCGCGCCGGATTTCGCGATGACGGCGACGCTCGACATTCTCGAGGACATGGCGCGGGGCGGCGGGCCGGAGGACGTGATCCTGGCGCTGGGCTATGCCGGGTGGGGGCCGGGGCAACTCGAGGCCGAGATCGCGCAGAACGGCTGGCTCGTCTGCGACGCGACGCCGGAGCTTGTCTTCCGCACGGGCGATGCGCGGAAGTGGGAGGCGGCGCTCACGGCGCTCGGTATCTCGCCGCTGATGCTGTCGAGCGAGGGCGGGCGGGCCTGAATTCCTGAACAGGGTATGACACCGACGCGCGGCGCTGCGGGGGCGGGTCCGCGCGAATCGGTGCGTCTGGCCCTTGGTTAACGGGGGTTTCGGGGCCGAATCCGAACGTCGGTATCCATGTCGGTATCCACGTCGGTATCGCGTCGGTGCGCGGGCCGCCCGGGGCCGGGGTTAACGTGGCGCGCGGCCGGTCAAGGCGCGCGCCGCGGGAAAATCGCTGAAAATCAGGCGGGATTTTTTACCGTGGCGCGGCGGCGCGGGCGAGCCGGTCGTTGATCGCGAGGCCGAGGCCCTTCATCGGAACGGGTGCCACCGCGATGCCGGCGGGCGCGCGGGCGTCGAGCGCGTGGAGATGTCCGAAGAGGTTCGCCGCCGCCTCGACCAGGTCGCCCGAGGGCGAGAGGTTCAGGTCGCACTCCATCGCGCCGAAGCCCAGCAGCAACTCGCCCGGCCGCGCCTCGGTCGCGTTGAGGCGCACCCGCGCGCCGGGCGCGTAATGCGAGGCCATCTGGCCCGGCGCGGTGAGCGTGTCATTGGCCGCGCGCCGGGCGAGCGGATGCCCGAGCGCCGCCTCGATGGCTTCGGCCGGCAGGCCGCCGGGCCGCAGGAGGGTGGGGGTGTGGCCAAGGCCCACGATGGTCGATTCGAGCCCCACGGTGCAGGCGCCGCCGTCGAGCACCGCGGCGATCCGCCCCGAAAGCCCGGCGAGGACATGGTCGGGCGTCGTCGGGCTGATCCGGCCCGAGGGGTTGGCCGAGGGCGCCGCGAGCGGGGCGTCTGCCGCGCGCAGAAGCGCGGTGGCCACCGGATGCGCGGGGCAGCGGATGGCGAGCGTCGGCAGCTCGGCGGTGACGAGCGGCGAAAGGCCGTGGTCCGCGCGCAGCGGCAGCACGAGCGTCAGCGCGCCGGGCCAGAAGGCCCCTGCCAGCCGGTCGGCGGTCTCGGACCAGGCGACATAGCGGCGGGCCGCGTCGGCATCCGGCACATGCACGATGAGCGGGTTGAAGCGGGGCCGGCCCTTGGCGTCGAAGATGCCCGCCACCGCCAGGTCCGAGCGCGCGTCGCCGCCGAGGCCGTAGACCGTCTCGGTGGGAAAGGCCACGAGCCCGCCGTCGCCCAGGATGGCGGCGGCGCGGGCGATGCCGGGCGCATCGGCGGAAAGAAGCTCGGTCTCGGGCATGTCTGACGCCGCGTTTTCGTTGCTGGATCGAGAAACCGCCTTAGGCTATGTGCCAAAGAATTGCAAAAGTCAGTTGGAGCACCCCATGCCGTATCGCGCGCCAGTCGAGGATTACCGGTTCATCATGGAACACGTCGTTCCCTTCGACGAGGTCGCGGCGACGGAGAAATTCGCCGAGGCGACGCCCGACATGGTGTCGGCCATCCTGGGCGAGGCGGGGCGCATGTGCGAGGAGGTTCTGGCCCCGCTCCAGCGCGCGGGCGACCTGCATCCCGCGCATCTGGAGAACGGCGTGGTGCGCACGAGCCCCGGCTATGCCGAGGGCTACAAGGCGATTGCCGAGGGCGGCTGGGTCTCGATCGGGGCGGACCCGGAACATGGCGGCATGGGCCTTCCGCTGACGCTTACCACCGCCGTCAACGAGATGATGAGCGCCGCGTGCCTGAGCCTCCAGCTCAACCCGCTGATGACGCAGGGCCAGATCGAGGCGCTCGAGAACCACGCGAGCGACGAGGTGAAGGCCGTCTACCTCCCCAAGCTGGTCAGCGGCGCGTGGTCGGGAACGATGAACCTGACCGAGCCGCAGGCCGGATCGGACGTGGGCGCGCTCAAGACCAAGGCCGAGCCCAATGGCGACGGCACCTACGCGATCACCGGCCAGAAGATCTATATCAGCTGGGGCGACAACGATTTCACCGAGAACGTGTGTCACCTCGTCCTCGCGCGGCTTCCGGGCGCGGTGGAGGGCACGAAGGGGATCAGCCTGTTTCTCGTGCCGAAATACATCCCCGACGAAAACGGCGAGCCGGGGCGCGCCAACGATCTCAAGGTCGTGAGCCTCGAGCACAAGATGGGGCTGCACGGCTCGCCCACGGCGGTGATGCAGTATGACGGCGCGACCGGGTGGCTGATCGGCGAGGCGCATGACGGGATGCGCGCCATGTTCACCATGATGAACAACGCGCGGCTGGGGGTCGGCGGGCAGGGGATCGGTGCGGCCGAGGGCGCCTACCAGCACGCGCTGGCCTATGCCCAGGACCGCCGCCAGGGGCGCAGCCCCGTCGCGGGCGGGAGCGGCACGATCCTCGATCACGCCGACGTGCGGCGGATGCTGGCCACGATGAGGGCCGAGATCTTCGCCGCGCGGTCGATCGCGATGGCCTGCGCGGTGGCGATCGACATGGGCCACGCCACCGGCGAGGCGGACTGGACCGCGCGGGCCGCGTTCCTCACCCCCATCGCCAAGGCGTTCGGCACCGAGACGGGCATCCGCGTGGCCGAGATGGGCGTGCAGGTGCATGGCGGCATGGGCTATATCGAGGAGACGGGCGCCGCGCAGTATTCGCGCGACGTGCGGGTGACGGCGATCTACGAGGGCACGAACGGCATCCAGGCGATGGACCTCGTGGGGCGCAAGCTCATGGACGGGGGCGAGGCCGGGGCGGCGCTTCTGGACGAGGTGGAGCGCAATGCCGAGATCGCGCGCGACACCCTGCCCGACCTCGCGGGTGCCGTGTGGCAGGCCGCCGAGGCGCTGCGCGAGGCGATGGAGGCGCTGGTGGCGAAGGCGCCGCAGGACCGGTTCGCGGGGGCGGTGCCCTTCCTGATGGGCTGGGCGCGGGTGCTGGGCGCGCATTTCCACCTGGCGGCCGCGCTGGGCGAGGGCGGCGAGGGCAAGCGCACCCGCCTCGCGCGGTTCTACATCGAGCGGATGCTGCCCGAGCATGCCGCGCATCTCGCGCACGCGCTGGCGGGGGCCGAGGGGCTCTACGCGATCGCGGACGAGGATTTCGCGGCATAGGTTGTGCCGGGCGGGCCGGGGCCCCGGGTCAAGCCCGGGGCGCGGGGGGCGACAATGCCGAGGCCCCGGGTCAAGCCCGGGGCGCGGGGGCCGACAAGGATAGACCGACCCCGTCGCGGGCCTGACCCGCGACCTCGAACCGGCAGGCGCGGAGTTTTGAACAGGGAGGCCCCGGGTCGAGCCCGGGGCGGTGATCTTCGGCGCGTCGCCCGGCGGCACGCCGGGCAGCCCCCGACCGCCCCCACGGGCGGGGGCTTCACCCCCACCCGCGGTCGGGGGCTGCGCGCCGGGATTGCTTGACCCTATCCGCTGGCGCGTTCAAGTGAGCGGTGAGATATGTGAGGCAGGGCGATGACATCCCAAGCAACGACAAGCGGCATCCGCACCCCGTGGCCCGAGCCGCCCGGCCATGGCGAGGCGGTGGAGGTGGCCGAGGGTATCCTCTGGATCCGCCTGCCGCTGCCCATGGCGCTCGACCACGTCAACATCTACGCGCTCGACGAGGGCGATCACTGGACGGTGGTGGACACCGGCATCCACTCGAAACGGTCGGTGGCGCTCTGGGAGGACGTGCTGGCCGGGCCGCTTGGCGGACGTCCGGTGGGTCGGGTGATCCTCACGCATCATCATCCCGACCATATCGGCATGGCGGGCTGGCTGATGGCGCGGTTCGGGGCGGAGCTCTGGACCTCGCGCACCGCCTATCTCATGGCGCGGATGCTGATCCTCGACGTGGAGGAGCGGCCGACGCCGCAGGCGCTGGCCTTCTGGCGGGCCGCCGGCATGGACGCGGAGGTCTACGAGCGGCGCAGGAGTGAGCGGCCCTACAATTTCGCCGACACGAGCTATCCGCTTCCCGTGGGCTACACGCGGATGCGCGAGGGGGACGTGATCCGCGCGGGCGGGCGCGACTGGGACGTGCGGATGGGATACGGGCACGCGCCCGAACACGTCACGCTCTGGAGCCGGGACGGAGCGCTGGTGATCGCGGGCGACCAGATCATCAGCTCGATCAGCCCCAATATCGGCGTCTACCCGACCGAACCCGAGGCCGACCCGCTGGCCGACTGGCTGGAGAGTTGCGAGCGGCTGGGCGCCGTCGCGACCGGGGGCGAGCTCGTGCTGTCGGGCCACAAGCTGCCCTTCACCGGGTTGCCGCACCGGATGCGGCAACTGGTCGAGAACCACCACGGCGCGCTCAGGCGGCTCGAGGCGCATCTCGAGGTGCCGCGCACCGCCGCCGAATGTTTCGGCCCGCTCTTCAAGCGGCGGATCGACGCGGGCACCTACGGGCTGGCCCTTGTCGAGGCGGTTGCGCATCTCAACCATCTGCATCAGGCTGGCCGGGTCACGCGCAGGGCGCGCGGGGACGGGGCATGGCTTTGGCAGAGGAAGGAGAGACGCGATGGATGACGAGATCAAGACCTCGGCCGAGGCGCTGGAGGCGGCGGCGATCCCGCGCTGCCGCGAGGTGCATGCCGATCCCGACCGCGCCCGGCAGAGCGAGCAACTGACCGAGGGGGTCAACCTCAAGCCGGTGGAGGAGAAGAGCCCGGCGCAATGGGCCTATGAGCGGCTCATCCTCTACATCCAGAATTTCGAGAAGACGCTCGACAACGAGCACGAGATCGCGATGGGCTTCGCGGGGGACACGACCGGCGTGATCCGCATCGAGGGGATGGGATATTTCGACCCCGATATCGTGACCTTCTACGGAACCGACCCGACCGGCACCAAGACGCAGCTTGTCCAGCATGTGAGCCAGCTCAGCGTGATGCTGCGCGCGCTGCCCAAGCAGGTGGAGGAGGCCGAACCCGAGCGGATCGGCTTCCGTCTGGCCGAGGCGCTCGAGGAGGGGTGAGAGAGGGGCGTTGCCCCTCGCGCGGAAACCGGGGGTTTCCCCGCTCACCCCAGGATATTTGAAGCAAGAAGAAGGGGCGCGTGCCCCGCCTCATCCCGGTGCGATCCGGCGGGCGAGGCGGTTGGCGACGTCCTGGCCGCTTTGCCAGGCGCCGTGGGCCGTGGCCTGCCAGTCGAGCGAGAAGGCCTCGCCCGCGAAGGCGACGCGGCCGGTGTCGGCGGCGATGGCGTCGCGGCGGGCCTCTGCATGGCCCGGATCGGTGCGCGAGTAGGAGCCGAGGATGAGCGGGTCGTTGGTCCAGTCGGTCGTGCCGGTATGGATGACGGCGCGCGCGATGCCGGTGCCGAAGGCGGCGCGGAGGCGGGCGAGGGCGAAATCGACGCGGGCGCGGGGCGGCATCGCGGCCAGGTCGCGCGCCGGTGTGCCGGCGATGTTGCAGATCATCATCGGCTGCGCGCCGCCCACCACCTGGAATTCGACCACCGGGTCGTCCGCGCCGGTGTCGACGAGGAGATATTCCTTGCCGTCCATGCCCGGCGGCAGCGCGTCCAGGGCGAAGGCCACCTTCTCGAAGGATCCGCAGGGCATGTGGGCGATGGTGTCGAGCACGCGCGCCGCCGGCTCGCCCGCGTCGATGCGGATGGCCCCCGAGGCGAGGACCGAGGTGGAGCAGGTCACGATGACGGCGCGGGCGTCGAGCGTGCCGCCCGTCGTCTCGACCCGCGCGCCCTCTCCGGTTCGGGAGATCGCGGTGACGGCGACGCCGGTGCGGATGTCGAGCCCGCGCGCCATGGCGGTGATGAGCGCGCCGTAGCCCGAGCGCACGGGCCAGTCATGGCCGGTGTCGTCGTAATCGGCATAGGCGGAGGCGGAATCGCACTCGGGATCGTCGCCCACCAGGAGTTGCAGGATCGCGCGGGCGTGCGGCGCCCACCGTCCGAGATCGGGCAGGACATCGGTGATCGGCCCGTCGTGGCCCGCCTCGCCCGCCGCATAGGTCGCCGCGAAGGCCGCTTCGATGGCGGCGTCGCAGTCCGAAAGCTCGGCGCCGGTGAGAAACGCGCCGCCGCTCCACGTGGCGAAGGTGTCGTCACGGGACGCGGTGTCGTAGACCGCGCCCAGCCGATCGGCATGGGGCACCAGCGGGTTCACCTCCGCGCAATGGAGCCAGTGGCATCCCTTGTCCCAGATGCCGGGCAGATCCTCGGCATCGGTGAGCGCGCGCCCGCCCACGCGGTCGGCGGCCTCGAGCACCACGTAGGGGATGCCGCGCGCGGCGCAGGCCATGGCGGCGCCGATACCGGCGGCGCCCGCGCCGACGATGACGATGTGCGGATCGGAAGGCATGAAAGCGGTCCTCGGGGTTCGGGCGGACGCAGCCGGTGCGGGCAAGCGGGATCGCTCGCCGTGGCAGGATGGCGGGTTTGCACGCCGCCGTCGAGAGGGGAGGGGCGCGAAGGGCGGCGGCGCACGCGAAAGGTGGCCGGCAGGCCACGCGTTCCCGCGCATCATGCGAGACCCCACCCTGCGGGAACACGCGCTTCCGGTCCGGGCCCGAATGGCCTATGTCTTGCGGCACATGACGCGGGGAGGGCGGCAATGGCGGCGATCGTCGAGGTCGAAGGTCTGAGCAAGGTCTACGAGGGCGGGTTCGAGGCGCTGAAAAGCGTGGACCTGACCATCGAGGAGGGCGAGATCCTCGCGCTCCTGGGGCCGAACGGGGCGGGCAAGACGACGCTCATCTCGACGCTTTGCGGGATCGTCACGCCCTCGGGCGGCACGGCGCGCGTGGGCGGGCATGACGTGGTGCGCGACTACCGCCGCGCGCGGGCGATGATCGGGCTCGTGCCGCAGGAGGTGGCGCTCGAGCCGTTCGAGAAGGTCATCAACACCGTGCGCTTCTCGCGCGGGCTGTTCGGCAAGCCGCGCGACGAGGCGCTGATCGAGCGGACGCTGCGGCAGCTCAGCCTCTGGGACAAGCGGGGCGCGCGCATCCGCGAGCTCTCGGGGGGCATGAAGCGGCGGGTGCTGATCGCCAAGGCGCTGTGCCACGAGCCGCGTGTGCTTTTCCTCGACGAGCCGACGGCGGGCGTCGACGTGGAGCTGCGCCGCGACATGTGGCAGATCGTCGAGGGGCTGCGCCGCGACGGGGTGACGATCATCCTGACCACCCATTACATCGAGGAGGCGGAGGCCATCGCCGACCGCGTCGCGGTGATCACCGGGGGCCGGATCCTGCTGGTGGAGGAGAAGGGCGCCCTCATGGCGCGGATGGGCCAGAAGGAGCTGCGCATCGACCTGCACGAGCGCCTGGAGCGGGTGCCCGAGGGGTTGGGCGACTACGACCTGCGCCTGGGCGGCGACGGGATGAGCCTGATCTATACCTATGACAGCCACGGGCGCGGGACGGGCATCACGCGCCTTCTCCAGGCGATCGCGCGCGAGGGGTTGTCCTTGCGCGACGTGGATACGCGGCAATCGAGCCTCGAGGACATCTTCGTGGGGCTCATCAAGGAGGATGCGGCATGAACCTCCCGGCCGTCAGGGCGATCTATGTCTACGAGATGAAACGCTTCTTCCGCACGCTGATGGAGAGCCTTCTGTCGCCCGTCATCTCGACCACGCTCTACTTCGTGGTCTTCGGCGCGGCCATCGGCAGCCGCATCAGCGAGGTCGAGGGCGTGAGCTATGGCGCGTTCATCGTGCCGGGGCTCATCATGCTGAGCGTGATGCAACAGGCGATCAGCAATGCGAGTTTCGGGATCTATTTCCCGAAATTCATCGGCACGATCTTCGAGCTTCTCTCGGCGCCGATCAACTTCCTCGAGATCGTGGTGGGATACGTGGGCGCGGCGGCCACGAAGGCGCTCCTGATCGGGGTGATCATCCTTTTCACCGCGCGCTTCTTCGTCGAGATCGAGATCGCGCATCCGGTGGCGATGGTGGCCTTCCTGCTGCTGACCTGCGTGTCGTTCAGCCTGTTCGGCTTCATCATCGGGATCTGGTCGGAGAATTTCCAGCAATTGCAGCTCATCCCGCTCCTGGTGATCACACCGCTCGTCTTTTTGGGCGGGGCGTTCTACTCGATCTCGATGCTGCCCGAGGCGTGGCAGACCGTGACGCTCTTCAACCCGGTGGTCTATCTCATCAGCGGGTTCCGGTGGTCCTTCTTCGGGGTGGCCGACGTGCCGGTGGCGGCGAGTCTCGCGGCGATCGCGGGGTTCACGGCGATCTGTCTCGCGGTGGTCTGGGTGATCTTCAGGACGGGCTACCGGATCAAGAGCTGAGGGGCCGGGCCAGGGGGCCAGCCCCCTGCCGCGAACGCCCTGCGGGCCTTCACGGCCCCCCCCGGGATATTTCGGGCAAGAAGAAGGGCGGGGTGGATCAGAGATCCATCCCGGTGACTTCGCCGCGCGGCGGGACGATCTGTTGCACGATGCCCGCGAAGACGAGGTAGACCGAGGTCAGGATCAGCCCCCAATGCGCCCAGCTTTCGGGGTGGAAATCGACCCAGGCGGCCCAGCCCGCGAAGAAGGTCCAGGCCAGCGCGACGGGCAGCGAGAGCCAGCGCCAGCGCTTCGTGCGCACCGGGTGGATGAACTTGAGCGGGAGGAACATCGCCACGGCGAGCGCCACCACCATCGCGAGGGTGATCCAGAAATTCGGCTCGATCGCGAAAACGACGAGGACCAGCATGTTCCACGCCGCCGGGAAGCCCGAGAAGGACTTGTCCTCGGTCTTCATGCCGGTGTCGGCCATGTAGAGGACGCTGGCGAAGGTGATGACGATGATCGCGACCCAGCCCGTCCAGCCCGGCAGCAAATCCGAGGCGAAGAGCGCGAAGGCGGGGATGAAGATGTAGGTGAGATAGTCGATCATCAGGTCGAGCGTCACCCCGTCGAAGCGTGGCGCGTTCTCGTTCACCGCGTATTTGCGGGCGAGCGGCCCGTCGATCCCGTCGACCACGAAGGCCACGACGAGCCAGAGGAACATCAGGCTCCATTTCCCCTCGACGGCGGCCAGCATGGCCAGCATCGCGAAGACGGCGCCGGTGGCGGTGAAGAGGTGGACGCAAAGCGCCTTCAGTCGCAAATCCATGGCGGTGTCATGCCTCATATCGCGTGCCCGCGCAATCAGGCTTTGCCCCGTGCGCGGGGATGCGCGGCGCTGTAGACCTCCATCAGGCGGGCGGTGTCGACGCCGGTATAGGCCTGTGTCGTCGAGAGCGACGCGTGGCCCAGGAGTTCCTGGATCGCGCGCAGGTCGCCGCCGGCATTGAGCAGGTGGGTGGCGAAGCTGTGGCGCATGGCGTGGGGCGTGGCGGTGGCCGGAAGGCCGAGGCGCAGCCGCGTGCGCTCCACCGCCTTCTGCACCGCGCGCGGGCCCAGCGCGCGGCCGCGCAGCCCGAAGAAGAGCGGCGAGGCGCCCGTGATCGGGTGCGGGCAGAGCCGCGCGTAAAGCGTCACCGCGTCGCGTGCCGCCGCGAGGACCGGCACGACACGCTCCTTGCCGCCCTTGCCGGTGATGCGCAGCGTCTCGGGAAGCGGCAGGTCGGCGCCGGTGAGCGACAGCGCCTCGGAGATCCGCAGCCCGCAACCGTAGAGAAGCGTCACGACGGCCGTGTCGCGCGCGGTGATCCAGGGGATGCCCGAGCTTTCGCCCACCGTCTCGATCACCTCGCGCGCCGCGCCGGGCGAGAGCGGGCGGGGCAGCTTGCGGGTGAATTTCGGCCCGCGCGCCGCGAGGACCGCGCTCGGGTCGAGCCCCTCGCGGTCGGCGAGGAAGCGGAAGAAGGATTTCACCGCCGAGAGCTTCCGCGCGAGGCTGCGCGGGCCGATGTCGCGCGCGCGCATATGCGCCATCCAGGCGCGCATGTCGGTCACGGTGACGCGGCCCAGCGCCGCGATCCCCGCCTCTCCGCCGGCATGTTCCGAGAAGAAGGCCAGGAACTCGGCCACGTCGCGCCCGTAGGCGTCGACCGTGTTGTCCGAAGCGCCGCGCAGCGCGCGCGCGGTGTCGAGCCAGGCCTGCAACGCGTCGCGGGCCGCGGGCGAGATCACGACAGCCAGCGCCGCATCGCGCGTTCGAACACCCCGCCGAAGAAGGCGAGCAGGTCGGTGCCCTGCTGGGGCGTGAACTGGTGCGGGTCCTCGGCGCCCATGACCAGCATGCCGGGCAGGCGCCCCTCGCCGAAGTCGAGCCGGATGCAGGCCTCGGAGCGGATGAACTGCGCGGCCTTGCCGTGCACCCGCGGGTCGGCCTCGTGGACCTGGCGAAGGGTCACGGGCCGGTCGGCGCGGGCGCGGCCCTGCGCCAGGTACGTCTCGACGAAGCCCAGCCCCGCGACCGAGAGCACGTCGCCCATGCGCCGGATCGAGGGATCCTCATCGTCCTGCACCGATTCGAGGATGAGCCGCACCGAATCGACGCGCAGGATCTCGGCCACGTCGCCGCCGAGGTCGTGCAGGAAAGTCTCGAACTCGACCGGGTCGAGCATCCGCAGGATGGCGCGGTGGATGAGGTTGGTGCCCGCGAGGTTCTCGTAGGCCGCCGCGATGACGCTGCGATGCGTGTCCTCGAGCCGGTCCAGCCGCGCCTCGAGCCGGTCCATGGCGATGCCGCGCAGGTCGACGATATTGCCGCCCATGGCGCGTTCATTCGCGGCGATGAGCGCGCGCATCAGGTCATTGTCATCGAGGATGACATCGGGCTGCGTGATGATCTTCTCGCGCAGGGAAGGGTCCATGCGGGGTTTGCTGCTCATGCCTGCCTCGGGCCTTGGTGTTTTCGGGCCTTATAGCATGGGGTTGCGGGGAAATCTTCACCTGATTTGGGAGAGGTGGCGGATTTTTGGGGGGTGGGTGGGGGGAGAGTGGGGTGGGTTTACCCTGCTCACGGAGTCTCGAACCCATAGAGTCCACGAGCACTGTCATCGTTCGAGCGCTTTAGCCGGCGTTGCGATGGTTTCAGTCCTTTGCGAAGTTGCGCATCACTGCTTAGCACTGGCAAGTCCAGAGCTTGATTCGATGCAAGAATTCCACGTGCGCCGTTTCGTTCAAAGATATGCAATTGCATGTTTTGCCAAGGCAGGTGTCCGGCGTCACGTAGTGCCGTCAAATCTTTAACAAAGTTGTGGCATTGAGTATTTTCGATCAGCAGGACGTGGCTCTTCGCACAATGAAACATATTGCTCAATGCTACCAGATGGCTAACGGCCGTATGAATATGCATTATCACGGCCTGACTATAGACTAGTTCCGCCTTCGGCCAATGAGACGAGTATGGCATTGTTATGTCTTGAACGCCTAATTTTCCGTATAACTCCGGATGCCGCGAGGTGGCCATCTCCAACTGTGTAAGACCCCGATCGCCACCACTTACTGCGCACTCAGGGAACAATCGGTTTATATTGGCGACGTGGTCCCCACCGCCACAACCTACCTCGTGCACCGAGGCAGGTTGAAGATACGCCACTGCATCGAGAAGCAACTGATGGTTGGGATGCATACTCGCTCCCTTGAGACGCACCCGACCAGCATCAAAGTCAATATCTACATCCGCCGGGTCAACCTTCGTTATGAACTCGCTCTCGATGTCATTCTTAATCCGCCGCGCATAACTATCACTGGTATAATTGTCCCAATCAAAGTCATCATCATAGAATCGGCGTTTCTTGTAAAACAGACGTTCAAGCATTGATAAAATATTGACTCCTGTAGCTTGTAACAGGTTTTGACCAAGATCGACCTTTATTCAACCCCTTTGGACTTGCTGTCATCCAGTAGTTGCAACACTTGAAATATAGCCTTTTCCCTTCCCACAGCCTCAAGAACGCCGGCCGGATCGCTCCGACGGGCGTCCGAGACCATCGGCGATCCAGCCCTCACAAGATCTTCTGCCCCGTCTTCTCCCAGTCCTTCATGAACGCATCGAGCCCCTTGTCGGTGAGGGGGTGGTCGGCCATCGCCTTGATCACCTTGGGCGGCGCGGTCATCACGTCGGCGCCGATCATGGCGGATTGATGCGCGTGGTTCACGGTGCGGATCGAGGCGGCGAGGATCTGGGTTTCGTAGCCGTAATTGTCATAGACCTGCCGGATGTCGGCGATGAGCTCCATCCCGTCGAGGTTGATGTCGTCGAGCCGCCCGATGAAGGGCGAGATGAAGGTCGCCCCCGCCTTGGCCGCCAGCAACGCCTGGTTGGCCGAGAAGCACAGCGTCACGTTGACCATGTTGCCCTCGCCCGAGAGCACCTTGCACGCCTTGAGCCCGGCCCAGGTGAGCGGCACCTTCACGGCGATGTTGTCGGCGATCCTGGCGAGCTTGCGGCCCTCGGCGATCATCTCGTCGGCCTCGAGCGCCACGACCTCGGCCGAGACGGGGCCGTCGACCATCCCCGCGATCTCCTTCGTGACCTCGAGGATGTCGCGGCCCGATTTCAGGATCAGCGAGGGGTTGGTGGTGACACCGTCCACCATCCCGAGGTCGTTGAGCTCGGCGATCTGGTCGACTTCGGCGGTATCGACGAAAAATTTCATGGCGCATCCCTCCGGCGGATTGGCATATCTGTCGCGACGGGTGTACCCCATGCCAAAGCCTGCCGAAACCCCTGACGCGAGGTGCGCGTGTCGCCGCAACCGCCCGGATTTTTCGACCACGGAGAGCTGATCTCGGTGCTGACGACGCAACCGCTTGACCGGACGCTCGATTACCGCGCGCCCGAGGGCGGGGCGCAGGCGGGAGCGTTCGTCGAGGTGCCGCTCGGGCCGCGCAAGGTGCTGGGCGTGGTCTGGGGGCCGGGGCGGGGCGATTTCGACCTCGCGAAGGTGCGCCATGCGAATCGCGTGCTGGACGTGGCGCCGATGCGCGAGGAGATGCAGGAGTTCCTGACCCGCGCGGGGGACTACACGCTGACGCCCCTCTCGGCGATGCTGCGCCTTGCCACGCGCGCGCCGGGCCTGGGCGATCCGCCCTCGATGCGCAAGGTCTATCGCGCCGGCCACGCCACGCCCGAGCGGATGACGGATGCGCGCGCCCGCGTGCTGGCGGTGCTCGAGGCGTATGGCGGGCTGGCCTTCACGCTGGGGGAGCTGGCCGATCACGCGGGCGTGTCGTCCTCGGTGATCAAGGGCCTCGTCAAGCTGGGCGCGGTGGTCGAGGAGGAGGCGCCGCGCGACCTGCCCTATGCGCCGCTCGACCTCGCGCGCCCCGGCCCCGAGCTGACGCCCGACCAGGCGGCCGCCGCCGAGGCGCTCCGGCAGGGGATTGCCGGGGGTGGCTATGGCACCACGCTCTTGCGCGGCGTCACCGGCTCGGGCAAGACCGAGGTGTATCTCGAGGCGGTGGCGGAATGCCTGCGGCAGGGCCGCCAG
The DNA here is from genome assembly GCF_019599045.1 of Roseovarius sp. SCSIO 43702. Taxonomy (NCBI): domain Bacteria; kingdom Pseudomonadati; phylum Pseudomonadota; class Alphaproteobacteria; order Rhodobacterales; family Roseobacteraceae; genus Roseovarius; species Roseovarius sp. SCSIO 43702. Next base: position 754,974 of record NZ_CP080623.1, read on the forward strand.
GCGCTGGTCCTGCTGCCCGAGATCGCGCTCACCGAGGAGTTCCTGCGCCGCCTGCGCGCCCGCTTCGGCGCCATGCCCGCCGAGTGGCATTCGGGCGTGACCATGACCGAACGCCGCCGCGCGTGGAAGATGGTGGGCGAGGGCGGCTGCCAGGTGGTCGTCGGCGCGCGCTCGGCGCTGTTCCTGCCGTTCTGCGACCTCGGCCTCATCGTCGTCGACGAGGAGCATGACAGTTCCTACAAGCAGGAGGACGGCGTTCTCTACAACGCGCGGGACATGGCGGTGCTGCGCGCGTCGATCTGCGGCGCGCAGGTGGTGCTGGCCTCGGCCACGCCCAGCCTCGAGACATGGGTCAATGCCGAGGCGGGGAAATACGCCCGGCTCGACCTCGGCGCGCGGTTCGGCGAGGCGGTGATGCCCGAGCTGCGCGCGATCGACATGCGGGCCGAGGATCTGCCGGGCAGCCGCTGGATCTCGCCCACCCTGCAGGCGGCGGCGCGGGCGCGGATCGAGCGGGGCGAGCAGGTGCTCTTCTTCCTCAACCGGCGCGGCTATGCCCCGGTCACGATCTGCCGCGCCTGCGGGCACCAGATCGGCTGCCCCCACTGCGACGCGCGCATGGTCGAGCACCGTTTCCTCGGGCGGCTCATGTGCCACCAATGCGGCGAGACGGCGCCCCTGCCCGCGGCCTGCCCCGCCTGCGAGGTGGAGGGCAAGCTGGCGGCGGTCGGCCCGGGGGTCGAGCGGCTGGCCGAGGAGGCGGCCGCGCTTTTCCCCGAGGCGCGGATCGCGACGCTCTCGTCGGACCTTTTCGGCTCGGCCCGCGCGCTCAAGGCCGAGATCGCGGCCATCGGGGCGGGCGGCGCCGATATCGTGATCGGCACGCAGCTCGTCGCCAAGGGGCACAACTTTCCGAACCTCACGCTCGTGGGCGTGATCGACGCCGATCTCGGGCTCCAGGGCTCGGACCTGCGCGCGGCGGAGCGCACGTTTCAACTGATGCGGCAGGTGGCGGGGCGCGCGGGGCGGGCCGAGAAGCCGGGCACGGCGCTTCTCCAGACGTTCCAGCCCGAGCATCCGGTCATCCGCGCGATCCTCGCGGGCGACGAGGAGGGGTTCTGGCGGGCCGAGGCGCGCGAGCGCGAGGCGGCGGGCGTGCCGCCCTTCGGGCGCATGGCGGGCATCATCCTCTCGTCTCCCGACCCGCAGGAGGCGTTCGACGCGGGCAGCGCGCTCGCGCGGCGCGACGGACCCTTGCGCGCGGCCGGCGCGCAGGTCTACGGTCCCGCCGCCGCCCCCGTCGCGCGCATCCGGGGCCGCCACCGCGTGCGCCTTCTGGTCAAGGCGCCCAAGGGCACCGCGCTGCAACCGGCCATCGCCGAATGGATCGGCCAGATCCGGCCCTCGGCCAACCTGCGCCTCACCGTCGACATCGACCCGCAGAGTTTCCTTTGAGGCAGCGCGCATCCCGACCCAGACCGCAGAACCCGCTTGAACCTTCCCGGCGGCGCGCCTAGGCTCTGGCTCACCTCGGGGTGTCCCAGGCCTCTGGCCGGGACTGAGATGCGGCTCCCGCGAACCCGTTGAACCTGAACCGGCTAGAACCGGCGGAGGGAAGGTTCTCGCGCGGATCGCGCCCCTTGCCCTCTCGCTCGCCAAGACAAGAGGGAAAGATCATGAAGTATCTTGGATTTGCAGCGGGATTCCTGAGTGTAAGTGCGGTCGCCGCGGCCGCCGACACGCGGGAGTTGACCGTCTATACCTATGACAGTTTTGTCGCCGACTGGGGGCCGGGGCCCAAGATCGAGGCGGCGTTCGAGGCGACCTGCGACTGCGACCTGAAATTCGTGGGCGTCGAGGATGGCGCGGCGCTCCTGGCGCGGGTGCGTCTCGAGGGGGAGCGGTCGGAGGCGGACGTGGTCCTCGGGCTCGACACCAACCTCATGGCGGCGGCCACCGAAACGGGCCTTTTCGCGCCAAGCGGCGTCGAGGCTGCCTATGACCTGCCCGTCGAATGGGCCGATCCGGTCTTCGTGCCCTATGACTGGGGCTATTTCGCCTTTGTCCACGACAAGGGCCTCGAGCCGCCCGCGAATTTCCGCGCGCTTGGCGAAAGCGAGGTGAGCATCGTGATCCAGGACCCGCGCTCCTCGACGCCAGGGCTTGGCCTTCTGATGTGGGTCAAGGCCGCGCATGGCGACGACGCGCCCGCGATCTGGGAGGAGTTGGCCGACAACATCGTGACGGTGACCAAGGGCTGGTCCGAGGCCTATGGCCTTTTCCTCGAGGGGGAGGCCGACATGGTGCTGAGCTACACGACCTCGCCGGCCTATCACCTCATCGCCGAGGAGGACGCGGGCAAGGCGGCGGCGGTCTTCGACGAGGGCCATTACATGCAGGTCGAGGTGGCGGCCCTGATGGAGACGAGCGACACGCCCGACCTCGGGCGCGAGTTTCTGCAATTCCTCGTGAGTGACGCGGCGCAGTCGATCCTGCCCACGACCAACTGGATGTATCCCGCCGTGATGCCGGAGGGCGGGTTGCCCGACGGGTTCGGCCAACTCGTGACCCCCGAGGACGCGCTTCTCTTCCCGCCCGAGGAGGCGGCCGCGATCCGTGACGAAGCGCTCGACGAATGGCTGCGCGCGCTCAGCCGGTAAGCGCGTGGCCGGGGGCCGTTGCCGCCGCGCTGGTGGCGGCGGTGATCCTGGGCACGCTGGGCACCGTCGCGGCCACGGCCGAGGCGGGCGGCCGCTTCGCGCCGGGTGACTGGGCGGCGCTGCGCTTCACGCTGGTGCAGGCGGTGCTCTCGGCGGTGCTGAGCGTCGGGCTTGCCGTGCCGGTGGCACGCGCGCTGGCGCGGCGGCGTTTCCGGGGGCGCGCGGCGCTCGTCGCGCTTTTGGGCGCGCCCTTCATCCTGCCCGTCATCGTGGCGGTGCTGGGCCTCGTCACCGTCTTCGGCCGCGCGGGCTGGGTGAGCGCGGGCCTCGGCCTTCTGGGCCTGCCGCCGCTTTCGATCTACGGGCTGCACGGCGTGGTGCTCGCGCATGTCTTCTTCAACCTGCCGCTGGCCACCCGGCTCATCCTCCAGGGCTGGCAGGAGGTGCCGGACGAACGCTTCCGCCTTGCCGCGCAGCTTCGGATCGAGGGCTGGGCCATGTGGCGCCTGATCGAGTGGCCGATGCTCTCGCGGGTGGTGCCGGGGGCGCTGGCGGTCGTCTTCGCGCTTTGCCTCACGAGCTTCGCGGTCGCGCTGACGCTCGGGGGCGGGCCGCGCGCGACGACGATCGAGTTGGCGATCTACCAGGCGTTCCGCTTCGATTTCGACCTCGGCCGCGCGGCGCTCCTGTCGGGGGTGCAGCTCGTGCTGACCATCGCCGCCGCCTCGCTCGCGCTGGCCGCCGGGGCGGGCGCGGGGTTCGGCGCGGGGCTGGGCCGCGCGGTGCGGCGCTGGGACGCGCGGGGGCGGGCGGCGCGCGCGGGCGACGCGGCGTGGATCGCGCTCGCCGCCGTTTTCCTGATCGTGCCGCTGGCCGCGATCGTGGCGGCGGGGCTGCCGGGGCTCGCGGACCTGCCGGTGCAGGTCTGGCGCGCGGCGGGCGTGTCGCTCCTGGTGGCGGCGGGCAGCACGGCGCTGGTCCTCGCGCTCGCCCTGCCGATGGCGGCGGCGGTGGCGCGGGGGCGGATGGGCGTGGTCGAGGTCTCGGGGCTCCTCGGCCTCGCGGCCTCGCCGCTGGTGATCGGCACGGGGCTTTTCATCCTCGTGCGGCCGGTGGCCGACCCCTTCGCGCTCGCCCTGCCGGTCACGGCGCTGGTCAACGCGGTGATGGCGCTGCCCTTCGCGCTGCGCATCCTCGGGCCGGCGGCGCGCGAGGCCGTGGCGGCGCATGGGCGGCTGGCGCTGGGGCTGCAGATCACCGGATGGCGGTTCATGGCGCTGGTGATGATCCCGCGCCTGCGCGCGCAGATCGGCTTTGCCGCGGGGCTGTCGGCGGCGCTGTCGATGGGCGATCTGGGCGTCATCGCGCTTTTCGCCGATCCCGAGACGGCGACGCTCCCCCTGCAGGTCTACCGCCTGATGGGCGCCTACCGGATGGAGCAGGCGGCGGGCGCGGCGCTCTTGTTGCTGGTGCTGTCGCTCGCGCTTTTCTGGACGCTCGATCGCGGGGGGCGGTGGCATGCTGAGGCTTGAGGGCTGCGTGATCCGCGCGGGCGAGTTCGAGCTGCGCGCCGATCTCGCGGTGCAGAAGGGCCGCCGGGTGGCCGTCATCGGACCCTCGGGCGGGGGCAAGACCACGCTTCTCGAGGCTGTGGCGGGATTCATCCGGCCCGTGGAGGGGCGCATCACGTGGGAGGGGCGCGACCTCGGCCCGCTCGCGCCCGGCGCGCGGCCCGTGGCGATGCTGTTCCAGGAGGGCAATCTTTTCCCCCACCTCACCGCCGCGCAGAACGTGGGGCTGGGCCTCGCGCCGCGTCTCGCCATGGCGGGCGATGCGCGGGTGACGCAGGCGCTCGGGCGGGTGGGCCTTGCCGGGCTCGAGCGGCGCCAGCCTTCGGAAATGTCGGGCGGGCAGCGGGCGCGCGTGGCGCTCGCGCGCGTGCTGGTGCAGCGGCGCGACCTGCTGCTGCTCGACGAGCCCTTCGCGGCGCTCGGCCCGGCGCTCAGGGCCGAGATGCTCGACATGGTGGCCGATCTCGCCGCCGAAACGGGCGCCACGGTGCTGATGGTCAGCCACCATCCCGACGACGCGCGCCGCATCGCCGACGAGGTGATCGTCGTGGCCGAGGGCCGCGCGGCCCCGCCGGTGGAGACGCGCGCGCTTTTCGCCGATCCGCCTCCGGTGCTGCGGCGCTACCTCGGGTAGTCTCAGCGGTGCTCGGGCGGCACCCAGTCCTGCGGCGGCCCGTTCCAGAAGCGGTTCGGGTTGTCCTCGTCCAGCCCGCGTTTGTGGCGGGTGCGGATGGCGGGGGTGACGAAGATGACCGGCTCCTCGTAGGGGTGGGCGTGGTAGAGCGCCTCGAGAAGCGGCGTAAGCCGGGTTTCATCCGCGAGGAAGAGGGAAAGCTCGACGCAGGGCACCTCGACCGTGTCCGGGGTGGCGGGATTGCGGCCGGTGCCCAGCGAGCGGAAGCTCTGGCGGCCCGGCGCGGTCGAGAAGCTGACCCGGTCATAGTCGCCGTATGTCAGGCCATCGACCGCGAGGACCGCCGCGAGCAGGCGGTCGGTATGTGTCTCGGGCACCTGGACCGAGACGCGAAGGCCCGACTGGGTGGTGAACCGTTCGGAAGCGGGGGCGGGCAGGGGCATGGGCGGTCTCCTCTTTGCCATCCCTTCTGACCCGCCGGCGCGGGAAGGCACAGCGCGAACGGTTCGTCCGGGGCCGAAGCGTCGGGGCGAAGGGGCGGGCGCGGGGCGCGCACCCCTTCGCCGACACGCTAGGCCGCGAGAGCCGCGCGGGTCTCGGTGATCGCAAGCGCGGCGCGGGCGGCCTCGCGGCCCTTCTCGACGAAATGCGCGGCGAAGATCTCGCGGTGGTGGTCCGTCTCCTGGTACTGGTGCGGGGTGAGCGAGACCGAGAGGACCGGCACGCCCGTGTCGAGCCCCGCGCGCATCAGCCCGTCGACCACGGCCCCCGCCACGAAATCGTGCCGGTAGATGCCGCCATCCACCACGAACGCCGCCGCCGCCACGGCGGCATAGCGGCCCGTCGCCGCGAGATCGCGCGCGAGAAGCGGCATCTCGAAGGCGCCGGGCACGTCGAAGACGTCGATCCGGGTGGCGGGGATGACCTCGGCAAAGCCGTCGAGCGCGCGATCGACGATGTCGGAATGCCAGTTGGCCTTGATGAAGGCGTAGCGGGGTGGTGTCATGGTCGGGTCTCCTTTCACATCTGACACGTCACCCAGAGCGTCAAACGAAAGGAGAAAGGCCGCCTTGCGCGTCCTCGCCGTCCCGTCGCTCTCTTCCATCCGGACTGTGACCGTCGGCCCCGGAGTTGCACCGGGTCTGCTGTCCCAAGGGCTTGCGTCGCAAACCCGAGGCGCTCGCGGGCTTCGGGGGGCGTGCCTGCGCGCGCTGGCCCCGTTACCGCCGGTGGGGAATTCCGCCCCGCCCTGAGAGTGGCGCGAGGATCGCAGGAAAGGACCGCCGAGACAAGAAAAACCCCGTGACGCGCTGGGCGCCACGGGGCGGGAAGGCCGGAGGTAAGTGCCTTCCCCGGGAGGGACCCCGGTATCAGCCGTCGCTGGGCAGCGTGCCGGCTTCTTTCGCCGCTTCGACCTCGTCGGCCGAGAGCATGCCGTCACCATCGGTGTCGATCGAGGTGAACGTGTCTTCGCCCGCATCGGGCATGGCTGCGTTGAACTCGTCCATCGACACCATGCCGTCGCCGTCGGCGTCCATCGCCTCCATTGCGAATGCGGGAAGGGCCAGGGCTGCGACGAAGGTGGCTGCTGTGACTTGCTTGAACATTAGGTTGCTCCTTTTGGGTTCAGTGTTTCGGAGAGCGTGTGTCGCCCTCGACGCAACACATGGGGATGAATCGTGCGCTTGTCTGCCCCCTATCTCGGGTCCGGCGCCGGGCCTGCACATCTTCGCCGAAAGTGGTTGATTGCATAGGCAAAATAGCGCTATCGGCGGAACGGCGCGCAAGGCGGACGGAACGTTCCGGGAACCGCGGTTCAGGCCAGAAGTTGCGGGGCCGGGCGGATCTCGCCGGTGACGATCTTGCGGAAATTCAGGATCTCGGGACACATGAATTTCCGCGCCGTGGGGTGGTCCGGTTCCAGCACGCCCAGCCGCACGAGGAGCGTGGCGATCACGCATTCGGCGGCGCGCGTGGCGCCATCGGTGATCTTGAGCGCGATGCCCATGCGCCGGCCCGGAATGATCGCGATGTAGAATCCCTCGGCCCCGGTCTTCAGCGCGACGGGCTCGGAGCAGGCCCGCATCAGCTCGGTGCAGGCGCGCCCTTCGCCGGCGACGAGGTCGGGATGCGCCATCATCGCCTCGCGCAGGCGCACCATCGCGGCCTTCCGGGCATCCCCGCCCTCGGTCGCGGCGGCATAGGCCGCCATGGCGCGTCCCATCCCGAGCAGGGTCGAGGCATGGTTCGGGGCCGAACAGCCGTCGATGCCGTAGCCGGGGCTCGTCTCGCCCGTGACCTCCTCGAAGGCGGCGAGGCAGGCGCGCTGCACCGGGTGGTCCGGTTCGACATACTCCGGCCCCGCGCCGAGATGCCGTGCGAGCGTGAGAAAGCCCGCGTGCTTGCCCGAGCAGTTGTTGTGCACCTGGCAGGGGGTCTCGCCCGCGCGGATCATCTCGTCGCGCGCGGCCTCGCCCATGGGCATCTGCGGTCCACAGCGGAAATCGGCATCCGAAAGCCCCATGTCGGCCATCCAGGCCGCCACCCGCGAGGTATGCGCCGGCGCCCCGCTATGCGACGCGCAGGCCAGCGCCAGTTGCTCGGAGGAGAGGTGGTCGCCCGCGCCGCTTTCCACGAGGGGCAGCGCCTGGATCATCTTCGAGGACGAGCGCGGCAGGATCAGCGCATCGGGATCGCCCCAGGCCTCCACGATCCCTCCGGCCTCGTCGCAGATCACCGCATGTCCGGTGTGCCGGCTTTCGGCCAGCGGGCCGCGCCAGATTTCGACAAGCGGGACGGGGGAAGCGGGGTGCGACATGGTCTCTCCTGCAGGTCTCGGACGGTCGCGCGGGCATGTGCGACTTTTCGCCAATTCGGGCTTTCGACTCTCGCCTGTTATAGGCTATTGTTGCAATGTCGAGCAGGATTTGGCCGGTGGCAACCGCAAAAGACCCCCTCGCGGGGCGCAAGCTGCGCCGGTCCCGGAATTGAGGCAACGGACAGCTTGGAGGCTGGACACTGATGGTATCATATTTCAAGCGTGGCGCGATGGTGATGGCACTCGCGCTTCTGACGCAACCGGCGTCTGCGCAACAGGAAAGCACCAACCAGGTCGCGGCGAACACCGCCTGGAGCGTTTTCAAGGACGACGACCCCAAGGAATGCTGGGCGGTCTCCGCCCCGACCGAAACGGTCAACACGCGCGGGGGTCAGACCGTCGCGGTGCGGCGCGGTTCGATCCTGCTGATGACCTTCTTCCGCCCGGCGGCGGGCGTGAACGGGCAGGTGGCCTTCACCGGCGGCTATCCCTTCGCGGGCGGCTCGACCGTGAACGTGAGCGTCGGCGGCAAGAGCTTCGAGCTGTTCACCGAGGGCGAATGGGCGTGGCCCGCCAACCCGCAGGACGATGCGCAGATCATCGCGGCGATGAAGGCGGGGGCGGACGTGACGCTCACCGCCCGGTCGAGCCGCGGCACCCAGACCAAGGACACGTTCTCGCTCATCGGCTATACCGCCGCGCTGGAAGAGGCCGCGAAACGCTGCCAGTGACGGCGGCACCGGCCCGGCATCGCGCGCCCCGGTCCCGCAAGGGCCGGGGTGTTTCGCTTTTCAATCGCCGCCCCATATTGTAGGGACAACAATCCATTCCGACCGAGCCGAGCCACGCCATGCCCGCCGATACGCCGATCACCCAGGACGTCATGACCATTCCGCGCAAGATGCCGGAAGGGAAGATCAACATCGTGGGCCTTACCCGCGATGGCCTGCGCGAGGCGTTGATCGCCCATGGCACGCCGGAAAAGCAGGCCCGGATGCGCACCGGGCAGATCTGGCAATGGGTCTATCAATGGGGCGTGCGCGACTTCTCGGAGATGACGAACCTCGCCAAGGCCTACCGCGCCGACCTGGCCGAACATTTCGAGATCCGCATCCCCGAGATAGTCTCGAAACAGGTGAGCAGCGACGGCACGCGCAAGTATCTCGCGCGCATCGCCGGCGGGCACGAGGTCGAGGTGGTCTATATCCCCGAGGCCGATCGCGGCACGCTCTGCATCAGTTCACAGGTGGGCTGCACGCTCACCTGTTCCTTCTGCCATACCGGCACGCAGAAGCTGGTGCGCAACCTGACGGCCGGCGAGATCGTGGGCCAGGTGATGATGGCACGCGACGATCTGGGCGAATGGCCCGAGCAGGGCGCGCCCAAGGACGAGACGCGGCTTCTGTCCAACATCGTGCTGATGGGGATGGGCGAGCCGCTCTACAATTTCGAGAACGTGCGCGACGCGATGAAGATCGCGATGGATGGCGAGGGGATCAGCCTCTCGCGCCGCCGCATCACGCTCTCGACCTCGGGCGTGGTGCCCGAGATCGCCAAGACGGCCGAGGAGATCGGCTGTCTCCTCGCCGTCAGCTTCCACGCCACCACCGACGAGGTGCGCGACAAGCTGGTGCCGATCAACAGGAAGTGGAACATCGAGGCGCTCCTCGGCGCGCTGCGCGACTATCCGCGCCTCAGCAATTCCGAGCGGATCACGTTCGAATACGTGATGCTGAAGGACGTGAACGACAGCGACGAGGACGCGCGGCGGCTGGTGCAGCTCATCAAGGGCATCCCGGCCAAGATCAACCTCATCCCCTTCAACGAATGGCCCGGCGCCCCGTACGAGCGCAGCACGCCCGAGCGCATCCGCCGCTTTGCCGACATCATCTACAAGGCGGGCTACGCAAGCCCGATCCGCACGCCCCGTGGCGAGGACATCATGGCCGCCTGCGGTCAGCTCAAGTCGGCCACGGAACGCGCCCGCAAGTCGCGCCGCCAGATCGCCGACGAGACCGGCCTGCCCTCCTGACGGCGGCGCTTACGGGATCTTAATCCTTTCCGGCATAGCGTGACCGGCGAAGGAGGGGCCGCGTCATGATACATATCCGCAAGGATCCCACGGTCGAGCGTGGCGTCATCGCGCTCCTGCGCCGCGAACGCGACAGGGCGCGGAGCCGGGCCGAGTGGGAACGCGCGCTGCGGGGCCACGGCTACGCTCTCGACCGCACCGCCACGGGCCTCGTGGTCACGACGCTGCCGCACGGTGTCGAAATCTGCCGCCTTCCCGGCGACCTGGCCTGATGCGTCCCGACCGCGTGCAACCCTTGCGCGTATTTTCGTCCATTTGCCCCGAAATTTCTTTTCCGTGCCCAATTTCGACTGAATTGTCGCCGTTTCTGCAAAATAGCCAGGTTTCACTGTTATTTGTTCAGGGAAGAGAAACGATGACACAGATGACGCATTTGAGCCCTCCAACGTGATGGACCTTGTCCTGCGCGAGCGCCGCATGGCGGTGTCCGAGCGCGAGTGGAAACACCGCCTGCGCGGCTACGGCTATGCCATCCGCGACACGGACGAGGGGCGCGTCGTCACCTCGATCCTGCGCGGCGACGCGCTTTGCGGCCTGCCCGCGCAGCTGGTGGCCTGACCGACGGTTCCGGCCGGGGCGGGCTTCACGGCTCGCGGGGATAGAACGCGTCGATGATCTCGACCGCCTCGTCGGCCGTCTCGACGAACTGGAACAGGTCGAGATCCTCGGGCGAGATCGTGCCCGCATCGGCCAGGGCCTCCCAGTTGACGATCCGTTCCCAGAATTCCTGTCCGAACAGCAGGAAGGGCATGGGTTTCATCCGGTCGGTCTGGATCAGGGTCAGCGCCTCGAAGGTTTCATCGAGCGTGCCGAAGCCGCCCGGAAAGACGCAGATCGCCTTGGCCCGCATGAGGAAGTGCATCTTGCGGATCGCGAAATAGTGGAAGTTGAAGCACAGGCCGGGCGTCACGTATTCGTTCGGCGCCTGCTCGTGCGGCAACACGATGTTGAGCCCGATGGACGTGCCGCCCGCCTCGTGCGCGCCGCGGTTGCCGGCCTCCATCACCCCCGGACCGCCACCCGTCGCGATGACGAATTCGCGCCCGTAGCTCTGCATCGACCGTTCGGTCATCTTGTGCGCGAACTTGCGCGCCTCCTCGTAGTATTTCGACAGGCCCGCCAGCGTCTCGGTCCGTGCGCTGGCCCGGTCGTCCGGGGCGGGGATGCGCGCGCCGCCGAAAAGGACCACGGTGCTCTGGATGCCGCGCTCGGTCTGGATCATCTCGGGCTTGAGCAGCTCGAGCTGAAGCCGGACGGGCCGCAGCTCCTCGCGCAGCAGGAAATCGTTGTCGTTGAAGGCGAGCCTGTAGGCAGGGGCGCGTGTCTGGGGCGTGTCGGGCACCTTCTCGGCGGTGCTGCGATCCGACTGGGCATCGCGGAACTGGCTCTGGCGGTCGTCTCTCATGGGCGCGCATGTCCTCGGGGTTGCTCTTCGCCCCAAGGCGTATAGGTTTCGCGCCGACTTGGAAAGCGCGAGGTGCCGCTCTTATGGACTGGAAAAGCGAGATCGAGGCGGCGCGCGGGCGCCTCCGGGGGCGCGTGCGCGAAACGCCGGTCTTGCGGGCCACGGGCCTCTGGGAGGGCGGCGCGGTCGAGCTGAAGCTCGAGCAGATGCAGCACACCGGCAGCTTCAAGGCGCGCGGCGCGATGAACACCGTGCTGAGCCGCGACGTGCCCGCGGCGGGGCTGGTGGCGGCGTCGGGCGGCAATCACGGCGCGGCGGTCGCCTGGGCGGCGCGCGAGGCGGGGTATCCCGCGCGCATCTTCGTCCCCGAGATGGCCGGCCCCGCCAAGATCGCGCTCATCCGGGCGCTGGGGGCCGATCTCGTGGTCGTGCCCGGCGCCTATGCCAACGCGCTCGAGGCCGCGCAGCAGCACGAGGCCGAGACCGGCGCGATGCAGATCCATGCCTATGACGCCGAGGCGACGGTCGCCGGGCAGGGCACCTGCATGGCCGAGTGGGAGGCGCAGGGCCTGCAGGCCGACACCGTGCTCATCGCGGTGGGCGGCGGCGGGCTGGTGGCGGGGGCGCTCGCCTGGCTCGGGGCCGCGCGCCGCGTCGTCGCGGTCGAGCCGCGCACCTGTGCCGCGCTGCATGCCGCGCGTGCGGCCGGGCGCCCCGTGGACGTGGAGGTGTCAGGGCTGGCCGCCAACGCGCTCGGCGCGCGCCGGGCGGGCGAAATCGCCTTTGATCTCGCGCGGCGCCATGACGTGACGCCCGTGCTGGTCGAGGACGCCGACATCGCGGCGGCGCAGGCGCGGCTCTGGCGGGAATTGCGTCAACTGGTCGAGCCCGCGGGCGCCGCCGCCCTCGCCGCGCTCACCTCGGGCGCCTACCGCCCCGAACCGGGCGAGCGCGTGGCGGTGCTGGTCTGCGGCGGAAACATCGCGCCCGATCCGTTGGGATGAGGAGATCCGAAGGATGCCCGGTCTCGCCGGGATGATGGAGACCGACAAAGCTCCTCCCGATTTTCCGCATTGCGCCCGGAGGCGAAGCGCGTAGCATCGCGCCAGATCCGAGGAGCCCCCATGACCGACCGCCGCAACCGCCCGCTTTCGCCCGCCACCAGGCTCGCGCAGGCGCTCAAATACGTGGACGAGCGCACCGGCGCGCTCGTGCCGCCGATCCAGCCCACGGCGACCTACGCGCGCGATGCCGATTACGGCAAGCGCCGCGATTTCATCTATCGCCGCGACGGCAACGAGACGGTCGAACTGGCCGAGGCGATCATCGCCGATCTCGAGGAGGCCGAGGCCTGTCTGCTCTTCGCCAGCGGCATGTCGGCCTGCCATGCCATCATCGACGCGCTCGGGACCGGCGATCACGTCGTCGTACCCGAGGTGATGTATCACGGTGTTTTGGCCGAGTTCCGCCGCGCCTCGGCGCTGGGGCGGCTCGAGGTGAGCCATTACCGCGCCGCCGATCTCGACGACCTGCGCGCGCAAATGCGGCCGGGCGAGACGACGCTCGTCTGGGTCGAGACGCCGAACAACCCCGACTGGGACGTGACCGACATCGCGGCGGCCGCGGCGATCGCGCACGAGGCGGGCGCGCGGCTCGTCACCGACTGCACCGCGACACCGCCCTGTGCCACGCGGGCGCTCGAGCACGGCGCGGATATCTCGTTCCATTCGGCGACGAAATACCTGGGCGGGCACTCCGACGTGACGGCGGGCGCGCTCTCGGTGCGCGAGACGGGCGCGTTCTGGCAGGCCCTGGCCGAGCGGCGGATGCTGCATGGCACGGTGCTGCATTCCTTCGACGCGTGGCTGCTGATCCGGGGGATGCGGACGCTGCCGCTGCGTTATGCCCGCCAGAGCGAAAGCGCCATGAAGATCGCGCGCCATTTCGACGGGCATCCCGGCGTTGCGCGCGTGCTCTATCCGGGCCTTCCCGCGCATCCGGGCCACGAGATCGCCAAACGCCAGACCGGCGGGCAGTTCGGCGGGATGCTCTCGCTCGTGATCCGCGGCGGTGAGCGGGCGGCGATCGACGTGGCGCGCGGCTGCGCGCTTTTCTATCCCGCCACCTCGCTCGGCGGGGTCGAAAGCCTGATCGAGCACCGCAAGACCGTCTCGGGCGAGGGGTTCCGGGTCGACCCCGCGCTCCTGCGGCTGTCGGTGGGGATCGAGGAGGCCGATGACCTCATCGCCGATCTCGAACAGGCGCTGGCGCGCGTGACGGGCTGAGCCATAGCGCCGGGCCGGGAGGCGCCGCATCTGGCATGAAGCGCGGGGGTGATCTGGCCCTATATCGCCGGGGGCGGCGCGGATAGGTATGGCGCAAATCTCATACGAGGATCGCCCCCATGAAAATGACCACCGAAGAAGCCTTCGTCAAAACGCTCCAGATGCACGGCATTCAACATGCCTTCGGCATCATCGGCTCGGCCTTCATGCCGATCTCCGACATCTTCCCCAAGGCGGGCATCACCTTCTGGGATTGCGCGCACGAGGGATCGGGCGGGATGATGGCCGACGGCTATACCCGCGCCACCGGCAAGATGTGCATGATGATCGCCCAGAACGGCCCCGGCATCACCAACTTCGTGACTGCCGTCAAGACGGCCTACTGGAACCACACGCCGCTCCTGCTGGTGACGCCGCAGGCCGCCAACAAGACCCTGGGGCAGGGCGGTTTCCAGGAGGTCGAGCAGATGGCCGCCTTCGAGGACATGGTCTGCTACCAAGAGGAGGTGCGCGACCCCTCGCGCATGGCCGAGGTGCTGAACCGCGTGATCCTCAACGCGAAACGCTATTCCGCGCCCGCCCAGATCAACGTGCCGCGCGACTACTTCACGCAGGTGATCGACATCGAGCTTCCGCGCATCGTCGAGTTCGAGCGTCCCTCGGGCGGGGAGGCCGCGCTTGACGAGGCGGCGAAGCTGCTGTCGGAGGCGAAATTCCCCGTGATCCTCAACGGCGCGGGCGTGATCCTTGCCGGTGCGATCCCCGCGACGGCGAAACTGGCCGAGCGGCTCGACGCGCCGGTCTGCTGCGGCTACCAGCACAACGACGCCTTCCCCGGTTCGCACCCGCTTCATGCCGGGCCGCTGGGGTACAACGGCTCGAAGGCGGCGATGCAGCTCATCAGCCAGGCCGACGTGGTGCTCTGCCTCGGCACGCGGCTCAACCCGTTCTCGACCCTGCCGGGCTATGGCATCGACTACTGGCCGAAGGACGCGAAGATCATCCAGGTGGACGTGAAGCCCGAACGCATCGGCCTCACCAAGCCCGTCACCGTGGGTATCGTGGGCGATGCCAAGAAGGTGGCCGAAACGATCCTCGACAAGCTGTCGGACAACGCCGGCGACGCGGGCCGCGAGGAGCGCAAGGCCTTGATCGCCAAGACGAAATCGGCCTGGGCGCAGGAGCTTTCCTCGATGGATCACGAGGAGGACGACCCCGGCACGACCTGGAACCAGCGCGCCCGCGACGCCAAGCCCGAGTGGATGAGCCCGCGCATGGCGTGGCGCGCGATCCAGGCGGCGCTGCCGAAGGACGCGATCATCTCCTCCGACATCGGCAACAACTGCGCCATCGGCAATGCCTATCCGTCCTTCGAGGAGGGGCGCAAATACCTCGCCCCCGGCCTTTTCGGGCCTTGCGGCTATGGCCTTCCGGCCGTGGTGGGCGCCAAGATCGGCTGTCCCGACACGCCGGTGGTCGGCTTCTCGGGCGACGGCGCCTTCGGCATCGCGGTCAACGAACTGACCGCGATCGGGCGCGGCGAATGGCCCGCCATCACGCAGGTCGTCTTCCGCAACTACCAGTGGGGCGCGGAAAAGCGCAACTCGACGCTCTGGTATGACGACAATTTCGTCGGCACCGAGCTTGACGAGGAGGTGAGCTATGCCGGCATCGCCAAGGCCTGCGGGCTCGAGGGCGTGGTGGCGCGCACGATGGACGAGCTGACCGATGCGCTCGACCAGGCGATCAAGGACCAGAAGGCGGGCAAGACCACGCTGATCGAGGCGATGATCAACCAGGAACTGGGCGAGCCCTTCCGCCGCGACGCGATGAAGAAACCCGTCGAGGTGGCCGGGATCGACCCCGCCGACATGCGCGAACAGCAGGTGGGGTAGAAAGCCCGCCCCGGCCCCCCGCGGCGTGCCCACTGGACCTCTGCCGCACGATGGTCTTCTATGCACCCGCCCCGGCCCCGAGCCGGGGCCTCGCGCCTTTTCACCGAGGCCCCGGCTCGGGGCCGGGGCGGGGAGAAACAACCAGGGAATCCCGATGACAGCCGCATACCCCTTCCTCTGCGCCACCCCGCCCCAGGCGCCCGCCGCGCTTCTCGACCGCGCGAGATCCGTGAGGCCGCCGCGCGTGGCGCTCGTGAACGCGGGGGCCGAGAACCCGCTCAACGGTATCCGCGAGGCGATGGACGAGGGGCTGGCCGAGCCGATCCTGATCGGCGACACCGCCAAGATCGAGGCCACGGCGCAGGCGATCGAGTGGGACATCTCGGGGGTGCGCATCATCCACGCGCCGCGCGACATGGCCGGCCCCGAGGCCGCGCGCCTCGTCCGCGAGGGCGAGGCGGACGCGATCATGAAGGGGCAGATCCACACCTCGACCTTTCTCAAGCAACTCCTGCCGTCGCGCGCGGGCCTGCGCGAGAAGGGCGGGCGCTGCGGCCATGTCTTTCACATCACCGCGCCGGGGTCGGACCGGCCGCTTTTCCTCACCGACGCGGCGATGAACGTGGACCCCGACGTCGAGACGCGCAAGGCGTGCCTTGCGCACGCGGTCGGGCTTGCGCAGCTTCTCGGGAACGCGCGGCCGAAGGCGGGAATCCTCTCGCCCACCGAGGATCTTGTCGAGACGGTGCCGAACACGATCGAGGCCCGCCAGATCGAGACATGGGCGAAGGAGGCGCTGCCGCACGCGGTGGTGCAGGGGCCGATGGCGATGGACCTTATCCTTTCGGCCGAGGCGGCACAGGTGAAGGGCTTCGCCTCCGAGGTGGCGGGCGACGCGGACATCATCCTCACCCCCAACATCACCACCGGCAACGCGGTCTTCAAGATCATGGCCTTCGGCATGGGCTGCTGCTGCGCGGGGGTCGTGCTTGGCCTCAAGGTGCCGCTGCTGCTCACCTCGCGGGCACAGGAAGCCCCCTCGCGCATCGCCTCCGCCGCGCTGGGCGCGATCGTGGCGGCCCGATGATCCTCGTTCTCAACAGCGGATCGTCCTCGATCAAGTTCGCCGTGTTCGACGCGGACATACGACAGCGTATGTCGGGCGGCATCGACGGGATCGGCGCGGCGGGCGGCACGCTGCGGCTGGGCGAGACCCGGGCCGAGACGGGCGCGGACACCCATACCGAGGCGCTCTCCGAGATCATGCGCGCGCTGGACGAGGCGGGCCATCCGCTCGACGCGCTGCGCGCGGTGGGGCACCGGGTGGTGCATGGCGGCGAGACGCTCACCGCGCCCGCGCGCGTCACGCCCGGCATCCGGGCCGAGATCGAGGCGGCGGTGCCGCTGGCCCCGCTGCACAACCCCCACAACCTCGCCGGGATCGACGCGATTGCCGAACTGGCCCCCGACCTGCCGCAGGTGGCCTGTTTCGACACGGGCTTCCACGCCACCAACCCCGAGGTCGCGCGCCGCTATGCCATTCCCGACCGGGACGAGACGGCGGGCATCCGGCGCTACGGCTTCCACGGGATCAGCTTCGACGCGATGGTCGCCACGTGGCGCGACCAGACCGGCACCGACCTGCCGCACCGCCTTCTCGCGCTCCATCTCGGCAACGGCGCCTCGCTTTGCGCGATCCGCGAGGGGGAGTCGGCGGCGACCACCATGGGGTATTCGCCGCTCGAGGGGCTGACCATGGGCACGCGCTCGGGGAGCATCGACGGCAACGCGGTGCTGCACCTGGCCGAGGTGATGGGCATCGAGGGCGCGCGCGAACTGCTCAACCACGAAAGCGGCCTCCTGGGCCTTTCGGGCGAAAGCTCGGACATGCGCGCGCTGCGCGCCTCCGACAGCGCGGCGGCGGCCTTCGCGGTCGAGCATTTCTGCTACTGGGCCGCGCGCCACGCGGGCAGCATGATCGCCGCGATGGGCGGGATCGACGCCATGGCCTTCACCGGCGGCATCGGCGAGAACGCGGACCCCATACGCGACCGTATCGTCGATCTCCTGCGCTGGTCCGGTGACGTGCCGGTCCATGTCATCGAGGCGCGCGAGGAAGCGCAGATCGCCCGCGCCACCGCCGATCTTCTCTCGGGCGACGCGTGAGAGGCGCGCGCATCTTATCCACCGGCCCGGACCGGGGCACCACGGCCGGCGCGAAAAACCGTCGCGCCCGGCGCGAATCCGTCCTAGCCTCGGTCGCGCGAAGGGAGGCCCCATGACCCAGCCGACACTCGATCTCTCGCCCAAGGTCTCGGACGAGGTGCGCCGCACCACCTGCTACATGTGCGCCTGCCGCTGCGGGATCAACGTGCATATGAAGGGCGGCAAGGTCGCCTATATCGAGGGCAATCGCGACCACCCGGTGAACCGGGGCGTGCTCTGCGCCAAGGGCAGCGCGGGCATCATGCAGCACAACGCGCCCTCGCGCCTGCGCGCGCCGCTCAGGCGCACCGGTCCGCGCGGCTCGGGCCAGTTCGAGGAGATCAGCTGGGACGAGGCGCTCAAGATCGCGACCGACTGGCTCGCCCCGCTGCGCGAGGAGGCGCCGGAAAAGCTCGCCTTCTTCACCGGCCGCGACCAGTCGCAGAGCTTCACGAGCTACTGGGCGCAGAATTTCGGCACCCCCAACTACGCCGCGCATGGCGGCTTCTGCTCGGTCAACATGGCGGCGGCGGGCATCTACACCATGGGCGGCGCCTTCTGGGAATTCGGTCAGCCCGACTGGGACCACACCAGGCTTTTCATGCTGTTCGGCGTGGCCGAGGACCATGACAGCAACCCGATCAAGATGGGGCTGGCCAAGATCAAGGCCCGCGGCGCACGGGTCATCGGCGTCAACCCCATCCGCACCGGCTACAACGCCGTCGCCGACGACTGGGTCGGCATCACGCCCGGCACCGACGGACTTTTCATCCTGTCGCTCGTGCACGAGCTTCTGCGCGCCGGGAAAATCGACCTCGACTACCTCGCGCGCTACACCAACGCGCCCATCCTCGTGAACCGCGACAGCAAGTCGCCCGACTACGGCCTCTTCCTGCGCGACGACGACGGCAAGCCGCTCGTCATCGACCGCGAGACGAAGAAGCTCACGCCCTTCGACGCGCCCGGCGTGCGCCCCGACCTCTCCGCCACCCATCGCCACGGCGGCATCACGCACAAGCCGGTGATGCACCTCATCGCCACGCGCTACATGGACCGGAAATACGCCCCCGAGGTCGTGGCCGAGCGGTGCGGCATCCCGGCCTCGCGCATTCGCGCCATCGCCACCGAACTGGCCCGCGTGGCCTTCGACGAGGCGTTCGAGCTCGACCACGAATGGACCGATTTCCGGGGTGAGACGCACAAGACCATGACCGGCCGCCCGGTCAGCTTCCACGCCATGCGCGGCATCTCGGCGCATTCCAACGGGTTCCAGACCTGCCGCGCGCTCCACCTGCTGCAAATCCTTCTCGGCACGGTCGAGGTGCCCGGCGGCTTCCGCTTCAAGCCGCCCTATCCGAAACCCGTGCGCGCCCATCCCGCGCCCCATTGCGGCGTGACCCCCGGCAAGCCGCTCGACGGCCCGCACCTGGGTTACGTGCAGGGCCCCGAGGATCTCTGCCTGCGCGAGGACGGCAGCCCCGCCCGCATCGACAAGGCGTTCACCTGGGAAAACCCGCTCTCGGCGCATGGGCTCATGCACATGGTCATCTCGAACGCCCATGCGGGCGATCCCTACAGGATCGACACGCTTTTCATGTACATGGCCAACATGTCGTGGAACTCCTCGATGAACACGGGCGGCGTGCAGCAGATGCTGACCGACACCGACGAGAACGGCGACTACGTCATCCCGCGCATCATCTATTCCGACGCCTACTCGTCCGAGATGGTGGCCTATGCCGACCTGATCCTGCCCGACACCACCTATCTCGAGCGTTACGACTGCATCTCGCTTCTCGACCGGCCCATCTGCGAGGCCGGCGCGGCGGCGGACGCGATCCGCTGGCCGGTGGTGAAGCCTGACCGGGATGTGCGCGGGTTCCAGTCCGTGCTCTGCGATCTCGGCGCGCGGCTGGGCCTGCCGGGCTTCGTCAACGCGGACGGGACACAGAAATACGCCGATTACGCCGACTACATCGTCAACCACGAGCGCAAGCCGGGCATCGGCCCTCTCGCCGGCTGGCGCATGGGGGAAAAGGGGCTGACCCACGGGCGCGGCGGCCCGAACGCGGCCCAGCTCGACAGCTACATCTCGAACGGCGGCTTCTTCGTGAAGCACATCCCAGAGGGGGCGCAGTATTACAAGCCGTGGAACATGGCCTACCAGGACTGGGCCGTCGGCATGGGCATCTTCGACGCGCCGCAACCTTACGTCTTCGACCTCTATGCCGAGACGCTGCGCCGCTTCCAGTTGGCCGCCGAGGGCCACGGCGACCGCCAGCCCCCCGACCACCTGCGCGGCCGGATAAAGGAGACGCTCGACCCCCTGCCCACCTGGTATCCGGCGGCCGAGGACGCGCATGTGGATACGGCGGAATATCCCGTCCACGCGCTCACCCAGCGGCCCATGGCGATGTATCACTCCTGGGGTTCGCAGAACGCGTGGCTGCGCCAGATCCACGGGCATAACCCGCTCTACGTGCCCACGAAGCTCTGGCAGGCCCACGGCTTCGAGGAGGGCGACTGGGCGCGCGTCACCTCGGCCCATGGCACGATCACCGTGCCCGTGGCGCATATGGCCGCGCTCAACGAGAATACCGTCTGGACATGGAACGCCATCGGCAAGCGCAAGGGCGCCTGGGCGCTCGAGAAGGACGCGCCCGAGGCCACGAAGGGCTTCCTGCTCAATCACCTGATCCACGAACTGCTCCCGCCTCGCGGCGACGGGTTGCGCTGGGCCAATTCCGACCCGGTGACGGGACAGGCCGCGTGGTTCGACCTGCGCGTCAAGCTCGAGAAGGTCGCGCCCCCGGCCGAAAGCCAGCCAAGCTTTCCCCCGCTCGACTCTCCCGTGGGGCAGGGGCCGGACGAACTGCAATGGAAGGTCGGAAAATGAGCCTGCTTCTTCTTGCCCGAAATATCCCGGGGTCCGGGGCAGAGCCCCGGTCCGACGCCCGCAGCTTGCGAAGGGCCGGGACATGACCACGCTCCCCGCTTCCACCAGCCGCAAGCTCGGCCTCGTGATCGACCTCGATACCTGCGTCGGCTGCCATGCCTGCGTGATCTCCTGCAAGGGCTGGAACACCGAGAATTACGGCGCGCCGCTTTCGGATCAGGATCCCTATGGCGACGATCCGCGCGGCACCTTCCTCAACCGCGTCCACAGCTACGAGGTGCAGCCGCTGGCGCAATCCGACAAGGTGCAGCCCACGGCGCAGATCTTCCACTTCCCCAAGTCCTGCCTGCATTGCGAGGATGCGCCCTGCGTCACCGTCTGCCCCACCGGGGCCAGCTACAAGCGCGTCGAGGACGGCATCGTGCTGGTCAACGAATCCGACTGTATCGGCTGCGGCCTCTGCGCCTGGGCCTGCCCCTACGGCGCGCGCGAGATGGACGCGGCCGAGGGCGTGATGAAGAAATGCACCCTCTGCGTCGACCGCATCTACAACGAGAACCTGCCCGAGGTGGACCGCACCCCGGCCTGCGTGCGCACCTGCCCGGCGGGCGCGCGCCACTTTGGCGATCTGGGCGATCCCGACAGCGATGTGAGCCGCCTCGTGGCCGAGCGCGGCGGCATCGACCTCATGCCCGAGCAGGGCACCAGGCCGGTCAACCAGTATCTCCCGCCGCGCCCGCGCGACCGGCTCGACGGCGCGGGCGAGATCGACGTGCTCGCCCCCTTCCTCGAGCCGGTGGCGGAAGAGCCGAAGGGCTTCCTCGGCTGGCTCGACAAGACGCTGGAGAAGCTCTGAATGCATCCCGCCCCCTCCGTCATCACCTTCACCACGCTTTCGGGTCTCGGCTTCGGCCTGCTCTTCTGGCTGGGCCTGGGCCTTCCGTCCGTCACAGGCTGGGTGGCCTTCGCCTTCTTCGCCATCGCATACCTGCTGGCCGTGGGCGGGCTCATGGCCTCGACCTTCCACCTGGGCCATCCCGAACGCGCGCTGAAGGCGTTCACGCAATGGCGCTCCTCCTGGCTCAGCCGCGAGGCGTGGGCCTCGGTCCTGGCGCTGATCGTCATGGCGGTCTTCGGCGCGGGGCTGGTCTTCTGGGGCGTGCGCTGGCCGGTGATGGGCTGGCTCGGTTCGGCGGTGTCGCTTGTGACGGTCGTCACCACCTCGATGATCTACACGCAGATGAAGACCGTGCCGCGCTGGCACACATGGCTCACGCCCGCGCTCTACCTCGTGCTCTCGCTCGCGGGCGGGGCGCTCCTCGCGGGGCAGGTGACGGCGGCGCTCGTTCTCCTGCCGGTCGCGGCGGCGGTGCAGGTGGCGTGGTGGCTGCGCGGGGACGGCGCCTTCGCCCGCAGCGGCACCACCCTCGCCACGGCGACCGGGCTGGGCCGGAACGGCGCCATCCGCTCCTTCGAGCCGCCGCATACGGGCACCAACTACCTCCTGCGCGAATTCGTCCATGTCGTCGCCCGCCGCCACGCGCTCAAGCTGCGCGTGATCGCCTTCGCCCTGGGCTACGCGCTGCCCTTCGTGCTCCTGTTGCTGCCCTTCGGCCACTGGCTCGCCGCCCTCGCGGTCATCTCGCACCTCGCGGGCATCGCCACCTCGCGCTGGCTCTTCTTCGCCGAGGCCGAGCACGTGGTGGGGCTCTATTACGGGAAACGGGCGGCGTGAGAGGGCAATTGTTCTCGTAGTCGATATGACCTATATTGATGACATGCCCGCGAAAACGCCCGCCACATCCACGACCCTCACCGTTCGCATCAGCGGCGCGCTCAGTGATTTCGTCACAGAAAACGTGGGCGAGAACGGCTCCTACGAAAACATCAGCGAATATGTCCGCGACCTGATCCGCCGTGACAAGGAACGGGCCGAGCGCCGGAGCTTCGAAAGGCTCAAGGCCGAGTTGACCCGCGCCTTCAACGCTCCGGATGATGACTTCAAGCCGCTGACGGCGTCCGAGGTGATCGCACGCAACCGGAGCTGATGGCTTGACCGTTCGCATCGAAGCGGCAGCTTCCCTCCGCCTCGATGAAATCTATCGCTACAGGCGCGACAAGTGGGGCGAGGCGCAGGCGGACCTCTACATCGCCGGCCTGTTCGAGGCGTTCGAGCGCATTGAAACTGGCGGCACAGCATCCCGCCCGGTTCCGGCCGAGTTCGACGTGACCGGATATTTCTTCCGCTATGAACGCCACTTCGTTTATTGGAAATGGCTGGCGAATGGCGACGTCGGCGTTGTGACGATCCTGCACGAACGGATGCACCGGATGGACCGTTTTCGCGACGATTTCTTCGGCGGATAGCCCCGAATCGAAAACGGCCCCGCCGGATGGCAGGGCCGCTTCCAATGTCAAACCGACCGAGGCTTACTTGTCGTCGTCGCCCTTGAGCGCCGCGCCGAGGATGTCGCCCAGCGATGCACCCGAGTCGGACGAGCCGTATTGCTCCACGGCTTCCTTCTCTTCGGCGATCTCGCGCGCCTTGATCGACAGGCCCAGGCGGTGCGATTTCGCGTCCACGTTGGTCACGCGCACATCCACCTTGTCACCGACCGAGAAACGCTCGGGGCGCTGTTCGGAGCGGTCGCGGCTGAGATCCGAGCGGCGGATGAAGCTCTTCATGCCCTCGTATTCCACCTCGATGCCGCCATCCTCGATCGACGTCACCTCGACCGTGATGACCGAGCCGCGCTTCACGCCGCCCACGGCCTCGGCGAACTTGTCGCCGCCCACGGCCTTGATCGAGAGCGAGATGCGCTCCTTCTCGACATCGACTTCCGACACGACCGCCTGAACCACGTCGCCCTTGCGGTATTCCTGGATCGCCTCTTCGCCGCGCTGGTCCCAGCTCAGGTCGGAAAGGTGGACCATCCCGTCGATATCCCCGTCGAGACCGACGAAGAGACCGAATTCGGTGATGTTCTTGACCTCGCCCTCGACCTCGGTGCCCTCGGGATGCGTCTCGGCAAAGACTTCCCACGGGTTGCGCATGGTCTGCTTGAGACCGAGCGACACGCGGCGTTTCGCCTGGTCGATCTCGAGAACCATGACCTCGACCTCCTGGGAGGTGGAGACGATCTTGCCGGGATGGACGTTCTTCTTGGTCCAGCTCATTTCCGAGACGTGCACGAGACCCTCGACACCGGGCTCGAGCTCCACGAAGGCGCCGTAATCGGTGATGTTGGTCACGCGGCCCGTATGGACCGAACCCAGCGGATACTTGGCACCGACGAGATCCCACGGATCGTCCTGAAGCTGCTTCATGCCCAGGCTGATGCGGTGGGTTTCCTTGTTGATCTTGATGACCTGCACCTTGACCGTCTCGCCGATCGACAGGATCTCGGAGGGGTGGTTCACGCGGCGCCATGCCATGTCGGTCACGTGCAGCAGGCCGTCCACACCGCCGAGGTCCACGAAGGCCCCGTATTCGGTGATGTTCTTGACGACGCCGTCCACGGCCTGACCTTCATGCAGGTTGCCGATGACCTCGGCGCGCTGCTCGGCGCGGCTTTCCTCGAGGATCGCACGGCGCGACACCACGATGTTGCCACGGCGGCGGTCCATCTTGAGGATCTGGAACGGCTGCTTGAGACCCATGAGCGGGCCCGCGTCGCGCACCGGGCGCACATCGACCTGGGAGCCGGGCAGGAACGCCACGGCGCCGCCCAGATCGACGGTGAAGCCGCCCTTGACCCGGCCGAAGATCGCGCCGTCGACGCGCTCTTCCTCGGCATAGGCCTTCTCGAGGCGGTCCCATGCTTCCTCGCGGCGGGCCATCTCGCGGCTGACCACGGCCTCGCCACGGGCGTTCTCGGCCGCGCGCAGGTAAACCTCGACCTCGTCGCCCACTTCGATTTCGGGCTGCTCGCCGGGGTTCGCGAATTCCTTGAGATCGACGCGGCCTTCCATCTTGTAGCCGACATCGATGATGGCCTGGCCCGCTTCGATCGCGATGACCTTGCCCTTGACGACGCTGCCCTCTTCGGGCGTGTCCATTTCGAAGCTTTCGTTGAGGAGGGCTTCGAATTCCTCCATGGTTGCGTTTTCAGCCATGTGGCGTGTGTGTCCTATCTAGCGTTTATTCAGGCCGCGCGGTTGTCTCCGCCGGTCTTTGGGGGTTTCGTTGGTCAGACGGTCCCAAAGCAAAGAGGGCCGGATTGCCCGACCCTGCTCTCTCGCTGCCTTGGGGCGTTACCCGCCTCTCGTGACGTGTGCGCGTATAGGGGAAAGGGGCACGGGGCGCAAGGGGGGGTGGTCGTCTCACGATCCCGTCTCGATTTTCGACGCGAACCAGTCGAACGCTGTCTGCACCGCGGAGCCGCGCGGGCGCGCGCGCTCGGTCAGCAGGTAGAAATCCTGCTCCCCGCGAAGGGTTTCGGGGCGGACCTGCACGAGGCGCCGGTCGGCGATGTCGCGCTCTGCGAGAAAGCTGCTGACAAGCGCCACACCCTGGCCCGACAGCGCCGCGTCCAGCGCCAGGGTCGTCTGGTTGAGGCGCAGCCCCCGCCCGCCGCGATCGGCGACATCCAACTGCCCGAGAAACGCGGGCCAGAGATCATGCGCATCATGCAGCTTGGGTAGCCGCGACAGCGTTTCCGGGGCGAGCGGCACGCCGTGCCCGCCCACGAGCGCGGGTGCGGCGACGGCGATGACCTCCTGACGGAAAAGCCGGACAACCTCCAGCGCCGCGCCGAAAGGCGGCTTCCCCTGGCGGATGGCAAGGTCGATCCCGTCGCCGTGGAAGCTCGATACCCGCTCGGTGGCCAGGACCACCAGGTCGATCTCGGGATGCGCGGCCGAGAAATCCGGCAGGTTCGGGATCAGCCATTTCGCGGCAAAGGTCGGCGTCACGCTCACCACGACCTTGCCCTTCTCGGGGCGCAGGGTTTCGGTCGCGGCGCGCAACTCCTCGAAAGCGGTGGCGATGCGCGCATGATAGCTGCGCCCCGATGCGGTGAAGGCCAGCCCCTTCGGCAGTCTCTCGAACAGCGGCAGGCCCAGATGCGCTTCCAGTTGGCGCACCTGCTGCGCGACGGCGCCCTGCGTGACGCCCATCTCGTCCGCCGCCGCGCGAAAGTTCAGGTGGCGGCCCGCCACGTCGAAGGCGCGCAGGGCGTTGAGGGGCGGCAGGCGTGACATTTGACGATAGTAATCCTATTGCCACGCAGGATCAATTCTGATGCGCGGAGTCCCTGAGATTGCTTTATGTATAAAAGATCAGTGAAACGAAGGAGGTTTCAATGTCAGTAGATAAAGTGGCGATCATCACCGCCGGGGGAAGCGGAATGGGGGCCGACGCGGCCCGCCGGTTGGCGGCTGACGGCTTCCGCGTGGGCGTCCTGTCCTCGTCCGGCAAGGGCGAGGCGCTCGGCAAGGAACTGGGCGGTTTCGGTGTCACCGGCTCAAACCGCTCGACGGAGGATCTCGCCGCGCTGGTGGACGGCGCCAAGGAGCGCTGGGGCCGTGTCGACGTGCTGGTCAACTCCGCCGCGCATGGGCCCAAGGGCCCGGTTCTCGATATATCCGATGATGACTGGCACACGGGGATGGAGGTCTACCTGCTCAACGTCATCCGGCCCACCCGGCTGGTCACGCCCCTCATGCAGGCGCAGGGCGGCGGCGCGATCATCAACATCTCGACCTTCGCGGCCTTCGAGCCCGACCCGCTTTTCCCGACCTCGGGGGTGTTCCGCGCCGGTCTCGCGGCGTTCACCAAGCTTTACGCGGACAAATATGCGGCCGAGAACATCCGCATGAACAACGTCTTGCCGGGCTTCATCGACAGCCTGCCCGAAACCGAGGATCGCCGCGCGCGCATCCCCATGGGGCGCTACGGGCGGGCCGAGGAGGTGTCCTCGCTGATCGCGTGGCTGGCCTCCGAAGGCGCGGGCTACATGACCGGCCAGAACCTGCGCGTCGACGGCGGGTTGACCCGTGCCGTCTGATCTCGCAGTGGCGATGCCCGGCGCGGGACGCCTCGCCTTCGCCGTCAAATGGGCTGCGTCGATCATCCAGATCACGGGATACACGGCGACGGCCTTCGGCTGGACGCCGTGGAACCTCTATCTCTTTCTCGTGGGTGTTCTCGGCTGGTTCGTGGTCGGCGTGCTCTGGAACGACCGCGCGATCATGCTGATCCACCTCGTTGCGCTCGGCGCGATGCTCGCCGGGATGAGCCGCGGATGACGCAGGCGTAGCGGAGCACGGGAGACGTGAAAAAGCGCCCTGATTCTTCATGCGCCCGCCGGGTTCGATCTGTCCAATTACCCCACCGAACGCCCCGTTACCGCTCCCAATCGGCGCCATCGCACCGACGCGATACCGACATGGATACCGACGTCGCAAATCCCTTGTTTGATTGACGTTAACCCCCGATTCGCGGGGCGCCCCGGCGGATGCGCCCGCCCGGCGCGTTCATCCTTCGCCAGGGAAATCGCCCCGGCGCGGCCAGCGGCTCAGCCCATCCGGCGCGTGACCTCGGCGATGGCGGTGGCGACGGCGTCCTCGATGCTCATCTCCGAGGTGTCGAGCTGCACCGCGTCGGGCGCGGGTCGAAGCGGGGCCGCGGCGCGGGCGCTGTCGCGCGCATCGCGCGCCCTGAGATCGGCCAGAACCGCCTCGCGCGTCACGTCATGGCCCTTGTCCAGAAGCTCCCGGTGCCGCCGGTCGGCCCGCACCTCGTCGGACGCCGTGACATAGAGTTTCACTTCCGCATCGGGGCAGATCACCGTTCCGATGTCGCGCCCGTCAAGCACCGCGCCGCCCCCCCGCCGGGCGAAGGCGCGCTGGAAATCCACCAGCGCCGCGCGCACCTCCGGCAGGGCGGCCACGCGGCTCGCCGCCTGGGCCACGTCCGGTGTCCTGAGCGCGTCGTCATCGTCGAGATCGGCGGCCCTGAGCGCGCGCGCCGCCTCGACCGGATCGGTCCCGTCGAGCGTCCGCAGGCCCGTGGCGCGGTAGAGCAGCCCGGTATCCAGATGCGCGAAGCCGAAATGCGCCGCCAGCGCACGCGACACGGTGCCCTTGCCGGCGGCGGCGGGCCCGTCGATGGCCACGGTGAAGGCACGTCGTTCCATGGGACCGACCTACGCCGTCAGACCCTTTCGATCAAGCGCCTCACGCCTCGAATCCCGGCGTGCCGCGATCCTCGGGGTGCCGCTCGAGATGTTTGCGCTTGATCGCCGCGCTGGTGTCGCGGCTGCCGTCATGGCTCCAGCCGGGCGGGGCCACGCAATACATCCAGCGCTCGCGCCAGGTGAGACCCGGCTGCGTCACGTCGCGGAAGATGCCGACCCATTCGTGAAACGCCACGCGGATCGGGTTGAACGTGCCGATGTTGCGAACAAGGCCGTAATCCACCTTCTCGGTCTCCTGCTCGGGCACGAAGGTGCCGAAGAGCTTGTCCCAGACGATGAAGACGCCCGCGTAATTCGCATCGAGATAGCGCGCGTTGCGGCCGTGATGGACCCGGTGATGCGAGGGCGTGTTCATCACCGCCTCGACCCAGCGGGGCATCCGCCCGATCGCCTCGGTATGGATCCAGAACTGGTAGACCAGGTTGAGCCCGCCCACGAAGAGCACCATCGCCGGGTGGAACCCCAAAAGGATGAGCGGCGCGCGCACGATCATCATGAAGGTGAAGGTGCCCGTCCACGTCTGGCGCAGCGCGGTCGTGAGGTTGTAGTGCTGCGACGAGTGGTGGTTCACATGGCTGGCCCAGACCCAGCGGATGCGGTGCCCGAACCTGTGCACCCAGTAATAGCGCAGGTCATCCAGCACGAAGCACAGGACGATCACCGGGATCGATGTCCCGAGGTCGAGGGGCGTGATCCGCCACAGGAACATGAAGAACCCGTAGGCGATGAAGCCCAGAAGGATGCCCGACGCCACGCTGCCCGCCCCCATGACGAGGCTCGTCACCGCGTCGCGCGTCTCGTAGCGTCCGCCGCGCCCCTTCAGGACGATCCACAGAAGCTCGGCCAGGATCGCCGCGATGAAGAGCGGCACGGCAAGCTCGGTCACGGCGGGAAAGGTCAGGTCGTCCATCATGTCGTCTCTCCGATCGCGCGCGCCCAGGCCTCGGCCTCGCCCGGCGCGAGATGCAGCCTGATCCGCCGCGCGCCGTAATCCGGCGTGGTGAGGATCAGCGTGTCGTTCTTGACCCGCGCGGTCACGTCGTCGAGCGCGCGCACCACCGTGTCGGCGCCCATGCACCAGACAAGGCCGCGCCCGTGCTCCGTTTCGACAAGCGCGGCGCGGCCCGTGGTCGAGCGCGTCACGCTCCGCGCGGGCCGCTCGGGAAACTCGCGCTCCCACGCGGCGCGCACCGCGTCGTCATCGCCGAGGCGGCGGCTGTCGGTGAGGTTGAGCATGTGCAGGAGGAACGCGATCCCCGCGATCCCCAGCACGACCATCGGCACCAGTATCTCAAGCGGCATGGCGGCCCCCCTCGGACGGGAATTAGAGCGCGGCGCTCCGCCTCCTGTCAAAGCCTCCGTTGCGTCAGGCGTCCTCCGCCTGCCGCGCCATCTCGCGCGCGAGGATGGCGATACCGTCGCGGATGCGCTCGGACGGGATCGAGGAATAGGCCAGCCGGTAATGGTTCCGCGGCGGCGCCTCGCGGTGAAAGAAGGGCGCGCCCGGCTCGATCAGCACGCCCTGCCTGCGCAGCGCGAGGTCGAGCGCGCCCGTATCCACCCCGTCGGGCGCGCGCATCCAGATGGACGAGCCGCCGAACCGCCCCGTGCCCGCGATGCTGAGCCCGTGATGCTCCAGCGCCTCGACCATGGCAGAGCGGCGGCGCGCGAAGGTCTGCCCCAGCCGCCGGATGAGCGCGTCATAGTGGCCCAGCGACAGGAAATAGGCCGCCGTGCGCTGGATATGCCCCGGCGGATGCCGCAGGACCGAGGTCCTGAGCGCCCGCGCCTCGCGGATGAACGCGCGCGAGCCCACGAGATAGCCGAGCCGCAGCCCCGGAAAGATCGACTTCGAGAAACTGCCCACGTAGATCACCCGCCCTTCCCGGTCGAGCGACTTGAGCGCGGGCGACGGTGCGCCGAGATAGGCCATCTCGAACTCGTAATCGTCCTCGACGATGAGCGCGTCCATCGCGGCGGCCTTTGCCAGCAGCCTTTCGCGCCGGTCCATCGGCATGGTGGTGTTGGTGGGCGACTGGTGGCTTGGCGTGCTGAAGATCACGTCGGCCCGCTCGGGCAGCGCATCGGGCGGAAGGCCGTCCGCATCCACCGGCACCGCCGTCAGGTGACAGCGCGACTGCACCAGGATGTCGCGCAGCGCGTGAAAGCACGGATCCTCGATCACCGCCCTGCGGCGCGGCGTCAGCAGCACCTGCGCGGTCAGCCACAGCGCGTTCTGCGCCCCCATGGTCACGAGGACCTCCTCGGGCTCCGCCACGATCCCGCGCCGGGGCAGGGTATGGCGCAGGACGAACTCCACGAGCTTCGGATCGTCGCGGTCATATTGATCCGCGGTCAACGCCTGGAAATCCTGCCGCCCCATGGCCCTCAGCGCGCAATGCCGCCAATTCGCATGATCGAAAAGGCGCGGGTCGGTCTGGCCATAGATGAACGGGTAGGGATATGCGGCCCAGTCCTGCGGCTTCTCGGGGGTCGCGCCCCCGGTATAGCGCCGGCCAAGCGCGCGGGACCAGTCGATCGCGTCGCTGCGATCCCCGCGCGGCGCAAGGCCGGTGGGCTCGGGCGCGTTGTCGGACACGAAATAGCCCGAGCGGTCGCGCGAGACGAGGTAATCGTTTGCCAGAAGCTCGGTATAGGCAAGCGTCACGGTGATCCGGCTGACGCCCAGATGCGCGGCCAGCTTGCGCGACGAGGGCAGCTTCTCGCCCTTGGCGAAGCGGCCCGACAGGATGCCCTCGGCGATCATCTGCTGGATGCGCGCCTGGAGCGTGCCCTCGGTGTCGGGCGCGAGGAAGAAGGTCTCGACGGGGATCGCCATGGCCCAAGGTTAAACTGGCCCTAGCGCGGGCGCAATCTGGCATGATGCGGATCGACCCGCCTGCGCGCGGGCGATCCATGCTATGCTCGGTGGACTGCACGGCGAAAAAAGGGAGAGAAGACATGTGCGATATCTGCGTGATGAACAAGGTGAAGGAGCGGATGCTTTCGCGGCGCGGCTTCTTCACGGCGGCGGCGGCCACGGGTGCGGCGGCGGCCATGACGACGGTGAGCGCGCCGCGCGCCATGGCGGCGGGGCATGGCGAGGTCACCGACATGACCCATACGCTCAGCGGTGAGTTTCCGACCTATTCCGGCGAGCCGGGCTTCGCGGCGGAAAAGAAATTCAGCTTCGATCCGGACGGGTACAACCTCATGGAACTCACGATCAGCGAACACACCGGCACCCATATCGACGCGCCGCTGCATTTCTCGGCGGACGGCGCCTCGGTTGACGAGATCCCGGTCACGTCGCTGGTGGCGCCGCTCTGCGTGATCGACATCGCGGCCCGCGCCGAGGAGGACGCCGACGCGCAGGTCACCCCCGAGGACATCAAGGCGTGGATCGATGCGAATGGCGAGATCCCCGAGAATGCCTGCATCGCCATGCATTCCGGCTGGGGCGGCAAGACCGGCAGCGACGCGTTCCGCGGCTTCGACGGGGAGGCGATGCATTTTCCGGGCTTCCACATCGACGCGGCCAACATGCTGATGGAAGAGACGGGCGCGCAATCAATCGCGGTCGACACGCTCTCGCTCGACCACGGGCCATCGGCGGATTTCGCGGTGCATTACGCCTGGCTTCCCACGGGGCGGTTCGGGATCGAATGCCTCGCCAATCTCGACCGTGTGCCGGCCAGCGGGGCCACGATCGTGATCGGCGCACCCAAGCACGAGGGCGGCACCGGCGGACCCGCGCGTATCTTCGTCATGGCCTGAGCCGCGGGGCGGGGCGGGTCCGAAAACGGTTTCGCTCCGCCCATGCTGCGCCTATACGTGAACCGGGTTCACGAAGGGGGGCGGAACATGGCGCGCAAGACCACCGACAGGACGGCCGAACGGCGCGAGGCATTGCGCGACACGCTCATCGACGTGGCCGAGGCGCGCATCGCCGCCGAGGGAATGGACGCCGTCAAGGCCCGCGCCCTCGCGCGCGAAGCGGGCTGCGCGGTGGGCGCGATCTACAACGTCTTCGACGACATCAGCGATGTGATCATCGCGGTCAACGGCCGCACCTTCCAGCGTCTCGGCCAGGCCGTCGCCGCAAGCCTCGAGAACACCGAGGGGAAGGGACCGACCGAGCGGCTCATCATCATGGCGAATGCCTATCTCGACTTTGCCGCCGCCCACCCGAATCGCTGGCGCACGCTTTTCGACCTGCGCATGTCCACCGACATGGCGGTGCCGCAATGGTATCTTAACGAACTGGAACGATTGTTCGGCTTCATCGCCGGTCCCGTGCGCGAATGTTTTCCCGACCTCGACGCCGAGGAGGTGGAGCTCATGACGCGGGCCTTGTTTTCCTCGGTCCATGGCATCGTCCTTCTGGGCCTCGAGCGGCGGATCTCGGCGGTGCCGCCCGACCATTTGCGGCGGATGATCGGAATGCTCCTGACACAGGCCACCGCCAAGTAATTTGAACGCTGTTCAAAATAATTCTTGAACAGCGTTCAAAAGTCTCTATATCTCGTTTCGTGAACATTGTTCATGAAAGGGAGAACCCATGTTGACCACCCTCAGAACCCTGATGATCGGGGCGAACGCGCGGGCCGAGGACCGTGTCCGCGACGCCTTCGCGCTCGAACTCATCGACCAGAAGATCCGCGAAACCGAAGGACAGCTTCGCGCGGCCAAGGGCACGCTCGCCTCGCTCATTCAGCGGCAGCGATCCGAAACCCGGATGCTCGAGGCGGTGCAGACCCGCATCGTCTCCATGACCGCCCGCGCGCAGGATGCGCTCGAGGCGGGGCGCGAGGAACTGGCCCAGCAGGCGGCCGAGGCCATCGCCACGATGGAGAACGAGGCCGTGCTGCGCCGCCAGACGCTCGACCGGCTCGAGGCACAGGCCACGCGGCTGCGCGCCTCGGTCGAGAAGGCGCATCGCCGCATCATCGACCTCAAGCAGGGCGCGATCACCGCCCGCGCGATCCGGCGCGAACAGCAGATGCAGACGCGCCTCAACTCGACCATAGGCAGCACGTCGAGCGCGGACGAGGCCGAGGAGCTGATCCAGCGCGTGATCGGCAAGGACGACCCGTTCGAGCAGTCGGGCATCCTCCAGGAGATCGACGCCAGCCTCAACCATGACACGGTCGAGGCACGCATGGCCGAGGCCGGTTTCGGCCCCGCGCTCAAGGTCACGGCCGCCGAGGTCATGGACCGTCTCAGGAAGACATGACCTGACCTTCCGACCCTTCATCACCATTCAAGAAAAGGACCGACCCCATGTATCAGCACGAAAAACCCGACAACATGGTCATCATGATGTTCAACCTCGCCGGCGTCGCGGCGGCCTATATCCTGCTCGGCCTCTCGCTTTACAAATCCGTCGACGTGCCGCTCGCCACCAAGGGGTTCTGGGGCATCGGCGTGCTTCTTCTGACGCTGAGCCTCGTGAATTTCGTGAAGTACCGCTTCGACAACCAGGCACGCATCGACCGGATCAACCGCCTCGAGGAAGCGCGCAACGAGAAGCTGCTCGAGGATTACGTGGGCGACGGGAAGGACGACAAGTAGGCAAGCCCGATGCGGTGTGAAATGGGTGGCTCCCGGAAGGGGGCCGCGTTTCCCGTGGTCTCCGGTGGCGCGGCAAGTTTTCACGATAAAAAAAGGGCGGCCCCGCCGGGCCGCCCCCCTTCTTCCGAAGCTCTCGGGCCTCAGCCCACGACGTTGAACTCGGGACCGTAGGGATAGCCCGTGATGTCCTCGTTGCCGTCCTCGGTGATGATGAGAACGTCATGCTCGCGATAGCCGCCCGCACCCGGTTGACCCTCGGGGATGGTGAGCATCGGCTCCATAGAGATGACCATGCCCGGCTCGAGCACCGTGTCGATATCCTCGCGCAGTTCGAGACCGGCTTCGCGGCCGTAGTAGTGCGAGAGAATGCCGAACGAGTGGCCGTAGCCGAAGGTGCGGTATTGCAGAAGCTGCCGCTCCTCGAGGAACTCGTTGATCTTGTGCGTCACCTCGGCGCAGGACACGCCGGGCTTCAGCAGCGACATGCCGTATTCATGCGCGGCGACGTTCGCTTCCCAGATCTTGCGCGAGGCGTTGTCGACCTCGCCCACGAACATCGTCCGCTCGAGCGCCACGTAGTAGGCCGACACCATCGGGAACGTGTTGAGCGACAGGATATCGCCATGTTCGAGCTTGCGGGCGGTGACGGGGTTGTGCGCGCCATCGGTGTTGATGCCCGACTGGAACCAGACCCAGGTGTCGCGATACTCGGCATCGGGGAAGACCTTGGCGATCTCGAGCTCCATCGCGTCGCGGCCGGCGATGGCCACGTCGATCTCGCGCGTGCCTTCCTTGACGGCGTCCTTGATGGCATAGCCGCCCACATCCGCGATCTTGCAGCACTTGCGGATCAGCTCGATCTCGGCCGCCGACTTGTGCATGCGCTGGCGCATCGTGTGGTTCGCGATATCGACCGTCTTCGAGGGCGACAGGAAGCTGTCGAGCTTGGCCTTCTGGACCAGCGTGATGTGATCGCCCTCGTAGCCGATCACCTTGCCCTCGCCCGAGACCGAGCGCACCGCGCGCCAGTAGTTGTCGCGCTGCCAGTCGGTATAGGTGATGTTGTCGCAGAAGCTGCGGCGCCAGGGCTGGCCCGCGTCGATGCCCGCGCTGATCGTGACGCATTCGTCCTTCGTCACGACAAGGCCGTAGGGACGGCCGAAAGCGCAGTAGAGGAAGCCCGAGTAATAGGCGATGTTGTGCATCGAGG
This sequence comes from Roseovarius sp. SCSIO 43702, assembly GCF_019599045.1. Classification (NCBI taxonomy): domain Bacteria; kingdom Pseudomonadati; phylum Pseudomonadota; class Alphaproteobacteria; order Rhodobacterales; family Roseobacteraceae; genus Roseovarius; species Roseovarius sp. SCSIO 43702. Next base: position 789,418 of record NZ_CP080623.1, read on the forward strand.
TGAAGACGGCGGCATCCACGCCCTCCTTCTCCATGATCTCGCGCAGGCCCTTAACACGGGCCTCGTATTCGGCGACTTCAAAGGCCAGCGGAGCCTTCTCGCCGTTGTGGAAACGGTACATTTCTGGACGTTCAGTCATAGCGACCTCCGTAAAGAGATCCCGGCGTTCAGGACTGTTTGGGGTGAGCGGCTTTTCCCTGGGCGACGCCATCGCCCTTGCCTCCCGTGGCGCGGATATTGCGCATTTTTCGGATTCGGGCAAGATGTTTTGCATGACATCACCAGCGGCCACACCGGCCCCGGGTCCCCGCAACGCGATCACCGACGTGCCGGGACTGCGGGTGGGGCAGGCGGGCGACACGCGCCTGCGCTCGGGGGTGAGCGTGGTCGTGGGCGACCGGCCCTTCGTCGCCGGGGTGCATGTGATGGGCGGCGCCCCCGGCACGCGCGAGACCGACCTGCTCGCCCCCGACAAGACGGTCGAGCAGGTCGACGCGCTCGTGCTCTCGGGCGGCTCGGCCTTCGGGCTCGACGCCGCCTCGGGGGTGGCGGACGGCTTGCGCGAGATGGGCCGCGGCTTTGCCGTGGGGCCGGCGCGTGTGCCTATCGTGCCGGGCGCGATCCTCTTCGACCTGCTGAACGGCGGCGACAAGGACTGGCACGACAACCCCTACAAGGCGCTCGGACGTGCCGCGCTCGATGCGGCGGGGCCCGACGTGGCGCTGGGCAGCGTCGGCGCGGGGCTGGGGGCGATGACGGCCAATCTCAAGGGCGGGCTCGGGTCGGCCTCGCTCGTCCTGCCTTCGGGGCACGTGGTGGGCGCGCTCGTCGCGGTGAACGCGGTCGGGCAAGCCACCATGGGCGACGGCCCCGCCTTCTGGGCCGCCCCCTGGGAGATCGGGGACGAGTTCGGCGGGCTGGGTCCGGGCACGCCCGACCCGTGGCCCGCGACCAAGCTCTCGCAGCACGCCAGCACCACCATCGGCATCGTCGCGACCGATGCCGCGCTCACCCAGGCGCAGGCGACGCGGCTGGCCACCGCCGCGCATGACGGGATGGCCCACGCATTGGTGCCGTCGCACACGGCGATGGACGGTGACCTCATATTCGCGGCCGCCACGGGCGGGCGCGCGGTGTCGGGGCCGACAGAGCTCGTGGCGCTCGGTCATGCGGGTGCGATCTGCGTGGCGCGCGCCATCGCGCGGGGCATCTACCACGCCACACCCGCGCCCGGCGATCCGCTGCCCTGCTGGACCGAACGGTTCGGGCGCCGGTAACGCAACGCGCGCGGCGTTAACGACCCCTCCGAAGGGCCATCCACCGACGCGATACCGACATGATACCGACGTGGATACCGACGCGGGTTTTACCAGTTAACACAGGCGATTCGCGGCCCTCCGGGCGATCCGCGCACCGACGTGCCGCGCGCCCGCTCAGGACTGTGTCAACAGACGTTGCACCATCACGCTTTCAGGGTCCAGAAGCGGGTCGAGCACGTCGAAGTGATTCCGCCCCGCCGCCACCACATGCGCCGCCCCCCAGGCTTCGGCCAGCCACCGCGCCTGGTCGAGGAAACTGGGCCGCTCACCGCCACCGACCCAGACCGTCACGGGCATCGCGCCGGGCCGCAGGAGTGCGGGGCTCTCGGCCTCGGCCATCGCCTCGTCGAGGCGGAAGTCGTCGTTCATGCTGGTCCTGAGCAGCGGCCGCAGGTCCGACACCGGCGAGATCGGCATCACATGGGCCATCCGAGCCGCCACCTCATCGGGCAGAAGGCCGGGACTGCACATCCGCGCGGCGAGGTGCCCGCCCGCCGAATGCCCGGCGATCACGATCGGCCCCGCCCAATGCGCGGCGGCGCGGGTGATCGCGGTGGCCACCTGCATCGTGATCTGCGCGATCGTCACGGCGGGGCAAAGATCATAGGAGGGGAGCATGACTGCGAACCCGTTCCGCCGCAGGCCTTCCGCGAAATGCGAGAACATGCCGCGATCGAACTTCACCCAGTAGCCGCCATGGATGAACACCGCGAGCCCGCGCGCCGTGCCGTCGGGAAGGAACACGTCGTAGGCCATCCGTTCGGACGGCCCGTAGGCCACCCCGAGCGCCGCCTGTCCGTCAGCCTCGCGCCGGGTGCGATAGGCGGCGGCCTCGTCTTCCCAGCGGGCGAGGATCCCCTCGGCATCGGGAATGTAGGGCATGTGCGAATAGGCATCGTCCCAGTCCATGCTCGGTCCCTTCCTCCCCCGTGCGGCTCTGGACAACCCTAGCGCAACCTGCTTTGCCTATGCGAGACCCGAATGACCGAGCCGCGCGAAAGGAGACCGCCATGGGCGAGACCAACCTCAAATCCCTGCTGAAAGACCCGAGCCTGCTGGCCGAGAAGGCCTATGTGAACGGCGAATGGGTGGATGGCTCGGGCGGTACCTTCGACGTTACCAACCCCGCGCGCGGCGACGTGATCGCCAGGGTCGCGGATCTCGACCGCGCGCAGGTCGCCAAGGCCATCGATGCCGCCGTCGCGGCCCAGAAGGACTGGGCGAAATGGACGGGCAAGGAGCGGGCCGCCGTGCTGCGCAAATGGTTCGACCTCATGATGGAGAATCAGGACGACCTCGGCACGATCATGACCGCCGAACAGGGCAAGCCGCTTTCGGAATCGAAGGGCGAGATCGCCTATGGCGCGTCCTTCGTGGAATTCTTCGGAGAAGAGGCCAAGCGCGTCTACGGCGAGACGATCCCCGGCCACCAGCGCGACAAGCGGATCATGGTCCTGAAACAGCCGATCGGCGTCGCCGCCTCGATCACGCCCTGGAACTTTCCCAACGCGATGATCACCCGCAAGGCCGCGCCGGCGCTTGCGGCGGGCTGTTCCTTCGTGGGGCGCCCCGCCAAGGAAACGCCGCTCTCGGCCACGGCGCTGGGCGTGCTGGCCGAACGGGCGGGCATCCCGAAGGGCGTCTTCAACATCGTCACCTCCTCCTCCGCGTCCGAGATCGGCAAGGAGTTCTGCGAAAATCCCGGCATCCGCAAGCTGACCTTCACCGGCTCGACCGAGGTGGGGCGGATCCTGCTGCGCCAGGCGGCCGACCAGGTGATGAAATGTTCGATGGAGCTCGGCGGTAACGCTCCGTTCATCGTTTTCGACGATGCTGACCTCGACGCCGCGGTCGAAGGTGCGATCATGTGCAAGTTCCGCAACAACGGCCAGACCTGCGTTTGCGCCAACCGCATCTACGTACAGGCGGGCGTCTACGACGAATTCGCCAGGCGCCTGAAGGCGAAGGTGAGCGAGATGAAGATCGGGGACGGTCTCGAGGAGGGCACGCAGCTGGGGCCGCTCATCAACGCGGACGCCATCGACAAGGTGCAGGAACACGTGGCCGATGCGACATCGAAGGGCGCCGAGATCATCCTCGGCGATGGCAAGCCGCTCGAGGGGGAGGGGCATTTCCTGCCGCCCACCATCCTCACCGGGGTCACGCAGGACATGCAGGTCGCGACGGACGAAACCTTCGGCCCCCTCGCGCCGCTCTTCAAGTTCGAGGACGTGGATCACGTGATCGAGATGGCCAACGACACGATCTTCGGCCTCGCGAGCTACTTCTACGCCAAGGACCTTTCCCGCGTCTACAAGGTCGCCGAGGCGCTGGAATACGGGATCGTCGGCGTCAACACCGGCATCATCTCGACCGAGCTTGCGCCCTTCGGCGGCGTCAAGCAGTCGGGCCTTGGCCGCGAAGGCAGCCATCACGGCATCGAGGACTATCTCGAGATGAAGTACGTCTGCCTTTCCGTCTGATACGCCCGCATCACGGGGCATGGACGGTCCGAAGACGGGGCGGCGGCGGGAACCTTCCTGCCGCCGCCCTGTTTCTTTCGGGTCTGATCCAAAGCGGGGAGCACGCCCATGTCATCGAAATCACGCGACGAGATCTGGTCGGAATGGCAGGACCGGGTGAACATGTCGCCCTCCGACCTCGAGGACTGGCTCGAAACCGAGGAAAGCAGGTCCGTGGGCGACAGCGACGACGGCGAAAGCACCGGCCACAGGTCGGGTCGCCGCATCGTCGAGATCAAGCGCACCAACAAGGACGACCTGACCGACGATCAGTGGGATCACATGGCCAAGGTGGTGGGCTACATCAATCGCCATTGCAGCCAAGGCGGCCCCGACGGGGATGTCGAGAATTCCGACTGGCGCTATTCGCTGATGAACTGGGGCCACGATCCGCTGGCCGACGGCGGATGCGCCAAATGAAAAGGGCGCGCCCGATGATGCGCGCCCCCCTGTCCGGTCTGTCACCGAGATCAGTTGACCGAAGCCTCGATGGTCTTGGTATCGGCCTTCGCGATCTCGATCTGCCGCGGCTTCAGCGCCTCGGGGATTTCGCGATGCAGGTCGATATGGAGCATCCCGTTCTCATGCACCGCGCCCGTCACCTGCACGTGATCGGCAAGCTGGAACTTGCGTTCGAACGCGCGGGTCGCGATGCCGCGATGCAGATAGGTCCGTTCCTTCTCGTCGTCGTCGGCCTTGCGGGCAGAGACGATGAGCGCGCCCTCCTTCACCTCGACCGAAAGTTCGTCCCCGGTAAACCCGGCGACGGCGATGGAAATCCGGTAGGAGTCATCGTCGGTCTTCTCGATGTTGTAGGGCGGATAGCTGGGCGCGGTGCCATCGTTCGACAGGACACGGTCCATCATGTCCGCGATCTGGTCGAAGCCGATGCTGGCCCGGTAAAGTGGTGCGAGATCAAAGCTGCGCATGGGTTATCCTCCGTTTGAGCGATACCAGTCAGATGTGCCCTCCCATCGGGACGGGCGGTTGCGTCCGGCCCGCTCGGGGCGCCGGACGCCCCTAATCTGGTGAGGTTTCGCGCCGATTCAAGAGGTCACGGCTTGGCGAATTTCGCCCCCGCCGCACCGCCGCCCTGGCCCACGCGGAGACGTTTCGCGGCAACCGTTCCGTCCGTCGCGGGCGTGGCCCGCAGGTCGCGCTTCAGCCGGTCGACCACTTCGGGGAGTGTCATGCCGTAGGCAATGCGCCGCCCGTCATGCTCGCCGCCGCCCGAGATCAGCGACACGATGCGCGCCCGGCCGCCCTCGCGCTGGAAGACGGGCGCCCCGGAGGAGCCGAATGTCACGTCGCAGTCGAAAGCCATGAGATCGCCCGCCGCCTCGAGCACGGCGCATTCGCGCTGCCATGACAGCGCCGCGTCGCGCCCCTCGCCGTAGGAGACGACGCTGACGGGACGGCCCTTGCGCGATCCGCGCGCAAGCCGGAAGGGGCTCGCCGTCGCCGCCGGGATCGGCTCGGCAAGACGCAGGAGCGCGACGTCATGGCGGATGTTGCGCGCCGTCAGCCGCGCGCCGGGATCGTAGCTTTCATGGGCCGCCACGGCCACGACGCCGCTTTCCGAGATGAACTTGCCGTCACGCAGCCCGGCCTTGAAGGACAGCGCGCCGGTCTCGCGGGCGCGGCCCTCGTCGTCATAGACGCAATGCGCCGCCGTCAGCACGAGATCCGGCGCGATGAGGGCGCCGGTGCAATAGCCGCCGGGCGTGATCTCGACGCGGCCCACGGCCTCCCAGCCGAACAGGTCGTCGCGGTCAGTGAGCCGGATCAGGCCGCTGCCCGCCTGTGCAGGCAGTCCGAGACCGAGGGCCAGGAGCAGGAGAAGCGCGCGCGTCATCATGGCTTGGCGAATTTCGCGCCGGTCGCGCGCTTGGCAGTCACCCCGCTCAGTCTCGGGGCCGAGGATTGGAACACACCGTGCCCCGCGTTGAGCTCGGCGCGGAGCGCCGCGATCGGCGCCTCGAGCTGTGTCCCGAGCGACACCTTGCGCCCGTCCACCCGTGCCATGGCCGACACTACCGACACGACGCGCGGCACGCCGCCCTCGAAGCTGAAGATCGGGGCGCCCGAGGCGCCGAAATCCACGTCGCAGGAGAGGATCAGCACGCCGTTCTGGCGCGAGATGACTTCGCACACCTCCTGAAGCGAGGGCGCCTCGGAGCGGCCCTGCGCATAGGAGACGACGCCGACACGCTGTCCCTGGCGGGGGCGCTTGTCGGTCTCGAACGGCTCCACCCGCCCGTTGCGGATGGGGTGATGCAGCTCCAGCAGAGCCACGTCGTTGCGCACGCGGTTCGAAGCCTCGCCCTCGGCGAAATCGTATTCGGGATGCACCACCGCGCGCCGGACCCAGCGATAGGCCTGGGCGCGCCCGTTGCGCCACCCGGCGAGGAACTCGATCCGGGCCGGGTCGATGCGCTTGCCGGTGTCGCGGTCAAAGAGGCAATGCGCGGCGGTGAGCACGAGGTCCGGCGCGATCATCGCCCCGGTGCAGAAGCCGCGCCCGTCGAGATCGAGCCGACCGACCGCCTCCCATCCGCGCCCCTCGTCGCCGGTGTCGAGACGCTTGAGCGCAGCGTCCTGCGCCGCCGCCGTGCCGCATGTCAGAAAAGCCACCAATCCCAGAACCGCACGCAGCATCAACCTACCTCGCCAAATCACTCCTGCGCCGGCTATCAGCGGTTTGGGGCGAAAGTTGGGCGCGGGTCTGGATTGTCGGCTGTTTTCGGCGGTTTATCGCCCGGCCATGCGATCGCGCGTATCGACCCAGCTGCGATACCACAGATCGGCGGCGCGCAGGAAATGCGGCGTTGTCGTGGGATGAAGCCAGTGGCGCCTGAACGGCGTGCGGGCATAGGCGGTCTCGCCGCGCGCATCGCCCATGGCGCGAAACGCCGCCTTGGCCCCGAGATAGGGTGCCATGACCGTCCCCGAGCCCGAGAAGCCCATCGCGAAATGCAGCCCCCGATCCTCGCCCACATGCGGCATCTCGGTGAAGGAATAGCCGGTATTCCCACTCCAGACATGGCTGAGCTTCGCGTCACGAAGCTCGGGCCAGACCTCGCACATGGTGACGTGCTGGCGCCGCGCGGCCAGGTCGAGCGGGATGTCCCGCATCGAGGCGCGCCCGCCGAAAAGGATCCGTTTACCATCGGGTGATATACGGAAATAGCTGTGGCGCGCGCGGGTCTCGACCATCATCCGCCTGCCCGGCGCAAGATGGCCGATCAGGTTCGAAGGCAGTTCCTCGGTCGCGATGATATAGGAGGGCAGGGGAAAGACCCGCGCCACGTGCCAGCGAAAGAATCCGGGCGTGTAGCCATTCGTGGCCAGCACGATCTTGTCCGCGCGGACGGGGCCGCGAAGGGTCTCGACCGAGAAGCCGCCGCCCTCGCGCGTGTATCCGGTCACGGCGGCGTTCGCCGTGACGGTAATGCCCTTGTCCACGGCACCCGCCCATAGCCCGCGATGGAACTTCGCGGGATGGATCGCGCAATGGTCGGGAAAGAGGAGACCGCCGAAGTATCGCTCGGTCGCGATCTCGCGCGTCGTGGCCGCGCGGTCGAGCGTCTCGACCTCGACCTCGCTCTTGTCGCGCACGTCCCGCGCAAGGCGCTTCTGCGACTCGAGATGCGACCTGGCCCAGGCAAGCTGGATGCGGCCCGTCCTTTGCAGGTCGCACGCGATCCCCTCGCGTTCGATGAGATCGAGGACGAAGGCCCGCGCGGGCGCCGCTTCGGCAAAGAGCGCGTCCGCCGTTTCTTCGCCGAACTGCGCGGCCAGGCGCGGCCAGCTCAGGCGCGGATGCGCGCCGAACATGCCGCCGTTGCGGGTGGATGCACCGTCACCCGGCCGGACCGAATCGACCACCGCGACCGTCGCCCCGCAGTCCTGCGCGGCAAGCGCCGCCGAGAGGCCCGCATATCCGGCGCCGATGACCAGCAGGTCGACGCGCGGCGGCAGCGGGCAATCCTCGGGTTCGGCAATCTCCTTCAGGGCCTCCCACCAGTAGGGAAACCCCGGTTCGGCCTCGCCGGTCCACGTCACCATCGCCTGTCCTCCGACCGCTCGCGCGGTACGGGCGTCACATCACGTTTCGGAAGGACGTCTCGACCGCATGCAGGAAGGACTGTGCCGAGGAACTGCCCGAGAGCAAGAGGAAACTGTCGCTATCCGTGCGGATGATGATCGTGCCGAGGTGTTCCATCATGGTCCGGGCAAGCGCGTTCACGGCGAAGGCGTCGGGATGGATGTCGATGGGGCAGATCCGTTCGAGCGCGGCGCGGCATGTCGGCCCCGACACCTCGAGCGCGCACCACACGTCGGTCTGATCGGTGGTGTAGAGCGCGCCGCCCAGCTTGCCCGCGATGACGCGTTCCGCGTCCGGGTCGGCATGGGTGAAGAGCACGAAGGCCTGATCGAGGGCAAGACGCATCAGCCGCACCTCGCCATCCTCGGTCAGCACGCTTTTGCCGGGCTCCGGCAGGCCCATGCCGAAGGCCGATGTCACGGCCTTATGGGCCGCCTCGTCGCCACCCAGCGGCACCGCCATCGATACGATGGCCAGGTCGGCCGGCGCCGTCACCCGGCTATCGCCGAAGCGAAGATCGGTCCCGGCAAGCGGCGGGGCGGACACGAGAGTATATTCAGCCACGCAGACGTTCTCCTTCGGGGTCGATGAAATGGGCCGAGACGATCTCGACCTCCATCTCGGTGTCGTGGACCGGGCTTACGGCGCGGACGATCTCGCCCATCCGCTCATGCCCGCGCTTGATGAAGCCGAGACCGATGGAATGCCCCAGAGAGGGCGAATAGGCCACCGAGGTCATCCACCCCTGGTCGTTGGCCATCGTGGCCTCGTCGCCCCGGGTGATGAAATGCGACCCGGCGATGAGCTTCCGGCTCCGGTCAACCGGGCGGAATCCCACGAGCCGTATGGCATCCTCGCGGTTCAGCTCGGGGCGTTGGGCGAGGGTGTTGCCGATGAAATCCTTCTTCTTCGACATGAGCCCGCCCAGCCCGAGATTGAGCGCGGTCGTCTGACCGTTGAGCTCGTTGCCGGCCGCGTGGCCCTTCTCGATCCGCATGACGCCAAGCGCCTCGGTGCCGTAGGGGATCGCGTCGAACTCCTCCCCCGCCTTCATCAGCACCCCCATCATCGAGTTGCCATAGCGCGCGGGCACCGCGATCTCGAACGCGAGCTCGCCCGAGAACGAGATGCGGAAGAGCCGCGCGGGCATCCCGCCGCAGACCGTGACCTCGCCGCAGGCCATGAAGGGAAACGCCTCGTTCGAGATGTCGTGCTCGTCGTCGATGACCTTGCGCAGGAGGTTGCGCGAATTGGGCCCCGCCACGGCGAACTGTGCCCAGCCATCGGTGGTCGAGATCAGATGCACGTCAAGCCCGGGCCAGAGGCACTGCCGCGCGAATTCGAGCCGGCGGAACACCAGGACCGCGTTGGCGGTGGTCGTGGTCATGACGAAATGGTTCTCGTCCATGCGCGCGGTCGTGCCGTCGTCATAGGCGATGCCGTCCTCGCGCAGCATGAGCCCGTAGCGGACCTTGCCCACCGGCAGCTTGAGAAACGCGTTCGTGTAGACGCGATTGAGGAACTCGGCGGCGTCCTTGCCCTGGATGTCGATCTTGCCCAGCGTGGTCACGTCACAGATGCCGACGGAGTTGCGCGTCATCTCGACCTCGCGGTCGACCGAGTCGCGCCAGCCTTTCTCGCCGGGGCGGGCGAACCATTGCGCACGAAGCCAGTTGCCCACCTCGACGAAGGTGGCGCCGTGCGCCTTGGCCCATTCATGCGACGGCGTGAGGCGATAGGGGCGGAAATCCTTGCCCCGTGCGCGCCCGCCGAGCGCGCCGATGGGGATGGGCGTGTAGGGCGGGCGGAAAACGGTCGTGCCGGTCTGCGGAATGGTCGTGCCGCGCTGTCCCGCGAGGATGGCGAGACCCGCGATGTTCGAGGTCTTGCCCTGATCGGTGGCCATGCCCATCGTCGTGTAACGCTTGAGAAGTTCGACCGAGCGGAAGCCCTCGCGATTGGCGAGCTTGATGTCCTTGACGGTCACGTCGTTCTGCTGGTCGACCCAGGCGCGCTTGGTGCTTTCCTCGACATACCAGAAGGGCACGCAATCGCGCGGTTCGTCTTCCGCCTGCGGAGCCTCTCCGCTGGCCTTGAACCCGAGCGCGTCGAGCTGCATGGCGGCCGTCTCGTGCCCCTCGGCCAGTGCGGCGGCCAGCGTCGTCTGCCCGTTGGCGGCACCGGCGACGGCCATCCCGACAGGCAAGTCCTCGCCCGGCACGAAGGCGCAGATCTCGTCGCGCCAGACGGGCTTGCCGCGCTGGTGACAGGTAAGGTGGACGTTGGGATTCCATCCCCCCGATACCGCGAGGCAGTCACAGGGCACGACCTGCCCGCTGGTGAGCGTGACGGACTTGAGCGCCTTGCGCCCGACCGTATCCATGACGGCGGCGTTGCGGATGTGACGCGCACCCGGCACTGTCAGGACGGCAGGGGCGTCGCGGCTGTCGATGATGGTGGTGACGTTGACGCCCTTCGCCGCGAGGTCCGCCGCGGTGCGCCATCCGTCATCGTTGTTCGTGAAGACCGCGACCTGCTGGCCGGGCGTCACGCCGAAGCGGTTCACATAGCTGCGCACGGCGGAAGCGAGCATCACGCCGGGCCGGTCGTTGTTGCCGAAGGCGATGGGCCGCTCGGTCGCGCCAGCGGCGAGGATCGCGCGTTTCGAGTAGATGCGCCAGAGGATCTGCCGTGGTTTGCCACCACCGTCGCGCAGGTGATCCGTCCGCCGCTCGAGCGCACCGTAGACGCCGTGATCGTAGGCCCCGTAGACCGTGGTGCGCGTCATGAAGCGCACGTTGTCCATGCCCGACAGCTCGGCCACGGTCATCCGCGCCCAGTCGTGGCCGGCCATGTTCTCGACGGACATGGTCTCGGAATTGAGCCGACCGCCGGGCAGGAAATCCTCGTCGGCGATGATGACCCGCGCGCCCGCGCGCGCCGCGGTCAGCGCGGCGGCAAGGCCCGAGGGGCCTGCGCCGATCACCAGCAGATCGCAATGCAGGAAGCCCTTGTCATAGGTGTCGGGGTCGTCCTTCATCGACAGGCGGCCGAGGCCCGCCGACTTGCGGATGGCGGGCTCGTAGACCTTCTCCCAGAAGGATTTCGGCCACATGAAGGTCTTGTAGTAGAACCCGGCGCTGAGGAAGGGCGAGACGAAATCGGTTGCCGCCATCAGGTCGAATTCGAGGGACCCGCGATGGTTCTGGCTCGTGGCGTCCAGCCCGTCGAAAAGCTCGGCCACGGTGGCGCGGGTGTTGGGCTCGCGATGTGCGCCGCTGCGCAGTTCCACCAGGGCGTTGGGCTCTTCGGAGCCGGCCGTCATGATCCCGCGCGGGCGGTGATACTTGAACGACCGGCCCACGAGCACCTGGCCGTTCGCCAGCAGCGCCGAGGCCAGCGTGTCGCCGGCGTGCCCCTGCATGCCCCGCCCGTTGAAGGTGAAGTTGAGCGTCCTGGAGCGGTCGACGAGGCCACCCTGTATGCGGTTGGTCTGGCTCATCTGTCGCGCCCCCGTGCCTTGGCCACGTCGCGGGCGAGTTCGACCTGCGTGATCTCGTGCGTGAGCGTGTCTCTCGTGACCACCAGCCACGAGCGGTCGCCCTGCTCGTGATACCAGAGCTCCTGGTGCTTGCCCGCCGGGTTGTCGCGCAGATAGCCGTATTCATAGAATTTCTCGGCCGCGTTCTTGTCGTCGGGATCGGGGCGCTCGATCAGGCAGGCATCGCCGAGATAGACGAATTCGGCGGCGTCGCGCGGCCCGAGGATGGGATGGTCGATGATCATCTTTCTGTTCTCCGCATCGCGCCCCGGACCTGATCCGGGGCCTCCTGCTCTTCGAGGTTCCGGGTCAGGCCCGGAACGGGTGTCGTTTCGCGATCAGCTGTCCGCCTCAATGCAGGTTGGGCTGGTTGCCCTGGCCTTTTTCGTCGATCAGGTGTCCGCGCTTGAACCGGTCGAGACGAAGCTCGGTCGCCACCGGATGCGGCGTGTCGCGTGCCAGGAGATGCGCATAGCAATAGCCCGAGGCCGGTGTCGCCTTGAACCCGCCATAGCACCAGCCGCCGTTGAAATAGAGGCCGTCGATATGGGTCTTGTCGATGAAGGGCGAGCCGTCCATCGACATGTCCATCACCCCGCCCCAGGAGCGCAGCAGGCGCGCGCGGCCGATCATCGGCATGATCGCCATGCCGCCCTCGGCCACGTCCTCGACCACCGGCAGGTTGCCGCGTTGCGCGTAGGTGTTGTAGCCGTCGATATCTCCCCCGAAGACAAGCCCGCCCTTGTCGGACTGGCTCACGTAGAAATGGCCGGCACCGAAGGTGATCACGCCCGGCAGAACAGGTTTCAGCCCCTCGCTCACGAAGGCCTGGAGCACGTGGCTCTCGATCGGGAGGCGCATACCCGCCATCGCCGCCACGCGCCCCGACGAGCCGGCAACGCACATGGCCACTTTGCTGGCGCGGATCGGCCCGCGCGAGGTCTGGACGCCGCGCACGGCGCCGTTCTCGATGTCGATGCCCGTGACTTCGCAGTTCTGGATGATGTCGACCCCGCGGCTGTCGGCCCCGCGTGCATAGCCCCAGGCCACCGCGTCGTGGCGCACCGTGCCACCGCGGCGCTGATAGAGTCCGCCCTTGATGGGAAAGCGGGCATTGTCGAAGTCGAGGAAAGGCAGCTCGCGGCGAAGCTGGGCCTCGTCCGCGAGCTCGGCGTCGGCCCCCGCGAGGAACATCGCGTTGCCGCGCCGCACGAAGGCGTCCCGCTGCGCGTCCGAATGGAAGAGGTTCAGGATGGACCGCTGCGACACCATCGCGTTGTAATTAAAATCCTGCTCGAGGTTTTCCCAGAGTTTCATGGAGAATTCGTAGAAGGGCTCGTTGCCGGGCAGCATGTAATTCGAGCGGATGATCGTCGTGTTGCGCCCGATATTGCCCGAGCCGAGCCAGCCCTTCTCGACCACGGCCACATTCGTGATCCCGAACTCCTTGGCGAGGTAATAGGCGGTCGATAGTCCATGTCCGCCGCCGCCGATGATCACGATATCGTATTCGGGCTTCGGATCGGGTTCGCGCCAGGCGGGTTTCCAGCCCTTGTTGCCGGTCAGTCCCTGCATGAAAATCTTGAACGCGGAATAGCGCATCGCGACCTCGCCCCTGTCGATTGCCCGCCACAGCATGACGATTTGCAGCCGAGTCGACTTTTCCCTTCTGGCCTTCTACATGTCGAATATGGACACAAGTGGTTTAGAGCCGGTTCGCATCCGCCGGATAGGTATCCTGCCCCTGCCGGGGTTTGCCGCGCTTTCCTATGCATCGACCGCCGAGATGATGCGTGCGGCGAACCTGCTCAGCCGCGAGCGGCTATATGACGTGGTCAATATCGGCCTGTCGCGCGCGCCGATGCAGAGTTCGGGCGCGGTGCAGGTGATCTGTGACGCGCAGGTGGGCGATGATCTCGATCTCGACTATCTCTTCGTCGTCGCGGGGGGTGATCCCATGTCCTTCGAGGACCGGAATGTGCTGGCCTGGCTGGCACGCATGGCGCGCAAGGGGATCAGGATGGGTGGCGTGTCGGGTGGGCCTGTCATCCTCGCGCGCGCCGGGCTGATGACGGGCCGGCGCATGACCGTTCACTGGGAACACGCCGCCGCCCTGGCCGAGATGTCGCCGCAACTCCTGATCGAGCGCAGCCTCTACGTCATTGACCGCGATCGCGTGACCTGCGCGGGCGGTACCGCGCCCATCGACCTCATGCATGCGCTGATCGCGCGCCATCACGGTGCTCCATTCGCGCGGTTGGTGAGCGACTGGTTCATGCATACCGAGGTGCGTCCCTCGGCGGGTCCGCAGCGCGGCGGACTCGTGGATCGGGTCGGATGCAACGTGCCGGCCATCCTCGACGCGGTCGAGATGATGGAGAGCCATATCGCCGATCCCGTGGCCCTGGGCGACCTGGCCGCGACGGCCGGCGTCTCGGCACGGCAGCTCAACCGGCTGTTCCAGGAGCGGCTGGGACGCAGCACGATGGGTTATTACCGCGACCTGCGCCTCGAGACCGCGCGCGCCTTGCTGCGCAATGCTCCGCTCAGCCTCACCGAGATCGCGCTCGCCACGGGCTTCGCCAATTCGTCCCATTTCTCGAAAGTCTACGCCAAGGCATTCGGTGAGCCGCCCTCGGCCTATCGCTGACCGGCGCGTGCGCCATCGAGGTCGAACGCGTGCGGCATGAGCGACGAGAGCATTCGGAACACGATCCGGGCGGCGAATTCGCGGTCGAAATCGGCGGGATGCAGCAGGTAGTCGGTCCACATCCCCTCGACCATGGAGATGGTGGCGATCGTGGCTTCACGCGCGAGAGGACCGTGCGTTTCGGGCGGTGCGATACGCGCGAAGGCGTCCTCGATCATCGACCGCAGGCGCTTGTCCCGCGTATCACTGTAGGCCGCGATCGCCGGATCGGTCCGTGCCGCGCCCCGCAGTTCGTACCAGATCGCAACGGATCGCGGGTTGAGCGAGGCGGGGCCGAGGTCGCTGTGCACGATGGCAGCGATGTGCCGGGCGGGTGTGGTCCCCGCGGCTTCGAGATCCCGCGCGAGGTTGGCATAGTATTCGAGGCTCGCCTGGCGCGCGGCGGCGGTGATGAGCGCGCCCTTGCCGCCGAAATGCAGGTGGATCATACCGCGAGATACCCCCGCGCGCCCGATGATCTCGGTGACGGATGTGCGCGTCAGGCCAACGTCCGCGATCGCGTCGAGCGTCGCCTGGATAAGCGCGGTGCGATTGTCGAAAGTACCGTCTGCCATTCATCCAGATGAAGCGATGCCCGCGTGGACTGCAAGGGAATTTCTTGACAGACGAGGGGTTGGGCCCGCAGAAATGGACAATCGTCCATCCACGGGAGGCAGTATGGCCGATCCACGTTATTCGATCCTGTTCGAGCCGGTGCGTATCGGACCCGTGACGGCACGCAATCGCTTCTACCAGGTGCCGCATTGCACGGGGCTGGGCCATCTGCGGCCCCGGGCCGATGCGGCGACGCGCGCCATCAAGGCCGAGGGTGGCTGGGCCGTGGTAAGCAACCAGGAGACCGAGATACATCCCAGCTCCGACCTCACCCCCTTTCCCGAACACCGGCTGTGGGATGAACGCGATATCCCGGCCCTTCGACTGATGACGGAGCGGGTGCACGAACATGGGGCGTTGGCGGCGATCGAACTGGTGCATAACGGCTATCACGCTGCCAACCTCGGAAGCCGCGCGCCTGTGCTGGCGCCCTCCGACGTTGCGCTGCACACGCTGGTGCCGAAACAGGCGCGGGCGATGGACAAGAGCGATCTGCGTGACCTGCGACGCTGGCACCGGGCCGCGGCACTCAGGGCGAAGGAAGCCGGTTTCGATATCGTCTATTGCTACGCCGGACACGGAATGACGATCGCGCAGCATTTCCTGTCGCCATTGCTCAATACCCGCGGCGACGAATATGGCGGCAGCCTTGAAAACCGCGCGCGGCTTTTGCGCGAATTGGTCGAAGACACGAAGGAGGCGGTGGGTGATACCTGCGCCGTGGCCCTGCGCTTTGCCGTGGACGAGATGCAGGGCGTGGACGGGATGCAGGCCCATGAGGAAGGTCGCGCGGTCGTCGAGTTGCTCTCGGAACTGCCCGATCTGTGGGATGTCAACGTCTCCGACTGGTCGAATGACAGCGCCACGTCGCGTTTCGCACCGGAGGAAGGGTATCAGACCGACTATATCCGCTTCGTCAAGGAGGTGACGTCGCGCCCGGTCGTGGGGGTGGGGCGCTTTACCTCGCCGGATCACATGGTCTCGCTCGTGAACAAGGGCGTCGTGGATTTCATCGGCGCGGCGCGTCCGTCCATTGCCGATCCGTTCCTGCCTGCCAAGGTCGAAGAGGGGCGGGTCGAGGAGATTCGGGAGTGCATTGGCTGCAACATCTGCGTGGCGTCGGACAATATGGGCGTGCCGATCCGCTGCACGCAGAATCCGACCATGGGCGAGGAGTGGAGACGCGGCTGGCACCCGGAGAAGGTGGCGCGCGTTGCCAACGCCGACGAGGTGCTGATCGTCGGCGGGGGGCCGGCGGGCCTGGAATGCGCGATGCAGTTCGCGCGGGCAGGCGCGCAAGTGACGCTGGCCGAGGCTGGGCCCGAACTGGGAGGGCGCGCGCGCCGTGAGGCGGGGTTGAAGGGGCTCGGCGCCTGGGGGCGGGTCAGGGACTATCGCGAACATGATCTGCGACAGCGCGCCAACGTGAACATCTATTCCGAAAGTCCGCTCGACGCCGACCAGGTAGTCGAGCTTGGAATTCCGCATGTCTTCGTGGCGAGCGGGGCGACCTGGCGGCGCGACGGCATCGGGCGCACATCGCGTCGGCCGATTTCCACGGCCGGTGACGTGGCAGTCTTTACGCCCGACGATATCATGGACGGATCCGTTCCGCCGGACGGGCCGGTCGTGATCTATGACGATGATCAAATCTACATGGGCGGCGTTCTTGCGGATCATCTCCGCGCGACGGGGGCTGACGTGACCCTCGTGACACCTGCGCCGGTCGTCTCTCCGTGGACAGAGATGACGCTCGAGCAGGTGCGCATCCAGCGTAGCCTGATCGAGGCCGGCGTCGAGATTGTCGTCGGCCACAGCCTCGTCTCGGTCGCGGCCGGTGTCGCGCGGCTGGCCTGTGTCTACTCGAATGGCCTGCGCGAGACGGCCTGCGCCTCGCTAATCATGGTGACGGAAAGGGTGCGCGAAACGGCCCTTTTCGATGCGCTCAGCGGTCGAGGACTCGAAACGCTCGAGCTGATCGGCGATGCCGCACAGCCGGGTCTCATCGCCGATGCGGTCTATTCGGGTCACGCCGCCTTTCGCGCTTTCGGACGCAGCGCGGAGGAAGTCGAAGCCGAGATGTTCCGACGCGAAGTGATCGAGATGGGAGGGTGACATGCTCGACGATGGAAAACTGACCAAGTTGCAGGCGCTTTGCGATGCGGCCGTGCCCGGTCACGCGCTGCCGCGCGAATTCTATTCCGATCCCGATGTCTACGAGGCCGATATCCGCGACTACTGGAACCACCACTGGATCTGGGTCGGGCACGTCAGCCAGGTGGCGGAACCGGGGGCGTTCTTCCTGTTCGACTATGGCCCCGAATCGATCATCGTCGTGCGTGATCGCGAGGGGCGGTTGGGCGCGTTTCTCAACGTCTGCCGTCACCGTGGGAGCCGGGTCTGCGTTGCCCGTTCGGGCACAGCGCGCGTTTTCTCCTGCCCCTACCACGCCTGGACCTTCGAACTCGACGGCCGCCTGCGCCGGGCCACGCATATGGACGAGGATTTCGCGCCCGAGGAACACGGGCTGTTCAAGGTGCACCTCCGCGTTTTCGAAGGTCTGATCTTCGTCTCGACCGGCGACGAGCCGCCCGAGCTCGACGAAGGACTTGCAGGCATGCGCGATGCGGTCGCGCCCTACCGTCTCGACCGGCTGAAGATCGCGCACGAGGCGTCCTATCCGGTGCCCGCCAACTGGAAGCTCGCCATCGAGAATTACATGGAATGCTATCACTGCGCGCCGGCGCACCACGACTATTCACGCTCGCACAGCCTGAAGGATCCCGACAGCATTACGCCGGAACTGCGCGCCGCCATGGAGGCCGAGGTCGAGGCGGCGGGCCTGCTGCCGGCGAAATTCGGTCGTGACAGCCTTGCGGCGCCGGTGGGGATGGATTTCTGGCTCAACCGTTATCCGCTCTACCCGGGCTACACGACGGGCAGCAAGGACGGGGCGCTGCTTGCTCCGCTCTTGGGCAATCTGAAGGCACCGGTCGCCGCTGCCACGGACATGCAGATCGGGATCCTCAACAATTTCCTGATCTACAGCGATCACGTGGTAGGCTACAGGTTCGTTCCCCGTGGCGTGCAGCAGACGGATATCGAGATGGTTTGGCTCGTGCGCGAGGATGCCGAGGAGGGGCGGGATTACGACGTGGGGGCGCTCACATGGCTCTGGCATGTGACGACCTTGGACGACGAGCGGATCATCCGCGTCAATCAGGAAGGCGTGAACTCGCACCATTTCGTGCCCGGCCCGCTTTCGTCGATGGAATGGGGCATCCGGACCTTCTATGCCGGCTACCTCGACCGTCTGCGCGCCGCGGCAACCAGTTGAAGGGAGAGAGACGGATGAAGCCCATCAAGCAAACCGAGCGCCGCGTGGCCAACGTGCGCAACGCAGAATTCACCGAGTTCGTTTCGAACGGCAAGCCGGATGGCGAGGGCCTGCAGCTGGGGCGGGAGAAGCCCTTCGGTGTCGGATTCTATGTCTATCGCATGGCACCGGGCACGACCACGCAGCCGCATACGCACAAAGGGCCCGAGGAGTTCTATATCATCGAGGGCGATCTGACCGACAACGACGGAACGGAATACGGCCCCGGCGATCTTGTCTGGCTTGCGGACGGCACCCAGCATTGCTCGACCACGAAGAATGGCTGCCTCATCGTCGTCTACACCCACGAGCCTGACGGGGCGGTCAGCGCCTGAGCCGGTCGGCATGTTCGGGCAGAAGCGTCGCGAGAAGCTCGAGCGCGGCGCGTGCGGCGCCTTCGCGACTGTTCTTCTCGGGAAAGACGTGCAGGTGCTGCCAATACCCGTCGGTGAGGGTGTCGATCCAATCCGCGATCCGCGCGGCCTCCTCCCGGTCCGCACCGGGGCGTAGCTCGGCGCAGATATCGCGGATCGCCCCGCCGCGCGCCGCATCGTATTCTGCCGAGACTTCAGCGAATTGCGGGGTGAATTTCTGCTCGCCCCAGAAGGCGAACCAGACGGACAGGGTTTCCGCGTTGCAGATCTCGGGGTCGAAATCGGCAAGGACCAGCGCTGCGAGGCGGTCCACCGGATCGTTGCCCGCGCGCGCCAGCGCCTCGCGCCAGGTGGCATCGTACCGGTCGTACAGTGCCCGCAAGGCCCCGGTCAGAAGCGCGGTCTTCGACTTGAAGTAGAACACGGCGACCCCTTGCGAGAGTCCCGCCTCGGCGGCCACGGTCGCCAGGGTGGTCTTTGCCAGCCCGTTGGCGGCGATCGACCTCAACGTCGCATCGACAAGCTGCGCCCGGCGCTTCTCGGCGTTTTCGGTGCGTTCCTTGCGGGGTTTCGGGGAGGGTATGTTCATCGTCGCATCCAGTTCGTCAATGGCACATTCGCATTCCTGCGTGCCGGTGTCCAATGCGGACCATAACACCCGGAACACTCCATGATCATGAAATTTATTTGAGCGCTCAAAAAACTTTACTTGATATGCCGACAGGCGTAAACTTCGATCAACCGAGAGGAGCCTGCCATGACCAACCAGCCAACGACCGAAGATCTCCAGGAATGGGACCGCACGCATAACGTTCACCCGTGGATCGCGATGGATGCCTGGCGCGATTACGACCTGCCGGTCATGGGCGGCGCGAAGGGCATCTATCTCTGGGACAGCGAGGGACGTCGTTTCATCGACGGGCCGGGCGGCATGTGGTGCGTGCAGATCGGATACGGGCGCAAGGAAATGGCCGACGCGATCGCCGATCAGGTGACGCTCATGCCTTACAATTCGCCGTGGAGTTCGACCACCGAGCCCGCGGCGGTGCTCGCGCGGCGGCTTGCCGAAATGGCGCCCGGCGATCTCAACAACGTGCATTTCACGACCGGCGGGTCGACCGCCGTCGATAGCGCGATCCGCGCGATGCATTTCATGAACAACCGCATGGGTCGGCCCGAGAAGAAGATCGTGATCGGCCGCGACAAGGGCTATCACGGTTCGACCTACCTTGCCGCCTCGGTGACGGGGAAGGAACGCGAGGTGTCGATCCTCGACAAGGCCGAGGATCTCGTGCGGTTCCTGCCGGATGTGAACCCGTATCGGCGCCCCGAAGGCATGACGGAAGAAGCGTGGTGCGACGAGAAGGTCGCCGATCTCGAGCGGATGATCGAGACCGAGGGCGCCGAGAGGATCGGCGCGTTCATCGCCGAACCGATCCTGAGTTCAGGCGGTGTCATCGTGCCGCCCAAGGGTTATCAGAAGCGGACCTGGGAGGTGTGCCGCAAGCACGATATCCTCTACATTTCGGACGAGGTCGTGACCGGGTTCGGCCGGCTCGGACATTGGTTCGCCTCCGAGGAGGTGTTCGGCATTCAGCCCGACATCATCACATGCGCGAAAGGACTGACCAGCGGGTATCTGCCGCTTGGGGCCTGTATCATCTCGGACAGCGTGATGGAGAGGATGGCAGGTGACGAGCCGGCGATGTTCTCGAACGGGTACACCTATTCCGGCCACCCGGTATGCTGTGCCGCCGCGCTCAAGAACATCGAGATCATGGAACGCGAAGGCATCCTGGAGCATGTGCGCGAGATCAGCCCCTATTTTCAGCAGCGTCTGCGAGAGCTTGCGAAATTCGACATCGTGGGTGACGTGCGCGGCGAGGGGCTCCTGGCCTGTGTCGAGGGCAAGCCCCTGGACGGCAAGGCGACGCTTTCGGCCGACAAGAAGTTCGGCGCGATCCTTGACGAGGCCTGCGAGAAGCGCGGCCTGCTGGTGCGGCCACTCTACAACATGGCCGTTTTCTCGCCGCCTCTGATCATCACCCGAGAGGAGATCGACACGATGTTCGGCATCCTCGAGGAATCGCTGGAAGAGGTCGCGCGGGAATTCGGCAGCTAAGGCAGCTTTCGAAGTCAGGAGCGAGGGGCCAGCCCCTCGCGCTCCCCGGGATATTTTCGGCAGGAGAAGGGCGGAACGTCCTGAGGGGTTCGACCTGTCACCCGGCGGCTTTGCCGGGCTTTTGCGCGCGCAGATGGTGGGGGCAATGCTCGCCGGTGTCGAGCACATGGATCATCGCCGTCCAGGTCTCGATGGACCGTTCTATGAAGTCCTTGCCGCTTGCGGCTTCGAACTCGCGGCGGCGTGGTCCCGCGATCGTCGCCAGTTCCTCGCGGGCCACTTCGCGATACCAGGGGTTGCGGTTGCGGGTCGTCACCCTCTCGAAGCCCGCGGCTTCGAGGGCGTGGGCGTAGCGCTCGGGCGATGCCATCTCCATTCCGATATCCTCGAGCGCGAGGTAGCGCTGCATCTCGGGGCTGGGCGCCTCGTCATGCGAGATCAGCCAGTCGGACGCGGCGAACCAGCCGCCCGGCCGCAGGACGCGGAACACCTCGCGCGCAAGGGCCTCCTTGTCGGGGATGTGTATGATGCTGTCCTTGGAGAAGACCAGGTCGAAGGTTTCATCCGCAAAGGGGAATGGTCCCGGCGTGACTTGCATGATCGCGACACGGTCGCCCAGCTTCGCGTCGACCACGCGCTCCCGGGCGAGTGCGCAGACGCCATCCTCCACGTCGATACCGGTGACATGCGCGGCACCGTGATCCCGTGCGAGAAGGACCGGGATCGCCCCGGTTCCACAGCCGATGTCGAGCACCTTTTTGCCTTTCAGGTCGAGCCCTTCGAGCACCCGTGCGACCTCGTCGGCGCCGCCGGGCGAGAGGAATCCATCGCCCCAGAGCGCCTGAAGCAGGCCGGTCTGGTTGTCATCGTAATGCTCGCTCATTTCGCCTCTTGCAGGAGCGCGGCATTGCGCGCCAGCAACGTACCCTCCGGCGGCTCCTCGGTCGAGCGAAGGATCGGGAAGTGGCGGCGCAACTCGTCGTGATAGCTCTGCACACCGATTTCGAGGTCGGAGAGGATGATCCCGTCGTAGCCGGACGAGAACGCCGCTTCCCAAGTCCATTCGATCAACTGGGTGTCCTCGTCGCTCGTGATCCGGTCGATCCGCCCGCTGAGATAGCGCGCAAGGCGCAGCCTGCGGTCCTCGTCGGGGTAGCGATAGGTGGCGCTGCGCTGCAGGCAGGTGCCGACGGAGGTAGGGTATTCCTGGTAGAACATCACGCTGTCGGGGTAGAAGCCGATCACGAAGTTGGGGAAAATGCCGATGTAGAGCCACGCACCGGCATGATCCTCGTCAAGTCGCGAAGGCGCCTCGAGGATTGACTTGTAGTGCCGCACGCTCCAGTGCCGGCCCTGGCCTTCGCGGAACGACCCGAAGGATCGCGAAGTCCCGTCATGGAAAGGCTCATCGTGATAGCCGTTGCCGTAGAGGTCGTGGAGGCCGGGATGGGCCATGGGGACATGATATCCCTCGTTGTCGACGTCCCGGACGCATTTCCAGTTGGCGTCGATATGTTCGGTCCAGAACCCGGCCCCCGAGGGCGCGATCGTGTCGAGCCGGTATTGCGAGACTTCCGCGTCGTGGCGCGCCAGGATCTCGGAAATGGGGCGCTGCGGGCCGGGCTGGAACCTCACGAATATGAAACCCTGCCATGTATCCATCTCGATGGTCTTGAGGCTCCATTCCTCGGGGTCGAGGTCGGGGAGAGACTTGGGCTGTGACGCGCCGCGAAGCGTCCCGTCGAGATTGTAGACCCACCCGTGGAAGGGGCAGATGATGGCCGATCGGCATCGCCCCGTCTCCTCGGCCACGACGCGGGAGCCGCGGTGACGGCACAGGTTATGAAACGCTCGCACCTCCCCTTCGCGGTCGCGGATCACGAGCGCTCGCTCGCCTGCAATGTCGAACGTCACGAAATCACCCGGTTCGGGGATGTCGGAGATGTGGCAGACGATCTGCCAGTGTCGCCGGAAGAGCAGATCCTTCTCAGCTTCCAGAAGTTCCTTGCTGAAGAAGCTCCACTTGGGCAAGCCGGAGCGATCCCGGTCCTTGGCGAAAGCGGAGTTGTCGTGACGTGTCATGGCGCGTCCAAATGGTGAGATATTTATTTACGCGCTCAAATAATATTCTGTCAAGGCTTCTGCCCATCCCCGCCGCTCAGTCGGAGGCCATGATCTTCGCTATTCGCTTTGCAATGGCGCGCGTCGCCTTGGGGGAGGGATGGATCATGTCGAGGGCATGGAAGCTCCGGTCGCCGTCCGGCACGAGGTCGGTGAGCGACAGGAACGTCAGGCCCGGATCGCGCGCCGCCAGCGCGGAGATGCGGCCTTCGAGGCCTTCGGCCTCGTTCCGGCAATGCTCGATGGGAGAGCCGACGCCGGGACTCCGGAGGTAGCCCACATAGATCACTTTCGCGCCGGTTTGGCGGAGGCGCGTGACGAGGGACGGTATCCGCCCGTCGCGCCCATCCGGTGAGATCAGCCGGTCTAGTGTCGTCTTGCAACGACCACAGCCGCAACCGAACCACAGATCGTTCCCGCCGCCGTTCACGATGATCCATTCCCATGGACCTGGCCGGTACTGACGCCCGATATTGAGACCGAGACTGCCCGACACGGGAAGGGCATAGATGATGCGTGCGCCCTTTACCGAACGGTCGGTGACGGGCGCCTCGATCTCGCGTTCGAGCAGGTGACCGACTGACCGACCGCCGATCTGGTGCGTGGCCAAGAGACTGTCGCCCATCATCAGGACACTGGACCTGCCATCCGTCGGAACCGGCTCGCTGCAAGCCGCGACGAAGAGAAGGGCGAGAAACGAGAACAGTCTGAACATCGGCGGCCTTTCGCGAGGGGGGGCGGGCCGTTCGAATATCCCAGGGGCGGCATCACTGCAACGTCGCCTTCCCCGGTGTCGGGTCGGTTCGCGTGGTGCGCGCGCAAAGCGCCGGACCCGGAAGAATGTCAAATGACGGGATTCTCAACCGGCGAAAGACGCTGTAGGCTCGGTGCAGGGCAACAAGATCACCTTTCAGGGTGACGCAAAGGAGCGGTGACAGTGACAACTACCAATGAGGTGCCGCGCGGCATGATGGCCAGCGCGGTCTGGGCGGCCGAGAATACACCTGCGAAGCGGAACAGGGCGGTCGATTTCTATCGGGCGGTGGCGATCTCTTTCGTCATCCTCGGTCATTGGTTCCTCGTCGCACCGGTGATCCGCGATGGCGAGATCGCGTTCCCGATCCTCCTGGCCGAGCAGCCGTGGACGCAATACCTGACCTGGCTTTTCCAGGTGATGCCGGTCTTCTTCTTCGTGGGCGGCTTTGCCAACGCGCTGTCCTGGACATCCGCGCGCAGGGACAGGCGAACCGCGCGGGCGTGGATCTCCGGCAGACTTGCGAGATTGCTCAAACCGACTGTCCCGCTCGTCATCGTCTGGAGCATCGCGGCGGCCGTGGCCACGCAGCTTGGCGTCGCGCCCGATCTCATCGCGTTGACATCGCAGGCGGCGCTGGTGCCGATCTGGTTTCTTGCGGTCTATATCGTCATCACGCTTGTTGTCCCGCTGAGCTATGCGGTCCACGAGCGGCTGAGTTTCGGATCGGTCATCATCCTGGCGCTGGGCGCGATCCTCGTGGATGCTGTGGCCTTCGGTCTCGACCAGGAATGGCTGCGATGGGTCAACTACGGTTTCGTCTGGCTTGCCGTCCATCAGCTTGGATACTGGTGGAACGACGCGGCGCGTCCCGGCCTGGTGGCGCTCGGGTTGGTCGCACTGGGTTTGGCATGGCTCTATGTGCTGATAGGAATACTGGATTTCCCGGTGGCGATGGTCAGCGTTCCGGGCGACGAGTTTTCCAACACTCGGCCGCCGACGACCGCCATGCTGGGGCTCGGTTGCGTCCAGGTCGGCATCATCCTGTTGTTGGCAGGTCCGGTTTCCAGGTGGCTTCGGCGCACCCGGCCCTGGGCCGTGGTGATCCTCCTCAACCAGATGATCATGACGGTCTACCTGTGGCATATGACCGCGATGATCCTCGTGGTCGGTATTGCGGTTCTCTTGGGCGGTCTCGGCCTCGGGGTCGATCCCGGCACCGCGGAGTGGTGGACCTTGCGGCCGCTGTGGCTTCTGATCTTCGGTGCGGCGCTTCTGCCGCTGGTCCTTGTGTTCGTGCGGTTCGAATCCGGAAGTCGCGGCGGGGTCGAGGGAGCGCCCGGCCCGGCACAAGCGGTGCTAGGGGCATGCGTGACCTGTGCCGGCCTTGTCATGATGGCGCTTTCGGGTATCGGAGCCGACATGGCGCTGGGGGTGAACTGGATCGCGCTGGTGGCGGTTCTTGTCGGCGTTTTCCTCGCCACTCGTCGCATCGCATGATCAGCTTTCGGGTGCGCGCCTGGCCCGTCCGGCCAGTCCCGAATATGGCTGAAAATGGCAAAACCGCGCTTGGACGCCCGTTATTTTAATCTTGTCACCGGGCCATGAGGGCTGTTTGCTGCGCAATGATCGCTTGTCGAAGCGATTTTATCTCCGTGATCCAATTCACCAACGGGAGGAAACAACAGATGAAGTTCACAACCACACTGGCCGCCGCGGCCCTGGCCATCGGTGCGACAGCGACCGGCGCAAGCGCCGCCTGCGACGACGGAGAGATCGTCATCAAGTTCAGTCACGTCACCAATACCGACAAGCATCCCAAGGGCATCGCCGCGTCGCTCCTGGAAAAGCGCGTCAACGAGGAAATGGACGGAAAGGCCTGCATGGAGGTCTTCCCCAACTCGACGCTCTACGACGACAACAAGGTGCTCGAGGCACTGTTGCAAGGTGACGTGCAACTTGCCGCGCCGAGCCTGTCGAAATTCGAGGCCTTCACCAAGAAATACCGCATTTTCGACCTGCCTTTCATGTTCAAGAACATCGACGCGGTGAACGAATTCCAGGCCTCCGAAGCCGGTCAGGCGCTCAAGGACGACATGAACCGGCGCGGTCTCCAGGGGTTGGCCTTCTGGCACAACGGCATGAAGCAGATGTCCGCAAACAAGCCGCTCATCGAACCCTCCGACGCCGAGGGCCTCCGCTTCCGCGTGCAATCCTCCGACGTGCTCGTAGCGCAGATGGAAGCGATCGGCGGCAGCCCTCAGAAAATGGCGTTTTCGGAAGTCTACGGCGCGTTGCAGCAGGGTGTCGTCGACGGTCAGGAAAACACGTGGTCGAACATCTATGGCAAGAAGTTCTTCGAGGTGCAGGACGGCATCACCGAGACGAACCACGGCATTCTCGACTATCTTGTCGTGACCTCGACCGAGTGGCTGGAGGGGCTC
The DNA here is from genome assembly GCF_019599045.1 of Roseovarius sp. SCSIO 43702. Classification (NCBI taxonomy): domain Bacteria; kingdom Pseudomonadati; phylum Pseudomonadota; class Alphaproteobacteria; order Rhodobacterales; family Roseobacteraceae; genus Roseovarius; species Roseovarius sp. SCSIO 43702. The sequence continues at coordinate 815,403 of NZ_CP080623.1, forward strand.
GAGCCCGAGGTGCGCGATCAATTCCTGACCATCCTCGAAGAGGTCACGGAAGCGCGCAACAGCGAGAGCGCGAAGGTCAACCAGGCCGCTAAGCAGTCGATCATCGACGCCGGCGGCACGATCCGCGAGCTGACGCCCGAACAGCGCGAGAAATGGGTCGAGGTGATGAAACCCGTGTGGGAGCAATTCGCGGATGATGTCGGGCAGGAAAACATCGACGCGGCGCAGAAGATCAATGAAAGCATGTAAAAGCGTCACATCGCGGCCCGGATCTCTTCGGGCCGCGATAACCGGATGACACCGGATGCGAGGCCGCCCGTGCCTTGCCAATCAGAATAACGAGAATTCGGGAGGGACCAAGATGAGGGCGACCGACGACCGCTCGTTCATGGACAGCATCGAGGAAACGCTGATCGCGTTCCTCCTGGGCGCGATGACGCTCATCACCTTCGCCAACGTGGTCGCGAGGAAGGGGTTCAACTCCAACATCCTGTGGGGGCTCGAGCTGACGGTGTTCCTGTTCGGCTGGCTCGTTTTGCTGGGGGCCTCCTATGCCGTCAAGAAGGGCGCGCATCTGGGTGTCGATGTCATCATCAACCTGCTCAGTCCTCCTGCGCGCCGCGCGATGGCCCTTCTGTCGGTCACGCTCTGCATCGTCTTCTCGCTGCTGCTGCTGAAGGGGGCGTGGGATTACTGGGCCAATTTCGCCAACCTGCCAGCGACAGAGGGGCGCTGGTTTCCGCTCGGGTTCGAGGATAGCTTCCTCGCCAAGGGATGGTACGAGGTGGACGACATCCCGCACCCGTGGCTGCTGAAATGGATGGAGCCGATCTTCAACGAGGGCGAGAGCTACAACAAACTGCCGCGCCTCATTCCCTATTTCGTCCTGCCACTCTCCATGGCGCTCCTGACCTTGCGCTTCGTACAGGCGGGGATCAGGATCTGGCGAGGTGAGATCGACCGCATCGTGGCCAGCCACGAGGTCGAGGAAGAGCTCTATGAAACCCGGGTGGCACGCGACCACGAGGGGGGCCGCTGATGGCGGTCGTCCTTCTCTTTGCCCTCGTCGTAGGCTTCCTGCTGATCGGCGTGCCCATTGCCGTGGCCCTTGGCCTGGCTTCGGTGCTGTTCCTTCTCATCTTCTCGGATGCATCAATGGCATCGGTGGCGCAGACACTTTTCGAGGCGTTCGAGGGGCATTTTACCCTGTTGGCCATTCCCTTCTTCATCCTGGCCAGTTCCTTCATGTCGACGGGCGGCGTGGCGCAACGGATCATCCGCTTTTCGATCGCCTGCGTCGGGCATCTGCGCGGTGGACTCGCCATCGCGGGTGTCTTCGCCTGCATGATGTTCGCGGCCCTTTCGGGATCGTCCCCCGCGACCGTGGTCGCCATCGGCACAATCGTCATCGCGGCGATGCGGCAGGCGGGCTATACCAAGGAATTCGCGGCGGGCGTCATCTGCAACGCCGGCACGCTCGGAATTCTCATCCCGCCGTCGATCGTCATGGTGGTCTATGCCGCGGCGGTAGAGGTGTCGGTGGGACGAATGTTCCTTGCGGGAGTCATCCCGGGCATCCTGGCCGGGCTCATGCTGATGATCGCGATCTACGTGATGGCCCGGATCAAGGACATGCCCGCCGGTGAATGGCGCGGTTGGCGCGAGATCGGCGCATCGTTCCGCGATGCGGTCTGGGGGCTGCTGCTGATACTCATCATCATGGTCGGGATCTATGGTATTCCCGGCGTGACCGGCGCCTTCTTCACCCCGACCGAGGCGGCGGCGGTGGCCTCGGTCTACGCGTTCTTCGTGGCGACCTTCATCTACCGCGACATGGGGCCGCTCGCCGCGCGCGACGGGCGGGGAAGGCTGAGCCTCTGGCAGGCACCGCATGCCGTGGTGACGGCCTTCGTCCACAGGGATACGCGGGATACGCTTCTCGATGCGGGCAAGCTCACGATCACGCTGATGTTCGTGATCGCCAACGCGCTCATCCTCAAGCATGTCCTGACCGAAGAGCAGATCCCCCAGATGGTCGCCAACTCGATGCTGAACGCGGGGTTCGGGCCGGTGATGTTCCTCGTGGTGGTGAACGTGATCCTGCTGATCGGCGGTCAGTTCATGGAGCCGTCGGGCCTTCTGGTGATCGTGGCGCCGCTCGTCTTTCCGATCGCGATCGAGCTTGGTATCGACCCCATTCACCTTGGCATCATCATGGTGGTGAACATGGAGATCGGGATGATCACGCCGCCCGTGGGCCTCAACCTGTTCGTGACCTCGGGCGTGGCGGGGATGCCGATGATGAGCGTCGTGAAAGCGGCACTGCCCTTCCTCGGCGTGCTCTTCATCTTCCTGATCATGGTCACTTACATTCCGGGCATCTCGACGGTGTTGCCCAACGCGCTGATGGGGCCGGAGATCATCACGAACTAGAGCGCAGGTGCGGTTCGGTCCGTTTGTGCGAGCGCGGGGAAAGTCAGGGCACGAGCGCCTTGATGGCGGCCGCGTGATCGGGTGAGGCGGCAAGCGTGTCGGCGGCAAGCGCATGCGCGTCGGACATGAGTGCCCCGGCTTCGCTCACGCGGTCGACGAGACCCCAGTCAAGCGCGGTTGCCGCGTCGATCTTCTGACCTGCCATGAGGATGAGCTTGGCCCGCGCGGGCCCTACGAGCGCGGCGAGCCGTGCCGGATCCGAAGGCTGCGGCAGGAAGCCGAGTTTCATCACCGGGTAGAAGAACCTTGCCGCCGGCACGGCGATGCGGAGATCGCAAGCCAGAACCATGCCCATCGCGCCCCCCGCCACGGTGCCGTTGAGCGCGGCTATGGCAAGGCCGGGGAAACCCGCGATCGCTGTCGAAAGCCGTTCCCAGTCCAGGCTGGTGGCAAGGCCGGCGCGCGCGGCGTCGAGGTCGGCACCCGCGCTGAAGACCTTGCCCGCCCCGGTCAGGACCATGACCCGGGCGTCGCCTGCGCTCTCGGCTTGTTTAGCCAGGTCGGACAGCATCTCGGCGGTGAGTGAATTGGCCTTGTCGGGCCGGTCGATCGTCAGGGTCAGGATGCCGCCGTTACGGTCTGCCCGGATCATGCGAGGCCGACCTTCGCGCGGATCTGCGGATCGCGCAGGGATATTTCCTGCCCGAGCCAGCCTTCGGCATCGGGGCCACACATCCAAAGGAGGGCACGTGCCGGCCATTCGGGCGGAATGTGGTCGGACCAGTCGAGTGCACTGACCGGATTGATGCCGCTATCCTTGATCCGGTGCTGCATGTCGGTCGCCACGGTTCCGGGCGACAGGCCCATGATACGCAGGCCCTTTTCGGCCGCTTCCAGATGCGCGGCCTCGGTCAGCATCGCGGCACCGGCCTTGGACGCGCAATAGTGGCTCCAGCCTTCCAGCGCGTGATGCGCGGCGCCCGAGGAGACTGTCAGGATCGTGCCCTCCCCCCGGGCGATCATGCCGGGCATGACCGCGCGCATTCCGTGATAGACGCCCGTAAGGTTGACGTCGATTGCCTGTGCCCATGCCGCGGGGTCGGATGTCGCAAGCTCGGAGATCGGGTCGATCACGCCCGCGTTGTTGACGAGAATGTCGGGCACGCCGAAGGCCTCCTGTGTTCTGGCCACGGCATCCTCCATGGCCCGCCACTCGGAGACGTCGCAGGTGATCGGGAGGGCATTTTCACCGATCTCGTCCGAAAGGCGCTCGATCTCGTCGCGGCTGCGCGCGAGAAGGGCGACCTTCGCCCCGGCATCGGCAAAGACCCGCGCGGCGGCTGCTCCGATGCCCCGGCTCGCGCCGGTGATGATCACGGTTTTCCCTTTAACTGACATTCCTGACCCTTATACTGATCCACAACCGTTCGTAACGTGCGAGGCCGCGCGAGGTCCAGCGGGAAGAACCGCTTTCCTGCGCAGGCAGGCAGGTCTCGACAGGTCGACATATTCCAACCAATAGGGGGTTTCATGAGTGCATTGACAAGATTTGGCGGCGTGGCCGCGACGATGGGTTTCGTCCTCACCGGCACCTCTGCCGTCGCCGACGTCACACCGCAGCAGGTCTGGGAGGACTGGAAGGGCTACATGACCGCCTTCGGCTATACCATAGAGGCCGAGGAGGCGACGTCGGGCAACGGTCTGACCGTCACCGACATCGTCATGGACGTGCCGATGCCCGAGGATGAGGGCAGCGTGACGCTGAAGTTCCCCGAACTCACATTTGCAGAGGCCGGTAACGGAACCGTCACCGTGACCTTCCCCTCGCCGATGCCCATCATGATCGAGGCTTCGGACGACGAAGGTATGGGCAGTGTCACGCTGGATTACATCACCCAGGGCTATTCGATGATCGCGGCCGGGGATCCCGGTGCGATCACCTATACCTACGAGGCCGAATCCATCGTGCTGGAGCTGGTCGAGGCAACGTCGGACGGCACGGAAGAAGAGATCGGCGATGCCCGCGTCGAGATCCGCGACGTGAGCGGGACGGCCGAAACCATGTCGGGCGATCTGCGCAAGACGGTCCAAGCCTTCGAATCGGGTCCCGTTACCTATGCTCTCGATTTCACCGATGCCGAGAAAGGCGACCGCGTGCAGCTGAGCGGCGAGACCGAGAGCCTGGCCGTCGCGGCCAACTTCGCGATGCCGGTCGATGCCGACCTGGCGGACATGGACGCGGCGCTCGAAGCGGGGTTCGCATTGGATAGCGAATATACCTTCGGCCCCGGCAACATGAACCTCGATGTGGATCAGGCGTCCGAAGGCGAAGCCTTCCAGTTCAAATCGACGAGCAGCGGCGGCGCCTTCGGTGTCGCGATGGATGCCGGGAACCTGTCCTACGAGCTTGCGTATCGCGACCTGACCATGGACCTCGCCAGCTCGGACTTGCCTTTCCCTGTCTCCGTGGCGTCCGAGGAGATGGGGGTCGACCTTGCCGTGCCTATTGCCAAGGGAGACGCACCGCAGGATTTCGACCTGGCCGTTGCCTTGCGCGGCTTCACGATGTCCGAGTTCATCTGGGGCATGTTCGACCCCGAAGCCAAGCTGCCGCGCGATCCCGCGACCATCGCGCTCGATCTTTCGGGTAAGGCGACGCTCAATGCCGATCTCATGGATGAGGACGCGATGGAGAGCACGAATGTGCCTGGCGAAGTGAACGAGGTCACGCTCAACGCTCTCGAACTGAGCTTCGCGGGCGCGGAGTTGACTGGCACGGGCGCCCTGGAACTCGATAACAGCGACATGACGACCTACGAGGGTATGCCCAAGCCCGTGGGCACGATCACCCTTGCCCTGACCGGTGGCAACACGTTGCTCGACAAGCTTGTCGAGATGGGCCTCCTGCCCGAAGAGCAGGCGATGAGCGCGCGCATGATGCTGGGCGTGTTCGCGGTTCCGGTGGGCGACGACAGCCTGGAATCGAAGCTCGAATTCACCGAGGACGGGCAAATGCTCGCCAACGGTCAGCGCCTCAAGTAACTCCGCGCCGACAATGGGCCATCGAAGGGGGCCGTTCGCAAGATGCGAGCGGCCCTTGTCTTGCGTCGGCGGCGCGTCTACCTGTCGGCGGCATGACCCGGAGGCGCCAGATGACCGAGACACCGCAAGCCCTGACCGAAGCCCTGATCGACGCGGCGCAGAAGGCCGGGGCGGACGCCGCCGACGCCATGGCCTCGAGGGGCACGTCGATCACGGTGGACGTGCGAAACCGCGCGCTGGAACAGGCCGAGCGGGCGGAAAGCGTCGATATCGGGCTTCGGGTGTTCCTTGGACGACGGCAGGCGACGGTGTCGGCGTCCGATATCCGGGACGCGACCGTCAGGGCGCTGGCAGAGCGCGCCGTGGCGATGGCGCGCGAGGCACCAGAGGACCCCTATGCGGGGCTTGCCGGCGCCGATGAGGTGGCGAGGGAATGGGATGTCGCCGCGCTCGACCTCGAGGATCGGGGGCCGGAACCCGCGCCCGACGCGCTCGAGGAGGCGGCGCGTCGTGCCGAGGCGGCAGCGCGGGACGTGGCGGGCGTGACACAGGTTCAGTCCGCAACGGCGGCCTATGGCCGCGACGTGGTTCACCTGGCCACGAGCAACGGGTTCTCGGGCGGCTACGCGCGCACCGATCATGTCGTCTCCTGCGTGGCGATCGCCGGGTCGGGCAGCGGCATGGAGCGTGACCACGACAGCGACGGACGCATCCACCGCGAGGATATGCGCAGCCCCGAGAGCATCGGGCGGCGCGCGGGTGAGCGCGCGGCCGAGCGCGAGGGCGCGCGGAAGCCGCCGACCGGTGCCTACCCCGTGCTCTTCGACGAGAGGGTCGCGCGCAGCCTGATCGGGCATCTGCTTGCCGCGGCAAACGGGGCCGCGATCGCGCGGGGGTCGTCCTGGCTTCTGAACAAGCTTGGCGAGCCGGTCCTGCCGGAGGCCCTGAGCCTGGTCGAGGATCCGCACCGCCCGCGCGTCATGGGCTCGCGCGCCTTCGATGGCGAGGGGCTGGCAACGAAGCGGCGGACCATCGTGGAGGATGGCCGCCTATTGGGCTGGACGCTTGACCTGGCGACGGCGCGGCAGTTGGGGATGAGGTCCACCGCGAATGCCCAGAGGAGCACCTCGGGCACGCCGCGGCCGGGCATCTGGAACGTCGCGCTGACCCAAGGCGACGCAAGCCGCGATGACCTGATCCGGGAGATGGGCGAGGGGCTGCTGGTGACGTCGATGATCGGCTCGACTATCAACCCCAACACGGGCGATTACTCGCGCGGTGTCGCCGGATTCTGGGTCGAGGGGGGTGAAATCGCCTATCCGGTCAACGAGGGCACCATTGCGGGCAGCCTGCCCGACTTCTTGCGGCGCGTGACACCGGCCAATGACGCGCGCACGCACCTGTCGCATGTCGTGCCCTCGCTCCTCGTGGAGGGGCTCACGCTTGCCGGGGTCTGACCTCGCGCTCCTGACCGACGCCGCGCGTGAGGCGGGGCGGATCGCCGCGCGCTATTTCGAGCGCGGTGCGGAGCGCTGGGACAAGCCCGCAGGTGCGGGGCCGGTGACCGAAGCCGACCTTGCCGTCAATGGTATGCTGAGCGCGGAATTGCGCGGCGCGCGTCCCGATTACGGGTGGCTTTCGGAAGAGAGCGAAGACGGGGCAGCGCGCACGTCGCGGGAGCATGTGTTCATCATAGACCCGATCGACGGGACGCGCAGTTTCATCGAAGGCTCGCGCGCATGGGCCCACGCGCTTTCGGTCGTGAAAGATGGAAAAGTCACCGCCGCGGTCGTCTACCTGCCCCTTCTGGACAAGCTCTATGCCGCCGAGGCGGGGGGCGGCGCCACGTTGAACGGCGCGCCGCTGACCGTGTCGCGCCGCACCGAGCCGTCGCAAGCCACGTTGCTGGCGGCGCGGCCCGCGCTGGAGCCGCGCCACTGGAAGCCCGGTGGCGCCCCGCCGTTTCGGCGCGAGCATCGCCCCTCGCTGGCCTATCGGCTGAGCCTCGTGGCGGAGGGGCGGTTCGACGCGATGCTCACGCTGCGGCCGACATGGGAATGGGACGTGGCAGCGGGCGATCTCATCCTGCGCGAGGCCGGCGCCACCATCACCGACCGGCGCGGCAACCCGCTTCTATTCAACAATCGACACCCGCAGCTTGACGGTGTGGCGGCGGCGGGGCCGGCTCTGCACGGTGTGTTGATGGACAACCTCGCCTGAACGATCACAATGGGGTCAGCCCCGCGGTTTCCATCAGGCGGGCGGTCTCCTCGGCCAGCAGGCGCTCCTCGCCCGAGGCCCTGATCGGGACGCGCCCGGCTTCGAGGAAAAGCGGCGCGGCGAGGGGCGTCACGCGCTTGAGCCGCAGAAGGTCGATCCGGCCGTCGATCCGGGCGGCCATCTCCTCGATCCGCTGGAAATCGACCAGGCCGCGCATCGCCTCGGTCCGCGTGATGCGCATGAGCAGGTGATCGGGATCATACTTCGCGAGGGTGTCATAGAGGATGTCGGACGACATGGTGGCCTGGCGTCCCGACTTGCGGCTGCCGGGCGAGTTGCGATTGATGAGCCCCGCGATGGTGGCCGAGGCGCGGAACGTGCGCTTCATCATGGCATTCCCCGCAAGCCAGCGGTCGAGCCCCGCGCGCAAGGCCCCGATCTCGAAAAGGCCGCTCGCGTCGGTCAACGGCTCGAGCCCCCATATGAGCGTCGCGTAATCGGTCGAGACGAAGCCGAGCGGATCGAGCCCCATTTCCTCCATGCGCTTCGACAGTATGAGACCCAGGGTCTGTTGCGCGTTGCGCCCGGCAAAGCCGTAGATGCAGGCGTGTTCGCGCCCCTCGTGCGGGAAGCTCTCGATCAGCAGGCGTTCGGCGCGGGGCATGCGCGATACCTCGCGCTGAAGCCTGAGCCAGTCGCGCGTATGGTCGGGCAAATCGGGCCAGTCATCCTGTCCGAGCATCGCGAGGATGCGCTGGCTGAGTTGCGTGGAGGTGGCGAACTTCGTGCCTCCGAAGACCGCGATCTTGGGCTTCCTGGCCGCATCGCGCGAGACCTCGACAATCATCTCGCGCAGGCCTTCATAGCGCACGATCTGACCGCCGATCAGGAACGTGTCGCCCTTGGTGAGCGATGCGGCGAAGCCCTCTTCGACCTCGCCCAGGGGCGCGCCGCCGCGGGATTTGTGCAGCCGCACCTTCAGCAGATCGGTGTCCTGGATGGTGCCGATATTCATGCGGATGAGCCGCGCCGCGCGCGGGTCGCGCAATTGCCAGAGGCCGTCTGGGCGCTGCTTGAGCCTTTGCCACTGGTCATAGGCGCGGAGCGCGTAGCCGCCCGTCGCGCAGAAGTCGAGACAATCGTCGAAATCGGCGCGGGACAGGGCGGCATAGGGGCCCGCGGCGGTGACTTCGGCATAGAGCGCATCGGCATCGAAGGGACCGGCGCAGGCGGTGATGAGGACGTGCTGGCACAGCACGTCGAGCGGACCGGGGCCGCGCGGTTCGCCGTCGAGATCGCGTTCGCGCACCGCCTCGAGCGCGGCACGGCATTCGACGACCTCGAAGCGGTTGGCCGGCACGAGCCGCGCCTTGGACGGGGCGTTGTAGCGGTGGTTCGCGCGACCGATGCGCTGCACCAGACGCTTGACGTTCTTGGGGGCGCCGATCTGGATCACGAGGTCCACGTCGCCCCAGTCCAGCCCGAGATCGAGACTGCCGGTGCAGACCACGGCACGCAACGCCCCGCGCTGCATGGCGCTTTCGACACGTTCACGCTGCACCCGGTCGAGAGAGCCGTGATGAATGCCGATGGGAAGCGCGTCTTCGTTGGCAAGCCACAGGTTATGAAAGAAAATCTCGGCCTGGGCGCGGGTGTTGTGGAAGATGAGCGTGGTCTTGTGGCGGCGCACCTCGTCGAGCACCGCCGGGATCGCGTGGGCCGCGCCACCCCCGGCCCAAGGGGGCGGATCGGGCACGTCGAGCATGGCGATGTCGGGTTCGGGGCCGGGATCGGCGTGGAGGATCGCGCAAGGATCGGGATGCCGCGCCATGAGGCGCGCGATCGCGGCGGGGTCTTCGACCGTCGCCGAAAGTCCCACGCGCCGCAGCCCCGGACAGAGCGCCTGAAGCCGCGAGAGCGCGAGGAAAAGCTGATCGCCCCGCTTGCTTTCCGCGAGGGCATGCACCTCGTCGATGACGACGCGCTTCAGACCGGCGAAGATGCGCGGCGCGTCCTCGTAGGAGGTCATGAGCGCAAGGCTCTCGGGCGTGGTCAGCAGGATATGCGGCGGGTCCGCGCGCTGACGCCGTTTCTGCGTGTAGGAGGTATCGCCGGTGCGATCCTCAATCCGTATGTCGAGGCCCATCTCGGTGACGGGCATCAGAAGATTGCGTTTTATGTCGGCGGCGAGGGCCTTCAACGGGGAGATGTATAGCGTGTGAAGCCCCGCGGAAGGGTTAACGCCCAGTTCGCACAAGGTGGGGAGGAACCCGGCAAGTGTCTTGCCCCCGCCCGTGGGCGCGATCAGCAGGAGCGCCGGATCGTCGGCCCGGTCGAGCATGGCCTGCTGATGCGGGTGGATCGACCAGCCCCGCGAGATGAACCAGTCGGCGAGAAAATCGGGTAGCCCCGTCATGCGCTACCAGTCGCTTTGCTCTTCCGAGATGCGCATGAAGAGAACCTGTGTGCTTTCCGAGGCGCGGGGGCTGTAAGCGAAATCGTGGCGATGCAGGTCATGAAACATCTTTCTTACGCCGTTGGCGCCGATGTAACGGCGATGGACCTCGACATATATGTGCCGCACGTTGCCGAAATCCACCTCTTCGAAAAGCGAGGCCTCACCCCCTTCGATGTCGCAGATGATGACCGTGGGATCGCACTCGCGGATCATCGCGCTGAGCCGCCTGACGGGGGCATCGACCAGCGTTGAGGGCAGATCCTTCGGATTTTCGAAGGAGGATGACCAGAACGGCTCGGTCACGTGGAAGGGCACGGTGCCGGAGCGCGGCATGTCGGCGTTGTCGGGCAGCAGAACGGCGTTGTGAACCTCGGCGGTCACGCCGTTCAACTCGTGGACGCGTCGGATATAGTCCGCGAGGACCGGGTTCGCCTCGACGCAGGTGATGGATTGCGGCGCGATATGGGCGGCGAGATAGGTGGAGATGAAGCCGATGCCCGCCCCGATCTCGAGCACGCGGTCCTTCTGTGTCACGAACCGCGGCAACCCGACAGCCTCGGGCGTCTCGTAGAACTCCTTGCGCAGCTTCTTGGCGACCTTGGGCTGAATGACCGCGGGGTCGACCGGGATTTGAACGCCGCGCGACGTGATGATTTCCAAGGCTTGCCCCATCGTTCCGGATTTGTGGGCAAGGATAGACCGGCGGCGCCCCGGGGACCAGTGCGCAAAGCCGAAGCGCGGACGGTTTCCGAGTGCCTACCTCACGATCTCTTCGTCCTTCACGAACATGTTGGCCCAGGCGCGGTCGATCAGCTCGGGCGTCATCTGGTATTCGATGCCCTCGAACTGGCAGATCGAGATCATCTGGTCGATGAGGAACACGGGCTGATAATTGGCGTAGACGTTGTTGATCGCGGGATATTTCTTCTTGAGCAGGTGAACGAGCGCGGCTTCGGAAAGCGGCATGCCCTTCTTCTTGGCGACCATGGCGAAGATCTTGAGGAAGTCCGCCTGGCAGGGGCCGTCGATCTTGATCTTGTAGAAGATCCGGCGCAGCGCGGCCTGGTCGAAGATGGCGTTCGGGTGGAAGTTGGTCGAGAAGATCGCCAGCGTGTCGAATGGCACCTCGAATTTCTCGCCCGATTGCAGCGCGAGGATGTCCTTCGATTCCTCGAGCGGGACGATCCAGCGGTTGACGAGGTTCTGCGGCGGTTCGACCTGGCGGCCGAGGTCGTCGACGATGAAGATCCCGCCCGTCGCCTTGAGTTGCAGCGGGGCCTGGTAGGTCCGGGCGGTGGGGTTGTAGACCAGATCGAGCATGTCGAGCGTCAGTTCGCCGCCGGTGATCACCGTGGGACGTTCGCAGCGGACATAGCGCGTATCGAAGGTGCGGCGCCGGCGCAGCGAATTGGGATCGTCGGTCTCGGTCTCGGCCTTGGAATGGACGATCGGGTCATAGACGGTGATGACTTGGCCCGCGTATTCGATGGCGCGGGGGACATAGATCCTGTCGCCCATCGCATCGCGTATCCCGTTGGAAATGCTTGATTTACCGTTGCCCGGCGGGCCATACATCAGGATCGAGCGTCCGGCGGACACCGCCGGCCCGAGATGGTCGAGCAGGCTGTCGGGCAGGACAAGATGGCCCATCGCGTCGGTGAGTTCGCGGCGCGTGATCTGGATGTTGCGGATGGATTGGCGCATGACCTGTTCGCGATAAACCGACAGGGGCACAGGCATGGCACCGAAATATTCCGATTGTGTTAACGCGTCGTGAGCGCGCGCCTTGCCGGCATCGGTGAGCTGGTAGCCCATCTCGTTGCCGGAGTTGGCGTTGAGCGTGCCGGTCGCCTCGAGAAGGCGCTGTTCGCGGGCCATGTCGACGAGCTCCTGGCTGACCGCGCGGGGCAGGCAGATCGCCTCGGAAATCTCTGAAACCGTGTCGATATTCTTGCGGAACATGGTCTTGAGAAGGATGTCGCGCATCATCACGACCGGCAGGCGCATGTCCTCGATCGTGCTGGGGGGTGGGGGCGGCTGGACGCCGCCGCGGGTGACTTGCATGTTCATGTGGCCCGGCCCTTTGTTCTGCTCGCCATGTGCGGGCATTCTGCCGCCGAAATGCGAAGAAATTATGGTGCAGAGCGGGCAGGGACGGGGCCGGATCGGAGCGGATTCGGACGTCGGTATCCACGTCGGTATCCACGTCGGTATCGTGTCGGTGCGCGGGCGCCGTCAGACCCCGAACTGCGCCCCGAGGACGAGGTAGAAGCCGAGCGCGCCGCCGAGGCAGAGGCCCATGGGAAACTTCTTGCCCCGGTCCCAGCTTTCCCAGCCGGGGGCGAGCGCGCGCAGGGCGGTATGCTTGGCCAGACGGTGCGCCGCGAAGCCCGCGAGCAGCGAGATGGCGAGGATCACCAGGACGAGGCGCACGTCGCCCAGGGGAACGAAGGGCGCGGCGGCTGCGACGAACTTGGCATCCCCCGCACCCACGAGGCCGGCGGCGTTCATCACGATGCCGAGCGCCAGCATCACCGCGATATGCACGAGCCGCCAGAGAAAGACGTCGAAGGGCAGCACGAACGGCCCGACGACGAGAAAGACCGCGCCGAGGGCGAGAACCGCGACGTTGAGGATCTTCATCCAGCGCAGGTCGGTATAGGCGACCCAGAGGCAGATCGGCAGGACGAAGGGCAGAAACCACATCGCGGCGGTGCTTGAGATTGTCATGCTCGACCCCTTGTCCGCGTCAGTTGACGGCGTTGTCCTCGAGCGCCCGAAGCGAACGGACGGCGGCCTCGAAATGCTGCGGATGGGTGTCGATCGCATCGCGAAGGAGACCCTTGCCAATGGTCACGTCGCCTTGTTTCACGGCCGTCAGACCCAGCGAGTAGAGGAGCTGGGCGCGCTCGGGCTGCGAGGTGGGGAGCACGGGGAGGGTGTATTTCTTTTGCGCGCCGCGCGCGAGGATGAGGTTGTTCTTGGCGGTGAAGAGCGACTGGTCGAGGCGGATCGCATCGGCGAAGAGGCGTTCGGCCTCGGCATAGTCGCCGCGCGTAAGCTTGGAATAGCCCCAGTTGTTCATCACGCCCGCCGGGGTCGTGGTCAGGCCAGCCGCGATCTCGTAGAAGCTGTCGGCCTTCTTCCAGTCCTTGTTGCTGTCGGCGACCATCGCCTCGAGCCGGTAGCGCTTGAACGTCTCGTGCGTGGGGGGAACGGAATCGAGGGTCTTCTTGGCCTCGGCCCATTGGCTGTTGCGGATGTAGGCATCGGCCAGTTCGACGCGGTCCTCGTCGGTGGCGTCGGGGTGGGTCGTGACCTTCCGCCAGGCGCTCGCGCCCTCGACATGGCGCTTGGCCCGGATGAGCGATGCCGCGAGACCCCGCTGTAGGTCGAGTCGATCGGGCTGCTCGCCGGTGGCGCGCTGGAAATAGGTGACGGCCTCGTTCGGATCGGCAACGGTCAACATCACGTCGTTGAGATTGCTTTCGTCGATGACGTTCACGCCTGCTTCGGCACGCGTAGCGTCCTGGTTCTTCTGGTCACAGGCGGAAAGGCCCGCGAGTGCCACAACACACAGGGAAACAAGGATAGGTTGGCGCATGGATTGCGTCCTTATACTGCCTCTGCCTCATGCAGCCCTCTTCGTGGCCGCTTATTCTTATATCGGTATCTGACGGATCAGGTAGTCGCTGCTACCGCGTCGCACCAATTTGTAATCTTGCTCTTCTTCCGTCGGATCATAGACCGAGTTTTCCATTTTTGCGAGAGCCAGACGCAAATTATCGCGAATTGAGTCACTTTGGCCATTGTCGAGCGCATAGGCGTGGCGGAACATCTGCGCGGCCTCGGCCACTTCGCCCTTTTCCATGAGCACGACACCGAGGTTGTTCCATGCCTCCGGCACGGTCTCTTCGGCCTTGATCGCGTCCCGCAGGAGGGTTTCGGCCTGGCCCAAACGGCGCAGGCCGAGATTGGCGCTGCCCATGCCGGCCATGATTTCGGGGGTGAGGCCGCCTTCCTCGAGCGCCGCGCGCGAGAAGGCTTCGAGCGCCAGTTCGTATTCGCCCGCGCGCATGAGCCGGTGACCGACGGTCAGGCCATCGACCGCCTCGCCCTTGCTGGCGAGCCCGGGCGCGTAGGGGTTCTCGGGGAGCGCGGCGTCATTCGCGCAGCCCGCGAGCGCCAGCGCCAAACCCGCCGCGATCAAGATGCCTGCCCGTGCCATTCGGCCTCACGTTCATTGCGCCCCGATCATCACTGGGACATGGCCGTGAGTTCCATGATACCCAGAACCGACGGACCGACGAGGATGATCAACAATGGCGGCACTGTAAGCATCATCGTGGCCAATGTCATCTTCGTCGGAAGCTTGTTCGCCTTTTCCTCGGCGCGCATGACGCGCTTGTCACGCATCTCGCTCGCGTAGACGCGCAGCGCGTCGCCGATCGAGGTGCCGAAGGTCTGGCTCTGGACAAGGACGGTCACGAAGGAGGACACGTCCTGCACGCCGCAGCGCTCGGCCATCTCGTTGAGCACCGACGCCTTGTCCCGGCCCGCCTTGATCTGCTGTGCGACGATCTGGTACTCGTCGGCGAGGGCGGGGAACGAGGCGCGGATCTCGTTCGAGACGCGCACGATGGCCTGGTCCATGGATTGCCCCGCCTCGACGCAGACCAGCATCATGTCGAGGCTGTCGGGGAAGCCGTCCTGGATTTCTTCCTGGCGCTTCTGCTGACGTTTGGTGACCCAGTATTTCGGCATCATGTATCCCACGGCACCGGGGCCGAGGATATACATGAGCATCTTCTGGGTCGTGGTGTCGGGCCCCTGCACGAAGAGCACGAAATAGACGACGCCCGCCACCAGAAGACCGAGCGCAAGCGCCATCTGCGCGAAGTGGAAATACCGCACCGCGTCGCGGTTGCGATAGCCCGCCTGCATGAGCTTCTTGCGGATTTCGGAAAGCTGCTTCTCGTCCTGCGGTTCGAGGAAGCCCGCGTATTTGTCGAGCTTGTCGTTGCGCTGACCGGCGCGGAGGGATTGTGTCTTGGTCTTGCCGGAGGCCGCTTCCTTCTGGGTGCGCTTGAGCTTGTCGAGCGGATCCTCGGGCTGGTTGAGCATCATCACCAGGGTGATGAGGATGAGGACCACGCCCAGCATGCCCACGGCGATGAGCGGGCCGAAGGGGCCAAGCGCGCCGGTCAGGATGTCGTTGATAAAGGTCATCGCTTGGGTGTCCTCAGACTTTGATGTTCACGAGCGCCCGCATCACGATGAGGTTGAGAACCAGGAAGGCTCCGACCACCAGGCAGGCAGGAATGAAGAAGGGGTGCAGCATCGCCTCGTCGTAGTAGTTGGGATCGAGAAGCTGGATGCCGACAAGGGCGAGAAGCGGGAAGCCCGAGAGGAACTTGCCAGACCACTTGGCCTCGGCGGTGATCGCCTTGACCCGGCGGAAGAGGCGGAAGCGGGCGCGGATCACCTTGGCCAGGCCATCGAGGATCTCGGCGAGGTTGCCGCCCGATTGCTGCTGGATCGTCACGGCGACGGCAAGAAAGCGCAGATCCTGCATGTCGAGCCGTTCGGCCATGTCCTTGAGCGCCTCGCCGACGTCGCGGCCATAGGCGGCCTCGTCCGAGATGATGCCGAACTCGGTGGCGAGCGGATCGGCCACCTCGCTGGCCACGATGGAGATGGCCGAGGAAAAGGGATGGCCGACGCGCAGGCTGCGCACCATGAGCTCGATCGCGTCGGGAAGCTGTTCCTCGAGAAGCGCCATGCGCTTGTTGGCCTTCATCGAGATCCAGAGAAACACGCCGCCGATCCCCATCCCCGCCGAGACGATGATCCGCACCGGCAGCGAGGTTGCGGTGCCGATGGTCAGCGCCATGAAGGCCAGGACACCCAGGGCGGCCATGAGGCCGATGAGCTGCTTCGGCGAAAAGGCGATGGCGGCCTTCTGGGCCTTGTTCGCCAAGATCGCGTAAAGCGGGATGCGGCGCGATTTCAGGTGAAGCTGCATTTCCTTGCGCAGCTTCTCCATCACCTCCTCGCGGTTCGCGTTCTTGTCGAGCATCTCGAGCCGGCGGTTGACGCGGCTGTTGAGCGAGATGGATTTGCCGAACACCGTGAGATAGATGCCCTCGACCAATACGAGGACGCCCACGAAGATCAGCCCGTAGATGATGGGTTCGATGGAGATGGCCATTTCGCGTTACCCCGCAACCGTGGGTTCATAGATGCTTGTCGGTAGATCGTAACCCCAGAGGCGGAAGCGTTCGGAGTAGTGCGAGCGCACGCCGGTGGCGGTGAAGTGGCCGATGATCTTGTTCTCGGGCGTGAGGCCCACGCGCTGGAAGCGGAACACCTCCTGCATGGAGATGACGTCGCCCTCCATCCCGGTGATCTCGGTGATGGAGGTCATGCGGCGCGAGCCGTCCTGAAGGCGGCTGGCCTGCACCAGGAGGTGCACGGCCGAGGCGATCTGCGAACGCACGGCCTTGAGCGGCATCTCGATCCCGGCCATGGCGACCATGTTCTCGAGCCGCGAGATGCCGTCGCGCGGGTTGTTGGCGTGGATCGTGGTCATTGAGCCGTCGTGGCCGGTGTTCATGGCCTGAAGCATGTCGATGACCTCCTCGCCGCGCGTCTCGCCGACGATGATACGGTCGGGACGCATCCGAAGCGCGTTCTTGAGACAGTCGCGGGGCGACACCTCGCCCTTGCCCTCGACGTTGGGGGGGCGGCTTTCCATGCGGCCCACGTGGGTCTGCTGGAGCTGGAGTTCGGCGGTGTCCTCGATGGTGAGGATGCGCTCGGAATTGTCGATGAAGGACGACAGCGCATTGAGCGTCGTCGTCTTGCCCGAGCCGGTCCCGCCGGAGACGATCACATTCAGCCGTGTGGCGACCGCGGCCTGGAGATAGGCGGCCATCTCCTCGGAGAAGGCGCCGAAATTCACCAGGTCGTCGATGCCGAGCTTGTCCTTCTTAAACTTCCGGATCGAGACGAGCGATCCGTCAACGGCCACCGGCGGCACCATGGCGTTGAAGCGCGAGCCGTCGGCGAGACGGGCGTCGACATAGGGGTTCGATTCGTCCACGCGGCGACCCACGGCGCTCACGATCTTGTCGATGATGCGCAGGAGGTGCTTCTCGTCCTTGAAGGTGACGTCGGACAGCATGAGCTTGCCCGCTCGTTCGACGAAGATCTGGTGGGGTCCGTTCACGAGTATGTCGTTGACGGTGTCGTCCTTGAGCAGCGTCTCGAGCGGACCGAGGCCGCGCACCTCGTCATAGAGTTCCTGCGTGAGGGTGCTGCGGTCCTCGCGGTTGAGCACGATGGACCGCTCTTCCAGCACCTCGGCGGCGATCGAGCCGATTTCGGCGCGCAGATCCGCCTCGGACGCGGATTCGAGCGCGCCGAGGTTCAGGTGATCGAGGAGCGAGCGGTGCAGGTCGAGCTTGATCTCGGCCAGGCGCTCCTTGCGCTTGCGTTCCTTGTCCATGGGCGCGGCGGAGGCGGCCGACTTGGCCAGCGGCTTGCGCAGCGAGGGCCGCGCTTCGGGCGCGGGAGCGGGGGCCGGGGCGGCCACGGCTTCGATGGGTTTGGTCGCCGGAGCCTTGATCGCCGCCTTGACCGGGGTTGCGCCCTCCGAGCCGGGTTTCTTGTATCTCGAAAACATCTGGTGGTCCTTTCGGGTCAGGCCGCCTCGGCGTCGGATTTGCCCAGCTCGTGAAGCGAGGTGGCCAGCTTGGCGATCTCGCGGCGCAGCGGGTTCTTGGGTGCGGAGGCGCCGAGCGGCAGGCCGTGATCGGCGCCCTGCGACACCGGTTTGCCGCCATCGGGGAGCTGAAGTTCGATCCCGATCTCGAGGCTTTCGGCCATGCGCTTGATCCGGCTCTTGCCGTTGAGGTCGGTGAATTTCGGTGCCCGGTTGAGGCAGAAGCGCAGCCGTTCGAGCGGCAGTTCCTCGGCCTTGAGCGCGCGTTTGAGACGCAGGGTGTTCTGGGCCGAGCGCATGTCCATCTCGAGCGTCACGAAATAGATCTGCGACGCTGTAAGCACCGTCTCGGTCCACTGGACGAGCGTGGTGGGCATGTCGACGATCACGTAGTCGAAGCGCTGCCGCGCGTGTTCGAGGACGCGAGAGACGTCATCGGGGCTGACGAGGTCGAGGGGAATGATCTCGGGCGGCGCGGTCAGCACCCAGAGCTTTTCCTCATGGCACTGGAGCGCGGCGCGGAAGATGTCCTCGTCCATGCTTTCGGTGTCGGACCACATCTCGTAGACCGCTTCGCGCCGCGGCAGGTCGAGGAAGGTGGCGACCGAGCCGAATTGCAGCGACAGGTCCACGATGCAGACCTTCGGCGGGTTGGCCTTGTCGGCCAGCGCAAGCTCCCATCCGAGATTGACCGCGAGCGTGGTGGCGCCGGTGCCGCCGGCGATGCCCTGGACGCCAAGCAAGACGCCCTCGCGCCCGGTCGAGGCGGGCGCATGTGGCGCGGCGGGAGCTTCGGCCACCGGTTCGGGTGGACGGCGCAAACGCTCGATCGCCGCCTGAAGCTCGTTCTCGGGAAGCGGGTAGGGGACGAATTCGTCGGCGCCCTTGCGCAGGAGCGCATGCAGCGCGGCGGGGCTGACATCGTCGGCGATGAGGATGACCTTCACGCCGGCCTTTCCGGCCTGTTCGATCAGGTCGGCGATCATGTCGAGGTTCGCCTCGTCGGTCTCGTCGATGGCGATCGCCACGAATTCGAGCGTCGCCGCGTCGTCCTGCTCGAGAAAGGCCAGGGCCTCGTGAAAGCCCAGGTCGCCCCAAGCTTCGCCCATCGCGGTTTCCATGTCCTCGATCAGCAGGTCGAAGTTCCGCACGTCCCGGCTGATCGTGCAGGCGACGATCGGGCTGGGTTCTGGATGTTGCATCGCACTACTCGTCATTCGATCTCGGTCCTAGTCTGCTCGCCCGGCAACCGGGCGGAAGGTTCGCGGAGCGAAACCCGCGTTTTCGCGGTGAAGCTCCGGTTTTGCCTGATGCGCCCATACCTCGAAGGGCCGGACGCAGTTTTGCCTGAGAAGAACCTGCCGCCTAATGTGGGCAACATTAGGACCAAAAAATCGCAATTGTGCGATCATGGAGAACAAAGAAAAACCCGCCGACGATGCGGCGGGTTTCGAGGTGGCCCGGCAAGCCGGGCAGGGAGAAATCAAGTGCGCCGGGCCTATTCGCCGCCGCCACCGCTGCTGCTGGCGCCCGAGGCGTCCTCGATGGCCTTGGCCAGCGCGATGTCGGATTTCGGTACGGCGCTTTGGATGTATTCGCGATAGATCACTTGGGCATATTTGCCGTCCATGATGACCGGGTGCGATTGCACGAAGCCCGAAACCTCGGTCACGGTGCGCCGGTTGCGGCGCTCGCGGCCCTGGGTCACGATGAGCGGCTGCGTCTCGCCGAACGAGACGAGCGCCTCGAGGCGAGAGGTGCTGATGCCCTGGCTCGCGAAGAACGCCACCACGGCGCGGGCCCGCGCAAGACCCAGCCGCTTGTTGTAGGCGTTCGAGCCGACCTTGTCGGTGTGGCCGTAGACGCGGAAGGTCACTTCGGGGAACTGGCGGATCCAGGCGGCCTGTTCGCTCAGGATATGGCGCGCGCGGGCGTCAAGCTGGGCCGAGTTGAAGGCGAAGTTGACCGTCGTGTCCACCTCGTTCGCGAAACGGTTCGACAGGTTGTGAACGTAGCCGCGTTCGCCGGTCATGACCTGGTGGTTCTGCATGGTGGCGTTACCGAAGTTGCCGCCATCGACGAGCGCGCCCGCTTCGTTGAAGTAGGAGCCCGAGACCTCGCTCGGCGCGCGACCGCAGGCCGCGAGAGCGAGAAGGGTGATGAGTGTTGCTGTGCGTTTCATGTCCCCGTTCCCGTCCTCAATCCATCACGTAGCCGTAGGAGCCGGTGAAGTCCTGCTTGGCGACTTCGCCGACCGCACCGCCGGAATTGCGCACGTCGCGTGCCACCCGACCGTTGAGAAAGAGGTCGCTTTCGGTCGGCAGGACCACTCGGTCGGTCGGCAGGGCCAGCGTTTCGCCCGAGGTGGGCGTCACGAGATGCGCGGTGACGATGATCACGAGCTCGGTCTGCGAGCGCTGGTAGTTGGCGCTGCGGAAGAGCGCGCCGAGGACCGGAAGGTCGCCCAGCCACGGCACCTGATCGTTGGCGTCGCGGAAATCGTCCTGAAGCAGGCCGGCGATGGCGAAGCTCTCGCCGTCGCGCAGCGCCACCGTTGTCGAGGTGTCGCGGCGGCGGAAGGCGCTGATCGTGAGCTGACCGTTGGTGAACCCGTTCGCCGGATCGAGCGACGACACGGCCGCGGCAAGTTCGAGGTTGATTATGTTGTCATCAAGCACGCGGGGCACGAAGTTCAGCTCGACGCCGAAGCGCTTGAATTCGACGGTGATCGCGCCGTCTTCCTGGCTGACCGGGATCGGGTATTCGCCGCCGGCAAGGAAGTTGGCTTCCTGCCCGGAGAGGGCGGTGAGGTTCGGTTCCGCCAGGGTGCGGACAACCCCCTTGTTTTCAAGGGCTTGAAGCAGGATGCCGATCTGTGCCGACCCGGCGTTGATGCCGAAGAACGCGGCGCCCGCGGCGGCTGTGCCGTTAAGCGTGCCGGGCGTGACCGCATTGGCATTGGTGCCCGAGCTGCCGATATTCTGCGTGGCGACACCGACGCCCAGGCCGTTGCCCAGCCCATCGACGAGAAGCGAGGTTCCGAGACTCTTGGAGATGCTGCGCTGCATTTCGGCGAAGCGGACCTTGAGCATGACCTGCTGCTTGCCCGAGACGGACATGAGGTTCGACACGCGCTCGGGCGCGTAGCGTTCGGCCAGGTCGAGTGCGCGCTGCAGGCGCGGCGTGCTCGACACGGTGCCCGAAAGGACGATGCCGTCATTGGCGGTGCGCACCTCGATCTGCTCGTTGGGCAGGATCTGGCGCAGCCGTTCCTTGAATTCGGAGATGTCGGCGCTGACATGCACATCGACATTGGTGATGAGCCGCCCGTTCGCGTCGAGAAGCGTGAGCGTGGTGCGCCCCGGTGCCTTGCCGAGAAGATAGATGGTGCGATCCGACAAGGTCGAGAAATCGGCGATGGAGGGGTTCGCGATGCTGAGCTCGGCGAAGGGAACGTCGCTTTCCACGACGATCGCGCGGTTCATCGCGACGCTCAGATCCCGCGCGGTTCCCTTGCGAACCACGTGCAGCGTTTCCGCCTGCGCGGGGGCGGGCGCATGCCCGACGGTGACGGCGACGCCCATGAGGGCCGCCCAGAACATAGACTTCATTTTCATGTGACCTGCCTTCCGATCACGCCTCGATTTGATGGGTCTTCTTGCCCAGATTGATCGAAGCCTGCGTCAATTCACGTAAATTTTCAAGCAACAATGGATTTTGTGCCTTGTTTTGCGGTCAACGGAGACAACCGTTGCAGGAATGCGACGCATGAAAAAGGGGCGTTCGCGATGGAACGCCCCCGGTTTTGGCTATGTCACATGACATGAATGTCAGTTCGTGCACGGGATCTCGCTGACGATCACCTCGGAGCCGCGGCGGGTGCGGATGGTGCAGACCTCTTCCTCGATGCGGGGCGCCTCTTGCTCGATCTCGACCTGCGCGAGACCCAGGAGCGAGGATTGGTCGACCTCGATCGCTTCGGCCACGGTTTCGTCACCGGCGCCGACGAGCGAGAGCGTGAGCTTGCCGGTGGATTGCGCTTGCGCCAGGGCGGCGACCTGCTGGGGCGAGGCCGCGACGGTCACGGTGCGGGCGAGGATCGCGCCGGTCGTGCTTCCGTCCGATGTCTGGTCGACGGCGATGAGCTTCATGCCGGTTTCGATAAGCTTGGTCACGTCGCCCTCGGACTGACCCTCGGTGCGCACGCCGGAGCGACCGATATTGCCGGTCCAGTAGATGTCGACGCGGTCGCCGGGACGCAGGAAACCCGCGACGCCCGAAGCGGTGTCCACGTTTATCGCGAAGGCACGCATGCCGCGTTCGAGCTGGTTGGTGAGACCCGCATCCTCGCCGGGGCCGGTCACCTTGACCTCGAGGATCGCCTCGAATTTCTCCATGGCGCGGATCACGGTGCGCGGCTCGCTCTCGCCCTTGGGCATCAGCGCCTCCTCGGTGCTGAACACGCCGTCGGGCAGGGAAGCCGCGGGAAACTTCACAAGGGTCACGTCCTCCTTGGTGAGACGCTGCCCATAGGCCAGGGGCCGTGCGGCGACATAGACGTCGACCGTCTGGATGGCGGGGCTTTGTGCCGCGCGAAGTGCGTTGGCCTCGGCCTCGTAACTCTGAAGCACGCCCTTGGCCATGTAGACCGCGAAACCCGCGAGTCCGATCCCGACAACCAGGACCAATCCGAATACCGCTCGCATAGGATGTTCCTTTCCGTTTGCCTTGCCCGGACGGCGGCTTGATCGCCGCTCTGCCCGTCTCAGGCATCACAATCTCATTGATGATTGTGGCGAGGGTCGGGCCGGCTCGAGGTTGTTTCGTGGCGTCAGCTGCCCACGTTCATGCCGCTGACCGACGTGCTGATCTTGGTCGCGATGCCGGAGATGCCGCCCTTGGCGGTGATGATGGCGCTCGTTCCGAGACCGACGATGGCCGCGGTCAGGACGACCCAGTCCACCGTCACGGCGCCGGCGTCGTCTTCGACGAATTTCTTGAGAGTGAGTTTCATGTCTTCATCCACCTTTCAGCAGCAATGACTGAATGCAACGGTGAACGAGCGTTCTGCCACGATCCTGGTCGACACGGGGGGTCCAACTTACCGCGGGCCGATGACGCTGCACATGAGTATTCAGAATAGTATGAGGAGAGCCGCAGATCGGCGATCCGCCGCTCTCCTGAAGGGTTTGGGTAACCTCGGGGTGGGCTTAGCTGCCCTGACCCACGGTCGTGCCCGAAACACCGGTCTTGATGCCCGACGCCAGGCTGTCGATGCCGCCTTTGACCGTGCCGACACCGGCAACGCCAAGGCCCACGACTGCTGCGGTCAGAACGACCCAGTCAACCGTCACAGCACCGTCTTCGTCTTTCTTGAAGTTCTTGAAGAATTTGATCATTGTTTGTCCCTCCAAAGGATCAGTTTACTCAGGTTCACAACCATTTTGCCGTTGCAGGGCCGCCTCTCTCTTGGCCCTCAGCGCCGTGGTATGAGCAGATATAGCCAGTGAAATCGGGCAGCATTTGGGCGCGATTCGTGCCTTTTTGGTTCGAATGAAAATAACTGGTTGCGAATATGCTAACGCGCTGGAATGGAACGATTAAAAACTTGGAAAAATGATGATGGAGGCGCGTTTTGCCCTTTTCGCACGGGAAAATCCGCGTCCCGTTGTTTGAAAAACTGGCCCGATAGGCCCGTCTCTGCGATACTGTCCGCAAAAGAAAAACGATACGGGCAGTCAGACCAATGATAGTTTTTCCACGGCCCATGCGGTTCGCCGGGGCGGGTCTTGCGATTCTGGCCGCAGGCTGGGCGCAGGGGGTGGCCGCGGGCGATCCCGCACCTTTCCCCGATTTCACATTCAAGAAGGGCACGCCGCCCAAGGCCACGGCCAAGAAGCGCATCACCGTACAGATCACCGCCGAGGAATTCGCCGCGCAGGGGCGGGCGCGCTCGAACGGCGGGACATCGACGGAGGAGGAAGAGCCCGTATCCGCCGAGACGCCGGGCGAGGCCGGTGTCATTCGTGCCGCGGGGCTTTACGACTGGTTCTGGGATACCGTGCCCACCGGCGTGAGCGAAAGCGGCGCGCTCAGGCTGGAATCGGCGCTCATCCGGCTGGGCAAGCCGCCGGCGGGCGAGGCGGCGCCGCAGTTCCGGCTTCAGACCTTGCAGAAGATCGCGGCCGCCCAAGGCCAGCACATCCTGGCCGCGACCGTGGGAACCGAGGTGTCGCCGGCGCTGGTGCTGGCGGTGATCGCGGTGGAATCGGGCGGGCGGGCCGATGCGCTGAGCAGCGCGGGGGCGCAGGGCCTCATGCAGCTCATCCCCGATACCGCCACGCGGTTCGGCGTGACCGACAGCCTGGAACCCGGACAGAACATCAAGGGCGGTGTCGCCTATCTCGACTGGTTGTTGAAGGAGTTCGCGGGCGATCCGATCCTCGCGCTCGCGGGCTATAACGCGGGGGAAAACGCGGTCAAGACACATGCGGGCGTCCCGCCCTATGGCGAGACGCGCGATTACGTTCCGAAAGTGCTTGCCGCCTATGACGTGGCGCGGGGCCTGTGCAAGACGCGGCCTCAGTTCATCACGGATGGCTGCGCGCTCAACATCGCGATGAAATGAGACCGCGCAGCGCGGTCAGCCGGTGAAGACGTCGGCCCAGTCGGGATGCCGGTCGCGCATCGCCTTCACGAAGGAACAGAGCGGGACGATCCTGAAGCCATCCGCGCGCGCATCGGCCACCAGCCTCTCGACCAGCGCGCGCCCCGCGCCGGTGCCGCGCAGGGCATCTGGCACGCCGGTGTGGTCGGCGATCACCTGCGTGGCACCGAGGCGGGAATAGGTGAGTTCCGCCTCGGCCCCGTCCTGGCGCAGGACGTAGCGGCCCTTCGAGTCGCTCTCCTCGTGGCTTATCTCGCGCTCAGCCGACAATGGTGGCCTCCGTCGCGTCGCGAAGCTGTTCCTCGGTCACGCCATCGGCCAGCTCCACGATCCTGAGCCCCCCCTCGACCACGTCGAGCACGCCGAGATTGGTGATGATCCGATCGACGACACCCGTTCCGGTAAGCGGCAGCGTGCATTCCTTGAGGAGCTTGCTTTCGCCATGCTTGTTCTGGTGGTCCATCACGACGACGACACGGCCCACCCCGGCCACGAGGTCCATCGCGCCGCCCATGCCCTTCACCAGCTTGCCGGGGATCATCCAGTTCGCCAGGTCGCCGTTCTCGGCCACTTCCATCGCGCCGAGGATCGCCATGGCGATCTTGCCGCCCCGGATCATCCCGAAGCTGGTCGCGCTGTCGAAATAGGACGTGTGGGGCAGGGCGGTGACGGTCTGCTTGCCCGCGTTGATGAGGTCGGGGTCGACCTCGTCCTCGGTGGGGAAGGGGCCGATGCCCAGCATCCCGTTTTCCGATTGCAGGGTCACGTTCACGCCCTCGGGGATGTAGTTCGCCACGAGCGTCGGAATGCCGATGCCGAGGTTCACATACATGCCGTCTTCGAGTTCACGCGCCGCGCGGGCGGCCATCTGATTGCGGTCCCATGCCATGATCTCAGCCCTCCCGGATGGTGCGTTGTTCGATGCGTTTCTCGTGATCGCCCTGGATCAGGCGGTGCACGTAGATGCCCGGCAGGTGGATCGCGTCGGGATCGAGCGAGCCCTTGGGCACGATCTCCTCGACCTCCATCACGCAGGTCCGGCCGCACATGGCCGCGGGCGGGTTGAAGTTGCGCGCGGTCTTGCGGAAGATCGCGTTGCCGGTCTCGTCGGCTTTCCATGCCTTGACGATGGAGAGATCGGCGAAGATGCCGCGCTCCATGATGTAGGTCTCGGGTTCGCCATCGGGGCCGGTGGGGAAATCCTTGTGCTCCTTGCCCTCGGCCACCTGCGTGCCCACCCCGGTCTTGGTGTAGAAGCCTGGGATGCCCGCGCCGCCCGCGCGCATGCGCTCGGCGAGCGTGCCTTGCGGGTTGAACTCGATCTCGAGCTCGCCCGCGAGATACTGGCGCATGAACTCGGCGTTCTCGCCCACGTAGGACGACATCATCTTCCGGACCTGCCGCGTCTGGAGCAGGATGCCGATGCCGAAATCGTCGACGCCCGCGTTGTTCGAGGCGAAGGTGAGGTCCCTGGTGCCGGCGTCGCGGATGGCGGCGAGCAGAAGCTCGGGGATGCCGCAGAGGCCAAAGCCGCCCGCCGCGATCGTCATGCCGTCAAAGAGCAGCCCGTCGAGCGCGTCGGACGCGGATGAGTAGATCTTGTCCACGTAACTCTCCTGTCTGTCGTGATCTGCCCAGCGTTGTGGCCGGGCGCGCGGGAATAGTCAACGCCGCGCCGGCGGGGAATCGCGCCCGACCGGGGCGGTCGGGGCATGGACAGTGCCGCGCGGCTGGGGTCATCTGGCCCGCGGAGGAGAGTGGCATGATCACCGACAACCT
This sequence comes from Roseovarius sp. SCSIO 43702, assembly GCF_019599045.1. Classification (NCBI taxonomy): domain Bacteria; kingdom Pseudomonadati; phylum Pseudomonadota; class Alphaproteobacteria; order Rhodobacterales; family Roseobacteraceae; genus Roseovarius; species Roseovarius sp. SCSIO 43702. Next base: position 841,728 of record NZ_CP080623.1, read on the forward strand.
CAAGGGCGCGCTTTGCATCATCGCGGCGATGGTCTGTTTCGTCGTGAACGACGTGTTCGTGAAGCTCATGGGCGAAAGCGTGGCGTGGCATCAGGTCATCGTGATGCGCAGCGTCGCCGCGGCGATATGCCTCGTCGCGGTGTCGCCGTGGCTGGGTGGATGGCCGGGGCCGCGCAGGATGGGCCGCCTGATGCGCGACCGGCGGGTGATGCTTCGGGTCGGCTTCGAGACGCTGGGGATGACCGTGTGGGTCGTGGCCCTGGTGAAGATGCCGCTTTCCGGGGCGATCGCGGTCAATCAGCTTCTGCCGGTCTTCCTCATGCTGGGGGGCGTGATCGTTCATGGCGAGCGTCCCGGCCTTCACCGGCTGGGTGCGGCGGGCGTGAGCATCCTGGGTGTGCTCATGGTGGTGAAGCCCGGCAGCGATGCCTTCTCGGTCTACGCGCTCCTTGCCGCGCTCTCGGCGGCGTCGATGGCGGCGCGGGACACGGTGACGCGCTCCATGACGCTGTCCTTCGGCGCGGCCCAGGTGGCGCTTCTGAGCATCGCGGCGATGATCGCGCTGGGCCTTGTCGCGAGCCGCGGCACCACGTGGGAGCCGTTCTCGCCGGCGCTGCTGGGCGCTGCCGCCGGATCGGGCGCGGCGCTGGCCGGGGCGTTCGTGCTGATCCTGCGCGGGGTGCAGATGGGCGACATGAGCTTTCTCGCGCCGTTCCGCTACACCGGCCTCGTGGTGGGCCTCGCCCTGGCCTGGGCGGTGTTCGGCGAGCGGCCGGATGGCTGGGCAATCCTCGGCGCGGTCATCATCGTGGTGGCGGGTGTCTATCTCATGGCGCGGGAACGGCGGGCTCGGGCGCGGCACGGGGTGCCACCGGCCGATGTGCCACCGCTGAGGTGATCACGGCTCCGTCAGCGGCGGGAACCGGCCCGACCGACCCGGCGTTGGACGCGAAAGAAAGAACATGATCGGCGAGGCCAGATGCCAGATTTCGAAATTCCCGCCCTGCTCGAGACCGTGTTCGAGAAATCCGACATTTCCGAAGATACCCGCAAGCTTCTGAGCGCGCCCAATCGCAAGCTCGAAGCCTCGGTCCCGCTGAGGCGCGACGATGGCAGCCTGGACGTGTTGCGCGCGTGGCGGGTGCAATATGACACGACCCTCGGCCCCGGGAAGGGCGGCGTGCGGTTCCATCCCGACGTGGATGCGCGCGAAGTCACGGAGCTGGCGTTCTGGATGACGTTGAAATGCGCGCTTCTCGAATTGCCGTTCGGCGGGGCCAAGGGGGGCGTTCAGGTCGATCCCAAGGCGTTGTCGCCGCTCGAGGTGGAGCGGCTCGCGCGGGGATACGTGGCGGCCGTGGCCGATATCATCGGGCCGGACCGCGACATCCCGGCGCCCGACGTGCACACCAACCCGCGGATCATGGGATGGATGGCCGACGAATTCTCCAAGATCAACCGTAGCCACCAGCCCGCCGCGATGACCGGCAAACCCGTGTGTCTTGGCGGGAGCGAAGGCCGGATCGCGGCCACGGGGTGTGGCGCGCTCATCGTTTTGCGGGAATGGATCGAGCGACAGGACAAGCGGCCCGCGGACGTGAGCGTCGCGGTGCAGGGTTTCGGCAGCGCGGGCGGGCATTTCGCCTGCCTCGCGCACGAGGCGGGGTTTCGCGTGGTGGCGGTCTCGGACAGCAAGACAGCCGTGCATGACGAGGCGGACCTCGATCCCCGACCGATCTTCGAATGCAAGCGGAATGGCGATGCCGAGGGTGTTCTCTATTGCGAGAAATCCGTGGCCGACGAGGACGGGAAGGAAGAGATCGGACAGGAGGAGCTTCTGAAGCTCGAAGTGGATGTCCTGGCCCTGGCCGCGATGGAGAACGCCGTGACGAAGAAGAATGCCAAGGGCATCAGGGCGCCGCTCATCCTCGAGATCGCGAACGGCCCGGTGAGCGCCGACGCGGACGAGATCCTGCGGGAGCGCGATCATGTGATGCTGCCCGATATCCTCGTCAACGCGGGTGGTGCGACGGTGAGCTACTTCGAATGGATCCAGTCGCGCACCGGCGAATACTGGAGAGAGGAGCAGGTGACCGAGCGGCTCGAGGCGCGGATGGTCGATGCCGCGACCCGTGTCTTCGATCGCGCCGAGGCCGACGACGTGCCGGCGCGCGAGGCGGCCTATGCGCTGGCCGTCGAGCGGATCGCGCGCGCGGTGGCGAGCCGGGGAAACCGGAGTTACTTCGCGGGATAGGCGGCATCCGCTGGAAGCGGACAGGGTGCCGCCTGGCGCAATGACACCGGGCTACTTGGACTTGGCGGTCGCCTTCTTCTTCGGGGCGGCTTTCTTCTTGGCCGCGGGCTTCTTCTTGCCCTTCTTGGCGGCCTTCTCCTCGATCAGGGCGAGGGCCATCTCCATCGTGACCTGGTCCGGGTCGGTGTCCTTGGGAATGGTCGCGTTCACCTTCTCCCACTTGACGTAAGGCCCGTAGCGGCCGTCCATCACGTTGATCGGGCCGCCATGTTCGGGATGCTCGCCCAGTTCCTTGAGCGGCTTGGCCGCGGCGCGGCCACGCCCGCCGGGATTGGCGCGTTTCTCGGCCAGAAGCTCGACCGCGCGGTTCATGCCCAGTTCGAACACGTCCGCCGGGTCCTTGAGATTGGCATAGACGCCCTTGGCCTCACCCTCGGCCTTGTGGTGGACGTAGGGCCCGAACCGGCCGAAATTGGTGGTGATCATGCCGCCATCGGGATGCTCGCCGATCTCGCGCGGCAGGCTCAGAAGGGTCACGGCCTTCTCGAGCGTCATGTCGGCGGGCTCCCACCCCTTGGGGAGCGAGGCGCGCTTGGGCTTCTTGTTCTCCTCGGTGGCCTCGCCGCGCTGCACGTAGGGGCCGAAGCGGCCCGAGCGCAGGCTGATCTCGTCGCCATTGTCCACGCCCAGCACGCGGTCCTCGTTCTCGGCCGCCTCGCCGCCGATGGGGCGGGTGTAGCGGCATTCGGGATAGTTGCCGCAGCCCACGAAGCCGCCCGAGCGCGAGGTCTTGAGATGCAGCTTGCCCTCGCCGCAGAGCGGGCAGATGCGCGGATCGGTCCCGTCCTCGCGCGGCGGATAGAGCGTGGGTGCAAGCGCCTCGTCCAGCACGTCGAGCACCTCGGCGATGCGAAGCTCGGACGTCTCGGCGATGGCCGCCGAGAAATCGCGCCAGAAGCGGGCCAGCACCTCCTTGTAGTCGGCATTGCCCGCGCTGATCACGTCGAGCTCTTCCTCGAGATTGGCGGTGAATTCGTAGCCCACGTATTTGCGGAAGAAATTCAGCAGGAAGATCGTGACGATCCTTCCCTTGTCCTCGGGGAAGAGGCGGTTGCCCTCCTTGCGGACATATTCGCGGTCCTGGATGGTGGTGAGGACCGACGCATAGGTCGAGGGGCGCCCGATCCCGAGCTCTTCCATCTTCTTCACCAGCGTCGCCTCGGTGTAGCGCGGCGGCGGCTGGGTGTGATGCTGAAGCCCCAGCACGGCGCCGTTTTCCGACAGGAGCGCGCCGGAATTGGCGCGGATGCCCTTCGCCTGGCGGTCCTCCGCGTCGATGACGGCGTCCTTGTCGGCCTCGCCTGCCTTGTCGAACTGGGCGCGGAGCGAGGATCTGGCGAACTCGGCGCGCTCGCCCTCGGAGATCTGGGGCAGGCGGCTGTCGTCATCCTCGGGTGCCACGTCGTCGCGCCCTTCTTCGTAGATGCGCAGGAACCCGTCGAAAAGCACGACCTGTCCGGTGGCGCGCAGGCCGACCTGTCCGTCCCTGCTCCCGATCTCGACCGTGGTGCGCTCGAGCCGCGCGCCTTCCATCTGGCAGGCGAGCGTGCGCTTCCAGATGAGATCGTAGAGCTTGCGTTGATCCGCGTCCTTGAGCCTGAGCGCCTCGGCATCGGCGGTCATGTCGGTGGGGCGGATGCATTCATGCGCTTCCTGCGCGTTCTTGGCCTTGTTCTTGTAGACACGGGCCTTGGACGGCAGGTAGTCGGCACCGAAGCGGTCGCGGATCGCGGCGCGGGCGGCATCGACGGCCTCGGGGGCCATGTCGATCCCGTCGGTCCGCATGTAGGTGATATGCCCCGCCTCGTAGAGGCGCTGGGCCGCGCTCATCGTCTGGCGCGCGCCCATGCCGAACTTGCGGCTCGCCTCCTGCTGGAGCGTGGAGGTCATGAAGGGGGCGGCGGGGTTGCGCGAGGTGGGCTTGGCCTCGACCGATTGCACCGTGAGTTCGCGCGAGGTGACGGCCTGCACCGCGAGTTCGGCCTGGGTGGCGTTGGCGAGATCGTACTTGTCGAGCTTCTTGCCGGCGAGCGTCACGAGCCGCGCCTCGAATTCCTGTCCGCGGGGGGTGGAGAGCAGCGCCTTGACCGACCAGTATTCGCGGGGGTTGAACGCCTCGATCTCCATCTCGCGCTCGACGATGAGACGCAGGCAGACCGATTGCACCCGGCCCGCGGACCGCGCGCCGGGAAGCTTGCGCCAGAGCACCGGGCTCAGGTTGAAACCGACGAGGTAGTCGAGCGCGCGGCGGGCGAGATACGCCTCGACCAGGTCGTTGTCGACCTGGCGGGGGTTCTTCATCGCCTCGGTCACGGCGGCCTTGGTGATGGCGTTGAAGACCACGCGGCTGACGGGCGTGTCCTTGCCGATGGCCTTGCGCTTGCGCAGCGCCTCCTCGAGATGCCACGAGATCGCCTCGCCCTCGCGGTCGGGGTCGGTGGCGAGGATGAGCGCGTTGTCGTCCTTGAGCGCGTCGGCGATGGCCTTGACGTGTTTCTTGCTGTCGTTGCCCACCTCCCATTTCATCTCGAACCCCGCGTCGGGATCGACCGAGCCGTCCTTGGGGGGCAGGTCGCGGACGTGGCCGTAGGAGGCGAGAACGGTGTAGTCGGACCCCAGATACTTGTTGATTGTCTTGGCCTTGGCCGGGGATTCTACGACGACAACGGGCATTGATGGGCCTTTCGACTCGGGGCGCTTCGGTATGGCGGCGGACCATGTGGGGTGTCGAAGGGAATTGTCAATGCGGTTGGCCCGCGGCGGAACTCAGGCGCTTTTCGAGAGGAGCCCGCCGGCCTGGCGGGTGATCCGGCCCTCGAGCTCGAGATCGACGAGCACCGGCGAAACGTCATGGGCGGCGGCGCCGAGATCGCGGATGAGTTGATCCTCGGCCAATGGCGAGGGGCCGAGCCGGTCGAGGATCTGCTGGTGCAGCGCCGCGGTCTCGCGCAGGCTGCGCCGGTCGCGGGGCGGAGCGGCAGGCGGCTCGGGCGGCGGCGCGAGCGGGAGCTCGGCGGCGGCCCCCGTGCCGTGGCCGGTCATGGGCGGCAATGCCTCGATCACGTCCTCGGCGGAGCGGACGAGCCGCGCACCGTCGCGGATGAGCATGTTGCAGCCCGACGCGCGGGCATCGAAGGGATGGCCCGGCACCGCCAGCACCTCGCGCCCCTGGTCGAGTGCCGCGCGTGCGGTGATGATCGAGCCGGATTTCGCCGCCGCCTCGATCACGACCACGGCTTGTGCGAGGCCCGAGATGATGCGGTTGCGGCGGGGGAAATGACGGGCCTGGGGAACCATCCCCATGGGGTTTTCCGACAGGCGCAGGCCGGCCTTGCCGATATCCTCGGCGAGGCGCGTGTTCTCGGCGGGGTACATGACATCGACGCCCCCCGCCGTGACCGCAAGCGTGCCGGTCCCGAGCGTGGCGGCGTGAGCCACCGTGTCGATTCCGCGCGCCAGGCCCGAGACCACGGCGAAGCCGGCCTTGCCCAGGTCGGTCGCCAGCGCGCGGGCCATGCGCAGGCCGAGAGAGGAGGCGTTGCGCGCGCCGACGATGGCGATGGAGGGACGGGCGAGGAGAGAGGCCTCGCCCACGACCCAGAGGAGAGGCGGGGGATCGGGGATGCTGCGCAGGTGGTCGGGATATTCGGGGTCCGTCACGGCCAGAAGCCGCGCGCCACGATCCCGGCCCGCGCGCAACTCGGCCCGCGCGACGCCCTCGGGACAGGGCGCATAGCGCTCGACCCCGGCGGCGCGGGCCACCTCGGGCAGGGCGAGAAGCGCGTCGCCGGCGGTGCCGTGTTCCGACAGAAGCCGGTAGAAGGTCGCGATTCCCACGCGATGGGAGCGCAACAGGCGAAGCCATGCCAGCCGGCATTCTTCCGTGGTGGGTGGGAGTGGGGGGTGAGTGGAAGGATGTGTATCCAAGACCGACGTGACCTCGCCTGATTGCGGGATCAGGTGTAGCGGCCGGGTGGTTAATGCAGGGTAAACCGGGAGGAGAGAATTTTCGGAAGGTCGTGAAAAAGCTCGGCAGAGTATTGATTTCACGGGGTTAATTTATTCGGTTAACTCACCGCGCGCAACGTCGGTATCGTGTCGGTACCCGCGTCGGTATCGCGTCGGTGCCGCTCGGACATTACTGGCTGGACCGGGAAAAATGAACCGACCGGCCGCCGGGTTTACCGAATCGATGCGACTTCTCCAGGTTGTTCCCTACCCCCGGTGCGCCTCCTGCCAACCGGCGGCAGCGCCACCGACCCCTTCTCGAAGACTTGTGATCGTCTGTCAGGCCCAGCCGCCGATCCGCCCGCGCCTTCTCGAAGATCCGTGATTTCCTGTCAGCCCGCCGCCGAGCCGCCCACGGTGAGCCCGCCGATCATCACGGTCGGTTGGCCGACCCCCACGGGCACCCACTGGCCGGCCTTGCCGCAATTGCCCAAGCCGGGGTCGAGCGTCATGTCGTTGCCAAGCGCGCGGATTTTCTGGAGCGCGGTGGCGCCGTCGCCGATGAGGGTCGCGCCCTTGACGGGGGCGCCGACCTTGCCGTTCTTCACGCGGTAGGCCTCGGTGCAGGAGAAGACGAACTTTCCGTTGGTGATATCGACCTGCCCGCCGCCGAAGCCCACCGCATAGATTCCGTCCGCGAGGTCGGCGAGGATGTCGGCGGGGTCCGCGTCGCCGCCCAGCATGTAGGTGTTGGTCATGCGCGGCATGGGCGCGTGGGCGAAGCTCTCGCGGCGGCCATTTCCGGTGGGCGCGACCCCCATGAGGCGGGCGTTCTGCCGGTCCTGCATGAAACCCGTGAGGATCCCGTCCTCGATCAGGATGTTGCGGCCCGAGGGCGTGCCCTCGTCATCGACGGTGAGCGACCCGCGCCGGTCGGGCAGGGTGCCGTCATCGAGGACGGTGACCCCGGGCGCCGCGATGCGCTTGCCCATGAGGCCGGCGAAGGCCGAGCTTCCCTTGCGGTTGAAATCGCCCTCGAGGCCGTGGCCGATCGCCTCGTGCAGGAGGATGCCGGGCCAGCCGGGGCCGAGCACCACGTCCATGACACCGGCCGGTGCGGGTTCGGCGCGCAGGTTGACGAGCGCGATCCTGATCGCCTCGCGCGCCTTGCCCTGCCATGACACCGGGTCGAGCAGGCCATCGAGCCCCACGCGCCCGCCGCCGCCCGCGGTGCCGGATTCGCGGCGCCCGTCCTCGTCGACGATGACCGAGACCTGCACCCGTGTCATCGGCCGCGTGTCGGTGACGAGCGCGCCGTCGGGCCGCAGGATCGCGACCTCCTGGAGCGAGGCGGCGATGGAGGCCGTGACCTGCACGACGCGGGGGTCCAGATCGCGCGCGAAGGCGTCGATCTCGCGCAGGGTCTCGAGCTTGACCGGGAAAGCGGCCCCGGCGATGGGGTCGTCATCGGTGTAGAGCCGCCTGTTGGTGCGGGGCGGTCCGGCGTCGAGCGTGCCGCCGCCGTCGCCCACGGCGAGGCGCGCGGTCTCGACCGCGCGGGCCAGCGCGGCGTCGGAGATATCCGTCGAATGGGCGTATCCCGTCACCTCGCCGAGCACGGCGCGCAGGCCGAATCCCTCGGAGGCGTCGTAGCTTGCGTCGCGCACGCGCCCGTCGTCGAACACCACCGCCTCGGAGCGACGGCGCTCGAGGAAAAGCTCTCCGTCATCGGCGCCATCAGTGGCGGCGCGGAGCCGCGAGAGGGCGGTGTCGCGGTCGAGGGAGGTTTCGAACGGGCGGAAGGATGTGTCGGACATGGGGTGCTTTCGCTCTGTCGCGGCAGGGTTTTCTTGATCTGGATCAAAAAAGCGTCGGTTTGCCGCAATGGTCTTTCTTGTCTGTCGGGTCAGAATATGGTTTTAACCAGCCTTGAAACAACGGGATTCCGCGCGAGCCTCGCGATTAGTTCCGTGACGACGACATATGCCACAACCGATCAGGGTGCATCCATGCGACTTTTCCCGAAGATGCTGGCCGCAATGGCCGCCATGACAGCCCTCCCCGCCGCCGCGCAGCAGGTGGGCGAGGATCTTCCGATCATCGGGGCGCCCGAGCCGGGTGCCATGGGCTGGCAGCCCGCCGCGACCGAGCTGGCGCGGGACCTGCATTGGCTGGACGGGATGATCCTCGTCATCATCACCGGGATCGTGATCCTCGTGGTGGCGCTGATCGGCTTCTGCATCGTCGCCTACAACCGCCGGGTCAACGCGACGCCCGCCAAGTTCACCCACAACTCGCCGGTCGAGGTGGCATGGACGATCATCCCGATCATCATCCTGATCTTCATCGGGGCCTTCTCGCTGCCGGTGCTGTTCAAGCAGCAGGAGATCCCGGAGGGCGAGATCAACATCAAGGTGACGGGCTACCAGTGGTACTGGGGCTATGAATATACCGACGAGGGCTTCGGCTTCGACAGCTACATGATCGGGCAGCCGGCCACGGGCGGCAACTATGTCAAGGACGAGAACGTCATCCAGCAGCTTCAGGAAGCGGGCTACAGCGAGGACGAGTTCCTGCTGGCCACGGATACGGCCGTGGTGGTTCCGGTCAACAAGGTGGTGGTGATGACCGTCACCGGCGCGGACGTGATCCACAGCTGGACCATCCCCGCTTTCGGGGTGAAGCAGGACGCGGTGCCCGGTCGCCTGGCGCAACTGTGGTTCAGTGCCGAGCGCGAGGGTATCTATTTCGGCCAGTGCAGCGAGCTTTGCGGCAAGGACCATGCCTACATGCCGATCACCGTGAAAGTGGTGAGCGAGGAGGCCTACGAGCAATGGCTCGAGGATGCCAAGGCCGAGTATGCAGGTGTCCCGCAGGGGTATGACGTCGCCTCGGCGGAGTGAGCCGACGCAGCCGGGGTATGCCGGGCCGAGGGCCCGGCCTGCCCGAACGTGATACGTGAGCGGACCTGCCGCGACGTGGAAGGGTGATATGACCGACGCAAGCCTCAATGCCAGCGAAAGCCGCCCCGGCGACTACGACGCCGGGTTCGGGGATTACTTCGCGCTTCTGAAGCCGCGGGTGATGTCGCTTGTCGTGTTCACGGCCTTCGTGGGCCTCGTGGCCGCGCCGGGGGCGGTGCATCCCGTGGTGGCCTTCGCCGCGATCCTCTTCATCGCGGTGGGCGGCGGCGCGTCGGGTGCGCTCAACATGTGGTGGGATGCGGATATCGACCGGGTGATGAAGCGCACGGCGAAGCGTCCCATTCCCGCCGGTCGGATCGAAGAGGGCGAGGCGCTGGCATTCGGCGCCGCGCTGGCCGGGATCGCGGTGGTGATGCTGGGGCTTGCCGCGAACCTTGTCGCGGCGGGGCTGCTGGCCTTCACGATCTTCTTCTACGTGGTGGTCTATTCCATGTGGCTCAAGCGGTGGACGCCGCAGAACATCGTGATCGGCGGCGCCGCGGGGGCGTTTCCGCCGATGATCGGCTGGGCCGTGGTGACGGGCGGGATCGCGCCGGAATCGGTGCTGATGTTCCTGCTGATCTTCATGTGGACGCCGCCGCATTTCTGGGCGCTCGCGCTTTTCATGAAATCCGATTACGAGAAGGCCGGCGTGCCGATGCTGACCGTGACGCATGGGCGCCGGTCGACGCGGCGGCACATCCTGGCCTATACCGTTCTGCTGGTGCCGGTGGCGATCGCGATCGCGTTCACCTCGATCGGGGGTCTCGTCTATCTCGGGGTCGCGATCCTTCTGAACGCCGCGTTTCTCAAGGGGGCGTGGGACATCTGGCGCCGGGACGAGGTGCAGGCGGAGGCAGACGGCTACCGCACCGAGAAACGCGTCTTCGCGCTGTCGCTCCTCTACCTCTTCGGTCATTTCCTGGCGATTCTCGCGCAGGCCTTGCTTGCCGATTTCGGCATCAGCGGGTGGTGATCATGGGACTATCGCGCGAACACGAGATGCACAAGCGGCGCTTTGGCCGAAATGTCGGGCTCGGCCTCGTGCTCGTGGGGTTCGTCGTGCTGATTTTCGGCCTCACGGTCGCGAAGGTGACGCAGGACGAGTTCCAAGTGCCCGATACCACCGAGATCGGGGGAAGTGAGTGATGGCGATGGATCCGAACGCGAAGGTCGTGACGCGCCTTGTCGGTGTCGTCGTGGTGATGGGGGCGCTCGCCTGGGCGTCGGTGCCGTTCTATGACTGGTTCTGCCGGGTGACGGGGTTCGGCGGGGTGACGAACACCGCCGATGCGGGCTCCGAGGAAATCCTCGAGCAGACCATCAAGGTCCGGTTCGACGCGAGCAAGGCGCGTGGGATGCCGTGGGAATTCAAGCCGGTCGAGCGCGAGATGGAGCTGCGTATCGGCGAGAACGGGCTGGCCTTCTACGAGGCCTACAACCCCACGAACCGACCCGTGGCCGGACAGGCGAGCTACAACGTCACGCCCTACGAGGCGGGGAATTTCTTCGTCAAGGTGGATTGCTTCTGTTTCGAGGAGCAGGTGCTCCAGCCCGGCGAACGGGTGCTGATGCCCGTGAGCTTCTACGTCGATCCCGAAATCGTCACCGACCGGGACGCGAAATACACCCATACGATCACGCTGGGTTACACATTCTACGAGATCGACCTGCCGGAGACGCAGGCGGCCCTTGTGCAACCGAATGAAAACGATAAAACCGTGAACTGAGCCGTCATGCGAGGGATAGCGATATGGCACATGAAAAGAACCACGACTACCACATTCTGAACCCCTCGATCTGGCCCTTCTTCGGGGCGGTTGCAGGTTTCATCATGCTGTTCGGCGCGGTGTTGTGGTTCCACGACAACGGCCCGTGGGTGTTCCTGATCGGGGTCGTCGGCGTGCTTTACACGATGTTCGGCTGGTGGTCCGACGTGATCGCCGAAAGCCGTGCAGGCGATCACACGCCGGTCGTGCGGATCGGGCTGCGTTATGGCTTCATCCTTTTCATCATGTCCGAGATCATGTTCTTTTCGGCGTGGTTCTGGAGCTTCTTCAAGCACGCGCTTTACCCTATGGGTCCCGACAGCCCCGGCGTCGACGGCGTCTGGCCGCCCGCGGGAATCGAGACCTTCGATCCGTGGCACCTGCCGCTGATCAACACTCTGATCCTTCTGTGCTCGGGTGCGGCGGCGACATGGGCGCACCATGCGCTTGTCCACGAGAACAACCGCGAGGACATGAAATGGGGTCTGATCATCGCGATCGGCCTCGGCGTCCTGTTCACCGCGTTCCAGGTCTATGAATACAGCCACGCGGCTTTCGGATTTGCCGGCAACATCTATGGCGCGAACTTCTTCATGGCGACGGGGTTTCACGGCGCGCATGTGATCATCGGCACGATCTTCCTGTTCGTGTGCCTGCTGCGCCTCTATCGTGGCCATTTCACCCCCGAGAAGCACGTGGGGTTCGAGGCAGCGGCCTGGTACTGGCACTTCGTTGACGTGGTCTGGCTTTTCCTCTTCGCGGCGGTCTACGTCTGGGGCGGGTGAGGGCTCTCGTCCAGGCGATGGACCTTGAGTGTTTTGACAAGATGAAGGTGCGGGGGCTGGTCTCCGCACTTTCCATTTGAGGATCGGGGATGCAACGCAGCGTGATCGTGCCGGTGCTGTTCGGAGCGGTGGGTGTGGCCATCCTGCTGCGCCTCGGTTTCTGGCAGGTGGAACGGCTGGGCGAGAAGGAGGCCGCCATCGCGCGCATCGAGGCGCGGATCGCGGAGCCGCCGGTGCCGCTGCCCGACACGCCCGACCCGGATGCGGACAAGTACCTGCCCGTGACGGTCACCGGCGATTTCACCGGAGAGGATTTGCGCGTCCTCGTGAGCCTCAAGCAGGTGGGGGCGGGGTATCGCGTGATCTCGGTCATGGAAACGGAGGCGGGACGCATCTTGGTGGACAGGGGCTTCGTGGAAGTTGCAACGGCCGCAACGCCGCGACCTGCCGAAGGGGTCACGATCACGGGCAACCTGCACTGGCCGGACGAGGTTGACGGCTACACGCCCGAGCCCGACACCGAGAAGAACCTGTGGTTCGCGCGCGACGTGTCGCGCATGGCACGTCATCTGGATGCGCGACCGGTTCTGGTGGTGGCGGCGCAGACGACGGAGGAGGCACCGGTCGCCACGCCACTCAGGGTGGACACCGCGCATATTCCGAACGATCACCTGGAATACGCGATCACCTGGTTCGCGCTGGCCGCGATCTGGGCGGCGATGACCGGCTATTTCCTGTGGCGCACCCGGCGGCGCCCGGCAGAAGGTAAGGACAGTTGAAATACATCTCGACACGGGGCGCGGCCCCGAGCCTGACATTCGAGGAGGCGATGCTTACCGGGCTCGCGCGGGACGGGGGGCTTTACCTGCCCGAGCGGATCCCGCAGCTGAGCAAGGAGGAGATCGCGGGTTTCGAGGGTCTGCCCTACGAGGAGGTCGCGTTCCGGGTGATGCGGCCCTATATCGGCGACGCCTTCACCGACGACGAGTTCCGCGGCATCATCGCGCGCGCCTACGAGGGGTTCGCGGTCACGTCCCGCGCGCCCCTGAAACAGCTTGCACCGGGGCATTTCCTGCTCGAGCTGTTCCACGGGCCGACGCTCGCGTTCAAGGATTTCGCGATGCAACTCATCGGACAGCTTTTCGAGGCGTCGCTCAAGCGCTCGGGGAGTCGCGTCTGCATCGTGGGCGCCACGAGCGGCGATACCGGCAGTGCCGCCATCGAGGCGTTCCGGGGACTCGAGGCGGTGGATGTCTTCATCCTCTATCCGCATGGGCGCGTTTCGGAGGTGCAGCGGCGGCAGATGACGACGCCGTCCGAGGCCAACGTGCATGCGCTGGCCATCGACGGGCATTTCGACGACGCGCAGGCGCGTGTGAAGGACATGTTCAACGATTTCGACTTCCGCGACGAAGTGCGTCTTGCGGGTGTCAATTCGATCAACTGGGCGCGGGTGCTGGCGCAGGTGGTCTATTACTTCACCGCCGCCGTGAGCCTTGGCGCGCCGCACAGGGCGGTGTCGTTCACCGTGCCCACGGGAAATTTCGGCGATATCTTCGCGGGTTATATCGCGCGCGCCATGGGTCTTCCCGTCGAGCGGCTGGTGGTCGCGACGAACCAGAACGATATCCTGCACCGCTGCCTGACCACGGGCGAGTATCGCGTGAGCGGGGTGAGCCCGTCGATCAGCCCCTCGATGGATATCGAGGTGAGTTCCAATTTCGAGCGTGCGCTGTTCATGGCTCTGGGGCGGGACGGGCGCGCGGTGGCGCAGCTCATGGACGAGCTCAAGGGATCGGGCGGGTTCACCCTCAGCCAAGGCGTGCGCGAGGCCCTGTCGGAGGTCTATGACAGTGGCCGGGTGAGCGAGGACGAGACGCGCGCCGAGATCGCACGGCAGACGCGCGAGGCGGCCGAGCTTCTGTGTCCGCATACCGCCGTGGGCACCCATGTGGCCGAGCGGCACCGGCGCGCGGGCGTTCCGATGGTGACGCTCGCCACGGCGCATCCCGCGAAGTTTCCCGACGCGGTCGAGGAAGCGGCGGGCGTGCGGCCCCCCTTGCCACCGCATATGGCGGACCTGTATGAGCGCCCGGAACGGATCACGCGGGTCGGCAACGACCTGGGCGAGATCGAAGCCCTCATCAAGGAACGGTGCGTCAAGTGAGTGTCAGGCTGACCGAGTTTTCCAACGGTTTCCGCGTCGTGAGCGAGCATATGCCCGGGCTGCAATCCGCAGCGATCGGGATCTGGGTGCTGGCCGGGGCGCGCCATGAGCGCAGCGAGCAGAACGGCATCGCCCATTTCCTCGAGCACATGGCCTTCAAGGGAACGAAGCGGCGCAGCGCGCTCGAGATCGCGGAGGCGATCGAGGATGTGGGCGGATACATCAACGCCTATACCACCCGCGAGGTCACGGCCTATTACGCGCGGGTGCTGGAGCGGGACACGCCGCTCGCGCTTGACGTGGTGGCGGATATCCTGCGCAACCCGGTCTTTGACGCCGACGAGATCGAGGTCGAGCGGGGCGTGATCCTGCAGGAGATCGGGCAGGCGCTCGATACGCCCGACGACGTGATCTTCGACTGGTTGCAGGAGCAGGCCTATCCCGATCATCCGCTGGGGCGCACGATCCTGGGCGCCGAGGACCGGGTACGCGGGTTCGGCCGCGCCGATCTCGAGCGGTTCGTGGGCGAGAGATACCAGCCGCAGCAGATGATCCTCGCGGCCGCGGGCGCGGTCGACCACGAGGCCCTCGTGCGGCAGGCCGAGACCCTCTTTGCCGACATGGCGCGCGGCGCGGGCGGGACCGTCGAGCCGGCACGCTTTACCGGGGGCGAGGCGCGGGTGATCAAGTCGCTCGAGCAGGCGCATTTCGCGCTGGCGCTCGAGGGGCCGGACTATCGCGCGCCGGGCATTCACACCGCGCAGATCTACGCCAACGCCTTGGGGGGCAGCATGTCGTCGCGCCTTTTCCAGGAGGTGCGCGAGCGACGGGGCCTGTGCTACACGATCTTCGCGCAGGCCGGGGCCTATTCGGACACCGGCATGATGACGGTTTATGCGGGAACGGCGGCGGAGCAGCTTTCGGAACTTGTCGAGATCACGGTGGACGAGATGAAGCGCGCGGCCGATGACATGCGCGAGGACGAGATCGAGCGCGCACGCGCACAGATGAAGGCCGGGCTTCTCATGGGGCTCGAGAGCCCGTCGAACCGCGCCGAGCGGCTGGCGCGGATGTTGCAGATATGGGGCCGGGTGCCCGAGCTCGACGAGGTGGTCGCGCGGATCGACGCCGTGACGTTGCGCGACGTGCGCGAGATGGCCGCGGATTTCGCGGCGCGCGCCCCGGCGGCGATGGCGCTTTATGGTCCGGTGGAGGGCGCGCCGACGCTGGAGGCATTGCAGGAAAGGCGTGCTGCGTGATGCTCCTGGCTCGGCGGAAGGTGCGGATCGAGACCGAGCGTCTGACCTTGCGCCAGCCGATGATGAGCGATCACCGGATGTGGGCGGCCCTGCGCCGGGAAAGCGCCGAGTTCCTGACCCGGTGGGAGCCCGCCTGGGCCAACGATCACCTGAGCCGGAAGTCCTTCACGAGCCGCGTCTACTGGGCACAGCGGTCCATCGCGAACGGCTCGGCTTTGCCGCTTTTCCTGATCCGGCGGGAGGATGAGCGGCTTTTGGGGGCGATCACCCTCGACAATATCCGGCGGGGTCCGGCGCAGGCGGGGACGCTGGGCTACTGGATCGGGGCGAGCCATGCGCGGCAGGGCTACATGCGCGAGGCGATCGAGGCGGTGGTGCATCACGCGTGGGGCCGGCTCGATCTGAGCCGGATCGAGGCGGCATGCCTGCCCGAGAACACCGCCTCGCGCCGGTTGCTTGAGAAATGCGGCTTCAAATACGAGGGCGTCGCGCAGAGCTATCTGCAGATCGACGGGCGCTGGCGGACGCATGTTCTTTATGCCGCGCTGCGGCTCGATCGCCGGGGGCGCACGGACGTGGGCTGATAACTCGAGCGAGTTCAGGATAAGATGAAGGGCCTCACGGCACGTTGTCGATGCCCGATCTGCCCCAGGGGTGGCAGCGCGCGATGCGGCGGAGGGTGAGCCAACCGCCGCGCAGGCCGCCGTGCTTGGCCAGCGCCTCGAGCGCGTAGGCGCTGCAGGTCGGATGGAAGCGACAGCCATGGCCAACCCAGGGCGAAAAGACCAGGCGGTAGCCGCGCACCGGAAGCGCCAGGAGATAGGCCAGGGGGGTCATCTTTCGTGCAGCTTGCGCAAGGCGGTGACCAGGTCGTCCTTGAGCGCGTCGAAGGGGCGGGCGGCGGTCGCTTCGGCGCGGCCGATGAGGACATAATCCCAGCCCGGCTTTCCATGGAGCGGCAATACGGCACGGGCGGCCTCGCGCAGGCGCCGCTTGGCGCGGTTGCGGGCGACCGCGTTGCCGACCTTTTTCGAGCAGGTGAAGCCCATGCGGATGGCGGGGTTGTCGTCGCGCCGGTCGCGGGCCTGCACCATCATCGACGGCGTGCCCTGCCGGGCTGCGCGGGCGGCGGCGAGAAAGTCGGCCCGCGTCTTGATGATCTCCGGACATGACGATGCCGCCGATGGCATCGTCCCCGTGTCATCCGCGGGGGCTGTCGGCGGTGTCATGTCAGGTTGACCTGTCGGCTTGGCGGCGCTCAGGCGCTGAGCGACTTGCGGCCACGTGCGCGGCGCGCGTTCAGGATCTTGCGGCCGGCCTTGGTGGCCATGCGCGCACGGAAGCCGTGGCGGCGCTTGCGAACGAGGTTCGAGGGTTGAAAGGTGCGCTTCATCGCTCCGTCTCCGATTGTCTTGTCGGGGCGGACCCTGCGGGAATCGCGGGATCACGGGCCCATGTATCTCGAAGCCCGGTCTATAGAGGGGGTGCGGGGCCAAGTCAAACCCTGCGGGCGCGCATTCTGCAACAAATCCGTGCCCGGCCCCGCATGGGCTGTTACATATGGCTCGACCGGGGGCCGAATGGGGAATTCGCCATCACCGTCGATCAATCGCGCGTGACCGGGCTATGCGCGGCGGCATCCACGGCGCATCTTGGCTGGAAACGAGCGAGACCGACATGCGAGATGACAGAATGGACGAGGCCGGCCCCCGCGACGATAACAGGAGCCCGTGGCGACACGCGCCACTTGCCGCGATCATTACCGCCGCGATCGTGGGGTATTTCACCCTGGGCGACTACCTGAGCTTCGACACGCTGCGCGACAATCGTGAGGCGCTGCTGGCCTATCGCGACGCGCATTACCCGCTTCTCGCGCTGCTTTTCGTCGCCGTCTACTTCGTGATCGTGGCCTTCTCGCTTCCGGGTGCCGCCGTGGCATCGGTGACGGGCGGGTTCCTCTTTGGGTTGACACTCGGGACGATGTTCAACGTCGTTGCGGCGAGCCTTGGGGCCTTCGCGATCTTCTGGGCGGCGCGCACGGGGTTGGGCAGGGCCCTGGCCGCGCGGATGGAAGCGAGCAAGGGAACCATCAAGCGCCTGAAGGCGGGCCTGCACGAGAACGAGATCAGTGTCCTTTTCCTGCTGCGTCTCGTGCCGGCGGTGCCGTTCTTCGTCGCCAACCTGCTGCCGGCGCTGGTGGGGGTCAAGTTCCGCAACTTCGCCTTCACGACCGTGCTGGGCATCATTCCCGGCGCCATCGTGTTCACCTGGATCGGTGTGGGACTCGGAGAGGTGTTCGACAGGGGCGAAAGCCCCGACATGAGCCTCTTGTGGGAGCCGCAGATCATCGGCCCGCTCCTGGGCCTCAGCGCGCTCGCCGCGCTGCCCATCGTGGTCCGCGCGCTGCGCGGTCAGAAGGAGGTGTGACGGCATGGCCAATCTCAAGACGGACATCCTGGTCATCGGGGCGGGATCGGGCGGCCTTTCGGTGGCCGCGGGCGCGGTGCAGATGGGTGCGGACGTGATCATGCTCGAAGGGCACCGGATGGGGGGCGATTGCCTCAATTACGGGTGCGTGCCTTCCAAAGCGCTCATCGCGAGCGGGAAGGCCGCCCATGCGCAGGCCAATGCCGGCCGGTTCGGGGTGGCAAGCGTCGTGCCGGAGGTGGATTACGCGGCCGCCAAGGATCATGTGGCGGAAGTGATCGCGCAGATCGCGCCGGTGGACAGCCAGGAGCGGTTCGAGAGCCTCGGCGTCCGGGTCATCCGCGAATATGGCGAATTCATCTCGGAGACCGAGATGCGCGCGGGCGCGGACGTGATCACCGCGCGGCGTATCGTGATCGCGACCGGGTCGTCTCCGCTCGTCCCGCCGATACCGGGGCTCGAAACCGTGCCCTACGAGACGAACGAGACCCTGTTCGAGTTGCGCGAGAAGCCCGGACACCTTCTGATCGTCGGTGGTGGCCCCATCGGCATGGAGATGGCGCAGGCGCATCGCCGGCTGGGATGTGACGTGACGGTGATCGAGGGGGAGACCGCGCTGGGTCGCGACGATCCCGAGACCGCGGCGATCGTGCTCGACGCGCTGCGCGAGGAAGGCGTCGAGATCGCCGAAGGCGCGATGGCCAAGAAGGTGCGCGGCCAAGCGGGCGCGGTCGAGATCGAGGTCGAGGACGGGCGCGTGTTCCGGGGCACGCACCTGTTGATGGCAGTCGGCCGCAAGGCGAACGTCGAGCGGCTCAACCTCGCGGCCGCGGGGATCGAGACGACGCGGGCGGGGATCAAGGTCGATGCCGGGCTGCGCACGACCAACCGCAGGGTCTATGCCATCGGTGACGTGGCGGGCGGCCTGCAATTCACCCACGTGGCGTCATATCATGCCGGCCTGGTCATCCGCTCGGCGCTTTTCGGTCTGCCGGTGAAGCAACGGACAGCCCATCTTCCCTGGGCCACCTATACGCAGCCGGAACTTGCCCAGGTCGGCCAGACCGAGGCGCAGGCGCGCGCGGCGCATGGTGACAGGCTCGAGGTGGTGCGGTTCGAATACGCTCACAACGACCGGGCCATTGCCGAGCGCAAGACCACGGGTCTCATCAAGGTGATGGTGGTCAAGGGACGCCCGGTGGGCGCCTCCATCGCGGGCTGTCAGGCGGGCGAACTCATCAATCTCTGGGCGCTGGTTCTTGCAAACGGCCTGAAGATGACGCAGGTCGCGAACATGGTGGCCCCCTATCCGACCATCGGTGAGATCAACAAGCGCGCGGCGGGTGCCTATTTCTCGCCGCGGCTGTTCGAAAGCCGTATGGTGAAGCGCATCGTGGGGCTGGTGCAACGCTGGCTGCCGTAAGGGCCGCGGGGACGGGACATGCTCAATTCGCTTTCTGGACGCTTCCTGCTCCTGACGCTCATCTTCGTGATGCTGGCCGAAGTGCTGATCTTCGTGCCGTCGGTCGCGCGGTTCCGCGAGGATTACCTGCTCTCGCGGCTCGAGCGTGCACAGATCGCATCGCTCGCTCTTCTGGCGGGCGAGGAGATCAGCCCCGATCTCGAGGAAGAACTGCTGGCGAACGCGGGCGTGTTCAACGTTGTGCTGCGGCGGGACGAGGCGCGCCAGCTTGTCCTGTCGTCGCCGATGCCCAAGCCGATCTCGGCGACGTTCGATCTGCGCGATGCGACCGCGCCCGAGCTTATCCGCGACGCGATCGCGCGGCTTCTCGACCCGGAGCCGGAGGTGATCCGGGTCATGGGCGAGCCCCTGCGGATGGCGGGGCTCTTGATCGAGGTCACGATGGATACGGCCGATCTCAGGGCCGCGATGATAGATTACGGTCTGCGTATCCTCGCGCTCTCGGCGGTCATCTCGATCATCACCGCGGTCATGCTGTTCGTCGCGGTCCGCATCTTCCTCGTGAAGCCGATCAAGAGGGTGGTGGGAAACATGAAGACCTATGCGGCGGCCCCGGAGGACGCGCGTGGCGTCATCATGCCCACGGCCGGCATTCGCGAACTGCGCGAGGCCGAAGAGACGCTTCAGGTCATGCAGACGCAGATCACCCAGTCGCTGCGTCAGAAGGAGCGGCTTGCCCAGCTTGGCGGCGCGGTGGCGAAGGTGAGCCACGATCTGCGCAACATACTGACCTCGGCGCAGCTTTTCACCGACCGGATCGAGATGAGCGAGGATCCGGGGGTGCGCCGCCTTGCGCCGAAGCTCGTGGGGTCGATCAAGCGGGCGGTGCATCTGTGTGAATCAACGCTCGCCTTCGGTAAGGCCGAGGAACCGGCGCCGACGCTCGGGATCGTGCCGTTGGCCGATATCGTCGAGGACGTGCTGGCGAGCGAGCGGCTCGCCGTCGGCGAAGATGGCCCCGTCGCCTTCGAGGAGCGGGTGCCGGAGGGCATGATGATCCGCGCCGACGCCGAGCAGATGTATCGCGTGATCGCCAACCTTGCCCGCAACGCGCGGCAGGCGATCGAGGCGGGGCCGGGAGACGGCCGTATCCTCATCGAGGCCAACGAGGACGAGGCCGCATGGCGGATCCGCGTGCGCGACACCGGACCCGGCCTGCCCGAGAAGGCGCGCGCGCATCTTTTCACCCCGTTCCAGGGGGGCACGCGCAAGGAGGGCACGGGGCTCGGCCTGTCGATCTCGGCCGACCTGGTGCGCGGCCATGGCGGGCAACTCGTGCTCGAGCAAACCGGGCCGGACGGCACGAGCTTCGTCATCATCCTGCCCAAGGGATCGCTGACGCCCGGATGAGGGCCCCCGTGCGTTTTCTCACGCCATCCCCCTTGCAATGACCGGCCAGTGGCGATAGATGCCTGCGGGACGGACCGATAGCTCAGCTGGATAGAGTACTTGACTACGAATCAAGGGGTCGGGGGTTCGAATCCTCCTCGGTCCGCCACCTTGACCGCAAGACATTGAAAAGTAATCACTTTTTTTGCGGTTTGCACGTTGGTTCGGGTTCCTGCGTTTCAGTTTGCACGTTCCGTTCTTGTTCCAGCCCCGTGACTGCGCGGCGGCGATCCGCTTTCTTCGCGTATCTCTCGACCTCTTGAAGGGTCATATGGCCTAGCCATGCGACCCCTAAGATCTTGTTCTTCCACAGAAATGTGTTTAGCAGCGCAAAGGCCGGACCGAAGCCACCGATGCCGAAGAAAGTCCTGAGGCACTCCACCGCACTGCACCGCGAAGGAAGGTTCCTTCAGCAGCAATGTCAGGGCGTACCAACCGATCATCGAATACGACCGGCGGTCGACGCGTGAGCAAACGAAGGATTGGTGCGGTTGTCCAGAGGTTTAGCGATCGGCGATCTCCTCAGCAACTATGCCGCGATGCGGAAGGAGACGCGAAGCGGCTGACCTGCCCAACGCTTCTTACGTCCGGAGCGGCGCAGGTCGTGCGAAGGCGTCCGGAAGATCTGTCGGCAACTTGATGGAGACCTGGAAACCCGACGCGGTGCCGGGACGAGGCGACTGGAGAAGGAGGGGGCTTCCGATCCGGTCGGCAATGGCGGCGACGATGGCGAGGCCGAGTCCGCTGCCGTAAGTGCTTGCATGTGCCCGCTCGAAGCGCGCCGTCAGGCGGTCGAGGGTTTCGCGCGGTAGGACGGGACCGTCGTTCGCCACGATCAGTTGCCCGTCTCCTGTCAGGGTCACGTCGACCGAAGCATTCTCCGCTCCATGACGGAGGGCGTTCTCCACGAGGTTTCGCAAGAGGATTCCGAAGGCGTCGGGGTCGATGTCCGACATGACGCCCGTCTCCGGCAGTGTCAGCACCACCCGCCCTGGCGCGTCCGCCTGCCCGATATCGTCCACAATAACACGCGCGACAGCTCTCAAGTCCGAGCTTCGGTCCGTCCGCAGTCGTCCGCCTTCCGCCCGCGCAAGCTGCATGAGGCGCTCGGAAAGCCGCGTCAGGCGCTTGAGCGTCGCCTCGATCTCTGCAGCGCGCGCGTCAGTGGCCGGATCGCACGTCTCCGACCGGATCCGCTGCGCCTGCGCGATGGCGCCCGCCAACGGCGTCCGAATTTCATGGGCAGCGTTCGCCGCGAAGCTGCGTTCAGCCTCGAACGCCTCGCGCAACCTTTCCAGAAGGTTGTTCAGGGTTGCAGCCAGCGGTCCGATTTCCGTCGGCAGGTCTTCGGCGGGAACCTCCGACAGGTCGCGGGCGCTGCGTGCCTCGATCCGTGTGCGGTAGCGGCGCAGGGGGGCCAGGCTGAAGCGGACGGCCAGGATGATCGCAGCGAGTGCCACGGGCAGCACGACCAGCAGCGGCAGGCTTAGGCCCACCCGGATTTCCCGCGCGACCGATGCGCGATGCGCAAGCGGCTCTGCCACGGTGATGCGGATCGTCCCCTGGAGCGCCGCGTCGCTGTAAAGGCGATGCGTGGCCGTCTGCTCGAACCCCGGCTGGCTGTAAGGCGGGAACGTTGCGGGATTCGCCGCGTGGGATTGCAGCAGGATGCGCCCCTCAGCGTCACGGACAACGTAGGTGAAGAACTCGTCATGCTCGCGGATCGGCGCGAGCCGCTGCGTCACACCCTGATCTTCGCGGCCCACGATGTCGGTCACCGCCAGCGGCAGGATGCGCTCGGCGGTCTCGCGCAGGGCAGAGTCGAAGATCTCGTCCAACTCGTCCCTGACGATCACCGCCGTGACCGTCGCGGCCAGCAACCAGAGGATCGTCAGCACGAGGTCCAGCGTCAGGCCCAGCCGTGCCTGAAGGCTGCGCGGCCACTTCACGGCTTGCCCAGCCTGTAGCCCATGCCGCGCTCGGTCTCGATGACGGCGCTTCCGAGCTTCTTGCGCAGCCGGCTGACATGGACCTCGATGGTGTTGCTCTCCACCTCGGTGTCGAAGGCATAAAGCTTCTCCTCCAGCTGCGGCTTGGACAGCAGTTGCCCCGGACGCGCGAGGAACGCCTCGAACAGCGCCCATTCGCGCGCCGTCAGCTGGACGGGTTTGCCGTCGCGGTGAATGCTGTGCGCGGCCAGGTCGATGTCCAGCGGCCCATGGGTGACGATGGGGTTGGGGTTGCCGCTGTAGCGCCGCGCGACCGAGCCGATCCGGGCCGACAGTTCGGACAGGTCGAAGGGTTTCACGAGGTAGTCGTCGGCGCCCGAGTTCAGGCCCTCGATCCGGTCCGAGACCTGGTCGAGCGCTGTCAGGATGATGACCGGCGTCACGTCGCCCCGCGCGCGCAAGCCCTTGAGAAATCCGATCCCACGACCGTCCGGCAGCATCAGGTCGAGCAGGATCAGGTCGTAGGAGGTGGCGCGCAGCGCGTCGCCCGCCGCGTCCAGGCGCGTGACCCAGTCCGCCGATTGGCCATCGGCAGCGATCTGGTCGCGCACGGCAGCGCCGAGAGTCGTGTCGTCTTCGATCAGAAGCATGCGCATGTCTGGTCCCGCTCCTTCCCCATGACCTTGCATGATCCGTCCGGCTGACACGCAGCTGAAGCGGGTGGGCCGCCTCCCTTCAGGTTGCGGTCAGCTTTGGCGCGCATGAATTACAGCAAGGGGCGTGCCACGGGGAGTTTGACGCATGAAGAAGACATTGACAATTCTCGGCTTTCTCGCGGTTTTCCCAGCCGGCGTGGCGCTGGCGGACGACGATTGCCTCGTGCCGATGGCTGACTGGCAGCCGCGAGACGTCGTTGCCCGGCTGGCCGACGAAAATGGCTGGACGGTGCGCCGCATCAAGATCGACGATGGCTGCTACGAGATGGACGCCCGAGATACCGAAGGGCGCCGAATCGAGGTGACTATCCATCCGGCCACGCTCCAGATGATCGAGTTCGAATACGAAGACGAGGACGACGACGATCGCCGCGACAAGGACCGAGGCCGGGATCGGGA
This sequence comes from Roseovarius sp. SCSIO 43702, assembly GCF_019599045.1. Taxonomy (NCBI): domain Bacteria; kingdom Pseudomonadati; phylum Pseudomonadota; class Alphaproteobacteria; order Rhodobacterales; family Roseobacteraceae; genus Roseovarius; species Roseovarius sp. SCSIO 43702. The sequence goes on from NZ_CP080623.1 coordinate 865,296, forward strand.
TCACGAAGACTGACTTCGGTATACCGTATCGGTCCGAACCTCAATTATTGCCACCATACAATGACGTACGACGGTTATCCCGCCACTTCCCGTAATATTTCCTGATCGTTTGATACTGTAAACCGCAATATCCCCGGACCGATATGACCCCCCCCTCCTCCGCGGGGGTTTTCTGCTTTCCTCCGGCCTTTTTCTTTCTGACGGCAAGCTGACACAGGAATCGCTCTGCCGTCAGGAAGCCCTCAGGTCGGCTCTCCAGACTGGTCTCAGCAGACAAAGGGAGACCCTGCCATGAAAACGACACTGACCACAGTTTCACTTGTTGCACTTCTGGCGGCTGGTGCCGCGCTGGCCGATGACGACGTTTGCACCGCGCCCCGCGACACGTGGCAGTCGCGCGAGGCGGCGATGCAGATGGCCCAGCAAAACGGCTGGACCGTCCGCGAGATCAAGATCGACGATGGTTGCTACGAGATCGAAGGCCGCGACAGCGATGGCCGGGAGATCGAGGTGAAAGTCGATCCGGCGACGCTGAAGGTTGTCGAGACGGAATTCGAGGACGATGACAACCGCGACGGCGCCCGCAGTCCTACCCGGGCCGGCACCGCCCAGCCGCCGCAGAACGGCCTCTTCGGGAACGGCGCGCCGCCGCAGGTTCAGGTCAACTGAGCCTCTCCGCAACACATCTCCGAACAAGGATAGATCCGATGAAATCCGTACTCGCCACGCTCGCGCTCACCACGGCGCTCAATTTCCCCGGCCTTGCGATGGCACGGCCGGTGACGCTGACCGCGACCCTCAACAATTATGGCGGCGACGGGGCCTATCTCGCGCTCTACGTCTCCGACCCAGCGGGCACCTATGTCGGCAGTCTCTGGATGGCCGGCGGCAAGTCGAAATACTACGAGCATCTGAGTGACTGGTACCGCGCAACGGGCGGTGACCCGGCACAGGTGAACGGCATCACCGGCGCAAGCGTCGGCGCGGGGCGCACGCTCGAGATCACTCTTGACTTGGCCGACGCGCTGTTCGACGCGGGCTACACCCTCCACATCGACGCCGCCGTCGAGGACATGCGCGACAGCCCGAACGAGGTGGCGGTGCCGCTCACGACCGAGGGCGCCGGGACGCCCGTGCGCGGCCGCCGCTACGTCGCCAGTTTCCAATACGACATGTGAAGGACCGGCCATGATCCGCGCATTTCATCGCTGGCCAGGGCTTATCGCCTTGGCTCTCGTGACCATCCTGAGCTTGAGCGGCGCGGCGCTGTCGGTCTTCCCTGCGGCCGAGCGTATCGTCTCGCCGCAGGTGGAGACCGGTCTGACCGTCGCCACCCTCGCGGACCGCATCCAGGCGGTCTATCCGGGGGTCGAGCAGATCCGCCGGTCGCCATCGGGCCGGATCACCGCCTATTGGTTCGACCAGGGCACGCCCGGCGCCGCAGTGATCGACCCGGCGACGGGTCAGGGTGTGGCCTCGGCCGACCCGAACCGGACCCTCCGCTGGCTCACCAACCTGCATCGCTCGCTGTTTCTCGGAGATGGCGGTCGCATTGCCATGGCGACGGGGGCTTTGGCGATGCTGGTCCTGTCGCTGTCCGGTGCGGCGCTGGTCGCGCGGCGGACGGGCGGCTGGCGGCATTGGGTCGCGCCTCTGCGGGGGCCGCTTGCCGGTCGGCTGCACGTCGAGATTGCACGGATTGCGGTGATCGGCCTCATCCTGTCGTCGACCACGGCTTTGTGGATGACGGCCTCGACTTTCGATCTTCTCCCCGATGGCGGCGCAGCGCCAGCCTTCCCGACCGAGGTGAGCGGTGAAACGGGGTTTGCCCCTGATTGGATGCCGACGTTGCAACAGATGCACGTCGCCGAGCTGCGCGAGTTGAGCTTCCCCTATCCCGGCGATGCGACGGACGCCTTCAGGCTGAAGACCGACCGGGGGACCGGATATCTCGATCAGGGCAACGGAGCGCTTCTGGCCTGGGAGGGCCTCACCGGGTGGGAGCGGGTCTCGGAAACCATCTACATGCTGCACACCGGACAGGGCGAGGCGACGCTGGGGCTGGTGCTCGGGCTGATGGCGCTGGGCGTGCCCGCCATGGGGGCAACCGGCGTTCTGGTCTGGATTGCGGGGCGGCGCGCACGGCCCCGCATCCGGGGCAATCAGCCAGCGGGCGGGGCCGAGACGATCCTGCTTGTCGGCAGCGAGGGCGGCAGCACATGGGGCTTCGCCGCGACGCTGCACGCCGCGCTGTCGCAGTCCGGGCAGAGCGTGCATGTGGGGCCGATGTCGGGCTTCGCTCCTGAGCGCTATGCAAAAGCCGAGCGGATCATCCTGCTCGCCGCGACCTATGGCGACGGCGCGGCACCGGCCTCGGCCAAGGGGTTTCTCGACCGGCTTCAAGCCCTCGACCGCGCGCCTGAAATTCCTCTGGCCGTGCTCGGCTTCGGGGACCGCAGCTTCCCTGCCTATTGCGCGTTCGCCAAGGCTGTGATGACCCAGGCGCGGGCGAAGGGCTGGCCCGAACTCATGCCGCTCGGCACGATCGACCGCCAGTCGCCGCAGGATTTCGCGCGGTGGAGCCGCGCGCTGAGTGAGGCGCTTGGGATCCCCTTGGAATTGTCGCACCAGCCCGTTCTGCCGAAGACCGAGACGTTGACCCTCTTGTCGCGCCGGGACTACGGCGCCGAGGTCCAGGCCCCGACCGGGATCCTGCGCTTTGCCCTGCCGCGCGCCACGCTCTGGCAGCGACTGACCGGGCAAGGCTTCTCGCGCTTCACCGCCGGCGACCTGATCGGTGTTCTGCCGGAGGGCAGCCAGATGCCGCGGCTCTACTCGCTTGCCTCGTGCCGGCGCGACGGGTTCATCGAGATCGTGGTGAGGAAGCATCCGGGCGGCCTGTGCTCGGGGCAACTGACCACACTGGAACCCGGCGTTACGGTGACCGCCTTCCTCCGTCGCAACCCCGGTTTCCGGGTCGGACGGGGCCGCGCGCCGCTGATCCTGATCGGCGCGGGAACGGGAATCGGGCCACTTGCGGGGTTCGTGCGCGGCAACGCGCGCCAGCGGCCGATCCATCTGTTCTTCGGAATGCGTCATCCGGAGAGCGACTTCTTCTACGGGGAGGAATTTCCCGGCTGGCAGGAAGAAGGGCGTTTGACCCGGCTGGTCACGGCCGTCTCGCGCGGGGAGCGGCCGCACTTCGTGCAGGATGCTCTGCGGGGCGAGGCCACTCAGGTCGCCGACCTGATTCGCGACGGCGCCCGCGTGATGGTCTGCGGTGGGCGCGACATGGCGGCGGGCGTGGCCGATGCGTTGGCCGAAATCCTCGCGCCGACCGGGCTCACTCCTGCGGTGCTGAAGGCGGAGGGGCGGTATGTCGAAGATGTCTATTGAAATGGTGCGTCACGCGCTGAATGGCCTGACCATGGGCACGCGCTGGTCGGCGCTGTTCTTCGCGGAACCGGGCGTCGATACGAACGCAGTTCACGGTGCGTTGCAAGCGGCGGTGGATGAGGTGGACGCGCAGATGTCCACGTGGCGGCCCGACAGCGATCTCATGCGCCTCAACGCGGAACCGGTAGGCGAATGGGTGGCGATGCCCGACCGGCTGCGCACGGTCCTTCATCTCGGCCTTGAGATCGGGCGCGCCTCGGGCGGGGCCTTCGACATCGCCATGGGCGATGCGGTGACGGCCTGGGGGTTCGGGCCGGAGGCCGCCGCGCCTGATGGCATCCGCGCTGCGATGGCCGCGCCGCGCCGCCCGGCACATGACGTGCTGGAGACCTGTGGCGACCAGGTGCGCAAGTCCGCACCCATCGCGCTCGATCTCAACGGTATCGCCAAGGGCTATGGGGTCGACCGGTTGGCCGAGACCTTGCGTGACCACGGGATCGCGGGCGGCCTCGTTGGGATCGACGGCGAAATGCGCGCGCTCGGGCTCCGGCCGGACGGCGAGGCATGGACCATCGCGGTCGAAGCCCCGAACCCTGAGCGTCGGGCTCCCCATTCGATCCTCGCGCTGCAGGACGCGGCCGTCGCGACATCCGGCGATTACCGCCATTGGGTCGAGGTGCAGGGCCGTCGTCTGTCGCATACGATGGACCCGAAGCTCGGCGCGCCGTTGCTCGCTCCGCCGGCCTCCGTCACCGTCCTCGCCCGCACCTGCGCCGAGGCCGACGCCTGGGCGACGGCGCTGATGGTGCTCGGCGCTGATGCAGGCGCGGCGCTCGCAAGAAGGTGTGGGCTCGACGCCCTGTTCCTCCTCCGCGATGGTGACCGCAGCAGGAGGGCCGTGGGAGTCGGAGGATTTTTTTCCGATGAGTCAGCGTCACTCGCCTCGGCAGAGTGGCGATGACGCGGATGAACGCAACCCCTGTCAATCGCTGCAAGACCGCGCGTGAGGATGCGGAAAACCGCCGTCCTTCAGTATCGCCGCGTCTGCCGATGTTGCGTGGTCGCGCAGCAGGATCTTGCGGTGCAGATCGCGGCCTAATGCCTGTTTCCCCATATGCGCCGGCAGGCATCTTCGCCGACCAGTGCCTGCGCACCTAGTGCGACAGCGTTTACTGGCTACCGAGGGGCCGACCATGATAGCTGTCTTTCAGAGTCTTGGTCCAGCATTCGGGTGGGTATCGTGAAAAAGCTGTTTGCCGCAGATCGTGCGATGCTGCTGACGGGCCTCACGCTCCTCGGGATGCTCCTGGCGGTGCTCGCGCTCTGGCCGCTGCGGGACAGCGCCGCCCAAGGCGCGTCCGTGGTCGGTCTGCTGCTCGTATACGCCTGACACTGCGCCTCATTCGATCCGCGCGAACGACGCGATGATCCCGGTCGAGGGCGGCATCTATACGCTTGGCCGCGACAACGGCCCTGCTAGCGAGGCGCCAGCGCACACGGTCCAACTGCAAGGCTTTCGGATCGACCGCACCGAGGTCACCAACGCGGCCTTTGCCGAGTATCTGAACGCGCTGGCCATTCCGGTCGCCGCACAGTTCGAAGGCGGCAACGCGACCCGCGATCACCTCTCAGACGAGAGTGCAGCTCTCTTGATGGAAGAGCAGCGCAGCAGCGGGCTCTACCCGATCATCGCGCTGGACGACCCGCAGGCGCGCATCGGTTACAGCGACGGCGCGTTCCGCCCGACGCCCGGCTATGAGAACCACCCCGTGACAGAGACGACATGGGCCGGAGCACGCGCCTATTGCGCCTGGCGCGGCACGCGCCTGCCCAGCGAGGCCGAGTGGGAGGCCGCCGCAAGGGGCGCAGACGCCAGCCTTTATCCGTGGGGGAATACCGCACCGGATCAGAGCCGCGTTTTCGTGTCGGGGCAGACCGGCGTGACCGCCGAGGTGGGGAGCCGTCCGGCCGGTGCGACGCCGAGCGGCGTGCTTGACATGAGTGGATCGCTTGCGGAATGGACGTCCAGCCTGAAGCGGCCCTACCCCTACGATCCCGCGGATGGCCGCGAAGCCCCTGATCGCGCCGGCGAGCGGGTTACGCGGGGCGGTGACTACATCTACGATGCGGGATCTGCGACGCTGACCGCGACGCATCGCGACGGGTTTTCCAACGCTCCGGGACGCGGCCACCGTCACATCGGTTTCCGTTGCGTGGCCAACGCCATGGCGGGCTGACCTCGGGTTTTGGGCCGTAAATCGGACGATCAAGCTCGCTGGTCCCGCCATTAACGCCCATGTGACGCTGACGCGTCTGCCGCCACGGGTTTCGGGACCGGCGATCCCGCCCTTGGATGTTCTCCGGATTTGCGGCAGGATCGAATGTGCCATCGAGAGGGCACCGGACGCCCGACGATCCCGTTGTGGACCGGTGCCTCTGGGCCGCAAAAGGAGATCTCGACATGACCGATGACGCCAAGAAACCCACCACGACCGATGCAGGTCAACCCGTGGCGAGTGACGAACATTCCCTTACGGTCGGCCGGGACGGACCTATCGTCCTGCACGATCACTACCTGATCGAGCAGATGGCGCAGTTCAACCGTGAGCGCATTCCCGAACGCCAGCCGCACGCCAAGGGAGGCGGCGCCTTCGGGCATTTCGAGGTAACGCATGACGTCAGCAAATACACCAGCGCGGCGCTGTTTCAGCCGGGCACGAAAACCGACACGCTGATCCGTTTCTCGACTGTCGCGGGCGAACGGGGCAGTCCGGACACCTGGCGCGATCCGCGCGGGTTCTCGCTGAAATTCTATACCACCGAAGGCAATTACGACATGGTCGGCAACAACACGCCGATCTTCTTTTTGCGCGATCCGATGAAGTTTCAGCACTTCATCCGCTCGCAGAAACGCCGCGCCGACTCGGGCCTGCGCGATCACGACATGCAGTGGGATTTCTGGACGCTCTCGCCGGAATCCGCGCATCAGGTGACATGGCTGATGGGCGATCGCGGGATCCCGAAGACATGGCGGCACATGGACGGCTTTTCGAGCCACACCTACATGTGGGTGAACGCGGACGGCGAGAAATTCTGGGTGAAGTACCATTTCAAGACCGACCAGGGCAACGACTTCCTGACCCAGGAAGAAGCCGACAGGATCGCGGGTGAGGATGCCGATTACCACCGCCGCGACCTGTTCAACGCGATCCGCGACGGGAACTATCCGACCTGGACACTCAAGATGCAGATCATGCCGTTCGAGGAGGCCAAGACCTATCGCTTCAACCCGTTCGATCTGACCAAGGTGTGGCCGCATGCGGATTATCCCCTGATCGAGGTGGGCAAGCTGACGCTGGACCGCAACCCGACCGATTTCCATACCGAAATCGAACAGGCGGCCTTCGAACCCAACAACTTGGTGCGCGGCATAGGCCTCAGCCCCGACAAGATGCTGCTGGGGCGCGGGTTTTCCTACGCGGACGCGCATCGCGCGCGGCTGGGGGCGAATTACAAGCAGATCCCGGTCAACCGCCCCAAATCGCCGGTCCACAGCTACAGCAAGGATGGTGCGATGCGGGTCGAGAACGTCTCGGACCCCGTCTATGCTCCCAACTCCTACGGTGGACCTGCGGCCGATCCGTCGCTGACCGACGACGCGGGGCTGTGGTATGCCGACGGCGACATGGTGCGGCAGGCCTATACGCTTCGCGAGGATGACGACGACTGGGGACAAGCCGGCACACTGGTCCGCGATGTTCTGGACGACGCCGCGCGTGACCGGCTGGTCAACAATATCGTGGGCCACCTCAAGGGCGGCGTCTCCGAAAAGGTGCTGAAACGGGCTTTCGAATACTGGCGCAACGTGGACGAAACCCTTGGCGAAAGGGTCGAGAAGGGCGTGAGGGACGGCTGAGCGCGGCGCCGACATATCGCGATGAACGGGAAGCCCTGCGGCGAGGCAACCAAAGGGGGACACGAGATGATCTTGCGATATGGGACTAAGGCGGAAGCCATAGAGTGCCCGGATCCTGTGCGGGTCGGATCATGCCCTGATGGCCGGGAACCCAACGGAACCGGCGTCGCGACCACGCGGCGCCGGGCAGTGGCCATGGGGCTGGCCGCGCTGATGTCGCCTGCAGTTCTTATGCGTCCGGTGACGGCTCAAACACGGGACTTCGCCGAGGTGGAGGCCCAGGCCCGCGAACTCGAACAATTGCACGCGCTCGTGGTCCACCGGGATGGAAACGCTGTTCTGGAGCGTGCGTTCGGCGGAAACGATCTTGATCGGCCCGCGAATGTCAAATCCGTTTCGAAGACCCTTCTTGCGCTTCTGACGGGAATCGCCATCGACCGCGGAGACCTGCCGGGGGCCGACACCAGGGTGCTGCCGGCCCTTGGCCGTCCGGCGACCGGAGATGCGCGAGACGAGATCACCGTCGGCGATTTGCTGTCGATGCGGGCGGGGTTGGCAAGTACCTCGGGCGCGGAATACGGCGCCTGGGTCGCAAGCGAGAATTGGGTCGACCATGTCCTGACCCGCGATCTGGTGGCCGAGCCGGGTGGACGTTTCATCTATTCGACGGGGGGCTGGCATCTTCTGGGTGCTTTGCTTGCGCGGGCGACGGGGCGCGACCTGCACAGCCTGGCGCGCGACTGGCTCGCAGAGCCGCTCGGCATCGACATCGCCCCTTGGCAGCGCGATCCGCAGGGCAACTACATGGGCGGCAATCAGATGGCGCTGTCGCCGCGTGATCTTGGCCGGATCGGTGACATGGTTCTGGCGGATGGCAGATGGAGTGGTGTCCAGGTCGTTCCGGCATCTTGGATCGCGAGGTCATGGCAGCCACGTGGCCGGTCACCCTGGAGCGGCGACCGTTACGGATATGGCTGGTTCCTGACCGACATCGCCGGCCAACGGGCGGCATACGGGCGTGGCTACGGTGGGCAGATCCTGGCGGTCGTGCCGGATCTGAACGTGAGCATCGCCATTACCTCGGATCCGACGCGCCCGGCTCGAACGGAGGGCTACTTCGGCGATCTGCGGCGCCTCATGGCCAGCATCGTGTCGGCGGTGTGAAAGACCGGTGGAGAAGATCACGGGGGCGCCGACCCGCGCCGGTGTCACAACATCCCTCACACCCGCATCAGGTGGTTGTCCCACGAAAGCGCGTGGCGTGAGGTCGTGGTCGGAGGGGCGCCCGGGGTGCGGCGCAGGATTTGGCCCTGGCCCGTGGTGAAAAGCAGCCCGTCGCGTGCGGGGGCCACGCCGCAGATGTCGGGGGCCTCGATCCGGGTGACGAGGCGCCGTGCGCTGTCGAAGACGAGCGCGCGGCCACCGCGCGGGCCGGTGATGGCGATCTCGTCTCCGCCGCCCGACATGGCGATGGAGCCGGCATAGCCCTGCATCGCGCGTGCCTCGGTTTCGGCCGTTTCGGCAAAGGCGAGGGCGCCGCCCATCTCGTGCATGGCGAGAAGCGGCGGGGTCTCGGCCGCGTCGCCCTGCCATTGTCCCGCCACGGCCACCCGCCCGTCCGGCGCGACGGCGAGGTGGCGCAGGGAGAGCTTGTGCCATTCGGACGGCGGCTCGGCCCGGTCGAGGACCGTGCCGTCGAGCGAGAGATAGGCAAGATTGGGTCGCATGAGCGGCAGGTTGAGCTTGGCCCGGCCCGTGTCGGGATGTGTCTCGATACCGCCATTGGCGACGACGAGTGTCGTGCCCGAAGGCATGAGGCGCAGATCGTGCGGGCCGACGCCACCCGAGGGGAGAGCGCCGATGCGGGAATAGCCGTGTGCGGCGTCCCAGATTCCCACCATGCCGCGCGCGTTCCGATAGTCATTCTCGGCGGTGAAAAGCAGGGTGCCTTCGGCCGAAAAGGTGCCGTGACCGCTGAAATGATGGCCGTCTGGAGCGGTGAGCCGGGCGGTCTCCTGCCCCGTCATGCAATCGAGGACGAGCGCGAAGGTGCCGGGGCGACGGGCAAAAGCCACGGCCTCGGGGCGCGAGGGATGGGCCGCCGCCGCGTGGCCGCGGCCGGGGAGTGCAAGGTCGAAGATGCGGCCCCCCGCAGCGTTGAGGCCGAACATGCGGTAGGCTCCCGAAGGCAGGCGCGCGGCTGCAAGGTAGCGCGGCGCGCCCGCGTCGGCCCAAGTGGGGGCGGGGCAGGCCGTGGCGGCCAAGAGCCCGGCGAGGAAGCTGCGGCGGCCCGGCATCTCAATCCCCGTCGAGCGCGTTGAATCCCGCCGAGATGCCGAGCTGGGGCCCGAGGCGGGTCGCGACGAGGTCGCGGATGCCGTCGATGCTGGTTTGCAGGCTTTCGACGCGCAAACGCGATTGCGGATCGTCCACACCAGCGAAGACGGGATCGTCGAGTATCTCGGCTTCGGCGAGGGCCTTGGCGAAGGCGTCATCGATCATCCCGTCCCCGCCCGAGAGGCGCGCGGCGAGGTCGCGCAGGCTTTGCAGCGAGAGGATGACGTGGCGCAGCGACCGGCCCGAGCGCCATGCCTCGGCCCGGGCAGGACGGGGGCGGTCGAAACTGGCCAAGGGACGGCCGAGCCGCACGTCTGAGGTAAACTGAAGCCCCGTGGTGAGCGCGGTGAACAGCTGCTGCGTGGCTTCCGCCTCGCTGCGGTAGGTGTCATTGCTGCCCGCGCCGCTCATGAGATCGGCGTAGCGGTCGGACCAATCGTCATGGATCGCGCGGGCATTGGCCGCCATGTCGGCGGTCAGCGACCGGAGAAGGGCGCAGCGATACGCGGCCTCGCCGCGATCCGCGAAGGCGTCGTCATAGAGCAGGAACTCGAGCGCATAGAACCCGCGTGCGGCGACCGAGACGGTGGCGAATTTCTCGGGGGAGGCGGCCACGGGGTCGGCGGCGTCGAGCAGTGCGCCAAGCGTGCGAGGGGTGACGCCCCGGGTGTCGGGCCAGAAGGCGAGGGCGAAGGCGCGGTCGTCTTCCTCGGTCGGACCAAAGCGCAGGTGGCTCATCACGACCCAGGCGTCGAAGGCGTCGTGATAGGCCGCGCGCAGTTCGTCCGAGCCGGTGGCGCAGTTGGTCCGGGCCTCCTCGGCCAGCGCGTCGGTCTGCTCCGCAAGGGCCTCGGTGCGAGGCAGGATGTGGTCGTCGACGATCCTGCGCAAATCTGCCTGCTCTGCCGTGGCGGCGAGGGGCACCGTGAGGGCAATGGCGATGATGAGGGGGCGCATGGTCAGAGGCTCTCCAGGAAGCGGATGAGGGCGGCGCGATCGTCGGGAGGCATCTCGACAACGGTATCGCGCGCCGTCTGTGCCTCGCCACCATGCCACAGAACCGCCTCGAGGAGTGAGCGTGCGCGGCCGTCGTGGAGGAAATAGGTATGCCCCGAGACTTGTTGGGTGAGGCCAATGCCCCAAAGCGGCGGCGTGCGCCACTCTGTCCCGGTCGCGCGCGCCTCGGGGCGGTTGTCGGCGAGGCCCGGGCCCATGTCGTGCAGCAGCAGGTCGGTATAGGGCCAGATGAGCTGAAAACTCTGTTCGGGCTGGCCCTCGAGGCGATGAGTCACGTAGCTGGGCCGGTGGCAGGAGGCGCAGCCGGTTTCGTGGAAGACCTTCTTGCCGCGCAGCACTTGGGGATCGTCCACGTCACGCCGCGCGGGCACGCCGAGATTGCGGCTGTAGAAGGTGACGAGATCGAGCCCCTCGGCGTCGATCTCGAACTCGCGCTCGTCGCCGTCGCCGTGTGGCGCGGCGAGGCAATCGGCCTGAAGATCGGTGCATTCGCCCGAGGCTGCGGGGAAGAGCGGGTTCGAGATGCCGATGTCGCCCACGAAGGCCGAGGCGGATTGTTCGCGGATCGTGGGATTGCCGGCCTTGTGCCCGAAGCGGCCCAGCATCGGGCGGTCGAACTCCCGTGACCAGACGATGTTGGCGCGGCCCGAGATGCCATCGCCGTCGGTATCATCCGGGTCCGCACCGGCGAGAATGTCGGCGGCGGGAATGGCCTCGATGAGACCGAGACCGATCATCTGCGGCGCGACGCGAGGGCTCAACATGGCGTCGGGGTGGAGCGGGCCATAGCCCAGGTCGGCGGCGCGGTATGTGGGGGCGCGCAGATGCGCGACCTGGCCGCCCGAAAGCGGCACGTTGGTCTCGTCATAGGTGACGTTGAGGCGGTATTCCGCAGGGTGGCCCGGCAGGCTGAAATCCTGCAATTGCGTGCCGTAGGTCGGGTCGGGGCGCGAGGCGATGTAGTCCGCGATCTCGGGAATCGCGTCAGCGTCGGTGCCCGGGATCGAGATGCGCAGGAACATCGAGATGGCGTTGTCGTCCGGCCCCTCGGGCGGATGACCGCGCCCGTCCTTGATGTGACAGCGCTGACAGGAGCGCGCGTTGTAGAGGGGTCCGAGCCCATCGGAGGCGAGTGTCGACGAGGGCGACGAGACCCAGAGCTTGCGGAAGAGGCCGTTGCCGACCTTGAAATCCAGCTCGTCCTCGAAGGTGATGTTGCCCGAGGGCAGGGAAAAGGCGTTGGAATCGCGCGTGGCGCGCACGGTGGCGGCGCCGGCGGATTTCTCCTCGTATGCCTGGGGAGCGTCGAACGAGCCGGGTGGCGCCGTGACCTTGGCGATGCGCGCGGCCTCGGCCTCGGTCCTGGGGATGATGGGCAGGTGCGGCTCGTCGAGCGGGCTGCCCGCCTCGGCGAGCGGGGTGGCGAGCGTCGCGGCGAGGGCAAGTGTGACGAAGCGTTTCATGGCATCGGGCCGTTCGGAAGCGATGGTCGGCGCGCGGCGATAAGACACCGCGCACCGGGGGCAGTGTTACTGGAACACGGCGTCGGGATCGTCGAGACTGTCGGAGCCTTCGAATGCGATGGCATCCGAGCCGAGCGCCGAGACGATGCGCTCGATCGTGCGCGTCTGGTCGATGAGGGCGTCGACCCCGCCCATGATGAGCGCCTCACCGGCGGCGCTGTCGCGGGCAAGCATCATGTCATAGGAAAACCCCGCTTCGGCGGCGGTCTTGATCTGGCCCAGTTCGCGCATGGTGGTGGCGAGCTTCGCGCGCATTTCGGCGTCGAGCGCAGGATCGCTATCGGCCACGAGGTCCGAGAGCGACGGGCCCGAAACCTCGGTCCCGTCGATGCGCACGTAGTCGCCGAGATAGACGTTCTGGATGCCAAGCCCGTCGTAGTAGTGGCTGTTGTGTGTGTTGTCGGAAAAGCAGTCATGCTCTTCCTCGGGGTCGTTCAGCATCAGGCCGAGACGCATGCGTTCGCCCGCCTGTTCGCCGTAGGAGAGCGAGCCCATGCCGGTCAGGATCGCGGTGATCCCTTTATCGGGGTTCTCGGTCACGGTTTCCCGCGCGGCGCCGCCTTCGGCCCATTGCTGCGTCATCCATTCGAGGTCGGAGACGAGGAGGTCGGTTGCGGCCCGGAGGTAGTCGGCGCGGCGGTCGCAATTGTCGTTCGTGCAGTCCGCGCCGGCGGCATAGTCGGTCCAGGGCCGATTGCCCGCACCCGCATTATGGCCGTTGAGATCCTGCCCCCAAAGCAGGAATTCGATGGCGTGATAGCCGGTGGCGACATTGGCCTCGACGCCGTCGGCCTCGTGGAGCGTGTCGGCCAGAAGTTCGGGCGTGATCTCGGAGGCGTCGACCTCTTTCCCCGAGAGGGTGAAGGTGGAGTTGGCCACGATATTGAGCGCGGCCAGCTCGTTTTCGTCCGACGGTCCGCCATACGATGCGTCCACGTAGTCGATCAGCCCCTCATCGAGAGGCCACGCGTTCACCTTGCCTTCCCAGTCGTCCACGATCGGATTGCCGAAGCGATAGACCTCGGTCTGCTGATAGGGAACGCGGGCGGCGATCCATGCCTCGCGCGCGCGTTCGAGCGCCATGGGCGATGGATCGGAGACGAGCCGCTCGACCGCGTCGCGCAGGGCCTTGGCGGCGATGAGGCTGTCCTCGTATTTCGCTTGCGCGATATCGGCATAGTTGTTCAGCACGGCGGCCTTGTCGGTGGCGGCAGAGGCCGGTCCGGTGACGGCGAGACCGAGCGCGAGGGCGCTCGTGGCGAGCATCGGGTGGTTCATCGAGGTCTTGGTCCTTTGCGTTTCGGTGTCGTCGCGATGGCGACGCGATGCGCGCCGGTGAGGCCTTCCGCAGCCTTGGCGGAAGGGCCGGCACGCATCGCTCGGCTCAAGACCTGAGTGATTTAGTCGGGATTGTCAATGCAGGGCGGGATACCGCCCCTCAGACGCGCCCCTTACCGCGGATATCGGCGAGCGCGGCATCGACGATCTCGGGCGAATGACCCACATAGGTGGTGGGATCGAGCAGCGCGTCGAGTTCCTGCTCGCTCACCGCTGCCGAAATCCTGTCGTTACCCATCAGCGCTTCCTTGAAGGTCTGACCGCCCTCGATGCCCTTCATCGCGGCGACGTAGACCTCTTCATGCGCGGTCTGTTTGCCCATCTTGTCGGCCAGCGCGAACATCACGCGCTCGGCCAGCGCGTAGCCCTTGAGAAGGTTGAGATTGGCCAGCATGCTCTCTTCCTTCACCTCGAGACCCGCCAGCACGAATTTCAGGTTGGCCAGCACAACCGAGAGCATGAGGCATATCTCGGGCATGATCTTCCATTCCATCTTCCACACCGCGCCGTCGCGCTCGTGCTCGTGCTTGGTGATGTCGGACATCATGTTGATGTTGGACTTGAGCGTGTTCGACACCGTGACCGAGTTCTCGGTCACCGCCGGGTTGCGCTTGTGCGGCATGGTGGACGATCCGACCTGCCCCTCACCGAAGGGTTCGGCCACCTCGTCGAGTTCGTTGTGCATGAGCAGCAGGAGTTGGTTGCCGATCTTGTTCATGGTGGCGTTGATGCCGCCCATCACGGCGCCGAATTCGTAGAACCGGTCACGAGCGGGCTGCCACGAGATGTTGGGCGTGGCGAGGCCGAGACGCTTGTTCACGGCCTTCTCCATCTCGTGCGCCTTGGGTCCGAAGGACGCCTTGGTGCCGACGGCGCCGACGATGGAACCCGCGAAAACGCGCGGGGCCATCTCGTCCAGACGTTCGAGATGGCGGTCGATCTCGGACAGCCAGATCGCCGCCTTGAATCCGAAGGTGACGGGGATCGCCTGAAGCGAGAGGGTGCGGCCCATCATGGGCGTGTTGCGGTGCTCTTCGCTGAGCTTCAGGAGGCTTCGGGCCATCTCCTCGAGGTCGCGGCGCACGATCTCGTAGGCGTCGCGCAGTTGCAGCACGAGGCCGGTGTCGATGATGTCCTGCGTGGTGACGCCCCAGTGGACGTATTCGCCCGCGCCGTTCTCGCAGACATGTTCCAGCGCGCGCACGACCGGCACGAGCGGGTGCTTGGTCTTCGCGAGTTCGCGCAGGACGAGATCCATGTCGATGGCGTCATAGCGGGACTTGGCGGCGATCTCGTCCGCCGCCTCCTGTGGGATCATGCCGAGCGCGGCCTGCTCGAGTGCGAGCGCCGCCTCGACGTCGAGCCAACGCTGGATGCGGGCTTCGTCGTTGAAGACGCCGCGCATTTCCTCGGTGGACCAAGAATTGGCGAGGAGGATCGAATCGAAAACGCTGGTTCCCATGGATGTTTCTCCGGTTTGGTCGGTTTCGGTCAGGCCGGCGCGGCGAGCGCGCGGGCGAGGTCGGCGATAAGGTCGTCCACATGTTCGAGCCCCGCATGGAGCCTCACCATCGGGCCGGTGCGGTCGGGGTTCGGATAGGTGCGGCCTGCTTCGGGGGCACAGGGCATGGCGAGGCTCTCGAACCCTCCCCAAGAGCTTCCGACCGAGAAGAGCGCGAGACGGTCGATGAAGTCCTCCGTGTCGAAGCCCTGGGTGAATTCGACGGTCAGAAGGCCGTTCGTACCGCTGGCATCGCGCGCCCATGTCTCGCGGCCCGGATGACCGGGCAGGGCGGGGTGCAGGACACGTGTCACCTCGGGCCGGTCCCGAAGCCAGCGCGCAAGTGCGAGCGCAGTTGCCTCGTGGCGTTCGAGCCTGAGCGCCAGCGTGCGCATCCCGCGCAGGGTGTTGTAGGCGTCGTCCGGCCCGAGCGTCTGGCCGGTCATGGCCGTGTGGCGGCGCAGGGGCGCGACCGCGCCGCCCTTGGCCGAGACGGCGCCCATCATCACGTCGGCATGGCCGCCCAAGTACTTGGTGCCCGCGATCACCGAGACGTCGCATCCCAATTCGAGCGGACGGTAGAGCCACCCCGAGCCGTAGGTGCTGTCGGCAACCACGAGCAGGTCACGGGCATGGGCATCAGCGCAGAGCGCGGGCAGGTCCATCACCTCGTAGGTCTGGGAGGCGGGAGATTCGACAATGACGAGTTTCGTTTCGGGGCGGGCGTGATCGGTGAGGTCGGTCGTATCCCACGGGAAGTAGTCGACCGTCACGCCCATGCGCGCCAGCGCGTCGTCGCAATAGCTGCGGGTGGCGGGAAAGATCGTGTCGACGCAGAGCACGTGATCGCCCGCAGCGATGAAGGGCGCGATGGCGCCCGCGACGGCCGCGACCCCGGTGGGGAAGAGGAAACACGCCTCGCCACCCTCGAGGTCGGCGATGGCGGCCGCAAGGGCGTGGGCCGTGGTGGTCCCCCGCCGCCCGTAGGACAGCACGGCGTCATCCGTCTCTCGCCGCGCCTTGGTGTCACGGTAGGAGACCACGGTATCGTGCAGCACGGTCGAGGCGCGCATCACCGGCGGGTTCGCGGGGCCGGGCAGGGGGCCGCGCCCGTAGTGCATGAGCCGCGTTTCGCGATGTGTTTCGTCGGTCTTGCTCATTCGCGGCGCCCCCGGAAATTCATCACCACCGGCACGATCCAGAGTAGCGCCGAGGCCAGCATCATGCCCGCCGCGATCGGGTGCGAAACCGGATCGAGGAAGACCAGCCAGTTGCCGCCCGAGATCGTCAGCGAATTGTTGAGCGAGGATTCAAGCTGCGGTCCCAGCACCAGCCCGAGGATTGCGGGCCCCAGAGGTATCTTCGCCAGCCGCATGCCATACGCCACGACGCCCGCAACGATGGCCACCCACATGTTGAACGTGTTGGCCCCGTCCGAATAGGCGCCCATGAGGCAGAGAAGGGCGATCACGCCCACCATCGCCTCCTTGGGGATGGCGAAGATCGACTTGGATACGGTTCGGATCACCACCCAGGCGATGGGCCACATGACGAGGTTCGCCACGAGGAAGGCCACGATGATCATCCACGCGATGTTGCCGTGCTGCGAGAACAGAAGCGGCCCCGGCACCATGCCGTGAATGGCGAGCGCCCCGATGAAGAGTGCCGAGGTCGAGTTGCCGGGAATCCCGAGCGAGAGGAGCGGGACCATCGAGCTTGCCGTCACCGCGTTGTTCGCGGCCTCGGGTGCCGCGATCCCCTCGGGTGCGCCGTTGCCCCATTCGGCTTCGTCCGGTTTGCCCTCGTAGAGGCGGCGGAACCGGCGCGCGGCCTGATCGTAGGCAAGGAAGATCGCCATCAGCATGCCTGCACCGGGCAGCATGCCGATCACGTTGCCGATGGCGGCGCTTCCGGCCCAGACGGGCGCGAGGCGGCGCATCAGACCTTTCGGCAGGCGGAGGGAGCCGATTTCGGGCAGGCCCGTCACCTCCTTGGCGGCGCGGCGGTCGCGGAAGATGTCGGTCATGAGGTCGAACATGGCCGCGATCCCGAACAGGCCCACCAAGAGCGGCACGAAGGGAATCCCCTCGATCAGGTTGACGTTGCCGAAGGTGTAGCGGGGGAAGCCCGTGACGGGGCTGAACCCGACATTGGCGACCAGTAGGCCGATGATCGCGGCGATTGCACCCTTGATCACGTTGCCGCGCAAGAGACCGACAACGCTCGAAAGCCCGAGGATGGCGAGCGCGAAATTCTCGACATAGCCGAACCTGAGCGCGACCTTGGCCAGCGACGGGGCGAAGAGAAGCAGGACGATGGACGACAGCACGCCGCCCACCACAGACGAGGTGATCGCGATGGAAAGCGCGCGGCCCGCGAAGCCCTTGCGCGCCATGGCGTTCCCGTCCTCCGCGGTCAAGAGCGACGAGGCCGTCCCCGGCACCTTGATCACGATTGCGGGTATGGCGCCCCCGGACGCGGCGGCGCAGTAGACACCGACCATGAGCGCGAGCGCCTGTTCCGGCGGCATCGAGAAGGAGAACGGGATGAAGACCGCGAAGGCGATGTTGTCGTTGATGCCGGGGATCGAGCCCACGATCATGCCGGCGAAGACGCCAATGACGAGCATCAGCGCGACCATGGGAGAAGCGAGCGTCTCGAAGCCCAGAACGATCAGGTCCATGACGCGCCCCTCACAAGAGCCAGGGCGCCAGGGTGCGCGGAAGGCGCACGCCCAGCCCCTCGATGAAGGCAAGGTAGCTGATCCCCGCCACTAGCGCCGCGATCAGCACCAGCTTGACCGGCGCGCGCACGCCGCAGAGCCAGAGAAAGGCGCACTGCATCAGGAAGGTGGGCAGAAGATAGCCCAATCCCTGCGTGAGCGCCGCAATCCAGAGCAGGATCGTGGCGGAGGCCGCGCCCGTGACCTGCGCGGGCGTGGCGAAGGAGACATGCGTCGTCGTGCCGATGACCACGCGCAGGATCAGCACCGCGCCCAGGATCGCCAGAAGACAGCCGAGCACGAGCGGATAGGTTCGCGAATAGGCGTCGAAGCCCGAGGCGAGCCAGGCGGCGATGCCGCCTGTCAGCACGAGCGCGAGGCCCACATAAGTGTCGCTGTGAGCGAGAAGGGGTCGGGTGTCCGGGGAAGTGGTCACGGGGCAGCACCTTGGCGGGAGGGGGCGCAAAAGGCCCGCCCGGCCCGCGGGGGACCGGGCGGACAAGGCGGGGATGATTACTGGCCGAGGCCCGCTTCGTCGATGATGACCGAGGTCAGATCGGCGTAGTTGTCGACGACGAACTGGAAGCCCTCGGCGTCACGATAGGTGGGCGTGTAGCCCGCCGATTCCATCTTCTCGACATAGGCTTCGGTCTCGCTCACCTGCTTGAGGAGATCCTGCAGGAAGGCGACGGCTTCGTCCGGGGTGGCCGCGGGCACGGCCCAGCCGCGGAAGGTGGCGAAGATCGGGATGTCGATGCCGGCCTCCTGGAAGGTGGGCGCGTCGGGGAAGGCGTCCGAGCGTTCCTCGGCGGCGATGGCGAGGATGCGCACCGCGCCGCTTTCGGCCTGTGCCGTTGCCTCGCCCAGCGGCCAGAGCGCGCCGTCGGCGTGACCGCCCGCGACCGCCTGCACCTGCGCGCCGAAGCCCTTGGTGGGGATGTAGTTGAACTTGGCGTCCGTCACGCGCTCGATCGCGAGGCCGGACATGTGATGCGAGGTGCCGACGCCGGCCACGACGATGTTGAGCCCCTCGCTCTCGGCTTTGGCCATGAAATCTTCGATCGTCTCGATGGGAGACTCGGCCGGCACGACAATGACCTCGGGGTCGAGGTTGTAGAGCGCCACGGGGCGGAAATCGCTGACCGCGTAGCCGGCGCCCTTCATCTTGGGGTTGGTCACGACCGAGCTTGTCATCGCGAGCACGGTGTAGCCATCGGGATCGGCCTGAGCGACCGAGGTCTGGCCGACCACGCCGCCGCCGCCCGAGCGGTTCACGACGTTCATCTCGACCCCGTCGAGGATGGTGTTTGCCGTCTCGGCAATGATGCGCGAGGTGGTGTCGACGGATCCGCCGGGATCGAAGGGCACCACGAGATCGATGTCGCGGGCCGGGTAATCCTGGGCCACCGCGGGCAACGTCAGCGCGCCCATGGCGAGGGCCGCGATAAATCCTAGTTGTTTCATGTCGAAATCTCCCTGACTGGTGAATGATCCGCGACGCGATTCGCAATCCGATGCGCGCCGGTCCGGGGTCACACTAGGGATGCGAGACATATGTGTAAAATTAATATAAATGTATGATTCATTAGCTGTATTGAACCGAGGGAAGATCGTCCGTGACGCCCGAACTGCAACTTGCTCAACTTCGCACCTTGATCGCGATCGACGAGGAGGGGAGTTTCAGCGCCGCAGCCGAACGACTGGGGCGCACGCAATCGGCCGTTACGCAGCAGATGCAGGCGCTCGAGCATGTCGTGGGCACCCCGCTTTTTGTCTCTCGCGGACGGCGGCGGGAGTTGACCGAAGCGGGCCAGACCCTTCTGCGCCACAGTCACGAGATCGTCTCGCTCTGCAAGCAGGCGATGACGGCCTCGGGGCGCAGCCAGACGAGCGGTGTCGTCCGCCTTGGTGCACCGCTTGAGATCGCGAACGATCTCCTGCCCGACGTGTTGCGCGAGTTCGCCGCGCGCAGGCCGGATGTTCGGGTCGTCCTCCTGGTCGAGCGGAGCCGCCGGCTGATGCGGATGCTCGAGGAGGGTGCGCTCGACATCACGCTCAGCACCTGGCGCGCCGGAAGCAGCGACGGGCGGCGGGTGAAGCTCCTGCCCGTCCACTGGATCGCAGCCGAAGGCTGGACGCTCGAGCCCGGCGCGCCGCTGCCACTGGTGCTTACGGACGCGCCGAGCATGTTCCGGCGACTCGCGCTGGCGGCGCTCGATGCCGGCGGCTGGGCCTATCTCGAGAAATTCACCTCGCATTCCACCGCCGGGATCCGTTTCGGCGTGAAAGCCGGGATCGGGATAACCGCTCGGACGCAGAGCGCCTTTCGCGGTGGCGTGCAGATGCTCGGAACCGACCTGGGCCTGCCCGCGCTGCCGCGCGTCTCCTACTACCTCCACCGGGCGCTGGGCGAGACGAGCGAAGCCGCCGAGGACCTGTACCGGATGATCGCGACACGCGCCGGCGATGATGACGGGGTAGAGGCCGAGCCTGACCGGCGATCCTAGCCGCCCTTTCCGCGTCCGAAGATCTGTGCCAGCACCATCATCAGCGTCGTGACGAGGATCATGATGGTGGAGATCGCGGCGATCGTCGGGTCGATCTGGTCACGAAGTGCGTTGAACATGGATCGCGTGAGCGTGGGGTTGTCGCCGCCCGAGATGAACATGGCGATCACCACCTCGTCGAAGCTGGCCAGGAAGGACAGAAGCGCCGAGGTCACGACCGCGAACCGGATCTGCGGAAGGGTGATCGTGAGAAACGCCCTCCATCGTGGAGCGCCGAGGGCGCGTGCCGCCATCTCCTGATTCATGTCGTAGGACTTGAGCGCCGAGCCCGTGACGATCAGCACGAGCGGGATGGCGAGCAGCGAATGCGCCAGCACGAGACCGGTCATGGTGTAGAGGATCTGAAGCTTGACGTAGGCATAGAACGCCCCCACGGCGATCAGGACCACGGGCACCATCATCGGCGTGATGAGCATGACGAAAGCCGCGCGGATGAAGGGTACTTTCGAGGCATGGAGGCCGTAGGCGGCGAGGACCCCCACGGGCGTTGCGAAGAGCATCGTGAGAAACGCCGCCTTGAACGAGGTGCGGGTGGCGAGCATCCATTCGTCGGAGTTGATGTAATGCCGGTACCAGCGCGTCGACCACGTCTCGGGCGGGAACTCGAGATATTGCGAATCGGAAAACGACATCGGGATCACGATCAGCGTGGGGGCAACCAGGAGGATCATGATGACGATGGACACCAGGTAAAGCCAGAGCCGCTGGCCATGCGTGACTTGCGTGTCCGAAGCGGGAGAGGAGAGCCAGCGCAACATCACTGCCCCCCGCCCGTCATCCGGTCGAGATCGAGGAATCGCGAAGCGATCCAGAGCACGCCTACAGTAAGCGCCAATAGCACCACCCCGAGCGCCGACGCCGCGCCCCAGTTCACGAAAAGCTCGATATTGGACACGATTTTCATGGATACGAGAATGACCTTGCCGCCGCCCAGCACGGCGGGTGTCACGAAGAAGCCGAGGCAAAGGACGAAGACCATCAGCGCCCCCGCGAAAAGCCCCGGTGTCGAGAGCGGGAAGAACACCGTCCAGAAGGCGCGGCGCGGACTGGCACCGAGGTTCGACGCGGCCTTGAGAAGGTCGGTGTCGATGGCCTTCATCGCGCCATAAGTCGGCAGGATGAGGAAGGGAAGCATGATATGGACCATCCCGATCAGTGTGCCGGTCATGTTGTGGACCATCTTGAGCGGCTCGTCCCAGAGACCGAGCGAAATGGCCCAGCTGTTCACGAGCCCCTGTTTCTGCAACAGCACGAGCCACGCATAGGTCCGCACCAGAAGCGAGGTCCAGAATGGCAGCAACACGGCGAGCATGCACAGGTTGGCCAGCCGCTGCGGCAGTTGTGACATGAAATAGGCCAGGGGATAGCCGATGAATACGCACAGCGCGGTTGTCAGGATGCTCACCTCGAACGTGGTCTGGAAGATGCGCGCGTAGGATTTGCGCCGGATCATCCGCTCGTAATTTTCGAGTGAGAAGTTTCCGTCCGCGCCCACGAAGGAGACGTAAAAGAGCCAGCCCACCGGGATGACGAGGATCACAAGCACCAGGAGAAGGGCGGGCGAGGCGAGGCCGAAGAGGCGCAGACGTTCCATCTTCTCGTCGCGGCGCAATCCGGTCGCGTTGATATCGGACGCGGCCATCGCTCAGCCCTCCTCGTCGGCGATGATCACCGTATCCGCGGGCGCGAGGCCAAGCCGCACGTCGTCTCCGGCCTTTGGCAGATTGGCGAATGTATCCGCGCGGGTTGCCCCGCGGACTGCGATCTCCGAGCCGTCGCCCAGCACCGCGTAGAGCAGGTAGCTTTCGCCTTGGTATACCACCTCGGTCACGCGCGCTTCGAAGATGTTGTCGCCGCCCGTGGCTTCGCCGTCGATCAGGTGCACGCGTTCCGGGCGCAGCATCAGCGCGAGGTTGCGGGCGTCGGGCACCGGCTGCGTGGTGGTAAGCGGCACGTGCGCGGCCATGAGCGCATCACCTTCGCGCGTCACCGGAAGGAAGTTCGAATCACCGATGAAGTCGGCCACGAACTTGCTCGCGGGCTGATCATAGAGTTCTTGAGGGGTGGCCAGTTGCATGATGCGCCCATGATTGACCACTGCGATGCGGTCGGACATGGTGAGCGCTTCGCGCTGGTCGTGGGTCACGTAGACGGTCGTCATGCCGAGTTGATCGTGAAGGTGCCGTAACTCGATCTGCATCCGGTCCCTTAGCTTCTTGTCGAGTGCCGAGAGCGGTTCGTCCATCAGCAGGATGCGCGGCTCGAACACGATGGAGCGCGCGAGCGCCACGCGCTGCTTCTGGCCGCCCGAAAGCTCGGTGATGCGGCGAGTGCCATAGCCGCCGAGCTGTACGGTTTCGAGCGCGCGCTCGACGCGGTCGGCTGTGTCGGATTTGGACATGCCGCGCAGGCGCAGCGGGTAGCCCACGTTGCCCGCGACGGTCATGTGCGGGAAAAGCGCGTAGTTCTGGAACACCATGCCCACGCCGCGAAGATGCGGAGGCGTGCGGATCATCTCGTCGCCCCCGAACTTCAGGCTGCCGCGATCGGGACGCGTGAAACCGGCAAGCACCATGAGCAGCGTAGTCTTGCCCGATCCCGAGGGGCCGAGCAGGGTCAGAAACTCACCGCTATTCACGTCGAGTGACACGTCATCGAGCGCGTGCACGCTGCCGTAGGTCTTGGTCACGTTGCGCACCGCGATGGGCAGCGCGTCACTTATCTTGCCGGTCACGTCATCGTCCCCGTTCTTTGTGTCCGCGGGCGCGAGAGACGCCCGCGGCGAGGTTCGCCGCTTCGTGTGGCGAATTACTCGGTCAGCATTTCCTGGTACATCTCCGCCGCCGTGGTTTCCCACTCGGCATACCAATCAAGCGAGATAGGCAGTTGTTTCTCGGCGTTCTCGGGCGATGAAGGCAGACCTGCCGCCACCTCCTCGCTGATCTCGCCGGTTTCGTAGGCTGCCTTGTTCGTGGGGCCGTAGGTGATGTATTTCGGCAGGTCGTCTTGGTACTCCGGCTTGGAAATCTCGGCGAGGAATTCCATCGCCGTATCCTTGTTCGGCGCACCCTTCGGGATTGCGAAACAATCATAGTCGAGCAGTGCCTGGTTGAAGCTGTAGTCCACCTTGGCGCCGTCAGCGCGGGCGTTGTCGAACCGTCCGTTCCAGCCGGTCGTCATGTCGACCTCGCCGTCCTTCATCAACTGCGCATGCTGGGCGCCGGAGGTCCAGAAGACGTTGATATGGGGCTTCAACTCGCGGATCTTGTCGATGGCCCGCGCGATGCCCTCCTCGGAGGAGAGAACCTCGTAGACCTCCTCCATCGGCACCCCATCGGCCATCAGAGCCGGTTCGAGCGCGCCCGATACCTTCCCGCGATAGGCCCGACTGCCCGGGAATTTCTCGACATCCCAGAAATCGGCCCAGCTTTGCGGCACCTCCTCGCCGTAGGTATCGGTGTTCCATGCGTAGACGACCGAGAATACGTCGCCGCCCACGCAGTAGTCGGAATAGAGCGAGGGATAGAAATTCGACACGTCGATCACGTCATAATCGAGCTTCTCGAGCAACCCCTCCTCTGCCGCTCGCGCCGCCGAGCCAGAGCCACTGACCACCACGTCGAGCGTGACCTCACCGGTGCTCACCTGAAGCCGCACATCGGACATGCCGCCATAAGTAACTTCCTTCACCGCAATCCCGGTGTTCTCTTCGGCGGGCTGGAACAGCGCTTTCGACTGCGCTTCCTGGTATGCGCCGCCCCAAGATGCGACGGTGATTTCCTTGTCGGCGGCGAGAGCCGTGCTCCCCATGAACCCTGCCATGAGACCAAGTGTCAGCATATGTTTCATCGTTTCGTTCCTCCTCTGTTATCTCGGCCCCTCGAAGGGGGGCGCTTGCTGTCGCCGTGGAATGCACCGGACGGCTGGCGACGGGGCCGTCGAGCGTTCGTCATGATTGGGCGCCGGGGAACGCGCCGCGTTGGGGGTGGGGCGCGGTCGAAGCAGCGCGGCGATGCTGCATCCGGTCGTGCCAACGATACCATTTCACCATCGGCGGCAGGAACCACGGCGTTCCGGTGTAGAGTGGTCGGGTGGGAAAGGGCAGGTCGTCAAAGGCCGTGCGCCCCTCGGCCAGTCCCAGCACCTTCTGGCCGAGACGCATCCCGAGATAGGAGGCCATCGAAACACCCGAGCCGCAATATCCCATCGCGTAATGAACGCCCTCATGCTGCCCCACATGAGCCAGTTCGTCGAAGGTATAGGCGACTGTCCCCATCCAGGAATGCGACACGCGATAGCCGTTCAACTCGGGAAAGATCCGGCACATGTCGTCGTAAAGCCGGGGGCCGCTGACGGCGGGATCGGTCTCGCCCGCCGAGACGCGCCCGCCGAAGATCACGCGGCTGCGGTCGGGCGAGGCACGGAAGTAATACACCACCTTGCAGGTGTCGCTGGCGATGCGGTCTTTCGGAAAGAGGGCATCGATGAGGTCGCGCGGTAGCGTTTCGGTCGCGATCACGTAGCTCCCGATGGGGATCACCCGGCGACGCAGCCAAGGTGTCGGAGCTCCGGTATACCCATTCGTGGCCACGATCACGTCGCGCGCGCGTACCATGCCCTGCTCCGTCGTCACCTCGAACCCGTCGCGATGACGCACGATTTGCGTGACGGCGCAATGCCCGATCACCTCGACATCCTCCTGCCGCGCGCTGTGCAGGAGGCCGCCGTGATACCGTGCCGGATGGAGCGAAGCGTGGCGTGGGAAAACCACGCCGCCATGATAGAGATCGCTGCCCAGCTCGCACCGCTGTTCGGTGCGGGGCACGGGACGCGCTTCTATCCCCTCCTCGCGTTCCAGGCGCTCGGCATCGCGGGCGAGGTCTTCGTAGCTTCGGGCGCTATGGGCTGCGTGGAAACGTCCGACGCGGCGGAAATCGCACACGATCCCGAGTGCGCGGATGCGTTCCTCGATCCATTCGAGGGCTGTTTCGCCTTCGGCCCGGATCGCGCGGGCGCGCGCCGCGCCATGCTTGGCCGCGAGCTTCGCGAGCGAGGGCTTGATGCTGGTGCTGATCTGGCCTCCGTTGCGCGTGCTGCATCCGGCGCCGGGCGCCTCGGCGTCGAGCACGAGGGTGCTGCGCCCGCCCCGCGCGGTTTCGATGGCGGCGTTGAGACCGGTATAGCCCGACCCGACGACGAGCACGTCCACCGCCTTTGGCAGATCGGTCGCATCGGGGCCCGGATCTTCGAGGCCGTCGAGCCAGTAGGGCCGCCGTGACCAGTCCTCTGTCATGATGTCCGTCGCCGCCGGTCGGGTCGCGTCCCACATGCCGTTCCCCCTGGATGCCCGAAACACAAGGCCGGCTGATCGTAGGAAACTCCCTTTGATTAAGCAATTGAATGTCATTAATGAATATATTCGATCTGTTAATACAGTTGATCGGAAAGACGGTGCGACTCACCCTTCGGCAACTCGAGGTTTTCAATGCCCTGTTCGACGCAGGTTCGGTCTCGCGGGCGGCGGACCGGCTCAACCTGTCGCAGCCTGCCGTCAGCGTGGCGTTGGGCAAGCTTGAGGTCGATATCGGGTTTCGGCTCTTTCACCGGGACCGGGGCTTCTTTGCTCCCACGAGCGAGGCCTTGCTGCTGCGCGACGAGGTGCAGCAGGGGGTTGCGGCGCTCGCGCGCGTGGAAGAGCGGGCGCGCGAAATCAGGAAGGGCGGCGTGGGCAGCATCATCGTGGCGAGCAACGGCGCAATGGCCTACAGTCTTCTGCCGCGCGTCATGGCGGAGTTCCAGCGCGATCACCCGGAAACGCGGATCGAGCTTCGGGTGCACAGTTCGCGTCGGGTCGCCGCATGGGTCGGAAGCCGCCAGATCGACATCGGCCTCATCGACGCGCCGGTCCCGGCGGCCGGGCTCGAGGCGGAGCTGGTGCAGATGGCCTGCGTCGTCATCATGCGCGCCGACGATCCGCTTGCCGCATGCAAGGAGGTTGGGCCCAGCAACATCGCGGAGCGTGCCTTCATCGCGGTGACTGGCGATCATCAGGTGGACCGGCAGGTGGCGCATCTGATGGCGCAGCACGGGGCGGAACTGAGTTACCGCGCCTCGAGCTATTTCTACGCGATCGGCCGCGCGCTCGTCGCGGCGGGGGGCGGTATCGCGATCATCGACCCGGTGAACGGCACCGCCGAGTTGGGTGACGGCGTGGTGGCCCGTCCGTTCCGGCCGACCGTGGTGCATGACCTCGCCGTGATCCGACCCAAGGGGCAGCCCATGGGCCTTGCCGCCGAACGGTTCCATGCGCGGCTGCGCGCGGCGTTGACGCCCTACCGGATGGGCGGGGGTGCGGGGCAGGCGCTTGATGCGGGGCTGCGTGGCGCGGCGACGCCATCTTGGAGTTAAGTTACTGGTATAAGATCATAAAAGACCACGATCCCGGAGTTCCGCGAGAATGACCGCGCGGTCCTGTCCCCGCGCCGGAGGCTTGCGGATCTTCGCGCGTCGTCCGTCGAAACGGGGGGCTGGCGCGGGTTGAAGCGGGTCGCTCTGCCAGATGCGGCGGGCGGCGTTGTGGGTGTCCTGCGCGGCTTCGGAGGGGCTGAGCACCGGGGCGGCGCAGGTGTCGGTGTCCGACAGGAGCGCGGCCCAGTGATCGCGGGGTTCGTCCGCGAAGATGCAGGCGAGCCGCGCGGTCTGAGCAGGCCAGAGCACGGGGTCGTTCTGGCTTTGCATCTCGGGGTCGTCGCCGAGGCCGAGCGCGTCGAGGAAGGCGCGGTAGAACTTGGGCTCGATGGCCTGGACGGCGATGTAGCCGCCGCAGGCGCAGACATAGCTGCGCGACCAATGTGGCCCGTCCAGGAGACCCGCGCCGCGTTTCTCGGGGATGTGACCGGCTTCGGATATGGCCATCAGGAGGCCCATGAGATGCGCGGACCCATCGACGATCGCCGCGTCGACCACCGTGCCCCGGCCGGTTTTGAGTGCAGATATATACCCTGCCAGAAGCCCCGCCACCAGATATAGTGCCCCACCGCCGACGTCGCCGAGCAGCGAGGGCGGGGGGAAGGGCGGCTCGCCCGGTGGCGAGGCGAACCAGAGCGCGCCGGAGCTGGCCAGGTAGGTGAAATCGTGGCCCGCCTGGTGCGCCTTCGGCCCGTCCTGTCCCCAGCCGGTCATCCGGCCGTAGACGAGGGCGGGGTTCAGGGCGTGCATCGGTTCGGGCCCGAGGCCCAGCCGTTCCATGACGCCGGGCCGGAAACCCTCGATCAGCATATCCGCCTCGGAAATCAAGGCCTTGGCAACCTCGAGGTCGTCCGTATCCTTGAGGTCGAGCAGGATCGAACGCTTGCCGCGGTCGATGAGGCTCGGATCGGCGGTCAGGGCGTCGGGCTTGTTCGGGCGGTGCACGACCACCACCTCGGCGCCCAGGTCGGCAAGCATCATGGCGGCGAAGGGGCCGGGGCCCAGTCCCTCGATCTCGACGACGCGCACTCCGTTCAGCATGTCCATTCTCCCTGGCGACTCAGCAATGGTTAACGGGCCGACCCCCACGTCGGTATCCACGTCGGTATCCATGTCGGTATCGCGTCGGTAACTCGCGCGGGATCGAAATGTAAACGCACCGCGCGCAGGTTCGCGACCGAACGGGTCGAAATGCCCCGCTCGTTCCCGCCACGCTACATCCGCTTCTGCGTGCGTCGCGCCGCCGCGACCGGCCGCCCGAGCTGGCGCTCGCGGAGGAAGACGAAGAGGCCCGAGGCGAGGATGAGGGCGATGCCGGTGGCGGTCACGAGGTCGGGCAGATCCCCGAAGATCACCCAGCCCCAGAAGATCGCGAGCGGCAGGCCGGTATACTCGAACGGCGCCACGGTCGCGGCGTTGGACATGCGATAGGCCGCGGACATGCAGTAGCCAACGACCCCCGCCACGAGTCCGAGAACCACGAAGAGCCAGAGGTCGCCGTCCACCGGCCAGGTCCAGGCGCGGAAGAGGAACTGCATGCTGGGGCTGTCGAACTGCGTGGCATAGCGGCCATCGCCCGCCACCAGCCAGAAGAGCCCGCCTACCACGAGGAACATCCCTTGCAGGTAGACGGCAAGGGCCGAGGCGCGGCTCGTCACGCCGAGCTTGCGGGTGAGGAGCTGTGTCGTGGCGTAGGCGAAGGCCCCGACGATCGGCAGGAGGTAGACGAAGAGCGGCGCGTCGCGCTCGGCCCCACCGGCCCAGGGGCGGGTGACGATGATCACGCCAATGAGCCCCACGATCACCGCGCCGATGCGGTAGGGGCCGACCTTCTCGCCCAGGAAGGGAATGCTGAGCAACGTGATGAGCAGTGGCGAGATGAAGAAGATCGCCGTGGTCTCGGCAAGGCTCAGCGCGGCGAGGGCGGTGAAGAAGGACATGTTGGCCACCACGATCATCAGCCCGCGCAGGATGTGCAGGCCGGGCCGCGCCGTGCGCAGGATCGACCAGCCGCCTTCGAACTGCACGATGGTGAGCGAGAAGCAGATGCCGATGGCCGAGCGGACGAAGACCATCTGGTGCAGGGGATAGCCGCCCGAAAGGAACTTGATGACGGTGTCGTTCACGGAAATGGCCGTGATCCCGATCAGCATGAAGGCGATGCCGAGGGCGGGGTTGGGTTGGCTCTGCGAGGACATGGGTGCGATCCTTTCGCGCGCCACATTACGCGGTTTTCCCGCGGCGAACAGAGGGCAGGCACGGGCCGGATCGAAACCTGCGCGCCGGCATCGCGCGTTGCGCGCGGGGCGCGGTTGCGGCTAGACTTCGCGCAGCACCGCAGGAAGGAGCCATCCCATGAAGATGACAGGTGAACGCGAGATCGCCGCCCCGCGCGAGACCGTCTGGGCCGCGCTTCTGAGCGAGGAGGTCCTCAAGGAATGCGTGCCGGGTGCCGAGGAGGTGAGCGGCACGCCCGAGGACGGCTTCGATGCCGTGGTCATGCAGAAGGTGGGGCCGGTCAAGGCCACGTTTCGCGGTCGCGTGATCCTGTCGGACATGGTGGAGCCGGAAAGCCTGACCCTGACCGGAGAGGGGAAAGGCGGCGCAGCGGGCTTCGCCAAGGGTGGCGCGGACGTGACCCTCGAGGAGGTCGAGGGCGGCACGCGCCTTGTCTACGACGTGGAGGCGAAGGTGGGTGGCAAGCTCGCTCAGCTTGGCAGCCGGATCGTGGACGGGTTCGCCAAGAAGATGGCGGACCAGTTCTTTTCCCGGCTGGAGGAGGTCATCGAGGGTCCGAAACCCGAGGATGACGACGAGGTGGCCGAGAAGAAGGGCTGGCTGAAAAAGCTCATCAGCTGATCCCCGCGAAGGTGAAGATCATCGCGAATTTTATTCGCGCCGCGGCGGACGATGCGCGCGGATGCCGGAAGGTGATGGGGGCTTTGCCCCCGACCGCCAAAGCCCGGCGGGCTTTGGCGGCCTCCCCCAGGATATTTGGAGCAGGAGAAGCAGGCCCGAACCTCTGCCCGCGGTCGCCGGGACGGATCACTCCCAGCAGCTTACCAGCACGGTCATGCGCCGGGCGCGTTCGGCAAGCGCGTCGGGCGTGAGCGTGGTGCGCTCGGATGTCGTGACGGGGGTGAGACCCGCGCCGCGGAGCGCGGTGGAGATCGCCTCGGCGTCGGCGGCGAGGCTCACGCCATCGGGAAGCTGGCGGCCCGTGTCGGGAGGCGGCAGCAGCATTCCGACGACGCCGCCGGCGGTATCGAGGACCGGTCCGCCCGCGTCGCCCTCGAGCGCGGCGAGCGCGAGGCGGGCCATCGTCTCCTCGCCCGCGAGGCCGCGCAGGTCGGCAAGCGTGCCATGGGTGATGGACGGGGCGCCGAGGACGCCGCCGAAGGAGTAGCCCGCGACCGCGATGTCGGAGTTGAGGCGCGGCGGTTCGGCCTGGAGCCGCGCGACGCCCATGGGCGCGAGACGCGCCTGCGGCTTGAGGATCGCGATGCCGGTCGCCTCGTCGCGGGTCAGCACCTCGGCGCGCTGATCGTCCTCGAGCGTGATATGGCCGCACCCCTCGACCGCGCGCGCGGTGGTCACGACCGTGCCCGCGCTGTCGGCGAAGAAGCCCGAGAGGGCGCGGATCGGGCGGCGGATCTCGAGCCCCGAGACGAGGTCGATGTCCTGCTCGGCATTGCTTCCGGCCGCGGGGTCGAGCACGCCGTCGATGCGCCGGAAGCTCTCCTGCATCTCGGCGAGGAGGCGGGTGCGGCGGTCTTCGTCGCCCGCGGGCCAGACGAGGGTGAAGCCCTTGATCCGTCCGTTCTCGAGCGAGGCGACGGTGTGCGAGACCGTCGTCGCGCTTTCGCCGATGAGCACGAAGCTCCGGTCCTTGCGTTCGCGCGGGCCGTCGACGGGGACGATACGGAGCGTCTGCATGATGTCGTAGAGGCCGAAGAGCGTGTCCTGGTCGCCTTCCTGGCTGATGAGCAGCACCTTGGCCGGGATGTCGCCCGTGGCTTCGTAATGGGCGAAGGGCGGTTCGAGCCGCGAGAAGGCGACGACGCCCAGGGGCAGCTTGATCTCGATGCCCGTGCGGGGATCGGAGACGAGGCGCAGGTCGAGGCCCTCGAGCACGGCGTTGTATTGCCGCAGAAGCTCGGCCCGCTGGCGGGTGGTGAGGATGCCGGTGACCTCATACCCGTTGACCTCCTGCCAGGCGGCCATGGAGCGGCGGGTGCCGGGGCCGAAGGCGGCGTCGATGCGCCCCTGGTAGAACCCCGCCCATTGCAGCGCGACCTGCAGATCGGCGCGGTCCTCGCGGGTAAGCTCGCGCTCGGAGGCGCGCGCCTCGCGCGGGGTTTCGTCGGCGGGCTCGGGGTCGGGTTCCGGGTCCGGGAGGGTGGCCGTTTCGGTGCCGGTTTCATCGAGTTCGGGCTCGGGCTCGGCGGGGAAGGGTGCGGCGGCCGACCCCTGGAGGTCGGCGAGCACGGTGCTGCCCACCGGCCAGATCTGGCGGGCGTAGTCGGAGCTTTCGGCGATGTAGCTGTCGCGGGGAATGCGGCCTTCGGCGCGCAAAACGCGCAGGACCTGCTCGGCATCCTCGGGGCGATAGGGGCCGAGCGCGACGGCATACCAGTTCGCATTGAGCTGGAAGCCGTTCACGTCCTGCAACTGTGCCGCGCGGCGGCGCAGCGCCTCGTTGACCTGGGCGAGGCTGGGCTGCGCCTCGATCTGGACCCAGACGAGGTCCTCGTCGGACCCTTGTGCCGCCGACATGCCGGCCATCGCGACCACGGCCATGATGGCCGCGGCCAAGTTACGCATCACCAATTTCATGCCTGTCCCCGTGCCCCTGGTTCGAAATGTCGCACCGTTCTAGCAAAACGCGCGGATGATGCATCCGAAATCTCGCTTTCGTGCGGTGTTGGGGCCGGGGTGAGGCCTTCGGGTCAGTCGATCTTGCCGGGCAGCGACAGGTTGCCGGAGGCCACGTCGAAGATGTCGGTGACGCAGAGAAGCGGGGCATGCACGCTTTCGTTGACGCGCAGCGCGCTCGTCACGCCGTCATAAGAGGCGCCCTGCAACGGGGCGGTATCGGCGAAACCGACATGAACCACGATCTCGGGCCCGTCGAAGACCGGCGTGAACCCCGGCGAATCGATGAAGATGGGCAGGCCGGGCCAGGTGGCGGGAAGGCGCGGCGTCTCGCCCTCTGGGATGTCGCGCACTCCGAGCGCGCCGTCGCCGCACCCTTCGGTCGGGGTCAGCACGACCCAGTGCGAATGCCATTTCGCCCCGTCATTGCCGAGATCGCCGTCGCCGTCCTCGTCGAATAGCGGCGTGTCGTCGAAATCGGGATGCGACGTGGCGGCGAGGGCGAGGATCCCGGTGCCGCCCTCGAACCCCACGGTGGCGGGGTCGAGGGAGGTGGGCCAGACATAGGACAGGACGGGCGCGCCGCCCAGCTGTCCGGCGGGCTCGGGTATCTCGGTCCCTGCGTCGCCCGCGGTGGTCATGTGGAAGGTGACGGTGCGCCCGGAGCGGTGCACATGCGCCGCCACGATGTCGAAGGGCGCGAGAATGGCATCGTCGGTATCCGAAAGGACCGCATCGGGGCGATCGCTGGCGCGGACAGCCTCGGTTTCGCCCGCCTGAAGCGGGCCGGCGAGGGTGCCCGAGGCGAGCGCAAGCGCGAGGGGCAAGGTGGATCTGAGCGAAGTGGTCATGGCGGGTCTCCCTGTTTCGAGTTGTATCGCCATTATAGTAGCGAGTCGATACTATTGGCAAGCCCGTTTCGACTCGCTATGATGTGCCCATGACCGAAGACCCGTCCGAGCCCCCGACCGACCCCATGCGTCCAGACGCCCTTGACGATCACCTGCGCGAGCTTCTTTCGCGGCTATCGCGCGTCGTGGCGAGCGAGGGGTGGGGCGGCGATCTCAACCCGGTGCAGCGTGCCACGCTGGCCTATCTCGTGCGGGCCAACCGGTTTTCCCGCGCGCCCAGCCAGGTCGCGGATTACCTGCTGGCGACGCGGGGGACCGTGTCGCAAACATTGAAGGCGCTGGCGCGCAAGGGACTGGTCGAAGAGCGCCGATCCGACAGCGACCGGAGGTCGATCCGCTATGACGTGACGGCGGCGGGGCGGGAACTGGCCCACCAAGCGAGCGACCTCGATGCCGCCATCGCCGCATTGCCCGCGCAGCGGAAGGCCGCGCTGGCCGGGGGCCTGGGTGATCTGCTGCGCGGCACGCTCGATCAGCGCGGCGCGCGGCCCTTCGGGATCTGTCGCACCTGCCGGCATCACCGGCCCGAGGCGGGGCCGGAGGGCGGCGCGTGGTGCGCGTTGCTCGACGTTGCGCTTTCGCCGCCCGACCGCGACCGCATCTGTCACGAACACGCCCCGAGGGATGCCGCGTGAGCGCGCCGGGGCGGGGAGCCGGGGAGTCGCGGCAGGGCGGCGATGCGAAGAGCGCACTCTCCTGCCACGACCGAATTGACCGCCCGCGCCCGGCGCCGTAAGCAGGGCGCGCAAATTGGGGGCCCGGACACCATGGACGAGAGCATCGCGAAACCGCGCAGTTTCCAGGAGATCATCCTGCGGCTTCAGGCCTACTGGGCCGGGCAGGGCTGTGCGGTGATGCAACCCTATGACATGGAAGTGGGCGCGGGCACGTTTCACCCGGCCACGACGCTGCGCTCGCTGGGACCGCGCGCCTGGGCCGCGGCCTACGTGCAGCCGTCGCGGCGTCCCACGGACGGGCGCTATGGCGAGAACCCGAACCGGCTTCAGCACTACTACCAGTATCAGGTCCTTATCAAACCAAGCCCGCCCGATCTCCAGGCGCTCTATCTCGGCTCGCTGGGGGCGATCGGGATCGACATGGAGCTGCACGACATCCGCTTCGTCGAGGACGACTGGGAAAGCCCCACCCTGGGCGCATGGGGTCTGGGCTGGGAGGTCTGGTGCGACGGCATGGAGGTGAGCCAGTTCACCTATTTCCAGCAGGTCGGCGGGCATGACTGCCATCCCGTCTCGGGCGAGCTGACCTACGGGCTCGAGCGGCTGGCCATGTATGTGCTGGGTGTCGATCACGTCATGGACATGCCCTTCAACGATCCTGCGGCGCCGATCCCGCTGACATATGGCGACGTGTTCCGCCAGACCGAGGAGGAATACGCGCGCTGGAACTTCGACGTGGCCGATACCGAGGTGCTGCTTCGGCATTTCGAGGAGGCCGAGGCCGAGTGCGAGGCGATCCTCGCGGCCGAGGACGTGGATCCCAAGACCGGCAAGCGCATCGTCATGGCCCATCCCGCCTATGACCAGTGCATCAAGGCGAGCCACATCTTCAACCTGCTCGACGCCCGCGGCGTGATCAGCGTGACCGAGCGGCAGGCCTATATCGGGCGCGTCCGGGCGCTCGCCAAGCAATGCGCGGACGCGTTCGTGCGGACCGAGGCGGGCGGGCAGGCGGCCTGATGGGAAAATTCCTCGCGCTTCTCATCCTCGCGTCCGCGCTCATCGCGGGGGGAGGGATGTATTATCTTCAGGTCCATCACTTCTACGAGGAGGTGGAGCCCGAGCCGGGGCGGGCCGTGGAGATGACGTCGCTGGTGACGGGGGAGGTCGAACCTGTTCTCTACGACGACTTCCGCGCCATCGACGCCGATAGCAGCCCGATCCGGTATCGCGCCTGTTTCACCACGACGATGAGCCACGCGATGCTGACCGAGACATACGAGCCCTATGACGGGGCGGTGCCGCTGACGGCGCCGGCGTGGTTCGACTGTTTCGACGCCGAGGCGCTGGGCGCCGCGCTGGAAAGCGGCGAGGCGCTGGCCTTCCTGGGCGAGCGCGACGTGCTCTACGGCATCGACCGCGTGGTGGCGATCCACGAGGACGGGCGCGGCTTTGCATGGCACCAGATCAACCGCTGTGGCGAGGTGGTCTTCGACGGTCAGCCCGCGCCCGAGGGCTGCCCGGAGCCGCCGGGCGGATATTGAGCGCGCGCACCCGGTCGGGAACCCGGACGGCCCCGTGGCGCTTGGCTTCCTGACAAGGGAGCGAGATCATGCAGAACAAGGCACCCGATTGGGTCATGTGGGTCATGCGTGCCGGATACGGCGCGCGGGGGGTCGTCTATCTCATCGTGGGAGCGCTGGCGCTGGCCGCCGTGTGGTGGGGCGGGCAGGCGCAGGGCACGAAGAACGCGGTGGCCGATCTCAAGGCGCTCTGGTTCGGCGACGCGCTGCTGGTGCTGATCGGGCTGGGCCTCGTGGCCTACATGGTCTGGCGGCTGATCGACGCGGCGATGGACCTCGAAGCCTACGGGCATGACGCGGAAGGGATCGCGGCGCGCTGCGGGCAGGTGATCACCGGCCTTCTGCACGGGGCGATCGGCATTTCCATCGCGGCGATGGCCTTCGGCGGCGACAGCGGCCAGGGCGAAAGCGGTGTCGAGACCTGGACCGCGAAGGTCATGGCGCTCCCCTATGGCGGCTGGATCGTGATGGCGGCGGGCGCGGGGGTGATCGGCGCGGGCATCTACTATGCCCAGAAGGGCCTGCGCGAGACCTACAAGCGCGACATCCGCGTGACCGAGACGGCGCGCAAGCTCGAATGGGTGATCAAGACCGGATACGTGGCCGAGGGCGTCGTGGTGGCGATCATCGGCGGCTTTCTCTTCTATGCCGGGGTGCGGGCCGATCCGGACCAGGCGGGCGGTGTCGGACAGGCGCTGGGCTGGGTCCGGGGGCAGAGCTATGGCGGTATCCTCTTTGCCATGCTCGCGGTCGGGCTCCTGTGCTTCTCGGTGACGAACTTCGCGCAAGCCGCCTTCCGCGTCGTGCCGCGCCATGACGGCGACGATGTCGAGACGCTGGCCGACAAGGCCCGTGCCGAGGTGGCGAAGCACACCTGAAGTGCCGGGCGCAGATTGCCCGCCCTGCGGGCTGGACGCCACGGGTAGGGGCGGTTATCCAAACGCCAAACTTCGCCCCGGACGGGGCCGGCTTTGGATGGTGACATGCCCGACCTTCTGATCGAACTCTTCTCCGAGGAAATCCCGGCACGAATGCAGGCGCGCGCGGCCGACGATCTCAAGCGGATGATGACGGACGGGCTGGTCGAGGCGGGGCTCACCTATGCCGGGGCGGCGGCATTCGCCACACCGCGGCGCCTGACGCTCGCGGTCGAGGGGATGACGGATGCCTCGCCCACCCTGCGCGAAGAGCGCAAGGGACCGCGCGTGGACGCGCCGGAGAAGGCGATCGAGGGGTTCTGCCGCGGCGCGGGTGTCAGCCGTGACGCGCTGGAGATCCGCGACGAGAAGAAGGGGCAGGTTTATTTCGCGACCGTGACGACGCCAGGCCGGCCGGCCGCCGAGATCGTGGCCGAGGTGCTGGAGCGCACGATCCGCAATTTCCCCTGGCCCAAGTCGATGCGCTGGGGCGCCGGATCCCTACGCTGGGTTCGGCCCTTGCACCGTGTTCTCTGCATCCTCACCGACGAGGCGGGCGAGGCGTCGGTCGTGCCCCTCGAGGTGGACGGCATCCGCGCGGGCGACGAGACCGAGGGGCATCGCTTCATGGCGCCGGGCGCCTTCGCGGTCAGCGAGTTCGACGACTATGCCGCGAAGCTCAAGCGCGCGAAGGTGGTCCTCGACCCGGCGGAGCGCATGGACGCGATCCGGCAGGAGGCGCGCAACCTTGCCTTCGCGTCGGGCATGGAGCTTGTCGAGGACGAAGGGCTTCTGCGCGAGGTGGCGGGGCTGGTGGAATGGCCCGTGCCGCTCATGGGGCGGATCGACGACGAGTTTCTCGACCTGCCGCCCGAGGTTCTCATCACCTCGATGAAGGAGCATCAGAAATTCTTCTCGGTGAAAAACCCCAAGACGGGCCGGGTGGAGCGGTTCGTGACCGTGGCCAACCGCGAGACGGCGGACGAGGGCGCGACGATCCTTGCCGGGAAC
The DNA here is from genome assembly GCF_019599045.1 of Roseovarius sp. SCSIO 43702. Taxonomy (NCBI): domain Bacteria; kingdom Pseudomonadati; phylum Pseudomonadota; class Alphaproteobacteria; order Rhodobacterales; family Roseobacteraceae; genus Roseovarius; species Roseovarius sp. SCSIO 43702. Next base: position 902,055 of record NZ_CP080623.1, read on the forward strand.
CAGAAGGTGCTTTCGGCGCGGCTTTCGGATGCGAAGTTCTTCTGGGAGAACGACCTGCGCGTGGCGAAGGAGGGCGGCGAGGCGTGGCTCGCGTCGCTCGCGGACGTGACCTTCCACCGCAAGCTGGGATCACAGGCCGAACGGGTCGAGCGTATCGCGGCGCTGGCGCGGGAGCTGGCGCCGGTGGTGGGGGCGGATGCGGACCTGGCCGAGCAGGCCGCGCGCTGGGCCAAGGCGGATTTGTCCTCGGAGATGGTCTACGAGTTTCCCGAGTTGCAGGGGTTGATGGGCCGCTACTACGCGCAGGCCGCGGGGTTGCCCGACGCGGTGGCGGCGGCGGCGGAGGAGCATTATTCACCGCTCGGACCCGGAGATGGCGTCCCGAGCGCGCCCGTGTCGGTGGCCGTGGCGCTGGCGGACAAGCTCGATATGCTGACGGGGTTCTGGGCGATCGACGAGAAGCCTACGGGGTCGAAGGATCCGTTCGCGCTGCGCCGAGCGGCGCTGGGGGTTATTCGGTTGGTGGTGGAGAATAATCTGACGCTTGCGCTGTTTCCCGCAATTGATCTTGGCCTAACAGCAAACAAGTTCAAAAGACCGGTCAAAGGCGATCCTGATGACTATGCTGGATTGGACGTTGATTTAAATCTTCTTCACTTCTTCCACGACCGCCTCAAGGTGCATCTTCGCGACCGGGGCATCCGCCACGACGTGATCGACGCCTGCATCGCGATGGAGGGCAGTGACGACCTCGCGCTGGTGGTGAAGCGGGCGGAGGCGCTTTCGGATTTCCTCAAGACCGACGATGGCGAGAACCTGTTGCAGGGGTTCAAGCGGGCGAACAACATCCTCACGCAGGCCGAGGAGAAGGACGGTGTGGAATACTCGTTCGGGGCCGATCCGAAATTTGCCGAGACGAACGAGGAGCGCGCGCTGTTCGATGCGCTGGACAAGGCCGAGCCGGAGATTGCAAAGGCGCTCGGGTCCGAGGATTTCGCGGGGGCGATGGGGGCGCTGGCCGGGCTGCGCGCGCCTATCGATGCGTTCTTCGAAGCGGTGCAGGTCAACACCGACAAGGAGGTCGTGCGGCGCAACCGGCTCAACCTTCTGAGCCGTATTCGCGGGCTGTGCCTGTCGGTAGCGGATCTCTCGCGCGTCGAGGGTTAGCGGACCGCGCGTTGCCGGGAGACGGAGTTTGCGAAATCCCCTCCCGGAAAATTGCATGTTTCCGGCCATCCAGGCGGAATCGCGTCCTTGCCTTGTGACCGATCCGGCGTATGTTGCAGGACGCAACAAGGATGCCGCAATGCAGCATGACAATCCCGAGGTGACCCTCATCACCGCCGACGCGCCGGTGAGCGCCGAGACCCATGGCGGGCGGGCGAAATGTCTGCAACGGCTGGTCCGGCTCGACCTGCCGGTGCCGCGCACCATCGCCCTGTCCTTCAAGGCCGTGCGGGCCATTGCCGCCGGTGAGATGGCCGATGGCGCCGCCCTGCTCGAGCCGTTCGGGCCGCATCCGCTGCTATGCGTGCGGCCGTCGTCGGAAGACCCGGACTGGGGCGGGCCGCGGGCGGTGCTCAATATCGGCATGTGCGACGCGAAGCGCGCCGAACTCGCCGAGACGCTGGGCGAGGCGGCGGCGGCGAAGCTCTACCTGCGGTTCGTGCAATCCTACGCCATCCATGTCGCGCGGCTCGACCCCGACGTGCTTGACGACGTGAGCGACGATCCGGTCAAGGGGTTGGCCGAGGCGCTCGACGTCTACGAGGAGGAGGCAGAGGAGCCCTTTCCGCAAGAGCCCGCCACGCAACTGATCGAGGTGCTGCGCTCGATGGCGCGCGCATGGGAAGGCACCACGGCGCGGCTTCTGCGGCAGGCCAAGGGCGCACCGGCGGATGCGGGGCTCGGCCTCGTGGTGCAGAAGATGGCGCTGGGGCTCGGGCCGGGGGAATGCGGCTCGGGCGTGATGCAGCTTGTCAACGGCGCGACGGGCGAGCGCAAGATCACGGGCCGTTACATGCGCCAGAGCCAGGGGCGCGAGGCGCTGAGCCGGGGTGCGGACGCGATGTATCTCGAGCGGGATCCGCGCGGCCCGTCGCTCGAGGAACTGGCGCCGGAGGCCTTCGCCACGCTCAAGGCGCACACGACCCTCATGCGCGAGAAACTGCGCGAGGAAATGCAGGCCGAGTTCACCATCGAGAACGGCGAGGTCTTCGTGCTGGACGGGGTGCGGGTGACGCGCAACGCCCGCACGGCGGTGAGCATCGCCGTGGCGCTGGCCGAAGACGGCATCATCAGCCGCGAGGAAGCGCTGATGCGGATCGAGCCGCGCGCGCTCAACGAGCTGCTGCACCGGCAGGTGGACCCGGAGGCGCGGCGCGATGTGATCGCACGCGGCGTCGCGGCGAGCCCCGGTGCCGCGAGCGGCGTCATCGTCTTCACCTCGGAAGCGGCGCAATCCATGAAGGCCCAGGACACGCCCTGCATCCTCGTGCGGCGCGAGACGAGCCCCGAGGACATTCGCGGCATGCATGCCGCCGCCGCCGTCCTGACCGAGCGGGGCGGGATGACCAGCCATGCCGCCGTGATCGGGCGGGGCATCGGCCTGCCCTGTGTCGTGGGGGCCTCGGCGATCCGGTTCCAGACCGTGAAGCGCCAGATCACCGCGCCGGATGGCCGCGTCTTCCGCGAGGGCGACAAGATCACCATCGACGGCACCAATGGCGAGGTGCTGGCGGGCGAGGCCGCGCTGCTGGAAGCGGGCCATGACGACAGCCTCAAGGTGCTGATGGCCTGGGCCGACGATGCGCGCGACATCGCGGTGCGCGCCAATGCCGACACCCCGCGCGATGCCGAGACCGCCCGGTGGTTCAGCGCCGAGGGCATCGGCCTGTGCCGGACCGAGCACATGTTCTTCGAGACCGACCGCCTGATCGTCATGCGCGAGATGATCTTCGCCGGGACGAGCGATGACCGCGCCGCCGCGCTGGACCGGCTCCTGCCGATGCAGCGCGCGGATTTCACCGAGCTGTTCCGCATCATGCAGGGCAAGCCCGTCTGCATCCGCCTGCTCGACCCGCCGCTGCACGAGTTCCTGCCCACCGGGCGAAGCGGCCAGCGCGAGCTTGCCGAGGCGCTCGACATCCCGCTCTCGGACGTGACGCGCCGGATCGAGGCGCTGGGCGAATACAACCCGATGCTCGGGATGCGCGGCGTCCGCCTCGGGATCACCGTGCCCGAGATCTACGACATGCAGGCCCGCGCGATCTTCGAGGCGCTGATCGAGGCGCGCGAGGAGGACGACCCGGTCGTGCCCGAGATGATGATCCCGCTCGTGTCGGCGAGCCGCGAAGTCGAGCTCGTGAAGTCGCGCATCGACGCGGTGGCGGGGGCCGTGCGCCGCGAGACCGGCGAGGAATTCACCTATCGTCTGGGTGTCATGGTCGAGACGCCGCGCGCCTGCCTGCGGGCGGGCGACATCGCCCCGCAGGTGGCCTTCCTGAGCTTCGGCACCAACGACCTCACGCAGATGACCTACGGGCTCAGCCGCGACGACGCGGGCCGGTTCATGTCGGATTACGTCCAGCAGGGGGTCTATCCCGAGGATCCGTTCCACACGCTCGACATCTACGGCGTGGGCGAGCTTCTGAAGATCGCGGCCGAGCGGGCGCGGGCGGCGAACCCGGACCTGACGCTCTCGATCTGTGGCGAGCATGGCGGCAACCCCGAATCGATCGCTTTCTGCCGGGAAGCGGGATTCGACTATGTTTCCTGCTCTCCGTTCCGTGTTCCGGTGGCCCGGCTGGCCGCCGCGCAGCTCGCGCTGAGGGACAAGATCGGGTAGGAACCCGCCTGACTCGCCCCAGATGTGCACCCCGGACAGGGATGAATTGTCGCAGGTCTCGCCTGAACGCGACCGAAGCTGGACGAATCCCGCCAACTTGAGTAAACGCCCCGGATCGTTAACGACGAGGGCCCGGGGGGCCCAGGAGGTTCGGTATGCTGATGCGAGTGATCCTGACCGTGGCCATGTTGGCCGGAACGACCGGCGCCGTGACCGCCGAATCCTCGGCTGCGCGGCTCATCGGGAACGAGAAACGCGCGCTGAAGGCGATGAAGGAGGACCGGCTGGCCTCGCTTCTCAAACCCGGCGCGGGGGGCTTTGCCTATTCCAAGGCGTGGCTCGACCAGCAGAAGACCGTCAAGGGCGGGTCCGAGTGGCGCTGCCTGTCCGAAGCGCTCTATTTCGAGGCGCGCGGCGAGACCGTGAAGGGCCAGTTCGCCGTGGGCGAGGTCATCATGAACCGCGTCGACAGCCCCGATTATCCCAACACCGTCTGCGGCGTCATCAACCAGGGGACGGGGCGCAAATATGCCTGCCAGTTCACCTATACCTGTGACGGCCACGACGAGGTGATCGCCGAGCCGCGCGCCTTCGCCCGTGTCGGCAAGGTGGCAAGCCTGCTGATCGGCGGCGCGCCGCGCAAGCTGACCGACGGGGCCACGCATTACCACACCCGCGCCGTGTCGCCGCGTTGGGCGCGCGTGTTCCCGCGCACCGCGACCATCGGCGTGCATCACTTCTATCGCCAGCCCACGCGCCTGTCGCAGAACTGAGCCGGTGCGGCGCGTTTGCGGCTTGGTCGCCGCGGCCTGCCCGTGCTAAGGCGCGGTCGGGAGGCGGGCATGACGCTCGCCCCGCGGTCCGCGGAGACCTGAGATGAGCAACGAAGTGAGGCTCGCCTTCGAGCACCCCAAGAGCCGGGCCAAGGCGACGTCGCCCGATGGCCCGCTCGACCGCATCTCGGTGCGCGACCACGTGGTCGAGGTCGAGATCGGCGCCTTCCAGGCCGAGCGCGGCACGACGCAGCGCGTGTCGTTCAACGTGGTGGTCGAGGTGCGGCCGCTCGCGGATGACGTGGAGGACGATGTCGACCGCATCCTGAGCTATGACCGCGTGACCGAGGCGATTGCCGCCGAACTGGCCGAGGAACGCCTGAACCTGCTGGAAACCCTGGCCGAGCGCATTGCCGAGCGCATCCTGTGGGAACCGCAGGCGGTGCGGACCTTCGTGCGGATCGAGAAGCTCGACCGGGGCCCCGGCGCGCTCGGGGTCGAGATCGTGCGGTCGGTGGACGACCTCAAGACCAAGCCCGTGTCGCCGCATGCCGACACCGCCCCGCATCCGCACGTGGTCTTTCTCAGCAACGAGGCCATCACCTCGCCCAATCTCGCGCGCTGGCTCGATCAGCTCGAGGCACGGGCCGAGCCGGTGATCCTCTGCGTGGGGCGCGCCGAGGTGCCCGCCCCGCAGACCGGGCATCGCATGACGCAAAGGCGGGTGGACCTGCTCGCCATCGAGCAGAACGCCTGGGTGCTGGGCGGGCGCGACGATCGCTGTGTCGTGGTGGCCACCCGCACCGAGCTGGACTGGGCGATGAAGAACGGGCAGATCAGCGTCTGGGCGCCGTCGAAGATCGTGCTCGACGCGGTGGACGGGCCGACGGTGGGGCCGGACGACCCGGTGGCGCTTGCCGCGTGGTTCGCGGGCCACATGGAAGCGTCGGACCTGCTTCTGATCGGGGCCAGCCTTTCGGGCGATGCGGAGGTGCCGGTGCAGGTGCAGGACATCGCGCAATCGGGGCTATGAGCGTCTATTTCCGGCCGGTGGCCCGCTTCGACCACGTGCGCCCCGACGGCGCGTTGCCGCTTGCCGGCGGCTGGTGCTGGTTCGATACCGCTGAAAGGATCGGGCGCGACGGGACAAGCGCGCTCGTCCCTGCGCGGGAATTGCCCGAGGCGGTGCGCGCGCGGCTGACCACCCCCCGTGCCGCGATCGCGGGCCTTTCCTTCGACGCACCGCGCCTCATGGGCATCCTCAACGTCACCCCCGACAGTTTCTCGGACGGGGGGCGGCATTTCGATCCCTCCGATGCGCTGACCCATGCCCGGGCGATGGAACGCGACGGGGCCGAGATCATCGACGTGGGCGGGGAATCGACCCGTCCGGGCGCGGCGGAGGTGGCGGTCGAGGACGAGATCGCGCGCACCGCGCCGGTGATCGCGGCGCTGCGGGCGGCAAGCGATGTGCCGATCTCGATCGACACCCGCAAGGCAGCGGTGGCGCGGGCGGCCCATGCGGCGGGCGCGACGATGGTCAACGACGTGGCAGGGCTCGGATTCGACCCGGCGCTTGCCCCGTTCTGTGCCGAGGCGGGTCTGCCGGTCTGCATCATGCACGCGCAGGGCACGCCCGACATCATGCAGAAGGATCCCCGCTACGACCACGTGGCGCTCGACGTCTACGATTATCTCGCGGAGCGGATCGAGGCACTGGGCCGGCAGGGCATTCCACGCGAGAGGATCGTCGTGGATCCCGGCATCGGCTTCGGCAAGACCATGGCGCATAACCTGACGCTCCTGCGGATGCTCTCGCTCTTTCATGGGCTGGGTTGTCCGGTCCTGCTGGGCGCGTCGCGCAAGCGCTTCATCGGCGAGATCGGCGGCACGGCCGAGGCGGGCGCGCGGATGCCCGGCTCGGTCGCGGTGGCGCTCGCGGGCGTGGCGCAGGGGGTGCAGATGCTCAGGGTGCATGACGTGGACGCAACGCGCGCCGCGCTGGCCCTGTGGCGGGCGGCCACCCTCGAGGGGTGACACACGGCCGTCTTTCCCGTTCTAGATATCCGATGAGCCGACCTCAGCCACGCGCCCGCCGACCCGAGAAGAGGCGCCGGAGCGCGCCGAACTGGCTGAGCGCGACGCCCGAGAGGATGAGCGCCAATGCCCAGAAAAGCCCGTCGGGCATGGTCTCGCCCAGCAGGGCCATGCCGAAGATCACGGACCAGACCGGCACCTGGTAGTTCACGAGGCTCATGAACACGGGGCCCGCGTCGCGGATGATCTGGACGAGGATGATCTGGGCGATGCCGGTGGGCAAAATGCCCAGGTAGAGCAGCGCGAGGAGGCTCGAGCGGCCGATGGTCTCGGGCCATCCCTCGACCCAGAGCGCATAGGGTGCGATCGCGCAGGCGCCGAGCAGCAGAGCCGCCGCCGAGAGCGAGAGCATGTCCACGGCGGGACAGAGCCGGGTGGCGATGGTGCCGATGGAATAGCACAGCGGCACCGCGAGGCAGGCAAGCCGCGCCCAGGTCTCGAGCGAACTGCCGGTGGAGGAAAGCGCCGCGGGCCCGATCAGGATCGCCACGCCCATCGTGCCGATGAGGAAGCCCAGCGTGCGGCGCAGGGTCATCACCTCGCCGCGGATGAAGATATGGGCCAGCGGCAGGATGAAAAGCGGCCCGAGCGACATGCAGACCCCGGCAAAGCCCGAGGCGACCGATTGCTGCCCCCAGGCCAGCAAGGCGAAAGGGATCGCGTTGGAGAAAAGCCCCATGACCAGCGCGGCGAGCCAGATGCGCCCCGCCCCGGCTGTGGTCACGGGCGGCAGGCCCACGCCGCGTGCGTGGGTGAGGATGAAAAGGAAAATCGCCCCCAGCGTGACCCGCGTGGCGGCGACGAAAAGCGGTCCCGCGCCTTTGAGCGCCAGTTCGATCGCCATGAAGCTGGCCCCCCAGACGATGCCGAGAAAGGCGAGCTTGAGCCAGTTGATCGGGCGGATGGGCATGGGGCGCGCGTTCCTGGAGGCCAAACGGGCAAGGGGGCGCCTGTCGCAAACGCCCCCTTCCTGATCCGTCACGAGGTGAGGGGGATCAGTTCTTTTCGCGGTCGACCATCTTGCCCGCCGAGATCCAGGGCATCATGTCGCGGAGCTTCTTCCCCGTCTCCTCGATCTGGTGCTCGTCGTTGAGCCGGCGCGTGGCCTTGAAGGAGGGCTGGCCCACGGCGTTCTCGAGCATGAAGTCGCGCACGAACTTGCCGGTCTGGATGTCGCGCAGGATGGCCTTCATCTCCTTCTTGGTCTGCTCGTAGGGCAGGACGCGCGGACCCGAGACATACTCGCCGTATTCGGCCGTGTTCGAGATCGAGTAGTTCATGTTGGCGATGCCACCCTCGTAGATCAGGTCGACGATGAGCTTCACCTCGTGGAGGCATTCGAAATAGGCCATCTCGGGCGCGTAGCCCGCCTCGACCAGCGTCTCGAAGCCGCAGCGGATGAGCTCGACCAGGCCGCCGCAGAGCACCGCCTGTTCGCCGAAGAGGTCGGTTTCGCATTCCTCGCGGAAATTCGTCTCGATGATGCCCGAACGGCCGCCGCCGATGGCCGAGCAGTAGGACAGCCCGATCTCGAGAGCCTTGCCGCTCGCGTCCTGGTGGACGGCCACGAGGCAGGGCACGCCGCCGCCCTTCTGGTATTCGCCGCGCACCGTGTGGCCGGGGCCTTTCGGCGCCATCATGATGACATCGACGCCGGGCTTCGGCTCGATCAGGCCGAAATGCACGTTGAGACCATGGGCAAAGGCGATGGCGGCGCCATCCTTGAGGTTGTCGTGGACGTATTTGCGGTAGGTCTCGCCCTGAAGTTCGTCAGGCATGGTGAACATGATGAGATCGCACCACTTGGCGGCCTCGGCGATGCCCATGACCTTTAGGCCCTCGCCCTCGGCCTTCTTGGCACTGGGCGAGCCTTCGCGCAGCGCGACGACGACGTTCTTGGCGCCGGAATCGCGGAGGTTGAGCGCATGGGCATGGCCCTGCGAGCCGTAGCCCAGGATGGCCACCTTCATGTCCTTGATCAGGTTGATGTCGCAATCGCGGTCGTAATAAACGCGCATGGTTCGGTCCTCTTGCTTGTGTTTGGGCGCAATCTACCGGGTTCGCGCGGATAGGGGCGGTCGTTTTGCGTGGCTAGTGCCGAATTTTCGGGTATTTATAATCAGAAATGAGAAAAGGCGAAAAAATCATGCTCGACGATACGGATCGCCGAATCCTGCGGCACTATCAGCACGCGCCCGAGCTCGGGCTGTCGGACCTGGCCGCGCGCGCGGGTGTCACGCCGGCGACCTGCGCGCGCAGGCTCGAGCGGATGCGGGCCGCGGGGCTGATCCGGGCGGTGCGGGCGGTCATCGACTGGCGCGCGTTGGGCTACGAGGTCGAGGTGTCGCTGCGGGTGAGCCTCGACAAGAGCGTGCCGCACGCCTTCGACGCGTTCGTGGCCGCGGCGCGGCAGGTGCCGGAGGTGGTGGAGATACAGACCTTCCTGGGCCGTGTGGACCTGCGCCTGTCGGTCATCGCGCGGGACATGGCGCATTACCAGGAGATCTATCGCAACGCGATCCTGCCGCTGCCGCACATGGACGATCTCGAGGCGCTGATGCACGTGGCGCGGATCAAGTCCGAGGAGGTGCTGCCGCTGTGATCGAGCTTGACACGATGGACCGCCGCATCCTGCGCGCGCTGGTGGAGGATGCCACGCAGAGCGCGAGCGCGCTTGGCCGCCGGCTGGGCCTCTCGCAACCGGCGGTGTGGCGGCGGATCCGGCGGCTGGAGGAGGCGGGTGTGATCGCGGGGCGGCGGCTCGATCTCGACGCCGAGCGGCTGGGCTTCGGTGTGACCTTCTTCCTCGGCGTGAAGCTCGCCACGAAGGGACGGGTGAGCGTGGAGGATTTCGAGCGCGCGGTCACGGCCATCCCGGAGGTGCAGACGGTCGAGCATATCCTCGGGCTCTATGACTACCGGCTGCGGGTCGTGGCCCGCGACATCGCCGATTTCGAGCGGGTGCTGCGGCGGCGGATCATGGCGCTTCCGGGGGTCGGCGACGTGGAGGCCAACGTCCTTCTGAGCGAGGAACGGCGGGCGGGGCCGATCGGGTGAGGGGTCGGTTCAGGCGCGCATCCCGAGCCCCATCTGCATGAGCATCCGGCGCACCGGCGCCATCGCATAGAGCGCGTCGAGCGCCTTGGCCCGCGCGTCGCGCAGCGGTTGCGCGTGGAGCTGCGAGGCGCGGTTGAGGATGTCGATGCCTGTCACGCGGGCGCGGATGTCGGGGTGACGCGCGGCGTGGTAGGCGTCGAGCATGGCGCGGTCGCCGAGTGTCGCGGGTGACTTCAGCGCGAGGTCGCGCAGGCAGGCGAGATCCTTCAGCGACATGTTGAGCCCCTGTGCGCCGATTGGCGGAACCACATGCGCCGCCTCGGCCACGAGCGCGAGACGTTCCCCGGAAAGGCGGTCGGCCACCTGGCTGATGATCGGCCAGACCGTGCGACGCGAGGCGAGCTTGAGCGGCCCGAGCAGGTGGCAGGACCGGATGCTCATCTCGGCCTCGAAGGCGGCTGTGTCGAGCGCCGCGAGGCGCTCGGCCTCGGGGCCGTCCTCCATCCAGACCACCGCCGAGGAGGGCATCCCCTCGTGATCCGGCAGGGGGACGAGGGTGAAGGGGCCGCCCGAGCGGTGTATCTCGGTCGAGACGTCGCCATGGGGCAGCGGATGGGTCACGGCGAAGGCCAGCGCCTTCTGCCCGTAACGCGTGGTCCGCACGCCGATGGAAGCGGCTTCGCGCATGGGCGAGGCCCGGCCATCGGCGGCGATCACCAGCCGGGCGGTGACGCGGCCGCCCGACGTAAGCCCGACGCGGGCCTCGCCCTCGCGGGTGAAAAGCGTGGTGGTGCCGGTTCCGGGGCGGAAATCGACCCGGTCGAGCGTGCGAAGATGGGCCTGCATCTCGCGCCGGAGGAGCCAGTTGGGCAGGTTCCATCCGAAGGGCAGGTCCGAGAGCTCGGAGGCCTCGAAATCGCGGATGACGCGCGGCTCGGGCTTCTCGCCTCCCGCGTCGACGATGCGCATGGTCTGAAGCGGCTGGGCATGGGGCGCGAGGCGGTCCCAGAGTCCGGCCCGGTCGAGCAGGTCGCGCGCCGGTTGCAGGAAGGCGGTGCTGCGCAGGTCCGCGCCCTCGCTGTCACGCTCGGTGACGGGTGGCGCGGGATCGACACAGATCACCCGGAACCCGGCGGTACCGAAGACCGCCGCCGCCGTAAGGCCCGCGACGCCGCCGCCGGAGATGAGGATGTCACAGGTTTCGGGGGTCATGTGCGGCTCCTTCTCATGGGGGGTCATGTAGCCCTGCGCGCCGCCTGCGCCAAGGCGCGGATCGTCACAGCAGGCGCGCGAGAAAGCCACTGAGGTCGTCGGTGTGATGGTGGATATGCGGCGCCGGATCGGCGGCGGCGGCGACGTGGACGGTGCGCAGGCCCATCTCGTGCGGGATCAGCAGGTTGCGCGCCTCGTCCTCGAACATGGCGGCGCGGCGCGCATCGAGCCCGTCCGCGGTGAAAACCCGCTCGAACGCCTCGCGCCGGGGTTTCGGGGCGAACCCCGCGTGCTCGACCCCGTAAACCGCGTCGAACAGCCCCGAGAGCCCGCGCGCGTCGATGACCCGCTCGGCATAGGGGGCGGTGCCGTTGGTATAGACGATGCGGCGGCCCGGAAGGCGCGCGATACGGTCGCGCAGGGTGGCGTCGGGCGCGAGCGCGCCGAAGTTGATGTCGTGGACCGCCTCGAGGAACGGGCCGGGGTCAAGCGCGTGTTCGGCCATGAGCCCGGCGAGCGTGGTGCCGTGTTCGCGCCAGTAGGCCACGCGCAGGGCGTCGGCCTCGGCATGGGAGAGACGCAGCGAGTCCATCACGAACTGCGTCATGCGGCGCTCGATCTGGTCGAAGAGGCGGATCGAGGGGCAATAGAGCGTGTTGTCGAGGTCGAAGACCCAGGCGGTGACGTGGCTGAACTGCTGGCGTGGCATGGGGATGGTGTAGCCCGTCCGCGGGGTTCGGGAAAGGGCGCGCGTGCCTTGCGGCTTGAACAACGGGCGCCCGCGCGCTTAGGATCGCGCGATCCCCACCGGAAGGAGCCGCGCGCCGATGAAGCCAGTGCAGAAAGACGCCTACACGCTCATCCTCGAGGCGATCGACATGGGGGTCTACCGGCCGGGCGACCGCCTGGTCGAGAGCGATCTCGCCGAGAAGCTGGGCGTGTCGCGCACGCCCATCCGCGAGGCGCTGCAACGGCTCGAGACCCAGTCGCTCCTGACGCGGGACGGGCGAAGCCTGATCGTGGCGTCTCTAGATCACAATCAGATGGCCGAGCTCTACGTGGTGCGCGCCGAGCTCGAGGGGCTGGCCGCGAGCCTTGCCGCGCGGCACGCCAGCGACGAGGAGGTGCGCGTGCTGCGCGACATGGTCGAGGAGGATCGCAAGCTGATCCGCGACCCGGCCGCGATGGCGCGGGCGAACCGGCGGTTTCACAAGCAGATCCACCTGTCCTCGCATAACCGGTTTCTCGTGCAGCAGCTCGACCTCGTGCATCGGTCGATGGCGCTCATGGCGACCACGTCCCTCGCGGCGGTGGGACGGCCGGAGGTGGCGATCGCCGAGCATGACGAGATCGTGAGCGGGATCGAGGCGCGAGATGCCGCAGCCGCGAGCGACGCTTTGCGCGCGCATATCTCAAAAGCGTTTGTGACGCGCCTCAAGCTGGATTCGGGCGAGATCGACAGCACCCTTTGACGCGGTGGCGTCCGCATCCGTGCCCGTTGACTTGAGCGACAGGCCATGGGTCGTCTTGTCCCAGAAGAAGGGTGCGAAGATCATCTCGTAGAGCGCCTTGTAGGCGGCGATCGTGCCGAGCGGGGCGTAGAAATGCATGAGCGGCACCCAGGGCAGAAGGTGGCGATGGAAGCGCCCCGAGACGGCGACCGCGTGGATCGCGATGTTGATCATCTCGACCGCGAGGAAGAGCTTGCCCACCGCCATCAGCACCTCGCGCGAGAGGACGGGATCGAGCGGATGCGGCAGGCCCAGGAGGACGAGCCAGAAAGACCAGAGGAAAGGCGCCAGCAACACCTGCGATACGGTCGTCACGAAATGCGCCTGGAAGCCCCAGAAGCGCCACGCCCCGAGTTGCCGGCGCAGCAGGCGGGGGCTGCGCATGTGGACGAGATAGGTGGTCATGTAGCCCTTGAGCCAGCGCGAGCGCTGCTTGACCCAGGGCCAGAGCCGGCAATTCGCCTCCTCGCCGGTCACGGTGCCGATGATCTCGGTCCGGTAGCCGTGCCGTGCCAGGCGGAAGCCCAGATCGGCATCCTCGGTCACGTTATGCGCGTCCCAGCCGCCCAGTTCTTCGAGCGCGTCGCGGCGGAAGAACAGCGTGGTGCCGCCCAGGGGAATGGCCAGCCCGAGCTTTGCCAGGCCGGGCAGGATGAGGCGGAACCACGTCGCGTATTCGATGGTGAAGGACCGCGCGAGCCAGTTCTGCCTGGGATTGTAGTAGTCGAGGATCCCCTGGAGGCAGGCCACGTCGGGTGGAGCCGCCTGGAACCGGCGGGCGACCATGGTGATCTGGTCGGGGTCGGGGGCGTCCTCGGCGTCGAAGATGCCGATGATGTCGCCTTCGCAGAAGTCGAGCGCGTAATTCATCGCGCGGGGCTTGGTGCGGGGGTGGCCATCGGGGACGATGACGGCGCGCATCCAGGCGGGCAGGTCGATCTCGGCCAGCGTCTTTTGCGTGAGCGTGTCCTCCTCCTCGAGTACCAGCACCACGTCGAGCAGGCATTTGGGATAGGTGAGCCGCGACAGGCGGGTGATGAGCGCGTGCGCGATCTCGGTCTCGCGGTAGAGGGGTACGAGGACGGAGACCTTGGGCAGCTTCTCCGGTCCCGAAGCGATCGGGGCGTGGTCGACGGGGTTGCCCACCGTCATGCGCGCGGCGAAGGCCGCGGTCTTGAAGCAGGCGGCGACGACGAGCGTGAGCGCCGCCCAGCCGACGAAGACCGAGAACACCGCCGCCGGGTAGAGAGCCGTGAGCACGAGGCAGACCGTCAGCGCGCACAGCGTGAGCGCAAGGCGCCGGTGCGGCGTCGCGGACCATGTGCGGCAGCTTTCGGAGGCATCGACACGGGCCTGCGCGAGATCGGTCAGAACATCCCGGTTCGCGTTTGCCACCGCGTCCTGGATGGCGTGATCGGGCGCGAGGACATGCGGCAGGTCGCGCAAGGAGGCGGGCAGTTGATCGCGCAGGTCGCGCGCGCGGGCAGGATCGGAAAGGGCAAGGCGCCGGTTTCCGTGGCGCGTGACCAGCGGGGCCGCGCGCCATTTCAGCAGTTGGCGAGGATCGGTGCCGGGCGGCGCCGGGGTGGCGAGCGCGGCAAGCTCGGCCCGCCCGAGCACCCTGTTCCCATGAAGCTTCGCGCGGGCGGCGAGTATCTCGCGCTCTGCGGCGATGCCTTCGGTGAAGAGGATGCGGTCGAGCGATGCGTCGCAATGGCGGGCCACCATCTGCGCGAGCGCCGCGTCCCCGCGCGAGATCGTGCCGGCCTGCACGAGCTCGCGCCCCTTCTCGTCCAGGGCATCCGCGGCCTCAAGGTGATGCGCGCCGAGTTGGCGCAGCTCCGAGATGCCCATGTGTCGCTCCTCGTTCACTGTCCCGAGAAGCAATATCTTTCAAACTGGTTAATGGAGCGTAAACAGACCCTTAACGAAGGGTTAACCTATCCTCGGCCCGCCATCGACGCCGCGAAGCGTTCGAAAAGGTAGAAGCTGTCCTGCGGTCCGGGGCTTGCCTCCGGGTGATGCTGAACCGAGAAGACCGGCCTGTCGGCCACGCGGATCCCGCAATTCGAGCCGTCGAAGAGCGAGACATGGGTTTCCGTCACGCCCTCGGGCAAGGTCTGGCTGTCGACCGCGAAACCGTGGTTCATCGAGGTGATCTCGACCTTGCCGGTCTCGTGATCCTTCACCGGGTGGTTGGCGCCGTGGTGGCCGTGGTTCATCTTGATGGTCCTGGCCCCGAGCGCGAGGGCGAGCATCTGGTGGCCGAGGCAGATGCCGAAGATCGGCTTGCCCGAGTCGAGGAGCCCCTTGATCGCGGGCACCGCGTAGGCGCCGGTCGCGGCCGGGTCACCGGGACCGTTCGAGAGGAATATGCCGTCGGGATCGTGGGCCAGCACGTCCTCGGCCGTGGCGCTGGCCGGGAGGACGGTCACGTCGCAGCCAGCCGAGGCGAGGCAGCGCAGGATGTTGCGTTTCGCGCCGTAGTCGATCGCGACCACGCGGTGCTTCGGGTCGGTCTGCCGGGTGTAGCCCTCGGGCCAGGCCCAGCGCATCTCGTCCCAGCGGTAGGATTGCGCGCAGGTCACTTCGCGGGCGAGATCGACGCCCTCGAGCCCCTTGAACGCGCGTGCCTGCTCGACGAGCGCCGCGGTGTCGAAGTTTCCCTCGGGGTCATGGGCCAGCGCCACGTGCGGGGCGCCCTGCTGGCGGATCGCGCGGGTGAGGCGGCGGGTATCCACTCCGCCGATGGCGATGCGTCCACGCCGGGCCAGCCAGTCGGTCAGCCGGTCGGTCGCGCGCCAGTTCGACGGCTCGGTCGGGTCCCACTTGACGACCATGCCGGCGGCGACGGGATCGGCGGTCTCGTCATCCTCGGGGTTGACGCCGGTATTGCCGATATGGGGGAAGGTGAAGGTGACGACCTGCCCGGCATAGGACGGGTCGGTCATGATCTCCTGGTAGCCGGTCATCGCGGTGTTGAAGCAAAGCTCGGCCGTGGTCACGCCCGTGGCGCCGAAGCCGCGCCCGTAGAACAGCGAGCCGTCGGCGAGGGCGAGGCAGGCCGTCGGGCGGGGCGGGGTCGAGGAGGCCATGGCGCGTTCTCCTTGTGGGCATGGGGCGGGCAAATCGGACGTGGTGTAGGCCCGCCGCCCTGTCGGGTCAAGCGCGAATGGGCGCGGACGCGCCTGCCCGCGCGGGACGCAGCGGAACGGTTGCCACCCCGCGCGGTTTTGGGTAGGGGTGCCGTCTTGGAACGAGAAGCGAGGCTTGAGGGCTCATGAGTTTGCGCGACCGGATCAATGCCGCCTTGAAACAGGCGATGAAGGACAAGGCGGGATCACGCCTTGCGACGCTGCGCCTCATCAACGCGGCGATCAAGGACCAGGACATCGCGGCGCGCAGCGCCGACAGCCAGGACGGGGTGAGCGATGCCGAGATCCTCGCGATCCTCGCGAAGATGACCAAGCAGCGGCAGGAAAGCGTGCGCGCCTACGAGGAAGGCGGGCGGCTCGACCTGGCCGAGCGCGAGCGCGAGGAGATCGCGGTCATCTCCGAGTTCCTGCCCCGGCAACTGAACGACGAGGAGGTCGAGGCCGCGATCGAGAGTGCCATCGAGGAGACCGGCGCGAGCTCGATCCGCGACATGGGCAAGATCATGGGCGCGCTCAAGGCGCGCCATGCCGGACAGATGGATTTCGGCGCAGTCGGCGCGAAGATCAAGGATCGGCTGGGCTGAGCCCCGGCGGATCCGGGCCGCGCGGATCATCCCCCCAAAACCGGAAGACGTCGCGGCGCGTCAGGCGAGGACGATCAGGCCCTGGCTGAGCGCGCGGGCGACGGCGTGGATCGTGTTGCTGGCTCCGAGCTTGTGCCGCGCGCTTTCGATATAGGTGCGCAGCGTGTTTTCCGAGATCGAGAGCGTATCGGCCACCTGAGCGCGGTTGTATCCCATCGCGAGAAGCGTGATCGCATCGACCTCGCGCGGGCTGAGCGCCGAGGCCGGGGCGGGGCCGCGATCGGGCTCGAGATCGAGCGCCTTCTCGTTGAAGGCATGCGCGATCAGGATCAGGTGCCGGCGGTTTTCCTCGGTGAAGGCGGCCCAGGCCTCATCGGTGGCGTTGCTGCTGACGGTGAAGAGCGCGAATTGCCCGCCGGGGCCGCGAACCGGGACCGAGTAGCCCTGGTTGCCGATCCCGTAGTCGATCGCCTCGGCCCGGAAGGCCCGCGCCGCCTTGCCCGACCAGTCGAGCCGCTTCCAATCGACCGGGTGGAAGCGCTGGTAGCAGCCGATGATGACCGGGTCGACGCGCAGGTATTCCCGCTCGATATACCGTTCGACCCAGGCGCGGGAATAGGTTCCGCAGCCGTATTGGTCGCCCCCCGCGCTGACCCAGTGATAGACCATGTGATCGACCCCGAAGAGGTCGCGCAAATCCTCAATGATCGCCTGCAAGACGGAGGCGTCGGACGCCGCGTCCAGCCGCGAGAGGATCGAATTCAGTTCCGCCTGCGACGGTGCGGTCATGCGCATTGGGCCCCTTAGCCAGCGACGCAAGCTCGTTCGCCGCGACGAGCCGGGTATCCTCCAGCTGTTCGGCAAGCGCGCTCAGGCCGTTCTGACCCGCGAAGCTGCGCAGGTCGGCCAACACGTCAAGTATCCACTCATTATGCATGACCGATCTCCGCTTGGGTAGTATTGGAATGAACTTTGCAACCCTACCATGCGTTTTGCGCGCGCCCCTATTCGCGGAATTCAACTCCCCTAAAATGGTGGGGCGATCACTGACAAGCGCCTGAAATAAAAGGATCAGCGTGCCAAACCGCGAAAAAGCCCCGCAAACCAATCGCGGGGCTTGCGGGGCTTTGTTTCGAAACCGTGAACGGTTTATCTCTTGGCCTGCAACACCTCCTTGACGGTCTTGAGGCCCTGGCGCGGCGCCTGCACCAGCACGGCCATGTTGCCCGGCTTGTGCTGGTTCTTGCGCATCTTCACATGGGCTGCCGGGATCTCGTCCCAGCCGAAGCATTCGGACATGCAGGGATCGAGCCGTCCGTCGATCATCAGCTTGTTGGCCGAGCTCGCCTGCTTGAGATGGGCGAAATGGCTGCCCTGGATGCGCTTCTGGTGCATCCAGACGTAACGGGCATCCATCGTCAGGTTGTAGCCCGTCGTGCCCGCGCAGATCACCACCATGCCACCTTTCTTGCAGACGAAGGTCGAGACGGGGAACGTGGCCTCGCCGGGGTGTTCGAAGACCATGTCCACGTTTTCGCCCTTGCCGGTGATGTCCCAGATCGCCTTGCCGAACTTGCGCACTTCCTTGAACCATTCGGCGTATTCGGGCGAGTTGACCTTGGGAAGCTGGCCCCAGCAGTTGAAGTCATTGCGGTTCAGCACGCCCTTGGCGCCGAGACCCATGACGAAATCGCGCTTGTCCTCGTCCGAGATGACGCCGATGGCGTTGCCGCCCGCCGTGTTGATGAGCTGGATCGCGTAGGAGCCGAGGCCGCCCGAGGCGCCCCAGACCAGCACGTTCTGACCCGGCTTCAGGGTGTGAGGCCGGTGGCCGAAGATCATCCGGTAGGCCGTGGCGAGGGTGAGGGTGTAGCACGCGCTCTCCTCCCAGGTGAGGTGCTTGGGCCGCGGCATGAGCTGCTGCGCCTGGACGTTGGTGAACTGCGCGAAGGAGCCGTTCGGGGTCTCGTAGCCCCAGATCCGCTGCGACGGCGAGAACATCGGGTCGCCGCCATTGCATTCCTCGTCCTCGCCATCGTCCTGGTTGCAATGGATCACGACCTCGTCGCCCACCTTCCAGCGCGTGACCTTGTCGCCCACGGCCCAGACCACGCCCGACGCGTCCGACCCCGCGATGTGATAGTCGGCCTTGTGCACGTCGAACATGCTGATCGGGATGCCGAGACCGGCCCAGATGCCGTTGTAGTTCACGCCGGCCGCCATGACGAGCACGAGCACTTCGTGGCTGTCGAGCTTGGGCACGTCCACGACCTCGAGCTGCATGGCCTGGTCGGGTTCGCCCTGGCGCTCGCGGCGGATGGCCCACGCATACATCTGTTTGGGCACGTAGCCCAGCGGCGGAAGCTCTCCGATCTCGTAGAGATCCTTTTCGGGTGCGTCGTAAGGCGCGATGCCGGTTTCGGTGTCCAAGGCCATGAGACCCTCCTTCGATGTTGCGTTTCGCCGCAATGCAGAATCGCCGCGTCTGCCCAAGTGATATGATCGAGCGCGAAACATTGCAATGCCTCGTGCGGAGATTTTGTAATTTTATGACCCAGCAGTTGCAGAAATTACTTTGCAGACGCAGCGTCACGATCTTCGAAGAAATGCGCAATGGAGTTGGCATAGAAGGTCAGGAGGGGCCCGGCCCCGGCGGCGGCTGTCCAGCCCCCGGGTGTTTCGCGGATCAGGTCGCGCTCGGCCAGGATCCGGCGTGCCTCGGCCAGCGCGGCATCGAGCCCGTCCTTCGGCTCCGGCGGGGGTGGCGCGTCGGCGGCGGCGATCTCGGCCTCGACCCGCGCCTTGAGCGTGGCTTCGTCGAGCGGTGTCTCGGCGCCAAGCAGCACGCGCGCCGTCAGCGGCACGAAGAGCAGCGGCATCTCGTCCTCGATGCGGTGCATGAGGTCGTGCGCCAGCGCGTCGAGATCGGTGGGTGTGCCGAATTCCTTGAGGCTCACAGGCGCGCCGAAGATCACCTCGGCCACACCGAAGCGGCGGAACTTGCCGCGCATTCGTCGCCAGAGCATCGACAGGATGAAGCGCAGGATCACCGTCATGCGCGCACCGAAACGCCGGTCGCCCCGCGCGGCGGCGGCGACCAGCACCCGGTCCTCGAGCACGCGGTCGTAGTTGATCGCGACCGGGACGAAAACCACGTCGCGCCCCGCCGGATCGTGGCCGTCGACCACGTAGGACAAAAGCCCCAGCTTCGGCGGGCGCAGCCGGCCATCGAGGCTGAGCCCGCCCTCGGGGAAGATCGCCTGCGTCACGCCGTTCGTCGTGGCCATCTGGACATAGCGCGCCAGCACCGCGCGATAGAGTTCCCCGCGCGACCGCCGCCGGATGAAATAGGCGCCCATCGACTTGATGAGCCGCGAGAGCGGCCAGACCCGCGCCCATTCGCCCACGGCATAGCTGAGCGCCGACGCCTTGGCGGCAAGCGTCGTAACCAGCACGTAATCCATGTTCGAGCGGTGGTTCATGATGAAGATGACGGTCGCGTCCTTGTCGATCCCGGCCAGTACCGCCTCGTTGTCGGGGCCGGTGCGCACGTCGTAGAGCATCCGTCCGAGCCAGTCGGCGGCGCGGGTGCCGAAGCTGAAATACGTGAAGGCGCTGAAGGAGGGGACGATCTCGCGCGCGTAGCGGCGGGCCTTCTCGAAGGCCACGTCCTCGCGCACGCCACGCCGCTCGGCATAGCCCACCACCGCCTCCGTCACCTGCGGGTCATAGACGAGGCGCTGGATCATGTCATGGCGGCGGGCGAGCTTGAAGGGTTCGATGGGCCGCGTGAGGCGTTCGTTGAGCCGGTCGACCGCGCGTTCGAGACGCCGGCGAAAGAACCAGCGGACGGAGGGAAAGAGGAAATGCGACGCGAATGTCACCGCCGCGAAGGCAAGGAGCAAAAGCAGGAGCCAAAGCGGCATTTCCACGGGGCGCGTCATGGCCGCACCCTTGCATCATCGGGCGGAAGGGTAAATATCGAAGGCCCATGATCGCCTTCACCATCGAGCCCGGCATCCCCCGTGACGCGCGCATCGCCGCAGCGTGGCTCTACTGGGAGGCGTTCGGCGGCAAGCTAGGTCGCGTGATGGGGCCGGACAAGCGCGCCCGCCGCTTCTTCGCGATGACCTTCGACGCGCGTTTCGCCCTCTCGGCGCTGGCTCCTGACGGGACGCTCCTGGGGATCGCGGGATTCAAGACGCATGAGGGCAGCATGACCGGCGGCAGCTTTGCGGAGATGGCCGCGATCTATGGCGCGTTCGGCGCGGGATGGCGCGCCGCCTGCCTGTCGCTGCTGGAGCGCGAGGTGCTGCGCGACGTGCTGCTGATGGACGGCATCTGTGTCGCGCCCGCGGCACGGGGGCAGGGGGTGGGGTCGGCGCTTCTCGACGCGGTGATCGCGGAGGCGGCGGCGCGGGGGCTTCCGGCGGTGCGGCTCGACGTGATCGACGACAACCCCCGCGCCCGCGCCCTCTACGAGCGGAAGGGATTCCGGGCCACGCATGAGAACCGGCTCGGGCTGCTGCGGCATGTCTTCGGGTTCACGAGCGCGACGGCGATGCTGCGGGACGTCGGGGAAGGCGCACCCTAGCCCGTCCTCTCGGCCTTGATCGTGTCATAGAGCACGCGCAGCGGGGACTGGTCGACCTCGATCAGGCCCCGGCGGGGGCGGTCGAGATCGACGATCAGGAACACCATCAGCACGATGAGCATCATCATCAGGTACACAGGCGTGGCCGGCCGCGCCCCCGCGATGGCCGAGGAATAGCCCAGCATCGCGCCGGAGAGGATGAAGGTGAGATACATCAGCATCAGCACCACCTCCGGCACGTGCCGGTCGATCGTAGCGCTGCGGCTGGCCAGCGAATCCACCATGTCGTTGAGCGCCGTGCCGAAGCTGACGGCCCCCGGTCCGGGCCGGGCCTGAGCGGCGTCGCCCGCCGTCTCCCAGAGTTCGGCGAAGGCGGCCTCGGCATTCGCGACCAGGCGCTTGCGGCGCTGATGCTGATCGGCGGTGATCTCGCTCGCCTCGACGCGCAGGCGCAGGTAGCGGCGCAGGTCGGTTCGCGCGTCCTCCTGCATGTCGGGCGGCAGGAAGTCGATGCGCAACCACGCGGTGCCGATGGCGTTCGCCTCCTCCACCACGGCCGCCGAGCGGGCATCGTGGCGCGACAGCGCGAGCGAGAAGGTGAAACCGATGAGCAGCGCGAGCAGACCGAGAAGCGAGCCCTGGACGGCGGTTGTCTGGGTGCGGAATTCGTCGTTCACGAAGCGCATCCGGCGCTTGCCGATCAGGTAGCCGCCGACCATCGCGGCGAGCATGCCAAGCATGAGCCCCGCGGCGAGGTAGATCGTGGGAATGTCGTACATGAGTTCGCGCTGTCCGATCACCGGGGGCGACCTTTCGTCGAATCGGCCAGGGGGCCGGAAGGTCCGGCGGCGATGGATACGCCGGGAGCGGGCGGCGGTCAATCGCGGCGGGGGGTGCGGGGTTGCTGCGACGCAGCGAATTGACAATGCCACAATCTTCCACGTATCAATCGCGATACGAAAGAATGTTTCGCCATGATCAGGAGCCGAGCCGATGTCGCAAGTGCAGAAAGAGCGCGTTTCCACGCCCGGTGCAGAGGCGTCCGACCGCGTGACGGACCGGGCGGCGGAAAGGACGGGACCGGAGGCCGGGAAGGCGGATCGCGAATCCGGCAGGGCCGATCGCCAAGCCGATCGCGATTCCGGCAATGCCGATCGCCAAGCCGATCGCGATTCCGGCAATGCCGATCGCCAAGCCGATCGGCCGTGGCTCATCCGCACCTATGCCGGTCATTCCACCGCCGCGGCGTCGAACGCGCTCTATCGTGCGAACCTCGCCAAGGGGCAGACGGGCCTTTCCGTGGCCTTCGACCTTCCCACGCAGACGGGCTATGACAGCGACCATATCCTCGCGCGGGGCGAAGTGGGCAAGGTGGGCGTTCCTGTGAGCCACCTGGGCGACATGCGCGCGCTGTTCGACCAGATCCCGCTCGAGCAGATGAACACCTCGATGACGATCAACGCGACGGCGCCCTGGCTTCTTGCGCTCTATATCGCGGTGGCCGAAGAGCAGGGCGCGGATGTCTCGAAGCTTCAGGGCACGGTGCAGAACGACCTCATCAAGGAATATCTCAGCCGCGGCACCTATATCTGTCCGCCGAAACCGTCGCTCGGGATGATCGGGGACGTGGCGGAATACTGTCTGCACAACGTGCCGAAATGGAACCCGATGAACGTGTGTTCCTACCATTTGCAGGAGGCCGGGGCGACGCCCGAGCAGGAGCTTGCCTTCGCGCTCGCCACGGCGGTGGCGGTGCTGGACGAGTTGAAGCCGCGCGTGGCGGAAGAGGATTTTCCGGCCATGGCGGGGCGCATCAGTTTCTTCGTCAACGCCGGCATCCGCTTTGTCACCGAGATCTGCAAGATGCGCGCTTTCGTGGACCTGTGGGACGAGATCCTGCGCGACCGTTACGGCGTGGAGGACGCCAAGTTCCGACGCTTCCGCTATGGCGTGCAGGTCAACAGCCTCGGCCTGACCGAGCAGCAGCCCGAGAACAACGTCTATCGCATTCTGATCGAGATGCTGGCGGTGACGCTCAGCAAGAAGGCGCGGGCGCGGGCGGTGCAGCTTCCGGCGTGGAACGAGGCGCTGGGCCTGCCGCGCCCGTGGGATCAGCAATGGTCGATGCGGATGCAGCAGATCCTGGCCTACGAGACCGATCTGCTGGAATTCGACGATCTCTTTGACGGCAACCCGGCGGTGGACGCGAAGGTCGAGGCGCTGAAAGAGGGCGCGCGGCACGAGCTGGAGGTGCTCGACGGCATGGGCGGGGCCATCGGGGCCATCGACTACATGAAATCGCGCCTGGTGGAATCGAACGCCGCGCGGCTGAGCCGGATCGAGGCGGGCGAGACCGTGGTGGTGGGCGTCAACCGCTACCAGCAGGGGGAGCCGAGCCCGCTCATGACCGGCGATGGCGGCATCATGGTGGTCGACCCGGCTGTGGAGGCCGAGCAGATCGGACGGCTGGAGGAATGGCGCGCGGCGCGTGACGCGGGCGCCGTCGAGGCGGCGCTGGCGGGGTTGCGCAAGGCCGCGCAAGAGGGGCGGAACATCATGCCCGCGTCGATCGAGGCCGCGAAGGCCGGAGTCACGACGGGTGAATGGGCCGCCGAGATGCGCGTGGTTCACGGAGAGTATCGCGGGCCGACCGGCGTCTCGGCCAACCGCTCGAACATGACCAAGGGGCTCGAGGACCTGCGCGACATGGTCGACGCGGTGAGCGACCGCCTGGGCCGCCGGCTGAATTTTCTCATCGGCAAGCCGGGCCTCGACGGGCATTCCAACGGCGCCGAGCAGATCGCCGTGCGCGCCCGCGATTGCGGGATGGATATCCGCTACGAGGGTATCCGCCTCACGCCCGAAGAGATCGTGGCGGCGGCGCAGGAGGAGCAGAGCCATGTCGTCGGCCTGTCGATCCTCTCGGGGTCGCACATCCCGCTGGTCGAGGACCTGATGGCGCGGATGCGCGACGCGGGGCTCGGCGATGTGCCGGTCGTGGTGGGCGGCATCATCCCCGAGGAGGACGCGCGGCGCCTGCGCGAGATGGGCGTGGCGCGGGTCTATACGCCCAAGGATTTCGAGCTCAACACGATCATGGCCGATGTCGTCACCCTGGCCGATCCGAAGCCGGTCGCGGCCGAATAGCGCGACGCGCGCCACCCGGTGACGGAGTGGCGCGCGCATGTCGTGGGGGCGGGACTCACTCGGACTGGGTGTTGCCTTCGTCCTCGTCCGTCTCGGCCTGCGGTTCGGCTTCGGAGTCGGGTTCGGCCTCGTCCTGCGCCGCCTCTGCATCGCCCTGGCGTTCCTGAAGTTCGGCGATGATGCGCTCGTTGAGGGCGCGGTCGCCGCTCGCCGCCTGGCCGATCCCGAGATATTCGGCCGTGGTCATGCCTTCGGTGTTCTCGATGGCGTCCTGCGCGGCGAGCGTGGCTTCCTCGGCCAGCGCCTTGCGCTTGTCGGCATCTTCTTCGGCCTGGATGCGCGGTCCGTAATCGAGGCGCACCTTCTCGACCGCCATGACCGCATCGACGAAGGCCGAGACCTGCGTCTCGGTCACGTCGGCGGCCTCGATCTGCTCGGGGACGACGGGCGCGTCGGCCGTCTGCGCGGCAAGCGGGGCGCCAAGCGCCAGAAATGCGGCGGCAAGCGCCGCGGCGAGGGGTGTGCGTGATATCATTTCGGTCTCCTTCCGGGAGGGATCATGTGTCGGATGGGGGCTGCGGGCCCGTCTGGTCGCCCTGACATGATGCGCCGGGGACGGTGACGCAAACGGGTCGGCGGGAAGATGCCGGAACCGCGCCTCTGGCGGCAGGACGGACGGGCGGCTATGGTTCGGGGACACGCTTGTGACGAAGGACCGCCGCGATGACCGACACGATCACGATACGCCCGCTTGCGCCCGAGGACGAGGCGGAGTGGAGGCGCCTCTGGAAAGCCTATCTCGCGTTCTACGGCACGACCGTGAGCGACGAGATCTACGAGACGACCTTCGCGCGTCTCCTGTCGGAGGATCATCCGCGCCAGAACGCGCTTATGGCACTTCTCGACGGCAAGGCGGTGGGGCTCGTCCACTATATCTATCATCCGCATAACTGGCGGATCGAGGACGTGTGTTATCTCCAGGATCTCTTCGCCGATCCCGAGGCGCGCGGCAAGGGCGTGGGTCGCAAGCTCATCGAGGCCGTCTATCGGGCGGCGGATGCGGCGGGGTGCCCCTCGGTCTACTGGATGACGCAGGATTTCAACGCCGAGGCGCGCCGGCTTTATGACCGGATCGCGCAGCTCACGCCCTTCATCAAGTACCAGAGACAGGGATAGGCGCGATTTTTCGCGCCGCGCCCGCGAGAGGCCGCTTTTCTTGCGCGCGCGGGGCGCTAGAACACTGGCCATGCCCTATGAATGGACATCCGAGCGGGGCGAGGCCCCGGGCCGCCGCCTGGTCCTCTGGCCGCACAGGTCGCTGCCGCGCAAGGGGTTCGCGGCGTTCATCCTGGTGACGTCGGCGATGCTCACCGTGCCGCTTCTGCCGCTGCTGGGGTCGCTCGCGCTCTGGGGGTTGTTGCCGTTCCTCGTGATCGCGGTCATGGCGGTGTGGTGGGCGCTCCAGCACAGTTACCGCACGGGCGAGATGCGCGAGGCGCTCAGCATCGGGCCCGAGACCGTCTCGCTCCGCCGGATCGAGCCGGACGGGCGCGAACGTGTCTGGGACTGCAACAGCCATTGGGCGCAAGCCTGCCTCTATCCCAGCGAGGGGCCGGTGCCGCATTACATCACCCTGCGCGGCGAGGGGCGCGAGGTCGAGCTGGGCGCGTTCCTGTCGGAGGAGGAGCGCAAGGCGCTTTTCCCCGAGTTGCAGACGGCCCTCAGCCGGGCGCGGCGGGGCGGCCCGGGATGACCGGGACCGGTCAGCCGGTCGAGTGTGCCCAGTCCCAGTAGAGCTCGCGCGCGCGGCGCGTGACTGGCCCGATCTGGTAGGAGGTGTCGTCGAAGGCGGTGACCGGGGTGATCTTGGACATGTTGCCGGTGACGAACACCTCGTCGGCCTCGTGGAAATCCTCGAAGCTCATCACGCATTCGCGCACGTCGTAGCCATCGGCGCGCAGGTTCGAGATATGCCGCGCGCGGGTGATCCCGGCAAGGAAGGTGCCGTTCGGCACGGGCGTCATCACCACACCGTCCCTGACCGCGAAGACGTTGGCGGTGGCGGTTTCGGCCACGTTGCCCACCGCGTCGGCCACGAGCGCGTTCCTGAAGCCCTTGGCCTTCGCCTCGGCCAGCATCCGCGCGTTGTTGGGATAGAGGCAGGCGGCCTTGGCGTTGACCACCGCGTTCTCGAGCACGGGGCGGCGGAAGCGCGTGCGGGTGAGCGTGGTGGTCACGTCGTCGCCGGCAAAGGGAATCTCCTCGAGCGAGATGGCAAAACCGGTCTCGCCGTCCTCCTTCGGGACGATGGCGGAATGGCCGCCGTCGATGGCCCAGTACATCGGTCGGATATAGACCGCCGCGTCGGGGGCGAAACGCTTCAGCCCCTCGCGGACGATCTCGACCATCTCCTCGGGCGTGACCGTGGGTGTCACCATCAGCGCGCGGGCCGAGGCGTTGACGCGCGCGCAATGCAGGTCGAGATCGGGGGTGAGGCCATTGGCATAGCGCGCGCCGTCGAAGACGTTGCTGCCAAGCCACATGCCGTGATCGGCCGCGCGCATGACGTGGATGTCGCCCTCGTGCCAGCGGCCTTCGAAAAAGGTCTGGATGTTCTTGCCCGTTGCCATGCCTGTCCCTCCGTCGTTACGGGGCCGACACTATGCCGCGCGGTCGAGCGCGTCCAGCGCGTCGCGGTAGGTTTCGAGGCCGAATTCCGCGCCCATGGTTCCGGCCCATCGCGCGCCATATCGCGCGCGGATGGCGGGGGGCACGAGATGCGCCTCGCCGGCCACGCGGCCCTCGTGCACCTTGGATGCGGCGCCGCCCGGGGGCAGGCCGCAGGCGGCATCGCGCGCGGCGCGCAGGAGGTGGTCGTCGAACTGCCGCTCATGGGCCTTCATGAAGTCGAAGGACGCCTGCCGCGTGGCGATGGCGATGGTCTGCGCATCGTCCAAGCCGAGGAAGGCCGCGACCCGCGCGACCGTGCGGGGCAGGTCGGCGCGCATGTGCTCGTAGGCCAGCAACAGCACCTCGTCGCGGTTCCGCACCCGCCACCACGAGGCCGCGTGGGTCCAGTAATCATCGCGGTCGGAACGGTCGAGATAGTCGAGCGCGAATTCGTCGAGCCCAATGCTGCCCGGTTCGAAGAACCACCCTTCGAGGAAGCGGAAAAGCGAGCGCATGGCATCGACGGGATCGCGCAGGACGACGATGTACCGGCCGCCCTTCGGGATCTCGTGCCAGCCCAGATGGCTCTTGAAGGCGCGGGGCGCGGGCTGGTCGCCGGGGATGGCGAGGCCCATGTCATGCGCCATCTCGATCCACGGCACGGCGGCGGTGATCTCGTCGAAGGCCATGTCGCCGCCGGTGCGCAGGCCATGGACGATCTGCTGCATCCAGGTGGTGCCGCACTTGGCATAGGGCGCGATGAAGACGTCGGTGGGGTCGGGGCGGTAGGCCAGTCCGCGGGCCCGGCCCTCGGCGGTGGCGAAGCGGGCGGAGGCGGCCTTGTATTCGGCCATGCCGCGCGGGCGGTTCATGTCCGGGCACCGCGGGGGCGACAGGGGCGGCGTGACGTATCCATCCTCATGTAAAGAAAGGAAAAATACCCGTCCGTCGCCCGTGACGCGGTCATGCGCCGACCATGCCCATGATCTCGTAGGTCTTGCGCATGATCGGGGCCGCGATCTCGCGCGCGCGCTCGGAGCCGCGGGCGAGGATCGCGTCGATCTCGTCCACGTCCTGCATGAGGCGCGCCATCTCGGCCGAGATGGGGGCGAGGCGGTCGACGGCGAGATCCGCGAGCGCGGGCTTGAACTCGGAGAAGGGGCGTCCGCCCATCTCGCGCATGACATCCTCGACGCTCAGGTCGGCGAGGCCCGCGTAGATGTTGACGAGGTTGCGCGCCTCGGGCCGATCGGCCAGCCCGTCCACGTCCGAGGGCAGCGGCTCGGGGTCGGTCTTGGCCTTGCGCACCTTCTTCGCGATGGTGTCGGCGTCGTCGGTCATGTTGATGCGGCTCATGTCCGAGGGGTCGGACTTGGACATCTTTTTCGACCCGTCGCGCAGGGACATGACCCGCGTGCCCGCGCCCTCGATCACCGGCTCGGTGACGGGGAAGAAATCGACGCCGTAGTCGTGGTTGAACTTGATCGCGATGTCGCGCGTGAGCTCGAGATGCTGCTTCTGGTCCTCGCCCACCGGCACCTGCGTCGCGTGATAGACGAGGATGTCGGCGGCCATGAGCGCCGGGTAGGCGAAGAGGCCGAGCGAGGCGTTCTGCGCGTTCTTCCCGGCCTTGTCCTTGAACTGCGTCATCCGCTGCATCCAGCCCATGCGCGCCACGCAGTTGAAGACCCAGGCCATCTGCGCGTGTTCGGGCACCTGGCTCTGGTTGAAGAGGATCGAGCGTTCGGGATCGAGCCCCGACGCGATGAACCCCGCGGTCAGTTCGCGCGTGGCGTGGCGAAGCGCGGCGGGATCCTGCCAGACGGTGATCGCGTGCATGTCGACCATGCAGAAGATCGACTGGATCCCCCGTTCCTGCGCGCCCGCGAAGCGTTTCAGCGCACCGAGATAATTGCCCAGGTGCAGGTTGCCCGAGGGCTGGATCCCCGAGAAGACGCGGGGTGTGAAATTTGACAGGTTGCTTTCGCCCTCGGATGTCATGGTCGAGAGGCTCCGTTATCTCAGGTGGTGGTTAACGGTGCGATTAAGCCCCGCACGGTGCCGGGTCAAGCCACCGCCGGGACCCCCGGGCCGTCAGCTTCGCCGCGCGGCAAGTCCGAGGCCGAGCGCGGCCGCACCGTTCGACAGAAGCTCGATCCCCAGGAGCAGGCCGAGCGTGATCGCGGCGGTTCCCGGCAGGCCCAGCAGGATGACGATCCCGAGCCCTGCCGAGATGCCGCCGGAGATGAGAACCAGCGCCTTGAACCCGCTCGTGTCGAGGCTGAAGCCCACCATCAGCTTGAAAAGCCCCGAGATCACGAAGGCCACGCCCGCGAGGATGGTGAGCGTCACCAGCCCCGAAAGCGGGTCGATGAGCAGAAGGATCCCCAGCACCAGCGTCACCGCGCCCATCAGGACCGCCCAGAGACGCCCCTCGTCGCTGCGCAGGGCGGCGGCGATCTGAAGGCCGCCCAGGATCAGGAAGGCCCAGGCCGCGAAGATCTCGACCGTGATCGAGGCCGCGAGCGGGTTGAAGACGGCCAGAAGGCCGGCCAGCAGAAAGAGGACGCCGAGGATGATGAGAAGCGTGCGGGGGGTCATTGATTTCGTTCCGATCCTGGTATGGGGCCGCGCGGGGGCGGGGTCGAGCGGACCTTATGCCGAAAACGGGCCGGGTGGGAAGCGCGGGGACGATCGCGGCGCGATGCGCTGGAAAAGCGGCCGGCGCTGCGATAGAGGGAACTGGCGGGCCGATCGTCGCCCGCCCCCCCGCCGCAGCGAGGCCCGCATGACCGATCAGCTCCCACCGCCCCAGCACCCCGTCAACCCGCTTCCGCCGGTGGTGGTGGCGCTTTTTCTCGCGCTGGTCGGGGTCGAGGCGGCCTTCGTGCTGGGTGAGCAGGGCATGATCGGCGGGCGCGAGGCGGTCGGGTGGCGGCAGGCCGCGATCCAGGCCTACGGATTCAACGCCGATATCCAGAAATGGATGCTCGAGAACGGTGTCTTTCCGCCCGCGCACCTGATGCGCTATTTCACCTATCCGTTCATCCACGGGTCGTTCGCGCATGTGGCCTTCTCGGCCGTGATCCTTCTCGCCATGGGCAAGTTCGTCGGCGAGGTGTTTCGCGGCTGGGCCGTGCTGGCCGTGTTCGTGGTCTCCTCGGTGCTGGGGGCCATGGTCTACGGGCTGTTCACGCTCGAGCAGCCCTGGCTGATGGGAGCCTACCCGGGGGTCTATGGCCTGATCGGGGCGTTCACCTACCTGCTCTGGCTGCGGCTGGGGCAGTTGGGCGAGCGGCAGATCCGGGCCTTCTCGCTCATCGGGGTGCTGATGTTCATCCAGTTGATCTTCGGGCTTTTCTTCGGCGCGAGCAGCATGTGGATCGCGGATGTGGCCGGGTTCGCGGCGGGGTTCGCGGTCTCGGTTCTCGTGGCGCCGGGCGGCTGGGCGCGGCTGCGCGACCGGTTGAGGCAGCGCGGCTGAGCCCGCCCGCTTCTAGCGGCGCAGCGCGCTGCGGAACTCGGCCAGCGAGAAGGCGCGGAACAGCGCGCCGAGCAGGAAATACGACAGCGCCCCGAAACCGATGAGCGCCAGGAGCGCGAGCCAGCGCCAGCCGGGGAGCGCGAAGAGCGGACCCAGGAGCAGCATCAGCCAGGCCAGCACCGCGCCCATCAGGACCGAGGCGAGCGCGATCCGCCACGCGCGGCGGCGAAAGCGCGCGTCGAAGCGCGTCGTCTCGCCCAGGCGCCGGGCGCCCACCACCAGCAGCACGAGCATCGCCCAGCCCGCCACCGTGGTGGCGATCGCCGCCGCGATCCAGCCGATATAGGGCGCGAGGCCCACGGCGATCACCGCGTTGACGACCATCGCGACCACGGCATAGCGGAACGGGCTGGTGGTGTCCTCGCGTGCGAAGAACACCGGCTGCAGCACCTTTTGCAGCACGAAGGCCGGCAGGCCGAGGCCGTAGACCGTGACGGCGAGGGCGGTCGCGGCGGTGTCGTCGGTGGTGAACGCGCCCCGCTCGAAGAGGACCGAGACAAGCGGCAGCGGGATCACGACGAGCGCCACGGCGCAGGGCAGGGTCAGCACGAGGCACATCTCGCCCGCGCGGCTGAGCGCCTCGCGCCCGCCGGTGTCGTCGCCCGCCTTGAGGCGACGCGAGAGGTCCGGCAGCAGGACGATGCCGATGGCGATGCCCACGACGCCGAGCGGCAACTGGTAGAGCCGGTCGGCGGCGTAGAGCCAGCTGACCGCGCCCTCGTAGTTCGACGCGACAAGCTGACCGACAAGGAGGTTGATCTGCACCACACCGCCGGCGAGCGCGGCGGGGATCGCGATGCGGACGAGGCGGCGCATCTCGGGCGTGAGGCGCGGACGGCGGAGGCGGACCGAGAGACCCGCCCGCCGCGTCGCCACCCAGACGAGCGCCAGTTGCGCCACGCCCGCGAAGGGGATGGTCCAGACCAGTGCCTCGACCACGCGGGTGCTGCCCGATAGCGCGGCAGCCGCCATGGCGGCGCAGAGCATGATGTTGAGAAGCACTGGCGCGGCCGCGGCGGCGGCGAAGCGGCCGGCGGCGTTGAGCACGCCCGAGAAGAGGGCCGCGAGCGAGATGAAGAAGATGTAGGGAAAGACGATGCGTCCGAATTCCACCGCCATGTCGAAACGCTCGTCACCCGCGAAGCCCTCGGCCGTGATCCAGACCAGCGCCGGCATGAAGATCATCGAGACCGCGCAGAGGATGAGCAGCACGAAGGCGAGCCCGCTCATGGCCTGCGAAGCGAAGCCCTCGGGGTCGTCGTGCGCCTCGAGGCGCTTGGAGAACATCGGCACGAAGGCCGCGTTGAAGGCGCCTTCGGCGAAGAAGCGGCGGAACATGTTGGGCAGGCGGAAGGCCGCGACGAAGGCGTCCATCACCGGGCCGGGACCGATGAGGTTGGTGATCATCACATCGCGCACGAAGCCCAGCAGGCGGCTCATGAGGGTCCAGCCGCCGACGGTGAGGATGCCGGAGAGAAGCCGGACGGGTTTCATGACGGGGCCTTTCGCTCGGGCGTGCTGGCCGAAGCGTTAACGGATCGTGCGAAGCTGGGGAAGGGGCGAGCCGCGCCGCGAGGTGCGAATCGTGGTTAACGGCGGGGTTTTGCGGGGATTCGCGACGTCGGTATCCATGTCGGTATCCACGTCGGTATCGCGTCGGTGTTTCGGGGCGCGGCCGGCATGGTTAAGGGGGCGTGCGGTGGGAAAGGGTTAACGGGGGATCAAGGCGCGCTCCTGGCGCGGGGATCGCCCCAAGGGGGCCGTTTGGCGGCCCGCGGAGCGTGACGAGCTATCCGGCATCCCTCAGCGCCACGAAATCCGGCCAAGCGTCTGGGTCGATCACCGTCTTGTCGCGGCATGTCGCGTTGCAGAAGCCGAAGCGGCGTCCGTCGGTTTCGAGAACGTGGGTGACGGGGCGGCCCGAATAGGGGCAGGCGGTGTTCTCGGCCCCGGTCCCGTCGACGGCGCGGGCGGGGCGTGGCGCGGGGCCGGGCCATGGCGCGGGTGGAAGGTCCTGCGCGTAGGGCATGGGATCGTAGCGTTGCAGAAGCCCCATCGCGCGCCATTGCCGGAAGAGCGGCTGGGCCAGCGTCGCCGCAACGTAGGCGCGCGCCGTCTCGCCCACCGGCAGGCCATAGCCCGCGATCCGCGCGGCGACGGGCGCGTAGAACGCATCGGCGAGCGAGTAGCGCCCGAAGAGCCACGGCCCGTCCGAACCGTGGCGCGTGCGGGCGAGGGACCAGAGCGCCTCGATCCGATCGAGATCGGCGCGCACGGCCGCGGAGGGGGTGAACCCCTCCCACGCATGGGCAAGCTGCATGGGGCAGGCGGATCGCAGGGCGGTGAAGCCCGAATGCATCTCGGCCACGATGGACCGCGCGAGGGCGCGCGCCGCCGGGTCCCCGGGCCAGAGGCCCGCGTCGTGGTGCCGCTCGGCCAGCGTTTCGCCCATGGCGAGCGTGTCGTAGATCACCACCCCCTCGGCGTCGCGCAGGACCGGCACGAGGCGCGCCGGCGCGAGCGGGGCCAGGTCGCGCGCCATGGTGCCCGAGTAGAGCCCGACCATGTGGACGCGATGCGGAATGTCGAAAGCGGCCAGCATGAGCCAGCCGCGCAGGGACCAGCTTGAAAACGTGCGGTCACCGATGAAGAGGTCGTAGGTCATGCGCCACGATAGCGCAGCGCGCGGGCGGGTCGAAACGCGATTATGTGCGCGCGGCGATCACGGGCGGTGATTGATCGCGCCGAGCCGCCATCTGCCGCCCCGGTGGACGATCTCGGTCACCGAGAGGTTGTCGATACGGTTGGCGAAGGTCTCGTACCCCGTCAGGCCCGTGGCGCGCTGCACCTGGGTGAGGATCGCACCGAAATGCGCCACGACGATCACGTCGCGCCCCGGATGGGCCGCCACGAGCCGGTCGGCGGCGGCGGACACGCGGGCCGAGACCGCGTTCCAGCTTTCGCCCGCGGGCGGCGCGATGTCGCCCGGCGTGTCCCAGTAGGCGCGCAGGCGGTCGCGGTCCTCGATCTCGTCGGAGTGGCGCATCTCCCACGCGCCGAAATTGATCTCGCGCAGGTCCGGGTCGTGGGGCAGGCGCGGGCGGTCGCGCGCGATGGCGTCGGCGGTCGTGACCGCGCGGGCGAGGTCGGAGGAAATGACCGGCGCATCGCCGGGCAGGTAATCGGAAAGCTGCGCGATGGCCGCGCTGTCGGAGAGATCGGCGGGCAGGTCGGACCAGCCCACCATGCCGCGCGCGTGGGTGGGGCCATGGCGGACCCAGTGCAGCCGCGTCATGGCAGCGTGCCCTTGAGCGCCAGAGGCAGGCCCGCCGTCACCTGCACCACCAGGTCCGCCCGCGCCGCGAGCTTCTGGTTGAGCCGGCCCTGCGCCGTCTGGAACGCGCGGCCCAGCGACGTGTCGGGGACGACCGAATGGCCCACCTCGTTCGTGACGATGATGACGGGCGCGGCCGAAAGCGCGAGCCCGGCCATCAGCCCGGCCTCGGCCTCGGCCAGGTCCGAGCCCGCAAGCATGTGGTTGCTGAGCCAGAGCGTCGCGCAGTCCATGAGCACCGCGCTGTCGCCGCCGATCGTCGCCAGCGCGCGGCCCACCTCGAGCGGTTCCTCGAGCGTCGTCCAGCGCCCGCCGCGCCCGTTGCGATGGGCGGCGATCCGGTCGCGCATCTCGTCGTCATGGGCCTCGGCGGTGGCGAGATAGACGCATGGCCGCCCCGTGCCGAGGGCGAGCGTTTCGGCATAGGCGGTCTTGCCCGAGGCGGCGCCGCCGATGACCAGGGAGACGGATGGGAGCGTGAACGTCATGAAATGTGATCCGATTCATTGGAACCTGCGTAAGCCCGAAAGACTTAGCCAGAAAGGGGTGCGCTTCAAGCATCCAAATCGACGGGGGAAATCATGGCTCTGGATGCGACGGAAACCTTCTCCATGTCCCGCAAGGCCATGTCGGCCGAATTGCTGGACGCCGAGACCGAACTCGACCTTGCCTACGCGTGGCGCGACAGGCGGGACGAGGCCGCCCTGCATCGTCTCATCACCGCCTACATGCGGCTCGCGATCTCGATGGCGTCGAAATACCGCCGCTACGGCGCGCCGATGAACGACCTCATCCAGGAGGCGGGCCTTGGTCTCATGAAGGCCGCCGACAAGTTCGATCCCGACCGGGGCGTGCGGTTCTCGACCTACGCGGTCTGGTGGATCAAGGCGGGCATCCAGGATTACGTGATGCGCAACTGGTCGATGGTGCGGACCGGGTCGACCTCGAGCCAGAAGTCGCTTTTCTTCAACATGCGCCGGGTCCAGGCCCAGATCGAGCGCGAGGCCGCCGCACAGGGCGAGGAGCTTGACGGCCACCAGCTTCGCGAGATGATCGCGTCGGAGGTGGGCGTGCCGCTGCGCGATGTCGAGATGATGGAGGGCCGGCTTTCGGGGTCGGACCTGTCGCTCAACGCCACGCAATCCGTCGAGGACGAGGGGCGCGAGTGGATCGACACGATCGAGGACGAGGGCAAGCGCGGCGACGAGATGGTCGAGGAGGATCACGATTTCGTGACGCTCAAGGGCTGGCTTCACGAGGCGATGGAGGCGCTGAGCGAGCGCGAGCGTTTCATCCTGCGCGAGCGCAAGCTCTGCGAGGACGCGCGCACGCTCGAAAGCCTGGGCGAGGAGCTTGGCCTCAGCAAGGAGCGCGTGCGCCAGGTCGAGGCGGCGGCGCTGGGCAAGATGCGAAAGCAGCTCGAGAAGAACGGACCGGAGGTGCAGAGCCTCCTCGCATGAGGATCCTGTTCGCCCTGGTCTTCCTGCTCTGCGCCGCCCCGGTGGCGCGGGCGCAAAACGTGTTCGTGCTGGGCGAGATTCACGACAACCCCCATCATCACGCGGAACAGGCCGCGCGGGTGGCCCGGATCGCGCCCGCGGCGCTCGTGTTCGAGATGCTGACCGAGGCGCAGGCGGCGCGGGTGACGCCCGAGCTGATCGCCGATCCCGACACGATGGCCGAAGCGCTTGGCTGGGACCGGAGCGGCTGGCCCGATTTCGCCCTCTATCACCCGATCTTCGCCGCCGCGCCCGGTGCGGCCATCCACGGCGCCGCCCTGCCGCGCGCCGACGCACGGCGCGTGGTGGCCGAGGGCGCCGCGGCCGTGCTGCACGCCGACGCCGCGCGGTTCGGGTTGCTCGAACCGCTGGACCCGGCCCAGCAGGCGCGGCGCGAGGCGTTGCAGCGCGACGCGCATTGCGGCGCGCTTCCCGAGGAGATGCTGCCCGCGATGGTCCTGGTGCAGCGCGCGCGCGACGCCGTGCTCGCGCGGGCCGCGCTCGACGCCTTCGAGGCGACGGGTGGGCCGGTCGTGGTGATCACCGGGAACGGCCACGCGCGCAAGGATTGGGGGATGCCCGCCGCGCTGGCGCGGGTGGCGCCCGCTCTTGACGTTCACGCGCTGGGCCAGGCCGAGCGCGGGCAGGTTCCGCCCGGCCCGTTCGACGAGATCGTCTCGCACGAGGGCGTGGCACGGCCCGATCCCTGCGATGCCTTCCGGCAATAGCTTGTGTCGGGCGCGGGGCGGACTTAGGGTCTGGCGGACCTGACGAGGAGCCTTTCGATGCTGGCCCAGAAGCGCATTCTCCTGATCATCGGCGGCGGAATCGCGGCCTACAAGGCGCTCGACCTCATCCGGCGCCTGCGCGAGCGGGGGGCGGCGGTGACGCCGGTGCTCACGCGCGCGGGCGCCGAGTTCGTCACGCCGCTGTCGGTGTCGGCGCTGGCGGGGGTGAAGGTGTTCACCGATCTTTTCGACCTCACGGACGAGGCCGAGATGGGCCATATCGAGCTGTCGCGCTCGGCCGACCTGCTTGTCGTGGCGCCGGCCACGGCGGACCTTATGGCCAAGATGGCGCAGGGCCACGCGGATGACCTGGCCTCTACGCTGCTCATGGCGACGGACACGCCGGTGATGATCGCGCCCGCCATGAACGTGCGGATGTGGGAGCATCCGGCCACGCAGCGCAACCTCGCCACGCTCAAGGGCGACGGGATCGCGGTGGTGGGGCCGAACGCGGGCGACATGGCGTGTGGCGAATACGGGCCGGGGCGCATGTCCGAGCCGCTCGAGATCGTGGCCGCGGTGGAGCGCGCGCTGGGCCGGGGGCCTCTTGCCGGGCGGCGCGTGCTGGTCACGTCGGGCCCCACGCACGAGCCCATCGACCCGGTGCGCTATATCGCCAACCGCTCGTCCGGGGCGCAGGGCACGGCGCTGGCCGCGGCGCTGCGCGATCTGGGCGCCGAGGTCACGTTCGTTACCGGCCCGGCCAGCGTGCCGCCGCCCGAGGGCGTGGAGGTGGTGCGGATCGAGACCGCGCGCGAGATGCTGGAGGCGGTCGAGGCCGCGCTGCCGGTGGAGGCCGCGATCTTTGCCGCCGCCGTGGCCGACTGGCGCGTGGCGAGCGCGAGTGACCGGAAGATGAAGAAGACGAAGGGCGGCCTGCCCGCCCTGGACTTTGCCGAGAACCCCGACATCCTGGCCGAGGTGGCGGGCAGGGGCGAAGAACGGCCGAAGCTGGTGGTGGGCTTTGCCGCCGAGACCGACGACGTGGTCGAGAATGCCACGGCGAAGCGCGCGCGCAAGGGCTGCGACTGGATCGTGGCGAACGACGTGAGCCATGGCACCGGGATCATGGGCGGGGCCGAGAACGATATCACGCTCATCACCGGGGACGGGGCCGAGGACTGGCCGCGCATGTCGAAACGCGAGGTGGCCGCGAAACTGGCCGAGCGGATCGCCGAAGCGCTGGGCGGGTCATGAGCGGTGGTGCCGGGATGACGCGGGAGAGGCGTGCCGGGGGTGCCGCGTGGTGACGCTCGCGATCTGCTGGGAGGAGGGCGCGGACCGGGCGCTGGGTCTGCCCGCCTACGAGACCGCGGGCGCGGCGGGCGCGGATCTGCGCGCGAATTTCCCCGAGCACGCGCGCGCCGGCGTGACGCTCGCGCCGGGCGAGCGGGCGCTGGTGCCCACCGGGCTGCGCCTTGCGGTGCCCCAAGGCCACGAGGTCCAGGTGAGGCCGCGCTCGGGGCTGGCGCTCAGGCACGGGATCACGATCCCGAACAGCCCCGGCACGATCGACGCGGATTATCGCGGGCCGCTGGGCGTGATCGTGATGAATGCGGGGACGGAGCCCTTCCACATCGCCCATGGCGACCGGATCGCGCAGATGGTCGTGGCGCCCGTGGTGCAGGCGCGGATGGTCGAGGTCGAGACGCTTGACGACACCGCGCGGGGCGCGGGCGGTTTCGGCTCGACGGGGGTCGGCTGATGCTGCTGGTGCTGGGCATGGCGGTGGCGATCTGGGGCCTTGGCGCGCTGGTGGGTGCGCCGCCCCGGACGCGGGGGGTGATGATCACCTGCCTGTGGCTGGGGGTGATCCTGCTTCATGCACTCCTGCCCGCCGGTCATCCGCTCAGGCAGGCCACGGGCGAGACCGCGGTGCCCTGGGTGATGCTGGCCGGGGCGGCGGCGCTGGCGTTCGCCTATTTCACCGGCGTCGGCTGGCTGCGCCGGAAGGTGCGCGCGCGCGAGCGCGAGACCGGCGCGCGCGACGAGGAGGGGGGCGGACGGCTTTTCTCGGAGGCCGAGCTTGACCGGTACGCGCGCCACATCGTGCTGCGCGAAGTGGGCGGGCCGGGGCAGAAGCGGCTCAAGGAGGCGCGCGTGATGGTGGTGGGGGCGGGTGGCCTGGGCGCGCCGGTCCTGACCTATCTTGCCGCTGCCGGGGTCGGGCGGATCGGGGTCATCGACCATGACGAGGTCTCGCAATCGAACCTGCAACGGCAGGTGATCTTTCGCGACGACCAGACCGGGATGCCCAAGGTCTTCGCAGCCCAGGCGAGTGTTGCCGCGCTCAACCCGCATGTGGAGCTTCGACCCTATCACCGGCGCCTGACCGAGGAGATCGCGGCCGACCTCTTTGCCGAGTATGACCTCGTGCTGGACGGGACCGACAATTTCGAGACGCGGTTCCTGACCAATCGCGCGGCGGTCGCGGCGGGCCGGCCGCTCGTCTCGGGGGCGATGTCGCAATGGGAGGGACAGGTGAGCGTCTTCGACCCCGCCCAAGGCGCGCCCTGCTACCAGTGCATCTTTCCCGAGGCGCCTGCCGAGGGGCTGGCGCCCTCCTGCGCCGAGGCGGGGATCATCGGCCCGCTGCCGGGGGTCGTGGGGTCGATCATGGCGGTCGAGGCGATCAAGGTCATCACCGGCGCGGGCGCGCCGCTGCGGGGCGAGATGCTGATCTATGACGGGCTTTACGGGGAGAGCCGGAAATTCGCGCTCGCGCGGCGCGAGGACTGCCCCGTCTGCGGAGGCGCCGCGTGATCGCGCGCCTCGCGGTGCACGGTCTCGTGGCGATCGTCCTGACCCTTCTCACGCAGGTGGGCCGCCTCGCCGCGCGGCGCGGTATGACGACCACGTCCACGTAGAGCTTGGGCGCCGAGGATAGCCGTTGCCGCGCGGGCGGGGGCGCGTTACCTCTGCGCGCAAAGGAGACCTCATTCATGACCAATCCGCTGCTTGACGACTGGACCACGCCTCACCGGATCGCCCCCTTCGACCGGATCGGCGACGAGGATTTCGCGCCCGCCTTCGAGACCGCGCTTCTCGAGGCGCGCGCCGAGGTGGCGGCGATCGCCGAAAACCCCGAGGCGCCGGATTTCGCCAACACGATCGAGGCGCTGGAGACGGCCGGCGAGGCGCTCGACAAGGTTCTGGGGGTCTTCTTCACCGTGGCGGGGGCGGACAGCAACCCCAAGCGGCAGGCGCTGCAACGGGAGTTCAGCCCGAAGCTTGCCGCCTACACGTCGGACGTGACGGGCAACCGCGCGCTCTTTGCCCGGATCGAGGCGGTGTGGGAGGCGCGCGAGACGCTCGATCTCACCGACGAGCAGGCGCGTCTCCTGATGCTGACGCGGCGGCGGTTCGTGCGGGCGGGGGCCGCGCTCGAAGGCGAGAAGGCGGCGCGGATGAAGGCGATCATGGGCCGGCTCGCCGAGCTTGGCACGGCCTTCACGCAGAACCTGCTGGCCGACGAGGCGGAGTGGCAGATGGACCTGGCCGAGCGCGACTTGGAGGGGCTGCCCGAGTTCCTGCGCCGCGCGGCGCGCGCCGCCGGAGAGGAGCGGGGCGCGGAGGGGCCGGTGATTACCCTGTCGCGCTCGCTCATCGTGCCGTTCCTGCAATTCAGCCCGCGCCGCGACCTGCGCGAGCGTGCGTTCCGCGCCTGGGCCGCGCGGGGGGCGCGGGGCGGCGAGACCGACAACCGCGCGATCGCCGCCGAGACGCTGAAGCTGCGCGAGGAACGCGCGCGGCTCCTGGGCTACGAGAGCTTCGCGGCGTTCAAGCTCGAGACCGAGATGGCCGGCACGCCGGGCGCGGTGCGCGACCTGCTGATGAGCGTCTGGGGCCCGGCGAAGGCGCGGGCCGAGGCGGATGCGGCGGTGTTGACCGCGATGCTGCGCGCGGACGGGATCGACGGACCGCTCGAGCCGTGGGACTGGCGCTACTACTCCGAGAAGCGGCGGGCGGCGGAGCATGATCTCGACGAGGCCGAGCTCAAACCCTACCTGCAACTCGACCGGATGATCGAGGCGGCCTTTGCCTGTGCGCACCGGCTTTTCGGGCTCGAGTTCGCGCCGCTCGACGTGGCCCTCTACCATCCCGATTGCCGCGCGTGGGAGGTGACGCGCGACGGGCGGCACGTGGCGGTGTTCATCGGTGATTATTTCGCGCGCGGCTCGAAACGCTCGGGCGCGTGGTGCAGCGCGATGCGCGGTCAGGCGAAGTTTCCCGAACCGCAGGGGCCGGTCGTCATCAACGTGTGCAACTTCGCCAAGGGCGATCCCGCGCTCCTGAGCTATGACGACGCGCGGACGCTCTTCCACGAGTTCGGCCATGCCCTGCACCAGATGCTCTCGGACGTGACCTACGAGTCGATGAGCGGCACCAGTGTCGCGCGCGATTTCGTGGAGCTTCCGAGCCAGCTCTACGAGCATTGGCTCGAGGTGCCCGAGGTCCTGTCGGAATTCGCCACCCATGCCGAGACCGGCGAGCCGATGCCGGAGGCGCTTCTCGAGAAGGTGCTGGCGGCGGCGACCTATGACATGGGGTTCCAGACGGTCGAATACGTGGCCTCGGCCATGGTGGATCTCGATTTCCACGACGGTCCCGCGCCCGCGGACCCGATGCAGCGCCAGGCCGAGACGCTGGAGCGGCTGGAGATGCCGCACGCGATCACCATGCGCCACGCGACGCCGCATTTCGCGCATGTCTTCGCGGGCGACGGCTATTCGAGCGGGTATTACAGCTACATGTGGTCCGAGGTCATGGACGCGGATGCCTTCGCCGCCTTCGAGGAGGCGGGCGGCGCCTTCGACGCGGCGCGCGCGCAGGCGCTCGAGGATCACATCCTGAGCCGGGGCGGATCGGAGGAGGCCGAGACGCTCTATCTGCGGTTCCGGGGGCGGATGCCGGGGGTCGAGGCGCTGCTGAAGGGGCGCGGCCTCGCGGCCTGACGGTAGGAGTTGCGCGGGTCCGACCCTTGCGCCATGATCGCGCCGATTACGGAGAGACCCCGATGCGCAAGTTCCTTGTGGTGCTGGATGACAGCCGCGAATGCCTCAACGCGATGCGCTTTGCCGCGATGCGCGCCGCCCATACCGAGGCCGGGGTCACGATCCTCGCGGTGATCCCGCCCGAGGAGTTCAACCACTGGATCGGCGTGGGCGACATCATGCGCCAGGAGGCCCGCGAGCGGATCGAGGCGCATTTCGAGGTCTTCGCCAAGTGGATGCGCGACAAGCAGGGGATCGACCCCGAGCTTGTCATCCGCGAGGGCGAGCCGGTGGCCGAGATCATCGCGCAGGTGCAGGAGGACCCGGAGGTGGGCGTGCTGGTCCTTGGCGCGGGAAGCGACCGCAAGGGGCCCGGGCCGCTCGTGACGCAGCTGTCGCGCAACTCGGGTTCCCTCCCGATCCCGATCACCATCGTGCCCGGCGACCTGAGCAAGGAGCGCCTCGAGGAGATCACCTGAGGCAGGAGGATCGTGCGGGTTTCGCGGGACCCGGGGCCGGCACGGGCCGAGGGCCAATTTAGAATCGTTCCAAAACTTGACTCGGGCGGCCCGGGGGCGCATATCGGTAGCCGAGAGAGAAAGGACCGTCCGATGTTCATTCAGACCGAATCCACCCCGAACCCCGCCACGCTCAAGTTCCTGCCGGGGCAGACCGTGCTCGACACCGGCACGGCCGATTTCCCGAGCGCGGAGGCAGCGGGCAAATCGCCGCTTGCCGAGCGCATCTTCAAGGTGCAGGGCGTCACGGGCGTGTTCTTCGGGCATGATTTCGTGACCGTCACCAAGGACGACGCGACCGAGTGGGAGCATGTGAAACCCGCGATCCTCGGCGCGATCATGGAGCATTTCCAGTCCGGCAAGCCGATCATGACCGGCGGCGAGGATGCCGCCTCGGGCCATGCCGAGCACACCGGCGAGGATGGCGAGATCGTGAGCCAGATCAAGGAATTGCTCGATACGCGCGTGCGCCCGGCCGTGGCGCAGGACGGTGGCGACATCACCTTCCACGGCTTCGAACGCGGTGTGGTCTACCTGCATATGCAGGGCGCCTGTGCCGGCTGCCCCTCCTCGACGATCACGCTCAAGATGGGGATCGAGAACCTCCTGCGCCATTACATTCCCGAGGTGACCGAGGTGAGGCCCGTTGCCGTCTGACGGGCTGGTCCTCGGGGTCGATACCTCGGGCCCCTATTGCAGCGCCGCCCTGATCCGGGGCGGCGATCTGCTTTGCGAGACCCACCAGGCGATGACGCGGGGCCAGTGCGAGGCGCTTTTCCCGCTGCTGGAAGACCTGCTTTCGCAGGCGGGCGCGGGCTGGCGCGACCTGGCTCTGATCGGCGTGGGCGTGGG
This sequence comes from Roseovarius sp. SCSIO 43702, assembly GCF_019599045.1. Taxonomy (NCBI): domain Bacteria; kingdom Pseudomonadati; phylum Pseudomonadota; class Alphaproteobacteria; order Rhodobacterales; family Roseobacteraceae; genus Roseovarius; species Roseovarius sp. SCSIO 43702. Next base: position 944,231 of record NZ_CP080623.1, read on the forward strand.
ACCGGGGAATTTCACCGGCATCCGCATCGCGGTGTCGGCGGCGCGCGGACTGTCGCTGTCGCTGGGGGTGCCGGCGGTCGGCGTGACGCTGCTTGAGGCCGTGGCGCTTGACACGGGCGGGCCGGTCCTGGCCGCGGTCGCGGCGCCGCAGGACCGCGTTTACCTGCAGGGGTTCGGGACGCGCGCCGACGTGCCGCTGACCCTGATGCCGGTAGAAGAGGTGCCGATGTCCTGGGCCGGGGAGGGGCTGGAGGTGGTGGGCGCGGAGGCCGCGCGGATCGCCGCCCGGCTCGGGGTGCGCCATGCGCCTGCCGTCCATGCGCCGGGTGCCGCCGTGGCGCGGGTCGCGGCGCGGCGCCCGCCGAAAGAGGTGACGCCGCCCGTGCCGCTTTACCTGCGGCCGGCCGATGCCGCCCCGCCGCGCGACATGCCCCCCGTGATCGTCGATGATTGATCCCGCCGCCATGGCCGCGACCCATGCGCGCGCCTTCGCGGAGCAGGGGCGCGGCTGGCGCGCGGAGGAATTCGCGGCGCTGCTGGCCTCGGCGCATGTGATCGCGGCGGGCGATGCGGACGCCTTCGCGGTCCTGCGCGTGGTCGCGGACGAGGCGGAGGTGCTGACCGTCGCGACCGATCCCGCGAGGCAGCGGCAGGGCCGCGCGCGCGCCGCGCTGGCGGCGGCTCTGGCCGAGGCCACGGCGCGGGGCGCGCGCCGGGCCTTCCTCGAGGTGGCCGAGGACAACGCGCCCGCGCGCCGCTTCTACGCCGCCGAGGGTTTTGCCCAGACGGGCCGGCGGTCGGGATATTACCGGCGCGCGGGGGCGGCGGTGGACGCGGTGCTGATGGCGCGCGCGCTCTGATCGCTTCGTCCGCGGGCGAAGCGTTGCCGCTTGAGCGCGGGCGCCGCATCGGGTCATTGAGGGGAAACCCCATCCGACACGGAGCGCCCCCGCCATGCCCGCTATTCTGTCCTTCCTGCCGGGCTTTGCCGCCGCCTACGCGATCCTCGTGGTGGCCGCCGCGTCGCCGGGGCCGGCTGTCGCCATGCTGCTGGGGATCGCCACGGGGCAGGGGCGGGCGCCGGCGCTCGTGGCGAGCGCGGGGATCGCGACGGGCAGCGTGCTGCTCAATCTCGGGACGCTGGCGGGGGTCGGCCTGATCCTGGCGCAGGCGGCCTGGGCCATGGCGGTTCTGCGCGTGATCGGCGGAGCCTACCTGCTGTGGCTGGCCTGGGGCGCGTTCCGCAAGGCGATGCGGCCGCCGTCGATCACCGTGGCGCCCGTGGCCGCGCGCGGGGCCTCGCGGCATTTCCTGGCTGGGTTCCTGCTTCAGGTGACGAATCCCAAGGCCATCGTCTTCTGGATCGCCATCGCCTCGGTCGGGGCGACCACGGGCGGCGGCGCGGGGGTGATCGCGCTTTTCGTGGCGGGGGCCTTCGCCATCTCCTTCGCCTGCCACGGCGCCTGGGCGCTGGTCTTGTCCTCGGGGCCGATCCGGCGCGGCTATGCGGTCGCGCGCCGGTGGATCGAGGCCGGGCTGGGCGCGTTCTTCACCGTGGCGGCGGTGCGGCTTGCCGTCTAGGGGCCAGACCACGGGCCGGCCCTTGCACCGGCTATTGCTTGACGCTACGAAATGTCATGCAGATTTACCTCCCCATAGCCGAGGTTTCGGTCAACGCCTTCCTTCTGCTGGGACTGGGCGGGATCGTGGGGATACTTTCGGGCATGTTCGGCGTGGGCGGCGGCTTCCTGCTGACGCCGCTTCTTTTCTTCATCGGCATCCCGCCCGCCGTGGCCGTCGCCACGCAGGGCAACCAGATCGTCGCCTCGTCGATCTCGGGCGTGTTCGCGCATCTGCGGCGCAGGACGGTCGATTTCCGGATGGGCACGATGCTCCTGGCCGGCGGTGTCGTCGGCGCGGGCCTGGGCATCGTGGTCTTCAACTTCCTGAAATCGCTGGGGCAGGTCGACCTTCTGGTCAAGCTCTTCTACGTGATCTTCCTCGGCGCGATCGGGGCGATGATGTTCGCCGAGAGCCTGCGCGCGATCCGCCGCGCGCGGGGCGGGCGCACGCCGGTCCGGCGCAAGAAGCACGGGCTTGCGCACAAGCTGCCGCTCAAGATGCGGTTCCGCACCTCGGGGCTCTATATCAGCGTGATCCCGGTGCTCCTGGTCGGATGCCTCGTGGGCGTGCTTGCCGCGATCATGGGGGTGGGCGGCGGCTTCATCATGGTGCCGGCGATGATCTATCTGCTGCACATGCCCACGAAGGTCGTGATCGGCACCTCGCTTTTCCAGATCATCTTCGTCGCGGCCTTCACCACGATGCTGCACGCGACGACGAACCAGACGGTCGACGTGGTGCTGGCGGTTCTGCTGCTGGTCGGGGGCGTGGTGGGTGCGCAAGTCGGCGCGCGGATCGGCACCTATCTCAACGCCGAGTACCTGCGCGTGCTGCTGGCGGTCCTCGTGCTGGCGGTCTGCTTCAAGATCGGGCTCGACCTTTTCCTCACACCTGCGGAGCGCTACTCGATCGCGGCGCCGGGGGACGCGTGATGCGCCGGGTCCTGTCGCTGCTCGCCGTCCTGATCGCGCTGCCGGCCGGGGCCGAGGAGGTGGTGCTGGGCCTCAGCCGCGACAAGGTGGCGATCACGGCCACGTTCGACGGCTCGGAGATCCTCATCTTCGGCGCGGTCAAGCGCGAGGAACCGATCCGCGAGGATGCGCCGCTCGACGTGGTGGTGACGGTGTCGGGGCCGACGCAGCCCGTCGTGGTGCGCCGCAAGGAGCGCGTGGCGGGGATCTGGGTCAATACCGAGAGCATCGAGATCGACGGCGCCCCGAGCTTCTACGCCGTGGCGAGCAGCGGACCGCTGCGCGAGGTGTTGAGCGAGGGCGAGGACCTGCGCAACCAGATCACGCTGGGCCGGGCCATCCGTTCGGCGGGCGCGCTCCACGAGTTCAAGGACACGCGCGCCTATACCAGCGCGCTGATCCGCATCCGCCAGCGGTCGGGCGCCTACAAGGTGCGCGAGGGCGGCGTGCTCTTCGACGAGCAGACGCTGTTCCGCACCTCGATCTCGATGCCGGCGAACCTGACCGAGGGGGTGTATCTCGCGCGGATATTCCTCACGCGGGAGGGGCAGGTCGTGACCGAGTACGATGCCTTCATCGAGGTGGGCAAGGTCGGGATCGAACAGTGGCTCTACGCGCTCGCCCACGAGCGGCCGTTCTGGTACGGGATCATGTCGCTCGCCATCGCGATCGTCGCCGGTTGGGGCGCCTCGGCGGTCTTCCGCGTGATCGGGCGCGGGTGAGCGCGGAGCGCGGTCAGATCGTCTGATCGTAATCGCCGACGCCCGGCTCGGTGCGGATGACGGCGTCGATCTCGGCGAAGATGGCGCGCATCTCCTCCTCGCTTTCCGAGCTTTCGCAGACCACGACGAGGTTGGGCGTGTTCGAGCTTGCCCGGACGAGACCCCACGAGCCGTTGTCGAGGATGACGCGGGCGCCGTTCACCGTGACCACGTCCTTGATCGCGCGCCCCGCGAGTGGCTCGCCCGCCTCGTGGCGGGCCACGAGTTTCGCGACCAGGCGGTCGAGGATCGCGTATTTCTCGGTATCGGCGGCATGGGGCGACATGGTGGGGGTGGACCAGGTGCGCGGCAGGGCGCGGCGCAGGTCGGACATGGACTTGCCGGGATTGGCGTCGAGGATCCGGCAGATCTCGACCGCGACGCGCAGGCCGCAATCGTAGCCGCGCCCGACCGGCTCGGCCAGGAAGTAGTGGCCCGATTTCTCGAACCCCGCCAGCGCGCCCAGCTCCTTCACCCGGCGTTTCATGTGGCTGTGGCCGGTCTTCCAGTAGTCGGCGCGGGCGCCGTTGGCCTGCAACTCGGGGTCGGACGCGAAGAGGCCGGTGGATTTCACGTCGGCCACGAAGGTCGCGTTCCTGTGGGTCTTCGAAAGCTCGCGCGCCATGATGACGCCCACCTTGTCGGCGAAGATCTCCTCGCCCTCGTCATCCACCACGCCGCAGCGGTCGCCGTCCCCGTCGAAGCCGAGCGCGAGGTCGGCGCCGCTGTCGCGCACGGCCGCGGCCATGTCGTGCAGCATCTCCATCGCCTCGGGGTTCGGATTGTAATGCGGGAAGGTGTAGTCGAGCCGCGTGTGGAGCGGCACGACCTCGACCCCGATCCGCTCGAGGAGGGCGGGCGCGAAGGCGGACGCGGTGCCATTGCCGGTGGCGCAGACCACCTTGAGCGGACGGGTCATGCGGAAATCGCCCGCGAGGTCGTCGAGATAGGCCTCGCGCACGCCATCGACGAACTCCCACGCCCCGCCGGGGCGGGGTTGGCCGCGCCCTTCTAGGACGATGTCGCGCAGCTCGGCCATCTCGTCGGGGCCGTGGGTGAGCGGACGCTCGAACCCCATCTTCACCCCGGTCCAGCCATTGGGGTTGTGCGAGGCCGTGACCATCGCCACGGCCGGACAGTCGAGGTGGAACTGCGCGAAATAGGCCATGGGCGACAGCGCCGGGCCGATGTCCCTGACGTGGACGCCGGCCTGCATGAGGCCGAGGATCAGCGCATTCTTTATCGACAGCGAATAGTCGCGGTAGTCGTTGCCCACGGCGATCACCGGGGCGATCCCGCGCGCGTGCATCTGCGTGCCGAGGCCGAGGCCCAGCGCCGTCATGCCGGGCAGGTTGATCTCCTCGGGGTATTTCCAGCGCGCGTCATACTCGCGGAAGCCCGTGGGTGCGATCATCGGGTCGCGCAGGAATTCCCAGGTGTTGGGGGTGACGGAGGGGCTGGGTTTCGTCAAGGTCGGGGTCGTCCTTCAGATCGTGATCGGGGTCTGCTTGGCCAGTGCGTCGAACTGCATGAGCGTGGCGACGAGCGCCGGCATCTCGGCAAGCGGGATCATGTTGGGCCCGTCCGAGGGGGCGTTGTCGGGGTCTTCGTGGGTCTCGATGAACACCGCCGCCACGCCGAGCGCCACGGCCGCGCGGGCCATGACGGGGGCGAATTCGCGCTGACCGCCGCTGCTGCCGCCCATGCCGCCGGGTTGCTGCACCGAGTGGGTGGCGTCCATCACCACCGGGTAGCCGGTCGCGGCCATCTGCGGCAGCGCGCGCATGTCGGCCACGAGGGTGTTGTAGCCGAAGGAGGTGCCGCGCTCGGTCAGCAGGATGCGGGTGTTGCCGGTGCTTTCGATCTTCGACACGACGTTCGGCATGTCCCAGGGGGCGAGGAACTGCCCCTTCTTGACATTGACCACCGCGCCGGTCTCGCCCGCGGCCAGCAGCATGTCGGTCTGGCGGCAGAGGAAGGCGGGGATTTGCAGGATGTCGACGGCCTCGGCGGCGACGGCGCATTGCTCGGGCAGGTGCACATCGGTGAGCGTGGGCACCCCCACCGCGCGGCGCACGCCCTCGAGCAGCTTCAGCCCCGCCTCCATGCCGGGGCCGCGCCGCCCCGAGAGCGAGGTGCGGTTGGCCTTGTCGAAGCTTGCCTTGAAGACGTATTGCGCGCCCGCCGCCGCGCAGGCCTCTTTCATGGTGCCGGCGATCATCTGGGCGTGGTCCGCGCTTTCAAGCTGGCAGGGGCCTGCGATGACGGTCAGCGGGCGGTCATTGCCGACGATGAGATCGGCGACGGAAACATGTTTCATGTCAGGAAGATACCTGTTCGCGAAGGACGGATGCCGTGAGCGAGATCATCAGGTAGATGCCCGCGAAGACGACGAAGGCGAGAATGGTGTTCTCGAAGGCGCGCGGATAGCTGGGGTCCTGGCTGGCCACCGGCTGCACCGAGACGGTGAGGTAGCGCACCTGCTTGTTCGCCTCGATGTCGCTCTGGCGCATGGTTTCGAGCGCGGCCTGGAGCACCATGTCGGCGGTCACGAGATCGGCCTCGGCCATCTTGATCTCGGCCGTCTGGGAGGCGAGCGAGTCGCTTTCCTCGGACGCCTCGTTGAGGCGCGCGGTCTGTTTGCGCAACTCGCGTTCGAGCACGCCGATCTCGCTTTCGAGGGCGGCGACGCGCGCGGCGTTGGGCCGCGCGTTGGCAAGCTGCGTGGCAAGCGCGAGCTGCTTTTCCTGAAGTTGAAGCTCGACGTTGGAGATCAGCGAGCGGATGCTCGCGATCTCGCCCTCGGGATCGAGAAGCGAGCTTTCCTGCAATTCCACGAGGCGGCGCTGCGCCTCGCGGCGGTCGTTCTTGGCCTCCTCGAGGCTGGCCTTGGCGGTCTTGACCGCATCCTGCCGCTTCTCGGACGAGAGATGATCGACGCGCTCCTCGGCGTAATCGATGAGCTTGTGCGAGAACTCGGTCGCGATCTCGGGGTCGGGGGCGGACACTTCCATCCGCATCACGCCCTCGGTCGGATCGTAGCCCAGTTTCACGTATTTCTTGTAGAGCTTGTAGGCGCGCTCGGTGCTGGCGTCGTCGGGCAGGCGCTGAATCGGGTCGATGTAATCCTGCGAGAAGACCTCGCGAAAGCCCTCGTCCCGGTCGAGGCGGAGCATGGCGTCCTTGGATGTCAGGTAGTCCTGCGTGGCGATCGCGTCCTGCGAGGTGGCGAACTGGCTCGGCAGGAGGCCGCCCAGCCGGCTGCCGCTCGATCCGCCATCGGCGGTGAGGATCAGGAAGGCCGACTTGGTCGTATACATGGGCGTGGCGACCGAATAGTAGTAATACCCCGCCACCAGCGTCGGCAGGAGCACGAAGGCCGAGAGCCGCGCGAAGAGAAGCGCGAGCTTGCGCCGGCGCCTGCGGGCGATGTCCTTCTGGATGCGCCCGATCTCCTCGGCGCGGCGGTCGGCCGGGCCGAGATCGGTCGAGGGTACGTTGCGACCCGGCATCGGCATGGTCTGCGGCAGTTGCACCTTGCTTTCGGTCCGCGCAACCGCGCCGCCCCGCCCGTCGCCCGCGTTCTCGACCTTGCCCCGGTCATTGCTCACCAGTTCGAGGATGTTGCCGCGCGAGAAGGGGTCGATGCCGCGGGCCCGCAGGAGGCGCACCGCGTCGAAATCCGAGGTGGGCGCGAGGCCGTGCTTCTGCGCGAGGCGGCGGGCCATGCGAAGCTGCCGGCCCGTGAGCCCCTCCTGCCGGATGGCGTCGATGGTCTCGGCGGTGTTCATCTCGCGCGCCGAGCTTACATCGCCCTCGCGCGCGGTGTCGGATGCGGCGGTATTGCCGTGGCCTGCCGGAGCCTCCCCCCCCGCCGCCGGTCCGGGCGCGTCGGCATCCTGGCGGGACGGCGTTTCCGGCGCGTGCGTGTCGCCGGACGCCGGAAACGCACCGGACGTCGTGCGGCGGATGCGGAACTTTCTAGCCTTGGGTTTCGTAGTCATAAAGCTGCTTGGCCTCTTCCAAGGTGTCGAAAATGTGCAGTTGTCCGCCGGAAAGGACCGCCGCGGAGGTGGCGAACCGTTCGAGGGTGGCGGGCTGGTGCGACACGATGATCACCGTCGTGGTGCGAAGCCGTTCCTTGAGAATTTCACCGGCCTTGCGGTTGAACTCCACATCCGTGGAATTGGGCATGCCCTCGTCGATGAGATAGATGTCGAAATCGAGCGCGAGGAGCAAGGAAAACGTGAACCGCGCCTTCATCCCGGTCGAGTATGTGCCTAGGGGCTGATCGAAATACTCGCCGAGGTTGCACATCCAGCGGCAGAACGCCTCCACGTAGTCGGGATCGAGCCCGTAGAGCCGCGCGATGTAGCGGCTGTTCTCCATCGCCGAGATGCGGCTGATGACGCCGCCCATGAAGCCCAGCGGGAAGCTGATCCGGCAGCCGCGCCGGATCTCGCCCTCGTCGGGTTTCTCGAGCCCGGCCATCATGTTGATGAGCGTCGTCTTGCCCGTGCCGTTGGGGGCGAGGATGCCCATCGAGCGGCCGAGTTCGACGCGGAACGACACGCGGTCCAGGATCACCTTGCGCTGTGTGCCCGTCCAGAAGGACTTGCTCACGTTGTCGAATTCGAGCATCGAACGGCTCCGAAACTGCCCAGGCGCACCTCTCCGAGGGGTGCTTTGTCTACCAATGAATAATCAAACCCGCCTGTGGGATGAGATTGTTTCCGATCTTATACACCAAAGAAAGGCGAAATTATGCCCGTCCGCGTGAAAAAACCCGGGCCGCGCGGCCCCGGTCCATGGAGTGCCGGCACGCCGGAGCTCAATACGCGATCTTCTCGACCCTGGTCATGCGGCCCACGACGACCGAGATGACCGCCGCGCCGAAGCTGAAGAGGGCGCCCATCTTGGCCGCGTCCTGCACCGGCCCGGCGTCGAAGGCGACCGAGGCCACGAAGAGCGAGACGGTGAAGCCGATGGCGGCGACGAACCCGATGGTGACGAGATCGACGATCCGCATCCCCTTGGGAATCCCGAGGTTGAGCGGCCTGGCGGCGATCCAGCCGAAGAGCAGGATGCCCACCGGCTTGCCCACGAAGAGCCCCGCCAGCACGAGCCAGGTGGCCGGGCCGATCGACTGGAACTGAACGCCCGCGTTGCAGAGCCCGAAAAGGAAGAGCACGATCTCGACCGGGTGCTTGAGCGCGTGTTCGAGCACGTTGAGCAGGTCGCCGAGGCTTCTCTCGGCCTCCGAGAAGATGCCGAAGGCCCGGTCGGCATGGGGGATCGCCGGGATGATGGGCAAGAGGCCCAGCGCCGGGTGAAGCCCCGACTGCATGAAGCCATACCAGCTTATGCAGCCGCCGATCACGTAGGGAAGTCCGCCCAGCGCCATGCGCACGCGGGTCGAATGGGGCCGCTCGGGGCGCCCCCGGTCCATGTAGCGCGGCAGCCAGTTGAACAGGATGAACACCGCCAGCGACGCGCCGAAGGACAGCAGGAGCCATTCCGGCGCCAGTTCGCCCGAGGGGTAGAAGATCGCGAGGATGATGAGCCCCGCCGCGTCGTCGGCGATGGCCAGAAGCAGCAGGAACCGCACCGCCGGATGGCCCGCGCCGAAGACGATCCGCCCCACGAGATAGGAAAACGCGATATCCGTGGCGGTGGGGATGGCCCATCCGTTCGCGACCGCGTTGTAGGTCTCGGACCCCATGATCGAGGCGAGCCCCAGGTAGACCGCGATCGGCCCGAACATCCCGCCGGCCGTGGCGAAAAGCGGGGTCGCCGCCTTTTTGCCGCGCAGCGACCCCTCCTTGAGGATCACCGCCTCCCAGACCTCCTTGGCGGCGATGGCGAAGAAGAGCGCCATGAGCACGTCGTTGACGAGGTAGTGCAGCGTGAGCGTGCGGTGCCCGTCATGCAGGTGGCCGATCGGGGCATGGTCCCAGATCCTGAACTCGACGAAATGGTGATAGCTGTCGTAATCCGCATTGACCCAGACGAGGGCCGTGACCGCGCCGAAGATCAGGAGGAGGGAGTAATCGGCGAGAAAAGTCCAGACGCGATACATGTGGTCACTTTGGATTCGGGTGTCCCTGAGCCCGGGGAAGTAGGGCATCCGACCGCCTTGGGCAACCGACGAACCCGCGCCCGGCCGCAGTTCGGGCCGGGCGGGGCGTGGTCTCAGGCCAGCGCCTGCCAGGCGAGGCCGGCCATCACCGCGCCGGTGAAGGCGAAGGCGATGTAGGCGGCGAAGACGCGCGGCTTGACCAGTGCCCAGACCGCGATGGCCGCGGGGATGCAGCTCACCCCGCCCGCGATCACGAAGGACATGGCGGCGCCGTCGCTCATCCCCTGCGCGAGAAGCGCGTCGACGAGCGGCACCGCGGCATAGCCGTTGAGATAGGCCGGCGCGCCGACGAGGGCGCCCATCAGGATCGGGCCGATGCCGTCCCCGCCCAGCACCGCCCCGATCCAGTCGGCGGGCATGTAGTGCAGCATCAGGGCTTCGACGACGTAGGCGAGCGCCAGCCATTTCAGCAGGAAAAGCGCGTTCTCGGTCGCCGTGCGCCGGAAGGTCGCGCGCCGTTCGGGCGCCTGCCAGAAACGCCAGACGGGGCGTCCCCGGAAGGGTGTCGTGCTGCCCGAGCAGCACCCGCCGCAGGAGGGGGCCGCCGTCTTGCGCAGCGGGTCCGCGAAGACCACCGAGCGTGCCGCGAGCATCGTCGCGTATCCGCCCATCAGCCCGATCGAGATGGCCGCCAGCGTCTTGGCCACCGCGAAATCCAGCCCCAGCGTGCCCGAGGTGATGAGGAACATCGCCGGGTCCATGAGCGGCGAGGCCAGCCAGAAGGCCATGACGGCGGCAAGCGGCGCACCCACGGCCAGCATCGCGGCGATGAAGGGGATCACCTCGCACGAGCAGAAGGGCGAGACGCCGCCCAGCACCGCGGCGAAAGCCACCATGCGCACCTGCCGCCCCTCGAAGGCGCGCGCGATGAGCGCCTCGGCCCCGGTCGCCTTGAGCCACGCCACGGCCAGCACCGCCACGGCGATGAAGATCGAGGTGTGGGCCAGGGAGACGGCCGCGAAGCTGGCCGTGGGGATCGCGCGCTCGGGGTCGAGCACCGCGACGAGCGCGAGGATCATCGCGATCGAAAGCCACACGCGGTCGATCCGGGCAAGGGGGCGCGGTGCGGTGGTGTCAGCCATGGTCGTGCTCCTCGTGGGGGTGGGCGCTGTCGGCGCAGCATTCGCGCAGCAGGAAATCCGAGAGCGCGCGCAGCTCGTCATAGGCGACGGCGGCGCAGATGATGGACCGGCCGCGCTTTTCCTGCGCGACGAGGCCCGCCTGCGCAAGGATGCGCATGTGATGCGTGAGCGTCGAGCCGGTGACGCCGCTGCGTGCGCCCAGTTCGCCGATGCTGAGCCCCTCGGGCCCGGCCCGCACCAGCGCGCGCAGCACCGAAAGCCGCTGCTCGCTGCCGAGCGCCGCGAAGGTCGAGGCGGCGGCGACGATGTCGGGGGTGGAGGGGTCTGTTATTTTCATGAATTTCGAAATATAGAAGACCCATTCGAGTCGCAAGCCATATTTCTAGAATTATCGAAATATGACAGATGCGCCCGCACGCTTGCACCTCGCGGCGCGCGACATATCTTCGCCCCCATGACCGCGCCCCCCGATCCCGCCGATGCCGACGCCCTGGCCCGGGGCATCCGCGCCTGCCGTCTCTGCGCGCCGCGCTTCGCCGCGACCGCGACGGCCCACGCGCCACGCCCGGTGGCGTGGTTCGCCGAAGGCGCGCGCATCCTCGTCGCGGGGCAGGCACCGGGGTTGCGCGTCCACGAGACGGGCCTTCCGTTCAACGATGCCTCGGGCGACAGGCTGCGCGACTGGCTCGGGATCGACCGCGAGACCTTCTACGACACCTCGCGCGTCGCGATCGTGCCGATGGCCTTCTGCTTTCCGGGCTACGATGCCAAGGGCTCGGACCTGCCGCCGCCCGCGATCTGCCGCGCGACGTGGCACGACCGAGTGATGGCCGCGCTGGGCGACATCGCGTTGACCGTGCCCGTGGGCGGCCATGCGCATCGCTACCACATGGGCACCCGCGCGGGCGTGACCGAGACGGTCGCGGGCTGGCGCGCCCATGCGCCGCAGGTCTTTCCCTTGCCTCACCCGAGCTGGCGCAATACCGGGTGGCTGAAGAAGAACCCGTGGTTCGCGGACGAGGTGCTGCCGGCGCTGCGCGCGCGGGTGAAGGAGGTGCTTTGGTGACGGAAGAGACGGCGCTCGACCGGGCGCATGAGGCCGCCGAGGCGGACGAGGGCGCGCGGCTGGCCTACTGGAACACGCTTGCCGGGACCGAGCTTTTCCTCATGCTGGCCGAGGAGGCCGAGGAGGAGGCGGTCACGCCCGAGACCTTCCCGGTCGAGGGGGTGGACTATGTGCTGGCCTTCGATCGCGAGGCGCGGCTGGCCCGGTTCGCGGGGCGCGAGGTGCCCTATGCGGGTCTGAGCGGGCGGGCCCTCGCTGCGCTTCTCGCGCCGCAGGGGCTTGGCCTTGCGCTCAATCCCGAGGTGGCGCCCTCGGCCACGCTCATCGCGCCCGGGGCGCTGGCGTGGCTGGCCGAGATGACGGGCGGCGCCCCCGAGAGCCACGAGGCGCGCATCGCCGCGATGTCGCCACCGGGCGGCCTGCCCGAGGCGCTGCTGCCGGCGCTCGACGCGAAGCTTGCCACTGCGGCGGGGCTCGCACCGCTGGCCTATCTCGTGGGCGTCACCTTCGAGGGCGGCGCGCGGGGGCATATGCTAGGTTTCGTCGACGCGCGCCCCGGGGCCGAGGGCGCGCTGGCCCGCGCGGTGCGCGAGGCGCTGGTCTTTTCCGGCCTTGAGGCGGCGGCGCTGGAGGTGGGGTTCTTTGCAGGCTCCGACGCGATGGCGGCGCGGCTGGCGCGGCACGGGCTGCGCTTCGACCTGCCCGAGCCGCCGAAGGCGGAACCGCTCACCGCACCGGGGCGCGACCCCGACAACCCGCCGCGCCTGCGCTGAGGCGGGGAGGCGCCGGGACATGCGCATGTCCCGGCCCGTCCCCCGCGCGGAGAGTGCCTAGTAGCCCAGCGTGCGGTTCACGAGATGCAGAAGCGGCTCGCCCGCCTCGCTGCGCCGGATGTTCTCGGCGATGACGTCGGCGGCCGTGCCGGCACGGGTGTCCGACGCGATATGGGGCGTCACGGTCACGCGCGGGTGGCGCCAGTAGGGGTGATCGTCGGGCAGCGGCTCAACCCGGAACGTGTCGAGCGTCGCGTGGCCGATATGTCCCTCGTCCAGCGCCGCGAGCAGCGCGTCGTCGTCGATGAGCGGCCCGCGCCCGGGGTTCAGGATCACCGCCCCGCGCGGCAGCAGCGCAAGACGCCGGGCGTCGAGCGTGTTCTCCGTCTCGGGCGTCTGCGGGAGGAGAAGGACGACGATCTCGGCCCCCTCGAGCGCCGCATCCAGCCCCGCGTTGCCGGCGAGACACCGCACGCCCGGCACGTCCTTCGGGCCGCGGCTCCAGCCCGTCACCGGAAATCCGAGACCCATCAGCGCCTCGGCGCAGGCGATGCCGAGCGCGCCAAGACCCAGGATCGTCACCGGCCGGTCGGGCGCGAGCGGCGGCGCGCCTTGCTTCCAGACGCAGTCGGGGTTCACGATATGCGCATCCATCCCGAGGTGATGGCGCAGAACATGGCCCGTCACCCACTCGACCATCCCGCGCCGCAGACCGTCATCCACCATCCGGGTCAGCGGCTGGGTCAGCGTCTCGTTGTCCACGATCTTCTCGACCCCCGCCCAGAGGCTCAGCACCGCCTTGGCGCGGGTGTAGGAGGTGAAATCCTGCACCGGCCCGTTCGGGGCGTAGACGATGTAATCCACCTCTTCGGGCGCGATCTCGGGCGAGACATGGGCGTCGATCCCCTCGCGGGCGAGGGCCGCGTCCAGAAGAGGTTGATACTCCGCCCAGCGATCCGGGCGGCCTGCGAAAAGAACATTGACGGACATGGGGTTACCTTGGTCTGTGAACATGCGCGCTTTGGACGAGGCCAAAGCCCAGAAGCAGCACCAGCATGGCCGAGCCGCCGTAGCTCACCAGCGGGAGCGGCACGCCCACGACCGGCGCGAGCCCCATGACCATCGACATGTTGACCGCGAAGTAAAGGAAGAAATTGACCGCGACGCCAAGGGTCAGGAGGGCGGCGAACCGCTCCTTCTGCTGAAGCGCCGAAAGCACGCAGAAGAGGATGATGAGCGCGTAGAGCGCCAGCAGCGACGCGCCGCCCAGGAAGCCCAGTTCCTCGGCCAGGGTGGTGAAGATGAAATCGGTGTGTTTCTCGGGCAGGAAGTTGAGCTGGCTCTGCGTGCCCTGCATGAAGCCGCGCCCGGTCCAGCCGCCCGAGCCGAGCGCGATCTTGGACTGCGTGATGTGGTAGCCCGCGCCCAGCGGATCGGTCGAGGGGTCGATGAACGTGTCGATGCGCCGGAACTGGTAATCCGCCAGGAGCTGCCACGGCGTGCCGCGCGACATGAAGACCACCGTGACGAGCCCGCCGCCCGCAACGATCACCGCCGCGAAATAGAGCCAGTGGACCCCCGCGAGGAACATCATGAGCCCGCCCACCGTGACGAGCAGGATCGCCGTGCCGAGGTCGGGTTGCTTGAGCACGAGGTAGACCGGCACGAGGATCACGATGATCGGCAACAGCACCCAGAACGGATGGGATTTGCGCGTGCGCGGAAGCCAGTCGTAATAGGCCGCGAGCGCCATGACGAGCGCGATCTTCATCAGCTCCGAGGGTTGCAGGCGCATGAAGCCGAGGTCGATCCAGCGCTGTGCGCCCATGCCGACCGCCCCGACGTATTCCACCGCCACCAGGAGCGCGAGCGACACGAGGTAGGCCGCCGCCGAGACCGACCGCCAGTACCAGATCGGGATCAGCGCCACGACGATCATCATCGCGAAGCCGAGCGCGAAGCGCTTCATCTGGGCCGAGGACCACGGGTCGAGCGTGCCGCCGGCCACCGAGTAGAGCATGAGGAAGCCGACGCAGGCCACGGCCGTGACGAGCAGGATGAGCGCCCAGTTGAGATAGAGCACCTTGCTCAGCCCCGAGGGCACGTGCTTGACGGTATACTCGAGATAGCTCATGCGCGATCCCCCGCCGCGGCCTCGCGTTCCTCGCGCTCGCGCGCGATGCGCTCCTGGAGCGCCTTGATGCGGCTGCGCTGGCTGCTCGGGTAGGCGTCGAGCGGGGGCGCCCCGCCGTAGAGCGCCTGGAGCGTGATGTCGCGCGCGATGGGCGCCGCGGCCTTCGAGCCGCCGCCGCCATGCTCGACCACGACCGACACCGCGATGCGCGGCGCGTCCGAGGGCGCGTAGTTGACGAAAAGCGCGTGATCGCGCCGCTCCCACGGGAGGTCCTCGTTGCGGAAGACGCCCCGCGCGCGTTCGGCGGCGGTGATGTTGCGCACCTGGCTGGTGCCGGTCTTGCCGGACATCCGGTAGCCCTCCTCGACGATCCGGCTGCCATAGGCCGTGCCGCGCCGGTTGTTGCAGACCGCGTACATCGCGCGCCGCACCTCGCGCAGGTGGTTGGGGTTGAGACCCAGGTCCTCGCCGCCCGCGAGCGGCGTCTCGACCCCTTCGACGGATTTGAGCAGGCGCGGCGACACCGCGCGCCCCGTCGCGATCCGCGCCGTCATCACCGCGAGATGCAGCGGAGAGGTGAGCACGAAGCCCTGGCCGATGGCCGAGTTGACCGAATCGCCCACCACCCATTCCTCGCCGCGCGTCTCGCGCTTCCATTCCTTCGTGGGGATCAGCCCGGCGGCGACGCCGGTCATCGGAAGATCGTATTCCTCGCCCAGCCCGAGGCGGCGGGCCATCTCCGAGATCTTCTCGATCCCCACGCGCAGCGCCATCTCGTAGTAGAAGACGTCACAGCTCTCGCGGATCGAGCGGTTGAGATCCACGTTGCCGTGGCCCGCGCGTTTCCAGCAATGGAACCGCCGCCCGCTGACCTTGAGATGCCCTGGACAGTAGACGGTCTCGGAAGGCCCCACTTCGCCCGCCTCGAGCGCCGCGAGCAGCACCACCATCTTGAAGGTCGAGCCGGGCGGATAGACGCCCTGCACCGCCTTGTTGGGAAGCGGGCGATACTTGTTCTCGAGCAGCGCCTTGTAATCGGCGACCGAGATGCCGCGCACGAAGAGGTTGGGGTCGAAGGCGGGGGTGGAGCCGCAGGCGAGGATGTCGCCCGTCTCGGTGTCCATCACCACCGCGGCGGCGCTTTCGCCCCGGAGCCGCGCCTTGATGTATTCCTGGAGGTCGCTGTCGGTGGTGAGCTGCAGCGTCTTGCCGGCCTCGCCCTGGCGGCGGTCGAGCTCGCGCATGACGCGGCCCGCGGCGTTCTGCTCGACCCGGCGGGTGCCGGCCTTTCCGCGCAGCGTGTCCTCGAGCCGCTGTTCCAGCCCGACCTTGCCGATCTGGAACCGGGGGATCAGCAGAAGCTGGTCCGGCGCCTTGATCTGTTCGAGATCGCGGTCGCTCACCGGGCCCACGTAGCCCACGATATGCGCGTAATCCTCGCCCTGCGGGTAGCGGCGCGAGAGGCCCACCTCGGGCCGCACGCCGGGCAGGGCGGGGGCGTTGACCGCGACGCGGCTCAGCGCCTCCCAGCTTACCCGGTCGGCGATGGTGACGGGGTGGATGCGCGAGCGGCGCATCTCCTCGCGGGCGCGCGCGACCTCTTCGGGGTCGAGCGTGATGATTCGGCCCAGCCGCGCGATCACGTCGTCGACATCGCCTGCCTCCTCGCCGTCGAGCATGATGCGGTAGGACGGGACGTTCTCGGCGATGACCTTGCCGTTGCGGTCGAAGATCTGGCCGCGGGCGGGCGGGATGAGGCGGATCTTGATCCGGTTCTCCTCGGCCAGCAGGCGGAACTGGTCGGCCTGGTCGACCTGCAGATGCCGCATCCGGAAGCCCAGCAGCCCGAGAAAGCCCAGCTGCGCCCCGCCAAGGATGAGCGCGCGGCGGTTGATCTGCCGGTGGCTCTCGGCGGTATCGCGTCCGGGCCGTCTCATGCGCGCATCCCCAGGCTCTCGGCGTCGCCGGGCCGTATCTTGCGCACTCCGAAGAGCGCCGAGGACAGGAACACGACGAGCGGATAGACCGCGACCGTGAGGGCAAGTTGCATGAGGCTGAGCCCGAGCGGCGCCTGCGGCACGAAGAGAATGGCCAGGACGATGCGGAACAGAAGCCAGATCGCCGCCATGGTGGTCGCCACGCTCAGCCATTCGGGCAGGAACCCCATGTCGCGCAAGCCCGGCTCGCGCGCCTTGAGCGCTTCGCATCCCATCACCACCAACGCCGCCCAGAGGCCCGGCGGACGCTGGAAGAGAAGATCGGCCACGAGAAAGATCGCGGCCACCAGCAGCGGGGGCGCGTATTCCGGCCGGCGCAGCACCCAGGCGAAGGCGAGCGCCACCATCACGTCCGGCCCCGCCAGCCCGTCGGGCAGCGTGTCGAGCGGCAGCAGCCGCCAGAAGACCAGGAGCGCGCAGAACGCCGCGAAGACGGCGCGCATGAACCACAGGCGAAGGAGGCTGCGCTCAACCATCGGCGACCTCCCCCTCTTCCGCGGCGGCCGGGGTCGGGACCGAGCCGGGCTCGGCCGGGCCGGGCACGGCGGGCCCCGGCGCGATCAGCTCACCGGGCGAGGTGATGCCGTCGCGGCCATAGTCGCGCAGGACGCGCAGGAATTCGAGCCGCTCGTAATCGGCGGCGAGCCGCAGCCGCAGCCGCCCGCCGGGATCGAGCGCCACCTGCCCGGCGAGAAGGCCGGCGGGGAAGATGCCGCCATCCCCCGACGTGACCACCCGGTCGCCGGGGCGCACCTGCGCCTTGTCCTCGAGGAAATCGATGGGCGGCGCCTGCGTGTTGTCGCCCACGATGAGCGCGCGCTGCCCCGAGGGCTGGATCGTGACCGGGATCCGCGACGAGGTGTCGGTCAGCAGGATCACCCGGCTCGTGTTCTCGCCCACCCCCGAGATCCGACCCACGAGGCCCAGCCCGTCCATCGCGGCCCAGCCGTCGACGATGCCGTCGCGCGCGCCGATGTTGAGAATGACGGACTGCCGGAAGGGCGAGCCGCTGTCGGCCATGACGACGCCCGTGACATAGGTGAGCCGCGGGTCGAGGCGCACGTTGTTGAGGTCGAGCAGGCGCGCGTTCTCCTGCTCGAGCTGGAGCGCGGCCTCCTTCCAGGCCTTCATCTGTTGCAGCTCGCGGCGCAATTCCTGGTTCTGGCTGTAGATGCGCTGGTAGCTCTGGAAATCGCGGACGATGTTCACGAGCCCCGTGACCGGGGCCATGGCCCAGTCGAAATTCGGCACGACGCGGTCGACCACCTGCGCGCGGAATCGCTCGACCCGCGGGCTGTCGATCCGCCACAGCAGGAAGAGGCCGAGGAGGCAGACCACGAGGATACCCGTCAGCAGCCGCCGGAGCGGTCCGCGGTACTCGTCATTCTGCGATCTGTCGCGGGCCAAGTGCCTCGTCTCCTGTCACGCGGGCGATGCCGTCATTCTGCGCGTCGGGCCGGTCCCGGTCAAACCCGCCGCGCGCGTCTCGCAAGGGGGCCCTTCGGGGCGCCGTCGCGCCATTCGGGTATTTGAGACCGGAAAGACGGCAGGGCCTTCGCTTTCGTCTCTTTCCGGTTTCAAATGCCCGGGGGGCCGAGCTTCGCCACACGCACCACGTCAGCTGTCGTAGTCGATGGCGTGGCGAAGTTGCTTTTCATACTCGAGCGCCTTGCCGGTGCCGAGCGCCACGCAGTTGAGCGATTCGTCGGCAATGCTCACGGCAAGGCCGGTCTGCTCACGCAGCGCCAGGTCGAGATCGCCCAGAAGCGCGCCGCCCCCGGTCAGCATCACGCCCCGGTCCACGATGTCGGCGGCAAGGTCGGGCGGTGTCGCCTCGAGCGCGGTCATCACCGCCTCGCAGATCTGCTGCACCGGCTCGGCCAGCGCCTCGGCGATCTGCGCCTGGCTCACCTCGGTTTCCTTGGGCACCCCGTTGAGAAGGTCGCGGCCCCTGATCTGCATCGACGCGCCGCGCCCGTCATCGGGCATCCGTGCCGTGCCGATCGAGGTCTTGATCCGCTCGGCGGTCGAATCGCCCACCAGCAGGTTCTGCTGCCGGCGCAGGTAATTGATGATCGCCTCGTCCATCCGGTCGCCGCCGACGCGGACCGAGCGGGCATAGACGATGTCGCCCAGCGACAGCACCGCCACCTCGGTGGTGCCGCCGCCGATATCCACGACCATGTTGCCGGTCGGATCGGTGATCGGCATGCCGGCCCCGATGGCCGCCGCGATGGGCTCGGCGATGAGGCCCGCGCGGCGCGCTCCGGCGCTGAGGACCGACTGGCGGATCGCGCGTTTCTCGACCGGGGTGGCACCGTGGGGCACGCAGACGATGATCTTGGGCTTCGAGAAGGTCGAGCGGCGATGCACCTTGCGGATGAAATGCTTGATCATCGCCTCGGCGGTGTCGAAATCGGCGATGACGCCCTCCCGCATCGGCCGGATCGCCTCGATCGAGCCGGGGGTGCGCCCCAGCATGAGCTTGGCGTCCTCGCCCACGGCGAGCACCTTCTTGACCCCGTCCTTGACGTGATAGGCCACGACCGAAGGCTCCGACAGGATCACGCCGCGCCCCTTGACGTAGACAAGCGTGTTCGCCGTCCCGAGGTCGATGGCCATGTCCGATGTGAAGAGGCCGGGGATGCGGTTGAAGATGGACATGTGAGGGTGTGTCCCGTCGTTTGAATGCAAAATGGGCCCGCGCGCCATGGGCGCTGAGCCGCCTGCCTTATAGAGCGCGGCCCCTGCAGGCGAAAGGGGCAGTTTGGGGGGTGTGAGCATCAAACTGCCGGTTTTCCGGGCCGCAGGCGCGCGGCGAAGCCGCGCCCGCGCCACCCCGGCCGGCGGCGCGGTCGCGACTCAGACCTGCGCGCGCAGATCCGCGACCGCCTCGGCATAGGCGCGGGTGATGGTGACGCGGTGCATGTGCTGTCCCTCGTGGACCATATGCCGCCCCGCGGACCAGACATCCGCGACCATCGCGTCGCGCCCGGCAAAGACGAACGTGTCGAGGATCGTGTCGCCCTCAATCCCGGCAAGATCGACATGCGAGGTGTCGAGCGCCAGGAGGTCGGCCCAGGCGCCGGTCTCGATCATGCCGGTGCCGCGTCCGGCGGCCTGCGCCCCGCCGCGCGCCACGCTCTCGAAAAGGCGCCGCCCGGTCGAGATGCCCGGTCGGGCCAGTGCCGCGCGGGTGTGATCGCGCAGGCGTTGCGAGGTGTCCAGAAGCCGCAGTTCCTCGTGCAGCGAGATGAGGATGTTGCTGTCCGAGCCGACCGAGATGCACCCGTCCGCCTCCATCCAGCGGACGCCGTCGAAGATCCCGTCGCCCAGCGAGGCCTCGGTGATCGGGCAGAGCCCAGCCACCGCCCCGGTGCGGGCAAGGCCCATGGTTTCGTCCGGCGTCATCTGGGTGCAGTGAATGAGGCACCAGCGCGGGTCGAGCTCGAGCTCGGACAGGGCCCAGGTCACCGGGCGCGCGCCCCAGGCGGCTTCGACCTCGTCGACCTCGGCCTGCTGTTCGGCGAGATGCATGTGAACGGGCCCCCCGGGCACCAGGTCCGCCGCCGCGCGGATCGCATCGGGGGCGACCGCACGCAGGGAATGGGGCGCCACGCCGAGCCTCGCGTCGGCGGGCAGGTGGCGCAGGGTCTCGCCCGTCTCCTCCACCAGCCGCGCGAAGCGGTCCGGGTCGTTGCCGAAGCGCCGCTGACCGGGGCCGAGCGCGCGGCGGTCGCATCCGCCGTACTGGTAGAGCACCGGCAGAAGCGTGAGGCCGATCCCCGAAACCGCCTGCGCCGCCGCGATCCGGTCGGCCATCTCCGAGAGCCGGTCATAGGGCGTGCCGTCGGGACGGTGGTGGAGATAGTGGAACTCGACATTCGTGGCGAAGCCGGCCTCGAGCATCTCCATCTGCACGAGCGCGGCGATCGCCTGCACCTGGTCGGGCGTGATCCGGTCGAGAAAGCGATACATGAGCTGCCGCCAGGTCCAGAAACTGTCGGTCGGATCGTCGCCGCGCGTTTCGGTCAGCCCCGCCATCGCGCGCTGGAAGGCGTGGCTGTGGCTGTTTGCGGGCGCGGGCAGAAGCACGCCGAGCCGCTGTCCCTCGGGCGCGGCGCCCGTGGCGAGACCCGCGATGCGGCCGTCCTCGCCGATCTCGAGCCGCACGTCCCTTGCCCAGCCTTCGGAGGTGAGGGCGCGTTCGGCCCAGAGAACGGTCATGGCGGATGCCCCTCTTGACAAGTGATTATGTGCAGACATAAAGCAGATGCACAGGCATCACGCAAGGGGGGAAGCTGCCATGCTGCTCACGCAGGCAACGCTCGCGACGATGGAGGGCGAGGGCTATGGCCTCGTGCCCGACGGGGCCGTCGCAATGGAGGGCGAGCGTATCGCCTGGGCCGGTCCGTCGGCCGATCTGCCCGCCCGATTCGCCGCGATGGAGCGGCGCGAGATGGGCGGCCGTCTCGTCACACCCGCCTTCATAGACTGTCACACCCACATCGTCTCGGGCGGGGATCGCGCGCGCGAATTCGAGATGCGGCTCGAAGGCGCCTCCTACGAGGAGGTCGCGCGCGCCGGTGGCGGCATCGTCTCGACCGTGCGCGCCACGCGCGAGGCGGACGAGGAGTCGCTCCTGGCGCAGGCGCTGCCGCGGGTCGATGCGCTTTTGGCCGAAGGCGTGGCGGTGCTCGAGATCAAGTCGGGCTACGGGCTCGACACCGACACCGAACTGCGGATGCTGCGCGTCGCGCGCCGGATCGGTCAGGAACGGCCCGTGCGGGTGCTGACCACCTTCCTCGGGGCCCACGCGGTGCCGCCCGAATACGAGGGACGGCCCGACGCCTATATCGACGAGGTCTGCATCCCGGCGCTGCGCGCCGCCCAGGCCGAGGGGCTGGTCGACGCGGTTGACGGGTTCTGCGAGGGGATCGCGTTCCAGCCCGACCAGATCGCGCGCGTTTTCGACGTGGCGCGCGAGCTTGGCCTGCCGGTCAAGCTCCATGCCGAGCAGCTGAGCAATCTCGGTGGCGCGAAGCTTGCCGCGCGCTACGGCGCGCTGTCGGCGGATCATATCGAGTATCTCGACGAGGACGGGGTGGAGGCCATGGCCCGCGCCGGCACCACCGCCGTCATCCTGCCCGGCGCCTTCTACACCCTGCGCGAGACGCAGGCGCCACCCATCGAGAGCTTGCGCAGGCACGGCGTTCCCATGGCGCTCGCCACCGACGTCAATCCCGGCTCCTCGCCGCTGACCTCGCTGCTGCTGGCGATGAACATGGGATGCACCCTCTTCCGCATGACACCCGCCGAGGCGCTGGCCGGCGTGACGGTCAACGCGGCCCGCGCGCTGGGCCTTTCGGATACCGGGCGCATCGCCGAAGGCTGCCGCGCCGACCTTTCCGTCTGGAACGTGGCGCAGCCCGCCGAGCTGTCCTATCGCATCGGGTTCAACCCGCTTCACGCCCGCATTTACGGAGGTCGCGCATGACCCTCACGCTCACCCCCGGTGCCGTCACGCTGGACGATCTCGCGCGGATCTACCGCGAGGATGCGCCGGTCACGCTCGACCCTGCCTGTCGCCCGGATGTCGAGGCGGCCGCCGACCGGATCGCGGCCGCGGCAGAAGGGGGCGAGGCGGTCTATGGCGTCAACACCGGCTTCGGCAAGCTCGCCTCGATGAAGATCGCGCCCGAGGATACCGCGACGCTGCAACGCAACCTCATCCTGTCGCATTGCTGCGGCGTGGGTGCACCCATTCCCGAGCGGATGACGCGGCTGATGATGGTGCTGAAGCTGCTGAGCTTCGGGCGGGGCGCGTCGGGCGTGCGCTGGGCCTATGTGGAGCTTCTGCAGGAGATGCTGGCGCGCGGCGTGACGCCCGTGGTTCCGGCGCAGGGGTCGGTCGGCGCATCGGGCGATCTCGCCCCGCTCGCGCACATGACCGCCGTTGTCATCGGCGAGGGCGAGGCGAGCTATGGCGGCGAGGTGCTGCCGGGGGCCGAAGCGCTCGACCGCGCCGGGCTTGCCCCCCTGCCGCTTGGTCCCAAGGAGGGGCTCGCCTTCATCAACGGCACGCAATTCTCGACCGCCTTCGCGCTGGCCGGCCTCTTCGAGGGCTGGCGCGCGGCGCAGAACGCGCTTGTCATCTCGGCCATGTCCACCGATGCGATCATGGGCTCAACCGCGCCGTTGCAGCCCGAGATCCACGCCCTGCGCGGCCACCGTGGCCAGATCGAGGCGGCGGACGCGATGCGCGCCATCCTCGACGGCTCGGTCATCCGCGAAAGCCACCGCGAGGGCGACGCGCGCGTGCAGGATCCCTATTGCATCCGCTGCCAGCCGCAGGTGACGGGCGCGGCGATGGACGTGCTCAGGCAGGCCGCGCGCACCCTCGAGATCGAGGCGAATGCCGCGACCGACAATCCGCTCGTCCTGAAGGAGGCCGGTCTCATCGTGTCGGGCGGCAACTTCCACGCCGAGCCGGTGGGCTTCGCGGCCGACATGATCGCTCTGGCGCTCTCCGAGATCGGGGCCATCGCGCAGCGGCGTATCGCGCTCATGGTGGACCCGACGCTCTCGCACGATCTGCCGCCCTTCCTCACGCCCGAACCGGGGCTCAACTCGGGCTACATGATCGCCGAGGTGACGACCGCCGCGCTGATGAGCGAGAACAAGCACCTGGCCAATCCCTGCGTCACCGACAGCACGCCCACCTCCGCCAACCAGGAGGACCATGTGAGCATGGCCGCTCACGGTGCGCGGCGCCTCACGCGCATGACGCAGAACCTCAACCGCATCCTCGGCGTCGAGGCGCTTTGCGCCGCGCAGGGCATCGAGTTCCGCGCGCCGCTCGTCACCAGCGATCCGCTCGCCCGCGTGCTGGCGCGCCTGCGCGAGGCGGTGCCGACGCTCGACGAGGACCGCTACCTCGCGCCCGACCTCGAGACCGCCGCGCGGCTCGTGGCCGAGGGCGCGCTCATCTCCGCCTGCGACATCGCGCTGCCCCTGCTCGACAAGTGACCCCGAAAGGACCCCCCACATGACCAACCCCCGCAAGAACACCCGCGACGTCTATCCGCCGACCGGCCCCGAGATCACCGCGAAGAGCTGGCAGACCGAGGCGGCGATGCGGATGCTGATGAACAACCTGCATCCGGACGTGGCCGAGAACCCGCACGAGCTTGTCGTCTATGGCGGCATCGGCCGCGCGGCGCGGACATGGGACGATTTCGACCGCATCGTCGCGGGGTTGAAGGACCTGGAAGCCGACGAGACGCTGCTCGTGCAGTCGGGCAAGCCGATCGCGATCGTGCGCACCCATGCCGACGCGCCGCGCGTTCTCATCGCCAACTCGAACATCGTGCCGCACTGGGCCACCTGGGACCATTTCAACGAGCTCGATAAGAAGGGCCTCATGATGTATGGCCAGATGACCGCCGGGTCATGGATCTACATCGGCACGCAGGGCATCGTTCAGGGCACCTACGAGACCTTCGCCGAAGCGGGCCGCCAGCATTACGGCGGCGACCTGACCGGCAAGTGGATCCTGACCGGGGGTCTTGGCGGCATGGGCGGCGCGCAGCCCCTCGCGGCGGTCTTCGCCGGCGCCTGCTGCCTCGCGGTCGAGTGCAACCCCGACAGCATCGCCTTCCGCCTGCGCACCGGCTATCTCGACGAGAAGGCCGAGACGCTCGACGAGGCGCTCGAGATGATCGAGCGCTGGACCAAGGCGGGCGAGGCGAAATCCGTGGGCCTTCTGGGCAACGCCGCCGACATCTTCCCCGAGATCCACGCGCGCGGCGTGCGCCCCGACATCGTGACCGACCAGACCTCGGCGCATGACCCGGTGAACGGCTACCTCCCCCAGGGCTGGACCATGGGCCAGTGGCGCGAGAAGCGCGAGAGCGATCCCAAGGCGGTCGAGAAGGCGGCGCGCGCCTCGATGAAGGTGCATGTGAAGGCGATGGTCGACTTCTGGAACGACGGCGTGCCGACGCTCGACTACGGCAACAACATCCGGCAGGTCGCGCAGGACGAGGGGCTCGAGAACGCCTTTGCCTTCCCCGGTTTCGTGCCCGCCTATATCCGCCCGCTCTTCTGCCGCGGCATCGGGCCGTTCCGCTGGGTGGCGCTGTCGGGCGATCCCGAGGATATCTACAAGACCGACGCCAAGATGAAGGAGCTTTTCCCCGAGAACGAGCACCTGCATCGCTGGCTCGACATGGCGCAGGAGCGGATCTCGTTCCAGGGTCTGCCCGCGCGCATCTGCTGGATCGGCCTCGGCGACCGACACCGCGCCGGCCTCGCCTTCAACGAGATGGTGGCCAATGGCGAGCTGAAGGCGCCGGTGGTGATCGGGCGCGATCACCTCGACAGCGGCTCGGTCGCCTCGCCCAACCGCGAGACGGAGGCGATGAAGGACGGCTCGGACGCGGTGAGCGACTGGCCCCTGCTCAACGCCCTGGTGAACACGGCGTCGGGGGCGACATGGGTGTCGCTCCACCACGGCGGCGGGGTCGGCATGGGCTTCTCGCAACATGCGGGTGTCGTGATCTGTGCAGACGGCACGCCCGAGGCCGCGAAACGGCTCGAGCGGGTCTTGTGGAACGATCCCGCCTCGGGCGTGTGGCGGCATGCGGATGCGGGCTACGAGGACGCCATCGCCTGCGCCAGGGAACACGGGCTGCGGCTGCCGGGGATCCTCGGGAACTGACGGCAGCTTGCCGGCTTCGCGGCGAACCGCGCCTTCGTGGCTGTCGCGCCCGTCCGTCACGCGGGCGGGCGCTTCTTCTATCGGTGGTCGACGGGGACACGCCGGCCACCGAGCGTTGCGTTAACCTCGGGGGGCACCGCACGGTCGCACCGACGTGATACCGACGTGGATACCGACATGGATACCGACGTCCCGATCCGGCCCCATCCCCAATGATTAAAAGGCCGAATCGGTGCCCACCCGCCGCGACGCCGCGCGCGTCTGTGCCATGCGCCGCACGAAGGCCAGGATGAAGAGGCCGGTGAGGATCAGCACGATGGTCGCCGCCGGTGACGCGTCGAGAAAGAAGGACGCATAGACCCCCGCCAGCATCGACAGCAGGCACACCACCACCGACACCACGAGCATCCGGCCGAAGCTCCGCACCGCAAGGAACGCGATCGCCCCCGGCGTCACCAGCAGCGCCACCGCGAGGATGAGCCCCGTCGCCGTCAGCGTGGCCACGATGCAAAGCGACAGCGCCGAGAGAAGCGCGTAGTGCAGGAAGGTGGCGGGCAGGCCGCTGGCCCGTGCCTGCGCGGGGTCGAAGGCGTGCAGCAGAAGATCCTTCCATTTCAGCAGGATGAAGGCCGTCACGCCCGCCGAGATGAGCCCCGCGGTCCAGAGGTCCGCGCGGCCCACGCCCAGCATGTTGCCGAATAGCACATGGTCGAGATGTTCGTTCGTGGTGATCGACGTGTAGAGAACGAGCCCCACGGCGAACATTCCCGAGAACACCACGCCCATCACCGTGTCCTGCTTGATCCGGCTGTTATGCGACAGATACCCGGTCAGGAGCGCACAGGTCATCCCCGCCCCGAAGGCCCCGACGATGAGCGGGATGCCCGTCATCCACGCCAGCACCACGCCGGGCAGCACCGCGTGGCTGACCGCGTCACCCATCAGCGCCCAGCCCTTCATCACCATGTAGCACGACAGAAGCGCGGTCGGCGGCGCCACCAGAAGCGCGATCAGTAAGGCGTTCTGCATGAAGGGAAACTGGAAGGGCTGAAGCAGTGTCTCGAGCATCACGGCGCCGCCTCTTCCGGTGTGGCCCTCAAGGCGCGCGCGGCCTTCCGGCGCGCGGCCAAAAGCCCGTGTTTCGGAGCGAAGACGAAGGCACAAAGGAAAATTAACGTTTGCAGGCACACGATGATCGCGCCCGTGGCCCCGTCGAGGAAGAAGCTCATGTATGCACCCGCGAAGCTCGTCACGGTCCCGATCAGGACCGAAACCATGATGAGGCGCGGAAACCGGTCGCAGAGAAGATATGCCGTCGCCCCCGGCGTCACCACCATCGCGATGACGAGGAATGCGCCCACCGTCATCATCGCCGCCACGATGGCCGCCGAGAGGAGCGCGAAGAACACGACCCGCAGGAGATCGGGGCGCAGACCGATGGAACGCGCGTGGTTCTCGTCGAAGAACGTGACCATGAGGTCCTTCCACTTGGCCAGCAGGATCACCAGCGACACGATCCCGATCAGCGCGAGCTGGAGCGTGTCGCCGGGGGTGATGGCCAATATGTTGCCCATGATGATCGTCTGGACCGAGACCGAGACGGGGCTGACCGAAACCATGAAGAGGCCGAGGCCGAAGAAGCCGGTGAAGATGATCCCGATGATGACGTCGATCTTGAGGCCCGAGCGGGTCGAGAGGAAGAGCATCGCGCCCGCCGCGAGCCCGCCCGCGATGAACGCGCCCAGCGCGAAGGGCAGGCCCAGCATGTAGGCCCCCGCCACCCCCGGCACCACCGAGTGCGAAAGCGCGTCGCCGATGAGCGACCAGCCCTTGAGCATGAGATAGGCCGACAGGAACGCACAGACCCCGCCCACGAGGGCCGAGACCCACATGGCGTTGAACATGTAGCCGTAGGTGAAGGGCTGGAGCAGGGTCTCGATCACGGCCCGCTCCCCTCGTCGTCGGTGGCCCGCCGCTCGCCGTAATGGACGAAGGGGCGCTCGTCGTCGGTGATGATCCGAAGCTCGCGCGGATCGTCGTCGTCGTGCAGCTCGTCGCCGCCGAGCGTGAAATGCCGCAGCACGCCGCCGAAGGCCCGTTCGAGATTGTCGCGGGTGAAGACCTCGTCGGTCGGCCCGTGGGCCAGCACCGTCCCCTTCACGAGGACCGTGCGGTCGCAGAATTCCGGCACCGAGCCGAGGTTGTGGGTCGAGACGAGCATCACGCGCCCCTCGTCGCGCAGTTCGCGCAGGAGGGCGATGATCTGCTCCTCGGTCTTCACGTCCACGCCGGTGAAAGGCTCGTCGAGCAGGATGATCCGCCCGTCCTGCGCCAGCGCGCGGGCAAGG
The DNA here is from genome assembly GCF_019599045.1 of Roseovarius sp. SCSIO 43702. Taxonomy (NCBI): domain Bacteria; kingdom Pseudomonadati; phylum Pseudomonadota; class Alphaproteobacteria; order Rhodobacterales; family Roseobacteraceae; genus Roseovarius; species Roseovarius sp. SCSIO 43702. The sequence continues at coordinate 971,847 of NZ_CP080623.1, forward strand.
AAGACGCGCTTGCGCTGGCCGCCCGAAAGCTCGCCGATCTGGCGATGTCGATAGGCGGTCATGTTCACCCGTTCCAGCGCCTCGTCCACCGCGGCGCGGTCGGCGGGTCCGGCCCGGCGCAGGAAACCCATATGCCCGTAGCGGCCCATCATGACCACGTCCTCGACCAGCACGGGAAAGGCCCAGTCGACCTCCTCGGACTGGGGGACATAGGCCACGAGGTTCTGCCTCAGCGCGTCGCGCACCTTGTGGCCCAGCAGCGTGATATCGCCCTTCGCCACGGGCACGAAGCCCATGATCGCCTTGAAAAGCGTGGATTTCCCGGCGCCGTTCACGCCCACGAGCGCGGTGATCGTGCCGCGCGGCACCTCGAACGAGGCATCGCGCAACGCCGTGTGCCCGTTGCGGTAGGTGACGGTCACATCGCGCGCGACGATGCCGGCCGCGCTGTCCATGGCTTCGACCGGCGTCATTCGGCCCCCCCGGTCAGCCCGTCCGCCACGGTCTGCGCGGTCACGCGCAGCAGGTCGAGATAGGTGGGCACGGGACCGTCGGCCTCGGTCAGGCTGTCCACGTAGAGCATGCCGCCATAGCGCGCGCCCGTCTCGCGGGCGACCTGCCTGGCGGGGGCCTGGCTCACCGTGCTTTCGCAGAAGACGACCGGGATTTCATGCTCGCGCACACCGTCGATCACGGCGCGCACCTGCTGGGGCGTGCCCACCTGGTCCGCGTTCATGGGCCAGAGGTAAAGCTCCTTCATCCCGAAGTCGCGCGCGAGATAGCTGAACGCGCCTTCGCAGGTGACGAGCCAACGCTTTTCCTCGGGCACGGCCTGAACCCGCTCGCGCAGGGGGGCGATGGTCTCGGCGATGCGGTCCTTGTAGGCGGCGGCATTGGCGGCGTAGGTCTCGGAATTGTCGGGATCGGCCGCTGAGAGCGCGGCCTCGATATTGTCCACGTAGATCAGCGCATTGTCGAGGCCCATCCAGGCATGGGGGTTCGGCTGCCCTTCGTAGGAACCCGAGGCGATGGAAATCGGGTCGATCCCGTCGGTCAGCGTGGCCGAGGGCAGATCGCCGAGATTGGCGATGAACTGCTCGAACCACAGCTCGAGATTCATGCCGTTCCAGAGGATGAGGTCGGCGTCCGATGCCCTGACGATATCTTGAGGCGTGGGCTCGTATCCATGGATCTCGGCGCCCGGTTTCGTGATCGACACCACTTTGGCCGCGTCGCCCGCGACGTTGCGGGCCATGTCGGCAAGCACGGTGAAGGTGGTCACGACCTTGAGCGGATCGCCCTCGGCCGCCGCAAGCGGGGCGGCGGTGACCTGGGCAAGGATCGCGGCGATGATCGCGGTTCTGAGACGGCGAAAGGACATGGCACACTCCGGAGAAGTTTCTCACCTGCAAGCTATGATAATGATAATCGTTTGCAACTGGAAAGTTCCCGGCCTTGCCCAGAGACACGCGACGCCTTTCCTTGCGGGGTGGACGCCATAGGTTGTGTCGCGACCACCCGGCTTCCCAAGCGAGAGAGAACTCACCGCCATGTATGATGCCAGAAATTTCCGTCTCGACGATGCCGTCGCGCTCGTGACCGGGGCGGGGGCCGGGATCGGCCGCGCCATAGCCGAGACCTTTGCCGGCGCCGGGGCGCGGGTCATGGTCAGCGATCTTCACGCGGAGGCCGCCGAGGGGGTCGCCGCAGCCATTCGCCAGGCGGGCGGCGAGGCGGCGGGGATGGCCTGCGACGTGACCGACGAAGGCGATCTCGACAAGGTGGTCTCCGCGACGGTGTCGCGCTTCGGCAAGCTCACCGTGCTCGTCAGCAATGCGGGCGGCGGCGGACCGAAACCCTTCGACATGCCCATGTCGGATTTCAGGCGGGCCTTCGACCTCAACGTGTTCTCGCTTTTCCGTCTCGCCCAGCTTGCGGCACCCGAAATGGAGAAGGCCGGCGGCGGGGCGATCCTTGCCATCACCTCGATGGCGGCGGAGAACAGGAACAGGCGGATGGCGGCCTACGGGTCGTCGAAGGCCGCAACCAGCCACCTGGTCCGCAACATCGCCTTCGATCTCGGCCCGGCGAATATCCGCGTGAACGGGATCGCGCCGGGGGCCACGCGCACCGATGCGCTGAACTCCGTCCTGACCGAGGAAATCGAGACACGGATGCTCTCGCACACGCCGATCAACCGGCTGGGTGAACCCGGTGACATGGCCAACGCCGCCCTCTTCCTGTGTTCCCCCGCCGCGAGCTGGATCAGCGGCCAGATCCTGACCGTATCGGGCGGCGGCGTGCAGGAACTGGATTGACCTTTCTGCCCCGCCGCGACGACGCGCGCGTCTTGCGACGGCGCCCTAACATGATTCCGAGATACTTCTTCTGCCTGCCCCCCAACCTGATACCCTCATTGCGACTCAATGGCTGCACGCTTGCTCGTGAGAGTAGAAGGAGAAGCAAATGACCCGTTTCCAACCCACCCGCCGCGCTTTCCTCATGGGTGCAAGCGCCGTCGGAGGCGCCGCGTATCTCCGTGGCTCCACCGCGCTGGCCTCGATCGATCCGAACTCGTTCACCGACCGCGTCTTCCACGCCACCCATTACGGCCCGTTCGAGGCGGTGGTGCGCGATGGCAAGCTGCTCAACATCAACGCGATCACCGAACTCGACGCCCAGCCGACCGAGATGCTGATGTATGGCGTCAAGGACCGCACCTATGACAAGAGCCGCATCAACTATCCGATGGTGCGGAAATCCTACCTCGAGAACTGGGAAAACGGCGACACGAAGCCCGAACTGCGCGGCAAGGAGCCCTACGTGCGCGTGGACTGGGACACGGCCTGGAGCCTGACGGCAAAGGCGCTTCTCGACGTGGCCGAGAAGCATGGCAACGAGGCGATCTTCTCGTCCTCTTATGGCGGCTGGGCCAACGCGGGCAACTTCCGGCCCAACGTGATGCAGGGCCGGCTGATGAACCTGATCGGCGGCTGCACGAACACCCAGGGCGACTGGTCCGCCGGTGCGAGCCAGATCTGCCTGCCGCGCGTCATCGGCGACATGGAGGTCTATTCGGCTCAGACCGCCTGGCCCGTCATCCGCGACCATACCGAGGTGTTCGTCTTCGTCGGGTGCGACCCGATCAAGAACAACCGGATCGAATATACCGTCGCCGACCACCAGATGTATGGCCCCTGGGCCGAGATCCGCGACAACGGCGTCAAGTTCGTCTCGATCAACCCGCAACGCACCGCCTCCGACGAGTATGTCGGAGCCGACTGGGTCAAGATCATCCCCAACACCGACACGGCCCTCTTCCTCGCGATGGCGAACCATGTCCTGGCCGAGGGGCTGGAGGACCGCGCCTATCTCGAGAAATACACCGTGGGCGCCGACAGGTGGATCGCCTATGTCAACGGTGACGAGGACGGCACGCCCAAGACGCCCGAATGGGCCGAGCCGATCACCGGCATCGAGGCCGCGAAGATCCGCGAACTGGCCGAGTTGATGGCCACGAAGAGGACCGAGATCGCCGGCGCATGGTCGCTGCAACGCGCGCAGCACGGCGAGATGACGCATTGGGCCATCGTCAACTTCTCGGCCCTGACCGGCCAGATCGGCAAGCCCGGCCAGGGTGTCGGTTTCTCGTGGCACTACGGCAACGGCGGGATGCCGCAATCCTTCAAGTCGACGCCCACGGGCCTTGCGCAGGGCCGCAACTGGGTCAAGGGGATCTGTCCGGCGAGCCGCATCACCGAGATGCTCGAAAATCCCGGCGCGGAGTTCACCTATAACGGCCATACGGGCACCTATCCCGACGTGAAGCTGATCTTCAACGCCGGCAACAACTTCATGTCGCACCAGCAGGACACCAACCGCCTGATCCGCGCGCTCGAGAAGGTCGAAACCGTGGTCAGCGTCGATGTCTGGTGGACGGCCGCGACCCGCTGGTGCGACATCGTCCTGCCCGCCTGTTCGACCCTCGAGCGCGACGACATCAGCGTCGGCGGCACCTACTCGAACGACAAGATCTACGCGATGAAGAAGGTGATCGAGCCCGTGGGCGAAAGCCTTTCGGATTATCACATCTTCGAGGGACTGGCGGACAAGCTGGGGCTCTGGACGCAGTTCACCGACGGGCTGGATCTGATGGATCATATCGAAGCCGCCTACAACCGCTCGGCGGCCTCCAAGCACACGCCCTTCGAGCAGTTCTGGGAGCAGGGCTATGCCCGCCAGGACGCCCCCGAATCCTCGCGCAGCTGGGTGCGGCACGGCGATTTCTACACCGATCCGGAAGAGAACCCGCTCCATACCACCTCGGGCAAGATCGAGATGTTCTGCGAGGAGATCGCAAGCTTCGACCTCGAGGATTGCCCCGGCATGCCGGTCTGGATGGAGAAGCACGAATATCTCGGAAACGCGAAGGAAGGGCAGCTTCATGTCGTGAGTCCGCACCCGTGGTATCGCCTGCACAGCCAGATGGACCAGTCGGAGAACCTGCGCGACCTCTACAAGGTCCAGGGCCGCGAGCCGGTGCGGATCAACGCCCAGGATGCGGCCGACAGGGGCATCGAGGACGGCGACCTGGTCGAGCTCTACAACGATCGCGGCACGGTGATCGCCGGTGCGGTGGTCAGCGACGGGATCATGCCTGGGGTCGTCTCGCTCTACGAGGGTGCGTGGCCGTCACTTGACAGCAAGGGCCGGTGCAACTCGGGGCTGGTGAACTTCCTGACCTCGACGCAGCGATCCTCGGGGTTGAGCCAGGCGACGAGCGCCAACACGGTGCTGTGCGAGATGCGCAAATGCGAGGATCCCGAGGGTCCGAACATGGCCTATGAAAAGCCCGAGATCATCGAGGATTACGAGCTGGCCGAGATCGACGAGGATCTCCTCGGGCTCGACCGGGTCTATGAGATCACCGAGAGCCTGCTGGCCGATGCGAGCGAGGGCGAGAAGATATTCTACGAACGCTGCACGGTCTGTCACGGTCCGCGCGAGGTCTCGCACTTCACGCAGAACCAGTGGAAGGGGATCACGCCCTCCATGTTCCCGCGGGCGGGCCTCGACGAGAACGAGGCGGCACTGGTCATGGAGTTCCTCATGGAGAACGCATCGGACGCGCCGGGTTGAGGCGCGCCCGCATCACTCCGGCCGGCGGGCGGGACCACGTGCCCCGCCTTGTCCGGCCGGATCACCACGCGGCGCAGCCCATCGCGCTGCCCTGGACGAAGGGAGAGACCGCATGAAATTCTCAATCGCAATCGGCGCCGCCTTGGCCGGCGCCCTGTCGCTCGGGTCGCTGGCCTCGGCCGAGACGATCCGCGCCTCGTCGAGCTTCGGTCCCGATCACCCGCTGGCCCTGTCGATCTACCCCGAGATCAGCAGCAGGTTATCGGAGTTCACCGATGGAGCGTGGGAGATCGAGGATACACCGGAGGGCGTTGCCGCCCCGAACGAGATGATCGACGCGCTGCGTGACGGTACGGTCGATTTCGGCCCCGTGGTCGTGCCCTACTTCCCCGAGAACTACGCCGAGGCATCGCTGCCCTCCGAGCTTTCGGTGCTCGGAAGCAACAGTCTCGCCATCTCTTCGGCGACCACGGAATACCTCGCGACCTGCGCGGAGTGCCTGGCGGAATTCGCAGAGCACGGGCAGGTCTACCTGGGATCGGATGCGACGCCCCTCTACAACCTTCTCACGGTCAAGCCCGTCCGCACGGCCGAGGACCTGGGCGGCATGCGCATCCGCGTGGGCGCACCCATCTTCGCGGCATTCGTCAGCAATCTGCGCGGTGTCGTGGTGCAGCAGCCATCCTCCGAATTCTCCGATGCGCTGCGTCGCGGCGTGGTCGCGGGAAGCTTCGGCGGCGACCAGGAGATCATCGCGGGCAATGTCCAGGACCAGGTGCGTTTCGTCACCAATATCGGCCTCGGCGTCTATAACGGCAACGCCGCGGCCATGGCGAGCCGGGCCTTGTGGGACCGGATGAGCGCCGAGGATCGCGCCGCGCTTGCCCGTGCGGCACAATACGGCATCGCGAAGGGTATCGGCGAGTTCGACGCCCAGGCCGAGGACGCGCGAACCACCGAAGGAATCGAGTTCATCGAGATGGACGAGACCCTGAAGGAGGCCAAGCGCACCTTCATCGCCGATCACCTGCGCCGCGCATCGGAAACGCTCGAAAGGCGCGGCGTCGAGAATGCGCAGGTCAAGGCCTATCGCTACGCTCTCCTGGTCGGCAAGTGGGAAGGGCTGATCGGCGACGACATGACCGCCGAGGACGTCGGCCAGCTTCGGTACGACGAGATCTTCGGCAAGCTCGACATGACCGCTTACGGTCAGTGAAGACGGGGCAGGGGGCGGATGGGCGGCGCCCGGCTCGCCTGTCCGGCCGGTAGACCGGGAGTCGGGTTGAGCGAACCCTCGACAGGCGAGCGCGCCCACGGACTTGTCGATTCCCACGCCGATCACGAGCGCAAGCGAGATACCTTCGATTGAGTGGTGAGCCGTGCAGGATTCGAACCTGCGACCCACTGATTAAAAGTCAGTTGCTCTACCAACTGAGCTAACGGCCCACTGTGAGCGGTGTCTAGAAAGAGCGGGGCAGGGGGTCAAGCCCGAATTTCGCCGAAACCGATGCGAATGCTGGATTCATTTCGGGTGGAGGTTTATATGCCCGCACATGAGCACCACGCGCGAAACCGGATTGCCCTTCATGAAGATGCACGGGCTGGGAAACGACTTCGTCGTGTTCGACGGACGTCCTCGAAAGATCGAGATCACGCCGGCACTTGCGCGGGCCGTGGGCGACCGGCATCGCGGCATCGGCTATGATCAGCTCGCGCTGATCGAGACGGGCGAGGGCGATGCGCATCTGAGCTTCTGGAACGCCGATGGCTCGGTCGCGCAGGCCTGTGGCAACGCCACCCGCTGCATCGCGCGCTACCTGCTGGACGAGACCGGCAAGGACCGGCTTCACCTGACAACCATACGCGGCGATCTCTACGCGGTGGATGTCGGGGGCGGACGAACCTCGGTCAACATGGGTGCGCCGATGACGGATTGGCGCGACATTCCGCTCTCCGAGGAGATGGACACGCTCGAACTGCCGATCGAGGGGGCACCGACGGCCACGAGCATGGGCAACCCGCATTGCACCTTCTTCGTCGAGCATGCCGAGGCGATCCCGCTCGACACGTTCGGACCGCGCTACGAGCATCATCCGCTTTTCCCCGAACGCACGAATGTGCAGGTGGCGAGCGTGATCGCACCGGACCACCTGCGCATGAGGGTGTGGGAGCGCGGCGTGGGCGTCACACTGGCCTCCGGCTCCTCCTCCTGCGCGACGGCGGTGTCGGCGGCGCGACGCGGGCTCACCGGGCGCAAGGTGCGCATGGACCTCGACGGCGGCACGCTCGAGATCGACTGGCGCGACGATGGCGTCTGGATGACCGGCGAGACGATGCACGTGGCCGACGGCGTGTTCCGGCCCGAATTCCTGGACAGGGTAGAATGACCGCGCCGAAATTCACGACGCTCGGCTGTCGTCTCAACGCCTATGAAACCGAGGCGATGAAGGAGATGAGCCGCGAGGCGGGACTCGAGGGCGCGGTTGTCGTGAACACCTGCGCCGTCACCTCCGAGGCCGTGCGCAAGGCGCGGCAGGAGATCCGCCGCCTGCGCCGCGAGAACCCCGACGCGCGTCTCGTCGTCACCGGCTGCGCGGCGCAGACCGAACCCGAGACCTTTGCCGCGATGGAGGAGGTGGACGCCGTCATCGGCAACACCGAGAAGATGAACCCCGCTACATGGATGGGCCTCGCCGCCGATTTCACGGGCGAAACCGAGCGCGTGCGTGTCGACGACATCATGAGCGCGACCGAGACCGCCGGGCACCTGATCGACGGCTTCGGCACGCGGAGCCGCGCCTATGTGCAGGTGCAGAACGGCTGCGACCATCGCTGCACCTTCTGTATCATCCCTTATGGCCGGGGCAATTCGCGCTCGGTTCCGGCGGGGGTCGTGGTGGACCAGATCAAGCGCCTGGTGCAACGCGGCTATAACGAGGTGGTGCTGACCGGGGTCGACCTCACCTCGTGGGGGGCGGACCTGCCGGGTGCTCCTCGCCTGGGCGATCTGGTGATGCGCATCCTCAAGCTGACCGATGTGCCGCGCCTGCGCATCTCGTCCATCGACTCGATCGAGGTGGACGATGCGCTGATGCAGGCCATCGCGACCGAGACGCGCCTCATGCCGCATCTGCACCTGAGCCTACAGCACGGCGACGATCTCATCCTCAAGCGGATGAAACGGCGGCACCTGCGCGACGATGCGATCGCCTTTGTTGAGAAAGCAAGGCGTCTGCGCCCTGACATGACCTTCGGCGCTGATATCATCGCGGGTTTCCCGACCGAGACCGAGGCGCATTTCGAGAACTCCCTGCGCCTCGTCGAGGAGTGCGATCTGACCTGGTTGCATGTCTTTCCCTACAGTCCCCGCCCCGGCACACCGGCCGCGCGGATGCCGCAGGTGGACGGGCGCGCGATCAAGTCGCGGGCGGCGCGGCTGCGCGAGGCGGGCGAGACAAGGGTCGCGCGGCACCTGGCGGCGCAGGTGGGCCGGGCGCACCGGGTGCTTATGGAGAACCCGCGCATGGGCCGGACCGAGCAGTTCACCGAGGTCGAGTTCGCCACGGATCAGCCCGAGGGCCGGATCGTCAGCGCGACCATCACCGGTCATGCCGGATCGCGCCTTGTCGCCTGAGCGGCCGATCCTCTGGTCCTTTCGCCGCTGCCCCTACGCGATCCGCGCGCGGCTCGCCGTGGCGGTCGCGGGCGTTCCGGTCGAGCTGCGCGAGGTGGTGCTGCGCGACAAGCCCGCCGCGTTCCTCGAGGCGTCACCCACGGGAACGGTGCCCTGCCTCGAGACGGATGCGGGCGTGATCGACGAAAGCCTCGACATCATGCTCTGGGCCTTGCGGCGGAACGATCCCGAGGGATGGCTTGCCATGCCGCACGAAGGACGCGATCTGATCGAGCGGTCTGACGGGCCGTTCAAGCAGGCACTCGACCGCTACAAATATGCGACGCGTCATCCCGAGGCGGATCCCTTGGCCGAGCGGGCGAAGGCGGGCGCGTTCCTTGCCGATCTCGACACGCGGCTCGCGGGGAGGGGGTGGCTCCTCGGAACGCGGCCTTGCCTTGCGGACATGGCGATCCTTCCCTTCGTCCGGCAATTCGCGCATGTCGACCGGGCCTGGTTCGAGGCGCAGCCATGGGTGCACCTGGTCGGCTGGCTCGCAGACTTCAAGTCCTCGGCGCGGTTCAAGGCGGTCATGTCGAAACATCCGCAATGGCAGCCGGGCGAGGTGGGCGCGACTTTTCCGTGACGGCTTGTGTTTCGGCGGGATGGGCGCGAATGTCGCGCGACCGCAGAAGGAGCGCCTTGCGATGCACCCCAATCCCGCCTTTCGCCGGACACCGCGCGAAACCAACATCGCCTTTGCGCGTGAACAGGGGTTCGGAATGCTGGCCGTGGGCGACGCGGACGCACCGCGTCTCAGCCATATTCCTTTCATCCTGGGCGAAGACGGCACGCTTGCCGAGTTTCATCTCGTGCGATCCAATCCCATCGCGCGTCTCCTCAAGGCGCCTTGTCCCGCGCGTCTCGCCATCCAGGGTCCGCAAGGCTATGTCTCGCCCGACTGGTACGGGACCGACGACATGGTGCCGACATGGAATTATGTCGCCGTCCACCTGATAGGAGAGGTCGAGTTGCGGCCCGTCGAGACATTGCGCGATCTGCTCGACCGGCAATCGGCGGCGTTCGAGCAACGGCTCGCGCCCAAGACGCCATGGACCACGAAAAAGATGACGCCCGACGTGCTGGAGCGGATGATGCGGCAGATCGTGCCCTGCGCGATGCGCGTCGATGAGATCGAGGGGACATGGAAGCTTGGCCAGAACAAGGGCGATGCTGAACGCCTGTCCGCCGCGCGGCACATGGACGCGGCGGGGCTGGGGCAGGAGGTGCGGATCCTGGCCGCGCTCATGCAGGGGCCCTGATGGACAAGCGACGAACGTCGGCCTAGCCTGCCGGGGTCATTCGCCAGAAAGGGCCACCGGGATGAAACTCATATCCGCCGACGCTTCGCCTTTCGCCCGGAAGGTGCGTGTCCTCGTGCATGAGACCGGTCTCACCGATCGGATCGAGGTCGTGACGGTTTCCACCACGCCGCTCAACACCGACCCCGAGGTCGCCTCGGCGAACCCCATGGGCAAGATCCCCGCTCTTTTGCGCGATGACGGTCCCGCGCTCTACGACAGCCGGGTCATCACGCGCTATCTCGATGACATGGTCCAGGCCGGGCTCTACCCCGCCTCGCGGCTCTGGGAGGTGCTGACGCTCGAGGCGACGGCGGACGCGATGATGGAGGCGGCGCTGCTCATGGTCTACGAGCGGCGCGTGCGATCCGATGCGCAGGTCTCGGACGAGTGGATCGAGGCGCAATGGGCCAAGATCACCCGGGCGCTCGACGCGCTCGAGGCGCGATGGATGAGCCACCTGTCAGGCCCGCTCGACATGGGCCAGGTCGCGGTCGCGTGTGCGCTGGGGTATCTCGACTTCCGGCATGGTGCGCGGGGTTGGCGGGAGGGGCGCGAGGCGCTTGCCAGGTGGTACGAGAGATTCGCCGCGCGCGACAGCATGGGGGCGACGCATCCCGTTTAGCCGCCGTTCGTACGTCCCGTGGCCAGGATCACGCCTGCCAGCACGATAAGCGCCGCGCCAAGGACGGTTGCCGGACCCGGCACCTCGCCGAAGGCGAGAAAACCGACACCTGCCGCGCCCACCAGTTCGAGATAGACCAGCGGCGCCAGTGTCGAGGCATCGGCGAGGCGAAAGGCCATGATCGTCAGGATGTGTGCGATGGCCGACAGGAGCCCCAGGGCCGCGAAGAACGCGAGCGCGTCGGTCCCGGGCAGCGTGGCGGTGAGCGCGGCCTGCGGGACGAGCAGGAAGGTTCCCACCACGCATTGAAACGCCAGGGTCCTGATCGGATCGCTTGTCTGCGAGGCCTGCCGGGTGGCGATGAGATAAAGGGCGAAGAAGAGCCCCGCGCCGAAGGCCAGGAGGATGCCGGGCTCGAGCGTGCCGCCGGGTCGCAGGATGACCATGCTTCCGACGAGGCCCAGGCCGAGGCTCGCGAGCTTGAGGCGTGTCAGGGTCTCACGCAGGAACAGGGCCGAGAGCACGACCGCTATCACCGGCCCGACGAAATAGGCGCTGACCGCCAATGCCAGCGGGATGCGCGCGATGGCGAGGAAATAGAGCGTCATCGCGGTCACGAGGAAGGCGGTGCGCACCAGATGCGCACCGCGTTGCTCGGCGGGAAAGACGTGACGACCGTGGCGGTGAAACGCGAGGGGCAGCACGATCGCCGATGCCACCGCGTAACGTGCCCAGCTGATGAAGAGCGGCGAATACTCGGCGCTGAGGAACTTCGCGATACTATCGACGAGGAGGATACCCAGCATCGCCACGCTCATCAGCGCGATGCCCCGAAGCGTCAGGCGATCCGTCATCGGCGGCAGGGATGGGCGCGCGCGCCCATCGCCCTTTCCTAGAAGCTGTAGCTGATGCCGATGTTGATCGCGTGGGTCACGAGCGTGGTGTTCAGCTTGCCGTCGGTCTGGCCCGCCACGGCGGGATCGGCATTGATGGTGATGTCGTTGTCCGACCACGTGGCCTGATATTCACCGAAGACCGACCAGTCCTCGGTGATCGCGTATTTCATGCCAGCGATACCGCGCGCGGCAAGACCCGTCGCTTCGTAGTCGTAGGTCCGGTTGCCGGCGCCGATGACCTGCGCGTCCACATGCGGGATCGCGACGCCGAGACCCGCGCCCACGTAGGGAGTGAACCGCGAATTGGCGAACGTGTCGGGAAAGCGCTTCATCACGTTCAGCGTGAAGATATTGTGCCCGTCCGACAGCTCGAACCGCGACAGGCCGAGCGCCGCGAGATCGGCGCCCGTGGCATAGGCCTTCGCGTGCGTTCCCTCGATGCCGAAGCCGATGTCGTTCTGCATCCACCATGTCACGCGACCCCCGTAATAGAAGGGGTTCTCGAGCGATTTTCCCTCCCAGTCGACGTTGCGGCTCACGGGTGCACCACCCGGCAGCGTTCCCGAGGCACGGCTGTCCTGCACCCCTTGCAGGCCCATGTAGAAGCTCAATTCGAGTTCGGCGGCGGCGGGCGTCGCGAAAAGGCAAAGTGCGGCGAGCGCGAGTTTGGCGGATTTGAACATGAGACCAAGGCCCTTCGAGGTGTAGTGTGGCGTCGGCCCTGCTTACACCGCGTGCCCGCGCCCCACAAGCGCGACACATGCGCGCCCCCCGCCTTTCCGCGCAGATGCGCACTGGACGGGCCTTTAAAGCCCCGCTAAACACGGGTCCCAAAGGTCGCGGGATTCCCGTGATCCGAAGGTGTTATGGCCCCGCAGAGGGTCGACAGAAATGGAGCAAACCTCGTGTCCCACGCAGAAGATCACGAAGGCACCCGGAGGGATTTCCTCTACTATGCAACCGCAGGCGCGGGCGTCGTGGCAACCGGCGCGGCCGTCTGGCCCCTCGTCAACCAGATGAACCCTTCGGCCGACGTCCAGGCGCTCAGCTCGATCCGCGTCGACGTGAGCGGCGTGGCGCAAGGCTCGCAACTGACGGTCAAGTACCTGGGCAAGCCGGTCTTCATCCGGCGCCGGACACCCGAGGAGATCCAGGCGGCGCGCGAGGTGGATCTCAGCGACCTGATCGACCCGATCGCGCAGAACCCGAACCTGCCCGGCGTCGCGCCGGCGACGGACGAGAACCGCGCGCTGGCCGCCCCCGAATCCGAGGGTGACGCGGCCGAGGAATGGCTCGTGATGATCGGGGTCTGCACCCATCTCGGCTGTGTTCCGATCGGTGACGGCGCCGGTGATTTCGGCGGCTGGTTCTGCCCTTGTCATGGTTCGCACTACGATACGGCGGGCCGCATCCGCAAAGGCCCCGCGCCGACGAACCTGCCGATTCCGATCGCTGAATTCGTCGACGCCACAACGATCAAACTCGGATAAGGGAGCGCGCAGATGGCCGGTATTCCGCACGATCACTACGAGCCGAACTCCCGCGGGGAGAAGTGGCTTCACAAGCGCCTGCCCATCGTGGCGCTGATGTATGACACCCTGATGATCCCCACACCCAAGAACCTGAACTGGATGTGGATCTGGGGCATCGTCCTGACCTTCTGCCTGGCGCTTCAGATCATCACGGGCATCGTCCTGGTGATGCATTACACGCCGCATGTCGATTTCGCCTTCGCTTCGATCGAGCACATCATGCGCAACGTGAACGGCGGTCATTTCATCCGCTACCTGCACATGAATGGCGCGTCGCTCTTCTTCTTCGCTGTCTACATCCATATTTTCCGCGGTCTCTACTATGGCTCCTACAAGGCCCCGCGCGAGATCACGTGGATCATCGGCATGCTGATCTACCTCTGCATGATGGGCACCGCCTTCATGGGCTACGTGCTGCCCTGGGGGCAGATGTCGTTCTGGGGCGCGACGGTCATCACCGGCCTCTTCGGGGCTATCCCGCTCATCGGCGAGCCGATCCAGACCTGGCTTCTTGGCGGACCGGCGGTGGACAACGCGACGCTCAACCGCTTCTTCTCGCTGCACTACCTGCTGCCCTTCGTGATCGCGGCACTGGTGGCGTTGCATATCTGGGCCTTCCACACCACGGGCAACAACAACCCCACCGGGGTCGAGGTGCGACGCGGATCGAAGGCCGAGGCCGAGAAGGACACCGTGCCCTTCTGGCCCTATTTCGTGATCAAGGACCTCTTCGCGCTTGCCGTGATCCTGGTGGTCTTCTTCGCGATCGTGGGGTTCATGCCGAACTACCTGGGCCACCCGGACAACTATATCGAGGCGAACCCGCTGGTCACGCCCGCGCATATCGTGCCGGAATGGTATTTCCTGCCCTTCTACGCGATCCTGCGCGCCTTCACCTCGGACGTGTGGATCGTCATGGCGGCGAGCTGGATCACCGGCGGCATCATCGACGCCAAATTCTTCGGCGTGCTGGCGATGTTCGGCGCGATCGCGGTCATGGCCCTGGCGCCGTGGCTCGATACGTCGAGCGTGCGTTCGGGGCGTTATCGTCCGATGTTCAAGTGGTGGTTCTGGCTCCTCGTGGTGGACTTCATCGTGCTGATGTGGGCGGGCGCGATGCCGGCCGAGCCGCCCTACTCGATCATCTCGCTTATCGGGGCGACCTACTGGTTCGCGTATTTCCTGATCATCCTGCCGCTTCTGGGCGTGATCGAGAAGCCGCTCGAGCAGCCCGAGACCATCGAGGAAGACTTCAAGGCGCATTACGACGCCAAGACGGGCGGCACGCATACCGTCGTGAACCCCGCTGAATAAGAAAGGATCAGGACCAATGTTGAAGAAAACAGGCATTGCCGCCCTGTCGGCCCTGACCCTTACCGCCGGTGCCGCCTTCGGCGCCGGCAGCGAGGGCCACGTGCACGACGTGGACTTCTCATTCGAGGGGCCGTTCGGCAAATTCGACGAGAACCAGCTTCAGCGCGGCCTGAAGGTCTATACCGAGGTCTGCGCGGCCTGCCACGGTCTGCAATACGTGCCGATCCGCACGCTCGGGGACGAGGGCGCGCTCGGCTACTCGGCGGACCAGGTTCGGGCCTATGCGGAGAATTTCGAGATTTTCGATCCCGAGCTGGACGATTACCGCGCGGCGAAACCGTCGGACCACTTCCCGGGCTCCAACCTCGAGAACGCACCGGACCTGAGCCTCATCGCCAAGGGCCGGGCGGGTTTCCACGGGCCTTACGGCACCGGGATGGCCCAGCTCTTCAAGGGCATGGGCGGCCCGGAATACATCGTGTCGCTCCTGACCGGATATACCGGCGAGGAGAAGGAAGAGGCGGGCGTCGTTCTCTATGAAAACACCGCGTTTCCGGGTGGGTGGATCGCCATGGCCCCGCCGCTCGAGGACGGGTTGGTGGACTACGACGACGGGCATGACAACTCGGTTCATCACATGTCCGAGGATGTCGCGGCCTTCCTGATGTGGACCGCGGAACCCAAGATGATGGCGCGCAAACAGGCGGGCCTCACCGGGGTCATCCTGCTCCTCGTTCTGTCAGTGCTGCTCTACCTCACGAACAAGCGGATCTGGGCGCCCATCAAGAACAAGGCGAAGGCCAAGAAGGAAGCCTGAAGGCGTCACCCTACGCCTTGGCCGAAATATGCCCCCGCCCGAGCGATCCGGCGGGGGTTTTTCGTGCCCTTCCCCCTCTGCGTCTTATCCGGTAAACGGCGCGTGACCCTGATACGAAGTTGCGGATGTACCCATGAAATTCACCCTCTCCTGGCTCAAGGAACATTTCGATACCGAGGCGAGCGTCGACGAGATCGCAGAGGCGCTGACCGACCTGGGCCTCGAGGTCGAGGAGGTGCAGAACCCGGCCGACCGGCTCAAGGACTTCACCATCGGAAAAGTGAGGAGTGCCGAGAAGCATCCCGATGCCGATCGGCTCAAGGTGTGCCAGGTCGAGACCGACGAGGGCATGGCGCAGATCATCTGCGGTGCGCCCAACGCGCGCGAGGGGATCACGGTGGTGATCGCCAAGCCCGGTGTCTATGTTCCGGGGATCGACACGACCATCGGCGTGGGCAAGATCCGCGGCGTCGAGAGCCACGGCATGATGTGCTCGGAGCGCGAGATGGAGTTGAGCGACGAGCATGACGGCATCATCGAGTTGCCCAGCGGCGAGGTGGGGGAGCGGTTCATCGACTGGCTCGCCGCCAACGACCCGGCCCGGATCGACCCGGTGATCGACATCGCGATCACCCCGAACCGACCCGACGCTTGCGGAGTGCGCGGCATCGCGCTTGACCTCGCGGCGCGGGGACTCGGCCGGATGAAGCCAGCCCCCGAAGCGAGCATCGAGCCCAAGTTTCCCTGTCCTATCGGGGTCAGCATCGCCGAGGACACCCGCGAACACGGGTGCGAGGTGTTTGCCGGCCGCGTGATCCGGGGCGTCAGGAACGGTCCCAGCCCGGACTGGCTTCAACGGCGCCTCAAGGCCATCGGCCTTCGCCCGATCTCGGCGCTGGTCGATGTCACGAACTTCTTCACCTTCGACCGCAACCGCCCGCTGCACGTTTTCGACGCCGACAAGGTGGTGGGCGATCTGCGCATCCACCGCACGCAGGGCGGCGAGACGCTCGTGGGGCTCGACGAGAAGGAATACACGTTCGGCGCCGGGCAGGTGGTGATCTCGGACGACAATGGCGTCGAGAGCATCGGTGGCATCATGGGCGGTCTGGCAACGGGCTGCACGATGGAAACGACGAATGTCTTCCTAGAGGCCGCCGTCTGGGATCATGTCCAGATCGCCGAGACGGGGCGTGCTCTCAGGATCAATTCCGATGCGCGCTACCGCAACGAGCGGGGCATCGACCCGGCCTTCAACATGGAAGCGGTCGATCTGGCCACGCAGATGATCCTCGATCTCTGCGGCGGTGAGCCCTCCGAGGTGGTCGTTGCGGGCGAAGTGCCGGATGTCAGCCGCGCCTATCGACTGGATCCCGCGCGCGTCCAGTCGCTTGTCGGCATGGACATCCCCGAGGCCGAGCAGCGCCAGACGCTGACCGCGCTGGGCTTCCGGCTCGAAGGGGATATGGCGCATGTGCCGACCTGGCGTCCTGACGTTCAGGGTGAGGCCGACCTTGTCGAGGAAGTGGCTCGGGTCGCATCGCTGACCAAGCTGGTGGGCAGGCCGCTGCCGCGGGTCGACGCGGGGCTTCCGAAGCCGATCCTGTCGCCCGTGCAACGCCGTGAGCAGGCGGCACGGCGCACCGGCGCGGCGCTTGGTTACAACGAATGCGTGACCTACAGTTTCATCGACCGGGCATCGGCCGAGATGTTCGGCGGCGGCGCGGATGCGACCATGCTGGCCAACCCGATCAGCGCCGACATGAGCCACATGCGCCCCGCACTCCTGCCGGGGCTCCTGCAGGCCGCTGCGCGCAACCAGGCGCGGGGACAGATGGACATGGCGCTCTTCGAGGTGGGGCACGCCTTTCATGGCGGTGAGCCGGGTGAGCAGCACCTTCTCGTGAGCGGGATCCTCGTCGGGCGCACGGGGCCCAAGGATTCGCACGGCAGCACGCGCGCGGTGGATATCTATGACGCGAAGGCCGATGCCGAGGCGATCCTCGCCGCGATGGGTGCGCCTGCCAAGGTCCAGATCCTGCGCGGCGCGGCGGAATGGTGGCATCCGGGACGTCACGGCATGATCTGCCTCGGCCCCAAGAAAATCCTGGGTGTGTTCGGAGAGTTGCATCCGCGCGTGCTCAACGCGCTGGACGTCAAGGGGCCGGTCGTGGGGTTCGCCCTGTGGCCCGCCGAGATACCGCTTCCGCGCAAGGCCTCGGCCAGCCGCGGGGCGCTGACCTTGCGCGATCTCCAGGCGGTCGAACGCGACTTCGCCTTCGTCGTCGACCGCGAGGTCGAGGCTCTCACGCTGGTCAACGCGGCGGCGGGCGCCGACAAGGCCCTGATCGAGGACGTGCGCGTGTTCGACGAGTTCGTCGGCGGAAGCCTCGGCGATGACCGCAAGAGCCTTGGCATCACCGTTCGGCTGCAACCGACCGAGAAGACGCTGACCGACAAGGAGATCGACGCCGTATCGCAGAAGATCGTCGACAAGGTGACGAAGGCGACCGGCGGCGTCCTGCGGGGCTGAGGCCTTGCTCGGGTTGGTTCCGCTGCTTCTCGGTCTCGCGGCGCTTCTCGGGGCGGTGGTTCTCGGGATGCATGGCGAGGAGAAGGACTGTACCGGCCTGTCGCCGCTCGTCCTCTGATCGAAGCGGAGCTAGATTTCGTGACGACTGCGCTACATGTGGTGCAGGGCGACGGCGCGCATCTCGAGGTGTTCGTGACGAGCCGCGGAACACATGACGTCGCCGAATGCGATCCTGCGAAAGCGGTGCGGCTTCTGGGCGGGACGCGATGAAAAACGGAGAAACCTGATGAAACTGAATGTCTACCTGTCTGGCGAAATTCACTCGGATTGGCGCGATGAGGTGATCGCGGCGGCCAAGGGCCTTGATATCACGTTCTCGGCCCCCGTCACGGACCACGCCGCTTCGGACGATTGCGGTGTCGCGATCCTCGGTCAGGAGGATGACAAGTTCTGGCACGACCACAAGGGCGCCAAGATCAACGCGATACGCACGCGCAAGGCCATCTCGGACGCCGACGTCGTGGTTGTCCGGTTCGGTGACAAGTACAAGCAATGGAATGCGGCCTTCGACGCGGGCTATGCGAGTGCGCTTGGCAAGAGCCTCATCATCCTGCAACCGGAAGAGCATGATCATGCACTGAAGGAAGTCGACGCCGCCGCG
The DNA here is from genome assembly GCF_019599045.1 of Roseovarius sp. SCSIO 43702. Lineage (NCBI taxonomy): Bacteria > Pseudomonadati > Pseudomonadota > Alphaproteobacteria > Rhodobacterales > Roseobacteraceae > Roseovarius > Roseovarius sp. SCSIO 43702. Next base: position 990,338 of record NZ_CP080623.1, read on the forward strand.
TTGGCCGTGGCGCGGACGCCTGCCGAGGTCGCTGCGATCTTGCGTTACGTCCTCGACGGATCGCTGCCCGGCTGAATCGGCTCGCGCCTGGACCATGGCTGCGGTCGAAAACCTGCACGGATGCGTCGGAACCTGTGTTAACCTTCGGTACTTTCGGAGCGAAACGAGCTTCGTCACAGAGGGACAGAGGGACACTTCCATGATCAAGGAATTCAAGGACTTCATTGCCAAGGGCAATGTGATGGACATGGCCGTCGGCATCATCGTCGGCGCAGCTTTCACGGCAATCGTCAGTTCGCTCGTCGCCGACCTGATCAACCCGATCATCGGTCTTTTCACCGGCGGGATAGATTTCACCGAGGTCTTCTATGTCCTTGGAGACGGTGAATACGCGACACTTGCCGAAGCCGAGGAGGCCGGTGCGGGGGTCTTCGCGATCGGGCGTTTCGTCATGGCGGTCATCAATTTCTTCATCATCGCATTCGTGGTCTTCATGCTGGTCAAGGGGGTCAACAACCTCAAGCGCAAGGAGGCAAAGGAGCCCGAGCCCGTGGCCGATACCGGGCCGACCGAGCTCGAGATCCTCATGGAGATCAGGGATTCGCTGAAGACGCGTGCGTGACGAGCGGTGGGAGGGCCCGCACCGCGCGGTCCCTCTTCATCTCGGGCGGAAGAACGGGATGAGGAAGACGAGGCACGCGACCAGGAAGAACACGCTTCCGAATGTGGCCCAGAAATGGCCCCAGCTCGCGATGATGAAGCCGATGGCAGAGACGATGAACAGGATCCAACCGATGAGGTTAATGTGATGATCGCTCATGCGGCTCCTCGGGTCGTGCAGGGGTCTGTTCGCGCAGCATAGACCGAAGACCGCCCGCCGATCCAGAGATGGGTGACGCGTGCCGGGGCTTTTCCCGCCCCGCGGCTTGGGCTTTACTTCTGACGAGACGGCTTCGCGTCGGAGCCGTGACGAAACGGGATACGGCATGTCCAAGATTCTCGGAGCAGTTGTCCTGATCGCGTGCGTTGCGGGCCTCGCCTATTGGGGTGTCGCCGATCATGCGATCCGGATCGAGACGACGGTGGCGGCCCGCGCGGCGGATGCGGCTGTCCGGACCGTTCATCCGGTAAGGGTCCGGGTCTCGGGGCGCGACATCCGCGTATCGGGCTACGTGGACGATGCGGCAGAGCGTGACCGCGTGATGGCAGCGCTCGACGCGGTCGAAGGGCGGCGGGTGGTGGTGGACGATCTTGCGGTCTTGCCCAGTGTAGCGCCGTTCATGCTTCGCGTGGAGAAGTCGGGTGACGGGTTCGAGATCGAGGGACACGCACCATCCCATTCGGGTCGTGCGCGGCTTGCCGAAGCGGTGGGGCAGGGCGCGGCGGACCTTCCGCTTGCCAGTGGCGCGCCCGCAGGATGGACCGATGCCGTGCTGACCGGGATCGAGGCGCTGCGTCCACTGGTCGGAGGGATGATGGAGATCGCGGGCCCCCGAGTTCTCATCAGGGGCGCGGCGGAGACACCGGAAGAGCGGCGGCGCGCGTTGATGACGCTTGCCGGGCTTCCGGACGGGATGAGGCTCGAGACCGAGATAGATGTGCGCGACGACGGCACCTTGCCCTTCCTGGTCGAGTATGACGCGGCCAGCGGCGTGACGATCGGCGGGAGATTGCCGAAAGGGTTCGATGCCGAGACCGTCTCCGAGACGCTCTCGGTCAAGGTGACGGAGGCCGATTTCGTCGCCTCGGTCGCAAGCAACGAGACGCTGGCGGAGGTGCTCACGCGGCTTGCGGAATGGCTGCCCGAGGCCGACCGCTGGCGCATCAGGAATGACGAGGCGGGCCTCACCGCAGAGATCGAGCTGTTGCCCGGCACGGATGACGCGCTGATCGCCGACGCCCTGAACGATCTGCCGGTGGAGGAACTTGCGATCCGGTTGTCGGGGCGCGAGGCGCACGAAGGTGCGCGGCGCATGAATGCCGCCACGGGTCTGAAGGAAGTTTTCCTGCACGGCCATTGGCTTCCTGATCTGCGCTTCGAAGCAAGCCGCGAAACCTGTGATCGGCGCGGACGGGAGATTCTTGATAGCGATCCGATTTTGTTCCTGGCGGAGTCGGCCCGCTTAGGCCCGAAATCGGCGCGTGCCGTCGATGGCCTGGCCGCGCTTGTGCGGATATGTACGGAAAAAGTGGGGCTGATCGCGCTGATCAGCGGCCATGCCGATGAGAGCGATGACGAGGGGCGCAACCGTATCTTGAGCCTCAAGCGCGCCGAGATGGTGCGCGAGGGGCTGATCGCGCGCGGGGTGCCTGCGGGGGCGGTCTCGACCGAGGCGGGGCGTGCCAGGAACGGACGTATCATGGTTGAATGGGCGGAATAGCCGCGCCACGCCGAGGGTGAACGAAAGGAAAGACGATGTTCAGGGAATGGGGCTTTCTGATCGGAGAGATGATCGCGCTTCTGATCCTCGCCGCGCTGGCCGGCCTTCTGGCAGGCTGGATCATCTGGGGCCGGCGCAACTCGGGCGATCACGGTGACGGCCGGGTGGCAAAGCTGAGCGGCGATCTCGAGGCGTGCCGCGTGGCCATTCGCGAGAAAGACCGGAAGCTTGCCGACCTTGAACAGAAGCTCGAGGCCAGTCACAACAGGATCCTGTCCGCAGCGGCGGCGCTGGTAGAAGGTGACGAGAGCGATTTCGACCTGACCGAGGATCCGCCGGACGAAAACACCGAGGCCCGCAAGCCCGAGACGCTCGATGCGCCGCGGGAGGAGGGACCCGACGACCTGAAGCGCATCCGGGGCATCGGGCCCAAGCTCGAAGCGATGTGCCACCGGCTCGGGTTCTACCATTTCGACCAGATCGCCAGCTGGTCCGACGAGGAAGTCGCCTGGGTCGACGACAACCTCGAAGGGTTCAAGGGGCGCGTGACGCGGGACGACTGGGTCGCACAGGCGCGCCATCTCGCCGAAGGAGGCGAGACGGAGTTTTCGAAGCGGGTGGATGAGGGCGACGTCTATTGACCTCGGGTGTCCGGCGAGCGGAGGGCGGTCACTCGTGCGCGGCGTGCGCCTTCTTGAATGCTTCCTGCTGTTCGGGCGACGCGTCGGTCTGATACCTCGATTTCCACTCGTCCATGGTCATCCCGTAGAATATCTCCCGCGCCTCCATCTTGTCCATCTCGATGCCGCGCGCGTTGGCCGCTTCCTGGTACCAGCGGCTCAGGCAGTTGCGGCAAAATCCCGCGAGATTCATCATGTCGATGTTCTGAACGTCCGTGCGATCCTGCATCAGATGTTCCCGCAGGCGGCGAAAGGCCGCGGCTTCAAGTTCGGTCTGGGTCTGATCGTCGATCTTGTCCATCGGTAATCTCCTTCGACTTACAACATGCGCTTGAGGTAGGGCGGGTTCAAGTCGGTGAGGCGTACCGTAAGGCTTCCGACATCGGCAAGGGCATCAATGAGGATGTCGAGCGTCATCCGGGCCAGCTCTTCGCGCGTCGCGTCGTCACGACCGGGGATGAGCAGAAGGGTGGCATGAGCAAAGCTCTGCGGTGCGACCCCGATGCGCGACGCGGTGGCGGCGATGCAACGTACACGCACGGTATCGGGCCCCGAGATCGATGGGTGGTCGGCAAAGGCCCGCCAGAGACGATCGCAGAGAGCCTGAAGGTCGTGGCTTTGGTCCAGCGCGGCGGAGTGTTCGATGACGATGTGGGGCATTGTCGTCCTTTCTGGGTATTCGCAAGATGGTGCGCCGGCCTTCGTATCCCGTGCAACCGGAATCTCAGACGCGGCCCGTTCCGTTCGCCCGCTAGACCCCGGCCGCCTGCGCCGCGTCCTCGAGGATGGGTGCGAGCCGCGCGGCCCAGGCCGCTTGGGCCTCGTCATCGGCAATCAGGTCGTTGCGTAGCTCGATAAGGACATTGGGTCTCTGATAGGCCAGCGCATGCCGCGCGATCGCATCGCCCGGAAGGTGGCCCGAATAGGGCTGGTTGTCACCGACGCAAAGATCGGGTTCCTGTGCGAGGCGCACCAGCAGAGGTCGGGCGAGCCGCGCGTCCGCCGCGTAGAGCACGCCGATGTGCCACGGACGGGCCGGGCGATTGCGGAACTGCCGGGTGAAGCTGTGGACCGACAGGATGATCGTATCCTCGCGTCGCGCCGCGAGTTTCGCCAAGGCGGAATGATAGGGGCGATATAGCTTGTTGAGACGTCGCTCGCGCTCGGCCTCGTCGGCGTGGCGGTTGCCGGGAATGATCGTGCCGTCATAGAGCTTCATGACGAGCGTCGGGTCGTCCTCGCCTCGGTTCGGGTCGATCACGAGGCGCGAGAAATCGGTACGGATCAAGGGCCCGTCGAGCGCGCGCGCCAGACCCTGCGCAAGCCCGAGCGCACCGACATCGTAGGCGATATGGCGTGCCATGTCCTCGGGCGCGATGCCCAGATCGCCGCCGTTGACGAAGTCCGGCACCGTATTCGTCGCGTGGTCACAGGTCACGAGCCAGCGAGAAGGGCGGTCCGCGCCCTCGACATGAAAGGGGGCATAAGTCATGAAGGTGTCATCCTTTCGGACGATCTACGGCCCGCGGCGAAAGAGTGCAACAAGACGCTCCGATCCGGGCTCGAAACAACAGCGCTCTGGCATTGTGTTAGCGATAACGCTATCACGGACCGGAAACAGGAAAGACCGCTATGAGACGACACCGCAACGTCAAGATCGTGGCCACGCTGGGCCCGGCATCCGAAACCTACGAAATGATCCGCGCCCTGCACGAAGCGGGCGCCGATGTCTTCCGCCTGAACATGAGCCACGGCGATCACGACAGTATCCGCGAAAAGCACCGCATCATCCGCGAGGTGGAGCGGGACCTTGAAAGCCCCATAGGTATCCTGGCCGACCTGCAGGGTCCGAAGCTTCGGGTGGGCGAGTTCGCGAACGGTGAGGAGGAGCTTGAGGAAGGCGCGACATTCCGCATGGATCTCGATCCCGCACCGGGGGACGCGACGCGGGTCTGCCTGCCGCATCGCGAGATCTTCGATGCGCTGACCGAGGGGGCGACCCTGTTGGTGAACGACGGCAAGATACGTCTTCGAGTGACGGAATGCGGTGCCGATCATGCCGATTGCGAGGTTGTGACGGGGGGCACGATCTCGAACCGCAAGGGCGTCAACGTGCCGGACGTGGAACTGCCGCTCGCGGCGCTTTCGGAGAAGGATCGCGCTGACCTGGAATTCGTCTGCCAGCTCGGTATCGATTGGCTTGCTCTGAGTTTCGTGCAGCGCCCCGAGGACGTGATCGAGGCGCGCGAACTGGCGGCCGGACGGGCCGCGATCCTGTCCAAGATCGAAAAGCCCTCGGCGGTCACCCGGTTCTCGGGGATCCTCGCCGCGTCCGACGGGATCATGGTGGCGCGCGGCGACCTGGGGGTCGAGCTTCCGGTGCAGAATGTTCCGCCCATCCAGAAACGCCTTGTCCGCAATTGCCGCGCGGCGGCGAAACCGGTGATCGTCGCGACCCAGATGCTCGAGTCGATGATCGAAAGCCCGATGCCGACCCGCGCCGAGGTTTCGGACGTGGCTACCGCGATCTACGAGGGGGCCGATGCGATCATGCTCTCGGCCGAATCGGCGGCGGGCGCCTATCCGGTCGAGGCCGTGACCACGATGGACAACGTCGCGCGCGAGGTCGAGAACGATCCGACCTACACCCAGATCATCGAGGCCAGCCGTCGCGCACAGCGCAACACGGTGGCCGATGGTATCGTGGCCGCCGCGCGCGAGATCGCCGAGACCACGGATATCAAGGCCATATGCTGTTTCACCCATAGCGGCTCCACCGCGCTACTGACCGCGCGGGAACGTCCGCGCGTGCCGATCATCGCCATGACGAGCCTCCGGGGCACCGCCCGGCGGCTTGCGCTGAGCTGGGGCGTGAACTGCGTGATGACCGAGGAGCTCACGCGCTTCAAGATGGCCGTGGTGAACGCCGCGCGGGCGGCCCGCGCCCAAGGCTACGCGGATGCGCTCGACCAGATCGTGGTCACGGCGGGCGTGCCCTTCAACGTGCCGGGCACGACGAATATCTTGCGCGTGGCACCCTGTCAGGAAAGTTTGATATATTCGACGGATCCGGGTTAAACTTGCCGCCACGGCGTCGGGTAAGGGACCGCAGTACATGATGAATACGGATATCGCGATCGTGGCGGGCCTCGTGCTCCTGGTCCTTTCGCTCCCGGCGATCTTCTCGGCTTTCTCGGAGGGTCGCGCCCCGCGGGTCGCGGCGGTGGTGATGATCGCGGGCGGCTCTCTCCTTGTCTGGGCATTCAGCCAGAAGCCGGGCGGGTTCGAATTGTCGGAGATACCGAACGCCATCGTGCGGGTCGTGGCGATGTTCGTGAACTGAGCGGGGCATCCTGATCGGCCCCTCCGGCCGGAGATTTTCCCTTGCACCAGAATGAGCCAAGGCCTATACGGCGCTCTCATCCGCGTGGCCGGCCTATGTGGCATGCCGAGTCGCGCGCAGACGACCGACCAGAAGAAGGAGCCGGAAATGCCCAAGATGAAGACGAAATCGAGCTGCAAGAAGCGGTTCAAGATGACGGCCTCGGGCCGGATCAAGGCCGGTCAGGCGGGCAAGCGCCACGGCATGATCAAGCGCAGCAACAAGTTCATTCGTGACGCACGCGGCACGACCATCCTGTCCAAGGCTGATGAACAGATCATCAAGCCGATGATGCCCTACGCGCGCTGAGGAGGACGAGACATGAGCCGAGTCAAAGGTGGAACCGTCACCCACGCCCGTCACAAGAAGATCGTCAAGGCCGCCAAGGGTTACTATGGTCGCCGGAAGAACACCTTCCGCACCGCCACGCAAGCCGTGGACAAGGCCAACCAATATGCGACCCGCGACCGCAAGAACCGCAAGCGGAACTTCCGCGCGCTCTGGATCCAGCGGATCAACGCGGCCGTGCGCAGCCATGATGACTCGCTGACCTATTCGCGTTTCATCAACGGCCTGTCGCTGGCCGGGATCGAGGTGGACCGCAAGGTTCTGGCCGATCTCGCCGTGCATGAGCCGGCGGCATTCGGTGCGATCGTCGAGCAGGCGAAGTCGGCATTGCCGGCCTGAAACACTGCGTGACGTAGAAGATCAGGAGGTCCGGCCCGGAGGGGTCGGGCCTTTTTCTTTGGTCCCACGCAGCGAATCCGGAGGAGGGCAGCTATGCCTTGGGTTTTACTGACCGTGGCCGGCCTGCTGGAGGTCGTCTGGGCGTTCGCGATGAAGGAGTCGCAGGGGTTCACCCGACCGGGGCCCACCTTGATCATGACTCTCGCGATGGTCGGTTCATTCTGGCTCCTGGCGCTCGCGATGCGCAGCCTGCCGCTCGGGACCGCCTACATGGTCTGGACCGGGATCGGTGCCGTGGGTGCCTTTGTCGTCGGGGCGATCTTCCTGGGCGAAGCGCTGACGCCGCTGCGTGTCGTGGCCGCGACGATGATCGTGGCGGGCATCGTCACGATGAAGCTCGCGCATTAGGCATTTTGTCTTCGGCGAGGATATTTGGAGCAAGAAGAAGGGACGCGTCGGCCGCTATTTCGGATGACGGCGCGGGGGGTGCGTGCTAGGTCCGGGCTTATGAGTGACCTGCCCAGCAAAGACGACATCCTGAGATGGATCGCCGATAATCCGACCGAGACCTCGAAGCGCGATATCGCGCGCGCCTTCGGCATCAAGGGGGCGGCGCGGATCGACCTGAAGCGGATGCTCAAGGAACTCGAGGAGGAAGGGCATCTCGAGAAGCGCAAGAAGACCTATCGCGATCCCGACCGGCTTCCGCCCGTGGCGCTTCTGCGGGTGGGCGAGCCGGATGGAGACGGCGACCTCTTTGCGCATCCGCTCGAATGGCAGGGCGAGGGCGAGGCGCCGCGCGTGCTGGTCGTGCCGAAGGCGGGGGATCCCGCGCTGGGGGAGGGCGACCGGGTTCTGATGCGCCTGAGCGCGGTCGAGGGCGAGGATCATGCCTATGAAGGACGGCTCATCCGGCGGATCGGGACCAATCCGCGCAAGATACTCGGAATCTTTCGCAAGGGGGCCGAGGGTGGGCGGATCCTGCCGATCGACAAGGGCCAGGACAAGGAGTGGAGCGTGGCCTCCGAGGCCACGCAGGACGCGAAGGACGGTGAGCTGGTCGAGGCCGAGCAGGCGGGGCCGAAGGGACGCATGGGCCTGCCGCGTGCGCGTATCGTCGCGCGGCTGGGCGACCCGAGCCAACCCAAGGCCGTGTCGCTCATCGCGATCCATCAGCATGGCATTCCGGACGAGTTCCCCGACGAGGTGATCGCCGAGGCCGACGCGATGAAGCCCGCGGGCCTCAAGGGGCGCGAGGACCTGCGCGACCTGCCGCTCGTCACCATTGACCCGAGCGATGCGCGCGACCACGACGATGCGTGTTACGCCCATGCCGATGACGATCCGAAGAACGAGGGCGGGCACGTCATCTGGGTCGCGATCGCGGATGTGGCGCATTACGTGACGGCCGGATCGGCCCTGGATCGCGAGGCGCGCAAGCGCGGCAATTCAAGCTATTTCCCCGACCGCGTGGTCCCGATGCTTCCCGATCGGCTTTCGGGTGACTTGTGTTCGCTGCATGAGGGTGTGCCGCGCGCCTGTATCGCGGTCAGGATGCAGGTGGATGCGAAGGGCCAGAAGATCGGGCATCGGTTCGTGCGGGGGCTGATGCGCTCACCCGCGTCGCTGAACTACCAAGAGGTGCAGGCCGCGATGGACGGAGAGCCCAACGCGAAATGCGCCGAGCTTCTGGAGGACGTGATCCGCCCGCTCTATGCCGCGCATGACGCGCTCAAGCACGCGCGGGCGGAGCGGCAGCCGCTTGATCTGAATCTGCCGGAACGAAAGGTCGTGCTCAGCGAGGAAGGCAAGGTGCTGTCGGTGAATTTTGCCGACCGCCTGGAGGCGCACAAGCTGATCGAGGAGTTCATGATCCTCGCCAACGTGGCGGCCGCCGAGACGCTCGTGGCGAAGAAATCCCCCCTTCTGTTCCGCGTCCACGAGGAGCCATCGCCCGAAAAACTCGACAGCCTGCGCGAGGTCGCAGAGGCGGCGGGGCTGACATTGGCCAAGGGTCAGGTTCTGAGGACCGCACATCTGAATGCATTGCTGCACGGCGCCGCGGGAACGGATCATTCCGAGCAGGTCAACATGGCGACGCTGAGAGCCATGACGCAGGCCTATTACTCGCCCTCGAATTTCAGCCATTTCGGCCTGTCGCTGCGGGCCTATGCGCATTTCACCTCGCCCATCCGGCGCTATGCGGATCTGATCGTGCATCGCGCGCTCATCACGGCGCATGGCTGGGGCGATGATGGGTTGAGCCCTGCCGACCTGGAGCGGCTGGAGCAGACGGCGCAGCATATCTCCGAGACCGAGCGGCGATCCATGGTGGCAGAGCGGGACACGAATGACCGTTATCTCGCCGCCTTCCTGAGCGAGCGGGTGGGCGAGGAATTCACCGGCCGCGTGAGCGGGATCGCGCGGTTCGGAGCGTTCGTGCGGCTTGACGAGACGGGGGCCGATGGCCTGGTCCCGATGCGCAGCCTTGGCCGCGAGTATTTCCGGTTCGACGCCGACGCCGCGACATTGACCGGGGCCGACAGCGGACGGCAGATCGGATTGGGTGACCGGGTGACCGTGCGGTTGGCCGAGGCTGCGCCGGTGACGGGTGGGATCGCGTTCGATCTCGTTTCGGTCGAGGGAAAGGCAATGGGCGGGCGCGGCAGCGGCAAGCGCGGCGCACCGCCGAAGCGAAAGGCGGGCGCGGCGAAGAAGAAGGCCGACAAGATGAAGCGCAAGGTGAAGCGGAGCCGGAAGTGAAACAGCGTGAAGCGGAGGGAGCCGGTCAGGGCAGGGTGAAGCGGGTGTTGCGCCGGTCGATCTCGGTGCCATCGCGCAGGAACGTGGCGGTGCCCGTATAGGCGCCGGAAGGCCATGACGCCCCCCTGAGCTTGCGGCCCGCGGCGCGGAAGAACTGTGCCTGATCCTTTTCCAGCCTTGCATCGTGGCGTATGATGTCGCCCTCCGGGCCGACAAGGTCGAGGCGCAGAACGTCGCCGGCGTGGCCTCCGAAGGCGAAGGCCCAGAAGACCAGCGCCGGTGTCTCCGGCGAGATTGGCTCATCGGCCTGACCCGCGCGGATCGCGTCGAATCCCGGTACGCTGTCGGAGAAACCCACCGACAGCAGCCCGCCGGGTGTGTAGGCTACGTCGTCCTGCCAGAGCGTTTCGGTCGACGGGGTGGCGCAGGTACTCTCTCCATCCGGGTCGAACGGGTCGACCACGCGACCCTCGTGGCGGAGCGTGAGATGCAGGTGCGGAAACTGCGTGCGACCGGAGAGGCCGATATGGCCAAGCGTGGTCCCTGCCTCGACGCGCTGGCCTTCTCTTACCGCGATGGAGCCGCGCGCCATGTGGCAATATTGACTGGTCCAGCCGTCGTCATGTTCGATGAGCACCCCGTTTCCGCAATCACGCCCCTCGAGCGCGGCCGCGTCGGCCTCGGTGTAGGCGCGGTCCGGCATCCCATCGCGCGCGCCCCTGATGCGGCCCGGAGCTATCGCGGTGACGCGAACCTCTCGCGCGAGATCGGCGTGGGTGGGCAGGGCGAAATCGGTGCCCTTGTGGCCGTCATAGCTGTGCGGGGCGCAGGCGAAATCGCGCGCACCGGGGCCGGGATCGTGATCGACATATTGCTGGATGAAGCAATCCTCGCCCAGCGCACAGTCGACCGGGAGGGCAAAGCGGGGGTTGGGGCCATCCTGGGCCAGCGCCGGAAACGAGACCGCCGCGACCAAGGTCGCGGCGGTCAACTTATGGAGAAGGCAGTTCAATCCGCCGTCAGGAGAGGCGGCTTCTTGCCCGAAAGCCGGGGCGCGTCCGGTCCGTCGAGCCGCAGATCGATCTTGCCGTCCTTCACGCCCACGCGGACGATGCCGCCCTTGGCGAGCTTGCCGAAAAGCAGTTCCTCCGCCAGCGGCTTCTTGATGTGCTCCTGGATCACGCGGCCAAGCGGGCGTGCGCCCATCTTGTCGTCATAGCCCTTGTCGGCCAGCCACTCGGCGGCGGCGCGGGTCAGCTCGATGGTGACCTTGCGGTCGAGAAGCTGCGCCTCGAGTTGCAGGACGAACTTCTCGACGATCTGGAGGATGACATCCTTGGGCAGGGCGCCGAAGCTGATCACGGCGTCGAGACGGTTGCGGAATTCGGGTGTGAAGGTCCGCTCGATCGCCGCCGTATCCTCGCCCTCGCGACGGTCGCGGCCGAAGCCGATCGCCTCTTTCGCCTGTTCGGCGGCGCCGGCGTTCGACGTCATGATGAGGATGACGTTGCGGAAATCCACGGTGCGCCCGTTGTGGTCGGTCAGTTGCCCGTGGTCCATCACCTGAAGCAGGATGTTGTACACGTCCGGGTGCGCCTTCTCGATCTCGTCGAGCAGGAGGACACAGTGCGGATGCTGATCGACACCGTCGGTCAGAAGACCGCCCTGGTCGAAGCCCACGTAGCCCGGAGGCGCGCCGATAAGCCGCGAAACGGCGTGTTTCTCCATGTATTCCGACATGTCGAAGCGCAGAAGCTCGACCCCGAGCGTATCGGCCAGTTGCTTGGCCACCTCGGTCTTGCCCACGCCGGTGGGACCGGCGAAGAGATAGTTGCCGATGGGCTTCTCGGGTTCGCGCAGGCCGGCCCGCGCGAGCTTGATCGCGGAACTGAGCGCGGTGATCGCGGTATCCTGACCGAAGACCACGCGCTTGAGCGAGGCTTCGAGATCCTTGAGCACTTCCGCGTCGTCCTTCGAGACGTTCTTGGGCGGGATGCGGGCGATCTTGGCCACCACATCCTCGATCTCCTTTGAGCCGATGGACTTGCGCCGTTTGGACGCAGCCAGAAGATGCTGTGCCGCGCCGGCCTCGTCGATGACGTCGATGGCCTTGTCGGGAAGCTTGCGGTCGTTGATGTAGCGCGCGCTCAGTTCGACGGCGGTGCGGATCGCGTCGTTGGTGTATTTGACGGCGTGATGCTCTTCGAAATAAGGCTTGAGGCCCTTGAGGATCTTGACCGTGTCTTCGACGGTCGGCTCGACCACGTCGATTTTCTGGAACCGGCGCGAAAGGGCGCGGTCCTTTTCGAAATGCTGGCGGAACTCCTTGTAGGTGGTGGAGCCCATGCACCGGAGCTTGCCGCCCTGAAGCGCGGGTTTCAGCAGGTTCGACGCGTCCATCGCGCCCCCTGACGTGGCGCCGGCGCCGATCACGGTGTGGATCTCGTCGATGAAGAGCACCGCGTCGGGATGGTTCTCGAGCTCGGTCACAACGGCCTTGAGCCGCTCCTCGAAATCGCCGCGATAGCGGGTCCCCGCCAGCAGCGCGCCCATGTCGAGCGAGTAGATCGTGGTCTTGGACAGGATTTCGGGTGTTTCACCCTGCACGATCTTGTAAGCCAGCCCTTCGGCGATGGCGGTCTTGCCCACGCCGGGATCGCCCACGAGAAGCGGGTTGTTCTTGCGCCGGCGGCAGAGCACCTGGATGCAGCGCTCGACCTCGGAGGCGCGACCGATGAGCGGATCGACGTCGCCCGCGCGAGATTTCTGGTTGAGGTCGACGCAATACTTGGCGAGCGCGCTTTCACCGCTCTCGACCTGCTCGGAACCGCCGGTGGTGGTGCCCGTCGCCTCATCCTCGTCATCCGCGCCGGTGACGGGCCGGGATTCGCCGAAGGCCGGATCCTTGGCCACGCCATGCGCGATGAAATTGACCGCATCATAGCGGGTCATGTCCTGTTCCTGGAGGAAGAAGGCCGCGTTGGATTCCCGTTCGGCGAAGATCGCGACGAGGACGTTGGCGCCCGTCACCTCGGTCCGGCCGGAGGATTGCACATGGATCGCCGCGCGCTGAATCACCCGCTGGAACGCGGCGGTGGGCACGGCCTCGGACCCTTCGATGTCGGTCACGAGGTTCGACAGGTCGTCGTCGATGAAATCGACGAGGGTCCCGCGCAGATCCTCGGTGTCGACATTGCAGGCCTTCATCACCTGCGCGGCGTCCGGTTCGTCCACGAGCGCAAGCAGAAGATGCTCGAGCGTCGCGAACTCGTGGCGCCGCGCGTTGGCGATGGCCAGCGCGGCATGAATTGCCTGTTCAAGCGTGTTCGAGAATGAAGGCACGATGGGTGCTCCTTCCTGATCTGGTAGCGGACGGCGCGTGTCGTGCCGTCAACCTTGGCCTCATAAGTTTAAAGTTTGGTCGATATGGCCGCACCTTCAAGGAATTTCTGCGTTTCCACGATCACTTTTCCCTGCACCGCGTCGATTTTGCGTGCTCCACGCTCAGAAATTGTCCTTGCGGGTGCGGATCTCGGCGAAGGTTTCGGCGTCGCTTGCGCGGCTCATGCCAAGCTCGGATTTGAGAGCCGGATCGGAGGCGCGCAGGAACGGGTTTGTGGCAAGCTCTTCCGACAGAAGAGACGGCACGGTGGGTTGATTGTCGGTGCGGGCGGCATCGACCGCCCTCGCCCGTGATATAAGCGCGGAATTCTTGGGATCAATGGACAGCGCGAAACGGGCATTCGCGGCGGTGTATTCGTGGCCCGAATAGATGCGCGTGTCTTCGGGCAGCGCGGCAAGCTTCGAGAGACTGTGCCACATCTGCTCCATCGTGCCCTCGAACACCCGCCCGCAGCCCAGCGCCATGAGGCTGTCGGCGGTGAAAGCCGCGCGGCTGTCCGGGAAGTGAAAAGCGATATGGCCGACCGTGTGTCCCGAGACGTCGAGAACGTGCCCCGTCTCGCGGCCGATCGTGACCGTGTCGCCCTCGGCCACCGCGATGTCGAGCGGTGGCAGCCGGTGTGCGTCAGCCCGCGCGCCCACGACGGTGGCGGGATGGCGGGCAAGGATGTCGGCAATTCCCTGCACATGGTCGGCATGATGATGCGTGATGAGCACGTGGCTCAACCGCCATCCGCTTTCATCGAGCGCGCGCAGGATGGGCGCCGCCTCGGGGGCATCCACGAGGGCGGTGTCGCCGGTCTCGGGGTCATGCGCGAGATAGGCGTAGTTGTCCGAAAGGCAGGGGATGGTCATAATGTCGAGTGTCATGGCTTTTCCCGTATCTGCGTTGTCGTTATGGTCATCGTGACTGATCCGGGGCAGGGCCGCAATGCATCTCGATGTGCAGGATCTCAGGAATTTCTACTATCGCAGCGCGCTCGGACGGGCGGCGCAGAAGACCTTGCGCGAGCAGATCGCGCGGTTCTGGCCCGAGGCCAAGGGACAGACCGTCGCCGGTTTCGGCTTCGCGGTGCCGTTCCTGCGGCCCTATCTCGCGGAGGCGCGCAGGGTCGTGGGCCTCATGCCCGCGCAGCAGGGGGTGATCGCCTGGCCGCAGGGCATGCCGAACGTGAGCGTTCTGTGCGAAGAGACGTTCTGGCCGCTCGAGACGGGGCGGGTGGACAAGCTCCTGGTGGCCCATGCGCTGGAGGTGAGCGAGCGGCCTGCGGAAGTGGTGCGCGAATGCTGGCGGGTGCTGGGTCCCGGGGGCTCGGCGCTTTTCATGCTGCCCAACCGCGCGGGGCTATGGTCGCGGTCGGACCGGACGCCCTTCGGCTATGGCCGTCCTTACAGCCAGGGCCAGCTCGAGAGCTTCCTGAAGGCCGAGGGGTTCATACCCGAACGACATGTCACCACGCTCTACCAGCCGCCCAGCGAGCGGCGTTTCTGGCGCAAGACGGCGGGGGTGATGGAACGGATGGGCGGGCGGCTCAGCATCCTTGGCGCTGGCGGCGTAGTGATCGTGGAGGCGAGCAAGCGCGTGCAGGCGCCGCGGGGCCCCGGGGTCAAGGCGCCGGCGCGCTCACCGCTCGAGGTGCTTCAGCCGAAACCAAGCGCCAAGCCAGCGGTGTGAGGCGGGTGCCCTGATCGGGGCTGGCGCGGTCCGTGGTGACGCCCGGACCGGTTCCTCAGCCGACAGGTGCCGAGGGGGGTGCGAGAAAGCGGATATGGCTCTCGGCGAGACCGGGTATCGAGCCGAGGTTGATCTGCAGGCTCGGCGCCGCCGGATAGACGAGGGTAAGCGTCGTTTCGCCAGTGCCGGACACGGAAATCTCGGTGTCATCGGGCTCGGGCGCCTCGATTACAAGCAAGTCCTCCGCGGTGTCGAAATCGGTGATGATGACATTCGGAGCCACCAGAAGCCCGTCAGCGCCCACCGCCGTGGCGAGCTGGAATTCATCCGCGCCGCTGCCGCCCGTGAGAGCCGCTGGATCGCCCTCCGTATCTTCGGGCTGTGCCTCGGCGCGCAGAATATCGTTGCCGGGACCGCCATCGGCGGCGGCCGCCCCGCGGATCGTGAGAAAGTCGTCACCGCTGCCACCGTCGAGCGTGGTCCCGCCCGAACCGGTGAGTATGTCGGCACCGCTGCCTCCGAAGCCGCTGGCGCTGTCGCTGAGGTCGAACGTATCGCTGCCGGCGCCTCCATAGCCGATGGCCTCATCGGCAAGCGTAAGGCTGTCGTCTCCATCGCCCGCATAAGCGGTCGCGTTGTCGGAGAGGCCGAAGGAGTCGTCGCCCGCATCCCCCGATGCCGTCGATTGCCCGCGAGCCTCGAACGTGTCGTCGCCATCCCCGCCGAAGGCTTCGGCGGTATCACTGACACCGAAGCGGTCGTTCCCCGCTTCGCCGAAGCCCCTGGCCGAGTGGCGCAGGACGAGCACGTCCTCGCCCTCACCGCCGCGGGTCACGGCATTGCCGTCTGCGATCAGCCGGTCGTCGCCCGCGCGACCGTCGAAGCGCGTCTCGTCGCCGCCCCTGATCGTGTCGTTGCCATCGCCACCGAAGCCGCGCGCCGCGTCGTTCAGGATGAGACTGTCATCGCCGGCATTGCCCGCCACGATGGCGTTTTCACCGCCGGTAAGCGTGTCATTGCCGTACCCGCCCGAGATCGTCGCCTGTCCGCTGGCCTCGAGCATGTCGTCGCCCGCACCGCCATAGGCGTCGGCCGTGTCGGCGGCATCCATCTGATCGTTGCCTCCGCCTCCGAGACCCAAAGCGCTGTTAACCAGGGAGATCGTATCGGCCCCCTCGCCGCCGAGCACGGTGTCCTGACCCTGACCCGAGAGATTATCGTCGCCGTCGGTGCCTTCGATGAGCGCCATGCTGACCTCGCCGTCGCCGGTATCGTCGCCTTCCCCACCGCCATCATCGCCCGCGGCCGGTTTATCGTCATCGCTATCATCGAATGCCTCGAAGGCGGCCGTGCCAAAGAGGAGCGCGAGCGCGCCCAGAACCAGAAATTCCACAATCACATCCCCCAAGGATTACTAGTATCTTGTTGATCGTCGGGGGGTGAGCAAGGTGAGTCAAGGGTCGCACAGCAATAGTTTCGGGTTGCGAAACAATCACTTGGGGTGCCGAGGATTGCGATGGCAGATCAAGAAATTGATGGGGAGCCTTCCGGGCGCGGGGCTCTGGAAGGGATTGGAGCGGGTATGGATGGCGGGCGCGCTCCGACTTGAACTCGGCGAGGACAGCCCGTTCCCGAGATCGTGAGCGCAAGTGCATTTCGAGCGAGAGCAAGATGAATTGATCGTGATAGCGTTAACGCCGAGAGGGTGGCTCGAGGGCAAATCCACGAATCTTGGAGCGCGCGCGCAATTTTTTTGCGTCCGATTGATGTGGCGGTGGCATTGCCGCGATCTAAGCCTTTGAAAAGGCTTGAGAGGTGGGTTTTCGCGATGCAGTCATGGTAGCTTGCCCGCTGGGAAAGGCTCTGCTAGACCCACGCCGGATCATGAACTATGCGGGCCGTCGCGGCCCATCAACGCCCCCGGCGCGGCAATCACCGCGATGCACCGGGGCCAACTGTCGGAAGGGTGGACGTGTCGGAAACAGCTTCGATTTCCTCCGGTATCGCCGAACGCTATGCGACGGCCATTTTCGAACTGGCACAGGAAGGCAAGTCGCTGCCGAAGCTCGAGGCAGGTGTCGATGCGCTTGCCGATGCGCTCGAGGCGAGTGCGGATCTGCGCGAGATGATCGCCTCGCCCGTAATCAGCCGGAGCGAGCAGGGCGCCGCGATGGAAGCGCTGGCCAAGAAGATGAAGCTTCCCGAAGAGCTTTCGAAGGGGCTTGCGCTCATGGCCGAGAAGCGGCGCCTGTTCGCGCTTCCGCAGCTTGTCGCGCAGCTTCGGGCCATGATCGCCGAGGAAAAGGGCGAGGTGACGGCCGACGTGGTGAGCGCGAAAGCTCTGACCAAGACGCAGTCCGAGAAACTTGCCAGCACGCTCAAGTCGACCGTCGGCAAGGACGTGAAGATCAATGTGACCGTCGATGAAAGCCTCATCGGCGGTCTTGTCGTGAAAGTGGGCTCGAAGATGATCGATACCTCGATCCGCTCGCGCCTCGATTCTCTCCAGAATGCAATGAAAGAGGTCGGATAAATGGGTATCCAAGCCGCAGAGATTTCTGCAATCCTGAAGGACCAGATCAAGAATTTCGGCAAGGATGCCGATGTGGCCGAAGTCGGCCGCGTCCTGTCGGTGGGCGACGGGATCGCCCGCGTCCACGGCCTCGACAACGTGCAGGCCGGCGAGCTGGTGGAGTTTCCCGGTGCGGTCATGGGCATGGCGCTCAACCTCGAGGCCGACAACGTGGGTGTCGTGATCTTCGGGTCCGACCGGGACATCAAGGAAGGCGACACCGTCAAGCGCACCAAGTCGATCGTGGACGTGCCGATCGGCGATGCGCTGCTGGGCCGGGTCGTGGACGGCCTGGGCAACCCGCTGGACGGCAAGGGGCCGATCAAGACAAAGGAACGCGGCCTGGCCGACGTGAAGGCACCGGGCATCATCCCGCGCAAGTCCGTGCATGAGCCGATGGCGACCGGCATGAAGGCGATCGACTCGATGATCCCGATCGGGCGTGGCCAGCGCGAGCTCATCATCGGCGACCGCCAGACGGGCAAGACGGCCGTGGCGCTCGACACGATGCTGAACCAGAAGACCTATAACGAGGCGGCGGGCGACGATGAGAGCAAGAAGCTCTACTGCGTTTACGTGGCCGTGGGCCAGAAGCGGTCGACCGTGGCGCAGCTTGTGAAGAAGCTCGAGGAGAACGGCGCGATGGAATATTCCATCGTCGTGGCAGCCACCGCCTCGGACCCGGCGCCGATGCAGTTCCTGGCGCCTTATTCGGCCACTGCGATGGCCGAGCATTTCCGCGATAACGGGCGCCACGCGCTGATCGTTTACGATGACCTGTCGAAACAGGCCGTGGCCTATCGCCAGATGTCGCTTCTTCTGCGCCGCCCGCCGGGCCGCGAAGCCTATCCGGGCGACGTCTTCTACCTCCATTCCCGCCTGCTGGAACGGTCGGCGAAACTCAACGAGGAAAATGGCGGCGGGTCGCTGACGGCGCTGCCGATCATCGAGACCCAGGGCGGCGATGTGTCCGCGTTCATCCCGACCAACGTGATCTCGATCACCGACGGGCAGATCTTCCTCGAGACGGAACTTTTCTACCAGGGTATCCGCCCGGCCGTGAACACCGGTCTCTCGGTCAGCCGCGTGGGATCGTCCGCGCAGACCAACGCGATGAAGTCGGTTGCCGGTCCGGTGAAGCTCAGCCTCGCGCAGTATCGCGAGATGGCGGCCTTCGCGCAGTTCGGCTCGGACCTCGACGCGGCCACGCAGCGGCTGCTGAACCGGGGCGCGCGCCTGACGGAACTGATGAAGCAGCCGCAATATTCGCCGCTGACCAACGCGGAAATCGTCGTGGTGATCTATGCCGGGACGAACGGCTATCTCGACGACCTGGCCGTCGACCAGGTGGGCCGCTTCGAGGAGGGTCTTCTCAATCACATGCGGACCAACAAGAAGGACGTGCTCGACTGGATCACCAATGAGGATCCGAAGATCAAGGGCGACGCGGAAGACAAGCTGAAAGCCGCGATCGACGAGTTCGCCAAAGACTTCTCGTAAGGGAAAGGACCGAGGCACATGCCGAGTCTCAAGGACCTTAAGAACAGGATCGAGTCGGTCAAGTCGACCCGCAAGATCACCAAGGCCATGCAGATGGTGGCCGCCGCGAAACTGCGGCGGGCACAGGAAGCGGCCGAGATGTCGCGCCCCTACACCGAGCGGTTCAATGCTGTGATGGCCAAGCTCGCCGCATCGGTGGGTGACAGCGACACCGCCCCGCGCCTGCTGCGCGGGACGGGCAAGGATGACGTACATCTGCTTGTCGTGATGACGGCCGAGCGGGGCCTCTGCGGAGGGTTCAACGGCAACATCGCCAAGAAGGCCCGCGCCGAGGCGGAGCGCCTTCTGGGCGAAGGCAAGACCGTCAAGATCATCACGGTGGGCAAGAAGGGTCGCGACGCGTTGCGCCGCTACGTGGGCGATCACTTCATCCACCATGTCGACCTGAGCGACGTGAAGAACGTGAGCTATGCGGACGCGCAGGCCATCGCCGCCGATATCCTCGAGCGGTTCGACGCGGGCGAGTTCGACGTGGCGAAGATCTTCTTCGCGCGCTTCGAAAACGTGGTGAGCCAGATTCCCACGATGCAGCAGGTGATCCCCGCGGATGTGCCCGAGGACGCCGAAGTCGAGACCGACAGCGACGTGGTCTATGACTATGAGCCGAACGAGGAGGCGATCCTCGAGCAGCTTCTGCCGCGCGCGGTGGCGACGGCGATCTTCTCGGCGCTGCTGGAAAACGGGGCCTCGGAACAGGGCGCGCGCATGTCCGCGATGGACAACGCGACGCGCAACGCGGGCGAGATGATCGACAAGCTGACGATCGAATACAACCGTTCGCGCCAGGCCGTGATCACCAACGAGCTCATTGAAATCATTTCGGGCGCCGAGGCGCTCTAACGAACCCGGAGACACGAAACATGGCACAAGCAAAAGGCACAATCACGCAGGTGATCGGCGCCGTGGTGGACGTTCAGTTCGGCGACCACCTGCCCGAGATTCTCAACGCGCTGACGACCGACAACAACGGCAAGAAACTCGTGCTCGAGGTGGCGCAGCACCTGGGCGAGAACACCGTGCGGACGATCGCGATGGACTCGACCGAGGGCCTGGTGCGCGGACAGGACGTGACCGATACCGGCGGGCCGATCATGGTGCCCGTGGGCGACGCCACGCTGGGCCGCATCCTCAACGTCGTGGGCGAGCCCGTGGACGAGGGCGCGCCGATCAAGGCCAAGGAATCCCGCGCCATCCACCAGCCCGCCCCGGAGTTCTCCGAGCAGTCGACGGAATCGGAGATCCTCGTCACCGGCATCAAGGTGGTGGACCTGCTGGCGCCTTACGCCAAGGGCGGCAAGATCGGCCTTTTCGGCGGCGCCGGCGTGGGCAAGACGGTTCTCATCATGGAACTGATCAACAACATCGCCAAGGTGCACTCGGGCTATTCCGTGTTTGCCGGCGTGGGCGAGCGGACGCGCGAGGGCAACGACCTCTATCACGAGATGATCGAGTCGGGCGTCATCAAGCCGGACAACCTCGAGGAAAGCCAGGTGGCCCTTGTCTACGGCCAGATGAACGAGCCTCCGGGGGCACGCGCGCGTGTTGCTCTCACGGGTCTCACGCTGGCCGAGCAGTTCCGGGATGCCAGCGGGACCGACGTTCTGTTCTTCGTCGACAACATCTTCCGCTTCACGCAGGCGGGGTCCGAAGTGTCGGCGCTTCTCGGCCGTATCCCCTCGGCCGTGGGTTACCAGCCGACGCTCGCCACTGACATGGGCGCGATGCAGGAACGCATCACCTCGACCAAGGCGGGCTCGATCACCTCGATCCAGGCCGTCTACGTTCCCGCGGACGACCTGACCGACCCGGCGCCTGCCACGACCTTCGCCCACCTTGACGCAACGACGGTTCTCAGCCGTGCGATCTCGGAGTTGGGCATCTACCCGGCCGTGGACCCGCTCGACTCGACCTCGCGCCTGATGGATCCGGCGATCGTGGGCGAGGAGCACTACAAGGTCGCGCGCGACGTGCAGGGCATCCTGCAACGCTACAAGTCGCTGCAAGACATCATCGCGATCCTCGGGATGGACGAACTGAGCGAAGAGGACAAGCTGACGGTGGCGCGCGCCCGGAAAATCCAGCGTTTCCTGTCGCAGCCCTTCGACGTCGCCAAGGTCTTCACCGGGTCCGACGGCGTGCAGGTGCCGCTTGAGGACACGATCTCGTCCTTCAAGGCCGTTGTCGCGGGCGAGTACGACCACCTGCCCGAAGGCGCCTTCTACATGGTGGGCGGCATCGACGAGGTGAAGGCGAAGGCCGAGAAGATGGCCGCGGACGCCGCGTAAGCGAAAGTTGCGGTGGGCAGTGATGCCCACCCTACATCCGGGGTAGGGCGGGCTTCGTGTCCGCCGTGCTCCGAAACGGGAGGCCAAGATGGCTGAAACAGTGCAATTCGACCTTGTCAGTCCCGAGCGGCAACTTCTGTCGGAGGAAGTGCGCGAGATCCGCATCCCCGCGACCGAGGGTGACATGACCGTCATGGCAGGCCACACGCCGGTCATCACGGGGCTTCGTCCCGGTGTGCTCAGGGTGTCGGGCAGCGATGGCGACAAGGATTTCATCGTGACCGGCGGTTTCGCAGAGATCAACGCCGAATCCATTTCGGTGCTGGCCGAGCGGGCAATCCCGCGCGAGGACATGACGCAGGACGACATGAAGAAGCTCGTGGACGAGGCGACCGACAAACTCGCCAAGGCACAGGAAACCTTCAAGAACGAGCCTGGCCCGGTGGACGATGCCGCGAAGCTCCTCGCCGACATGGTGGCGATGGGTGACGAAATCGACATGCCGGTCAGTTCGAAAGCCGCGGCGCCTTAAGACGGCCGCGCGACAGCGAGGATCGAAGGCCCGCCGAATCGAGCGGGCCTTTTTCATGCCTGCGCGTCGCAGCGTTGCATTTACCCTCTTATTATCGCCGCAATTGCGGGTAGAATGGCTCGCGGGAAGAGTGACGGCAGCGATATGAAACGTCTTGAAAACAGGCTGATCGGGATTGATCAGGGCGAACTCGTCTTGTTTTCGGACTACGAGAGCAATGGCGAGATGTGGACAGGTGCGGGCGAGCGAACCCGCCGCCACTCGGTCCGTTTCGCGGAGCGCTACAAGGCGCCGCCCGCCGTCCACGTGGCCCTTTCCATGTGGGACATAGACGCCAACACGAACGCGCGGATGGAGATTTCCGCCGAGAACGTCACCGAGCGCGGTTTCGATTGCGTCTTTCGCACGTGGTCAGACACCCATATCGCCCGCGCCCGCATGCGCTGGATGTCGATCGGCGAACTCGTGCACGAGGATGAGTGGGATCTGTATTGATCTGAGCGGGGCGGTGGGATGCCTACTTACCCGAAATGTCCTTCATAGATCGGGTCGAGCGTTTCGGTTTCGAACAGCGACGACACGGATGTACCGTTCCAGATGTTGAGGATCGCCTGCGCGAAAATGGGTGCCGTGGGCACGATGCGGATATTCGGCGCCGACTTGACCGCGTCGGTGGGCTGAATCGTGTCCGAGATCACCAGCGATTTCATCACCGATTTGCTGACCCGCTCGACCGCCGGGCCGGACATGACGCCATGTGTGATATAAGCGTGGACCTCGGAGGCGCCGTTCTGCATGAGCACTTCGGCGGCCTTGCAGAGCGTTCCGGCGGTGTCGACGATGTCGTCGACGATGATGCATTTCTTGCCGGTCACGTCACCGATCACGGTCATTTCCGCCACTTCGCCCGCTTTCTCCCGCCGCTTGTCGACGATCGAGAGAGGTGCCGCGATCCGCTTGGCCAGTTCGCGCGCGCGCGACACGCCCCCGACGTCGGGCGAGACGACCATCACGTCCTCCATCGCGCCCTTGAACTGGTCCTTCACGTCGAGCGCGAAGACGGGCGAGGCGTAGAGGTTGTCGACGGGTATGTCGAAGAACCCCTGGATCTGGGTCGCGTGGAGGTCCATGGTCAGAACCCGTTCGATCCCCGTGCCGGCGATCATGTTCGCCACGAGCTTGGCGGTGATGGGGGTCCGCGCCTTGGTCCGGCGGTCCTGGCGGGCATAGCCGAAATAGGGGATGACCGCCGTGATCCGTCGCGCCGAGGAGCGCCGGAGCGCGTCGGCGATGATGAGAAGTTCCATCAGGTTGTCGTTAGCGGGGTTCGACGTGGGCTGAAGGATGAACATATCCTCGCCGCGGACGTTTTCGAACACCTCGACGAAGATCTCCTGATCGTTGAACCGCTCGATCCGCGCGTCGACGAGGCCCACCTGAACGCCGCGATGCATCGACATGCGCCGTGCGACGGCCTTGGCCAGCGGCATGTTCGCGTTGCCGGAGATAAGCTTGGGTTCGGGAGTCTGGGGCATGGGGCGTCCTGGCGCGGGCAGTGGATTGACGGATTCGCGGGCGTTGAACCCCGCTTAGCATGGGCTTAGGGTCTGGCAAAGCATCAGCCTGCGGGGAGGCGCGCGAAAATGGCCCATATCGACTGTTTTTTCTCGACGCTGTCACCCTACACCTATCTCGCCGGAGAGCGGATGGAGGCGGTGGCCGAACGGCATGGCGCCTCGGTCACCTACAAGCCCGTCGATTTCATGGCGTTGATGCAGCGCGTTCACGGCAGGGCCAACCGCGAAGTGTCCGCGGCGGTAGCGGCCTATACGGCACAGGATCTCGCACGGATTGCGCGCCGCGAGGGGATGGAAATCACCCTGAAACCGGCGCATTGGCCCACGAATCCAGCGCCCTCGGCCTATGCGATCATCGCCGCGCAGGCGAGTGGTGGGGGTGACGTCGGTGCACTTGCGCGTGCGTTCCTGCGGGCCTGCTGGGCCGAGGAGCGCGACGTGGCCGAGGACGAGGTGGTGCGTGAGTGCCTGGTGCAGGCAGGGTTCGATCCCGCGCTCGCCGACAGTGGCCTGCTGAGCGGGGCGGAGACCTATGCGCGCAACCTGGAGGAAGCAGTGGAACGCGGGGTGATCGGTATTCCATTCTACCTCTGTGACGATGGTGCGGCCTTCTGGGGGCAGGACCGGATCGCCGATCTTGACGCCCATCTCGGTGGGACGATCTGAGCGATGCCGAAGGCGCGGCGGTCGGAGATCGAGACCTATTGGACGACTTTCGGGCAGGGGCCGCGGGCCGCGGTCATGATCCATTGCAGCCTGGCTCATTCCGGCGCGTGGGGGCCGCTGGCCCGGCACCTGTCGGGTGCGCTGACCATGACGGCCTTCGATCTTCCCGGCCACGGGAGGAGCGGCGGGTGGGCGGGCGAGCGCGAGATTCAGGCGGTCACGACCGAGATTGCCGCAAGTTTCTGCGACGGCCCCACCGATCTCATCGGACATTCCTTCGGCGCGACGGTCGCACTTCGCCTTGCCGTCGAGCGGCCGGAATTGGCGCGAAGCCTCACGCTGATCGAGCCGGTCTTCTTCGCGGTCGCGCTCAACAGTCGACCCGAAATGCGCGCGGCATTCGAACGTGAAATGCAAGGCGTGAGCGACGCATTCGAGGCGGGCGACATGCGCGCGGCGGCGCGGGCCTTCACGGAGCTCTGGGGTGCCGGAGGCAAGTGGGAGGACCTCGATGACGACGAGCGGGCGCGCATGGCTGCGCAGATGCCGCTTGTGCAGGCGGCGGAGGACGCGCTCTATCGCGACGCGGGCGCGTTGCTGGAACCGGGCCGTCTCGAGGGCGTGACAGCGCCCGCCCTGCTTCTGGAGGGCAGCCGATCGCCCGAGATCATCCCGGCGATCAACGAGGGCCTGGCCGCGCGCCTGCCGCATGCGCGACGTTCGGTCATCGCGGGCGCGGGCCATATGGGGCCGATCACGCATCCCTCGCAGGTCGCTTCGGAGATACTGCGGTTTCTTGACGAGGTTTAGGATCGTCGAGCAGGACTGGCGCGGAATAGCGCGGCCAGGGCCTCAGCCGTGGGCGATGGCCACGAAGCGGTCTATGCTGTCCTCCGGGATCGACCAATCGCAGACAAGACGCATCGGCAGTGGCTCGTCGTCGTCGCCCTCGAGCCCACCATCGAGCAGGTAATACATCGCGCCGGCGCCGTGCAAACGGCGGTGGGCGGCACGAGGCAGGGCGCCGAAGATGATGTTGGCCTGAGGTTCGAAATGAAACTCCATGCCAGGCACCTCGCGCAAGCCCGCTGCCAGCCTCGCGAGGTTGGCATTGGCACGGCGCGCTGAGGAGAGCCAGAGATCGTCGGTCAGCAGAGCGCTCATCTGGGCGGCGAGGTAGCGGTGCTTGGAAAAGAGATGCGCGCCGCGCTTGCGGCGAAGCTCGAATTCCCACGCTTTCTCGGGGTCGAAGAACACGACCGCCTCGACACCCGGGGCGCCGTTCTTGGTGCCGCCGAAGCTGAGCGCGTCGACGCCCGCCTTCCATGTCATCTCGGCCGGGCTGCATCCGAGCGCCACGAGCGCGTTGGCGAAGCGCGCGCCGTCGAGATGAACCGGCAGGTCGTGCTCGCGGGCCACGCCGGTGAGGTCATGCAGCTCATCGAGCGAATAGATCCGCCCGCGTTCGGTGACGGTGGTGATCGAGACCGGTCCGCGCTGCGGCCCATGCACGCCGCGCGTCTCCTCGTAGCGGATCGCGGCATCGAGCGCCTCTGCCGTCATCTTGTCGTCCTCGCCCACGAGCGTGAGCTTGGCCCCGCCCGTGTAGAATTCGGGGCCGTTGCATTCGTCCTCGTGGATATGACTGAACTTCGACGCGAATATCGTCTGCCAAGGCTGGGCCAGGGTGGCGAGCGCAAGACAGTTTGCCGCCGTGCCGGTCGCCACGAGGTAGACCGCCGCGTCGGGCGCCTCGAGCACGTCGCGCACCTGCGTGCGGACCTTGTCCATCAGCGGCTCGACCCCGTAGGGCAGGGCGTAGCCATCGTTGGCGTCGATGAGCGCCTGCATGACCTCGGGATGTGCGGGGCCCGCGTTGTCGGAAGCGAAATACATCAGGTGGGCTCCTCTATCAGGTGATCTTCCCAGTCGTCGTCATCGACCTCGAATTCGGCCACGGTTCGGTGCTGCATCGATACGCCAGCCTCGTGGACGGTTTCGGGGGTCCCAGAGATGAGCGGATGCCAGTCGTAGAGCGGCTTGCCCTGCCACAGGAGCTTGTAGGCGCAGGTCTCGGGCATCCAGTAGAGATGCGTCTCGAGGTTCCGCGCCGAGAGCGAGATGCATTCCGGCACGAACCGGTGGCGGATGGGGTAGTGCGCGCAGCGGCAGGTGGTGTCGTCGAAAAGGCGGCAGGCGACGCGGGTCAGTGCGACCTCGCCGGTGTCCTCGTCCTCGATCTTGTTCATGCAGCACTTGCCGCAGCCATCGCACAACGCTTCCCACTCGGCGCGGGTCATCCGAGAGAGCGGCTTGCGCTCCCAGTAGCGGGGGGCGAGGCCGGTGCGGTCGATGGGGTCAGTCATGGCCGGGCCAGCACCTCGCGGGCACGGTCGCAATCGGCGTCCATCTGGACGATGAAGGCCTCGAGGCTTTCGAACGTCTCCTCGGGGCGCAGGTAATCGACCAGCGCGACCGAGAGATGGGCGCCGTAGAGATCGCCGGAGAAATCGAAGAGGAAGGTCTCGAGATTGGCGACCTCGCCATTGAACATTGGGCGCACGCCGATGCTGGACGCCCCGAGATAGCGGCCCATATGCGGACCATCGCGGACATCGACCTCGGTCGCGTAGACGCCGAAGCGGGGGGGATGCAGCCCCTCGATCGACATGTTCGCCGTGGGATAGCCCAGCTTTCGGCCGCGCTGTTCGCCGCCGATCACGGGGCCGTCGATGCGGTGCCAGTGACCCAGCATCGCCGCGGCGTCGCGGGGCCGCCCCTCGCTCAGCGCGGTGCGGATCGCGGTGGAGGAGACCTGGCCCAGTTCCCCTTCGAGCAGAGTGGCGATGGTGACACCGAACCCCATCTCCTGCCCGAAGCGCACGAGATCGCCCGCATCGCCCGCGCGACCCTTGCCAAAGCAGAAATCCGCGCCCACCACCACATGTGCAAGACCCAGCCCGTCGCGGATGACCTGCCGGGCGAAATCTTCGGGGGCGAGCGCCGAGAGTGCGGCGTTGAAATTCAGTTCGTAGAGCTTTTCGACCCCCAGCTTCTCGAGCCGGTTGGCGCGGGCCTCGGCGCTCATCAGGCGAAAGGGCGGTGCGTCGGGCGCGAAATACTCGCGAGGATGCGGCTCGAAGGTGAGAACGCCCAGCGGCGCGCCGGTCTTGCAGCCCTCGGCGCGCGCGAGGTCGATCACCGAGCGGTGGCCGAGATGCACGCCGTCGAAGTTGCCGATGGCGACCGAGGCGCCCCGGTCGGCGGGATCCACGTAGGTATAATCGCGCACGATCTTCATGGCCGAGGCGTAGCGCGGGCCGGGGCGGGGTGCAAGGGCGCGGGATCGCGGCTGGGTGCCAAGGGTGCCGGGCGCGTGCCCGGCCCCCGGAGGCACGCGTCAGGTCAGTCGAATTTGCCCGTGGGCGCCAGGACGGTCGCTTCGCCCACCAGCACCTTCTTGCCGTCCACGAGGCAGCGGCAGTCGAGCTGCACACGACGCTTGGCGTAGTCGATGCCGATCACCTCGACCTCGGCGCGGACCATGTCGCCGGGACGGACTGGGGCAAGAAACTTGAGGGTCTGGCCCATGTAGACGGTGCCGTGGCCCGGTAGCTGCTCTCCGATCACGGCGGAGATCAGCCCGGCGGTGAGCATGCCATGCGCGATACGCCCCTCGAAGATCGTGTCCTGCGCGTAATCATCATCGAGATGGACGGGATTCCGGTCGGTCGACACCTGGGCGAACATCTCGATATCCTCGTCGGTCACGACCTTCTGGAGATGGCGCACCATGCCCATCTCGATTTCTTCGATGGTGATGGTTCCGCGCGGCAGGTTGTCCAACATTTCGCCCTCCTCGATCATGGCGGCGCAATTATGGGGCGCTGACGCCCTCCGATGGGCAACTTTATTACTTCGCAAGTGCAGAAAATCAAGGAGAGTCTGCCGATCAGCGCAGTTTTCCGATCATGTAGGTCGGGCTTACCCCTTCGCGGGCGAGGTAAGCCTCCAGCGCCGGCTTGTCGGGATGGTGCGTGGTGCCGGTGTCTTCGGCCGCCAGTCCCCCGGTGATGAAGAGCGAATCGAGATCCTCGCCCTGCGCGCCCAGGATGTCGGTCTGGATCCCGTCGCCGATGGCGAGAATCCGCGAGCGTTCCACGTCCGTCCCGAGCGCGGCGAGGCGGCGGTAGGCGAGATCGTAAATGGGCGGGTGCGGCTTGCCGAAATAGAGGCTTTCGCCTCCCATCTCGGTATAAAGCCGGGCGAGCGCGCCCGCGCACCATTCGCGCGTCTCGCCCCGGTCGACGATGATGTCCGGATTGGCGCAGAGAAGCTTGAGGCCCTTTTGCTTGGCATAGAGAAATTCGGGCCGGTTCACGTCGGGGTCGGCCAGCGGATCGAACGGGCCGCAGCAGACGATGCCCTCGGCCTCCTTCAGCGCGACCCGCTCGATTTCCACCGGGTCGTCGATGAGCCCGAGCGGTTCGAAGAATCCCGCATCACGCTCCCACTCGCCCATGAACCAGACCTTTTGCCCGACCATTCCTCGAAACATGGCCGCGCGTGCCGAATCGCCGGATGTGGCAACGGCGTCATAGGTATCGGCGGGCACGCCGAACTGCGAAAGCTGTGCCTCGACCCCGGCGCGGGGCTTCGGCGAGTTTGTGACGAAAACCACCACGCCGCCCCCTTCGCGATAGGCGCGCATGGCCTCGACCGCCTCGGGGTAGGCCTCGACGCCGTTGTGCATGCATCCCCAGAGGTCGACGAAAAGCGCGTCATATCGCGCGGAAATCTCGGAAAGGTTTTGGACGATCTGGGTCATGAGGACATTAGCCTATGGGCGAAAGCAGGGTGCAACCGGAAAAACTCGTGCGGAACTATCCTCCGCGCACGGTGTCGATCATCAGTTGGACGTTGTCGGGGTCGGCATCGGGCGTGATCCCGTGGCCGAGATTGAAGATATGCGGCCCGTTCGAGAAAGCCTCGACGATCCGGCGCGTCTCGCTTACCAGCGCCTCGCCGCCGGTGACCATGTGCGACGAGGCAAGGTTGCCCTGCACGCAGCCGTCTTTCTGGACATGGGCTGCGGCCCATTTGGGCGTGACGCCATCGTCGAGTGCCACGCAGTCGGCGCCGGTGGCGCGCGCGAAGCCCTCGTAGGCCGCGCCCGCGCCGCGCGGGAAGGCGATGACGGGCGTGTCGGGGTGGCGCGATTTCAGCGCCGCGATGATGCGTTTCGTGGGCCCGACGGCGTAGGCTTCGAAATCCGCAGCGCCCAGCGAACCTGCCCAGCTGTCGAAGAGCTTGACCACTTCGGCGCCCGCCTCGATCTGGGCTGAAAGATATTCGACCGTGGCCTCGGTCAGCAGGTCGATCAGCGCCTCGAACGTGGCGCGGTCCTCGTTCTTGAGCGTGTGGGCCGGACCCTGGTCGGGGGTGCCGCGCCCGGCGATCATATAGGTGGCGACGGTCCAGGGCGCGCCGGCGAAGCCAATCAGCGTCGTGTCAGCGGGCAGCGCGGCCGCGAGGTTGCGCACGGTCTGGTAGATGGGCGCGAGCGTCTCGTGCACTTCGGCGGCGGGGCGCAAAGCGTCGACGCCCGCGCGGTCGGTCACGGTCGAGAGGCGCGGGCCTTCGCCGGTGACGAACCACAGGTCCGCACCGAGCGCCTGCGGCACCAGCAGGATATCGGCGAAGAGGATGGCCGCGTCGAAGCCGAAGCGGCGGATCGGCTGGAGCGTCACCTCGGTCGCGAGCTCGGGGTTGTAGCACAGCGACAGGAAGTCGCCGGCCTCGGCGCGTGTGGCCTTGTATTCGGGCAGGTAACGTCCAGCCTGGCGCATCATCCAGATAGGCGGCACGGGCAGCGTCTCGCCCGCGAGGGCGCGCAGGATGGGTTTGTCGGTCGCCATGGTCGTCTCCTTGCCGGGCCTCGCGCCGTGGTCTCGCCTGCGCGGGATATTGTCAAGGCCTGCACCGCTTGCGTCGTGGGGGCGCGGAGCCTAAAGGAGGGCGCATGACCCAAGATTTGCCCGACCCCACCCATCCTCTCAAGATCGGCACCCGCGGCTCGCCTCTGGCGCTTGCGCAGGCGCACGAGACGCGGCAGCGGTTGATGGCGGCGTGGGACCTGCCCGAGGACGCATTCGAGGTGGTGGTCATCACGACGACCGGGGACCGGATCACCGACCGCCCCCTGAAGGAGATCGGCGGCAAGGGGCTTTTCACCCGCGAGATCGAGCAGGCGATGCTCGTGGGCGAGATCGACATCGCGGTGCATTCGATGAAGGATATGCCGGTGCTGCAGCCCGAGGGCCTCGCGCTCGATTGCTACCTGCCGCGGGAGGATGTGCGGGATGCCTTCGTCTGTCCCACGGGCCGAAGCCTGGCCGACATGGCGGCGGGAACCAAGGTCGGCACTTCGTCGCTCCGGCGGCGGGCGCAGGTGCTCGTGGCGCATCCGCACCTGGAGGTGGTGGAGTTTCGCGGCAACGTGCAGACGCGGCTGAAGAAGCTGGCCGATGGCGTGGCTGCCTGCACCTTCCTCGCGATGGCTGGGCTCAACCGTCTTGGTCGGGCTGACGTGGCGACTCGGCCGCTCGAACCCGAGGAGATGCTGCCCGCCGTGGCGCAGGGCGCGATCGGGATCGAGCGGCGCGCGGAGGACGGGCGCGTGGCCGACCTGCTGGAGCCCATCCATGACGGGCCCACGGCCGGTCAACTGGTGGTCGAACGCGCGTTCCTGGCGGCGCTTGACGGGTCGTGCGAGACGCCGATTGCCGGCCTGGCCCAGGTCGAGGGTGGCACCGTGCGCCTGCGGGGCGAGATCCTGCGCCCCGACGGCAGCGAACGGATCGCGGATGACCGGAGCGTCCCGGCCGAGGATGGCCCCGCAATGGCCCGTGAAATGGCACGCGACATGTTGCAGCAGGCGGGGCCGGGGTTTTTCGACTGGCGGAGCTGACGCGGCTTTCGCACGCCGGGCCCTGCCGTCAGGTTTCCGGCAGCACCTTGCCGGGGTTCAGGATGCCATTGGGATCGAGTGCGTCCTTGATCGCGCGCATCGCGTCGAGCGCTGCGGGATCCTTGAAGCGCGCCATGGAGGCCCGTTTCTCGAGCCCGATGCCGTGTTCGGCCGAGAAGCTTCCGCCAAGTGCGACGACGGCCTCGACCACGTCGCTGTAGATGGCGTCGTGGACGGCCGGGTCGTCGGTGGTCAGCGCACCCGCGAAATGGAGATTGCCGTCACCCAGATGCGCGACCGAAAGATCGCGGGCGCCGGGGTCATGACGCGCAAGGCTGGCGCCGATGGTGTCCAGAAGCTCGGGCATGCTGTCGATCGGCACGGCCACGTCATTGTGCACGAGCGGTTCGTTATGCTTGCAGACCTCCGCCGAAGCCTCGCGCCGGGCCCACATCTCCTGTCGCTGGCTATCGCTCTGGGCGACGACCGCATCGAGGATTTCGCCGGCCTCGAACGCCTCGGCCAGCGCCTCCTCGAGCCGCGCGGCGATGGGCAGCGTACCTCCCGCATCGGGCGTCGCATCGCGCGGGGCGGTGGCGCCGAGTTCGACGAGGATGTTGATGGCGTGCCGTTCGTCGAAAGGCGGGCGGACGTCGGGGTGGAGCGCGAGATAGGCGTCGATATGCGCCGCCGGCATGTATTCGAACGCCTCGACCGCGCGGCTCGTTTCTTCCTGAAGGCGGTTGAGAAGTGCGAGCGCGGCGGGCAGGTCCCGCGCGGCCACGGTCGCCGTCGCGTAGGCGCGCGGCTTGGGAAAGAGGCGCAGGGTTGCGGCTGTGATGATCCCGAGCGTGCCCTCGGCACCGATAAGCAGGTGCTTGAGGTTGTAGCCGGAATTGTCCTTGTGCAATTGGCTCATCAGGTTGACGACGCGGCCCGTGGGCAGCACCGCCTCGATCCCCAGGCAAAGGTCGCGCGTATTGCCGTAACGCAGCACGTTCGACCCGCCCGCGTTGGTCGAGAGCGCGCCGCCGATCATGGCCGAGCCACGCGCGCCGAAGAACAGCGGAAAGATGAGATCATGCGCGTCCGCGGCCTCGTGGATTGACGAGAGGATGGCCCCCGCTTCCACCACGGCGACGCGCGATTGCGGCCTTATCTCGCGGATGGCGCGCATCCGTTCGAGCGAGACGACGAGCGCGCCCTCGGCCGCCGTGCCCCCGGTGAGCCCGGTATTGCCCGACATCGGCACCACGGGCGTGCCCGTCTCGTTGGCGAGGCGCAGGATCGACGCCACCTCGCCGGTAGAACCGGGGCGGAGCGCGGCGAGCGGTCTGCCCTGCGGACGGTCTGCCCAGTCGAGTGCATAACGGCCGATCGCGTCCCCCGAGAGGACATGCGCGTCTCCGACGATGGCGGACAGGCGGTCGAGCAGGGCGGTCATGCCGTCAGGTGACGCGCACGCGAACCGCGTTCGATCGCCGCCGCGTGCAGCCGGTCGATGTCGAGCTCGTAGCGGATCTCCTCGAGCATGCGCAGCTCGGTCTCGGCCAGCGTGCCATCGGCGGCGGCCACGTCGCAGGCGAGCGCATAGGCGGTCTCGAAAAGCCGCTCGGGCAGGTTCTCGCGCACGAGGCCGAAGAGCGTGTCGAGACCGTCCTCCTGCCCGAAGAGGTCGAACACGACCTCGGCCATGCGGCGCATCCGGTTGCTGTCGTAGTCGGCGAAGATGGGCAGGTGGTTGAGCGCCACCTCGATCTTGATCAGTTCGGCGGTGCGGATCGTTTCGTCGGAGGCGGAGACGGCGATCATCACGGCGACGAGGCAATCCTGCGGGCTGAGCGGGTGGGGAATGTCGGGCATGGGGTTCCTTTCGGGCGGGCGCTTTGGCCCCCTTGTCGCGCGCGAGATTATTGACTGTCCACCCCCTCGGCAATAGGAAGCGCAGACCCAAGCGCCCGCGCCATGCAAGGCGGGGCCGAACCGGAGAATTCTCATGTCCGATCTGCGCGATGCCGCGATGCAATCGAAAGCCTGGCCCTTCGAGGAGGCGCGCCGCGTGCTCAAGCGTTACGAGAAGGCACCGCCGGAAAAGGGCTACGTGCTTTTCGAGACGGGCTACGGTCCGAGCGGATTGCCGCATATCGGGACCTTCGGCGAGGTGTTGCGCACGACGATGGTCCGGCGTGCCTTCGAGGCGATCTCGGACATCCCGACGCGGCTTATCTGCTTCTCGGACGACCTCGACGGGATGCGCAAGGTGCCCGGCAACGTGCCCAACCGCGACATGCTGGCCGAGCACCTGCAAAGACCTCTCACCAGCGTGCCGGACCCGTTCGGAACGCATGAGAGCTTCGGACATCACAACAACGCGATGTTGCGGCGGTTCCTCGACACGTTCGGCTTCGACTACGAGTTCATCAGCGCGACCGAGTTCTACAATTCGGGGCAATTCGACGAGGTGCTGCTGCGGGCCGCCGAGCGCTATGACGACATCATGAAGATCATGCTGAAAAGCCTGCGCGACGAGCGCCGGCAGACCTATTCGATCTTCCTGCCGATCCACCCCGAGACGGGCCGCGTCCTTTACGTGCCGATGAAGAACGTGGACGCCGCGAAGGGCGAGATCACCTTCGACGACGAGGAGGGGCGCGAGTGGACGCTGCCGGTGACGGGGGGGCGCGTGAAGCTGCAATGGAAGCCCGATTTCGGCGCGCGCTGGGCCGCGCTGGGCGTCGATTTCGAGATGTACGGCAAGGATCATTCGACCAACACGCCGATCTATGACGGCATCTGCCGCGCGCTGGGCGTTCGTCCGCCGGAGCATTTCACCTACGAGCTCTTCCTCGACGAGCACGGGCAGAAGATCTCGAAATCGTCGGGCAACGGGGTGAGCATCGACGAATGGCTCACCTACGCTGCCACCGAGAGCCTGTCGTATTTCATGTATCAGAAGCCCAAGACGGCGAAGCGGATGCATTTCGACGTGATCCCGAAGGCGGTTGACGAATACCATCAGCAGCTGCGGGCCTATCCCGGGCAGGACGTGAAGGCACAGCTTGCCAACCCGGTGTGGCATATCCACGGCGGCGACGTGCCCGAGAGCAACCTCATCGTGCCCTTCTCGATGCTTCTCAACCTCGCGTCGGTGGCGCAGGCGGAGGACAAGGAGACGCTCTGGGGCTTCATCCAGCGCTATGCGCCCGAGGCGAACCCCGAGGCGAACCCGGACATGGATGCCGCCGCGGGCTATGCGGTGAAGTATTACGAGGACTTCGTTAAGCCTTCGAAAACCTACCGTGCGCCGACCGAAACCGAGCGCGAGGCGCTCGAGGAATTGCGCGACCGGCTTGCCGCCTATGACGGTCCGGTCGAGGACGAGGCGCTGCAATCCGTGGTCTACGACGTGGGCCGTGACCGGTTCGATCCGCTGCGCGACTGGTTCCGCGCGCTATACGAGGTCCTGCTGGGTGCAAGCCAGGGGCCGCGTTTCGGCGGATTCATCGCACTTTACGGGATAAAGGAAACGGTCGAGTTGATCGACCGTGCGCTCGCCGGTAGGCTCGCCTGAAAATCGGTTGAGGTGGATCAAGGCGCAACGGCGTTCTCTCTGCCAAGATTGCCGGAGCGAGCAGAGAGGCAGCCATGAAACCTTTGATTTACAGCGGAATTCTCCTGGCCATCGTCGCGGCCTGCGCGCGCGTGTCGATGCCCGAGCCGCCCGAGGGCCGCGCGCTCTACGTCGAGAATTGCGCGATGTGCCACGGGCCTGCGGGGCAGGGGAACGGCGATTGGGCCGCGATGATCGAGCCCCGGCCCGCGGATCTGACGCGGCTCAACGAGGGCGGGCGGTTCGACCGCGCGCGGGTGCTCAGCATCATCGACGGCTATGACCGGACGGGCCTTCCGGGGCACCAGATGCCTGAATTCGGGGCCCTTCTGCGTGGTGACACGGTGCCTGTCGATGTGGGCGACGGGCGGCTTACGCCGACGCCGCGGCCGCTTGCGGCGCTGCTGGTCTATCTCGAGAGTATCCAGCGGGTCGCGCCCGAGGGTTAACGGCAGATCCCTTCCGTCTCGGCCCCGTCCCAGGGCAGGCGGACATTGCGCGGAATCTTCAACGATTGCAGGGGCATGGCGCCGCCGATGAGTTGGCGCAGGCGATCGGTGCGGGGCGCCCCGGGGTCGAGCGCGGCGCAGCAGACATATTCCTCGACGATGCTGGCCTGCTGTTCGTAGGAGAAGTCGAGGAAGCGGGTTTTCGTCGTCAGGTCAAAGAGATAGGGGTCATCGGCCACGCGGTGTTCGCGCGAGGCGCGAAACGGGGTGTAGCCGGTGATCGAGCGGTTCTGCCATTGCCAGACATGGGTGATCTCGTGGGCGAAGAACATCGCCTCGATGAGGCCCATCTCCTGCGGGTAGCCACGCAGATAATCCTTTAGATAGTAGGGTTTGGCGAAGAAAATGCGGTTGTAGAGAGCCACGGCGGCGGGGGCGACGGTCACGATGTCGGTCTCGGGTTCGGGCAGGATGCGCTCGCGGCAGGCGAGACGGGGCCGTTTCTGGCGCCGGTAGGAGATCGCGTCGACGGGCGCGCCGACGACGAAGCGGACGGCGCTCGTGTCGAGCGTGGGGCCATGTATCTGTTTCGCAAAGGATTTCTCGGCCGGGGTGAGCGGGCGGCCACAGGCGGCCAGGAGCAGGAAGAGGACGAGAACGAGGCGCATGTGGCGACGTTAGCAAGGCTTCCGGCGGGGGGCGAGGGGGATTTGCGGGCGAAAGGTTAATGCAGCGAACCCCACGTCGGTATCCACGTCGGTATCCACGTCGGTATCGCGTCGGTGGAAGGTGAGTCGCGCGATGTGTTGACGCTGCGCGCGGTGGGAGCGGACGGGCGCACGGGGGAGGGGCGTGGAGGCCCGGGGCGGGTGGTTCGGGGTGGAGAGACCGCGCGAGGGTCAGGCCGCGGGATGGCGATCCGAGGGTGATCCGGGGCGCTTCATGGTGGCCGTGTCCGCGGAGCGTTCGAGCGATGCGCAGGTGGCGGCCAATCGGCCAGCGCGTCGCATCCGGGGTGCGCCGCCCATAGTCGGCACGCCTGCGGCGTGACGGGCGGTCTCACTCTCGGCGATAGCAGGCAATCGGCGGTCGGACAGCGGGCGATGGTGCGGCGGCGCAGCGTGCTGCGCCTCGAAGCTGCGCGGGTGGTTTTCGTACCCCACTCTCAATTAGCATACATCTCGCGAATGCTTAAAGGCTACTTAAAAAATTATGAGCCAAAGTAACTATTGACCAGAAGCGTTAAGGCTATCGATATAACTGCAGTGACAATTGCTATGATTAGTTCGTGTCCATGCTTTTCGAAGAAACTCTTGTTCACTCTATGCTTGTATCTGACTGAAAATCTAAGAAGCAAAGCATTACCAATTGCCACGGGCAAGACAATCAACATACCAATACCAACAAACGCTTTTTGAGCCGCTTCTCCGAAACCAATGCTTTCTAGGGCGTTGTGTATGTAGTTGGTGTATCCGCCAATGACTATGAAGGCGAATGTTGAAGTGTAGACGAGCCAATTCTTAAAAAATGCATACCACGGCTTGAACTGATTGAGTTCTAGATAAGCAGTTTCAGCGTTTCTCCGGTTCTCTGACTTAAACTCAAATTTCGCACCATTGTCGCGTTCGAACGAAATCGAAAAATACGGAAATTGCAGAGAGAATGGAACCCTGATCGATGCTAGGTGCTTTCGAATTTCGTCGATGCCCTGCAGTTCAGTTCTTTCACGTCTGCCAGATTTAAAAGATAGAACTATCTCATCTGAATCTTCGGAATGTCGCTGAATAAAATCGGTTAGTTGCTCGCTGTCGATTTTTAGAGCACGTATTCTAAGAGTTTCGCGCCAAGGTCTCGGCGTGGTATCAATAACCTTCATCTAAACATCCAACTCCTCCACGAACCTCGCGTTCTCCTGGATATACTGGAACCGCAGTTCCGGCTTTTTCCCCATGAGCCGTTCCACGAGGTCGCCGGTCTCGCCGGGTTCGTCCTCGTCTATGGTCACGCGGATGAGCTTGCGCGTCCTGGGGTCCATGGTGGTTTCCTTCAGGTCCTTGGCGTCCATCTCTCCGAGGCCCTTGAAGCGGGAGACGTCGATCTTGCCCTTGCCGCCGAGGCCCTTTTCGAGCCAGCGGTCGCGCTCGGCCTCGTCGAGGCAATAGACCCGTTTCGCCCCTTGCGTCAGCCGGTAGAGGGGCGGGCAGGCGAGGTAGAGGTGGCCCGCGTCGATCATGGGCCGCATCTGGGTGAAGAAGAAAGTCATCAGCAGCGACGCGATATGCGCGCCGTCCACGTCGGCGTCGGTCATGATGATGACCTTGTCATAGCGCAGGTCGTCGATGTTGAACCGGCTGCCCAGCCCCACGCCGAGCGCCTGTGTCAGGTCGCTGATCTCGGCGTTCGAGCCTAGCTTGGAAGAGGCGGCGCCCAGCACGTTGAGGATCTTGCCCCTGAGCGGCAGGAGCGCCTGGTTGGCGCGGTTGCGCGCCATCTTGGCGGAGCCGCCCGCGCTGTCGCCCTCGACGATGAAAAGCTCGGTCCCGTCGCGCGTGTTGAGCGTGCAATCCACCAGCTTGCCCGGCAAGCGCAGTTTCTTGGTGGCGGACTTGCGCTGCGTCTCCTTCTCCTGCTTGCGGCGCATCCGCTCTTCGGCGCGCAGGACGAGGAAGTCGAGGATGGCGCCGGCGGATTTCGTGTTCGAGGCGAGCCAGTTGTCGAAATGGTCGCGCACCGCCCCCTCGACCAGGCGCACGGCCTCGGTGGTGGCGAGGCGGTCCTTGGTCTGACCCACGAATTCCGGCTCGCGGATGAAGCAGGAGACCAGCGCGCAGCCCCCGGCCATCAGGTCCTCGCGCGTGATCTGCGCCGCCTTGCGGTTGTTCACCAGCTCGCCATAGGCCTTGATCCCCTTGAGGATCGCGGCCCAGAAACCCGCCACATGCGTGCCACCTTCGGGGGTGGGCACGGTGTTGCAGTAGGATTGCAGGAAGCCGTCGCGCGACGGTGTCCAGTTGATCGCCCATTCGACCTTGCCGGGGGTGTCGAAGCGTTCCTGGAACTCGACGGTGCCGGAAAACGGGTTCTCGGCATAGGTCGAGGCGCTGCCCAGCGTCTCGCGCAGGTAGTCGGCGAGGCCGCCCGGAAAGTGGAACGTCGCCTCCTGCGGGGTCTCGCCGTCGTCGATGGCCGATTTCCAGCGGATCTCGACGCCCGAGAAGAGATAGGCCTTGGAGCGGATCGACTTGAAGAGGCGGGCGGGCTTGAACCGGTGGTGGCCGAAGATCTCCTCGTCGGCGTGAAAGGTGACGGTCGTGCCGCGCCGGTTGGGGGCCTGGCCCACCTTCTCGATCGGGCCGAGGGGGATGCCGCGTGAAAACCGCTGCTCGTGCAGTTCCTTGTTGCGGGCGACCTGCACGACCATGGAATCGCTCAGCGCGTTGACCACCGAGGCGCCCACGCCGTGGAGGCCGCCCGAGGTCTGGTATGCCTTGCCCGAGAACTTCCCGCCCGCGTGGAGCGTGCAGAGGATCACCTCGAGCGCGGATTTGCCGGGGAATTTGGGGTGCGGGTCGATGGGGATACCGCGACCATTGTCGCGGATG
The DNA here is from genome assembly GCF_019599045.1 of Roseovarius sp. SCSIO 43702. Taxonomy (NCBI): domain Bacteria; kingdom Pseudomonadati; phylum Pseudomonadota; class Alphaproteobacteria; order Rhodobacterales; family Roseobacteraceae; genus Roseovarius; species Roseovarius sp. SCSIO 43702. The sequence goes on from NZ_CP080623.1 coordinate 1,029,131, forward strand.
GTGATGGAATGGTCCTCGTGCAGCTCGACCTCGATCCGGGTGGCGTGGCCGGCGACGGCCTCGTCCATGGAGTTGTCGAGCACTTCGGCCACCAGGTGATGCAGCGCGCGTTCATCGGTGCCGCCGATATACATGCCCGGCCGCTTGCGCACGGGCTCCAGCCCCTCGAGCACCTCGATGGAGGAGGCGTCGTAATCGGTCGCGTCGGGGGCGGATGACAGGAGGTCCTGGGCCATGTGCTGCTCTGCTTTTATTGGTTGGGGCAGTTATGCCAGAGCCGGGTGCGGCTTGGCCAGTGGCAAAACCACGGGGAGCGCGCGAATGGCTAATGTCACTCTGAGACTGATATTTTCCGGGTTTCTTCTGCGCTGCCTTATTTTCGCCCAGATCGGGAGGCTAAGCTGCAACCAGAAGATGTGGGGGTAAACCCACTGTATTTGTGTCGTTGAGACGAGGAGTAGACATCATGGCGTTGCAGGATCTGTTCATGGCGCCCCAACCTGAAGATACCGACCCGGAAGACCAGGTTATCATCAACCTCCCGCGAAGCTATCGCAGGACCGTCGACTGGAAGCCCGAGCTGGGGGACATCGCGCCGAATTTCACCTGTCAGTCGACGCATGGGCGCATCACCTTCCACGATTGGGCGGAGGGACAGTGGACCGTGCTTGCCGGGTATCCCAAGATGCGGGCCGGGATCAGCGACACCGAACTGGTGGGGTTCGAGACGCATCGCGAGAATTTCGAGAAGCGCAACGCGGCAGTGCTTGGCATTTCGCCCTGTCGGCTGGAGCGCAACATCAACTGGATTGCCGAAGTCGAGGAGCTTTTCGCGGTGACGGCGGAATCCCCGATGCTGTGCGATCCGGGCCGGGAGATCAGCGAGATGCTGGGGATGTGGCATGAATCTGCGCCGGTCGAGCCGACGATCCGCAAGACGATGATCTTCGACCCCGCGCTGCGCCTTCGGTGGGTGTCGGAATATCCCTCGACCCTGGGGCGGAGCGTCGACGAGATCCTGCGCGTGCTGGACGGGCTGATCCTTTTCGATGCCAAGCAGCTTGGCGCGCCGATGGACTGGATGCCGGGCGATCCGGCGATCGTGCGGCCCGACATGAGCACGGCAATGGCGCGGCGCGTCTATGGCGACAGCGTCGTGGAAGTGACGCCGCGGATCAGGACCGTGGATCCCGACGCGGTGCCCGAGGGCGGGTGAGGCCCGGCCGGGCGGCGCCCGTGCCGCACCCGTCTAGAGGGTGAGCTGATAGCTCTGGGGCACGTAGGAGAAGCCGTCGCCCGCGCGCTCCACGTAGCCGAGCGCCGGAAAGGGCATGTGGTAGCCCACGAAGGGTGTCCGGTCGGCGGCGAGACGATCGAGCAGGCGACGGCGGGTCGCGGCGGCGGCCTGCTTGTCCATGTCGTACTTCACCTCCCAGTCGGGATGGGCGAGGGACCACACGTAATGATTCGCGAAATCCGCCGCGATCAGCAGGGTCTGGCCGCCAGCCTGGACGGTGAACACCATGTGCCCCGGCGTGTGGCCGAAAGCGGCTTGGGCGGTGATGCCGCGCGCCACGCTGTCACCGTCCGCAAGCATCGTCATCCGGTCGGCGAGGGGGCGCACCCTGGTTTCGAACCCCTCGTTCTCGCGGCCGGACCACGCGTCGAACTCGACCGATCCGGTCGCGTAGCGCGCGTTCGTGAAAGTGGGGGCGCCGTCCGTCATGAGGCCGCCGATATGGTCGCCATGCATATGCGTGATCACCACGAGATCCACCTGGTCGGGCGCGTAGCCCGCGGCTGAAAGCGCCTCGACCGTGCCGGGGCCGTCGAGCCCGGTGTCGAAGAGCACGAGTTCGTCGCCGGTATTGACGACGGTGGGCGTGAAGTAGCCGCGCGCCTCATCGGTGGGGATGTTGGCGGCCTCGGAGGCCTGTGCGAAGGTGGCCTCATCCACGTTCAGGCCGAAGATCGAATGCGGATCGGACATGGTGCGGGTGCCGGCGAGGATCGTGGTCACGTCCATGTCACCGAGTGTCACCCGGTGGAAGCGCGGCTCGGCCACGCCCATGAGCGGCGCGGCGGCCTGTGCCGCGCTCGCCAGTGGAAGGGCGGCGGCGGTGCCGAGAAGCCGGCGGCGGGTCAGATGGGTCATGATGGTCTCCTGTCCGATGGTCCTGACAGGAAAATAGCGCGAAATCCGGTCACGGCGAGGCCATCGCGGGCGGCAAGCTGGAGGTTTGCAGGCGCGATGGGGAGAATATCGGGAAAGATTGCAAATTGTAATTTCTGCGAATTTAAAGTGATATTGTTTCGTTATGAATATCGTTTTTATGATATGAAGAGATACTCGTTGCGCATCGAGCGCGTGACCTGTCTTGCCGGTTTTCGCCTCCTGTCGGCGATCTGAGCCCTTGGGCCGGGGCGGTCGCCGACCCGGCCCGGCCTCGCGCATGTCCACGTGACCGCCCTCGTGTCTCGACAAGCGGCGCCGTGGCCGGTAGAACGCCCCGGAAATTTCGAGGTGAGGGCGGTTTCAATGTTGCGACGTCTTGCAGGTCTCCTGTCGCTGGTCACGGTCGTTTTCCTGGCGGGGTGCGGCGCGCCCGGCGGTCCGGTCACGGCCACGCCGGAGGAGGTGAGCCAGCTTGCCACGGCCATCAAGGCGCTGGGCCCGCAGGTCGATCCCGAGGAGGCCGAGCGCGCGGCGCGGGTGGCCTATGCGCAGGCCCGGAACCTCGCCATCGAATACGAGATCGAGGATCCGCCGCTGGTCCACAACTCCAAGGTCAACATGGGGCTCAAACCGCGCGGCCTGTGCTATCACTGGGCCAAGGACATGGAGTGGCGCCTGCGCGACGAGCGGTTCGAGACGCTGGAACTGCACCGCGCGATCGCCAATGCGGACAACCCCTTCCGCATCGAGCATTCGACCGCGATCATCAGCGCGCGGGGCGACACGTTCGACCAGGGCATCGTCCTCGACCCGTGGCGGAAGGGTGGCGCCTTGTTCTGGGACGAGGTGGCGGATGATACCCGCTATGCCTGGGTCCGGCGCGATATCGTGATGGAGCAGAAACGCCGGCGCCGCGAGGCGGAGGCGGCGCTGGAAGGTTAGGCCCTCCAGCCTGCGCGGCGCGCGTCAGTCCAGTTCGTCGGCGGTGAGCCAGACGCCGCCCTCGGGGCGCAGCGTGAGGATCATGACGGGCCTGGGGTCGCGACCCCTGACCGGCGTGAAGCGGAACCGGGCGAGCAGCGTGGCCAGGATGATCACGGCCTCCTGCAGCGCGAAGCTGGCCCCGATGCAGATGCGCGGGCCGTCCCCGAAAGGCAGGTAGGCGTAGCGGTCGATGGCCTTGCGGTCCTCGAAGCGTTCGGGGCGGAAGGCGTCGGGTTCATCCCAGAGCAGGTGATTGCGGTGCAGCGCGTAGATCGGGATGATCACGGTGTCGCCGGCGCGCACCTCGCGCCCACAAAGCGTGTCGCGGGCCAGGGCCGTGCGGGAGATCATGCCGGCGGGCGGATAGAGGCGGAGCGCCTCGTCGGCGATCTGGCGGATGAAGGGGAGGCGGGCCACGTCCTCGCCCGTGGCGGGGCCATCGAGGACCGAACACGCCTCGGCCCGGGCGCGATCCTGCACGTCCTGATCGAAGGCGCAGAGGTAGAGAGACCACGCGAGGGTGAGCGCCGTGGTCTCGTGGCCCGCGACGATGAAGGTGAGAAGGTTGTCGCGCAGCTCGGCGGTGTTCATCTGCCGCTTGGTCTCGGGGTCTTCGCCCGAGAGCAGCAGGTCGAGCAGGTCGGGCACGCCGTCGTGGCCACGGGCGCGACGGTCCTCGACCGCGGCATCGGCCACGCGCTTCATCTCGCGCAGTTGCGCGCCCGAACTGATCCGCGCCGGACGCGGCACCCAGTCGGGGAAGCCCAGGATATCGAAAAGCGAGATCTTGCCGGCCGCCGAGATGTAATGGTCGATGGCGCGATGCACGCTGTCGGGATCGAACCCGTCGCCGCCGGAGAACGTCACCTCGCTGATCACGTCGAAGGTGGTGCGCACCATGTCCTCGGCCACGTCCACCGCGCGCGGCCCCGCTGCGGCGATGCGGTCGGCCGAGCGCCCGGCGGCGGCGGTCATCACGGGGGCGAGGTTCATCACGTTGCGATGCGAGAAGGCGGGCGCGGCCGCGCGACGCTGCCAGCGCCAATGCGCGCCCTCGGCGATGAAGAGCGAATCGCCGATCGCCGGTTTCAGCAGGTTCTTGGTGACGATGGATTTCGGGTAGTTGTCGAGATTCTCGAGCAGAATCCGGCGGATCGCGCCGGGGTCCATGACCATGTGCCACCGCTTGCCCGTGCGGCCCGAGACCATCGGCTGGCGCGTGGCGAGGTCGGGGATGATCGCGAGCACGTTTTCCCGCGCGGTCCTGAGCGAGCCGAGAAGCCCCATGGGCCTGGTCACGAGGGGAACACGGACGGGATGTGTCGGAGGCATCGGGGTTTCCTTCTGTCGGGTTCCTTTGATGTAGGGGCGGGACGGGGAGGGGGCAAACATTGCGATGCGGGCCCTGCTGCGGTAACGCTGTGCGCCGGGGAGTTTATTTCCAGGAGAGATTTTCGCGTGTTTCGGATATTGCTGGCCGGTATCGGCCTCCTGGCGCTCATGGCCTGCACCAATCCCGACGATCTCGACCGGGCGCCCGTCGACCTGGGCGCGTTCGAGCTTGGGCACAACGTGGTGGTGGCGCCGAACCTCGTGAAGGGCCCGGCTTCGCGCGAGGCGGGCAAGGAGGAGTGGATCGCGGCGATGGAGAAGGCCGTCGAGGAGCGGTTTGGCCGCTACGAGGGCGAGCGGCTTTATCATCTCGGCATCGCGATCGAGGGCTACGTGCTCGCCGTGCCGGGCGTGCCGGTCGTGGCCTCGCCCAAATCGGCGCTCATCGTCAACGTCACGGTCTGGGACGATGCGACGCAGCAGAAGCTCAACGCCGAGCCCGAAACGATCACCGTGCTCGAGACGCTGTCGGGGGAGACGGTGATCGGCTCGGGGCTGACGCAGTCGAAGGAAAAGCAGATGGAGAACCTGAGCCGCAATGCCGCGAAGCTCATCCAGAACTGGCTGCGGCGGCAATATCTGAACGAGGGGTGGTTCCGACCCGGAAAGAAGGCGGCGGAGTGATGCAGCTTGCGCTTGATTTTCGGCCGGGAGCGCAATAAACGGCCCGCGATACGAGACCATCCGCGGGATGCCGGGCCTTGTCCCGGCCTACCCACCATCCGTAGGCCGGACCATGTTCCGGTATCCAGAGCAAAGGAGCCAGCACCATGGCAAAGGAAAAGTTCGACCGTTCGAAACCGCATGTCAACATCGGGACTGTTGGTCACGTTGACCACGGGAAGACGACTTTGACGGCTGCGATCACGAAGTATTTCGGCGATTTCAAGGCGTATGACCAGATCGACGGGGCGCCGGAGGAGAAGGCGCGCGGGATCACGATCTCGACGGCGCATGTGGAATACGAGACCGACGCGCGGCATTACGCGCATGTGGACTGCCCGGGCCACGCGGACTACGTGAAGAACATGATCACGGGTGCGGCGCAGATGGACGGGGCGATCCTCGTGGTGAACGCGGCGGACGGCCCGATGCCGCAGACGCGCGAGCACATCCTTCTGGCGCGCCAGGTGGGCGTTCCTGCCCTGGTGGTGTTCATGAACAAGGTGGACCAGGTCGATGACGAGGAGCTGCTGGAGCTCGTCGAGATGGAGATCCGCGAGCTTCTGTCGAGCTACGACTTCCCGGGCGACGACATCCCGATCATCGCGGGCAGCGCGCTGGCGGCGATGGAGGGGCGTGACCCGGAGATCGGCGAGAACAAGATCCGCGAGCTGATGGCGGCGGTTGACGAGTACATCCCGACGCCCGAGCGCGCGGTGGACCAGCCGTTCCTGATGCCGATCGAGGACGTGTTCTCGATCTCGGGCCGCGGCACGGTCGTGACGGGTCGCGTGGAGCGCGGCGTGATCAACGTGGGCGACGAGATCGAGATCGTGGGCATCCGCGACACGAAGAAGACGACCTGCACGGGCGTGGAGATGTTCCGCAAGCTTCTGGATCGCGGCGAGGCGGGCGACAACATCGGGGCGCTGCTGCGCGGGATCGACCGTGAAGGCGTGGAGCGGGGGCAGGTTCTCTGCAAGCCGGGTTCGGTGACGCCGCACACGAAGTTCGAGGCGGAGGCGTATATCCTGACGAAGGAAGAGGGTGGCCGTCACACGCCGTTCTTCGCCAACTACCGTCCGCAGTTCTACTTCCGGACGACGGACGTGACGGGGACGGTGGAGCTTCCGAGCGGCACGGAGATGGTGATGCCGGGCGACAACCTGAAGTTCACGGTCGAGCTCATCGCGCCGATCGCGATGGAAGACGGTCTGCGCTTCGCCATCCGCGAGGGCGGCCGCACGGTCGGCGCGGGCGTGGTGTCGAAGATCATCGAGTAAGGGCGGCTTTGCGGGCGTCAGCCCGTGAAACGCCCGTGGGCGGCTTGGCCCAGGGTGGCTTCGCGCAGCGAAACGCCCGGGCCCGACCGCCCGTCTGCGTGGCAGGCGTGAGAGACGCGAAGGGCGCCCCGGACCGGGGCGCCCTTTGTGCGTGGGCAAGGATGTGCTATGCCGTCTCGCAACCGAGGGAGGGTGCCGTGACCAAGAACCGCTGATCGCCGAAAATCATCACGCGAACAGAGAGGTCATGTCATGCCCCGCTCATTCCCCGACGCGCGGACGCGCCATCCGCTCACGCTTCCCGACGGGAGGCTGCACGAAAGCACCGTGTTTCTCGCGGCGGTTCTCGATCATCCCCGCATGAGCGCGGGTGTCTACAGCTATGCGAGCCGGGACCATCCGGTCGAGGACTGGGCCGCGACGCTGGCGCCGCATCTGCATCCGGCCTCGTGCGAGCGGCTGGAAATCGGAAAGTTCTGCCAGATCGCCCATGGGGCGGAGTTCATCACCGCGTCCGCCAATCACCGCCACGATGGCATCTCGAGCTATCCATTCGCCATTTTCGACGGTGGATTCGACGAGGAACGCGCCTCGCTGCCGGGTGCCGGACCCGATACCGTGGTCGGGCACGATGTATGGATCGGTCGCAATGCGACGATCCTGCCCGGCGCCCGGATCGAGGACGGGGCGATCATCGGGGCGGGCGCCGTCGTGGGTGGGCATGTGCCACCATATTCCGTGGTGGCGGGCAACCCGGGGAAGGTTCGCAGGTACCGCTTCGATGACCCCACCGTGGCGCGGATACGCGCCGTGGCGTGGTGGGACTGGCCCATCGAGACCATACTCAGGCACGAGGAAGCGATCTGTGGTGCCGATATCCATCGGCTCGAGCAGGTCGCTCCGTAGGTGCCGGTCGGAGAATCGAGACAGTATGCGCTCTCCCGGCGAAACCACCCTTGATCTCGGGCCGCATCCGGCGTAATCGGGCGCGGCGATAGGGGTATAGCTCAGTTGGTAGAGCGACGGTCTCCAAAACCGTAGGTCGCGGGTTCGAGCCCTGCTGCCCCTGCCAGTTCCCGACAGATCCGAGGTGCGAATCGCCGCGACGGACGCAGCCGCGGCCGAGCCCGTTTCGCGTGACGCTGCGTTCCGAAGCTGGGTGAAAAGCCGGTCGAATTGCGGTCCAATTGAGACGTGCCGCATTTTTGACGAGTTTCGCCACAATTTTGCCAGAATTGCGCCCTATCGCGGATGCAATCGGTTGCGTGTCCGGGGGGATGGCGACCGGGAAGCGTGGGGGCGCTTGAACAGGACGATTGGCTGCCATGGCCCTCTCTCATGATTTGCTCGAGCAGGAGCGATATCGGCGTTCGTTGCGTCCGGGTCTGCGACTGGACCCGATGCACGAGCCCGGCAAGGATATTCCCGAGGTAGAAACCGACGCGGTGATCCGCGCGATACTGACCGAAGAGCCCGCGGGCGCGGAGCGACCCGAGAAGCGCACGCCCCTGTCGCGTCTTCGCGGTCGGCGGGCGTTGCCTGACCTGAACACCCAGGACGAGATGCGCAAGCGCGCCCCGCGCCGGGCACTGGTCCGCGCGGTCGAGGAGACCGTGGCCGCCTCGCGCGAGACGGACGACGAGACCACGGCGGAAGCCGAGGGCGCCGCAGCGCCCCGCGAGCGCGTCGCAACGCGCGACGGCAAGGGCGCATCCCGGCGCAAATGGCTGCGGCCCGCCCTGGCCGGTGCCCTGCTTCTTGCGCTCATCCTGCGGCCCGGCACGGTTTTCCTCGTGGCGTTGGCATTGGCCTGGCTGGTGGTCGTCGCGATCATCGCGTTGGGCCGTGGCAGCGTGGCCGAGGGGTTCGGCGTCATCTATCGCGCGATGAAGGCGCGCGACGCGGCGCGGGCGGAGCGGTTCCGCGTGCGGATGGATCACCTGGCCGAGCGGTGGGACGGTGTTCTGGATGCCGTGCCGGGCGACTGGGCGGACGGGTTCGCGCTCCCCGATTTCAGCCGTGCCGCGCTCGACCCCGACGCGGTGGCGATGAGCCGGCCCGATCCGTTCGAGCGCCTGGCGGAGGAGACGCGGGACTGACGGCATAGTCGGGGATCGGCCCTTGAATTGCGCGCGGAGCCCGCGTATGTGCGGCACGAGCAAACAGCAAGAGACGTGACCGCCCATGGCCCGCACCAATCCGCTTCAGTTCATTCAGCAGGTCCGTTCGGAGATCGCGAAAGTGGTCTGGCCGACGCGCCGCGAGGTCGCGCTGACCACGGTGATGGTGTTCATCATGGCGACGCTGACGGCGATTTTCTTCGCGCTGGTGGATCTCGGGATTCGGACCGGGTTGCAATCGATCCTCAACATCTTCGGCTGACCGCGCGGCGGCGAACCCTTGAAACCGCTGCCCCGTGCGGGTATGCGGGCCGTCATTCCCAACATCGGTGCACGGCGATTCGAGACGGCGCACCGATTTCGTGTTGCGGATGGGGCCGGGTGCGGGGTATGGCACCGGCGAGTTTGAAATCAGCGTGGGCCGATCGCGGCCGCGCCTCCGGGAAAGAAGATCAACGATGGCAAAGCGGTGGTATTCGGTCAGCGTCCTCTCGAATTTCGAGAAGAAGATCGCCGAGCAGATCCGGCAATCGGTCGCCGAGCAGGGGCTCGAGGATCAGATCGACGAGGTGCTGGTGCCGACCGAAGAGGTGATCGAGGTGCGCCGCGGCAAGAAGGTGACCGCCGAGCGCCGCTTCATGCCGGGCTACGTGCTGGTTCACATGGAGATGTCCGACGAGGGCTATCACCTCATCAACTCGATCAACCGCGTGACCGGGTTCCTGGGGCCGCAGGGCCGCCCGATGCCGATGCGCGACGCCGAGGTGAACCAGATCCTCAACCGCGTGCAGGAAGGCGAGGAGACGCCGCGCACGCTCATCCATTTCGAGGTGGGCGAGAAGGTCAAGGTCAACGACGGCCCGTTCGAGGATTTCGACGGCATGGTCGAGGAAGTGGACGACGACAACCAGCGCCTTAAGGTGACGGTGTCGATCTTCGGCCGGGAGACGCCGGTCGAACTGGAATTCACGCAGGTCACGAAACAGTCCTGAGTGATGGCGGGCTGATGCCCGTCCTGCGGCGGATTCGCCGTATCAAGGTGGGAGGCGAGGGCATCGCGATGCCCGGACCGGACCACACAACCCGGAACCCGAGGGACGCGTCCCGAGGGTGTTGGAAAGGAGAAGGCCAATGGCCAAGAAACTCGCAGGCAAGATGAAGCTGCAAGTGCCTGCCGGACAAGCGAACCCGAGCCCGCCGGTCGGTCCGGCGCTGGGTCAGCGCGGCATCAACATCATGGAATTCTGCAAGGCGTTCAACGCCAAGACGCAGGATATGGAGCCCGGTGCGCCGTGCCCGACCGTGATCACCTATTACCAGGACAAGTCCTTCGAGATGGACATCAAGACGCCGCCGGCGTCCTACTATCTCAAGAAGGCGGCCAAGCTGAAGTCCGGTTCGAACACGCCGGGCCGCGACACCATCGCCACGGTCACGCCCAAGCAACTGCGCGAGATCGCGGAAGCGAAGTGGAGAGACCTGAACGCAAACGACGTCGAGTCCGCGATGAAGATCATCCAGGGCTCCGCACGCTCCATGGGCATCGAGGTGAAGTAAGATGGCAAAGCTTGGAAAACGCGCCCGCGCCGCCCGCGAAGCCTTCGAGGGCAAGGAAAACCTGACGATCGAAGAGGCCGTGGCCCTGGTCAAGAACAATGCCAAGGCGAAGTTCGACGAGACGATCGAGATCGCCATGAACCTCGGCGTAGATCCGCGCCATGCCGACCAGATGGTCCGCGGTGTCGTGGGCCTGCCGAACGGCACGGGCAAGGACGTGCGTGTCGCCGTCTTCGCGCGCGGTGCCAAGGCCGACGAGGCCAAGGAAGCCGGGGCCGATATCGTCGGAGCCGAGGACCTGATGGAAACCGTGCAGAACGGCGAAATCAACTTCGACCGCTGCATCGCCACGCCCGACATGATGCCCATCGTGGGCCGCCTGGGCAAGGTTCTGGGCCCGCGCAACCTGATGCCGAACCCCAAGGTCGGCACGGTGACGATGGACGTGGCCGAGGCCGTCAAGGGCGCCAAGGGCGGTGAAGTCCAGTTCAAGGCCGAGAAGGCGGGTGTCGTCCATGCGGGCGTCGGAAAGGCATCGTTCGACGAAGAGAAGCTCGTCGAGAACGTGCGCGCCTTCGTCAACGCGGTGGCCAAGGCCAAGCCCTCGGGCGCCAAGGGCACCTACATGAAGAAGATCGCGCTGAGCTCGACCATGGGTCCCGGCGTCACGATCGACGTGGCGACCGCCGCGACCGAGTAAGCGGCCAAGGCCGATCCCGGACCACGAATGACGACGCCCCGGCACCCGTGCCGGGGCGTTTTCGCAGGGTCATCCCGCGAATGATCGGAAGCCGGGGATTTACCCCTTCACATTTGCCACGAAAGCCACTAGATGCACCACTCGTCGGGTGGCTGCGCATGCGTGGCCACCCGGCGATTCGTCCAAGACGGTGGGTGCGCGGGTTATTCCGGTGCTTAATATCCTGCCTGAGACGGGAAACGACAAGATTGGCCGGGGTTCCGACCTCGGGCGGTTTGGCGATGCCCCGTAACGGACCTGATTGCCGGGTCGATGGCCCGGTGGAACTGAGCCGGGGGGCAACCCCCAAATTTGGAGTGAAACTGTGGATAGAGCCCAGAAAGAGAAAGTGGTCGAGGAACTCGGCCAGATCTTCGAAAGCTCTGGCGTCGTGGTGGTTGCGCACTACGAGGGCCTGACAGTTGCCGAGATGCAGGATCTTCGTGCCCGCGCCCGCGAGGCCGAAGCATCCGTACGCGTCGCCAAGAACAGGCTCGCCAAGATCGCCCTCGATGGAAAGCCCTGCGCAAGCATTGCCGACTATCTTTCGGGCATGACCGTTCTGACCTTCTCGGAAGACCCCGTGGCAGCAGCCAAGGTCGCCGAAGGTTTCGCCAAGGACAACAAGAAATTCGAGATCCTTGGCGGGGCTATGGGTGAGAGCGCTCTGGACCGCTCCGGCGTCGAAGCCGTGTCGAAAATGCCCTCGCGTGACGAGCTCATCGCTCAGATCGCAAGCTGCATCGGCGCACCCGCTTCGAACATCGCCGGCGCGATTGGCGCACCTGCTTCGAACATCGCGAGCATCCTCTCGACGATCGAGGAGAAGGCGGAAGCCGCCTGAGGCAACTGACATGACCCGCGCGGGGCACAAGCCTCCGACGTTGGAACACAAATCTGAAAACGGAAAGAGCTGATACAATGGCTGATCTGAAAAAACTCGCTGAAGAGATCGTTGGTCTGACGCTTCTCGAAGCACAGGAACTGAAAACCATCCTCAAGGACGAATACGGCATCGAGCCCGCAGCCGGTGGCGCGGTCATGATGGCCGGTCCCGCAGGCGACGCCGGTGGCGCAGCCGCCGAGGAGCAGACCGAATTCGACGTGATCCTGAAATCGGCCGGCGCGTCGAAGATCAACGTCATCAAGGAAGTCCGCGCGATCACCGGTCTTGGCCTGAAAGAAGCCAAGGACCTGGTCGAAGCCGGTGGCAAGGCCGTCAAGGAGCAGGTCTCCAAGGACGAGGCCGAGGACATCAAAGGCAAGCTGGAAGCAGCCGGCGCCGAGGTGGAACTCAAGTAATCGGTTGGTGCGTGATCCCACGCACCGCTTTTTGCAAGGCTGAGCCCGGATCTCCGGGCTCAGCCGAACCTGTCTTAGCAAGACCCCGACCTGTCGGGCCGGAGTTTTCCTAGGACGAGGTTCTTCGATCGGGAGGCGCGTGGTGGGACATGCGCCGGGAATAGATCGGAACCCGCTCTCTCGTATGGCGGTGGTGCTGGGGCCCGACAGCAGCCGCCGCCGGTGCGACATGAAAGGTGACCAGACACATGGCTCAGACCTACCTTGGCCAGAAGCGTTTGCGCAAATACTTCGGCAAAATCCGCGAAGTCCTCGAAATGCCGAACCTCATCGAGGTTCAGAAATCCTCGTATGACCTGTTCCTGAACTCCGGCGACCAGAAGACGCCGCAGGACGGCGAAGGCATCAAGGGTGTCTTCCAGTCGGTCTTCCCGATCTCGGATTTCAACGAGACGAGCGTGATCGAGTTCGTGGACTACGAGCTCGAGAAGCCGAAATACGACGTCGAGGAGTGCATGCAGCGCGATATGACCTACAGCGCGCCGCTCAAGGTGACGCTGCGGCTCATCGTGTTCGACGTGGACGAGGATACCGGCGCGAAATCCGTGAAGGACATCAAGGAGCAGGACGTCTTCATGGGCGACATGCCCCTGATGACCCCGAACGGCACCTTCGTCGTCAACGGCACCGAACGCGTGATCGTGAGCCAGATGCACCGCTCTCCCGGTGTCTTCTTCGACCATGACAAGGGCAAGACGCACAGCTCGGGCAAGCTGCTCTTCGCCTGCCGGATCATTCCCTATCGCGGGTCGTGGCTGGATTTCGAGTTCGACGCCAAGGACATCGTCTTTGCCCGTATCGACCGGCGCCGGAAGCTTCCGGTGACGACGCTGCTCTATGCGCTCGGGCTCGACCAGGAAGGCATCATGGATGCCTATTACGACACCGTCACCTACAAGCTGAAGAAGAAGGGCAAATCGGTCAACGGCTGGGTCACGAAATTCTTCCCCGAGCGCGTGCGTGGCACCCGCCCCACCTTCGACCTTGTGGACGCGAAGACCGGTGAAGTGATCGCCGAGGCCGGCAAGAAGGTGACGCCGCGCGCGGTCAAGAAGCTCATCGACGAGGGCGAGGTCAAGGACCTCCTGGTCCCGTTCGAGAATATCGTGGGCAAGTTCGCGGCCAAGGATATCATCAACGAGGAAACCGGCGCGATCTATGTCGAGGCGGGCGACGAGCTGACGCTCGAGCGCGACAAGGATGGCGAGATCACGGGCGGCACGCTTCAGGACCTGCTGGACGCGGGCATCACCGAGATCCCGGTGCTCGACATCGACAACATCAACGTCGGCCCCTACATGCGCAACACGATGGCCGCGGACAAGAACATGAACCGCGCCACCGCGCTCATGGACATCTACCGCGTCATGCGTCCGGGCGAGCCGCCCACCGAGGAGGCCGCGTCGGCGCTTTTCGAGACGCTGTTCTTCGACAGCGAACGCTATGACCTGAGCGCCGTGGGCCGGGTCAAGATGAACATGCGCCTCGCGCTCGACAAGCCCGACACGCAGCGCACGCTGGACCGCGAGGACATCGTCGCCTGCATCAAGGCGCTGGTCGACCTGCGCGACGGCAAGGGCGACATCGACGATATCGACCACCTCGGCAACCGCCGGGTGCGGTCGGTCGGCGAATTGATGGAAAACCAGTACCGCGTCGGCCTGCTGCGGATGGAGCGCGCGATCAAGGAGCGCATGTCGTCGGTCGAGATCGACACGGTGATGCCGCAGGACCTGATCAACGCCAAACCCGCCGCCGCCGCGGTGCGCGAGTTCTTCGGCTCCTCGCAGCTTTCGCAGTTCATGGACCAGACCAACCCGCTCAGCGAAGTGACGCACAAGCGCCGCCTTTCGGCGCTCGGGCCGGGCGGTCTCACGCGCGAGCGCGCGGGCTTCGAGGTGCGCGACGTCCACGCCACGCATTACGGCCGGATGTGCCCGATCGAAACGCCCGAGGGTCCGAATATCGGTCTCATCAACTCGCTCGCCACTTTCGCGCGGGTGAACAAGTACGGCTTCATCGAAACGCCTTACCGGAAAGTCGAGAACGGCCAGGTCACGGACGAAGTGCAATACATGTCCGCCACCGAGGAACAGCGTCACGTCGTGGCGCAGGCCAACGCCAATCTCGACGAGCAGGGCAGGTTCGTGAACGAGATGGTCAACACGCGGCAGGCGGGTGAATACACGCTCTCGCCGGTCGAGGGTGTGGACCTGATCGACGTGAGCCCCAAGCAGCTTGTCTCGGTCGCGGCCTCGCTCATCCCGTTCCTCGAGAACGACGACGCCAACCGCGCGCTCATGGGATCGAACATGATGCGGCAGGCGCTGCCGCTTCTGCAGGCCGAGGCGCCGCTGGTCGGCACCGGCATCGAGGAAGTGGTGGCCCGCGATTCGGGTGCCGCGATCATGGCGAAGCGCGCCGGTGTCATCGACCAGGTCGATGCGCAGCGTATCGTCGTGCGCGCGACCGAGGACCTGGAGCCGGGCGATCCGGGCGTGGACATCTACCGTCTGCGCAAGTTCCAGCGGTCGAACCAGAACTCGTGCATCAACCAGAAACCCCTTGTGAAGGTGGGCGACACCGTGACCAAGGGCGAGGTCGTGGCCGATGGGCCCGCGACCGACATGGGCGAGCTGGCCGTGGGCCGGAACGTGGTCGTCGCGTTCATGCCGTGGAACGGCTACAACTTCGAGGACTCGATCCTGATCTCGGAGCGCATGTCGCGTGACGACGTGTTCACGAGCGTTCACATCGAGGAATTCGAGGTCGCCGCGCGCGATACGAAGCTGGGCCCCGAGGAAATCACCCGCGACATCCCGAACGTGGGCGAGGAGGCGCTGCGCAACCTCGACGAGGCGGGCATCGTCTATATCGGCGCCGACGTGGAGCCGGGCGATATCCTGGTGGGCAAGATCACCCCCAAGGGCGAAAGCCCGATGACGCCGGAGGAGAAACTGCTGCGCGCGATCTTCGGCGAGAAGGCGAGCGACGTGCGCGACACGTCCCTGCGCGTGAAGCCGGGCGATTTCGGCACCGTGGTCGAGGTGCGTGTCTTCAACCGCCACGGCGTCGAGAAGGACGAGCGTGCGCTTCAGATCGAGCGCGAGGAAGTCGAGCGCCTGGCCCGTGACCGGGACGACGAACTCGCCATTCTCGAGCGCAACATCTATGCGCGCCTGAAGTCGATGATCCTGGGCAAGACCGCCGTGAAAGGCCCGAAGGGTGTCAAGGCGAACTCGGAGATCACCGAGGAGCTTCTGGAGACCCTCAGCAAGGGCCAGTGGTGGCAGCTTGCGCTCAAGGACGAGGGTGACGCGCAGATCGTCGAAGCCCTGAACGAGCAGTACGAGGCGCAGAAACGCGCGCTCGACGCCCGTTTCGAGGACAAGGTCGAGAAGGTGCGCCGGGGCGACGACCTGCCGCCGGGCGTGATGAAGATGGTCAAGGTCTTCATCGCCGTGAAGCGCAAGCTTCAGCCGGGCGACAAGATGGCCGGGCGTCACGGCAACAAGGGCGTCGTGTCGAAGGTGGTGCCGATGGAGGACATGCCGTTCCTCGCCGATGGCACGCCGGTCGATATCTGCCTCAACCCGCTGGGCGTTCCCAGCCGGATGAACGTGGGCCAGATCCTCGAGACGCATATGGGCTGGGCCGCGCGCGGCTTCGGCGTGCAGATCGACGAGGCGCTTCAGGACTATCGCCGCTCGGGCGACCTGACCCCGGTGCGCGAGGCGATGAAGCTCGCCTATGGCGACGATGTCTATGAAGAGGGCATCGCCGGCATGGAAGAGGATCAGCTTGTCGAGGCGGCGGGCAACGTGACGCGCGGCGTGCCGATCGCGACGCCCGTCTTCGACGGGGCCAAGGAGGCGGATGTGAACGACGCGCTGATGCGCGCGGGCTTTGCCACCTCGGGCCAGTCGATCCTGTTCGACGGGCGCACGGGCGAGCAGTTCAGCCGGCCGGTGACGGTGGGCGTGAAATACCTGCTCAAGCTGCATCACCTGGTGGACGACAAGATCCACGCGCGCTCGACCGGACCCTACAGCCTCGTCACGCAGCAACCGCTGGGCGGCAAGGCGCAGTTCGGCGGCCAGCGCTTCGGCGAGATGGAGGTCTGGGCGCTCGAAGCCTATGGCGCCGCCTACACGCTGCAGGAGATGCTGACCGTGAAGTCGGACGACGTGGCGGGGCGGACCAAGGTCTACGAGAGCATCGTCAAGGGCGAGGACAATTTCGAGGCCGGCGTGCCGGAATCGTTCAACGTGCTCGTCAAGGAGGTCCGCGGCCTGGGCCTCAACATGGAACTCCTGGATGCGGAGGATGAGGAGTGAGCCGGATGCCGGGCTGAGGCCCGGCTTTCGGCAACCGGGTAGGCCGGACTTCGGTCCGGCGTGCCCCATCCCTTCCGCACAGATCGAGGTATCAAGATGAACCAGGAACTCACGAACAACCCTTTCAACCCCGCCGCCCCCGCGCAGGTCTTTGACGAGATCCGCGTGAGCCTTGCCAGCCCCGAGCGCATCCTGAGCTGGTCCTACGGCGAGATCAAGAAGCCCGAAACGATCAACTACCGCACGTTCAAGCCCGAGCGTGACGGTCTCTTCTGCGCGCGCATCTTCGGTCCGATCAAGGATTACGAGTGTCTCTGCGGCAAATACAAGCGCATGAAGTATCGCGGCGTCGTCTGCGAGAAATGCGGCGTCGAGGTGACGTTGCAGAAGGTCCGGCGCGAGCGCATGGGCCATATCGAGCTGGCGGCACCTTGTGCGCATATCTGGTTCCTGAAATCGCTGCCCTCGCGCATCGGTCTCATGCTGGACATGACGCTGCGCGACCTGGAGCGCGTGCTCTATTTCGAGAACTACGTGGTGATCGAACCGGGCCTCACGGACCTGCAATACGGCCAGATGCTCACCGAGGAAGAGTTCATGGACGCGCAGGATGCCTATGGCATGGACGCGTTCACGGCCAATATCGGCGCCGAGGCCATCCGCGACATGCTGGCGCAGATCGACCTCGAATCCGAGGCCGAGAACCTGCGTGCCGATCTGGCCGAGGCCACGGGCGAGTTGAAGCCCAAGAAGATCATCAAGCGCCTGAAGGTCGTGGAGTCGTTCCTCGAGTCGGGCAACCGCCCCGAGTGGATGGTCATGACCGTCATTCCGGTCATCCCGCCGGAACTGCGCCCGCTGGTGCCGCTCGATGGCGGCCGGTTTGCCACGTCGGACCTCAACGATCTCTACCGCCGGGTCATCAACCGCAACAACCGCCTCAAGCGGCTCATCGAGCTGCGCGCGCCCGACATCATCGTGCGCAACGAGAAGCGGATGTTGCAGGAATCGGTCGACGCCCTCTTTGACAACGGCCGCCGCGGCCGCGTCATCACCGGCGCCAACAAGCGTCCGCTGAAATCGCTGTCGGACATGCTTAAGGGCAAGCAGGGCCGCTTCCGCCAGAACCTTCTGGGCAAGCGGGTCGACTTCTCGGGCCGGTCGGTCATCGTGACCGGGCCGGAGCTGAAGCTACACCAGTGCGGCCTGCCGAAGAAGATGGCGCTCGAACTGTTCAAGCCGTTCATCTATTCGCGGCTTGAGGCGAAGGGGTTGTCCTCGACCGTCAAGCAGGCGAAAAAGCTGGTCGAGAAAGAGCGTCCCGAGGTCTGGGACATCCTCGACGAGGTGATCCGCGAGCATCCCGTGATGCTGAACCGCGCGCCGACGCTGCACCGCCTGGGCATCCAGGCGTTCGAGCCGGTGCTGATCGAGGGCAAGGCGATCCAGCTTCATCCGCTCGTGTGCTCGGCCTTCAACGCCGACTTCGACGGGGACCAGATGGCCGTGCACGTGCCGCTGAGCCTCGAGGCGCAGCTCGAAGCGCGTGTGCTCATGATGTCGACGAACAACGTCCTGAGCCCCGCCAACGGGACGCCCATCATCGTGCCGTCGCAGGACATGGTCCTGGGTCTCTACTACACGACGCTGGAACGCGCCGGCATGAAGGGCGAGGGCATGGTCTTTTCGTCGATCGACGAGGTGCAGCAGGCGCTCGACGCCGGCGAAGTGCATCTGCACGCCAAGATCACCGCGCGCGTGCCGGTCATCGACGACGAGGGCAACGAGACGCTGGAGCGGGTCGAGACGACGCCCGGCCGCGTGCGTCTCGGGGCGCTTCTGCCGATCAACGCGAAGGCGCCCTTCAGTCTCGTGAACCGCCTTCTGCGCAAGAAGGAAGTTCAGGAGGTCATCGACACGGTCTATCGCTATTGCGGGCAGAAGGAGAGCGTCATCTTCTGTGACCAGATCATGACCATGGGCTTCCGCGAGGCGTTCCGTGCCGGCATCTCGTTCGGCAAGGACGACATGGTGGTGCCCGATGACAAGTGGAGCATCGTCAACGAGACGCGCGAGCAGGTCAAAGGCTTCGAACAGCAATACATGGACGGCCTGATCACGCAGGGCGAGAAATACAACAAGGTCGTGGACGCCTGGTCGAAATGCAACGACCAGGTCACCGAGGCCATGATGAGCACCATCTCGGCGGGCAAGACCGACGAGAACGGTGCGGAACTCGAGCCCAACAGCGTCTACATGATGGCCCACTCGGGTGCGCGTGGCTCGGTCACGCAGATGAAGCAGCTGGGCGGTATGCGCGGCCTGATGGCCAAGCCCAACGGCGACATCATCGAGACGCCGATCATCTCGAACTTCAAGGAAGGTCTGACCGTTCTCGAATACTTCAACTCGACTCACGGCGCCCGCAAGGGCCTGTCCGACACCGCCCTGAAGACGGCGAACTCGGGCTACCTGACGCGCCGCCTGGTGGACGTGGCCCAGGACTGCATCGTGCGCGAGCATGATTGCGGCACCGATCGCGCCATCACCGCGGAAGCGGCGGTCAACGACGGCGAGGTCGTGGCGTCGCTGGGTGAGCGTGTGCTGGGCCGTGTCGCGGCCGAGGACATCGTCAAGCCCGGCACCGAGGAGGTGGTCGTCGCGGCGGGTGAGCTCATCGACGAGCGCATGGCCGACGCGATCGAGGAGGCCGCCGTGCAATCGGCGCGCATCCGCAGCCCGCTGACCTGCGAGGCCGAGGACGGAGTCTGTGCCTTGTGCTACGGGCGCGACCTTGCGCGGGGCACGATGGTCAACACCGGAGAGGCCGTGGGCATCATCGCCGCGCAGTCGATCGGCGAGCCGGGCACGCAGCTCACGATGCGGACCTTCCACATCGGCGGCGTGGCGCAGGGTGGCCAGCAATCCTTCCTCGAGGCGAGCCAGGAGGGCACGGTGGCGTTCGAGAACGCGACCACGCTCGAGAACTCGCGCGGCGAGACGCTTGTCATGGGCCGGAACATGAAGCTCAAGATCATGGGCGAGGGCGACCGCGAACTGGCGAGCCACAAGATCGGCTATGGCTCGGCGCTCCATGTCAAGGAAGGCGACAAGGTCAAGCGTGGCGACAAGCTCTTCGAGTGGGATCCCTACACCCTTCCGATCATCGCCGAGAAGTCGGGCACCGCGAAGTTCGTCGATCTCGTGACCGGCGTGGCCGTGCGCGACGAGACGGACGATGCGACCGGCATGACCCAGAAGATCGTCATGGACTGGCGCGCGGCGCCCAAGGGCAACGAGCTCAAGCCCGAGATCATCGTCGTCGGTGACGATGGGGAACCCGTGCGCAACGAGGCCGGCAACCCCGTCACCTACCCGATGTCGGTGGACGCGATCCTGTCGATCGAGGACGGCGACGCCATCCAGGCCGGCGACGTGGTCGCGCGGATCCCGCGCGAGGGTGCGAAGACCAAGGACATCACCGGCGGTCTGCCGCGGGTGGCCGAGCTCTTCGAGGCGCGGCGTCCGAAGGATCACGCGATCATCGCCGAGATCGACGGCTATGTCCGCTATGGGCGCGACTACAAGAACAAGCGCCGCATCAGCATCGAGCCCGTCGACGAGACCTTGGAGACGGTCGAATACATGGTGCCCAAGGGCAAGCACATTCCGGTTCAGGAAGGTGATTATGTCCAGAAGGGCGACTACATCATGGACGGCAACCCCGCGCCGCATGACATCCTGTCGATCCTGGGTGTCGAGGCGCTGGCGGACTACATGATCAACGAGGTGCAGGAGGTCTATCGTCTGCAGGGCGTGAAGATCAACGACAAGCACATCGAGGTCGTGGTGCGCCAGATGCTCCAGAAGTGGGAGATCCTCGACAGCGGGGAGACCACGCTTCTCAAGGGCGAGCACGTGGACAAGGCCGAGTTCGACGAGGCCAACGAGAAGGCCATCGCGCGCAACAAACGGCCGGCGCAGGGCGAGCCGATCCTCCTGGGGATCACCAAGGCGAGCCTGCAGACCCGCAGCTTCATCTCGGCGGCGTCCTTCCAGGAGACGACGCGCGTGCTGACCGAGGCGAGCGTGCAGGGCAAGCGCGACAAGCTCGTCGGTCTCAAGGAAAACGTCATCGTGGGCCGGCTCATCCCGGCGGGCACGGGGGGCGCCACGCAAGAGGTGCGCCGCATCGCCCAGAGCCGCGACAACGTGGTCATCGAGGCGCGCCGAGAGGAGGCGGAGGCCGCAGCGGCGCTTGCCGCACCGGCCGAGGACGACGTGGTGGGTGGAGACGAGCACGACACGCTGGTCGAAACCCCCGAGAGCCGCGACGAATAAGCCGGGTCTCGACCCCGCAGCAAAGGCCCCGCCCGACCCGGCGGGGCCTTTTTCGTGTTGCACCTTGCCGGGATTGCCGGAAGAGATTGGTGGCGAAGGGGGCGGGGCGCATGAAACTATCCGACAACCTGACCGGCGCGGTCTTCATGATGGTGGCCATGGCCGCCTTCACGGTGAACGACATGTTCATGAAGCTGATGAGCGGGTCGGTGCCGCTCATCCAGCTCATCTTCCTGCGGGGCATCCTGACGACGATCGCGGTTTCGGTCCTGGCCTGGCGGCTTGGGGCCTTCCGGGGACGGATCGCCGGCCGCGACCGGCTGATCGTCGCGATCCGGACCGGGTCGGAGATCTGTGCGACCTATTTCTTCCTGACCGCGCTCACCCACATGCCGCTGGCCAACGTCACCGCCATTCTCCAGGCGCTCCCGCTTGCCATCGCGGTCGCGGCGGCGCTTTTCCTGGGCGAAGGGTTCGGGTGGAAGCGGCTCGTGGCCATCGTCGTCGGTTTCGTGGGTGTCCTGCTCATCGTGCGGCCCGGCGCGGAGGGGTTCAATGTCTACTCGCTTTACGGCCTTGTGGCCGTGGGTTTCGTCACGGTGCGCGATCTCAGCACGCGGCGCCTGTCGCGCGAGACGTCCTCGATGCTGGTCACTTGGGTGACGGCGCTTTCGATCACCGTTGTCTACGGCCTTGCGTCGATCACGATCGACTGGGGCCCGATGGACGGCGGCGAACTGGTGCTGCTGGTGCTGGCGTCGAGCTCGATCATCGCGGGTTATCTCTTTTCGATCATGGTGATGCGAGTGGGCGAGATCTCGTTCGTGGCGCCGTTTCGCTATACCGGGCTTGTCTGGGCGCTGGTGCTCGGGTGGTTCGCCTTCGGCGACTGGCCGAGCAACATCACGCTTCTGGGGGCCGCCATCGTTGCCGGGAGCGGCATCTTCACCATCATCCGCGAGGCACGGGAAGGTCGGCGCACACCGATGCAATATGGTCCGCGGATACGTTGAAACGCGCCTTGATGAGAGTTTTCTGATCCTCGTCCATCGGCGCGAGCCCCTTGGGCTGGAACTTGTCGCCTGAATCGTTGTCGTCGTGTTTCGAGCGCAGATACATCGGCTCGGACGGCTGGATCACCATCGGCATCACCTGGTGGAGCCGGTGGTGGCCGAAATTCATGATGGTCTTGTCGTCGCCTGGCGGAAAGAGGACGGCGAGACCGCAGGACAGAAACGCGCCATATTCGGGCCGCACGAGCAGGGTGTCTTCCGCGAGGCTGACCGAGAAGCCGTTGTTGAACTCGTAGGCCATGCGCGGGTTTTCCTTGCGGAAACGCGCCGTGCGGCGGGCCGCGAAAAGCGACTTCTGGATGAAATCGACCCCGATCGCGTCGTCATCGTCGAGACGGAATTGCAGGGACTCGCCATCATGTCCGTCGAGCTCTTTCTGGATGGCCAGCTGGAGGGCGAGCCGGTGCTTGAGCGGCGGGGTCGGCACGATCCTGATCTGCGGGACCGCGGCGGTCACGTCGTGGAGCCGGTCGAGCCAGCGTTTCGGCATCCGCTCGCCGATGATGACGAGGAGGGTGAAGTCCCCGTTGGTCTGAGCCACGAGCGACGGCAGGGTGAGTGCCTCGAAATGGCGGAAGCGAAGGGTCATCCGCGCATCGTCATAGAGATAGGCCTCGCGCTCTTCGAGCGTGTCGTGCATCCGGCGAAATCCGCCATGGGCGGGGTAGGAGAAACGGCAGACACCGATCACGCGCATGGACGGGTTCCCCGTATTCCGGTTTCAGGCCGCATAGAGCGCGCGGACCCGTGTTTCGTCGAGGCAGAAGACGCGCGAGAGATGCGCCGCGTCCTCGGCCGAGATCCGCGGCAGGCGCACGGGCTTGATCCCGTCCTTCTGGCGCGAGTCGTTGAAATCGTTATGGCCCCGGATGAACATGTCCTCGCCGGTGACGCTGAGGACAGGCATGATCCGCGCGAGCTTCGCATGGCTGAAATTCATGATCCCGCGCGAGGCATGGGGCGAAACCGCAATGGCGAGCGCGGGGGTCCAGAGCGTTTCGATGCAGGGCCGGGCGCGGACGCCCCCGGCGTCGAGACGTGCGATGAAACCCTGGTTGAAGTCGATGCCCGCGTAGCGGTTGTTGCGGATCACCCCGATCATGTCCTGCGCCGTTTCGCGCAGCCGCTCGACGAAGCGGATCGAGACGGCGTCGTCGTCGTCCATGCGGAATTGCAGAGAGGGAAGGCCGCGATCCTCGCGCAGCGCGTTCACGACCGCCTTCATCACCGGACGGTGCCGCCCCGGCTCGCGCGCGACAAGGACCGCCTGCGGCAGGTCGGCGAGGAGCGCCTCGAGCCGGGCGCGCAAATGGGGTGGGAAGGACGTGCCGATCACCACCGCCAGGGTGAAATCGGGGTCGGTCTGCGCCCTGAGCGGGGGCAGGGTCAGCGCCTCGAAGGTGCGAAACCGCTCTTCCATGCGGATCGGGTCGTAGAGGAAGGCCTCGCGGTCCTCGATCGTGTCGTGTTCGACCTGAAAGCCGCCGAGCGCGGGATAGGAAAATCGGCAGATGCCGATCACCTGCATGTCGCGACTGTTCATCCTGCCACTGCTTTCCCGTCCTGCCCGTTGCGCATAGAATGGCACCGGCCGAGGGCGCAAGGCAAGGGCCGTGGCCGCTGTTGACAACCCTTCCGACTCCCCCTATACGCGCCCCAATCCGGTGGGGGAGGTCGCTCCTTTCGCCGTAATCAAAATTCAAGTGGACAAGATCCGGGCAATTTTGTCGCCCCGATCCTCTGGGAACCCACCGCGTCGTTCACCTCGGAATGGGAACGATTGCGGTATTTGCGCTTTGCGGACGCGCGAGGTGCACGCCAGGAAGCCGCACGGGGCGCGCCTTGTGCAAACACATGTGTTGAAAGACGGGAAAGAGACCGAATGCCAACGATCCAACAGCTGATCCGCAAGCCGCGGCAGCCCAAAGTCAAACGTTCGAAGTCGATGCACCTCGAGGGTTGTCCGCAGAAGCGCGGCGTCTGCACGCGCGTCTATACCACCACGCCGAAGAAGCCGAACTCGGCCATGCGGAAGGTCGCCAAGGTGCGCCTCACCAATGGTTACGAGGTCATCAGCTACATCCCCGGCGAGAGCCACAACCTTCAGGAGCACTCGGTGGTCCTGATCCGTGGTGGCCGGGTCAAGGACCTTCCCGGTGTCCGCTATCACATCCTGCGCGGTGTTCTGGATACCCAGGGTGTCAAGGATCGGAAGCAGCGCCGTTCGAAATACGGTGCCAAGCGTCCCAAGTGATGCCGGTGGCATCATCCCGGGCCTGAGCCGGGATCCCGAAGCCAATGAGGCCCCGGATCAGTTCCGGGGCGCGAAGAGAAGAAACGAAGGATTGACCTAGATGTCTCGTCGTCACGCCGCCGAAAAGCGCGAAATCCTGCCCGATGCCAAGTTCGGCGACAGGGTTCTGAGCAAGTTCATGAACAACCTGATGATCGACGGCAAGAAGTCGGTCGCTGAGAAAATCGTCTACAACGCGCTCGATCGCGTCGAGGACAAGATCAAGCGCGCACCCGTCGAGGTGTTCCACGAAGCGCTCGACAACATCAAGCCGTCGGTCGAGGTGCGGTCGCGCCGCGTCGGTGGTGCGACCTACCAGGTTCCCGTCGAGGTCCGCCCCGAGCGCCGCGAAGCCCTGGCGATCCGCTGGCTCATCAACGCGAGCCGCGCGCGCAACGAGAACACGATGGAAGAGCGCCTCGCCGGCGAGCTCCTGGACGCCGTGCAGTCGCGCGGCTCCGCCGTGAAGAAGCGCGAAGACACTCACAAGATGGCCGAAGCCAACAAGGCTTTCAGCCACTACCGCTGGTAAACCCGGAGAGGCACGACACTTATGGCACGCGATTATCCGCTCGAGCGCTACCGCAACTTCGGCATCATGGCGCATATCGACGCTGGCAAGACGACGATGACCGAGCGCATCCTCTTCTACACCGGCAAGAACCACAAGATGGGCGAAACCCACGAGGGCGCCTCCACCATGGACTGGATGGAGCAGGAAGCCGAACGCGGGATCACCATCACTTCGGCCGCGACGACGACTTTCTGGCAGCGCCAGGAAGACCCGACGCCCGAAGGCACGTCCGAAACCAAGACGCGCTTCAACATCATCGACACGCCCGGCCACGTGGACTTCACCATCGAGGTGGAGCGGTCGCTCGCGGTTCTCGACGGGGCCGTGGCCCTGCTCGACGGCAATGCCGGCGTTGAGCCGCAGACCGAGACGGTGTGGCGCCAGGCCGACCGCTACAAGGTTCCGCGCCTCGTTTTCGTCAACAAGATGGACAAGATCGGCGCCGACTTCTTCAACTGCGTGAAGATGGTCAAGGAGCGCACCGGCGGCCAGCCGCTTCCGATCGCGCTGCCGATCGGGGCCGAGGACAAGCTCGAAGGCATCATCGATCTCATCAAGATGGAAGAATGGGTCTGGATCGGCGAGGATCTCGGTGCGTCGTGGGAACGCCGCCCGATCCGTGACGAGCTTCAGGACCAGGCGCAGGAATGGCGCGACAACCTGATCGAACTCGCGGTCGAGATGGACGATGACGCGATGGAAGCCTATCTCGAGGGCGAAGAGCCCGATGAGGCGACCCTGCGCAAGCTCATCCGCAAGGGCACCCTGTCGCTCACCTTCTTCCCGATGCTCGCGGGCTCGGCCTTCAAGAACAAGGGTGTGCAGCCGCTCCTGAACGCCGTGGTGGACTTCCTGCCCGGACCGAAGGACGTGCCGGTGCTCAAGGGCTTCTCGCCCGACGACGAGACAGAGGAGCGCAACATCGAGCGTCCCGCCGATGACAGCGCGCCGTTCTCGGCGCTTGCGTTCAAGATCATGAACGACCCGTTCGTGGGCTCGCTGACCTTCACCCGCATCTATTCGGGCGTTCTCAAGAAGGGCGACCAGATGCTGAACTCGACGAAGGGCAAACGTGAGCGCGTGGGCCGCATGATGCTCATGCACGCGATCGACCGCCAGGAGATCGAGGAAGCCTTCTCGGGCGACATCATCGCGCTCGCGGGTCTCAAGGACACCACGACCGGGGACACGCTCTGCGATCCGCAGAAGCCCGTCGTCCTGGAAACCATGACCTTCCCCGACCCGGTGATCGAGATCGCGGTCGAGCCGAAGACGAAGAACGACCAGGAGAAGATGAGCCAGGGTCTCCAGCGTCTCGCGGCGGAGGATCCGTCCTTCCGCGTCGAAACCGACCTCGAGAGCGGCCAGACGATCATGAAGGGCATGGGCGAGCTTCACCTCGACATTCTCGTCGATCGACTGAAACGCGAGTTCAAGGTCGAGGCCAATATCGGTGCGCCGCAGGTGGCCTACCGTGAGACCATCGGCCACGAGATCGAGCATACCTACACCCACAAGAAACAGTCGGGTGGGTCGGGTCAGTTCGCCGAGGTCAAGATGATCATCTCGCCGACCGAGCCGGGCGAGGGCTATTCCTTCGAGAGCCGCATTGTCGGCGGCTCGGTTCCGAAGGAATACATTCCCGGTGTCGAGAAGGGTATCGAGAGCGTCATGGACAGCGGTCCGCTTGCCGGCTTCCCGGTGATCGACTTCAAGGTCGCGCTCGTCGACGGCAAGTTCCACGATGTCGACTCGTCGGTCATGGCCTTCGAGATCGCGGCGCGGATGTGCATGCGCGAAGGTCTTCGCAAGGCCGGCGCCAAGCTCCTGGAGCCGATCATGAAGGTCGAGGTGATCACGCCCGAGGAATACACGGGCAACATCATCGGCGATCTGACCTCGCGTCGCGGGCAGGTTTCGGGGCAGGAGCCGCGCGGCAACGCCATCGCGATCAGCGCCAACGTGCCGCTCGCCAACATGTTCGGCTACATCAACACGCTGCGCTCGATGTCCTCGGGCCGTGCGCAGTTCACGATGCAGTTCTCGCATTACGATCCGGTACCGCAGAACATCTCGGAGGAGATCCAGGCGAAATACGCATAACCACGGTGGGCAGGTTGCCCACCCTACCAACCTCGTAGGGTGGGCAGGTTGCCCACCCTACCAACCTCGTAGGGTGGGCGTTCCGCCCACCGTTGTGAAAAAGCAAGGAGGCCAAAAATGGCAAAGGAAAAGTTCGACCGTTCGAAACCGCATGTCAACATCGGGACTGTTGGTCACGTTGACCACGGGAAGACGACTTTGACGGCTGCGATCACGAAGTATTTCGGCGATTTCAAGGCGTATGACCAGATCGACGGGGCGCCCGAGGAGAAGGCGCGCGGGATCACGATCTCGACGGCGCATGTGGAATACGAGACCGACGCGCGGCATTACGCGCATGTGGACTGCCCGGGCCACGCGGACTACGTGAAGAACATGATCACGGGTGCGGCGCAGATGGACGGGGCGATCCTCGTGGTGAACGCGGCGGACGGCCCGATGCCGCAGACGCGCGAGCACATCCTTCTGGCGCGCCAGGTGGGCGTTCCTGCCCTGGTGGTGTTCATGAACAAGGTGGACCAGGTCGATGACGAGGAGCTGCTGGAGCTCGTCGAGATGGAGATCCGCGAGCTTCTGTCGAGCTACGACTTCCCGGGCGACGACATCCCGATCATCGCGGGCAGCGCGCTGGCGGCGATGGAGGGGCGTGACCCGGAGATCGGCGAGAACAAGATCCGCGAGCTGATGGCGGCGGTTGACGAGTACATCCCGACGCCCGAGCGCGCGGTGGACCAGCCGTTCCTGATGCCGATCGAGGACGTGTTCTCGATCTCGGGCCGCGGCACGGTCGTGACGGGTCGCGTGGAGCGCGGCGTGATCAACGTGGGCGACGAGATCGAGATCGTGGGCATCCGCGACACGAAGAAGACGACCTGCACGGGCGTGGAGATGTTCCGCAAGCTTCTGGATCGCGGCGAGGCGGGCGACAACATCGGGGCGCTGCTGCGCGGGATCGACCGTGAAGGCGTGGAGCGGGGGCAGGTTCTCTGCAAGCCGGGTTCGGTGACGCCGCACACGAAGTTCGAGGCGGAGGCGTATATCCTGACGAAGGAAGAGGGTGGCCGTCACACGCCGTTCTTCGCCAACTACCGTCCGCAGTTCTACTTCCGGACGACGGACGTGACGGGGACGGTGGAGCTTCCGAGCGGCACGGA
The DNA here is from genome assembly GCF_019599045.1 of Roseovarius sp. SCSIO 43702. Lineage (NCBI taxonomy): Bacteria > Pseudomonadati > Pseudomonadota > Alphaproteobacteria > Rhodobacterales > Roseobacteraceae > Roseovarius > Roseovarius sp. SCSIO 43702. The sequence continues at coordinate 1,057,282 of NZ_CP080623.1, forward strand.
GATGGTGATGCCGGGCGACAACCTGAAGTTCACGGTCGAGCTCATCGCGCCGATCGCGATGGAAGACGGTCTGCGCTTTGCCATCCGCGAGGGCGGCCGCACGGTCGGCGCGGGCGTGGTGTCGAAGATCATCGAGTAAGGGCGGCTTTGCGGGCGTCAGCCCGTGAAACGCCCGTGGGCGGCTTGGCCCAGGGTGGCTTCGCGCAGCGAAACGCCCGGGCCCGACCGCCCGTCTGCGTGGCAGGCGTGAGAGACGCGAAGGGCGCCCCGGACCGGGGCGCCCTTTGTGCGTGGAGAGACCGTTCGCAACAGCGGTCGGAAGGGGCCGCGACGCGGCGAGGTCCGGCGCAGGTCGAAAGAGATCGCGCGCCTGCATCATTCCGGTTTCCGCCCTCTTGCCAGCCCTCTCGAAACCGCCTATACGAGCCCTCGCAGCCGGGCCGCGTGATTCACGCGGCCCGGTGCATTATACGACGCGAAGAGGGTGCCGGATGAGCCGCCATCCTCCAATCCGATCGAAACCCCAGTCGAAGGGGACTGACATGGCCGTAGCCAGCCAGAACATCCGCATTCGCCTCAAGGCGTTTGACTACCGTGTTCTCGACACCTCCACCCAGGAAATCGTCAACACCGCCAAGCGCACCGGCGCCTCGGTTCGCGGGCCCATCCCGCTGCCGAACAAGATCGAGAAATTCACCGTTCTGCGTGGTCCCCACGTGAACAAGAAATCCCGCGACCAGTTCGAGATCCGCACGCACAAGCGCCTTCTCGACATCGTGGACCCGACCCCGCAGACCGTGGACGCGCTGATGAAGCTCGACCTGGCCGCCGGCGTCGACGTGCAGATTTCGGTTTAAGGAGGGCTACGCATGTTGCGCTCTGGTGTAATCGCGAAGAAGGTCGGGATGACCCGGCTCTTCATGGAGGACGGGAAACAGATCCCCGTGACCGTCCTGCAACTGGACAACCTTCAGGTCGTCGCGCAGCGCACGGCCGAGGACCATGGGTATTCGGCCGTTCAGCTCGGCGCCGGCTCGATCAAGGCGAAGCGCGTCTCGAAGGCGATGCGCGGGCATTTCTCGGTCGCCAAGGTGGAGCCCAAGCGGAAGGTCGCGGAATTCCGCGTCGATCCCGAGAACCTGATCAACGTGGGTGAGGAAATCACCGCGAACCATTACTTCGAGGGCCAGTTCGTCGACGTGAGCGGCACCTCGATCGGCAAGGGCTTCGCCGGTGCCATGAAGCGGCACAATTTCGGCGGCCTGCGCGCGTCGCACGGCGTGTCGATCAGCCACCGTTCGCACGGCTCGACGGGTCAGTGCCAGGATCCGGGCAAGGTCTTCAAGGGCAAGAAGATGGCCGGTCACATGGGCGCCGCTCGTGTCACCACGCAGAACCTTCAGGTCGTCAAAACCGACGCCGACCGTGGCCTGATCATGGTCAAGGGTGCCGTTCCCGGCTCCAAGGGTGGCTGGGTCACGGTGAAGGACGCGGTCAAGAAGCCGTTCCCCGAGAACGCGATCCTGCCCGCTGCCCTGAAATCGGATGCCGAAGCCGCCGCGAAGGCCGCCGAGGAAGCCGCGGCCGCAGCCGCCGCCGAGGCCGAGGCCGAAGCCAAGCGTCTCGCCGAGGAGCAGGCCGCCCAGGAAGCAGCCGAGCTGAAAGCCGCAGAAGCCGACATCGAGGCCGACAAGGCCGACGAGACCGGCGAAGAGAAAAAGGACGGTGAGGAATGAAACTCGACGTGATCAAACTGGACGGCAGCAAGGCCGGCTCGGTCGATCTTGGCGAAGACATCTTCGACCTCGATCCGCGTGCCGACATCCTGCACCGCGTTGTCCGCTGGCAGCGCAACAAGGCGCAGCAGGGCACCCACAAGGTCAAGACGCGCTCCGAGGTCAGCTATTCGACCAAGAAGATCTATCGCCAGAAGGGCACCGGCGGCGCACGCCACGGCGCGCGCTCGGCTCCGATCTTCCGCAAGGGTGGCATCTACAAGGGCCCGGTTCCGCGCAGCCACGCGCATGACCTGCCCAAGAAGGTGCGCGCGCTCGGCCTGAAACACGCGCTGAGCGCGAAGGCCAAGGCCGGTGAACTGGTCGTGATCGAATCGGCCGAGGCAGAAGGCAAGACCGGCGCCCTGGCCAAGCAGGTCCGCGACCTGGGCTGGAAACGCGCGCTGGTGATCGACGGGGCAGAGGTGAACGAAGGGTTCGCCAAGGCCGCGCGCAACATCGAGGGTCTCGATGTGCTGCCGTCGATCGGCGCAAACGTCTATGACATCCTCAAGCGCGACACGCTCGTGCTGACCAAGGCGGGTGTCGAAGCACTGGAGGCTCGTCTGAAATGAGTGCCAAAGCCGAACATTACGATGTGATCCGCAAGCCCGTGATCACCGAGAAGGCCACCATGGCGTCGGAGAACGGCGCGGTCGTCTTCGAGGTGTCGATGGACGCGGCCAAGCCCCAGATCAAGGAGGCCGTCGAGGCGCTCTTCGGTGTGAAGGTGAAGGCCGTGAACACCTCGATCATGAAGGGCAAGGCCAAGCGCTTTCGCGGCCAGCCGGGCAAGCGCAAGGACGTCAAGAAGGCCTACGTGACGCTCGAAGAGGGCAACACGATCGACGTGACGACAGGGCTTTAAGGGTCCGTCCCGGGCTTGACCCGGGACCTCGCGCCGCGTGGCGTGCTCTGACGTGACGAGGCCCCGGATCAGGTCCGGGGCGGGAATTTCGGGAAACCCCGGCTGCGCGAGTGGTCGGGGTTTTTCCTTTTTTGCTATGTTCAAGCCGAATTGAAACTGGAGATATCACGTGTACTTTAAGGCGTTGCAGGCAAGCCTACTATAATCTCCTGTCCAGGGATGCATGGCACAGGCTAGGTCAATGCCATGATTTCCCGCCCGGCGTTGAGAGCTTTACGCGGTGGTTCGCGGCGGAGCGGGGGAGCGATCCGCTCCGATCCATGGCCGCCCCGCTGCTTTTCGCACCTTACCCGCTTGACCCTCCGCACAGTCTTCACTACACGGACCCATCACGGCAGCCCCGGATTCGTCCGGGGCTTTGCCATTGTTCGCGAGAACGCTCGAACCGGGCACCTACGGGGGCCTATAACATCGCCGGGTCAACGCCCGGTCTACATAGCGGGGCCGCGGCCTCGCACTGCTAAACGGAAGACAGAAAGCATGGCACTCAAGTCGTACAAGCCAACGACGCCGGGCCAGCGCGGGCTGGTGCTGATCGACCGTTCGGAGCTTTGGAAAGGACGCCCCGTCAAATCCCTCACCGAGGGTCTGACGAAATCGGGCGGCCGGAACAACACCGGACGCATCACATCGCGCCGTCGCGGCGGCGGGGCGAAACGCCTCTACCGGATCGTTGATTTCAAACGTAACAAGTTCGACGTGGCGGCCACCGTCGAGCGGATCGAATACGATCCGAACCGGACCGCCTTCATCGCGCTGGTGAAATACGAGGACGGCGAACAGGCCTATATCCTCGCGCCGCAGCGCTTGGCCGTTGGCGACAGGATCGTCGCCGGCTCCAAGGTCGACATCAAGCCCGGTAACGCCATGCCCTTTGCCGGCATGCCCATCGGCACGATCGTCCACAATATCGAGCTCAAGCCCGGCAAGGGTGGCCAGATCGCGCGTGCCGCGGGCACCTATGCCCAGTTCGTCGGCCGCGACGGCGGCTATGCGCAGATCCGCCTCTCGAGCGGTGAGCTTCGCATGGTGCGCCAGGAATGCATGGCGACCGTGGGTGCCGTCTCGAACCCCGACAACTCGAACCAGAACTTCGGCAAGGCCGGCCGGATGCGCCACCTTGGCAAGCGTCCATCGGTGCGCGGTGTCGTGATGAACCCGATCGACCACCCGCATGGCGGGGGCGAAGGCCGGACCTCGGGTGGCCGTCACCCGGTCACGCCCTGGGGCAAGCCCACCAAGGGTGCCCGCACCCGCAACAAGAACAAGGCGTCGCAGAAGCTCATCATCCGCTCGCGTCACGCCAAGAAGAAGGGCCGTTAACACATGGCACGTTCCGTCTGGAAAGGCCCCTTCGTCGATGCCTATGTCCTGAAAAAGGCCGAAGCATCGCGCGAGTCGGGGCGCAACGAAGTCATCAAGATCTGGTCGCGCCGTTCGACCATCCTCCCGCAATTCGTGGGACTGACGTTCGGCGTCTACAATGGTCACAAGCACATTCCCGTGAACGTGACCGAGGACATGATCGGTCAGAAGTTCGGTGAATACTCGCCGACGCGCACCTATTACGGGCACGCGGCCGACAAGAAAGCGAAGCGGAAGTAAGTCATGGGCAAGGAAAAGAACCCCCGCCGCGTGGCAGACAACGAAGCAATGGCGAAACTCCGCATGCTTCGCACGAGCCCGCAGAAACTCAACCTGGTCGCGGCGCTGATCCGTGGCAAGAAGGTGGACAAGGCGTTGAACGACCTCACCTTCAGCCAGAAGCGGATCGCGCAGGACGTGAAGAAATGCCTTCAGTCCGCCATCGCCAACGCCGAGAACAACCACAACCTTGACGTGGACGAGTTGATCGTGGCCGAGGCCTATGTCGGCAAGAACCTCGTCATGAAGCGCGGCCGCCCGCGTGCCCGCGGACGGTTCGGCGCCCTGCGCAAGCCGTTCTCGGAACTGACGATCAAGGTGCGTGAAGTCGAGGAGCAAGCCTAATGGGTAACAAAGTCAATCCGATCGGCATGCGCCTTCAGGTCAACCGCACCTGGGACAGCCGCTGGTATGCCAATACCAAGGACTACGGAAACCTCCTGCTCGAGGATATCGCGATCCGCGATTTCATCGAGAAGGAATGCAAGCAGGCCGGCATCAGCCGCGTGATCATCGAGCGTCCGCACAAGAAGTGCCGCGTCACGGTGCATACCGCGCGTCCGGGCGTGATCATCGGCAAGAAAGGCGCCGATATCGAGACCCTGCGCAAGAAGCTCGCCAACATCACCGACAGCGAGCTTCACCTCAACATCGTCGAGGTGCGCAAGCCCGAGCTCGATGCCGCCCTCGTGGGTGACAGCATCGCACAGCAGCTCGAGCGTCGTGTCTCGTTCCGCCGTGCCATGAAGCGCGCCGTGCAGAACGCGATGCGCATGGGTGCCCTCGGTATCCGTGTCAACGTGTCGGGCCGCCTCGGCGGGGCCGAGATCGCGCGGACCGAATGGTATCGCGAGGGCCGGGTGCCGCTGCACACGCTGCGTGCGGATATCGACTACGCGCAGTCCGAGGCGATGACGCCCTACGGGATCATCGGCATCAAGGTTTGGATCTTCAAGGGTGAGATCATGGAGCACGATCCCGGTGCCCGTGACCGCAAGGCCCAGGAGCTCCAGGATGGTCCCGCGCCGCGTGGCGCCGGCGGCCGTCGCTAAGGAGGACAGGACATGCTGCAACCAAAGCGCACCAAATTCCGCAAGATGCACAAGGGCCGGATCAAGGGCGAAGCCAAGGGCGGGTCCGATCTGAACTTCGGCTCCTTCGGCCTGAAGGCCACGCAGCCCGAGCGCGTCACCGCGCGCCAGATCGAGGCCGCACGCCGTGCCATGACGCGCCACATGAAGCGTCAGGGTCGCGTCTGGATCCGTATCTTCCCCGATACGCCCGTCACCTCGAAACCCACCGAGGTCCGGATGGGCAAGGGTAAGGGCTCGGTCGATTTCTGGGCCTGCAAGGTCAAGCCGGGCCGCGTGATGTTCGAGATCGACGGCGTGAGCGACGAAGTGGCCCACGAGGCCCTGCGCCTTGCCGCGATGAAGCTTCCGATCAAGACCCGCGTGGTGGTCCGCGAGGACTGGTGAGTTTCGCGATGCGAAGTTCAACAGGTGCGGTGTAGGCAATCTCGCAGAAATCGCCGGGCCGCGCCCCCAAAGAAAGACAAAACCCCCGCCGGAGACATCCGGCGGGGTTTTCCTTTGCGCTCAACCCTCGGCGTCGTTGCCTTGGGCCGTCATCGTGAGCGGTTCCTTGAACGTGAGCGTGCGATAGGGGAAGGGGATCTCGATCCCGGCCTCGTCGAGCGCGCGCTTGACCGCGGCGACGACTTCATCGCGCGAGCGGCGGACGTCCACGGGTTTCGAGCCGGTCCACCACGTCACCTCGAAATTGATCGAGGACGAGGCGAATTCCTGCGCGAAGACCTGCACGGGCCGGGTGTCCTGCTTGACCGTCGAGCAGCCCTTGAGCGCCTTCTCGATCACCTCGCGCGCCTGGTCGACATCGGTGTCGTAGGAGACGCCCGCGATCACGGTCACGCGGCGATCGTCCTGGTGGGTGCGGATCGTGACCGGGTTCTTGAAGAGGATCGAGTTCGGCACGATCACGAGCTGGCCGTCGGTCTGCTGGATGTGGCTTTCGCGGATGGCGATATGCGCGACCTTGCCCTCGATATCCTCGCATTCGATGAAATCGCCCATGCGCATCTCGCGCCGGAAGAGGATGATGATCCCTGCAAGGAAGTTCTCGAACACGTCCTTGAAGGCGAACCCGATCGCCACCGATCCGATACCGAGCCCGGCGAGGATGCTGGCCGGGGTAAGACCGGGAAAGAGGATGACGGCGGCGATCATGATGCCGAGCACCCAGATGCCGATGGACAAAAGCAGGTTGAAGAGCTCCTGGAGGCTCGGGCGCAGCTTGGTGCGCGACAGGGTCCGGGCGAGAAGCGCGGAGGCTCCCTTGGAGACGAGCCAGGTGAGAAGGATGACCAGGACGGCCACGGCCAGTTGCGGCAGGATCGCGATCGCGCCGCGCGCGATGTCGCGAAGCTGGTTGAGGAGTATTTCGACGGGTTCCAGTGGGCCGCTCCGGTTGCTGGTTTGCAGTCAAACGCACGAGGCCGGATTTTGTTCACCGTGGTGTCGGGACGGCTTCTCAAGGCACCGCAAGCTGCGCTACATCCGGGGCATGGCCCAGATCGATTCCCTCTTCGTCACCCGCCTCTATCGCGCCGCGCTGTCCGAGCATGGACCGGCCGTCGATACCGGCGAGCTTGCCGCGTCGTGCTATTCCATCGCCGAGGACGACGAGGCGGGCCAGGACTGGTGCGAGGAAAACGGCTATCCCGGCTACACCTCATATGCATCGCTGACCGACCTGCCGTGGCGGTTTCCCATCTTCGCCGACCTGGTCAAGGTGCTGAATGCGCATGTGGCCGCATTCGCAGACGACCTCGAGTTCGACCTTGAGGGCAGGGCGCTTGCGCTCGAGGATATCTGGATCAACATCCTGCCCGAGGGCGGATCGCATTCCTCGCATATCCATCCGCACTCGGTCATTTCCGGCACGACCTACGTGGCGATGCCCGAGGGGACGAGCGCGCTTCGGCTCGAGGATCCCCGCTCGGCCCGGATGATGGCCGCCCCCCCGCGCCGGAAGGGATGCCGCGACGAGCTGCGCACCTTTGTCTATGCCGCGCCGAAGGTGGGCGACGTGCTTCTCTGGGAAAGCTGGCTTCGCCACGAGGTGCCCACGAACATGAGCGAGGACGACCGGATCTCGGTCAGTTTCAACTACGGCTGGGGGTGAGCGGAGAAAAGCGGGATATACTCTTGCCCTCGCGCCGCGCCTCCCTTATAGAGCCGCAATCCGCGTGACCCGCCCGTCGGGGATTCGCGTGTCTGCAATTCATCCACCGGGTTTCGGGTGACCCTGAAGCAACCGCCAGGGGCCTTCCGGTGTTTTGAGAAAAGGAAGATGGCAATGAACGCCTCGGAACTGCGTGACAAGACGCCCGACCAGCTTCGCGAAGAGCTGGCCAACCTCAAGAAAGAGCAGTTCAACCTGCGCTTTCAGGCCGCGACCGGCCAGCTGGAAAACCCGGCCCGGATGCGCCGTGCCCGTCGTGACGCCGCGCGCGTCAAGACGATCCTCAACGAAAAAGCCCGCGCGGCAGCCGAGTAAGGAGCGAGAGACATGCCCAAACGTATCCTTCAGGGCCGCGTGACCAGCGACGCCAACGAACAGACCGTCACCGTTTCGGTCGAGCGCCGCTTCAAGCACCCGGTGCTTCAGAAAACCATCCGTAAGTCCAAGAAATACCGGGCTCACGATGAGAAGAACACCTACAAGGTGGGTGACGTGGTCCGCATCATCGAATGTGCGCCCAAGTCCAAGACGAAACGCTGGGAGGTTCTGGAGGCGTAAGCCCGAGAACCTTCCGGTTTGATCGAAACCATGGGGCCGATGGCACGCGAGTGCGACCCCAAAGGTCAGGAGAAACCAAATGATCCAGATGCAGACCAATCTGGATGTAGCTGACAATTCCGGCGCCCGCCGGGTTCAGTGCATCAAGGTCCTGGGTGGTTCCAAGCGCAAGTATGCGTCCGTCGGCGACATCATCGTCGTCTCGGTCAAGGAAGCCATCCCGCGTGGTCGCGTGAAGAAGGGTGACGTCCGCAAGGCCGTCGTCGTGCGCACCGCCAAGGAAGTCCGTCGCGAAGACGGCACCGCCATCCGCTTCGACCGCAACGCCGCCGTCATCCTGAACAACTCGGGTGAGCCCATCGGCACGCGTATCTTCGGCCCGGTGGTTCGCGAGCTGCGCGCGAAGAACTTCATGAAGATCATCTCGCTCGCCCCGGAGGTGCTGTGACATGGCTGCCAAACTGAAAAAGGGCGACAAGGTCGTCGTTCTCGCCGGCAAGGACAAGGGCAAGGAAGGCACGATCGCATCGGTCGATCCCAAGGCCGGAAAGGCCGTGGTCGATGGCGTGAACATGGCCATGCGCCACACCCGCCAGAGCCAGACGAGCCAGGGCGGCCGCCTGCCCAAGGCGATGCCGATCGACCTGAGCAACCTCGCCTATGTCGACGCCAACGGAAAACCGACGCGCGTCGGCTTCAAGATGGACGGCGACAAGAAGGTTCGCTTCGCCAAGACCACGGGGGACGTGATCGATGCTTGACACCGCAACCTATACACCGCGCCTGCGCACGCAGTACCGCGAGAGCATCAAGCCCGCGCTCAAGGAAGAGTTCGGCTACAAGAACGACATGCAGATCCCGCGTCTGGAGAAGATCGTCCTCAACATCGGCTGCGGCCGCGAGGCGGTCAAGGACAGCAAGAAGGCCAAGTCGGCCGTCGAGGACCTGTCGCTCATCGCCGGTCAGCGCGCCGTCATGACGGTCGCCAAGAAGTCGATCGCGGGCTTCCGCGTTCGTGACGGCATGCCCATGGGCGCCAAGGTCACGCTTCGCGGCGATCGCATGTATGATTTCCTCGATCGTCTGATCACCATCGCCATGCCCCGCATCCGCGACTTCCGCGGCGTGTCGGGCAAGAGCTTCGATGGCCGCGGCAACTATGCCATGGGCCTGAAGGAGCACATGGTGTTCCCCGAGATCAACTTCGACAAGATCGATGAATCCTGGGGAATGGACATCGTCATCACAACCACGGCTCAGACCGACGCCGAAGCCAAGGCACTGTTGAAGCATTTCAACATGCCCTTCACAAGCTGACGCCGCGGGAGGATTTGAAAAATGGCCAAGAAAGCAATGATCGAACGCGAGAAGAAGCGTCAGAAACTGGTGGAGAAATATGCCGCCAAGCGCGCCGCGTTGAAGGAGATCATCTCGGATGAGAGCAAGCCGATGGAGGAGCGCTTCCGCGCGTCTCTCAAGCTTGCACAACTGCCGCGCAACAGCTCGGCGACGCGGCTCCACAACCGTTGCCAGCTCACCGGGCGTCCGCACGCCTATTACCGCAAACTCAAGATCAGCCGGATCGCCCTGCGCGATCTCGGGTCCGCCGGCCAACTGCCCGGCATGGTCAAGTCGAGCTGGTAAGGAGGCACGCACATGAATGATCCCATCGGCGATATGCTCACCCGCCTGCGCAACGCGGGCATGCGTGGCAAATCCACCGTCACGATGCCGGCCTCGAAGATGCGCGTGCGCGTTCTCGAAGTCCTGGCCGACGAAGGCTACATCCGCGGTTTCGAACAGACCACGGGCGAGAATGGCCATCCGGCCATCGAGGTGAGCCTCAAGTATTTCGAAGGCGCCCCCGCCATTCGCGAGATGAAACGGGTCTCCAAGCCCGGTCGCCGCGTCTACATGGGCGTCAAGGACATCCCGACGGTCCGTCAGGGCCTGGGTGTGTCGATTGTCTCCACCCCCAAGGGTGTGATGTCGGACGCAAGCGCACGCGCGGCCAATGTCGGCGGCGAAGTGCTCTGCACCGTATTCTGAGGAGGCCGCAATGTCTCGTATCGGCAAGAAACCAGTCGACCTTCCCGATGGCGTCAGCGCCAACGTGTCGGGTCAGACCATCGAGGTCAAAGGCCCCAAGGACAGCAAGTCCTTCACCGCGACCGACGACGTGACCCTCGAGGTGGCGGACGGCAAGATCACCGTCACGCCGCGCGGCAAGTCCAAGCGTGCCCGTCAGCAATGGGGCATGACCCGGACGATCGTGGCCAACATGGTTCACGGCGCCAAGGACACGTTCAAGAAAGAGCTCGAGATCCGCGGCGTGGGTTACCGGGCCCAGATGCAGGGCAACGTGCTGAAGCTGAACCTCGGCTACAGCCACGATGTCGATTTTCCCATTCCGGAAGGTGTGACTGTCACCGTGCCCAAGCCGACGGAACTCACCGTCGAAGGCACCGACAAGCAGCTCGTCGGCCAGGTCGCGGCCAATATCCGCGAATGGCGTAGCCCCGAGCCCTACAAGGGCAAGGGTATCCGCTACAAGGACGAGTACATCTTCCAGAAGGAAGGCAAGAAGAAGTAAGGAACGCGAGAGATGGCAAACAGCAAACTGCAACTGTTTCAGAAACGCCGCCTGCGCGTTCGGAGCAAGCTTCGCAAGGTCAACTCGGGCCGTCCGCGCCTGAGCGTGCACCGCTCGAACAAGAACCTCAGCGTGCAGCTGATCGACGACGTGAACGGCGTGACGCTGGCCTCGGCCTCGACCCTCGAGAAGGATCTCGGCGTCGTGGGCAAGAACAACGTCGAGGCGGCCAAGAAGGTGGGTTCGGCGATCGCCGAGCGCGCGAAGAAGGCCGGCGTGACCGAGGCCCAGTTCGACCGTGGCGGGTTCCTGTTCCACGGCAATATCGAGGCGCTGGCCGATGCCGCGCGCGAGGGTGGTCTGAAGATCTGACGGGTCCTGCGCGCCTGGCGCGCAGCCCATGAACCAAGCGAAGATGGCCCGTCGCGGGCCATCTCGATGATCCGGGGGCCCGGTTGGCCCACCTGGATTGACACCAACGCGCCCCGCGTGGGCCGGCAAGAAAGGAAGCCTGATGGCAAGAGATGACAAACGGGGACGTGGTCGCGACCGCGATGAGACGCCCGAATTCGCCGATCGCCTTGTCGCGATCAACCGTGTTTCGAAGACTGTGAAGGGCGGCAAGCGCTTCGGTTTCGCCGCGCTCGTTGTCGTGGGCGACCAGAAGGGCCGCGTGGGCTTCGGCAAGGGCAAGGCCAAGGAGGTCCCCGAGGCGATCCGCAAGGCCACCGAGCAGGCCAAGCGCCAGATGATCCGCGTGCCGCTGCGCGAGGGTCGCACGCTGCACCACGACATGCAGGGCCGTCACGGTGCCGGCAAGGTGGTCATGCGCACGGCCCCGACCGGCACGGGCATCATCGCCGGTGGTCCGATGCGGGCCGTTTTCGAGATGCTGGGTGTTCAGGACGTCGTCGCCAAGTCGGTCGGCAGCCAGAACCCCTACAACATGATCCGTGCCACGCTGAACGGCCTCCAGAAGGAAGCCAGCCCGCGCATGGTCGCGCAACGCCGCGGCAAGAAGGTCGCCGACATCCTGCGCCACAACGAGGACGCGCCGCAAGCCGCGCCTTCGGACGCGCCGGTCGACGTGGCCTCGCCGAGCTAAGGAGACAGAGCAATGGCAAAAACCATCGTCGTCAAGCAGGTGGGTTCGCCCATCCGCCGCCCCGCCAAGCAGCGCCAGACGCTGATCGGGCTCGGCCTCAACAAGATGCACAAGACCCGCGAACTCGAGGACACGCCCTCGATCCGCGGCATGGTCGCCAAGATCCCGCATCTCGTCGAGATCGTCGAAGAGAAAAACTGAAGCCGGGGCGGGTGCGAACCCGCCCTGCCTTCGTTCCAGGCCGGGCGCGCCCGGCTTGAACCGCAAGACCGATACGACTATACGCCACCGGCGGCCCGATGGGCCTCCGACTCACATGACAGACGCCGCGTTCGGCCGCTCCCGTCGCTGGGGGCCGCATCCGGCAAAGGAGAAGCGACATGAAACTGCATGAACTGCGCGACAACGAAGGCGCGAACAAGAAACGCAAGCGCGTGGGCCGTGGCCCGGGCTCGGGCATGGGCAAGACCGGTGGCCGGGGTATCAAGGGTCAGAAATCGCGCTCGGGCGTGGCGATCAAGGGGTTCGAGGGTGGCCAGATGCCGCTCTACCAACGCTTGCCGAAGCGCGGCTTCTCGAAGCCGAACCGCAAGAAATACGCGGTCGTCAACCTCGGCATGATCCAGAAATTCGTCGATGCCAAGAAGCTCGACGCCAAGGGCACGATCACCGAGGACACGCTGATCGAGGCGGGCCTCGTGCGCCGCAAGCTCGACGGTGTGCGCATTCTGGCCAAGGGTGACGTGACCGCGAAACTGACGATCGAGGTCGCCGGTGCATCGAAATCCGCGATCGACGCGGTCGAGAAGGCGGGTGGTTCGCTCAAGGTCACATCCGCGCAGGCGGCCGAATAAGAGGTTGTGGGCGCCAGTCCCGGCGCTTACATATCCCCAAGTTTTCCCTTCGACGCCGCCTGAGCCGGAAAACGGCTTTGGCGGCGTTTGCACAAGAAAGAGACGCCTCAAATGGTTTCCGCAGCAGAACAAATGGCGGCGAACTCGAGCTGGGCCGCCTTCGGCAAGGCCACAGACCTTCGCAAGCGCATCTTCTTCACGATCGGCCTTCTGATCATCTACCGGCTGGGCACGTTCATCCCGGTTCCGGGGATCGACGGCGCCGAGCTTCGGGAGTTCATGGAAGGCGCGGCGGCCAGCATCGGCGGCATGCTCAGCATGTTCACCGGCGGGGCGCTCGGGCGGATGGGCATCTTCGCACTCGGGATCATGCCCTATATCTCGGCCTCGATCATCGTGCAGCTTCTGACCGCCATGGTGCCGCAACTCGAGCAACTCAAGAAAGAGGGCGAGCAGGGGCGAAAGAAGATCAACCAGTATACCCGCTACGGCACCGTTGCCCTTGCGACGCTGCAATCCTACGGTCTCGCGGTCAGTCTCCAGTCAGGCGGGTTGGTGACCGAGCCAGGGATTTTCTTCATCGCGTCCTGCATGATCACGCTCGTCGGCGGCACGATGTTCCTGATGTGGATCGGCGAGCAGATCACCGCGCGCGGCATCGGCAACGGCATCTCTCTCATCATTTTCGTGGGCATCATCGCCGAGGTGCCCGCGGCGCTCGCACAGTTCTTCGCGAGCGGGCGGAGCGGGGCGGTCAGCCCGGCTGTCATCGTGGGCGTGATGATCATGGTGGTCGCGGTCATCGCCTTCGTCGTGTTCATGGAGCGAAGCCTGCGCAAGATCCATATCCAGTATCCGCGCCGGCAGGTGGGGATGAAGGTCTATGACGGCGGCTCCTCGCACCTGCCGATCAAGGTGAACCCCGCGGGCGTCATCCCGGCGATCTTCGCCTCGTCGCTCCTGCTGCTGCCGACGACGATCAGCACCTTCTCGGGCAACCAGACGAGCCCCGTCATGTCGACGGTTCTGGCCTATTTCGGGCCGGGTCAGCCGCTCTACCTGGTGTTCTTCACCGGGATGATCGTCTTCTTCGCGTATTTCTACACCTACAACGTCGCCTTCAAGACCGACGATGTCGCGGAGAACCTCAAGAACCAGAACGGCTTCATCCCGGGTATCCGGCCCGGCAAGAAAACCGCGGAATATCTCGATTACGTGGTGACGCGCGTTCTTGTGCTCGGCTCCGCCTACCTCGCGGCGGTCTGTCTTCTGCCTGAAATTCTGCGGTCGCAACTGGCGATCCCCTTCTATTTCGGCGGGACCTCTGTTCTTATCGTCGTGTCGGTCACGATGGATACGATCCAGCAGGTTCAGTCGCACCTCCTGGCGCATCAGTACGAGGGCCTTATCGAGAAATCGCAGCTGAGCGGCCGGGGCAAGCGCCGCGCGCGGAGAAAAGGGACACAACGCAGATGAACATCATCCTTCTCGGACCGCCGGGCGCGGGCAAGGGCACGCAGGCGCATCTCCTGGTGGAGGAGCGCGACATGATCCAGCTCTCGACCGGCGACATGCTGCGCGAGGCCAAGGACAGCGGCACCGAGATGGGCAAGGTCGTGGCCGACGTGATGGCACGCGGCGACCTGGTGACGGACGAGATCGTGATCGGCCTCATCCGCGAGAAACTCCGGGGCGAGAAGGGCGGCGGTTTCATCTTCGACGGTTTCCCCCGCACCCTGCCGCAGGCGGATGCCCTGGGCGAGCTGCTGGCCGAGTTCGGCGAGACGCTCGACGCGGTCGTCGAGATGCGCGTGGATGACGACGCGCTGGTCGAGCGGATCACGGCGCGGTCGACCTGTGGCAATTGCGGCGAGGTCTATAACGACCATACCAAGCCGATCCCCGAGGACGGCAAATGCGTGAAGTGCGGCGGCACCGAGTTCAAGCGCCGCGCGGACGACAACGAGGAGGCGCTTCGCAACCGCCTGATGGAATACTACAAGAAAACCTCGCCTTTGATCGGCTACTACTATGCCAAGGACATGCTGCGCACGGTGAACGGGCTTGGATCCATCGAGGATGTGAAGGCGGCGATTTCGAAGGTCCTCGGCTGATCGCCGAGCCGGGGTCAGCACTGGATTCCTCGCCGAATTCCGGGGCTATCGCGGCAATTCCGCGGATGGGCTTGACGACTCCGCGCGTTCCCTCTAACCAGCCCTATCTCTCGAGAGAGTGATTCTGTCCGGGTCGCACCCGGAAGGAATCGATCACCTGACATCAGCTGCGGCCCGGAGCGTCCCGCCTCGGGCCTACGTTGTGAAAAAAGGGTCTGGCATTACGGACCCGCAACGAAAAAGGAAATGACACTTGGCACGTATCGCCGGCGTTAACATCCCGACCCACAAGCGGGTCCCGATCGCCCTCACCTACATCACCGGCATTGGCAACACCTCTGCCAAAGCCATCTGCGACGCCGTCAACATCGACCCGTCGCGCCGCGTCAACGAGCTGTCGGACGCGGAAATCCTGGCCATTCGCGAGCATATCGACGCGAATTTCATGGTCGAAGGCGATCTGCGCCGTGAAACGCAGATGAACATCAAGCGCCTGATGGATCTCGGCTCCTATCGCGGTCTGCGTCACCGCCGCAACCTTCCGGTTCGCGGTCAGCGCACGCATACCAATGCCCGCACCCGCAAAGGCCCCGCGAAGGCCATTGCCGGCAAGAAGAAATAAGGGAGGGCACGCGACATGGCACGAGATACCCGCCGCACGAAGCGCAAGGTTTCCAAGAACATCGCCACCGGTGTGGCGCATGTGAACTCTTCGTTCAACAACACCAAGATCCTGATCTCGGACGTGCAGGGCAACGCGATCGCATGGTCGTCGGCCGGCACGATGGGCTTCAAGGGATCGCGCAAATCGACGCCCTACGCGGCGCAGATGGCCGCCGAGGACGCTGGCCGCAAGGCACAGGAGCACGGCATGCGCACGCTCGAGGTCGAGGTGCAGGGCCCCGGTTCGGGCCGCGAAAGCGCGCTGCGCGCACTGGCGGCCGTGGGGTTCAACATCACCTCCATCCGCGACGTGACGCCGATCGCGCATAACGGTTGCCGCCCGCCGAAACGCCGCCGGGTCTGATACCTATTTCCAGGATTGGGGCCGCGTGTTCGCACGGCCCCATTCCGTCATTTTGAAACCTCGGGCGTTTTCTGGCCTTTGGACATGGGGCCGGAAACAGGAATGGAGGGACGCATGATCCATAAGAATTGGGCAGAATTGATCAAGCCGACGCAACTCGACGTGAAGCCGGGCAATGACCCGCTGCGTCAGGCGACGGTCGTTGCCGAACCGCTCGAGCGCGGTTTCGGCCTTACACTGGGCAACGCGCTGCGCCGCGTGCTCCTGAGCTCGCTCCAGGGCGCCGCGATCACGAGCGTGCAGATCGACAACGTGCTGCACGAGTTCTCGTCGGTGGCCGGTGTGCGCGAGGACGTCACCGACATCGTTCTCAACCTCAAGGGCGTCTCGCTGCGCATGGATGTCGAGGGGCCGAAACGCCTGTCGGTATCGGCGAAGGGCCCGGGTGTCGTGACCGCCGCCGACATTTCGGAAACCGCCGGCATCGAGGTCCTGAACCGCGATCACGTGATCTGTCACCTCGACGATGGCGCCGATCTCTACATGGAACTGACGGTCAACACCGGCAAGGGCTATGTGGCCGCCGACAAGAACAAACCCGAGGACGCGCCGATCGGGATGATCCCGGTCGATGCGATCTACAGCCCCGTGCGCCGCGTGAGCTATGACGTGCAGCCCACGCGCGAGGGTCAGGTGCTCGACTATGACAAGCTGACCATGAAGATCGAGACCGATGGCTCGATCTCGCCCGACGATGCCGTCGCCTTCGCCGCACGCATTCTTCAGGATCAGCTTTCGATCTTCGTCAACTTCGACGAGCCGGAATCCGCTGGCCGCGAGTCCGAGGATGACGGGCTCGAGTTCAACCCGCTCCTGCTCAAGAAAGTCGACGAGCTGGAACTTTCCGTGCGCTCGGCCAACTGCCTGAAGAATGACAACATCGTATATATCGGCGATCTGATCCAGAAAACCGAGGCCGAGATGCTGCGCACGCCGAACTTCGGCCGCAAGTCGCTCAACGAGATCAAGGAAGTGCTCTCGGGCATGGGTCTGCACCTCGGCATGGATGTCGAGGACTGGCCGCCGGACAACATCGAGGACCTGGCCAAGAAGTTCGAAGATCAGTTTTGAGGAATTGATCTTCGAATCCCGGACTTGATCCGGGGTCTCGCGGCCGGGCCGTCCGCGAGATAACCACGAGGTCCCGGGTCAAGCCCGGGACAGGCCCCAAGGAGAGCCGGTGACACGCATCGCCGGTCGGACAAAGCAAAACCGCCCGTAGAGGGCCAGAATGGAGTGAGAAAATGCGTCACGCACGAGGCTATCGCCGCCTGAACCGCACCCATGAGCACCGCAAGGCGCTCTTTGCCAACATGGCCGGGTCGCTTATCGAACACGAACAGATCAAGACCACGCTGCCCAAGGCGAAGGAATTGCGCCGGGTGGTCGAGAAGCTCGTCACACTGGGCAAGCGCGGTGACATTCACGCCCGCCGCCAGGCTGCCGCGCAGCTCAAGCAGGATGCGCATGTCGAGAAGCTCTTCGACGTGTTGGGCCCGCGCTACAAGGAACGCCAGGGCGGGTATGTGCGCGTGCTCAAGGCCGGTTTCCGTTACGGGGACATGGCGCCCATGGCGATCATCGAATTCGTCGAACGCGACGTCGATGCGAAGGGTGCCGCGGACAAGGCGCGCGTCGCCGCCGAAGAGATGGCCGACGACGAAGAGTGATCCGAACGATCACGTGAAACGAGACAAAGCCGCCGGATCGCTCCGGCGGCTTTCTTCGTTGGTGGGGGCCGGGTCAGGAATTGTCGAGCTCGGCCTTCACGATCTTCTCGATCTCGTCTACGGGGTGATTGGTCAGCGTCTTGGGGATGTCCGCAACGAGGCGGTCGAGCACTTCCGAGTGCATCTCTTCGCGCAGAACGCCCAGAACCTGCGGAGAGGCGGCAATGACGAGATGGTCGAAATTCCCCGCATGCGCCTCCTTGTAGAGAATATCGGACAGATCCTTGGCGAAGCGCTCCTTGGCGAGTTCGTGCCAGTCGGTGTCGTCCATGGCGGAGCGGTGGCCCTCTCCGGTGTCGGGCATGCGCCCGCGGCGGTTTGCCGATTGTTCCGCGTCCGACGGATTATCCTGTTCTTCCTGGTCCTCGACCTCGAAATTCGGATCCTCGTGATCGGTAAGGTTGCGCAGGAAAAGCGCCTTTTCGCTGTCGGTCACGACGACGAGGGTGTTCTGTCTGAGTTTCGCCATGGTCAATCCTCCCGCTTCGGCTTGCCGGTCCCGTGATGGCCGCCGAGGTTGCCCTCGCCCTTCTCGTCGGCCTTGTGGACACGGGTTGGCCCGTGGTCGCCGCGCTCGGCCCGCTTGAGGCTGTCGCGGGTGCCGACCTTGCGTTCGAGGTTGCCCTGGGCGCGGCCTTGCTGTGACGGGGTCTCCGCCTTGTCGACGAAGTCCTCGGTCTCGCTTTTGCCGTCCTTGGATCGTTTGCGTTCGGCCATGTCGCACCTTCCTTTCTGTTTGGAAGACAACTTCGGAAGGCGCGCAGGGTTCCGGCATGACGCGCGCCCCGCGTCTTGCAATCGGCGGCACCACGGGCATATCAGGGATGGCCCGACCAAATTTCGAGGGAGTAACATCGGTGCGTCCGTGGCACATTCTCTGCATCGCGTGCCTTGCCCTGCCGTTTGCGGTGCGCGCCGAGATCCCGGCGGATCGCGGTGAGATCACGCTTGGCTTCGCGCCGGTCGTGCGGGCGACGACACCGGCCGTGGTCAATATCTATGCGCGCCGCGTGGTCGAGGCCGAGGCGAGCCCGTTCCATGACGATCCCTTCTTCGGGTCCATCTTCCGCGAGTTGGCGCCACGCCGGCCGCGGGTCCAGAACTCGCTCGGGTCGGGCGTGATCCTCTCGGCCGACGGGCTGGTCGTTTCCAACTATCACGTGGTCGGAGGATTCACGGATATCCGCGTCGTCCTCAACGACCGGCGCGAGTTCGATGCCGAGATATTGCTTGCGGACGAGGACAGCGATCTGGCGATCCTGCAACTCGAGGGCGCGCGGGATCTCGCCGCGCTCGAGTTGCGCGACAGTGATACGGTCGAGGTCGGGGACCTGGTTCTTGCGATCGGGAACCCGTTCGGTGTGGGCCAGACCGTGAGCAGCGGGATCATTTCGGGCCTTGCACGCTCGGGGCTGGTGACAGGGATCGCGCGAGGGCTGTTCCTCCAGACCGACGCACCGATCAACCCGGGCAATTCGGGCGGGGCGCTGGTGGATACGCAAGGTCGGCTTGTCGGGGTGAATACCTCGATCCTGTCGCGGTCGGGCGGGTCGAACGGCATCGGCTTCGCGATTCCGGCCGACATGGTGGCGCAGTTCATGGCGCAGGCGCGGGCCGGGAATACCCGGTTCGAGAGGCCCTGGGTCGGCGCGATGGGGCAGCCGGTGACGTTCGACATGGCCGAGGCCCTGGGGCTGGAGGGGCCTTACGGTGTCGCACTGACCGACCTGCACGAGGCAAGCCCGCTGCGCGAGATAGGCTATGGCGTGGGGGACGTGATCCTCGCGATCGACGATGCGCCCGTTTTCGCGCCCGAGGAAGTTCTCTACCATCTTTCGGTCGCGGGGGCCGGGGCGTCGGTCAAGGTCGATGGCATCGTCGCGGGCCAGAGGCGCAGCGATACGCTGAGGCTGACATTGCCACCGGACGATCCGCCGCGGAACACCCTGACCACCGGGCCGCAGTCCGCGATACCGGGGCTCACGCTATCGACGGTCAACCCGGCGGTTCAGACCGAGCGGAACCTTCCGCTGCGGGCCGAGGGGGTCATACTGGACGATCCAGGCCGCGTGGGGGCGCGGTTGGGCCTGCGGGAGGGAGACATACTGCGCGGGGTGAACGGCGTGGAGGTCCGCGACGCGGTGGCGGCCGCGAAGGCGTTGCGGGTCGCCACGCGGCGGCTCGAACTCGTCGTGGAGCGCGGGGGCCGGTCGATGGTCCTGCGCGTGCGGCTTTGACGCGATGGCGGACCTGTTCGACATAGCCGGCGAAGAGGGAGGCGACGGCGAGGACGGAGCACCGCGCCCCCTTGCCGATCTTCTCAGACCCCGGAGCCTTGGCGAGGTGATCGGGCAGGAGCACGTCCTCGGGCCGGATGCGCCGCTGGGTGTCATGCTGGCGCAGAAAAGCCTTGGCTCGCTCATCTTCTGGGGGCCGCCGGGGGTGGGCAAGACCACCATCGCGCGGCTTCTGGCGGACGAAACCGACCTGCATTTCGTTCAGATCAGCGCGATCTTCACCGGCGTGCCCGAACTTCGCAAGGTCTTCGAGGAGGCCAAGCTGCGCCGCCGCACGGGGCGCGGCACGCTTCTGTTCGTCGACGAGATCCATCGCTTCAACAAGGCGCAGCAGGACGGATTCCTGCCCCATATGGAGGACGGGACGATCCTTCTTGTCGGGGCGACGACCGAGAACCCGAGCTTCGAGCTGAACGCCGCGCTTCTGAGCCGGTCGCAGGTGCTGGTGCTGGAGCGTCTTTCGCCCGCAGATCTCGAACGCCTCGTGCAGCGGGCCGAGAAGGCCCTCGGCAAGACACTGCCGCTGACCGGGGAGGCGCGTGAGACGCTTCTGGAGATGGCGGACGGGGATGGGCGCGCGCTTCTGAATCTGGTCGAACAGATCTCGCGCTGGGAGGTCGAGGGCAAGGTCGATCCCGCCGCCCTGGCCAAGCGGCTGATGAGGCGTGCGGCGGTCTACGACAAGGCCGGCGACGAACATTTCAACCTCATATCCGCGCTGCACAAGTCGGTGCGCGGCTCCGATCCCGACGCCGCGCTCTACTGGCTGGCGCGGATGCTGAAGGGGGGCGAGGACCCCCGCTATCTCGCGCGGCGGATCACCCGGATGGCGGTCGAGGATATCGGCCTGGCCGATCCCCAGGCGCAGGCGCACTGCCTGCAGGCGTGGCAGACCTACGAGCGGCTGGGCAGCCCCGAGGGAGAGCTGGCGCTGGCGCAGGCGGTGATCTACATCGCGCTGGCGCCGAAATCGAACGCGGCCTACGTGGCCTACAAGGCCGCCATGCGCGAGGCCGACAGGACCGGAAGCCTGCCGCCGCCCAAGCATATCCGCAACGCGCCGACGAAGCTCATGAAGGACGAGGGCTACGGCGCGGGCTATGCCTACGACCACGATGCCGAGGACGGCTTTTCAGGGCAGAACTATTTCCCCGAAGGCATGAAACGGCTTGTCGCTTACGAGCCGGTCGAGCGCGGTTTCGAGCGCGAATTGAAGCGGCGCCTCGACTGGTTCGTCAAGCAGCGGAGCCGGCGCGGCGACTGAAAGGGTGCCGGAAGAAACGGCGCAGGGCCGGGTGGCGCTCGGCCGGATTTCATGTTTCACTTGGCGCACAAGGGGATCGCGCTAGGTCGTTTCCCAAGCTCATGCGTGAGCACGCGGACACCGCATGCATGTCCGCCTCGAAAATCAGATTTTTCTTCAGCACCTTACGACAGGAGGCATCATGACGAATCCATCGGACAAGATCCTTATCGACAAGCTGGCGCACGCCGCCCGAGCGGGCAGCATCTCGCGCCGGTCCTTCATGCACTACGCCATGGCGACCGGCATGTCGGCTTCCGCCGCGACAGGTCTCTGGACCACCAAGGCGAATGCCGCGCCGCAGAAGGGCGGGACGTTCCGTTTCGGCATCCATGACGGGAACACTTCGGACACGCATGATCCGGGCACCTACGTGACGCGCCAGATGATCTATCTCGCGCACCAGTATCGAAGCTACCTGACGATGATCAATCCCGACGGCTCGCTCGGCCCGGACCTCGCGACGGAATGGAGCGCGAATGACGACGCGTCCGAGTGGACCTTCAAGCTCAACGAGAATGCGTCCTTCCACAGCGGCAAGCCCGTCACCTCGGAGGATGTGAAGGCATCGCTGAACCATCACCGGGGCGAGGACAGCAGCTCGGCCGCCAAGGCGCTTCTGGCCTCGGTGAGCGACATCACGACGGATGGCGATCACACGGTCATCGTGACGCTGGACAGCGGGAATGCCGATCTTCCCTGGCTCATGACGGATTATCACTTCGCGATCTGTCCGGCCGATGGCGAGGGCGGTATCGAGTGGAAATCCGGCGATGGCTCCGGCCCCTACAAGATCGACGGCGGCGAGTTCGGCGTGCAGTGGCAATTGAGCCGGCATGACGGGTGGCACCTTGACGGGGCGTATTTCGACGATCTGGTCATGCTCGTCCTGAACGACTCGAACGCGCGACAGTCTGCCCTCGTCACGGGCGACGTGGACGCCGTGTCGCTTGTCGATCTCAAGACGAAATCGCTTCTGGAGCGTGACCCGAGCATCGTGATCGAGAGTGTGCCCTCGGCCGCGGCGATCACCATGCCGATGCATTGCGACACGGCGCCGTTCGACGACGTCAAGGTGCGCAACGCGCTCAAGCTCGCGATGGACCGCGACGAGGTGATCGAGAAGATCGCCTTCGGTGAGGCGACCAAGGGCAACGATTTCCACCACTCTCCCGCGATGCCGTATTGGCCCGAAGGGATCGAGCAGCGCGAATACGATCCCGACAAGGCCAGGTCGCTTCTGAAGGAGGCGGGTGCCGAGGGGCTCAACGTGTCCATCAGCACGGCGGATTCGGTGTTCTCGGGGGCGGTGGACATGGCCGTTCTCTATGCCGCGCAGGCCAAGAAGGCCGGCATCAACGTCGAGGTCGTCCGCGAGCCGAGCGACGGCTACTACTCGGATGTCTGGCTCAAGAAACCCTTCTGCCTCGTTTCCTGGGGCGCGCGGCCCACGCCGGACGTCATGTACACGCTGGCCTACAAGGCCGACGCGGCGTGGAACGAGACGAAGTGGCAGAACGAGAGGTTCAACGAACTTCTGCTTCAGGCGAAGAGCGAGCTCGACAACGAGCTGCGCAAGGAGATGTATACCGAGATGGCGCAGATCCTGCGCGACGACGGCGGGCTGCTCCTGCCGTTCTTCAACAACTTCGTCTATGCGCGCCGCGACAACGTGATGCGGGGCGATAATCTCGCGGCAAGCTGGGAGCTTGACGGCGCCCGCGCGCCGAGCCGTTGGTGGTTCGCGAGCTAAGGCAGAGTCCGCGACGCAACGAGGGGTCCGGCGCGGTCGTGCGCCGGGCCCTTCGCGGTCGTGACGGGGGCCTGACGAGACGATTCAGGCAGACTGACCG
Organism: Roseovarius sp. SCSIO 43702; assembly: GCF_019599045.1. Taxonomy (NCBI): domain Bacteria; kingdom Pseudomonadati; phylum Pseudomonadota; class Alphaproteobacteria; order Rhodobacterales; family Roseobacteraceae; genus Roseovarius; species Roseovarius sp. SCSIO 43702. The sequence goes on from NZ_CP080623.1 coordinate 1,080,387, forward strand.
GCTTCACATTCGCTCCATCCGCCGCACAAAAGGCTGGAAACACGCGGAACTTCGTGTTTTGCTTGCCGCATGTCGTTTTCAGGCCGCCAGAAACCCCGTTTAGACGAAACTCTGGACCCTCCATTCCACCTCTCAGGGTGAAACGGACGACGCACTACACAAAAAAACAAGAACTCAGGGAGATGAGATGAGTAATTCGGAAAAGGACTACATGATGGACCGTCTGGCGGCCGAAGCCCGTATGGGCCGGATCTCGCGACGGTCCTTCATGCATTATTCGATGGCCGCGGGCCTGACCGCGTCGGCCGCGACCGGGCTGTGGACCAGTTCGGCCAAGGCCGCGCCGCAGAAGGGCGGGACGCTGCGCGTGGCCCAGCATGACGGGAACACCTCGGATCAGCACGATCCCGGTCAATACCAGTCGAACTTCGAGATCGGCTATGGCCACACGGTGCGCGCCTATCTCACCATGATCAATCCCGACGGGTCGCTTGGCCCCGACGTGGCGAAGGAATGGTCGGCCACGCCGGACGCGGCCGAGTGGACCTTCGTGATCAACGAGAACGCCACGTTCCACGATGGCAACAAGGTGACGGGTGCGGATGTGGTCGCGTCGCTGAACCATCACCGGGGCGACAACACGACCTCGGCGGCGAAGTCGCTCTTGACGGATGTGGAGGAGATCAAGGACAATGGCGACAACTCGGTCACGATCACGCTTTCGGGCGGGAATGCCGATCTGCCGTGGCTCATGACCGACTACCACCTCGCCATCCTGCCGGCGAACGAGGATGGCTCGATCAACTGGCAGTCCGGCATCGGTTGCGGCCCTTACAAGATGGTCGAGCTCGAATTCGGGGTCGGCGGACGCTTCGTCCGGCACGAGGACTGGCACGGCGAGGGCGCGTGGTTCGACGAGGTGCAAGTCCTTGTCATCAACGACCCGAACGCACGCCAGACCGCGCTTGTCACCGGCGACGTCGATACGGCCAGCCTTCTCGACAACAAGACGCTGGCGCTTCTGTCGCGCAATCCGCAGGTCGAGATCGACAACGTGGCCTCGGCCCAGGCCATCACCATGCCGATGCATTGCGATGTCGCGCCCTTCGACAACGTGGACGTGCGCAACGCGCTGAAGCTCGCGATCAACCGCGAGGAACTGATCGAGAAGATCACCTTCGGCGCGGCGACGGTCGGCAACGACTTCCACCACTCGCCGGCGATGCCCTATTTCCCGGAAGGGATCGAGCAGCGCGAATACGACCCCGAGCAGGCGAAATCCCTGCTCAAGAAGGCGGGCATGGAAGGGCTCACGGTCAATTTCTCGACCGCCGACTCGATCACCACCGGCGCCGTGGACGCGGCCGTGCTCTATGCCGAGCACGCCAAGGAAGCGGGCATCACGATCAACGTCGTGCGCGAGCCCAATGACGGCTACTGGTCGGATGTCTGGCTCGAGAAGCCGTGGTGCATGGTGACGTGGGGCGCACGCCCGACGCCCGACGTGATGTACAGCCTCGCCTACAAGGAGGGCGCGGACTGGAACGAGTCGCATTGGGTCAATGACGAGTTCAACAAGCTGCTCCAGCAGGGCAAGGCGGAGCTCGACCAGGAGAAGCGCAAGCAGATCTATCACGACATGGCGCTTCTGGCGCGCAACGACGGGGGCACGGTCATCCCGTATTTCCCGAACTTCATCTACGGCCGTCGGTCGAACGTGAAGCATACCGGCGCCCTGGCCCCCTCGTGGCAGATGGATGGCTACCGCTATGCGAGCCGCTGGTGGTTCGAAAGCTGATCCCGAACGACACCCGGCGTCACGCGGCGCCGGGTGCACCTTATCGAGCGCCTGCGCCCGCTTCCCGACGCGGCGGGCGCGCTCGACCCACTCCCGTTCGACACGAAGAAATCAGGCGCCGTGCAGGGCGCGGCGGGACAATTCGTTGACGCCTCGTGGCATATCCCTAAGTTGGGACAAACAAAAACGATAACAGGAGGGACACATGGGAGACATACTGAGCCTCGTTGCAAAACGACTCGGTCTTGGTCTTTTCATCTTGTTCGTGATTTCGGTCATCATCTTTTTCATGGTCGAAGCACTGCCGGGTGACATCGCACAAGCCGTTCTGGGGCAGGGCGCGACGCCCGAGAACCTCGCGGCGCTGCGCAAGGAGATGGGCCTCGATCAACCCGCGATCGTGCGGTACTTCGAGTGGCTTGTCGGCGCTCTGACCTTCGATTTCGGAACCTCGGTCGTGACCGGAAACTCCGTGGCCGCCATCATCGGCGACCGTTTCACGAAAACGCTTTTCCTGGCTGCCTATGCGGCGGTGATCGCGGTGCCGGTGGCCATCATCCTCGGCATCATCGTGGCGCTTCTGCGCAACACGATCTTCGACCGGGTGGCGAACGTGGTGACGCTGAGCTTCATCTCGTCGCCGGAGTTCTTCCTCGGCTATATCCTGATCCTCTACTTCGCCGTCCAGTGGGGCATGTTCCCCGCGATCTCGAGCGTGCGCGAGGGGATGGGGTTCTTCGAGCTTCTGGAGCGAACCTTCCTTCCGGCGCTGACGCTCGTTCTCGTGGTCGTGGCGCACATGATGCGGATGACGCGGGCGGCGATCATCAACCTCCTCGCCTCGCCCTATATCGAGATGGCGAAGCTCAAGGGCGTGCCGCCCTGGAAGGTGATCGTGCGGCACGCGCTGCCGAACGCCTGGGCGCCCATCATCAACGTGATCGCGCTCAACCTCGCCTATCTCATCACCGGCGTGGTCCTCGTCGAGGTGGTCTTCGTCTACCCCGGTATCGGTCAGGCGCTTGTCGATGCGGTGAGCAAACGCGACTTCCCGATCGTGCAGGCCGTATGCCTCATCTTCGCGGCGACCTTCATCCTGCTCAACCTCGCGGCTGACGTGGGCTCTATTCTCACGAACCCGCGCCTGCGGCACCCGAAATAAGGAGGGCTGAGACATGGACGGAACGGAACAGGCGACGATTTTCGGTATCTCGGAAACGGCATTCGTCATCTTCTACTTCGCGGTGATCCTCGGCGGATCATGCCTCGCGGCATTCTACAACAGGCGCGGCCCCTTCATGCTGCTCTTCGGGCTCACGCTGGTTTCCATCGTGCTGGGCATCGTGGGCGGCGTGGGAGGTCTTCGGACCATCGCGGTCGCGGCGGTGCTTCTGGCCTTCGCGGCAATGCTCTCCTACGGCTTCCGCGAGTTTCTCATCAACGTGGTGGGCGTGTTCAGCAACGAACTGGCCAAGGAGTTGCGGACCGCGCCGCTGACCGCGGGGTTCGGGATGTTCATCATCTTCATCTACGCGGTGGCGGCGATCTTCGCCCCGGCGATCGCGCCCTATGGCGAGGCGGAAGTGATTTCCTCGGCCTTCGCGCCGGCGGATGAAAACATGCTTCTGGGCGCCGACCAGCTTGGGCGGGACATGTTCAGCCGTGTCATCTACGGCGCGCGGAACACCGTCTCGCTCGCGCTCGTGGGGACGACGCTGGCCTTCATCCTGGGCGCGCTCGCGGGGCTTCTTGCGGCGGTCAGGGGCGGATGGTTCGACCAGGCGATGGGCCGGACGGCGGATGTGATCATGTCGATCCCGTCGCTCATCTTCGGTCTTCTGATGGTGTCGATCTTCGGCTCGCTCGCCACGAACCCGGCCTGGCTTCGGATGTTCAGCGGCAACGTGGGGCAGGCGGATTACTTCCTCGGCGTCGCGCTGATGTGCTTCTTCGGCTTCCTCGTGGGACTGCTGGTGCTGGCCACGGTGGCCGAGACGTTCCTGGGCTGGATCATCACGAGCCTGATCTCGGGGGGCGTCATCCTGGTCTTCGCGCTGGGGCTTGCGACCGTCTTCAACTCGTCCGAGATCATCCTCATCCTCGTGGTGTCGGTGATCTACTCGCCGAGGGTCTACCGATTGACCAGGGCGGTGGCGGGCAACGTGGTCGTGATGGATTACATCGAGGCCGCGCGCCTGCGGGGCGAGCGCCGCTGGTACCTCATCCGGCGCGAGATCCTGCCCAACTCGACCGCGCCGCTGGTGGCGGAGTTCGGCCTGGAGTTCTGCTTCGTCTTCCTGCTGATCTCGGGCCTGTCGTTCCTCGGCCTCGGCATCCAGCCGCCGACCGCGGATTGGGGGTCGATGGTGAAGGAGAATGCCACGCTGATCTCCTTCGGGGAAATCACGCCGCTTATCCCGGCAGCCGCGATCGCGCTGTTGACGGTGGCGGTGAACTTCGTCGTCGACTGGATGCTTTTCCGGTCCTCCGGCCTGAAGGAGAATTGATATGAGCAAGGACAAGAGCGTTCTTCTGAAGATCGAAGACCTGCGCATCCAAGGGTATTCGGACGAGACCTGGGTCGACATCATCAAGGGTGTCGACCTCACGCTCCACCGGGGCGAGGTGATGGGCCTGATCGGCGAATCCGGCGCGGGCAAGTCGACCATCGGCGCGGCGGCCATGGGTTATGCCCGTGACGGCACGCGGATCGTCGAGGGCTCGAAGATCGAGTTCGACGGCATGGAGCTGACCAACGCGTCGGAGGCCGACAAGCGGGGGCTGCGCGGATCGCGCATCGCCTACGTGGCGCAATCGGCGGCCGCGTCGTTCAACCCCGCGCACAAGATCATCGACCAGCACACGGAGGCGCCCCTGCAATACCGCATCAAGAAGCGGTTGGAGGCGCAGGAGGACGCGATCGAGCTTTACCGCAAGCTGCGCCTGCCCAATCCCGAGGAGATCGGCTTCCGCTATCCGCACCAGGTGTCGGGCGGGCAGTTGCAGCGCGCGATGACGGCGATGGCGATGTCCTGTCGACCCGACCTGATCATCTTCGACGAGCCGACCACCGCGCTCGACGTGACGACGCAGATCGAGGTCCTGGCCGCGATCCGCGACATCGTCGACGAGTTCAACACCGCCGCGCTTTACATCACGCACGACCTGGCCGTCGTGGCGCAGATGGCTGATACCATCAAGGTCTTGCTGAAAGGTGAAGAGGTCGAGCAGGCGCCGACCGAGCAGATGCTGAGCAACCCAAAGGAGGACTACACCAAGTCGCTCTGGGCCGTGCGCAGCTTCAAGAGCCCGCAGCGCCACCGCAAGGAGGGGGCGACGCCGCTCATCTCGGTGCAGAATGTCGATGCGTCCTATACCGGCGGCGAGAAGGTTCTCGACGATGTCTCCTTCGACATCCACGAGGGCATGACCGTGGCCGTGGTGGGTGAATCCGGCTCGGGCAAATCGACGACGGCGCGCGTCATCACGGGCCTCCTGCCACCGTCGAACGGGCAGGTTCTCTGCAAGGGGGAGCCCTTCCCGCCAAGCTACAAGCAGCGCACGCGCGAACAGCTCAGGCAGTGCCAGATGATCTACCAGATGGCCGATACCGCGTTGAATCCGAAGGTGAAAATCAGCGAGATCATCGGCAGGCCGGCGGCGTTCTACTCGGGGCTCAAGGGGGCCGCGCTCAAGAACCGGGTGGATGAACTTCTCGACCTGATCGAGCTTGATCCGTCGCAATACTACAACCGCTATCCGCCCGAGCTTTCGGGGGGGCAGAAGCAGCGCATCGGGATCGCGCGGGCGCTGGCCGCCGAGCCCACCTTCATCGTCTGCGACGAGGTGACGTCGGCGCTCGACCAGCTTGTCGCGGAGGGGATCCTGCGGCTTCTGGACCGGCTTCAGAACGAGCTGAACCTCGCCTACATGTTCATCACCCACGACCTCGCCACCGTGCGGGCGATCGCGGATGAAGTGGTGGTCATGCAGAACGGGAAGGTGATCGAACAGGGCCCGAAGGACGAGATGTTCACGCCGCCGCACCATCCCTATACCGACCTGCTGCTGAGTTCGGTGCCGGAGATGGACCCCAACTGGCTCACCACCCTGCTCGAGGAGCGGGGCGGTATCGAGAACGTGGGCGACGCGGCCATGGCCGATATCGATCCGGAGGACGACAAGGTCCATTGAGGCCCGGGAAAAACGAGAAAAGGGCGCCGCAGCGGGCGCCCTTTTCCTTTTCAACTCAACGTGTTGTCCGGTCAGGTGATGGCCATCGCCGACAGGACAAGTGTGGCCACGATGGCCCCATACACAATCACGACAGCTTGCCACGTGGCGCTGTGCATACGCAGTTCTCGGTTCAGTTCATCGCGTGTCATGGCGATCTCCCTCAAAGCGGGTGCCCCTTGGGGTGTGGATAAAAAAGCGACGCGCAGGGGCTTGCCCTGGGCATCGCTCCGCGGCGGATTGTGCTGAAAGGATTTATCCCTTCAAATCAATGGCTTGTATCGTCAGACGATGGCCATTGCCGAGAAGACCAGTGCCCCGACCATGGTGGCATAAACCACCAGGACGGCCGGCCAGGTGGCACTGTGCATGCGAAGTTCGCGGTTCAGTTCGTCGCGCGTCATGTGTGCCTCCTGCATTCTGGAGCTACGGGTCGAGCGAGGCGGTCGGGCGCCTCTGACCCCCACATAGTCGATAAATCCTAATACGCAATTAAAATCGGGCAGAAAATGCATGCGCCATTCGCATGGCAGTCAAACCTTTTGTGCATGTCGCGTTTTTGTCACATTTTTCCTTGTTTTCATTGGAAAAAATCCGGCCGACCAAGACTCTCGGGCAGTTGCGCCGACGCCACTCACGACGCCGCGATCGCGGTCATCTCCGCGCCGTGAGCGGAATTCGCCAAAAGTTAACGGGCCGAACCCCACGTCGGTATCCGTGTCGGTATCCACGTCGGTATCGCGTCGGTGGAGGGTGATTCGGGGAAGTTGTGAATGCTGCGCGCGCAACCCGCGCCAGCCGCTTGATCGAGACGGGGCGGCGGGATAGAGCGGACGGGCCGCGAAGCTGCGACGGGGGCGGGCGAGAGATGATCGGGGACACCCGCGAGTTCGATTTCATCGTCATCGGCGCGGGATCGGCCGGCGCGGTGCTGGCAGACCGGCTCAGCGCCGATGGGCGGCACCGGGTCCTGGTGCTCGAGGCGGGGGGGCGCGACCTGCACCCCTGGGTGCGGATGCCCATCGGCTACGGCAAGGCCTATTACCATCCGCGGCTCAACTGGAAGTTCACGACCGAGCCCGTCGAGGGGCTTGGCGGGCGCAGGAGCTACTGGCCGCGTGGCAAGGTGATCGGCGGCTCGAGCGCGATCAACGCGATGGTCTGGGCGCGGGGACACCCGGAGGATTTCGACGACTGGGCCGAGATGGCGGATGCGCCGGGCTGGGGGTGGCCCGAGGTGGCGAAGACCTATCGCCGTATCGAGGACTGGCAGGGGGACCCCGACCAGATCAGGGGGCAGGGGGGCAAGCTCACGGTCGAGCGGATCGAGGACCGGATGCATCCGCTGTGCCACACCTACCTGAAAGCGGCGCAAGAGGCCGGGATCCCGTTCAATCCCGATTACAACGGCGCCGAGATGACGGGGGCGTCGATCTACCAGATCTCGACGCGGCGGGGGGTGCGGGCCTCGACCGCCGCGGCCTACCTGCGGCCCGCGCTGCGTCGCGCGAACCTCCGGCTCGAGACCCATGCGCATGTGACGCGGGTGATCTTCGAGGGGCGCCGTGCGGTCGGCGTGGCCTACAGGCGCGGCGGGCGGGAGCGGATCGCGCGGGCGCGGGGCGAGGTTATCCTGTCGGCGGGCGCGGTGATGAGCCCCGCGATCCTGCAACTGTCGGGCGTGGGGGCGGGGGCCGCGTTGCAGGCGCTCGGCCTCGACGTGGTGCAGGACGCCCCACGCGTGGGCCGGCATCTCCAGGATCATCTTGGCGCCGACCTGCTTTTCCGCTGCACGCCGCCCACGCTCAACCAGGAACTCGGCCCGTGGTGGGGCAAGCTGCGCGCCGGGCTGCGCTACGGGCTGACCCGGGGCGGGCCGCTTGGTCTCAGCGTGAACCAGGGGGGCGGGTTCGTGCGGCTGCGGCCGGGCGCGGGGCGACCCGATCTGCAGCTCTATTTCTCGCCGGTGAGCTACACGCGCGCGCCCGCGGGCAAGCGTCCGCTCATGTCACCCGATCCGTTTCCGGGGTTTCTCATGGGGATGAACCCCTGCCGCCCGACGAGCGAGGGGCACCTGGGCATCACGTCACCGGATCCGATGACGCCGCCCGCGATCCATCCCGATTACCTCGCCACCGCCGAGGATCGCGAGATGATGGTGGCCGGGCTGCAACTGGTGCGGCGGATCGCGGCGCAGCCGGCGATGGCGGGGATCATCGAGGAAGAGATCGCGCCGGGCGCGGGCGTGGAGGGCGACGCCGCGCTGCTCGACTATGCGCGGCGGACGGCGTGGACCGTGTTTCATCCCTGCGGCACCTGCCGGATGGGGCGCGATGCCGATGCCGCCGTGGTCGACCCGCGCCTGCGGGTGCACGGGCTCGATGGGCTGCGCGTGGCGGATGCGTCGATCTTCCCGGTGATCCCCTCGGGCAACACCAATGCCCCCGCGATCATGGTGGGCGAGATGGCGGCCGAGATGGTGCTGGAAGATGCGCGCGGACGGTGAGGAGAGCCTTGCGCGTTTTCCCATGATCGGCGGGGGTAGCATAGGTTGTGCCGATAATCTTATCAGAATTAGATATTTCACTTATGAGCGGCAATGGGTCACTCAGGGGATCAGATTTGCGGAAAGGAGCCGCCATGACCAGGATCGCCGCGCCCGAACTGGGTGAGCCCTATCTTCTGACGCCGGGGCCGCTGACCACGGCCCGTTCCACCAAGGCGGCGATGCTGCGCGACTGGGGGAGTTGGGACGGCGATTTCCGTGCCATGACCCGCGAGATGCGCGACCGGCTCGTCGCGATGCTGGGCGAGGGGTCGGAGGCCTATGACTGCGTGCCGGTGCAGGGGTCGGGATCCTATTGCGTCGAGGCGATGCTGGGCTCTTTCGTGCCGCGCGACGGCAAGGTGCTGGTGCTGGCGAACGGCGCCTACGGGTTGCGCGCGGCGCAGACGATGGAATACCTGGGCCGCGCATTTCACCTTCTGGACAAGGGCGATTACCTGCCGCCGCGAGGTGACGAGGTGGCGCGGATCCTCGCCGAGGATCCGGCCATCACGCATGTTCTGGCCATCCATTGCGAGACCTCGTCGGGCATCCTGAACCCGGTGGCCGAGATCGCGGAGGCCACGCAGGCGGCGGGCCGCAAGCTTCTCATCGACAGCATGTCGGCCTTCGGGGCGCTCGATCTCTGTCCTGCCGAGATCGAGTTCGAGGCGATGGTGAGCAGTGCCAACAAGTGCATCGAGGGTGTGCCCGGCTTCGGCTTCGCGCTGGCCAGGACCGACGCGCTCGAGGCGGCGAAGGGGGTGAGCCATTCGCTGAGCCTCGACGTGCATGCGCAATGGGCGCATATGGAAAAGACCGGGCAATGGCGCTTCACCCCGCCCACGCATGTGGTGGCGGCCTTTCTCGAGGCGCTGCGGCTGCACGAGGCGGAGGGCGGCGTCGCGGGACGCGGCGCGCGCTACACGCGCAATCGCGACGTGATGGTCGAGGGGATGCGCGGCCTCGGCTTCGAGACGCTCTTGGCCGAGCGGTGGCTGAGCCCGATCATCGTCACCTTCTTCTGCCCGGCCGATCCGGCGTTCGAGTTTGCCCGCTTCTACGACCTGATGAAGGAGAAGGGGTTCATCATCTATCCCGGCAAGCTTACGGTCGTGGACAGTTTCCGCGTGGGCTGCATCGGGCAGATGGACGAGCACGTGATGCGCAACGTGGTGCGCGCGGCGCGGGACGCATTGTCGGAGATGGGCGTCGCAAACGCCGCGCCGCCGCAAGCCGCATTGGAAGAACGCGCCAAGCTGGCCGCGTGAAAAGGAGAATGAAAGCATGACTATCGACGCGCCCGTCGAGGCGAACGAGCGGATCTATCCCGAGCCCAGGGTCACGGCCATCGCCATCTGCCTTGACGGCTGCGAGCCTGCCTACCTGGACGCGGCGATCGCGGACGGGCTGATGCCGACCCTGAAACGGATGCGCGAGGAGGGGACCGACCGCATGGCGCATTCGGTGATCCCGTCCTTCACCAATCCCAACAACCTCAGCATCGCGACGGGGCGGCCGCCCAGCGTTCACGGGATCTGCGGCAATTACCTGATCGACCCCGAGACGGGCGAGGAGGTGATGATGAACGACGTGCGGTTCCTGCGGGCGCCGACGATCTTCAAGCAGTTCTACGACGCGGGCGCGAAGGTGGCCGTGGTGACCGCGAAGGACAAGCTGCGCGCGCTTCTGGGGGCGGGGCTTCGCTTCGATGACGGGCGGGCGAAGTGTTTCTCGGCCGAGAAGGCCGACAGCACGACGCAGGCCGAGCACGGGCAGGAGAAGGCGAGCGAATGGCTTGGCATGGCGCAGCCGGAAGTCTATTCCGCCGAACTGTCGGAATTCGTCTTCGCCGCGGGCGTCAAGCTTTTGCGCGAGTGGAAGCCGGACGTGATGTACCTGACCACGACCGACTACATCCAGCACAAGTTCGCGCCGGAAGAGCCGCAGGCGAAGGCGTTCTACGAGATGTTCGACCGCTACCTCGCGCAGCTTGACGAGATGGGGGCGGCGATCGTCGTGACCGCGGATCACGGGATGAAGCCCAAGCATCACGCGGATGGAAGCCCCAACGTGATCTACGTGCAGGAGTTGATGGACGAGTGGCTGGGCGCGGGCAAGGCGCGGGTGATCCTGCCGATCACCGACCCTTACGTGGTCCATCACGGTGCGCTGGGATCCTTCGCGACGGCCTACCTGCCGGAGGGGGCCGACCGGGAGGAGATCATCGAGAAGCTGCGGGCGCGCGAGGAGTTGATCCTCGTTGTGGACAAGGAGACCGCGATGTCGAGATTCGACCTGCCGGGGGACCGGATCGGGGATATCGTGATGATCTCGGGCGAGAATGTCTGCATCGGGACGAGCGAGGACCGGCACGACCTGGCCGCCTTGAAGGAACCGCTGAGGTCGCACGGGGGGCTGACCGAGCAGGAGGTGCCGTTCATCGTGAACCGCCGGATCGACCTGCCCGATGCGCCCGAGCTGCGCAATTTCGACGCGTTCTTCTTTGCCACGACAGCGGCGGCGAAGGAGGCGGCGGACGCGTGAGCGGATCGCGAGGCCCCGGATCAAGCCCGGGGCAGGCTCCCGGATCACGTCCGGGGCAGGCTCCCGGATCAGGGTCGGGGAAATCCCCGGACCGAGGCCGGGGCGATTGGATGCAAGGGGCGGGTCGATCCGCCGGGGAGGTGAGATGAACAAGATGACCGGCACCGAGATCCGCCGCGAGGGCATGCGCATCGGGGGCGAGGTGGTGCATACCGAGGCCGTGATCGAGGTGCGTTATCCCTACACCGACGAGGTGGTGGGCACGGTCCCCGCGGGCGATGCAAGCCATGCGCGGAAAGCCTTCGAGATCGCGGCCGGTTACACGCCGAAGCTCACGCGATACGAGCGGGCGACGATCCTGCGCCGCGCGGGCGAACTCATCGGGGAGCGGCGCGACGAGCTGGCCAAGTGGCTGACGCTGGAGCTGGGTATCTGTCACCAGCACGCGATCTACGAGACGAAGCGTGCGCAGGATGTCTATGACTTCGCAGCCGCGCAGGCGTTGAAGGATGACGGCGAGATATTCTCCTGCGACCTCACCCATAACGGCAAGGCGCGCAAGATCTACACGATGCGCGAGCCGGTGCGCGCGATCAGCGCGATCACGCCCTTCAACCATCCGCTCAACATGGTAAGCCACAAGATCGCGCCGTCGATCGCCACCAACAATTGCATGGTCTGCAAGCCCACGGAACTCACGCCGCTCACCTGTATCGCGCTTGCGGATATCCTCTACGAGGCGGGGCTTCCGCCCGAGATGTTCCAGGTGGTCACGGGCTGGCCCGGCGATATCGGTGACGAGATGATCACCAACGACCATATCGACGTCATCACCTTCACCGGCGGCGTTCCGGTGGGCAAGATGATCGCCGCCAAGGCCGTCTACAAGCGCCAGGCGCTGGAACTGGGCGGGAACGATCCGCTGATCGTCTGCAACGACCTGGGCGAGGCGGATCTCGAACGCGCGGCGGCCATCGCGGTGGCGGGGGCCACGGGCAATTCGGGGCAGCGGTGCACCGCGATCAAGCGCATCCTCGTGCAGGAGAGCGTCGCGGATGCCTTCGTCCCGAAGGTCCTGGAGCACGCCAAGGCGATCCGCTTCGGCGATCCGCAGGATCCCGAGACCGAGCTGGGATGCGTGATCCACGCCGAGGCGGCCGAGCTGTTCGAGAAGCGGGTCTACATGGCCGAGAAACAGGGCGCGAAGGTGCTTTACGATCCCGGTCGCAAGGGCGCGCTTCTGCCGCCGATCGTGGTTGATCACGTGCCCCATGACAGCGAGCTGGTGATGGAGGAGACCTTCGGCCCGATCATCCCCATCGTGCGCGTGCCCGATGACGACGCCGAGGTGATGCGCATCTCGAACGGGACGGAATTCGGTTTGAGTTCGGGAGTTTGCACCAATGACCTCAACCGGGCGATCGCCTATATCAACGGGCTGGACGTGGGCACCTGCAACATCTGGGAGCAACCCGGATACCGCATCGAGATGTCGCCCTTCGGCGGTATCAAGGACAGCGGCAACGGCGTGAAGGAAGGTGTCATCGAGGCGATGAAGTTCTTCACCAACGTGAAGACCTATTCGCTTCCCTGGCCGGGGTGAGAGATTCCGCCTCCGGCGGGAGTATTTTGGGCAAGATGAAGGGGGCGGGGCGCGTGCGGCACACCGAGGGGGAAGCGAACACGAGCGCCGCGCGGGCCAAGTGGCGGGCGGCGCGGACGGATGAGCCGGGCGAGGCGCTGCTCGAGCGGGACGCGGCGGCGTTCCTGCACCAGAGCCTGTCGAGCCCCTGCGTGAGCACCATCGCGAAGGCCGAGGGCATCTGGATCGAGGATCATGCCGGGCGCCGCTACATGGATTTCCACGGCAATTCGGTGCACCACATCGGCTATGGGCATCCGCGGCTCAAGCAGGCGATCCGGGACCAGCTTGACGACCTGCCCTTCTCGCCGCGGCGGTTCACCAACGAGGTGGCGGTGGCGCTGGCCGAGAAGCTGGGGGAGATCGCGCCGGGGGACCTGGGCAAGGTGCTTTTCACCACGGGCGGGTCGGACGCGAACGAGGTCGCGCTTCGCATCGCGCGGGCGGCGACGGGGCGGTTCAAGACGCTGAGCTTCTGGGATGCGTTTCACGGCGCGGGCTTCGGCGCGTCGAGCGTGGGGGGCGAGGCCACCTTTCGCAGCCATATCGCCGGGCCGCTCCTGCCGGGGGCGGAGCACGTGGCGCCGTTCAACTGCTATCACTGCGCCTACGGGCATCCGGGGCCGGAAAGCTGCGGGCTGGCCTGCGCGAAGATGGTGGAGTTCGTGCTGGAGCGCGAGGGCGATGTGGCGGCGGTGATCGCCGAGCCGATGCGCGCGGTGCCGGTGGTGCCACCGCCGGGCTACTGGCGCGCGGTGCGCGACGCCTGCCATCGACATGGCGCGCTTCTCATCATGGACGAGATCCCGACCGGGCTGGGCAAGACCGGCGAGATGTTCGCGTTCGAGCATGACGGGATCGTGCCGGACATCGTGACGCTGGGAAAGGCGCTGGGGGGCGGGATCCTGCCCATCGCGGCGGTCGTGGCGCGGCGTGATCTGGACGTGTGCGGGGAATACGCCATCGGGCACTACACCCACGAGAAGAACCCCGTGACCGCGCGCGCGGCGCTCACCACGCTGGAGATCATCGAGGACGAGGGGCTGGTCGAGCGGTCGGCGCGGCTGGGAAGCCGGGCGCAGGATTTCCTGCGCGAGCGGCTGGAGGACAACCCGCATGTGGGCGACATTCGCGGGCGGGGCGTGATGTTCGGGGTCGAGATGGTCGCGGATCGCGACACGCGCGCGCCGGCGCCCGAACTCGCCGAACAGGTGTATTACGGGTCGCTGGAGGGCGGGGTGAGCTTCAAGATCAGCGCGGGCAGCACGCTGACGCTGTCGCCGCCGCTCGTCATCGCGGAGGACGACCTGGAGCGGGCGCTGTCGGTGGTGGCGGACGCGATCGGCGCGGTCACGCGGGACGTGCCGCGCCGGTAGGTCGCCTCAGCTTGCGTCTTCGGCGGCGTCTTCGATGTTCTGGCCCGCTTTCTCGATGTCGCGGCCGGCGCCTTCGACGGTTTCGCAGGCGCTGAGCCCGAGGAACGCGGTAAGCGAGAGGGCGGTGAGGATGTAGCGTGTCATGGGTGATCTCCTGTTGGGATTCATCACCCACCGAACGCGAGGCATGCCGCGTTGGTTCCGGCGCCGGGCACCTATTGCGCGGCGCGCGACTGGCTGAAGTAGCGGTCTTCGTCGAACGCGGCCTGGTCGGGGTCGGGGACTTCCATCGGCGTGAAGGTCACGTGAAGCTCGTACCGGTCCTCGTGGTGATCGACCTCGAGCGTGGCGCCGAGCTGCGAGGCGAAGGATTCGATCAGCTTGGAGCCCAGCCCGCTCGAGGCGAGGTCGGAGGCGTCCACCGCGCGTTCGCCATCGGGCGAGAGCGAGTTGACCACGCTGAGCGTGATCTGGTTCCCGGAGGTTCGCTTGAGCGCCACGTTGATCCAGGCCTGGCCGGTGTCGTCGCGTCCGCAATACTTGACGGCGTTCATCGCCGCCTCGGTCGCGAGCAGGGTGAGGGGCACCGCCTGGTCGGGGTCGATGCTGACCGGGTCGAAGGCGGTGGCGAAGTCGATCTTGCCGTCGCTGCCGTCCACATGGCCCACCACAACGAGTTTCTGGATGATCTCCTCGAGCAGGTCGTCGGCCTCGATCACCGCGAGCTTGCGCGCCATGTAGAGATGGCGGTGGATCGAGGACAGCGCCATCACGCGGTCCTGCACCCGGCGCAGGAGCTTCTTTGCCTCGTCGCTGTGAGTGGTGCGGATCTGCATGTTCATCATGCTGGAGATGAGCTGGAGGTTGTTCTTGACCCGGTGGTGCACCTCCTTGAAGAGGGTCGAGATCTGGTCGATATCCTCCTGCTGACGCCGTTCGTGATCCGAGATGCGCCGGGTCATGGCGAGGAAGGCGTCGGCCACGACCTCGATCTCGGGCGGCGCGTTGTCGAGCCGCGCATTGCCCAGCCCGCCGTGCCCCGCCGAGTAGAGATACATCCAGTGCCGCAGGCGGCGCACATGCCGGATCACGAGCCGGTTGATCCCGATATAGGCCACGACGAGGGCGACGCCCCACATCAGGAACGGGAAGACAAGCGCGAGGGCCTCGTTGGGCCCGGCGATCAGGCTGCGGTTGCCGATGGGTGGCCAGCTTCCGAGCGCGTAGACGCGATCCTCGATGATGGGCACGACCGCGAAATCGCGGACCTCTCCGACGCGGTTTTCCGACCGGAAGGCGGTGCGTCCGCGGCTGGCGAGCGTTTCGGGTTGCACGTCGGCGGGCAGGACGCTGCGGCGGTCGTCGTCGAAGCGCTCGGTGGCGAGCACCTTGCCGTTCACGTCGAATATGGCGAGGTCGG
Organism: Roseovarius sp. SCSIO 43702; assembly: GCF_019599045.1. NCBI lineage: Bacteria > Pseudomonadati > Pseudomonadota > Alphaproteobacteria > Rhodobacterales > Roseobacteraceae > Roseovarius > Roseovarius sp. SCSIO 43702. Next base: position 1,095,948 of record NZ_CP080623.1, read on the forward strand.
CCTTGGTGCGCGCATCGCGCAGCGTGTCGCTGGCCACCTGGAGCGGCACCGCGATCCAGATCGTGCCGATGCGGCGCCCGTCGGAGAAGACCGGCTGCATCACGCTGAGGTTCGAGAAGCTTCCGAAGAAGGTCTGGCCCAACACGGTGAGCGTGCGTGTGTCCGAGCCCAGTTCGGATGCGATCATGCCCTCCTGCGACAGGTCGCGGCGCTCGCCGGTGGAGGAGCAGGCGACTTGCAGGTCGGCGTCGACGAAGCCCGCGAAGGCGAAGCGCGGTTCGTTCTCGACGATCTGGGCGAAGACATCGTCGCAGGCGCCGCCCGCCGTGTCGAAGACCATGGCCGACGCGGTGAGCGTATCGGCGGTGCTGACGGCGGCGCCCACGAGTTCGCGGATCGGCGCCGCGGCAAGCTGCGTGCGTTCGAGCAGGGCGGCCTCGGACACGGCGCGCCGTTCGGCCATGACCGAGGACGTCTGGTAGACCGAGATGAGACCGAGGGGGAGGATCGCCACCGACAGGATCAATACGAGCTTGAGAGCGAGGCCCATGCGCGGAATCCGCGGGGCGGGCGGAACCCTGGGGGTCATGCCGCCGGGATGTTGGAGATCACTGCCATCGTTGCCGAATCCGTCATTTCCAGCTCTTCGTCGTCATCGAGTTGCATAAGCTGTGCGAGGCGCTTGCGGGCCCGGTTGGTACGGCTCTTGATGGTGCCCACGGCGCAGCCGCACATCTCGGCGGCGTCTTCATAGGAAAATCCCTCGGCGCCCACAAGGATGAGCACCTCGCGTTGCTCGTCGTTGAGCTGTGCGAAAGCCCTGCGGAACTCGCCCATCGCGAGATGGCCGTCATGGGCGGGTTTTTCCGACATCGAGCCGGCCATGATGCCTTCGGGGTCTTCGACCTCGCGCCGGCGCTTGCGGTATTGCGAATAATAGGTGTTGCGCAGGATGGTGAAGAGCCATGCGCGCATGTTGGTGCCCACCTGGAACTTGTCGAGGTTGTCCCATGCCTTGACGACGGTGTCCTGCACCAGGTCGTCGGCCGCGGCGGTGTTGCGCGAAAGCGACATGGCGAACGCGCGCAGGGCCTGAAGATGCTCTACGAGCTCTTCCTTCGGGTCGCGATGTTGGGTGGTCACTTCCGGTCCTCCGCGAGGGATTCGCCGGAACTTTCGCCTGCTTCCTTGTCGCGCAACTGGCGCAACAGATCCGTGAACCTGTCCGGAACAGGTTCTTCCGCCATCTCCGAATATACTCTCCGGAGATTTTCATCTATCTGCTTGTTCAACACGGTTTGCTGCCTGCGCTTTTGCGTCATTCCATTTGCCCACGCTCAACGGTTTGCTATTTTCCCCATCAAGCGGGAACCTAACATAAGCGATGGCGTTTGGTTCCAGCGAAACGAAAAAAAATCGAGGATGTCCGAAATGGATGCACCCAATCAAGGCGGCGATGTGACGAGCAAGGTGGCGCAGGAGCTTCCCTACCTGAGACGGTATGCAAGGGCGCTTACCGGCAGCCAGCAAAGCGGGGATCACTATGCCGCCGCGACGCTCGAGGCGATCTTGCAGGACATGAGCGCGGTCAAGGGAGCCTCGGGGGTCCGCGTGGGGCTTTTCAAGGCCTTCCACCAGATCTGGGTCACGTCCGGCGCGCCGATCGACGAGGCCGATGTCGGTGCCGCCACCGAGGCGCAGACGCAGAGGCGCCTTGCCTCGCTGACGCAGAACACGCGGGAAGCGCTGTTGCTGCACAGCATCGAGGGGTTCACCGCCGCCGAGGTGGGCGAGATCGTCGGCGTCGACGAATCCGAGGCCAACGACCTGATCGGCATCGCCCGCAACGAGATGGCGCAGGCGATGAAGGGCCGCATCATGATCATCGAGGACGAGGCGATCATCGCCATGGACATATCGGGGATCGTCGAGGGGATGGGCCATGACGTCACCGGCATCGCGCGCACGCGCGACCAAGCGGTGGAGCTTGCGCGGAAGGCGCCGCCGGAACTGATCCTCGCGGACATCCAGCTTGCCGACAAGTCGTCGGGCATCGACGCGGTGACGCATATCCTCGAAGAGATGGGCGAGGTGCCCGTGGTGTTCATCACCGCCTTCCCCGAGCGTCTTCTGACCGGCGAGAGGCCCGAACCCGCCTTCCTGATCACGAAGCCCTACACCGAGGACCAGGTGCAGTCGGCGGTGAGCCAGGCGATGTTCTTCGCCTCGACGGAGACGCTCAAGGCCGGGTGATCGGTCTTGTGAGCGCGACAGGAAAGACCCCGGAGCGGTGGACGCCCCGGGGTCTTTTCATGTTTGGTGTCGGTCGGGTGTTCCCGGTGCCTGTCAAGTCAGGGTGCGCGACCGCGCACGACCCGCATGATGACGGCCACGATGAACAGCACGAGGAAGATGAAGAAAAGAATCTGTGCGATCCCGGCCGAGGCCGATGCGATGCCGCCAAAGCCGAAGATACCCGCGACGATGGCGACGATGAGGAACAGAATTGCCCAATAAAGCATACTGATGTCTCCCGTTTGTCGGTTGCGTTTCCGATGTCGTCTGCGAAGGGCAACGCCGACCGGCACGGCGAAGTTCCCGACGCGCCTGCCGGTTGGGCGGGCGGATGCCGGCGGACCGGATGCGCGACAATTCGCGCGCGGGTGGTGATATTTTAACTTATTGGCGCCCGGGCCGGGAACCTGCATGGTTGCGGCACGTTGACCGGCAGGGAAATACGCAACCGAAAAGATGGAGAAATATCATGGCGCAAGCCAAAACCGCAGATCCCAGGAAGGACTTCGAAGAGCTTTCGGCGCAGATCGAGGTGCTGAGGAACGATTTGGGTGCGATCACCGAGACGCTGAAGAATGCCGGCGTGCATTCGGGTGAGGCCGCGCTGGCGCATGCGCGCCGGACCGCGTCGGAGCTTCAGGCGCGGGGCCAGGAGGGCCTGAAATACGCGCAGTCGAGCGCCGAGGAGATGGGCGCGCAGGCGGCGCAGGCGGTTCGCAACCAGCCCGCTGCCGCGGTCGGCCTGGCCGTCGGGGTGGGTTTCCTGCTCGGTTTCATGTCGGGCCGGAAGTAACGGATGTTCGGCATCATCGAAGACGCGAAGGACCGCGCGCGCCGGGCGGCGCGCGCGGCCGTCGTCGCGACCGTGGGCGGATTGCTGTGCCTCGTGGGGCTGGGGTTCCTGACGGCCGCGCTCTGGATCATCATCGAGATGGAGTATGGACCCCTCATGTCGGCACTGGTGATCGGCGGGCTCTACCTGGTGCTGGGCGGTGCGATGCTGGCTTTCGGGCGCAACTCGCAGAGCGAGGCATCGCCGGAGCCGCTCCACGAGGCGCAGGTGCCGCCACCCCCGCCGCCGCCGAGGGACCCGTTCTTCCAGATGGCCGAGGGATTCGCGATGGGGCTTCAGGCCGGACGTGAGGCGCGCAGGGGCCGGTGAGGAGCCGCGCGGCTCGGGCCTGCCATCAGTGCTCGGACAGGACGTCGAAGATCATCGCGTCGGTGAACGGACGGGTGAGCATGTGCCACCCGTTCGAGCGCGCGCGCTGCAACTCTCCCTCACCGACGGTAAAGACGGTGCGGCCGACCAGACGGTCGAGCGCCGCCCGGATCGGGTGTGCCTCGTAATCGCTGGGGCGCAGTTCCAGAAACGCGGTGTCGATATGGTCCACACCGACGAGCAGCTCCGAACATTGTGCCGAGGTCGAGGCGTGCAGCACGCGCGCGTCGAAACGCGAGGTGAGCGCCTCGGCCAGATCGGTCGCGATGAGCGGATCCGATTCAAGCACAAGGAACACGCGATGGATGTCGCTATGGGCAGCCATTGGATTCCTTGATTCAAAGGTGTGTTCATGTCTCATCAAGGTTTCATCATGGAACATAAGGAAAGATGGCGCATTTAAATATGACATAGTGGGAGGGTTGAGTGATGAGTACCAAATGCGCGAATTGCCCCCTGCGGAACCTGTCGATCTTCGTGCCCATGTCGCCCGACGAGGTGAAGTTCATGGAGAGTTTCAAGTCGGGCGAGATGCGCGTCGAGGCGGGCACCACGCTCATGCTCGAGGGGTCGAACAGTCCGCAGCTATATACCGCGCTCGACGGGATGGGCCTGAGATACAAGAGCCTCGAGAGCGGGGACCGGCAGGTGATCAACTTCGTCCTTCCCGGAGATTTCATCGGCCTGCAGGCGGGGGTGATGCGCAGCATGCAGCATTCGGTCGAGGCGAGCACGCCGATGACGCTTTGCGTCTTCGATCGCCGGTCGCTCTGGTCGCTGTTTCGGGATCACCCCGAACGGGCCTATGACCTGACCTGGGTCGCGGCCGTGGAAGAGCATATCCTGGGCGAGAGCCTCGCCATGGTGGGGCATCTCAACGGCATCGAGCGGATTTCGCGCGCCTTCGTGCGGTTGCATGACCGCGCGGCGGCCACCGGCATGATCGAGGAGGGTTCGATGCCGCTGCCCTACAAGCAGCAGGACCTCGCGGATGCGCTGGGGCTTTCGCTCGTTCACACCAACAAGACGCTGGCGAAGCTGCGGACCGAGGGGATCGTGACATGGAGCGGGGGGCGTCTCACGATCCACGATTACAACCGCATTTGCGACATAGCAGGGCTCGATCCGGGCGAGACTCCGGTCAGGAGACCGCTTATCTGATAGGCCAGGCTCGGGGACGCAGGGAAGGACCGACAGGATGCATCGTCATTTCGAAGACCCGGCAATCAGGGTTTCGCTTCTCCTGATCGCCACGGTCCTGACCCTTGGTGCGTTGAAGATCAGCGCCGATATCTTCGCGCCGGTGGTTCTGGCGGTGGTGACGGGCATTTTCCTGGCGCCGGTCACGGATTTTTTCGAGAAGATGGGAATACCCGCGCGGTTCGCGGCGGTGATCGTGTTGGTGATGGGCCTTGCGCTGTTGGGGTTCATCATGTTCCTGATCGAGCCGATGATCTGGACGATCGCGGAGGCGCTGCCGCAAATCAGGCTCGAGATCCGAGCGTGGATCTACGAGCTGAGGGGGCTGATCCGCGGCCTCGACGAGGTCAATCGCGAGGTCGAGGAGGCGCTGGGAGGCAATGGCACCAGCGCGGCGAACGGCGAGGAAGGCGCGAGCCCCATGCCCGACATGTCGACCGCGCTTTTCCTCGCGCCCGTGATCCTCATGCAGGCGCTGATCTTCGTGGGCACGCTCTTCTTCTTTCTCATGACGCGCAAGAACATCTATCGCTGGCTGTCCAGGTATATCGGAACCGAGGCGGATACCGAGATCATCCTGGGACGGTTCACCGCGGTCGAGCGGCTGGTGTCGCATTACTTCGTGACCATCTCGTCGATCAACGCGGGGCTTGGCGTGTCGCTGGGCGCGCTGCTGATGGCGATCGGGATGCCGGGTGCGCTCATCTGGGGCGTTGCGGCGTTCCTGCTGAACTTCATCCTCTATCTCGGGCCGGTGATCCTTGTCGGTGCGCTTCTCGTCTCGGGAATCGTGGTCTTTGACGGGATCATGAGCGTCGTGCCGGCCGCGATCTTCCTGTGCCTCAACATGATCGAGGGGCAGTTCCTGACCCCCGCGCTTGTCGGGCGCTTCATCTCGGTCAACCCGCTGCTGATCTTCGTTTCGCTCGTCTTCTGGCTGTGGCTCTGGGGGCCGATCGGCGGGATCATCGCGATCCCGCTTCTGGTGTTCATCCTCGTCATGCTCGACATATTCGACCCCGAGGAGGATCTTGCCGAGGTCGAGACGGAAACCTGAGCGCTCAGACCGATTCCTCGGGGATGCCGGGCAGGGGGGCGGCCATTTCGCGCGCCGCGTCGGAATCGTATCTCACGAGGAAGCCATGCCGATTTTCGGGCGGGGCGGCGCTGTTGTCGTTCACGAGGCGCAGCCATTTCTCGAAACCGCGTGTCACGTCGAGATACTCCTCGCGGTCCGGCACGTCTTTGGGCAGCCAGTTGAAGAGGATGCGGCGGCGGAAATGATCCACCTGATCGGGCCGCGTGAGCAGGAGCCCGGCCTCGGTGTCCCACCTCATGCTCCGGCCGTTGAGATTGGCCGACGAGACGATCGCGCTCGTGTCGTCGAAGATCGACACCTTGGAGTGAACGTAGATGAGCGGGGCGTCGCGCAGGGTGGCGCGGCCTTCATGCCTGTCCTCGTCGCGGCGCGGCTGCACGGGGGAGGCGACGAGAAGCCGGTCGCGCCCGAAGGCGCGACGCAGGATCTCGAGCGAGCGGACCTGAAGGTGCTCTCCGTAGCGTGCATCAAGGCCGTAATTGCCCGAGAAGGCGACCGTCTCGGGCGCGGCGGGCAGGACGATGAAGAGGCGCAGGTCGGGGCAATCCCGCGCGCGGCGCGCGAGGGCACGCGCGATGGGTAGATGGCGCAGGAACTGGGTTTCGAGGTAGATGAGCCGCTCGGCGCGTCCGATCTCGTCGAGATGTTGCTGGCGAAGCTCCTCGACCACGGTCTTGGGCGCGACCCACCAGAGATTGCGCAGGCGCACGCGCGAGATCGTGCGCAGGAAACCCTCGGCAGGCGGGGCCGCCGGCGCCTCTTTCGCGACGGTATCGAGGAAGGTCTCGATATGGCGGGCGGCGCTCTCGGCGATGGGGCCGCGGACGAAGACCTGGACATCCTGCCAGGTCCTTTCCGCCGACCGCTCGTGATCCTTGGTGTCGTAGCGGCGTTCGTTGAGGTCGAGCCCGCCGATGCTGAGATAGTTGCGGTCGAAAACGGCGATCTTCTGGTGATGGGTCGCGGGGATGAGCGTGACACGGGCCGGATGGGTTTCGAGCTGCCCGTCGCGCGTCGGCAGGATGATGTCGCGCAGGCGCGGCGTTTCCCGGCGGAAGCGGTCGCGCTGCGGGTCGGTCATGTCCTTCCACAACATGCGCAACTCGCGCAGTTTCTGGCGCACCAGCGGCCCGAAAAGGACGCGCGGGAAGGGACCGACGGCGGCGTCATGCAGGGCGGGGATGAAGACCAGCCCCGGTGCGTCGTCCCGCGACAGTTCGCGCACCGCCGCCACCTGCCGGCAGGTCCGCCAGGTGTTCTGGTGCATCTCGGGCGCCGCCACGGGATCGAAATCGCTGACCACGAGGCGGATCGAGACGCCGCGATCGAGCGTGTGAATCACGAGGTCGAACCATGTTTCGCCGATTTCGCGCGCCTCGTCGCTGCGCAGTTTCGTGCAGAAATCGAAGACCCGGAAGCTGCAGAGAATCTCGTCCTGTGCATTCAGGAAGGCGCGTTCGAGCTGCGGATAGGCTTCCTCGGCGGTGATGCAGACCTCGAGGTCGCGGATCGGGCCGGTTTCGCCCTCGGAAGGGGCGGGTGCCTTCGGGGTCTCGCCCGTCTCGTGTGAGTCGCTGTCGCGCGCGTTACGCATGGGGGCCTTTCCCTGTTGTGCCTGCGTTTGCCCGGTGCCGTCCCCGCCGGGTCGGGTTTGCGACGAGACAAAGGTGCCCCCGCCATGGGAGTGACGGGGGCAGGCATCCGAGGGACAGTCGGATGAAAGCGTGTGCGGTTGAATGGGATGGGACGCCGCACACACCGGGGAAGACGCAAATTCGAGACGTCTCATTTTCCGAACACCCGCCGGGGCGGTTGGTTCCCGTATGGGTCGCAAAAAATTTCATCCCGCCATCTCCGGGTTGGTGTTCGGGCGGGCCGGTCGCTCGTCGGGCGTTGCACCTGACTTATCATCATCCTCTTTCGCGGACGGCTGGGCGTCGAGGACATCCGTGGGATCGGCGAGTCGGACTTCGCCCGAGTCGTCGAGGATGTTGTCGGCCACATAGGCGCGGCGCTGCCCCGGTGGGCGCTGGGCGCCGACGGTCGTGTCCTCGGCGGTCTGGAGCTCGAGCTCGGCGTTGATCTGGGCGCCGATGAGCACGACGAAGGCGCTGATATAAAGCCAGAAGAGCAGCGCCACGAGGGCGCCGAGCGAGCCGTAGACCTCGTTGAAGGAGCCGAAATTGCGCAGATACATCGAGAAGGCCACCGACCCCGCGAGCCACGTCAGCAGCGCGAAGACCGCCCCCGGCGTGAGCCACGACACGACCGCGCCGCGACGGTTGGGACCGAACCGGTAGAGCAGGCCGATGCAGAAGAACATGACCGCCAACAGCACGATCCACTTGAGCCCGGTGACGAGAAGTTCGACCTTGAAGGGCAGGTTGAGAAGCGCCATCGCCACGGGCAGCGCGATGACGAGCCCCACGGCCACGATCGCCGCGAAGAGCATCAGCAGCGTCAGGCCGATCGAAGCCACGTAGCGCATCACCGTGTTCCGGCGATTGGTCTCGCGGTAGACCGAGTTGAGGCCCCGGATCATCGCCGCCGTCGCGTTCTTGGCCGACCAGACCGAGACCGCGATGGAGAGGATCGACGCCCATTGCAGCGTCGTGTTGTCCGCGATGATGAGTTGGTTCACCTGATCCTGGATCAGGAGAAGGGCCTCCTCGGGCAGGAACTGCCGGACCATGTCGAACTGTGCCAGAAGCACGTCGGGGTCGCCCGCGAAGCCCCAGATCGCCACGAGGGCGGCGATGGCGGGGAAGAGGGACAGGAGCGCATAGAAGGCCACCCCGGCCGCGATGAGGCCGAGGTTGCGATTGTCGATTTCGACCACGACCCGGACAAGGACGCGCCACCAGACGCGCGGTCCGAATTCGGTCGGGGTCACGACATACTTGCGGTCCATGCCTATGCTTTGGCTGACCTTGGTCCGGCGATGAGCCAGATGATGAAGCCCAGGAGCGGCAGCAGCACCACGAGAAGCACCCAGAGCACCTTCTTGCCGGTCGAGGCGCTCGAGCCGACGATGGACACGATGGCCCAGATGTCGAGCACGAGGAGGATGAAGCCGCCAATTCCGCTCACTTCGGTCATTTGATCTTCCTTTCCGTTTCTGCCGCGCGTGTCGCTGCGCGTTATGTCAAATGACGAACGTCGCGGCGGGCGATACGGTTCCGGCGCGCGGCGGCGGATTTCATGGCGCGGCCGCCACCGTGTCGGCCCAATGGGCCATGATCTCGGTTGCGCCGCTGTTGCGGCCCTCGTGACGCCCGACGACCGAGGGGCAGGCGAAGTGGAACGGGTAGGCCGCGCGCGGCGCCGGGGTGAGCGACGGCACCGCCCGAGCGAGTTCGGTGCGCAGCGTCTCGGGCAGCGCGGCGTCGGCGATGGTGGTGTCGGCGAGGCTCATGTCGATGCGGGGCGTATGCATGGCGTCATTCACGTCCATCCCGAAATCGAGCAGCCAGGCGGCGATCTGCGCCACGGCCGGCATGATCTTGCGCCCGCCCGCCGCGCCGAGCGCGAAGCGCGCGCCGTCGGCACGTTCGAGCAGCGTGGGGCACATGTTGGCGAGGCAGCGCTTGCCCGGGCCGATGGAGTTGGGCCGCCCCGGTTCGGGGTCGAACCACATGATCCCGTTGTTCATGAGCATCCCGGTGCCGGGAAGCGTCAGGCGCGAGCCGAAGATCGACAGGAGCGTCTGGGTGACGGCGACCATCGTGCCCTCGGCATCCACGACGTTGAAATGCGTGGTGCAGGTCATGCCGGTGCCGCCGTCGCGGTCGCCCATGGTCTCGAGCCGCTCGCCATTGGCGATCCGCACGGCGCGGTCGAGCGCGGCGTAGTCCGGTGCGGCGGGGGTGGGGCCGCCGGGGGACCACTCGGCGAGCATCTGGAACACGCGTTCGAGCGTGGGTCCCGCCGTCATCTCGGGTGTCCCGAGGATGCGATGACCGCGATAGGCCATGTCGGAGGCGGGCACGATGCGGGCGGTGTAATCGGCGAAATCGGCAGGCGTGTGACGGCCCCCGGCGTCCTGCAGGTCCGACACGATGCGTTCGGCCAGGGCGCCGGTATAGAAGGCGTCCGCGCCTTCATCGGCAAGCGTCGAGAGCGTATTTGCCAAGCCGTTCAGGTCGCAGCGCGTCTCGTCGAGGGCAGTCCAGGCGGAGGCCTTGGGAAAGCCCGCGTCGTCGAGGAAGATCGCGCGCGAGGTGGGAAAGCCCGCCAGCGCCCGCGCGGATCCCGCGATGATGAGCTGCGCATACCAGTCCACCAGAAGCCCGGCCCGCGCCTCGGCGATGGCGGGGGCAAGAAGATCGGCCCAGTCGAGCGAGCCGAAGGCGCGGTGCGCGGCGCCCATGCCCGCGACGAGGCCCGGAATGGCGACCGAGCGGGCGCCCATGAGGTTCGCGTCGTCCTTGACCTGCGGCCAGGCGAAGAGGTCGCCCGCCTTGCCGCCCACGACCGGGTAGTCCTCGATCCTGAGACCCGAGGGCGCGCGCATGCCGAAATCGACCACCTGCGCGCCGGCGTCGCCCGCGCGGCGGACGATCATGTAGCCGCCGCCGCCCGGTCCGCTCATCCACGGCTCGACCACGCCGAGCGCGAACGAGGTGGCGATGGCCGCGTCGACCGCGTTGCCGCCGCGCGTGAGGATGTCGGCGCCGATCTGCGCCGCGATGCGGTTCTGCGCCGTGACGAGGCCGCGCTCGGAGGTGACGGCGGGCTTGGTGATGGTCTGGGTCTGGCTGGCGGCGCGGGACATGGGGGCACCCTCTGCAACGGCATGATGGCCGGCAGAGTGTGGAGCCTTGGCGCGAAAGTCAATCGAACGCGGCGCCGGGCCTCAGGTGCTTCCCTGAAGCGGCAGGACGCCGAGATCGCCCTCGAGCCGTGCCTTCATCGCCTGCGCCGCGGCGTGGGAGCCGGCGGCGGTGGTGAAATAGGGCAACTTGTCATAAAGCGCGACCGAGCGGATCTCGCGGCTGTCCTCGACCGCCTGCGCGCCCTCGGTCGTGTTCATGACGAGCGCGATCTGTTCGTTCTTGAGCATGTCGACGATGTTGGGGCGGCCTTCATAGACCTTCTGGACCGTCTCGCAGGTGAGGCCGTTTTCCTCGAGGAAGGCCGCGGTGCCGCGCGTCGCGACGAGGGAGAACCCGAGGTCGACGAGGGTTTGCGCCGTTTCGATCATCTGCGGCGTCTTGTCGGCATCCTTGATCGAGACGAAGACGCGGCCCTCGGTGGGCAGGTTCACGCCGGCGCCGAGCTGTGCCTTGAGAAAGGCGCGGGCGAAGGAGACGTCCCAGCCCATGACCTCGCCGGTGGAGCGCATTTCCGGCCCCAGGATCGTGTCGACGCCGGGGAAGCGGGCGAAGGGCAGCACCGCCTCCTTGACCGAGAACCACGGCATCGCGGGATCGGCGAGCGTCAGCGGATCGGCCATCGGCAGAGTGCCGGGTTTCGCGTCCTCGGGATAGGAGCCGCGATGGGGGAAGTTCGAGAGCGGCTCACCGGCCATGAGGCGGGCGGCGATGGAGGCGATGGCGGAATCGGTGGCCTTGGCCACGAAGGGCACGGTGCGCGAGGCGCGGGGGTTGACCTCGATGAGGTAGATGTCGCCGTTCTTGACCGCGAATTGCACGTTCATGAGACCGACGACGCCCAGCTCGAGCGCGAGCGCGCGGGTCTGGCGCTCGATCTCCTCGATGGTCTCGCGCGAGAGCGTGTAGGGCGGGAGCGAACAGGCGCTGTCGCCGGAATGCACGCCCGCCTCCTCGATATGTTGCATGATGCCCGCGACATGCACGTCGGTCCCGTCGCAAAGCGCGTCCACGTCGCATTCGATGGCGCCCGAGAGATAGCCGTCGAGCAGGACCGGGCTCTTGCCCGAGACCACGACCGCCTCGGCGATGTAGCGCTCGAGATGGGCCATGTCGCGCACGATCTCCATCGCGCGGCCACCCAGGACGTAGGAGGGGCGGATCACCAGCGGGAAGCCGATCTCCTCGGCGATCGCCAGCGCCTGCGCGTCGGTCGAGGCGATGCCGTTCCGGGGCTGTTTCAGACCGAGCTTGTTGACGAGCGCCTGGAACCGCTCGCGGTCCTCGGCGAGGTCGATCGCGTCGGGCGAGGTGCCGAGGATCGGGATGCCCTCGGCCTCGAGCGCGTTGGCGAGCTTCAGCGGCGTCTGGCCGCCGAACTGGACGATGACGCCGTGCAAGGTGCCGTTCTCCTGCTCGACGCGCAGGATTTCCATGACGTGTTCGAAGGTGAGCGGCTCGAAATAGAGCCGGTCGGACGTGTCGTAATCGGTCGAGACGGTCTCGGGGTTGCAGTTGACCATGATCGTCTCGTAGCCCGCGTCCGAGAGCGCGAAACAGGCGTGACAGCAGCAATAGTCGAACTCGATCCCCTGGCCGATGCGGTTGGGGCCGCCGCCGAGGATCACGACCTTCTTCGCGTCCGACGGGCGCGCTTCGCATTCCACGTCGCCCATGACGGGGGTTTCGTAGGTGGAATACATGTAGGGTGTCTGGGCCTCGAACTCGGCGGCGCAGGTGTCGATGCGCTTGAAGACGGCGGTGACGCCCCGCGCGTGGCGCGCGGCGCGGACCTGTGCCTCGGTCATGCCGGTCAGCGTGGCGAGGCGGGCGTCGGTGAAGCCCATCATCTTGAGCCGCCTGAGCGCGGGCTCGTCTTCGGGCAGACCGTCCGCGCGCACGGCTTCCTCGGCCTCGACGATCTCGCGGATGCGGGCGAGGAACCACGGATCGAAGGAGGTGGCGTGGTGGATGTCGTCGTCCGACAGACCGTGGCGCATGGCCTGCGCGATGGTGCGGATGCGGTCCGGCGTCTGGGCGCTGAGCGCGCGGATGATGGCGGCGTGGTCGGGGGCGCCCTCGATCTCGATCTCGTCGAAACCCGAAAGCCCCGTCTCCATCGAGGCGAGCGCCTTTTGCAGCGATTCGTGGATCGTGCGGCCGATGGCCATGGCCTCGCCCACGGATTTCATCGCGGTGGTGAGGGTGGGCTTGCTGCCGGGGAACTTCTCGAAGGCGAAGCGCGGGATCTTGGTCACGACATAGTCGATCGTGGGCTCGAAGCTGGCCGGCGTGACCTTGGTGATGTCGTTGTCGAGCTCATCGAGCGTGTAGCCCACGGCGAGTTTCGCGGCGATCTTGGCGATGGGGAAGCCCGTGGCCTTGGACGCCAGCGCCGAGGAGCGCGACACGCGCGGGTTCATCTCGATCACCACCATCCGCCCGTCATCGGGATTGACGGCCCATTGCACGTTCGAGCCACCCGTCTCGACGCCGATCTCGCGCAGGACGGCGATGGAGTGGTTGCGCATCACCTGGTATTCCTTGTCGGTGAGCGTGAGCGCGGGGGCCACGGTGATCGAATCGCCGGTGTGGACGCCCATGGGATCGACGTTCTCGATGGCGCAGACGATGATGGCGTTGTCGGCGCGGTCGCGCACGACCTCCATCTCGTATTCCTTCCACCCCAGCAGCGACTCGTCGATGAGGATCTGGCTGACGGGCGAGGCGTCGAGGCCGGATTTGCAGTAGTATTCGTAATCGTCACGGTTATAGGCCACGCCGCCGCCGGTGCCGCCCAAGGTGAAGGCGGGGCGGATGATCGCGGGAAGGCCCACGTGGTCGATGGCGGCCATGGCCTCGTCGAGCGAGTTGGCGATGGTGGCCTTGGGGTTCTCGATCCCGAGCCGGTCCATCGCCTCGCGGAAGAGCTTGCGGTCCTCGGCCATCTCGATGGCCTCGCGGTTGGCGCCGATGAGCTCGACACCGAATTTCTCGAGCACGCCCATGTCGGCCGCGGCAAGCGCGGTGTTGAGGCCGGTCTGTCCGCCCATCGTGGGCAGAAGCGCGTCGGGGCGTTCCTTCTCGATGATCCTGGCGACGATCTCGGGGGTGATCGGCTCGATATAGGTGGCGTCGGCGAGCTCGGGGTCGGTCATGATGGTGGCGGGGTTCGAGTTCACCAGGATGACGCGATACCCTTCCTCGCGCAGCGCCTTGCAGGCCTGGGCGCCCGAATAGTCGAATTCGCAGGCCTGTCCGATGATGATGGGACCCGCGCCGATGATCATGATGGACTTGATATCGTCTCGTCTCGGCATGGCGGCCCCCGGTGATGCGCAAATTGCTGGGGTTATATCCATCGCGCGCGAGGGCGCAAGGGGCCGAGGCGCCTGCAAGGGCGTGCGCGGTGCGATTCCGGCGCGCGCGACACCGGAGCACGAACGAAAACGGCGCGAGGGCCCAAACCGTCGCGCCGCGCTCGCGGTCCGCAAGGAGCGCGATGTCAGAATCGCAGGGCGTAGCCGATGCGAATCTCGTTCGCCTCGAAATCATCCAGAGTGAGCGGGACGATCGTAGGAAACGTGTTCGGTCCGGTCGAGGTGGAGCCGTAATTGGTGTGGCGGAACTCCACTCTCATCATCGAGCGGTCGCTCCTGGATATGTCGAGTCCCAGCGCAGCCGTGTAGCCGTGCATGAACTTGTTTCTCGTCGGGTTGCCGCCCACGCCGGCGAACTGGGTCTGGACCAGGCCGGAGGCAAGCCCGACCGCGACATAGGGCAGGTATTGGCCCATGCCGTAGCCCAACCGCGCCCGCAGCGCGGCCCCGGCTTCGAGTTGCTGGTCGACGCTCTGCGTGGGCGCGGTGTTGACGGGGCCGGGATCATCGAGGCCCGCGGCGAAGACTTCGCCCTCGACCCCGCCGATCAGGTTCGAGGAAAGTTGCCAGTTATAGCCGACGAAAGCACCGCCCAGCAATCCTTCGGGAGACGAGTCGAAGCGGACGGCGGGGTTCGAGGTGACGAAACCGCCGGCATCGCCCGAGCCGTAGCCGAGTTGGACACCAGCATACATGCCGCTCCAGTCCTGTGCCTGCGTCGGTGCCGCGCCCACAGCCAGGACACCCCCGGCGACGAGAGTAAGCAAACGTTTCATGATGAATTCCCCAATGTATCGTAATGTCGCCGAATGGCTGCAATGGCCGAAACCATACGCGCACGCGCGATCGCATGCCTATATGTTTACGTTTGGGGACTCGGGTTGAGTTGCGAAATTGTCACGGCGCGCCGGATGGCGGCGGTCATGTGTTCCGCACGCCGCGCGCAGGGGAATTTTGGGGGTGTCGGAGCCTCTTGCGCACAGTAAACAGCGGCGCAGGAAAGCGACGGGGGCGATGACCAGGTGCGGATACGTTTCGATCATGGACCGGAGGGTCGTGCGGCGATCTTCGACGGTGCCGCCGGGCTGATCGTGGCGCATGGTCCGGGCGACGTGCCGGCCGCACTGGCCGCGCTCGATGCGGCGCGGGAGGCGGGGCTGTGGCTGGCCGGGTTCGCGAGCTACGAATTGGGGCTGGTCCTCGAGCCCAAGCTCGCGCCGCTGCTGCCCGGGGGACGACGCCTGCCGCTCCTGCAATTCGGCACCTACGAGCGCCCCGAGGACGCCGCGCCGCTGGTCGCGGGGGAGGTGGCGCTGGGCGGGTTCGCGCCGCGCTGGAGCGCCGGGGATCATGCGGCGGCTTTCGACAGGGTGCAGGCCTATATCGGGGCGGGCGATATCTATCAGGTGAACCTCACCTTTCCCATCGACCTCGAGGCGCGGGGACGGGCGGAGGCGATCTATGCCGCGCTCGACGCCGTGCAGCCGGTGCGCCACGGCGCGCTGATCGAGGCGGAGGGCCTGCCCGCCATCCTGTCCCGCTCGCCCGAGCTTTTCTTCCGCACCGACGGGCAGGGCGGGATCGAGACGCGGCCGATGAAGGGCACGCAGCCGCGCAGCGCGGATGCGGCGGAGGACGCGCGGCGGCGCTATTTCCTCCAATCGGACGAGAAGAACCGCGCCGAGAACCTGATGATCGTGGATCTTTTGCGCAACGATCTGAGTCGGGTCTGCGCGCCGGGCAGCGTGCGGGTGCCCGAGCTTTTCTCGGTCGAGAGCTACGAGACGGTGCACCAGATGACCTCGCTCGTCACGGGGCGGATGGTGCCGGAAACCGGGCTTGCCGACATTTTCGCGGCGTTGTTTCCCTGCGGGTCGATCACCGGGGCGCCGAAGGTGCGCGCGATGGAGATCATCGGCGAGCTGGAGCCGTGGCCGCGCGATGTCTATTGCGGCGCGATCGGCTGGGCCGCGCCCGACGGGCGGGCGGAGTTCAACGTGGCGATCCGCACCCTCCTGGTCGAGGCGGACGGGCGCGCGCGGCTCAACGTGGGCGGCGGCGTCGTCCATGACAGCACCGGCGCGGGGGAATACGAGGAGGCGCTCTGGAAGGCGCGGTTCGTCGATCGGCTGATCGGATGAGGCCGCGCGGATCGTCCACGGTCGGGGTTCGTCCGGCATGTCCCCGGCCGGTTACTCCGCCGCCTTGCGCGCCTGGGAGTGGCCGCCTTCGTAGATGTAGTCGCGGGTGAGCGGGACCGTGTGACGGTCGCGCGCGAGCTGGAACTGGAACACCACCTGTTCGGCGTGCCGGAAGGTCATCTCGCAAGCCACGAGGTAGAAGCGCCACATCCGGCAGAAGCGTTCGTCGTAAAGCGCGCGGGCCTTGTCCTCGTTCGCGACGAAGCGGTCGTGCCAGTGCTTGAGCGTCTCGGCGTAATGCAGGCGCCAGATTTCCACGTCGGTGGCAAAGATGCCCTGGTTTTCGATCGCGCGCATGGTTTCGGACATGGCGGGCACGTAGCCGCCGGGGAAGATGTACTTGGTGAGCCACGGGCTTGTCGTGCCGGGCGGGTCGGCGCGGCCGATCGTGTGGATGAGCGCCACACCCTCGGGGGTGAGCAGATCGCGGACCGTGCGGAAATACGTGTTGTAATGCGGCACGCCCACATGCTCGAACATGCCGACCGAGACGATGCGGTCGAAGCGCCCCTCGACCTCGCGGTAGTCCATCAGCTTGAAGCGCACGCGATCGGAGAGACCGGCGGCGCGGGCGCGGGAGTTGGCCATGGCGTGCTGTTCGGTCGAGAGGGTCACGCCCGTGACATCGGCACCGTAGTCGCCCGCGAGCGTCAGGCCCATCCCGCCCCAGCCGCACCCGATGTCGAGCACGCGCATGCCGGGTTCGATCATGAGCTTGCGGGCGATGTGATGTTTCTTGGCGGCCTGCGCCTCCTCGAGCGTCATGTCGGGGCGGGCGAAATAGGCACAGGAATACTGCCGGTCCTCGTCGAGAAAGAGATCGTAGAGCTCGCCCGAGAGGTCGTAGTGATGGGCCACGTTGGCGCGTGAGCGGCCGGCCGGGTTGAACTGTTGCAGGAAGCGGCCGGCCTGGCGGGCCCAGATCAGCGGCGTGCGGAACCACGGCTGCCCAGTCCGCGACATGTTGGACATGGCGAGCGCGAGGAAGCCGCGGAGGTCGTCGCCCTCGATGGTGAGGCGTTCGTCCATGTAGGCTTCGCCCACGGCGAGGTCGGGCTGGAACACGATCTTGCGCGGCAGGCTCTCGTCATGGAAGGCGATGGCGACCGAGGGCCCGAGCGAAGCATCGCCGTAGCGGCGCGTTTCGCCGTCGGGCAGGGTCACGATGAGTTCACCCCGCTTGATGAGCTGCGACAGAAAGGCATCGAGAACACGTGTCCACATGATTGCAACCCTCCGGCCGCTCCGGTGATCCTTTCATCGCGCGACGGCACCGGATCGCGGCTTTATTCAACCTACGGGCATATTTACCCAAAGCTCGAAGCGTGTAAACGCCGTTGAACGCGGGGCGCCTTGCGGTGGCGGAAAGGGGCGTGGGGCGCGCGGCCTTGACTTTGACCGCGAGGCGCGGTGTATCGGCGCGACCCTGCCAACCCGAACCGCGCGACGAGGATCACACCATGCATGCATATCGCAGCCACACCTGCGCCCAACTCGACAAGAGCAACGTGGGCGAGACCGTGCGTCTCTCGGGGTGGGTCCACCGGATCCGCGATCACGGTGGCGTGCTGTTCGTCGATCTGCGCGATCATTACGGCGTGACGCAGGTCTTGTGCGATTCCGACAGCCCCGTCTTCGCCGAGGTGGAGAAGCTCAGGAGCGAGTGGTGCATCCGCATCGACGGCGAGGTGAAGGCGCGCGACGAGAGCCTCGTGAACCCCAAGCTGCCGACGGGCGAGATCGAGGTCTACATCCGCGACATGGAGGTGCTGGGCGCGGCGAAGGAGCTTCCGCTGCTGGTCTTCGGCGACCAGGAATACCCCGAGGAGACGCGGCTGCGCTATCGCTATCTCGACCTGCGGCGCGAGGCGATGCAGCGCAACATGGCGTTGCGCTCGGACGTGATCGCGTCGATGCGCCAGCGGATGTGGAACAAGGGGTTCCGCGAATACCAGACGCCGATCATCACCGCGTCCTCGCCCGAAGGCGCGCGCGACTTCCTCGTGCCGTCGCGGCTTCACCCTGGCAAGTTCTATGCGCTGCCGCAGGCGCCGCAGCTTTTCAAGCAGCTCATCATGGTGTCGGGCTTCGACCGCTATTTCCAGATCGCGCCCTGTTTCCGCGACGAGGATCCGCGCGCCGACCGCTCGCCCACGGATTTCTACCAGCTCGACATGGAGATGAGTTTCGTCGAGCAGCAGGACGTGTTCGACACGATCCAGCCGGTGATCCAGGGCATTTTCGAGGAGTTCGGCGGCGGCCGGAAGGTCGACGAGGTCTGGCCGCAGATTTCCTATGCGGACGCGGCGCTCTGGTACGGCACCGACAAGCCCGACCTGCGCAACCCGATCAGGATGGAGCGCGTGTCCGAGCATTTCCGCGGCTCGGGCTTTGCCATCTTCGCCAAGATCCTCGAGCAGGAGGGCACCGAGATCCGCGCCATCCCCGCGCCGGGGGGCGGCTCGCGCAAGTTCTGCGACCGGATGAACGCGTTTGCGCAGAAAGAGGGACTGCCGGGGATGGGGTACATCTTCTGGCGGGAGGGCGAGAACGGCATGGAGGCCGCAGGTCCGCTGGCCAAGAATATCGGCCCCGAGCGCACCGAGGCCATTCGCCAGCAGCTTGGTCTCGGGCAGGGCGACGCGGCGTTCTTCCTCGGCGGCAAGCCCAAGACCTTCGAGGCCGTGGCGGGACGGGCGCGCACGGTGATCGGCGAGGAACTGGGCCTGACCGAGACCGACCGTTTCGCCTTTGCCTGGATCGTCGATTTCCCGATCTACGAGCGTGACGAGGAAACCGGCGAGATCGATTTCGAGCACAACCCGTTCTCGATGCCGCAAGGCGGAATGGAGGCGCTCGAGGGTGATCCCCTGAAGGTGAAGGGATACCAGTACGACCTTGCCTGCAACGGTTACGAGCTTGTCTCGGGGGCCATTCGGAACCACAGGCCCGAGGTCATGCTCAAGGCGTTCGAGATCGCGGGCTATGGCGAGGACGAGGTGAAGAAGCGCTTCGCGGGGCTCTATGGCGCGTTCCAGTACGGCGCGCCGCCGCACGGGGGCTGTGCCGCGGGGATCGACCGGATCGTCATGCTGCTGGCCGACACGGCTAATATCCGCGAGGTCATCATGTTCCCGATGAACCAGCGTGCCGAGGACCTGATGATGAACGCACCCTCGGAGCCCACGAGCGAACAGTTGATGGAACTGGGGCTCAGGGTGCTGCCGCGGGAGGAGTGAGCGCGGCGGGCGTTGCCACAGGAAAGGCCGGGTTTCGACCTGGCCTTTTCGTCAGATGTGGCGCGGCTCAATCCTCGAGGCTGTCCTCGCGCTTTTCGTCGATGAGGCCGAGTTCCTCTTCCTTGCGCTTGCGGAAGCGGTCGCCATAGCCCTTGATCTCGCTTTCGGGGATGACCTCGCGGGCGCGGGCGAAGACCTCGTCCTCCTCCTCGTCGATGTGATGGTGGTAGTCGTGGCTGAGCTTCTTGAACTTCTGGAGCCAGGCGCCCTCGGCCATGTCCATCCCGTTCAGCTCCTCGAGCAGATCGTCGATCTGCTGGTGTTCGTGGACCGAATGGCGCGCGCTGTCCTGGCCCCAAGTCTTGGAGATGAGCTTGGAATAGAAGGTCTCCTCCTCGGCGGCGCCGTGGGCCTTCACGTCCTCGTAGAACTCCTTCCACGCCTTGCGCCGGGTGTCGCTGTCGCCCGAGGTGTCCTCGATCGTGGCGATCAGGTCGCGGTGGCGGTCGTGGTCGGATTTGATGGCTGTGTAGATGTCTGACATGGCTGATCTCCGGTTTTCGTTCCACGGGGGAACGCCGCGTCGCGGCGCGAGGTTCCCCGGCGCGGGGGGATCAGAGGGCCGGGTCGTCGGCGGCGCGCACGAGGCGGGTGAGATCGGATAATGCCTCGCGCTGGTGGCTGGTATCGTCGAAATTCGAGGGATCGAGCCAGAGGCGGAACGCCTCGGAGAGGGCGGGCCATTCGCGGTCGATGACCGAGAACCAGGCGGTATCGCGGTTGCGGCCCTTGACGATCCGGTCCTGACGGAAGGTGCCTTCGTAGCTGAAGCCGAACCGCTGGGCGGCGCGGCGCGAGGGGATGTTGAGCGCATCGCATTTCCACTCGTACCGGCGATAACCCGCCTCGAACGCCCATTTCATCATGAGAAACATCGCCTCGGTCGCCGCGCGGGTGCGTTGCAGGCGGGGCGCCATGGCGATGAAGCCCACCTCGACCGTGCCCATGTCGGGGGTGATACGCAGGAAGGAGGCAAAGCCGCCCCACGCGTCGGCATCCTTGTCGTGGATGGCGAAGAAGACGGGGTCGCCGGCGCTCGTGGCATCCTTGACCCAGCGGTGAAACTGCGCGGAGGAGGCGAAGGGGCCGACCGGCAGGTAATCCCACACCCAGTCGTGCCCGTCGAAGGCCTGGTGGAGAAGCGCCGCGTGCGCGTCCGCGTCGAGCGCCTCGAGCCGGGCGTGCCGGCCCTCGAAGACGAGGTCGCGGGACGGTGACGGGGGCGGCTGCCAGTTCTCGACCACGGGGCCGACGGGGCGGTCCTGGCTCATGGGGGGTCCTCCGTCGGCGGTGTCGCGGTGACGGGAAGACTATGGGGCGGCGCCCGCGAGGAAAAGGGCAAACTGCCGGCGGGCTGCGGTCTCCGGCCCGCCCCGGCATGTCACATGGCAGCGCGACCCGCGATCCGCTCTTGCAGGAGACCCGCGATACGGGCCACGGGGCCGGTCGCCGCGTCGCCCCTGGCGCGAAGCTGCGCGAGGTTCTCGGCCGCGCGGACGAGCTGGCGGTCGCCCGCGGCACGCGCCACGCCCGACAGGAACTGTGCCACGTAATCGAGCATCGGCCCGTCCGCATCTTCGTCGAGAAGGCTTGCCACATGGCTCATGTCGTCGCGATAGGCGATCGGGTCGGCATGGATGATGTCGGTGCGCAACCGGCGCGGGCCGGTCGGTTGCCGCTCGGGCGGGAGGAGGGCGAGGATCGTCTCCTGGAAGCGGCCGAGATGGGTCACGGGCTTGGCAAGGAACGCGTCGGCACCCGCTGCCATGGCCAGGTCCTCGGCCCCGTCATCACCGCTTGTCCCGAGGATGACCGCGACGCGCGGCACGGCCTCGTGCAATTCGGTGATGAGGTCGGCACCGGACCCGTCGGGCAGCCCCAGGTCGACGATGACCGCCGAGGGGCGGTAGACCTGAAGGTGCCGGCGGGCCGAACGCAGGCAATCGGCACGGCGGATGCGCGCGCCGGAATGCAGGCACATGAGCCGCATCGCGTCGCAGGCGAAGAGGCTGTCCTCGACCACGAGGATCGTCATGCCGAGAAGCGGGCGGCCCGAGGTGGGCGTGTAGGGGGGGTGAAAGGTGCGGGCGTCGTCCATGCAGGGTCTCCTCCGGGTGGGCTGCGATTCGACGCTACCGCAAAGATGGTGAACGAGGGGTTAATCGCAGGGAACGCTCGCCGCGCAATCGCTCGACCCTGTCGTGCGGCGCTTCGTCCCTTGTCGCGGGGCGCGATGATCCCCATAACGGGACCACCGACCCGGCGCAGCAATGGAGGTCCCGCATGATCGGCCGTCTCAATCACGTCGCAATCGCGGTGCCCGACCTCGAGGCCGCCGCCGCGCAGTATCGCGACGCCCTCGGGGCCGATTTGGGTGCGCCGCAGGACGAGCCCGACCACGGCGTGACCGTCATCTTCATCGAGTTGCCGAACACCAAGATCGAGCTTCTGCATCCCCTGGGCGAGGACAGCCCGATCAAGGGCTTTCTCGAGAAGAACCCGGCGGGGGGCATTCATCACATCTGCTACGAGGTCGAGGACATCATCGCCGCGCGCGACCGGCTGACCGAGAGCGGCGCGCGTGTCCTCGGGACCGGGGAGCCCAAGATCGGCGCACATGGCAAGCCGGTTCTTTTCCTGCATCCCAAGGATTTCAACGGCTGTCTCGTCGAACTGGAGGAAGTCTGATGGGTCCGGTATCGGCCTTCGTGCTGTTCCTGGTGGTCTGGTTCATGACCTTCTTTGTCATCCTGCCCCTGCGCATCCAGACGCAGGGCGAGGCGGGCAAGATCGTGGAGGGCACGCATTCGGGCTCTCCCCATGTCCATCACCTGCGCAAGAAGATCCTCATCACCACCGGCATCGCGGTGGTGATCTGGGCGATCCTCGCCTTCGTGATCGTGAGCGGGATGCTCACGGTGCGCGATATCGACTGGTTCAACCGGATGGGCTGAGCCCCGCGTCGCGCGCGACCGCGTGGAAGATATGCGTGAAGGTCGCCGCGCCGAGGATCGGGATCACGAGGTTCAGAAGCGGCACGGAAAGCGGGATCGCCATGAGCGTGCCCGCCACCCAGATCGTGCCGAGATTGGCGCGTCGGAGTTCCTTTGCCCGTTTGCGGCCCACCCGGCGCATCGCGGCGAGCTGGAAATATTCGCGGCCCAGCAGGAACCCGTTCACCGCCCAGAAGATGAAGATCGCTGCCGGGGCGAAGAGCAGGTAGAGGACGATCGCCAAGAGGTTCACCACGATGAGCACGCCCAGAAACGCGAGCGTGTCGGTGACCGCGTCGGTCCATGACATGCGCGGCACCGGCGGCAGATGCGGGTGGTGCCGGTCCTCGACCGCCTGCGCCACGTCGTCGAGAAACATCGACGTGATGGCCGACGCCACCGGCACCATGAGGAAGACCGACAGGATCAGCATCAGCACCAGGCTGCCCCAGCTCAGCAGGTCGTCGAGCCACGTCACCTCGCCGATGAGCGGAAGTTCGGCCCCCTCGCCAAGCGCCCATTGCATCCACACCAGGAAAAGCGCGTAGACCGCCACCAGAAGCGCGAAGGCGAGGCCGATGCCGAGATAGAGCACACGGCGGAAGCGCGGGTCGCTCACCTGTGCGATGGCCTTGAAGAAGCTCGAGAAGATCATTCGGCGACCCAGGTCGTGATGGCGTCGATATCCGGTCGCGGCCGGTCGGGCGGGGTCTTCGTGCTCGTGCCGATGTGGATCACGCCCGCGACACGCTCGTGCGGGGCAAGGCCCAGCCCCTCTTCGACGAAGGTGCGGTCGGATACGGGCCAGCCGGTCAGCCAGTTCGCACCCCAACCGCTTGCCAGCGCGGCGTTGAGCAGCGACAGGCAAACGGCGCCGGTGGAGTAGGTCTGTTCGATTTGCGGGATCTTCTCGGAGGGTTTGGGCGATTCGACCACCACCACGGCGAGCGGGCTGTCGTCATAGGCCGAGCGCGCCTTGGCGATGTCCTCCTCGGGGCGGTCAAGCGCCGCGCCGCGCTCGGCCACCAGATCGCCCAGCCGGCGGCAGGCCGCGCGTTCGAGCACGATGAAGCGCCACGGCTCGAGCTTGCCGTGATCGGGGCTGCGGGCCGCCGCGGTGAGAATGGGCCGCAACGCCGTGCGATCCGGTGCGGGCGGCCCCAGCAGCTTGGCGGGGCGCGAGCGGCGGGAGAGCAGGAATTCCATGGCGGGGGTGATGTCGGACATGTCTGCGCGTGCTCCTCTTGGCGACCTTGGCAGCTATGTCGGACCTGGCGGAGGCGGGGTCAAGCCCTGCGCCCATGCCGCGCCTATTCGTTGCGGCCGCGCGCGCGCTGATACACGCCCTCCGGCAGATCGAGCGCCGCGGCCAGATCGTGAAGCTGCGTGAGCGAGAGCGTGATCGTCTGTGTGCGGTCGGTGCGCGGATCGTGCTGGGTGAGCGTGACGCATTCCTCGAACGCGTTGATGATCACGTCTTCCCCAAGCGGCGCGGGCCCCTCGTCGACGAGGGTGATGACCGTGGAATCGAATTCGTGCTCGATCGAGAACATGGCGCGAGCGTGACCCCGGCGGCGGAGGATTGCAAGGGGGCGCGGTGGGGGCTGGCGCTTGGAAAACCGCGTGATAGATTGGATCGGACGTCAGCCATTCAGAGAGTTCCATGCGTATCCTGTCCAGTTTCGTCCTGCTCGTTTTCCTGGCCGCGTGCGGCGCCCCCCCGCCGTCGCAGCCAACGTCGCAACCGACCGGTCAGACCCAGACCCGACCGCAGGCGCAACGCCCCACCACGCCGAGCGCGGCGCAGGTGGCGCGGTTCCGCAACGTGGTCGCCCGTGTCGAGCCGGTGGCCGAACGCCAGTGCCGCGCGCAGTCGCAGGGTCTGAACTGCGATTTCAAGGTGGTGATCGACGATCGCCCGCAAAAATCGCCCAATGCCTTCCAGACCGTCGACCGGAGCGGCCGGCCGATCATCGCGTTCAACCTGCCGCTGATCGCGGCGGTGCGGAACGAGGACGAGTTGGCCTTCGTCATGGGCCACGAGGCCGCGCATCACATCGAGCGCCATCTGGACCAGCAGCGCAACAACGCCATGGCCGGGGCGATCATCCTCGGCGGGCTGGCCGCGCTCACGGGTGCAAGCTCGACCGGGGTGGATGCCGCCGCCGACCTGGGCGCGAACGTAGGCGCGCGCAGCTATTCCAAGGCGCATGAGCTCGAGGCCGATGCGCTGGGCACGGTGATCACGCGGCGCGCGGGCTACAACCCGGTCCGGGGGGCGGAGTTCTTCACGCAGATCGCGGATCCCGGCGACCGTTTCCTCGGGACGCATCCGCCCAACAAGGACCGGATCGCGACGGTCAAGCGGGTCGACGCCTCGATCCGGTAATGAACCAGTTGATGAACGTGGTCAGCGACCGGGGCTCGAAATACGCCGTTTCGGGGGGCCCGGTCCGCAACCGCGACGAGGTGGACGCGTTTCTCAAGGAGTTGAAGCGCAACAAGAAATTCGCCAAGGCCACGCATAACAGCTGGGCGCTGCTCTTGCCGGACGGCACGCCGCTCAAGGGAGATGACGGAGAGGCCGGGGCGGGCGCCGTGATCCTGCGAATGCAGGAGCGCGAGGGGCTGGAGGCGCATCTGATCGTGGTGACGAGGTGGTATGGCGGCAAGCACCTGGGCGGCGACAGGTTCAGGCATGTCCAGGATTGCGTGCGCGCCTATCTCGACGCCTTCACCTGACGACCCGATCCGCGCTTGATCGAGATCAAGGCGGCGATTCGCTGAGGTTGCTACCCTGCCTCCCTGCAAAGACGGGGAGAATGACATGACCATGATCACCACGCGATACAAGGAGGCGGCCGACCTTGTCGATCGGATGGGCGCGCAACATGCGCTCGACCTCGAGACATTGGTTCAGAGTGGCCAGCTGGCGATGGACACGCTCGGCGATGCGGTCGTGCGCTGTGCCGGATGCACCGATCCCGCGGGGTGCGGCGCATGGCTCGACGCGCAGGCGGAGCCGGTCACGCAAGGGCCGACGATGTGCCGCAACCAGCCGCTTTTCGACCTGTTGCGCGAGGGCAAGTCCGCCTGATCGCCTCAGTGCGGAGCCGCGCCCAGCGCCGAGGCGATGCCGGTGAAGACACAGCCCGAGGCGAGCAGGATGAAGCCGTGCCAGATCGCCATCGAGAAGCGCAGGTTTTCCCAAACGTAGAACACTACGCCCGCCGTGTAGAGCAGCCCGCCGATGACGAGCGACCAGAAGCTCACCGGTGGCAGCACCTCCATGAGTGGAACGATAAGCGCCACAGCCACCCAGCCCAGGGCGACATAGGGTAGCCAGCCGGTGCTCATGCGCCCGCGTTTCGCGCGGAGCTTGGCCCACATCCCCGTCACGGCAAGAACCCAGACAAGCGCCAGAACCCCGTAGCCATATGCCGTGCCGAGCAGCACGGCGAGCGGCGTGAGGGTGCCGGCGATCTTCATGTAGATGGCCGCGTGATCGAGCCGCCGCAGATAGGGACGCGCGGCGGTATAGGCGGCGAGGTGATAGGCGGCCGACGCCCCCAACATGCACAGAAGCCCGCCCGCGTAGATGATCGCCGCCGTGAGCGTGCCGCCGGACAGATGCGCGCCGGTGAGCAGGAAGAGCGCCGTGACCGCGCAGACCGCGATGCCGACGCCGGCGACATGGATGGTGCCGTCCGCGATACGTTCGGCTCGGGAAAAATCGGGATAGGACATGTTCGGCGTCTCCTTCCGACGTGGGCAAGGCGCGTGGGGCCATGCAACCGACGTGCGGCAATGGTGTTTGGTTCCGCCCAGCGTGAGAAGTTCCCTCACACTCGGCCATTCGGAGAGGATTGCAAACCCGTCAGGCGACAGGATCCGGGAAAAAGGTGAGGATTGTGTTCATTCCGCACGCGGGATCTTCACGCAATTTTAAGGAAATGCGCTACAACCGGCCCCAGAGATCATACTCTCCGGCCTCGTCCACCGTGACGCTGACGATGTCCCCGACATGCAGGTTTTCCGTGCCTGCGTCGATGAAGAGACACCCGTCGATCTCGGGTGCGTCGGCCTTCGTCCGGCAGGTCGCGATGCCGTCCGCGTCGATATCGTCGACGATCACCTCTTGTCTTTTTCCGACCTTATCCTGCAACTTCTCCACGGAAATAGCCCTTGCTTTTTCCATGAAGCGACGCCAGCGCTCTTCCTTCACCGGTTCGGGCACATGGTTGGGAAGATCGTTCGAACGGGCGCCGGCGACGTTCTCGTACTTGAAGCAGCCGACCCGGTCGAGCCGTGCTTCGTCCAGCCAGTCGAGGAGGGTCTGGAATTCCGCCTCGGTCTCTCCGGGGTAGCCGACGATGAAGGTGGAGCGCAGAGTGATCTCGGGGCAGATCGCGCGCCATGCAGAGATTTCGTCGAGAGTGCGGGCCGCGGCGGCGGGACGGGCCATGCGCTTCAACGTGTCCGGGTGGGCGTGCTGAAACGGGATGTCGAGATAAGGCAGGATCAGCCCCTCGGCCATGAGCGGAATGAGTTGCCGCACATGGGGGTAGGGATAGACATAATGCAACCGGACCCATGCGCCGAGCCCGCCCAGATCACGGGCGAGATCGGTGATATGGGCGCGGTGACCACGCTCCTCGGCGTGGCGGATGTCGACGCCGTAGGCGGAGGTGTCCTGCGAGATCACGAGAAGTTCGCGCACGCCGCTGTCGACGAGCTTCTCGGCCTCGCGCACGACCGCGTGTGCCGGCCGCGAGGCGAGGCGCCCGCGCATGTCAGGGATGATACAGAACTTGCACTTGTGATTGCAGCCCTCTGATATCTTTAGATAACTGTAATGCCGCGGCGTAAGTCGAACGCTCGAAGCCGGCAGCAGGTCGACGAAGGGATCGGGCGAGGGCGGCACGGCCGCGTGCACCGCGTCGAGCACCTGTTCGTACTGGTGCGGGCCGGTCACGGCGAGAACGCGCGGATGCGCGCCGGTGATGTAGTCCGGCTCGGCGCCGAGACAGCCGGTGACGATCACGCGCCCGTTCTCGGCCAGCGCCTCTCCGATCGCCTCGAGGCTTTCGGCCTTGGCGCTGTCGAGAAAGCCGCAGGTGTTCACGATCACCGCGTCCGCACCGGTATAGTCGGGCGAGATGCCATAGCCCTCGGCCCGGAGCCGTGTGAGAATGCGTTCACTGTCGACAAGCGCCTTGGGACAGCCGAGCGAGACCATCCCGATACTGGGCTGGCCCGCCCGGCGTTCCCCGGTCAGGCGGGCGCGGGCGAGGTCGGGGCGGAGATCGGGTGGGTTCGTGGTCATGATCGGTGCCATATAGGGCGGCGGGCCCGTCGCGAAAAGCCTCAATTCGCTTGGCACCTTTCCCGACGGGGCCTAGACTCGGCGCAAAGCATTGATCTGAGCAGTCTGGAGGCGCCGATGCGCTGGATTATCCGCCTGGTGGTTCTCGTGGTCCTGGTGGCGGTCGTTGCGATCGTCTCGTTTCTGATGCTGCCGGGGGATCGCATCGCCAAGATCGCCGCCGATCAACTGGCCAAGGCCACGGGGCGGACGGTGAAGATGGAAGGCGATACCACGGTCAGCTTCTACCCCATCCTCGGCATCAGCACGGGCCGCACGACGGTTGCCAACGCGCCCTGGTCCGACAAGGGGCCGATGTTCGTGGCCGACAGTTTCAAGGTGGGCGTCGATCCGGTCGCGCTGATCCAGGGGTCGATCAAGATCACGGGGCTGGAGGCGGTCAATCCGAAGATCCTGCTCGAACGTGCCAAGGACGGGCGCGTGAACTGGGAAATCAACGTCGAAGGCGTGGCGCCGTCGGGGCAGGGCGACAGTGAGAAGAGCGCGTCTTCGAACAGGCTGGCGCTGACGCTCGACCGCGCGCTCATCTCGGGCGCTTCGCTGCGGTTCATCGACGCGAGGGCCGGATCGACCACGACGATAGAGGATATCGACCTCGACGCGCGCTGGCCGTCCTATACGGGCGAGGCGAGTTTCGACGTTTCGCTTCGTCCCGCCGATGAGCGTCTGAAGATATCGGGCACCATCGCGCGGCTCGATCGACTGATCGAGGGCGAGGTGTCGGAGATCGCCGTCAAGGCCGAGACGAAGGGCGGATCTGCCACGTTCGACGGGCGCGCCGGCACGGGGCCGAGCCTTGCTGGGGCGTTCCGCGCCGACCTGGGCGACACGCGGCAGTTCCTCGGCTCGCTGGGGCTGGCACAGGCCGAGATACCCCAGGGGCTGGGGCGGAAGGTCTCGGTCTCGGGGCAACTCACGCTTACCGATGGGCCGCGGATTTCGCTGAGGGAGATGACCGCGAAACTCGATCAGAACAGGCTCGTGGGAGGCGTTGACGTGACGCTCGGGGGGGCACGGCCCTTCGTGTCGGCCAATCTCGATGCCGGGGCACTCGACCTCACCGCGCTCGATCCCAAGAGCGAAGGGGAGAGCGGACAGGCGGATGTGGGCACCGCGGTCGAGACCGGATGGTCGACCGCGCCCATAGACGCGAGCGCGCTTGGCCTGGCGGACGCGAAGATACTGGTTTCCGCCGAAAGCCTCGACCTCGGCACGTTCGAGTTCGGACAGGCGGACGTTCTGATGACGGTGGATCGCGCGCGGGCGGTGTTCCAGCTTCATCGCCTCGAAGGCTACGGCGGCTCGGTCACGGGGCAATTCGTGGCGAACAATCGCAACGGCCTGTCGGTAGGCGGCGACATGAGGGCCAGCGATATCGACATGGAGGCGCTTCTGACCGATGCCGCCGGAATCACGCGGTTCGCCACCGATGGGACCGTGACGCTCGATTTCCTTGGGGTCGGGCAATCCGTCGATGCGATCATGAAGAGCCTCAGGGGCAACGTGGCGCTCTCGACGGGACGTGGCGTGATCTCGGGGATCGACCTCGATCGGCTGATGCGGTCGGGCGACGTGAGCGGCGGCACGACGGTATTCGACGAGATGTCGGCGAGTTTCGTCATCGCGGATGGCGACATGCAGGGCGACGATCTCAAGATGTCGATGCCGCTGGCCAGGGCCACGGGCAAAGGGCGGATCGGGCTGGGTGCGCGCGATCTGAACTACACGTTCACGCCCAGCTTGCTGGAAGGCGAAAGCCGCAAGGGCCTTGCCATTCCGGTCCGGATCAAGGGACCCTGGGCCGATCCCAAGATCTATCCCGATCTGGAGGCGGCCATCGACCTCAATTTCAAGGAAGAAAAGAAAGAGCTCGAGAAGAAGGCCCGCGAGGAGGTCGAGCGCGAGGTCGAGAAACTCGTCGAGAAGGAACTGGGCGTGACCGTGGAGGAGGGGCAATCGGTCGAGGATGCGATCATCAAGGAAGCCGAGGACGCCCTCGCCAAGGAGCTCTTCAAGCTCTTCGACTGAGGACGCGGTCGCGGGCTCTCACCTTGGGGGAGGGCCGTCGCTCACTCGGTCCCCGCGTCCTTGGTCACGCAGGTGGTGATGGCGCCCGGCTCGGTCAGGTCCGACAGCATCGCGCTTTCGGCCTTGGTCCACCACTCGTAGACACCCGCGACATAGCGCGCGCCAGAGGCCGAGAGCACGTTCACGAGCAGCCGGTCCTCGCCGTCGATGGGCACGATCGCGATCGACGAGGTCTCGCCGTTGAGATAGCGCGCCTTGATCGGTCCGCCTTCTCCGCAATCGTAGCGCATGGTCGTCGTCTCGACCTCGCCGCCCAGGAGATCCCCCAGAGCCGGCATGTCCTCGGCCAGGGCCGGTGTAGCCACGAGGGCGGCGACGAAGGTTGCGGATGTGTGGATACCGCGCATGGCTGTTACCTCCGACGGTCGCGGCGCGAGCTCATTGGCTGGAACGCCACGCCGACATGCGCTTCGCAATAAGGTTTGCCCGCCTGGGCGGGTAGACCACAGAACCAGAAATCCTCGGTCGCGGGGTCGCCCACGGGCCACTTGCAGGTGCGCGAGGTGAGCTCCATGAGCGAGATCTTCTTGGCCTTCTTCTCGATCTCCGACACCTTGGCGAGCGCCTTGGGGTCGATCTCGTTCGCCGATGGTTGCGGCGGCAACGGCTGGCCGGCCGGGATGATCGGCTTGATCCGGGTGGCAGGGGCGGGCGCGCTCGCGGCCTCTTCCTTGGCTTCGGGCGCGGGTTGCGCCGGCTTCTTGGGCTTGGCCGCGGGTTTCGCCGCGGGCTTGGCCGGCTTCGACTTGGCCTCGGCCGCTGGGGCCGCCGCCGCGCCGGACCCGCCGCCGCCATTGCGGTTGGACAGGCCGAGACGATGCACCTTGCCTATGACGGCGTTGCGCGTCACGCCGCCCAGTTCCTTGGCGATCTGGCTTGCGGACTGGCCTTCGCCCCACATCTTCTTGAGAATTTCGACGCGTTCATCGTTCCAGGACATATGCTTCCGCTCCTGTTGGGCCGCAGGGGTTGACCCTGCCGCCCAGTGTGAAAATCGTGTAGGGGCCTATTCTAATCACTGAAGCCCGAGTTACAAGGCGGGGCGGACGGATTCGGGCGGGAGGAGTGCGATGCCGATTCAGGAGATGGGAGAACGGCGGTTCGGACGTATCAACTGGCTTGGTCTTGCCACGCTGGCCGAGCGCGAGGTGATGCGTTTTCTCGCGGTGTGGACGCAGACGGTGCTTGCGCCGCTGGCCACCTCGGCCCTGTTCCTCGTGATCTTCACCATCGCCATCGGGCCGCGCCGGGGGGAGGTGATGGGCGTCGATTTCACGACCTTCATCGCGCCCGGCATCCTGATGATGACGGTCATCCAGAACGCCTTTGCCAACACCTCGTCCTCGATCGTGATCTCGAAGGTGCAGGGCAATATCGTCGACACGCTCATGCCCCCGCTCAGTGCCGCGGAACTGGTCCTGGGCTATCTCGCCGGCGCGATCGCGCGGGGCGTGATCGTCGCGGTGGCGATCGCGGCGGGGCTCTGGGCGGTGCTGGGCATCGTGCCCGCGCATCCGGCCTGGCTTCTGACTTTCGTGGTGCTGGGCGCGATTTTCGTGGGGGGCCTCGGGATCGTCGCGGGGATCTTCGCCAACAAGTTCGACCAGATGGCGGCGATCACCAATTTCATCGTGACCCCGCTGGCGTTCCTCTCGGGCACCTTCTACTCGGTCGACGCGCTGCCGCCACTGCTGAACGACATTACCCATGCGAACCCGATCTTCTACGTGATCGACGGGGCGCGGTTCGGGATGATCGGCGTGTCGGATGCCGATCCGTGGCTCGGCCTTGCCGTGGCGGTGGTGGCGTCGCTGGCGGTGATGGCGCTTGCCTGGCAGATGTTCCGGCGCGGCTACAGGCTGAAGTCCTGAGGATCGCCCGACCACCGGCGAGGCTTCGGGCGGCGTGCATTTTTCGCTTCCCCCAACGTCAGGGGCGAAGTAAACACGGGGCCATGACATTGCGACGCCGCCATACCACCGCCCGACGCCTGCGCGCCTGACGTCCCGTCGCCCTCCGCGCCCGTCCGCGGTTTTTCCCCTTCCCAGCTTCGCACGGCACATGCCTGACAGAAAAGGATTTTCCCGATGATCCCGTCCATTCTGCCCACCTATAACCGCGCGCCGCTCAGCTTCGTCAGGGGCGAGGGATCGTGGCTTGTCGAGGCGGATGGGCGGCGGTTTCTCGACCTTGGCGCGGGGATCGCGGTCAACGCGCTGGGCCATGCCCATCCGGCCCTCGTGAAGGCGCTCATCACGCAGGCGCAGGCGCTTTGGCATACGTCGAACCTCTATCATATCCCGGCGCAGGAGGCGCTTGCCGACGCGTTGGTCAAGACCACCTTCGCCGATACCGTCTTCTTCACGAACTCGGGCACCGAGGCGTGTGAGCTGGCGGTCAAGATGGCGCGCAAATACTGGCACGATACGGGCGACGCGGACCGCACCGAGATCGTGACCTTCGAGGGGGCCTTCCACGGCCGTTCGAGCGCGGGGATCGCCGCCGCGGGATCCGAGAAGATGACGAAAGGGTTCGGCCCGCTCCTGCCGGGTTTCCGGCATCTGCCGTGGGGCGATCACGACGCGCTGCGGAGCGCGGTAACGGACCGGACCGCGGCGATCCTGGTCGAGCCGGTGCAGGGCGAGGGCGGCATCCGGCCATTGCCCGAGCAATGTCTCAAGGGGCTTCGCGATCTCTGCGACGAGACCGGCGCGCTGCTCATACTGGACGAGGTGCAATGCGGGATGGGCCGCACGGGCCGGCTTTTCGCGCATGAGTGGGCCGGGGTCGCGCCCGATATCATGATGGTTGCCAAGGGCATCGGCGGCGGCTTCCCGCTGGGTGCGGTGCTGGCCAACGAACGCGCGGCCGGGGCCATGGGGCCGGGCACGCATGGCTCGACCTATGGCGGCAACCCGCTGGGCTGCGCGGTGGGGTCGGCGGTCATGGCCGAGATGATGGCGCCGGGGTTCATGGAGGAGGTGCGGCGCAAGTCGGACCTTCTGCGCCGGAAGCTCGACGGGCTGGTGGCCTCGCACCCGGAGGTGTTCGCGGAGGTGCGCGGGCTGGGCCTGATGCTGGGGCTGAAATGCGGGCCGGCGAGTGGCGACGTGGTTGCGGCGGGTTACGATGCGCTTCTCTGCCTCGTTCCGGCGGCAGACAACGTCGTGCGTCTCCTGCCGCCGCTCACGATCACCGACGAGGAGATCGAGGAGGCCGTCGCGCGCCTCGACAAGGTTGCGACGCGGGTCAAATCCTAGAGCTGATTCAATCCCTTAGAGATATATTCCATAACCCGAACGGTCAGACACAGGGGGCGCCGACATGGCACATTTTCTCGACATTCACAAAACCGCCCCGGAAGACCTCCGGTCGATCATCGACAGCGCGCAGGAGATGAAATCGGCGCGGGGCGGGGCCACGCGCGGCACGCCGGATGCGGAGCAGCCGCTTGCCAACCACATGGTCGCGCTCATCTTCGAGAAGCCCTCGACCCGCACGCGGGTGAGCTTCGACGTGGGCGTGCGCCAGATGGGCGGGCAGACCATGACGCTTTCGGGCGCCGAGCTGCAACTGGGGCATGGCGAGACCATCGCCGACACCGCGCGCGTCCTGAGCCGTTATGTCGATCTGATCATGATCCGCACCTTCGACGAGTCGGTTCTGCTTGAGTTGGCCGAGTATGCCGACGTGCCCGTTATCAACGGTTTGACCGACCGTACGCACCCCTGCCAGATCATGGCGGACGTCATGACCTTCGAAGAACATCGCGGGCCGATCAAGGGTCGGAAGGTGGTGTGGTCGGGTGACGGCAACAATGTCTGCGCGTCGTTCATCCACGCGGCCGGGCAGTTCGGTTTCGACTTCACCTTCACCGGGCCGCAGCAATTCGACCCCGAGGAGGAATTCGTGGGGATCGCGCGCCGCGCCGGATCGAAAGTGGTGATCGAGCGCGATGCCGCCACCGCCGTGAAGGACGCCGACCTCGTGGTGACGGACACCTGGGTCAGCATGCATGACAGCCAGTCCACCAAGGAGCGGCGGCACAACACGCTGCGTCCCTACCAGGTGAACGAGGCGCTGATGGCACAGGCCAAGCCCGACGCGCTTTTCATGCATTGCCTGCCCGCGCATCGCGAGGACGAGGTGACGAGCGCCGTGATGGATGGCCCGAACTCGGTCATCTGGGACGAGGCGGAGAACAGGCTGCACGCACAGAAAGCGATCATGCGGTGGTGCCTCGGCGTGTGATGCGCGCGGGCTATTCCGCGATCATGTAGATCTTGCGCAGCCTCTCGGTGATCTCCCACGTGAGCGGCGTGCCCTTGGCGATGAAGAACGTGTCGCCGGGGCCGAAGCTTTCCTTGCGGCCGTCGGCGTGGGTGAGGGTGAGCGCGCCCGACACCACGGTCATCATCTCGTGAACCGGGTAGCCATCGGGAAACTCCTCGCGGCAGGGCGCGCATTCCCAGGTGCCAGTGCTGATCTTGTCACCGTCGCTCGAGAAATGGGTGTGGTTGAGCTCGGTCGTGTCGTCGGTGGTGAAGGCGCTCTTGTCGGTCATGTCCGAGGGGGCGAGGCCCTGCGCGGGATCGGGTGAGATCAGGAAGGTCTGCTGTGCCATGGGGTGTCCTCGGGTGAGTGGATGATCGGCGGGCAGCAAAGCACACTCGGCGCCACTTGCAAATCCCGCAGCAGCGCATAGCCTGAACCGACCGGCGAACGGGGAGGTCGTATGGGCAAGGCGCAGATCGGTGTTTACGGGCTTGGCACGATGGGCAGCGCGCTGGCGCTCAACCTCGCCGAGAACGGCATCCGGGTCGCGGTGACCAATCGCGAGGCCGACTGGATCGCGGATTTCCTCCACGAGGCCGGGGAGTTGGCGGACAATCTTCAGGGTGTCGAGCCGCTCGGGGATTTCGTGGCGGCGCTGAGCACACCACGGGTGATCCTGTTCATGATCCCGTCGGGCGCGCCCATGGACGCGATGATCGAGGCGGTGGCGCCGCTTCTGGAGCCCGGCGACACGATCATCGACGGGGGCAACGCCGATTTCCATGCGACCCGGCGCCGGGCGGAGGCGCTGGCCGCGCGGGACCTGCACTTCGTCGGCATGGGCGTGTCGGGCGGCGAGGAGGGCGCGCGGTACGGGCCGTCGATGATGGTCGGTGGCAGCGCGCATAGCTGGGCGCAGTTGAAGCCGATGCTCGAGGCCATCGCCGCGCGATACGAGGGCGCGCCCTGCGTGGCGCGCCTGGGGCCGGACGGGGCGGGGCATTTCGTCAAGACCGTGCACAACGGGATCGAGTATGCCGACATGCAGATCATCGCCGAGATCTATGGCCTCATGCGCAACGGCAAGGCCTGCGCCCCGGCCGCGATCGGCGCGGTATTCGAGCACTGGAACGAAGGGCCGCTCAGGTCCTATCTCGTTGAGATCACGGGCAAAGCGCTGGCCTATGACGACCCGGTGACGGGGCATCCGATGGTCGATGTCATCAAGGATGCCGCGGGCCAGAAAGGCACCGGGCGCTGGACCGTGGTCGAGGCGGTCAGGATGGGACAGGCGGCAAGCACGATCGAGGCGGCGGTGGGCGCGCGGGCGTGGTCATCGGAGAAGGCGACGCGCATGGAGGCGGAGCGCATCCTGGGCGGAGCGCGGGGCGCCATCGCCTGCGACGAGACCACGCTGGAGGAGGCGTTCATCGCGGCGCGGATCCTCGGCCACGCGCAGGGGTTCCGGATACTTTCGGCGGCGTCGGGGGAGTATGACTGGTCGCTGGACCTGGCGCTGATCGCGCGTATCTGGCGGGCGGGCTGCATCATCCGCTCGGCGCTTCTGGACGATATTTCCGAAGCATTCCAAGGGGGTGCGCCCCGTGGCCAACTGATCCTCGCGCCGGGGATCGCCGCGATGCTGGCCCGCACGGTTCCCGCCTTGCGGCAGGTGGTGGCCGAGGCGGTGCATGGCGGGCACGCGGTTCCGGCGATGGCCGCCGCGCTGAGTTTCTACGACTCGATGCGACAGGGATACGGGACCGCGAACATCATCCAGGCGCAGCGGGATTTCTTCGGGCATCACGGGTTCGAGCGGCTGGGCGAGGAGGGGCGCCATCACGGCCCCTGGTGAGCGCCCGGCGAAAGGTTAACGGTCCGAACCCCACGTCGGTATTCACGTCGGTATCCATGTCGGTATCGCGTCGGTGAAAGGTGAGTCGCACCGATCGTGAACGCAGCGCGCGGTGGGCCGGGCCGCGCGGAGCCGGGTCGGGAAGGTGACGGGCACGCGCCGACCGGGGATCTCGATCGCGGCGCGTTGCGATCAGGCGGTGAGCGTGTCGAGCAGGTAGAAGATCACCGCCGACATCAGCGCCGCGGCGGGCACGGTGATGACCCAGGCCGCGACGATCGTCATGAAGTGGCTGCGCCGCACGAGCTTGCGCCGGGCGCGTTCCTCGGGGGGCATGCGGTCGACCTTGCCCTGGGCGGCGAGACCGTTGCGCAACCGCCGCTCCATGTACCATTCGCGGAAGAAGCCCACGCCGAAGACACCGCCCACCGCGATATGCGTGGACGACACCGGAAGGCCCAGCCAGCTTGCCACGATGACGGTGATCGCGGCCGAGAGCGCGACGCAGTAGGCGCGCATCGGGTCGAGCTTGGTGATCTGCGAGCCGACCATGCGGATGAGTTTCGGGCCGAAGAGGAACAGCCCGAAGGAAATGCCGAAGGCGCCGATCACCATGACCCAGGGCGGGATCGCCACCTCGCCCGCTGCCGCGTGGGTTTCGGAGGCATGGACGATGGCGGCGAGGGGGCCGACGGCGTTGGCCACGTCATTGGCGCCATGCGCGAAGCTCAGCAGCGCCGCCGAGAGGATGAGGGGCAGGCCGAAGAGCGTCTTGAGCGAGCGGTTGCGGTTTTCCATCCCCTCGGATTTGCGCCGGATGAGCGGCATCGTCAGGAGCCACGTTCCCAGCCCGAGGACCAGCCCGATCACGAGGGCGTGGGCCATGTCGATCTCGATCACGCGCTTGAGCCCCTTGAGCGAGAGATAGGCCGCGAAGGCGCCCGCCATGATGCCCACGAGGATCGGCACCCAGACGCGGGCCGCCGAGATCTTGTCGTCGCGGTAGATGATGCGCGTGTTGATGAGCGCGAGGAAGGCCGCCGCGATGGCCCCGCCCAGAACGGGCGAGATCACCCAGGAGGCCGCGATGGTGCCCATGGTGGGCCAGTTCACGGCGCCGAAGCCCGCCGCCGCGATGCCCGCGCCCATGACGCCGCCGACGACCGAATGGGTGGTCGAGACGGGTGCGCCGATGCGGGTGGCGAGGTTGACCCAGAGCGCCGCGGACAGCAGCGCCGCCATCATGGCCCAGATGAACGCGCTTTCGGTCGCCACGGAGGTGGGGTCGATGATGCCCTTGGAGATGGTCGAGACCACGTCGCCGCCCGCCAGAAGCGCGCCCGCGCTTTCGCAGATGGCCGCGATCACGATGGCGCCGCCCATCGAGAGCGCGTTGGCCCCCACGGCCGGCCCCATGTTGTTGGCGACGTCGTTGGCACCGATGTTGAGCGCCATGTAGGCGCCGAAGACCGCCGCCGCGATCACCACCGTGTTGTTGGGGAAGGAGCCGAAGAAGACCCCTGCCGCGAGCCCGGTGAGCACGATGAAGACGAGCGCGATGCCCATCCCGACGAGCGGGCGGGACACGAAGGCCGTGGCGTATTCGATCTGGGAAATGCGACCGAGATCGGTATCGAGCGTTTTCCACTGGTTCGTGTCGGGCGTCTCGCTCACGTGGGCCTCGCGTCCGGGTTCGCGTTGGCCGCAGCGCTAGAGGCTTTTGGGGCGCAGATCAACATCGGAGTCGGCAGGAGGTGGCAGTTTTCCGAGATGCGGGCGCGGCGGACGCCGCGTCAGAGCGCGCGCAGGATCGCGGCAAGCTCGGGCTCGTCCACGCGCTGCGCCGCCTTTTCGGGCGAAAGCCAGAGGCGGGCGCGCTCGCGTGCCTCGGGGTAGCTGTCGGCCAGTTCGGTGACGTCGATGCGGAAAAGCTCGACCCGGACGGGCACGGTGTAGCCCCCGTCGAGTCCCTTGTCGTAGTGGTAGTGGCCGATATGGACAGGCGCCTCGGCGGGCGGTTCGACCCCGGCCTCTTCCCAGGCTTCCTGGAGCGCGGATTGGGGCGCGTCCTTGTCCTCGACCAGCCAGCCCTTGGGCAGGATCCAGCGCCCGGTGTCGCGGCTGGTGATCATCAGCACCTCCTTGCCGCCATCGGCGCCGTCGCGCAGGCAGAGCGCGGCCACCTGCAATTCCGGCGGGCGGCGCAGGAGGGGGGCGACCATCTCGGTCAGGGCGCGTTTCAATCCATTGGGCATGGTTTATGTCTCAAATCTGCTCGGGAAATCGTGGTATCGCACCAATCTATTGGATTTCACACCGGATTTCAACGAATTGGCGCGAGTTTCGGAGGCGCCCCTCGCTCACGAGCGGGGTTTCGCGCGCAACGTGGGGTCGGCGCGGGTCGGGTCCTCCGGCCAGGGATGCCTGGGATAGCGGCCGCGCATGTCGCGGCGCACGTCGGCATAGGAGGAGGCCCAGAAGCCGGGAATGTCCATGGTGGTCTGAACCGGGCGGCCGGCGGGCGACAGGAGCGTGACGCGCAGCGGCGTGCCGCCCACGGTGGGGTGGGTCGTCTGGCCGAACATCTCCTGCAGGCGGAGCGAGATCTCGGGGGCCTCGCCCGAGTAGTCGATGGGGATCGCGCGCCCGAGCGGCGTCGTGAAGGAGGCGGGCACCGCGCGGTCGAGCGCCTGCATCGCGGGCCAGTCGAGCATGGCGCGGAGCGGTGGCAGAAGGTCGAAGCGTTTCCATTCCGCGGCGCTGCGGATGCCGGAGAGATGCGGCAGGAGCCAATCCTCGAGCCTGTCCATGAGCGCGGCCTCGTCCATGTCGGGCAGATCGGCCCCGTCCGCCCGCGCGAGCGCCACGCGGGCGGCGAAGCGGCGGGCGGCGTCGGACCAGGGCAGGCCAAGTTCGCGCACGCCCTCGAGCATGGCGCGGGCCACGGCGTCGGGGGGCGCATCCTTCCAGATGCGGTCGTCGAGGACGAGCGCGCCAAGCCGTTCCTGCCGGCGGGCCGTGACGCGGCGGGTGCGGCTGTCCCACGTGCAGAGGTCGTGCCACGCGATGCGATCGGCGTAGATCTCGCGCAGCTCGGCCTCGGAGATGGCGGTGGCCGCGCGGATGCGCGCCTCGCGCCGGTCGCCGTCGAGGTCGGTGGCGACGATGAGGCGGGTCGCGGCGAGCGGATCTTCCTCGGGCAGTGCCGCGCCCTTGCCGCCCGAGAGCACGTAGCGGGGCGCGTCGCCCGGCCGGCGCAGGCCGATGCGGTCGGGATAGGCGAGGGCGGCCATCTGCGCCGCGGTGTGGCCCGTGCTTGGCGACCTGGTGGCCTTGGCGAGGCGCCGTGCCTCGGTGCGGATGCGCGCGAGGGCCGCGCGGTTGGGCGCGTAGGGGTGGCGCGCGGCGAAGGTCCTGGGGTCGGTGAGCGCGGCGAGACGCAGCGTGAGATCGACGGGCGCGGCGCGGGGCAGCGGGTCGCGATCGGCCATGAGCGCGGCGAGCGGGGCGGCGTCGGGGCCGGCGGTCTCGAGCATGTGGGCGAGGCGCGGGTGGAGCGGCAGCGCGGCGAGGCGGCGGCCATGGTCGGTGATGAGGCCGCGCGCGTCGAGCGCGCCGAGATCCGTGAGCAGCGCGCGCGCCTCGGTGTGGCTGCGGGCGTTGGGCGGTGTGAGGAAGGGCAGGTCCTCTGGCGCGGCCCCCCAGAGCGCGAGGTCGAGCGCGAGGCCCGCGAGGTCGGCCACCTCGATCTCGGGCGGGGGGAAGGGGGCGAGCGCGCCTTCCTCGCCTCGGGTCCAGAGGCGGTAGGCGACGCCCGGCGCGACGCGCCCCGCGCGGCCGGCGCGCTGCGTCGCCTCGGCGCGGGTCACGCGCTCGGTGACAAGGCGGGACATGCCCGAGCCGGGCTCGAACCGCGCGCGGCGGGCGCGGCCCGCATCGACCACCACGCGGATGTCCTCGATGGTGAGCGATGTTTCGGCGATGGCGGTGGCGAGGACGATCTTGCGTCCGGACGGTTCGGGCGCGATGGCGGCGCGCTGCTCGGGGAAGGGCATGGCGCCGTAGAGCGGGCGGAGGTGGCACGCCTCGGGGAGGCGGTCCGAAAGGAGGGCGGCGGTGCGGCGGATCTCGCCCTCGCCGGGGAGGAAGACGAGCACGCCGCCCGTGGTGTCGGACAGCGCGGTGAGGACGAGATCGGCGGTCGCCTCGGGGAGGCGGGCGCGGGCAGGCAGGGGCCGGTCGAGCCATCGGGTCTCGACCGGGAAACTGCGCCCGGGGGACGTGATGACCGGCGCGTTGCCCATGAGCGCGGCCACCGGGGCGGCGTCGAGCGTGGCGGACATCGGCAGCAGGATCAGGTCGTCGCGCAGCGCGTCGGCGATCTCGAGGCAGAGGGCGAGGCCCAGATCGGCGTTGAGCGAGCGTTCGTGGAATTCGTCGAAGATCACCGCGCCCACGCCGGAAAGCCCGGGGTCGGACTGGATCATGCGGGTGAGGATACCCTCGGTCACGACCTCGATCCGGGTGGCGGGCGAGGTGACGCTTTCGCCGCGGATGCGGTAGCCGACGGTTCGGCCCGGTTCCTCGCCCAGCGTGTCCGCCATGCGCTCGGCCGCCGCGCGGGCGGCGAGGCGGCGGGGTTCGAGCATGAGGATGCGACCCTCGGTCAGTCCCGCGTCGAGAAGCGCGAGGGGCACCACGGTCGTCTTGCCCGCGCCGGGGGGCGCCTGGAGCACCGCGCGGCCACGGGTGCGCAGCGCGGTCACGAGGTCGGGCAAGCAGTCGTGGATGGGCAGGCGGGTCATGGCCGCGCTTATCGCCGGGTGAGCGTCACTTTGCCATAGCTCGAGCGCATTTCCATCGCGACGGCCTGCATCAGTTCGCCCGCTGGCGCATAGGTGACGGTGAAGGGAAAGACCGTCTGGCGCCTCATCGCGCTGGCCGAGAAGCCCGCGATGCGCCGATACTGTCCCGAGCAGGTGACGCGGCCCGCGGGGTCCATGGCCTTGCCCGTCATCGCGAAGCCCGAGCGGCGCGCGCCGTCGAAAATCACCATGCGGAGCGTGCAGAGACCCGCGCGGGGCTGCGTGCGCAGCGCCGCGAAGAGCGCGGTGAGCGGATCGACGGTGCCGCGCTGGGTCGTGGGGTCGAGCCGGTCCTCCTCGGCCGCGAGGGTGCCGCCGGTGACGCGGGGGGTGCCGCCTGCATAGGCGAGGCGGGCCGAGGACTGGCGGCGCCCGGTGTCGATGTCCTCGGCGTAGCGGCGTGGCGAGAGCCGGCCCTCGCGTGCCGTGCCGGAGACTTCCGCCGAGAAGCGCGCCCGCGCGAGCGCCCCCACCGCGCCGGTCGAGCGGTAGGAGGAGGCGGCCGCGTAGCTGCCCCCGCCGACGCGTCCGGCGATGCGCATCTCGCCCAGCTTGATCCCGAGAAGCCGCAGGTCGTAGGTGGCCCGCGTCTCCTGCGCCTGCGCGGCGAGAGGGAGGAGGCAGAGGAGGAGGGCGAGGCGAAGGCGGATCGGCATGGGCGTGTCCCTTTCGGCGAAGTCTGGACATCGGCGCGCGCGCCGGGGCATGGTCCGCCCCGAGTCACGGACGGGGCGCGGGGACCATGGACATTGCACAACTGAGCGAGCGGATTGTCAAAGGGGATCGGCGCGCGCTGGCCCGTGCGATCACCCTTGTCGAGAGCCGCCGCGACGATCACCGCGAGGCGGCGGTGGAGCTGATGGACCGGCTGAAGGACACCGGCCGGCAGGCGATGCGCGTGGGACTGTCGGGCACGCCCGGTGTCGGCAAGTCGACTTTCATCGAGGGATTCGGGATGTTCCTGACCGCGCAGGAAAAGAAGGTCGCGGTGCTGGCCGTCGATCCGTCGAGCGCGCGGTCGGGCGGGTCGATCCTGGGCGACAAGACGCGGATGGAGCGGCTGAGCCGCGATCCGCGCGCCTTCATCCGCCCCTCGCCCAGCCAGAGCCAGCTTGGCGGCGTGGCGCGGCGCACGCGCGAGGCGGTCAGCCTGTGCGAGGCGGCGGGCTTCGACGTGGTGCTGATCGAGACGGTTGGCGTGGGCCAGTCCGAGACGATGGTGGCCGAGATGGCCGATCTCTTCGTGCTGCTGATGGCGCCCGCGGGGGGTGACGAGTTGCAGGGGGTGAAGCGCGGGATCATGGAGATCGCCGACATGATCGTCGTCAACAAGGCCGATGGCGACCTGAAGGCGGCGGCGCAGCGGACGCGCACCGATTACGCGGGCGCGCTGCGCCTGTTGCGCAAGCGGCCGCAGGACCCGGAGGGGTTTCCCAAGGCGATGACGGTCTCGGCGCTCGAGGAGGAAGGGTTCGCCGAGGTCTGGGCGGAGATGGAGGCGCTTGTCGACTGGCGGCGGGAGAAGGGGTTTTTCGACGCGCGCCGCGCCGAACAGGCGCGCCACTGGTTCCGCGAGGAGGTGCGCCACGCGCTTCTGGCGCAGCTCGAGACCGGAGACGCGAAGGCGCGGATGGAGCGGCTGGCGGACGCGGTGGCGCGGGGCGACATGGCCATCGCCGCCGCCGCGCGCGAGATGGTGGCGGGGCTTGGGGACGCCTGAGCGCGATGCACCCGCGTGCCGGGGGTGACAGGACGGGCCTTTCGCGCTAAGCGTTGGAGGATACGCCGAAGGGGGATGCGTCATGTATAGAGGGATCTGGAACGGCTCAGGCTGACAGGCCGTCACGGTCCGGCCCCGCGAATGTCGAACGCGGGAAGGATCGGTTTCCCGTTTTCTCTCCTGCAAGGCGCTTTCCATGTCTCCGATCTATCGTTTCTTCGAACAGCTTATCGACCCGTTCGCGCGGTTCCGCGAGGCCACGCCGCCCGGCGAGCTATGGGCCTATCTGCGCACGCAATACGGGCCGTTCCGCAAGTGGATGGTGGCGCTGGCCGCCTCGGGCGTCTTCGTGGCGCTGGTCGAAACCGGGCTTATCTTCTACTCGGGTCGGGTCATCGACCTGATCGGGGAGACCGGGCCCGAGACCTTCTGGAGCCGGCACGGGCTGGAGCTTCTGCTGGCCGCGCTGTTCATCCTGTTGCTGCGGCCGCTCTTCATCGTGGTCAACCACCTGCTGCTCGAGCAGATGCTGGCCTCGAACATGCAGGAGCAGGTGCGCTGGCGGGCGCACAAGCACCTTCTGGGGCAGTCCTCGGGGTTCTTCCAGAACGAGTTCGCCGGCAGGCTCACCAACCGGGTGATGCAGGTGGGCGAGGCGGTGGAGGACGGCACCTACATGGCCTTCGAGGGGATCTGGTACGCGCTGACCTACGTGCTGAGCGCGGCGGTGATCCTGGGCGGGGTGGACCCGATCCTGGCGCTGCCGCTGCTGGCCTGGGTGGTCCTCTACTCGGGCTACGTGCGCTATATCGCGCGGCGAGTGGGGATCGCGTCGGAAAAGTGGTCCGACGCGCGGTCGATGGTCACGGCGCGGATCGTGGATGCCTATGCCAATATCGAGACGATCAAGCTTTTCGCCCGCGACGGGGCCGAGGAGCGGTACGTGCTGTCGGCGATGCGGCGGCTGCGGCTTCGGTTCCAGCGGTTCCTGCGGCTCATGACCGAGCTGACGCTGGGGCTGAACCTGATCAACGGCGTGCTGATCCTCGGCGTTCTGGGTCCGGCGCTCTGGCTCTGGTCGCGGGGGCAGGTCACGGTGGGCGAGGTGTCGGCGGCGGCGGCGCTCACGATCCGGCTCAACGGGATGAGCGGGTGGATCATGTGGGTCGTCATCCGGCTCTTCGAGCATTCGGGGGTCATCCGCGAGGCGCTGCGCTCGATCTCGGTGCCGCATGCGGTGACGGATGCCGACGGGGCGCGGCCGCTCGAGGTGAGCCGGGCGGCGATCGCCTTCGAGGGCGTGACGCATCATTACGGCAAGGGACATGGCGGGCTTGACGACGTGACGCTTCGGATCGCGCCGGGCGAGAAGGTGGGCCTTGTCGGGCGGTCGGGCGCGGGCAAGTCGAGCCTCGTCAACCTGCTGCTGCGGTTCCGCGACGCCGAGGAGGGGCGGATCGAGATCGACGGGCAGGAGGTGCGCGAGGTCACGCAGGCCTCGCTCAGGCAGGCGATCGGGATGGTGAGCCAGGACAGCTCGCTGCTGCATCGCTCGATCCGGGCGAATATCCTGATCGGGCGGCCCGATGCCACCGAGGAGCAGATGATCGCGGCGGCGCGGCGGGCGGAGGCGCATGAGTTCATCATGGGGCTGAGCGACGCGCAGGGCCGAACCGGCTATGGCGCGCATGTGGGCGAACGGGGCGTGAAGCTCTCGGGCGGACAGCGCCAGCGGATCGCGATCGCGCGGGTGATCCTGAAGGATGCGCCGATCCTGGTGCTGGACGAGGCGACGAGCGCGCTTGACAGCGAGGTGGAGGCGGCGATTCAGGACACGCTTTTCGGGCTGATGGAGGGCAAGACGGTGATCGCCATCGCGCATCGCCTCAGCACCATCGCGCAGATGGACCGGATCGTGGTGCTCGACCGCGGCCGGATCGTCGAGGAAGGCACGCATGATGCGCTCTTGGCGCGCGAGGGGCTCTATGCGGGGCTCTGGTCGCGGCAGTCGGGGGGCTTTCTCGGCTCGGAGGCGGAGTGAGCACGCGGGCGCCGGGTTGCGGGTCGCGAAAAGCCTCGGGCCGGGTCTTGACGCCTCGGGCGATTCCGCCTAATGACCGGCAACGGATTTCGGGGTGCTGCCTTTGGCGGTGCCCGTTTCATTTACCGGCAGGCCATGGCCTGCATGGACCAGATACGAGGATGACCCCATGTCGCGCCGCTGCGAACTGACCGGAAAAGGCCCGATGGTTGGCAACAATTCCAGCCACGCCAACAACA
Organism: Roseovarius sp. SCSIO 43702; assembly: GCF_019599045.1. Lineage (NCBI taxonomy): Bacteria > Pseudomonadati > Pseudomonadota > Alphaproteobacteria > Rhodobacterales > Roseobacteraceae > Roseovarius > Roseovarius sp. SCSIO 43702. The sequence continues at coordinate 1,140,938 of NZ_CP080623.1, forward strand.
AGACGAAGCGCCGGTACCTGCCGAACCTGAACGACGTGACGCTTCAGTCCGAAACGCTGAAGCGCGGGATCAAGCTGCGGATTTCGGCGCATGCGCTGCGCTCGGTCGATCACCGTGGCGGTCTGGACGGCTACCTCGCCAAGGCGAAGGACACGGAGCTGTCGGCGAACGCGCTGAAGGTGAAGAAAGAGATCGCGAAGGCGCAGGCCGCCGAGGCGTAAGCCCCTTTCGCCTGCACGAGTTTCGAGGCCTCGCCCCATCGGGCGGGGCCTTTCGCATTGGACGGGTGAGATGATCGGCGGCAACGTCAAAGAATGGTCACATTGCCTTGGTTGGTTTGAGCGATTCAACCACTGGGGGTATCGTGATACGATTCGGAAAACTCCGCGCCATCTGCGCGGCGGCACTTGTCCTTGGCCTTCCGGTCGCGGACGCGTCGGCATCGCCGGACGGGTTGCGAGACCAGCCTGGGGACCAAGGTGCAGGGCATGATCGTGGATGATCGGAACCGGGCGCGCGGCCTTCGAGGGCAAGAACAGGGCGCCGGGGGCCGATTGGGCCCTGCGCAAGGAGGGGTTCGTCGGCGAGGGGGAGGACGGGCGCAAGATCCTCCACAAGCTGCCCCCCGAGGCACCCGAGGTGAGCTGGCCCATGGGCGCGGCGCATGATCCCGAGGGCGGGATGCTCTGGGGCATCACGCTGGGCGGAGAGGGGTATCTCTACCGATACGACATCGCGAAGAACGAATGGTCGGCGCGAAGCATGCAGGGCTACGATGCGGGCGGGCTGATCTTCGATGCAGGCAGCGGGGTCTTGATCGCCACACCGGGGCCGCATCGCAGCAACAGCTATCTGAGGCTTGACAGTTCCGGGCAGGTTCTCTCCCGGCTGGACGTCAATACGGCGGCGTATGCCGGTCTTCACACCGTATACGATCCGGGCAATGGCCCGAAACCTCGGGTCGTCCCGATCATGGTCGAGGGCGATCTGCTGCTGGTAGAACTGGAGCCGTGGCCGAAGTTCAACCTCGATACGCGCGCCCGGTGGATCTACCGCGTCGATCTGCAGTCGGGGAAGGTGCGGCTCGTGCGGTAGGATCTCGGTTGCCGGCGCGTCACGCAGGCCGCGCCGTTTGGTAGGGGTGGCGGACAGATGGCCGAGCCTAAGCGCCGAGCACGCGATCCACCCAGGCGGGCACCACTTCGCTGGCCGGACCGTAGTGATGTTCGGCGAAATCGCGGGCGCCGCGGGAGGGTTCGAGGTTCAGTTCGACCGTGTGCGCCCCGAGGCGGCGGCAGTGCTGGGCATAGGCGGCGGCCGGGTAGACCTCGCCCGAGGTGCCGATGGAGGCGAAGATGTCGGCGCCGGCCAGCGCCTCGTCGATGCGTGCGCCCCAGTGGGGGATTTCGCCGAACCAGACCACGTCGGGCCGCGTCGCCGCGGCGCCGCAGGCGGGACAGGTGTCGGAGGCATGCATCTCGGGCGGTGCGGTCCAACGGTGATCGCAGGCCGCGCAGAGCGCCTGCCGGAGCGAGCCGTGCATGTGGAGGACATGATGGCTCCCCGCGCGTTCGTGCAGGTCATCGACATTCTGGGTGATGATGAGGACGTGCCCCAGATGCCATGTCTCGAGCCGGGCCAGCGCCTCGTGCGCGGCGTTGGGGCGTGCCGCGGCGGCCTGGATGCGGCGGGTGTTGTAGAAGCGATGGACGAGGTCGGGGTCGCGCGCGAACCCCTCGGGCGTGGCCACGTCCTCGAGCGCGTGATTGGCCCAGAGACCGTCTTCGTCGCGGAAGGTGCCGAGACCGCTTTCGGCGGAGATGCCCGCCCCGGTGAGAATGACGATATTGCGTGCCATGGGCCGAGCGTAGCCGATCGCGCGGGGGGCGCAACCGGGGACCTGCGGGCGCAAGCTGTTCTTCCGAATTTTCCGGGTGCCGACGCGGGGCAGTCGCGGGCGGAACCGGCGGAATGAGGGACTGAAGAGGTGCGCGTTCGGTCGCCGGGCCGGGAAACGCGTGACAGCGGGCGCGCGGCCCGGCAATAGGGAAGGGGGCGCCGGAGCGCGCCCGATGCCGAAACCGACCCTGAGGAGCAACCGCGATGAACCTTGCCCGTTTTCCCCGTGTCCGCCTGGCCCATCTGCCCACCCCGCTCGAGCCGCTGCCGCGCCTGTCGGAGGCGCTGGGCGGGCCCGAGATATGGATCAAGCGCGACGATTGCACCGGCCTTTCCACCGGGGGCAACAAGACACGGAAGCTCGAGTTCCTGATGGCCGAGGCGCAGGCGCAGGGCGCCGACATGGTGATCACGCAGGGCGCGACCCAGTCGAACCACGCGCGCCAGACCGCTGCCGCCGCCGCGAAGCTGGGTATGAAGTGCCATCTGCTGCTGGAGGATCGGACCGGGTTCAACCACGAGAATTACAAGCACAATGGCAACGTGCTGCTCGATCATCTCCACGGCGCCACGATGGAGCATCGCGGCCCCGACCTCGACATGAATGCCGAGATGGAGGCCGTGGCCGAGACGAAGCGCGCCGACGGGGCGAATGTCTATACCATCCCCGGTGGCGGGTCGAACGCCACGGGGGCGCTGGGCTATGTCAATTGCGCGTTCGAGATGCTGCACCAGTTCGTCGAGATGGGTCTCGACGTGGATCACATCGTCCATGCGACCGGAAGTGCCGGGACGCAGGCGGGGCTGATCACGGGCCTCAAGGCGATGAACGCGCAGATCCCGCTCCTGGGGATCGGGGTGCGCGCGCCGCAAGAGAAGCAGGAGGCCAACGTCTTCGCCCTGGCCCGGAAGACCGCCGAGAAGCTCGGCTGCCCCGATGTGGTGGCGCGCGAGGACGTGGTTGCCAACACCGACTACGTCGGGCCGGGATATGGCATTCCCGCCGAGGACACGCTCGAGGCGATCGACATCTTTGCCCGGACCGAGGCGATCCTGCTCGACCCGGTCTATTCGGGCAAGGGCGCCGCGGGGCTGATCGACCTGGTCCGCAAGGGGCGGTTCACGAAAGGCGAGCGGGTCGTCTTTCTGCATACCGGGGGCGCGATCGGGCTCACGGGGTACACGCATTGCTTCGACGTGCCGAAATGAGGCCGGTGGGCATCCTCGGGGGGATGGGGCCCGAGGCCACGATCCTGCTCATGCAGAAGGTGCTGCGCGCCGTGGAGGCGCGCGACGACGCCGATCACCTGCCGCTGATCGTGCACCAGAACCCGCAGGTGCCGAGCCGGATCGCCGCGCTGATCGACGGCAGCGGCGCGGATCCGGCGCCGGTGCTGGCCGGGATGGCGCGCGACCTGGCGCGGGCGGGGGCCGAGGCGCTCGCCATGCCGTGCAACACCGCGCATCACTACGCGGGCGCGGTGCGGGAGGCGAGCGACCTGCCGTTCCTCGACATGCTGGCGCTGACCACGGCGGCGCTGAGTGCGAAGGGGGTGCAGAGGGTGGGGATGCTCGCCTCGCCGGCGCTGCGGAAGGTGGGCGTCTGCGCGCCCTATTTCGAGAGCGCGGGGCTCCTGCCGATATGGGGCCGGGACGAGGACGAGATGCTGGCCATCATCCGCGCGGTGAAGGCGGGTGTGGAGCCGGGGGCGCTGGAGGCGCGGTTGAATGTGCTGGCGGCCGACGTGAAGCGGGACGGGGCGGATCACCTGCTGGTCGCGTGCACCGAGTTGTCGCTGCTGACCGGGGGGCTGGGACCGCGCGAGGGGTGGACCGACAGCCTCGATTGCTTGGTGACGGGGATCGTGGTGTTCGCGCGGGGTGGGGAGGAGTCTCCGACCTGATCGGGCGAGGGACGGGCCGGAAAGGGCCGAAAGCGGGCCTCGGGCCATGGCCTTGCGCGGCGACCTTCGAACGGCGGCTTTGTCTCGCAAAACAGATCTGCTCACACATGCTGCCCGCCGTTCACCTCGATCTCGGTGCCGGACACGTAGGAGCTCGCATCGGAGCAGAGGAAGTAGATCACGTCGGCCACCTCGGAGGGTTGGCCCAGGCGGCGGAGGGGCAGGCCCTCGACGATCTTGTCGGTGCCTTCGGAGAGGATCGAGGTCTCGACCTCGCCCGGGGCGATGGCGTTGACGCGCACGCCCAGGGGGCCGAAATCATGCGCCATCTCGCGGGTGAGGGCGGCGAGCGCGGCCTTGGACGTGGCGTAGGCCGCGCCCGCAAAGGGATGCACGCGGGCGCCCGCGATCGAGGTCACGTTGACCACCGCGCCGCGCGCCGCCGCCAATTCGTCCTTCAGTCCCCGCGCGAGCACCACGGAGGCGAAGAAGTTGACGTGAAAGACATGACCCCAGGTCGAAAGATCGGTGTCGAGCGTGTTGAGGCGCCCGCCATCCGGGCCCTTGGGCGAGATGCCCGCATTGTTGACAAGCGCGTGAAGCGGCGTGCCGCCGAGCCGCGCGCGGATGTCGTCCACCGCGTCGATGGTCGCCTGCGGATCGCTCAGGTCGAGCTGGATGTGGTTCTCCTCACCGCCGGGCCACGGACATTCGGGCGAGAAGGGCTGCCGCGAGCAGGTGAGCACGCGCCAGCCTTCGGCGGCGAACCTGCGCACCGTGGCATGGCCGATGCCCCGGCTTGCCCCGGTGAGGAGCAGGGTCTTGCGCGCTGTGGGGTCGGTCATCGCCGGCCTCAGCGGGTCGGGACGGGTTCGTCGCCGCGATAGTCGTAGAAGCCGCGCCCCGACTTGCGCCCGAGCCAGCCGGCCTCGACATATTTCGTCAGAAGCGGGCAGGGGCGATACTTGGTGTCGGCGAGCCCGTCATGCAGGACGTTCATGATGGCGAGGCAGGTGTCGAGGCCGATGAAATCGGCCAGCTCCAGCGGACCCATCGGATGATTGGTGCCAAGCTTCATCGCCTTGTCGATCGATGCCACGTTGCCCACGCCCTCGTAGAGCGTGTAGACGGCCTCGTTGATCATCGGCATGAGGATGCGGTTGACGATGAAGCCGGGAAAATCCTCGGCCGAGGCCGCGGTCTTGCCCAGCTTGCGCACCACTTCGTGACAGGCCTCGAAGGTTTCCTTGTCGGTGGCGATGCCGCGGATGAGTTCCACGAGGCTCATGACCGGAACCGGGTTCATGAAGTGGAACCCCATGAATTTCTCGGGCCGGTCCGTGCGGCTGGCAAGCCGGGTGATCGAGATGGAGGAGGTGTTCGAGGTGAGCACCGTGTGCGGTTCGAGATGGGGCACGAGATCCTCGAAGATCGCCTGCTTGAGCGTTTCCTTCTCGGTCGCGGCCTCGATCACCAGATCGGTCTTGCCCAGGTCGGCGAGGGTGAGCGTGGTCGAGATCCGCGAGATGGCCGCGTCACGGTCCTCGTCGCTGACCTTTCCGCGGCTGACCTGGCGGTCCATGTTGCCGCGGATCGTCTCCATCGCGCGGTCGAGCGCCTCTTGGCTGATATCGGTCATGAGCACGTCATAGCCCGCAAGCGCCATGACGTGGGCGATGCCGTTGCCCATCTGGCCCGCGCCGACCACGCCGATTTTCCGGATCTCCATACTGCCGCGCTCCGTCCGTTGAGGTTCGGGTGCAGGATAGGCGCGTGGGGGGAGGGGCCGCAAGGGGCGGCGTTCGCGAAATATCGAGACGAATTCGCACATTAGCTTTTTCTCAAGGGAATCGCCCGATTCTCGGTGCCGGGTGAAAAAATGGTGGGTGATATGGCCTATGAACGCATTGGGGATGCGTCCCTTGATTACGTGCCGTGCCGTTATGGCGCGTCGAAACTCCTGTTCAGGGGCCCGCGCCGGTCGCTGAGCGGGGCCTATGCCGTCTTCCTGGGCGGGACCGAGACCTATGGCAAGTTCATCGCGCGGCCCTACCCGGCCCTGGTCGAGGCGCGCACGGGGTTGAAATGCGTGAATTTCGGCTGGCCCAATGCCGGCGTGGACGTGTTTCTCAACGATGCGGACGTGCTGGCGGCCGCAAGCGGCAGCGCGGTCACGGTGCTCCAGGTGCCGCCCGCACCGAACATGTCGAACCGGTTCTACCGCGTGCATCCGCGCCGCAACGACCGATTCCTCGAGGCGTCGGCCATGTTGCGCGCGATCTACGGCGAGGTCGATTTCACCGAGTTCCATTTCACGCGGCACATGCTGGGCCGCCTCCACGATCTCTCGCCCGAGCGTTTCGCGCTGGTCCGCGAGGAGTTGCAGGCGGCGTGGCGGGCGCGGATGCGGCTTCTGGTCGATCACATCGCCGCGCCGGTCGTCCTTCTGTGGATGTCGCGGCACCCGATGCGGGGTGCGGCGGACGTGCCCGACATCGCCGAGGATCCCGCGCTCGTCACGCGCGAGATGGTCGGGGAGATCGCGCCGCTGGTCCACGCGACCATCGACGCGACCACGAGCGCGGCGGCGCGGGAGGCCGGAACGGCGGGGATGGTGTTCTCGGAGTTCGAGGCGCCGGCTGCGGCGGAATTGCCAAACCCCGCTGCCCACGTGGAGGTGGCTGACAAGCTTGTCGCGCCGTTGACCGGGATCGTGGCGCCGGAATAAGCGGGGTGAGGCGGCGTCCGTCTCTTACGGGGCGAAACGCGGGTCGTTCATGCCCTGCACGCCGGGTTGCGGCATTCCGTGTTTCCTGTCCTTCTCGAAACGCGTTACCCGTGGGTCATGGCGCCCGTGCCGATGCGGCGATGGGGAGTCGGGCGAGGAGGGTATCATGGACGAATTTCAGACCTTCTTCATGCCGTATTGGGTCACGCTTTTGCGCGAGGACTGTGCCGGGGAGGGGGCGGAGACCGCCTGGCCGCCGCCGGCCGTCGAGGGTGTGCCCGCGTTCTTGGAAATGGAGACGATCCGGGCTGTCCGGTCGGTCAGCGCCGGGCTGGCCCTCGTCGCTCTCCTGCTGTGGCTGTGGAAGGTTCGCCCGCTGTTTTTCGCGCTCGCGCTCGGGATGCAGACGGTTCTCCTTGTCGGTGTTCTGGTCTGGGCCGTGTCGGTTTTCGCGGTCGATGGCGGTGTCGGATTCGCGGAGGGCATGACACCGGCCCTGCTCCTGTGGCTCATCGACTACGGCGCCTTCTTCGTCGGCGGCATCTTGTGCGCGCTCTTTTCGGGAGTGATCGCCCTTGCGAGCGACGAGCGGCGCCTGCACGGGTGGGCGTTGTCGTTCAACGCGGCGGTGAGCGCCGTGTTGACCGGGGGGTGGTGGGCGCTGGGCCACGCGATGGAACATTGCGCGTGGTAGGCAGAGCGCGCCGGTGAGGCGGCCTGAAAACATGAAAAAGCCCCGCGCGGAGGCGGGGCTTTCCAGAAGTGTTTCGGTGTCGACCGGTGTTCAGAGTTTCTCGGTCAGTTCCGGCACGGCGTCGAAGAGGTCGGCCACGAGGCCGTAATCGGCCACCTGGAAGATCGGTGCCTCCTCGTCCTTGTTGATCGCGACGATGACTTTCGAATCCTTCATCCCCGCGAGGTGCTGGATCGCGCCCGAGATGCCGACGGCGATGTAGAGGTCGGGTGCGACGACCTTGCCGGTCTGGCCCACCTGCCAGTCGTTCGGGGCGTAGCCCGAGTCGACCGCCGCACGCGAGGCACCCACGGCGGCGCCGAGCTTGTCCGCGAGCTTCTCGATCAGCTCGAAATTCTCCTCGGAGCCGACACCGCGCCCGCCTGAGACCACGACGCCCGCCGAGGTGAGGTCGGGGCGGTCGGATTCGGCGACCTTGTCCTCGACCCATTCGGAAAGGCCGGGGTTCTCGGCGGCCGAGATGGTCTCGACCGAGGCCGAACCGCCTTCGCCCGCCGCGTCGAAGGTCGACGTGCGGATCGAGACGACCTTCTTGGCGTCCGAGGACTTGACCGTCTGCACGGCGTTGCCGGCGTAGATCGGGCGCTCGAAGGTGGAGCCGTCGACGACGCCCGAGACATCGGAGATGACCATCGCGTCAAGCAGTGCCGCCACGCGGGGCAGGACGTTCTTGGCGTCGGTGGTGGCGGGCGCGACGATGTGCTCGTAATCGTCCGCGAGGCTCACGATGAGCGCGGCGGTGGGTTCCGCGAGGCGGTGGCCCAGCGAGGGATCCTCGGCCACGAGAACCTTGGCCACGCCGTCGATCCTGGCCGCGGATTCGCCCGCGGCGGCGGCCGAGGCCCCGGCGCAGAGCACGGTCACGTCGCCGAGCTTGGTGGCGGCGGTCACGGCCTTGGCGGTCGCGTCCATGTTGAGTTCACCATCGGTGACTTCGGCAAGAAGAAGAACAGCCATCAGACGACCCCTTTTTCCTTGAGTTTCGAGACAAGCTCATCGACGGAGCCCACGATCTCGCCGGCCTTGCGCGCCTCGGGCTCGTCGGTCTTGACGATCTCGAGCCGGGGGGAGACGTCGACGCCGTAATCCTCGGCGGTCTTCTCCTCGAGGGGTTTCTTCTTGGCCTTCATGATGTTGGGCAGCGAGGCATAGCGCGGCTCGTTGAGGCGCAAGTCGACGGTGATGATCGCGGGCATCTTGACGCTGATCGTCTGGAGACCGCCGTCCACTTCGCGCGTGACCTTGGCGGTGTCGCCGTCGATCTCGAGGCCCGAGGCGAAAGTGCCCTGGGACCAGCCGAGGAGCGCCGAGAGCATCTGGCCCGTGGCGTTCATGTCGTTGTCGATGGCCTGCTTGCCGGCGATGACGAGGCCGGGGCTTTCCTCCTCGACGATCTTGGCGAGGATCTTGGCCACGGCGAGGGGCTCGATATCGGTGTGCACGTCATCGGCGGCCACCACGAGGATCGCGCGGTCGGCGCCCATGGCGAGCGCGGTGCGCAGCGTTTCCTGGGCCTGCTTGACACCGATGGAAACCGCGATGACCTCCTCGGCCTTGCCGGCCTCCTTGAGGCGGATGGCCTCTTCGACGGCGATCTCGTCGAATGGGTTCATCGACATTTTCACGTTGGCGAGATCGACCCCCGATCCGTCCGCCTTGACGCGGACTTTCACGTTGTAGTCGATCACGCGTTTGACGGGCACGAGCACCTTCATTGGCATGATCTCCTCAATTTGCCGCCGCGTGTCCGTCGAGTCGGACGCGCGGCCTCCGGCGTGGTTCTACAGGGTCAGCCCCCAGCGCAACAGTGTAAAATCGTCACGTTTGCGGAGCCTGACGTCGTGTTGCGGCGCATATGGGAAACGCCGGCCCGGAAAATCGCGATTCCCGAGGTCGAGTCCCGCGAAATTCCGGCGCCCCGCGTTCAGAGATTGGCGCCGGGTTGCCAGAGCACGTCGGCGCGGCCATTGTCGTTGGCCACGCGCGAGGCCACGAAGAACCAGTCCGACAGGCGGTTGAGATAGCGGACCGCCGCCGGGTTCACCTCTTCCATCGTGGCGAGCTCGACTGCCATGCGCTCGGCCCGGCGCGAAACCGTGCGGCAGAGATGGAGCGCCGCCGCGAGGCGCGAGCCCCCCGGGAGGACGAAGCTGCGCAGCGGTTCGATATCCTTGTTCATCCTGTCGATCTCGGATTCGAGTCGCGCGACCTGTCCATCGCTCACCCGGAGCGGGGTATATTCGGCCTCGGCATCGCGGGCCATGTCGGGGCGGCAGAGATCGGCGCCGAGATCGAAGAGGTCGTTCTGGATGCGGCCCAGCGCCTCGTGCATGTCGTCCGTGGCCTCGAGCCTCGCGAGGCCCACGGTGGCGTTGGTTTCGTCGACCGTGCCGTAGGCGGTGACGCGCATCGAGTGCTTGGCCACACGCGCGCCGTTGCCGAGCGCGGTCTCGCCGGCGTCGCCGGTCTTGGTGTAGATCTTGTTCAGAACGACCATGTCAGTTTCCCCCCGAGCGAAGCCAGACGAATGCGATGATGAGGATGACGGCCACGAACTGCGCGCCGATGCGCCAGCGCATGATGCGGTTGGCATGCTTGCGGTTGAACTCGCCCCCGCGTCCGAACGTCCCGATGCCGAAGATCAGGATCCCGGCGACGCCGAGGCAGGCGATGGCCACCACCCAGAAGAGGGGATCATCGGCCATGGAGCGCTCCTTTCGTGGTCCGTGCGGTTGTCGTCGCTCATGTAGTCCGGGCGGGGCGAAAAGCGAAAGGGAAAAGTGCCCGCGCGCGCGGATCGCCGCGTCAGTCGCCGGCGAAGGCGCAGAGCGCATCGACCCGCAGGCCCATCCGTTCGAGCCGCGCGCGCCCGCCGAGATCGAGCAGGTCGATCACGAAGGAGCAGGCCGCAACCTCGCCGCCCAGCCGCTCGATGAGGCGCACGGCCGCCGCCGCGGTGCCGCCGGTGGCGAGAAGGTCGTCGACCACGAGGACGCGCGCGCCGGGCTCGATCGCGTCGTCGTGGAGTTCGAGCGCGGCCTCGCCGTATTCGAGCGTGTAGGGTTCCGAGATCGTGGCGCCGGGCAGCTTTCCCGCCTTGCGCGCCGTGACGAAGCCGGCGCCGAGCCGGTCGGCCAGCGCACCGCCCAGGATGAAGCCCCGCGCCTCGAGCCCCGCGACCGCGTCGATGGACAAGGGGCGTGCGGCGTCGGTCATGGCGTCGATCGTGCGCCGCAGCCCGTCCGCGTCGGCGAAGAGCGTGGTCACGTCGCGGAACATGATGCCGGGGCGTGGGAAGTCGGGGATCGTGCGGATGAGGAGCTTGATGTCGGACATGCTCAGGCCGCGCGCCGCATGGTCGCCGTGAGTGCGCCCATCACGACGAGGGCGCCTCCGCCCGCGCGGGTGAGCCATGTGATGACGCCGGGCCGGCGAATCGTCGCGCGCAGGCGATCGGCCAGAAGCGCGTAGGCCAGCGCGTTGAGCGCGGCGAGGCCCACGAAGGTGCCCGTGAGGATGGCGAATTGCGGCAGGAGGGGTGCCGCGGGGGTCACGAATTGCGGCACGAAGGCGATGAAGAAGGCGATGGATTTCGGGTTGAGCGCCGTCACCCCGGCCGCGTGCCAGAAAACGCCGCGCCCGGTGATTGCCCGCCCCGGTGCGGCCGTCAGACCGGGCGAGGGCGCGCTGCGAAGGAGCCGGATCCCGAGCCAGACCAGGTAGACCGCGCCCGCCCATTTCAGCACCGTGAAGAGCGTGGCGGAGGCCAGCACCAGCGCGCCGAGCCCCGCGAGCGAGGCCGACATGGCGACGAAATCGCCCAGCGCGACACCCGCCGCGCTGGCCAGCGCGACGCTGCGGCCCTTGGAGAGCGCGTAGCTCAGCACCAGCAGGACGGTGGGGCCGGGAATGAGCAGGAGCGCCGTGGTGGCGGCGCAGAAGGTGAGCCAGAGATCGAGGGGCATGACGACGCGTCCTGTATCGGGTGCGGTGGAATCCGGTGGCGGCAGGGTGGCGGGCGGGGTGGTCCGGTGTCAAGGAACTGGACCGCGGGTCGCGCTTCAGCCCAGCACGCGCCCGGCCACCGCATCGAGTTTCGCCACGAGGGCCGGATCGCGGGCGCCGGGTGCGGTGAGGATCGCGTGATCGAGCGCGCGGTCGCAACCGGCAGGGCAGGGCACGGGCCGCGCGCCCAGGTGGTCCGGCAGCGCGCGCAGCATCTCGCGCGCATGGGCGGAATTGGCGGTGAGCGTGGCGATGATCCGGGTCACGTCGACCTCGCCATGTTCGGGGTGCCAACTGTCGTAGTCGGTGACCATGGCGACGGTGGCATAGCAGAGCTCGGCCTCGCGCGCGAGCTTGGCCTCGGGCATGTTGGTCATCCCGATGACGTCGGCGCCCCAGCTTTCGCGATACATGCGGGATTCGGCCAGGGTCGAGAATTGCGGACCCTCCATGGCGAGGTAGGTGCCGCCCTCGTGGACGGTGACGCCGGTGCTGCGGGCGGCCCCGGCACAGGCGGCGGCGAGCCGGGGGCAGGCGGGGTTCGCCACGCTCACGTGGCCCACGCAGCCGGGGCCGAAGAAGGATTGCTCGCGCGCGATGGTGCGGTCGATGAACTGGTCCACGATCACGAAATCGCCCGGCGCCATCGTCTCGCGGAACGAGCCGCAGGCCGAGACCGAGATCACGTCCGTCACGCCCAGCCGTTTCAGCGCATCGATATTGGCGCGGTAGGGGATGGAGCCCGGCGTGTGGACATGGCCGCGCCCGTGGCGGGGCAGGAACACGAGCGCGAGATCGCCCAGCCGCCCGGTGAGCATCTCGTCGGAGGGTGGTCCCCACGGGGTCTCGACCGCCTGCCAGCGGGCGTCCTCGAGCCCGTCAATATCGTAGAGCCCCGAGCCGCCGATGATGGCGAGTTTGAACGTCATGTGTCCCGACCCTTTCGCTTTGCCGGTGACGGTGCCGGGGGCGGACCGGGAACGCAACCGTGAAAATCGCGGGAAGGGGTGTCGGAGTCTTGCAGGAAATCCGGCCCGGAAACCTGCAAATTTCGGCATCCCGCCGCGCCACGGTTGTCAAGCGGGTGCATGCAGGATAGGGGCGGGGCGCAACCACGACAGTCAATCCGAGGACATACCCCCGTGAAGAAAGCCCTTCTCGCGGCCTTTGCCGGCCGTATCGACATGCCCGACCTGAGCGTGATGCAGGATGAGCGGCTGAGCCTCACGCGGCTGCGCATCGAGCTTCTGTCGGGGCTGACCGTGGCGCTGGCGCTGGTGCCCGAGGCGGTGGCCTTCGCGTTCGTGGCGGATGTGCATCCGCTCGTCGGGCTTTACGCGGCCTTTCTCGTGGGCCTCGTCACGGCGCTGATCGGGGGACGGCCGGGCATGATCTCGGGGGCGACGGGCGCGCTGGCGGTGGTGATGGTCGCGCTGGTGGCACAGCACGGGGTCGAATACCTTTTCGCGACCGTCATTCTCATGGGCATCCTCCAGGTGATCGCGGGCGCGCTCCGATGGGGCAAGTTCATCCGGCTGGTCCCGCATCCGGTGATGCTGGGTTTCGTCAACGGGCTCGCCATCGTGATCTTCCTTGCGCAGATGGGCCAGTTCAAGGTGCCGGGCAGCATGGTCAACACGGGGCACGGCATGTCGGGCGGCGAGTGGTTGCCGCTCGGTGAGCTGGCGCTGATGCTCGGGCTCGTGGCGCTGACCATGGGGGTGATCTGGATCATGCCGCGCATCACGCGGGTCGTTCCCGCGCCGCTTGCCGGGATCGCCGTGGTGGCGGCGCTGGTGATCGGGCTGGGCCTCGATGTGCCCCGCGTGGGCGACCTCGCTTCGATCGAGGGGAAGTTTCCGTCCTTCCACCTGCCGTTCGGCGAGGGTACCGGGCTTTACGGGACGCCGCTTGCGCCCTTCACCCTCGAGACGCTCGAGATCATCCTGCCCTATGCGGTGATCCTCGCGGCGATCGGGCTGATCGAAAGCCTGCTGACGCTCAACCTCGTGGGCGAGATGACGGGGCGGCGCGGCGGCGCGAGCCAGGAGTGCATCGCGCAGGGCCTTGCCAACACGCTTACCGGGTTCATGCAGGGCATGGGCGGTTGCGCGATGATCGGCCAGTCGATGATCAACGTGAGATCGGGCGGGCGCACGCGGATCGCGGGCGTGGCGGCGGCGCTTTTCCTGCTGGTCTTCATCCTCTACGCGGCCCCGGCGATCGAGCAGATCCCGCTGGCTGCGCTGGTGGGGGTGATGTTCATGGTGGTGATCGGCACCTTCGCGTGGAACAGCTTGCGCATCCTGCGCAAGGTGCCGGTGACGGATGCCCTGGTGATCGTGCTGGTGACGGTGGTGACGGTGAAATACGACCTCGCCATCGCGGTTGTCGTCGGGGTCATCGTCTCGGCGCTGGCCTATTCGTGGAACAACGCCACCCGCATCCACGCCACGACGCGGGAGTCGCATACCGACAAGGGCGCGAAGGTCTACGAGATCCAGGGGCCCCTCTTCTTCGGGTCGAGCGACGGGTTCATGGAGCTTTTCACGGTGGAGGACGACCCCGATCTCGTCATCATCGACTTCGCCGAAAGCCGGGTGGTGGACCAGTCGGCGCTTCAGGCGATCGAGGCCATCGCGGGGCGTTACGAAGCGGCGGGCAAGCGCGTGAAACTGCGCCATCTGAGCCGCGATTGTCACCGGCTGCTGACCAAGGCGGGGCATCTCATGGTCGATAGCGACGACGATCCCGATTACGCGCTCGCGGTCGATTATGACGTGCGGACGGGGGTTCTCGGCGGGCACTAGGCCGCGTGCGCGACCCTGCGGCGGTCAGTCCGCGGATTTCACCGCCGCGGGGGAGAGCGTGATCCGGCAGGAAAACCCCTCATCGCCGAAACCGGTGTCGATCGAGCCGAGTTCGCCGAGAGCGGTGGACATGAGCGCGGTGCCGAAGCCCGATCGCCTGTCTGCGGGCGCGGGCGGGCCGCCTTCTTCGCACCAGTCGAGACGCGCACCGCCATCGGGCAACTGTCGAACCGAGAGGCGGATGGTGCCGTCCCCGACCGAGAAGGCGCCGTATTTCACCGCGTTGGTGAACAGTTCGTGCAACACGAGCGTGAGCCCGTCCGCCGCCTCGTCGGCGAGTGTCAGGACCCGCTTTGGTGGCGTGAGGTCGAAGCGATGGCCCGCGCCCAGGAAGGGGGCTGCCTGTGCCTCGATCCGTGCCGAGAGCGATGGCGGCGGCGTGTCCTCCGCGTGGCCCATCCGGCTGGTCCGGGCGAAGGCGGCGATGCGGTCGCGGATGGTGCGCGAGAGATCATCGACCGAGACCGCGTTGCGCGCCGACATGCTGACCATCGAGGAGATCATCGCAAGCGTGTTGGCCAGCCGGTGATCCATCTCGCGCAGGCGCAGGGCCGCGCGCTCGTCCGCCTCGCGCGCCTCGGTGATGTCATTCAGGGTCCCGACGAGGGCGCGGGGAGCCCCATCCTCGGCCTGCACGACGCGCCCCGAGACCTGCACCCAGCGGAGCGCCCCGTCGACACGCCGGATCCGCCAGTCGCGGGTCCAGCCCTTGCCGGTGCGGATGGCCGTCTGTTGGCATTCGAGGAACCGCGCGTGATCCTCCGGCTCGGGCAGGTGCGAGAAGGCCCGTTCCATCGTCCAGTCGGGGGCGCCGCGCGGGTAGCCGAAGATCCGGTCATGGGCGAGGTTGCGCCGCGCCGTGCCGGTCCGCAAATCGTGCTCCCACACGCCCAGCCCGGTGCGGTCGAGCGCGATCTCGAGCGTCTCATGCCCGGTCGCGATGAATTCGTCGCGGCTGTAATCCATCCCGGCACGCCTTTCCTGGGGCTGTTATCAAGCACGAGCGGTGGTGGAGAAAAACAACTTCCCGTTGATCCGGGACGCACGGATACATCCGCACATTATGTCGGAAAACGGGGTTCCTGGCAAGTTTCGGCGGCGGAGAGCCGCGTGGGCCCGGCTAGGTCCTGGGGCGGGCGAGGGCGAAGCGCTCGCGGATGGTGGCGTAGTCCATGTAGCCCAGCCGCGCCACGGGCTCGTAGGCCGCGGGGTCGATGAGACCGTCACGCAGGATGTCGTCGCGGATATGGATGCCCGTAACCTCGCCGAAGACGACGAGGTTCGCCTCGCCCGGCAAGGTCACGATCTGCGTCAGGCGACATTCGAGCGCGGCGGGGGCGTCCGCCACGCGCGGGCAGTCCACGGTTTCGCAGTCCGCGGTGCCGAGCCCGGCGCGCCCGAATTCGCTTTCGCCGCGGGCGAGCGGAGCGGAGCTTTCGTTCATCTGGTGAAGCATCGCGTGGCCGACGACATTGACGCAGAAGGCGCCCGTGTCGCGGATATTGGCGACGCTGTCCTTGGTGCCGTCCGCGTCCGGCTTGGCCCCGGTCGAGGCGAACATCACCTGCGGCGGCACGTAGGCCACGGCGTTGAAGAAGGAGTAGGGCGCAAGGTTGACGGTGCCATCCGCCCCGCGCGTGGAGATCCAGCCGATGGGACGGGGCGAGACGATCGCGTTGAACGGGTTGTGCGGCAGGCCGTGGCCGTCCTCCGGGCGATAGAACATGGGCATCCTCTCGGCTGCGATGGGGTTTGTGCAGGGCTTACGCGCGTGCTAACCGCTTGGCCAGACGGAAAAGAGCCGGGAAGAAGGCCGCGCGGGACGGAATGGAGCTGAGAGCCGAAGCCGAGGACGACTGGTGGGAGGTCGAGGCCCTTTACGACCTCTGTTTCGCGCCGGGGCGGGAGGCGCTGTCGTCCTACCGGCTCCGCGACGGGGTGCCGCCGGTCGAGGGGCTGAGCCTCGTGGCGCGCGATCCGGGCGGCATTCTCGGCGGTGCGATCCGGTTCTGGCCGGTGCTGATCGGACCGCGGCGCGCGCTGCTCCTGGGGCCGGTCGCGGTGCATCCGACGCGGCAGGGCGAGGGGCTTGGCGGCTGGCTCATCCGCGAAAGCCTCGGGCGCGCGGCGGACCAGGGCTGGTCGCGGGTGATGCTGGTGGGGGATGCGCCCTATTACGGACGGTTCGGGTTTCGCAAGCTCGACGGTGTCGAGATGCCCCCGCCCACGAACCCCGAGCGGGTGCTGGGCCTCGAGATCGTGCCGGGCGCCTGGGCGGGCCTTCGCGGCAAAGTCACGCGCGGCGCTTGAAATCGGCGGTCCCCGCGCTGATCTTGAAAGCCCATAGGGGAGAGAGACATGCAGCTTCTTGGACCGCCCATCGCCGACGAGGAGATCGAGCAGCGGATGGACGCGCTGGTCAGGCGGCACGCGCGGGCCGAAAACCTCGGGATGCAGCTTCTGAACGCCATCGGCGGTTCGGCGGCGGGGCTTCTCGACCGCCTTCCGCGCGAGATCCGCGGCCGGCTCGACGGTGCCACGGCCGAGGCGCTGCGCCTCGCGATGGAGGGCGCGCACCGCTCGCGCAGCGTGGTCGGAAGCCAGCCGGGCTGGCTCAACCGCGCGGTGACGACCGCGATGGGCGCGGCGGGGGGCTTCGGCGGGCTGCCGACGGCGATGGCGGAACTTCCGGTGACAACGGCGATCCTGTTGCGCACCATCCAGGACGTGGCCGAGGAACACGGGTTCGACCCGGAGGAGGAGAGCGTGCGGTTCGATTGCGTTCAGGTCTTTGCCGCGGCGGGGCCGCTCGACCGGGACGACGACACGGATTTCGCCTTTCTCGGGACGCGGATCGCGGTCTCGGGCGCGGCGGTGCATACGATCATCGCGCGGGTGGCGCCGCGGCTGGCCACGGTGCTGGGCCAGAAGCTCGCCGCGCAGACGATCCCGGTCCTTGGCGCGGCGGCCGGGGCGGCCACCAACTACGCCTTCACCGGGTATTACAGCCAGATGGCGCATGTGCATTTCGGCCTGCGCCAGCTTGCGATCGAGGCCGACCGCGATCACGAGGAGCTGGTGGCCGAGTTCCGCCGCCGGGTCGTGAAGCCGCCGGTGAAACGGGCCTAGGCCACCCCGTGTCGTGAGGAGTTGCCTCCGCTCGTTCAGAGTTTGCCGCGCAGGTAGTCCATGACGGCAGGCCGCACCGATTGCTCGCCCCGGTTTCGCGCCTCGCCGATGATCCCGGCCAACTCGCCCAGGTGGGTGCGGCGCAGGATGGACTTGACCGGGCCGACGGAGGCCGGCCGCATCGAGAGCGCGCGCAGTCCGATCGCCGCGAGGCACGCGGCCTCGACCGGGCGGCCCGCGTCCTCGCCGCAGAAGCTCAGCGGGGTGTCGGTGGCCCGGCAGCGCGCGACGATGGTTTCGAGAAAGCTCAGGAACGAGACGTTGAGCGTATCGTAGCGGCGTCGCACAAGCTCGTTCTCGCGGTCGGCGGCGAAGAAGAACTGCTTGAGATCATTGCCGCCGATCGAGAGGAAATCGACCTTCCGATAGAACGCGTCGGGCGCGTAGGCGAGCGAGGGCGTCTCGAGCATGGCGCCCACGCTCAGCGACGAGGGCAGCGGATGGCCCAGCCGCCGCTCGCGTTCGAGGGCCTTGTCCATCTCGGCGCGGGCGGCGTCGTATTCCTCCATCTGCGCGACGAAGGGGAACATGACCGAAAGCGGGCGGCCCGCGGCGGCGCGCACGAGCGCCTGGAGCTGCATCCGCATCACGCCGGGCCTGTCGAGGCCGATGCGGATGGCCCGCCAGCCGAGCGCCGGGTTGGGCTCGTCCACGGACTTCATGTAGGGCAGCACCTTGTCCGAGCCGATGTCGAGCGTGCGGAACACCACGTGCTTGCCGCCCGCCGCGTCCATGATGCGCGCGTAGAGTTCGGACAGTTCGGCGCGCTTGGGCATGTGGTTGCGGATGAGGAACTGAAGCTCGGTGCGGAAAAGGCCCACGCCCTCGGCGCCCGAGCCCTTGAGGCTGGGCAGGTCGGCCATGAGGCCCGCGTTCATCGTCAGCGTAAGCTGCGTTCCGTCGAGCGTCTCGGCCGGTTTGTCACGGATCGAGGCGTAGCGTTCCTGCGCCTTGGCCTGCATCGCCAGCTTGTCCACGAAGGCGGCCTTGATGTTGTCGTCGGGCCGCAGGTGGACGGTGCCCTGATCGCCGTCGATCAGGATGGGATCGCCGTTGAGCGCCTCGGTCGTGATGCGCGCGGCGTGGATGACGAGCGGGATGGCGAGCGCGCGGGCGACGATGGTGGCATGGCTGCCGACCGCGCCTTCCTCGAGCACGATGCCCTTGAGCGAACGGCCGTAGTCCAGAAGCTCGGCGGGGCCGATATTGCGCGCGACGAGGATCGGGTCGGAGGGCATTTCGGCCCCGGTCTCGGTGCCCTGGCCGGTGAGGATGCGCAGCAGGCGGTTCGACAGGTCGTCGAGGTCGTGGAGGCGGTCGCGCAGGTAGGGGTCGGTGACCTTTTCCATGCGGGCGCGGGCGGCCGATTGCTCCTTCTCGACCGCCGCCTCGGCCGACAGGCCGCGCTGGATGTCCTCCTCCATCCGGCGCATCCAGCCCTTGGAGTTGGCGAACATGCGGTAGGTCTCGAGCACCTCCAGCTGTTCGCTGTCGCCGAGGCGCGCGCCCGAGAGCATCCGGTCGACGCCCACGCGCAGTTCCTCGACCGCTTCGTTCAGGCGCTCGGTCTCGCGGACGGGGTCGTCGGCGATGGGGTTGGTGATGACGACGCGCGGCTCGTGCAGCCAGACATGGCCCTGGGCCACGCCCTCCTGCGCGGTATGGCCGCGAAAGAGCACGGCCTGCTGGTGGCGCGCCGACATGGCCGCGCCTTCGCCCACGAAGGCGCCGAGCTCCGCCATCTCGGCGATGACCATGGCGACGACCTCGACGGCGTAGATCTCTTCCTCGGAATAGGTGCGTCCGTCCTTGGATTGCACCACGAGCACGCCAAGCGTCTCGCCCAGACGCTGGATCGGGACGCCGAGGAAGGAGGCATATCCCTCTTCCCCGGTCTCCGGCATGAAGCGGAACCCGCGCGTGCCGGGGGCGTCCTCGGTGTTGATGAGCTTGCCGGTCCGCGCGACGCGGCCCACGAGCCCCTCGCCCAGTTTCATCCGCGTCTGGTGGACCGCCTCGGGATTGAGACCCTCCGTCGCGCAGAGCTCGAGCGTGTCCTCGTCGCGAAAGAGGTAGATCGAGCAGACCTCGGTGTGCATTTCCTCGGAGATGAGCGCGGTGATCGCATCGAGCCGGTCCTGGCCGCCCGCATCCGCCGACAGCGCCTCGCGCAGTCGGCCGAGCATCTGACGGCTGTCGGTGATTATGTCGCTCATCTGGCTGGCAGCCCCCCTGGATGCGTCGGATCGGGTCGCCGGCGCAATCCGCTTTCTATCATGAAGTGTCCCGATCGCAAGTTTGATCCGGGGGACGGGTATGGATGCGCGCGTCGCATCCATGTGGCGCGGGATGGCGCGTCAGGCCCGTCGATGGCCCCGGATCCCTTGTGATCAGGCGGTCTTGTCCAGTTCGAAGGCGTCATGGAGGGCCTGCACGGCGAGTTCCATGTACTTGCGGTCGATGAGCACCGAGATCTTGATCTCGGAGGTGGCGATCACCTTGATGTTGATACCCTCGTCAGAGAGCGTCTTGAACATCCGCGCCGCGACGCCGGACTGGCTGCGCATGCCGATGCCCACCGCCGAGACCTTGGAGACGTTGGTATCGGCCACGAGCTCGCGATAGTTGATGTCCCCCCGCGCCTTGGCTTCCTGCACCGCCTTCTCGGCGCGCGCCACCTGGTCGGTGGGGCAGGAGAAGGTCATGTCGGTGCGCCCTTCCTCGGAGATGTTCTGGATGATCATGTCCACGTTCACGCCCGCCTCGGAGAGGGGCCCGAAGATGGCCGCCGCGATGCCGGGGCGGTCGGCGACGGAGATGAGTGTCATCTTGGCTTCGTCCCGGCTGTATGCGATGCCGCTCACCACGTTTGATTCCATGATTTCCTCCTCGGCGCAGACGAGGGTTCCGGCCTCGTCCGACTGTTCCTCGAAACTGCTCAGCACGCGCAGTTTCACATTGTAGCGCATGGCCAGTTCGACCGAGCGGGTCTGAAGCACCTTGGCCCCGAGCGAGGCCAGTTCGAGCATTTCCTCGAAGGCGATGCGGTCGAGCTTGCGCGCCTTCGACGTGATGCGCGGGTCCGTGGTGTAGACGCCATCGACATCGGTGTAGATGTCGCACCGCTCGGCCTCGAAGGCGGCGGCGAAGGCCACGGCGGTCGTGTCGGAGCCGCCGCGTCCGAGCGTGGTGATGCGACCCTCGGGGCTGATCCCCTGGAAACCCGCGACCACCGCCACGCGCATGCCTTCGGCGAATTTGGCCCGGATGTTGTCGGGCGGGATTTCCTCGATCCGGGCCTGGCTGTGGGCCGAGTTGGTCTTGAGCGGCACCTGCCAGCCCTGCCAGCTTCGGGCGGGAATGTCCATTTCCTGCAAGGTGAGCGCCATGAGCCCGGCGGTCACGTTCTCGCCCGAGCTGACCACCGCGTCGTACTCGCGCGCGTCGTAGAGCGGCGAGGTTTCGTTGACCCAGCCCACGAGTTCGTTCGTCTTGCCCGACATGGCCGAGACGATGACGATCACGTCGTAGCCCTTGGCCACCTCGACGCCGACGCGCTTGGCGACACGGCGGATGCGGTCGAGATTGGCAACGGAGGTGCCGCCGAATTTCATCACGAGAACGGGCATGGGCATGTCCTTGGCCGCTTGGTCGCGCGCGGTGTAGCGGCGGGGCGGGCGAAGGGCAAGCGGCGGCGGTGGGGCGGAGGCGCGAAAGTTGCGATTTCGAGTGGATCGGGTGCGTTTCGGCGCGGGATGAGGCGGCAGATGGACGGGATTTGACCGTTTTGCTCGGCGCCAAAGGCGGGTAGAGATCCGAAAATCAAACGGGAGTGCGCCCATGTCGAGAGTTGCGGTTCTGCCCTACGGGATGAAGCTGGGTGCGCGGCCCGGACGGCTGCCGCTCGCGGCGCTGCAATGGCCGCTGGGCCTGCCCGAGGACGCGGCCGGCGCGACGCTGGGCGATCTGGGGCCGGACGATCATCTGCTCGTCTTTCCGCGCGGGTCGCATTTCTGGCGACCGGGCTTCGGCACGCGGGCGCGGGTGTCCCTTCTGGTGTGCGAGCCGCAGGCGATCCAGGGGCGCATCATGGCGCGGCTCAAGCGAGCACATGGGCGATTTCACCGGGTGCTGAGCGCGAACGAGGCGCTGCTGGAGGCGATCCCGAACGGCATCTTCTGGCCCTTCGGGAGCACCTGGGTACCGGAATGGCGTGACCTCGACCTCGAAAAACGCGCGCTGTGTTCGCTCATCGCGTCGGCCAAGCGGTCGCAGGAGGGGCACAGGCTTCGCCACGAGATCGTGGATCGGGCGCGCGAGGCGGATTTCGACCTGACGGCGATGGGGGGCGGTTATGCGCCGTTCCGGGCCAAGGCCGAGGGGTTGGCGCCCTTCCGTTATTCGGTGGTGATCGAAAACGTGCGGGAGCGGAACTATTTCACCGAGAAGATCGTCGATGCGGTGCTCTGCGAGACGGTGCCGATCTACTGGGGCTGTCCGAATATCGCGGAGTTCTTCGATACGGACGGCTGGATCGTCTGCGACACCGCCGAGGATATCATGGCGGCGCTGGCGGGCATGTCCGAGGCGGATTCCGAGGCGCGGCGCCCGGCGATTGCCGCGCAGAAGGAGCGGGCGGCGCATTGGGGAGACTTCACCGCCCGCGCCGCGCGGGCGGTGTTGGAAACGTAAAATTCCGTTCGGACCCGGGGCTCCCCCGGGCTTCGCCCGTTCGCCGGGCCTTCGGCCCGGACAGGTCCTCACCCCGCGATAAGCCCCATCTGTTCGAGCTTCAGGATCACCTGGTGGGCGCAGTTGTCGACCTCGACATTCTCGGTCTCGACGCGCAGCTCTGGGTTTTCCGGCACGTCATAGGGGTCGGAAATCCCGGTGAATTCCTTGATCTTGCCTTCGCGCGCGAGCTTGTAGAGCCCCTTGCGGTCGCGGCGTTCGCATTCCTCGATGGAGGTGGCGACATGGACCTCGACGAAGGCGCCGAATTGCTCGATCTCCTCGCGGACCGCGCGGCGGGTGGTGGCATAAGGAGCAATCGGCGCGCAGATGGCGATGCCGCCGTTCTTGGTGATCTCGCTGGCGACATAGCCGATGCGGCGGATGTTGAGGTCGCGGTGTTCCTTGGAGAAGCCGAGTTCGGAGCTGAGGTTCTTGCGGACGATATCGCCGTCGAGCAGCGTCACGGGGCGGCCGCCCATCTCCATCAGCTTGACCATGAGGGCGTTGGCGATGGTCGATTTGCCCGAACCGGAAAAGCCGGTGAAGAACACCGTGAAGCCCTGCTTGGAGCGCGGCGGGCGGGTGCGGCGGAGTTCCTCGACCACCTCGGGGAAGGAGAACCAGTCGGGGATCTCGAGCCCCTCCTGCAGGCGGCGGCGCAGTTCGGTGCCGGAGATGTTGAGGATGGTCACGTTGTCGCGGTCCTCGATCTCGTCGATGGCCTCGTACTGGGCGCGTTCCTGCACGTAGACCATGTGTTTGAAATCGACCATCTCGATGCCGATCTCGTCCTGGTGCTGGCGCACCAGATCCTGCGCGTCGTAGGGGCCGTAGAAATCCTCGCCCTTCGAGTTCTTGCCGGGGCCGGCATGGTCGCGCCCGACGATGAAATGCGTGCAACCGTGGTTGCGCCGGATCAGCGCGTGCCAGAGCGCCTCGCGCGGGCCGGCCATGCGCATCGCGAGGTTCAGGAGCGACATCGTGGTCGTGGAGCCGGGATACTTGTCGAGCACCGCCTCGTAGCAGCGCACGCGGGTGAAGTGATCGACGTCGCCCGGCTTGGTCATGCCGACCACGGGATGAATGAGCAGGTTCGCCTGGGCCTCCTTGGCGGCGCGGAAGGTCAGTTCCTGATGCGCGCGGTGGAGGGGGTTGCGGGTCTGGAAGGCCACGATCTTGCGCCAGCCGAGCTTGCGGAAATAGGCGCGCAACTCGTTGGGCGTGTCGCGGCGGCCGCGAAAATCGTAGTGGGTGGGCGGCTGGATACCCGTCACCGGCCCGCCGAGATAGACCGAACCGGCGGTGTTGTGCAGGTAGTTGACCGCCGGGTGCGCGTCATCGTCGGCGCCGAACACCTTTTCGGCCTCGCGCGCCTTGTCGGGGGTCCAGCGATCGGTGACGGTCATCGTGGCGAGGATCACGCCCTCCTGGTCGCGCAGCGCGATGTCCTGGCCGAGCTCGAGCTTGTCGGCGAAGTCGGGCGAGACGTCTAGCGTGATGGGCATGGGCCAGAGCGTGCCGTCGGCGAGGCGCATGTTCTCGACCACGCCGTCGTAATCCTCCTCCGAGAGGAAGCCCTTCAGCGGGTTGAAGCCGCCGTTCATCAGAAGCTCGAGATCGCAGATCTGGCGCGGGGTCAGGTCGTGGCTCACGAGGTCGGTGGCCTCGTGCTTCATCTTCTGCGCGCTCTCGTAGGAGACGTAGAGCTCGGGGATGGGGGTGAGGTTCTTCAGCATCGTCATGGCGTGTCTTTCTTTGATCTGCCCGGCGCGCCGGTGCGCGTTCGGGCGCGGGATAGACCGGGAGCGTGGCGGCAATCAAGCAGGGGCGCGGAGAATTCGCGCAAATGGGACAAGAATACCGCGCCCGCAGCGGGACGCGGTCAGATTTCCCGCACGCCGCACCATTCGGCGACGAAAAGCGCCATGGCGGCGGTGGTGCGTCGGAGCGACGCGAGGCTCACGCGCTCTTCGAAGCCATGGATGTTCTCGGCCAGCGCGCCGTAGCAGAGGGCGGGAACACGGTCGTAGAGCGCGTGCACGCGGCAATCGAGATAGGCGGTGGAGGGCATCGCTTCAAGCGGCCCGCCGAGTGCCGCCTCGTGGGCGCGGGCGAGCGTGGCCTCCGCGTCGGAGCCCTCCTCGAGCGCGTAGCCTTCGGCGAAGAAGCCGTTGAAGGTGACGGTGGGGGGCGCTTCGGACAGGTAGGGATCCGTGCGGGCGAATTCGGCGATGCGGGCCTCGACCTCGCGCGCCATGTCGGCGGCCTTCTGGCCGGGATAGATCGAGATGCGGCAATCGAGGCGGCACCACGCGGGCACCGAGGACGCCCAGTCGCCGCCCTCGATGCGCCCCAGGTTGAGGTTGATCGGATGGGGCAGGTCGGCGAAATGCGGGTGATCGGCACGGGCGGCGTTCCAGTCCTCCTCGAGGTCCCGCAGGGCGTTGGCGATGCGGTAGGTGGCGTCGATGGCGTTCGCGCCTGTGCCCATCTGGGCCACGTGAACCGGCACGCCGCGCACTTCGATGCGGAACCACAACACGCCCACCGTCGCCCGCACGAGCGCCTCGCCCATCGGTTCGGGAATGAGCACCGCGTCGGCGCGGTAGCCGCGCAGGTGTGTGGCGAGCGCGCCGTTGCCGGTGGATTCCTCCTCGACCACCGACTCGACATGGATGCGCCCCGCGGGCGCGAGGCCCGCGCGTTTCAGCGCGTCGAGCGCAAAGATGTTCGACGCCGCTCCGCCTTTCATGTCCCCCGCGCCGCGGCCGTAGAGCCAGTCGCCCTCGACATGCGGCTTGAAGGGCCCGTGGGTCCACATCGCCGCGGGACCGGCGGGGACCACGTCGACATGCGCCTGGAGGATGAGCGAGCGGCCCTGTTCGGCCTCGGGATGGTAGGTGCCGACGACGATGGGGGCGTCGGAATGCTCGTCCGAGAAACGTCCGCCGCCCTCATGCGCCTCGAGCGCGGCGCGGTCCATCTCGAAGCGGTCCATCTCGAGCCCGCGCGCGGCGTAGGCGTCGTGGATGAAGGCCTGGACCTCGTGCTCGTTGCCGCGCGTGGAGGGGTGGCGGACGAGATCGCGGGTGAAGGCCAGTTGATCGTCGAAGCCCGCGTCCACGGCGTCGGTGATGCGGGTGACGAGATCGGAGGGAAGGGACATGCGATGGCTCCTTTCGGCCCCGGGGGGCTTTGCGCTGTTCGGGCCGACGCTAGACCGCTTGGCGCGGTCAGGGAAGGGCGTGCGGTCCGATACGGAGGGAGACGCGGTCCGAGACCGGGAGATCGAGCGTGCCGTCCTCGAGACGCGGAGGGGCCGCGGTGAGCAGGGCCAGCCGGTCGTGCAGCGCGGTGAGGTCCGAAACGGCGAGTTCCGGCGGCGATGCATGCGCCGGATCGGATGCGTCGCCGTGGGCGCCGAAGATGCGGGTGGAGCGCGGGAGCAGGGCCAGGAGCCTGTCGGCGCTTGCCGCGTAATCCCGGACCGAGGCGCCGGGAAGATGCGCGTAGAGCGGGCCGGGATAGAGGAAATCTGCCGCAAGCAGGATCCCCGCCTCGGGCCACCAGAGCGAGACGCTGTCGGGCGAGTGGCCGGGCGTGTGCAGAAGGTGCAGCGCGACTCCGCCCAGGTCGAGCACGTCGCCGATGGGGCGCCAGCGCGCGACGGGAAAGGTGGGCGCGCTGCGGTTTTCATGCGCGCCGAGGAAGAGCGGTTCGGTGGGCGTGACGTGCCCCGCCACTTCGCAGGCGCGCAGGACGGGCAGGTCGGGCAGGTGGACGCGGTCGAAACGGTGGACGTTGCCCAGGTGGTCGTAATGCATGTGCGAGGGCAGCACCGTGAGCGGCCGGTCGGTCAGCGCCGCCACGGTCGGGACGATATCGGCCATGAAGGAGCCGGTGTCGAAAAGCAGCGCCGCGTCGCGGCCCTCGACCAGGTAGGACCAGTTCTGCTGCTCGTAGCGCGGCTCGCCGATGGCGTGGAGGGCGGGGCCGATCGCGTGGGTGACATACCAGTCGCCGCCCATCGCGGTCAGTCCCCGTCGAGCGCGATGGCCCAGCCATCGGGACGGAAGCCGAAATCGCGGGCATGGGCGATGGCGACGGACTCGCCGATCCAGATGGCCGTGGCGCTCAGGATCTGGTCGGGAAGGGTGGCGACCAACATGGGGGCATCCTCGCCCTCGGGCACCCATTCGCAGGCGAACCCGTCGGCCGCCAGCGCGTCGGCCAGCGGCTCCCAGTCGTCTGCGTTCCCGGCGGGCAGGAGAAAATAGCTCACGTCGCCAATGTCGGGCAGGTCGTGCCCGGCCCGAAGTTCGGCGAAGGCGGCGCGCGTTTCGGCCTCCTGAGCGGCGAGGTCGTCGGCAGTGCCGGACATCACTCGGCCGCGTCGACGGGGGCGCCGTAACCCAGCGGTTCGGTGGTGTCCTTCTTCTCGGCGGGGGCCTCGCCCTGTTCGGCAAGCCAGCGCTCGGCCTCGAGCGCGGCCATGCAGCCCATGCCGGCGGAGGTCACGGCCTGGCGATACTTGTGGTCGGTGAGATCGCCCGCGGCGAAGACGCCGGGGATCGAGGTTTCGGTGCTGTCGGGCTTGGTGACGACATAGCCGCCCATGTGGGTTTCGAGCGTGTCCTTGACCAACTCGTTCGCCGGCGCGTGGCCAATGGCGATGAAGACGCCCTTGCACGGGATGTCGGTGATTTCGCCCGTCTCCACGTGCCGGACCTTCACACCCTCGACGCCAAGGGGGTTCTCGGAGCCGTAGACCTCTTCGAGCTGGTGGAACCAGAGCGGTTCGATCTTGGGATTCTTCTTCAGCCGGTCCTGAAGGATCATCTCGGCGCGCAGTTCGTCGCGGCGGTGGATGAGCGTGACCTTGGAGGCGAAGTTCGTGAGGAACAGCGCCTCTTCCACGGCGGTGTTGCCGCCGCCCACGACGACGATTTCCTGCCCGCGGTAGAAGAAACCGTCGCAGGTGGCGCAGGCCGACACGCCGAAGCCCTTGAACTTCTCCTCGCTGGGCAGACCCAGCCACTTGGCCCGCGCGCCGGTGGCGAGGATCACGGCGTCGGCGGTGTAGATGGTGCCGCTGTCGCCGGTTGCGCGGAAGGGACGCTCCGAGAGGTCGAGATCGGTGATGATGTCGCCCACGATCTCGCAGCCCATCGCCTTGGCATGGGCTTCCATCCGCAGCATGAGATCGGGGCCCTGCACCTCGGTGTCGCCCGGCCAGTTCTCGACCTCGGTGGTGGTGGTGAGCTGGCCGCCCGGTTCGATTCCCTGCACCAGAAGCGGCGAGAGCATGGCGCGCGAGGCGTAGATGCCCGCGGTATAGCCCGCGGGGCCGGAGCCGATGATGAGAACTCGGGTGTGACGGGGTTCGGACATGGGCGCAGCTCCTCGGCCGGTGGATTCGGATGGGTAGGGATATAGTGGTCGGGCGAAGGCCGCGAAACCCCCGAAGACGCAGGGGCAGCTGCGCGGGGAAGCGGGCGAGACGCAACGATCTTGCGCAGTTTGGAAAGATTATTGCGTGTCCCTGCGGGGTTGATATAACAATCGTCAAGTTTCCGAGGGAAGACGATGGCGACGACGCGACTGGATCCGATCGACCGCAAGATATTGGCCGAGTTGCAGGCCGATGGGCGCATGACCAACGTGGAGCTTGCCAAGCGCGTGGGCATTTCCGCGCCACCCTGCCTGCGGCGTGTGCGCACGTTGGAGGAAGCGGGCTATATCCGCGGCTATCATGCGGAGGTCGACGCGAGCGAACTTGGCTTCGAGGTCCAGGTCTTCGCGAGCGTCGGTCTCGTGAGCCAGGCGGAGGCCGATCTCAGCGCGTTCGAGGCGCGGTGCCGCGACTGGCCGCTCGTGCGGGAGTGCCACATGCTGAACGGCGAGGTGGATTTCATCCTCAAATGCGTGGCCCCCGATCTCAGCACCTTCCAGCGGTTCCTCACCGGCGAGTTGACCGCCGCCGAGAACGTGGCGAGCGTCAAGACGTCGCTCGTGATCCGGTGCGCCAAGGACGAGCCGGGCGTGCCTTTCGAAGTGCTCGAGGAGCGGCTCGCGCGGGAGGCGTGAGGCGGGGCCGCGGCGCTTGTCAGGCGTGCGCGGCGTCGCGGGTCTGTCGCGGGTGGACGAGACTTCCGAAATCGGCGGGCCGCCGCAGGTGCGGAAAGAGCGCCATGAATTGCGCGCGCATCTCGTAGCTGAGCGTCGCTTCGAAGCCGGGGCCGGGATGGAAGGTCTCGGCGATGAGACCGCCCACGTTGATCGTCGCGTGGCGGTGCAGCAGGACGTGATAGAGGCGCACCGGGCTTGGTGGGCGCAGGGCGATCACGCTCGTGCCGTCACGGAAGGATTGCACGGGGCGCAGCAGGTTCTCGGTCGCGCCCGAAAGCCGCTGCATCAGGCGCGCGCCGGGTCCGGCAAGCAGATCGGGCATGGGCCGGCCGATGCCGAAAGCGTCGGCCATGATGCGGGTGAGCGGGGCGTCGTCCCGCGTCTCGTCGGGCAGGAGCGTCATGGAGCCCACCCAGAGAAGCGGAGAGGGCCCGCGCTCCTCGGTCAGGAGGCGCATTCCGGGCGTCAGGTCCTCGACCGCGACGGGTCCGGATGACGTGGCGATGAGCGTGCCGCGCGCGAAGGCCGAGAAGGCGGATTGGAAAAGCGGCAGGTTCGGCGCGGACTGCCGCGCGGTTTCGACCGCGCCGTCGCGGCGCAGCCACGACATTTCGTAGACGCGCCGGCCAAGGCCCATGCGAACGGCGTTCCTGGGCGTGAGCGGTGCGGGATCGGCAAAACCGCCGCCCGAGCGAGCTACCCGGTCAAGGCCGGTCGCGGAGGGGGTATAGACCATCGGTGCGTTCCCTTTGCTGGAACGTCGCAACCGTGTCGGCCCCCACCGACGACGACAGAAGGACATGCCTTTCGTTAAATCAGACGGCGAAAATTTGCCGAAACTGGCCGATTTCGTCAAATTTCGGGAAGGATTGAAGCCGGTCTGTCGGCAATCGCATCCACCTGGAGGGTTTGTTTTTC
The DNA here is from genome assembly GCF_019599045.1 of Roseovarius sp. SCSIO 43702. NCBI lineage: Bacteria > Pseudomonadati > Pseudomonadota > Alphaproteobacteria > Rhodobacterales > Roseobacteraceae > Roseovarius > Roseovarius sp. SCSIO 43702. Next base: position 1,170,068 of record NZ_CP080623.1, read on the forward strand.
GGGTGGCGACAAACCTGCCACATTTCGATTCGGGGAAGCCAGTGACCCGGCCATGTTGCCGACACGCAAAAGGCCCCTCCGCAGGGAAGGGGCCTTTCGGTAATCGGTAAAATCGGAGGCACTCGTTACGCGACAGGCGACGGAGGGCCGGGGCGGATCAGGCGGTGCGGGGCAGGGCCAGGCGCATCCGTGCCGAACGCACGGGCTTCACCCGGCGATAGCCGCGCTGAAAGGGAAGGATGGTTTTCTCGGTCTTGCTGGTCTCGATCACCGATGCCATCCAGCGGGGTTGCTTCTTCATGTCTCTCTTCCTCTCTCTCGCGGCCCGGTGTCGCGGGGCCCGGCAATGTCTTCGGTCGGGATGACTATCGCCGGGCAATGGGGCCGGGATTTGGCCGATCGCTAACATTTGCAGAAAATCTTCGGGTCTTTGCGGGAGTGAAATGTGGCGTGCGGCGCGTGGGGTGAAATCCAGAAAAACAAAGGGTGCGCGGTGCCGTGGCCATGAAGGAGGTGGCCCGGAATGGGGCGAAATGTGGCGGCGGCCTGCCCCGATCGCGCCGCAATCAGAGCCGGATGACCGACAGGAGCCTGCCGTAATCGGCCTCGCCCGCATGGGTGGCGCGGCGGTAGGAGAAGAATCGCTCGGGGTCCGAATAGGTGCAGTGGCCCGTCCACTCCGCATGGCCCACGCCGGCCACGCGCAGCCGCGCGAGGCCGAAGCCCGGCAGGTCGAACTGCACGCGGTCGCCCTCGCCACCGGCGAAGAAGCGGTGATTGTCGGGATCCTCGGCAAGGAAGTCGTCCATGAAATCCAGTCCCACCTCGTAGGCGCGCTGGCTGATCGAGGGGCCGATCACGGCGATGATGCGGTCGCGGTCTGCGCCGAGGGCCTCCATCGCCTCGACCGTCGCCTCGAGCACACCGGCCAGCGTGCCCTTCCAGCCCGCATGGGCCGCGCCGACGACGGCCGCCTCGGGATCGGCGAAGAGCACCGGCTGACAATCCGCCGTGAGGATGCCGAGACCGAGACCCGGCGTCGCCGTCACCATCGCGTCGGCGCGGGGCTTTTCCGAGAAGGGTTCCGAGAGCGTCGCCACGTCGGGAGAATGCACCTGGTGGACCGATAGCAGGTGGTCGGGGTCGAGCCCCATCGCGTCGGCGGCACGGGTGCGGTTGATCGTCACGATCTCGGCCTGATCCGACGAGCCGTGGCCGCAGTTGAGACCCTGGAAGATGCCCGAGGACGCCCCGCCGCGACGGGTGAAGAAACCGTGGCGCAGGGGCGCGAGGCAATCGGCCGTGATGATCTCGAGCGTCATCGGAGCCCTTTCACGGGTCGAGACCCGGCGGCGGCGCGGCACCTTCCGGATGGAGGGCCATCACCTTGAACAGCGTCCCCATTTCGTCCGGATGCGTCAAGCGGCGATGTGCGGCGACGTGGTTCGCGAGCGCATCTCCGTCGAGCGCGCGGGCGAGTGTCTGCGCGCGGGCCGTGATGCCGAGGCGTTCGAGGAAGACGCCTTGCGGCGTCGGGGCGCTGTGGGCGCAGGGTGCGGCGCGGGCGATCGTCTCGAAGTCCACATGCGCGGTGAGATCGGCGGTGCCGGGCGCCTCGAGCGGATCGGCGCGGGTGTGGCCGCGCACCGCCTGGAACGTGTCGCCCGTGACGCGCCAGTCGCCGTAGTCGATGACGAGCGCCGCGCCGCCATGGGCCGCGATCCGGTGCCCCAGCGTTTCGGCGATGGTGGCGGCGGCGGGCGACAGCTGCACCATGTCGCCGGTCGCGGTGTCGCCCAGGCGATGCGCAAGACCGGCGAGCGGGAGCGGCGACGACAGCCCGAAGGCGAGCCGGTCGTCGGTGAGGCCGACCACCCGTTCGCGCCATTGCTCCCCGTCGCGGAGCATCTGCCGGACCGGCAGCGCGTCGAAGAACTCGTTCGCCACGAGAAAGAGCGGCCCCTCGGGGAGGGTCTCGGCGGTGTCGTGATGGGTGACGCCCGGCACCGCCCGCGCCTGCGCGGTGCGAAGGGTGGGAGAGGCCTCGACCATGTGGAGCCTCGCGGCGTCGTGGAAACCCGGAACGCCCCGCGTGGCGCGCAGCATGTCGGCCATGAGCGTGCCGCGGCCCGGTCCGAGTTCGGCGAGCGCGAAAGATGCCGGCGCGCCCTGGTCGCGCCAGCATTGCGCGAGGGCGAGGCCCAGGAGCTCGCCGAACATCTGGCTGATCTCGGGGGCCGTGACGAAATCGCCCGCCGCGCCCAGGGGGTCGCGGGTGGTGTAATAGCCATGCTCGGGATGGAGCAGGCAGAGCGTCATGTAGTCCGCGATCGTGAGGGGGCCGGTCGCGGCGATCTGCCGTGCGATGATCGAGCGAAGCGCCGTCATGCCCGCCCGGCGCGGCGCGCGCGCAAGACGAGGAAGAGGCCGAGCGCGATCATCGGGATCGACAGGATCTGTCCCATGGTCAGCCCGTAGCCCGAGACATGCCAGGCAAGCCCCAGCGGATTGCCGGGCGAGACGAACTGTGCGTCGGGTTGACGGACGAATTCCACCGCGAAGCGCGCAAGGCCGTAGCCCATGATGAAAAGCCCGGTGATGAGACCCGGATACTTGAACGCGCCGCGGCGCCAGGCAAGCCACATGAGCAGTGCCAGCAGGAGCGCGCCCTCGAGCAGCGCCTCGTAGAGCTGCGAGGGGTGGCGCGCGCAGAGGCCGGTGACGAGGGGGCAGTCCTGCGCCGCCGCGCCGGGGAAGATCACGCCCCAGGGCAGGTCGGTCGGACGGCCCCAGAGCTCGGCATTCACGAAATTCGCGAGCCGGCCCAGCAGCATCCCCACGGGCGTCACCGCCGCGAGCGCGTCGGCGCCGGTGAGAACGGGGATGTCGTGGCGGCGCCAGTAGATCACGCAGGCCAGCATCACGCCGAGAAAGCCGCCGTGAAAGGACATGCCGCCCTCCCATACCATGAGGATCTCGGCCGGGTGCGCGAGGTAGTAGGCGGGCTGATAGAACAGCACGTAGCCCAGCCTGCCGCCCAGGATCACCCCCACGATCACCCAGGTCAGCAGGTCGTCGGCCTGGCCACGGGTCATGGGCGGGGTGTCGTCGGGCCAGAGCTCGGGATGCCGGAGCGATTTCACCACCAGCCACCAGCCGAGCGCAAGGCTGACGACATAGGCCATCGCGTACCAGCGGAGCGCGAACTCCGTGCCGAAGAGGGAAAACGAGACGATCTCGGAGGAGATGTCGGGGAAGGGGATCGCGGCCATAATCATGCGGCCCAATGGCCCGGGGGCGCGGGGGAAGTCAAGCTTGTGACGGCGCGCGGGAGACCCCATATTGACCCAGACCCGCAAACCCGGAGGCGCATATGCAGACCCGCAACAAGGTACTGGACGATATCTCGCAACTCATGACCAACGCGATGGGCGTGGCGCAGGGCGCCAAGACCGAGGCGGAGACGGCGATGAAGTCGATGATCGACCGCTGGCTCGCCGATCGCGATTTCGTCACGCGCGAGGAATTCGAGGCGGTGCGCGCGATGGCGCAGAAGGCGCGCGAGGAGAACGCGGCGCTCATGGCCCGGATCGAGGCGCTGGAAAAGGGCGCGGGCGCGACGAAATGACGCCCGCGGGTGTCAGCCCGACCGCGGCGTGAGCGCCCCGTGCCAGACGACCTGCCCCAGAAGGCGCAGGTTGTCGAGCTCGGCCCCCGAGAGCATCCGGGGCGAGGCCGACGGGCCCGGCCCGGAGATCACCATCACGCCGGGCTGAGGCTGGCTCATGAAGTCGAGCGCGACGCGCCCGCCGTCGATATGCGCCCAGAGCGCCTGTCGGCCGACGCGCCGCGACGACGTGTCCACGAGGCAGAGCGCATCCTGCGGCAGAAGCGGCGAGTGCCGCGCGTCGGGTGCGCGCACGAAGGCCATGCGTTCGGGATCGAACCCGTTCTCGGCAAGCCATTCACGGGAAAAGGCGATGGGGGCGTGCGATGCGAAATCGCCGCAGGCCGGGTGGAACGGCATCGGCAGGAAACCCATGCGCAGGGCCTCGGGCCCGGCGGTCTTGGCGTCGGTGCCTTCGCGCGCCTCGGCAAAGCCGCGCGCGGCCCTGTCGGCGCTTTCGGGCATGATCATCCGCACGCCGATCTGCATCGCGTCGAGGATGCGCAGGATACGCGACACCTGCATGTCGCGCCCGTCGCGAAGGCTGCGCAACGTGCCCAGATCCAGCCCCAGCTTGCGCGCGTAACCGCGCAGGCCGTGGCGGGCGATGCCCTCCTCCGCGAGGGCGCGGACAGTATCGAGATCGAAGCGGGTCACGGGTGCGGTTTTGCATGAAAAAACCGTGTTGACTAGACGGTTAAAGTTTCGCACGATGTGCAATGTATTACACATTGCAAGAACTTAAGCCTTTTAGTCGAAGTAGTTGCGAGGAGCTCTCGGAGTGGTTGTCACGGGAAATTCAGGCATTGCATCCCCGGTGCGCCGGCATGTCCATGAGCCATATGTCATCTGACAGCACCGATCCCTTCGGCGATGTTCGCGCACTCATTCTCAAGGCGCGGCTTTTGCGCAACGTGATCCGGCACGGCAACCAACAGGCTGGACGCGACAACGCGATCCGTGAATATACCCACGCGCTCGACGCGCTTCTCGACCGGCTGGGCGAGATGCACGATCAGGGTCAACTCGACCCGACGACGCCGGACGAGTCGCGCGACTGAATCCACCGGGACTGCTGACCCCAACGCGTTGGTGCGCAATTCGCGTCATCCACAACTTATTGCGGTTATCCACAACAAATCGCTTTACAGGGCCTCTGACCTGCCTCACCATATCTGGTAAGGGCAGGCGGATCAGCCCCTGTCCGTAGAGCAGGCACCTAGCGCTTGGGGCGCGGCCTTACCCCGGCGCTAACAACGATAACGAGGTGGCGCCATGGCATTATCCGAGCAGTTCCTGACCGAAGATCTTCACCCCATCGACCTCGTCGAGCATATCGCGGCGCATCACGACTGGGATTTCGACCGCATCGGCGACGACCAGATCGCCATGGCCGTGGAAGGCCAGTGGCGGACCTATTCGATCACGCTGGCCTGGTCGGGATATGACGAGACGCTGCGCCTTGTGTGCACGTTCGAGATGGATCCCCCGGAAGAAAAGCTCGGTGATCTCTACCATACGCTCAACGAGGTTAACGATCAGTGTTGGGCCGGCGCGTTCACCTATTGGGCCGACCAGAAGCTGATGGTCTATCGCTATGGCCTGCTGATGACCGGCGGACAGGAGGTGGGGGCCGAGCAGCTTGACACCCTGATCCGGGCCGCCGTGCTGAGTGCCGAGCGTTTCTACCCGGCCTTCCAGCTTGTCGTCTGGGGCGGGCGCACGCCGGAAGAGGCGATGCAGGTGGCCATCGCGGAAGCCTACGGGCGGGCGTGAGCCGAACACGTCCGTTCTCGACGCCGCACCGCGTCACCATCGTCCGCCATATCCTGTCCAGCTTTCACGGCTGGCGGATCGCGGAGCCGAGTTCGCAAACGGATTGTCCTCATGGTCTTGAGATCGTAGCACTTGGGACGGGATGCGAAGAGGACCGGAGGTGCATATGAAAGATCTGGCTGAGCGCGGGCTCGTCCTGCTGGGCTGTGGCAAGATGGGGTCGGCGATGCTCGAGGGATGGCTGGCCGACGGGTTGCCGGCGCGCGCGGTTTGGGTGATCGACCCGAATCCCTCGGACTGGTTGAAGGGCACCGGCGTCACGATCAACGGCGACCTGCCCGGGGAGCCTGCCATCGTGCTCATTGCGGTGAAGCCGCAGATGATGGGCGATGCGCTTCCGTCGATCGCGGCCATGGGAAACGGCAAGACGCTTTTCGTCTCGGTCGCCGCCGGGACGCCGATCGCCGCCTACGAGGCCGCGCTGGGCGAAGCGAGCCCGATCATCCGCGCGATGCCCAACACGCCCGCCGCCGTGGGGCGGGGGATCACCGCGATCATCGGCAACGAGAAGGCCACGCCGGCGCATCTCGACCTGGCCGAGGACCTGCTGAGCGCGGTGGGGCAGGTGGTGCGCCTCGAGGACGAGAGCCAGATGGATGCGGTCACGGGGGTGAGCGGATCGGGGCCGGCCTACGTGTTCCACATGATCGAGTGCCTGGCGAAGGCGGGCGAGGCGCAGGGGTTGGCCCCCGAACTGGCCATGCAGCTTGCGCAGGCGACCGTGGCGGGGGCGGGGGCCTTGGCCGAAGGGTCGGACGAGACGCCCGAGCAGCTTCGGATCAACGTGACCAGCCCCAACGGCACCACGCAGGCGGGGCTCGAGGTGCTGATGGACGAGAAGCGGGGTCTTCCCGACCTCATGCGGCGCACGGTGGCGGCGGCGGCGGAGCGGTCGCGGGAGCTTTCCGATGGCTGAGCGCGCGCCCGAGATCGGGATCGAGGATTTCCTGAAGGTCGATATCCGGGTCGGAACCGTCACGCGGGCCGAGCCTTTTCCCGAGGCACGCAAGCCCGCGATCAAGCTCCGGGTCGATTTCGGACCGGATCTTGGCGAGAAGAAGACCTCGGCCCAGATCACCGAGCGTTATCGCCCCGACGACCTTGTCGGGCGGCAGGTGATCGCCGTCGTCAACTTCCCGCCGCGCCAGATCGGGCCGTTCATGTCGGAGGTGCTGGTGCTGGGCCTTTCGGACGAGGCGGGGGCGATCGTGCTTCTGGGTCCGGACCGGCCGGTGCCGGACGGGGAGCGGATGCATTGACGCGGGTCCTGATCACGCGCGCGCTTCCCGAGACGGTGTTGCGCGAGGCGGAAAAGCATTTCGAGATCGAGGTCCGCGACGATCCCGCGCCGCTCAAGCTGGGCCAGATGCGCGGCGCGCTGGCGCTCTACGATGGCATCCTGCCGACGCTGGGCGACATGTTCAGCGGCGAGGTCTTTGCCGATGCGGGCAGCACGCGGTGCCGCATCCTGGCCAATTTCGGGGTGGGCTACAATCACATCGACACGGGCGCGGCGCGCAAGGCGGGCATTGCCGTCACGAACACGCCGGGCGCCGTCACGGAGGCGACGGCGGATATCGCGCTCACGCTCATGCTGATGAGCGCGCGGCGCGCGGGCGAGGGAGAACGGATGGTGCGGCGGGGTGCGTGGACGGGCTGGCATCCGACGCAGATGCTGGGCCTGCACATGAGCGGCAAGACGGTGGGCATCTATGGCATGGGCCGCATCGGCCAGGCCGTCGCGCGGCGCTGTCACTTCGGGTTCGGGATGGAGGTGATATATGCCAACCGGTCGTCGAAGGACCTCGACTTTCCGGCCGAGCAGCTGGCCCCCGAGGCGATGGCCGCGCGTGCCGATATCGTGGTAGTCGCGGTGCCGGGCGGCGCCACGACGCGGCACCTGATCGGCGAGGATTTCCTTGGCGCGATGCAGTCGCATGCCCACCTGGTCAACGTGGCGCGGGGCGACGTGGTGGAGGAGGCCGCGCTCATCGCCGCGCTGGCCGAGGGGCGTATCGCCGGTGCGGGGCTTGACGTCTACGAGCACGAGCCCGAGGTGCCGGACGCGCTGATCGCCATGGAGAACGTGGTGCTTCTGCCGCATCTGGGGACCGCCGCGCTCGAGGTGCGGGAGGCGATGGGATACATGGCCGTCGAGAACCTGCGCGTGTTCTTCGCGGGCGAGACGCCGCCGAACCTGGTGAACTGAGCGGACGGGATGCGGGATCCCCGAAAGCAACCGGGCCGGAAAGTCGCGATTTTCCGCCGCGTTCGGCCGGGCACGCGCCTTGACCCCGGACTGGGCGTCGGGTTTTGTGGCGGAATCCAGAGGAGAGCGCGCTCATGACCACACCCGCCATCACCGGCACAGGCGTCTTCACCCCGCGCGAGACGATCACCAACGATGAGCTGGTCGCGGCGTTCAATGCCTATGCCGACCGTTTCAACGAGCAGAATGCCGAGGCCATTGCCGCCGGCGAGGTGGAGGCGAAGGCGCCGTCCTCGTCGGAGTTCATCGTCAGCGCCTCGGGGATCGAGCAGCGCTACGTGATGGACAAGTCGGGGGTTCTGGACCCCGAGATCATGCACCCGGTCCTGCGCGCGCGCAGCGATGACGAGCCGGGACTGATGGCGGAAATGGCGCTCGACGCGGCGCGACAGGCGCTCGAAAAGGCCGGGCGCGCGGCGTCGGAGGTGGATCTCGTCATCTGCGCGGCGTCGAACCACGAACGGGCCTATCCGGCGATCGCGATCGAGATACAGGAGCTTCTGGGCGCCGGCGGGTTCGCGTTCGACATGAACGTGGCCTGTTCATCGGCGACCTTCGGCCTTCAGGCTGCCGCCGACATGATCCGCGGCGGGTCGGCCAGATGCGCGCTGATCGTCAATCCCGAGATCTGCTCGGCGCACCTGGAGTGGCGCGATCGGGATTGCCACTTCATCTTCGGCGATGTCTGCACGGCGGTCGTGGTAGAGCCCGAGGAGCGGGCCAAGGGGGCGCATTTCCGCGTCCTCTCGACGCGCTGCGCGACGCAGTTCTCGAACAACATCCGCAACAACAACGGCTTCCTGCGCCGGACGCGGCCGGGGCAGATGGAGGATCGTCGCGACATGCAGTTCATGCAGGAGGGGCGAAAGGTCTTCAAGGAAGTGCTGCCGCTTGTCTCGAAGCATATAGCGGACCACATGGCCGAGGAGGGCGTGGCGGCGGACGATCTGAAGCGGCTGTGGCTCCACCAGGCGAACAAGTCGATGAACGATTTCATCGGGCGCAAGGTGCTGGGCCGGGTGCCCGACCCGGAGGAGCAGCCGAACATCCTCCAGGATTATGCCAATACCTCGTCGGCGGGTTCCATGATCGCGTTCTCGCAATATTCCGACGATCTGAACCCCGGCGACCGTGGCCTCATCTGTTCCTTCGGCGCCGGCTACTCGGTGGGATCGGTCCTGGTCGAGAGGGCGTGACGGGACGGGTCGCCGAGGGATCGCGCGGTGGGGTAACACGCCGTTAAAGCCTACATCGTGCGCTGCCGCAGTTCCGTGGGGGTCGTGCCGAAGCGTCCCCGCACCGCGCGAGACAGCGCGGCGGGCGAATCGTAGCCGCAGCGTAGGGCGATCTCGGCCACCCCCAGACCCGTCCCCTCGAGCATCTTGCGTGCCGCCGAGAGGCGCAGGTGACGATAGACGGTGCCGGGCGGAGCGCCCAGGCCGCGGCGGAAATGCCGGTCGAGCGTGCGGGGCTGGCAGGAAAGGCGCCGCGACAGCTCGGCCAGTGGCAGGGGGGCCTCGACATGCTCGCGCATCAGGTCGAGCGCGCGGCCCACGAGCGGATCGCCGACGCCGGGCAGGCCGCCCCGGGGCGTGTCCTTGATGAACTGATCCTCGACGTCGAGCCGCGCGGCCTGGCCCAGATGCGCGCTGACGAGGGCCAGCACGAGATCGAGCGCCGAGAGCGCGCCCGCGCAGGTGATGACCGGCCCGTCGCGCAGGTAGCGCGCGCGCGTCACGTCGATGTCGAGAAAGCGTTCGGAAAAGGCGGTGAGCAGATCCCAGTGGATCGTCGCGCGCCGTCCCGCCAGCAGCCCGGCCGATGCCATGAGCCAGGGCCCCGCATCGAGCCCGACCGTCGTGACCGCCTTCGACGCCGCGGCCCGAAGGGTGCGCCGGGTGGCCGCGGTGTCGTGCGTGATGTGGCCATAGCTCGCGTGGACGAAGAGGTAATCGCAGGAGGTGAGCGAGGATAGCGCCCCGTCCGGCACGATGCCTATGCCCGAAGAGGTCTGCACCGGTGCCCCGTCAAGGGTCAGGATGCGCCAGTCGAAGACATGGCGATGCGTCACCGCGTTGGCGGCGCGCAGGGGCTCGAGACAGTTCGCCATGCAGAGGTTCGAGAAGTCCTCGAACACGAGGAAGGCGATGCGCACCTGCGCGGGATCGGTGTTTGTCCATTTCTGCATCATGATTGACTAATACTGCAAAATTCGCGGATGCGCCACCGCTAGGCTATGCGCAACCAGACATTGGAGGATTCGATGCCGCTTACCATGAACCGCGACGTTTTCATCACCTGTGCCGTCACCGGGTCGGGCGGGACGCAGGACCGGAGCCCCCATGTGCCACGGAGTCCTGAACAAATCGCCGAGAGCGCGATCGCAGCCGCCAAGGCGGGCGCGGCCATCGTGCATTGCCACGTGCGCGACCCCGAGACCGGCGCGCCGAGCCGTGACGTGGGTCTTTTCCGCGAACTGACCGAGCGTATCCGCGCGTCGGACACGGATGTCGTGCTGAACCTCACCGCGGGGATGGGTGGAGACATCACCTTCGGCGACCCCGAAAACCCGCTTCCGGTCAACGAGATGGGCACCGACATGGCCGGCGCGACCGAGCGCGTGGCGCATGTGGCCGAGTGCCGCCCCGAGATCTGCACGCTCGACTGTGGCACGATGAACTTCGCCGAGGCCGATTACGTCATGACGAACACGCCGGGTATGCTCACCGAGATGGGGCGCATGATGACCGAGCTGGGCGTCAAGCCCGAGATCGAGGCGTTCGACACCGGGCACCTTTGGTATGCCAAGCAACTGGTGAAGGACGGCGTGCTGGACAGCCCCGCGCTTGTCCAGCTTTGCATGGGGGTGCCGTGGGGCGCGCCCAATGACCTCAACACCTTCATGGCGATGGTCAACAACGTCCCCGACGACTGGGCCTGGTCGGCGTTTTCGCTGGGCCGTGACCAGATGCCCTATGTCGCCGCGAGCGTGCTGGCAGGCGGGAACGTGCGCGTGGGTCTCGAGGACAACCTGATGCTGGACAAGGGCGTCCTGGCCGAGAACTGGCAACTGGTTGAACGCGCAAGAGAAATCATCGAGCGGCTGGGCGCCAAGGTCATGGGACCGGAGGCCGTGCGCGAGACGCTGGGCCTGACGAAGAGGGCGCCGGTTTGAAGGGGTTAACGCACCGAACGGAACGTCGGTATCCATGTCGGTATCCACGTCGGTATCATGTCGGTGCGCTTTTCGCCGCTCTCGCGTTCGTTAACGCGGCGGGCGCGGAGGCGGCGGACTGGCAGGGTGTCTGGACCTATGACCTCGACTGGTGCATGCCGGCCGAGAAGATCGGCACCACGATCCCCGCGCCGGTGCTCTACACGGACGAGAAGGTGACCGGCTACGAGAATTTCTGCGAGGTGACGCAGACCGAGACGCTGGACGAGGGTGTCACGCGGCTCGCGCTTCGCTGCGACGCGGAGGGCGAGATCTACGAGGAACGGAAATTCCTGATGGTGCAGGGCGACACGATGTGGGCCTGGTCGCTGGTCGAGGGGTTCGACCCGACGATGACGGAGTTCCAGCGGTGTCCGGGCTAGGCCGCAGGGTTCTTGTCACCGGCGGCGGTGCGGGGATCGGGCGGAGCTTCGCCCGCCGCTTCGTCGAGGCGGGCGACCGGGTGGCGATCTGCGACGCGGAGGCGGGCGCCGTGGCCGAGGTCGCGGCCGCGCATCCCGGCCTGATCGCGCGCAGGGTCGACGTGCGCGACGAGGCGGGCATGGATGCCTTCCTGTCCGAGGTCGAGAAGGCCTGGGGCGGCGTGGACGTGGTCTGTGCCAATGCGGGCACCGGCGGCCCGGTGGGGCGGATCGAGGAGCTGGACTACGGGGCGTGGCAGGAGTGCGTGGCGGTGAACCTGCATGGCGCGTTCCTCACCTGCCGCTGGGCCGCGCGGGTGATGCGGGCGCAGGGGGCGGGCCTCATCGTGCTGACCTCGTCGACGTCCGGGCAATGGGGCGTGCCGTACCGCTCGCCCTACGTGGCGGCGAAGTGGGGGATCGTGGGGCTGACCAAGACGCTCGCCATGGAGCTTGGGCCGGCGGGCGTGCGCGTCAACGCGATCTGCCCCGGCGCGGTCGAGGGCGCGCGGATGGAGCGCGTGCTCGAGGGTGAGGCGCGCGCGGGCGGCAAGACGGTGGACGAGGTGCGGCGGTTCTACGCGGAAGGCACCAGCCTTCGGGCATGGGTGACCGAGGACGAACTGGCCGACACGGTGCTGTTCCTCGCCTCGGACGCGGCGCGCAAGATTTCGGGGCAGATCATTGCCATCGACGGACATACGGAGCGAATGACATGACGAAAAAGGCGGCGATCATCGGTGGTGGCGTCATCGGCGGCGGCTGGGCCGCGCGGTTCCTGCTGAACGGGTGGGACGTGCGCGTCTTCGACCCCGACCCGGAGGCCGAGCGCAAGATCGGCGAGGTCATGGCGGGCGCGCGGCGCGCGTTGCCGATGCTCTACGATCATGCGCTGCCCGAGGAGGGCGCTATGACGTTTCACGGCTCGATCGCCGAGGCGGTCGAGGGGGCCGATTGGGTGCAGGAAAGCGTGAGCGAGCGGCTGGACCTCAAGCACAAGGTCATGGCCGAGATACAGGCCGCCAACCCGGGCGTCCCGATCGGGTCATCGACGAGCGGCTACAAGCCTTCGCAGCTTCAGGAAGGTGCAGCCGATCCGGGACGGATCATGGTCGCGCACCCGTTCAACCCCGTCTACCTCCTGCCGCTGATCGAGGTGGTGCCGTCGCCTGCAACCGACGAGGCCGCGGTCGAGGAGGCCGAGACGATCCTGCGCGAGGTCGGGCTTTATCCGCTGCGGGTGCGCCAGGAGATCGACGCGCATATCGCCGACCGTTTCCTCGAGGCCGTCTGGCGCGAGGCGCTGTGGCTGGTCAAGGACGGGGTGGCCACGACCGAGGAGATCGACAACGCGATCCGCTACGGTTTCGGCCTGCGCTGGGCGCAGATGGGCCTGTTCGAGACCTACCGCGTGGCGGGCGGCGAGGCGGGGATGCGGCATTTCATGGCGCAGTTCGGCCCCGCGCTGAAATGGCCGTGGACCAAGCTCATGGACGTGCCCGAGTTCGATGACGAGCTGGTCGAGCTGATCGCCGGGCAATCGGACGCGCAGTCGGGCCACATGTCCATCCGCGAGCTGGAGCGCCAGCGCGACGGCAATCTCGTGGCGATGATGCGCGCGCTCAAGCAGCAGGGCACGGCGGCGGGCGCGCTGATCACCGAGCATCAGAAAACCCTGCGCCCCACGCTCGAGGAGGCGGCGCCGATGCGCACGGTGCGCCGCGTGGTGCCCGTGGACTGGACCGACATGAACGGGCACATGAACGAAGGCCGTTACGGCCAGATCTTCTCGGACGCGGCCGAGGCGGTGATGGCGCATGTAGGGGCCGATGACGACTATGTCGCCGCGGGGATGAGCTACTTCACGGTCGAGACCACGGTGAAATACCTGGCGGAGACCCATGCGGGCGAGATGGTCGAGGTCTGGACCCGCGTGACCGAGGGCGAGGGCAAGAAGCTGCGCTGCCTTCACGAGATGCGGCGCGCGGCGGATGGCGAGGTACTGGCCACCTGCGACCAGTTGATGCTCCACGTGAGCCTCGAGACGCGGCGGACCTGTCTGCCCACGGATCACGTGCGCGAGAATGTCGAACGGCTGGCCGCGCTGCACGCAGGGGGCGCGTGACATGTCGCGGCCGGGCAGCCTTCGGGAGACGAACGCGCAGCGCGCGATGCCTGCGCATTTCTATATCGACGAGGGTGTGCTGGCCCGCGAGCGCGACATGCTGTTCGATCACTGGCAACTGGTCGGTCACGAGAAACAACTGGCCGAGCCGGGCGCCTTCCTGACGGTCACGCTTCATGACCAGGATTACTTCCTGTTGCGGGGACAGGATGACGTGATCCGCGGCTTCGCCAATGTCTGTCCGCACCGGGGGCATCGCCTGGTGGACGGGCAGGGCTTCAAGGCGCGCATCACCTGCCCCTATCACGCCTGGACCTTCACCCATACCGGCGCGCTCATGGGCCTTCAGCGGACCCGGACGACCCAGGCGCCCGACCGCGCGGATATCGGGCTGACCGAGGTGAAGGTGGACAGCCTGGCGGGGTTCCTCTTCATGAATCCCAACGGCAATGCGGCGCCGCTTGACGACTACGCGCCCGGCCTTGCCGAGCAGATCGCGCGGCACTGCCCGGACCTTCCGCGCTACGCGATCGAGGAGGGGCCGGCGCTGGGCCACAGCTACACCTGCGATGCCAACTGGAAGGTGCTGATCGACAATTACCTCGAATGCCACCATTGCGGCACGGCGCATGACACGTTCAACGACATGATGGACATCGCGGCCTCGACCTTCGAACTGTTCGAGACCTACACGTTCCAGACCGCGCCCACCGCCCGCAAGCCCGACAATCGCGCCTTCCCGCTCGACCTCGCGCATGACGTGACGGTGGGGCATTTCTGGTATCTCTTTCCCAACACGGTCCTGGGGCAGTTTCCGGGCGCGCATGGCTTCTATGCCTCGCGCTTCGATGCGCTCACGCCGCACCGGACCGAGCGGCGCACCTTCTCGCTGATCGCCGATCCGCCGACCGATCCCGGCATGGCCGAACGCAACCGCCTGCGCAGCGAATGGTCGTCCAGCGTCGTGAGCCAGGAGGACCGCAGGCTGTGCGAGAACGTCCAGCGCGGCATGCGTCAGCGGGCGTTCACGCAGGGGTGGTATGTCACCGACCCGGAGGCGCACGGCATTTCGGAACACGCGATGCGCCACTTTCACCAGATCTATCAGTCAGCATTGGAGACGACATGAATTTCGGACTGACAGAGGAACAGGAGATGATCGTCTCGACGGTGCGCAGCTTCGTCGAGAAGGAGATCTATCCCCATGAGGCGGAAGTCGAGCGCACCGGCGAGGTGCCGAAGGAGGTGGCCGAGGAGATCAAGCGCAAGACGCTGGAGCTCGGATTCTACGCCTGCAACTTCCCCGAGGAGGTGGGCGGCGCGGGGCTGAGCCATCTCGAATTCGCGCTGGTCGAGCGCGAGCTTGGGCGCGGGTCGATGGCGCTCACGCATTTCTTCGGGCGGCCGCAGAACATCCTGATGGCCAGCGAAGGCGAGCAGCGCGAGCGCTACCTGCTGCCCGCGGTGCGCGGTGAGCGGATGGATGCGCTGGCGATGACCGAGCCCGACGCCGGATCGGACGTGCGCGGCATGAAATGCACCGCGCGGCGCGAGGGCGGCGACTGGGTGGTCAACGGGACCAAGCACTTCATCTCGGGCGCCGACCACGCCGATTTCATCATCGTCTTCATCGCCACGGGCGAGGACCAGACCGACAAAGGTCCGAAGAAGCGCATCACCGCCTTCCTCGTCGATCGCGGCACGCCGGGGTTCACCATCCGCGACGGCTACAAGTCGGTAAGCCACCGGGGCTACAAGAACATGGTGCTCGAGTTCGACGATTGCCGGCTGCCCGATGCCCAGGTGCTGGGCGAGGTGGATGGCGGGTTCGCGGTGATGAACGAATGGCTCTACGCCACGCGGATCACGGTCGCCACGATGAGCGTGGGCCGCGCGCGGCGGGTCTTCGACTACGCGCTGAACTACGCCGCCGAGCGCAAGCAGTTCGGCCAGCAGATCGGCAAGTTCCAGGGCGTGAGCTTCCAGATCGCCGACATGATCACCGAGATCGACGCGGCGGACTGGCTCACGCTCGCCTCGGCCTGGCGGCTCGACGAGGGGCTGCCCGCGAACCGCGAGATCGCGAGCGCGAAACTATACGCGTCCGAGATGCTGGCGCGGGTGACGGATGCGACGCTCCAGATATTCGGGGGAATGGGCCTCATGGACGACTATCCCGTAGAGCGGTTCTGGCGCGATGCGCGGGTCGAGCGCATCTGGGACGGCACGAGCGAGATCCAGCGCCACATCATCAGCCGCGAGTTGTTGCGGCCGCTCGGAGCATAAGAGTCTTCATGCCTGCGGCGCGGATATTTGGAGCAAGAAGAAGGGGGAGGACCAGGCCCTCCCCCGGTGAAAGGCTGAACGCCCTTCTCCTTGCACGGTCATCGGCGTCCCCGCCTGTACCGTGACCCGAGGATGGGGGCGCGTGGTTAACATTCGGTGAGCGCGCCTTCTTCTTGCATCAAGTATCCCCGCCGGAGGCAAAACAATCATGTCGGAGCAGCAGCCCCATGCGTGACCTCACCCGCCTTTTCCAACCGAAATCCATCGCCGTGATCGGCGGCGGCTTCTGGTGTGCCAACGTGATCGAACAATGCCGCAAGATGGGGTTCGATGGCCCGGTCTGGCCGGTCCACCCGAGCCGCGAGACAGTGGGCGGCGTGGCCGCGCACCCCTCGCTCGACGCGCTGCCGGGCGTGCCGGATGCCGTTTTCGTGGGCGTGAACCGCGCGCTGACCGTCGAGATGGTGGCGGAACTCGCCCGGATGGGCGCGGGCGGCGCGGTCTGTTTCGCCAGCGGCTTCCGCGAGGCGCAGGCCGAGACGGGCGACGGCGAGAGCTTGCAGGCGGCCCTCCTGGAGGCGGCGGGCGACATGCCCATCGTGGGGCCGAACTGCTACGGTTTCATCAACTACCTCGATGGGGCGCTTCTCTGGCCGGACCAGCATGGCGGGGTGCGGCAGGAACGCGGGGTGGCGATCCTGACGCAAAGCTCGAACATGGCGATCAACATGACCATGCAGGCGCGCGGGCTGCCGCTTGCCTACGTCGCGACGGCCGGGAACCAGGCGCAGACCGGGCTGTCCGAGATCGGCGCGGCGCTGCTCGAGGACAGCCGCGTCACGGCGCTGGGCCTGCATATCGAGGGGGTGGGCGACCTGCGCGCCTTCGAGGCGTTGGCGGCGCGCGCGCGGAGCCTCGGCAAGCCGATCGTGGCGCTCAAGGTCGGCAAGTCGCAACAGGCCCAGAGCGCCGCGGTGTCGCATACCGCCTCGGTCGCCGGGTCGGACGCGGGCGCGCGCGCGCTGCTCGAGCGGCTCGGGATCGCGCGGGTCGAGAGCCTGCCCGCGCTTCTCGAGACGCTGAAACTTCTGCATTTCGCGGGGCCGTTGCCGACGAACCGGATCGTGTCGCTTTCCTGTTCGGGTGGCGAGGCGAGCCTCATGGCCGACAGCGCGCTGGGGCGGGGCATCGCCTTTCCGCCGTTGAGCGAGACGCAGAGCGAGGGGCTGCGCGCGGCGCTGGGGCCGAAGGTGGCGCTGGCCAATCCGCTCGATTACCACACCTATATCTGGGACGATGTCGATGCCATGACACGCACCTTCACCGCCGCGCTGCGGGGCGACGTGGCGATGGGTGTCGTGATCGCGGATTTCCCGCGCACCGACCGATGCAGCGATCACCAGTGGGATTGCGTGATCGCCGCGACGGGCGCGGCATCGCGCCAGGCCGGGCGGCCCGTCGCGGTGGTCGCGAGCCTGCCCGAGGGCCTGTCGGAGGAAGTCGCGGCGAAGCTGGTGGCGGAGGGCGTCGTGCCCATGCAGGGGCTCGACGATGCGATCACCGCCATCGCCTGTGCCGCGCGGCTGGGCGAGGCAAGGGAAGCGGCGCCGCCCGTGCTGTTGCCGGGAGAGCCGGAGGAGCCGGTGACGCTGAGTGAGGCCGAGGCCAAGGCGGCGCTGGCGCGGCACGGGGTGACGGTGGCGCGGGCCGAGGAGGCCACGGGGGCGCACGCGGCTGCCGAGGCTGCGGCGCGGATCGGCGGGCGGGTCGTGCTGAAGGGCGCGGGCGTCGCGCACAAGACCGAGGCGGGGCTCGTCGCGCTCGATCTCGGCCCCGATGAGGTCGAAGCCGCGGCGCGCGCCATGGGCTGCGAACGCTTCCTCGTCGAGGAAATGGTGACCGGGGCCGTGGCCGAGCTTCTGGTCGGCGTGGTGCGCGATCCGGCGCATGGTTTCGTACTCACGCTCGGGGCGGGCGGCACGCTCACCGAGATCCTGCGTGACAGCGTGTCGCTCCTGCTGCCGGTGACGGAGACGGAGCTACGCACGGCGCTCGACCGGCTTCGTATCGCGCCGGTTCTTTCGGGGTATCGCGGAAAGCCGGGTGCGGACATGGCCGCGATCGTCGATGAGGTTCTGGCGGTTCAATCCTATGTCGAGGCCCATCGCGAGATGCTGGAAGAGGTGGAGATCAACCCGCTCATGGTCACGCCTGACAAGGCGGTGGCGGCGGATGCGTTGATCCGCGTGGGCCGGTGACGGCGCGCCGCAAGCTCGGGGCGCTGCTCTTTCCCGGGTTCGAGATGCTCGATCTCTACGGGCCGCTCGAGATGTTCGCGATGCGTCCCGATGCGTTCGAGATCGCGACGGTGGCCGAGCGCGCGGGGCCGGTTCCGGCGGCGAATGGTCCGGCGACCGTGGCCGAGGCGGGATTTGCCGATCTGGCCTATGTGGATATCCTGCTCGTGCCCGGGGGGCCGGGCACGCGGGGGGAAGTCGAGAACGAGGTGCTGCTCGCGTGGTTGCGGGATACCGGGGCGCGGGCCGAGATCCTCGCCTCGGTTTGCACCGGTGCGGTGCTGCTGGCGGCGGCGGGGCACCTGGACGGACGCGCCGCCACCACGAACAAGCGCGCCTTCGCCTGGGTCGCGGGGACGCGGTCGGCGGTCGATTGGCGACCCGCGGCGCGCTGGATCGAGACGGACAAGGTCTTCACCGCCTCGGGGGTGAGTGCGGGGATGGACATGGCGCTGGCCCTGATGGCACGGCTGCTTGGTCGCGAGGCCGCGCGACAGGCCGCGCACGAGGCGGAATATATCTGGAACGACGATCCCGGTGCGGATCCCTTTGCAACCGACTGGAAGGAGAGACGAGATGAGCGATAACCCGATCAGGACAGACCGGCGGGGCCACGTGCTCGAGGTGACGCTCGACCGGCCCAAGGCCAACGCGATCGACCTGAAGACCAGCCGCATGATGGGCGAGGTGTTCCGCGACTTCCGCGACGATGACGATCTGCGCGTCGCGGTGATCACCGGGGCGGGCGAGAAGTTCTTCTGCCCCGGCTGGGACCTGAAGGCCGCCGCAGATGGCGACGAGGTCGATGGCGACTATGGCGTGGGCGGCTTCGGCGGCATCCAGGAGTTGCGCGCGATGAACAAGCCGATCATCGCCGCGGTGAACGGTATCTGCTGCGGCGGGGGCCTGGAATGGGCGCTGTCGGCGGACATCATCCTTGCGGCCGATCACGCGAGCTTCGCGCTGCCGGAGATCAGGTCGGGCACGGTGGCGGATGCGGCGTCGATCAAGCTGCCCAAGCGCATTCCCTTTCACATCGCGATGGAGATGCTGCTCACCGGGCGCTGGATCGACGCGGAGGAGGCCGCGCGCTGGGGCATGATCAACCGCATCGTGCCGGCGGACGAGCTGATGGACGAGGCGCGAAAGCTGGCCGATCACCTCGCTTCGGGCCCGCCGCTTGTCTATGCCGCGATCAAGGAGATCGTGCGCGAGGCCGAGGCGATGACCTTCCAGGACGCGATGAACCGTATCAACGGGCGGCAGTTCGAGACGGTCGACGTGCTTTATTCCTCGGAGGATCAGAAGGAGGGCGCGCGCGCCTTCGCCGAGAAGCGCGATCCGGTCTGGAAGGGGCGTTAGACGAAAACTGGTGCGACGGGATTAGGCGATGCAGGAGGAAGCGCCGCGCCGTGGGTGCGGGGCGGCGCACGGGGATGTGATCGGGGCGGGGTTGCCCGCGCCCCGGGCTTCGGTCATCTCTTCGCACGATGTCGAAAGTCGCGCATATCGTCACGCTGGCCGTCATCCTGGCCCTACTGTCGCTGGTCACGGCGCCGGGACGCGTCGGGACCGCCAAGGCGGAACCGCAGGCATCGGTCCTGATCGGTCCCTCGGCGAAGGCCGGTGCGGCGTGCAAGGGCGCGCTGCGGGCCGGGGCGGTCTGCGGCGTCGATCACGCGCTTCTCTTCGCAGGAACCGGATCCCCGACGGTGCGAGCGTCCTCGGGACGGCTTCGTCCGCCGCAATGGGTCGCGCGGCGCGATCTTCCGCGCGCGCCTCCGCCGGAGCCGCCGCGCGGGGTCTGACCGTCACGCGACGCGATGCGTCGCATCCCGGACAGACCTTGCGAAGGATTACAGACCATGTTGACGAGAAGACGCTTTGTCGCCCTCGGGGCGGCGGCGGGCCTTGGCGCCTGCACCAGGCCATCCGTGGCCACGGAACCCCGCCAAATCCTTACGACGCCGCGCTACCCGCCCAGCCCGCACTTCTATGGCGCGATCACCGACGAGCCCTACCCGGTGCCCGCCGTGCCGGACGGAACGCTTGCGCCCGAGCATTGGCGTAGAGAGGTCGCGAACCCCTGGCCCGATCGCGCGCCGGGCACGATCATCGTCGATCCGAGCTCCGGCGAGCTCCATTTCCTCGACGATGCCGAGACGGCCACGCGCTATGCCGTGAGCGTTGGGGCGGCGGGGCGCGACTGGGAAGGCACGGCGCGGCTTCAGTTCTGCCGCCGCTGGCCGCGCTGGAAGGTGCCCGAGCAGATGATCGCCCGCCAGCCCGAGCTTGCGCCCTATTCGGTCGCGAATGGCGGGATGGACCCCGGCCCGGGCAACCCGATGGGTGCGCGGGCGCTCTACCTGTTCGAGAACGGCGTCGATACGCTCTATCGCATCCACGGAAGCGCATCGCCGCGCGAGTTGGGGCGGGCGGTGTCCTCGGGCTGTATCCGGATGCTGGACCAGGACGTGATCCACCTGCACGCGAAGGCGGTGCATGGCGCGGACGTGACGGTTCTGCCGTCGATGCGGCCCGAGCGGTTCGAGACGATCTACTGACCGGCTGGCACGGGGCGGGCGCGCGGCGCGTGCTCGCCCTCGGGCAGGCGCTTGGTCCCTCAGTTCCCGATGCAGTAGGTCGTGCCTCGGTATAGCGTCGGTGCATGGGGCGGGCAGGGGCCGGTCCGTTTGACCACAAGCCTGACCGGCACGGTGGCGCGTCCGAGCAGCCTGTCGGCGCAGGAATTGATCCACGCGGCCTCGGCCGCGCTGACCCGGCGGGTGGGGAGGGCGCGCATGACCGTGGGGCCGCCCCAGGGCGTCGCGACATAGACGGCCTTGATCTTCGGCCAGCCGGCCTTGCCCAGGCGGGCGTGGCAGTCGACGATGGCGCGGTGCTGTTCCGGGGCCGGGACGCCGTCGGCGGCGAGCGGTGCCGCGAAAAGCGGGACCAGGCAGATTGCCGACAGGACTTGTCGTGCAAGAGACATGAGTATTTCCTCCTGACGTGAGAAAATTATCCGATTACAGGTATTGCTCGAAACCGGTTCGTCAAATGCCTGGACGAGAGAAGGCCTGCATCCCGAACCGCCTGCGGGCCTTCCCGGTGGTGGCGGAGGCGGACCCGCGGGGGGTTGGCGAATCCGGTGCAGCGTTTATGGTCGGAGCCAAAGCCAGATAATAAACAGGGAGAGAAAGAAATGCGCATCATGTTGAAAAGCGCCGCCGTAGCGGCATTGGCGGTCGGGTTCGCGGGCGAAGCGCTGGCGACGGAGTGGAACGTGTCTCTCTGGGGGAAGCGCCGGGCTTTCACCGAGCATGTCGAAAAGCTGGCGGAACTGGTGAGCGAGAAGACCAATGGCGACTTCACGCTCAACATCAGCTACGGCGGTCTCAGCAAGAACAAGGAGAACCTCGACGGGATTTCCATCGGCGCCTTCGAGATGGCGCAGTTCTGCGCGGGCTATCACCGGGACAAGAACCCGACGATCACCGTTCTGGAACTTCCGTTTCTCGGGGTCGAGACGCTCGAGCAGGAGCGCGAGTTGAGCCAGGCGCTTTATGAGCACGAGGCGGTCAAGGAAGACCTGGCGCGGTGGAACGCGACGCTTCTGATGCCCTCGCCCATGCCGCAATACAACCTCGTGGGCCTTGGCGATGCGCCGCAGAGCCTCGACGATTTCGAAGGTCTGAGCGTGCGCGCCACCGGCGGGATCGGCAGCGCGATGGAAGCGGTCGGCGCGGTGCCCACGTCGATGAGCGCCACGGAAGTGCGCCAGTCGCTCGACAGCGGGGTCATCAAGGCCGCGGCCTTCGCGCCGCATGCGCATATGTCCTTCGGCACGATCGAGAACGCGAACTGGTGGACCACGAACCTCAACCCGGGCACGGTGAATTGCCCGGTCGTCGTCAACACCGATGCGCTCAACGACCTGAGCGAGGAGCATCGCGAGGCGCTCCTGGGTTCGGTGGACGAGGCGCTCGACTATTATGTCGAGAATTACCTCAACAACACGATGGAGAAGTGGGGCCCGGCACTTGAGGAGCGGGGGATCGAGAAGATCAGCTTCTCGGAGGAAGAGCTTGCCAAGTTCGAAGAGTCGGTCGCGGGACCGGCGGCACAGGCCTGGATCGAGGACATGAACGCCCGCGGGCTGCCGGGGCAGGAGCTCTACGATTTCGCGACGAGCAAGCTCGAGGAACTGAAGAGCCAGTGAGGCGTGGCTGGCCCCGGATGGGTCCGGGGGCCGGTTTCCTGGGAAAGCCGAGGTCCCGGGTCGAGCCCGGGACGGGTGATGCGAGGTCACCGCGCCACGGCCCTGATCCGGGGCCTTCCCCATCCACATGAGCAGCCAGACAGGGAGAGACGATGGCCGGTGGTGCCGCGATCCATGCAGATGACGGCATCCTGAGCCGTCTGGACCGCGCGCTGGTGCGGCTCGAACGGCTGCTGGCGCTTCTGAGCGGGATCGCGGTCTTTGCGCTCATGCTGCTCGCGGTCGTGTCGGTGGCGGGGCGGAATTTCTTCAACCAGCCCTTGCCGGGCTATGTCGACTGGATCGAGCAGGCAATGCCGCTCATCGCCTTCATGGGCATTTCGTGGGTGCAGCGCGAGGGCGGGCATATCCGCATGGACCTTCTGGTGGGCAAGCTGAGCGGTCGGGCGCTGTGGCTCGTGGAGCTTCTCACGACGCTTGTCATCCTGGGCCTGATGGTGCTGCTGGTCTGGGGAAGCTGGGCGCATTTCGAGCGGTCCTTCGACTGGAACGCGCCGTTGTGGAGCCGGGACAGCAGCATGGACATCGCGCTTCCGCTCTGGCCCGCGAAGCTCCTCGCGCCGGTGGCGTTCGGGGTGCTTTGCGTGCGGCTGGTCCTGCAGGCGGTGACCTATGCGACAGCGCTTGTCACCGGGGCCGAGCGACCGGCCGGTGTGCCGATGGTCGTGGATGCCGCGACGCAGGCTGCCGAGGAAGCGCGGCACGTCTCGGGACGGGACGAATGACGAGGGGCGGCGCGCATGGAGCCGATTGACATCGGGCTGATCGTCACGGGCGGCCTTCTGGTCATGGTCATCCTGGGAATGCGCGTGGCCTTTGCCGCCGCCGCTTGCGGGCTGATCGGGCTTGTCTGGATCTTCTGGTCGAAGAAGGGCTATGCCGGTGACGAGTTCGGCTGGGCGCTGACCGTGGCGGTGAAGACCGCGGGGCAGGTGCCGCATTCGAAGGTGAGCGCGCAGGCGCTGAGCCTCATTCCGACCTTCATCCTGATCGGATACCTCGCCTATTTCGCGGGCCTGACGCGCGCGCTTTTCGACGCGGCGAAGAAGTGGATCGCCTGGGTGCCCGGCGGGCTTGCCGTCTCGACGGTGTTCGCGACCGCCGGTTTCGCCGCCGTTTCGGGGGCGAGCGTGGCCACGTCGGCCGTTTTCGCGCGGATCGCCATCCCCGAGATGCTCAAGATCGGGTATGACAAGCGGTTCGCGGCGGGTGTGGTGGCGGCGGGCGGAACCTTGGCCTCGCTCATCCCGCCTTCAGCGATCCTTGTCATCTACGCGATCATCGTCGAGCAGGACGTGGGCAAGCTCCTGCTCGCGGGATTCATCCCCGGTGCCTTCTCGGCCATCATCTACGGGCTTCTGATCATCGGGCTCGCGCTGACCATCAAGGGGTTCGGCCCGCCGGTGAGCGGCTTCACCTGGCGCGAGCGGTTCGTGGCCCTGCCGCCCGCGCTGCCGATCCTGTTCGTGGTCGTGACGATCATCTTCTTCGTCTACAACCCCTTCGGCGGCGATGCCTGGGGCACGCCGACCGAAGGCGGGGCGATCGGGGCCTTTGTCGTCTTTCTGATGGCACTGTGGCGCGGCATGCGCTGGGCCGAGCTGAAGGACGCGCTTCTGGAGACCGCGAAGCTTTCGGTCATGATCTTCACGATCATCTGGGGCGTGCTGATCTACGTGCGGTTCCTCGGCTTCGCGGACCTGCCGGGGGCTTTCGCGGACTGGATCACGTCGCTGACGGTCTCGCCGATGCTGATCCTCGTGTGCATCCTCCTGGCATATGCGATCCTCGGCATGTTCATGGACGCGATCGGGATGCTGCTGCTGACACTGCCGGTGGTGTACCCGGCGGTCATGGCGCTCAACGGGGGCGAGTTCGTGAGCGCGGCGGACAGCACCTTCGGCATGTCGGGCCCAATGTGCGCGATCTGGTTCGGGATCCTCGTGGTCAAGATGGCCGAGTTCTGCCTCATCACGCCGCCCATCGGGCTCAACTGTTTCGTGGTGGCGGGAGTGCGGCCGGACCTGAGCGTGCAGGACGTGTTCCGGGGTGTCATGCCCTTCTTCATCGCCGATGCGATCACCATCGGGCTGCTGGTGGCATTTCCCTATATCGTGCTGTGGCTGCCCTCGCTCACCTGCGCGGATGTGAGCCAATGCATTTTGTGACGCGCGGGCATGGGCCCGGCGGCTCGCCCGTCTGGGTTGCGTCGGGTTGACACGCGGCGGGTTTGCTCGTCGGTATGACCGCAGGAGAGCGGGCCGAAGATTGCCACGAATCGATTTGCTCTTTACCGTTTGGTCAAATTCGAAGATCAATCAACCAACTGGGACGGGATGACAGCCATGACAGACAGAAAGCCATTGACCGCGCGCATGACGCGCCGGACCGTTTTGCTGAGCGGGGCCGCTGCCGCGGCCTTTGCCGCGCTGGGTGCGATGCCCTCGCGCCTCGTGGCGCAGGAGCCGATCACCGTTGCCGCGATCTACACCGTGCCGGTCGAGCAGCAATGGGTGAGCCGCATCCACCAGGCCGCGCTGGCCGCCGAGGAAGCGGGGCAGATTTCCTATGACTACAGCGAGAGCGTTTCGAACACCGACTACGCCCGCGTGATGCGCGAATATGCCGAGAGCGGCGTCGACATGATCATCGGCGAGATGTTCGCGGTGGAGCAGGAAGCGCGCGAGGTGATCGCGGAATATCCCGACACGGCCTTCCTGATGGGATCCTCATTTCCGGCGGACGAGAGTTATCCCAACCTCGGCGTGTTCGACAACTACATCCAGGACGCCTCCTACCTGACCGGGATCATCGCGGGCGCGATGAGCGAGAGCGGCAATATCGGGATGGTCGGCGGCTTCCCCATTCCCGAGGTGAACCGCCTGATGCATGCCTTCATGGCCGGTGTCCGCGAGGTGAAGCCCGACGCGGTCTTCCAGGTGAGCTTCATCGGGTCGTGGTTCGATCCGCCCAAGGCCAAGGAAACGGCGTTTGCCATGATCGAGAACGGCGCGGACGTGCTTTATGCCGAGCGGTTCGGTGTTTCGGATGCCGCGCAGGAGAAGGGCATCCTGGCCATCGGCAACGTGATCGACACGCAGTCGGAATATCCCGATACGGTCGTCGCCTCGGCCATCTGGCACTTCGAGCCGACGCTTCAGGCGGCGCTCGAGAAATACCGCGCGGGCGAGTTCAAGGCCGAGAATTACGGCGTCTATTCCTTCATGAAGGAAGGCGGCGCGTCGCTGGCCCCGCTGGGCACGTTCGAGGGCAAGGTTCCCGAGGACGCGATGGCCCTCGTGCGCGAGCGCGAGGCAGCCATCAAGGCCGGTGAGTTCACCGTGGAGATCAACGACGAAGAGCCGACATCGACGCGATGACAGACCAACCCGAGGCGCAGGACACCGTCCTGCGCCTGTCCGGCATCACCAAGCGGTTCGGCACGCTCACGGCGAATGACGCGATCAGCTTCGATCTGAACCGCGGTGAGGTGATCGCCCTATTGGGCGAGAACGGGGCCGGCAAGACGACCCTCATGAACATCCTCTTCGGCCACTACACTGCCGACGAGGGCACGGTCGAGGTCTTCGGCCGGACGCTGCCACCCGGGGCGCCGGGGGCGGCGCTGGAGGCGGGTGTGGGCATGGTGCACCAGCATTTCACGCTGGCCGACAACATGAGCGTGCTCGACAACATTCTTTTGGGAACCGAGCCGTTGTGGCGGCTGGGGCTGGGCCGGGGGGCCGCGCGGCGCAAGGTCGAGCGGCTTGCCGAGGATTTCGGGCTGAGGGTCGACCCGGATGCCAAGGTGGCGACGCTTTCGGTGGGCGAAAGGCAGAGGGTGGAGATCCTCAAGGCGCTTTACCGTGATGCGCGCATCCTCATCCTCGACGAACCGACCGCCGTTCTCACTCCGCAGGAGACGGACGCGCTTTTCGAGACGCTGCGCACGGCGGTGGCGCAGGGGCTTTCGATCATCTTCATTTCGCACAAGCTGCACGAGGTGATGGCGATTTCGAGCCGGGTGCTGGTGCTGAGGCACGGCAAGCTGGTCGGCGAGGTGGAGACCGGCAGGACGGATCGTCACAAGCTGGCCGAGATGATGGTCGGCGCCGAGATCAAGAAGATCGAGCCGCGCGCCGCGACGCCGGGGGAGGTGCTTCTGAGCCTCGAGCGGGTGAGCACGGCGCCGCAGGGCAACAGGCCCGGCCTGAAGGCGGTCGATCTCGACCTGCGGCGGGGGCAGATCACCGGGCTGGCGGGCGTGAGCGGCAATGGGCAGGGGGCGCTGGCCGATCTGCTGTCGGGGCTTGACGTGCCGACCGACGGCGAGATGCGCCTTGGGGGCGAGGCGGTGCGCGACTGGTCCCCGCGCGCGGCGGTGGCGCGCGGCATCGGGCGCATCCCCGAGGACCGGCACCGGACGGGCACGATCGCGGATTTCTCGCTGACCGAGAACGCGGTGCTGGAGGGCTACGCGAAACCGCCCTTCTCGCGGCGCGGCTGGATGGACTGGCGCCGGGCGCGGGATCTGACCGAGGAGATGATCGGGAAATACGACGTGCGCTGTCCGGGGCCGGACACACGAATCCGCCTGCTCTCGGGGGGCAATATGCAGAAGCTGATCCTTGGCCGCGTCTTCGAGGCGGGACCGGAGATCATCCTTGCCAACCAGCCGGTGCGTGGTCTCGATATCGGCGCGGTGACATATGTGCAGGAGCAACTGATCGCCGCGCGGGATGCCGGTGCGGCGGTGCTTCTCATCTCGGAGGATCTTGACGAAGTGCTGGCCTTATCGGACGTGATCCACGTCATGTCGGAAGGGCGGCTTTCGCCGGAATTCGCACGCGGGACGATGACGCCCGCGGAACTGGGAGGCTGGATGGCGGGACAGGGGTTCGAACATGCGGCTTGAGCCGGTGGCCAATCCGACGCTGGCGCGGTCGCTGGGGTTTCCCGCCGGCGCGCTGGCACTGACGGTGGTGATCGCGTCGGGGCTGGCGCTTCTCGCGGGGGCCAACCCGTTCGAGACGCTGGGTCTCATCCTCAAGGGGGCGGCGGGATCGAAATTCGCGCTGCTCGAGACGCTCAATCGCGCGACGCCGCTCATCTTCACCGGGCTCGCCGTCGCGGTCGCGTTCCGCGCGAAGCTGTGGAATATCGGGGCGGAGGCGCAATTCTATGCAGGCGCGCTTGTGGCTGTCCTGCTGGGCACGGGCGCGCTCGGTTTCCTGCCCTGGTACCTGCTGATCCCGCTGATGGCGCTTGCCGCGATGCTGGCGGGTGCGCTGCTGCTTCTGGGCCCGGTCATGCTCAAGGTTCGGCTCGGGGTGGACGAGGTGGTGACGACGCTCCTTCTCAACTTCATCATGCTGCTTTTCGTCTCGATGTTGCTCGAGGGGCCACTCAAGGATCCGATGGGCATGGGCTGGCCCAAGTCGGAGCCGCTCGATCCTGCGGCGCGGCTGCCGCGACTCGTGGACGGGTTGCGCTTGCACTGGGGGTTCGGCGTCGCGCTCATCTCGGCGGCGGTCATCTGGGTCATCCAGGCGCGCACGACATTGGGCTACGAGATCCGCGCGGTCGGTCTCAACCCCCAGGCGGCGCGGTTCGCGGGCATCCCGGTGGGCGCCGTCCTCGTCAAGACGGCGCTTCTTTCGGGCGGGCTCGCGGCGCTCGCGGGGTGGTCCGAAGTGGCGGGACTCAAGGGCAACCTGACGCTCGATATCAGTCCGGGCTTCGGCTACACGGGCATCATCGTGGCGATGCTGGCGCTCCTGCATCCGGGCGCTGTGGTCATCTCGGCCATTTTCGTCGCGGGCATCTTCGTGGGCGCCGACAGCATGAGCCGCGCGGCGGCGGTGCCCACCTATATCGCGGACATCCTGCTTGCGACCGCGCTCCTGCTGATGGTGCTGGCGATCCTGCTCACGCGGTTCCGCGTGGTGAGGGGGTAGGCATGGACCAGATCATCGACATTCTCCTTTCGGCGAGCTTTTGGGCCGCGGCGGTGCGCATCGCCTCGCCGCTCATCTTCGCGACCCTGGGCGAGTTGATCTGCGAGCGGGCGGGCATCCTGAACCTCGGAATCGAAGGGATCATGGTGCTGGGCGCCTTCGCGGGGTGGATGGCGGTCTATTCCGGGGCGGGGCTCTGGACCGGGGTGGCGGTGGCGATGGGGGCGGGGATGCTTTTCGGCCTGCTGCACGCGACGCTGACGGTGCCCTTCGGCCTATCGCAGCACGTGGTGGGTCTTGGCATCACCCTGCTGGCGACATCGGTGACGTATTTCGCCTATCGTCTCGCGCTGCCCGAGGTGACGAGCCCGCCGCGGATCGAGCCGTTCCAGCCGCTCGAGATCCCGTTGCTGTCGGAGATCCCGCTGATCGGTCCGGCGCTTTTCGCGCAGACGCCGCTGACCTATCTCGCGTTCATCCTCGCGGCGGTGGTCTGGATCGTGCTCTATCGCTCGCCGCTCGGCCTCGCGCTGCGGGCGGTGGGCGAGAACCCCGGCGCGGTCGAGGCGCAGGGGCTTTCGGTGACGGCGCTCAGGATGGGGGCAGTGATCGTCGGGTCGGGCCTGATGGCGGTGGGTGGCGCGTTCCTGACGATGTCGGCCTTTTCGAGCTTCTTCTTCGAGATGGTGAACGGGCGCGGCTGGATCTGCATCGCGCTGGTGGTCTTCGGCGCGTGGAAGCCGGGGAAGGCGGTGCTGGGTGCACTCCTTTTCGCCGCGTTCGACGCGTTGCAGGTCAGGTTGCAGCAGACCGGGCTGGGCGCGGAAATTCCCTACCAGGTGTTCCTGATGATCCCCTACGTGTTGTCGATCCTGGCGCTGGTCCTGATGTCACGGCGGGCCGAGGTGCCGGCGGCGCTCATGACGCCCTACAATCGCGGAGACCGGTGATGGCGGAGTTCGACCTTCTGGTGACGGGCGGCACGCTGCCCGATGGGCGGGTGACGGATATCGGCGTGTCGGGAAACCGGATCGCGGCGCTGGGAGATCTGGCCGGTGCAGAGGCCGGACGCCGGATCGACGCGGAGGGCGACCTGGTCTCGCCCCCCTTCGTGGACCCGCATTTCCACCTCGACGCGACGCTGAGCTATGGCCTGCCGCGTGTCAATGCGAGCGGGACGCTCCTTGAAGGGATCGCGCTCTGGGGCGAGTTGAAGGAGGTCACGACGCAGGACGAGATGGTCGCGCGTGCGCTCGATTACTGCGACTGGGCGGTGAGCATGGGCCTTCTGGCCATTCGCAGCCATGTCGACACCTGCGACGACAGCCTCAAGGGCGTGGAGGCGATGCTGCATGTGCGCGAGGTGGTGAAACCCTATCTCGACCTGCAACTGGTGGCTTTTCCGCAGGATGGTTTCCTGCGCGATCCGACCGCGCGCGAGAACACGATCCGTGCGCTCGACATGGGGGTGGACGTGGTGGGCGGCATCCCGCATTTCGAGCGCACGATGGCCGATGGTGCGGCATCGGTGCGCGAGTTGTGCAAGATCGCGGCGGAGCGGGGTCTCATGGTCGACATGCATTGCGATGAGAGCGACGACCCGATGAGCCGCCATATCGAGACCCTGACCGCCGAGACTCAGCGCTTGGGGCTTCACGGCCGGGTCAATGGTTCGCACCTCACCTCGATGCATTCGATGGACAATTATTACGTCTCGAAGCTCTTGCCGCTGATGGCGGAGGCAGAGGTTTCGGCGGTGCCCAACCCGCTCATCAACATCATGATCCAGGGGCGGCACGACACGTTCCCGAAGCGTCGGGGCATGACCCGTGTGAGGGAGATGCAGGCGCATGGAATCCGCGTGGGCTGGGGCCAGGATTGCGTGCGCGATCCGTGGTATCCGCTCGGCACCGCCGACATGCTCGACGTGGCCTTCATGGGGCTGCATGTGGCACAGATGTCGTCGCCCGAGGAGATGCGGCGGTGTTTCGACATGGTGACGATCGAGAATGCCGCGATCCTGCATCTGGAGGATTACGGGTTGCACGAGGGCGCGCAGGCCTCGTTCGTGGTGCTCGACGCGGGCGATCCGATAGAGGCGCTTCGGCTCAGGCCGGACAGGCTGTGCGTCGTGTCGAAGGGCAAGGTCGTCTCGGAGAAGGCTCGAAACGACGCGCGGCTCAGCATTGCGGGGCGGCCCGGGCGCGTGAGGCGGCGGCACGCGGTCTGACCCGGCGCGCGGATCGCGCCGGGACGCGCGGCGGCCGGCCTACCTCGACCGCCAAGTGTCGCGCCAGCGTTTGAAGCGCGAGCGCCGGTCGACATAGGCGTCCCCCGCCGCATCCCAGCGGGCGTCGATATCATCGAGCATGGGGTCGATCCGACGTGCGCGGAAGCGGCGCCAGCGCGCCCAGATCGCCCAGACGAATGCGAAGAAGAGCGTCAGGATGATCGTGTTGACCCAGGGAAACCGCCAGTAATCGGGGCCGGGGACGGGCTTGATCGAGATGGCATTGGGAAAGATCGTCAAGAACTCGTTGCGCCAGCCGTAATGCTTGATCGAGACCCATTCGGGATCGGCCTTGGTCGAAATGGCATCGTTGGCATCGGTATAGAGATTGGCGGTGTCGAACTTGAAGTAGGGCGGCCAGTTCCAGCCCGTATCCTCGTTGCGGTAGACGATGGGCTTGCCGTTGGGACGCACGGCCTGGATGAACTGCACGTAGCGGCTGTCACGGACGCCCGAGGAGTCGTCGGGTTCGGACCAGAAGATGCGCGTCCAGTCGTCGAGGTTGATGTTTTCCTCGTAGGTGTTGACGATGCGCACCGTGTCGCGTTGCGGCAGCGTATAGTGGAAGAAGGCGGCGACGATGACCCAGAAGGTGATCCAGAACGCCCATTTCACATAGACCATGACGACCCTTTCAGTGGAAATTGGTCAGATAGATGATGATCCCGACAAGGCAGATGGGGATGATGTAGACCCCGAGGATCAGCTTGCGACGCACCGAGCCGTCGTATTCCTTGAGCCCCTTCTCGATGAACGCGTCGTAATCCCCTTCGTGGCCGCCTTCCTCCCATTCTCGCTTGAGCTTGCCACGGCGCACGGAGCGGGACCAGAGCGACAGGATCACGTAGATGATCGTGAGCACCACGAAACCGATGACAACGAGCCGGGCCAGTGCGAACATTCCTCTACCTCCTCACCGGGCCCCAAGGGCCCACGCGCGCGATGGTCGCCTCGGAGACGGGCGGCGGCGGGGCGGGGTCCTCCATCGGTGCGTCATGGCCGAAAAGGGCCTTGCGCGTGCCGAGCTTGTCCACCTGATACTCGTTCACGAGGAAATCGACCACATATTCCTTCTTGGTTTCCGACCACGTGCGGTAGCGGTCGTAGAAGGCCTGCTTGTGACAGATGAAGAGCTGCCGGATATCCTTGGGGGCAAGCTCGGCCAGCAGCATGTTGACGAGGTCGGCATCGGGCGTGTCGGCGGCGCGGAGCGTGTGGAAATAGGCCGGATGCTCGGAGGTGATGGCGGGCCATGGGCCGTCGTTCTCGGCCCAGTTGACGAGGGCGGCGAGCGCGTGGAACTCCTGCGGCAGGCGCTCGGCGTTCTGGCGCGCGAGGCGGCGCATGTCGATGCGGGTGAGCCCGGCGAGGTCGAGGCCGCTGTCGGCCAGCGCGTCGACCACGATGAAATCCATCTTCTGCCGCAGGATCGCGCCCGCGTCGATGCCTCGCGCCTTGACGATGGGCTCGGCCAGCGCGTTGTCTTCGAGGAAGCGCGCGATGCGGTTGCGGTCGTCGAAGCCGAGCACCTGCGCGATGGGCGCACCGTCGAAGGTGGCGGGGTCGCCGGGGGTGACGAGGGCGGGGTGCGGCACGGCCTGGAATATGTAGGCGCCGCCGAAATGGGCGGTCCAGAAATTGCGCTGTTCGAAGCTCATCTCGGCCAGCGTCACGGGATTGCGCACGATGTCGCCCGTTTCCTGGGCGAGGCCGATCATCTCGGCGATGAGCACGTCATCGAACCAGGCATCCTGCTCGTTGAGGAAGCGGTCGATCTTCTTCTCGAGCGCGCGAGCCTGACGGAGGGCGCCGCCGGTGGTGTCGGCCTCCACCGTCACGCGGCGGATGTCGAAAAGGCGGGCGGGGGTGGCCATGTCATAGACCGAGTTGGCCAGCTCGCCCGCCACCGCGTCGCGGGTGGTGAGGGCAAAGAGCGCCGCTTCGTTCGCCTCGATGAACTGCCGCAGGACGCCGCGCGAGGTGGAGAACTTGGCATTGAGCAGCGGGGCGGTCTTCTGCTGGGTGGTGAGCAGGATGAACTGCCGGTTGACGCCCGCGTGGTTGAGGTAGTCGTGATCGCCGAACTCGTGACCCACCTCGGGGGAGTAGCCGGAAATGTCGATGTAGAAATCGGTGAGGGCGGTGGTGCGGCCGGTCAGGTGCTCGAGCGCGCGGTTGTAGCGCTCCACGAGGGCGGGGGAGGCCACGTGGATGAGGTTGCCGAACATGAGGCCGGTGCGGATGAGGCGGTTCATTTAATCTTCGCGCTCCACCAGAAGGTCGCACTTCTTTTCTCGATAGGCTTCTTCAGCCGTTATCATCTGCAACTCTCTGAGCTCTTCGTAGGGAGCTTGTAGGTCAGAATCGAAAGTTTTCTCTTCTGCTTCTGCGAGAAACTGTGCCCACATGTAACCCAGCGAAAAATCAACAGTTGGACCCCGGATCAATCGTAAGCTGATTCCAATAGGCACTTCGTCAGTGTCTTCTTCGGTGAGTTTGCCTTCATTCCAAGCGGTAACGAAACCCGTTAGTTTTTGGTGTCCACTCTCAAAAAGGTACAGGCCTATTTTTTGATATTTTTCGGTTTTGGCGGCCAATGCTGCACATTCCCATTGGGCGTACGCTAACTTACCCATCTTGTTGTAATCCCCGTCTGCGTCCTGCGCTTCCGACGGCATCGCGAATGAGGCGAGCGCGAAAATAGATAGGGCAACTTTCAACTTGTGGTTCTGAAACAGTGGTAATGATCTCGTTGAGATATCATGCAAACCACTCGCCCGGCCCCCGGCCGGGCCGCGCCCTCCCTCCCCCAGGAGGGCGCGTTGGCGACGTCGTGCCTCGCTCGTGCGGCGTGTGAGCTTTGGGATGTGCGCTCTGAATATCCGTTCCGCACGCGCCCACCAGGGAGGGCACGGCCCGACCGGGGACCTTACAAGATGCACGCCCCGGGCTTGACCCGGGGCCTCCTTCAGCGATCGCAGAGGCCCCGGGTCAAGCCCGGGGCGGGCGGGGATAGGATCAGGTAGGTCCCGGGTCAGGCCCGGGACGGGTGGCACGGGGGTCATTTCTTCCCCTCCAGATACCGTTTCTTAGCCTCTTCCGTTCGCCCATACTCCCGCACCATGGCCTCGATGGCGGCTTCGTCGGACTTGTCGGCATAGCGGAATTCGCTGTCGGCGTAGCGGTTGATCTCCTGGATGACCATCTCGACTGTGATCGGCTGGCGCAGCTCCTCGATCATGGCTTTCTTCTCGTCGTAGCTCTTGAAGAGGAACAGGTCGGGCTCTTCCATCCACTCGTCCGGCAGTTCGAAATCCATCGCGCGGACCTTCACCGCGTCGGTGATGTTCTTGATCGCGCGGCCGGTGAAGCGGGGGTCGGCCTCCTGGATGGCCTTGAGATAGGTGCCGAGCTTGGCGATCGTGTCGAGTTGCCCGAGATCGTCCGCCACGCGCTCGTAGACGCGCAGGAGCCTGTCCTCGTGGGGCCTCATGTGGCTCTCGAAGCTCTTGGCGACGGCCTTCTTGATCTCCTGCGCGGCATAGACCTCGTGATCGCCCAGCGGGATGTCGTGGTTGCGGCCCATGAGCAGGTGGAGGATGTCGATGTAATCCTCGCGCGTCTGCGGCCCGTCGACGAGGAAGCGCGCGCCGGCGCGTTGGCGGAGCGCGTCGTCCACGTTCTCGGGGTAGTTGGAGAACATGCCGAAGGTGCAGTTGCCGCGCACCACCGTGTTGGCGCCCGCGAAGCTCTCCATCAGCACGGCGGTGATCTCGAGCTGGCCCGCCGAGGACTGGCGGTCGCCGCGCTTCCCCGCAAGCTGGTCGATGTCGTCGATGGTGCCGAAGCCGATTACGCCGGGATCGAGGACGTTGTTGATGAACGCCTTGGCGTTCTGCGCCGACTTGCCCTGGTAGCTGTCGATGCTCTCGGTCGAGAGGTTCTGGTAGCGGAAGGGATAGCCCGCGGTGTCGCAATAGCCCTTGATGAGCCCCGCCATCATCTGAATGAGCGTGGTCTTGCCCGTGCCCGGCATCCCGTCGCCCATGAAGGTGAAGATGAAGCCGCCCAGTTCGGCGAACGGGTTGAGGCGGCGGTCGAAATCGTAGGCCATCAACATCTTGGAAAGCTTCAGCGCCTGGTATTTCGCGATGTGGTTGCCCACGACCTCGTGCGGTTTCTTGAAGGTCATGGTGAGGGTCGAGGATTTTCCCTTGGACGAGGGGGTGAAGCCGCGAATGGTGAAATCATCCGCCTCGACGCGCCAGGAGGCGCCGGTGAAGGGGGCCGTGCGCTGCGCGGTCTGGGCGCGCTGGGCGGCCTTCTCCATGAGCGCCTCGGAATAGGCGAGCGCGGTGGCAACGAGATGGGCGTCGTCGGGGGCGTGGCGCGCGATCTTCTGGTCAAGCTCCCACAGTGCGCCGTGAAGGGCCATCTGGGCGTTGTCGGTCAGAAGTTCCTCGGCCTCGCCCACCTCGACCGTGGTTTCGGAGCCGTGAGGCGCAAGCAGGAATGCCGTGGCATTGCCGAAGACATGCGCCACTATGAGTGCCTCGGCGGTCATGAGGTCGGTGAACTCGGTCTTGCGGTCGGCGGGAAGGGAGCCTGCCAGGTTCTTGCGGCGCAGGTCCGAAAGGCCCGTGGTCTCGGCGTAGGTTTCTCCCATCGCCATCGCGATGGAAAGCGCGCGGCGGAGCGCGTGCAGGAGCGTGGCCTGCAAGGGCGAGGTGAGCGGATCGTCGTCATCGGCGGAGGTGATCCGCCCGGCGAGGTGGACGCCCTCGGGGCGCGCGGTCTGGCGGGTGACGAGCCCCGGCGTGGTGGAGCGGAAGCGGCGGCGCGTGCCGATCCCGGAGGAGCGTTCGGAGGTATCGGTGGCCGCGGGTTTGCCGACCCGGGGCGCATGGTCGAAGCCCCCGAGCATCGCGTTGGCGGCCTCGTAGTGCTTGGTGATGTCGGCCTCGCGAAGCTCCATCGTGTCGGCGGTAAGGGTCATGTCGTGTCTCTCTCAGGTGACCGGCCGAGGCCCGGCGGAGGTTTCAGTATCTCAGGACGCTGCCCGTGGGGCCGACCACGTATTTCGTCACGCTGGCGAAGCCCGCCGGGTTCTTCTCGGCCAGGATCTGGTAGGGGCGTTCGGGAAGGATGATCGCACGTTCCTGTCGCGTGGCGCCGGTATCGACGCCGCGGCCCGAGAAGGGGTCGAGCGCGAAGATCTCGCGTTCGACCGTGCCGAACCAGCCGGATTTCTCCTCCTCGACGCGTTCGCTTTCGAGCACTTCGTCGGTCCAGGCCAGCGCCCAATCCTGGTCGGACGCCGCGCTGGCTTCGGCCAGAACCTCGCGGAGGGGACCGGACTGCTGGGTGTATTCATGCGAATACATCGGCCCGATGTGCAGCCGGCGCAGGCGTTTGGGGTGCAGGTCGTCGAAGTCGCGATCGAAGGCGCGGGCGATGGTGACGAGCTTCAGCCCGCCCAGAGCCTGGCCCATGAGATGCGCCTGCACTTCGGGCCAGCGCGTCGTGTCGCGGCCCAGCGCGGTGCCGCCGGTGTCCTCGACCTCCATGAGATAGATCGTGGGCAGGTTGACCTGGCTGTCGTAGACGGCCCAGTGCAGCAGGTAGCGCAGGCGTCCGGGCGTCGCGTCGAGCACCTTGCCGCGCGGGTCGTTGCGCGCCCAGAAGAGTTCCCCGCGGGCGAGTTCCTCGTAGTAGAGACGCTGGGACATGGCGAATTGCAGGCGCGTCGGGATCTCGCGCCGGCCGACGATCTCCTCGATCATGCGCCGCTTGAGCGCGTCGCTGTCGGGCATGTTTTCGAGATGCTGCGCGGCCTGGTGCGCGTCGTTGGCCATGATCATCAACTCGTTGAAGACGGGAAAGCCGCTTTCGACCACGTCCATCGAGAGGGGGGCGACGGGCCGCCCCGTGTCGCGCCCGACGAGGAGGTATTTCATCGAGAGCGCGCGGAAGGTGTAGCCCAGTTGCTGAACGTAGGTGGTGAGCACCTCGATCTCGTGCGGGTCCAGATCGCCGCGCGCCTGCATGAGCGCGGCAACTCGCGGCAAATGGCCCATGATCCGCTCGAACCGCGTGAAATAGCGGCGCGAGGCGTGCAGGTCGCGCAAGGGGAAGTGATCGGAAGTGACGTCGGTCATCTTGGTCGAACTGGCCCCGTCGCTCGCGATGATTGAACCTCCTCAGCCTCCATAAAGGTTGCTGTCGTGCTTCTCGACGATCTCCTGGAAGCGGCGGGCGAAGCGTTCGTCGGCCTTGGCCTTCTGCTCGAGCACGTCGCGGGCGAAGACCATGTGGTCCTCGTGCGCCTCGAGCATGTCCGCCATCTTCTGATTGGTGGCGGCCCCTATGCCGGCCATGGCCGTTTGCGCCTCCTGGTCGGTCTGCACGCCGATCTCGTTGATGCGGTGGGCCACGTCCTGCTGCTGCGCGGTCTTGAGCGATTTCGACAGCGCGTCATAGAGCACCACGCGCTGCTTGGTGTCGGTTTGCAACTTGTTGATGAGCACCATCTGGGTCGCCGCCTGGTTCTGGAGACTGTCGACCCAGGTCTTGCCCTTCTCGATATAGCGCTCCAGCGTCTGCGACTTGGCAAGCTTGACCTGCTCATCCTGCACCATGGCGTTGTAACGGGTGTTGAGGTCGGCCAGTTCGGTCTCGAGCTTGGTGCGCTTGGCCGCGTCGGTCTCGCTCGCGATGGCGTTCTCGAGGCGGATGATCTCGGGGTCCATCGCCTTGATCTCCTCGCGCACGCTTTCCAACTCGCCCACGGTGAATTCGCGTTCGTCGAGGGTCTCGGTGAGGTTCGTCTCGACCTTTGCCTTCTGATCCTCGAGCACGGCGAGCTGGCTTTCCAGGAGCCTGGTGATGACGTCGGACTTGGCGATGAGATCCTGCAACTTGTCGTCTATATTGGCGGTGCGCATCCGGTCCTGACGCATGCTGTCTGCCTTGGCCTTGGAGAAGATGCCCACGAAGCTTTCCCAGCCGGTCTTGTTGCGCATCTCGTCGAAATCGCGCGAGAAGGCGGCGGTCACGTCGTCGAGGCCCATGATCAACTCGGCGATGTTGGCGTTCATGATCTCGGTATGCGCATGCACGTCCTCGAGGGTGGCGTTCTCGATGTCGAGGGTGGCATCCTCGCCAGACTCGATCTTGGCGCGGGCGGCCTCGATGCGACTGGTGATCTCGGCGATCTTGGTCTGTGCCTCGGCGACCTGCGCCTGGCTTTCCTTCACCTGAGTTTCGAGATTGGCCATCTGTCCCCCTGGGGCTGGGCGCGACGAGGCCGCGCGTGTTTGGTGATTGGCGGCAATATATGGTCATCGCGTGCGGGTTGAAACGATTTGATGGGGGCACGGCACAGAAAAGCGCCGAAAGGAGGCATGGCGATGCTCCCGAAAGCAAAGGAACCATGCAAGCGCGCCGCACGCGGCGAGGGCGCGGGCAGCACCGATCAGGAGACCGTGACGCTGCGGCCCGTCCCGGCCCGCCTTTCCTGCCTTGCAAATAGGGGCGCGCGCCCATAGGTTCGCGCCAAATTTCGCGGGCGGGATCGCCCCCATCGGACAAGGAGCATTCCCATGGAAGGCGGCGCACTGGCCCAGTTTCTACCCCTCATCCTGATCTTCGCGATCATGTATTTCCTGCTGATCCGCCCGCAGCAGAAGAAACTCAAGGAACATCGCGCGATGGTCGAGGCGCTGCGCAAGGGCGACCGGGTGGTCACACAGGGCGGCCTGATCGGGAAGGTGACGCGCGTGCAGGACAACGAACTCGAGATCGAGATCGCCACCGGCGTGAAGGTCCGCGTGGTGCGGCATACGATTGCCGAGGTGCGCTCGAAGACGGAGCCGGCGGAGAGCTGAACCGCGAAGCGGCGCGCATCGTCGCGCCACGTCTGAT
This sequence comes from Roseovarius sp. SCSIO 43702, assembly GCF_019599045.1. Lineage (NCBI taxonomy): Bacteria > Pseudomonadati > Pseudomonadota > Alphaproteobacteria > Rhodobacterales > Roseobacteraceae > Roseovarius > Roseovarius sp. SCSIO 43702. The sequence continues at coordinate 1,208,636 of NZ_CP080623.1, forward strand.
CCTGTCCCAAACCCGAAAGTCCCCGCGACATGCTGAAGATCGAGCTTTGGAAACGCGTTCTCATCTGGGGCACCGTGCTCCTCGGGCTTCTGCTTGCGACGCCGAATGCGTTCTATCCCCGCGTCGAGGCACATAACGACGCGGAGGCCGCGATCGAGCGGGGGGAGGATCCTGCGCAATATGCCGAGGCGCTCGAGGCATGGCCCGACTGGTTGCCCTCGGGGCTCGTCAACCTGGGGCTTGATCTGCGGGGTGGCGCGCATCTGCTGGTCGAGGTCAAGGTCGAGGAAGTCTACGAGGCGCGGCTCGAGGGAATGTGGCCCGAGGTGCGCGACGTCCTGCGCGAGAACCGCGACGAGGTGGGGCCGATCCGCCTTCAACAGGAAACCGGCGACAGGCTCGTGGTGCGGCTCGTGGAAAAGCCCGAAGCGGTGGGACAGGCGGCGCAGCTTGTCCGGGGCCTTGCGCGGCCCGTCACGTCGCTGACCGGGGCGGGGGCCAATGACATCGAGGTCACGACCGAGGGCGACAGCGTCATCGTGCGCCTGAGCGAAGCCGAACAGCGCGCCACCGACGAACGCACGGTGCGCCAGGCGCTCGAGATCATCCGCCGCCGGATCGACGAGGTGGGCACGCGCGAACCCACGATCCAGCGGCAGGGCGCCGATCGCATCCTGATCCAGGTGCCGGGTATCGGCAGCGCCGCGGAGTTGAAGGACATCATCGGCACAACCGCGCAACTCACCTTCCAGCCGGTCGTCGGAGCCACGACGAATCCCGATGAGCGGCCCGGTTCGGGCAACGAGATCCTGCCGTCGCTCGACGAGGAGGGGCAGTACTACATCCTCGAGCGCGCGCCGGTCGTCACCGGCGAGGAACTGGTCGATGCGCAACCCGATTTCGACCAGAACGGACGCCCCGCCGTGTCCTTCCGCTTCAACCCCACGGGCGCGCGGAAATTCGGTGACTACACCGCCGAGAATATCGGCAACCCCTTCGCCATCGTCCTCGACGACGAAGTCATCAGCGCCCCCGTCATCCAGAGCCACATTCCCGGCGGATCGGGGATCATCACCGGGCGTTTCACGGTCGAGGAATCGACCAATCTCGCCGTTCTCCTGCGCGCCGGTGCGCTGCCTGCGGGGCTCGACTTCCTCGAGGAGCGGACGATCGGGCCGGAACTCGGGGCCGACAGCATCGAGGCGGGGCAGATCGCCTGTATCGTGGCTTTCGTGCTGGTGCTGGCTTTCATGTGGGCGAGCTATGGCACCTTCGGGTTGTTCGCGAATATCGCGCTCATCATCAACGTGGGGCTGATCTTCGGGCTGCTCAGCCTTATCGGGGCGACGCTGACACTGCCGGGGATCGCGGGGATCGTGCTGACCATCGGGATGGCGGTCGACGCGAACGTGCTGGTCTTCGAGCGGATCCGCGAAGAGATGAAATCGGCCAAGGGGCCGGCGCGGGCCATCGAACTGGGCTACGAGAAGGCGCTGAGCGCCATCGTCGATGCCAACATTACCACGCTCATCACTGCCGTGATCCTCTTTGCCATGGGCTCGGGACCGGTGCGCGGCTTCGCGATCACGCTGGGTCTCGGGATCATCACTTCGGTCTTCACGGCCATCTTCGTGACGCGCCTCCTCGTGATCATGTGGTTCGAGCGCAAGCGGCCGAAATCGGTGCTTCAGGGCAAGTACCTGAAGCTCGTGCCGAGCGAGACCGCCATCGACTTCTTCCGTCTGTGGAAGATCTGGCTTGGCATCGCGGCGACGCTGATCGTGGTGGCCTTCGGATCGTTCATGCTGCAAGGCCTGAATTACGGCATCGACTTCAAGGGCGGCACCACGATCCGCACGCAGAGTGCCGAGCCGGTGGACGTGGGCCAATACCGCGACGCGGTGAACACTCTGGAGCTTGGCGACGTGTCGATCTCGGAGATCTTCGACCCGACCTTCGGGCCTGACCAGAATGTCGCGATGGTTCGTATCCAGGCGCAGGACGACACGGAGAGCGTGAGCCCGGAGTTGATCCTCGCGGTCGAGGAGGCGCTGAAGGCGAGCGTGCCGGATATCGAGTTCACCTCGGTCGAGAGCGTGGGACCGAAGGTGTCGGGCGAGTTGATCCAGACCGCCGCCATCGCCGTCATGCTCGCCATAGGGGCGGTGCTTGTCTATATCTGGCTGAGGTTCGAATGGCAGTTCGCGCTGGGTGCGGTGATCGCGCTGGTCCATGACGTGATCCTGACCATCGGCATCTTCTCGGAGCTTCAGATCCAGTTCGACCTTGCCATCATCGCCGCGCTTCTGACCATCGTCGGCTATTCGTTGAACGATACGGTCGTGGTTTTCGACCGGGTGCGCGAGAACTTGCGGAAATACAAGAAAAAGCCCTTGGCCGAGGTGCTGAACCTGTCGATCAACGAAACGCTGAGCCGGACGATGATGACCTCGGTGACGACCCTTCTTGCGCTGGGCGCGCTCTTCGCGCTGGGCGGGGACGTGATCCGCGGCTTCGTCTTCGCGATGATCTGGGGCGTGATCGTCGGCACCTATTCGTCGGTTTTCGTGGCGTCGACGGTGCTTCTCTGGCTCGGGGTGAAGCGCGACTGGTCGAAGCCGGACGCGAGCGCGGGCACGAACTATGCCAACGTGGATGCCTGACGGTCTGCTCCAGACCTTTCAGACCAACGGCATCTGGTGGCTGATCCTGACCATGTCCGTCGCGGGGATCGTGCGCGGCTTCACCGGGTTCGGCACCGCGCTCATCTTCGTTCCGGTGGCGGGGCTGTTTCTCGGTCCGGCGCAGGTGGTGGGGACGATCACCATGACCGGAATCGCGAGCACGATCGCACTATTGCCCAAGGCGTGGCGGCATTCGGACCGGGGCGAAGTGGGCCTTCTGCTGCTCGCGGCGCTGCCGATGGTGCCGGCGGGCCTTTGGCTCATGCAGGCGATGGAGGCGACCGCGGTGCGCTGGGTGGTCTCTGTGATCGCCGGCGGAACGCTGCTCGCGCTTGTCTCGGGCTGGCGCTATACGATGAAGGTCGGCCTGCTCGGGGCGGTTGCGATCGGGGCGGCGGCGGGCCTCATAGGTGGCATGACGGGGCTGACCGGCCCTGTGGTGATCCTGTTCTACCTTGCCGGTCAGTCGATGGTGCAATCGGTTCGGGCGAACACGATCCTCTTTCTCGCGGGGCTCGACATCGTGATCGTCGCCAACCTGTTTCTCACGGGCGGAGTCGAGACGCGGATCGTCTGGCTCGCCCTCGTGCTGGCCGTGCCCTATTTCATCACCACGATGATCGGGCAGGCGCTGTTTGATCCCGCGCGCGAGAAGAGCTATCGCTTGCTCGCGTTCACGCTGATCGGGCTGGCGGTGTTGGGCGGATTGCCGATCTGGCAGGGATGACGCGGAGGAGAGTATCGTGCAACTCAACGAGATGGAATTCCAGAGCGCCACGCCCATCGACGGCTATGGTCCCGGCTTCTTTCGCGTGGGGGGGCAGGTGCTCGAGGGGCCGATCGTCGTCACCGAAACCGGCGCGAAAAGCTGGGGCGGGCTGATGGACGAGGCGATGCTCGTCGAACTGACGGATGTCGTCGACGTCATCTTCATCGGAACGGGCGCCCAGATCGCGCCCCTGCCCGAGGGGCTGCGCGAGACGCTCGAGGGTCACGGGCTCGGCGTCGAGATCATGGCCTCGGGCGCGGCGTGCCGGACCTACAACGTGCTTCTCTCGGAAGGGCGCCGCGTGGCCGCGGCCCTCATCCCGGTCTGAGCGCTCATGCCGGTCGAGCCCCTTCTGTCGGCACGGTCCCTGCGCGTGGCGCGTGGTGGCGTCGATGTGCTGGAGGGGGTGGACCTGAATGTCGCGCCGGGCGAGGCAGTCATCCTGCGTGGACCGAACGGGGTGGGCAAGACGACGTTGCTTCGGGTGCTCGCGGGCATACAGCCGCCACGGGCGGGAGCGATCGTCCGCGCGCCGGATTGCGCGGTGTTGGCGGGACACAAGGACGGGGTGAAACCGACGCTGAGCGTGGCCGAGAACCTGGGCTTCTGGGCGCAGGTATTCGGCGGACGTGACATTTCGCGCGCGCTCGGCGCCTTCGACCTTGCCGCGCTGCGGGACCGCCTGGCAGGGACGCTATCGGCCGGCCAGACGCGGCGGCTGGGCCTTGCGCGGCTGCTGGTGGCGGGGCGCAAGCTCTGGCTTCTGGACGAGCCGACCGTCTCGCTCGACACGCGGGCGGTGGCGATGTTCGCCGACGCCGTGCGCGCGCATCTCGCCGGTGGAGGCGCGGCGGTGATCGCCACCCATATCGAGCTGGGTCTTGCCGAGGCGCGCGAGATGGAACTCGAGCCGTTTCGTGCGAGGATCCCGGTCCCGGATGACCCGGACGAGGCATTCCTGTGAGGGCGATCCTCGTCCGTGACCTGCGCCTTGCGGTGCGCGCGGGTGGTGGCTTTGGCCTCGGCCTCGCCTTCTTTCTCATCGTCGTGATGCTGGTTCCCTTCGGCGTGGGGCCGCGCGCCGATCTGCATGGGGTGATCGCGCCGGGGATCCTGTGGCTGGGCGCGCTTCTGGCCTGTCTTCTGTCGCTCGACCGGATCTTCGCGCTCGACTGGGAGGATGGAACGCTCGACCTGCTGGCGACGTCGCCCCTGCCGCTGGAAATGCTGGCGAGCGCCAAGGCGTTGGCGCATTGGATCACCACGGGCCTACCGCTTGTCCTTGCAGCGCCGGTGCTGGGGCTGCTGCTCAACCTCGCCCCCGGCGCGTATGGCGCGCTTCTCCTGTCGCTTCTCATCGGCTCGCCCGCCTTGTCGGTCATCGGCACTTTCGGCGCGGCGCTGACCGTGGGTCTGCGGCGCGGTGGGCTGCTTCTGAGCCTGCTGGTGCTGCCGCTCTACGTGCCGACGCTCATCTTCGGCACGGAGCTGGTGCGCCGTGCCGGCGAGGGGGGCGACATCGTGACGCCGCTTCTGATGCTGGGCGGGATCACCTGCGGCGCAATCGCTCTTTTACCCTTCGCCTCGGCTGCGGTATTACGGGCCAACCTGAAATGAGGACCGCATGACCCTGACGTCGCTCTGGGAATACGCCAATCCGCGGAAGTTCATCGCGACCTCCGAGCGTGTCCTGCCCTACGTGGCGGGAGGGGCGGCGCTGTGCCTGGTCGTGGGGCTGGTCTGGGGTTATTTCTTCACGCCCGACGCCCAGCGGTTCGGCGCGACGGTCAAGATCATCTATCTCCACGTGCCCTCGGCGATGATGGCGATCAGCGCGTGGTTCATGATGCTGGCGGCGTCGCTCATCTGGATCGTGCGGCGCCATCACGTGAGCGCGCTGGCCGCCCGCGCCGCCGCCCCGGTAGGTGCGGTGATGACGGTGATCGGCCTCATCACCGGCGCCATCTGGGGGCAGCCCATGTGGGGCACCTGGTGGGCATGGGATCCGCGGCTGACCTCGTTCCTGATCCTGTTCCTGTTCTACCTTGGCTATATCGCGCTTTGGGAGGCGATCGAGGATGACGACACGGCCGCCGACCTCACGAGCATCCTGTGTCTCGTCGGGTCGGTTTTTGCGGTGCTGAGCCGATACGCGGTCAACTTCTGGAACCAAGGACTGCACCAGGGCGCGTCGCTCAGCCTCGACAAGAAGGAGAACGTGGCGGATGTGTTCTACCTGCCGCTTCTCGTCGCGATCGCGGGGTTCGTCCTTCTTTTCGTGGCGCTGGTGCTCTTGCGGACGGCGACCGAGATCAGGCTGCGCCGTGCCAAGGTTCTGCTGGCGCGGGAGCGGATGAGATGATGCCGGATCTCGGGAAATACGCGGTCGAGGTCATGGCGTCCTATGCCGTGTCGCTGGCCCTGATCGCGGGCTTGGTGTGGCTGAGCCTGCACCGGGCCCGGAAGGCGCGTCGGGCACTTGAGGAAATCGAGACGCGGAGGCGCGAAGATGTCTAGGATTTCACCGCTGATGATCGCGCCGCCGCTCATCTTCGTGGCGATCGCGGTGCTTTTCTATCTCGGCATGCAGCGCGAGGATCCCAATTCGTTCGAGTCGGTGATCGTGGGACGGAAGGCGCCGCCGTTGCCCGAGGACGGGCTGCCCGGCCGCCCCGTGCTGACGGCCGACGATCTGCGCGGAAACGACCTGACGGTGGTGAACTTCTGGGCGAGCTGGTGCCCGCCATGCCGGGCCGAGCATCCGACGTTGGAGGCGCTGAGCGAGGAGGGATTCCGGGTGGCCGGTGTCAACTTCAAGGACACGCTGGACCAGGCGGACCAGTATCTCGAGGGAGAGGGCGACCCGTTCTTCGCGCATGGGTTCGACCCCAAGGGGCGTGCGGCGCTTGACTGGGGGGTGACGGCGCCACCCGAGACGTTCATCGTCGATGCGGAGGGCACGGTGCTTTTCCGTTTCGCGGGACCGCTGGTCGGCAGTGACTACGAGCAGAGGTTCCGCCCCGCTCTGGAGGAGGCGCTTGGCGCGCAATAGGAGCGCCTTCTGCAAGCGTTTCGCGAGCGTTGTCCGGTCAGACGTCGCAGAACTCTGTGCTCGCCACCTCGGCGCCGGGGCAGTTCGCCTTGGTCTCGCCATCGCCATGGGCACCCATCACGGCGAGTAGAACGAGCAATCCTGCCTGTATCGCAATCAGAAGTCCGCGCATGACCCTGTCCTTTTTTCTTGTTCGTTCATTGTGAAATGAACGAAAGCACGCGGTCTGAAAAGTGGGGAAAACCGCACCACGGGCGCGGCAGGGCGCGATCGGCGAAATCCCGGCATGCGGACGGTCGCGAATTGGCGGGCTTTCGCCCAAGCCGGCCCCACCCCGTCGGGGTGGAGCACAATCTCGTGAGGATCAGAGGAAGGTCAGGCCCACCGCGATGATGAGGCCCGAGAGGATCAGGTGCATCATGCAGAACCCCATGATGTCCTTCGCCCGAAGCCCCGCGATCCCGAGAATCGGAAGCGCCCAGAAGGGTTGCACCATGTTGGTCCAGGCATCGCCCCAGGCCACCGCCATCGACACGCGCGCAAGATCGGTGCCGAGCGCCTCGGCCGCGGGCAGGATCACGGGGGCCTGAACGGCCCATTGACCACCGCCCGACGGCACGAAGAAGTTGACGATACCCGCCGATATGAACGTCCAGAACGGCAGGGTCGCATCGGAGGCGATGCCCACGAGCGCCTCGGAAATGCTGGCGGCGAGGCCGGATTGCACCATGATCGCCATGATCCCGGCGTAGAACGGGAACTGGATCACGATGCCCGCGCCGCCCTTGACCGCCTCGGTCAGCGCGTTGAGCAGGTTTCGCGGGGTGCCGTGCAGCAGGATCGCGAGCGTGAGGAACAGGAAGTTGATGACGTTGAGCGAAAGACCGTTGCCGGCCGCGAAATACTGGATGAGCCACGCCACGCCCGCAGCGCCGATGAGCATGGAGAGCACGGGGCTTCGTTCGATCCGTTCGGCCGGGGTGGAGGCGGCCCCGATGCCCTCGGCGCTTTCGTCGAGGAGCGCGGGATCGACATAGACGCTATCCTCGTCCTTCGGCATCATCGCGCGATTGATGAGCGGCACGGCGATGAAGAGCGCGACCACGATGATGATGTTGTAGCTCGCGAAGATCGTCTCGGAGGTGGGGATCACGCCCATGATATCGGAAAAGGGATGATCCGCCGTGGCGATCGAGAGCGGGACCGACCCGGCGAGGCCGCCGTGCCAGACGATGAAGCCCGAATAGGCCGAGGCGACGAGCAGGCGGTAGTCCACCCTGATCGTGCGGGCGAGTTCCTTGGCGAAGAGCGCGCCCACGACGAGCCCGAAACCCCAGTTGATCCAGGACGCGGCCAGAGACACCACGCTGACCAGAAGAATCGCGCCGCCCGCGCTTCCGGCGAGGGAGGCGAGCGCCGAAAGACCGCGCCGGACGAGCGGGGTCGAGGCCATCATGTAGCCCGTGACCAGCACGAGAAGCATCTGCATCGAGAAGGACAGGAGCGACCAGAACCCGTCACCCCACATGGTGACGACCTCGAGCGGGCCGGTGCCCTGCCCGAAGACGGCTGCGAGACCGGCGATGAGCGTGAGAATGACGACGAAAACGAAGGGGTCGGGCAGGTAGCGGTCGACGACGCGCACCATCGGCCGTGAGATTGCAGCGAGCATGACACATATCCCTTTCAGGTTGAAACCGGGTAAAGACGCGACCGGCATAGCATGACGCTGCGGAAGGTGGAACGGTTCGTTACCCGCTGCGGCGCAATGAAAAAGCGGCCCGGGAGGGCCGCTTTTCCGATCCGGTCAGGACAGTTCCGTCAGGCCGATTTGGCCAGGTCGCGCAGCACGTAATGCAGCACGCCGCCATGCTCCACATATTCCTTCTCGATGGCGGTATCGATCCGGCACTTGAGCGTGATCTCCTTCTCGGAGCCGTCGGCCATCCTGATGGTGCAGGGCACTTCCTGCTGGGGTTTCACGTCGGCGAGACCCTTGATCGTGACCTCTTCGTCGCCGGTGAGGCCCAGCGACTTGCGGGTGTCGCCGCCGGTGAACTCGAAGGGAATGACGCCCATGCCGACGAGGTTCGAGCGGTGGATACGTTCGAAATCCTCGGCGATGACCGCGCGGACGCCCAGAAGGGCGGTGCCCTTCGCGGCCCAGTCGCGGCTCGATCCGGCGCCATATTGCTCGCCGGCGAAGATCACGAGCGGCGTGCCCTGTTCCTTGTAGGCCATGGCGGCATCGTAGATCGACGTCTCTTCTCCATCCGGGCCCTTGGTATAGCCGCCCTCGACGCCATCGAGCATCTCGTTCTTGATGCGGATGTTGGCGAAGGTGCCGCGCATCATGACCTCGTGGTTGCCGCGGCGCGAGCCGTAGGAGTTGAACTCCCGCACCGGCACGCCGTGCTCGCGGAGATACTGACCGGCCGGGGTGCTTTCCTTGAACGAGCCCGCGGGCGAGATGTGGTCGGTCGTGACCATGTCGCCCAGGATGGCAAGGACGCGCGCGCCCTCGATATCCTCGATGGCGCCGGGATCCTTCGACATGCCCTGGAAATAGGGCGGGTTCTGAACATAGGTCGATTCCGGGGGCCAGTCATAGGTTTCGCCCTCCGAGGTCTCGACCGCGCGCCACTTCTCGTCGCCCTTGAAGACGTCGGCATACTTCTCCTGGAACGCCTCGCGGGTCACGGTCTTCTCGACAAGGTCCGCGATCTCCTTGGTGTCGGGCCACAGATCCTTGAGGAAGACATCGTTGCCGTCCTTGTCCTGCCCGAGCGGATCGCGGGTGATGTCGACATTCATGTCGCCCACCAGCGCATAGGCCACCACGAGCGGCGGGGAGGCCAGATAGTTCGCGCGCACGTCCGGGCTGATCCGGCCCTCGAAGTTGCGGTTGCCCGAGAGGACCGACACGCCGATGAGATCGTAGTCGTTGATGCATTTGGAGATTTCCGGCGCAAGCGGCCCCGAGTTCCCGATGCAGGTGGTGCAGCCGTAGCCGACGAGGTTGAAGCCGATGGCGTCGAGATCGTCCTGAAGGCCCGCGGCCTCGAGATACTGGCTCACGACCTGGCTTCCGGGGGCGAGCGATGTCTTGACCCACGGTTTGCGGTCGAGGCCCAGTTCGCGTGCCTTGCGGGCGACGAGACCCGCGCCGATCATCACGTAGGGGTTCGACGTGTTGGTGCAGGAGGTGATCGAGGCGATTACGATCGAGCCGTCATGCAACTGGTAATTGCCGTCCTCCGTGGGGACGTAGCCGCGCTGATGATGGCCCTCGTCGCCCGGTATCGCGCGCGGTTCGGGTTGGCCGCCTTCGCCTTCCCACCGGATCTCGGAGGTGGGGGTCGCGTCGCGCCCTTCGCGGAAGCCCTTGACGTAGTCCTTGAAGGCTTCGGCCGCGTTGTCGAGCGGGATGTGGTCCTGCGGACGCTTGGGGCCGGAAATGGCCGGAACCACCGTTCCCATGTCGAGGCTGAGCGTGTCGGAATAGATCGGCGCGTAGCCTTCGTCGCGCCACATGCCGTTTTCGCGCGCATAGGCTTCGACAAGGGCGATGCGGTCCTTGTCGCGGCCCGTCAGTTCGAGATAGCGCAGGGTCTCCTGGTCGATGGGGAAAAAGCCGCAGGTGGCGCCATATTCGGGTGCCATGTTGCCGATGGTGGCACGATCGGCCAGCGGCAGGTTGTCGAGCCCGTCGCCGTAGAACTCCACGAACTTGCCCACGACACCCTTCTCGCGCAGCATCTCGACCACGCGCAACACGAGGTCCGTCGCGGTGGTGCCCTCGACCATCTTGCCGGTCAGTTCGAAGCCGACGACCTCGGGGATGAGCATCGAGATGGGCTGACCCAGCATCGCGGCCTCGGCCTCGATCCCGCCCACGCCCCAGCCGAGAACGGCCGCGCCGTTGACCATTGTGGTGTGGCTGTCGGTGCCGACGAGCGTGTCGGGATAGGCCACTTCCTCGCCATTCTGGTCGGTGTCGGTCCAGACGGTCTGGGCGAGATATTCGAGGTTGACCTGGTGGCAGATGCCGGTGCCGGGCGGCACGACGCGGAAATTGTTGAAGGCGCCCTGGCCCCACTTGAGGAACTGGTAGCGTTCGATGTTGCGCTCATACTCGCGGTCGACGTTCATCTGGAAGGCGCGCGGATTGCCGAATTCGTCGATCATGACCGAGTGGTCGATGACCAGATCGACGGGATTGAGCGGGTTGATCTGCTGGGCGTTGCCGCCGAGCTCGAGAATGCCGTCGCGCATCGCCGCGAGGTCGACGACCGCGGGCACACCGGTGAAATCCTGCATGAGCACGCGCGCCGGACGATAGGCGATCTCGCGCGGATTCCTGCCACCCTTTTCGGCCCATTCCGAGAAGGCCTTGATGTCGTCGGTGGTGACGGTCTTGCCATCTTCGAAACGCAGCATGTTCTCGAGCACCACCTTGAGCACGGCGGGCAGGCGCGAGAAATCACCGAGGCCGGCCTCTTCGGCGGCCTTGATGGAATAGTAGGAAACGGTCTGATCGCCGACGCCGAGGCTCTTGCGGGCCTTCGCGGTATCCTGGCCAACTGTAATGGGCATGACAGTCTTGTCCTCCGGGGCTGGGAATTCATCTGGCTTGTTATTTCACGATATGAAGCACACGATCAACAGGGCAAGCCGCGCGTATGTATACAACGGTATGCAGAGACGTGCAATCGGTCAGTTGGTTACACTCCATCGCGCAAGAGTGATTGGTGCGGGCGGGGGCGGGCAACTAGGTTTGCGAGGCGCCGGGGCCGTCCCGAACGGAGGAGATCACATGTTTCGCAAGATGTTCGCGCCTCTTCTGGCCCTTTGCCTTTTCGGAGGGACCGCGCAGGCCGAAGAACAGCCTGTGCTGGTGGAACTTTTCACGTCGCAAGGCTGTTCCTCCTGTCCGCCTGCCGACGCGTTTCTGCACGATCTGGCGGCGCGGGAAGATGTGATCGCGCTCGCGCTGCATGTCGATATCTGGGATTACATCGGTTGGAAGGACAGGTTCGCCAGCCCGCGCTACAGCGCGCGACAGCGCGGATACGCGGACGCCTGGAACCAGCGGATGGTCTATACTCCGCAAATGGTGATCGACGGCGCGGCGGGTGTCGTGGGCAACAAGCCCCGCGACGTCGAGGCGATGATCGCGCGCGAGCGCGCGAAGGCCGATCGTGTCGATCTCCGGTTGTCGCGCGATGCGGGGGTCCTGACCATCGAGGCAACGCCGTTGACCGAAACGGAGGGCGATCTCGACATCATGGTCGCGCGGTTCGATCCCGAGCGCACGATCGAGATCACGCGGGGCGAAAATGCCGGGCACCGTTTCAGCTATGCCAACGTCGTCACCGACCTGCGCGACGTGGGCGACTGGTCAGCCGATGCGCCCATCCGAATGAACCTTCCGCTCGAGGGAGACGAGCCCGTCGCGGTCTTCGTTCAACAGAAGGGGATGGGCCGGGTCGAGGCCGCCGCCGCGCTGCGCTGAGCCCGGACCCTCTGGCACACCCTTTCGCCTTGCGCTACACGGAGCCCCGCACGGCACCCGCGAAGGCACGGAACATCCATGGCACGGCATCTCATCACCTCCGCGATCCCCTATATCAACGGGATCAAGCACTTGGGCAATCTTGTCGGAAGCCAGCTTCCGGCCGATCTTTTCGCGCGGTATCTGCGCGGGCGGGGGCACGAGGTGCTGTTCCTGTGCGCGACCGATGAACACGGCACCCCGGCCGAGCTGGCGGCCAAGAAGGCGGGCAAGCCCGTCGATCAATACTGCGCCGAGATGCACGCCATCCAGGCCGAGATCGCCAAGGGCTTCGCGCTCAGCTTCGATCATTTCGGCCGTTCGTCGAGCCCGCAGAACCACAAGCTGACCCAGCACTTCGCGGGGCGTCTGGCCGATGCGGGTCTGATCGAGGAGGTTTCCGAGAAACAGGTCTATTCCAACGCCGATGGCCGCTTCCTGCCTGACCGCTATATCGAAGGCACCTGTCCCAACTGCGGCTATGACAAGGCGCGCGGCGATCAGTGCGAGAACTGCACCAAGCAGCTCGACCCGACGGACCTGATCGAACCACGTAGCGCGATTTCGGGTTCGACCGACCTGGAGGTGCGCGAAACGCGGCATCTCTACCTCAAGCAGAGCCTGATGCGCGACGAGTTGAACGCGTGGATCGACAGCAAGACGAACTGGCCCATTCTCACCACCTCGATCGCTAAGAAATGGCTGAATGACGGCGATGGGCTTCAGGATCGCGGCATTACCCGGGATCTCGACTGGGGCGTGCCGGTGAAACGCGGCGAAGAGGACTGGCCCGGCATGGAGGGCAAGGTCTTCTACGTCTGGTTCGACGCGCCCATCGAGTATATCGCCTCGGCGCAGGAATGGGTGGATGCGGGCAAGGGCGACAACTGGGAGCGCTGGTGGCGCACCGACAAGGGCGCGGATGACGTCACCTACACGCAGTTCATGGGCAAGGACAACGTTCCCTTCCACACGCTCAGCTTCCCGGCCACCATCCTGGGAAGCGGCGAGCCGTGGAAACTGGTCGATTACATCAAGTCGTTCAACTACCTCAATTATGACGGAGGGCAGTTCAGCACGAGCCAGGGACGCGGGGTCTTCATGGATCAGGCGCTCGACATCCTGCCGGCGGATTACTGGCGCTGGTGGCTGTTGAGCCATGCGCCGGAAAGCTCGGATTCCGAGTTCACGTGGGAGAACTTCCAGGCGTCGGTGAACAAGGACCTTGCCGATGTGCTGGGTAACTTCGTCAGCCGCGTGACAAAGTTCTGCCGCTCGAAATTCGGCGAAGAGGTTCCGGCAGGTGGCGAGCGTGGTGCGCGCGAGGCCGCCTTGATCGAGGAGTTGACCACCCGCATCCGTGCCTATGAGCGTCACATGGAGGCGATCGAGATCCGCAAGTCCGCCAGCGAACTTCGCGCGATCTGGGTCGCGGGCAACGAGTATCTGCAATCCGCCGCGCCCTGGGCCACGTTCAAGGAGGATCCCGACGCGGCCGCGATGCAGATTCGCTTGGCGCTCAACCTCATCCGCCTTTACGCGGTGCTGAGCGCGCCCTTCATCCCGAACGCATCGGCGAAGATGCTCGAGGCGATGCGGACCGGGGATACCGACTGGCCCGAAGATGTGCCGGCGGCGCTTGAACTGCTCGGCCCCGGCCACGCCTTCAACGTGCCCGATGTGCTTTTTGCCAAGATCAGCGACGAGGCGCGGGAGGGATGGCAGGAGCGGTTCTCGGGAACACGGGACTGAACCGTGCTGGGCCACATGGCGCGAGGCGGCGCGAGCTGCGCCTTGGCGCCGTGCTCATCTTCTACCCGGCGTCATCGGTGGGTTTGACGGTAAATCGTTGCATCGGAGTTAGTGGGCCGCCTGTTTTGGACACCTGACGACGATCATCGTAGATGCACTCGATCCGGTAGTTCTTGCGCGCCCCCGATACGCGCCACCGGATTCGGAAACGAGGCCAGTGGTCGAAGTCATAGGTCACATGATACAAGTCCGGGTCGCACCAATGTTCGGTGCTACCGCCATCCGGCGGAACCTTGTGAAAGAAACGGCCGTCCTCGAAATAGACGGACAGGTCGTCTCGCCAGAAACAGGAACGACGTGCGCTGATCGGTGCGGCATCCCCCAGCTTCAAGTAGCCGGATTCCGCGTACCTCATCCCGTCATCGTGCGTTCGCCAGACCGCCGAGCCGCGAAACTCGCCATCGGGCGCGCCCTCCTGCGTTATGTATTTGCGCAGCGACCAGACCCCTTCGAAATCGCGCAATACACGGCCTTTTCGCTCCACCTGACGGCTCCCGCCTTGTCCCGCGCCCTGCCGGGGTCTAAACCCCGCTCAAGCTCACAACTCCCGAGGACGCCGTTACCATGATTCCCCGCTATTCGCGCCCCGAAATGGTCGCCATCTGGTCGCCCGAGACGAAATTCCGCATCTGGTACGAGATCGAGGCGCATGCCTGCGACGCGATGGCCGATCTCGGCGTGATCCCGCGCGAAAACGCCGAAGCCGTCTGGAAGGCCAGGGACGTGGAGTTCGACGTGGCCCGTATCGACGAGATCGAGGCCGTGACCAAGCATGACGTGATCGCCTTCCTGACTCACCTGGCAGAGCATGTGGGCAGCGACGAGGCGCGGTTCGTGCACCAGGGGATGACAAGTTCGGACGTCCTCGACACCTGCTTCAACGTGCAACTCGTGCGCGCGTCGGACATCCTGATCGAGGACATGAAGGCGCTTCTTGCCGCGCTCAAGCGGCGCGCATTTGAGCACAAGGACACCGTGCGCATCGGGCGCAGCCACGGCATCCACGCGGAACCGACGACGATGGGCCTCACCTTCGCGCGCTTCTACGCCGAGATGGACCGCAACCTGAACCGGCTGGAAAAGGCGCGATACGAGATCGCCACCGGCGCCATTTCCGGCGCGGTGGGCACCTTCGCCAATATCGACCCGCGGGTCGAGGAGCATGTCTGCAAGCAATTGGGCCTCGAGCCCGAGCCGATCAGCACACAGGTCATCCCGCGCGACCGGCACGCGGCGTTCTTCGCCGCCCTCGGCGTGGTGGCCAGCAGCATCGAGAACATCGCCATCGAGATCCGGCACATGCAGCGCACCGAGGTGCTGGAGGCCGAGGAGTTCTTCTCCAAGGGTCAAAAGGGCAGTTCGGCCATGCCGCACAAGCGCAACCCGGTGCTGACGGAGAACTTGACCGGCCTCGCGCGCCTCGTGCGCATGGCCGTGATCCCGGCTATGGAGAACGTGGCGCTCTGGCATGAGCGCGACATCTCGCACAGCTCGGTCGAGCGCAACATCGGCCCCGATACGACGGTCACCCTTGATTTCGCGCTGGCGCGGCTCACGCAGGTCGTGGACAAGCTGGTCGTCTATCCCGACAACATGCTGGCCAACATGCACAAGTTTCGCGGTCTCGTGATGAGCCAGCGAGTGCTTCTGGCCCTGACCCAGGCGGGCGTGAGCCGCGAGGACGCCTACAAGCTCGTCCAGCGCAACGCGATGAAGGTCTGGGAGGAGGGCAAGGACTTCAAGACCGAGCTTCTGGCGGACGACGACGTGCTGAAGGCACTGACACCGGAGCAGATCGAGGAGAAGTTCGACTTGGGCTATCACACCAAGCATGTCGACACGATCTTCCAGCGGGTGTTCGGGGAATAGTCGCGTCACTCGCGAGCGTGCCGATTTGGTGAAACTCGGAGGATGTGGTAGACTTGCCCCTATCCAATCAGGAGTTCCGTCATGTTCAGGCTTATCGCAACGGCGGTGATCGCCGCAGGTCTTGCTACCCCGGCGCTTGCCGGGCCGGGATGCAGCGGCAGTCACGAGAAGCAGGTGATGACCTGCACCGAAGGCAGCACCTGGGACAGCGAAACCGGCACCTGCACCGCCCTTCCCACGGGCTGAGGCGGCAGAGGCCGTAAATTCTGTCCGCGCCCCGCCGGATTTTCGCGGCGGGCCTTAGAACTTGTTTACGTCTCGTCGGGTATGGTCCTCGCGACCACGTCCGGGGAGAGGCATGAGCAGCACGAGCATCGCACGTATCACGCCAGTTCAGGCGACGCGTCCCGCGTCGGCCGCGGCCGCGCGCCTGACGCGCAGGCAAAAGGCCGCGATCATCGTGCGTTTCCTGCTGAATGAAGGGGCCGACATCCGGCTGACCGACCTGCCCGAGGATTTGCAGGAGGCATTGACCGCCCAGATGGGCGCCATGCGTTACGTGGATCGTGACACGCTGGTCGAGGTGGTGGCCGAATTCGCCGGCGAACTCGAGGCGATGGGCCTCACCTTCCCACATGGAATGGCGGGCGCGCTTTCGGCACTCGACGGGCGGATCAGCGCCCAGACCGCTGCGCGCCTGCGCAAGGAGGCGGGCGTGCGCCAGATCGGCGATCCCTGGGAGCAGGTGCGCGCGGCGCCGCTCGACGACCTGTTGCCGATCGTCGAGGCCGAGAGCGCCGAGGTCGCCGCCGTGATGTTGTCGAAGCTCGACGTCGCGCATGCGGCCGAGCTTCTTTCGCGGCTACCGGGGCAGGTGGCCCGCCGGATCACCTACGCCGTCTCGCAGACCGAAGCCGTCACACCGGTTGCGGTCGACCGGATCGGCCTTGCCCTTGCCACGCAACTCTCGGAAAAGCCGCCCGTGGCCTTCGACCATGGCCCTGTGGAACGGGTGGGCGCGATCCTCAATTCCTCGCCCTCGGCCACGCGCGACGATGTGCTTTCGGGCCTCGAGGAGGAGGACCGTGACTTCGCCGCGCGCGTGCGCCGCGCGATCTTCACCTTCGTCCATATCCCACAACGCCTCGCCCCGAGCGACGTGCCCCGCGTCATGCGGGAGGTCGATCAGACGCGCCTCGTCTCCGCGCTGGCGGCGGCGGGTCCGGCGGGGCTGGGCGAGGCGGCGGAGTTCATTCTCGAGAATCTCTCGAAGCGCATGGCCGGCACGCTGCGTGAAGAGATGGAGGAGGCGGGATCCGTCAAGCCGAAGACCGGAGAGGAGGCGATGACCGAGATCGTGAACGCGATCAGGCGGCTGGAGGCGGCGGGGGAGATCACGCTGATCATGCCGGACGAGGGGGAGGGGGGATGACGTGACGGCGAGCGACGGGATGTCCGGTCGGGGCGTTCCTTATCGAGGGCCGCGCGATTTCACGCCTTGTCAGACATGTGGGCGGCCCCGATCATGCGAGGCCGGACGTCATTGGCCCGGCGGACGCGATGGGGGGAGCGCGAACGGAACCCGCTTGTTCCTGCATCGCCCGTTGCCTATGACCAAGGGCGACGCACAACGCCGGATACGACCCGATGAGCCGCCCGAAGGATCCGTTTCTTCCCCGACTGTCCGAATATCTCGTGAACCTTCTGCTGCGCGGGCTCATCGGGCTCGCGCTTCTGTTGCCTTATCGCTTTCGCGTGCCCACCATGGGCTGGCTTACATCGCATGTCGTGGCGCCGCTGGCCGGATATACCCGCCGGGTGCGCGAAAACCTCGATCACGTCCTGCCCGACCTGTCCGAGGAAGAACGCCGGCGCCTGGGGCGTGCGGTACCCGACAATGCAGGTCGCAACATGGCCGAGCTCTATTCGCCCCGCGCCTTCGCCGAACGGGCGCGGAAAGCGCGCGTATCGGGACCCGGCCTGCCCGCGATCCGTGCCGCGCGGGCCGAGAACCGTCCCGTCATCTTCGTCACCGGTCATTTCGGAAATTTCAACGCGGCGCGGATCGCCATGATCGAACAGGGGTTCGACATGGGTGTCTTCTATCGGCCGCTGAAGAACCGGTATTTCAACCGGCATTACATCGCCTCGATGGCCGCGCTGAGCGAGCCGATGTTCGAGCAGGGCAAGCGTGGGATGGTGCAGATGGTGAAGCATGTGCGCGGCGGCGGCGTTCTGGCGATTCTCGCCGATCTCAACGCGCATGACGGCTACCCGCTCGACTTCTTCGGCAAACCCGCGCTCACTTCGCTTACGACCGGTGAACTCGCCCTCAAGTTCGATGCGCCGCTGGTGCCCGTCTGGGGCCTGCGGGCCGACAACGGGATCGACTTCGATGTGATCGTGGAGGAGCCCATAGCGCCCGGCGATCCCAAGGTGATGTTGCAGGAGTTCAACGATCGTCTGGAGGCGCGGGTTCGCCAGAACATGGATCAGTGGCTATGGATCCATCGCCGTTGGAAGGATGGCGAGGGCCCGCTGGCCGACGCGCGGCTCGCCCGCGAGGAGGCGCGAGCGGCGGCGAATGGAGAGGGCGCCGAAGCCCGGTGAAAGTGCTGGCGAGCGATGTCGCTGTGTCACCGGCGGGCTATGCAAGTGACTCTGCCCATGGCCGCGCCATGCCCGAGGAAAGCGCGCACTACCGCGTGGACTTGTCCCGACTCTGACGCGTGAGGCGGCCGATGATGAAGCTCGTGCGTGGCGACCAGACATAGCGCGTCCGGTCGGTGCGCGTGGGCCGGACACGGGCGCGGACGATCCCGAAGATGATGAGCGCGAGGTGGCCCACCGCGATCATGTAGAACATCGCCTGTGGTCCATACCCGTCTATCAACGCCGCGGCGAAGTAGGGTGCCGCAATGGCACCCAGAGCGTAGAAGAACATCAGCGCGGCCGAAAGCTCGACCCGCTCGGCGCTGCTTGCGAAGTCGTTGGCATGGGCTGCCGAGATCGAGAAGATGGGGAAGGACGTGAGCCCGAAAAGAAAGGCGGTGAGCATCACGCCCGATGTGTCGAGGCCGGTGACGAGCGCTGTGCCGAGGCAGCTGAGGATCGCGGCGACCGAGAAGCCGATCAGCACCGCCCGGCGGTCGAACTTGTCCGCGAGCCAGCCGGCCGGGTATTGCGCCACCGCCCCGCCCAGCACGAAGCTCGCGAGGAACCACGCGATCTGGTCGACGGCGAGGCCCACCTGTTCACCGTAGAGCGGGCCCACCATGCGGAAGGTCGCGCTCGACAGGGCCGCCACGACCACGCCCGCGGCGGCAAGCGGCGAGCAGCGGATCGCAAGCATGGGGCGCAAGCGCGGCGCGGTCGGTGTTTCGGGTTGCCGGCGGCGGGTGAGGGTGAGCGGGAGAAGCGACGCGCAACAGAGAATGGCGAGCAGGTTGTAGGAGACGTAGGAGGCCGGCTCGAGCACCGAGATGAGCATCTGCGCCATCAGCGACGCGCCCATGTCGGCGACGCGATAGGTGCCCATCGCGCGGCCGCGCGTCTCGTTCGTGAGCGTGGCCTGGAGCCAGGCCTCGATGATCGTGTAGCACCCCGCAACGCAAAGCCCGGTGGCCATGCGCATCAGCAGCCACGCGGTCGGATCCACGATGATCATGTGGGACATGAGCCCGATCGCCCCTGTCGCGGTGAACGCCGCGAAGGCGCGCGAGTGGCCGATGCTGCCCATAAGGCGCGGCGCCCACCAGCACCCGACGAAGAACCCGAGAAAATGCGCCGAGCCCAGAAGGCCGATCTCTTCGGTGGTGAAATCGAGCGCCAGGCCCGAAAGCGCGTCAAGCGGTCCCACGCCACCCGAGGAGAGCTGAAGAAGGATGACCGAAAGAAAGAGGGCGGCGAAGGAAATGATCATGCGCATGATGGCCGCACCATGTCAGAGCGGGTGGGGAATACCCGTGAGAAATCGACAAAATGCGGTCGCAAATGCGTCGTCCGACATGGGGTCTTCCATCCGCCGCGCATCCGGGTAGGGTCTGCCGCGAACGGGGAGCGGAGAAAAGGTGAACGACGATGAAACGGAACGAACTGGGCCGCACGGGCATCGAGGTGAGCGCGCTCTGCCTCGGGACCATGACCTACGGGACGCAGACCGATCCGGCGGATGCCCATGCCCAGATCGACCGCGCGCTCGATGCGGGGATCGACTTCCTCGACACCGCCGAGATGTACCCCGTGAACCCGACCCGCCCCGAGACGACGGGCCGCTCGGAAGAGATCATCGGCGACTGGATCAGGGCGAGCGGGCGACGTGACGAGGTGGTGATCGCCACGAAACACTCGGGCGAGGGGTTCAAGGGCGCGCGCGACGGGGCGCCCATTTCGTCGGCCACGATCCCCGACGCGATCGAGGGATCGCTCCGGCGCCTGGCGACCGACCGGATCGACCTCTACCAGTTCCACTGGCCCAATCGCGGCAGCTACATGTTTCGCAAGAACTGGAGGTTCCGCCCTTGGGAGCAGGACCGCGAGGCCACGCGGCAGCACATGGAGGATGCGTTGGGCGCGCTTGCCAGGGAGGTGGACCGCGGGACGATACGGGCCTTCGGTCTTTCGAACGAGAGCGCGTGGGGCACGTCGGAATGGCTGCGCCTTGCCGAGGCGGGGCATGGGCCGCGGGTGGCGACGGTGCAGAACGAGTACTCGCTGATGTGCCGGCTCTACGATACGGACATGGCCGAGTTGAGCGTCAACGAGGATGTCGGGCTCTTGCCGTTCTCACCCCTTGCGGCGGGATTGCTGACGGGGAAATACCAGGACGGGAAGGTGCCCGAAGGCTCGCGGATGACCTTCGTGGACAATCTCGGCGGCCGCAAGACGGCGCGGGCCTTCGAGGCGGTCGATGCCTATCTGGGCGTGGCGCGCGAGGCGGGGCTCGACCCGGTTCACATGGCGCTGGCCTGGACGATGCAGCGGCCTTTCGTTGCGTCGTCGATCTTCGGCGCGACGACGAACGCGCAGCTCGAGCACGTGATCGCGGGCAAGGACCTGGTGCTGAGCGAGGACGTGATGGAGGAACTGGACCGCGTTCACGAAGCGCATCCGATGCCCTATTGAAGCGAAAGTCAAGGCTGCGCGCGGTGCGGTGGCCCCCTTGCTTCGCGGCGTCGCCAGTGGCCGCTTAACGGGAGGTAAGGACGCGGAACGGGACGTCGGTATCTACGTCGGTATCCACGTCGGTATCGCGTCGGTGCGATTCAGGAGGTTCCGGTCCAGATGGCGCGCAGATGGTCGGCAAAGCCACGCGCCGTGACATGGGCCTCGCGCACCAGGTGGTCGAAATGGTCGGTGAGGGCGCGCACACGCTCGGTATCGCGAAAGACGATGTAGGATTGTCCCATGTAGATCGCGCCCAGAAGCGGGCCGAAGATCGTGACCGGCGCCGAGTAGAGCCGGCGCGCGTCGAAGAGCGTGATGCGCAGACGCGGATAGAGCTGTTCCGTCTCGGTTATGAACTGCTGCACCTGCGCGTCGCGCAGATCGCGCGAGAGGCCGGTGTAGTATCCTTCGCCGCGCACGAAGGAATGAATCTCGTAAAGGGGCATGGCGATCTCGTAATCGGATTGCGTGCGCCTGATCCAGCCCATGCGATCCTGTGACGCGCCGACGGCCTGATCGATGGAGCGGCCGAGGTGGGGAGCGTATTCCCATTCCAGCACCTCGCGCGTCTTGAGCATGTCGGGCAGACCCGCCGGAACGTGGCGGATCTTGTAGCCCTCGGCCTCCTGGTGCCAGCGGAAGATCTGTTCGTCCGCCGCCGCGCGGCGGGCGCGGGTAAGAGTCAGGGAATGGGCGAGGATATCGGCGGCGGTCTCGGGCCGGTCGGTAAGACCGAGGAGCCAGTCGGCGGAAATCCCGAGGGCCGCGGCGCATTCTCCGACCACCTAGGCATTGGGGAGCCGTGCGCCGTCGCCTCCGAGAAGTTGCGACACGGTGGAGCGGTCGACGCCGATCTGTCGCGCGAGCGCGCTCTGGGACATGCTTCGTTCGGCCATCGCCTCGCGGAGCCGGGACCGGAAGAGCCGCGCGCGGGCACGTTTGTCCATTTTCTCATTCATATGATGATTAATATCACCATGGTGGTCAGAAGTTAACTGCTTTCGCAGCTCGCGAGACGCGGCGACAGCACGTCCTGACATGCAAAACGGCCAAATTCACCCGGCGGGTTCAATGGGTCCAGCGCATTGGAGAGATGAATTAAAGCAGCAGAAGATTATAAAAATCAACAAACGAGGGTAATGTTAACCACATTCTGACTGCTCGGGACATGTCGCGTGACGTAGGCTTCTTCGCGGGGAAGAACGGGAACATCATGACACATCCAACCGATGCGCCGTGTGACGGCGCGATGAAGAATGGAACCGCGGCGATGACGGAAGCGGTCGAGCAATCCGCCTTCTCGGGGCTCGAGCATATCCTGCGCGACGCGCGCGAGATGGAGCGCGCGGTCGAGTGGCCGACCGTGGCGCTTCTGGCCGGGGTCTATGGCGCCTTCGTGCTGACAACGCTTTCGCTCAGCACGATCTCGCTTGCGCTGGCGACGCTGCTCCTGGTGCCGCTGGTGGCGCTGCATTCGTCGCTGACCCACGAGGCGGTCCATGGCCATCCCACGCGCAGCGCGCGCCTCAACGCGGCCTTGCTTTTTCCCTGTCTCATCATCGCGATCCCCTACCTGCGGTTCAAGGATCAGCACCTTGCGCATCACGTGGACAGCGTCCTGACCGACCCTTACGACGACCCGGAATCGAACTTTCACGATCCGGCGGTCTGGGCGCGGTTGCCGCGCTGGTTCAGGGCGGTGCTGAGTTTCAACAACACGCTCCTGGGCCGGTTGATCGTGGGGCCGGCGGTGGCGCTGGCGAGTTTCCTGCGCGATGACTGGCGCGCCATCCGCAGCGGCGACGCAGGGGTGTTGCGCGGTTGGCTCTGGCATGGTCCGGCGGCGGGTCTCGTGCTGGCGTGGGTCGCGTGGACGCCGATGCCGATATGGGCTTATCTCGTGGCGTGTTACGGGGCGATGTCGGTCCTCAAGATCCGCACGTTCCTCGAACATCGTGCGCATGAGCGCGCCAGCGGCCGGACCGTGGTGATCGAGGACCGGGGGATTCTGGCCTTCCTCTTTCTGAACAACAACCTGCACGTCGTTCATCACATGCATCCGCGCGTCGCGTGGTATCGGCTTTGGGACGTCTACGAGGCCGATCCCGAGAAGTATCTGCGCCGAAATGACGGGTATCGCTACGGCTCCTACGGCGAGATTTTCCGCAAGTACTTCCTGCGCGCCAAGGATCCGGTGCCGCATCCGCTCTGGGAGAAGCGGTAGGCCGGATGGCGCCGCGCGGTCAGTCCGCCGCGCCGGGGGCGTGGCCGCGCAAACGCAGGAAGAGGCTTTCCTCGTCATCGTTGCGGAAAAAGGGCACGGAAGCGGGCGGCGCGGGGTTTCGCGCGTAGTCGGCCAGTTCGGCCAGCACGACCTCGGTGATGAAGGGCAGGTCGATCTCGCGCACGCGGGAGAGCGGCACCCATTGCAGGTGGCTGAGCTCGTCGCTGGCGGCCGAGAAATCGTCGAGGTCGCCGGTGATCTCGGACGCGTCCACCACGAAGAAGCGCGCGTCGAAGCGGCGGGGCCGGCCCGGCGGCGTGATGGCGCGGAAGAAGAAGCGCAGCGCGTGCGCGCTGGGAAGGTGGCCGCGGCGGGCATAGTCGCGCCAGTCGGGGGCGGGTGTGCCGGGCCACGTGCCGGGCGTGCCGAGGATGAGGCCGGTCTCCTCCCAAAGTTCGCGGATGGCCGTGACCGGGAGCACGCGGGAGAGATCGCGCGCGCAGTCCTCGCGCAGGCGTTCCGCGCAGAGATCGGGGAGCGGCCGGGCGAGGGGGACATCGGCATCCTCGGCGTCGACGGCGCCACCCGGGAAGACGAACTTGCTGGGCATGAAGGCCGCCGCCGAGCCGCGCTGGCCCATCAGCACGCGCGGCTCGGTCGCGGCATCGCGCAGGACGATGACGGTGGCCGCATCGCGCAGCGCGGTCTTGTCGACGGGGGGCGTGGGGGCTGTCATCGCGTCCTCGGGTTTCGTGGGCGGGCGCGCTGTGCCGTCAGTCGCCGTCGCGTCCGAACCCGTGCATGCGTCGGGCCCACTGGAACGCGACGACCGCGCCCTTCAATCGTGGCAGAAGGTAGAGCGAAAGGCCGACGCAGCCAATGGTGAAGGTCGTGGCGAGGACGAGCGGATCGGGGCGGAACTGCACGAACATGACGTGCAGGAGGGGTGCCATGATGTGCCCCACGAGGAGGATCGTGAGATAGGCCGGCCCGTCATCGGCGCGCTGCGGGGTGAGGTCCTGCCGGCAGACGGGGCAGGCGTCGCGCACCTTGAGATAGCTTCGGAACATCGGTCCCGAGCCGCAATTGGGGCATTTGCGCCGGAAGCCGCACCAGAGCGCCGCGCCGAGCGGACGGTCCTCTTCGGGGGCGGCGGGAGCGGTCGTGACGGCGATCGTGTCGTCTGCCATGGAATCCTCGTTGCGATTTCGGCGCAATGTGGTCGAAACGGGCGAAAATAGGAAGGCTCGAGGGCCCTCTTGCGGCGGGATGTCGCGCGGTGAGGGATTTTCCGCGCGGGTGGCGACGGAAACCGGGGCCGGGTGCGTGTAAGGAGGGACATCGGACAAGAGGCCGGTGTTTCAACCCGAATGCAAAAGACGGAGACTTGAGACATGACGAGCAATGCAACGAAGTCCAATATCGGCCGGATGATCCTTCTGGCGACCGCGGTGAGCCTGGGATATGCCGGGACGGCACAGGCGGGACCGGGCGGCGAGCGGCCGACCTTCGAGGCGCTGGACGCCGATGGCGATGGCAAGATCACCCGCGCCGAGATGCAGGCGCATCGCGATGCGCGCTTTGCCGAGGTCGACAGCGACGGCGACGGCAAGCTGAGTGCGGCCGAGCTCGAAGCCCGGATGAAGGCCCGTGCCGAGCGCCGCGCCGCGCGCATGCTGGAGCGGCTGGACACGGATGGCGATGGTGCGGTGAGCAAGGCCGAGATGGAGGCGCGCCGGGGGGGCGATCACATGATGCGCGCCGACGGCGATGGCGACGGTGCGATCTCGAAGGCGGAGTTCGACGCGATGAAGGCGCAGATGAAGAAGCGGCACGGCAAGAAGGCCGACAAGTCGCAAGGCGAGTGACGCGGGAAGGCGGCGCGGCGGCGGGGAGCATGGTCTCCCCGCTCCGTGGCCGCCTTGCCGGCAGGATGGAAACGGGCCGCGAGAGCATGGTGACGGGTGCGAGCGACGAACCGGGCGGAACGGATGACGACGCGTTGCTCGCGGCCTTCGCCGCCGGGGACGTGGCCGCCGCGCGGCTGCTGACCGACCGTCATCTGCCGCGCGTTCTGGCGCATGCGGCCCGTCTGCTGGGGCAAAGGGCCGAGGCGGAGGACGTGGCGCAAGAGGCGATGCTGCGGCTTTGGCGCAAGGCGCCGGAGTGGGAGCCGGGCGGCGCCCGCGTGTCGACCTGGCTCTACCGCGTGGTGGCCAATCTCTGCGCGGACAGGACGCGGCGGGCGCGCGAGGTGGCGCTGGAGGCCGCGCCCGAACCGCGGGACGGCGCACCCACGGTCGTGGCGCGTATGGAGGCGGAGGATCGCGCGGCCGCCCTGCAAGCCGCGCTGATGCGATTGCCGGAGCGACAGCGCGAGGCCGTGGTGCTGCGGCATATCGAGGGTTTGGGCAATGGCGAGATCGCGCGCATCATGGAGACGAGCATCGAGGCGATAGAAAGCCTGATCGCGCGGGGCAAGCGTGCGCTGGCTGCGGATCTGACGGATAAACGCGAGGCATTGGGGTTGGACGATGAGTGAACATGACACGGAAAAGCGGCACGAGGCGGCCGGGTTGGACCCCTTCTTCGCCGCGGCACGGGAGAGGTCTGAACGGCCCGATGCGGCTCTGCGGGGCCGGGTGATGGCCGACGCCATGCGCGAAATGGAGACGCGGCGACCGCTGTCGCGGCGCGCGTGGGAGCGGCTGCGGGCCATTGCGGCGGCCATGGGCGGCGCACCGGCCTTCGCGACGCTGACCCTGGCCGCGATCGCGGGCGTGTGGGTGGGGCTGGCACAGCCCGGCGGAGCGGACGCGGTGGCCGCGCTTCTGGGGTACGGGGATACCGACGGCCTCACGCTCGAAATCGGCGCGGGCGACGCGTTCGCGAACCTGGAAGGAGCGTTCTGATGACGAAGACGGCAGGGAATGGCCGGACGAAACGCTGGCTGGGGGTGCTTCTGACCGCGTCGCTCGCGCTCAACCTCGCGGTGGCCGGGGCGATCGGTGGCGCGCTCTGGATGCGGGGCGGTGCCGGGGGCGGGCATGGTGGCAAGGCGGTGGCCGGCGGGCCGCTGACCCGCGCGCTGGAACCCGAGGACCGGCGCGAGATCGCGCGCGCGTTGAGGGCGGAGCGACGCGCGGCGGGCGCCACGCGCGCCGCACGGACGGAGTCGTTCGACGCGGTGATGGCGGCGGTGAGACAGGTGCCGTTCGACGCGGACGCGCTGAGCCGCGCGATGGAGGCGCATCGCGCCTTCTTCGAGCGAGACCTCGCGGTCGGACAGCGTCTCCTGATCGAGCGCCTTTCGCAGATGAGCGACGCCGAGCGCGCAGCGTTCGCGGAGAGGGTGGAGGCACATCACGCAGGCCGCGGCAGAAACGGGCACTGACCGCGCCGTTTGATCAGGCGGCGGGTCGCGTGCTTTGGAAGGTGACGGTGTTGCGCCCCTGCGCCTTGGAGGCGTAGAGCGCGCGATCTGCCTGGGCCAGCAGGGCCTCGGCCCCGCCGGCGGCGCCGGTCCGGGCGCCGCCCATGACGACACCCACCGAAATCGTCACGGGAACCGATTGAGGCTCACCGGTCACGCGCATCGGTATCTCGGCCACGCGGCGGCACAGACGGTCGGCCGCCATGCGGGCGGCGGAAGCCTCGAGACCGGGACAGATGACGAGGAATTCCTCACCGCCGATGCGTGCGACGACATCCTCGTGCCGGAGGCTGCCGAGCAGCAGATCGGAGACCTGCGCGAGAACCTCGTCGCCGGCCGCGTGCCCGTAGCGGTCGTTGATACGCTTGAAATGGTCGAGATCGGCCAGCATGACCGCGAAGGGAGGGCCGCCGCGATCGTCCGTTCGCCCTTCGCAGAGACGTTGGAGGAAGGGCAGCGCGAAGCGCCGGTTGTAGAGCCCGGTCAGCGGATCGGTGATCGAGGCGCGCAGCCCGTCGCGCAGCCGCGTGCGCAGAACATGTGCGGTCTGCGCCTGCCGCACGAGCCGGTCGAGACGCAGGGCGATGTGGTCGGGCGCGACCGGCCCCAGCATCACGTCGTCGAGCCCCGCGTCGAGCAGCTGCGCCGCCGTCTCCTCGTCCTCGGTGTCGAGAAGGGCGAGGACAGCGGCCTGCCGCGTGTCGGGTGCCGCCCGAAGCTCGGCCAGGAGGCGCAGGGCGTCACCGTGCGGCAGGTCGGCCAGGTGCAGCAGAAGCGCGTCGGGACGCGGCGCGCGCGAGAGGGCGGGAAAGGGGCGGGTGGCATCGACGAGGCGCAGCCGGTGGGACAGCCGGCCCTCGAGCCCACGCATCAGGATCGAGCCGGGGGCGCCTTCGGGTGCGACGAGAGCGATGTGGCCGGGCCGGTCGAGCGCCGCCGGCTCCTCGGCGAAGCCCGCGGTGCCGGTGGTGGCCTGTTGCCGCAAGTCGCGCAGGCTGTTGCGGCGGAAAAGCAGGCCGCGCAACCGCGCAAGCAGGAGTGCATCGTGGAAGGGCCGGGTGATCACCGCGTCGGCACGCGCCAAGAGACGTGCGCGCAGGTCCGCGTCCGCCGCCGCGTCGGCGCCCCCGTCGAGCAGGACCGCGATGGGAATGTCGGGCAGGTCGGGCCGCGCGCGCAGCGCGTCGATCAGCCCCGCCGCGTCGCGGTCGGGCAGCGCGTTGCTGATCAAAATGAGATCGGGCGAGATGTCGCGCGCAAGGCGCATCGTATCGGCCGCCGTGCCCGCCTGGGACACGTCGAAATGCCCCGCCGAGAGCTTCACCTTCAGGATGATCCTGTTGGTGGCCACCGGATCGGCGATGAGAATCTTCCCTGGCATCGACGGCTCGCCTTTCTGACTTGCCCTTTTGTTTGTCTCGACTATCCATGCGAGGGGTTAAGAAATCCTTTCCAAGGTCTTTACGATGCGATCAGATGAGCCGAAATCCGCCGACACCCTGGGGCTCGAAGCGCTGGCATGGCTGGTGGGCAATGATGAGCTTCTGCCGGTCTTCCTGGGATCGACCGGCGCCTCCGAGGATGACCTGCGCGCGGGTGCCACGGATCCCTCGTTCCTCGCGGCGGTGCTCGATTTCGTGATGCTGGACGACGCGTGGGTTCTCGGATTCGCGCGGGATACCGGCCATGCGCCCGAGGCGGTGCTTCGGGCGCGCCGCGCCCTGCCGGGGGGTGCGCATGTCGAGTGGACCTGAGGACCGCGCCGCCACCCCGATAGAGGCGGTCGTCTTCGACAAGGACGGCACGCTCTTCGACTTCCACGCGACGTGGAGCACCTGGGCGGGAGAGATCATCCGGGACCTGGCCGGAGGGGTGCCCGCGCGCGAGGCGGCGCTGGCGCGGGAGATGGCGTTCGACCTCGAGGCGGGAAGGTTCCGCGCCGAAAGCCCCATCGTCGCCTGCACCCACCGGGAGGCCACGCGGATCGTCGCGAAGGGCCTGGGCCGGGAAGCGACGGAGGATCTCGAGACCTATCTCGCGATGACGGCGTCGAGGATCCCGCAGGTCGAGGCGGTGCCGCTCGGCGCGCTTCTCGATGGGCTGAAGGCGCGCGGGCTGCGCCTTGGCGTCATGACGAATGACACCGAAGAGGGCGCCTGGGCGCATCTGGGCGGGGCGGACGTCGCGGACAGGTTCGATTTCGTCGCCGGGTTCGACAGCGGGCACGGGGCCAAGCCCGATCCCGACCCGCTGCTGGCCTTTGCGCGCGCCGTGGGCGTCGCGCCCGCGCGGGTGGCCATGGTGGGCGACAGCCTCCATGACCTGCATTCGGGCCGCGCGGCGGGGATGCGCACGGTGGGGGTGCTGACCGGGACCGCCACGCGAGGCGAGCTGGCGCCCCATGCGGACGTGGTGTTGCCGGATATCGGCCATCTGCCGGCATGGCTCGACCGGTGAGCGCGGGGTCGCGCCTCGGGCTGTGGATGGCGCTTGTCGGGACGCTGATCCTGACGCCCGACGCGATGCTGATGCGCCTGTCGGGGATGGACGGGTTGCAGATGGTCGCGTGGCGCGGGCTTTGCATGGGGTCGGTGATGGTGGCCGGGTGGGCGATCCTGTCGCGCGGCCGGGCGGCCGATGCCCGCGCGCTGGCCAGCCGGGCGGGCGCGGGCGTGATGGCCTGCCAGTTCCTAAACTCGCTTCTGTTCTGCACCGGCATCGCGATCGCACCGGCGGCGGTGGTGCTTCTGGGCATCGCGACGGTCCCGGTCTGCGCGGCGGTGCTGGGCTGGCTCATCATGGGCGAGCGGACGCGGGCCGCGACGTGGCTGGCCATCGCGGCGGTGATGGCGGGCATCGTCTATGCCGTGTCCGAGCAGGCGGGGGGCGCGGGCGTGACGCTCGACACCACTTCGGCGCTTGGCGCGCTGCTGGGGGTGGGGGTGGCGATGGTGCTCGCGCTCAATTTCGTCATCCTGCGCGCGAATCCCGGGATACCGATCCCGCTTGCCATCGGGGGCGGGGCACTGACGGCGGGGGTGGTCTTCACGCTCGTCACCGGGCCGGAGCAGATGATGCAGGGCGAGCCCTGGGCGATGATGACGACGGGGCTCGTGGTCCTGCCGGTGTCCTTCACGCTCCTGTCCTTTGCATCGCGGCACACGGCGGCGGCGAATGTGAGCCTCCTGATGCTGCTCGAGACGGTGCTTGGCCCGCTTTGGGTATGGGTGGGGGTCGGCGAGGCACCGACCGCGCGGATGCTGATCGGGGGGGCGTTCGTGGTGATGGTGCTGGCCGTCTACATCGGCACGCAGTCGCGCCGGCGTAGACGCGCGCCGCGGATCGGCGGGCCATAGCCGGATCAGCGCCGCCCGCGCGCCAAGGTGAAAACACGACATATCCTGTCGCAAAACCGCGCTACGGCGGCGGTGAGCTGGTGTTCTCTGGACTCGCAACGCGGTGAGGAGAGCGGAGATGGTCCAGAGTGGCGCACGCAGGAAACGGGGCGGAGGGCACGCTGGCAACGCCGAGCGGCGCGGGACGGCGACGATCGAGCAGATGCCATGGAATCCGCCGCTCAACATCGACCGCCCGACCGAGCCGCTCGATCCCGAGGGCGTCGAAGCCATACATCAGGGCGCCATGCGTATCCTAGAGGAGATCGGCATCGAGATCCTGAATCCCGAGGCGCTCGAGATTTTCCGGAACTCCACGGGGTGCATCATCGACGGCGAGAACCTGAGGATGGAGCGCGATTTCGTGATGGAGCAGATCAAGCTTGCCCCGAGCGAGTGGACGATCACGCCACGCAACCCCGATCGCGCCATCACGATCGGCGGCCGGCATCTCAACTTCGGCAACGTGTCTTCGCCGCCGAGCTACTGGGACATGAGCCTTGGCAAGAAGGTGACGGGCACGCGCGAGATGTGCGCGAACCTCCTGAAGCTGAGCCAGTATTTCAACTGCATCCATTTCACCGGCGGCTATCCGGTGGAGCCGCAGGACATCCACCCCGGCATCCGGCATCTCGATGTGCTCTACGACAAGCTAACGCTGACCGACAAGGTGACTCACGCCTATTGCCTGGGCCGCGAGCGCGTCGAGGACGTGATGGAGATGGTGCGCATCGCCGGCGGTCACAGCCACGAGGAGTTCGAGGAAGGTCCGAAGCTTTTCGCCAACATCAATTCGACCTCGCCGCTCAAGCACGACCTGCCGATGCTGGACGGCTGGATGCGGATGGCGCGACGCAACCAGGCGCTGATCGTGACGCCCTTCACGCTGGCCGGGGCGATGGCCCCCGTGACCATGGCGGGCGCGGTTGCGCAAAGCATCGCCGAGGCGCTGGTCGCGGTGGTGCTGGCCCAACTGGTGCGGCCGGGCGCCCCGGTGGCGATCGGCACTTTCACCTCGAACGTGGACATGAAATCGGGGGCCCCCGCCTTCGGCACGCCGGAATACATGCGCGCCACGCAGATGACAGGGCAACTCGCGCGGTTCTACGGCCTGCCGATGCGGGCAAGCGGCGTCTGCGCGGCAAATGTCCCGGACGCTCAGGCGACGTGGGAGACCTCCAACAGCCTCTGGTCGGCGGTGCAGGCCGGCGCGCACATGGTCTATCACGCCGCCGGCTGGCTCGAGGGCGGACTGATCGCGAGCCCGGAGAAACTCGTCATGGATTGCGAGATATTGCAGCATATCCAACGCTACATGGACCCGGCGCTGACCGCGACCGGGCCCGACGAAATCGCCATCGACGCGATCCGCGAAGTGGGCGACAAGGGGCATTTCTTCGGCATTCAGCACACGCAGGATCGCTATACCACCGCGTTCTACCAACCGTTCCTGAGCGATTGGCGGAACTTCGAGGCGTGGGAGGCCGCGGGCGGTGTCTGGACCGCGCAGCGCGCGCACCAGATGTTCCGCGACATCATCGCGAGCTTCGAGGCGCCGCCGATGGACGAGGCACGCCACGAGGAGCTTCTGGCCTTCGTTGCCCGGCGCAAGGCCGAGGGCGGCGCGCCGACCGATTTCTGAGGGCGTTCGAGATGGGCGGCAAGCGCGGAAGCTGTCTTTGCGGACAGGTCACATACCGGGTGGATGGGCCGTTGCGGGAGGTCGTGGCGTGCCACTGCACCCAGTGCCGGAAGACGAGCGGGCACTACGTCGCCGCCACCTCCGCCGCGGCGGATGACCTGGCGATCTCGGGGGAGGTGACGTGGTACCGCGCCTCCACCACCGCGCGGCGGGGTTTCTGCGCGACATGCGGCAGCAGCCTTTTCTGGGCCCCGGATGGTGAAGCGCGCTTTTCGATATTCGCAGGCACGCTCGACGGGGCGACCGGTCTTCGGATGACGTCGCAGATCTGCACCCGGAACAAGGGCGACTATTACGACCTGCCGGACGTGCCGGTCGGGGACGACTGAGGTCTGCCTGCGCACGGGGCGGTGAGCCGCCGGCCGGGCGGTTCGGGGAGGTGCCGCAGGGTGTCGTTGCGCCTCGCCCCATCGCGGCCTAGATTGCCCGGCACATGAAGCGGAGGGATGGCCCATGAGCACGCGGCCCGAAGAAAATGTCGCCGATCGCCTCTCGCTTGCCGTGGTGGGTGCCGTCGCGGGCGTCGCGCTCTACCTGCTGTTCGATCTCGTGCCGGAGATGGTATCGAACCGTCGGCTCGTGCTGCTGCTGGCCACGGTGGGAGCGAGCTTCTTTGCGGTGCTTCTGGCGCTTCTGGGACCGCAGCCGCTGAGGCGCGCGGCGAGCGCCGCCGGTGCGCTGGCCCTGCCGGCGACGGCGCTTTTCGTCTGGGCGAGCTTTCGCTTCGACGAGCCGGAACGCTACCTGGAAAGCGGACATGCAGTCGGGGCGCTGGGCTTGCTTCTGGCCATCGCGGCGCCGTTCCTTGCTTCCGCGCTCGAGGTCGAGGGGGGATGGCGGCGCTATCCGCTTCTTTTCGACACCGCCTGGAGCATCGTCGTGCGATATTCGGCGGCGGGCCTCTTCGTGGGTGTCGTGTGGGCCGTGCTGCTGCTCTCCGATGCGCTTCTGAGCCTTGTCGGCGTGACGGTGATCGAGGACCTGATCGAGCTCGATCCGGTGCCGTGGCTCATCAGCGGGATCGCGCTGGGCCTCGGCCTTGCCATCGTCCACGAGCTTCGGGATTACATCTCGGCCTTTCTCTTCATCCAGCTTCTCCGCGTCCTCCTGCCGCTGCTGCTGATCGTTCTGGTGGTGTTCATCCTCGCCCTGCCGATCCAGGGGCTTTCGGGGCTTTTCGGCACTCTTTCGCCCGCGGCGACGCTCGCGGGTGTGACCCTCGCCGCCGTGACGCTGATCAGCGCAGTGTTGCACCGGGACGCGGGCGCCGAGGCGGAAGGGCGCATCCTGCGTCGGTCGGCGCAGGTGCTTTCGGTGCTGATCGTGGTGCCGGCCTCGCTCGCCGTCTATGCCGTGGCGGTGCGGATCGGGCAATACGGTCTCACCCCGGACCGGATCGCCGCGATGACCGTCGCGCTCGTCATCCTTGCCTATGCGCTGGGCTACGCCGGGTCGGTGGTGCTGCGCGCGGGGTGGATGGCGCGGATGCGGCGGGTCAATCTGGGGCTGGCGCTGGTGACGATCGCGGTCGCGGCGCTCTGGCTGACGCCCGTGCTGAACCCCGAACGGATGAGCGCGGCGAGCCAGCTTGCCCGCGCGGAGCGTGGGGCGGCGCCTGAATCCCTTCCCATATGGGAGTTCACGCATGAGTGGGGTCGCCCCGGAAAGCGCGCGCTCGCGCAGCTTCGCGCCATGGAGGCGCACCCGCAGCATGAGCGGATCCTCGCGCTTATCGGGCACGCGCGGAATGTCGAGTATCGCTACCAGTTCGAGCTCGAGGCGGACGGGGACACGGCTCCGGGCCTTGACGGGCTGATCCCGGTGCAACCCGCGGGCGCGACGCTTCCCGAAGGCGCGCTTGACGGACTCTCGGCCCCGCAGCGGCGCAGTCTGAGAGAGGCCTGTGCGCGGCGGCTGCCCGGCGGGGGGGCGGGCTGCGTGATGGTGGTGGCGGATTTCGACAGCCGCGTCGAAGGGCGGCAGGCGATACTCTTCCTGTTGCACGCGGGCGGGTTCGTCCAGGTGTCCTCGTATCATTTCCGCGACGACGGTGCGCCCTGGATACGCGGGGTCAACGGGCTCGAGAGCCGTATCGCGCCCGAGACGATGGAGCGTATCCAGGCGGGCGAGTTCTCGCTCGAGCCGAGCGAGGGCCGGGTCCTGTCGATCGGGGAACACCGGCTTTACCCCGATTAGTGCAGCTGTTGAGCGCCTGTTAAGGTTTTGCGGCGATACTCTGCGCCATAAAGGACGGAGACGCGGCATGCATGGGATGATCAATCGCGCGGTGGAGCGCTTCGTGCGCGATACCTACGGGCGCAGTGCCTGGGGCAGGGTCACGCAGCGGGCGGCGCTGGGGTTTTCCGAGTTCGAGGCGATGCTGAGCTATGACGACGCGCTGACGGACCGGGTGATCGCGGCTGCCTCGGCCGTGCTCGGCAAGCCCCGAGACGAGATGCTCGAGGATATCGGCACCTATCTCGTCTCGCATCCGAACGTCGAGGCGCTCAGGCGCCTCCTGCGCTTCGGGGGCGTG
Organism: Roseovarius sp. SCSIO 43702; assembly: GCF_019599045.1. NCBI lineage: Bacteria > Pseudomonadati > Pseudomonadota > Alphaproteobacteria > Rhodobacterales > Roseobacteraceae > Roseovarius > Roseovarius sp. SCSIO 43702. Next base: position 1,242,832 of record NZ_CP080623.1, read on the forward strand.
GATTTTCCGGAGTTCCTGCATTCGCTCGACGAGCTTCCGGGCCGCGCGCGGCTGGCGGTGCCGGACCTCGTGATCCCCGATCTCGACCTGCGCGAACATGGCGCGCAGTTCTACACCCTGCGCGTCCGGCACGAGATGCCGGGTTTCGGTCACGTGATCGTGGGGCTGCTGCGGGCGATGGCGGATGACTACGGCGCGCTCGTGATGCTCGACCACAAGGGGCGGCGCGAAGGCTGCGAGGTGGTGGAGATACGTCTCCTGTCGGTGACCCATGCCGAGGGGCGCAGTTTCGCGCTGAGCGCGGGGGCCATGTGAATGGACGATGCGCGATTGCCCCTGGCAGAAGCGCTCGAGGTGATCTGCCCCATGCATCTGCTGGTCGATGCCACGGGGCACGTGGCCCATGCCGGGCCCACGATGCGCAAGCTCTGCGGCGGGAGCGACCCGCGCGGAAGCAGGTTTCTCGAACTATTCGAACTGCGGCGGCCGAAACCCGGTGCCACCATGGCCGAGCTGCGGGCGGTTGCGGGGCGCAAGCTGCACCTGCGGATGCGGGCGGCGCCACGAACCGACGTGAAGGGCGTGCTGTGGGCCATTCCCGAAACGGGGGCGATGGAGCCGCGCGGCGGGCTGTTGGTGAACCTGTCCTTCGGGATCTCGGTGGTGGAGGCGATCCGGGACTTCTCGCTCACCAGCGGGGATTTCGCCGCGACCGACCTCACGATCGAGATGCTCTACCTGATCGAGGCGAAGGCGGCGGCGATGGAGGCGTCGCGGCTGCTCAACCTGCGGCTTCAGGGCGCGAAGATCGCGGCGGAGGAGCAAGCGTTCACGGATCGACTCACGGGTCTTCGCAATCGCCGCGCGCTCGATCACGTGCTGGGCCAGCTGGCGGGGGCCGAGCAGGATTTCGCGATGGTGCATCTCGACCTCGATCACTTCAAGGCGGTGAACGATACCTACGGTCACGCGGCAGGCGATCACGTCCTGCGCGAGGTTGCGCGGATCATGCGCCAGCAGACGCGCGCGGACGATACGTTGGTGCGCACGGGCGGTGACGAATTCGTGCTGATCCTCGCGCGGCTGACCGAGGCCGAGCGTGTGCACGATATCGCGAGCAGGATCATCGCCCGGCTCGAAGAGCCCATCGCGTTCGGCGGCCGAACCTGTCGGATCTCGGCCAGCGCGGGATCGGCGCTTTCATGCGACTACGCGCGGCCCGAGCGGGACGTGGCGCGCATGATGGCGGATGCCGACGCGGCGCTCTACGCCGCGAAGGCGGCGGGTCGGGGGAGACACGTCTCCTTCACGGAGGGCTTGCGGCAGACGGGCGCCGACAGGGCCTGGCCACCATGACGAGAAGGGTGCGAGACCTCCCTTAACCCGTCCCGGGTCATGGGAGCAACGCCAATCGCCGTCGCGAAAGCTGCGGGGGCTTTCACGGGTCTCCCGAATATCTATCGCAGTAAGAGGCGCATGGGCTGGACTCGGATGGATAGTTTTCTCTTTCCGGATAGTCGGTCACCTCGGAGAGCCAATCCGCCTCGTGGCCCGTTGGTCGACGGCTTGCGCCCCACGGTCTCGGTGGCGAAGAGGATGAACCATCGGGGAGCTGTCTCCAATGGCCGTGAACGACGATGGATCCACGCGCCTGCGGGGAACGGGTTCGCGCAACTGGATGCGGAGCCGGCGCATCCAGCACCGTGCGGAGGCGACGATCACGGCGGCGAGGTCGGTGCGTGCAGAGTCTTCGTAGCGGGTCACGATCTAGTTGGGATGCGCGAGGGTCGGAGGACTTTTCCATAAGATTGCGCCGGCGGTGGATCGTGGGATCGGCGGCATGTCGCAGCTTGCGGTCGCGCTGGCTTGGGATGTGGCCCGCCCGCCACGCGCGGTGACAAGTCGAGGACGGCTCGGGTGCCGTAGCCGCGGTTCACCGCCACATCGCCCGGCATCGGATGTGCAGCGGGCGGTTCCGCCGCCGCCTCATCCTGGCCTTGCCGGACGAGAGAGGGATCGCGCGACGCAGGCCCCTGTGGTCCGCCGCCACGTCGACGGCGAGTTGGACGCGCTTACGAGCACGGGTGTGATCCGCGCCCCCCTTGTTCGTGCCGCCTGCTGGTGCGTGCGGATGATGGAACTCTCGATGACTTGAAGTCCGGTGATTTGTCTCAGGCGGTCAGATGCCTGCACCGAGCCCCCGCCGTGACCCGGCGATGACCCGGAACCGTCACGTGAGGGCATGGCGATTGGTCAGATCGTGCGAAAGTGCACCATCGGTCATCCATCCGGGGCAACGTGTTCGGGAGAAGCGCCTGTTACTCCCTTTTCAGAACCGTTCAGCCGGAGATCCGCCATGCAAATTCATATCGCTGCCGGCGGTGCTCCGAGATCGGCGGTCCCAAGGCACCCCGTTCAGGAGGACGGTTCCGGGCGAGCGGAGCCGATGACCTCTCGGGCGCCCGGTGATTGAGCCAGGCGAGACCTGCGCATAGGCTGGTCACAGCGACGCAGGGTATGAGAGGTCGGGGCGGATGATGCGGAAACCCTTCAGCGAGGATCAGGCCCATGGCATGCTTGTCGGGCTGGCGGTGGGCGAAGGGATCGCGGCCCGTGCTTCGGGCCGGAGCGGTCCCCCGGATGGCACGATGCCCCTCGCCCCCGCGCCGTGGGCGTCGGTCACCTCCCAGACCTTCTGCATTGCGCAGATGTTGCGATCGGCCAACGGGTGGGACGCCGAGGACGCCATGAAACGCCTGATCAACTGGCGCGACTTCGGATACCTTGCCGGCGCGGCCGGCCGCGCGACCCCGGACTCCGAAACCGGCGCGGCGCTCGCGGCATTCGAGGCGACGGGAAATCCCTACGGCGCCGGTGACAGCGCGGGACGCCACGCGGCGCTGGCGGTGGCGCGGGTGGCTCCGGTCGTTCTGGCCTATGGCGCGATGCGCGAAAGCGCCATGGCCGTGGCGCAGCTGCAGGCGCGGCTCACGCATCCAGACCGGCCGTCGCAGGCTGCGGCGGCCAACCTGGCCGAGGTCCTGGCCAGCGGGGATCGTGGCCTGATGCCGCGGCCCGACGCGCCGTCCGAGCCGGTTTCGGAGGAGCTCAGAAGCACGTTGCATGCCGCGTTCTGGGCGCTCGCACAGGCCGATACATTCCCGGACGCGATGGAGGCCATCGCCCGGCTGGACGGCGAGACGCGGGCGGCGGGTGCGATCGTGGGCCAGGTCGCGGGACGGCTCTGGGGCTACGCCGGTATTCCCGAATCCTGGCGCGAGGCGTTGCACGATCATGACAAGATCCTTGTCACCGCCGACGATCTTCATGCTATGCGGCCCATAGATGTCTGATTGAAAGGAAATGCCATGAGCGTGTTCGACGAGGATCTGTTCAGGAAAGGGCTCGAGCAGCGCAAGGCGACGCTCGGGGCCGAGTATGTCGAGGCCAACCTCGCCAAGGCGGATGATTTCACCCGGCCGTTCCAGGAGGCGATGACCGCGTGGTGCTGGGGCTTCGGCTGGGGTGACGAGGTGATTGCGCCCAAGACCCGCTCGATGATGAACCTCGCGATGCTGGGCGCGTTGGGCAAGCTCCACGAGTGGGAGACGCATTGCCGCGGCGCCCTCACAAACGGGGTGAGCGTCGAGGAAATCCGCGCGATCTGTCACGTGATCGCGATCTATTGCGGTGTGCCGCAGGGGCTTGAGTGTTTCCGGGTGGCCCGGAAAGTCCTCGAAGCGGAGGGGCGCATATAAAGCGCGGCGGATCCGCGCGAGCGGTCAGGGGATCGGCGCCATCAGCGCGTCGGTCATCCGGCAGTCGATGATCGCGTCGCGCCCGCAGGGGACGGGACCGAGATCGCGCGAAAGGCAGATGCGCACCTCCTGGATGCGGTCCGCGCGGCAGGTCACGGTGATCATGTCGCGTGTGAGACCGGGATTGGCCTTGAGAAACGCTTCTTCGACCACGCGCGCAGGCAGTCGGACGGGATCGGTCAGCTTGCGGAAGACGGGCGGGCGGGCGATGCGGTCGTAGGCATCGCGCGAAAGGGCGTAATAGGCGGACGCCGAAAGGCCCGAGCAGGTGCCGTGTTTCTTCCATTGATACCAGGCGAGACCGGAGGTGCCCATGATGTCGGCCATCGCGTCCGTCATGGCACGGGAGGGGGGACGCTCGGCCGTCGGGCAATGCGAGGGCCAGCCGCGATGGTATTGCGGCCAGAGCCCGTGCAGGACCCAGCCGTGATCCGCCCCGGCCCGGCATTGTGGCGAGCCGCGCGCATCCCCTTCGAGGGCGCACCAGGTGGGCGACCAGCTGAGCGAGAGAATGTAGTAGTCGAATTCCCCCGCACGATCCCCGTCCGCGAAGGCGGCGGTCGCGCAGAGACACCAGAGCAGCGCGGCGCGGATCATTTTCACTTTCATTTCCTCCCGGTCCTGACTATATAGCGCGCGAGTTCCCCGACAACGGAAACCGTCCCGGCCCCCGGGACAGCCATTTCAGGCGACGGGACAGATTTGCGCGAAGGAGGCGCGAGACATGGCAAAACCGCTCATGGCGAAGGCCACGGCCGTCTGGCTGGTGGACAACACGACGATCAGCTTCAAGCAGATTGCCGATTTCACCGGCATGCACGAGCTCGAGATTCAGGGCATCGCGGATGGTGACGTGGCGCAGGGCGTGAAAGGGTTCGACCCGATCGCGAACAACCAGCTCACGCAGGAAGAGATCGAGGCGGCCGAGAAGGATCCGCAGCACAAGCTGAAGCTCAAGCACAATCCCGCCGCCGAGGGCGAGGAGAAGCGCCGCGGCCCGCGCTACACGCCCCTCTCGAAGCGGCAGGATCGCCCCGCGTCGATCCTGTGGCTGGTGAAGTTCCACCCGGAGCTGGCCGATAGCCAGATCGCCAAGCTCGTCGGCACCACCAAGCCCACGATCCAGGCAATCCGCGAGCGCACGCACTGGAACATCGCCAACATCCAGCCGATCGACCCCGTGGCGCTTGGCCTGTGCAAGCAGTCCGAGCTGGATGCCGCGGTCCAGAAGGCCGCTGCCAAAAAGGCCAAGGAAGGCGCCTCGATGAGCGATGACGAGCGTCGCAAGCTCCTGTCGACCGAGCAGAGCCTTGCGATGGAGGACGAGCCGAAGATCCCGACCGCGATCGAAGGGCTCGAGACCTTCACGCTGAGCGAGACCAGCGCGAAGGATGACAGTGACGAGAAGGACGACGTGCCGGACGCCGAGAGCTTCTTCAACCTGCCCGAGGGTGACGACGAGGACGAGGACGACGACAAGTCCTGAGACCTCGGGCGAGCCGCCATGTTGCACCGAAACCCCGGCGGTCCGATCGCCGGGGTTTTTTCGTGGCCCTTGCAAGATTCCATCTTGCGTATTTCCGGCGGCAGTATAAATGCGCGCCTGAAGACGCCAACGCACGCGCCTCTGGCCGGTCCGGCAAGGACCTCGGACCCGCGTTTACGTAGCGACGGTAACGTCTCTGACTGATGATCCCCCCCGATGAGCCGGGGGGTTCCTTTTGGAGATGACCATGACCGCTATGATCCCCGGCGCGCTTTGCGCCGACCATCCCGTTCAATCCGACGATGTCGCCGATTTCATCGCGGCCTCGAGCTTCGAGCGACCCACGCTTGTGGTGAGCCGCGCCAAGGTGGCCGCGCAATACGACGCCCTGGCGCGGGGCCTGGGACGCGCGCGCATCCACTACGCGGTCAAGGCGAACCCGGCGCCCGAGATCATCCGTACCCTCGTCCAGAAGGGCGCGCGCTTCGACGCGGCAAGCCGGGGCGAGATCGAGCTTTGCCTGAGCCAGGGCGCGCGCGGTCGCGACATTTCCTTCGGGAACACCGTGAAGCGGCCGTCGGACATCGCCTTTGCCCATGACGCGGGCGTCACGCTTTTCGCGGTGGACAGCGAGGCCGAGATCGACAAGATCCGCGATCACGCGCCCGGCGCCGAGGTTTATATTCGCGTGATCGTCGAGAATTCGGCCGCCGACTGGCCGCTCAGCCGCAAGTTCGGCTGTGCGCATGGCGCGGTGCCGGCGCTGATGGAACATGCGCGCGCCGAGGGCGTGCAGGTTGCGGGCCTGTCTTTCCACGTGGGCAGCCAGACGCGTCTGGCGGAGTACTGGGGGCCGGTGCTCGACCAGGTGGCCACACTTTGGCACGCCGCGCGCGCCGCCGGGCACGACCTGCGGGTTCTGAACCTCGGCGGCGGGTTTCCAGCGAGTTATGAAAGCGCGGTGGAAGGGGCCGAATCCTATGCCGCGAAGGTGATGGCGCAGGTGGACGAGCGGTTCGGCGAGGTGCCCTACGTGATGGCCGAGCCGGGACGGGGCCTTGTGGCCGAGGCGGGACATATCGTGGCCGAGGTGCTGCTTGTCTCGCGCAAGTCAGCGGACGACCTGCATCGTTGGGTTTATCTCGACATTGGCATGTTCTCGGGGCTGGCGGAGACGATGGGTGAGGCCATACGCTACCGTATTGACACGCCGGGCCGCGGCGGCGAGATGGGAGCGTGTATCCTGGCCGGTCCTTCCTGCGACAGTGCCGATATTCTCTACGAGCAGCGTCCGGTGATGCTTCCGCTGGACCTGCGGGCCGGCGACCGCGTCGTGATCCGCCATTGCGGCGCCTACACGAGCAGCTATTCCTCGGTGGGATTCAACGGGTTTCCGCCACTGGACGTGGTGGTGCTCTGACCGCGAGGCCGGACTGCAAAGGGTTCGTGCATTTTCTTCCGCGTCAAGCGCCGCGCGTGTGGCCCTGCAGCCAGGGGATGAGGGCAAAGGCGACCTGACCGGCAAGGCCCAGCAGTCCCGGCGTCGTGGTGAGGCTCGACAGGAGGGCGCTGAGGGACTGTTCGAAGGCGAGAATTGCCAGCGCGGTCTCTGCACAGAGGAGCAGGGCGAGCGCCGCTGCGCCCATCGCAAAACGCGCCGAGGCTGAGGAGAGGCGAAAGCGCGAGCGCGCGATGCGCTCCGCCACCATCCACGAGAGCGCCAGCATGATCGGCAGTTCCAGTGCCACCGCGGCCAAGGGCCAAGCGCGGGCTCCAGCATGAGGACGCGGACCGTGCCCAACCCGAAGCCCGCGATGAAGATGGTGGCGAAATAGATTGCGGCCGCGGCGAGGATGCGCCCTGTCATACCCTGCCTCAGAATGTCTTGCGTGCGGAGAGGGCGGCGGTGATCGTGCCGTCGTCGAGATAATCCAGTTCGCCGCCGATGGGCACGCCCTTGGCAAGCGAGGTGAGCGTCACGCGGTCCTCGACCTGGTCGGCGATATAGTGGGCCGTCGTCTGGCCATCGACCGTGGCATTGAGCGCGAGGATGATCTCGGTGATGTTCTCCTCGGGGATGCGCGCGACCAGCGAGGGAATGCGCAGCTCGTCCGGGCCGACCTGATCAAGGGCCGAGAGCGTGCCGCCCAGCACGTGGTAGCGCCCCTTGAACGCACCCGCGCGCTCCATCGCCCATAGGTCCGCCACGTCCTCCACCACGCAGAGCTGACCGTTGGCGCGTTTCTCGGAGGCGCAGATGTCGCAGATCTCGGTCGTGCCGACATTGCCGCAGCGGGCGCATTCGCGGGCCGTGGCGGCGACGATCTGCATGAGGTCGGCCAGCGGCGTCAGTTTCAGTTCGCGCTTGGCGATGAGATGCAGGACCGCGCGCCGTGCGGACCGCGGGCCGAGGCCGGGAAGCTTGGCCATCATGTCGATGAGGGCGTCGATGTCGCGGGTGGAAGTCATTCGGGTGCCCCGGCTTCGGCGGCGGGAGTGGGGGCCAGCCCCCACGCCCCCGGGATATTTTTCGCAAGAAGAAGTGACGCGGGATTTGGTCAGAAGGGAAGTTTCATGTCCTTGGGCAGGCCCATCCCCTCGGTCAGCTTGCCGACCTCCTCCTGCGCCTTGTCGGAGGCCTTGCCCTGTGCATCCTTGATGGCGGCGAGGATCAGGTCCTCGACGACCTCCTTCTCGTCGGCGTTGAAGATCGACGGGTCGATGTCGAGCGCTTTCAACTCGCCCTTGTAGGTGGCCGTCGCCTTGACCAGCCCCGCGCCGCTTTCGCCGGTGACCGTCAGGTTATGCATCTCCTCCTGGAGATCGGCCATCTTCTGCTGCATTTCCTGGGCGGCCTTCATCATCTTGGCCATGTCGCCCATCTGCCCCAGTCCCTTGAACATGTCTGCTCTCCCGTTGTTCGGTGTCACGACCTAGATACGGGTGCGGAAGGCGCGGGACAAGGGTGCTCAGGTCATTGCCGGGGGCGTGGCGGGCGCGGAGACGAGCCCGAGTTCACCGGCGATGATGGCGCGGCGCGCCTTGGCGTCGCGTTCGACGAGACCGGGGATGCGGAAGGCATCGACAAGAAGCCAGATCATCACGGGAATGAGAAGCAGCAGGCCAAGACCGTAGACGACAAGGAGCAGGAAGCCGAAGACCGTCATCAGCAGCATGGCGATCGCGCTTCCGGTGAGGCCCATGTAGAAGCGGTGCACCCCGAGGCCGCCGAAGAAGAACCACAGGAGGTAGGCGACGCCCACGGATTTCTTCTCGTTGGAGAGGCGCTGCTCGACGAGCATCTGCTGTTCGGTGGTCAAACTCATGTCCCGTGGTCCCTTGGAAGGTTTCTCATTGCCCTCAGATTGCGTGGGTCAACCGGTGGTGGCAAGAAAAATCTGGACCGGGGGGATCAGCCGTCCTCGAACGGGTCCCATTCGTCCTCGACCTCGGGGAGGGCTTCGGCCCGGGCCTCCTGCGCCATGTCGTCAGGGGTCCGGATCTGGATGATCTTCGCGTCGGGAAAACTCTGAAGCACCGCCTGGACGAGCTCGTGCCGGCCCGCCTCTTCGCGCAGCGCGCGTTCGGCGGCATCTCGGCGCTCGGCGATGGTCTCGCCCCCGCCGGAATTCACGACCGTGACCGCCCAGCGGTTGCCGGTCCAGCGTTGCAGCGCGGAGCCGAGCCGCTGTGCCAGGTCGCGCGGGGCCGCGTCGGTGGGGACGAATTCGATGCGGCCCGGGCGATAGGCGGCGAGGCGCAGGGTCGTCTCGATCTCGATCAGGAGCTTGGCATCGCGGTTGGCGCGCACGAGTTCGACCACGTGCTCGAAGGTCGGGTAACGCGCGAGGGCCTGTTCGGCGGCCTGGGCCGGGGCGGGTGCTGCGGAGGCGCTGGGCGCGCCGGTCGGCTCGCTCGTCCGCGGCGGCGGTGGCGCCGATCTGGCATCGGTCGAGCCGTTGTGCGAGGCCGGGGGTGCGCCGCCGCCGGAGGGCGGCGAAGCGGGTGCGGGCGCGGGGGCGGGCGTGTCGCGCAGCTTGCGCAGAAGATCCTCGGGGCTGGGCAGGTCGGCCACGTGGGTGAGGCGGATGATCGCCATCTCGGCCGCCATCATCGCGTTCGGGGCCTGCGAGACCTCGTCGAGCGCCTTGAGGAGCATCTGCCACATACGGGTCAGGACGCGCATCGGAAGCGCCTCGGCCATGGCCTGGCCGCGCGCGCGCTCGTCGGGGCCGATGGTCGGATCGTCGGCGGCGTCGGGCGTGATCTGCACGACCGAGACCCAGTGCGTCACCTCGGCGAGGTCGCGCAACACGGCCAGCGGGTCGGCACCGTCGGCGTATTGCGTGCCGATCTCGGTCAGCGCACCCGCGGCGTCGCCCTTGAGGATCAGGTCGAAAAGGTCGAGCACGCGGCCACGGTCCGCAAGGCCCAGCATGGCGCGCACCTGCTCGGCCGTTGTTTCGCCCGCGCCATGCGAGATGGCCTGGTCGAGGAGCGAGGTGGCGTCGCGCGCGGAGCCCTCGGCGGCGCGGGTGATGAGTGCGAGCGCGTCCTCGGCGATCTGGGCACCCTCGGCATCGGCGATGCGGCGCAGGAGACCGATCATCACCTCGGGCTCGATCCGGCGCAGGTCGAAGCGCTGGCAACGCGAGAGCACGGTCACCGGCACCTTGCGGATCTCGGTCGTCGCGAAGATGAATTTCACATGCGCCGGCGGCTCCTCGAGCGTCTTGAGGAGCGCGTTGAAGGCCGAGGTGCTGAGCATGTGCACCTCGTCGATGATGTAGATCTTGTAGCGGGCCGAGGCCGCGCGATAGGCCACGGAGTCGATGATCTCGCGGATGTCGCCAACGCCGGTGCGCGAGGCGGCGTCAATCTCGAGCACGTCGACGTGACGGCCCTCCATGATGGCCACGCAATGCTCGCACTGCCCGCAGGGTTCGGTCGTCGGGCCGCCGTTGCCATCGGGGCCGATGCAATTCATCCCCTTGGCGATGATGCGTGCCGTCGTTGTCTTTCCTGTGCCGCGGATGCCGGTCATGATGAAGGCCTGCGCGATGCGGTCGGCCTGAAACGCGTTCTTGAGCGTGCGCACCATCGCGTCCTGACCGACGAGGTCGGCGAAGGTCTCGGGCCGGTATTTTCGGGCGAGAACCTGGTAGGCGCCCGTGTCGCTGTCTTGCATCCTGGGGTCCGCTTCGGGGATTCGATCTGGCGCGAGGTTACGCGCTGGTGTCGCCGGGGTCCATGGGGGCCGGCCGGTCAGAGCATCCAGAGCACGGCGCCTGTCGCCAGCGTGGCCACGCCCATCACCAGGGTAATGAGCGAGAAGTTCTTGGTGGGCATGGGTTCGCTGTCATACCCGTTGAGACGGTCGAGCGTCTTGAGCGCCTGACTCCGCGCGAACCAGAAGATGAGAAGGGCGGTGAGTAAGAAGGTGCTTGCCACGAGCTTGGCCGCCCAGGTGGGGTCGAAATCGCCGAAGACCGCCTTGAGACCGATGGCCACGCCCACGGCCCCGAGGCCCGTGCCCATCCACGAGTTGAAGGTCCGCTCGTTGGCCATGATGGTCCGGTCCTCGGCCCAGTCGGTGCGTTTCTCGGCCTTCTCGGTGCGTTCTTCGGCCTTCTCGGTGCGCTGCTGCGCCTGGTCGGTCTTGTTGTCGCTCATCATTCGCTCCGGTCGGGTGGGGTGATCTTACGGGTTTGTGGCTCGGCAGCCAGAGAATTTCGCGGCTCCGTCCGCCACCGGCAGCAGCGCGGTTTGTCATTGTCGATTGCGGTCGTATAGTGCGGATTGTGGGTGCGGCCTGCGGTCGGGGGAAATGACATGCGGTTGAGACGGGTCCGGGGAAGCCGGAACATCGAGGACCGGCGCGGACGCGGGCGGGGCGCGAAAGCAGGTCTCGGCGGTGTCGGCCTATTGGTCGTGCTCGCCATCGGATATTTCGCGGGGATCGATGTCACGCCGCTCCTGCAGGATCAGGTTGCGCCGCGCGAGGCGAGCGCGCCGCGCGAGCTTTCGCCAGCCGAGAAGCGGGCGGGCGAGTTCACCTCGCGGGTGCTGGCCACGACGGAGGATGTCTGGGCCGATATTTTCGACCGCCAGCTCGGGCGCGACTACCGCGCGCCGGTCCTCGTCCTGTTCGCGGGCGTGACCCAAAGCCCCTGCGGCGGGGCGTCGGGTGCGACGGGGCCGTTCTATTGTCCGGCGGATCGCAAGGCGTATCTCGACACGGCGTTCTTCGCCACGCTTGCCGAGAGGCTGGGCGCCGGGGGCGATTTCGCCGCCGCCTACGTGATCGCGCACGAGGTGGCGCATCACGTGCAGAACGAACTCGGCATCCTGCCCGAGGTCAACCGGCTGCGGCAGGGCGCGGGCGAACGGGAGGCCAACGCGCTCACCGTGCGTCTCGAACTTCAGGCCGATTGCCTCAGCGGGGTGTGGGCGGCGTCGGTCGAGGGCCTGCTGGAGCCGGGCGACATCGAGGAGGCGCTGAACGCCGCGCGCCGGATCGGCGACGACTATCTCCAGCGCCGGGCCGGGCAGGTGCCGCAGCCGCATACCTTCACCCATGGCACATCGCAACAGCGCGCGGGCTGGTTCCGGCGTGGATACGAAAGCGGCGACGTGACGCAATGCGACACGTTCGGCGCCGACAGGCTGTAAGGGGCGCCTGTCGTGTCGTTCGTGATCCACGCGGTTCCGGTGGCCGGCGGGATCGTCGCGCTGGCGCCGTTTCCCGGCCGCGGCGCACAGAGCTTCGAGGACGACATGGCGCATGTCCGCGACTGGAAGCCCGCGATCGTGATGACGCTCACCACCGATCCCGAGATGGTGAGCCTCGGGCATCCCGACCTGGGCCATCGATTCGTGGGGATGGGCGCGCGCTGGATCCACTTGCCGATCGAGGATTACGGGGTACCAGAGGGCGCGGTGCTGAAGGCCTGGCCCGGCGCGGCGCGCGCCGCGCTCAAGGCGCTGGGCGGCGGCGGCCGGGTGCTCGTGCATTGCAAGGGCGGATGCGGGCGGTCGGGCATGATCGTCCTCAAGCTCATGATCGCGGCGGGCGAGGCCCCGATAAGTGCGCTCGAACGGTTGAGAGCGGTGAAGCCGGAGGCTGTCGAGACTTCGGGACAGATGAACTGGGCGACCGCGAAGTGAGCGGTGCTTAACCCTTCCTCAAGACTGGCTGTGCAGGGTGGGGCGACCCGAGGATGGAGAGCCGCGATGCGTGTCGATGCAAGTATATTCTGTCTCCTGATCGTGCTTTCATTGCCGCTTGTCGCCTTGGGCGGTGCGCTGCCCTGAGGTGGCGAGACCGGCTCTTTGCCGGGACGGGAAAGGATTCGGGCAATTGCCCCCTCGCGCGGATGCGTTCGCTGGCCTATAACGCCCCCGAATACCCAAGGGGGAGTCGCTTTGATGTCCGGAGAACTGTCGCCCATCGACAAGGCGAAATTCGTCGCCGCCAAGAAGGCGGTGGACTATGTCGAGGACGGCATGAAGGTCGGGCTTGGCACCGGCAGCACCGCGGCCTGGATGGTGCGGTGCCTGGGTGAGCTGGTTCGCGAGGACGGGCTGCGGATCAAGGGGGTGCCCACGTCCACGCGCACGGCGGACCTTGCCCGCGAGGTGGGCATCGAGGTCATCAGCCTCGACGAGGCGAAGTGGCTCGACGTCACGATCGACGGGGCGGACGAGTTCGATGGCGAGCTCAACCTGATCAAGGGCGGCGGTGGGGCGCTCTTGCAGGAGAAGATCGTGGCGACGGCCAGCGACCAGATGATCGTGATCGCCGACGTCGGCAAGGAGGTCGAGACGCTGGGCGCCTTTCCCCTGCCGATCGAGGTCATCCCCTTCGGCTGGCAGACCACCCGTGCGCTTGTCGAGGAGATGCTGGTCTCGATGGACGTTCTGGGCCGCGACGTGAGCCTCAGGATGTCGGGCGATCATCCTTACGTCACGGACGAGGGCAACCATATCCTCGACCTGCACCTTGGCCGGATCGGCAACCCGCGGCAGTTGTCCATGGTGCTCAACCAGGTGCCGGGCGTGGTGGAGAACGGGCTTTTCATCGACATCTGCGACGTGGTGTCCATCGGCTACGGCGACGGCCGGGTCGAGCTTCGCGACATCAACGAGGGCACGGTCGAGACCGACCGGCTCGATTTCGTCGAGAGCGAGAACCTCTTTCGCGATCTGGCGGACTGACCATGATTCTGCGGCGGTCGCGAAAACAAGTGATGGCTAGCCTGGCGGTGCTGGTGACCGTCGCCGGCGTGGCCGTCTGGAGCCTGCGCGACGCGCGGGTCGAAGAATCGGTCGGACTGTTGGTATGGGGCGTGGTCTGTGCGATATGGGCGATGTTCATAGCGCTGGCGCAGATCCGCCGCTCGCCGCTGGGCGAGATCGACGAGCAGGGGATCACGCTGAACTACATCTTCAGCCGGATGCGCATCGGCTGGAACGATATTACATGGTTCTCGGCCCCGCCCGAAAAGCGCGCCGCGATCATCGCGGTTCGCAAGCCGGGTGATGCGAAGGAGCACTATGCGGTGGTGTCACGTAGTGTTTTCGGTGACGCGCAGGTGGCGGCGATCCGCGACGCCATCGCGGCAAAGAGGCCGGGCCTTCCGGACCAACCCAACGACGCACAGGTTTTCTCATGACTTTCGATTATGACCTCTTTGTCATCGGTGGCGGATCGGGCGGCGTGCGGGCCGCGCGGGTCGCGGCGCAGGCCGGGGCGAAGGTGGCCCTTGCCGAGGAAGACCGCTACGGCGGAACCTGCGTGATCCGGGGCTGCGTGCCCAAGAAGCTCATGGTCTATGCCAGCAGCTATCCGCAGATGATGCGCGAGGCGCAGGAATACGGCTGGACCGTGCACGCGGGCGGCTTCGACTGGACGGCTTTCCGCGGGAAGCTGCATGCGGAGCTCGACCGGCTCGAGGGCATCTATCGCAATATCCTGAGCAGCAACGGGGTCGAGACCTTCGATACACGGGCCACCGTCAAGGACGCGCACACGGTGCGCCTTGCGTCGGGCGGGGAGAAAACGGCGAAACATATCCTGATCGCTGTCGGCGGCCACCCGGTCAAGCCGGACCTGCCGGGGGCGGAGCATGGGTTGACCAGCAACGACATCTTCCATCTCGAGACCCTGCCGCGCACGATGCTGATCATCGGGGGCGGCTATATCGCCTGCGAATTCGCCTGCATTCTCAATGGCCTGGGTGTTCATGTGACGCAGTATTACCATCGCGAGACGCAGGTCCTGCGGGGCTTCGACGACGAGGCGCGCAACCTCGTCGCGGAGGGTATGAGGGCCTCGGGGGTCAATCTCGAGCTTGGTGCAGATATCTCGGAAATGACGCCCATCGAGGGCGGATATCGCGTGACCTGCAGAGATGGCGAGACACGAGAGTTCGAGCAAGTCCTCTTCGCGACGGGGCGCAAGCCCAACACCGGTGCCCTTGGGCTCGAGGATACCGGGGTCGAGCTTGGGGACAGGGGCGAGATCGTGGTGGATGATTACAGCCAGACGGCGGTTCCGTCGATCTATGCCATCGGCGACGTGACGGACCGGGTGAACCTCACCCCCGTCGCGATCCGCGAGGGAATGGCATTTGTCGAGACCGTCTTCAACGGCCGTCCGACACCCGTCGATCACAAACTCATCCCCACCGCGATCTTCACGCAGCCCGAGATGGGCACCATCGGCCTGACCGAGGAGGAGGCGCGCGAAGCGGGCGAGATCGAGGTGTATGCCACATCCTTCAAGCCGATGCGCCAGAGCTTCGCCGGGCAGGACGAGAAGGTGCTGATGAAGCTTGTCGTTTCGAAGAAGACGCGCAGGATCGTCGGATGCCACATTGTCGCACCGGAGGCGGGCGAAATGATCCAGCTTGTCGGGATTGCGATCAAGAACGGCGCGACGAAAGAGGAATTCGACCGCACATGCGCGGTGCATCCGACGATGACCGAAGAGCTTGTCACGATGCGCGAACCGAGACAGGACGCTTGAAATCTGGGCATTCGCCTACAGGTATGACACTAAGCTGGGGATGGGACCCGGTAAGACGGACAAGAGGAAAATAAGCGATGGCTGGACACTCAGGCGGCCCTTGGGGCGGCGGCGGTTCGGGCGGTGGCGGCGGTGGAGACCGCGGCAACGGCAACGGACCGGGCAATAACGGCGGCAACCGGGGAGGACGCCGACCCCCCGAGGGCGGATTGCCCGAGATCGACGAACTGATGCGCAAGGGGCAGGATCAGCTTCGCGTGCTCATGGGCGGCAAGGGTGGAAACGGCAGCGGCCGTGGAACCGGCGGCTCCGGTGGGCCGGGTGTCACACGCGGGACGGTCATCCTGGGGCTGCTCATCATCCTTGGCCTGTGGCTTTTCGCGAGCGTCTACACCGTGAAGCCCGAAGAGCGCGGCGTCGAACTTTTCCTCGGCGAATACAGCCAGACGACAGGGCCCGGGCTCAACTTCGCGCCTTGGCCGCTCATCACGGCGGAGGTGATCACCGTCTCGCGAGAGCAGAACGAGGATATCGGTGTTGGCGGCCGTGGCAGCGAAGCGGGCCTCATGCTGACCGGCGACGAGAACATCGTCGACATCGACTTCCAGGTCGTCTGGAACATCAACGATCCTGCGAAATACCTGTTCAACCTGCGTGATCCGCGCTCGACGATCCGCGCGGTGAGCGAATCGGCCATGCGCGAGATCATCGCTCAATCCGAGCTTTCGCCCATTCTGAACCGGGATCGTGGCCCGATCGCCGACCGGCTGGAGGACCTGATCCAGAACACGCTCGACAGCTATGACAGCGGCGTCAACATCGTGCGGGTGAACTTCGACAAGGCCGACCCGCCGCAGCAGGTGATCGACGCCTTCCGTGACGTGCAGGCTGCCGAGCAGCAGCGTGACCGTCTCGAGAAGGAGGCCGATGCCTATGCCGCGCGCGTCCTGGCCGAGGCACGGGGCGAGGCCGCCCAGACGCTCGAGGAGGCCGAGGGGTATCGTGCGCAGGTGGTGAACGAGGCCGAGGGTGAGGCAAGCCGCTTTACCGCCGTCCTGAGCGAGTATCAGAAAGCGCCGCGGGTGACGCGCAAGCGTCTTTACCTGGAGGCCATGGAAGATGTCCTGGGCGATCTCGACAAGATCATCCTCGATGAACAGACGGGCGGGGAGGGCGGTGTCGTGCCCTATCTTCCGCTGAACGAATTGCGCCGGACGGGAGAGCAGTGAGATGAAAAAGACAACGATACTGATCGCCGTCGTCTTCGTCGCCATCGTGGGGCTTCTGTCGTCGATCTTCATCGTGGATGAGCGGGAGAATGCCCTTGTCCTGCAATTCGGCAAGGTCGTCGGCGTGAAGGAAGAGCCGGGACTTGGTTTCAAGATCCCGATCGTTCAGAACGTGGTGCGCTATGACGACCGGATCCTGAGCCGGGATATCGACCCGCTCGAGGTCACGCCGCTGGATGACCGGCGGCTGGTGGTCGACGCCTTCGCGCGCTACCGCATCGTCGATGTCGAGCAGTTCCGCCAGGCGGTCGGTGCGGGCGGTATCCCCGTCGCCGAAAGCCGGCTCGATTCCATCCTGCGCTCGCAGACGCGGGAGGTTCTGGGGTCCGTCAGTTCGAACGACATCCTGAGCACCGATCGCGCGACGCTCATGCTGCGCATTCGCAACGCGGCCATCGAGGAGGCCGAGGAGCTTGGTGTCGAGATCATCGACGTGCGGCTGAAGAAGACCGACCTGCCACGCGAGAACCTCGATGCCACCTTTGCCAGGATGCGTGCCGAGCGTGAGCGCGAGGCGGCTGACGAGGTGGCGCGCGGTAACGAGGCGGCACAGCGCGTGCGCGCGCAGGCCGACCGGACACAGGTGGAAATCGTGTCGGATGCGCGCCGCCAGGCCGAGATCATCCGAGGCGAGGCCGATGCGCGGCGCAACTCCGTCTTTGCCGAGGCTTTCGGTGCGGACGAGGAGTTCTTCGAGTTCTACCGCTCGCTCAACGCCTATCGCAAGGCGCTGAGGGGCGAGAATTCGAGCATGGTCATGTCGCCGGACAGCGAGTTCTTCGACTACCTGCGCAATCCCGACCCGACCGGCGCGAGCGGTTCCGCCGCGGCGGAGGCGATCCCCACCGCGCCCGCGGCCGAATCGACCGCCGTGACCACCGAGGCGGAGGAACAGGCGATCGAGGAGGTGCAGGAACCCGAGACGGAGGCCGAAACCACCGGCGATACCGCCGCGACGGAGGATGCCGGCGCGGAGGATGAAACGGCGCAATGATCGAGACGACACTTCTGGCCCTCGGGCTGGTCTTGGTGGTGGAGGGGCTGGTCTATGCGCTGGCCCCTTCGCTTGTGGAACAACTGCTCGTGGCGCTGAGGCAGATGCCGGTCGAGACACGGCGCATCGTTGGGGTCGTGGCGATGGCGCTTGGTCTCGTCCTCGTGTGGATGGCCAAGACGCTCGGGATGTGACCGGCGTCGGTGACACAGGCTTCACACACGCGTGACCGGGCGTTGCATCCTTTGCGTCTGCGCGATCCGACCCTACATTGTCGTCAGACGCAGGAGGCGTGCCGGATGTTTCGCGCCGCTGCAGCGACATCTAAACCCGAGAGGAGAGACGCGTGAGAGCAATTGCCTTACCCGCACAACAAGAGGCCACGAACCCGCTCAGGGCATTGTGGCTGGGCCTTGTGGCGCTGGCCCTCGTGATGGCGCAGGCCATCGCGGCGCAAGCCCGCCCCGAGAGTTTCGCCGATCTGGCCGAGCAGGTCAGCCCGGCGGTGGTCAACATCACGACCTCGACAGTCGTCGCCGCCAACAGTGACACGATGCCGATGGTACCCGAAGGGTCGCCCTTCGAGGATTTCTTCCGCGAGTTTCGTGACCGGGGCGGCAACCAGGACCGTCCGCGCCGCACTTCGGCGCTGGGCTCGGGCTTCGTGATCAGCGAAGATGGCTACATCGTCACCAACAATCACGTGATCGAACGCGCAGACGAGATCATCATCGAATTCTACGAGGGCGGTGAGCTCGAGGCGGAAGTCATCGGCACCGACCCCAAGACCGACATCGCCCTTCTCAAGGTCGAGCCGGATGAGCCGCTGCCCTTCGTCAGCTTCGGTGACAGCGACGGTGCCCGCGTGGGCGACTGGGTCATGGCGATGGGCAACCCGCTGGGCCAGGGCTTCTCGGCGAGCGCCGGTATCGTGTCGGCGCGGAACCGCGCGCTGAGTGGCACCTATGACGACTACATCCAGACGGACGCGGCGATCAACCGGGGCAACTCCGGCGGTCCGCTCTTCAACATGGATGGCGAGGTCGTGGGCGTGAACACCGCGATCCTGTCGCCCAACGGCGGCTCGATCGGCATCGGCTTCTCGATGGCGTCGAACGTGGTCACCCGCGTCGTGAACCAGCTCAAGGAATACGGCGAGACGCGGCGCGGCTGGCTCGGCGTCCACATTCAGGACGTGTCGGACGACGTGGCCGAGGCGATCGGCCTCGACGAGGCGCGCGGTGCGCTGGTGACCGACGTGCCCGAAGGCCCGGCGCGTGAAGCCGGCATGGAAGCGGGCGACGTGATCCTGTCCTTCGACGGCGAAGATGTCGCCGACACGCGCGAGCTTGTGCGCCGCGTGGGCAACGCCGAGGTTGGCAAGACCGTGCGGATCGTGGTGTTCCGCAATGACGGGACCGAGACGCTCAAGGTGACGCTTGGCCGCCGCGAGGAAGCCGAAGGTGCCGTGCCCGCGGCGCAGCCCGGCGGTGGTGTCGATGGCGAAGCCGTGGAGGGCGAGGTGCTGGGAATGACCCTCAGCCCCGTCACCGACGAGCTGCGCGAGCAGCTTGAGCTTGATGATGACGCCACGGGCCTCGTCGTGAAGGATGTCGATCCGTTGGCCGAGGCCCACGAGAAGGGCATGCGCGCGGGCGATCTCGTGACTGAGGCCGGGCAGCAGAAGCTCATGTCGCTCAGCGATCTGGAAACGCGGATCGAGGAGGCGAGAGAGGCCGGTCGCAAGTCGCTCCTCCTGTTGGTGCGCCGGGCAGGCGAACCGCGGTTCGTGGCGCTTTCCCTCGATGCCGACGAGTAAGCCGCATCATCCCTGAAAATCCCGAAAGGCGCCGCGAATGCGGCGCCTTTTTTCATGCGTTTCGCCGGGTGCGCGGGGCCGTTTCGCAGCGCAGGATCCGGAACGGATCGGAACAGATCGGTTGAAACCGACAGGGAAATGTCGCAAACGGCGCGTTTCCGGACGGGGTTGGCGTGCTTTCGGTGAATTCCGTGCTAGTTTGCCAAGTGCCAAGCCATGCGATCCGTTCGGTGGTGACCAAAACAGATCGCTCCTGTTCGGACGAAAGAGCGATCACAAGAAGGAGGGATCAGGTGTTCAAGAAAATCATGGTGCCGGTGGACCTGGCGCATAAGGAAGACCTGGGCAAGGCGCTGAACTGTGCCCGGGACCTCGCGCGCCACTATGGCGCCGAGATCGTCTACGTGGGCGTGACCACGACCACGCCGAGCCAGACGGCGCATAACCCGAAGGAATACCAGTCGAAGCTCGACGCCTTCGCGCAAGAGCAAGCGCGGGACGGCGATATCACGGCAAGTGCGAAGATGCTGCTGAGCCACGATCCACGCTCCGATGTCGACGACGTACTTCTCAAGGCGGTCGGGGATACCGGGGCTGACCTGGTCGTCATGGCGAGCCACATGCCCAACATCCTCGATTACGTCTGGCCATCCAACGGCGGCAAGATCGCGGAGCACGCGAAATGCTCGGTGATGGTCGTCAGGGGGCAAGTGTGATCGCCGCGAGCGCGATCCGCATTCACAGGGACATGGACAAAAAGGAGGCCGAACATGGCCGATGAAACCACAAACCAAGGGATACCGGAGCCGGAAGGCGCCTCGGATGTCATCGATACGGATTACGAGGTCGGGCAGGACAACGTCTCGCCCTTCGGGCTCGATATTCACAACCCGGTCTTCTTCATCTCGGGATTGTCGATCGTTCTCTTCGTCTTCTACGCGCTCGCTCTGCCAGAGCAGGCCGAATCGGTCTTCAAATGGCTTTTCGATGCCGTGACCAAGGGGTTCGACTGGTTTTTCCTGAGCGCAGCGAATGTCTTCGTGCTGTTCTGCCTCTTCCTGATCGTCAGCCCGTTCGGCTCGATCCGGTTGGGCGGGGCGGAGGCCACACCCGACTACAGCTATATCGGATGGTTCGCGATGCTCTTCGCGGCCGGGATGGGGATCGGCCTGATGTTCTTCGGCGTGTCCGAACCGATGAGCCATTTCTCAAGCTCGCTCGGCGGAACGTCGATCGAGGACGGTGTGCGCACGGATTGGGCGCCGCTTGGTGCGGCCGCCGGTGACGAGGCGGCGGCGACGCGGCTCGGCATGGCGGCGACGATCTTTCACTGGGGTCTGCATCCGTGGGCGATCTATGCCGTGGTGGCCTTGGCGCTGGCGCTTTTCAGCTACAACAAGGGGCTGCCTCTGACGCTGCGCAGCGCCTTCTATCCGATCTTCGGCGATGCCGTCTGGGGCTGGGTCGGGCATGTCATCGACACGCTGGCCGTTTTCGCCACGCTTTTCGGTCTGGCCACCTCGCTGGGGTTCGGCGCGGAGCAGGCGGCATCGGGTCTCACGTTCCTCTTCGGCTCGGGCGATGCGACGGAGGGGACGCGGACGCTTCTCGGGATCGCCTATAACAATACCGAGGAGTCGGGGGTCGAGGATTCCAGCACGCTCCTGGTGCTCCTTATCTCGGGGATCACCGCCATCGCGCTGATCTCGGTCGTACGGGGCCTCGACGGCGGCGTGAAAGTCCTGTCGGAGATCAACATGGGGCTTGCCGCGCTGCTGCTTCTCTTCACGCTCTTCGTGGGCGGGCCGATCTTCCTGCTGACCTTCTTTGCCGACAGCCTCTGGGCCTATCTGCAGAACCTCATACCGCTCAGCAATCCGTTCGGGCGCGAGGACACGAACTTCATGCAGGGCTGGACGGCGTTCTACTGGGCGTGGTGGATCAGCTGGTCGCCCTTCGTGGGCATGTTCATCGCCCGCGTGAGCCGGGGCCGCAGCGTGCGTGAATTCCTGATCTGCGTGCTGCTGATCCCCAGCCTCGTCTGCGTGCTCTGGATGAGCGTCTTCGGCGGTACCGCGATCAATCAGGTGGTGGCCGACGGTTACACCGCGGCCAAGGATGCGGCGCTGGAGCTCAAGCTGTTCTACATGCTCGAACAGCTTCCGCTTGCCACGATCACCTCGACCATCGGGATCATTCTCGTCGTGGTGTTCTTCGTCACGTCTTCGGACTCGGGCAGTCTTGTGATCGACACGATCACGGCGGGCGGCAAGGTCGACGCGCCGGTGGCGCAGCGGGTCTTCTGGTGCGTGTTCGAGGGCGCGGTTGCCATCGTGCTTCTGGTGGGAGGAGGCCTGGCCTCGCTCCAGTCGGCGGTGATCTCGACAGGGTTGCCGTTCACGGTGGTGCTGCTCGTCATGTGTTGGGCCATCTTCCGCGGGCTCCAGTCGGAGCGAAACAAGATCAGCTAGGCGCGTCACATCGCGACGATCGAGACCCCCGGTGCTTGCGTGCCGGGGGTCTTTCATGTCTTGTGCCGACGAATGCAGAAGGGGAGATCTCATGAACCGCACACTCGATGTCGATTTCGTCCGCGCGCAGTTTCCTGCCTTCGCGGAGCCGTCGTTGCAGGGGCAGGCATTCTTCGAGAATGCGGGCGGGTCGTTCACCTGCGCCCCGGTCATCGACCGGCTGACGCGGTTCTATCGCGAGCGAAAAGTGCAGCCCTACGCGCCCTACGAGGCGAGCCGCCTTGCGGGGGAGGAGATGGACGAGGCGCGCACGCGGCTCTCGGCGATGCTGGGCATGGAGGAGGACGAGCTGAGCTTCGGGCCATCGACCACGGCCAATACCTACGTTCTGGCGCGCGCCTTCGCGCAGTGGATGGAGCCCGGCGACGCGATCATCGTCACCAACCAGGACCACGAGGCCAATAGCGGGCCGTGGCGGCGCCTGGCGGACGAGGGGTTCGAGTTGCGCGAGTGGAAGATCGACCCCGAGACGGGACATCTCGACACCGACGACCTGGAGAAGCTCCTCGACGAGAAGGTGCGGCTTGTCTGCTTTCCGCATTGCTCGAACGTGGTGGGCGAGGTCAATCCGGTCGTGGAGATCACCGCGTTGGCCCATGCGGCGGGTGCGTTCGTCTGTGTCGACGGGGTGAGCTATGCGCCACACGGTTTCTGCAACGTGGGCGAGATGGGGCCGGATATCTACCTCTTCTCCGCCTACAAGACTTTCGGGCCGCACCAGGGGCTCATGGTGATCCGCCGCGAACTCGCTAGGGCGTTGCCGAACCAGGGGCATTTCTTCAACGAAGGCTCGCTATACAAGAAGTTCACGCCCGCGGGGCCCGATCACGCGCAGGTGGCGGCCTGTGCGGGAATGGCCGATTACATCGATCTGCTGGCCGATCATCACGGGATCGGGGGCGATCCGGCCGCGCGCTGTGCCGGGGTTCACGACATGATGCGCGCGCATGAAGGCACGCTCTTGCAGCCGTTGCTCGACCACCTGGGTGAGCGCAATTCGGTTCGCCTGCTGGGGCCGCGACGCGCCGAGGGGCGCGCGCCGACGGTCGCTGTCGAGGCCGAGGTGCCGGGGGCCGAGGCCGCGCGCAAGCTTGCCGCGCATGCGGTCATGGCCGGGGGCGGCGATTTCTACGCGGTTCGCGCGCTCGAGGCGATGGGCGTCGAGCCCGATCACGGGGTGCTGAGGCTCAGCTTCACGCATTACACGACGCGCGAGGAAGTGGATCAGCTCATGAACGCGCTGGATGACATTCTTTGATCCAATGGGCGGGTGCGCTACGTAATCCTGCCGAAGACCCGGATGAGAGGATGCATGAGCAAGCCGACGCCCACGATACTCTGGCTGCGGCGTGATTTGCGACTGAGCGATCACGACGCATTGCGCGCCGCCGTGCGGCGCGGCGGGCCTGTCATTCCCGTCTACGTGCGCGACGCGGCGCTTGATGATCTCGGGGCTGCGCCGAAATGGCGGATGGGTCTCGGAATCGAGGCGATGGCCGAGGCTCTGGAACGCAAAGGCAGCGGCCTGATCCTTCGGTCGGGACGGGCGCTCGAGGTGCTGCGCGATCTTGTCAAGGAGACGGGAGCGGGCGCGGTCTTTTGGTCGCGGCTCTATGATCCGGCGGCGATCGAGCGGGACAAGGCGGTCAAGGCGGGGCTGAAGGAGGACGGCATCGAGGCCGAGAGCTTTGCCGGGCACCTTCTCTTCGAGCCGTGGACCGTCGAGACCAAGGATGGCGGCTACTACAAGGTCTATTCGCCCATGTGGCGTAACGTGAAGGATCGCGAGGTGCCCCCGGCAGAGCCCGCGCCCTCGCATATCCCCGCACCGGAAAGCTGGCCCGAAAGCGAAACGCTCGAAGACTGGCATCTCGGCGCCGCGATGAATCGCGGGGCCGATGTCTGCCGCCCCTATCAGCGGGTGGGTGAGGAGGCCGCGCATGGCCGTCTCGGTTGGTTTATCGGACATTCGATAGAGGATTATCGCGAGGCGCGCGACAAGCCGGCAGTGGACGGCACTTCGGGGATGTCCGAGAACCTGACCTATGGCGAGATTTCCCCGCGTCAGTGCTGGCACGCGGGGATGCGCGCGCGGCACGAGGGGCACAAGGGGGCGGAGCATTGGTTGAAAGAGCTGGTCTGGCGCGAGTTCGCGTATCACCTTCTCTACCACACGCCGCGGATCGCGACGCGCAACTGGCGCGAGGAATGGGATGACTTCCCCTGGAAGGATGACGAGCGCGCGGCCGAGATCAAGGCGTGGAAGCAGGGCCGCACGGGTGTGCCCTTCGTCGATGCCGCCATGCGCGAGATGTACGTGACGGGCAAGATGCATAACCGATCGCGCATGGTGGTGGCGTCCTACCTTACCAAGCATCTGATGACGCATTGGAAGGTGGGGATGCACTGGTTCGACGACTGCCTCACCGACTGGGACCCGGCCTCGAACGCGATGGGCTGGCAATGGGTGGCGGGGAGCGGGCCGGATGCCGCGCCCTATTTCCGGGTGTTCAACCCGGAGACGCAACTCGACAAGTTCGACCCCGGTCACGACTATCCGAAACGCTGGATCGCGGAGGGACAGGACGAGCCGGGGCAAGACGCGCTTGCCTATTTCGACGCGATCCCAAGGTCGTGGTCGATGTCACCCGACGACACCTATCCCGAAACGCCGGTCGTGGGTCTGAAGAAGGGCCGCGAACGGGCGCTTGGCGCATACGAGGACCGCAAGGGGTAGGGCGGCGCGGCGTGATTTACCGAAACATATGTCAATGAGTGCGCCGGGACCCTAGCGTGAGCGCCGGTGGGAGGAGATGGATGGTCATGGTTCTGACAGATACGGGCGGAGAAGCCGGATTGCCACGCTATTTCAAGCCGGTTTTCGAGACATTGAAGAAAGCCCGTTCCGGTCGGATCGACGTGCGCCTGCCCGATGGGCGCGTGTTTCGCGCGGAAGGCGCCGAGCCGGGCCCGGTCGCGGAGGTGCATGTGCACGAGTCCGACAGCTTCGCCCGGCTTGTCCGCGAGGGAGATATGGGATTTTCCGACGCCTATCTCGAAGGGTGGTGGAGCACGCCCGACCTTCAGGCGCTCATGGATTTCTTCACCATGGAGAACGAGGCGATCTACGAAGGGTTTCCGGGTATGTCCATCCTGCGGGCCTACGAGCGGCTGCGCCATTGGCTGCGGCGCAATTCGAAACGGCAGGCGCGGCGAAACATCAGCTATCACTACGATCTGGGCAACGAGTTCTATCGCCTCTGGCTTGACGATACGATGACATATTCGAGCGCCTATTTCGAAAACGGACAGGAAAGCCTCGAGAAAGCGCAGGTTCAGAAATATGCGAGGATGGTCGACCAGATGGGCGTGAAACCCGGCGATCACGTGCTCGAGATCGGCTGTGGGTGGGGCGGGTTCGCCGAGTATGCCGCAGCGGAACGCGGCCTGAAGGTTACGGGCCTGACCATCAGTCGCGAACAACTGGCCTATGCCGAGGACCGGATCGCCAAGGCGGGGCTGAGCGACCAGGTGACGTTCAAGTTGCAGGACTACCGCGACGAGCGGGGGGCGTATGACGGCATTGCGAGCATCGAGATGTTCGAGGCCGTGGGCGAAAGATACTGGCCCACCTACTTCGAAACGGTGCGCGAGCGCCTTCGTCCGGGTGCGAGCGCCACGCTTCAGATCATCACCATCGCGGATGCCCGGTGGGAGGCGTATCGCAACGGCGTCGACTTCATCCAGAAGCACATCTTCCCGGGTGGCATGTTGCCCAGCCCCTCGGCCCTTCGCCGCGAGATCGAGCGGGCGGGCCTGAGCGTGAGGTCGTCGATCGAATTCGGGGAAAGCTATAGCGACACGCTGCGCCGGTGGCACGAGACGTTCAACGCCAAGTGGGACGAGGTCGCGCGGCTGGGATTCGATGATCGTTTCCGGCGGATGTGGAATTTTTACCTTACCTCTTGCGCGGGATCGTTCAAAGCGGGACATTGCGACGTGACCCAGATCACCATCGCGAGGCCCGGCTGATACATGCGCCCTTCTGACAAGATGCCGACCGCGGCGCGCCTCGTCGCGGCGCTCTGCCTTGCCGCGATCGGATGGATCGGCTCGGACCTTATCCGTCCGCTGATGCCGCCCGAGACCAACTTCGGATGGTTCAACTACGTCAACGCGGGGCTCGGCCTTGTCTGTGGCTGGTGGATTATCGGAAACCGGCTCGGGACGGGATATACCGATGCGATCAGCACGGGATTGACCGGCGTGGGAGGACTCGTCTTCTGGGCGCTTTTCGCGCAAAGCTTCTACCTGATGATCATGCAGGCGCTCGACCGGAAATACAAAGGGCCGGTCGAGGGGATCATGGGCATGATCGACAACGCGCTCGATTATGGTCAGTACCTGCTCAACTGGCCGCTCGCGATCCTGCTGGTCGGCGGAGGGATCGTCACGGGCCTTCTGGCGGAGTGGTTTCACAGGCGCTGGAGCTGATCGGCATGTCCGATGTCATCCTCGGCGGGCCGCTGCGGGATAGCCGCCTGCGCCGGGTCGTTCTGGGGCGCGATGTTTCAGGGAAGCGCCTGACGGATCCGCGTGAGGAAGATCTCGCGCGATTGGACCACTACGCGACTGCCGCGGGCTTGAGCTTCGTATCGGGAGAACGGTACGGGACCGATCCGGATGGCGGGGCCGCCGCGCTCGACCTGGTGATGGCCGAGGTCATCATGGGCGCGTTCGGCCACGTGTCGGCGGGTACGCTCGCGGAGCGACGCGGGATGATCCGCGCGCGGGCCGCGTCACGTCTTGCCGCGTCCGAGGGTGTGCCGGCCGACGTGCGCAGCGCCACGACCGCGGACACCATCGACGTCAGATCGCGGGAGGTGCTTCACGAGGGTTTCTACGCGATGCGCGGGTTCGATTTGCGCCATCCCACCTTCGGCGGGGGCATGAGTGACCGGGTCCGGCGCGAGGTCTTCATCGCGACCGACGCGGCGCTGGTGCTGCCCTACGATCCGGTGCGCGACCGCGTGCTCCTTGTCGAGCAGTTCCGCATGGGCCCGTTCGGTCGCGGCGATCCCCGGCCGTGGATGCTCGAACCCGTGGCGGGGCGTGTCGATCCGGGCGAGACGCCGGAACACGCCGCGCGACGCGAGGCGCGGGAGGAAGCCAACCTCGATCTGCGATATGTCGAGCCGATGTCATCGCATTACTGCTCTCCCGGTTGTTCGACCGAGTATTTTCACCTTTTCATCGGACTGTGCGACCTGCCCGACGAGGCCGAGGGCCGCGGCGGACTGGAAACCGAGCACGAGGATATCCGCACGCATGTGCTCGACTTCGAAGGCGCGATGAGGCTTCTCGACACGGGCGAGGCGGATAACGGACCCCTGATCCTGTCGCTCCTGTGGCTGGCGCGGAACCGCGACAGGCTGCGCGCAATCTGTTGAGTTTCCGCGCGGCCCGGCCTACATCGGGGGCACGTCAAAAGGGGAGCTTCATCATGCGCATCGCGAAGGACCTGGCCGAGGCCGTTGGCAACACACCCCTGATCCGGCTGCGCCGGGCAAGCGAGGAAACGGGTTGCACGATACTGGGGAAGGCGGAATTCCTGAACCCCGGTCAGTCGGTCAAGGATCGGGCGGCGCTCTACATCATCCGGGACGCGGTGAAGCGCGGAGAGCTGAAACCCGGCGGCACCATCGTCGAGGGCACTGCTGGCAATACGGGCATCGGCCTCGCCCTCGTCGGCGCCTCGATGGGCTTCAAGACCGTGATCGTCATCCCCGAGACGCAGAGTGAAGAGAAAAAGGACATGCTGCGCCTCGCCGGGGCGGAGCTTGTGCAGGTGCCGGCGGCGCCCTATTCGAACCCCAACAACTTCGTGCGGTATTCCGAGCGTTTGGCCAAGAAACTCGCCGAGGATGCGCCGAATGGCGTGATCTGGGCCAACCAGTTCGACAATACCGCGAACCGCCAGGCGCATATCGAAACCACGGGTCCCGAGATATGGGAGCAGACGGACGGCAAGGTGGACGGGTTCGCCTGTGCCTGCGGCTCGGGCGGCACGCTCGCAGGCGTCGGCATGGCGCTTCAGCCCAAGGGCGTGAAGATCGGCCTTGTCGATCCCATGGGGGCAAAGCTTTATTCCTATTACACCACCGGTGAGCTCGAGAGCGAAGGAAGCTCGATCGCGGAAGGGATCGGGCAGGTGCGCATCACCCGCAATCTCGAGGGGTTCACGCCCGACTTCGCCTGCCAGGTGACGGACGAGGAGGCGCTGCCCATCGTCTTCGATCTGCTCGAGCACGAGGGGCTTTGCATGGGCGCCTCGACCGGGATCAACGTGGCGGGCGCGATGAAGATGGCGCGGGAGATGGGGCCGGGGCACACGATCGTTACCGTGCTTTGCGATTACGGAACGCGCTATCAGTCCAAGTTGTTCAATCCGGAATTCCTCAAGGAGAAGGGTCTTCCGGTGCCCGGTTGGCTCGACGAAGCGCCGCGGTCGATCCCCGGGGTTTTCGAGGAATGAGACGCCTGATCCGGTGCCTCCTGCTGCTTCTTTATGTGACGCTCGGGGCGGCGCCGGCGCTCCTCGGGTCGAGCTTTGAAGGAGGCGCCGCGTGGGCGCAGCAACGTGCGCAGGGCCCGGATTACGAGAGGTGGGAACTCATCGCGTCGCGCGCGGAGGATGCCATCGACGCGTCCCGCGCCTCGACGGCCGCGCTCGAAGAGATGCGCGACCAGCTGGCCGATTGGCGTGACATCTTCTTCTCGGCGCAGAATCTCAACGCAGACGCGATCGCAACGGCCCGTGCGCAGCTTCAGGCGCTGGGGCCGCCGCCCGAGGACGGAACTTCCGAGGATTCCGAGATCGCCGAGCAGCGCGAGCGGCTCAACGAGGAGCTTGCGCGGCTGCGAGCGCCCCGCCAGAGGGCGGAGATTGCCTATGGCCGTGCTGACGGGATGATCCAGGCGATCGACCGGATCATTCGCGAACGTCAGACGGAGGAATTCCTGGAACTCGGTCCGTCGCCGCTCAATCCCGAACACTGGCCGGACGGAATAAGTGCGCTTGTCACAGCCTTCGAAGGCGTGCGCCAGGAGGTGGCGAGGTCCCTCGCCAGCGAAACGCAATACACGGAAACGCGCCAGAAGCTTCCGATCACGGTCCTGCTCGCGATCATCGGTGTGATCCTGATGGTCCGCGGACGTTACTGGGTCGAACTCCTGGTGCGGATGATCATGGCCCGCGACACGCTGTCGGTCCGGTGGATCGTGACGCTCGCCGTTTCGGCCGGCGAGATCATCGTGCCTTTCATCGGCTTCATCGCGTTCAGCGAGGCACTCTACATATCCGGCCTCGTAGGGCTGAAGGGCGACCTGATTCTCAAGGCTCTTACGCCTTCGGTGCTCATCTTTCTCGTCGCGCGGTGGTTGGCGCTTCGCTGCTTTCCACGCAGCGACAAGCTGCGACTACCGCTCATACTCGATGCGCCGGATCGCAAGGCCGGCCGGCTCTACGGCGGAGCGCTCGGGTTTGTCATCGCGGTCTTCTATTTCATCAAGCGCGCGGCCGAATTCGACAACTGGAGTGTCGAGGCGTCGAACGTCATCCTGTTCCCGGTCATCGTCCTGGCGGGTCTGCTTCTGGCCCGGCTCGCGCGGATCCTGGTCAAGCACAGCGACGCGGCGGCACAGAGCGAAGATTACGACACCTATCGCAATCGCCTGACGCGGCTTCTGGCACGGGTGCTCTACATCCTCGCCATCGTCTCGCCGCTCCTCGCCGCCATCGGCTATTTCAAGGCGGCGGTCTCGATGATGTTGCCGTCGCTCCTGTCGCTTCTGCTGCTCGCCGCCCTTCTGGTCATCCAGCGCATCATCGCCGAAATCTACGTCCTTCTGACACGGCACCGCGGTGGCACCTCTGACGAGCTTGCACCCGTGCTGATGGGGTTCGGCATCGTGATCCTCTCGGTGCCGCTTTTCGCGCTGATCTGGGGCGCGCGGGTGGCGGACCTTTCGGAGATGTGGAGCAAGTTCACGCGCGGCTTCACGATCGGTGATTTCACGCTGTCACCGACGATCTTTCTCACGCTCGGCATCGTCTTCACGATGGGCTACGTCCTCACGCGGCTCTTGCAGGGCACGTTGCGCAACACGGTTCTGCCCAAGACGAAGATGGATCCGGGTGGCGCCAATGCGCTCGTGTCGGGCATCGGCTATGTCGGAATATTCCTCGCGGCGATCATCGCGATCACCGCCGCCGGAATCGATCTCAGCAGCCTGGCGATCGTTGCCGGTGCGCTGTCGGTCGGGATCGGTTTCGGGCTTCAGAACATCGTTTCGAATTTCGTGAGCGGGATCATCCTGCTGATCGAACGTCCCATCAGCCAGGGCGACTGGATCGAGGTCGGCGGTCTGCACGGCACGGTGAAGGAGATCTCGGTCCGCTCGACCCGGATCGAGACCTTCGACCGGTCCGACCTCATCATTCCGAACGCCGATTTCGTGAGCGGCACGGTCACGAACTACACGCGCGGCAACACGGTGGGCCGGGTGATCGTGCCGGTCGGCGTGGCCTATGGAACCGATACGCGAAAGGTCGAGAAGATCCTGCTCGAGGTTGGCGAAGGTCATCCGATGGTTCTCGCCAACCCCGCGCCCTACGTGGTTTTCCGCCGTTTCGGCGCGGATTCGCTCGATTTCGAGATCAGGGCGATCCTGCGCGACGTGAACTGGATCTTGCGCGTGCAATCCGAGATGAACCACGAGATCGCCCGCCGCTTTGCCGAGGAGGGCATCGAGATCCCGTTCGCGCAGCGCGACATCTGGCTGCGCAATCCCGAAGCGCTCACCCAGGGGAGAGGCGAGCCGCGCGGCGATGAGATATCCGAGCGGGCGCCGGACGAGGCCGCAAGCGACCGCACCGCCCCGGCCCAACTGACCGACGAGGATGCAGCAGATGGGAGCATGGCCCCGGGAGATGGCGAAGGTGACAGCCGGTAGCGGCATGCGACGAGACGCGGCGGCAAGGGGCGTGGTTTCCGCTCGGAATGCCCTTGAGCCGCCCAGTCTCTGACGCTAGAAGCACGGTCAACGGAGCGGTGGCCGAGTGGTCGAAGGCGCACGCCTGGAAAGTGTGTAGGCGGGAAACCGTCTCCAGGGTTCGAATCCCTGTCGCTCCGCCAGATTATCTTTTGCGGTCTCTTCACCCCGTAACACTTTGAAGGGAAAGGTGGTTTCCGGTGTTCTAAGTCCTGATTTATGGCAGTACCTGAGCCTTTCAGAGAACACGACTTTCAGGACCGCAATCCTCCACTCATAGCTCTCTTTTTTCCATATATCACAGGGGGTTGAGATTACTTTCAAAGTGTGTTCAAACATCTCATCAAAGCTGCCGATACTCTTGCCAAGATCTGAGAGCTTCTCTTTGCAGATCACCTGTTTCTTCTGACATTGTGCTATGCGCTTCTCGTATGCTGAGGCGACCGAGTCGTTTTCGGTTTCGACGATCCGATCGAGGAGCTTTTCCTGCTCTTGTTGAAGAAGCTTGATTTGCTTCTCCAAGTCGCGGCGCCGATCCAAGGTAGCGGCTTGATTATGCTCCCAGAGGTCACGCAACATCCTTTTCATAACTTTGGCCACGGTTTCATGCGGTTGTAACTCGGATAGGAGACTGACAAGATTCGCCTCAAGTTTGTCGCCGTTGATTGATTTGCCCTGCCTGTCGCAACGCTTGTTGAAGCACCGGTAATAGGGGTACATTTTGCCGCTCTTGCTCCGGCTCCAGCCTGCGGTTAGCGGTCGGCCACAATCATCGCACAGCACGAAGCCGCGCAAAGGAAAATCTTCGCTTGTCTCCTTCCCAGAATGTACGCGCGAATTTCCGTCGAGCCGCTCTTGGATGAGCTGAAAAGTCGGGTAGCTGATCAAGGGCTTGTGCTTGCCTTTTCGAAGGGAAATCGACCATTTTGGATAGTCGATGTATCCAGCGTAGAGTGGATTGCGCAGCATCCCTTCCATTCTTCCGTTCCCGAGTACGGGGCTCTTTCGGGTCGCTATGAACTCCGGTTGAGCTTCAACAAACCGCTTTGCCGATGCAGCGGTCTCGAAGCGACCGCTGGCGAAGCCTTCGAGTGCCTCGCGGACAATGCCAGAGAGGCCATCGGGTTCTATGGGTTTGCCTTTTCCGGCTGACCGATAGCCGATCGGGGCCGCCAGGCACCAGTAGCCGTCAGACAGTCGTGCCTTCTGGCAACGTTTAACACGCGCAGCATTGTCTTCTCGCTCAAATTGGCCCATCCCAACATGGATCGTCTCCATGAAGCGGCCAGCAGGAGAATCTTCGAATGTAAATGTGGGTGACCTAAAAATCGCTCCATGGTCAGTCGCATATCTTTTGATATTTTGATAGATCGCGACATCACGAGCCACACGTGAGATAGCGTCGACGACAATTACAATACTGTCTTTCCTATTTTTCTTGATCCAGTTTTTCAGATCTTTCAAACCCTCTCGATTGTCTGACCCGCCGGTGCTATCGTCAGTGAATGTCTCAACGACCTCAAAGTCATTCTGACGACAATACTCTCGGCAGGAGCTAATTTGAGAATTGAGACCGTTGCCCTGTTGTACTTGTCGCTTTGTGGAAACACGGGCGTAGATGGCTGCCTTTGAACCCGTCCTCATCGCTTACCTCCTTAGATTTGCTTATACTATTGAGAATTTTGGGCCATTTTCTTAGCGAGATGTTGCACAGCACTCCATCTACGCGTCCTGATCAACGCCGTCTTCCAAGTCCACAGCTTTTGTAGTGTAGCCCGCGCCCCATAGGAAGATGAGGATGGACCAGAGTGCCGAGACAAATTCTTCTTTCCGCGCCTCGCTGAGATTTGAATCGTCTAATTGCCTTGCATAGATTTCCCAGTCTATTTCAATTACTTTTGGACTGGACTCCCTTGAGGGAATTTGAGAATCTATATTGTCACGTGAAGTATCTGAGTAATCCACGAGTTGGACCTCCAAAAGCAAATATTCCAGATCAGCACGGAGACATCTCCTTGCCGAGATGAGGCGCTCATAACCTCTTCAAGCTTCATGCGGACGATCTGACATAATGGAGCGAACGGCAGCCACGCAGAGTCAAGGGAAATTCACGTCGAAGCATATGGTTTCCCCTCAATTACTACCTCGAGTAGCATGATCATGAGATAGTTTTTTCCGAGGCACCGGGTTTCACCCTGTCAGTCATGTGTTCGACAGGCGATTCGAAGTTTTTTCCGCAAGCATCCCGGGGGGCAATTTCCAGAAGATCGTCATAGGATGTTCCTTCGAGCGTGATGCGCCTTGAGCAAAGGGCTGGTCTTTCAGGCCGGTCGAGTTGGACATTGGCCGTCTTCTCGACTGACGAAGAAGAAAATTTCGCCAACTCCTGATTTTCTCGCAACGGGGTCGTTCGTCGAAGATGATGACGCTTTGATGTTGAAATGCCTGTCCGGATGGGTGACCTCGGATGACGGAAAAAACTGAAGGTGATTGGCTTGGAGGTCGGTCATCAGTGCTTTGGCAAATTGATGTGGCAGGACGAAATAACTGTAGCCAGGTCAAGAACCCCACACCGACCGCGCTGGCCGTAGTAGCCTCCGTAGTTGCAGCATGGCATGCCTGTCGCGTTCGGCCCATTTGCATGTGCCGGCTGCTGTTCGAAATCGAGAAAGCGGCGCGGCATCGGAAATCGCTCATATGTATCCGGCCTGTTGATCGGTTCGCGGGCCCTGGCCTTGATGGGGTTGCGCCCACACCTTGGTCTCATTAGCGGCAAGGTCGGTGATGCCTGATGGGCCGTCAGACTCTGGAGGCAATGGATACAAGGATCTCGCAGCGGCGCGCGGCGTGGAGCACTTTGTCGTGGGCAGCGATCCAGGCACCCGCGTCGCGGCAGGCTGCTACCACATTCACAACGTCAACTCGCTGCGCACACGTTACGACAGGTTCGTCAAGCCGTTCTGCGGGCCGGCGTCGAAGAACACCCCCAAGAAAATTTGCGGCGGCGACCAAGATGCACGGCCTCGAGCCGAGGCGGACCATCGGCTCGCCGATGAACGAAATCCTTGTAGAGCCCGACCTCGGGTACTTGCCTATTGGGGATAGGGTCGTGGCCAAGTTTCCGAACGCCAAGACCTCGGTCCGCAGCGTGGCCAGCGTCGCGGCCGTAGTGCGCAAAAACGGCGTGGACGTCCCTATGAGCAAGAAGGCAAAATTAGCTGGCCACAAGCTCTTGAACACAACTTATCCGTTGTGCAGTTGCACGCAACAGATAAGTTGGGTACATTGAGGGATGGCAATGAACGGAATCACTCTGAACGAGAAGGAAGCGCGGGAAACACGCGCCCGTATTTCTCGTCTAACCGAGGCACTGAGTTCGGAACACGCGATGGAGCCGGTTGTTGCCGGGCTGCCGCCCGAGGTGATTTCTCAAGTCTCGCGCATGATGAAGGCCGAGCGCGAGCGCCTGACCCAATCAGTCGAGGCATACGAAGAGGCCAAGGACACCCAACGCCCCACCGCCCTTAAAGCACTGGTAAATCGCGACCTTGGGCTGATGCTCATTGTGGCGAGGATCGCCAACGGTTTTTCTCAGAAGGACTTGGCGTGGCGCCTCGGCGTGAAGGAGCAACAGGTCCAGCGGTGGGAAGCTGAGCGATATGCTCAGATCAGCCTCAAGAATTACCATCGCGTGGCGGCGCTGCTCGGCGTGCGCCCGTGGGCAGACATGTCCGACCAACCGGAACTCCGCGGGCTGGACAAGGTCATCGATGGGGTGTCGAAAGCCGAAATCAAGAAGATCCTCAAGCATGGGCGCGAGAACGGCTGGTTTGCCGAGGACTTCACCGAGGCAGAACTTCGTCGCTACATCGCGGAGAACCGGATCGACTTTGGAAGCCCCGGGCTTCTCCGCACTGGCCTCAACGTTGTGGATCACACCGAAGACGTCATGCTCCACGCTTGGCGCGCCAGGGTCACAGCAAGGGCGCGCGAGGTATTCGCGGGCGTCGGAGACGTTCACGAGCCGCTTGAACTCAAGTGGATTCCCGACCTGGTCCGCCTGAGCAAAGAACCTGACGGGCCGCTCCAGGCAGTTGAAGTACTCGCCAGCCACGGCATCGTCTTGATTGTGGAGCCACAGGTTCCCGGTCTCAAGATCGACGGCGCGGCGTTCATTGTGGATGGGAGACCGGTCATCGGAATGACCGTCAGAACCGACACGGTAGACAACTTCTGGTTCACGTTGATGCACGAACTTGCCCACGTGACGCTTCACTTCTCAACCGGCCTGGCCGTAGGCTTCTACGATCAAACGGACCAAGAGGCATCGGTCGATGAACAGGAGGAGGAGGCCAACCGCTTCGCCTCTAACTTGCTTATACCAGAAGAACGCTGGCGGCGCTCTACCGCCCGCATCGCGAAGTCGGCTGCGGTCATCGAGCGCTTCGCCAACGAGTTAGATATCCATCCGGCGATTGTGTTCGGGCGGATACGCAAAGAACGGGGCGAGTGGTCCCTGTTCGCAAACAAGATCGGGAGGAACACCGTGAGGAAACTGTTTTTGGGCGAAGCCCAGAAAGGAAAGAGTGATGCTCCCATACTACCCCGCCCTCAGGGCTAAACCCGGCGAGTTCGCTGCCTGCGGTAGGCTGGCCGCCCGTTATCAGGGGCACGTTTGCCCTCGTTTCGTGGTGCCGCCTCCCACCGAGCCAGACCCCGAAAAGGGGCGCATACCAACGCTGGATGAGATCGCCTACATGATGGGTGAGCGCCTCGGAAAGAGCTGGCCCCACCAGCGTGCGTTTCTCGACCCGCAACTCGCCGCGGCCGCCCTCGGCGACGAGGGGGTAGCGACGCTCTTCCGCATCGCCACGTCCGTAAATTCCCGCCTGCTTCCGGTCCTGACGATCGCCGATCTGACCAACCCGGCCCGCCAGGCGCTCGTTCAGGACGGGAACGTCAGGGCGGGCATCTACATGGACTTCGAGGAAGTTGATCCCACCGCTTTGGTCGAGGCGGTGGAGAAAATGGGCGTCCGGTCGGAACACTGTGTCCTATTCGTGGATTTCACCGGGGCTCCCCTGGGTGCCGACTTCGCGCCTGCTATCGGCGAAATCTTCGATCAACTGGACGGCGCGGCGCGGTGGAGCAAAATCGTCTACCAAGCGTCGGCGTACCCGGACACGCTGCCGGTCGGTGCCAACGAGCGCACGTTGATCCCCAGAGCGGAGTGGACCACCTTCCAGGCGGCCCTTAAAGAGACTGGCGTCCAACCGGATCGACTGGCGTACGGTGACTTTGGCGCGGATTGCGGGCGGATGGTGTTTCCGAAGGGCAAGGGAGGCGGAAGGCCGAGGCCGCACCTGCGCTACACCGGAAAAACCCACACGTTGGTGGTGAGGGGCAGCGACTCGGGAGCTTTCACGCCGACGATGCGCGACGTCTGCAAGGAGATCATCGAGAGCAATGAGTACAGCGGCAGGGGCTTCTCACCTGCGGACGACCGTATCTGGCGAAACGCGAAGGGGCTGACCGAAACTTGCGGCGACGCGACTGGCTGGCGGGAACTGAACACGGCGCACCACTTGGTCAGGATCGTTAGGGACTTGGGCGCCATGTCGGGCATCGAGTTCGACGAAGATTTGGTGGCAGAATATTCGGAACAAGGCGTACTTCTATAGAAAATAGCAACAGCCGAAAAATGGGGGCCTGTTGGATCATTGAATGTGACAATAGGCGGTGTAGCCTGCGCCCCAAAAAGTGGTCCTCCCTGAGGTAGGCTTTCGAGACCGATAGAGGACATAAGCCTGTGCTCAAGGGCCAGCAAGCGGCCCTCTCCGGTCATTCGCCAGACTGGCCACAGGTGCGTCGCAACTTCCCCGAACCGGTCTTTCGCAGCACTCGCGTCACCGCTGTCGCGGCCCGTGATGTTTTCTCGTCTAAGGGAGCGTCTGAACTACCGCCTCGGCTTCGCCGATTTCTGGGCAGGCGTGGTCTGAGTGAGGCGTCTCGGACGGTTGCGCGGGCCATTTCGGCGGATTTCTCGGCCGGAACGGCCGAAATCGGCATTTGGAGGCGGACTCCGCCTCATGCCATCAGCCTCCGTCGGACGAGAAACAGGTTGCCAAGGGCGAACAGCGTGAAGAGCTGTGCCCTGTTCTTGGCGAGGCCGCGGTAGCGGGTCTTGAGATAGCCGAACTGGCGCTTGAGCACGCGGAAGGGGTGTTCGACCCGCGCCCGGACCATCGCGATGATCCGGTTGATGTCCTCGTCGATGGGGTGCAGCGCGCCGCCTTTCGGCGCCTTCCTCATGATGCCCCAGAACTTGCCGGGGCCGGCGAACGCGGCCTCCCGCGTGGCGCTGACATAGCCCTTGTCGGCCCAGACCGACGTCTCCGCGCCGTGTAGAAGCTCGTCCCAGACCTTGCTGTCGTGGACCTTTGCCGTCGTGGTCTCCAGGCTGTGCACGATCCCGCTGTCGGCATCGACGCCGACATGCGCCTTCATACCGAAGAACCAGTCGTTGCCCTTCTTCGTGGACGACATCTCGGGGTCGCGGGCCCGGGCCTCGTTTTTGGTCGACGACGGCGCGTCAATGATGGTCGCAACTACGAGCGTCCCCGAGCGCAGCGTGACCCCCTGATCGGCCAAATGGCCGTTCACCTCAGCGAACAGCTGTTCCGTCAGCGCGTTCTTCTCCAGCAGATGGCCGGTATGCGGTCGTCACCCAACTCGATCCCCGCGAACCGGCGCATGGCGTCACTATCGTAGAGCATCTCCTCGGCCATCGGGTCGCTCAGGGCATACCACTGCTGGAGGAAATACACCCGAAGCATCGTCTCCAGCGGCATCGGCGGACGTCCGCCCTTCGGGCCGGCCTTCGGGTAGTGCGGTGCGATCAGCGCGAGGAGCCGGGTCCAAGGCACCACCGCCTCCATCTCGGCGAGGAATTTCTCCCGCCGCGTCTGCTTCTTCTTCATCGCGTGGCGGAGGCCGGGAAAGGCGGGCTGCTTGGGCATCGGCGAGCGTCCTTCGTGGTCCCGCCAAGTCTACCCCAAACCGCTGAGAGGGCGAGGTTTTTCAGACGCTCCTAAGCTTCGTGCCAGTCTCGGATGGAGCGGCATAGGTCGCTCATGGCCATACCGGTCCGCATGCCACTACTCAGAACGGGAACATTTTCGGTGAATATCGGCTCACTTTCCCCGTCTGCAAAAAAGTGAAGCACACCAGTTTCGTTGTCTTCATCCTTGATAAATGTCCAAACGCCGAGATACTCACCATCGTGCGTCAGTACGTCACCGCGCTCGATACCGTTCTCAAAACCAACGAGATTGATAGGGTATGTGAGTTCCATGATCGCAAGATACAGTGCCACAACGAACATGCAACGCCTCTGCGACTTACCTGGGCGAACACACGTTTACTTGCGGCCCACTCCTGCCGTCTAACTGTGCGGGAGATGCTGCGATGCAGCTCAACATTGCGGTCATTAAGCGTGGGCCTTACACTTTGCGTTCAGGCATCAGGTAGAGAAGTGGTATGGCATATCCAACCACAGGGGCTTCGAGTTTCACTTGGGCAACGGAGCCTATGATGCATGCAATTGCACGCTCCGTTGGAAGGCAAACGGTGCCGGTAGACACAAGATGAGACTGGCCGCCTAAGCTACAGGTTGTGACAGCCATTGATCATCCCCGCTTCGTTTGTTCTGATGAAAACAATAGGTCTGCGCTTAGACCGCTCTCGGCTTTGAGCTTAGTAACGGGCATGCATCTTTGATTCTGACAGACAACGAAACAAAAGTAGATCTCCTCAACAACGAGGCGATCGCCAAAACGATTATCGAACTTCTTAGAAAGCGGCCTGACGAGGCTGTGACGATCGGTGTGCACGGCGATTGGGGCGCAGGCAAATCAAGCGTGTTGGAGATGATAGATGACGCATTGAGCGGTAGCGATGATGTCCTTTGTATCAAATTCAACGGCTGGCGTTTCCAAGGTTTCGAGGACGCGAAGATCGCCCTTATAGAAGGAATCGTGACGGAGCTGATCGAGCAACGTTCGTTGGCGACTGAAGCCGGGGAGGCAGTCAAAAATATTTTTAGACGGATCGACTGGCTCAAGGTCGCGCGGCATGGCGGCGGCCTTGCCTTCACGGCTTTGTCCGGGACACCTAATCCCGATCAAATACGCGCAGCTATTGGCAGCGTGAAAGGCTTACTCGACGATCCGACCGAACTCGCTACCAAGGAGAAATACGAAGCCGCGCTGGATGGCGTGCAAGGCTTGCTGAAGCCGGATGAGTCAAAACGCTTACCGGAGGAGATCGGTGCATTTCGGAAAGCCTTCGACGAGTTGCTCGACAAGGCAGGCGTTGAACAGCTGGTCGTGCTGATCGACGATCTCGATCGGTGTCTGCCCGATATCGCGATCGAGACATTGGAAGCGGTCCGCTTGTTCGTTTTCACGAATAGCACTGCGTTTATCGTGGCGGCGGACGAAGCGATGATCGAATATTCCGTCCGCAAGCACTTCCCCGAATTACCCGATACGACGGGTCCGCGCGATTATGCGCGGAACTATCTCGAAAAGCTGATCCAAGTGCCGTTCCGAATACCGGCCTTGGGCGAGACCGAGACCCGCATCTACGTGACGCTCTTATTGATCGGTGCGGAACTCGGCGAAGGCGATGAAGACTATGCGAAACTGATCGCGGTCGCGCGCGAACAGCTCAAGAAGCCGTGGGAAGCCGGCGGTCTCGATGCGGCCACGGTGAAGAAGACCCTGGGCAACCTCGACACCGGGGTGTCCAACGCACTCACGCTCAGTGACCAGATCGGTCCCATTCTCGCCAGCGGGACGCAGGGCAATCCGCGGCAGATCAAGCGGTTCCTGAACACTCTGCTCCTGCGAAGCCAGACCGCCCAAGCCAGAGGGTTCGGTCGCGATGTCCGATTGCCGGTGTTGGCGAAGCTAATGCTCGCAGAACGGTTCATGTCGCGATTGTTCGACCAGATCGCAACGGTCGCGGCGAAAGATGAAGATGGGCGCTGCGAGGATCTCGCGCGCTTAGAGGCCGATGACCCTCCCGTCGAGAAACCGAAGAAGAAGGCCGCTAAGGGGTCCAAAATCGCGTCCTGGGAAGATGGGCAGAAGAAACCCGAACCAGACTTCGACAGCGCGATGCTTTCCGAATGGAAAGGGTCGGAGGTCATCCGGTCTTGGGCGAGGCTGTCGCCCAAGATCGGGGAAGAGGATCTACGGCCCTATCTTTTCGTCGCGAAAGATCGAAAGGATTACTTTGGGGCCGCCTCCGTGCTTGGTCGGTTGAGCGCGGTGGTCGAGAAGCTGATGGGCTCTAAGCTGGCGGTCCAAGCATACGAGGGTGAGTTGCGCCAATTAGCGCCTGCCGAAGCGGGACAGGTGTTCGAGGAATTGCGGGGCCGGATCATGGGCGGGGATTCGTTCGAGACGCAACCAGCCGGTGTGGCTGGGATGACGGTGCTCGTACGGGCACACGATATCCTGCAGGCAAACCTCCTCGACATGCTTGAGAGTTTGCCGGCTGATCGATGCGGTCCTTGGGCCGCTTCGGGCTGGGCTGGGGTGATCAGGGGGAGCGATTTCGTCACCCGTCTCGACGGCCTGCTCGCTGGCTGGGCGGAGACAGGGTCCAAGACCCTCAGGGCGGCTGCGAGCGCTGCGACGCGCACGGGCAAAAGGGGGAGCTGATGGGGACTTCGAACGCATTCGGGGGGGCTTCTGGCGGCACACCGTTGGTCCCGAGCTGGCTGGACGGAGACGGCGACGGTGAGGCGGGTGGAGACGCGCCTGACGGAGATGGCGCACCGGCCGATGGCGGTGATGACGACGCGCCGGACGTTACGCCCTCAGGGCCGCCTGCCGCGCCCGCAGACCGCCCGCCGGTGGTTCTGGCCCCGACCAACGATCGGTTTCGTTCGGCACGAAGCAATTTCACGCGGTTCGCCGGGTCGGGTGGTAGCGACCGGCGGAGCCTCGGTAGGGCGGTGTCGCAATATGTGTCGCGTTCGGCAGGCGGAGCCGGGTCGGCCGCGCGCCGGATGGGATCTTCCCGCAACACCGCTTCGGGCTTGCTCGGTTTCTTGGGAAATGCCCGGGCGAATGGCGCGCAAGAGGCCCTGCGGTCGCTCAACCTCGAAAGTCTCGCAGGTCGCCCGGTGGAGGAAATCTTCGCCGGGTTGGCGGACTACGTCTGTCCCGACGGTGGATCGATCGACGAGGGTATTGCCCGTGACGCATTCATCGAGACTATCGCCGATCTTGCGGACGCAGGTATAACCGATATCGACGGGCTGACATCGGGGCAAATCCAGACCGTCTTCGAACTCTACGCGTCACACACCATCGAGGCGCGGATTTGCAACGATATCGGCACGCGTGTCGTGACGATGCCGGCCGATGCCCGGACGGTCGAGAGTATCGAGTCGCAATTGTCTGAATTTATACAGCGCGGCGTGAGCGACGCGGTCAATGCGTCCGGGGTCGATATCGGTGCACTTTCGCAGGATCAGGTCTCGAGTTTCGTGGACAGCGTGTACGAGGCGGCGTTCGAGATGCTCGAGGCGCTCGGAGAAAGCGAGGCCGAGCCATGAGACGGCATCTCTTGATCGGACGGTTCGGGTCAGGGGACAACGTCGGCGTCCCGGCGGCGACCGATGAGGTCGTGTCTGAGCTCGATCTCTTGGTCGGCAACCGTCTCGGACACGGGATCGGCTACGCCCTCTCCGACATGGCCGACTTGAATCTCGGACCCGACGAGGTCGCGGTCGATCTGATGGTGCTGGCCGCTCATATTCATGCTGCCGACACGCGGCTCGCGCGCAGCACAGAGTCACAGGACGGCTGGTCTCGAGAGATCAGGCTTGTCGTGCCGGTGAGCGATCCGACGCTCTGGACAGGGGCGGCGGCCATCATTAAGCGTGCCCTCGACTTCCTGACGGGCGATCGATGGCAGGTCGGCTTCAGGGCGCGCCCCGAAGCCAGGGAGTTGCTCGCGAAGCCGCGACCGCAACCTTTGCTGCCGGTGCCGTTCAACGCGATCAATTTGTTCTCCGGCGGCCTCGACAGCTTGGTCGGCGCGATCGATACTCTCGAAGCCGGCGACATACCCTTGCTCGTGAGCCATGCCGGTGAAGGTGCGGTCAGCAAATCACAAGAAAACTGTTACGAGGTCCTGAAAGACACGTATCCCGACGCTGCATTCGACCGGCTGCGCATCTGGATGACGTTCGGAGGCGGCCTCGTCGAAGGTGTCGAGTCCGAGAGCACCACACGCGGGCGATCCTTCTTGTTCTTCTCCCTTGGTGTGGCGGCGGGTGCCGGTCTCGGCAAGAAGTTCGTTTTGCGGGTGCCCGAGAACGGCCTCATCGCCTTGAACGTGCCTCTCGACCGGCTACGGTTGGGCGCGTTGAGCACGCGCACGACGCATCCCTTTTACATGGCTCGTTGGAACGAACTCCTGGCCGCACTCGGGATCGATGGCGTACTCGTGAACCCTTATTGGGATAAGACTAAGCGTGAGATGGTGAACGAATGCGCTAATCGCGATGTCCTGAATGAAGCCGTCGAGCATTCGCTGTCCTGTTCGTCTCCCGCGAAAGCGCGATGGAAAGGTGAGCCGCAAGGGCATTGTGGATATTGCCTTCCCTGCCTGATCCGGCGGGCCTCACTGGCTGAAGGCGACCCAACGGAGTACGGGATCCCGGATCTACTGGCGCATACGTTAGACACGCGCCAAGCCGAAGGACAGCAGGTGCGGTCCTTTCAATTGGCGATCCAACGATTAGCGCGCCGTCCCGAACTTGCGCGTCTGCTGATCCACAAACCTGGCCCACTGTCCGACCATCCCGACAGGATCAATGCCTATGCGGACGTTTATCGCCGGGGATTGGAAGAGGTTAGGGAGATATTGGACGGTGTGAAGACGGCGCCCTCATGACCGATCGCAGAACCACACGATTGATCGATTTCCATTGCCATCTGGACTTGTACCCTGATCATGCAGCAGCGGTCGCGCAGCGCGAGCGGGAACGCGTGTTTACGCTGACGGTGACGACGACTCCGAAAGCTTTCCCGCGCAACAAGGAATTGGCGGATCGCACGAAGTATGTGAGGGCGGCACTCGGGCTTCATCCGCAACTCGTGGCCGATCGAGCGGAAGAATTGTCGGTCTGGAAAGAATACCTTCCCACGACACGATATGTCGGTGAAGTGGGTCTGGACGCCGGCCGAAGGTTTTACGGATCGTTCGATCGGCAGAAAGCTGTCTTCGCGGAGATCTTGAGCGCGTGTGCCACCGCTGGTGACAAAATACTCTCGGTGCATAGCGTCCGCTGCGCGAAAGTCGTGCTCGACATGATCGAGGCGAGATTGCCAATTGGAACGGGTAGGGTCGTGCTTCATTGGTTCACCGGATCCGCCGCCGAGGCCCGGCGAGCCGCAGAGATGGGATGCTATTTTTCAATAAATGCTGCGATGATGGCAAACGATCGATCCGTTAAGATCGTAGGGTCACTTCCAAAGGATCGAATTCTGACGGAGACAGACGGCCCTTTCACCCATCAAGAACTAACCGACCGCGCGTCAGCCGACGTAATGCCAGCGAGAGACAGCCTTGCCAATCTATTTGGAATGGAGCGTGAGGGCATGGATTCCCTGCTCATCGACAATCTAAAGGCGCTTCTCAGCTGACACTCGGCAGCCGCCCACTTCCGGGAAACTTGCGCAGATTAGAATTTGGCTCTGAAGTCGCACCATTCATCCAATCGCGTCGCATCACAAAACTATGAGAAGGTGACAGCCGGATAGCTAAGATCGGCCCATTGCCGACCTTGGGGCCGCGAGACAACGCCGCGGCGCAGCTTCACCGAAGCAGTCGTTCGCGCGTCGCGCAGCATTTTCCAAGGTCCAAGGTCCGCTGAGCGGGACAAAGGGTGCATTCGCTGCGGATGCGCAGATGGCTGCTTCAGGTTTGGCGCACCGATAGGACATTGCAGCAGGTCGCGCCGGTTAGTCCGTATAGCTTTGGCAGGCATCAACTCCGTTGGCTGTCGAGGCAAGTAGCTGATCTGCATCACGGATGAGATCGGCGACCCGCCTGTCCGCCAGACGATACCGAACGAAGCGGCCTTCGCTGCGGCGACTGACCAGCCCGCATTCCAGCAGACAGCGCAGATGGTTCGAGACGTTGGGCTGACCCAAACCCGTATGCCCGACGATTTCCTGCACGTTGCGTTCGTCCGACACCAGCGCATCGAGGATCGTCAGACGGCTGGGATCGCTTAGGCCCCGGAAGAGCTTTGCCCGCAGTTCCAGTGTATCGGGTGCCGAAAGATCGTCTTGAATGTTTTGCGCTGTCATATCATTATCCACTGATACGTTAGCAGCGTACCTTTTCGCCCGCCACCACAAAAAGGATCGCACATGAGCCAGCCCGATAACAGCAAGTTGGCGACAGCCTCCTCCCCGATCCGAATGCGGGTGCAAGGCATGGACTGCGCGAAAGATGCCGCCGAGATCGAGCGCGCGGCCCGGTCTGCGGGCGTGGCCGAAGGCGACGTGAAAGTGTCCGCCGCCACCCACATCATGACATT
The DNA here is from genome assembly GCF_019599045.1 of Roseovarius sp. SCSIO 43702. Lineage (NCBI taxonomy): Bacteria > Pseudomonadati > Pseudomonadota > Alphaproteobacteria > Rhodobacterales > Roseobacteraceae > Roseovarius > Roseovarius sp. SCSIO 43702. The sequence goes on from NZ_CP080623.1 coordinate 1,287,486, forward strand.
GCGGATCGCGGACGGCGATCTGCCGAAAGTGCGGCCCGCGCTCGACGCGACCGGCTACGGTTTCGAGAAGATCGAGGACGGCGATACATCGTCCGATCCGGCCTACAAGGACCCGAGCTATCGCCGCGCGCTCTGGATCGTGGTCGCGCTCAATCTCGGATACGGCGTGGTCGAAATGTTCGGCGGGTTCTTGTCCGGTTCGCAGGCGCTGAAGGCAGACGCGCTCGATTTTCTGGGCGATGGTGCGATCACGTTTCTGGGCCTGCTCGCCATCGGCTGGAGCCTGACATGGCGGGCGCGGTCGGCGATGATCCAAGGCGTGTTTCTGGGCTTTCTGGGCCTTGGCGTTGTCGGCAGCACGCTCTGGCGTGTCCTCAACCAGACCACGCCAGAAGCCGGGTTGATGGGAGCCTTCGCGGTAGGTGCGCTGATCGTAAACATCCTCGCGGTGCTGCCGCTGCTAAAGCACCGCAAGGGTGATGCCAATATGCGAGCCGTCTGGCTGTTCTCTCGCAACGACGCCATCGGCAACCTCGCCGTGGTCATCGCCGCCGGGCTGGTCGCGTGGCTTGGCAGTGCATGGCCCGACCTGATCGTTGCGTTCGCGATCGCGGGGCTTTTCCTGCATTCGTCGTGGATGATCATCCGCGATGCCCGGAGTGACTTGGTGGAAGCTGACTAACTCCATCATGGTGCGACGCGCCGGACGAAAGCCGACATTCGCGCGCCCCGCAGCATCGGTGAGTCTGGGCTCGAAGCCGACCTTCGCCGCAGATCGATGGTATAGTTGGGCGTCGGCGAAGTTCCGAGGACGTGGTGGGGCCGGTGGAGTGGAGGAACCGCCATGTCTACCGCCAACCTACCAGCAATCCGTGCCTGCCGGCCCGCTTGGAACAAAGGGCGCATCGTCGGCCAGAAGCGTCCGCTGCAGCCGAAGGATGTTTGGGCTATCAGGGTCCGGCTGGAGATCGCCCATCGGACCCGAGAACTGGCGCTATTTAATCTCGCCATCGACAGCAAATTGCGTGGCTGCGACTTGGTACGGCTCAAGGTCGCCGACGTCTACGCGGCGGGGCAGGTAAAGCACCGCGCTGCGATAGTTCAGAGCAAGACAAGCAGGCCCGTCAGTTTCGAGATTACCGATGGGACCCGCAAGGCAATCGAAGCTTGGCTCGAATCCCCGTTAATGGTCGGGTCGGAGCATCTCTGGCCGGGAAGGTTTCACGAACGGCTTCACATTTCGACGCGGCAGTATGCTCGCCTCGTCCGGGACTGGGTGACAGCTATCGGTCTCGAGCCGAGCGCCTACGGCACCCATTCCATGCGCCGCACCAAGGTTGCGCAGATTTATCGGAAGACTGGCAATCTTAGAGCAGTGCAGCTCTTGCTTGGCCACACAAAAATGGACAGCACCGTGCGCTACCTCGGCGTCGAGCTTGAGGATGCGCTTGCGATCGCAGAGTCGGTAGAGATCTGAGCGCCAGGGGCCGGTCCGTCGCGGCCGGCCCTGAGCTGCCGCTCGAGGGCCGGCCCATCGCTGCCGCGCAGCTACCCCGAACCAGTCATTCGCGGCCAAGTGCAGCATGTTCTGGCAGCCCAAGGTCAGCAGTGCGGACTTTCCGGTCGTTCGGCGACTTACCGATGCAACTGCAGCTTGACGATGGAGTCGCTCGCAACCGCAGCACGCAGGGTTCTGCGCCGCGGCGCAGATCACGGAAGCGGTCGTTGAAGGCTGCGCCGGACCAAGGAACCTAATCCCACCTTTCGCTGCGCCTCGTCGCAGCGCCGCCCATACGGGCAAAGCGAGCTTTCTCCGCAATTGAACGAACGGACGCTCTTAGATTTCGGCCTCGCAAGCGATGTCTCCGCCTCACGCGGGATCAGCAGACGGCTTAACATCCCAGGGGAGCAGTGAGCCAATCCTGCTCGCCGGGTGGTCAGCAGAGATGGCTTCGAGGCAGACCTACAGGTAGGCGTCGGGGTCGACGCGGCCGTCATCGATGAATGTCTGCTGACCGCCCCACTGGCGATGGATGTAGGTCAGCTTCTCGCCGAGGCGTGACTTGGCCGAAATTCGGAGACGTTGTGCCTGCAGCCAGGCTCCGAACTCAGCGACGAAGAGTCCGCTACGGGCGTCACGAGCGGACAGTCGTTGGTAGGCACCCATGCCACGGATCTCCGTCTCAATGCGGTAAGGCTCGGCAATCCGGTGCAGTCTCTTGGCGGCGAACTCCGGTTCGTCGCGGTCGAAGACCGCTAAAGATCCAATTACGACTGAAGTTCAGTGTTACAAATCCGTTGTTCCAAGTAACGTTACAGGGCCCCTTCTTGTCCTTGAAACCGGACGAGAAGGATACCGGATGCGGCCTCCGTTTCGTGCCCCCTCATCCGGAGCGCGAGACTTCCAACTGATAGGTGCGCTCGCGCTCCGGCCATGTGCTCTTGATGTAGTCGAGCACGGCACGGATCTCCGCATCGCTCAGTACGTCTGCGAAGCCGGGCATGTCGCTCTCGTATCCGCCACCGACCACGGCGGCGGTGCCTTCCTTAACGATCCGGAACAGGACCTCGTCGGGATGGTGCCATGTGTGGCCGCTCTCGTCGTGCGGCGGTGCGGGCAACCGGCCGGATGCGAGCGGCGTACGCCAGTCGGGCTGGCCCTCCAGGTCCGCGCCGTGGCAGGCGGCGCACTGATCCGCATAGATCTGGCGTCCTTGCGCGATGATGTCCGCCGACGCCACGGCGGTGGATGCGGTACCGGCATAACGCCAGCCAGCAAAGACCGCGAAGATCACACCTCCGACGACCAGACCGATCCCGACAGTATTTCGGAGAGCTTTTTCAAGACGTCTGTCCCCGATCACTGCGGAATAACATTCGCGTTTGGTCGAGACCACGTTGTGCCAGCGGCGAGGCGCCTGTCACAATGGACATTCTCGTGAGCAATGCCTATCTTTGCAGCATGATCGCACGTGTCATCACCATGCTTGCCATACTCGCGATCACCGTGGTGACGACGGTGACCTCCGCGCATGCGACACGCATGAGCATGAATTCCGGTGTGGATCACGCGATGCATGTCGCCGACATGATGCACTCGCCGGTCATTTCGGGCCTCGGCTGTGAAGCTGGAGAGCACTCTGGGTCGGCCGATGCCGAGATGTGCGAGTTCGTCTGCGCAGGCCTCTCGGCCTTCCTGACTTCGGCAGGCGGGGAAGCCGGGCAAGCTCACGGCGCCGCCAGTCATGACGTCCCGTCCGCGGCAATCCACGTCAGCCGTGCGCCGGGACTGAACGAACGCCCTCCGAAACTCCGTCTCCTCTGAGCGCGCCCGGGCCGACGCCCGCGGCGTCCCATCGGTATTGATGAACGGGACATAAGTCCCGAGGAGACGACAATGAACACGCTTTCACGCCGCGGCTTTCTTGCCGCAAGCGCCGCCGCCCTTGGCGCGGCACAGATGCCCCACATCGCCTTCGCGCAAGGGATGGCGCCGATCAGCCTCTCCGCCGCGACCCGGACCCTCGATATCGACGGGCGCGCGGCAACGGTCTTTGGCCTTGCCGGCCTCGGCGGTCAGGGACTGATCCTCAACCCCGGCCAGAGGTTCCGGATCGATCTGACCAACGATCTCGATGTCGGCACCATCATCCACTGGCACGGCCAGATCCCGCCGAATGCGCAGGACGGCGTGCCGGACATGCCGATGCCCCTTCTCGCACCGGGTGAAACCCGATCCTATGACTTCGAGGCACGGCCGGGCACCCACTGGATGCACAGCCATGTGCCCACCCAGGAGATGCAGCTGCTCGCCGCGCCGCTAATCGTGCGCTCGGCCGAGGACGTTGCTGCCGACCGGCAGGACGTCGTGATGTTCCTGCATGACTTCTCGTTCAAGGCTCCCGAGGAGGTTCTCGCCGAAATCGGCGCGGGCCATGGCGGCGGGCACGGCGCTGGCCACGGTGCAGGTGTGCAACCCGATCAAGGCGCTCCCATGGGAGGCATGGGGGCGATGCAGGGCATGGATCATGGCGCGATGGGCCATGGCGGCATGGGCAACATGGGTGGGATGATGGGCATGGGCGGCCAGATGGGCGGCATGGCCATGGACCTGAACGATTACGACTGGGACGCCTATCTCGCCAATGACCGGACCCTGTCGGACCCCGAGGTGGTGCAGGTCGAGCGTGGCGGGCGCATCCGGCTCCGGGTCATCAACGCCGCCGCAGCGACCGTGTTCTGGATCGACACCGGCGGTGCCGAGGCACGCCTGGTTGCGGCGGACGGGCACGCTGTCCAGCCTCTATCGGGCACGCGGTTCGGGCTGGCGATGGGCCAGCGGCTCGACATCGAGATCGACCTGCCGAACGAAGGCGGCGCCTGGCCGATCCTTGCACTGCGCGAAGGCGCGCGGGAGCGCACCGGCCTTATCCTCGCCACGCAGGGTGCCGAGGTTCGGCGCCTCGATGACATGGCGGAGACCGCGGCTCCCGCGTTCGACACCGATCTTGCGCAGGAGGCGCGCCTCATCGCGCTGGACGCCCTGCCGGATCGACCCGTGGACCGCAGCCAGATGCTGATGCTGGGCGGTTCGATGCAGCCGTACGTCTGGACGATAAACGGGGCAGTCTGGGGCCAACACCAGCCAGTCGCCGCGCGCAGGGGCGAGCGGGTCGTGCTGTCGTTCCACAACATGTCGATGATGGCCCACCCGATGCATCTGCACGGGCATGTGTTCCAGGTCGTCGGCCTGAACGGACGGCGTGTCGCCGGTGCGCTGCGCGACACGGTTCACGTGCCGCCGATGTCGATGGTCGACGTGGCGCTCGACGCGGGCGAAGCCGCGCGCTGGATGCTGCATTGCCATCACATGCCGCACCTTGCGACGGGGATGATGACCGAGTTCGCGGTCACGGCGTCGGTCTGATCCGGGCGGGGCGTCCAGACAGGGCGCCCCGACGTCCCGACACCGATCCTGTGCTGTCCTGCCCCATGTTGTCGTGAGGGCCGGTCAAAAGGCGCACCTTGCGGGTGAAAATCAGGAGGATGAGATGATGACCTGGAACGACATGGGCTCTGGAATGGGTTTCGGAATAGGGTTTGGCTGGCTCTTCGGCCTGCTGATCCTCGTGCTGGTGGTTTTGGCCATAGCGGCACTGATCAAATACCTTCGGAAGTGAGAAAAAGGACTTGGAAATGACCTACACGATCAATCGAATGATCGCCGACGCGGGTATCGACGACATCGACGCTCGCACACGAAAGGCGCTGGCGGATCATGGCTTTGGTGTCCTGACAAAGATCGACGTCAAGGCGACCATGAAAAAGAAGCTCGATGTCGAGATGCCAGCCTATCGCATCCTCGGCGCCTGCAACCCCAAGATGGCGCATCAGGCCATCGGGATCGAGCCGCGCGTCGGTGCGATGTTGCCATGCAACGTCATCCTGCGCGAGGTCGACGGTGGCGTGGAAGTCAGCGCCATCGATCCTGTGGCATCGATGCAGGCGATCGAGAACGCCGAACTGACGGCCGTGGCGGGCGAGGTGCGCGCCCTCCTGGCGAAAGCCATCGAGGCGATCTGAGATGAGCCTGCGCGCCGCCATCCTCACGGGCCTTGCGATCCTCGGGATCGGACTGCTCGGCATCTGGTTGGTCGCGCCCTCGGTGTTCGCCGAGGCTCGCGGACTTCTGGACGGCGAACGTCTGGAAACGCTGGTGGCGCGTGCGGGTCTCTGGGGGCCGGTCCTGATCGTCACGCTTATGACCATCGCGGTCGTGGCCAGCCCCATCCCGAGCGCGCCGATCGCACTGGCGGCCGGAGCGGCCTACGGACATCTCTGGGGAACCGTGCAGGTTGTCATCGGCGCCGAGCTCGGGGCACTGATCGCCTTTGGGCTGGCGCGGGTTCTGGGGCATGACGCTCTGCGGCGGGTGTTCGGCGCCCGCGTCGATGCCGGGCTGCTCGGCTCGCAGAACGCTCTAACGGCGACGGTCTTTGCCAGCCGCCTGATGCCCTTCGTGTCTTTCGACATGATCAGCTACGCGGCCGGACTGAGCCGATTGCACGCCTGGCGTTTCGCCGTCGCAACACTGGCGGGGATCATACCGGCAAGCTTCCTGCTGGCGCATTTCGGCGGTGAGGCGGTTAGCGGAGACCTCGGGCGCGCGACATGGGCGGTGCTCGGACTCGGGTTTCTGACGGGGTTGCCGCTGCTCTGGCTGGCGCTGCGGCAAGAGCCTGAAAAGGGAAACCCATGAAGAAAAGCGACTACGAGAAGAACAGCATCACCCTTCCTGGTGCGGTAGCCATGGGCACCGGCGTGATGATCGGCGCGGGCATCTTCGCGCTGACCGGCCAGATCGCCGAACTCGCCGGGCCTCTCTTCCCGCTCTCGTTCGTCGTCGGCGCCATCGTGACCGCCTTCAGCGCCTACACTTATATCAAGATGTCGAACGTATACCCTTCTGCGGGCGGCATCGGGATGATCCTGAAGAAAGCCTACGGACCGACGACGGTCGCGGCGGGCGCAGCCCTTCTGATGGCGCTGTCGATGGTCATCAACGAAAGCCTCGTCGCTCGCACTTTCGGAACCTACACCCTGCGAGCCTTCGGCGGCGATCCGGACAGCATTCTCGTGCCGGTCCTCGGCGTGGGGCTGATCGTCTTCGCCTATCTCGTGAACGTCTCTGGCAACCGGTCGGTCGGGCTGCTGTCCATTATCATGGCCATTCTCAAGGTGGGCGGCATTGCGCTGTTCGGGGCGGCCGGTCTGTGGGCCAGCGGCATCTCGTTCGAAGCGTCGGGCGGAGATTTTCGTGCGGGTGGGTTCGTAGCGTCGGTCGCGCTGTCCATTCTCGCCTTCAAGGGGTTCACGACCATCACCAACAGCGGCGCCGAGGTGACCAATCCGCATCGGAACGTGGGCCGGGCCATAGTCCTGTCCATCGCCATCTGCGTCGTCGTCTACCTGCTGGTCGCATTCGCGGTCGGCTCCAGCCTGCCGCTCGATCGCCTCGTGGCGGCGAAGGACTACGCGCTGGCTGAAGCGGCCCAACCAGCCCTCGGGCAAACCGGCTTCTACCTGACGGTGGCGCTGGCGCTGGTGGCAACTGCCTCGGGCCTGATCGCCAGCGTGTTTGCCGTCTCGCGGATGCTGGCGATGCTGACGGACATGAAGATGATCCCGCACAGCCATTTCGGGATGCCAGGCACGATCAAGGACCACACGCTCGTTTACACCGTCGTGATCGCAGGCTTCCTGACGGTCTTCTTCGACCTCAGCCGCATCGCCTCGCTCGGGGCCTTCTTCTATCTGGTGATGGACATGATCATCCACTTCGGCGTGTTCCGGCATCTGCGCGAAGAAATCGGCGCTCGGGGCTGGGTGTTGCTGACGGCAATCGCACTTGATGCCGTGGTGCTGGCCGCCTTCGCCGCGATGAAATGGCAGTCCGACCCCTTGATCGTCGTCCTGGGTGCGATCGGCATGGCGCTGGTGTTCCTGTTCGTCGGGATCTTCCTCGCACGCAATCCCGCCCCGGAAGGCGCTCACGACCACCATTGAAAAGGGCTTGAGCTTCCAACGGCTGGAGGCCGCAAGCTGAAACGAGATACCGAAAGGCTGGCAGACCATGGAGCACGATCATCATCACGCGGCGCCCGACATTCCGGCGGGGACCGAGACGGCGAAGGATCCGGTCTGCGGGATGACGGTCGCGGTCAAACCGGACGGGCGTCACGCCGCGTTCCAGGGCGAGACCTTTCATTTCTGCTCAGAGAAGTGCCAGACGAAGTTCAAGGCGGATCCGTGGTTCTACGCTTCGGGCCGGGCCGCCCGGCAGAAGAAGGCTGCTCCGGCCAACGTCCAGTACACCTGTCCGATGCATCCGGAGATCGTTCGCGATGCGCCAGGGTCCTGCCCGATCTGCGGCATGGCGCTGGAGCCGATGGTCCCATCGGACGAACCCAGCGAGGAGTTGACCGACTTCACGCGTCGGATGTGGATTTCGGCGGCGGCGGCGGTGCCGCTCATCATCCTGACGATGGGTGAACTGGTCGCGCTGCCAGTGCGCGACTGGATCGGGCATCAGACCGCAAGTTATCTCGAGTTCGTGCTGGCAACGCCGATCATCCTCTGGGCCGCCTTGCCTTTCTTCCGGCGCGGCTGGGACTCCATTGTGAACCGCAGCCCAAACATGTGGACGCTGATCAGCATCGGCGTGGCGGCGGCCTACCTTTACTCGCTCGTCGCGACGTTCCTGCCGGGGGTGTTTCCGGAACAGTACCGGATGGGCCACGGCGTCGGCACCTATTTCGAGGCGGCGGTGGTGATCGTCGCGTTGGTCTTCGTGGGCCAGGTGCTGGAATTGCGCGCCCGCGAACGCACCGGCGATGCGATCCGCGCGCTTCTGGATCTGGCGCCGAAGACCGCGCGGCGGATCCTGCCGGACGGCACTGAATACGATGCGCCGCTGGAGAACATCATGGAGGGCGACCGGCTGCGCGTCCGTCCCGGCGACGCTGTTCCGGTCGACGGCACGGTGATCGAGGGCCGCTCGTCGCTGGACGAAAGCATGCTGACCGGCGAGTCGATGCCCGTAGAAAAGGGCCCGGGCGATGCGGTGACCGGCGCCACGATCAACAAGAACGGTTCCCTCGTGATGGAGGCGGCCAAGGTCGGGTCCGACACCGTGCTGGCGCAGATCGTCGCCATGGTGTCGAACGCGCGACGCTCGCGCGCGCCGATCCAGGGGCTGGCCGACCAGGTGTCGGCGGTGTTCGTGCCGACCGTGGTCGCCATCGCCATCATCGCCTTCATCGTCTGGATGATCTTCGGTCCGGAACCCGCGCTGGTCTTCGCCATCGCCTCTGCAGTGTCCGTCCTCATCATCGCGTGCCCCTGCGCGCTTGGCCTTGCGACGCCGATTTCCATCACCACGGCCGCGGGGCGCGGCGCACAGGCGGGCGTGCTGATCAAGGACGCCGAGGCGCTGGAGCGTATGGCGGGTGTCGATACGCTCATCGTCGACAAGACCGGCACGCTGACCATGGGCAAGCCGAAGCTGACGGAGGTTGTGGCGCTTGGCGACATCACCGAGACGGAACTGCTGTCGCTGGCTGCGGCGCTCGAGCGCGGCTCGGAACACCCGCTGGCCGAGGCCATCGTCGAGGGAGCCGAGACACGGGGCGCCGCGCGCCAAGAGGCCACGGACTTCGAAGCCGTCACCGGCAAGGGCGTGCAGGGCCGCGTCGGCGCGCGCGCGGTGGCGCTCGGCAACGCGGCGATGATGCAGGAGATGGGGCTTAATACTGCGCAGGCCGAGGCAAACGCCGACACCCTGCGCACCGAGGGCAAGACGGCAATGTTCGTCGCTCTTGACGGCGCGCTCGTTGGCATCGTGGCGGTCGCCGACCCGATCAAGGACACCACCGCGCAAGCCATCAGGGAACTTCATACCCAAGGTCTGCGGGTCATCATGGCGACCGGCGACAACGAGCGCACGGCACAGGCGGTGGCGGGCAAGCTTGGCATCGACGAAGTGCGCGCGGGCATCCTGCCCGAGGCGAAGAAGGAGCTGATCGACCAATTGCGCCGAGAGGGCCACAAGATCGCGATGGCCGGCGACGGGGTGAACGACGCACCGGCACTGGCCGCCGCCGATGTCGGCATCGCCATGGGCACGGGCGCGGATGTGGCGATGGAAAGCGCCGGCATTACCCTGCTGGGCGGCGACCTGATGGGCATAGTCCGGGCGCGCAAGCTGGCCCGCGCCAGCCTGCGCAACATCAAGCAGAACCTGTTCTTCGCCTTCGCCTACAACGCCCTTGGCGTCCCCATTGCTGCCGGGTTGCTCTACCCCGTGACCGGCCTGCTGCTCTCGCCGATGATCGCGGCGGCGGCGATGAGCCTGTCGTCGGTCTCAGTGATCACCAACGCCCTGCGGCTGCGCCGGATCGATCTTTGACCCGACAGCACACCAGCTGACTTCGGATTCGTTTTTCGTTGCGTAGACGCGTTCCCAATGATCGTTCGGCTCATCGGTCATTATGGCCTCCAGAGTTCTGCGCGAACCTATCATCTTGTGCAGCTGCCACGCCGCGTGAATGTCCGAAGTGTTCGCTGCTGCGACGCAGCAAGGATTTGGCAATTCTGCAATGGGGTCGAAGCGGTCATGCGGCGGGGCGGCAACCAATTCCGACTGTCTTGGCCAAGTCCGCTGTCGCTTCCGGCCCCGACCTGCCGCTCATGGACAGCGCGGCGAATGACCGCTCCCCAACCAAGGCTGAATCGAGATTATGTGAGGCAACCGGAACCAACAACATTCGTCATGCCGGTGCCGAACGCCAGCTTCCGGTGCAAACACATGAGCTGAAAAGATCATTCCGACGATTGCAGTCCAACGACTGATGCATGAGCATCATGTCTTAACGATGGATTGTGGAGAATGATCAGACCGTGTAACTTCAGCCGACTAAAATGAGGGTAAGCACATTGCGGATATCGAGAATCGAGATCAAGAACTGGCGGAATTTTCGAGGTGCGAGAGTATCGAACGTTTCCGATATTGTATACCTTCTGGGGCCCAATGCAGCCGGCAAGTCCAATTTTCTTGATGTAATGCGATTTCTTCGTGATCTCGCAAAGTCAAAGGGTGGGGGGCTTCAAGAGGCAGTTGAGAGCCGAGGTGGCATCTCAAAAATACGTTGCTTACACGCGCGAAAAGATACTGAAGTATTGATCGATATTGATGTTACCGAAGGTGATGGGTTGGCCGGGTGGAATTATATAATAGGCTTTAATATTCCAAGCGCTGGATTTGAGAAGAGCCGCCGGCCCATTATAACGAGAGAGATTGTTAACCGGATCGGCATCGATGGCGAAAAAACGAACCTCCTGAATCGCCCCAATGCTGAGGACGACGCCGACGATGCGCAACGTCAGCAAACTTATCTCGAGCAAGTCAATACAAACAAAAAATTCCGCGAACTGGCAGATTTTTTTGGATCAATAACCTATTACCATCTGGTTCCTCAGTTGCTCAAATTTGGTGATGAAATAAGTGGGCGAATTTTGGATGATGATCCGTTTGGACAGGGGTTCTTACTTCGAGTTTCTTCAACCCCTGAGCGCCAACGTAACTCCCGTCTGAGGAAAATTGAGAAGGCGCTGCAATCAATAGTTCCACAGCTGGAAGATCTGAAATTCATCCAAGATGAGATTACTGGACGGCCCCACTTGGAAATAAGATTCAAGCACCATCGCCCACAAGGGGCAAAACAGAGAGAAGACCAGTTTTCCGATGGAACTCTTAGGTTGATTGCGCTTTTTTGGCTGTTGCAAGAAGCAGGAGATGCGCCGTTACTCCTTGAGGAGCCCGAGCTATCGTTGAATGAAGAAGTAGTTCGACAATTGTCGTATTTAATAGAGACTGTGCGACGTCGGAAGTCGAGTAGCTCAGGCCGTCAGGTGCTTATTTCTACCCATAGCTATGCTCTTCTGTCGAATCCAGGCATTGATGCTGACGGAATAATCGTAATTGAACCGTCAGACAATGGATCTACGACCCGAAAGGTAAACAAGTCTGAACAAGCCGCTCTATCTGCTGGCCTTTCGCCAGCGGAGGTTGTGCTGCCGCATGCACGTAGTTTGGGAATTGGTATGCAACTGAAGCTTGATCTATGATCGCTTATTACTGTGTTGAGGACCCATTAAGCCGAGCGGTGCTCGTGCGTTTGTTGCAAAGTCTTCTTGGCGAGGTTTACCTGACGGAACTGCAAGGAGATCAAGGCGGATATGGCTGGATCAAAAAGAAGCTCAACAACTACTGCACACTCGCGCGACATCAGCAAGTCTTTATCCTAACTGACCTTGATCGCGCCGTGTGTCCGCCGAGCCTTCGCAGAGATTGGCTTGGCAGCGCTCAGCTGACCGAACCGCTTCCAGCGAAAATGAGCTTTAATATCGCGGTAACCGAGGTCGAAGCGTGGCTTTTGGCAGATCACAACAACCTAAGCAGCTACCTCGGTGTATCTACCAACTTGTTTCCAGAAGATGCGGAGATTGACGACCCAAAGGAATTCCTACTCCACTGCGTTCAGCAGCACGGAAATCGGCAATCAAGAGCTGAGCTACTACCGATTGGGAACTCCAAGGTCGGCTTGGGATACAATAGTTTCCTTAGTCGGTTTGCGATGAAATATTGGGATTTCCTTGAGGCATCCGAACGTAGTGTCAGCCTACATCGTGCAATCGAAAGGATTATCGCAATTAGGTCATTGGGGCAATAAAATAATGCGTCGACGAAATACTTCCTCTATACGCGCCTGATGTCGCTGGATGTTGTAGAGCTCCGGATGGCGATTCTGTTTTCTTGAAATTGCCGAAAAATAGATCAACGCTTTAGAACTTTGCTGCGCCCAGTTTCTGAATATACCCGACATTCGAGAGGAACGCAGCGAACGCCCGCTCCCCGCCCATTTTGGCGATGTGAGCGAGGGCGCAGGTACGATCCATAGCCCTGTCGAACGGTGGATGGGACTCGCGCACCTGACCGGCACAGTCTGTGGAGGTTCCGAGAAAAAAGGGGCGGCACATGCCGCCCTTTGCTTCTTGTGTCCGTGCTCGTTTACCGCGCTCGCCAGCTACGCAGTGCCGCTTCGATGCGCCCATAGGCCTGCAGCATCTCGTGGTGCGAGTGCCTTCTGTCGCAGCATTGGTGGGCGTAGGTATCCGCGCCGGTATGTCTTATCTCATAGCTGAGTGCGAGGAACGCTTCGCGTGCCGCCGGGCTTGGCGGATCAGGATGTCTTGGGGACGTCATCACCGTGATGCCTGCGATCTCACGGCCGCATTGGACGTAGTGCCGGTCGATCCAGACGAGGGCCGACGGTAAGCGGTACTTCTGGACCAGCCAAAGCGTGACATCGCAGATGTCCTGCTCGAGACCGAATTCCTTCGGATAGACACTCAGGCGGCGCTGTCTCGCGATCTGCAGGGCACATCGCGGTGCGGGCTTACCCGGCATGGCGGAACCTCGCGAGCAGTTCGCTGACGCGCGCGCCGTGCCATCGTGTCATGTCAGATGCCGGCAGGCTGCGCTCATGGCTGATCCGATCGAGCGCGGAGGGTGCTTGCTCCGACAGAATGCGACGGATGTCGCGCAGCGCCTGTTCGACGGCATCGGCATCCGGGAACCTTTCGGAGATCGCACCGTGCAGATCGCAGAGAGCGTCGAACCCGCTCCGGTCGTCGAGCGCATCCAGGAGGTCGCAGAGACCAGCGCCGTGTCGGCGCAGGTGATCCTCTGTCGCTGCCACTGCGTTGAAGCGAGCCTGGCTGGCGTCGAGTTTGGTGGAGTTGAGCATGATTTTCTCCCTTTCATGCATGAAGAACGGTACTGGTTGTGCCTGATTCATCGGCGTCATGGTCCGTGCGTCGCGGGGGAGAGATGGGTCGGGCTGGCTCCTTTCGGTTGGTGACTTGTCCTGATGACGAGGACATTGGCCATTCTCCGGGAGCACGAAGGAAAAAGTGGTAGGCTGGCCGATTTTTCTTGTTGAGCGGCTGCGTCACGCCGGCCGCCGCGCTGGACGCGTGACGGCCGGGGCGAGCATCAGAGGATCCGGCTAACTTCGCGTGGAGTGATCCCCGCGCCGCGCAGCACATCATCGAGACCGTCAGCGAGCAGGCAAAGTTCGGGCACGATCGGGTCCTCGGGCTCGAGAAGGCCGAAGCATCCTTCATTGCCCCACTCATCTTCACCGGCCTCATCGAGGAAAAGGATCGCGCGCAGCTGGAGAAGCAGGCGCCGGAGACGGTGGGTGATCGACCCGGGCTGTTCCAGGCCGTCGCGGATCGCGTTGAGGAGCCGCGCGCCGCGCCGGTCTGCGAGCAGAACGGCTGCATTGCCGAGCGCCTCGTCGTGCTGGGAGAAAAACTCCCTCAGTGCCAGCTCGCCGGCCGACATCGAGCGGGCTTCGATGCTGGTGGTTGCTCTCGAATGAAACATGGAGACCTCCTTGTGTTTGTTTCGTCCGGGCTTCGTCCCGGGTCAGGAAGGAGGGGAGGTCCTTTGTGCTGTCCGTCGCTGTGTCTCCCGCCGCGGCTGGAGGGCGCCAAATCAGCGAGCTGTCGAATGTTGGATGGTCACTGCTTCGGGAGACCTCGCTTGTTTCGTCTGTCACAAGCGAGATTGGCCGGATGCTCTGGAGGCGAAGCATTTTTCCGGGTAGTCAGGAAAAAATGCTTCGTTCTCGCGGCGTCATCTTTGTCGCGCGCAGCAATGAAAATCTCTAATTCCGGGTGTAAATTGCCGCCCCGATTAGCACTGGAACGACACTATCGTGCACCAGGTATTTAAGGCCAACACCTTAGGCACGATGGTTCAAAAGCCGAACAGCGTAGGTTTGCAGGGTTGAGCGGCTCGCCCCCTGCGCCGTGACCGTAAAGCAAACAAACGGCAACCTCGGAGTGTCAGCAAGCGCGCTTAGACGGGACGGCAAGATTTATTGGCCAAGTTATCAAAGGCGTCATCATGCCAATAGCGGCAAGGTCCAGCAGACTCCCCTTGCATGGGCATAGGTGCTGGCGGGTCGGCCGGTTTCCGGAGGAAGCTGAAATTTCCGAGCTGCATTGGCAGCGTAACATTGATCGCGCATGGTCCCTCAGGTGACCTCTTAGCGCGCGGGCGTTCGCGAACGATGCACGCGACCGATCAGAGCACAGGATTATCTTGAGTTGCATGTGACAACCCGCTTCGCCACAGCGCCAGGCTGTCTTGCAGCGCCATGGAGAGAGCAGGTAGGCCCACCGCGGAAAATGCCCGCTCAACGGTCAAAACAACCAGCCCTGTACTTCATGTCACTCAGTGGGGATAGGACTAAGCCGCTCCATGGCAGCGGCGTCCTTGGGTATCGTTGGTCCGTCAATTCAGTTATTCTATGTGGCCGGGCTTTTTGGGCTGACAGTCGTGCTCTTCCCACCGCCAGCCAAGAGTTCCCATGGGTTCAGGATGGTCAGACCGGTGAAGCGCCTCGCTGACACGGCGCCAGAGTGAGTGAGCTCGTTGCCGGCATTCCAAGAGAATACTGGAAATATCGGCAGGCTGCGCCCGCGAAGTGAGAGCAGCCTGTCCGATCATTGCCCGCGCGGATTGTGGGGAGGGCCTGACTTCCAACCGCGGTACGCGAAGAACATGCCGCTGCTACCGCCGCGTGCCGCCAGAGATCATCCTACGAGCCTTTTCCTGCCATGATCCCGGCGGCAAGAACCTTCAGTTCATCAAAAAATGTGTTCAAACTTTCTCCCGTCCGCTCCGCCACTTGCCCCCGCGAAAGCGTTCTCTCCGTCCGGCTGCGGCTGGATTTTTCCGTTATATTCAAGGGTTATGCGGGAGGGGCTCTTAACCGGCAGAGCCCAAGAGCGCCGGGTCTGGCGTCTCTATTTTCCCGGTTTCTCCCGACCTCTTAACCGCGCCCCGGCGGTTAAGAGCCCCAAGCATCTGATTTTGCGGCGTATTCCCGCAGCCGCGGGATCGGCTGGTTCGAATGGGCCGTCTCTCTGCGTTCGCGACCGACAACGAACCCGTGGGCTCATCCCGTGGGCTCATACGGTGTAGTCATCCGCGACGGCACTCTCGTATAGCGCCTTGACGGACGTCGCGCTTTCCACGGCGGCTCGCACCGCCTCTTCCTTAAGATCCAGAACGCGAAAACTCTCGCCCACCTTCGCGACCGCATCTATCCGGCGGAAGGTTTCGCCGTATGTCGCAGCGTACTTCGCAAGCCCCTTCAGCTTCGGGATCGAGTCACCGAACTGTGTCCCGTGCGGGTCGACGATGTCGGCGGCAATGGACCCATCTGCCAGCTCCGCGAAGAAGATAAAGTCCGGCCGCACGATCTTGACGTCTCCGCCGTCCTCGTAAGTCACGCCGAGGGAGTCCTGGCTGGACCGAGACGGATTCCGATACCAGGCGATTGTTCCCGCGCGCTTCAGCTCTGCGGACACAACGTCTCCTTCCCACGAGTTAAAATCCTCCGGGAACATGCCGTCTGCGGCGCACAAAAGGTGCCGTTCGAAGCGTGGCAGCGGGGTCTCCGAGCCATCCGCTTCTCGCACGGTAGTGGGCTGCATCCACGAAGTTGGTTTGGCCAGATCGACATCCAGAGGATGAGCGCTCATCTCACGGATCTGGCGATAGACCTCCTGGCGCTCGTCCGAGAGGCTCTTGATCTCGATCCGTTGCTTCGTGAGCCACTTGTTTGCGAGGCTCTCTGCCTCTAACTCTAGGTACTCCTTCACTTCCGGTACCAACCCGAGCGCCGCTACCGTGACGCGCGCCTCGATCAACGCGGCTTCAAGGTCGTCATCGTGGCCCTCTGCCTTCGCGAGAGCTTCACTGTAGGACGTTGCAAGATCCGGACTAATTGTGCGCCCTGCACGGCGGTATGCATCATCGATCACCGCGAAATCCGCAGCCTCGAGGAAGTCGTCGAACGACATCTCTCGTGTCTCCAGATCGGTCTTGAGGCTCTTGCCTTCGACCGTCAGGACCGTCTTGCGCGCCTTCGCGATCTCCGACTTGTATCGCTCTCGCGCGGCGTTCAGCACCTTGTGCATCTCGGCGTGGGCCTTCTTGCCGGCTCCCGGCAGGAGCCCGTCAGCAGCGAGTTCGTGGGCCAGCGAGGTCAGGCGTTTCACGGGCTTGGCCTGGCGCTTCGGCAGCGACTGCGACGGGAGAGAGAGCAGCTTGCCCCAGACCGCCTCCGGAATGGCCGGATTCGGCTTCATTTCGTCGGGATTTACTAGCACGCGCCGGCCGGGAAGCTCTTCGCCCCCGTCGCCGCCGGACATCAGCGCCTTGGCTACATCCTTCACCGATTGCGCGTCGAAGAACGGCAAGAGGCAGTCAACGGCGTTGAGCCGCTCGTTACCAGGGATCCTCCTCGCAAGCGGCGTACGGACCATCCGGCCGAGAAGCTGCGTGATGTGCGTTCTGTCCTTCGCGGGACGGAACGACACCATCACCTCAGCCCTCGGGCAGTCCCAGCCGGTGCTGATTGCGTCCTTGGCGATCAGAACGCGCACCCAGGTCGACTCCTGAACGCGCTCCGGCGAGATGTAGGGAATCGAGTGGCTGCCGAAGGTCTGGGTCGTGTGGTCCCCGAAAACATGGGCCACCGCGTCGTCGCCGAGCTCGGGCCAGCGCTCGTAGATCGTATCGAGAGCGCGCCCAATGTCATCGGGGTCTGGCGAGTTCGGCACCTGCAGGACCATGAGCGGCGCCACGGTGTCCGCGTCATCCTGCTGCTTTGCGTACTCCTCCCAGGCGGCCGTGATCTCTTTCAGCTTGTCGGTGCCGCGCCGGACCAGCACGGTATCGAACTGGCCGACCTCATTGGGCACGTCGAGGATGATCGTGTCCTTCAGCAGGCCCGAGGCCTGCACCTTGCCGGAATCGACCACCACGTTGGGAAGAGTGGCCCGGCTTTGCATGTCGGCCATGGCGGCGTTGAAGCGTTCGACCGTCGCCGAGATGCCGAGGACGATCGGGATACCGGGCACCGAGCCGGACCCGTTGATCAGTCGCTTCACGATGGTTGGCTTCTCGCCGCCGCCATTCCCGCCCGAGGCCTTCATCCCGCGGTGTGCCTCGTCGAGGACGAGGTAGAGGGTCAGATCGGGATCCTCGATCGTGTTCTGGATCGTGTCCCAGATCGTGAAGGCGCGCATGTCGGGCATGACGGTCTGGCGGCCGTCCGTCTCGACGCCCGGGTCGTCAGGGTCGTGGCCGCGCACCAGCAGGCTCGACTTGCTCAGCTTTTGCGTGTTCAGGAAATAGACCTTCCCAGCCTCAAGCTTCTCGCGGTTGAAGGTGTTCTGCACGATCACAAGATCCGACAGCGTCAGACGGTCGGATGCCTCACGCAGACGGAAATGCGACTGGGCGTTCAGCGCAGGGTCGTCGCTGAACCAGATCACGACCGCGCCGGGATCGGGCTCGAAGTCGAAGTTGTCATCGCCGTGGAACAGTGCCTCGAACACGGCCGCGGCCATGACGGTCTTGCCGGCGCCGGTAGTCGCGGTGAGCGAGAAGGCGTGCCGATCCCCATCCTCGTGCCAGCGCTTAGCGGCCTTGCGGAGGTTGGTGAGCACGTCCTTGACGGCATCTTCCTGGTAATCTTTGAGCGTGAACTTCATGGGTTAGCGGCCCATCGAAAAGCGGAAATTGGAAAGGTACGACTCGTAGAGCCGGATCGGCTCGACCGAGTCGGGCAGCCTGCGCGCGACGGATTGAAAGCGTCGGTCGTCGTCTGTGACGATATAGGCGATGCGCAGCCCGTCGCAGGCATCGACTGCGTCGCAGAACTCCGCCGAGCGGTCCAGGTCGACCAACAGCCCATACGTGTCGGCGACGGCCCAGCCCTCCTCCGGCAGTGCATCGATCCGGCGTCCCTCGGCGCCCGCGCGTATCCAGAGGAGCGGCGCGATGCGCTGGAAGGCGAGGTTGTGATGCACCGCGACCGGCGTCTCGTAGGTCAGCGTGAAGAACTCGGCGTTCTCTTCGAAGCCCTTGGCCATCGGGAACTCGTCCGTGAACTTGTAGTCGCCGTCGATGTCGTCGCCTTCGGGCGTCTTGCCTGTGATCGCGGCTCTGATCCGGGGCTTCGTGATGTAGTCGCAGATGCCCCACTTCTCCCAATCGGGATCGCCGGGACGAAGGCCTGACTTCCGGAGCGCGGCCTGCTCGTCAGCTGCGACCTCGTTGTTGGTGACCGAGATGCACTGGCGTCTGCCGCCGTCTTGTCGATTGAGGCGCATGACGGCGTGAGCGGTTGTTCCAGAGCCAGCGAAAAAATCGAGAATAACGGAGTCAGGCTTCGACTTAATGAAGAATCGAAGCACATCCTCGATTGCATAAAGACTCTTTGGGAACGGGAATTTTCGACGCGGAATGAGCTTGATCAGAAGACGGCTACCGTATTGCGTCGCATCATGAGATGGAATGCGCCACTGGGTCGATGGTATAGCAAGAACCTCTCCATCCATCGTTTCATTCTCAGCAAGCTGAATGGAGCCATCTTGACCAATTCCAAGGGTCTCATATTCGCCGCTCTGCACCTTCTTCCATTCGCCGGGCTTCAAATAATAAACAGTAAAGCCTTTTTCTTCGCTGCCACCAATTCTTACGCGCCCCTCAGCTAAGTAAGACTTTAGAGTTGCTGGGGAAACCTGCCAGCGCCCCTCCGTCTCATCTTTCCGAATTGGCAATATGGCAACCGAACTGGGCGGCCCCTCGGGAGCATCGGACACACCTTCCGGGAGTGGATCACCTATCTGAGTGATCCGGTTCGTCGCCACATCCACGTAAATCGGATAAAAGCCGCCTGGTGAGTCTTTGCGTTGGGCCGCTGTTCCAGAACGGCGCAGCAAGTCCCATCGCGCCTTACCAGTGTGGGTGCGCCCCTTTGCGCTCACCCAATCCCGACCAAGTGGAAGGCGCTCTGGAGCCGCATCACCGATCATGACAACAAATACGTACTCGTCAATCCGAGCGAAAGAACCAGTTCTTGCCTGTGCCGCCGGATTGATCGAGCTCGAGATCATCTGTATTCGCGCCTCTGGAAAAAGCTGCTCAAGTAGCATTCCAAGTCGCAGGCACTCTTTTTCGTCAATGGTAACAAGTAGGACTGAGCTGTCTGGACTGAGAAGCGCGCCAGCAACTCGAAGGCGGCGCTCCATAAATGCCAACCACTTCGAGTGGCGATATAGATCTTCGCCTTCAACATAATCGTTGTTGTATTTCCAGTCTCGAGCACCCGTGTTGTAGGGCGGATCGATGTAAATCGCGTCGACCTTCCCGCGGTGCGTATAGGTCAGCGCCTCCAGAACATGGAAGTTCTCGCCGTTGATCACGGTGTGATACGGCTTGTCTCCACCGCGCTCGACCTTCCCTGTGCTGACCAGCCCCGGATAGATGTAGTCGCGGAACTCCGCGACGACGACGAGGTCGTCGGTCGCGACATCGGCCGTCTCGGGCTCGGCGGCGTCGATCAGCGAGACATGCGCCATGCGCTTGCCGTTGGCTTCGTCGATGCGGAGCACCTTCCAAAGCCGCGGGTCGCCCTTGGCCGTGGACCCGCGCGGCGGCAGGATGCGCACCTTGTCCCCCCGGCGGATCGGCCGCCCTGGCAGCTCCACGCTCTCGGGCCGGTGACGCTCGAAGTTGAGACCGAAGGCACGCCGTGACGCCAGCGCTTTGAATTCACGCTCCAGCTCGTCTCCGAGAGCTCGATCCTTCGCCTTCGCCCGTGCGATCAGATCCGTCAGTCGCGACACGCTGAAACCTCTTCTATCTCAATACTTGCTGACCAGGATGCCCGCCTTGCGCCCGGACGCCAACCGGTCCGTCGCGTCGAGCCGCGCGGAGACGCTTGGGCTGGTTGGCCCAAGATCGGACGAGGCTGGAGGGGTCGCGCGCATGGCGGTCATCGTGGTCGCTCTCACTTCACAGCAGGCGGCGGCATTGCCGGACGCCCCGGATTTGAGCTGACATTCCCGCCGTTTACGCCTGCAGACTAAGCCGCGCCGGCCTCCTTCCGCAAGTCGAATGGCCAGACGAAGCCGCTCCGGAACCGATGACGTCGCGCATTTCATCCTCGCTCGGCGTCTCACGGCTACAGGGGAAGCGCGTCCTGGCCCGTGTCGTCCACCCGCAGAACCCCCAGCAGCTGCCAGGTCTTTGGGTGTTTGGCCTTGTTCCCGACGCAGAAGAGCATGCCCTTCTTTGGGTATTCATCGTTGAAAGTCGTGCTCATCCACTCAAGCGCCGCGCGCTCTGACCCCTCGCGACGTTTTCCAAAGAAGAACATGGCATGGGCTTCCCAATCGCCGTTCGCGTAATCGTGCGGCCCAGTGCCGTCCTCGAAACTGAACCGGAACTCGTAGGGGCTTGGCTCCAGCGCCTTTAGTTCTTCGTCGAAAAAATCGCCCTGGCTTGCGGCCTGCCGATAAGTCTCGCGCTCCGCCTCAATCTGTTCGGGCGATTTCGCCTTATAGTAGAAGCGTGTGTTTCTTGGTCGGATCAACGCCAAGGACCTACCGGCTTCCGCAGCTTCCGCCACGGACTTCGAGACAAGCGGGTTAAGGAAGGCGGCTCGATCTTTGCGCGGCATGCGCCCATCCCGCTTGATCGACTCTTCGGCGACATGACAGCTTTCGCCACGATTGTCTCGTGTCGGTCTGCGGTACTTGAAATCCACCCAATCCCAACGCTTGAAGGCGGACTCATCGGAAAGGTGGCGGAATCGCACAGGATAAAGCCGCTTGAACGCGCCTCGGGCAGTCACCCCGGCGCAGCAGACCGTTTCCCCGTGAGCGGTACTACGCTGCGGTAGCGCCTTCACCAGAATGGAAACGCGGCAGTTTTGCAGCGTTACGGACATAGCGATCAGGATCGTCAGCGAACAGATTGAAAATGTCGAATCCAACCTCTTCCGAGATCTCGCGTGCGACAATCGTCCTGTGGCACGTTTCGGGATCTCGCTCGAAGCAAAGGAGGCAGGTCGGTGCCGCCTGCACCGTGTCGGTGAGGTCGCGCAAAGCGTCCTGCGCTGGCTCGGTCTGCATGTGGGTACCATAGATCGACCGGAACAGATCGAACTCCCCGGCACGCGCTGCATCCCGACCTGGTTTGGGGTCTCCGAGGGAAACGAAATGGAAATACTCGATGCCCTCTTCGGCTAGGCGCGCCGCCAGCTTCTTCTTCGAGAACCCCGCCTTGCGGGAGACGGGTACCGCACGAACATCAGCCAACTGCCGTACACCGGCCGCCTTCAGCGTTCTGACGAACCGATCAATATCGGTGCCCTCGTAGCCAACTGTGAAGAGTACGCTCATGCCTGCCTCGTTTTTCCTACCGTAACACGGGGACTCCGGCTCGTGAATCCCTTGATTCACTTGGGATTGTCGCAGTGGCCATCGGATGACAACACCTCCCTCTGCTCTGACCAGCCGGTCGGCAATGGCTTGCGCAGCATCTCGAGCGACAGGTTGCTGGGCTGACGCCCATCAAGGATCGCCTCCACCAGATCCGGGGCGAGAAACGCCAGCCGCAGTGTACGGGTCAGGTACGGCGCAGCGATGCGCTCATGTTCAGCGAGATCGGCGATGGTTGCGAAGTCGCCCGAGTCCAGCATGCGCTTCCAGCGGAACGCCCGCGCCAGCGCCTTGACCAGCGTGTTGTCGGTCCGCCGCGATGGCGTGGCGCCCTCCGGCATCTGCATCTCCTTCTTCCCGCCGCGCTTCACGATGCGGAACGGGACATGGAGCGTCACAGTCTCCGGGATCGGCGTCGCGCGGCTCATGCAGCAGCGCCCATGTCACCGGCCAGCATCTCGCGTGCGAGGCCCGCGAGGCCGTCCACGCGCAGCCGGACGTTCAGTCCATCCGTGCCGATGTCGACGCGCTCGACCAGCAGCGTCACGATACGCGCCTGCTCGGCAGGGAAGAGTTCGTCCCACAGCGGATCGAGCCGCTGCAGGGCCGTGCGCGCATCGGCCTCGGTGATATCGTCGGCATGGGCGCGTGCCGCCTTCCACGTCCCCGCGACGACTTCGGGCTGGCGGAAGACGGCACGCAGCTGGTCGATCACGGCGCCCTCGATCTCGCCCGCAGGCACGCGGCCGACCGGACACGACCCGGCGCCATGCTTCAGCACGGTCTGGCTGACGTAGTAGCGGTAGAGCTTGTCGCCCTTTCGGGTGTGGGTCGGCGAGAAGGCGGCGCCATCGGGACCGAACAGCAGTCCCTTCAGCAGCGCGGGTGTCTCGGCGCGGGTGTGCGCGGCGCGCTTGCGGGGGCTTTCCTGCAGGATGGCGTGAACGCGGTCCCAAGTCTCGCGGTCGATGATGGCGTCGTGCTCGCCGGGGTAGCACTCGCCCTTGTGGACTGCCTCGCCGATATAGGCGCGGTTGTTGAGCATCCGGTACAGATACTTCTTGTCGATCCGGTTGCCGCGCGGCGTGCGGATGCCGCGCTTCGCGACCTCGCGTGCCAGTTCTGTCCCGGATCCGATCTCGAGGAAGCGGGCGAAGATCCAGCGGACATGAGCGGCGTTGCCTTCGTCGACCACCAGCTTCCGGTTCTCGACCCGGTAGCCGTAGGGCGGCACCCCGCCCATCCACATGCCCTTCCTGCGGCTGGCGGCGACCTTGTCGCGGATGCGCTCGGCGGTCACCTCGCGCTCGAACTGGGCGAAGGACAGCAGGATGTTCAGCGTCAGCCGGCCCATCGACGTGGTCGTGTTGAAGCTCTGCGTCACCGAGACGAAGGTCACGCCGTTCCGGTCGAACACCTCGACCAGCTTGGCGAAGTCGGCGAGCGAGCGGCTGAGGCGGTCGATCTTGTAGACCACCACCACATCGACCAGCCCGTCCTCGATGTCCTCCAGCAGCCGTTGCAGGCCGGGCCGGTCGAGCGTGCCGCCCGAGATGCCGCCGTCGTCGTACTGATCGCGGACGAGCACCCAGCCCTCGGAGCGCTGGCTGGCGATGTAGGCCCCGCAGGCCTCCCGCTGGGCGTGGAGCGAGTTGAACTCCTGCTCAAGCCCTTCCTCGGAAGACTTGCGCGTGTAGATCGCGCAGCGCTGCTTGCGTACGATGGGCTTGGTCATGTCCGCGCCCTCCGGTTCTTCAGCCCGAAGAACACCCAGCCATTCCAGCGTGTGCCGGTGATGGCGCGGGCGATGGCCGAGAGCGACTTGTAAGGCCGCCCCTGCCACTCGAAGCCGTCCGCGGTGACGGTGACGACGTGCTCGACGCCGTGCCACTCGCGGATCAGCCGAGTGCCGGCGATGGGCATTGTGTCGGCGCGGAGGCGGCTGTTCTTGCGATCGCCGCCGTCGAGTTCCTCGCCCAGCCGTTCCAGCCGCCGGATCGTCTCCGGCTTCAGCCCGCCATAGGCCAGTTCCTGGATGCGGTACGCCAGCCGGGATTCGAGGTAGCGTCGGTTGAACGGGGGCGGCTCGCTGTCGAACAGGTCGCGCCACTGCTGTTTCAGGTCGGGCGTCGGCGTGGTCTTCAGCGCGGCGAGGCGCGCGGGGATGGGATCGTGATTGGTCATGCGGTTCTCCGGTGAGTTGGAGTTGCATGACGGCATTGGTCGGCCGGAGAGTGTAGGCGAATTTCTCCAGTACCGTCAGAAGGTTCACCCCGTTCCCGCAGCCGTAACCGGACCAGCCCGAGCGCCAGAAGACCGCACAGTTCGGCGCGGCGTTCGGCGGGGGTCATCTGGTCGGGCGGCAGGGGATTCGGGCGTTTCATGAAGGGCTAGTCCGTGAGGTCTCGCCCTTCTCCTACTCACCGCATTCGCGAACCGTCCCACGGGGCCCGGACAGGCACGGGCGGAGCTGCCATGGACTCGACTCCCGGTTGTCTGGTCGGGTAGAACATAATCGGAACACACGTCGCGTTCGCG
The DNA here is from genome assembly GCF_019599045.1 of Roseovarius sp. SCSIO 43702. Classification (NCBI taxonomy): domain Bacteria; kingdom Pseudomonadati; phylum Pseudomonadota; class Alphaproteobacteria; order Rhodobacterales; family Roseobacteraceae; genus Roseovarius; species Roseovarius sp. SCSIO 43702. The sequence continues at coordinate 1,311,963 of NZ_CP080623.1, forward strand.
CGATGAATCGGTAGCATCGCTTCGGCCGATTTCGGCAGCGCATCATTTCGCGCAAAATGAAGCGGGTAGCCGGAACGCGGTCGGGTTTTCGCCTGTCCGCGAGAGTTTCAGGGCCGAAAGGAGATCATATGCCGAAGAGGATCAGAAATTTCGTCGATCGCGCTTTTTCGAGAACCGTGGATATCGAATTGCTCCACCGTCTGCTGAGTCCCTATCTCGGGCAGATCGATTTCGATTGGGATGACCTTCCCGAAGATGACAAGAAACGGCGCGAGGCGATCTTCAATCTCTTCGCGAGAGCGGACACGCGGTTTCCGGCCAAGTTGCAGTTCGCCCTCTACAACATCTCCACACTGTCAACGGACGCCGGCGCCAGGATCATCCAGGAGATCGCCACGGAGGCCGGCGTCGACGTCCTTGCGCCCCATCGTGTCGAAGGCGGCGACGACGACCTGCGGTTCACCCCTCGCTTCATTGCGCTGGTTACTTGGCTGGATCACGGGGCCATCTTCGACCGGGCGCTCAGCGCCGCGGCGTTCCTCGCGCATTCCTCCAAGCTCGAGCGCGATGCCGACCGTGAGGATGTGGAGCCGCGGCATCACGAGGCCGGTGTCCAGAGCGACTTCACAGAGGCGGTGCGGCGGCATTTCGCGAGCCGCTATAACGGCCACTATTGCGACGTGCGGTGGTTCGAGGAGGAAGATCTGCTGCGCGTCCTGATCCTGCACGGCTCCAAACCGGAGACGAAGAACGTCGACCAGGAGGGAACCGAGGACACGCTGAAGTTCCGCGAAATCGTCCAGTCTACCATCGAGTATGATCCCCGACAGGGCTCCATCGCCGTCGGCTCGAAATCGGCCGCCGATGCCAAGAAGCTGGTCAAGCTGTTCGGAGAGCACGTCCTGGGAGACAAGGACATCTTCGAGGCTTCGGCGAAGGAGCAACTCTACACGCTCGAACCGCTGCAGAAGCTGGGCGCAGCGTTCAAGTTTCATTTCGACCCCGATGGCGACATCACGCATGTCGCCTTGCGCGAGGTGCGCGTCGACGAAGCCCAGATCACGACGACAGGGCGTCTGCGCCGCTCTCCGTGGTTCCTGACGCTTGGCGATTCCCAGAACGCCCTCAAGCGTTTGAGGGACGTCGCATCGGACCTCGACATCGCCGACCTGCGGATCGTGCATGCCAAGATCGATGTCACCATCGAGATGGACGACGCGGAGGTGGTGGTTCCTGTCACCATCCGGCCACCGCGCACCGTAAGCATGCGTGACCATTCCCACGAACGGCTCATTCTCGAGATGCTGGAAGACAATGACATTCGCAAACGCCGCAGAACTGGTCAGGCTGCTGCTGCAGCAGAGTGATCGTCATCCGATCGGTGCCATCGGCGCTGCCGACCTGAAGCTCTACGAGCCCGGTTTCGTCCGTTCGCTTCGCAACCGCGGGATCCTCGTGGAGCGGGAGGACCTGCGCGACGACGGCGCTGCGATCTTCCAGGTCGTCGACGATAGACTGCTCGTCGTCGATCCGGAGACAGGCGAATGCGAGCGCTACGAAGATGCGCTGGATGTCCAGACCTTGGACATCGACATCGCCGCGCTCTGCCGCGCGATCCGCGAGCAGTCGGGGCTCGGCGGGCCCGGCCCCACGGCGCTCTCGATACGGGTCTGGCGACTCGGCAGGCACGAGGGCCACAATCGCGCTGCAGAGGTCTGCCTCGTGCGGCGGCTGCGGGAGGACACTGCGCAGGAGATCGTGGATCACGTGCGCGGCGCCATCGAAAGTGAAGCCTCCGTCGCCCTCATCAGTCTCGGCAGTTGCGATCTGCCCACGGCAGTCGCCCGTCAGCTCGAGCCTCTGCGCATGACGGTGGCCCGTGCCGAGGACCTGCTTCGCGACGAACCAGATATTCCCTTCGCGCTCGATCTCGGGCGGATACGCGTGCCCACGGGACAGCACGCGCCGGACGCCCGTCTCCAGATCGATCGTATCGGTCGCCGTGTGGTCTTCGAGGGCATCGAGCTCGACGTCGAACCGCGGGACTTCGATGCGTTCGTCTTGCTCGCGGAGGAGGCCGTGGCTGCTGGCGGCTGGGTGCCAAAGGACAGCCTCGCGGCCACACTGCAGGCCAGCACGGGACGAGAGAGCAATCCCGAACAGGTCGACCGCTGCATGAACCGGCTACGCGATGCCTTCCGAAGGAACACGCGTCTGACCGCGGTTCCGGACAACGGGTTCATCGAGCGGAAGTCCAAGGTCGGCGCTCGTCTCACCCTCGCGCCGTCAGAGATCGCGTTCATAGCGTAGACCCGTTCTCCGGCACCGGGAGGTTTTCGGGAGGTTTTCAGGAGAAGTCCGAGAGATAAACGATTTCAGCATGTTGCACGGTCGGGTCGTGAACGGAAACGACCAGGATCGAACGACATGCACCCACCGATTTCCCCCTCCGACCTTGCCACGCTGATCGACGAGACAGACGTCGCGGCGCGGCGTCTGCACCGCAAGCTGGCGCTCCCCGTCGCCGATCTCGACGATCTCCGCCAGGACCTCCTGATCGATCTGATCTGCCGGCTGTCGGGCTTCGACAAGCGCCGCGGCACCATCGGCGCCTTCGCCAACATCGTGCTGCGCAACCAGTGCTCGCGCATCGCGATCCGGCACCACCGGCAGCGCCGGGCGCAGGGCGGCACGATGCTCTCCCTCGACGCCCCGGCGGCTGGCTCGGTCGAATCGCTGGGCTGCCTGCTGACGGAATCGGACGGGCTGGCCGCTTGGCACGGCCAGGACCGCAACACTCAGGCGGACATCCAGACCCGCGAAGCCGTGCAGTCCGCACTGGCGCGGTTGCCCGAGGCCGACCGCCGGTTCTGCTGCGCGCTGGCCCATCGGTCAGTGACGGCGCTGGCCGCCGAGGGCTTTGGCAGCCGCTCGGCGCTCTACCGGCGCCTCGCCGATCTCCGTCACGTCCTCACCGCCTACGGGCTCGGTCCCTCCTGGGACGATCTCGCTGCGGCGTGAGTAGAGGCGAAAGGAGGAGATCATGTTCATGGGCAACACCCCCTTCATCACCGTCCGCGCCAGCCGCGCGCTGACCGAGATCGAGTTCTGCGCGTGGGTGGCGCAGGCCGCGCCCGGCGACCGGCTCGAATACCATCGCGGTTTTCTCGTGCTCGACATCTTCCCGATGCTCGGCCGCCTCGCGGACCGCGAGCGGGAGGAGTTGTCGCGGCTCGGGTCGCGCGCCTTCTGGGCCGCCGAGCAGGGCCTCGTCCACCTCGTTCAGGAGCGCGTGGGCCCCGACCGCTTCGCCTACATCGCCGTCGCGCGCCCGAAGCCCAAGCACGCCGCCGCCTCGCTGTCGGCGCTGCTGCTCAAGGAGCAGGCGGCGTGACTTCCCGCATCCAGACCCCATTCGCCGATCACGGAGACCCGTTCATGCCCTGGCCGAACAACAGCCCCACGCCCGACGATCTGCCGGGCATCCATGATGCCGAACTCGCGCAGTTTCCCGTTGAACTGCTCGCCATCCTTCAGCGCGAGACCGAGGAGACGCTGAAGCGCGCCAAGGCGGCCAAGGCCCGGCTCGATGCCGCGCTGACCGTCCGCTACGCCACCCGCGCCGCGGAGGAACGGCAGGCTCGGTCCAAGGATACCGGCACGGTCCGCTTCGACGACGGCGATTTCACCGTGGTGGCCGATCTGCCGAAGCGGGTGGATTGGGACCAGCAGTGCCTCGGCGAGATCGTCGAGCGCATCCGCAGCTCCGGCGACGACCCTGCGCAGTATGTCGACATCGCCATCAAGGTGCCGGAGCGCAAATACGCCGCCTGGCCCGACAACATCCGGGCGGTGTTCGAGCCCGCGCGCACCGTGCGCACCGGCGCGCTGAAGGTGGAGCTTCTGCCGCAGGGAGGCGCGGCATGAGCCTCCGGATCGTCACCGCCGACGAGCGGCTGCGCGAGGCGCAGGGCAAGACCACCATGGCGCTGTTCGGCCCGAGCGGCGCCGGCAAGACCACGCTCCTGAAGACGCTGCCGGCCGAGGAAACCGTCTGCCTCGATCTCGAGGCCGGGCTGAAGTCGGTGCAGGACTGGCGCGGCGACAGCCTGCCGATCCGTCGCTTCGCCGACGCCGTGGACATCGCCTGCCTGATCGGCGGCGCGAACCCGGCGGCCCAGCCCGACGAGCATTTCTCGGAGGCGCACCACGCGCATCTGCGCGGACAGCACCCGGAACTCGCCGCGCGGCTCGACGCCAAGCGTATCGTGTTCGTCGACAGCATCACCGACCTGACGCGGCAGGCCATGGCTTGGGCCAAGACCCGGCCGGAGGCGATGTCGGAGCGCACCGGCAAGCCGGACACCCGCGGCGCCTACGGGCTGCTCGCTCGCGAGGTGATCGGGCTCCTGAAGCACCTCCAGCACGCGCCGGGCCGCACGGTGATCTTCGTCGGCATCCTCGAGCGGATCACCGACGAGATGAACCGGACGATCTGGCAGCCGCAGATGGAGGGCGGCAAGGCCGCGCGCGAGCTGCCCGGCATCGTCGATCAGGTGATGACCCTCGGCCTCTTCAGCCCCGAGACCGGCCCCGATGGCGCGGCCGCCTGGCGGCACGACCCCGAGAAGGGCGAGACACGCCGCCTCGTCTGCCGCTCCGGCAATCCCTGGGGCCTGCCCGCGAAGGATCGCTCCGGGCGCCTCGACCTGACCGAGCCGGCCGATCTCGGCGCTCTCCTCTCCAAGATCAACCACGCATCGAAAGGATGAACGAGATGACCTTCGACATGAACGATGTGGCGCCGCAGCAGTCCGGCGACCTGATCCCCGACGGCACCTTCGCCAAGGTGACGATGTCCATCCGCAAGGGCGGCACGGACGGGGCGAGCGAGGTGGATCGCGGGCTCCTGAAGCCCTCGAACCAGCCCGGCAGCGACGTGCTGATGCTCGACGCCGAGTTCACCGTGGCCGAGGGGGCCCATGCCCGGCGCAAGTTCTGGCAGAACTTCACCGTACAGGGCGGCAAGCTCGACGAACAGGGCCAGTCGATCGGCTGGAAGATCTCGAAGTCGACCTTCCGCGCGATGATCGACAGCGCGCTGGGGCTCAATCCCGAGGACATGAGCGAGGCGGCCAAGGCCAAGCGCGTGCTGCGCGGGCTCGCCGATCTCGACGGCATCACCTTCGTCGCGAAGATCCAGATCGAGCCGAACCGCAACCCCGCCTACAAGGACGCCAACAAGCTCGACCATGTCGTGCTGCCCACCGCGCCCGAGTGGCAGAAGGTGATGGCCGGCGAAACGGTGCCGGCGCAGCCCTCGAACAAGCCCCGACCGGCCGCCGCGCCCGCGCAGTCCGCAGCCCCCGTCTGGGGCCAGTCGCAGCCCGCCGCGGCGCCGGCCGCGCCCGCGTGGTCGTCGCCGGCCTCCCAGCCCGCCGCCCAACCTGCCGCCGAGCCCGCCGCGCCCAAGGCCGCGGGCGGTCCGGCCTGGCTCAACCCGTGAGCCCGGACGAATGGCAGGCGCATGTCACCACGGAAGCGGCCCTCGCGATGGGGCGCTGGCTCGAGGCGCGGGGGCGGCTCGACCGCCCCATCGCCAGCCTCACCCGGCGCGATCTGGAATGCATGGCCTCCAACGCCATCAGCCGCTTCATCGTGCTGGCCTCCGAGCGCCGAACCGCCGCGCCGGACGCGGAGGAGCGAAGCGCGCTCGACCTGCTCCTGATGGGCTGACCCGGGCAGAACTCGGCCGCCGCGTGCCATGCGCGCTCTGCGGCCGGGAGGCCCGGGGCTTCGGCTACTGCCACGGCCTGCGCTGGGATCGCCATCCCCATCACCGCTTCTGCTCGATGGCCTGCCTCACGGCGGGCTCGGCCAACGCCAAGAGGAACCACGGCATGATCGACAAGACCGACATGGAAACCCGGGCGATCCGCGAGGCGCGCCGCGAGCTGGCCGAGGCGCTGACGGAGATGGGGCTGATGGAGCCCTTCTTCGACCGGCCGGCCGAGGACATCGACCGCCTGATCGAGGCCTGCGTCGACGGATTTCAGGCGTCGATGCAGCGCCAGTCCGACACCGGCGACGTGCCGTTCTGAGGGTGGCGCGGATGCTGGTCGATCTCAACCATCGCTCGGGCTTTGTCTATGGCCGCGCCGCCGATGCCCCGCCGCCGCTCGGCGCCCGGATAAACGCGCTTCTCGATGACGCCCTCGTGGCGGAGCGCGCCGGCCAGCGGCCCCGCGATTATCTAGGCGCCAGCCGGATCGGTGAGCCCTGCGCGCGCCGCCTCGTCTACGAGGTGACGCACACGCCGCCCGATCCCGGCAAGGAGCTCGAGGGGCGGAGCCTGCGCATCTTCGCCGCCGGCCATGTCTTCGAGGATCTCGCCATCCGCTGGCTGCGGCTGGCCGGGTTCGACCTGCGCACCCAGACCCGCGAGGGTGGCCAGTTCGGCTTCGAGACCGCGGGCGGCCGGATCCGCGGCCATGTCGACGGCGTCATCGTCGCCGGCCCGGAAGTGGGCCTCGCCTGGCCGGTGCTCTGGGAGCACAAGGCGCTGAAGGCGTCCTCCTGGTCGGACACCGCGAAGAAGGGCGTCCGGGTCTCCAAGCCCGTCTATTTCGGGCAGATGCAGATCTACATGGCCTATATGGGCCTCGGGTCGGCGCTCTTCACCGCGCTGAACAAGGACAGCTGCGAACTCTACCACGAGCACGTTCCCTTCGATCCGGCGACCGCGCAGGAACTGTCCGACAAGGCGGTGGCCGTGCTGCGCGCCGCGGATGCGGGCGAGCTGCTGCCGCGGATCGCGACCAGCCCTGATTTCTATCTCTGTCGGTTCTGCCCGTTCTCGGCGCGCTGCTGGGGTGAGCCGCGTCCCGGAAACGCTCCGGTGGAGCGTTTCAGCGGCGAACGGCCGGAGGCCACAGCATGACCGTCACACTTTCCGAGATGCAAAGCCGCGCCATCGCGGCGATCCGCGACTGGTACGAGAACCGCCGCCAGGAGCAGCAAGTGTTCCGGGTCTTCGGCTATGCCGGGACCGGCAAGACCACGACCACCGCGCAGGCGATCGAGGCGCTGGGGCTGGCGCCGATGACCCCCGGCGCGCCGGGCGGCGTGCTCTTCGGCGCCTTCACCGGCAAGGCTGCCCTCGTCATGACGCGCAAGGGCACGCCCGCGCAGACCATCCACAGCCTGATCTACCGGGTTTCCGAGGCGACGCCGGAAGAGATCGAGCGGGTGACCGATGATCTGGCGGCGCTTCGCCGCGAGCTGCCGCGCATGGGACCGGCCGAGCGCGACTTCGCCATGACGCGGATCGCACAGCTCGAGATCCGGCTCGAGGACATTCACCAGCCGAAGTTCCTGATCAACGAGCAGTCGATCCTGCGCGACGCGGACCTCCTCGTCCTCGACGAAGTGTCGATGGTGGGGGAGGACCTGGGGCGCGACCTTCTGGCCTTCGGCAAGCCCATCCTCGTGCTGGGCGATCCAGGCCAGCTGCCGCCGGTGAAGGGCGCCGGGTTCTTCACCGAGGCCGAGCCGGACGTGATGCTGACCGAGGTGCACCGGCAGGCCGAGGACAGCGCCATCCTGCGGCTGGCGACGCTCGCGCGACAGGGCGCGCCGATCCCCATGGGCGCGCATGACGACCATGTCTGGAAGATGTCGCGCCACGAGGTCGGCCCGGCGCAGATGCTGCGCGGCGGCCAGGTGCTCTGCGGCACCAACGCGACGCGGCGCTGGCTGAACACCGCCATGAAGCGCGCGGCCGGGTTCGAGGCCGACTATCCGACAGGCCACGGCGAGAAGATCATCTGCCTGAAGAACCGTCACGATCTCGGGCTGATCAACGGCATGTTCCTGACGCTGAGCGACGTGCGCCAGGATCCCGACGACGCCTTCGCCTTCAGCGCCATGGTCGAGACCGAGGACGGCGAGACCGTCGCCGGGCGGCAGAGCCTCTGGCGCGGCGAGTACGCCGACCACGTCGCCTACGACCCCGAGCGCGGGCGCCGCGAATGGCAGATCAAGCGCGGCCTCATCGAGAGCAGCTGGGGCTACGCCATCACCTGCCACAAGGCGCAGGGCTCCCAATGGGAGAACGTGGTCGTTTTCGACGATGGCTTCGGTCGCTCGGCGGCCGACAGGAACCGCTGGCTCTACACCGCGATCGCGCGGGCCGAGCGGGGGCTGGTGATCCTTGCTTGATCTGAACGACGCCCTCCCGCCAGCAACCGAGACGCCGCGCTACGATCTCGACCTGATCGTCGAGCGTCTGCGCGAGACCGCCCCGCACTGGGTGCCCGACCTCTTCCCGCGCGGCCGCCGCTCCGGCGACGAGTGGCGGCTCGCCAACATCCGGGGCGCCGCGCCACGGAACACCGGCTCCTGCGTCATCACGCTGCGCGGGACACATGCGGGCGACTGGATCGACTTCGACGGCAACCATGGCGGCGGGCCGATCAGCGCGATCGAGGAGGCGACCGGTCTCGATGGTCGCGCCCTGATCGTGCGAGCGGCCGAGATCGCCGGTGTCACCCCCGGCGCCCCCGAGCGGCGTGCACCGGCGACACCGCCGGCGCCGAAGCGCGATGCCACCCGAGAGATCGCGCACATCCTGTCGTCGGCCCAGCCGCTCGCAGGGACGCCGGCTGCGGACTACCTAGCGGGTCGCCGCCTCGCTATCCCCGCCGAGGCCGATCTGCTCTTCCACCCCGATCTCGCGCATTTCGAGACGAAGACCGGCTATCCGGCCCTCGTGGGCGAGGTGCGCGACCGGAACGGCGATGTCATCGGGCTGCACCGCACCTGGCTCGCGGCAGATCCCGACGGCAGCATCCGCAAGGCGCCGCTCGACAAGGCGAAGAAGATGCTCGGCCGCGTCGCCGGCGGCGCTGTGCGGCTCGCGCCCATCGGGCACGGCGACAGGCTGGCGCTGTCCGAGGGTATCGAGACCGGCCTTGCGGCCATGACCGCCTGTCCCGATCTGCCGGTCTGGGCCACGCTCTCGACCTCCGGCCTCGAGCAAGTCGAGCTGCCGCCGGCCGCCCGGCGCATCGTCATCCTCGCCGACAACGACGCCTCGGGCGCTGGTCTGCGCGCCGCGGATGCCGCCGCGCGACGACTGCGCGCGCAGGGGCGCGACGTCGCCATCGCCGTGCCGCCCGAGGAAGGCCAGGACTTCAACGATCTGCTGCTGAGCGACGGCCCCGCGGCCGTGGCGCGGGTGATCGCCGCCGCGGAGTCGGTCGTCGAGGCCGAGACGGTGATGCAGATCGGGCAGCACCGCCCGCTCAACTACCAGGGCTCGGGCGACACCGTGCCGACGCTGCGCGCTGACGAGGGCGATCTGGCGCGCGCGAACGAGCAGGTCTGGAGCCTGCTCATGGCCTCGAACCGCTGCCCCTGGCTCTTCCGGCTGGCAGGCCAGCCCACATGGGTCGTGCCCGACGACGAGGGCCGTCCCGTCGCCACCGCGATGGGCGAGGAAAAGCTCCGCCACATGCTCGCGCGGCTCGCCCGCTGGGTGCGGGTGAACGCCAAGGGCGAGCCGATCCCCGCGCCGCCGCCGTTGCCCGTGGTCAAGTCGGTCCTCGCCACGCCCGATCCCGCGCTGCCGGTGCTGACGGGCATCGTGAACACCCCCGTGTTCGGACGGAACGGCACGCTGCTCACCACGCCCGGCTATCATCCCGACGCGCGGCTCCTCTACGTCCCGGCGCCGGGCTTCTCCGTGCCGGACATCCCTGCCAAACCCACACCGGCCGAGATCGCCGCGGCCCGCACGATGATCTGTGAGGACCTGCTCGGGGACTTCCCCTTCACCGGCGATGCCGAGCGCTCCCATGTCGTGGCGCTCCTGCTGCTGGGTTTCCTGCGCGGCATGATCGACGGGCCCACGCCGCTGCACCTGATCGAGAAGCCGGCGCCCGGGACAGGCGCGACACTGATGGTCGACGCGATCACCGGTATCCTGACCGGCGCGGGCGCCAGCGTCATGACCGAGGGGCGCGATGACGAGGAATGGCGCAAGCGGGTGACCGCGAAGCTCCGCCAGATCCCCTCCATCGTACTGATCGACAACCTCCGGGCCACGCTCGACAGCTCGGCCCTCGCCGCCGCGCTCACGGCGCCCTTCTGGGAGGACCGCATCCTCGGCCATTCCGAGATGGCGCGCTTGCCGATCCGCTGCCTGTGGATCGCGACCGGCAACAACCCGGAGTTCTCCAACGAGATGGCCCGGCGTCTCGTGCGTATCCGGCTCGATCCGCACACCGACCGCCCCTGGCAGCGCTCCGACTTCCGCCATCCCGACCTGATGAGCTGGGTGCGCGCCAACCGGGCCCGGCTGGTCGCGGCCTGCCTGACGCTCTGCCAGGCGTGGATCGCCGCCGGTCGACCGCGGGGCGGGCGCAGCATCGGCTCCTTCGAGAATTGGGCGCATGTGCTCGGCGGCGTGCTCGAGGTGGCAGGCATCCCCGGTTTCCTCGGCAATCTCGAGGAGATGATGGAGGCCTCCGACAGCGAGGGCGCCGCCTGGAACGCCTTCATCGGCGCCTGGTGGGACAGGTTCGGCACAGCGCGTGTCGTCACGGCAGACCTCTACGATCTGGCGATCTTCTGCGATCCGCCGCCGCCGATGGGCAGCGGCAACGAACACGCGCGAAAGACGGCCTTCGGGATCGCGATCAAGCGGATGCGGGATCGTGTGTTCCGGGTCGGCGATGTCGAGGTTCGGCTGGTCAAGGCGGGAGTCGAGCACAAGGCCGCACGCTGGCAACTGGAGATCAACGAGAAGAAAACGCGAACGTTCTCGCCGGCTCAACCTTCGGTTGGGGAACCTCCGGCAACGAAGGGGAACCTCGAAAACGGAGGTTCCCACAGCCAACCCATTGAAAATGCAGACCGAGGGGAACGTGGGGAACCTGGGGAACCTCTCCCGACCCTTACGCATGCGTGCACGCGCGCGCACACGAAAGAAAAGGCCGGAAAAGGCTCCCCAGGTTCCCGAGGTTCCCAAAGCCATGAGAAATCAGCGGCTTGCGCAGGGGAACCTCTGGGGGAGCCTCGAAACGGAGGTTCCCGAGGTTCACCGTGCCCCGATTGGCTTCGGGAGCTCGACCGATGAGCCCCGCGCGCCGTCCCCATCCCTCCATCGAGCAGACAGGAAAGGAGCCCCCGATGGCCAAGACATTCCCGACCCCGTTATCAACGGACGCACCCGCAGGCGGAGCATCCGCCACCCTTGCCCTGGACCTCGGCACGACCACCGGTTGGGCGCTGCGCGGGTTCGACGGGCTGATCACCAGCGGCACCGCGTCCTTCAAGCCCGGCCGCTATGACGGCGGCGGCATGCGGTATCTGCGCTTCACAAACTGGCTGACCGAGTTGGACCGGCTGTCCGGGCCGATCGAGGCGATCTGGTTCGAGGAAGTGCGCCGCCATGCCGGAACGGATGCGGCCCATGTCTATGGCGGCCTGATGGCCACGCTCACTGCGTGGTGCGAACTGCGCGGTGTGCCCTACGAGGGCGTGCCCGTAGGGACGATCAAGCGTCACGCCACCGGCAAGGGCAACGCGAACAAGGAGGCGATGATGGCGGTCGCCCGCAGCCGCGGCTTCTCGCCCGCCGACGACAACGAGGCGGATGCAATCGCCATCCTGCTCTGGGCGCTGGAGACACGGGGAGGCGTGGCATGAGCGGCATGCGGTACACGCCCAAGGGCTATGGCGGGCGCCGCCGCGACCCCGAGCAGGTCAAGCGCGAGGGCTGGCACGAGCAGCGGATGCTCGCGGTCTCGCTGGACGACCAGCGTCTCACCTGGCCGGAACGGGAACTCGTGCGGCAACTGGGCGAGAAACTCTATGGCAAGCGACAGGAGGACATGCGCCATGGGTGAATGGACCATGGGAACGGTGCAGGACCGCCTGGAACTGGCCGCCGACGTCTTCGCGCAGCTGCCCGCTGTGAAGCCGCAGGGATACTTCAACGCGTGGCCCGAATACTTCCACACATTCGCCGATCAGGTCGGCCAGGAGCCGCGGATGCGCCGACCCCGGCCGAGCCCGCGCCAGATCACCGAGGCAGAGGAGGCGATGCTCTGGCTGCGGTGGCTCGAGAAGGACGACGCTCGGCTTGTCTGGCTACGTGCGAACCGGACGCCGTGGAAGCCGATCTGCTGGGAGTTGGGCATCAGTCGCGCCACCGCGAACCGGCGCTGGCAGTACGGCATCGCGGTCATCGTGTGGCGGCTGAACGGTAGACGGGTGCCAAAGAACCGCTCGATCGACTATATCGTGCGAGCAGTGAGCTGAGCACAGGAGTGTAGAATTGTTCGCGTTCGTCGACGAAACTGGGAATACCGGCTCTAACATCTTTGATGAGGCGCAGCCGGATTTCTTTACCGGGGCGCTTATCACGAAGTCCAATTTTGACGCGCTGCACAAAAAGACGCTTCGCGCGATCTGCCGAAAGCACGATATCAAATCGTTGCATGCCTCGGTCCTCGGATTCGGACCAATAGAGAAGATTGCACCCGATCTTCTGAACCTGCTGAAGAAGGTCGACGCGAGGTTCTTTGTGTCGCGCGTCGAGAAGCGATACTTGGTCGCGACCAAGCTTTATGACACCTTTTTCGACTCAGGTGAGAATCCAGCGGCTAACTGGAACGCCTATAACGTGAGGGTTTTGAAGCTGATCCTTTGCTTCAAGGTCGCGACTATTCTGACAGAAGAGATCGCGCGAGAATTTTGGTCCATGCTGATGGCCCGGAACGAGAAGCAGGCACGAGCAAAGATCCCGGGTATCTGCGACGCTATCCTCGAGAACGTTGATTTGCTTGCGGATCAGAGGTCGAGGGAAGTCGTAACGGAGACCCTGCTGTGGGCGCGTGATCACCCGGAAGCTCTCGACATCTTCATTGCGGGGCGCCAAGCCAAGAATGGTCACATGCCCAACATGGTCGCCTTTGCGAACCTCCTCGACGGCCTCGAGGGGGTTTCAAAAAAATGGAACCGCCCGCTGAAAAAGATTGTCCACGACCGGCAATCGCAATTCGAGGGCTCGCTGGAAGAGTGGCACCGAATGTTTTCCAACGCGTCGGGAGAGCCCATCCATCGACCGGGCGAGACGGTGGTGCTGCGCAAGGTGCCAGGATCGAGCTTCGAAGTGTCCAGCTCGGACGACAGCGCGGGGATTCAGGTCGCCGATTTGGCGCTGTGGTTATTCCGACAGTTTCTTGCTGGGAAGGACCTTCCTGAGGGGGCCGCGGCCATCCTCAACTACGTGTTCAAGAAGGGCTTCCATCACGACTTCTCGTTTCGCGGTGTCGGGGATCAGGTTGAGGAAAAGCTCCGTGAAATCATGCAGAAGGACATCCCACCCGAAGCAATGGAGGCTGGTCGGCGGTTGCGCGAGGAGCAAGAGCGATTGCGCCAGCATCTTATCGCCAAGTATGAAGAGGATGGCCTGATGCCGCACGAGCGCGGTCCGCTGAAGTTGGTTTCCTCGGACGACGATTAACCGGCTTGTCAATCCTCCAGTGCCCCACGAGACATTTTCTTGTGAGACACCGCAAGGCGAGACGGATCGCCTCTCTGGCGCTATCAATAGCGATATACTCGGGGTCGTGCGCTCGGGCGAGCCGACGCCGATCGCGAGGTGGACACCGGGGCTGGCTTCCGGGGTCCAGCCAGAGTCCAGATCGCCAAGTCGTTGTTTTCCGGTTCCTTTCCGGGCCGGAACGTATGCTGGCGGGCTTGGCGCGAAATATCGCCAGCGACAGGGCCAATTTTTTGGGAAGCCACCCGGAATCCGGAAGCCACCCGATCTGCCTGAAAGCTGCGTAAAATCAAACACCTGATCGGCCGCCCGGGGTGGATACCCCGCGGATGCCGGAGTCCAGCCGGAAGCCAGGGTATCCACCCCGGTGGAGTCCACGCCGCGGGAGTCCAGCGCGGCGAAGGCCACCGCGCGAACAGCATCGACAGGATCACGCATGACGTTGAGCTTCGCCCCCGAGCGGATCGAGACTTGGCCGCTGGCCAAGCTCCAGCCCTACGCGAAGAACGCGAAGGTGCATGGCGCCGACCAGGTCGCGAAGATTGCTGCCAGCATGGCCGAGTTCGGCTGGACCGTGCCCTGCCTCGTCGGCGAGGACGGCGAGCTGATCGCGGGCCACGGCCGGGTGCTGGCCGCGACGCAGCTCGGACTGACCGAGGCGCCGGTTATCGTGCTCGGGCATCTGACCGAAGCACAGCGGCGGGCCTACCGGATCGCGGACAACAAGCTGACGGAACTCGGCAGCTGGGACGAGGCGCTGCTCTCTGCCGAACTTCAGGACCTGCTCGCGAACGAATACGACCTGTCGCTGGTCGGCTTCTCGGACGGCGAGCTGGACAAGCTGCTGGCCTTCGATCCGGACGGGGGCGGGGAAGAAGAAGGGGGCGCCGGCGGCTCCGTGCCGCCGGTGACCATCCCTGAGCCGCCTCGCAATCCGGCCTCGCGGACGGGTGATCTGTGGATCCTCGGCGATCACCGGCTGCTCTGCGGGGACAGCACGAACCACGACGATGTGCGCCGCCTGATGAACGGTGAGCGCGCGATCCTGTTCGCGACCGACCCGCCGTATCTCGTCGACTACGACGGCTCGAACCACCCGACGCGCAACAAGGATTGGTCTGCGTCCTATGGCACGACCTGGGACGACAGCTCGCAGGGCGCGGACCTCTACGACGGTTTCATCGCCGCCGCCGTGGCGGAGGCCATCGCCGAGGACGCCGCCTGGTATTGCTGGCACGCCTCGCGCCGACAGGCGATGCTCGAGGCCTGCTGGGAGAAGGCGGGCGCCTTCGTCCACCAGCAGATCATCTGGGTGAAGAACCGCGGCGTCCTGACCCGGTCCCACTACCTGTGGAAGCACGAACCCTGCTTCATGGGTTGGCGGCGTCCGAACCGCCCCCCGAAGGTCGCCGAGCAGACGCTGCCCTCGACCTGGGAGATGCCGTCCTTCGCGAAGGACGAGCGTCCCGAGCACCCGACGCCGAAACCGCTCGACGCCTTCGGGATCCCGATGCGCCAGCACGTCGCCCGCGGCGGGCTCTGCTACGAGCCGTTCTCGGGCTCGGGCTCGCAGATCATGGCGGGCGAGGCCAATGGCCGCCGCGTCTTCGCGATGGAGATCAGCCCGGCCTATGTCGATGTCGCCGTTGAGCGCTGGCAGGCGGAGACCGGCAAGGAGGCGATCCTCGACGGCGACGGCCGGACCTTCGCCGAAGTGAAGGCCGAGCGGCTGGGCGAGACCCCGGCCGCGGCCGAGGGGGCCCACGCGGCCTGACGACGTGGATGGCGTGGCTCTACCTTCCTCCGGCCTGCCTGCCGGAGCGGACGACGCGTGCCTCTTCGGCCTCTCGCTCTGCTCCGGCGCCGGCGGGCTCGACCTCGGGCTGCACCTCGCGCTCCCCGGATATCGCACTGTGGGTCATGTCGAGCGGGACGCCTACGCCGCGGCCATCCTCGTGGCGCGGATGGAAGACGCGGCCCTGGATCCGGCGCCTGTCTGGGACGACATTGCCACATTCGACGGCGGCCAGTGGCGAGGCGCGGTGGACATCGTCACTGCGGGCTATCCGTGCCAGCCGTTCTCCGTCGCGGGCAAGCGCCGGGGCGCGGACGACCCGCGGCACCTCTGGCCCCATGTCGCCCGCATCGTCGGCGAGGTCGAGCCGCCCTTCGTGTTCCTCGAGAACGTCGCCCATCATCTCCGCCTCGGCTTCCCCGAGGTCGCCGGAGGACTGGTCGGCATGGGCTACCGCCTTGCGGCGGGCCTCTTCACGGCGGCGGAAGTCGGCGCGCCCCACCGGCGCGAGCGGCTCCTCATCCTCGCCCACCGCGAGCGCGACCACCTGGCCGACCCCGCGCGCCTGCTCGGGGACGCGCTCGAGCGGCGGCAACCGGACGGAGATGATGCGGCTCTGGCCGACGCCGCTGGCCGGCGACAGCAAGGGCACGCGGAACCGGACGAGCAATCGCAGCGAGACGGCGCGCGCGCGCAACGACGGGACGACGCTCTGCGATGCGACGCGGCTTTGGATGACGCCGACGGCGCGGGATCACAAGGACGGCGCGACGAGCCTCGCGAACACGCCGGTGAACGGGCTGCTTGGCCGCCAGGTCCTGGTGACGCCGACGGCTGGCGCGCCTTCCTGCGACACGCCCCGGACCTTGAACCCGCTGTTCGTCGAGGCGCTGATGGGCTGGCCCACCGGGTGGACCGGCTTCGGCTCTGTGGCAACGGAGTGGTCCCGCTGGTCGCGGCGCATGCGATCCGAACTCTCGCAGCTGAACTGCTGGCCGATGGATGAGGGTGCGCGATGAAGCAGAGCCGTGCCATGTCGCTGGTGGAGGCCGTCGCCAACGTGGCGGTCGGCTACGGCGTCGCGGTCGTGACGCAGATCCTGATCTTCCCGGTCTTCGGGCTGCACACGACGCTGGCGCAGAACCTGAAGATGGGCGCGGTGTTCACGGTGGTGAGCATCGCGCGGTCCTTCGTCCTGCGGCGGTTGTTCGAGGCCTTCCGATCCGACCAAATCACTTCGAGAGTTCAGCGATAATCGGATCAAGATCAGGTTGCGGTATCGTGGTGAGACCCATCTGGTTGAAAAGGTCCGCGCCCATGCCTTGGACTGCCATGCTGCCTGGCTTGATGTCTGTGGGCCCGAAGGCCACTTCGCCCCCGAAGTTTACAAGAGCGCGGTGATAAAGATCGAGGCACTCGTAGAGAAGCTCGTATAACGATTTCTCGAAGCGCTGCTGCCCCCGATAATCGTCCTGTCTCAGTTGATAGTTCTCTCGCAGCGCTGCAATCTTAAGCAGACACAATTGGCGGTAGGTAAGGGCTTCAGCGGTTCTGACAATCTGGTGGGCAAGGCCAGGGCTAATCTGCGCGTCGAATGCTATGTTTCCGATGAGAAAAGCCATGTAGGGGATCTTCTTCTCCTCGGCTTCACGTTGGCACTTCAGGAGAACACTCTCGGCCACTTCATCTGCGTCGCTGCGTCCATTTCCTTTGGGGTCAAAGAAGCCATCCTGGCGAAGTGTTTCGCCCCGTTCGATACGGCTTCGGATTTTTGATGCAGCAATCGCCAGCGCACCACCAACGCGCACCTTTTCGCGCGGCCCCAATAGTCGATTGGCTGCTTCTTCACCGAGTCCACGCAGGGCATGCGCGGCCATGGCACCACCGGCGCCGCCCGCAGCTGCACCTCCCGGACCTGCGGCCAAAAAACCGAGCGCACTGCCGACTGCGGCACCGGCGATATCGGCTCCCGCTCCGATCATCGCGTTAACCTTGCCGTCGTCTTCTTGGTCGGCGCCTTCAGTATTCGTCATAATGAAACATCACCCTTCATGCATGGTCCTTGCCAACCGAGCCAGTCAGCGTCCGCAATCGGAGCATGGATAGCATGGGTGAGAAAGCTGTTGAATGAGAATGCCGCCGCCCGTGACCGGACGGCGGCATTCCAAGCTTGACCGAGCGTTGGTTCATTCGGACTGCAAGTTGTAGACCCTACCGCGCCCCTCGATTTTCTCGGAGGTGATGGTCAGGCCGAGCTTCTTCTTCAGTGCCCCGGACATGACGCCCCTCGCGGTGTGAGCTTGCCACCCCGTGGCTTCGACGATCTCGTCGATGGTCGCGCCGCCGTCGGCGCTGAGCATCTCGATCAGTTTCGCCTGCTTCGTGCCGGCGCGCGGTGTGCGCGCCTTGGGTGCGGGCTCGGGCTCGGCTGGAGCGTCCTGCGGGGGCTCCGCGCTCGGCGCCCCGTCGGCGCCCGTGGGCGCGCTGTTGCCGCCTTCCGGCTCGACGCCGATGGCGGAAAGGCCGGCGTCGGTGATGTGCAGGAGGATGGCGCGGCCGTTCTCGTCGTTGCGCCAGATGCGGTTGAGCGCGGCGTCCGCCTTGGTCCGGCTGTCGGTCGCCGTCTCGGCGATCAGCCCGCGCTTCAGCAGCGCGCCGACCACCTTGGCGGCGGCCCCGCCGCGGAGCGAGCCGGGGAGCGGCAGGACGTTGCGGTCGTCGCGCTGCGCGGCGGCGCTGAGGATCACGAGCTGGGTGTCGGAAAGCTTGGTCATGGGGTCGTCTCCTTGGTCGGGGCCGCGACCGTCGCGACCCTCCTACGACCCCGAGCCGCGCAGGGCGCGGCAGGAGGTCCGGCTGGGCCGGAGGTCAGATCAGCCCGAGGTCGCGCAGCAGCGTGGTGGCGGCGGGCAGTCGATCCGTCGCCACGTCAATGGCGATGGTCATGCTGTCGGCGGTGAGGCGCGCGGGAATGTCCGCCTCGTCGCGGAGCGCGTTCCCGATCTCGTCGAGGACGGCGGGGATGCGGCCGGCATCCCAAGGCTCGTTCAGGCCGCGGATGGCGATGCGGATGGTGCTGGTTTCCATGGTGCGCGCTCCTGTCACTCGGCGTGTTCGCCTTCGCCGAAGGCGCTGTCGGTGATGCGCTTCAGAAGGCTGGCGTAGTGCTCCAGCGTGCCGACCATGGCCCAGCCCACGTCGTCGGGGTGGCAGTTGAAATGGTCGTCGCTGAGCGCCTGCAGGCGGGCGAGCATCTCGTCGATCTCGGCCTTCTTGCCGATGAAGGCGGCGAGCCCCGCTTCCTTGTTCCGGCGCGCCTTCTCGGCGCGGAGTTCGTGGCGCGGGGTGGTGATCGGGTTCAGGCGGGTCGTCATCGGGGTGGCTCCGTGGTGAGTTGCATCGTCCTTGTGGATCTACGTTCGCTCCCGCGCGGAGGCTTATCAACTCAATAAGCACATGAATTCGCATGATAATCGGAGCGCGACATGGAGGGTCTGAGCGAGCGCCAGTACGCCGCCCATGTCGGTCTCTCGCGCGGCGCGATCCAGAAGGCGAAGGCCGCCGGACGCCTCGTGCTGCACGCCGACGGCAGCATCGACGCCGACGCCAGCGACGCGCGTCGGGCCGAGACCACGGACCCGTCGAAAACCCGCAAGCCGCCCCAACTGAGCCGCAAGCCCGTGCCGGAGGCGGCCGTCTCGGCCGTGGGCGATACCCTGAAGGAACAGGGCCTGGCCGCGCCCGCCACGGGCGGCGGCACGACCTTCCTGCAGGCCAAGACGGCCAACGAGGTGCTGAAGGCGCAGGAGCGGCGCATCCGGCTGCAAAAGCTCAAGGGCGAGCTGATCGACCGCGCCCGCGAGCTGGCGCTGGTGTTCCGGCTGGCGCGGCAGGAGCGCGACGTCTGGGTCAACTGGCCCGCCCGGGTGGCCGCGCTGATGGCGGCCGATCTCTCGGCCTCATGCAGCGAAGCGTCAGGCCAGGAAATTGTCATCGAGCCCGCCGCCATGCAGAAGGCTCTGGAGAAGCATGTCCGATCGCAGCTCGACGACCTCGCCGAGATCCAGCCAGATCTCCGCTGAGGACGCGGACGCGCTGGCCTTCGACGGGGCCAGCGATGTCCTGCGGGCGTGGATGGCTGGGCTGCGGCCCGACCCGGACCTGACGGTGTCGGAATGGGCGGACCGGCACCGCAAGCTGTCGTCCCGCGCCTCGGCCGAGCCGGGGCAGTATCGCACGCTGCGCACGCCCTACATGAGGGAGATCATGGACCGGCTCTCGCCCGGCGATCCCACCCAGCGGATCGTGTTTATGAAGGCTGCGCAGGTGGGCGCGACCGAGGCCGGCAACAACTGGATCGGCTTCGCGATCCACCAGGCGCCGGGGCCGATGCTGGCGGTCCAGCCGACGGTCGAGCTGGCCAAGCGCAACTCGCGCCAGCGGATCGACCCGCTGATCGAGGAAAGCCCGGAGCTGCGGGAGCGGATCAAGCCGGCGCGCTCGCGCGACGCGGGCAACACGATGCTGTCCAAGGAGTTCGCGGGCGGCATCCTGATCATGACGGGGGCGAACTCGGCGGTCGGGCTCAGATCCACGCCTGCGCGGTACATCTTCCTCGACGAGGTCGATGCCTATCCGGCCTCGGCCGACGAGGAAGGCGACCCGGTCACGCTGGCCGAGGCCCGCTCGCTGACCTTCGCGCACCGGCGCAAGGTGTTCCTGGTCTCGACCCCGACGATCCGGGGGCTGAGCCGGATCGAGCGGGAGTTCGAGGCCTCCGACCAGCGCCGGTTTTTCGTACCGTGCCCGCATTGCGGGGCGATGCAGTGGCTGAAGTTCGAGCGCCTGCGCTGGGAGAAGGCCCGGTCGGAGACGGCGGAGTATCACTGCGAGGGCTGCGAGGCGGCCATCGCGGAACACCACAAGACGGCGATGCTGGAAGCGGGCGAATGGCGCGCGACGGCCGAGCCGGAGGATCCCGGCACCGTCGGTTATCACCTCTCGGCGCTCTACTCCCCGGTGGGCTGGCTGGGCTGGGACCGGATCGCGCGCGCCTGGGAGGCGGCCCGAGGCTCCGACGAGGCGATCAAGGCGTTCCGCAACACGATCCTCGGCGAGACCTGGGTCGAGACCGGTGAGGCGCCGGACTGGCAACGGCTGGCGGATCGCCGCGAGGCGTGGAAACCGGGCACGGTGCCGGCGGGCGGCCTGTTCCTGACCGCGGGCGCCGACGTGCAGAAGGACCGGATCGAGGTCGACGTCTGGGCCTGGGGCCGTGGGCTGGAAAGCTGGCTGATCGATCATGTCGTGCTCGAGGGCGGTCCTGGCGATCCGGTCTGCTGGCAGCAGCTGACCGATCTGCTGGGGCGCACATGGACCCATGCCTCGGGCGAGCACCTGACCATCGCGCGGCTCGCGATCGACACCGGGTTCGAGACCAGCGCGGTCTATGGCTGGGCGCGGCAGGTCGGCTTCGCGCAGGTGGCACCGGTGAAGGGGCTCGACGGGTTCAACCGCGCCAGCCCGGTGACGGGGCCGACCTATGTGGACGCGACCGTCGCGGGCAAGCGGCTGCGCCGCGGCGCGCGGCTGTGGTCCCTGGCCACGGCGACCTTCAAGGCGGAGACCTACCGCTTCCTGCGGCAGGACCGCCCGACGAAAGAGGACCAGGAGGCCGGCGCGCCGTGTCCGCCCGGCACCGTCCATTTGCCGGACTGGGCCGATGCCGAGTGGCTCAGGCAGCTGACCGCCGAGCAGCTGGTCACGGTCAAGGGCAAGCGCGGCTTCGCCAAGCTCGAATGGCAGAAGCTGCGCGAACGCAACGAGGCGCTGGACTGCCGGGTCTATGCCCGCGCCGCCGCCTGGATCGCGGGGGCCGACCGATGGGCGGAGGCCCGCTGGCAGGACCTGGAGCGGCAACTGGCGGTCGAGACGACCGGGGCGGACGGCGAGGCACCGGCGAGGCCCGCGCCCCGCCCGGTGCCAAGGCGGCGGACGGTGCGCTCGAGTTACATGAGGTGAGAGGCGTTCTGCACCGTTCGGCTGATCAACTTGCTCAAGCCTGACAAAGCTGATTGGATCAACCCGTCAACTGATTGGGGAACCGCCAATGTCTGGAGAACCGGAACTGTTCACCATACCTGCCCGCAAGGGGCGGGCCGTGCGCCTCGGCGCTGGTGAGGCCATCCAGATCGTCAACACCCATGGCGCACAGGTGGTCGATACATGGGCGTTCCGCGCAGAGGATCCGACGGAATTTCTGTCGAACGAACACATGCGGGCCACACTGGGCAAGTTGTGGCCCGGTCAAGGCGATCCGTTGGTCACCAATCGCCGTCGCCCGATCATGATCATGGAGGAGGACACGTCGCCCGGTCGGCACGACACGTTGATCGCTGCTTGTGACGATTATCGCTACGGGCTCTTGGGGTGCGAGGACTATCACGACAATTGCACCGACAACCTGTTCGCTGCCATGCGACGGATCGGTATCGAAATCTTCGAATGTCCGAGTCCGCTGAATCTGTGGATGAACATCCCCGTGGCGGAAGACGGAACCACCAGCTGGGGAGAGCCGTTGTCCAGACCCGGCGACTACGTCACCCTGCGGGCGCGGATGGATTGCGTGGTGGCAATGTCGGCCTGTCCGCAGGACATTCTTCCGATCAACGGCGCGGCCTGCCAGCCGACCGAGGCGCACTATCGCATCCTGCCCAGGGCGGCCTGAGCAAAGGGCCTGCGCGACCACTGCCTCGAAAACGCGGATGCTCAGCGTTGCCGCATCTCGCGACTTCGCTGGAAGGTCTCGTATGCTGCCTTGCGCCTTGCAGCGATCTCGCGGACGCGCTGTGCGATATCGGCCTCGCCGAAATCGGTCGGATGGAACGGGCCGCCGTACCAGCGCACCATGTCCTTGTGCTGCGGATGGCTGCGCTTCGAGATCGCCTCGACGAACTCCATGAAGCCGGGCGGGCCTCCCACGTCCTCGGGCGGGGCGCGGCGTTCACCGCCGAGGAAGATCGGGTAGTCGAGATCCGGCTCGGCGTCCGAGACGCCCTCGATCACGATGCGATGCCGCCAGTCGTCGCCGAAATCGTAAGTGTACAGAAACTCCGTGATCCCGCGGTCGATCAGCATCGAGAGCCGAAGGGATTTCGCCTGATAGACCTTGCGGTCCCAGAATGCGTCCTCGGGATCGGGCTCGCCGTAGATCCTGTCTCCGACGGCAAATTCGTAAAGGTGATAGCTCTCCCACGGCATGACCGCCTGGATCAGATCATGGAGCGCCCTGAGGTTGGTCGTCAGGCTCACATCGACGCGCCGCCAGATGCGAGGCTCGATGTTTTCCAGTTCGATTCTGAGGTGGACAATCTTCTGCGGCATGGCTCCGGACGCGGCGGCAGTTTGGCCCGAGCATAGAAGGCGATCGGAATGACGACAATCGCGGAACTGCGCGCCCGCCGCGACGCGCTCTCGGCGCAGCGGTCCTCCGGCGTAGCGCGGGTCAGTTATGACGGCAAGACCGTGGAGTATCGCAGCGTGGCCGAGATCGACCGGGCGATCGAGGCGCTGGACCGCGAGATTGCCGCGGCCGAGGGCCGGCGGATCGTGCGGCAGCTGCGCGTGACGACGACCAAGGGGCTGTGATCCATGGGGCTGTTCGACCGGTTTCGCCGCCATCCCGCAGGGGGCGGCCCCTCCGGCGTGCGCGCGCGCCTGGAGGGCGCGATGTCCCGGCGGCGGCTGCGCGGCTGGAACCCGCCGCTGGAGAACGTCAATGCGCTGGTCGCCTCGGGCGGTCCGAAGCTGCTGGCGCGGGCGCGCGAACTGGTGGTCACCAACGGCTATGCCGCCAATGCCTGCGAGGCCTTCGCCGCCAACCTCGTCGGCGACGGGATCAAGCCGTCCTCGCTGATCGACGACGCGGACCTGCGCGACCGCCTCCAGCGGCTCTGGCTCGCTTGGACCGACGAGGCGGACGCCGACGGGCTGACCGACTTCTACGGCCTGCAGGCCATGGTCGCGCGCGAGATGTTCGTGGCCGGCGAGTGCTTCGTGCGGTTGCGCCCGCGCCGGGCCGGGGACGGGCTGCTGGTCCCGCTGCAGCTGCAGCTTCTCCAGTCCGAGATGCTCCCCTTCGAGAAAACGGAAACCGCGGCGAACGGCAACCGTATCCGCTGCGGGATCGAGTTCGATGCCATCGGAAGGCGCGTGGCCTATCACTTCCGCCGCAGCCATCCCGGCGACAGCACGGACCGGCGCGTGGCGGTGCCCGACACCGTGCGCGTGCCGGCCGGGGACGTGCTGCATATCTACCGGCCGCTCGATGCCGGGCAAATCCGGGGCCTGCCGCATGTGGCGCCCGCGATGGTACGTCTGTTCCTGCTCGATCAGTACGACGATGCCGAGCTCGACCGGAAGAAGACCGCGGCGATGTTCGCGGGCTTCATCACCAAGACGGCGCCCGAAGAGCCGATGATGGGTGCGGAGGAGCCCGACCCCGACGGCGCAGCCATTGCCAGCCTCGAGCCCGGCACCTTGCAGGTGCTGCTGCCCGGCGAGGACGTGAAGTTCTCGAGCCCTGCCGATGTGGGCAACAGCTACGAGGCGTTCCAGTACCGGACACTGCTGGGCGTCTCGGCGTCGCTGGGGCTGCCCTACCACCTGGTCACCGGCGACGTGCGCCAGGCCAACTATTCGAGCCTGCGGGCCGAGCTCGTGGAGTTTCGCCGGCGGGTGCAGCAGCTCCAGCACGGGTTGATCGCGCATCAGCTCTGCCGCCCGGTCTGGGCGTGCTGGCTGGAAACCGCGCGGCTGGCGGGCCGGCTGGATCTGCCCGACCCGGCGGCCGCGCGCATGGTGCAGTGGATCCCGCCCCGCTGGGACTGGGTCGATCCGCTCAAGGACATCCAAGCGCAGGTGCTGGCGATGGAGGCGGGCATCACCTCGCGGCGCAAGGTGGTCGAGGCCACCGGCTACGACGTCGAGGAAGTGGACCGGGAGAACGCGACGGACACGGCGCGCGCCGAGGGCCTCGGCCTGCGCTACCGCACCAGCCCGGGCGAGACGCAGGGCGCCCGCGCGACCCCGGCGACGCGTCCCGATCCGGGCAACGGGGCGGATGGCGACAATAGCGAGGATCCGCCGGCCCCCGACCGCAGGACCGAACAGGAGTGATATCATGAAAAGCTGGTACACGATCCGCGCCCGCGAGGGCGGCGCGGAGGTGCTGATCTATGACGAGATCGGCGCCTATGGCGTCTCCGCCAAGGGGTTCCTGGCCGAGCTGGGCGCACTGCCGGATGACGCGGCCATCGACCTGCGCCTCAACAGCCCGGGCGGGTCGGTCTTCGATGCCGTCGCGATCCACAACGCGCTGAGCCGCCACGCCGGCACGGTGACCGTCTGGATCGACGGCATTGCGGCCTCGGCGGCGAGCTACGTCGCCATGGCGGGCGACGCGATCGTCATGCCCGAGAACGCCTTCCTGATGATCCACGACCCGTCCGGTCTCGTCATGGGCACCGCGGCGGACATGCGCGAGATGGCCGGGACGCTGGACAAGATCGCCGCCGGCATGACGCGCGGCTACGCGGCAAGGTCCGGCAAGACCGAGGACGAGATCGCGGCGCTGATGGCCGCGGAGACCTGGTTCTCGGCCGCCGAGGCGCTGGAGGCAGGCCTCGCCACGCAGCTTGCGGAGCCTGTGCGCATCGCCGCCAACTTCGACATCGGGCGTTTCCGGAACGCACCGCCCGAACTTGTGGAGGCTGTCGAGCCGGTCGAGACCGCCGATCCGGAGGGCGCAGAGACGGAGCCGGACATCGTTGAAGACGCCAACGATGTCGCGCCGGCGCCGGCGCCCGATGCCGCACCGCAGCCCGCAGTCGACGATCCTGGTGGCGATGAGGCCGGTGCAGAAGCGGCGACGGCCTCCACCAAACCGACTTCGGACCCCGCGGCCATCCGCGCCGAGGCCATCGCGCATGCCCGGGCCGTCGTCGACCTCTGCCGCCTGGCGGGCCAGCCGCAGATGGCCGGTCGCTTCCTCGAGGAGGACGCCAGCCTCGACGCGGTTCGCGCCGCGCTGCTGGACGCCCGCGCCGAGACGGCGCCGGAGATCACGCCCCATCATCCGCAACCCGGGCGCAGCGCCACGACCCGCCCCTGGGGCGACGTCATCGCCCGCACCTTCAAGCTGAAAGATGCCGTAGTGGGGCGCGGCACGAATCACTGACGTTATGCTTTGCGATACGGGATGTTTTGAAGTGTCGTTGCCCTTGGCACGTCTCTCACGTGTCGACGGGGTCGGGCCGGTGGGCGCGCCCCAAACTCTCTTGGCAAAGAAAGGGCAACGACATGGATTTGCATATCGGATTGGACGTCTCGCTGGCAAGCACGGCCATCTGCGCGGTTTCCGCGCATGGGAAGGTAATCAAGGAGACCACGGCCGCCAGCGAACCCGAGGAACTGGTGAGGGTTCTACATGATCTGCCCGGTCGAGTAATAGGTGTGGGCCTGGAGGCCGGTCCCCTGTCACAATGGCTGCATCGGGCTCTGGTCGACGCCGGCTTTGACGCCGTTCTGATGGAAACGCGTCAGGTTAAGGGCGCCTTGAAAGCGATGCCCAACAAGACAGATCGGCGTGATGCGGAGGGCATTGCCCGGCTTTTGCACATGGGCTGGTTTCGGCCCGTCCATTGCAAATCCGTTTCGGCGCAGGAAACGCGCGCGCTGCTGTCATCCCGTAAGGCGGTACAGCAGGCCATGCTGAACATCGAACTCTCGATGCGGGGCATTCTGCGCAATTTCGGACTGAAGATCGGGAAGATTTCGAAAGGCCGGTATGAGGATCGCGTGCGCGAGCTCGTTGACGGCAATCCCATGCTGGAAGCCGCGGTCACATCGATTCTGACCGCCCGCCGGGAACTTCGCAAAGAACTAGCCAAGCTGGAAAAGCTGTTGCGCGGCTACGCGAAAATAGACCCGGTGTGTCGGCTGCTCATGACCATGCCCGGCGTGGGCGCACTTGTGGCGCTGACTGTCAAATCCTCAATCGATGATCCAGACCGTTTCCGATCCTCGAAAGAGGTCGGACCCTGGGCTGGGCTGACCCCGAAACGTGATCAATCGGGAGAGCGAGATATCCTCGGCCAGATCACGAAGGCCGGTGATGTTGGCTTGCGAACTGCCCTCTACCGTGCCGCGACAGTGATGTTGAACCGAGGCAGGGCCAGCTGGCTGACCGCCTGGGCATGGAATGTCGCCAAATCCCGCGGAAAGAAGCGGGCAACGGTTGCATTGGCGCGCCGTATCGGCGTGGTGCTGCACCGCATGTGGCGTGATGGCACGCAATTCTGCTTCAAGCGGGCCGATGCCATGCGGGCAGCAGTCGCATGACCCCCGTATCAGGCATTCCGCAAATGAGGCTTGAACGAGAAGGAGAGATCGACCGCGCCTGAGGGTGCAGGCTCACCGAGGTCCCTTGCCGGGACGCGGTCCCCGATGATGCCGTGGTTATCCTGGTCGCCGGATCATGACGATCTGAGGACGCCTGAAAGATTGGCACGCGGGAACTGCTCTTGGACTTGGCATAATGAAGGCAGCCGATGCGCTGACCGCGGACAGAAGCATGATGCCGGCATGGGAGCGCCCTCGAGGAAGTCGACGCAAGCACGGTCTTACGACACAGCCAACCCGACTGACATTGGTGCCACGCGATCCGGGGCGTTCAGCGCCGAGATGAATTGGCGTCTCCGCGCTGAACGCCCCTCGCGTCGCCCCCGTTCGATCCGACCCGCTCTCTGCTGGCGAGATCCGCCCAACCCCGCTGCGGCACGCCCAGACGGGACCTTTCTCATTGAAATCTCCCTCTTGAACACAATCGCCCCACTACAGAAGGATAAGCCATCATGACCACGCTCGTCGAAGGCACGCATCCCGGCGGCTTCCTCGTCTGGGAAGCCTTCCGAGACTACACCCGCGAGACGATCATCGTCGCGGCGGGCACGCTCGAGCCCGGCACCGTGCTCGGCAAGATCACTGCCTCCGGCAAATACGCCGCGCACGATCCGGCGGCCGTCGACGGCACCGAGACCGCGGTCGCCGTGCTCTGGGGCAAGGCGGATGCGAGCGCCGGCGACGCGCCGGCCGTCGCGGTCGTTCGCGGACCCGCCATCGTCAATCGCTTTGATCTCGTCTTCGCCGGCACGCCCAGCGATCCCGAGATCGCCGCGGCTCACACGGCGCTCCTCGACGCGGGCATCCTCGTCCGCTGACGGCGCACCCCAACCACCATTCCTGACCCGGAGGCATCAACATGGCCACCATGGACATCTTCGAAGGCGATGCCTTCACCATCGTCGAGCTCACCCGCGCGCTCGAAAACATCCCCTTCAAGCCCGCGATCCTGTCGGGCGCGAACCTCTTCGGCGCCCGCGGCGTGCGCAGTCGCACCGTGATGATCGAGAGCCGCGACGGCACGCTGTCGCTGATCCCGTTCTCGGAACGCGGCTCGGCCTATGAGAGCCAGATCCCCGAACGCCGCGAGATGCGCGCCTTCGTCTGCCGCCAGTTCAAGAAGCAGGACGTGCTCTGGGCCTCGGAAATCCAGGCGATCCGCGACTTCGGCTCCGAGACCGCGGTGCAGCAGGTGCAGGCCGAGGTCGCGCGCAAGCTGGGCCGGCTCAGGAACGACGCCGAGGCCACCTTCGAGTTCCACCTTTTCAACGGTATCCAAGGCGTGGTGAAGGACCCGAAGGACGGCGCCACCGTCATCGACTACCACGCCGAGTTCGGCATCACGCCCGCGGCGGAAGTCGACTTCGACCTCGACAACACGAGCCCCGCCTCGGGCGCCCTGCGCAAGCGCTGCCAGGCGCTGATCGAGAGCGTCGAGGACTCCTTGGGCGGGCTCGCCGCGGGCCAGGTGCAGCTGCGCGCCGAATGCGGCTCGGCCTTCTTCGCCGATCTGGTGGCCCACAAGGAGGTGCGCGAGACCTATCTCAACACTGCCGCGGCCGCCGATCTGCGCGGGCGCGTGGGCGAGGAGGTCAGCTTCGGCGGGATCACCTTCCGGCGCTACCGGGGCGGGCTGGGCTTCGGCGTGCCCACCGACAAGGCCTACTTCTACCCCGAGGGCGTCGAGGGGCTGTTCGAGATCTACTACGCCCCCGCCGACACCTTCGAGACGGTCAATACCGTGGGCCTGCCGCTCTATGCGCGCATGATCCCGGACAGGGATCGCGACGAGTGGGTGCGGCTCGAGATCGAGAGCAACCCGCTCCCGATCTGCACCCGGCCGCAGGTGCTGCGCAGCGCACGGCGGACCTGATGACCGCCGTCGCCATGGCGCTCGACGCGCTCTTCGCCGACGACAACATCGCCCGCGAGGCCGTCTACACGCCCGAGGGAGGCGCGCCCGTCCTCGTGCGCGTTGTCACGCGCCGCGCGGACGAGACGACCGGCTTCGGCGACGCGCGCCTCTGGTCGGAGACCACCCGCGTGGATCTGCGCGTATCCGAGGTGCCCAATCCTCGGCCCGGCGACCGCATCGAGATCGACGGCGAGGCCTTCCTCATCCAGGGCGAACCCGTCCGCGACCGTGAGCGGCTCGTCTGGACCGTGGATCTGAGGCCCGCGTGAAGCTGAAGCTCGACATCACGCCGGACCTCGCTGCGCTGATGGCTGCGGAGATCAAGGCGGGCGAGAAGGCCGTCACCGCCGCCATGCGCGAGGCCGGCGGGCAGCTCAAGACCGACTGGCGCCGCCAGATCACCGGCGCGGGGCTCGGCCGACGGCTCGCAAACTCGATCCGAAGCCAGACCTATCCGAAGGCCGGCGAGAGCCTGAACGCCGCGGCGCTGGTCTGGTCCAAGGCCCCGGTCATCGTCGGTGCCCACGACACCGGCCCGCTCATCCGCTCGAAAGACGGCTTCTGGCTGGCGATCCCCACGGAGGCCGCCGGACGCGGCCTGCGCGGGGCCAAAATCACCCCCGGCGAGTGGGAGCGACGCCGCGGCCTGCGCCTGCGCTTCGTCTATCGCCGCCGCGGGCCGAGCCTTCTCGTTGCCGACCGTGCCCGCATCAACAAACGCGGCCAGGCGGTGGCCTCCCGCTCGAAGACCGGCCGCAACCAGGTCACCGCGCCGATCTTCCTGCTGGTCCCGCAGGTCAAGTTGCCGAAGCGGCTCGATCTGGACCGGGACGCGGAGCGGGCGCATGACCGCGTGCCGGGGCTGATCGTGGCGAACTGGGTGGAAGAGCATATCAACTGAAGAAGTGGCGCGCCACCGCGCTAGCTGAGGATCCTCAGTGTCTCTTTGACCGTCAGCAAAAGTCGTTTCTGGAATTCGGCGATGAAACTGGGCAAGCGCATGTTGATCTTATCTTCATTGCCGTAAAAGAGGTTTCTGCTGCCATATGATGTGAGGCGTCCGTTCTCACGGTCGGGCAAGAGAATAAACCGCTCTTGCACGACTCCATTCGCCCTAACTTCATAGACCTTGGGTTGTTCGTCAAAAAATCCGTCGTGGATGATCAGATTTCGGAGGGCCTCCGTTTCCGTGATCAGATCGCAGGGCTCAAATAGCGTCCCGGTTTTATTGTTGAGTGAAATGCGACGCCGGTCGCCGAAGAGCTTGTTTTTCGAAGCCAAACGAGGGTAGCGACTGAAATCTGTTCTTAGATGCTCGGCTTCAAAGACAAGTTTCGTGGCGTAGTCCAGAAGGCTGTGCAGACGAATGTAGATCACGTTAATGAGGGCGATCAGCTTTGCGGTCACTGGTGAACCGATGTGCCGAATTCCATCCGGGCTGACGCCGGGGGGATAGAAGAGTTCTTCCAAGTTCAGCGTTTTGTAGAATTCGCCCTGAAGTTGAACGACCTCGATCAGTGCCTCCTGAATGCCAGACACCAGCCTGCGGCAGTCATACAGGTATAGGAGTTTGTTGATCGTCGGGTTGTTGTTTGCGCGAACAAGTTTTTCAAAGAAGTCACGGGAGATTGGCGCCTCTGAGTTTAGTCCTGCAGTCACGACCCACTCTGGCACTGTCGAAAGAATTGCGTGGTATTTGCCAATTCCATCAAAGATTTGTGCTGCAAGTGCATCGTGCATTCGAACACAAACATTCTCGATCTCATGGGATAAATCACCAGTGCTGGCACGCCAGACTCCCTGGGGATCAAACGAAAAGTAGACCACACCGCTGCGCGGGACGTCCGAAAGGGGAACGCCATGCAGAGTTAGGTAGGTCGGTTGCCGATCCGAAGCGCTCATTTCTGTAGACTGACTGAACATGCGTTCGAAGCTACACGCACCAAATTTTCTTGGCCAGACAGTACTGTTAGCCGCCACAGCAACGCTCCTCCAATAATCGCTGGCCGCCAATGCCCACCCATCGTGAAACCATCCTCACCGCGCTGCACGCGCGGCTTTCGGCGCTGCCCGCCACCGCCCTGCGCGGAGAGGTGCTGCCCGAGCGTGTCCCGGCCGAAGGCCTGCTGATCCTGCGCGACGGCGAGCCGGGCGAGCCGGAGGTGACTCTGTCACCGCTCGCGTACCACTACCAGCACCGCGCCGAGATCGAGGCGGTCGTGCAGGGCGCGGACCGTGACGCGGCCTTCGACACGCTCTGCGCCAGCATCGGCGCGGCGCTCGCTGCCGACCGCACGCTGGGCGGGCTCTGCGACTGGGTCGAGGCCGAAGCGCCGCGGCCGGTCGATCTGCCGGTTGAGGGCGCCGCGAGCCTGAAGGCCGCCGTGATCTCGGTGGTGCTGCACTATTCCACGGCCGACCCGCTGGCCTGACCCAACCGACAACAGGAGATCACCATGGCACGAGCCCAGGGGGCGCGGGCGCTGATGGCGCTTGCGTTCGAGACGACCTATGGAACGCCGCCCGCCAGCGGCTTCACCCGCATGCCCTTCGCCAGCACCTCGCTCGGGGCGGAGCAGCCGCTGCTGAACTCGGAGCTTCTGGGCTACGGTCGCGATCCGCTGGCGCCGATCAAGGACGCGGTGACGGCCGATGGCGATGTCGTCGTGCCGCTCGATGCCGAGGCCTTCGGCTTCTGGCTGAAGGCGGCCTTCGGGGCGCCGACGACCACGGGTGCGGAGGCCCCGTACACCCACGAGTTCCAGTCGGGGTCCTGGACGCTGCCCTCGATGTCGATCGAGACCGGCATGCCCGAGGTGCCGCGATACGCGATGTATTCGGGCTGCGTGCTCGACCAGATCACTTGGCAGATGCAGCGTTCGGGCCTGCTGACCGCAACCGCGCGGCTGGTGGCACAGGGCGAGACGGTCGGGACGACCACCAGCGCCGGCACGCCCGCTGCACTGGAGCTGAAGCGCTTCGGCCATTTCAACGGGTCGATCACCCGGAACGGGACCGCCCTCGGCAATGTGGTCTCCGCGGAGATCACCTATGCCAACAATCTCGACCGGATCGAGACCATCCGCAGCGACGGGCGCATCGACGGCGCCGACCCGTCCATCGCGGCGCTGACCGGCCGGATCGAGGTGCGCTTCGCCGACCAGACGCTGGTGACGCAGGCGATCAATGGCGAGGCCTGCGAAATGGAATTCGCCTACGTCTTGCCCTCGGGCGAGAGCTTCACCTTCACCGTGCACGCCGTCTACCTGCCGCGCCCGCGCATCGAGATCTCGGGGCCGCAGGGCGTGCAGGCGACCTTCGACTGGCAGGCCGCGCGCGACAGCATCGTTGGCCGGATGTGCACGGCAACCCTGATCAACGATATCGAGGTGTACTGACGATGCTGACGCTCGACCTGACGAATGAAGCGCGCTGGCATGACCTGGCGCCCGGCGTCCGGGCGCAGTTGCGCCCGCTGACCACCGCGCTGATGGTGGCGACGCGGAGCGATCCCGCCGTCGAGGCGGTGCCCGAGGCCGCATCGGACGAGGAACGCGCTGTCGCCTTCGCCAAGGCGCTGGCGCGGCGGGCGGTGCTCACCTGGGAGGGTGTGGGCGACGCCGATGGCAATCCCATCGATCCCAGCCCCGAGGCCATCGACGCGTTGCTCGACGTCTGGCCGATCTTCGAGGCCTTCCAGCTGACCTATGTCTCGAAGGGCTTGCTCCTGGAGCAGGAAAAAAACGCCTCCGCGCTCTCGCCGACTGGTCCTTCGGCGGGGGCGAGCGATACTGCCAAGCCTGCCAAACGGCGTGCCCGGACTGCCCGGCGCGGCTGAACCGGCCGCTGACCCATGAAGGCT
Source organism: Roseovarius sp. SCSIO 43702 (assembly GCF_019599045.1). Taxonomy (NCBI): domain Bacteria; kingdom Pseudomonadati; phylum Pseudomonadota; class Alphaproteobacteria; order Rhodobacterales; family Roseobacteraceae; genus Roseovarius; species Roseovarius sp. SCSIO 43702. Next base: position 1,344,568 of record NZ_CP080623.1, read on the forward strand.
GGCAGGTCTGGGACCTGGTCGCGCGTCTTGGCGGTCAGCTCAGGGTGCTGCCCGGCGCCGTCGTCGGCTGGGATATGACCGCAGCACTCGCTCTCGGCGACGCGCTCGGCGTGCCGCCCCCCGCCATGGCCGAACTGCTGCCCGTGATCGAGGTGGTGATGGTCGTGAAGCTCAACGAACAGATGGCGTCAGGCGGCCTCGAGGGGGGTGATGTCTGAGACATCAATCGTATCGCGCGCCCGCGCGAGATCCCACGCGCGCTGCAGGTTCATCCAGTACTCCGGTGTCGTGCGGAAGAACTTCGCGAGCCGGATCGCCGTGTCCACGGTGAGCGCGGTTTCACCCTTCACCAGCCGCTCGATCCGCGTGCGGGGAACGTGAAGGCGCTTCGCAAGTGCGATCGGGCTCATGTCGAGCGGCTCAAGATAGAGCTCGGACAGGACCTCGCCCGGGTGAGAGGGGTTCTTCATCAGTGTCATGTCGCGCCCTTTCAATGGTAGTCGACGATCTCGACATCGGTCGGCCCCTGATCGGTCCACACGAAGCAGATGCGCCACTGGTCATTGATGCGCACCGAATGCTGTCCGGCCCGGTCGCCCTTCAGTTCCTCGAGGTGATTGCCCGGTGGAAACCGGAGATCCTCGAGGACCACGGCGGCATCCAGTGCCGACAGCATCGCCCGCGTTCGCTTGACCAGGTCGGCCGGGAAACCCTTGCCGAACCGGTCTGTCACCGCGTTCGTCGCGAGTTTGCCCTTCGTGCTGACGATCATGAGGATATGTATCACATCGTGATACATATTTCAAGGGGGCGGTAAGCCGCTCCGAAGCCTGACATCATCTCAAGGGGGCCAGAATGGCCGAGAAACGGGTCAGCGTCCGCCTCGCGGCGACAGGCGGGCGGCAGGTGCGCGCCGAGCTCGAGGGCGTGGGCGAGGCCGGCAAGCGCGGGTTCGGGCGGCTCAGCCAGGAAATGGAGGCGGCCAACCGGCGGCTGGCAGGTTTTGCGCGCCGGGTGCGAGTCGCGTCAGCCGCTGCAGTCGCGGCCGCCACGGCGGCGGGCGTGGCCATGGTGCGCTCCGGTCTGCAAACCGTCGATGCGCAGGCGAAGCTCGCGCAGTCGCTCGGCACCACGGTCGCCTCGATCCAGACACTGCAGCGCGCGGGCGAACTGGCGGGCGTGTCGATGTCCGGCATCGAGCAGGCCACTAAGGATCTGACGCGGCGGCTCAGCCAGGCCGCGGCGGGCGGCGGTCCCGCGGCGCAGGCGCTCGAGCGGCTGGGGCTTTCCGCCACCGACCTGATCGCCCTGCCGCTCGACGAACGCGTGGGTGCGATCAACGCGGCCATCGAGAACTTCGTGCCTGCCGCTGAACGCGCATCGGTCGCGGGCCAGCTGTTCGGCGAGGAAGGCTCGATCGCCATGAGCCGGATCGACACCGCGACGCTGCGCCAGGCGACGGAGGACGTGCGTGCGTTCGGGGTGGTGGTCTCGGAGCAGGACGCGGACCAGATCGAGCGGACGAACGATGCGATCTCGCGGCTTGGGCTGATCTGGCGAGGGCTCGCTAACCAGCTCGCGGTCGCTGCAGCCCCCGCGCTGGAGGCCGTCGCCGACGCCATGGCGGCGGTCGCCAGCCGCACGGGCCCGCTCGGCATCGCAATTCGCAGCCTCTTCGACAACATCGGCCGCCTGACCACCTACGCCGCGACCTTCGCAGCCTTCCTCGCAGGCCGTTGGGTGGCTGGCATGGCCGCCGCCGCGCTGTCGGTGCGGGGGCTTGCCACGGCGCTTGTTCTGGTCCGCGGGGCGCTCATTCGCACTGGCATCGGGGCGCTGATCGTCGGTGCGGGCGAGCTTGTTTATCAGTTTACGAAACTGGTGAAGGGCGCCGGTGGCTTCGGGGAGGCGCTGGAGCTGCTGGGCAACGTGGCCCGGGCGGTCTGGGACGGGATCACGAGGGCCGTCACCTCCTTCGTGGACGATTTCCGGGCGATGGGGGCGGACATCGAGGGCATCTGGCTCCGGCTGATGTCCTTTCTGTCGCAAAAGTGGGCCGACTTCCTCGGCCAGATCGGGCCGACCTTCAACGCGGTCTCCGAACGGATCGGGGCGGATGCGCGCATCGATGTGATCGGAGCGCAGGCTTACGCGTCCTTTCTCGAGAACGCCGCCAGCAATGCCGGCACCCGGGCCGATGCCCTGCGTGCCCGGGCGGCCAATACGCGCGCTGGCGCCTTCGATGGCGTGCGGGATGCGGTAGCAGAGCTCGTGGCGGCAATGCGCGCGAGCGGCGAGCAGGGCGACGATGCGCTCGATCAGGCCGGTGACGCGGCAAACCGGGTCCGCGCGGCCCTCGACGCGGCGGGGGAGGCCGGAAACGCTGCGGGCGCGCGGATCGCCGAGGGTGGCGAGACGGCTGCCAGCGGCTGGGGTGCGATCTCGCAGACCCTTGCGGACTATGCCAGCAAGGCGCGCGACATTGGCAGCGATATCGGGCAGAGCCTCGTGGGCGCCTTCCAGTCGGCCGAGAATGCCGTCGGCGAGTTCGTGAAGACCGGAAAGCTGAACTTTCGCGATCTGGTCACCTCGTTATTGGCGGACCTCGCCAAGCTCGCGGCCCGTCGCTTCATCCTCGGGCCGATCGCGGGTGCCCTCTCCGGCGTCCTCGGCAAGCTTGGCGGCGGGATCTTCGCCGACATCCTGCACGCCGGCGGCACGGTCGGAGCGGCTGGACCATCGCGCATAGTCCCGGCCATGGCCTTCGCCGGTGCGCCGCGGATGCATTCCGGTGGCGCGGTCGGTTTGCGCCATGACGAAGTTCCGGCGATCCTGCAACGCGGTGAGCGGGTGCTCTCTCGCCGCGAGGCACAGGCCTACGGCGCGGGCGGTGGCATTACTGTCAACATCAACACACGTGACGCCGAGAGCTTTCGCCAGTCCCGCACACAAGTCGCGGCGGACATTGCACGCGCTGTCTCGCTCGGGCGGAGGGGGCTCTGATGGCGTTCCACGAGGTCCGGTTTCCGGACGACATCAGCCGCGGCGCGCGCGGCGGGCCGGAGCGGCGCACGCAGATCGTCGAGCTTGCCTCGGGCGACGAAGAGCGCAACGCCAGCTGGGCCAACTCGCGCCGGCGCTACGACGTCGCCTACGGCATCCGCCGTGCCGACGATCTGACGGCGGTCGTGGCCTTCTTCGAGGCGCGGAACGGGCGGCTGCACGGTTTCCGCTTCAAGGACTGGGGCGACCACAAATCCTGCCTGCCGTCGCAGACACCCGGACCGGCCGACCAGCCCATTGGCACCGGCGACGGTGCGACAACGGCGTTCCAGCTGGTGAAGCGCTACGTCTCCGGTAGCCAGACATGGGTGCGCACGATCACCAAGCCGGTCGCCGGCACGGTGCGAGTCACCCTCGATGACGCGGAACAGCCCAGCGGCTGGTCCGTCGACACGACCACCGGGGTCGTGACCTTCGACAGTGCGCCCGCCGAGGGCGCCGCCATCACGGCGGGCTTCGCCTTCGACGTGCCGGTCCGCTTCGACACCGACGCGCTCGACGTGACGCTCGACCTCGAGCGGCTCGGTTCGATCACCTCCATTCCGCTTCTGGAGATCCGGCGATGAACGACAATACCGACTTCGCGGCGACGGTGCTGCGTGAGATTGCGGCTTCCACTGCGCTGATGCTGGCCTTCTGGGGCGCGCTCGGCGGGGCCACGAATGCGCTGACCACGAAGATGCGGCTGCGCGATGCGCTGCGCCACATTCTGTTGGGCGGGCTGATCGCCGCCGGGATGGGCAGCTTCTCGGTCGTCGTGGTGACCGCCTGGCTCGGGCTACCCGAGGGTGCGGTCGCGGCAGGCGGTGCGGTCGGATCGGCGGCCTATCTCGTCGGCGTCTTCGGGGCTGCCTTCATCGACGTGCTGCTCGCCCGCCTGCGCCGGGCCAGGGAGATTGACCGCGATGAATGAGCTTCTCCGCCTTGCGCGCAGCATCCGCTGCGATTGCGACACGCCCTGGCAGGCCTTCCGCCGCCGCATGCTCGTCGGCGTCACCATTGCGGCTCTGATCCTGATCCTCTCTCTTCTGGAGTAATCCCATGCAGATGACCGAGCGGGGTCTCCTGGCCCTGGCCGGGCACGAAGGAATCGTGCCCGCGCCCTATCGCGATTCCACCGGCACCTGGACCTTCGGTATCGGCCACACGGCCGCGGCCGGGCCGCCCGATCCCGATGCGATGTCCCGCGGCATGCCCGCCGATCTCGATGCCGGGATCCGTGCGGCGTTCCGTGTGTTCCGAGCCGACCTCGCGCGCTACGAGGCCGAGGTTCTGACCGCGGTGACTGTGCCGCTGGCGCCGCACGAGTTCGATGCGCTGGTCAGCTTCCACTACAACACCGGCGGCATCGCCAAGGCCGCACTGACCCGGCACGTCAATGCCGGCAATCGCATTGCAGCCGCCAAAGCGTTTCTGAACTGGCGGCGACCGGCCTCCATCATCCCGCGCCGGGAGGCCGAGCGCGACCTGTTCCGCCATGGCCGCTATCCCGGCGGGGCCATCCCGGTCTGGTCGGTGGATCGCACGGGCCGCGTCGACTTTTCGCGGCCGATCCGTCGGCTTGCCGAGAGAGATGCGCTGGCGCTCCTGCATCCCGCCAAGCCCCATGTCCCAGTCACCCCCGACGCACCGACCGGCTGGTTCGCCCGGCTGGTCGCTTGTCTTTCCACTCTGATCCGGAGGGCCTGATCCATGCGCTACGTTCGCCCCAACTCCATGACCTGGTGGGCGGGACTGCTCGCGATGCTCACCGGCATTGCGTCTCTCGCGCTGCCCGCCACCGGGCCGCTCGCGGAACTGTCCCGTCTCGTCGCGCTGCTCGCAGGCTCGGGCGATGCCTCGCCCGCGGGCCTGATGTTCCTCGGTCTGGGCCTGATCGGCCTGCGCGACCGGATCGAGCGCGGATTCCGTGGCGATGGCTGATTTCCTGATCTGGCTGGTGGCGGCCTTGGGCGCGGTCGGAGGTGTCGTCCTCGGCCGGCTCTGGGGTCGCGTCGAAGGGAAGCGCGCAGGCAAACGGGAGGCCGAACGCGATGCGATGGAAGACAAGAGCGAGCGCGTCGAGCGCGGTCGCGATGCGGTTCGCGATGGCCGCGGTACTGGCGATCCCGCTGACCGGCTGCGCCGCAACGATGGGCGCTGGTGACGCCGGCTGCATGGCTTACGCGGAGGCGCGGTTGGCCCGCCCGGCGGCCGAGACCGTCGCCGACGTGCCGCCGGACTGGGCGGACTGGATCGCCGATCTCGATGACCGCATGACAGGGACCTGCCGATGAAGACCCTCTCGCCCGAACTGCAGGCCCATCTCGATGAGGGCACGACGACGTTGGCCTGGTGCTGGCGGATCACGCGGGCCGATGGCGTCACCTTCGGCTTCACCGACCATGACCGGACGCTCAACTTCGACGGCACGGACTTCGAGCCGGAAAGCGGGCTGACCGCCTCCGAAGTTCGGTCGGGCTCTGACCTCTCGGTTGATGCGCAGGACGCAGAAGGCGTGCTGACCTCGGACCGGATCACCGAGACCGACATCCTCGACGGCCGCTGGGACAACGCCGAGGTGGAGGTCTGGCGGGTGAACTGGGCTGACACCGCGCAGCGCGTGCTGATGCGGCGCGGCGCCATCGGCCAGATTCGGCGCGGGCGGCTGGCCTTCGTCGCCGAGGTCCGCTCGCTCGCCCATGTGCTCGGCCAGACGGTCGGGCGGACCTTCCAGGCGAGCTGCGATGCCGCCCTCGGCGACACGCGCTGCGGCGTCGATCTGGAGGATCCGGCCTACAATGGCGCGGGCGCCGTGATCGATCTCCTGCGCGACCGCGTCTTCACCGCCTCGGGGCTTGGTGGGTTCACCTCCGGGTGGTTCACCTTCGGCACGCTGGACTGGACGAGCGGCGCGAACGCGGGACGGCGCACCGAGGTGCTGGGCCACGACGTCACAGACGGCGTGGCGATCCTGACCCTGCTCGAGGCGTCGGTCCGCGCCATCGCCGAGGGCGACGCGTTCACCATCCGCACGGGCTGCGACAAGCGGATCGAGACCTGCGACGCGAAGTTCGCCAACACGGCCAACTTCCGCGGGTTCCCGTACATCCCCGGGCAGGACACGATCCTGCGGTATGCCACGAAGGACGGCGGCCATGAGGGGGGTGTGCTGTGACGCCGGCCGATCCAGACAGGGTCATTGCCGTCGCACGCTCCTGGCTCGGCACGCCCTACCACGACCAGGCGAGCCTCAAGGGCGTGGGCTGCGACTGCCTCGGGCTCGCCCGCGGCGTCTGGCGCGAAGTGGTCGGCCCCGAGCCGTTCCCGATCCCGCCTTACAGCCGAGACTGGGGCGAGACCGGCCCGCGCGAGGTGCTGGCCGAGGGCGCGCGCGCCATGATGATCGAAGTGGAACCCGCCGAGGCCGGTCCCGGCGCACTGGTGTTGTTCCGCATGAAGCCCCGCGCCATCGCCAAGCATGTCGGCATCCTGACGGGCGCCGGCAGCTTCATTCATGCCTACGAGCGCCTCGGCGTGATCGAGGAACCGCTCACACGGGCCTGGGCGCGCAGGATCGCCTTCGCCTTTCTGTTCCCGGAGGCCAACTGATGGCGACGCTTGTTCTCGGGGCTGTCGGAACCGCAATCGGTGGCAGCATTGGCGGCGGCATTCTGGGCGTCAGCGCCGCGACCATCGGCGGCTTCGTCGGCTCCACCATCGGCTCCGTCGTCGACAGCTGGATCGTGTCCTCGCTGGCGCCCACACAGCGGATCGAAGGCCCGCGGCTCGATTCCTTGCGGATCACGTCCTCGACCGAAGGCGCGGTCGTCCCGCGCGTCTACGGGCGCATGCGGATGGGCGGGAACGTGATCTGGGCGACGGATTTCCGCGAGGAGACCAAGACCACCACGAGAGGCGCGGGCAAGGGCGGCGGGGGCGGCAAGGTCAAGACGATCGAGTATCTCTACTACGCGAGCTTCGCCGTGGCGCTTTGCGAAGGTCCGATCACCGGCATCGGCCGCATCTGGGCGGATGGCAAGCTCCTCGACACGGCCGGGATCACCTGGCGCTGGTACCCGGGCGACGAGGCGCAGACGGCGGACCCGTTCATCGCGACCAAGATGGGCGCGGCGAACACGCCGACCTATCGCGGCACGGCCTATGTCGTGTTCGAGGACTTGGCCCTCGCCGACTTCGGCAACCGCATCCCGCAGCTTTCCTTCGAGGTGTTCGCACCCGTAGCCGATCCCGACACCGCCGAGGGGCTGACGCAGGCGGTCACCATGATCCCGGCGTCGGGGGAGTTCGTCTATGCCACTGAGGGCGTGCGCAAGGGGCTCTTCGGGTCGGAAGAAGCGGAGAACCTGAACGCGCTCTCCGACACCGCCGACATGGTGGTGGCGCTCGATCGGCTGCAGGCCATGGTGCCGAAGGTGGAAAGCGTGAGCCTCGTGGTGACCTGGTTCGGCAACGACCTGCGCGCGGGCGAGTGTACCATCCGCCCGGGCGTCGAGGTCTCGGCGAAGACGACGAACCCGCAGACGTGGTCGGTGAACGGCGTCTCCCGCTCGGCGGCCCATCTCGTCGGCCGCGACGACCAGGACCGGCCCGTCTATGGCGGCACGCCGTCCGACTTCGCCGTGGTGCAGGCGATCCAGGAGATGAAGGCGCGCGGGCTGCGTGTCACCTTCTACCCGTTCATCCTGATGGACGTGCCGGAGGGCAACAACCTGCCGAACCCGTATTCCGACAACGCCGCGGAGACGGGCCAGCCGGTCTTCCCGTGGCGTGGGCGGATCACCTGCTCGCCGGCCGCAGGCTACGCCGGAACCGTCGACAAGACGGCCACGGCGGCGGACCAGGTGGCGGCCTTCTTCGGGTCGGCGCAGCCAGGGGATTTCGCGGTCACGAGCGGTCCCGTTGGCGAGCAATTTGCAGGCGTCTCCGCCACCGCGGCCGCGCCCGACGGGGATCACGCCGCGATCAACTGGTCCACCAGCGTCTTCGGCGGCGGTGCGCCGGCCGCGCAAACCGGACAGACATGGCGTTTCACGCTGGTCGACAGCAGCACGCAGGACGTGACGATTGCCATGGTTTTGCGTGACGCGGAAAGCGGCACGGAAAGCTGGATGGTCACGCCACGCAACACGGCCTGGCCCGCCCAGACCGTCACCGCCCTGCGCATCGACCCGCCGGCGGAGGCGGCCGAGGCGACCGTGACCTTCACCGGTGCGGCAGAGGATTGGGGCCTGCGCCGCATGGTGCTGCACTACGGCCATCTCTGCGCGGCGGCGGGCGGCGTCGACGCCTTCCTGATCGGGACCGAGATGCGCGGGCTGACGACGATCCGCTCGGAGCCGTCCAGCTATCCGGCGGTGCAAGCCTTCCGCGATCTGGCGGCCGACGTCCGCTCGATCCTCGGCGCAGGCACAGCGATCAGCTACGCCGCCGACTGGTCAGAATACTTCGGGCATCAGCCCGGCGACGGTAGCGGCGACGTGTTCTTCCACCTCGATCCGCTCTGGGCCGATCCGGAGATCGATTTCGTCGGCATCGACAACTACATGCCACTCTCGGACTGGCGCGATGGCTTCGAACACGCGGACGCGGCCGAGGGCTGGCCCGCCATCTACGACCGCGCCTATCTGCAGGCGAACATCGCCGGCGGCGAAGGCTTCGACTGGTTTTATGCCAGCGCGGCGGATCGCTCGGCGCAAATGCGGACCACGATCACCGACGGCGCGGCGGCCAAGCCGTGGGTGTTCCGCTACAAGGATCTGCGCGCCTGGTGGTCGAACGCGCACTACAACCGCCCGGGCGGGGTGGAGAGCGGCACGCCGACGGCGTGGGCGCCGCAGTCCAAGCCGATCTGGTTCACCGAACTCGGCTGCCCCGCCATCGACCGGGGCACCAACCAGCCCAATGTGTTCTTCGACCCGAAGTCGTCGGAAAGCTTCACGCCGCATTTCTCGCGGGGCTGGCGGGACGACGCGATCCAGCGGGCCTATCTCGAGGCGACCTATCTCTGGTGGGGCGACGCGGCGAACAATCCGCTGTCCTCGGTCTACGGCGGCCGGATGGTGCATGTGCCCGAATGCGCCGCCTGGACCTGGGACGCGCGACCCTATCCGTTCTTCCCGGCACTGACCGACGTCTGGACGGACGGGGCGAACTGGCGGCTGGGCCACTGGCTGACCGGCCGGCTCGGCGCGGTGTCGCAGGCGGCGCTGGTCCGGCACCTCTGCCTGCGTGCTGGTCTGCCCGACTCCCGGATCGACGTCACCGGTCTCTGGGGCGCCGTCGAGGGATATGCCATCGGCGCGCTGGAGTCCCCGCGCGCCTCGATCACCACGCTGTCGCGGCATTTCGGCTTCGATGCGGTCGAGACCGAGGGGGTGATCCGCTTCGTGATGCGCGGCCGGGCGGCGGTGGCGAGCGTCAGCCCCGACGACCTGGTCGCCGCCCGCGAGGGCGACGTCCTCGAACTCACCCGTGGCCAGGAGACCGAACTGCCACAGGCCCTGAAATGGCAGGTGGCTCGCGCTGACGAGGACTACGAGGCCGCGCAGGTCGAAGCCCGGCGCATCACCGTGGACACGACGCGGATCGCCTCGGAGTCCTTCCCGATGGCGGTGCCGCCCGAGGAGGCTGAGCGACGCTGCCGCCGCGCGCTGATGGAAGCGTGGACCGGCCGCGAGAGCGCGGTCTTCCGCCTGCCGCCCTCGCGGCTGGCGCTCGATCCGGCCGATGTCGTGTCGTTCGCTCATGACGGCCGGACCGTCCCACTGCGGCTCGTCTCCATCGCCGATGCCGGTGCGCGCGGCATCGAAGCCGTCCGCCAGGACCGCGATGCCTACGACCTGCCGCCCGGCGCGCCGCGGCCCTCGGCGCTCTCGCAGGCCGTCGCGTTCGGCGCGCCCGAGCCGGTGCTGCTCGACCTGCCGCAACTGACCGAGGACCAACCCGCGCATCGGCCTTTCGCGGCGGCGCATGCCGTCCCGTGGCCGGGCGAGATCGCGGTATTCCGAAGCCCCTCGACGGACGGGTTCGAGCTGCTCACGAGCTTCGGCACACGGGCGCGGATCGGCACTCTGGTCTCGGACTTCTACGCAGGACCGACGTCGCGCTTCAACCTCGGCAATGCGCTGGTGGTCGATCTGCTCACCGGCACCTTGGAAAGCGTCACCGACCTGACGCTGTTCGGAGGCGCCAACGCGCTGGCCATCGAGACCGCGCCCGGCGTCTGGGAGATCGTGCAGGCAGGCGCGGCGGAACTGCTGGCGCCCGGTCGGTATCGCCTGACCCGGCTCCTCCGCGGTCAGCGTGGCACGGAAGGTGCCATGGGCGATCCGGCGCCCGCGGGTGCTCGGGTCGTCGTGCTCGATGAAAGCCTCGCATCTCTGCCGATCGCCGAGGCCGACCTCGGCGTCCCGTGGAACTGGCGCATCGGCCCCGCGAGCCGCCCGGTGACCGAGGACACCTATGTCGCGCAGGCCTTCACGCCCGCCGGCGCCGGGCTGCGGCCGTTCTCCGTCGTCCATGTCGAGCAGCCGTGGCGAACGCCGCGCACGCCCGGCGATCTGACGATCCGCTGGACGCGCCGGTCCCGCGCGCTCGCGGCCGACAACTGGGGCGGGCTCGAGGTGCCGCTGGCCGAGGAGCTCGAAGCCTACGAGGTCGAGATTCTCGACGGCACGACCGTGAAGCGGGTGCTGAGCACCGCCACCACCAGCGCCGTCTACACCGCCGCCCAGCAGACCGCCGACTGGGGCGCGCTGCTCGCCCCTGGCGACACGCTCGACATCCGCATCTTTCAGCTCTCCGCCCTCGCCGGGCGGGGCGCGCCCAAGACCGTCACGCTGACATTCTGAGGACCCCATGTCCGATGCCACGACCCATCTTCTGCTGCCCTACATCCTGGCGGCGCAGGCCCAGAAGCATGTCACCCACAACGAGGCGCTGCGGACTCTCGACGGGCTCGTCCAGCTCTCCGTCCTCGACCGCGACCTGACCGAGCCGCCTGCCAGCCCGGCCGATGGCGACCGCTACATCGTCGCCTCGGGCGCGACCGGCGACTGGGCGGGCTGGGACCTGAACGTTGCGCTCTGGACCGATGGCGCCTGGCTGCGCCTGCCACCGCGCACCGGCTGGCGGGCGTGGGTCGAGGATGAGGGCCTGCTGCTGGTCTATGACGGCGCAGGCTGGATCGGGACCACCCCGGACGTGCTGCAGAACATGGCGCTGCTCGGACTTGGAACCACGGCGGATGCGTCGAACCCGTTCTCGGCCAAGCTCAATGCCGCGCTCTGGACCGCGAAGACCGTCGCCGAGGGCGGCACGGGCGATCTGTTCTACACGATGAACAAGGAGGCGGCGGGCGACGATCTCGGCCTGACGCTCCAGACCGGCTTCGTGACCAAGGCGCTGGTGGGCCTCTTCGGCTCCGACCGATTCCGCCTCGCTGTCTCGGTCGACGGCAGCATCTTCTTCGACGGGCTCAGCGTCGACAACGTCACCGGCATTGTCGATCAGCCCCGGCTGCCGCGGTTCAAGGCCTACACGAACTACGACAACTATGTCGGCGTCGGGGCTTGGACGAAGATCGCCATCAACAATACCGACTACAACGATCAGAGCGCCTTCGACGCCGCGAACAACCGCTTCGTGGCCCCGGTGGACGGCACCTACCTTTTCGGCGCGACGCTGCTCTACAAGGTGAACGCCAGCACGTCGGCGCGGATGAGCGGGCGGCTCGTGCTGAACGGCGCGACCGAAATCCGCGGGTCGCGGGGCGAGATCAGCGGCGCGCATGTCTCCGAGGCTACGGCGCTCTGGCTGCAGACGATGGTGTCGCTCACCGCCGGCGACACCGTCGAGCTGCAGGGCAACTTCCGTGCCGCTGACGGCTATTTCGCTGCCGATCACACGTCCTTCTGGGGCTGCAAGGTCGGCTGAGCGGCATCTGTCACCTCAACCGTCTCGTTTAGGCATGTCGCTCGAAGATCTCGGTAGAGCTGTCTTTCAGCAGCAACAGTGTGTCGAACGCATCACGCTGGTTGCCCATCTCCATGCCAGGTGAGCCGATCGGCATACCGGGAACCGACAGGCCGATGGCTTCGGGACGTTCGGCGAGCAGTCGTTCGACGTCTGAAGCCGGTACATGGCCCTCAATGACATACCCAACTACGAGCGCCGTATGGCACGAGGCCAGGTCGGGCGTGATCCCGGATTGCGCCTTGAACGCATACAGGGCGTCTTGGTCGACATTGCGTGCGTCAACGACGAAGCCGGCGCGCTCCATATGTTCGATCCAGGCCGAGCAGCATCCGCAGGTTGGCGATTTGTAGACCTCGACGCGCGGTGCGGGCGATTGAGCGTGGACCACACCGGGCAGCCCGGCGGCAGCGACGCCCGCAACAATGAATTCTCGTCTGTTCATGCGTATTTCCAGTTCCAATCCTGTTCGATTTTGGCGGCTATTCGGTCAAGATTTCACATAGAGTTCATCAAGCCGGAGTTGCTGGGTAGCCGGCCTCCTTGAGGGCGGCCTGAAGCGTGGCGGCATCCTGCGCGGAAATGATCGTGACGGTCTTCGATGTCAGATCGCTATCGACTCTCGCGTCCGGATCGATCACCCTGAGAGCAGTGTCTATGGCTGCGACGCAGTGACCGCAACTCATGTCGGGCACGTAGAACTTCATCTCGATTTATCCTTCCATTTCAGGCACCAAGTGCATTCATTTGCTCGCATTGGCAAGGGTGGACGGCAGCGGTTTCCTTGCCGCGGCTCATCTCGCGCGTCAGCCAAAAACCGGACAGGAGCAACAATCCTCCACCAAAGATCATGCCCTGCGCTGGAACTTCGCCAAAGACAAGGTATCCCAGAGTCGCCGCCACGATCGGCGAGACGATGATATCGACCAGCGAATAGATGTTTGCCGAGATCTTCTTGAGCACCAGCGAAATCCCGAAATAGGCGAACCCCGTCGAGACGACGCCGAGGCAGACCGCCCACAGCATGACGGGAAGCGACAGGCCCAGGGCGGGATAGGCAACGAGTTTGCCGACTTCGCCCGGCCCGGCGAGACCCAGCGCCGGCGACAGCAGGACCGCTCCGACCGCCATTGACCAGAAGATATCGTTTCCCGCCTCCTCGCGTCCCTCATGGCGCATGTATGTGACCATGGCGGCATAGATCGCGCCGGTGCTGAGCGCGACAAGGTTGCCGAACCAGTCGCCGCCCGCCAGCGGTTTGGCCAGCACGATGCCCACCAGCGCCAGCCCGAAGATCAGCACGTAGCTTTTCTTCGCGGGCTCGCCGAGGAACACCGCCGAGAAGATGAACACGAAGAAGGGGGCCACGCTCCAGAACACCACGGCGTTGGCGATCGGCACGAGCGTCATCGCATAGTTGAAGACGCTGATCTGCGCGGCGATGAGCGCCCCGATGATGACCGTGTCCTTCACGTTGCCGCGCGGAAAGCGCAGAGGGCGGCCGGTCGCGTGCGGGATGGCCAGTGCAAGGAACGCGGCGGCAAAGCTCAGCGCGTAGAAGTTCAGCGTCTGGATCGGGATCGCATCCCCGGTCAGCTTGACGAAGACGCCGATCGTGGCTTCGGAGACGGTGATCACGGCGAGAAGGAGTACAACCGGCATCAACCCGCCCCGGTCTGGTCGTTTCGCGTGATATCGATCGTCTCGGCGCCGCTTTCATCGAGACAACGGGTCTCGACCTGCAACGTCACGAAGAAGAAGCCGAAGCGGTCACGCAGCATGCCGTGCGCGGCCTTGAGCACGTCCTGCGGGTAATGCCCGTCGCGCACCCGAAGATGACCGGAAAAGACGTATTTGCCGCTGGTCAGCGCCCAGGCGTGAACGTGGTGTGCGTCGGCAACGCCGTCGAGGGACCCGAGCGCCTGAATGACCTCCGTCAGGCTGACATCGGCTGGCGTGCCCTCCATCAGCAGGTGCATGGAGTCGCGCAGGATACCCCAGCTTGCCCAGAGCAACACGAAGCCGAACGCCATGCCCAGGATCGGGTCGATGAGCAGGAAGCCCGTGAACTTGATCACCAATGCGGTGACGATGATCAGCAGGCTGCCGACGAAGGTCTGGATGATGTGCCAGAGCGCTCCCCTGACGTTGAGGTCGCTCTTGCTCTGCTTCCAGATTAGCCCGAGCGATATGAACTCGGTCACCAGCCCGCCGGCAGCGGCCAGAAGCATCGGGCCGGTGGGCAGCTCTATCGGGTCCGACAGACGCATGGCCGCCATAACAATCACCACCAGCGCCATGCCGAGAAGGAAGCCGCCGTTGACCAGCGCGCCGATGATCTCGGCGCGATACCAGCCGAAGCTGCGGTCCGCGTCGGCGGGACGCCGGGCCAGACGCGCGGCGACAATGGCCACCAGGACGCCGCCAACGGCGGAGAAGGTGTGGAACGCGTCCGAGATGACTGCGATCGACCCTGTCCAGAGGCCGATGCCCATCTCGATGACGAAGTAGACCCCCGTCAGCCAGGCGGAGATCGCCATGCCGCGCCCGCTCGATGGCATATGCCCGTGATGCCCGTTGGCCATGACTATCTCCTTTCGATCAGAGCTTTACGCCCCGCAACCGCAGCGCGTTCGAGATGACCGAGACCGACGACAGGCTCATCGCCGCAGCCGCGATCATCGGCGACAGGAGCAGGCCGACGACCGGATAGAGGACCCCGGCCGCGATCGGCACGCCGGCCGCGTTGTAGGCGAAGGCAAAGAACAGGTTCTGACGGATGTTGCGCAGCGTCGCCTTCGCGAGCTTCCGCGCCCGCACCAGCCCCACCAGATCGCCGCGCATCAGCGTGATGCCCGCGCTCTCCACGGCGACGTCGGCGCCCGTGCTCATGGCGATGCCCACGTCCGCCGCCGCCAGCGCCGGGGCGTCGTTCACACCGTCGCCGGCCATCGCCACCGACGCGCCCTTCGCGCGCAATTCCTCGACCAGCTTCTGCTTGTCCTGGGGCAGGACGCCGGCGCGCACCTCGTCGATGCCCAGTTGCCGCGCCACGGCCTCTGCCGTTCGCTGGTTGTCGCCGGTGGCCATGATGATCGTCAGACCGAGCGCGTGCAGATCGCGGATCGCCCCTTCGGTGCTTTGCTTGATCGGGTCGGCCACGGCGACGACCCCCGCCAGCGCGCCGTCCACTGCCACGAACATCGCCGTCTTGCCATCGGCGCGGAGCGTGTCGGCCCGCGCCTCGGCGTCGCCGGTCTCGAGCCCGAGATCCCGCATCATCGCCGGATTGCCGAGCGCCACGCGGCGTCCGTCGACGGTGCCGCGCACGCCCTTGCCGGTGACCGCTTCGAAATCGGCCGCGCTGCCGAGCGACAGACCGCGATCCCGCGCGCCCGCGACGATCGCCTCGGCCAGCGGATGTTCCGAGCCACGTTCCAAAGCGGCGGCGAGGCCCAACACCTCCGCCTCGTCGCCCTGCAGCGCCACGACATCCGTCAGCGTCGGCTTGCCCTCGGTCAGCGTGCCGGTCTTGTCCACGATCACGGTATCGACGCGGGCCATCCGCTCCAGCGCCTCGGCGTCCTTGATCAGCACGCCCGCTTGTGCGCCGCGCCCCGCAGCCGTCGTGATCGAGATCGGTGTTGCGAGGCCGAGGGCGCAGGGACAGGCGATGATCAGGACGGAGACGGCCGAAGCGATGGCAAAGGCCAGCGCCGGCTCCGGGCCGAACGAGAGCCAGGCGAGGAACGCCGCGATCGCTATCGCCACGACCGTTGGCACGAAGATCGACGAGACCCGGTCCGCCAGCCCCTGGATGGGCGCGCGGGAGCGGCGGGCGCCCGCGACCATCTCGACAATCTGGGCCAGCACGGTGTCGGCGCCGACCTGCGTCGCCCGGATCGCAAGCGTTCCGTTCTTGTTGATCGTCCCGCCGGTCACCCGGTCGCCTACGGTCTTCTCGACGGGAACCGGCTCGCCCGTGATCATGCTTTCGTCAATGGAGGATCGGCCCTCGACCACTTCGCCGTCCACCGGGACGCTGTCGCCCGGCCGCACGCGCAGGAGGTCGCCCTCCACGATGTTTTCCAGTGGTGCGTCGTATTCCGTGCCGTCCGCCAGGATCCGCCGCGCGGTCTTGGGTGCAAGGTCCATCAGCGCCCGGATCGCGTCGCCGGTGCGTTCCCGTGCCCGCAACTCGAGCACCTGGCCCACGAAGACCAGCGCGATGATGACGACGGCGGCCTCGAAATACGTGCCGACGCCTTCGCCCATCCGATACTGCTCAGGGAACAACCCCGGCGCGAAGGTGGCGACCAGCGAGTAGACGTAGGCCGCGCCGACCCCGAGCGAGATCAGCGTCCACATGTTGGGGGACAGATTCCTGAACGAGTCGACGCCGCGCCGGAAGAACGGAAGCGCCGCCCAGAGAATAATGGGCGTGGCGAGGACGAATTCGATGTAAACCGAGAGCTGGTGGCCCAGCCAGTCGCGAACCGGCAGGCCGACCAGCTCGCCCATGGTCAGGATCACCAGCGGCACGGCCGCCGCGGCGCTGATCCACATCCGCCGGGTGAAGTCGGTCAGTTCCTCGCTGGGCTCGTCCGAGGGCACCATCGGCTCAAGCGCCATGCCGCAGATCGGACAGCTTCCGGGTTCGTCGCGGATGATCTCGGGGTGCATCGGGCAGGTGTATTGCGTGCCGGGCTGGGCTTGCCGCGATGTCTTCTGCGCGTTTCCCGACGCGTAGAAATAAGGATCCACATCGAATTTCGTCTCGCAGCCTTCGGAGCAGAACCAGTAGGTCTCGCCGCCGTAGTCCCGCAACCGCGCGTCCTCGCGCATTTCGACCTGCATGCCGCAAACCGGGTCCGTCGCGGTTTTCGCGCCGGAGGCCGGAGCGTGGTGGCGGTGGTGATGGTCGTGGTCGGACATCGGTTATCCCTTTTTTTTGCATATACCACTCACGTAGGGCTTCCAGTAATGGGAAGGTCAAGGTGCGATGCGCCGATCCTCTCATGTCCACCGGCGCCGATCATCACGCCCGTTCCCATCGCCACGGCGTCGGGCCGATTGAGGCTGTTCTGTTGGTAATCGGAACTCATGATCGACTGGGGCCTCCGTGGTGTCTTTCGCCGGATCGTCTTTTCTCGAAGTTGCGTCCCGGCGAAGCGCAACCAGCAGAAGGGGAAGGCCCGTCATCAGCCCGAGCCCAAGCGCGACCCATTCCGCGCTGCCGAAGGTGCCTTCCATCGCAGCGCTGCCAAAATGCGCGAGCACGAAGCTCGCGGGCAGGATGCCGGCCATCGTAGCGAGGGCGAAGCGCCAGAAGTGAAGGCGACTGAGCCCCGCGGCATAGCTCATCGCGTCGAACGACACGAAGGGCAGGAGACGGCTTGCGAAAACCGTGAGCGTCAGCGCGTTCTGTGAGCCCAGCAGGCCGTAGTCGGATTTTTCCCCGAGAAGTCGCTCGACCGGTCCACGTCCCAGCCCGCGGGCGATGAGGAAGGCCGCAAGTGCGCCGAGCTCGGATCCGAGTGCCACATAGAGAGTGCCGGCATAGTGGCCGTAGGCAGCCCCCGAGGCCAGTGCGATCGGCGCGCTTGGAATGGGGCTGGCAACGACCGCGACCGTCATGAGGGAGACGACCGCGAGCGGTCCCAAGGGCCCGGCACTCGCGACCCACGTCTCGACCGTTACCCGGTCCAGGTCGAATGACCACCATCCTGCAGCCCAGACAGCGAGGCCCAGCCCAAGGACGACGCCAACGACAAGTACGGTACCCTTGCCGAGAGACAGGTAGTTATTTCTCTTTGAAGCGCTCTCTTCGGGCACGTCAGGCAAGGTCCTCCGGCATCGAGGCAAGCGCTGCGTCCAGCGGAACCACGGGCAGACCGGCAGCAAGCCAGCCGGGACCCCGGCGAGATCCCAGCATTCCCTCGGAGATGTCCACGTAGCCATCGTAGCGAGCCTGCCGGAGCGCACGGAGCAGGGACGCCGAACGCCCCCCGGTCGCGCAGATCAGGCCGACGTCTCGGGATCCGGCCAGCGCCTTCGCCGCAAAGAGGCGATCCGGAAATCGGTCCTCGTGCATGCTGATCGGCCAGACCCCGGCCCCGACGCCGGTTTCCAGCCACTCCTCGCGCGATCTCACATCGACGACGCGCGCGCTGTCTGCCAGAAGGGCGTCATAGGCCTCGTCCGCCGACCAGATTGTCCGGGCCTGTGCGGTCAGGGGAGACGTGATGAGGGTGACAGGCGCTGCCGCCAGCCCAAGAATGAAGAGGCGCCGACCGTGTGCCGTTGTCATCGGTTGTCTCCTTCAGGCCGCATCCACAGCGCGCACGAGCATGTCGCGGACCTGACCGGCGACCGCGTGCAGGTCGGGGTTTTCCACGGCCGACATGGAGGCAACCGGGTCGATGGCGCTCACCTCGGTGCCGCCCTCGACGCTGCGCAGGATCACGTTGCAGGGCAGCATCGCGCCGATCCGCGGCTCCAGCCCGATGGCCTGCCAGGCCATGTTCGGATTGCAGGCGCCAAGGATCTTGTAGCCCGCCATGTCCTTGTCGATCTTCTTCTTCATCGTCGCCTTGACGTCGATCTCGGTCAGAACGCCGAAACCAGCGTCGGCCAGCGCCGCGCGCACGCGGGTCTCTGCGTCGTCAATGCCGGTATTTGCCAGCAGGCGGTCATGAGTGTATGCCATTCTGTCTGTCCTTTCGTGGTCAAGGCCCGGCCCCGCAGTCTGCGGGACCGGGCGAGGGGTGGCGGAAAGGCGGGCTCAGTTGTTGCCCATGCGGCCCTGGCCGGGTGTCCCCATCATGCCGCCGTCGCGCTGCATGCCACCATTCGGTCCGGGCATCATGCCGTCGCGCATCGTCTGCATGCGCTCCATCATGTCGGCAGGCTTGACGATTTCTGCCACCGACACCGCGCCGTCGCCATCGTCGTCGAGGAACTGGAAGCGGTCCACCATGGTTTCGCGGATGAGCGCGCTGTGGAGCGTCTCGAATTCGGCGAGCGACAGGGTTTCGTCGCCATCGGCATCGTATTCCGCCAGCAGGGCTTGCAATCCTTCGTGGGCTTCTTCGGGCGTCACCGTGCCATCGCCATCGGCGTCGAACCGCTCCAGGCCCATGCCCATCAGCGACGCGCCGCCGCCCATCATGCCCTGGCCCATGCCGCCCATGGGCCCACCGGAGCCCATCATGCCCATGCCGCCCTGCATCATTTGCCCATGCATCCGCATCATCATCTGCATCATGTCATGATTTCCGGCGGCCGGACCCTGCGCTCCCGGAGTACCCTGGCCACCATGCCCGTGATTGCCTGCGGCCAAGGCTGCACCGCCCAGAGCCATAAAGATGGCGGTCGCTGCCGCGAGTTTCGCTGTGGTTTTCATGTCTGTATCCTTTCTCGTGTGAAACGCCTCACCGACATGGGAAGACATGAAGGACCGCCAAGGCCGTGTCATTCCCGATCTTGTATCCGTTCGTCGCAATGCGCGTAGCTGATACAAAGCGTTACAATCCCGGTGCTGACCGCGCGCCGCCACACTGCCAAATGAGAAGTATGAACAGTTTGCCGCATATCCTCGTCGTCGACGATCACCGCCAGATCCGGGACTCGGTCACGCGATTTCTGGAACGCAATGGCATGCGGGCGACGGCGGCCAAGGATGCCCGGGAGATGGACGAAAAGCTCGCGAAAGGTCACTTCGACCTGATGGTGCTCGACGTCATGATGCCGGGCGAGGACGGGCTTTCGATCTGCAAGCGCCTGTCGGCCGAGAAACGGCTTCCGATCATCATGCTCACGGCCCTCGGGCAGGATCAGGACCGGATCGTGGGCCTCGAGATCGGCGCGGACGACTATCTGCCGAAACCGTTCAACCCCCGCGAGCTGTTGGCACGGATCAAGGCGGTCCTGCGCCGCGCGCCCGAGGAGAGACGCGAGGCCGGGCCGCTTTCGGGGCGCATCCTGCGGTTCGGCGGACTGACGCTCGATACCGACGCGCACATGCTGACCGACCGGGACGGCAATCGCGTGCAACTGACGACGGCGGATTTCCGGCTGTTGACGGTCCTTCTGGCGCGTCCGCGCACGGTTCTGAGCCGCGAGCAGCTTCTCGATCTCACGGCGGGGCGCGCGGCGGGGCCGCTCGATCGTACGATCGACAACCAGATCAGCCGGCTGCGGCGCAAGATCGAGATGGACCCGTTGCGCCCGACGCTCATCACCACCGTGCGAAGCCAGGGCTACAGTCTGAACGCCGATGTTGAGGTGGTCGAATGACCCGGCCGCGGATAGGCAGCCTGCGCGCGCAACTCGTGCTTCTCATCCTCGGGGCCCTGGCCATAGCGCAGGTGGTGAGCCTGTGGCTCTTCGCGGACGAGCGCAGCCTTGCCGTCCGCGCCGCCCTGGGTTTCGAGGCGGCGGGGCGAGCCGCCAATGTCGTGCGGCTGCTGGAAGAAGCGCCGCCCGATCTGTCCGCGTCCATCGTGCGGGCGGCGAACTCACCGCTCGTGCGGTTCGGTCTTGCGCCCGCGCCAAGCGTGACCGTGCCCGACCATCATCACGCAGACTACATCGAAACGCGGGTCCGGGCCTTGCTTGGCGACAGCTTCAGTCGCGACATCAGGGTCAACCTGAGGGAAACCACCCTCCCTCTTCATCCGATCCCGAATCTATCCCCGCAAATGGCCGAGATGCATCAGGACATGATGCGCGGCCGAATGCAGGCGGTCGAGATGACTTTGTCCATCGCGCTCTCCGGCGGTCAGTGGCTGAACGTCGCCACTCGGTTCGAACGCCCGCCATTGCAATGGCCGCTATCGTCCTTTCTCGCCTTCGGGCTGACGGCCGGGTTGATCCTCGTCGCGGCGTTCTGGTTCGTGATGACCCGTCTGACCGGGCCGCTCCGCGATCTGTCGCGCGCCGCCGAGGACCTGGGGCGCGGCGACGTGCGTGAGCCGCTGCCTGTCGCCGGCCCCGACGAGGTGCGCGACCTCACCCGCGCGTTCAATCGCATGCAGGATCGGCTGACGCGATTTGTCGCGGACCGCACCCGCATTCTCGCCGCGGTCAGCCATGATCTGCGCTCGCCGCTCACGGCGATGCGGTTCGATGCAGAACTCGTCGAAGACGAGCAGACCCGCGAGAGCCTGATCGCGTCCATCGACGAGATGCAGGCCATGGCCGAGGCCACGCTCGACTTCGCCGAGGGGCTGGCCGGGCGCGAAGCCTCGGAGCTCGTCGACCTGCCCGACTGGCTCGAAACCCTGGCGGGTGACAAGGCCACGCCGTTCGTGCTGACCGGCGGCCCGCCGATGACGGTGCGCATTCGCCCGCTCGCCCTGCGCAGGGCCGTTCGCAACCTGGTCGAGAACGCCACCCGATATGGTGGCAGCGCCACGGTCGGCTGGCACCGCGCGGGCGACGATCTGGTGATCGAGATCACCGATGATGGCCCCGGCATACCCGAGGAAGAGCTCGATGAGGTCTTCGCGCCGTTTCACCGGCTGGAAGCGTCCCGTTCGCTCGAAACCGGGGGGCATGGGCTGGGCCTTGCCATAGCGCGGGCGATCGTGCGCGGACACGGGGGCGACATCCGGCTTGAAAATCGGGCCGAAGGCGGTCTGAGGGCATCGATCTTCATCCCGCTGGCGGAGGACACACAAAACAACGACCAGACGAAGCAGAAGGAGACCTGAAATGAGACGAACGGCAATCTGGACAACCATCGGGCTTGCGGCGCCGACACTGGCCGCCGCGGACCCCGGGGAAAACTGGCAAGGAGGATATGGTCACATGATGTGGGATGGCGGGTACGGCATGTTCGGCGGGCTGATGATGATCCTGTTCTGGGGTGTCGTCATCGCCCTGATTGTTTTTGCCGTGAAATGGTTCACCGACAATCAGGGCGGCGGAAATCGCGGAAAGCGCGATGCGGTGGACATCCTGCGCGAACGCTTCGCTTCGGGCGAGATCGACGAGGAGGAGTTCGACCGGCGGCGAAAGGCGCTGGAAAAGTGAGGCCGGCACTCGGCCGTTCCCGCCGCGGCGGGAATGGTCGAAACCATTGCCACGAAAAGCAGCGCCTGCCGCACCCCGAAACAGGTGAGGCACGTGCGTTCAAGGCTGGCCGGCGATGTCCCGTTCTTCCCCAACGGCATCGTCGAGCGCCGCCATGACCACGTCCGGGGTCAGCAGTTCCGGCAGGACGATGCCGTCCGGGGCGGCCGGACCATAGACCGCATTGAACGGAATACCGTAACGGTCGAAGCTTTCCAGATAGCGCGAAATCGCCGGATCGGGCCGCGTCCAGTCGGCTTGCATGGGGGTGACGCCCTCGGCCGCAAGCGCCGAGACAACCGGTTCGCGGTCCAGCACGAGCGCCTTGTTTGCCTTGCACGTCAGGCACCAATCGGCCGTGACGTCCACGAACACGACCTCGCCCCTCGAGACACGGCGGGCGATCTCGGCCCTGTCGAAGCGCACCCACTCGGTCACCTGAGACGAAAGCGCGCGGGGCGTTGATGTGTCGGCCAGATCTCCCGCCGCGAAGAGTATGATCCCCACGAGGGGCAGCGCGAGCCCGGCACGAACTGTGCACCGCAGCCTCGACAACGACAGCAGCATCACGAGACCGGCGGTCATCCCGAGGACCGTGAGCATCGTGGTCGTGCCGGCCACGCCCCGCAGCACCCAGACCAGCCAAGCCGCGGTGACGGCCAGCAAAAGGCCCAGCATCACCCGAAGCGCGATCATCCACCGCCCCGGCCTGGGGAGGTGACGGACCAGACCGGGGCGGGCCGCGACCAGCAGGTAGGGGGCGGCGAGCCCCAGCCCGAGGAAGGTGAAGACCAGCGCGATATCCACGCCGCGCCCGGCCAGCGCGAAGGCAATCGCGGTCCCGAGAAAGGGTGCGGAGCAGGGCGTGGCCAGCACCGCGGCGAAGGCACCGGTCAGGAAATCGCCAACATGCCCCCCGGCGCCGCCGGCCCGCGCAAGCCGGGTCTGCAGGCTTGGAGGCAGGCTGATCTCGAAGGCGCCCGCGAGGTTCGCCGCGAAGATGGCGAGGATGGCCACCATCAGCGCAAGGAAGACCGGGTTCTGGAATTGCAGGCCCCAGCCAACGGTGACCCCCGCCTGCCGCAGCGCGAAAAGGACTGCGGCGAGGCCCCACATGAAGGCCATGACCCCCGCGGCCGAGGCGAGGAAGCCCCATCGCACGCTCGCGCGACCGGCACCTTCCAGCTTCATGGCAGAGGACAGCTTTATCGACAGCACCGGCAGTACGCAGGGCATGACGTTCAGGATCACCCCGCCCAGGAAGGCCGTCAGGGCGATCCAGACCATGCTGGAAAGCGGCGCGGTGGTGCGGGCTTCGGTGTAGGGCGGGGGCGGCGCGGTCGCGACCCTGTCCGGCGTCACGGTCACGGCCCAGCCATCGGTGTCGGTCGCGGTGAGCGATATCGCGGCCGTTGGATCGGCGGGCGGCGATATGATGGGCAGGCGCGCCCAGAGCAGATCGCCATCCTCACCCAGCCTGATGTCAGGGGTTCCGAGAGAGGCACCTTCGCCCAGTTCCGGGAACACATCCGGCGCCTCGAAGGGCAAGGAGCGCCGCAGCGTCACGGTCAGCGCGGTTACGTCGGCATCGACATGCGCGGTGGCGGACCGAATGCCCCCGTCTTCCGCCCCAACCGGGACGCGACCCGCGTAATCGGCGATGCGCGCCGCGCTGTCCGGGTCGATCGACGTGCCTTGGGGCAGGTCCAGCGACAGGCTGAAATCCTGCGGCACGCAAACATCGGAGCAGGTCAGCAGCGTCACCGAGGCGGAGAGATGGGCAGGCTGGCCCGGCTGTTCCAGCGCGATGCGCAGCGGAAAGACGACCTCGCCGTGATAGCCGTAATTCTCGATGCCGAAGGCAGTGAACCGCTCGGGCGCGGGCCATTGAAATTCGACCTCGGCCACGTTGCGCGACCCGGTCCAGTCGATTTCGGGTGGGAAGCCCACCTCGCCGGGTGTGCGCCAATAGGTTTTCCAGCCCTCGCCAAGCGCCAGCGCCAGCCCCGCCGAAACCGTCCCCGCGCCGGGCGCGATGCCGTTTTCGGCCGTGATGAGCTGCGCGCTGACCGCCGGTGTCGCCGCTCGTTCCGATGTCGCAGCCAGAATTGCCACCGACGAGGCGACAAGAGACAAGACGCTCAATGCGATCGTCGCGGCACACTGACTGCTCGATCTATTCAGCATATCCTTTGCCAGCCGTCGTCGAGTTCGATAGCGATCACGCTGCGCAACACGGCGTCCGTGATTTCGCCTTGGATGACAGTGCCGCCAACCACCATGGCCGGCGTGCCGATGAAGCCGAATATCCGGGAAAGCGCCTTGCTGACCATGAGGTCTTCGGCGACATCCTGGCTTTGCATGTCATTTATCAGGCGCTCACCATCAATTCCGACGGTCTCGGACAATCGCAGAAGATAGTCGCGTGTCGGCTGAAACGGCGTCGTCCACAGAGCTTGCTGAAATGCGAGATAAGCACCCTGGCGTTTTGCTGCCAAAGCCGCTCTCGCGGCACGGTCAGAGCCTTCGCCGAGAAGCGGTAGCTCGTGCCAGGAAATCGCAACGCCGCTATCAAGCTGTTCGGCAATATCTGCCAAGCGCCGCATCTGCACGCGACAGTAGGGGCAGTAATAGTCCGAAAACGACGCGATCGGTACGGTCGACGGATCTTCTGCCACATCCGCGTAAAGCGCATTGCAAAGATCGGCTTCTACGGCCGCGATGGTTTCCGCTCTCAACCCGTCGTCTTGGGCTTCAAGGCCGACAAATGGGTCGAATGCGCCGGACGAGGAACTTCCGCCCGTTATCCTCCGGAAGCCTTCTGGATTCGCCAAAGGCTCAAACTCAGGCAGACCCGAGAAACGATCCAACAGGGAAGGAAGCGCCTGAAAGCCGACAACAACGCCCGCAGCGACGCCGAGAAAGGCAAGTGTCGAACGCCTGGATGTCATGGCAATTCCTGCGATCCGATGGCGAGGGCGTCGAATCCATAGCCGACCCGCCCATCATCGCAAGCGAGGGTGACGACACCGTCCGGGCCGGTCCGGATCGCGCGGCATCCATCCGGAAGCGTGAACGCCGCGCCGCGCGTTGACAGCGTGGCGTCGGTATTCAGGCACTGCCGCACTCCCGCTCCGCAACCGGCCAGTGCAAGAAGGCCAACCAGCGCCAGTTTCGGGCGCGCGCCGTGGATCATTACCGTGCAATCAGCGCGGGGCATGGACCGGGACAACCGCCGGGCCTTGTTCGGGGTTCTCGTCCGGGGTCTTCTCCCGGGGATTTGCGGTGTTGTCGTGGCAGGATCTGCCCATCATCCGATGCATCACGACATGCGCCCCGAGGCACAGCGCCAGCGGGGCCAGAAGGCCGAGGTTGCCCGCAAGCCCGCCGAGCGTTCCGCCGGCGACAATGTAGACGCCAAGCGGGACGAGCATCACGGCACAACAGGCCAGCATGCCAAGCTTCATTCCGGCACCATTCGATAAAAAGTTCCTTGGGTTCCAGGACATCACATCCTCCGCAACACTCTACCGGCCGCACGTTAGGTGCCTTTTCCGGGTGAAGGTCAAGGATACATTCGGTTACAAAAAACACGGGGCTAACGGATTGCAACGTGGCTGAGAGCCGGTAAAAAAAATCCTCAAGTTTCGAGCGGTCTGAACCCACAGTGCCTTGGCCGGCGCCTGGGTGGAGTGGAGCAGATCAAAGGCAAGAAAAGGGCAAGGAACATGAACAAGCTCGGGCTTCTCATCGGCGGTGTGTTTGTCGCCGGGCTTGGCGTGGCGATCTGGGAACTCACGCAACCGGCCGAGCCACCGGCAGGGACGATGGTTCACCCGGAGCCAACAGCCCTGAACGACCTGGCCGAGGGCGCGCCCATCGTCGAAGTTCGGCTTCCCGAACAGTTGTCGCCCGAGGCGGCGATCGGTCAACGCGCCTTCGAAGCCGTGTGTGCGGCGTGTCACGGGGCCAACGCGGCCGGTCAGAACGGTGTCGCGCCGCCGCTGATCCACCGCACCTATGAGCCGAGCCATCATTCGAACGAAGCCTTTCAGATGGCGGTTCGGAACGGCGTGCGCGCCCATCACTGGCCCTTCGGCAACATGCCCCCGATCGAGGGTCTGACCCGCGCCGACGTTCAGTATATCACCCGCTACATCCGCGAGGTGCAGCGCGAGAACGGAATCAATTGATGCGAGCTCTGTCCTTGCAAGCCGCGCTCGGCGGTCTTGTCGCAATACTGATGATCGCGCTCGTGGCCCTCGCCGCGCCGACACCCGGCCTTGCCGGCACGTGGGATGCGCATTCACAAATCGTCAAGGTCTCGGACGGCGGTGTCGCGACGGCCGGGCACGCTGCGCATGAGGACACGCACGACGGATCTTGCCATCCCGACCCGTCCTGTTCCCCGGCCGCCATTTTGATGACCCGACCCTTATTCGGGGCACACGGTTTCCGGGCCGTGCGTCAGCCGCTCGCGAAAACAGCAATAGGCGGGAGAAATGCGCCCGTGGATCTTCCAGCCCCGCGCGCCTGGGCCTTGTCACGACAGCATTCCCTGAAAGACACCCAGACATGAGAGACCAAGACATGATCAAGACACTTCTGACCGGCACGGCGCTCGTGGCCAGCCTCACCGCTTCCGTGGCTCTGGCCGATGCAGGGCACGGCAGCGGTATCGGAGAACCCGGCGACGCCGCACAGGTCGACCGCACCATCACCATCGAAATGGACGAGATGAAATACAGCCCCGAAAGCATCGAGGTCGCACCCGGCGAGACGATCCGCTTCGAAGTCGTGAATGTCGGCCGCGCCGTGCACGAGTTCAACATCGGCACCAGCGAAACGTGGAACGGGCATCGCGGCGAAATGCGCACCATGATGCGGGAAGGCATGATGACGATGCGCAGCATCAATCATGACCGCATGATGGAAGCCGGGATGATGCATGACGATGCCAACAGCGTCCTGCTGGAGCCGGGCGATACGGGCGAAGTCATCTGGACCTTCCCCGAAGGTGGCGAGATCGGATTCGCCTGCAACGTGCCCGGTCACCGCGAGGCCGGCATGGTTGGCGATTTCCGGATGGGCCACGACTCCTGACGCTCAAACGACAAGGGGGTGGGCGAGAATCTCGCCCGCCTCGACACTGTTGAGGAGGTATTGGCCATGCTGACACGACGCGCCTTTATCGGACAGACCGCCGCCACTCTGGGCATGGTGATGAGCCGTCGGCAGGTGCTTGCCGCCTCTCATGCGCCCGCGATCCTGACAGCGCGCGAAGCCACGGTCCAGCTTGCTCCCGACGGTTATCCGGCGACATCCATCTGGGGGTATGAGGGCCGCGCGCCCGGCCCGGCCATCCGGGTGCGCCGGGGCGAACGGGTGCAGCGGCGGCTGGTCAACAACCTGCCGGAGCCGACCTCCATCCATTGGCACGGCATCCGCATCGACAACGCGATGGACGGTGTCTCGGGCCTGACGCAAGAGGCCGTCGCGCCGGGTCAGGCTTTCGACTATGATTTCGTGGCGCCCGATGCCGGAACCTACTGGTACCACGCGCATAACCGGTCCTGGGTGCAGGTCGCCCGCGGCCTGCATGGGCCGCTGATCGTGGAAGAGGCCGAGCCGCCGCAGGTGGATCGCGAGGAGACCCTCGTACTCGACGACTGGCTGCTCGACCCCGAAACGGCGCTGATTGACGAGAGTTTCGACAATCCCATGCGCATGAGCCATGGCGGCCGGATCGGAAACCTGATCACCACGAACGGTCAATTCGATCCTGCAATCCCGGTAGAGCGGCACACGCGTCTGCGTCTGCGGCTCATCAACGTATCGAACGCGCGGATCTTTCCATTGCAGCTCGCAGGGTTGCGGGGCTGGACGGTCGCGCTCGACGGCATGCCGCTTGCCACCCCCGAGCCGCTGGAGGGCGTGCTCGTCCTCGCCCCGGCGCAGCGCGCGGACCTGATCGTCGATGTGACGGCCGAGGCGGGCGAGACAGCCCATCTCGTGCGGCTCGGCAATGACGACCGCCCGGCCTCTCAGGTGGCATTCCCCGTCTCGGCCAGCGCCGCGCGGACCCCGCGAGCGGCACCCGCGGCGTTGCCGCCCAATTCCGTCAGCGGCCTCGGGTCGCTGGCCGATGCCCGTCCTTTGCGGCTGGTGATGTCGGGCGGCGCCATGGGGCGAATGAATAGTGCCGTGCTGGGCGGAGAGCGCCTGGGCTTTCGCGACCTCGCGGCGCGGGGGCGGTTCTGGGCCTTCAACGACATGGCAGAGATGACGCAGGCCCCGCTGGCCGATCTTTCCCTTGGCGAGCGGGTGCGGCTGGAGATCGTCAACGAAACCGTCTTTCCCCACGCCATGCATCTGCACGGGATGCATTTCCGCGAAATCCGCGACGGCAGACCCGCAGGCCCGATGCGCGACACGCTCCTCGTGGCCGCACAAGAGACGCGCGAGATCGGCTTCGTCGCCGACAATCCGGGCGACTGGCTGTTTCACTGCCACATGCTCAGCCATGCGGAAAGCGGCATGATGACATGGGTGCGCGTGACATGAAGGCCTGGGTGATGATCGCCGCGCCCGTGGCGCTTGGCCTTGCGGGGGCCGGGGCGTGGTTGGCGCTGCTTGACGCGCCGCAGGCCGCCATAGACCCTGCCGTGCCGGTGATGCCGGCGACGGTGGATATCGCGCAGGGCGAAGCGCTTTATGCCCAGAACTGCGCCGCCTGTCACGGCGCCAACCTCGAAGGACAGCCGGACTGGCGAACCCCCGATGCGGATGGGCGTCTGCCCGCGCCGCCTCACGATGAAACCGGGCACACATGGCACCATCCCGACCGGATGCTGTTTGAATACACGAAACTCGGCGGACGCGAGGCCCTGGCCCGGCAAGGCGTGGAATTCGACAGCGGCATGCCCGGTTTCGGCGACGTCCTGACGGATCGCGAGATCTGGAACATCCTCGCCTACATCCAATCAACCTGGCCCGAGCGCGAACGCGCCGCGCAGGCCGAACGCACGGCCGCCGATCTGGCAAACGGAGGAAATTGACATGAAGAATTACATTTCAATGATCGTGATGGCGCTTTCCCTTGCGCTGCCCTTGCAGGCAGCGGCGCAGGACATCTCGGAGGACAGGGTGCGCGAGCTGGTGCTCGAGACGATCCGCGAAAACCCCGAGATCGTCATGGAGGCCGTCGCGATCCTCGAAGCCCGGCAGGCCGAGGCACAGGCGGCGTCGCAAGCAGAGGTGCTCTCCCGCGAACGCGACACGCTGGAACGCGACCCCAATGCGCCGGTTCTGGGCAATCCGGAAGGCGATGTCACGGTGGTGGAATTCTTCGACTACAATTGTCCCTATTGCCGTCGTGCCAAGCCCGAGATCGAGGCCCTGCTGGCCGCCGATCCGGATGTTCGCCTTGTCTATCGTGAATGGCCGATCCTCGGCGAAGGGTCGGTGTTTGCCACCCGTGCCGCGCTGGCCGCGCGCGAACAGGGGCTTTACGAAGACTTCCATTGGGCGCTGATGGGCATGAGCGGCCGCGCCGAGGAGTCGTCTGTCCTTCGGATCGCGGAAGACATCGGCCTCGACATCGCGCAATTGCGCCGCGACATGGAGGCGCCGGAGATCGACGCACATATCGAGACCTCGATGCGCCTGGCGCAGGCCCTCGGCATCACGGGCACGCCATCCTTCGTGGTCGGCGATGCCCTTGTGCCCGGTGTCGTGGATGCCGAGCAGTTGCAAACGCTCGTCACCGATGCGCGAGAACCGGAACAATGAACGCGGCCGGAAAGACGGGCCTGACGCGCCGGCATTTCATCATCACCGCAACCGCCCTGTTTTCGCCGCCCATCTCGGGGCCGCTTCTGGCGGATAGCTGGCCGAGCGAGGCGCAGAAAAGCGCATGGGATGCCGAGGTCACGCCGCCCTTCTTCGATCCGGAGGTATCCAATCCCTGGGGGCTCGATCCGCGATTTCTTCCGCAACGGGTCGAGGCGCGGGCAGGCCTTGTTCCGGGGAACATTCACGTCGATGCCATCGCGCGCTACCTCTACCATATCGAGGAGGGAGGGACGGCCATGCGCTATGGCGTTGCCATCGCACGCGGCAACCTTTACGAACCCGGCACCTACACGATCCGGCGCAAGGTTCGGTGGCCGCACTGGACGCCGACGCGCGCGATGATCGAACGCGACCCGGAGCTTTACGCGGAGGTCGCAAACGGAATGGAGCCGGGTCCTGACAATCCGCTCGGGGCGCGGGCCCTGTATCTCTACGTGGGCGATCGCGACACCTATTTGCGCATCCACGGCTCGCCCCAGCCCCGCTCCATCGGGGGCCGCGCGAGTTCGGGCTGTGTACGGATGGTCAATGCCCATATGATCGCGCTCTACCCGCTGGTCGAAACCGGGGTGACGGCGTATCTGCATCCGCCCGAAGACTACGTCAGCGCAAAGAGTTGAGCATCAAATTCGCGACGCCCGAGAGACGCCGGCGAAGCCACTGCGCGAAAGGACCGGATTTGGGACGAAAATTGATCAACAGCTTGGCATTGTCGGCCCTTCTGGGCGGATGCACCGCCGTCGTCGGCACCGAAAACACGGCCCCCGATCCCGTCCCCGAGCAGGTTGTGGCCCTGGCAGCGCCTTACCAGGATGTCTCGACGGCGCGTCTTTTGCCGCGTGACGGGTGTTACTGGTATCTCCACGAGGGGCCCGTCGAAACGACTCTCTTGCCGCTCAGAACCGTCGAAGGGCGACACATCTGCGCTGCGCGAGAGTAGAGGGCCGCGCTGTGGTTGGCCGCGATCATTCCGGGTCGTCGCTCAACTTCGGGACCCGGCAGCGCGGCGCCGCGCAAGTTCGCGATAGAGCGCCTCCCGCGTGACCCCCAGTTCGGCGGCCACCTCCTGCCATCGGCCCCTGTCTGGCACGTGGTTGCCCTCACCAAGCCATGCGTCGAGACGGTCGGCCACCTTTGGCAATGATCGAATCTCCGACCTGAGCCGCGCAGCCTGAACACTGCGCGCCAGCAGCGCGGACCAGCTTTCCGCCAGAGCCGGATCGTCGGCGAGCGCAGACAGGAAGCGCTTCTTCGGCAAGCCTGCGACGACGCATTCTTCGGGAGCGACAGCATCGCAGTGATACCGGGACGAATAGGCCGATGCCTCGGCTACAACCGCGCCTGGCCCTGCATTCTGCAGAACCATGTGCGCTCCGAGCGTGGTGTGTCGCTGCAGTTGCACCCGGCCGGAGCGCACCATATAGATGTTCGCGACATCTTCGCCCGCTGCGAACAGCGTCTCACCGGGGGCAAGCCCGGTGTCGCGTGCATCCTGAAAAATCTTCGAAATCGCCATTCGCATGATCGCGATCATATGCTGAGCGGCGATTGCCTGCAACAAGGGCCCTATGTCGACTGGAGGTCCCATGATCCGATTTGCGTTTCTCGTTGCCCTTCTCGCGTCTCCCGGTCCCGCGCTGGCGCAGGATGCGGCCGGTCAGCATGGCGGGATGAGGCATGTGCCGGGGATGTCCCACGAGGGCCATGGGATGAACGCGGACGCCTTTCCCGCAGGGCTCATAGAGGGGGGACAATCCGCTTTCGCTGCCATTCAGGAGATTGTCGCACAGCTGATGGCGGATCCGACGACGGACTGGAGCCGCGTCGATATCGAGGCGCTTCGTCAGCATCTGATCGACATGGACAACGTGACGCTCCGCGCCCGCGTCAGCGTCGAGGAGATCGAAGGCGGTGCCCGCTTCGAGGCGATCTCGGAAGACGCAGGCGTGACCAGCTCGATCCGCGCCATGGTTACGGCCCACGTGGCGACGATGGATGGTGTCGAGGGCTGGACAATGCGGGCGGAAGATATTCCTGGCGGTGCGGCCCTGACCGTGACCGGCGAGGATCCGAACCGCATTCGGGCCCTGGGCTTTATCGGCATGATGACAGTCGGCATGCACCACCAGACCCATCACCTTGCTCTGGCGACAGGGCAAAATCCCCACGCGCATTGAGATCGACCGGGGCGCCGCCGCCTCCGAGATTGGCCTGGTCGAAGGCGAAGCCGGCGCGCACGTCACCCATGAATGGGCGAGGCGCGCGGGGCACCCCCGGCATCAATAAAAACAATGGTTTGAGTTGGAGAACGTTAGACGCCAGGCCCATCCCCTCCGCCACTTGCCCCCGCGAAAGCGTTCTCCCGATCCGGCTGCGGCCGGATTTTTCCGTTGTTTTCGAGGGTTATGCGGATGCGGCTGAGCACTGGCCCCTGCGCCAGGTGGCTTGGAAGCAGTCTCTCAGGGCCAATATTCTCCGGACCTATTAACCGCGCGCAGTTCGGTTCAGAGCGCCATGCTACTGAAATCATTAGGCTTAGAGTGGGGGCGCACTGGGCGGGGTTCGCAGTTCCGTTCGCCAAGCCGCTGGAACCCGGATCGAACGATCAGCGAACGGCCCTAGGCCGCCTGCGCGAAGCCACCGTTCACGGCCTGCTGCCACACATGGGCGTAGACGCTTGCTGCAAGCGCTTTCTTTTCATCGGGCGTGAACGGCGGTGACGGCAAACTTGCGAAGACTTCGTCCAAGATGAATACCTCGACGTCTGCCTTGGTCTGTTCCTTCTCCCAGAAGCGATCGAGTTCGGCCAAGCGCGTCTTTATAGAGGCCAGGAGGTCGCGGCTCGCCTGCTTCACCCGCTCACGAGACGTCTTGTCCAGATTATCCTTGAGCAGCAGGTCGAAGAGCGCGAGTTCATCCTCGCCAAGACCCTCCTTCGTTGCGCGCTTCTGTTCCTCGTCCAGACTGTTCACGAGCTCGACCAGTCGACGGAAGGTCTCCTCGATGGTGGTTCGGTCTTTCTCCCGATTATAGTCGGCGATGATCGCCTCGTACTTCACCTGATAGTCCATCCTTGCGGGATTGCGCGCAAGCATCTCGGCGAGTTTCTGTTCGACGATGTCTAGGATGTCCTGAAGCGCGGTCGCTTTCCGTCTGACCTTCTTTGCGAACTCATCGCGCAGCTTCTCAAGATCGATCTGACTGAGGTCGAAGGTCAGTCCCTCGGCTTGGTCGTCTCCTGGCGCTTGCGTCCGGATGGCCTCGTTGACGATCCGGTGTAACTCCTTCAACAGCTCGGTCACATCAGCCGTGTCGCGCCGCTCAGTCAGCTTCTTGTAGATTGCTTCGATGTTGTCGTGTCGTTCGGCGTATGCCCAGGCGCTGGGCTCCATCAGCAGCGCCTTGAAGCGGATGAACACCTGCCGTGCGAGAATCTCGAAGCGCCGCTTAGCCTCGTCCGTCGCATAAACGGCTTCCACGGCGTCCTTCAGGCCCTTGATGCGTAAAAAGCCCTTCGAACCGAGCAGCACGCCTGGGTCGAAGCCAAGGCCGCGCAGATGCGCCTCGGTCGCCTCGATGGCTTCGAGCAGGGCCTGCACCCTCTCTTCGATGGGGGCGATGATCTCTTCTCCGCCTGTGCCATCATCGCCCAGCGCGTACTGAGCCAGCGCGGCTCGCAGGCTGGCCAGCATCCCATTGTAGTCGACAATCAGGCCGAAGTCTTTGCCAGGATACACCCTGTTCGCGCGCGCTATGGCCTGCATCAGCGTGTGCGCCTTCATCGGCTTGTCGATATAGAGCGTCGACAGACATTCCACGTCGAAGCCGGTTAGCCACATCGCACAGACGATTGCGACGCGGAACGGGTGCTTGGGGTTCTTGAAGGCCGTTTCGACATCGATGCGCTCGCCATTCCCGGTATCGAAGCCCTGCTTCATCAGGGCACGGTGCGGGATTATGTCGAAACCCCATTTCTTGAAGTCCGCGACCTCGTTCTGCGCTTCGCTGATAATGATCTCGACGATGGTTTCCTCGAGCCACGTTGCCTGCGCATTCAATTCTTGCGCCTCCTCCGCGAGCAAAGCGCGCAAGGATTCATCGGCCGTGGTATCCGCTTGGGCTTGCTTGGCATTGGCCGCCGCCCTGACTTCTGCGGCCTTCGCCCGCCATCGCGGGATGATCATCTGGTGCATCCGGGCGCAGGTGATCTTGTCGATGCACACAAACAGGGATTTTCCGGACTCCCATCTCGTTGCACAGTGATCCACGAAATCGGCTGCGATCTTGTCGAGCCGCTCATCGGCGGTGATGACTTCGTAGTCCTTCCCGAGCAGCTTATCGAGGAGCGCCGCCTGATCGGGGTCGAGTTCCGCCTCCTCGATCTTCTCGGCAATCCGTTCGTTCAGATCCGTCTTGGCGACACCCAGCTTCTCGCCCCGGTTCTCGTAGACCAGCTTGACGGTCGCGCCGTCCTCCTCGGATCGCTTGAAGTCGTAGCGCGAGACATATTCGCCGAATATGCGCTTGGTGATTTCGTCCTGCTTGAACAGCGGCGTGCCGGTGAAGCCGATGAAGGCGGCATTGGGCAGCGCAAGGCGCATGTTGCGGGCCAACCGCCCTGCCTGCGTGCGGTGCGCCTCGTCCGAGATCACGATGATGTCGTCGCGCTCGCTGTATGGCTTCTTTGGGTCCACGTCCTTGTTGAACTTGTGGATCAGGCTGAAGACGTACTGGTTGTTCTCCTTCAGGATCCGTTCCAGATCATCGCCGGAGGCCGCGCGCGGGGTCTCGTTCCCGGCAATGCCGCAGCCCACGAAGGTCTTGTAGATCTGGCTGTCGAGATCGTTCCGGTCGGTCATTAGCAGGAAGGTGAAATTACCCGGCACCTTGCGCCGCACTTTTTCGGCGAAGAAGGCCATGGAATAGGACTTGCCGCTGCCCTGCGTGTGCCAGAACACGCCCAACCGGCCGAGATCGGGGTGCGCCCGCTCGATGATGTCGACCGGGCCTTCGGGGATGAAGGATGGCAGCGCCGTTTCCGCCGTCACAAGCGCCTGGTCGCCCTTCCTGCGCTTCGCCGGCGCCTTGCGTTCCAGCGGCAGCTCGACCACGCGGTGCCGCAGGCGTTCTCCTGGCGGGATCTCGGCCTTGATCGCCTCCTGCCGTGCGACTGAGGCGACGGCGCGGTTCACGCCCAGCACCTGATGGTTTCTCGCCACCACCTTGCGCGCGGCGCCCGCCTTGCTCTCGTCGAACAGGATGAAGTTCTCGACCAGATCGAGCAGTCGGTGGTGCGCCAGCATGCCATTCAGCAGGCGCTCCGCATCGACGCTGCCTTCATCCGCCTCTTCCAGCCGCTTCCATTCATTGAAGTGCTCCCACGCGCTGGTGATCGAGCCATAGCGGGCGCGGTCGCCGTTCGACACGATCAGGAAGGCGTTGTGATGGAACGCATGGGCGATGACGTTTTCGTCCATGTAGTCGCGCAGGTTGCCGTCGAACCCCGCGCGGATGTTCTTGTAGACAGCCTTCAGTTCGATGAAGACCAGCGGCAGGCCGTTGACGAAGCAAACCAGATCGGCGCGACGGTTGTAGTTGGGCGTCCGGATCCCGGTCAGCTTCAACTCGCGTACGGAGAGGAAGCGATTGGAGCCGGGGGCGTTGTCGAAGTCGATCACCCTGGCGCGGGCGGATTTTTGGCGCCCCTGCGCATCGCGGTAGCTGACGGGCACGCCGCCGCGCAGCATGCGGTAGAAGTCTCGATTGTGCTGCACCATGGAGCGGCTGACGTCATAGACGGTCAGCGCGCGGATCGCGTCCTCGATGGCTGGTTCCGGCAAGTCGGGGTTGAGGCGGTGGAGGGCCGCACGCAGGTCGCGGATCAGGACCGCCTCGGTCGTGTCCTTGCGCCCGAGCGTGCCGTCCGGCCCGAGGACCTCCTGATTGAAGGCATATACGTTTTCCCAGCCCAACACCGTTTCCAGATGCTCGGCGAAGGTGGCCTGAACCAGTCGATCTTCGCTATTGATGCCGGTTACCGCCATGAAACCCTTCCCTGAAAAATCACGCGTCGCGCTCCTTCAAATACCGGCCGGTGCCGTCGATGATGCCGTCGATCCGGTCGACGCAGTGAGAGCAGAAATCCAGGGACATGTAATAGAGCCACGGTTTGCCATCCCGATCCGCGCTCGTGAACCAGGCTTCGGGCCACTTCTCTGACGCGATGCGGCTTGAAAACTTGCCGATCGTCTCAGTTGGCCATTCGAAACCGTTGTGCAGCATGTTGTTGCGATAGGCGAAAAGGGCGGACAGCGTTTTCCGATAATCGTTGGGAAGATAGGGCTTCAGCCCGCAGCTTTCCGCCAGCTGGACGATACCCGCAACAAGATCGTCCCTTGGCCCCTGGCTGCGGAATACGATTTGAGGGTTCCAGAACTGGTCGTCGGCGCGCTGCCGCCGCGTGTCACCCGCATCCGAACCTTGCCTTTTCCTCAGCCCCTCGAAGATGGCGACAAACAGGGACTCGATGAAGGGTGCCAACATGCCGACCGCGGACATGCTATGCGCGGAATCCATGAAGACCGCCCGCCAGAACCGCTCCTCATAGAGGTTGTCCAGTTGCTCGTTGTCAGGATCGGCCTCGATCTGCTGCTTGAGTTCGTCAAACTTGATCTGGGTCGCCGCCGCGGCTTGCTGGTTCCTGTGCAGCAGATCCTTGATCGCGGCCAGTTGTTCTCCTGGCAGCGAGTGGCGCAGCAGCCATTGCGCATGGGCGCTCGGCGGCAGCCGTTCCACCCACCGTCGAATTCCTTCGGCGGGGTCTTCGTCAGGTGGAGGATCGAAGCCGTCCTGCGTCAAACCGCGATCTCCCCGTTCATCAGGCGCGGCAGGAGGAGGTCACGGGCCTGTGCGAGCTTCTGATTTTGCGTGTGCAAGGTGCGGACCTGCGCGTGAAGCGTCGAAGCTTGGTGCTCGAACTCGCGAAGCAGCGCTGCGTCAGGAATGACAACCGGCAGTGCTCGAAACTTCCCCTTGCTGATCTCCTTGTAGGTCGCTCCACCGGCGTGGGAGCGGATTTCCTCGACCCGATACATCAAGTTGTGCAGCAGATACATTCGGGCGCGGGGATCGTGCGGGATGATACTGATGAAGCCCTGATTGGTGCAGGACGGCGTTTCGATGATCCCGAAAAAGCCGACTGAGGCGCGGCTGGTCATCAACACCGTTCCGGCCGGGAGCATCTTTGCCGAAGAGCCTCGCAGTCCGGCTTCCGTGATCTTTGTCGCGCTGTCGAGCAAAGCGAGGCATGAGTTCCGCGTGATGTCCGTGGGCGTGTACCAAGGGATATCGCCGTCATTCCAGAACTCGGGCTTTTCCGTCTTTGGGGTTCCTCCACCAATTGTCTCGCAGACGTCATCGAAGGTCTGCCGCGCCCAGCCCTCGGGGAGGCCGTCAGTGAGGGGGACGTGTTCGTGGCCAGGGAAGCGAAAGTGGACGAACCACTCGCGGTAGAGCAGCCGCGCCGCATCCTCCAGCAGCGCAATCCGTCGCCGGTTGGTCTCGATCAGGTCGTCGTAGGCGGAGAGGATGGAGACGATGGCTTCCTGTTCGCTTCGTGGCGGGCAGGGAAACCGTATTTCTTCGATCCTGTAGAGGGCGAGTTTCGGCTGCGAGGTGCCGCCCGTCTGATTGGACATGGCAGCCTTCCCGGTCGCCCCGCGCAAAAAATACATCAAGTAGCGTGCATCTACGGCATGCGAGATGTCCGTGAGCTTCGCGGCGTTCTCCGTCAGATTTGCTCCGGAAAGATCCTCAGGAACCATCCCAACTCGACCGATTGTTCCTGCAATGCTGATGTAGATATCCGAAGAGGTGATCGTGTATCGGCGGACTTGGTGATGAACGTTCTCGTCGATGTATTTGATTGCTGAACGGTTAATCCCGCTTTCCCCAAAATCGACGACGCGCAAATAGGGATGGGGAGTTGGTGCATCTTGAACTGATGCACCCTTCGGCAGTCGCTTTCCGCCTTTGGCCTTTGCAACGTCGCCGATGCGGACTTCAGAGAAAGATCTCACACCCCCAACTCCTCGAAGTTTCGGGCGATCCGCGCCGCCAGCTCCGCGGCCTCCTCGGTCAGCCCCGTCAAGTCGATGTGGATCGACCGCAGCGCCTCCTCGAAATCGAAATCCTCGTCCACCTCCTCGGGTGCCACGCCGACATAGCGGCCGGGCGTCAGGCTGTGGTCATGCGCCGCGATCTCGGCGCGGCTGACCCGTTTCACCAACCCCTCGACATCGCACAGGACCGCGTCGGGGAACCGCTCCTGCAGCCAGTCGGCCTGTTTCACGAAATACCGCGCCGTCCGCAGCGCCTCCACCGCCGCGACCCTCGCGCCCTCCAACGCCTTGCGGGCGCGCGTCACCTCGGCATTGGGCCAGAGGGCATGGTCGCGGGCGTCCAGTTCCTTGATGGCGGTATCCACCACCCGGCCGGCCAGCTTGGCGGCCAGGTCGATCTGCTTGGTCAGGTCACGGCAACGCTCGGCCATGGGGTGTAGCCCGGCGCGCGCCGCGTGCAGCCCGGCATTGTCGCGCACGGCGCCCGCCCAGTCCGCCGCACGCGCCGACACCTCTGCGTCGAACCCCGCGATATCCGCCGCCAGCGTTGCGCACGCGCTGGTCAGTTCGCTCCAGGTCTCCGCCAGCGGATCTGGATCGCGCTTTTCGGTGACGAAGGGCTGCACCAGATCGATGAGCTTGCCGAGCGCCTTGTCAAGGTCGGCCAATGGCTCCGTCGTTGCCTGGCCCTCAGCAACGGCCTGCGCAAGGTAGCTTTCGACGAGTTCCAGGAAGCGGTCCGCCTGTCCGCGATAGAGCCAGACGATGGCGGCGATGTTCTTCTGCTGCTCTGGCGCAAAATCGTAGATGGCGCGCGACACCTTCCGGTAGATGTTGCGCGCATCGAGCATCAGGACGTGATCGGCGCGCTCGGGGTCACGTTCCTTCGCCCGGTCGAAGAACCACAGCTGGCAGGGCACCGTGCGCGTGTAGAAGAAGTTGCCGCGGATATCGATCATCACGTCGACGGCGCCGGTCTCGACCAGCTTCTGGCGCACGATCGCCTCGTCCCGCCCTGCGCTGGATGCCTGGCTGGACATGACGACACCGGCGCGGCCGTTCTCGTTCAGATAGGTGTAGAAGTAGGACATCCACAGGTAGTTGGCGTTCGAGACCTTCTTGGCCTTGTTCACGCCCGGCAGGCCGAAGGGTAGCCGCTTGTCGCCCTTGACCTTCTCGGCGTCGACCTCGTCCACGTTGAACGGCGGATTGGCCATCACGAAGTCGCACTTGCCGACCAGTTCGTGCGGGTCCTTGTAATAGGTGATCGCTTCGTTCCCGGCGCGGATCGTGCCCTGCAGGCCGTGGACCGCC
The DNA here is from genome assembly GCF_019599045.1 of Roseovarius sp. SCSIO 43702. NCBI lineage: Bacteria > Pseudomonadati > Pseudomonadota > Alphaproteobacteria > Rhodobacterales > Roseobacteraceae > Roseovarius > Roseovarius sp. SCSIO 43702. The sequence continues at coordinate 1,383,972 of NZ_CP080623.1, forward strand.
AGGTTGATCTGGGCGAGTTTCGCCGTCGTCTCGTTCTTCTCATGGCCGTAGAAGGTGACGCGCTTCATCGTGTCTTGGCCTGCGTCCTCGATGAAGTGGCTGGACTGCACGAACATGCCGCCAGAGCCGCAGGCCGGGTCAAAGACGATGCCGTGGTCTGGCTCGATCACGTTGACGATGGTCTGGACGATGGATGGCGGCGTGAAGAACTCGCCATTGTCGTGTGCGCCCTGCTTGGAGAACTCAGCGAGGAAGTATTCGTAGATGCGCCCGAAGACGTCGCCGGAAGCATTGCGCAGGGCCTCGGTGTCGAATTTGCGCATCATGCTTTCTAACAGGTCGTCGTCGAAGCGCTCGTAGTCCTTGGGCAACTGGCCCGCGAGCGGCGGGAAATGCTTCTCGACCTCCTCCATGGCGGCGGTGAGCGCGGTACCAAGCTGACCGCCCTTGGGCATGTCGAGGATCACGTCGTAACGGGCGGCCTCGGGCATTAGCATTGCGCGGCGGCGCCGGAAGTCAGCGTCGACCAGCTGACGATCCGGCATCTTTCCGGCGGCCTTGTCTGCCTCGATCGAGGCGAGAGCAGCATAGTAGCGGTTCGTGGCCTGCCTCAGGAAAAGGAGCCCCATGATAGGCATGAAATACTCGTTCGATGCGAGGCCGGAGTTGGCCCGCAGGTCGTCGGCCATCTTCCAGAGGTCCGCGCCAAACTGTTCGATCCCGGTCAGGTGGTCTGCAATCATTAGCTCGTTTTCTTTCCTGCGTTTTGTTCACCCGGACTGATGCCAGGCTTGTCCAGCGCTTTCAGCCGCTCGTATTCCTCGACTGCCAGCACGACGACAACGGGGCGTCCATGCTTCGCCACCGCGACAGGCTCGGCTCTGGCGAGATCAATCAGCCGCCCGAAGCCGTACTTCGCGTCTTTCGCGGTCAGGATCTGCATCTGACTCTCCGCTGTTGCACGGCTTACTTTGGCCAAATTGGCTAAAAAGCACAAGCCATCCATCGAGCCGGCGTGCTCACCAAGTACTTGCGAACTTCAAAGCCACAGCAACGCGCGTTGACTGCTCCAATCCATCGGAAACGGCGCCCGCAGCGATTCCAAGGTCAGGTCGGGCGGCTGTCGCCCCTCAAGGATGGCCTCAACAATCTCCGGTGAAAGCTGGGTAAGGCGCAGAAGCCGTGTCAGATAAGGCGCTGCGATGCGTTCGTGCTCTGCCAGATCGGCGATGGTGGCGAACTCACCGGCGTCCAACATCCGCTGCCAGCGAAAGGCGCGCGCCATGGCTTTGATCATGGTGTTGTCGAACCGTGCATGGGGGCCCGACCCTTCTGGCGGTAAATGCATCTCCTTCCGCCCGCCGCGCTTCACGATGCGGAACGGCACGTGGAGAGTCACCGTCTCCGGGGCTGGAGACCCGCGGGTCATGCAGCTTCTCCGATTCCGCCGGCAAGAATCTCGCGCGCGAGGCTGCCGAGGCCGTCGACACGGAGGCGGACGTTCAGGCCCTCCGTGCCGATGTCCACGCGCTCGACCAGCAACGCCACGATGCGCGCCTGCTCGGCGGGGAACAGTTCGTCCCACAGTGGATCGAGCTGCTGCAGGGCCGCGCGGGTATCGGCCTCGGTGATGTCGTCGGTGTGGGTGCGGGCGGCCTTCCACGTGCCCGCCACGATCTCCGGCTGGCGGAACACGGCGCGAAGCTGGTCGATTACCGCAGCCTCGATCTCTCCCGCTGGCACCCGGCCAACCGGGCACGACCCGGCACCATGCTTCAGCACGCTCTGGCTGACGTAATACCGGTAGAGTTTGCCGCCCTTGCGGGTGTGGGTCGGCGAGAATGCCGCGCCATCGGGCCCGTACAGCAGCCCCTTCAACAGCGCGGGCGTCTCGGCGCGGGTGCGGGCGGCGCGCTTGCGGGGGCTCTCCTGTAGGATTGCGTGGACGCGGTCCCACGTCTCGCGGTCGATGATGGCAACGTGCTCGCCGGGATAGCTCTCACCTTTGTGCACCGCTTCGCCGATGTAGGCGCGGTTCGAGAGCAGCCGGTACAGGTACTTCTTGTCGATGCGGTTGCCCCTTGGCGTCCGAATACCGTGACGCGCCACCTCCCGGGCCAGTTCGGTGCAGGAGCCGATCTCGAGGAAGCGGGAGAAGATCCAGCGAACGTGCTCGGCGCGCTCCTCGTCGACGACCAGCTTCCGGTTTTCGACGCGATAGCCGTAGGGCGGCACCCCGCCCATCCACATCCCCTTCTTCCGGCTGGCGGCGACCTTGTCGCGGATGCGCTCGGCCGTCACCTCGCGTTCGAATTGGGCGAAGCTGAGCAGGATGTTCAGCGTCAGCCGCCCCATTGATGTGGTGGTATTGAACGACTGCGTGACCGAAACAAAGGTCACGTCATTACGGTCGAATACCTCGACCAGCTTGGCAAAGTCGGCCAGCGAGCGGCTGAGCCTGTCGATCTTGTAGACCACGACCACGTCGACGAGCCCGTCCTCAATGTCCGCCATCAGCAGTTGTAATCCGGGTCGTTCCAGCGTGCCGCCGGAGATACCACCGTCGTCATACTGATCGCGGACCAGCACCCAGCCTTCTGACCGCTGGCTGGCGATGTAGGCTTCGCAGGCCTCGCGCTGGGCGTGCAGCGAATTGAACTCCTGCTCCAGCCCTTCCTCGGAGGATTTGCGCGTGTAGATCCCGCAACGCAGTTTCCGGACAATAGGCTTGGTCATGCGCCCCTCCGATGGTTTTTCAGCCCGAAGAACACCCAGCCGTTCCAGCGTGTACCAGTGATGGCGCGGGCAATGGCGGAGAGCGACTTATAGGGTCGCCCTTGCCAGTCGAAACCGTCCGCGGTGACGGTGATGACGTGCTCGACGCCCTGCCATTCGCGGACCAGCCGCGTGCCGGCGATGGGCATGGTGTCGGCACGGATGCGGCTCTTTTTTCGGTCGCCGCCGTCAAGTTCCTCGCCCAGTCGCTCCAGCCGCCGGACGGTCTCAGGCTTCAGCCCGCCATAGGCCAGTTCCTGGGTGCGGTAGGCCAGCCGGCTCTCCAGGTAGCGGCGGTTGAAGGGCGGTGGCTCGCTATCGAACAGCTCGCGCCACTGCGCCTTCAGCTCCGGCGTCGTCGCGGTCTTCAGCGCGGCGAGGCGCGCGGGGATGGGATCGTGATTGGTCATGCGGTTCTCCGGTGAGTTGGAGTTGCATGACGGCATTGGTCGGCCGCGGAGTGTAGGAGAATTTCTCCAGTACCGTCAGAAGGTTCACCCCGTTCCCGCAGCCGTAACCGGACCAGCCCGAGCGCCAGCAGGCCGCACAGCTCGGCGCGGCGTTCGGCGGGGGTCATCTGGTCGGAAGGGAATGGATTGGGGCGTTTCACGCGACGCTCCGCGTGACATCACGCAGGACCGCGGCACGGATGGCCGAGCGTTGCCAGCGGAAGTTCAAGTGGCAGTTGGCTGCATATTTCGACAGGCCGAAATCCATACCGCTCATCTGGTGTCCAGCCCGCTGCAACAACTCGATCTGCCGTAGGGTGGCGGGATCATTCAACCAGCGCTTGCTCTTTGCAGAGGCGCTGGAGGTTTCGGTCGCTCGCAGGAAGTCATCTGCGGCGGCAAGCGCCTGGACGCGCGTACCCACAGCCAGTGTGCGGAGCGCCTTGGCCTTCGGGTTGCCGAGCGCGTGCCACAATGTGCCGTCATGAAAAACGCCAGCCCAGCCCTGGAAACCGCTTGCCATCAATGCTTGCCCATCACCGTGCAGGTCGCACCACGAGAAGGGCGAGCGATCGAGCAGATCGATTTCGGTCATCTCGAACGACGTGAGCAGCCGCTTCTCGTTGACCACACGGGTGAAGACATGACCGCAGAAATCACAGACGGATGCTCCAAGCGGTAGTTCCGCCTCGCAGGACGGGCAGGTTTTCCACGCGTGCTCGCTGGCCGGTTTCTCGTCGTCGTCGAGACCAATATCCTGCTCAAGCGTGCCATGACGCAGAGCGGCGCCCGCGAAATCCAGCACGGTGCAATCGGTCTTGATAATGCCTGGGAAACGCTCCGGATCCACCCTGCGCAGGCCACGGCCGACTGCCTGGATGAAGGTTCCCTTGTGCAGCATGGGGCGCAGGATGCCGATACAACCGACAGGCTGGCTGTCGAACCCCTCGGTGAGCACCATGCAGTTGGTCAGCACCTGAACTTCGCCACTGTCGAACCGTGCGATGAGATCTGCACGCGCTCGAGTGGGCATCTCGCCGGTGATCGGCTCAGCCGTGACACCCTCCGCCCGGAACGCGTCGGCTACCGCTTCAGCATGGTCGACCGTCGAGCAGAATAAAATCGTGCGCCGGTCAGCGGCCTTGTCCTTCCAATGCTCGACCACGGTCTCGTTCAGGACCGAGCGATTGAGCACCTTGCCGGCCTGACGCATGTTGAAATCGCCAGCAGTGCTGTCGATGCCAGACAACTCGTCCTCGATCCCGAGATCGATGGTGAAGGTCCGGGGCGGCACCAGCAGCCCGCGCGCAATCAGGGTGCCGATCTGCAGGTGGTAGCCGACGTTGCTGAAAGTCTTGCGCAGGGATTGGCCGTCGCCGCGGCCCGGAGTGGCGGAAAGCCCGAGCAGCTTGGCCGTCGGATTCAGGCCGCGTACATGCTCGATCACGGACCGATAACTGGTAGCAGCGGCGCGGTGGCATTCATCGATGATCAGATGGGAAATGGCTGGCATGGTCTCGCGCCGATTGACGCGCGCCAGCGTCTGCACGCTGCCAAACACCACGCGGCCGTCCCAGCAGTCCTGCTCCGCCTTGACCACCGAAGTGTCCAGGCCCGAGATATTACCGATGGCGGAACGGTTCTGCTCGATAAGCTCGTCGGTATGTTGAAGGACCAGGACCTTTGCGTCGCGGTCCCGTTCCGCCTGTTCGCAGACGTAGAACCCGGCGATCGCCGTTTTGCCGGAACCGGTTGGAAGCACGAGCATTGTGTTGCCATGCTCGGCAGTGCGGTCGTGGGCGGCATCGACTGCCGACCGTTGATAATCACGAGGAATCATGGTGGTCTCCCTCAGCGTGCCCAGAACGGCGCGGCACCCGAGGCAGGTGCCGACGAGCCGGGCTGTGAGGCGGTGCTCGCGGAGTTGGGAGGCGATGCAGAAGCTGCGGTCTTGGGCGTGGGCGCGGGGCCCATCACGGTCAGATACTGCTCATGACCGGGCCCGATGGCCGCCTTGATCACGTTGCGCCCGGCGTCGTCGGGATTGCTGCGGTCCTTCTCGATACCGATCTTGGCGACGAAATCGATGCCGCTCAGATCCCCGAGGCTGCGGATCATGCGCGCTGCCCGTGCAGGCTCGGACTGATCGCCGGGTTTAACCCCGTGTGCGGACTCGAGGATCCCGCGGATCAGGGCGCGCCCGCGGTTTGCATATGTGTCCTCGCCGCGTTCGTTTACGCTCTTGCCCTTGAAACCGATGCGCGTGTAAATCCGCCGCCGCGCATAAGGGCCTTCGAGAACCACGGCTTCGGTGTTGAGATAGAGCGCCGAACTGCTGCGGCTCTGTGTCAACCAGCCTTCGGGGCCAGCGCCACCGGGGCGAATCGTCAGCGTCACCTTGACCAGCGTGTTTGCCGGAATGAGATCGAATGCGGCGTCCTGGCTGTCAGCGCCGTTAAAATCCATGTTGTCAGCCATGGGTTAGGGCTCCTTTCGTCATGGGGTCGGATTGGGGTTCGGTCTCAGGCAGTTCGAAATCGAGGGGCGATTTGGCGGTTGTTCCCTGACCGGCGCGGATCTTGGCCATCAGTCGGCCCAAATGCGCCTGCTCAATCATCGAGAGCCGACCGCTACGGTCTTTCGCAGGGAAGCCGAAATCGTTGATCGTGGTGCAGACGAACGCCCGGAACGGCTCGCCCTCCTTCGGGCGGATTTCGGCGAGGGTGATGACCTCGTCGACGATGCCGGGCAGTTCGAGGCCGGTTTTGGACCCCTCGATCTGCATCGCGAAATACGGTTTGCCGAAATCATCAATCTTCCGGTCGAGCAGGCCGACCAGCCAGATATTCTTGCGCGGCGTGTGCTGCAGGTGCGTGAGCCAGCCGATCATCTCCTGGCCGAGCAGACCGTAGGCGCCGCGCAGGTCCGGCTTGCCGCTGCGATCCGCCTGTGCCTGCGGCTGGCCCTTGCACCACTGCATGCAGATGCGGGAGGCCACCGAGATGCTGTCGACGAAGACCGTATCGTATTTGTCCAGGACCGCAGGGTCTCCAAACGCGGCGCAGACGCGGTCGTAGTCGCGCTGGCTGTAGGGTTGATCTTCGCGCATTGCGGGATTGGGGCCGCCGATCCAGCAGGCGAGATCGCGGGCGCGCTCCCAGTCCCGGATCCGGACTTCGTCGCCCGACCAGCCCTGCACAGCCAGTTCCCCGGCCTCGAGATTTAGAAACAGGGTGCGTTCGGGCTCCAACGTCCAAAGCTGGCTGGTTTTGCCGATGCCGGAAATGCCGGTCAGGACGCCCTTGATGCCCCGCGTTTCTTTCAAACGCTCGTCGGCGGTGATGATCTTCAGCGGGGTGGGTTCGAAAGGCGCGCTCATTTGCGTGCCTCCAGTTTGCGGGCCGCTGCCGAAACCGCGATTTCGGTGCCCGTGGCACCCTGTGTGCGGGCCATCAAAACGATTTCTTCCAGTTCAACGATGGTTTGCGTGAGAGCTGACCGCTGTCGGTTCAGGTGCAGCAGCGCGAACGCGATCTCGTCGATGGTCGCGCGTTCGATGGAGACCGAGCGCGCCGGTCGGTTACCGATGGCGGGCACCGACACCGTGTCGGGGATCGCGCTCAGCCATGTGGCCTGGCGCAGCCTTTTCAGAGGACTGGTGAACATTTCCATGCTCCTTTTCGTCTTGCCCAGGGGTCGTCGTTTGGATGACAACTGCCGGGCCCGACGCCGCCCTGGAGCTTGCGGTCGGGGTGTTTCCGTGAGGGTTTTGTATTCCCCCGAAGGCCCGGCATGAATTCGATTGAGTGCTCGCCATCATTTACCGGCGTGGGGCTGCAACTGTCGGGACGGTATTGAAATACTCGTCCAGACCGAGATTCAGGGCGGTCGCGCGGATAACGGAAAGACGCTCGTAGATCGTGCTGCGATGCAGTCCCAGCGCCCGCGCTGCCTCGGAAATGCTGAGATGGCTGATAGCGATCGCGACCTGCCGCGTCGCCGGGCAGAGGGCGGCCAGCAGCTTGCCCACGTCACTCCGGAGACCAGGGCCGTGCGCCAGCAAGAAATTGTCGATGGGATCCAGCGACGCGGCTTCGGGGAGTACATCCGTCAGGGTCAATGCGCCCTCGCCATTCTCGTCACCGACTGGCGCGTGGATGGACTGAATGGTCCGTTCGGCGTGCATGGCCTTCGTGGTGCTGGCCAGCGTGGCGATGCGGTTGGCAACGACACGATCCGCGAAGGTGTCGAAGGAGGCTTTCGCCGGATCATAGTTGCTGGTGCGCCTGATCAGGTCGAGGCGCAGTTCTTGTTCGATGTCGTCGGCGTCGAGACCGGGTACGGCACCAGATCGCGCGAGACGTGCTGCTCGAATGCGGATGTTGCGGGAAATACGAGTGTTGGGATCGGTAAGCTGTTGAAGCTGCTCCATGGTTTTCGCCTTCGTCCAGGTGGACGGGCACGCGGCCCGAATACCCGGCTCCGGCGAAATTTCGCTGGGTCAGCGATTGGAGCGGCTTCAGCGCAAAGAAAAACCGCCGAGGACTCAGCGTCTTCGGCGGTTTGGTGTTACGGTTTTTCTTGAAGTTTTTTCAGCGAGTGCCGACGAAATTTCGTTGGGTCTGCCCCTGTTTGCCTTGCTGGAGATCGTCGCCGCTGATCACGAAGCGAGCCGTGTATTCGGCGTTCATGGTCGGAATTGGTTCGTCGGCGATCCCGAACGCTGCCCGCAGCGTCTTCGATAGCGCCTGCTTTTGTTTCTGGTATCTCGAAGTTTCCTTGGCATTGGCATGGTGGACAGGGAGACGTCCTCCGGTGAGCGCAAAGGTACGCAAGTATGTCCAGGCCGCCCTCGGCTTGCCATTCTTGGCGCTTTTCAGGCCGAACGCATCCGGTTCAAACCTGCGGGTCTCGCCGCGAAAGGTGACATTGACGACTTCGCCGGCGATGAAACGAATGCTGATCTCCTCCCACCGTGCATCCGGCGGAAGCGGCCATATCGGGTCGTCAGGTCCGCCGTCGGCTCGGGTTCCGACCTGAGCGCGCAGATCGGCAAACAGGCCCTCCGTCGGCCGGGATGGCCGTAGTCGTCCCTGACCGTCGATGACGAGGATGTCGTGCAGCGCAAGCCGCGCGATGCCGACGCGATCAAGGACGGTCGCCAACGGTGACGGGATGGACGCGGATGTCGGCGCAAGCAGTAGCTTCGGACCCGGCAGCGCGACCAGTTCGTCGAAGGGCGCCGTAGCCTCGCTCGCCGTCGGTCCCGGGATCGTCAGGAAGATCGGGAATCCGAGGCCTGCGAAGACGTCGTGCGACCCGATCCTGAAAACCAGGCTTTGCTCGAAACTTGACGGAACGTTGGAGATGTCGAGGGCTTCGGCCAGCCCACGTGCAAGCCGAACACGATCCAGTGCCAAGATGGTAATGTCATCCCGGTCCAGATCGAGGTTTTGGCAGGCCTTCGGGCTGTCGCCGCAAATCGCGCGGATGTTGCCATCGTCGTGATGCACTATCCGGCGGGGGCATCCCTCTCCGCCCGGGGACGGACAGGCGATGCTCGTTGCCCGCATTCCCGTCGATCGCAGGAACGGGGCTGCATGGACGAACTCGTCACCCAGTCGATGGGTCCATTCACGCCGGTCGGTGGCTGCACCTGTCAGCGTGTCAAGCGCGTTCCAGAACCTCGAAATCCGCATCCCCGTCCGCCTCACCTGAAATGGTCCAGAAGCCGCGCGCCTTCAGCCAGGCTTCGATTACCTCTTCATCCGCGTCTCGCTCATAGCGCGCGATGTTCGCCGGACGGATTGTCACCGCCCGCTCCCGCTTCGATCCCTCGAAGGCGAACTTGAACTTGGCGTGCGTGAGAAACCCACCCCGAAGCCGTTTCTGCCATTGATCGCCATAGACCTCGAACAAGTCGTCTGACTTACGGATCTCCGTTTCCGGCACCTTGCCTGCCCATCGGCGACCGAATTCCACGAAGCGCACATCAGCAATTCCCTCGATATCTTCGTGCGCCATTGCGTCGGGGCCGTGCTCCCGCAGTGGATCGAGCGAATAACGCTCGGAAAGATCGAAGTATGTCTCGCTCCCGAACAACACATCGCCGAATGTCTTGAGATAAAGATCGCGTTCGCCTTTGGTGCCCGCATTCACGCCGATCTCGTCGGTCTTGCTGTCGTAGATCAGGACGTCGTGCAATTGCGGTCGATAAAACGCGATGCCGGTCTCGCCGTCCTCCTGATGCTTGCCTTCCCGGCGGTGAGGCATGCCGTGCCGCACGAGAAGCCAGACCTTGTCGCCTCGGGGAAACTCGAAGATCGCACATTTTCGTCCCCGACGCTTGGTCTCGAACCAGTCATCCATAAGATCCTGCATCATCTTCCGAGCCGTCTCGGTAAGTGTAGGCAGCGATACCTCGGCTTTCTTCGAGGCCGATCCGGAAAAATACATGAAATTCGATCTCTGGAATGCAACGGTTTCGGCATGCTGGCGTTCCAGCAGGGTGGGTTCCGCCATCCAGATCTGGACGCAGACATCCGCAACCGAGACCTTGTCGTCTTTGTCGATCGTAATTCCCACCGCCTCGGCGCGCTCGAGTAATTCATCCATGCCTTCGTGGCTCGCGGTCTCATGGACGTAATAGAGCGCATCCACCATTTCGTCAGGTACGGAAGCGTCGGGATTCATCAGCACATGCGCGATGTCGTCCAGTGGCATGTCGTCGATGGGCGCATTCGACAGATCGACGCCGCGCCCATTGAAGTAGACCTTCCACCTTTCGAGAAAGGTCTTTAACCGTGCCGGCGCGATCTGCTTGAGGCGGTCCGGGTTGCTGAAAATCCTTGGGTTGAATGCTGCCATTGGGGTCGCTCCAAATACTCGTTCGATTATCAGGCTAGGCGGTCAACTCACTCTCCGCAAGATTGTGTTCACGAAGGGTTCTTCCCGGCCCCGACAATCGGCGCGGTGCGCCGGTATGTGAGGGTGGCAGCTGGAGCTTTTCCCATGATCAACATCTTCGATCGCGCTCGGCGCGACACATTCGGCTTTGATTTCACCACCGGCGCCTCTCCGGGAGGTGCGTGGTGATCGATCCCGATGAACGCGAACAGGCGGCATTGACCGTCGCCCTGAAATTCATGAGCGAACTGATGGCCGAGATCGGCTGGTCGGTCCGCTTCAACGATCTTTCGGCAGAACAGGCCGCGAAACTCGCTGAGGCTGCTGTGGACGGTTTCCAGGAAGGCATGTTGGCCACAACGCCCCGCGAAACACAGGAGGTGCCGTTTTGACGAATGCCTTTCTCGACTTCAATCACCGGGAAAAGCAGGCAGGCTTTGCCAATGAAGTAAACACGCTGATCGACCGGGCGCTTGTTGCTGAAAATGCTCAGCGCCCCCAGCGTGATTACCTCGGCGGCAGTCGCCTCGGCGATGCCTGCGCGCGGCGCCTCCAATACGAGTATCTCAAGACACCCAAGGATGAGGGGGCCGGTTTCTCCGGTCGGTCGCTTCGCATCTTTGCGCTCGGGCATGTCCTCGAGGACCTCGTGATCGACTGGCTTCGCAAGGCGGGTTTCGATCTCAGGACGCGCAACCGTCATGGAAACCAGTTCGGGTTTTCGGCCGCGGGCGGGCGGGTCCGGGGACATGCGGATGGTGTGGTCGTGGCCGCGCCAAACGGCATGGCAGTGCCCGCGCTCTGGGAGTGCAAATCGGCCAACGCCAAGAACTGGCGAGCCATGTCCAAGAACGGCGTCGCAAAAGCCAAGCCAATCTATGCAACCCAGATTGCGCTCTATCAGGCCTATCTCGGTCTGACCGAGACGCCGGCACTTTTTACCGCCGTGAACAAGGACACCTGCGAGGTCTGGCACGAGCTCGTGCCGTTCAACGGTGCGCTCGCTCAAGCTGTCAGCGACAAAGCGGTGCAAATCCTGCGCGCTTGCGATGCCGGTGAACAGCTTCCCCGACATACGACGGATCCAGAGCATTTCGAATGCAGGTTCTGCGCCTGGAAGGAGAGGTGCTGGGTATGACGGAGCAACAGATGTCCGCCTTCTCCGCAGATCCCAGTCCGAACGACGAGATGATCGCGATCTATGCCGACGTAGTGTTCGGCTACTGCGATTATCTGGTGCCGGTAAGATCTCTTGCTGAGAAGGGTGCGGGAGATGCGCCGCCACACACGCCATTTCTCCCGGCTGATGCCGAGCTTGCAGCGAAGCTCGCGCATCAGGCGGACTGGGCGGCACAGAGCGGCATGGCGCTCTTTGTCGTGCCGGGAACCGTCGCGGAAGCAGGGGCTGCTCGCGCCGAGCATGTGGTCCAGACGCAGGTGGTTTTAGTTGATCTCGATCACGGCGATATCGCGGCCAAACGCGCCCATCTTGTCCATAATCTTGGCACACCCACCCTCGAGGTGGCCTCTGGCGGGATCACACCACAGGGGCAGGACAAGCTGCATCTCTATTGGCGGCTGACGGAACCTGCCGAGGACGAGGACGTTGCACGGGTCTGCCGCGCCCGACAGCTGATTGCGGCCAAGGTTGGCGGCGATCCGGCGTTCAAATCGGCCCACCAGCCAATTCGCGTGGCCGGGTCGGTACATGCCAAGACGGGCGTCAAGCGGCTGGTCGCGATCCGCGATCACAAACCTGTTGACTATGACCTCGCCGAACTGACGGAAGCCATCTTCGCCATGCCGCCCATGGACGGTGCGGAGCCGAACGGGCTCGACTTCAACACGGCATCGATGGATGGGGGGACGGTTCCGGAGCTTTTCGCCAAACCCATCCGTGAGGGTGGCGTTGATGGGACCACACGCTTTGACGCGCTGTCCCGCGTGATCGGATACTGGATCCGTCGTTGCCGTGAAGGCCATGTTACGCCCGCAGAGGCCTGGGATGAAATCGTCTCCTACAACGATGCCCGTATTGATCCGCCCTGGCCAGAAGCGCGGCTTCAACAGGAGGCTGAGCGCCTCTGGCGTCGCGACCAGGCCCGTAACGGTGAGATCGAGGGTGAAGGTGAGGGTGATACTGGCAGCGGGGATGGCGGTACCAGCCCTGTTCGGTTTTCCGAAGACGCCTTGGCGGCCAACTTCGCGGATCAGCATAGTGAATCCTGGCGCTTTGTCGCCGCATGGGGACAATGGCTGACTTGGACGACACGGGTCTGGAAACGCGAAGATACACTGCAGGCGTTTGATCTAGCGCGTCAGGTTTGCCGTGCGGCAGCCATCCGTTCGCCCTCAGCGCGGGTCAGAACGAAGCTGTCGACGGCCTCGACCGTGGCGGCTGTAGAAAGGCTTGCCCGCAGCGATCGGCGGCATGCCACCACCACAGAGGTCTGGGACCGCGATCCGTGGTTGCTGAATACGCCAGACGGCGTGCTGAACCTCCGCAGCGGGCAGTCGCAGCCTCATGATCCGGCACTTTACATGACAAAAGTCGCGGCTGCTGTGGCCAAGGGTGACTGCCCTGTCTGGCTCGGTTTTCTCGACACGGTGACCGGCGGTGATGCCGAATTGCAGTCTTATCTGAAACGGATGGCCGGGTATTGTCTGACCGGCGTCACCAGCGAGCATGCATTGTTTTTCCTCTACGGCACTGGCGCCAACGGCAAATCCGTTTTCGCCAACACGCTGGTCGAGATCCTCGGAGATTACGCCACCGTGGCGCCGATGGACATGTTCATGGCCAGCCATGGAGATCGTCACCCGACCGATATGGCAGGCCTGAGAGGCGCACGCATCGTCACCTCCATCGAGACCGAGCAAGGCAGCCGTTGGGCTGAAAGCAAACTCAAGGCGCTGACCGGCGGAGACAAGATTACTGCTCGTTTCATGCGCCAGGATTTCTTCGAGTTCATCCCGCAATTCAAACTGCTGATCGTCGGCAATCACAAGCCCTCCATCCGTAATGTGGACGAAGCCATGAAACGCCGCCTGCATATGGTGCCGTTTACCGTAACCATCCCCGCGGAGAAACGCGACAAGCGCTTACCTGACCGGCTGTTGGCCGAGCGGGATGGCATCCTCGCCTGGGCGCTGCAGGGCTGCCTCGAATGGCAAAAGCATGGGCTCCGCCCCCCGCCGGCCGTCATGGCGGCGACGGAGGATTACTTCGAGGCCGAAGACGCCATCGGTCGCTGGATCGATGAACGCTGCTCCATGGGACCAAGTCAGAACGCCAGCACCGCCACGATGTTTGCGGACTGGAAGGCGTGGGCCGAGGCGAATGGCGAGTTCGCCGGCTCGGTCAAGCGGTTCTCGGAATCCCTGATCGTCCGGGGGTTCGAGCGTCACAATACCCGCGCGGCCAAGGGATTTCAGGGCATCGCCCTCGACGACAACAATTCTGACCTTTTTCCGGGAGAGTAGAAAAATGCCAATGAATTCAGACAGTGTGACGGATGTGACGGATCATACCTATATGACCGTTACGCGCGCGCACATGCGCGCCTGTGGAGCGGATAAGGAACTATCCGTCACACCCGTCACACCCGTCACTGACCCTCTGGTGCCGATGCAGGAGGGTGGTGGATTGCGCCAGTGCATCCTCGCGCTCGATCTCGGCACCTCGACCGGCTGGGCGGTGCATGGCCATGACGGTCTGATCACCAGCGGCACCGTGTCCTTCCGTCCCGGCCGTTTCGACGGCGGCGGCATGCGCTTCCTGCGGTTCACCAACTGGATGACCGAATTGGACCGGCTGTCCGGGCCCATCGCCGCCATCTGGTTCGAAGAAGTCCGGCGGCATGCAGGCACCGACGCGGCCCATGTCTATGGAGGCCTCATGGCCACGCTCACCGCATGGGCCGAGATGCGCGGCGTTCCCTACGAGGGCGTGCCCGTCGGCACCATCAAGCGGTTTGCCACCGGAAAAGGCAACGCGCCGAAGCAGGCAATGATCGACGCTGCGCGCGCCCGGGGTTTCAGCCCCGCCGACGACAACGAGGCCGACGCCATCGCCATTCTGCTCTGGGCTCTGGAAACCCGGGGAGGTGTCGCATGAAGTGGCATCCGCACGGCTACGGCGGCCAGCGCCGGGACCCCGAGCACGTCAAGCGGGATGGCTGGCATGAACAGGGTGTGCTGGCGGTCAGCATCGACGATGACCGGTTGACCTGGCCCGAGCGCGAACTGATCGAACAGCTGGGCCGCAAACTTTACGGGCCACGCCCGGAACAGGAGGTGCGCCATGGCTGATCCCAAAACATGGACCGCTGGTCATGTGGCCGACCATTTCGAGGAGGCGTTCCGCACCCTGCGCAAGCTGCCGCCGGTGAAGGTGCAGGGCTACTTCAGCGCCTGGCCCAATATCGTGCGGACCAGCCGCGAAATCGCCGCAATGGAGCCGCAGCCCATGCGGGTCAGGCCATCACCCTCTGCCATCACGCGGCTCGAGCGAACCTTCGATTGGGTGCTCTGGATCGAGGAGGCCGAGCGCAAGCTGATTTGGTCTCGCGCGGCCCGCGTGCCGTGGAAACAGATCAGCGGTGAGCTGGGATGCGATCGCACAACAGCGTGGCGGCGCTGGCAGCTGGCGCTCACCAAGATCGCGGCGCGGCTGAATGCGGCGTGATTCCAAAGTGTTGCAACACTTTTGTGTTCGACACATGCAACAGATCGGTGCTATAAACAGGATATGATCGGGAGACGAGCGTCAAGAACGCCCCGGTCGTTTTCCATCCCTTTCGTTCCCGCGAGGCACCATGGCTGTTCGCACGCCCATCCATCGCCCGGTGGGGCGACGCGACAAACGTGAGACCGACCGGGACTACGCCCGCAAGCGCGATCCGGCTGTGCTTGCGCTTTACGCATCCACCCGCTGGAAGCGTGCCCGGAAACTCTTCCTGGCCCAGCATCCGCTCTGCGCCGAATGCCAGCGCCAGGGGCGCGTGAGTGCGGCCAACACCGTCGATCACATCATCCCGCACCGCGGCGACACCGAGCGGTTCTGGGATCAGGACGGCTGGCAGGCGCTCTGTGCCAGCTGTCACAGCCGCAAGACCGCCGCCGAGGATGGCGGCTTCGGCAACAAGCGGCGCTGACGCGCGCCGCCCCCCCCGGGGGGCAAATCTCTGGGCGGTTTGATTACAAAACCGGGCGCCAAGCTTTCTTTATCCGTGGCCAAAATGGCGATGGGGGGGTGCAGCCATGAAACAAAGGAAATCATCCGTGTCCGATCGCGAACTTGCCATTGAGTACCGTGCGCTCGATAGTCTCGTGCCCTATGCGCGCAATGCTCGCACCCACTCCGAGGCACAGATTGCCGAGATCGCCGGCTCGATCCGCGAATTCGGGTTCACCAACCCGGTGTTGATTTCTGAGGATGACACGTTGATTGCGGGCCACGGCCGGGTGCTGGCCGCGCGACTGCTCGGGATGGAGACCGTGCCGAGCATTGTGCTGACCGGCCTGACGGAGAGCCAGCGCCGGGCGCTGGTGCTGGCTGACAACCGCATCGCGCTGAATGCCGGGTGGGACGAAAGCCTGTTGGCGCTGGAAATCAGCGATCTGAAAGAGGCAGGGTATGATCTTGGGATCATGGGGTTCGAGGACGGTGAGCTCGACCGGCTTTTGTTGGGGGCGGAGGACGAAGAAGGATCAACCGCGCCGAGCGTGATCCCGGAGCCGCCGCGCAATCCAGTGTCACAATTGGGCGACCTTTGGGTGCTTGGGGAGCATCGGCTGCTCTGTGGTGACAGCACAAGCTCCGATGACGTGCGGCGTCTGATGAATGGCGAGCGGGCCATCCTGTTCGCAACCGATCCGCCGTATCTGGTGGATTACGACGGCTCCAACCACCCGACACGCAACAAAGACTGGTCGCAGTCTTACGGCACCACATGGGACGACAGCAGCCAGGGCGCGGAGCTTTACGACGGGTTCATTGCCGCCGCGGTGGCCGAGGCGATCACCGAGGATGCCGCCTGGTATTGCTGGCACGCCTCGCGCCGCCAGGCGATGCTGGAGGAATGCTGGGAGAAAGCCGGTGCCTTCGTGCATCAGCAGATCATCTGGGTGAAAGACCGCGGCGTGCTGACCCGCTCGCATTACCTGTGGAAGCACGAGCCTTGTCTGATGGGCTGGCGTCGCCCGAACCGACCACCAAAGGTCGCAGACGAAACGCTGGCCTCGACCTGGGAGATGCCGAGCTTCACCAAGGAGGAGCGCCCGGACCATCCGACGCCGAAACCGCTCGACGCATTCGGGATCCCAATGCGCCAGCATGTGGCGCGTGGTGGGCTCTGCTATGAGCCCTTCGCAGGCTCCGGCTCGCAGATCATGGCGGGCGAGGCCAATGGCCGACGCGTCTTCGCGATGGAGATCAGCCCCGCCTATGTCGACGTCGCCGTGGAACGCTGGCAGGCGGAGACGGGGCGCGAGGCGATCCTCGACGGGGACGGTCGGAACTTTGCCGACGTGAAGGCCGAGCGGCTGAGCGAGACCCCGGCCGCGGCCGAGAGTGTCGCCGCGGCATGACGATGCCAATAAGCGTGGCCCAATCTGGTCCTAGCTCGCTGCCGGAGCCCGAGATGCGCGGCTGTTTGGGCTCTCGCTCTGCTCTGGCGCCGCCGGCTCCCTTCGTCGCGCGAGGACTGGCGCCGGAACGCGAGGCTATTCTGGCGGCAGATCTTCCTCTCGCCTCAGGCCAATGCCGTGCCACCGCGCGTAGCGGCCGTCGGGCTGGCGCCACCAGCGCTTTCCGCCACGTATGATCGGGGTGCCCATATCCTTGTACCGTCGCCAGGCGCTGATCCAAAGGGCGACGACCGTGAGTGCTTTCAGCCACGCCATCGCGTCACTCGGCCATCAGGAAGCAATCGATCGTCAGCCGGCCGCTCTCGTCCGTCATCCGGATGATATGCTCGTCATTGGCATGTCCCGCGCCCGCGGGAGAAAACTCGTACTTCGCGGGCCAGCCGGCATAGGCGCCACCGTTCCACGTGATGTAGCCGCTCCCCTGCTCCAGGTCGTAGGTGCCGTTCACACCGTTCACAGCGTAGCTGCCCGAGCCCAGATCTATATAGCCGATGGTCGTCATGTACTGGCGGCAGACGTAGCGGCCGAATGGAGGCTGTCCGCTTGCCTGCGCGAGGTTCGACGTTGGCGCGGGGCTCGCCGCGTTCACGGCCAGCACCCGGCAACTCTTCAACTGGAAGGTTCCCCATCCCCAGGAGCTGTCCTCGCCTCGCACGGTCAGTCGAGCGCCGGGCTCAAGGGTAGCCAGCTCTGCGCGCTGCCCTTCGTCGAACGTGCAGGCGGCGTCCCCGTGCGGGCCGTCCGTTAGCCGGATGTAGTCCGAGCCGACGCTTCGCAGCGTCGCGTCCAGTATTACGGTCTTGTTCTCGAACTGCGCGCGAGCCGACGGCGTGTTGTTCCGGTAAGCCTCGCCGATCTCCGCCAGGCCGGCCGTGATCGCGGGGGCGGATGTGTCCCCCGGTTGTGGCGTGGAGGGCACGGCATCGACAGGCGCCGAGTGGCGCGGCGCGCGCATCCGCTCGGGGGCCATGGTAAAGTGCATGTCCCGGCCGCTGTAACTGGTGTTGAGCACGCCGCAATAGGCTTCCCCGAACTCGTCGGGGCCGATCACCACCCCCTTATACCATGCGCTGCCGACAAGAATTTCGACCTCGCCGCCGGGAACGCACAGTGCTCGCCACGTCTTCTGCAATGGAGCGCCGGCAGGGGGCGCCGGGCCGACCGGCGGACTCGCCACCCCGGGCGCCTGGATCGCCCGTATCCGCTCCGGGGCCATGGCGAAGCGCAATTCTCGGCCTGTGTAGCTTGTGTTCAGGACACCGCATTCTTCTTCTCCGGCCTCGTTCGGCCCGACGACGGTTGACCGATACCAGGAGCTTCCGACCAGGATTTCGACTTCATTCCCAGGAACACAAAGGGCGCGCCAACCCTGAGGGCCCTGCTGCGCCAAGAGCGGCGCAGCGATCAGCGAGCCGAACCCTGCCATTAGGGCCACCGCGGCGGTCCGGTGCCGCTTAGCCCGAAGAACCATTTTCATACGGAACGTTCCACTGTGAGTTTGCGCAATCGGCTTACCGTTATGCGGATGTCGAAACAAGAATATTGCGAAGAACCGATGGTAGCTCCGTCAGTTCTCGAGACGTCCCACACATCCAGCGGACCTAGCCCCCTCTCCCACGGACAAGTGAACGGCATGAAGCAGTCCCGCCTCATGTCGCTGGTCGAGTCCGTCGCCAACGTGATCGTCGGCTACGGCGTCGCGGTCTTGACGCAGATCCTGATCTTTCCGCTCTTCGGGCTGCACACGACACTGGCGCAGAACCTGCAGATGGGCGGTGTGTTCACGCTGGTCAGCATCGCGCGCTCCTTCGCTCTGCGACGGGTGTTTGAGGCGGTCCGGGTCCATGGTGGCGGGAAGCGTTAATTATGGAGACCTGACATGGCGGGCCGCAAACCGCTGCCCACGCAGCTGAAACTGGTAAAGGGAACGGCGCGGCCGCACCGGATGAACCCGGATGAGCCAAGGCCGCAGGTAGCCACGCCGCCGCCACCCGATCATCTCGAGGAGGCGGCAGCCGCAAAGTTCACAGAGATGGCGACGCTTCTGGCCCGGCATGGTGTGATGACCGAACTCGATGTGAGCGCACTGGCCCGCTACGTGGTGATCTGGCACCGCTGGCTCGAGGCCGAGGAGGAGGTCAAACGCCGCGGTCCGGTGGTCAAGACCGCTGCAGGCAATATCATCCAGAACCCGTTCCTGGCGGTGGCCAATAAATGCCTCGCGCAGATGGGCCAGATCGAGAGCGAGTTCGGCCTTACGCCCTCGAGCCGCACTCGCATCCGCATGGCCGAGCCCGCCGAAACCCGCGACCCATTCGAGGATTATCTGAACCGTGGCAAGAAAGGCTAAAGCAAAACGCCCTGCATGCCCGGTCAAGGCCTATGCGTGCGGGGTGAGCAGCGGCAAGATCGTCGCGGGACGGTTGGTGCAGCTGTCCTGCACCCGTCATCTTGCGGACCTCAAATCTGGCGCGGCGCGTGGCCTTGTCTGGGATGGCGCAGCTGCGTTGCACGCGATCGAGTTCTTCAGCCATCTGCGCCACTCGACCGGGGAATGGGCGGGGGAACCCTTCGTGCTGCAGCCCTGGCAGGAGTTTGTGGTGGGATCGATGTTCGGCTGGAAGCGCAAGTCTGGCCTACGCCGGTTCCGCACCGCCTATGTCGAGGTGGCGCGCAAGAACGGCAAATCGGCCTTGCTGGCCGGAATCGCGCTCTATGCGCTGGTGGCCGACGGCGAGGCCGGGGCGCATGTCTACGCGGCCGCGACCACCCGCGATCAGGCGCGGATCGTCTTTGGCGAGGCCGAGCGCATGGTTGCGGCCAGTCCGGCGCTCTCGAGCCGGGTCACAAAGACGGTCAACAATCTTGCGGTGCTGCCGACCGCGTCGTGGTTCCGGCCGCTCTCGGCCGATGCCAGCAAGATGGACGGGCTCAACGTGCATCTGGCCGCGGTGGATGAGGTGCATGAGCATCCCGGCCCGGAGATCATCCAGAAGCTCAACACCGCCACCGGCGCGCGCCGCCAGCCGCTGATCGTCGAGATCACCACCGCCGGTTATGACCGCCACTCGGTCTGCCGCCAGCATCACGAGTTCTCGGTCAAGGCGCTGGAGGGCACGGTGCCGCATGAGACGGCTGATAGCTGGTTTGCTTATGTCGCCACCATCGATGAGGGCGATGACTGGACCGATGAGAGGGTCTGGGTGAAGGCCAACCCGAGCCTTGGCGTGACGGTAAAGATGGAGGATCTGAAACGCCAGATCGACGAGGCGCGGGAGATGCCGGCCCAGCAAAACGCCATCCGGCGGCTGCGGCTGAATGAATGGACCGAACAGGTCACCCGCTGGCTCGATATGGATGTCTGGGCCGAGGGTGGTCCGCCCGCTGCGACGGACTGGCAGGTAGTCCGCGATGAGATCGCCGAACTGGAGCAGAAGCTCGTGGGCCGCGAATGCTATGGCGGGCTGGATCTGGCCCGTGTCAATGATCTCTCGGCCTTTGTTCTGCTCTTTCCACCCACCAAGGATCCGGATCTCGGGACGCTGGCGGATAAATGGATCACCCTGTGCCGCTTCTGGGTGCCGGAGGAGGATATCCTGCGCCGGGGTAAGCGCGATCGCGTGCCTTACGCCACATGGCGCGACCAAGGCTTCCTGACCGCCACCCCTGGCAATGCCACGGATTTTGCCTTTGTCGAGGCAGAGATCATCGATCTGGCGGCCCGCTTCGATCTGCGCGAACTCGCCTATGATCGCACCTTCGCGGGCGAGATCGTCCAGCATCTACAGGATGAGGGGCTGAACCTGGTGCAATTTGGGCAGGGCTTTTTGAGCATGGCGGCACCGACGGCGGAACTGGAGCGGCTGTCGGTCTCGCGCATGCTTTGGCATGGCGGCCATCCGGTGCTGCGCTGGAACGCCTCGAATGTCGCCGTGCGGCACGATCCGGCGGGCAATATCAAGCCCGACAAGGAACGCTCCAGCGAGCGCATCGATGGGGTGGTCGCCATCTGCAACGCACTTGGACGGGCGCTGCTGCGTGACGTCAATGCAGACCGCTCGATCTACGACACGCGCGGGCTGCTCACTGTTTAGGGAATGCGCATGGGTATTTTGGACATCTTCCGCCGCAGCGATGCAGCGGACCAGACAGATGTGCGCGCTATGGCCGGCGATGCTGCAATCTTCACCGGCTTTGATGATCCGGCCTTCTATGAGTTCCTGCGCAGCGGTGGCAGCGCGCTGACGGCCTCGGGCGCAACGATCACGGTCAGGGAGGCAATGCGCAACACCACCGTTCTGCGCTGCGTCTCCCTGATTGCCTTCTCGATCGGCATGCTGCCGCTGCATCTGCAACGGAAAGCCGACAAGGCCAAAGCCGATGACCACCCGCTGTTTCGGGTGCTGCACCGCAAGCCGAATGCCTGGCAGACCGCCTTCGAGTTCCGCAGCCTGATGCAGCAGCGGGCACTGACGGATGGCGATGCCTTCGCGCTGATCGTGCGCAGCGGCAACAAGGTGACCCAACTTGTCCCGCTGGGCGGCGACCGGGTGCAGGTCCGCCAGCGCGATGATTGGGCATTGGAATATCCCGTGGACCGGGGAAAGAACGGCACCCGCGTTGTGCCGCAGGGGGACATGTTCCATCTGCGCTACGGGCTCTCGGCGGATGGCATCACCGGGCTGTCGCTGGTGCGCCAGGCGGCGGAAGCCATCGGGCTGGCGCAGCAGGCCGAGCGGGCGGCGGCCCGGATGTTCCGCAACGGGATGATCATCGGCGGCGCGCTCAAGCATCCCGGCAAGCTGTCGCCGGAAGCCTACGCGCGTCTCAAGGCGGGGATGAATGAGGATGCCGGGGCAGAGAATGCCCATAAATGGAAAATCCTCGAGGAAGGCATGGAATTGCAGCCTTTCTCGCAGACAGGGCAGCAGGGTCAGGCGATCGAGCAGCGCAAACACCAGATCGAGGAAGCGGCACGGCCCTTCGGCGTCCCGCGCCCGCTCTTGGGCGTCGATGACACGTCCTGGGGCAGCGGCATCGACGTTCTGGGCCAGTTCTTCGTGCGCTACAGCCTCAACCCGTGGTTCGAGGCCTGGCAGCAGGCGATCGAGCGTTCGCTGCTGACGGATGCGGAAGCCGACTTCTATGAGGCGAAGTTCAACGCGGGTGCGCTGCTGCGTGGCTCGATGAAGGATCAGGCGGAGTTCTTCGCGAAAGGCCTTGGCTCGGGCGGCCACACGCCATGGCTGCACCCGGACGAGCCGCGCGAGTGGATGGACATGCCTGCGCGGGACGATCTGCCGCCCGCGCCGGGACAACAGACAGGAGGGCTGAATGATCCTGACAATTACGTATCCGTTTGATCGGATCATCTTTCGCTGCTTCCGGCGCTATGTCCGGCGCGCTCAGGTGGGCCCGGTTCAAACTCGTTTCACATTTGGGAGGCAAAAATGAGCCTGCGTAAACTTCCCGAAATTCAGGCCGTGCGCCTGCCGAGTGTCTGCGCGTTCGAGCCGGACCCGGATGCGCTGGAGCGTTGGAACGCGGCGATCGTGGCGCAGGACAGCGGCGCGGCGACGATCTCGATCCTCGACATGATCGGAGAGGATGACTGGATTGGCGGCGGCGTGACCGCCAAGCGGGTTTCGGCGGCGCTGCGGAGCATCGGTGCGCGCGACGTGCGCGTGGATATCAACAGCCCCGGCGGCGATTTCTTCGAGGGCGTGGCGATCTACAATGCTCTACGCGCGCATCCGCACAAGGTTTCGGTGCGCATTCTCGGTGTCGCGGCCTCGGCGGCATCGGTGATCGCGATGGCCGGGGATGATGTCCAGATCGGCAAGGCCGGGTTCCTGATGCTCCACAACGCTTGGGCCATGACCATCGGCAACCGGCACGACATGGCAGAGGCCGCGCGCATCCTTGAGCCGTTCGATGCGGCAATGGCGGCGGTCTATGCGGAGCGATCCGGGCAGGATGTGGCGAAGGCCGCAGAGTGGATGGACGCCGAGACATGGTTCGGCGGCGATGCGGCGGTCGAGGCCGGGCTGGCCGATAGCCTGCTGCCGGCCGATGCCGTGACAGAGGACAAGACGAAGGCTGAGGCTTTGCTGGGGGTGAATGCCACCCGCCGCATCGATGCCCGCCTTGCGAAGACAGGAATGCCGAGGTCGGAACGCCGTGCGCTTCTGGCCGATGCAAAAAGGGGCATGTCTGGCGCTGCCCTGACTGCCACGCAGGACGCTGGTGACATCGCGGCCCTGATCCAGGGGCTGCGCAAGACCATCTCAACATAGAGGAAACAATCATGACCAAGTTCATGACACCCGCGAAAGCTCGCGGGATCGTCGCCGTGCGTGCGGAAGCTCCCGCCGATATCAAGGTGCTGCTGGACGGCCTGCAAAAGGACTGGAAGGCATTCAAGGACGCGCAGG
Source organism: Roseovarius sp. SCSIO 43702 (assembly GCF_019599045.1). Classification (NCBI taxonomy): domain Bacteria; kingdom Pseudomonadati; phylum Pseudomonadota; class Alphaproteobacteria; order Rhodobacterales; family Roseobacteraceae; genus Roseovarius; species Roseovarius sp. SCSIO 43702. The sequence continues at coordinate 1,407,187 of NZ_CP080623.1, forward strand.
CGGAGAAGGACTGCGAGGTCAAAGCCAGGTTCGACGATGTGGTGACGACCGAGAAGTTCGAGCGGATCAATGCCAGTGTTGGCGAGCTTCAGGCGGCGGTCGATCAGGCCAATGCGCAGATCGCGGCAATGTCGATCAGCGGCACCGGTTCGGACGGCGTGAGGGATCAGGAATATTCCGACGCTTTTCGCGCGCACTTCCGCAAGGGCGAAGTGCAGGCCAGCCTGAACAAGGGCACCGATTCCGAGGGCGGCTATCTGGCGCCGGTGGAATGGGACCGCACCATCACCGACAAGCTGGTGGAAGTGTCGCCCATGCGCTCGATTGCGTCGGTGCAGTCGATCTCGACGGCTGGCTTCAAGAAGCTGTTCAACCTGCGTGGCACCGGTTCCGGCTGGGTTGGCGAGACGGCAGCGCGGCCCGAAACGACCACTCCGACCTTCGGGGAAATGTCGTTCGCGCCGGGCGAAATCTATGCCAACCCTGCGGCCACGCAGGCGATGCTGGATGATGCCGAGGTCGATCTGGAGGCGTGGATCGCCGGCGAGGTGCAGACCGAGTTCGCCAAACAGGAAGGCCTGGCATTCGTGTCCGGCAACGGAACGAACAAGCCCGCCGGTTTCCTGACCTTTGCGGCCGGCGCGGGCAATGCGGCAACCAACCCGCTCGGGGCGATCGCGGTGAAGACCGCCGCGTCCGCAACGGCGCTGGATGAGGACGAACTTCTCGACCTGATCTATGGCGTGCCGAGCAGCTACACCGATGGCGCGCGGTTCGTCATGAACCGCACCACCATGGGCGTGGCGCGCAAGCTGCGGGACAATGACGGGCGTCAACTTTGGCAGCCGTCGATGCAGGCAGGGCAACCGTCGCAACTGCTGGGCTATCCGGTGACGGAGATGGCGGACATGCCTGACATTGCAACCGGCACCACGCCGATTGCGTTCGGCAACTTCGCCCGCGCCTATCTGATCGTGGATCGCACCGGCGTGCGCGTCCAGCGCGACCCGTTCACGCAGAAGCCGTATGTCTTGTTTTACACGACAAAGCGTGTCGGCGGCGGCGTGGTCGATCCGCAGGGCCTGCACATCCTCAAGATGCTGTAATGGCAACCGCCCCGGCTGTGATGGCCGGGACGTTCTCTCATCATAGGAGGTATTTTCATGGCTGATGAAAAGCAAACGGAGAAGAAGCCCACGGAAAAGAAGGCAGACGACAAGAAAAAGCCCGGCATGACTCCTGAACGGGCGAAGGAACTAGGCCTCGACCCGTTCCCCTATGGCGGCAACTGACCCATGCGTCCGGTCCGCATAACCGCGCCGTCTGCGCTGCCCGTGACCCTGCAGGAGGCGAAAGAGCATACGATTATCGACTTCGCCGATGATGATGCGCTGGTGGAGCGCCTTATCATGGCCGCGACGGATCACCTGGACGGCTACGGCGGCATCCTCGGGCGGTGCATCATCAGCCAAGAGTGGCGGCAGGACTACACGGGCTGGGCGTCCTGCCTGCGTCTGCCGTTTCCGAATGTATCGGCAGCGGCGGTCGAATACACGGACGAGGGCGGAAATCCGCAGACTGTGCCGCCGTCCGAGTTCGAAGTGATCGAGGACGCACGCGGGGCGCGGCTGCAGTTTGCGGACGGGTTCACGCAGACTGCGCATGACGGTCGCGTAAGCGTCGTTTTCACAGCGGGCTACGGCACGGCGGCGGATGTGCCTGCCGATATCAAGGCGGCGATCTGCATGCTGGTGGCGCATTGGTATGATGAACGTCACGCGGCATCTGACAAGACCATGCGCCCGGTTCCGTTCGCCGTGGACGCGCTGTTGGCCAAACATCGCTGGGTGATCCCGTGAACCTGTTCGATTACCTCGCCTTTGATGAGCCCTTCAGCGAAGCCGACCCCTTCGGCGGAACAACCGAGGGCTGGGCAGAGGTTTTCCAGGCGCGCGCGACCATCATCTACCAGCGCGGCGGCGAAAGCGTCGAGGCTGCGCGGCTGGCGGGACGGTCGATCTACAAGGTGAGGATCCGGCAATCGGCCGATGCGCGCCGTGTTACGACGGAACATCACCGAGGTCGATGCGATCACCGATCGGAAATGGGTGTGGATCGTGATCGAGGCGTAACGGTCTTGATCGCCAGCACCCGTGCCAACCAGACCTGACAAGCGAGGCAGCCAATGCCGCCTAATCAAAACGCGAGAAATCCAAATGAGTTGTCGAGGCAGGACTTCGAGGCGATGCTCGCGCGCGCCGCTGAGGAAGGCGCGAAGCGGGCCCTCGCGGACGTCGGCCTGGACGGCCACGAGGCAGCGCTCGATATCCGTGACCTGCGCTCCCTGGTGGATTGCCTTCGTCTGGTCCGCCGCACCGCCATGCAGACCGCCGTTCGCATGATCACCACCGGCGTTATGCTGGCGCTGCTCGCGGGCATAGCCATCAAGCTCAAGATTTTCGGCGGCGGCCCTTAGCCGGGCCTAATCCCCAATCCATCAGCCTAAACTCACCCGCCCATGTGGCGGGTTTTCGTTTCTGGAGGCCCCCATGAGCACGACGTTTTACGACCATTGGCAAGATGTGCCGGATGGCAGTTGGCGCTGGCCGAACTTTTCGCCCGCCGAGATCGCCTGCCGAGGCACTGGCAAGCTGCTGGTCAACGAGCCTGCGCTCGACAAGCTGCAGGCCCTCCGCGACCGGCTGGGCAAGCCGCTGATCGTGCGTTCCGCCTATCGCAGCCCCGAGCACAACCGCGCGGTCGGTGGCGCGACCCGCTCCAAGCACCTCGACGGCGCTGCATTCGACATCGCCATGGCGAACCACGATCCCGTGGCGTTCGAGGCGGCGGCGCGCGAGGTGGGGTTCCTAGGCTTCGGCTTCTACCCGCGATCGGGGTTCATGCATATCGACCTCGGGCCCGCACGCCAGTGGGGCGAGCGGTTCCCCACACGATCGGTTCCGTTCGCGGCCGAGACCCCGCCGGCGCGCGAGGCTCTGGCGCAGAGCCGCACCATGAAGGGCGGTGGCGCTGCGGGAGTCGCGACGCTCGGGGCGGCCGGCGTCGAGGTGGCGCAACAGGTTCTGACCGAGACGCAGACCGCAATCCTGCCGCTGGTCCCGTACCTCGATACGCTCCGCTGGGTGTTCATCGCCGTGGCGCTCGGTGGGATCGCGATCACGATCTACGCCCGCCTCGACGACTGGAAACGGCGGCGGCGATGATCGGCGGGCTCTTCGCCGCTGTCGCCGGATCGCCATGGGCACGCACGGTGCTCCGCTACGGCCTCACCGCCCTCGCGATCCTTCTGTTCCTGCTGACCCTGCGCCGCTCCGGCGAGCGCGCAGGCCGGCTGGCCGAGCGGCTCGAGACCATGGAGAAGACCCATGACGCACAGAGAAGGATGCTCCAGGCGGCGGCGCGTCGCCCTCACTCTCGCGACGATCTGGCTGAGCGGCTGCGCCACGGGCAGTTCTGACGTCGGCAGACTCGGTGCCTGCCCGCCGGTCCTCGAATACAGCCGGGGATTCCAGGCACGGGCTGCCGAGGAGCTGGCCCTGCTGCCGGAGGGATCGGCGATCACAGAGATGCTGAGCGACTATGCCGTGATGCGGGAGCAGGCGCGCGCATGTCGCTAGTCGACGGATTTCCTTCAGTCAGGTCAGGCTCAACGCCGCCATCAGCAGAACCGTCGCGCCGCGGGCGAGATCTGCGTGGATGGCCGGACCGTCGTAACGGACCGCAGCGCGCCATACCCCAACGGTCGCTACGACATTGTAGGGAAGTGACACTCCATAGCCGATGAGCAGTGCCGCCCATGCCAGATTCTGCATGATGAATATCAGAAAAAGCACGCTCGTCACAACGTTGACAAGGAGGCCTATGGTGACCGCCCAGGTCCAGAAGGCGTCGGCAAGGGCGTAATCGCCCCGCCAGAGGGTGCTAAGCTTCGACATGCTTGAGACATAAGGTCTTCGCCGAAAGACTGCGAGTGCGGGTGGGCGCCAGTCTCCACACCGCGCGTCCCGTGATCGGCGTCGGGAGTTGAGACCGGTTGAAATCTCGTCAAGAACACCTTTGTCCCAATAGGGTCATCGACCTTGCTGGAAAGAACACTCGAGACGATCCGCATGTTCAGTAATGCTGGGAAATGGCGCGCCTTCCTGATCGGGGCCGTTTTGGCGGGCACGGGTGCAATCCTCGTCCTTGAAGAACCATGGCGCTCGTCAGCGCCTCGTGAAATCGCTCCCCGCGGCGACCTCGCGCCGCAGGAAGAGACGACCATCGCGCTCTTCGAAGTCGCTCGGAATTCTGTCGTGTCGATCACGACAGAGGAGCGCGTTCTTGATCCCTGGTCGCGGCGCGCGGTCGATGTGCCGCGTGGTACGGGCTCGGGCTTCGTCTGGGACGACCGGGGCCATATCGTGACCAACAATCATGTGGTCAGTGGCGCATCCGGAGCCCGGGTCCGCCTCGCTGACGGTCGCATATTGGAGGCAGAGCTTGTCGGGACCGCACCGCAGCACGATCTCGCCGTCCTCCGCATCGATGCGGGGACGGACGCACCGCCACCCTTGCCCATAGGCGAGAGCGAAACGCTCCGCGTCGGGCAGTCGGTCCTGGCGATCGGCAATCCCTTCGGCCTCGACTGGACGCTGACCACAGGCATCGTCTCGGCGCTCGACCGCGAGATTCCGACGCGGGGCGGTGCGACCATCGAGGGTCTGATCCAGACCGATGCCGCGATCAACCCCGGCAATTCGGGCGGGCCCATCATCGACAGCGCCGGCCGCCTCATCGGAGTGAACACCGCGATCTTCAGCCCATCGGGGTCCAGCGCCGGAATCGGGTTCGCCGTGCCGGTCGACACGGTGAACAGGGTCGTGCCGCAACTGATCGAAACAGGCACCTATCGTCCGCCTGTTCTGGGCATCCGGCATTCCGACCGCATCAATCGGCTGGCGGCGATGCAGGGGCTCGAGGGCGTCCTGGTCCTCGGCGTCGAACCGGGATCGCCGGCAGCAAGCGCCGGCCTGCGCGCGGCGCGTCAGGATGCGTCGGGACGACTTGTGCCTGGCGACATCGTCGTCGGGATTGGCGACCGGGACATCGCGGGCTCGGCCGACCTGAGCGATGCGCTCGACGCCTATGCGCCCGGCGAGACCATCACGATCCGTGTGCTTCGAGATGGCACCACAGTCGATGTCCCGGCGACCCTCGCAGATCCGCGTTTGTGACCGGTTTGCGCACCCGTTGACGCGCCTTTTGGCCGCTGCCGGTTGCAAGCGGCCGGCAAGTGCTTATCTCTGCACGGAGAAACAACCGGAATGATCAGGAAAGGTTGACCACATGCAGTGTCCCGTGGACGGAGAAACGCTCGTGATCGCCGAGCGCAGCGGTGTCGAGATCGATTATTGCCCGAAGTGCCGGGGTGTCTGGCTCGACCGAGGCGAACTCGACAAGATCATCGAACGGGCGGCGCCGTCGGCACCCGAACCCGTCCCGTCGCGAGAGAGCTACGGTTCGCGCCCGCACACCTCGCACAGTCCACACAAGAAGAAAAAGGAATCCTTCCTCGGCGACCTGTTCGATTTCTGAGCCTGATGATCGTTCGAACAACGCGTAGTCATCGCTTGCCGAGATTCAGCCCTGACGCGGCTTTGGGCTTGCTGCTTGGAGGCCTTCTGGCATTGCCGATGATGGCAAGCGCTCAGAATGCCAGCGACCGAAGTGAGTTGCGCTCGCTTGGCCGCTGTGAGGGGTGCAGTTTCGAAGAACTCGACCTGTCGGGCCGACGCATGACGAGCGTGGACCTCAGCGAGTCGAGCTTCACGAATGTCGATTTCTCGGACGCGGAGTTGAATATCGCGATCTTCGACAATGCGCGGCTCGAAGACGTGTCATTCGACTCCGCCGATCTTGGTGGCGCGAGCTTCACGGGCGCCACTCTGATCAACGTCTCGTTTGAGGGGGCGGATCTGACGGCGGCGGTATTCGAAGGTGCCATCCTCGAAGCCACCGATCTTCAAGCCGGAGAGCTTTGCTTCACCCAGATGCCGAACGAGCTGACCAACAGCAGAGATTGCAGTTGACACCCCCCAGCATAACGCTGGGAAGCACCTCAAAGCGCACTCAATGGATCATTGCCTCTGCTCCCGCAGCTAGGGAGGAAAGGATCGCAGCGGTCAGGAGCACCGACGCGCCGCCGAAGATGAGGCCAAGCGCCGCAACCAGCCCGTCGCGCTCCACGAGCCCGACGCCGAACACGAAGAGCGAGATCGCCGGGAACCAGCCACTCAAGGGAACCGGCAGAAACAGCGCGAAGGCGATCACGAAGAGGGCGAGGCCGAGCACCCGCTCGTTGCGCCGGGCGAAGAGCAGCATGTAGCGCGGCGCAAGAATGCGCTCGAGCCTACGCGTGACTGGCCTCAGGCGCAGCACCGTCCGTCGCAGCTTGACCGGATCCAGCCTCAGGCGTGCAAGTGGCCCCGGCAGTTTCACATGGGGATAGCCGAGCACCATCTGGGCAGTCGTCACGAGGAGCGGTAAAGCGGTGATCAGCGACGATCCGGGCGGAAGCGGGAGCAGCGTGAGCAGCGAGAAGACCACGATGGCCCATCCGAAGGACGTCTCGCCAAGCTCCGTCAGCAGGTTGCCGAGGGTCAGCGTGCCGGCCCTGTGCTGGCTCCGGGACGTTCGCAGAATCGGCAGCGAAAGAGACGGCCGTCGTCGTGTTCCCTCCTCGCGCTGCATCGGATTCCTTTCAGATGGATGTCACGGATATCAGGTCGCGGGCGGGCATTTGCAATCGTTGGGCCGACTCTTGCCAAGAGCAAAGACTAGGAATTTCAACGTAATTCACTGCCAGCCGTTCCTTTTCTTGAACGAACACCCTAATTCGGGGGCGGCCACGCCCACGCCGAGTCGCAGGCCGAGAATGCAAAACGACAGGATCCTTGATGCTTCACGACCTTATCCTCGTGGCCGCCGGCCTTGTTCTTCTGTTTGTTGGCGGCGAAGGGCTCGTGCGCGGCTCGGTTGCGCTCGCTGAGCGCCTGGGCATTTCGAAGCTTCTGATCGGTCTTGTCATTGTTGGATTCGGGACATCGACACCGGAACTGCTCGTTTCGGTGAACGCAGCCATCGACGGCGCGCCGGAAATCGCGCTCGGCAACGTCGTTGGCTCCAACATCGCCAATGTCCTGCTGATTATCGGCGTGGCGGCCATCATCGCGCCGATCGTCAGCTGGAATCGGACAGCGGTGCGCGAGGCGCTGGTGGCAACCCTCGTCTCGCTGGCGACCTTTGCGCTGGTGCAGGGCGAGGTCATCACCCGCATCGAGGGTATTGCCATGCTGGTGGTCCTCGCCGGCTATCTCTTCTCCAGCTATTGGCTGGAAAAGCGGGACCGCGAGGCGAAGACGTTTCAGCATGAGGCGGAGGAGTTCGAAGACATTCCCCTGCCTCGGCCGTGGCTCGCGCCGGTTCTGGCCATCGGCGGCATCGCTGCCCTCGTGTTTGGAGCCGACATGTTGGTGGAGGGAGCGGTGAACATCGCCCGCGATTTCGGCGTGCCGGATGCCGTCATCGGCCTGTCGCTTGTGGCCATTGGCACCTCGCTGCCCGAGCTTGCCACCGCCATCGTCGCCGCGATCCGGCGCCATTCCGACGTCGTGCTGGGCAACGTGATCGGTTCGAACATCTTCAACATCCTCGCGATCCTCGGCGTCACCGTCGTGATCCAGCCCATCGAGGTCAGCGCGCGGTTCCGCGAGATCGACACGCCCGTGATGTTGGGGGCCGCCCTGTTGCTTCTTGCGTTGCTCTTTGCCACGAAGTCGATCGGCCGGCTCTGGGGTGCGCTCATGCTCGCCGCCTACGCCGCCTATATGGTGTTCCTGTTCTCGAACGGCGCAGGGGCGTGACGCCCCCGTGAGCCGTCGGTTGCAATTTATCGACCAAGGCGCGGCGCATGCGGGAGTGCCCTTTCGGATAACATCGCCCATCGGCCCCGTTCTTTTCCTCGACGATGTCGCAGGCAGCCAACTGCTGCTGTCCGCACTGTTCATCACGGCGCGAGACGATGCGCCGCCGCCGATCGTAACCGCAGCGGGCGAGTCGCGCGTCGAACTGCTGGCTGGCTATGCCAATGCCTGCGTCTGGCGCGCGCGGTTCAGGGCCGTAGGGTTCATTGGCGTGATGACGGTTGGCATGCATCACCAAGCCCATCATCTCGCGCTGGCGGTCGGGCAGAATCCACACGCGCATTGAGTCCGACAAGGGCACCAAGGGTTCGGGGCTCGCTTTATCGGACGCGACTTCATCGCGCGCGCGATCACAGACGGACGAAGCGCGACGTGTGATCCTAGGCTAAATGAAAACAAGGACTTAGAGTGGAGAAGGTTGGATATCAGTCCCGTCCCCTCCGCCACTTGCCCTCGCGAAAGCTTTCTCTCCGTCGGGCTGCGGCCGGATTTTTCCGTTGTTTTCGAGGGTTGTGCGGGTGGAGCACTTAACCGCCAGAATCCAAGAGCTTCGGGGCGGGCGTCTCTATGTTCCCGGTTTCTCCCGACCTCTTAACCGCGTTCCAGCGGTTAAGAGCCTCAAGCATCTGTTTTTACGTCGTATTCCCGTAGCCCTGGGATCAACTCGTTCGAATGAACGTTCTCTCTGCGTTCGCGACCGAGAACGAACCCGTGGGCTCACACGGCGTAGTCATCCGCGACGGCACTCTCGTATAGCGCCTTGACGGACGTCGCGCTTTCGACCGCGGCTCGCACCGCCTCTTCCTTAAGATCCAGAACGCGAAAGCCTTCGCCCACCTTCGCGATCGCATCTATTCGGCGGAAGGTCTCGCCGTAAGTCGCAGCATACTTCGCAAGGCCCTTCAGCTTTGGGATCGAGTCACCGAACTGCGTCCCGTGCGGGTCGACGATGTCGGCTGCGATTGACCCATCTGCCAGCTTCGCGAAGAAGATAAAGTCGGGCCGCACAATCTTGACGTCCCCGCCGTCCTCGTAGGTCACGCCGAGAGAGTCCTGGCTGGCGCGAGACGGATTTCGATACCACGCGATCGTTCCCGCGCGCTTCAGCTCTGCGGACAGAACGTCTCCCTCCCACGAATTGAAGTCCTCTGGGAACATGCCATCCTCGGCGCACAACAGGTGCCTTTCGAAGCGTGGCAGCGGGGTCTCCGACCCATCCGCTTCTCGCACGGTCGTGGGCTGCATCCACGAAGCTGGCTTGGCCAGGTCGACATCCAGAGGATGAGCGCTCATCTCTCGGATCTGGCGATAGACCTCCTGGCGCTCGTCCGAGAGGCTCTTGATCTCGATCCGGTGGTTCGTGAGCCACTTGTTCGCGAGGCTCTCTGCCTCTGTCTCGAGGTACTCCTTCACTTCCGGCACCAGCCCGAGCGCAGCGACCGTGACACGCGCCTCGATCAACGCGGCTTCAAGGTCGCCATCGTCGCCCTCAGCTTTCGCTAGAGATTCACTGTAGGACGTTGCAAGATCCGGGCTGATGGTACGCCCTGCACGGCGGTATGCATCATCGATCACCGCGAAATCTGCAGCCTCGAGGAAGTCATCGAACGACATCTCTCGTGTCTCCAGATCGGTCTTGAGGCTCTTGCCTTCGACCGTCATCACCGTCTTGCGAGCCTTCGCGATCTCCGACTTGTAGCGCTCTCGCGCGGCGTTCAGCACCTTGTGCATCTCTGCATGGGCCTTCTTGCCGGCCTCCGGCAGGAGCCCGTCAGCAGCAAGTTCGTGGGCCAGCGACGTCAGGCGCTTCACGGGCTTGGCCTGGCGCTTCGGCAGCGACTGCGACGGAAGAGAGAGCAGCTTGTCCCAGACCGCCTCCGGAATCGCCGGGTTCGGCTTCATCTCGTCAGGGTTGACCAGCACGCGCCGGCCGGGGAGCTCTTCGCCCCCGTCGCCGCCAGACATCAGCGCCTTGGCGACATCCTTCACGGACTGCGCGTCGAAGAATGGCAACAGGCAGTCAACGGCGTTGAGCCGCTCGTTGCCCGGGATCCTCCTGGCAAGCGGCGTACGGACCATGCGGCCGAGAAGCTGCGTGATATGCGTTCTGTCCTTCGCGGGACGGAACGACACCATCACCTCGGCCCTCGGACAGTCCCAGCCAGTGCTGATCGCGTCCTTGGCGATCAGAACGCGGACCCACGTCGACTCCTGCACGCGCTCCGGCGAGATGTAGGGGATCGAGTGGCTGCCGAAGGTCTGGGTCGTGTGGTCACCGAAAACATGGGCCACCGCGTCGTCGCCGAGCTCGGGCCAGCGCTCGTAGATCGTATCAAGAGCACGTCCGATCTCGTCGTGATCTGGTGAGTTCGGCACCTGCAGAACCATCAGCGGCGCCACGGTATCGGCATCGTCCTGCTGCTTGGCGTACTCCTCCCAGGCGGCCGTGATCTCCTTCAGCTTGTCGGTTCCGCGTCGGACCAGCACGGTATCGAACTGGCCGACCTCGTTGGGCACGTCGAGAATGATGGTGTCCTTCAGCAGGCCCGAGGCCTGCACCTTGCCGGAGTCGACGACAACGTTGGGAAGCGTGGCTCGGCCCTGCATGTCGGCCATGGCGGCGTTGAAGCGCTCAACCGTTGCCGAGATGCCGAGGACGATCGGGATACCGGGCACCGAGCCGGACCCGTTGATCAGCCGCTTCACGATGGTTGGCTTCTCGCCGCCGCCATTCCCGCCCGAGGCCTTCATGCCGCGGTGTGCCTCGTCGAGGACGAGGTAGAGGGTCAGGTCCGGGTCCTCGATGGTGTTCTGGATCGTGTCCCAGATCGTGAAGGCGCGCATGTCGGGCATAACAGTCTGGCGGCCGTCCGTTTCGACACCCGGATCGTCAGGGTCGTGGCCGCGCACCAGCAGGCTCGACTTGCTCAGCTTCTGCGTGTTCAGGAAATAGACCTTCCCCGCCTCGAGCTTCTCCCGATTGAAGGTGTTCTGCACGATCACAAGATCCGAAAGCGTCAGACGATCGGAGGCCTCACGCAAACGGAAATGCGACTGAGCGTTCAGCGCAGGGTCATCGCTGAACCAGATCACGACCGCGCCCGGATCCGGCTCGAAGTCGAAATTGTCATCGCCATGGAACAGCGCCTCGAATACGGCCGCGGCCATGACGGTCTTGCCGGCGCCGGTTGTCGCGGTGAGCGAGAAGGCGTGCCGGTCCCCATCCTCGTGCCAGCGCTTCGCGGCCTTGCGGAGGTTGGTGAGCACGTCCTTGACGGCATCTTCCTGGTAATCTTTCAGCGTGAACTTCATGGGTTAGCGGCCCATCGAAAAGCGAAAATTGGAAAGATACGACTCGTAGAGCCGGATCGGCTCGACAGAGTCAGGCAGCCTGCGCGCGACGGATTGAAAGCGTCGGTCGTCGTCGGTGACGATAAATGCGATGCGCAGCCCGTCGCAGGCATCGACCGCGTCGCAGAACTCCGCCGAGCGGTCCAGGTCGACCAGCAGCCCATACGTCTCGGCGACGGCCCAGCCCTGATCCGGCAGCGCATCAATCCGGCTTCCCTCCGCGCCCGCACGCATCCAGAGGAGCGGCGCTATGCGCTGAAAGGCGAGGTTGTGATGTACCGCGACCGGCGTCTCGTAGGTCAGCGTGAAGAACTCGGCGTTCTCTTCGAAGCCCTCGGCCATCGGGAACTCGTCGGTGAACTTGTAGTCGCCGTTGATGTCTTCGCCCTCGGGTGTCTTGCCTGTGATCGCGGCTCTGATCCGGGGCTTCGTGATGTAGTCGCAGATGCCCCACTTCTCCCAATCGGGATCGCCAGGACGAAGGCCCGACTTCCGGAGCGCCGCCTGCTCGTCAGCAGCGACCTCGTTGTTGGTGACCGAGATGCACTGGCGTCTGCCACCATCCTGGCGGTTGAGGCGCATGACGGCATGGGCCGTGGTGCCGGAGCCGCTGAAGAAATCTAGGACAATGGCATCGGGCCTATCGCTGATGAAGAAGCGGAGACTATCTTCGACTGCGAACAACGATTTTGCGAATGGGAATTTTCTTTTTGGTAGAATGCGATTTAGCAGACCTGCGCCACCAGTGCTGGCATCATGCGATTTCTTCGTCCAAACGGTTCGCGGCGTCGGCAGCGATTCCAATGAGCCACCATCGAGATCAAGGATTACTACCCCATTTTCGTCCTTGCCTAACGTTGGAATGAGGCCGTCGACCACTGCTTTGGCCTTTTTTGCCTTCATATACTGAATTCGCCACTGATCCGTCTTACTGTTGAAAGATCCTACCCGCACGGTGCCTTGTTGCCGTGCCTTCTTTAGGCCAGCGGGCGATAGCTGCCAGAAGCCTTCCGTCAGATCATCCTTGATCGGCCATACAGCAACCAGGCCATCTGGTGGGACAACGAGACTTCTATCCTCTTCTAGAGCCAGCGGCTTGCCAATCTCTACGATTGCCTGCCGTTCCGGATCGATAAATATCGGATAGAACTGATTCGGCCTTTGGGAGCGCACCACGCCAATTCCGCGTCGAACCATTCCTTCCCACAAGTCAGATTCAGACAGGCCTTTGCTTGGCTTGACAGTAGAATTCTCAAGCATGCTGTCAGAGTTACGCTTTACTTCTGCATTCCCGATGAAAACAAAAGGGGGTGTCCACAAACCGTGTTGGTGCGCTTCGTGATCTTTTGAAATGGCTTATATCTCTCCGCTTTGCCCGCGGAGGATGCCCTTGCTACACCACGACTTTCGCCGTTTTCTCAACGCCCTCGACCGCCTGAACCCGGCCCAGATCGAAGATGCCCAAACGAAGATCCGGGATCTCCGGAGAAAGACGGAAGCAATCTCAGAGATCGAAGCACGGACAAACCGAGAACACAAGTGCCCATTCTGCGCCGACGAGCGGCGCCAGAAGTGGGGCCGCACACGAACCAAGATCCAGCGCTACCGATGCTCCGGCTGCAAGAAGACCTATTCCGGCCGCACCGGCAGCGCACTTGGCCGCATTCATCGCCCGGACCTGTTCATGGTGGCGCTGCGGGATATGCTGGGCACCTCCGCACCGAAGTCGGTGCGCAAGCTCGCCAAGCAGCTCGACGTCAACAAATACACGGTCTGGCGCTGGCGGATGCTCGTATTCTCGATCATCGGGAACAACAGCGTAGCGGCGAGTTTCTCGGGAATCATCGAGGCGGACGAGACCTACCAGCGGGAGTCGCGCAAGGGTTCGCGTGAATGGGTTCGTCACTTCGCAGATCCGAAGAATGTCGCGGCGCCACCCCGTCCCAGGTGGGAGGATTACACGACGAAAGGGCTGAAGATGATGCGGGGACTCTCAAGATGGCAGCTCCCCATTCTCACGGTCGCTGACCGAGGCGGCGCGCGCCTCTTCCGGCGCCTTCCTAACCGCAAGGGCGTGACGCTCGAGCGCGCAATGAAGCCGCTGGTGCCCGGCGATGCGGTGCTCTGCTCGGATGGTGCCAATGGCTATATGAACCTGGCGGCTGCATTCGGCTTGGAACACTTCGTGGTCGGCAGCAAGCCAGGCACGCGCGTGGCCGCAGGATGCTATCACATCCAGAACGTGAACTCGCTCCATGCTCGCTACAAGAGGTTCATCAAGCCCTTCTGCGGACCGGCTACGAAGAACCTGTCCGGCTACATCCGTTGGCTGGAGGTGCGGTTAGCGGGGATACGACCCGCGGACGTGATCAGGGTGTCGTAGAAGAATCCGACCTGACGCAACCGAAAAGTCGACCATGGCATTTTTGCGTTGGCCTGTCGGTGCCCATTTCCAACCAATGTCAGATGATCGAAATCTGTGGACGAAGCTTCGCTGGCTGTTCGTGCTTACGCTCGGAGCCCTCTGTGTCGTGGTTGTCTCCGGCGGAGTCTTTATCGCCGTGGCGCACGCGCGCTACGCTCTCGTCCAGGCCACATCGCTCGCGATAGAAGCACCCGAGCAGGTCTCCGCCGGCGAGACCTTTACGGTCAGCATCCGAGCGACCGGCTTCCCGTTCGGAGCAGGGATAGACCTGTATGTCGGAAGCGTTCGAGACCGCGAGGGTATTCATCCCATCGGCCGCGGATGGAACGATTTCCGCCTGGTCGCTCCAGCCGAGCCGGGGCACTACGATCTGAGGGCAAGCCTCTATGCAGAGGCAGAGGGAAACCCCGAGGTCTGCGCTATCATAACCGCAACCCAGACCATATGGATGCCTCCTGCAAAAATCTGCCTTTCCGGAGCTCTCGATGTGGCCCGTGGACGGATCGAGGTAGTAAGCGATACCTGAGTTCCGAGTTCCACCCAACACGGTTTGCGGACACCCCCAAACAAAATAGATGTACTCATCAACCCTTGAAAACTCTTTGGTCCTAGATGTTCCGCCAGGCTTGATGACGGTCGTGATCATTTGGATCTTTGCGTCCGGAAATGTCTGCTCCAAGAGAAGGCCCAGTCGTAAAACCTCCTTCTCGTCGATTGTCACAATCAGAATGCTTGATTCTGGATTGAGGAGGATAGAAGCAATCCTCAACCGCCTCTCCATAAATGCAAGCCATTTAGAGTGACGATAAAGATCTTCGTTTTCAACGTAATCGTTGTTGTATTTCCAGTCGCGGGCACCTGTGTTGTAGGGTGGGTCGATGTAGATTGCATCGACCTTTCCGCGGTGCGTATAGGTCAGCGCCTCAAGGACATGGAAGTTCTCGCCATTGATCACGGTGTGGTAGGGCTTGTCGCCGCCGCGCTCCACCTTCCCGGTGCTGACCAGCCCCGGATAGATGTAGTCGCGAAACTCCGCGACCACGACCAGGTCATCGGTTGCGACATCGGCCGTCTCGGGCTCTGCGGCGTCGATCAGCGAGACATGCGCGGTGCGCTTGCCGTCGGTTTCGTCGATGCGGAGCACCTTCCACAACCGCGGGTCGCCCTTGGCCGTGGACCCGCGCGGCGGCAGGATGCGCACCTTGTCCCCCCGGCGGATCGGCCGACCTGGCAGTTCCACGCTCTCGGGCCGGTGCCGTTCGAAGTTGAGACCGAAAGCGCGCCGTGACGCCAGCGCCTTGAATTCACGCTCCAATTCGTCTCCGAGAGCTCGATCCTTCGCCTTCGCCCGTGCGATCAGATCCGTCAGTCGCGACACGCTGAAACCTCTTCTATCTCAATACTTGCTGAACAGGATGCCCAACTCGCGCCCGAACGCCACCCGGTCCGTGGCGCCCCGACGCGCGGCGACACTTGGGCGGGCTGGCCCAAGATCGGACAAGGCTGGAGGGGTCGCGCGCATGGCGGTCATCGTGGTCGCTCTCATTTCACAGCAGGCGGCGGCATTGCCGGACGCCCCGGATTTGAGCTGACATTCCCGCCGTTTACGCCTGTAGACTAAGCTGCGCCGCCCTCCTTCCGCAAGTCGAATGGCCAGACGAAGCCGCTCCGGAACCGATGAGGTCGCGCATTTTGGCTTCCCTTGGGTTTTCACGGCTACAGGGGAAGCGCATCCTGGCGCGTGTCGTCCACCCTCAGGACGCCCAGCAGCTGCCAGGTCTGCGGGCGTTTCGCCATGTTCCCCACGCAAAAGAGCATGCCCTTCTTCGGGTACTCGTCGTTGAACGTTGTGCTCATCCACTCGAGCGCTGCACGCTCTGTCCCCTCGCGACGTTTTCCAAAGAAGAACATGGCATGGGCCTCCCAGTCGCCGTTCGCATAATCGTGCGGACCAGTGCCGTCCTCGAACTTGAAGCGGAACTCGTAGGGGCTTGGCTCCAACGCCTTCAGTTCTTCGTCGAAGAAATCGCCCTGGCTTGCGGCCTGCCGATAAGTCTCGCGCTCTGCCTCAATCTGCTCAGACGATTTTGCCTTGTAGTAGAAGCGCGTGTTTCTCGGCCGGATCAAAGCCAGGGATCTACCAGCTTCAGCGGCTTCCGACACAGACTTCGACACGAGTGGATCAAGGAAGGCGGCTCGATCTTTGCGCGGCATGCAACCGTCCCGCTTGATCGATTCTTCGGCGACATGGCAGCTTTCGCTACGATTGTCGCGTGTCGGTCTGCGATACTTGAAATTCACCCAATTCCAACGCTTGAAGGCAGACTCATCGGAAAGCTGGCGGAATCGCACTGGATAAAGCCGCTTGAACTCGCCGCGGGCAGTCACCCCGGCGCAGCAGACCGTTTCCCCGTGAGAGGTACTACGCTGCGGTAGCGCCTTCACCAGAATGGAAACGCGGCAGTTTTGCAGCGTTACGGACATAGCGATCAGGATCGTCAGCGAACAGATTGAAAATGTCGAATCCGACGCCTTCCGAAATCTCGTGCGCGACAATCGTCCTGTGACACGTTTCCGGATCGCGCTCGAAACAGAGGAGGCAGGTCGGCGCCGCCTGCACCGTGTCGGCGAGGTCGCGCAATGCGTCTTGTGCTGGCTCGGTCTGGATGTGGGCACCATAGATCGACCGGAACAGGTCGAACTCGCCGGCACGCGCTGCATCCCGGCCTGGCTTGGGGTCTCCGAGGGAGACGAAATGGAAATACTCGATGCCCTCTTCGGCGAGGCGCGCCGCGAGCTTCTTTTTCGAGAACCCCGCCTTGCGGGAGACGGGGACCGCACGGACGTCAGCCAACTGCCGCACACCGGCCGCCTTCAGCGTTCTGACGAACCGATTAATGTCGGTGCCCTCGTAGCCAACTGTGAAGAGTACGCTCATGCCTGCCTCGTTTTTCGCACCGTAACACGGGGACTCCGGCGCGTGAATCCCTTGATTCACTTGGGATTGTCGCAGTGACCATCGGATGACAACACCTTCCTCTGCTCTGACCAACCAGTCGGCAATGGCTTGCGCAGCATCTCGAGCGACAAGTTGCCGGGCTGGCGCCCGTCGAGGATCGCTTCCACCAGGTCCGGGGCGAGAGACGCCAGCCGGAGCGTGCGGGTCAGGTACGGCGCAGCGATGCGCTCATGTTCTGCGAGATCGGCTATAGTGGCGAACTCGCCCGTCTCCAGCATCCGCTTCCAGCGGAACGCGCGGGCCAGCGCCTTGACGAGCGTGTTGTCGGTCCGCCGCGATTGCGTGGCGCCTTCTGGCAACTGCATCTCCTTCCGCCCGCCGCGCTTCATGATACGGAACGGGACATGGAGCGTCACAGTCTCCGGGATCGGCGTGCTGCGGTTCATGCGGCCGCCTCGATGCCGTTGGCCAGCATCTCGCGCGCGAGGCCGCCGAGGCCGTCGACGCGCAGGCGCACGTTGAGCCCGTCCACGCCGATGTCGACCCGCTCCACCAACAGCGCCACGATGCGGGCCTGCTCTGCCGGGAAGAGTTCGTCCCACAGCGGGTCAAGCCGCTGCAGGGCCGTGCGCGCATCGGCCTCGGTGATATCGTCGGCATGGGCGCGTGCCGCCTTCCACGTGCCCGCCACGATCTCGGGCTGGCGGAACACGGGCCGGAGCTGGTTGATAACGGCCGCTTCGATCTCGCCCGCGGGCACTCGTCCGACCGGACAGGCTCCCGCGCCATGCTTCAGCACCGTCTGGCTGACATAGTAGCGGTAGAGCCTGTCGCCCTTTCGGGTATGCGTCGGCGAGAAGGCCGCTCCATCCGGCCCGAACAGCAGCCCTTTCAGGAGCGCCGGCGTCTCGGCTCGGGTCCGCATCGCCCGCTTGCGGGGACTTTCTTGCAGGATAGCGTGGACGCGGTCCCACGTTTCGCGATCGATGATCGCGTCATGCTCTCCGGGATAGCTCTCGCCCTTGTGGACCGCTTCGCCGATATAGGCGCGGTTGTTCAGCATCCGGTAGAGGTACTTCTTGTCGATCCGGTTGCCCCGCGGCGTGCGAATGCCGCGTTTTGCGACCTCGCGCGCCAGCTCCGTTCCCGAGCCGATCTCGAGGAAGCGGGCGAAGATCCAGCGGACGTGTTCGGCGGCTTCGTCATCGACCACCAGTTTGCGGTTTTCCACCCGGTATCCGTAGGGCGGCACCCCGCCCATCCAAATTCCCTTCTTGCGGCTGGCGGCGACCTTGTCGCGGATGCGTTCAGCCGTGACCTCGCGTTCGAACTGGGCGAACGAGAGCAGGATGTTCAGTGTCAGCCGCCCCATGGACGTGGTGGTGTTGAACGATTGCGTAACCGAGACGAATGTCACGCCGTTCCGGTCGAAGACCTCGACCAGCTTGGCGAAGTCGGCGAGCGAGCGGCTCAGCCGGTCGATCTTGTAGACCACGACCACGTCGACGAGGCCGTCCTCGATGTCCTCCAGCAGCCGCTGCAGGCCGGGACGCTCCAGCGTGCCGCCGGAGATGCCGCCGTCGTCATACTGATCGCGGACGAGCACCCAGCCCTCCGAGCGCTGGCTGGCGATGTAGGCCTCGCAGGCCTCGCGCTGGGCGTGGAGCGAGTTGAACTCCTGTTCCAGCCCTTCCTCGGAGGATTTCCGGGTGTAGACCGCGCAGCGCAGCTTGCGGACGACCTTCGATTTATCCGGCGGCTTCGTCATGTCCGCCCCCTGTGGTTCTTCAGCCCGAAGAAGGTCCACCCGTTCCAACGCGTGCCGGTGATCGCGCGCGCGATTGCCGACAGCGACTTGTAGGGCCGCCCCTGCCATTCGAAGCCGTCGGTGGTGACGGTGACGACCTGTTCGACGCCCTGCCACTCGCGCAGCAGCCGCGTGCCGGTGATCGGGCGGTCACGGTCGGCGCGCATGCCGCGCTTCTTCCTGTCGCCGCCGTCCAGTTCCTCGCCGAGCCGTTCCAGCCGCCGGATCGTCTCGGGTTTCAGCCCGCCATAGGCGAGTTCCTGGATGCGGTAGGCCAAGCGGCTTTCCAGGTAGCGGCGATTGAACGGCGGCGGCTCGCTGTCGAACAGGTCGCGCCACTGCGCCTTCAATTCCGGCGTGGTCGCGGTCTTCAGCGCGGCCAGGCGCGCGGGGATGGGATCGGGCTTGTTCATGCATTTCTCCGGTGCGTTGGAGTTGCATGACGGCATTGGTCGAGCGGATAGTGTAGGCAACGTTCTCCACTATCGTCAAATACTTTGCCCATTTCCCGCATCCGCAACCGAACCAGCCCGAGCGCCAGCAGGCCGCACAGCTCAGCGCGGCGTTCTGCGGGCGTCATCTGGTCGGGCGGGAGGGGATTGGGGCGTTTCATGCGGGCCTCGGAGCAGTCGTCTCCTCTGGCCTCTACTCGTCGATGTCGGAAAGCGTCCCAGCCGATCCCGCAATGGTTGAAGAATCGGACGAAAGAACGTAGCAAGAACACTGGTTTTGCAGGAAAGGGATTCGTCGTGGCCGGCAATTTGAAGAAGTTCGTGAATCCCCGGTTCCTCAAGACCATTGATCTCGCCCTGATGAAGCCGCTGCTGGCGCGACACGAGGGCAAGTACAAGACCTTCTCTGTCGACCAGCTGGACCAGGAGGAGGAAGCGGCCCGCGAGGCGCTGGAGAAGCTGCTGACCGGCGCCGAGGACAGCTACCCCGAGGGGCTGCGCGGCGATCTGCACCGCATCGCGGAACTTGGCGATGCCCGCGGCCTCGAGATCATCCAGGCGCAGGCTGCCCGTCAGGGCGTCGATCTGTTCCCCGACATGAAGACCGGCGACGAGGACGCGCCGAACAAGGCGCATGATCCCAAGCACATCGCCGTCCGGGTCTTTCTGGAGCATCCCGACCTGTTCGACGCGGCCGCCGACCACATGGCGATGCTCACCGCCGACCGCCTGCATGAATATGCCGGGCGGGAACGTGGCGTTGCGATCGATCTGACGGAGGAGAAGGTCGAAGCGTTTCGGACTGCCGTTGCCGCGCTCTTTCGTGACGCCTTTCTTGGGGATTTCTGCCGGGTGGGCGACTACGACGACGATGACGAGATCAACCTCGTGGTCAGCCACGGCTCCATGGTCTCGACCATGCCGGTCGTCGAGGGCCAGGTCGAGCGGGTCATCAGCGTTCGCCAGATTTCCCACGCCGTGCTGCGATACTCCGAGAACACCGGGATGTTGCGGCTGGCCCGCATCAGGAAGGCGCATCAGCCTGAGATCGCGGAACTCTTCGCCTCGATCATCCTCGACAGGCCCGGCTTCTTCGACGGCGACGATGCGCAGGACCTCTATACCCTGCGCCCGGTCGAACTGGCCGGACCGGGCTTTGCCTTTGATGCAGCCTACGATCCACTGATCGACAAGGTGCTGATCATCGAGGCGGCGGCCGACCTGATGGCGCCCGGCAAGAAGGGGTATCCCCGCGTGGTGCGCACGCTGCGGTCGCGGGATCTCGGCGGTGACGCGCTCCAGCATTTCGGCAGCACACCGGTCTCTTTCGGCGGCGCTTGGCGGCTGGGCGAGCTCGTGTTCCGGATCCTGTTCAAGGGCGACGGCAAGCGCCAGCCGCAGGTCACAGTCAAGCTGCGGCCCCCGGGCGTCGTGCAGTTCCGCCGCACCCAGCATGAGGCGCGGGTGATGAAGCTGATCGAACGGAACGGGCTGATGAATGACCGAGACGATTTTGAGGTTGTTGACGCGGCTGAGTGAGGCTGGCGACGACGCAATCCTGTCCGGCGAGCT
This sequence comes from Roseovarius sp. SCSIO 43702, assembly GCF_019599045.1. NCBI lineage: Bacteria > Pseudomonadati > Pseudomonadota > Alphaproteobacteria > Rhodobacterales > Roseobacteraceae > Roseovarius > Roseovarius sp. SCSIO 43702. The sequence goes on from NZ_CP080623.1 coordinate 1,427,738, forward strand.
TGCCGTGCCCTTCTTCGGTCCGGTCTTCGACCGGCTGCTGGCGAAACGTGTCCTCGTCGAACAGGCGCCGCTGGCCGATTGGGATGTCTGCGACGCCTGCGAATGCGGGCTCCCCTGTCGGCCGATCCGGAAAGCGGGCGATGGATATCGTGCTGAGTGCCCGCTCGACCGCCGGCAGGACATCGATCTCACCAAGGACGATTTGCGCGTGTTTCGCATCGGCGCTGACGCGCTGGCATCCGTGATCGGTGCTGCGGCAGGGTTCGCCGCAGCACCGAAACGCGCCGCGGAGAACGTCTGGCGGCTCGGCGATACGCCATCGGGAAGGGCGGTGTTTCTTGCGCTTCAGCCTGCAGCGCTGACCGGCGACGGCATGGCCACAATGTTGCGCCTGGCCGCGCAGGACTCGGACATTACAATCCTCGCACCGGAGTTGCCAGCGGGGGCTGTTCGGCGACATCACGATGCTGGCTTCCATCTGATCGAAACCCTCGCGGTGCTGGCGCCTGCCTCGAATGGCCACGGCGCCGCAATCGACGTCGCCGCGCTAGATCCCATTCCGCTGGCTCCCGTTCTACGGGTGCGAACGGCAACGGCCGAGGTTCAATGGGACGGTCGCTCCGTCATTCTGTCGCGTCAGATCTTCCCCGTGTTCGAGCGTCTGCTCGAGAAGGCGCTGTCGCGCGATCAGGTCGCCTCCGGATCCCATGTCGAAGGCACGACGGCGCGCGAGGCCAAGGATCTGATCCGTGAGCTGCGCGACGCGTTCAAGGCTGCCGGGTTCACCGATGCCGAGAGCAAGACCCTGATCATGACCGTGCGCAACCGGGGCTACCGGCTCGGCGTCCCCGCTCCGGATATCGTGGTTGACGGCTGAGACGCCAGCCCACTTCACTCTTCGAGTGGCAAAGATACCCCAATCTCAGCCAGCTTTAGCATCAGCGCTTTTCTCGATATCGGTGCATCATATCGCCACTCAAGGAGGCGGACGCTGTTCGCCTCCAGTAGCAGCCGCTTTCGCTCATCCCGAACCTGTGCGTTCTTGAAGCCTTCCTCGCCGCCAAACAGTGCGACCGGCTCGTAATGCTGCTGGCCTTGATACTCTACTGCCAAGTTTATGTCGGGAATGTATATGTCGATCGACTGACGGCCAAGAAACCAAGGACGCCATTGGTGCTTGGCGTTGGGCCAAATCGCACGGAAAAGGTCAAGAAGTGCGAGTTCGGAAATCCACCCGCTCGCACCGATCCCCGGTATAGATCGATCTCGGCGGAACGCGTCCTCTGCCAGCGCCATATGCCCTGCGAGCAGGCTCTCAACATTGGCGAAGCCAACGTCGATGTTTACTGAGAAGATGCGGCCGCGAGGCGCCGTAGAGTTGATGAACTGAGCCTGATATGCACGGTATGCTGGCCAGTCCGACGCGGGAGGCGGCACCGGGATCATCCCCCGGCCAAAGTCAGGGTCAAATCGAAGCAGTTTGGAAAGCACGGGCGGATCGTCCTGCAACTCCTGGTCAAAGTAGGCCACAAATGCCTCAAACTCGTCATGCAGGCGACCCGCGATGAGCGACGTCGTTGCATACTTGCGAGCGATCAGCCTCACATCATCAGCTCGAATTTCGCGATCTGTCAGGAATTTCAGATATATGACCTCGTCCAAAAGCGCCTCACGATCACGCCCTGGGATGGCCTCCACCAGATCCATGGCGTCAGAGAGTCGGTTCGCTTCCGTCAAGTTCAGAATTTGTTGCCACTTGGGGTCCGGATCCCACGGGGGCGCGTCCTTCACGTCCGGAAGGTCTTGTGGAAGCCCCTTGCCGTCGATGCCACGGAACTGATCGCCCAAAGCACGCGCCTGCCAGCTATATCCGCGCGCCTGGTTGTTGTCCTGCCAGACCCTTTCCAGCGGGGTTACCGCATTGCTGGCGCACTGGGGGTTTTTGCGCTCCGCATCAAAACCGGACTTCGCCGGATCACCAAACAGACCCGCTCCAATTGCCTCGACCAGCCGCTCGAACAGTCTGGTATCATCTTGCCGGGTTCCAACCGAGACGAGAACGCGACCGGTGCCGGAGGTTTGTCGAAAAACGAAGGCTGCGTGCGACGCGAGGTCATTGGCGCGCTGGCGTCGCGCCCCAGGCCCTTCCAGAAAATGGAGCCTGTGAGTTACTTCATCCGGAAAATCGGGATACACCAGCCGGATCGACGTAGTCGTCTTTGGTGCTCGCTTCTTTGGAGGTGGCTCGGGCCCATATTGATCCAACAGATCGCCGCAAAGAGATGACAGCGATGCGAAGTGAATCGCAGCGTTGCTTCCCGGCTCTCGTTTTGCAGCCAAGGTCGCGTAGAGCTTTTTCCACTTCGATAGATCCGCTCGATAGAACTCTCGGCTCATCCGGTTGGTGATCGAGAGCTCGTATAGTTTCGCATTCCTGCGGAATTCGTCGAGGCCGGGTTGTCCCTTGTCGACCGGCGGAGGCTTAAAGTTCATGCGTTCGATTTCCAGTTCAGCGCAAGCCGATGTTGCATCACCTGCGTGGCACTGTCGACAGGTAGGCCCCGAAGGCACATGCGCTCCAAGCGTGCTGCCCTTCGGCTGACGGCTGTGGGCTTTTACGGAGACCTGCACGAGAAATTGACGCTCAGGTCCGCAAGCCCCACCAAACCCCCACCTTTTTCCCACCCCGTTCCCACCTGCGCGGCGACCGCATCCGGCACCTTGGGCTCATCAGAAACGATGACCGAGGCGCACAGCGATGCAGATCGAACTTTCCCCCGACGACATTGAAACCATCATCCACGATGCCGATGCGGCGGCACAACGGCTCCGGCGCAAGCTGTGCATGCCGATCTGCGAGCGCGAGGATCTGGGTCAGGATCTCCTGGTCGATCTGCTGCGCCGCTTGCCCGCCTACGACCCCGCGCGTGGCAGCATCGGCGCCTTCGCCAACATCGTCCTGCGCAACCAGTCCTCGCGGATCGCGATGCGCCATCACCGCCAGCGCCATGCGCAGGGTGGGTCGCTGCTCTCGCTCGAGGTTCCGCTGGCCGGTACCCGCGAGCCGGTCGGCGACACGCTGACCGAGGACGACGGGCTTGCCGCCTGGCACGGCCAGACCTGCTGCGCCGCGGCCGTCACCGAACTGCACCACACCCTGCAGGCAGCTCTCGCGCGGCTTCCGGCCGAGGATCGCCGGTTCTGCGCGGCGTTGGCGCATCGCCCCGTGACCGCCCTCGTGGCCGAGGGTTTCGGCAGCCGGTCCGCGCTCTACCGCCGCCTCGCCGATCTCCGTCACGTCCTCACCGTCCACGGTCTCGGTCCCGCCTGGGACGATCTCGCGGCGGCCTGAGTAGAGGCGAAAGGAGGAGATCATGTTCATGGGCACCACCCCCTTCATCACGGTCCGCGCCCGCCGACCGCTCACCGAGATCAAGTTCTGCGCCTGGGTGGCGCAGGCCGTGCCGGGCGATCGGCTCGAATACCATCGCGGATTTCTGGTTCTCGACATCTTCCCGATGTTCGCCCGTTTGCCGGATCAGCAGCGCGCGGAACTGGCACGGCTCGGGTCGCGCGCCTTCTGGGCGGCCGAACAGGGCCTCGTGCACCTGGTGCAGGAGCGCACGGGCCCCGACCAGTTCGCCTACATCGCCGTCGCCCGCCCCAAACCGAAGGCCGCAGCCGTCTCGCTGTCCGCGCTCCTGCTCGCCGAGCAGGGGCAGCCCGACCACGCCACCGGTTCGAGTGGTCGGGCTGCCGCGTGATGACCGCCTTCCAATCCCTTTTTGCCGATCATGGAGACCCTTACATGCCGTTCCCCGCGAACACCCCCACCGTCGATGACCTGCCGGGCCTCGGCTTGCAGGACATCGCCCAGCTGCCCGTCGAACTGCTGGCCATCCTGCAGCGCGACGTCGATGAGCGCATCAAGCGTGACAAGGCCGCGAAGGCTCGCCTCGATGGCGCGCTGATCGTCCGCTACGCCACCCGCGCCGCCGAGGAGCGGCAGGCGGCGGGCAAGGACACCGGCACGATCCGCTTCGACGATGGTGATTTCACCGTGGTCGCCGATCTGCCGAAGCGGGTCGACTGGGATCAGGATCGCCTCGCCGCCATGGTCGAGCGCATCCGCGCCGCCGGGGACGACCCCGCGCAGTATGTCGACATCGCCTTCAAGGTGCCCGAGCGCAAATACGCCGCCTGGCCCGATGCGATCCGCGCCGGTTTCGAGCCCGCGCGCACCGTCCGGCCCGGGACGCTGAAGATCGAGATCGTCCCGCAGGGAGGCGATCAATGAGCCTGCGCATCATTTCCGCTGACGACCGGCTGCGCGAGGCGCAGGGCAAGACCACGATGGCGCTCTTCGGGCCGAGCGGCGCGGGCAAGACCACGCTGCTGAAGACCCTGCCACCCGCCGAGACGCTCTGCATCGACTTGGAGGCGGGCCTCAAGTCCGTCCAGGACTGGCCTGGCGACAGCATCCCGATCCGCCGCTTTGCCGACGCGGTCGACATCGCCTGCGTGATCGGCGGCGCGAACCCGGCCGCCCAGCCCGAGGAGCATTTCTCGGAGGCGCATCATGCGCATCTGCGGGCGCAGCATCCCGAGCTGGCCGAGAAGATCGACACGAAGCGCATCATCTTCGTCGACAGCATCACCGACCTGACACGCCAAGCCATGGCATGGGCCAAGACCCGGCCCGAGGCGCTGTCGGAACGCACCGGCAAACCGGACACGCGCGGCGCTTACGGGCTCTTGGCGCGCGAGGTCATCGGGCTCTTGAAGCACCTCCAGCATGCGCCCGGCCGCACCGTGATCTTCGTCGGCATCCTCGAGAAGGTCGTCGACGACATGAACCGGGTGACCTGGCAGCCGCAGATGGACGGCGGAAAGGTCGCCCGCGAGCTCCCCGGCATCGTCGATCAGGTGCTGACGATGAGCCTGTTCACACAGGATCCCGGTGCGGGCCCCGATGCGCCCCCGACCTGGCGGCACGATCCCGACAAGGGCAATGCGCGCCGCCTCGTCTGCCAGTCCGGCAATCCGTTCGGCCTGCCGGCCAAGGACCGCAGCGGCCGGCTCGACATGACCGAGCCGCCCGACCTCGGCGCGCTCCTCACCAAGATCAACCAACCCCGGAAAGGATGACGACATGACCTTCGACATGAACGACGTGGAGCCGCAGCAGTCCGGCGACCTGATCCCCGACGGCACCTTCGCCAAGGTGGTGATGACGCTGCGCAAGGGCGGTACCGACGGATCGAGCGACGCGGATCGCGGGCTGCTCAAGCCCTCGAACCAGCCCGGCAGCGACGTGCTGATGCTCGATGCCGAGTTCACAGTCGCCGAGGGCCCGCATGCCCGGCGCAAGTTCTGGCAGAACTTCACCGTGCAGGGCGGGAAGCTCGACGAGCAGGGCCAGTCGATTGGCTGGAAGATCTCGAAATCGACCTTCCGCGCCATGATCGACAGCGCGCTTGGACTGAACCCCGAGGACATGAGCGAGGCAGCGAAGGCCAAGCGGGTGCTGCGCGGGCTCGCCGATCTCGACGGGATCAGCTTCGTGGCCAAGATCCAGATCGAGCCGAGCCGCAACCCCGCCTACAAGGACGCCAACAAGCTCGACCATGTCGTGCTGCCCACTGCGCCCGAATGGCAGAAGGTGATGGCGGGCGAGCCCGTGCCCGCGCAGCCGTCAAACAAGCCCCGGCCCGCCGCAGCAGCCACGCAGCCGGCGACCCCGGCATGGGGCCAGCCGCAGGCGGCCTCCGCGCCGGCGGCGCCTGCCTGGGGCGCGCCGTCGGCTCCCGACCAGCCCGCCACCCAGACCCCGCCCGCCGCCAAACCCGGCAACGGCCCGGCCTGGCTGAACCCGTGAGCCCGGACGAATGGCAGGCGCATGTCACCACGGAGGCGGCACGGGCGATGGGACGCTGGCTCGAGGCGCGCGGGCGTCTCGACCGCCCCATCGCCAGCCTGACCCGGCGCGATCTGGAATGCATGGCTTCGAACGCCATCAGCCGGTTCATCGTGCTGTCCTCCGAGCGCCGGACCGCCGCACCGGACAAGGAGGAGCGCGACACGCTGGACCTGCTGCTCATGGGGTGAGCGGCGTCTCGGAAAGGCGGCGGGGGAGCGTTTCAGCCGCGAACGGGCGGAGCCATCCTTCGCGCGCCGATCTCGCCCGGCGCGTGCCCTGCGCTCACTGCGGCCGCGAGGCCCGGGGCTTCGGCTACTGCCACGGCCTGCGCTGGGACCGTCACCCTCATTACCGCTTCTGCTCGATGGCTTGCCTGATGGCGGGCTCGGCCAACGCCAAAAGGAACCACGGCATGATCGACAAGACCGACATGGAGACGCGCGCCATCGTGGAGGCCCGCCGGATGCTCGCCGAGGCGCTGACGGAGATGGGCCTGATGGAGCCCTTCTTCGACCGCCCGGCCGCGGACATCGACCGCGTGATCGAGGCCTGCGTCGACGGCTTTCAGGCCTCGATGCAGCGCCAGTCCGACAACGGCGATGTGCCGTTCTGAGGGGGTGCGGATGCTGGTCGATTTCAACCACGGATCGGGCTTCGTCTATGGCCGCGACGCCTCTGAACCGGAACCCCTCGGCGCGCGGATCAACGGCCGCATCGATGCCGCGCTGGAGGCCGAACGCGAGGGGCAGCGCCCGCGCGACTATCTGGGCGCCAGCCGCATCGGCGAACCCTGCGCGCGGCGGCTGGTCTACGAGGTCACCCACACGCCGCCCGATCCCGGCAAGGATTTCGAGGGGCGCGTTCTTCGCATCTTCGCGGCCGGGCATGTCTTCGAGGATCTGGCGATCCGCTGGCTCCGGCAGGCCGGGTTCGATCTGCGCACGCAGACGCAAGCTGGCGGCCAGTTCGGTTTCGAGACGGCGGGTGGGCGCATTCGTGGCCATGTGGACGGCGTGATCGTCGGCGGCCCGGAGATCGGCCTCGAATGGCCTTTGCTCTGGGAGCACAAGGCGCTGAAAGCCTCGTCCTGGTCGGACACGGCGAAGAAAGGCGTGCAGCTCTCGAAGCCCGTCTACTTCGGCCAGATGCAGATCTACATGGCCTATATGGGCCTCGGGTCCGCGCTTTTCACCGCGCTGAACAAGGACACCTGCGAGCTCTACCACGAGCATGTGCCGTTCGATCCGGCCGCCGCGCAGGCGCTGTCGGACAAGGCGGTCGACGTGCTGCGCGCCGCGGACGCAGGCGATCTGCTGCCCCGCATCGCGACCAGCCCCGACTTCTTCCTCTGCCGGTTCTGCCCCTTCGCAACCCGCTGCTGGGAGGACCGGGCATGACCGTCATCCTTTCTGATACCCAAGGCCGCGCCATCGCCGCGATCCGCGACTGGTACGAGACGCGGCGGCACGACCAGCAGATCTTTCGACTGTTCGGCTATGCCGGGACCGGCAAGACCACGATCACCGCCATGGCGATCGAGGCTTTGGGGCTTGAGCCGATGACCCCCGGCGCGCCGGGCGGCGTGCTCTTCGGCGCCTTCACCGGCAAGGCCGCGCTCGTCATGACGCGAAAGGGCACGCCCGCGCAGACCATCCACAGTCTGATCTACCGCGTCTCCGAGGCGACGCCGGAGGAGATCGAGCGGGTGACCGAGGATCTGGCGGCGCTCCGGCGCGAGCTGCCGCGCATGGGGCCGGCCGAGCGAGACTTCGCCATGACGCGGATCGCCCAGCTCGAGATGCGGCTCGAGGACATCCACCAGCCCAAGTTCCTGATCAACGAGCAGTCGATCCTGCGCGACGCGGAACTGCTGGTCCTCGACGAGGTGTCGATGGTGGGCGAGGACCTAGGGCGCGACCTGCTCGCCTTCGGCAAGCCGATCCTGGTGCTGGGCGATCCGGGGCAGTTGCCACCCGTCAAGAGTGCCGGCTTCTTCACCGAGGCCGAGCCGGACGTGATGCTGACCGAGGTGCACCGGCAGGCCGAGGACAGCGCCATCCTGCGGCTTGCTACGCTGGCGCGGCAGGGCGCGCCGATCCCCAAGGGCGCGCATGACGACCATGTCTGGAAGATGTCGCGCTTTGATGTCGGCCCGGCGCAGATGCTGCGCGGCGGCCAGGTGCTTTGCGGCACCAACGCGACGCGGCGCTGGCTGAACACCGCCATGAAGCGCGCGGCCGGGTTCGACGCCGACTATCCGACAGGCCACGGCGAGAAGATCATCTGCCTCAAGAACCGCCATGATCTCGGGCTGATCAACGGCATGTTCCTGACGCTGAGCGATGTGCGCCAGGACCCTGACGACGCCTTCGCCTTCAGCGCCATGGTCGAGACCGAGGACGGCGAGACCATCGCCGGGCGGCAGAGCTTCTGGCGCGGCGAATACGCCGACCACATCGCCTACGACCCCGAGCGCGGGCGCCGCGAATGGCAGATCAAGCGCGGCCTGATCGAGAGCAGCTGGGGCTACGCCATCACCTGCCACAAGGCGCAGGGCTCGCAATGGGAGAACGTGGTCGTCTTCGACGATGGCTTCGGCCGCTCGGCGGCCGACAGGAACCGCTGGCTCTACACCGCGATCACGCGGGCCGAGCGGGGGCTGGTGATCCTTGCTTGACCTCAACGACACCCTCCCGCCTGGCCTTGAGGCGCCGCGTTACGATCTCGACCTGATCGTCGAGCGCCTGCGCGAGACTGCCGCGCACTGGGTGCCCGACCTCTTCCCGCGCGGCCGCCGCTCCGGCGACGAGTGGCGCCTCGCCAATATCCGGGGCGACGCGCCCCGGAACACCGGTTCCTGCGTCATCACGCTGCGCGGCGCGCATGCCGGCGACTGGATCGATTTCGACGGCAACCAGGGCGGCGGGCCTATCAGCGCAATCAAGGAGGCGACCGGGCTCGACGGCCGTGCGTTGATCGCGCGGGCCGCCGAGATCGCCGGCGTCACGCCCGGCGCGCCCGAGCGGCGCGCACCAGCGACACCGCCGACGCCGAAGCGCGACGCCAGACAGGATATCGCGCATATTCTGTCCAGAGCCGAGCCGATCGCGGGCACGCCCGCCGCGGCCTATCTCGCAGGTCGTGCCCTTACGGCGCCTGCCGAAGCCGATCTGCTGTTTCATCCCGATCTGGCGCATTGGGCGACGAAGACGGGCTATGCCGCGCTGCTCGGGCAGGTGCGCGATCGCAGCGGCGAGGTGATCGGGCTGCACCGCACCTACATCGTTGAAGACGACAACGAAGTGCGCAAGGCGCCGGTCTCGAACCCCAAGATGATGCTCGGGCGCATCGCCGGCGGTGCCGTGCGGCTCGCACCGCTCGGGACCGGTGACCGGCTGGCGCTGTCAGAAGGTATCGAGACCGGGCTCGCGGTCATGACCGCCTGTCCCGATCTGCCGGTCTGGGCGACGCTTTCCACCTCCGGCCTCGAACAGATCGATCTCCCGCCCGCGGCGCAGCGGGTGCTGATCCTAGCCGATCATGATGCATCCGGGGCAGGACTGCGGGCCGCCGAAGCCTGCGCCCGCCGCCTGCGCGCGCAAGGGCTTGATGTCGCCATCGCCATACCGCCCGAAGAAGGCCAGGACTTTAATGACCTGCTGCTCAGCGACGGTCCCGCTGCCGTCGCGGCGCTGATCGCCGATGCGGAGGCCAGCACCGAGGCCGATACCGTCCTTCAGACCGGCCAGCATCGTCCGCTCAACTATCAGGGCTCAGGCGAGACCGTTCCGACCTTGCGGGCCGACGAGGGTGATCTGGGGCGCGCGGTGGCACAGGTCTGGAGCGTACTCATGGCCTCGAACCGCACGCCATGGGTGTTTCGCTTCGCCGGGCTGCCTACATGGGTCGTCCCGGACGATGAGGGCCGCCCGGTGGCTACCATGCTCAATGAGGAACGCCTGCGCCACATGCTGGCGCGGCTCGCCCACTGGGTCCGCGAGAATGCCAAGGGTGAACTGCTGCCGGCGCCGCCCCCCTTGCCGGTGGTCAAGTCGGTCCTCGCGACGCCCGACCCGGCACTGCCGGTGCTGACAGGCATCGTCAACACGCCGGTCTTCGGCCGCTCCGGCACGCTGATCACGACGCCCGGCTACCACCCTGATGCTCGGCTGCTCTACATTCCGGCACCGGGGTTCAGCGTTCCGAACATCCCGGCCAAGCCCTCACAGGCGGAGATCGACGCGGCGCGCACCCTGATCTGCGAGGACCTCTTTGGCGATTTCCCGTTCACCAGCGAGGCCGAGCGCGCCCATGTGGTGGCGCTCCTGCTGCTCGGCTTCCTGCGCGGCATGATCGACGGGCCGACACCGCTGCACCTCATCGAAAAGCCGACGCCCGGCACCGGAGCCACGCTGATGGTCGATGCCGTGGCCACGATACTCACCGGCACGGGTGCCAGCGTGATGACCGAGGGGCGCGATGACGAGGAATGGCGCAAGCGCGTCACCGCCAAGCTGCGCCAGATCCCTTCGATCATCCTGATCGACAACCTGCGCGCCAAGCTTGACAGCTCGGCCGTCGCGGCCGCGCTGACGGCTCCCTTCTGGGAGGATCGTGTTCTGGGCGCCTCGGAAATGACCCGGCTGCCGATCCGCTGTCTCTGGATCGCGACCGGCAACAATCCCGAGTTCTCCAATGAGATGGCTCGCCGACTGGTGCGCATTCGGCTCGATCCTCACGAGGAGCGCCCCTGGCAGCGTACCGGCTTCCGCCATCCCGATCTGATGACATGGGTGCGTGCTAACCGCCCCCGGCTGGTCGTCGCCTGCCTGACGCTCTGTCAGGCCTGGGTCGCCGCAGGAAAGCCGCGGGGCAGCAAGACCATCGGCTCCTATGAGAACTGGGCCCAAGTGATCGGCGGCGTGCTCGAGACCGCCGGCATTCCCGGCTTCCTCGGCAATCTCGAGGACATGATGGAAGCCTCCGACAGCGAGGGCGCGGGCTGGAGCGCCTTCATCGCCGCCTGGTGGGACCGGTTCGGGACCGCCGAGGTGGGCGCGGCCGACCTCTTCGACGTGGCCCTGTTCTGCGATCCTGCGCCCCCCATTACCGGCCACACGGACCGCGCGCAGAAGACCAGCTTCGGGATCGCCATCAAGAAGATGCGGGATCGCGTGTTCAAGGTGAGCGATCTGACGCTCAGGCTGGCGCAGGCGGGCACGTTTCGGAGGGCGGTCAAATGGCAGCTGAAGGTCTCGGAGCAACCGTCGCGTCCGCAATCGGGCTCGCGAGGGTCTGATACGTGTGAACCTCCGAGCGCGGGTGTGAACCTCCAAAACCGAGGTTCACACGATCAAACCTTTGATCGGACTGGCAAATGTGAACCTTGTGAACCTTGTGAACCTCTCCCAACCCTTACGCACGCGCGCGCACACGCACATGCGAAGGATGATGCCGGAAAAGGTTCACAAGGTTCGCGAGGTTCACAAAGCCCTGCGAATTCAGAGCCTTGTCAGTGTGAACCTCCTTGTGAACCTCCTGCGGCAGGTTCCCGAGGTTCACCCGTCCCCGATTGGCTGAGGGAGCTCGATCCATGAGCCCCGCACGCCCCGCCCATCACCCCATCGAGCACCAACCCGGAAAGGAGCCCATCATGGCCCACGCATCTCTCAACCCGACCCCCATGAGCGCCCCGTTCCCTGGCGTGCCTGTCATCCTCGCCCTCGACCTCGGCACCACCACCGGGTGGGCGCTGCATGGCCATGACGGTCTGATCACGAGCGGCACCGTGTCGTTCCGCCCTGGTCGCTTCGACGGCGGTGGCATGCGGTATCTGAGGCTCACAAACTGGCTGAGCGAGATTGACCGACTGTCCGGGCCGATCGAGGCCATCTGGTTTGAGGAAGTGCGCCGCCATGCCGGGACCGACGCGGCCCACGTCTATGGCGGTCTGATGGCCACGCTGACCGCGTGGGCCGAGTTGCGTGGCGTGCCCTACGAGGGCGTGCCGGTCGGCACCATCAAGCGGTTCGCCACCGGAAAGGGCAACGCCAACAAGGACGCCATGATCGCCGCCACCCGGGACCGAGGGTTTAACCCCGTCGACGATAATGAGGCTGACGCGATCGCCATCCTGCTCTGGGCGATTGAAACCCGGGGAGGTGTCGCATGAGACGGCAGGAGTCCTGGACCGCTGATGACGTCGCTGATCATTTCGAGGAGGCGTTCCGCACCCTGCGCAAGCTGCCGCCGGTGAAGGTGCAGGGCTACTTCAGCGCCTGGCCCAATATCGTGCGGACCAGCCGCGAAATCGCGGCAATGGAGCCGCAGCCCATGCGGGTCAGGCCATCACCCTCTGCCATCACGCGGCTCGAGCGAACCTTCGATTGGGTGCTCTGGATCGAGGAGGCCGAGCGCAAGCTGATTTGGTCTCGCGCGGCCCGCGTGCCGTGGAAACAGATCAGCGGCGAGCTGGGATGCGATCGCACCACCGCGTGGCGGCGCTGGCAGCTGGCGCTCACCAAGATCGCGGCGCGGCTGAATGCAGCGTGATTCCAAAGTGTTGCAACACTTTTGTGTTCGACACATGCAACAGATTGGTGCTATAAACAGGATATGATCGGGAGACGAGCGTCAAGAACGCCCCGGTCGTTTTCCATCCCTTTCGTTCCCGCGAGGCACCATGGCTGTTCGCACGCCCATCCATCGCCCGGCGGGGCGACGCGACAAACGTGAGGCCGACCGGGATTACGCCCGCAAGCGCGATCCGGCTGTGCTTGCGCTTTACGCATCCACCCGCTGGAAGCGTGCCCGGAAACTCTTCCTGGCCCAGCATCCGCTCTGCGCCGAATGCCGGCGCCAGGGGCGCGTGAGCGCCGCCAACACCGTCGATCATGTCATCCCGCACCGCGGTGATCTGGATCGGTTCTGGGACCAGGACGGATGGCAGCCGCTCTGTGCCAGCTGTCACAGTCGCAAGACCGCCGCCGAGGATGGCGGCTTCGGCAACAAGCGGCGCTGACGCCGGCCACCTCCCCCGGGGGGCAAATCTCTGGGCGGTTTGATTACAAAACCGGGCGCCAAGCTTTCTGTATCCGTGGCCAAAATGGCGAGGGGGGGGTAGCGGCCCATGAAACAAGGAAACACAGCCGTGTCCGATTGCGAACTGGCCATTGAATACCGCGCGCTCGATGATCTCGTGCCCTATGCGCGCAACGCCCGCACGCATTCCGAGGCACAGCTTGCCGAGATCGCGGGCTCGATCCGGGAGTTCGGGTTCACCAACCCGGTGCTGATTGCGGAGGACGGCACGCTGATCGCGGGCCATGGCCGGGTGCTGGCGGCGCGCTTGCTTGGGATGGAGACCGTGCCGAGCATTGTGTTGATCGGCTTGTCCGAGAGCCAGCGCCGGGCGCTGGTGCTGGCGGATAACCGCATCGCGCTGAATGCCGGCTGGGATGAAAGCCTGCTGGCGCTGGAACTCAGCGATCTGAAAGAGGCCGGGTTCGATCTCGGGATCATGGGGTTCGAGGACGGCGAACTCGACCGGCTTCTGTCGGGGACGGACGAGGACGACGCCTCAACCGCGCCGAGCGTGATCCCGGAGCCGCCGCGCAATCCGGTCTCGCGCACGGGCGATCTCTGGGTGCTTGGGGACCATCGGCTGCTTTGCGGCGACAGCACAAGCGAGACGGATGTGCGCCGCCTTATGAACGGCGAACGGGCCATCCTGTTCGCGACAGATCCGCCCTATCTGGTGGATTACGACGGCTCGAACCACCCGACACGCAACAAGGATTGGTCGCAGTCTTACGGCACCACATGGGACGATAGCAGCCAAGGCGCCGATCTCTATGACGGTTTCATCGCAGCGGCCGTGACCGAGGCCGTCACCGAGGACGCCGCCTGGTATTGCTGGCACGCCTCGCGCCGCCAAGCGATGCTCGAGGAATGCTGGGAGAAAGCCGGGGCCTTTGTCCATCAGCAGATCATCTGGGTAAAAGAGCGCGGGGTGCTGACCCGCTCGCACTATCTCTGGAGGCACGAGCCCTGCCTGATGGGCTGGCGCCGCCCGAACCGACCGCCCAAGGTGGCCGATGAAACGCTGGCCTCGACCTGGGAGATGCCCAGCTTCACCAAGGAGGAGCGGCCGGACCATCCGACGCCGAAACCGCTGGATGCGTTCGGGATCCCGATGCGCCAGCATGTGGCGCGGGGCGGCCTCTGCTATGAGCCCTTCGCAGGCTCCGGCTCGCAGATCATGGCGGGCGAGGCCAACAACCGACGCGTGAATGCGATGGAGATCAGCCCGGCCTATATCGATGTCTGCATTGAGCGTTGGCAGGCTGAGACTGGGCGCGAGGCAATCCTCGAAGGCGATGGCCGGACCTTTGTCGAGGTGCAGGCGGAGCGGCTGGGGGACAGAAACGCGCCCGCCAAAATAACGCAGGACAAGCCAGCCGCGCAGAAGCCCAGCCGCAAGCGGAAGGCCGCGGTATGAAGCAATCGCGCGCCATGTCCTTGGTCGAGGCCATCGCCAATGTCATCGTCGGCTACGGCTTCGCGGTCGTGACGCAGATCCTGATCTTCCCGATCTTCGGGTTGCACACGACGCTGGCGCAGAACCTGCAGATGGGCGGAGTGTTCACGCTGGTGAGCATTGCCCGGTCCTTTGCGCTCCGGCGTGTATTCGAGACAATCCGGATCCACAGCGAAAGGATCTGATACCTATGGAGACCTGACATGGCGGGCCGTAAACCGCTGCCGACACAGCTGAAACTGGTCAAGGGAACGGCGCGACCGCATCGGATGAACCCTGACGAGCCAAGGCCAGAGGTAGCAACACCGCCACCGCCCGATCATCTTGATGAAGCGGCTGCGGCAAAGTTCACCGAAATGGCCGCGCTGCTGGCCCGGCATGGGGTAATGAGCGAACTCGATGTGAGCGCGCTGGCCCGCTACGTCGTGGTTTGGCGGCGCTGGCTTGAGGCCGAAGAGGAGGTAAAACGCCGCGGTCCGGTGGTCAAGACCGTTGCGGGCAACATCATCCAGAACCCGTTTCTGGCTGTGGCCAACCGATGCATGGCGCAAATGGGCCAGATCGAGAGCGAATTCGGGCTTACGCCGTCCAGTCGGACGCGGGTGCGCATGGCGGAACCTGCCGAGACGCGTGATCCGTTTGAGGATTATCTGAACCGTGGCCAAAAATCCTAAAGCAAAGCGCCCGGTCTGCCCGGTTAACGCGTATGCGCGCGGTGTGGTTGGCGGCAAGATCATCGCGGGGCGGCTGGTACAGCTCTCCTGCGCACGCCACTTGGCCGATCTCAAATCTGGCGCGGCGCGTGGTCTCCTCTGGGACAGCGCGGCCGCGTTACACGCGATCGAGTTCTTCAGCCATCTGCGCCACTCGACCGGGGAATGGGCGGGCGAGCCCTTCGTGCTGCAGCCCTGGCAGGAGTTTGTGGTGGGATCGATGTTCGGCTGGAAGCGCAAGTCTGGCCTGCGCCGGTTCCGCACCGCCTATGTCGAGGTCGCCCGCAAGAACGGTAAATCGGCCCTGTTGGCGGGTATCGCGCTCTATGCGCTGGTGGCCGATGGGGAGCCGGGCGCCCATGTCTATGCCGCTGCCACCACCCGCGATCAGGCGCGGATCGTGTTCGGTGAGGCCGAGCGCATGGTTGCGGCTAGCCCGGCGCTCTCAAGCCGGGTGACAAGGACGGTCAACAATCTCGCGGTGCTGCCGACCGCGTCCTGGTTCCGGCCGCTCTCGGCGGATGCCAGCAAGATGGACGGGCTCAACGTGCATCTGGCCGCGGTGGACGAGGTGCATGAGCATCCCGGGCCGGAGATCATCCAGAAGCTCAACACCGCCACCGGTGCACGGCGTCAGCCGCTGATCGTCGAGATCACCACGGCGGGCTACGACCGCCACTCGGTCTGCCGCCAGCATCACGAGTTCTCGGTCAAGGCGCTGGAGGGCACGGTGCCGCATGAGACGGCCGACAGCTGGTTTGCCTATATCGCCACCATCGATGAGGGCGATAACTGGACCGATGAGAGAGTCTGGGTGAAGGCCAACCCGAGCCTCGGCGTGACGGTGAAGATGGAGGATCTGAAGCGCCAGATCGACGAGGCGCGCGAAATGCCCGCCCAGCAGAACGCGATCCGGCGTCTGCGGCTGAATGAATGGACCGAACAGGTCACCCGCTGGCTCGACATGGATGTCTGGGCCGAGGGCGGCCCACCCACCGTGACCGATTGGCAGGTGGTGCGCGATGACCTTGCAGACTTGGAGCAAAAGCTGGCGGGGCGCGAATGCTATGGTGGGTTGGATCTGGCGCGGGTCAATGATCTCTCGGCCTTTGTGCTGTTGTTCCCGCCCACCGGGGATCCGGCCCTCGGGGCCTTGGCGGATAAATGGATCACTCTCTGCCGGTTCTGGGTGCCGGAGGAGGATATTCTGCGCCGGGGTAAGCGCGATCGGGTGCCTTACGCCACATGGCGCGACCAAGGCTTCCTGACCGCCACCCCTGGCAATGCCACTGATTTCGCCTTCGTCGAGGCAGAGATCATCGATCTCTCTGCGCGCTTTGATCTGCGCGAGCTGGCCTATGACCGCACCTTCGCAGGCGAGATCGTCCAGCATCTACAAGATGAGGGGCTGAACCTGGTGCAGTTTGGACAGGGCTTTTTGAGCATGGCCGCACCGACGGCAGAACTGGAGCGGCTGTCGGTGTCGCGCATGCTCTGGCATGGCGGCCATCCGGTGCTGCGCTGGAATGCCTCCAATGTTGCCGTGCGCCACGATCCGGCGGGCAATATCAAGCCGGATAAGGAGCGCTCCAGCGAGCGTATCGATGGCATCGTCGCCACCTGCAACGCCCTGGGGCGCGCGCTGCTGCGCGACATCAATGCCGGCCGCTCGGTCTATGACAATCGCGGCATCCTGATCCTTTAGGAGCAACGCCCCATGTCTTTCTGGTCCCGCTTGTTTGCAGGCAAATCGCCTGCGGCCGCGTCGCCGCGTGCCTCTGTCCAGGACGCAGCTAGTGGTCTGGCCATCACGACCGCAAGCGAGCTGGACGCGGCGCTGCGCGCCGGGGCACTGAGCGCCTCTGGCGCGTCGGTAACGCCGGACAGTGCCATGCGGGTGGCGGCCGTCTATGCCTGCGTGCGCATCATTTCCGGCGCGGTGGCAACGCTGCCCTTGCATATCAAGCGCCGGGTCGATGCCCGGACCCGCGAGGATGCCTCGGATGCCCCGATCTGGCAGCTGCTGCGGCGAAGGCCCAATCGCTGGCAAACACCATCGCAGTTTCGCCGCATGATGCAGGCGCATCTGCTGCTGCGCGGCAATGGCTATGCGATGATCGTGCGTTCACGCGGCGAGGTTCGTGCATTGATCCCGCTGCATCCAGACCGGGTCGCGGTCACGCAGGGCGACGACTTGGCGCTGGCCTATGTCTATACGCGGGCGGACGGGCGCCTTGTGTCGCTGGGGCAGGCCGAGGTGCTGCACCTGGTGGGGCTGACGCTGGACGGGGTGCACGGGGTCTCGGCCATTGCCTATGCGCGCGAGACGATCGGTCTGGCGCTGGCGATGGAGGATCATGGGGCCACCACGTTCCGCAACGGTGCGCGAGTCAGCGGTGTGCTGAAACACCCGCAAAAGCTTGGCCCCGAGGCGGTGGCCAATCTCAAGGCCGGGCTCGAGGCGTTCCGCGCCGGTGGCGAGCAGGACGGCAAGAACCTGATCCTCGAGGAAGGCATGGAGTATGACCGCATCGCCATGACGGCCGAAGACGCGCAATGGATCGAGAGCCGCAAGTTCAGCCGCACCGACATCGCCATGTTCTTCGGGGTGCCGCCGCATATGATCGGCGACACCGAGAAGTCCACCAGCTGGGGCACCGGCATCGAGCAGCAGTCGATCGGCTTTGTCGCCTATACGCTCGAGGATCACCTGACGATGTGGGAGGAGGCGATCGATCGCGACCTGATTGGCGCTGACGATACGCTCTATGCCCGGTTCAACCGCGCGGCGCTGGTCAAGGGCGACATCAAGGCTCGCTGGGAGGCTTATGTCAAAGGCCTGCAATGGGGCGTTTACAGCCCCAACGAGATCCGGGCGCTGGAAGATCAAAACCCGCGTGATGGTGGGGATGTTTACTATCCGCCGCCTAACATGACCGCGAATGCCGAGGAAGTGGAAGACGAAGCCACTGCACCCGCCGAGCAGGATGAGGCCGACTCCTGACATTCATTTCACAGGGGCTCGCCCAATGGCCGGGGGGACCGTTTCAGTTCGTGAAGGCGTCGATCAGGTTGATGACGGAGAGGATCTTTCTGGTATCGCGATCAACCCGGTAGACGCGATCGCCATCGCGATAATACCGCCAATCGTCGCGCGGCTCGAGATTGAGTCTGCGGAGGTCGCGAATAACCACATAATCACCAATTCGAAGGATGTCCCCGATCCTGGAGCCGTAATGATGATCATAAGACTTGCGTGCTTGGCCAGGGGGTACGCAAGGCGGGTTCTTCTTTGCAAGGCCTGGCGGACAATGTCCTGCAAATCCGCGGTGGTGGTTGCCGCGCGCCTTGCCCTTGCCGTGACCCGGATCTGCCAAAGCAGGCATGGCGGCCACCGATGTGGCTGCAATCGCCATTACGGCCAGTGTTCGGGAAAGTCTCATAGTTCACTCCGCTCAAGCGTTTTCGAATAGATAGTGCCGAGGGGGGTAGGAGTCAGCCCGGCCGAACATCACTAGGCTATAAATGCGGCGAAAATGGCGGGCTTCCGCCTGTCTAACTGTCGTCCAGCCTGAATTTTGCTAGCAACCGAAAGGCATACCGATGAGTCTGCGTGACCTCCCGGCTGGACCGGACTTTCAACGCCCCGCCACCTATCAGTTTGATACGCCGTCCGATGCGCTGGCAAAATGGGCTGACATGCCGAGCCCAACGACGGCCAGCGACAACACCACGATCATGATGCTCGATATCATCGGCGACGACGGCATTGGCGGTGGCGTGAGCGCGAAACGGATCGCGGCGGCGCTGCGCGCGATCGGCAATCGCGACGTCACCGTGCAGATCAACTCGCCGGGTGGGGACATGTTTGAAGGCATCGCCATTTACAACCTGCTGCGCGCGCATCCGGCCGAGGTGAGCATCGAGGTACTGGGCATTGCCGCCTCGGCGGCCTCGATCATTGCTATGGCAGGCGATCATATCCGCATGGCGCCGAGCAGCTTTTTAATGCTGCACAATGCGTGGGGCGTGGTGATCGGCAATCGCCACGACATGGCCGAGGCTGCGACGCTGTTCGAGCGTTTCGATGGCGCGCTGGCGGATATTTATGCGGCGCGCAGCGGCAAGACGCGCGCCGAGATCGCGGCACTTTTGGATGCCGAAACCTTCCTGACGGCGCAAGAAGCGGTGGCTGCGGGGCTGGCGGATATCATCGCGGGCGAAACCGACGCAGCCTCGGATGTTTCTGCGCAGGTGCGTCCCGACATCCTCGCCAAGCGCCGCATTGACGCGGCACTGGCACAACAAGGCATCCCCCGCAGCGAGCGGCGTATGATGCTGAAACAGATTACCGGCACGCGCAACGCTGCCGAACCTGCCACGCATGACGCTGGCTTTGACCCTGCTGCCCTGCGGCAGCTTCTCGACACACTTCAAGCCTAGGAGGCTGTCATGACCGACATGACCAAACCCCGCATCCGCGGGGCCGTGCGCGTGCGCGCAGAGAGCGGCGATGCGAAATCCATCGTCACCGAGTTGAACAAGGCCTTTGCCGCGTTCAAGACTGAACACCAAGAAGAACTGGAAGGCATCAACGCCAAATTCGCCGACGTTGTGCAGGCCGAGAAGGTCGAGCGCATCAATGCCGAGATCGGCAAGCTGCAGACGGCGCTGGATGACACCAATGCCCAGCTGGCGGCGGCCAGGCTCGGCGGCGCTGGTGACGGCCCGGCGGTCTCGACCGAGGCGCGCGACCATGCCCGCGCCTTCAACCAGTTCTTCCGGCGTGGCACCGAGGAGGGCTTGCGCGAGCTTGAGATGAAGGCCGCGCTGCGCACCGACAGCGACCCGGACGGTGGCTATGTCGTGCCTGATCAGATGGAGCAGACCATCGATCGGGTGCTGGGCACGGTTTCGGCCATGCGCTCCATTGCCAGCGTCATGTCGGTCTCGGCGGCCAGTTACAAGAAACTGGTGAACCAGGGCGGTGCCGGAGCAGGCTGGGTCGGGGAGCGCCAGGCGCGCCCGGACACCGCAACTCCGACGTTGGCGGAACTGTCGTTTCCTGCCATGGAGATCTATGCCAATCCGGCGGCAACCCAGACATTGCTTGATGATGCCCGGGTCGATATCGCGGCCTGGCTGGCTGAGGAGGTCTCGACCGCTTTTGCCGAAGCCGAGGGTGCGGCCTTCATCAGCGGCGACGGGGTCAACCAGCCCCGCGGTCTGCTCTCCTATGACACGGTGGCCAACGCCTCCCAGTCCTGGGGCAAGATCGGCTATACTGCCTCCGGTGTGGCCGCGGCCTTGACCGACAGTAGCCACAATGGCGTCGATGCGTTGATCGATCTGATTTACTCGATCAAGCAGGGGTATCGGCAAAACGCCCGTTTCCTCATGAACAAGTCGCTGCAGGCGACGGTGCGCAAGCTGAAATCCAAGACCGAGGAGCTCTATCTGTGGCAGCCCCCGGTGCAGGCGGGCCAGCCCGCGACGCTGCTGGGCTATCCGATCACCGACGACGACAACATGCCGGATGTGGCGGCGGGGGCGTTCCCGGTGGCTTTTGGCGACTTCCGCCGTGGCTATCTGATCGTTGATCGCTTCGGCGTTCGAGTGCTGCGCGATCCCTATACCAACAAGCCTTACGTGCATTTCTACACCACCAAGCGGGTCGGCGGCGGGGTGCAGAACTTCGAGGCGATCAAGCTGCTGAAGATCGCGGCCTCCTGAGCCCTTGCGGGCGGGGATCCACTCGCCCGCACCATCCCTCCATTCCTGAAAGGACACTCCGATGAAGGACATGCATTCTGATCTCTCGGTGGCTTCGGCCATTGATGCGGCCACGCTCGCGGCCGACAACACGCCCGCTGCAATCGACCTACGCGGGTTTGATGCCGCTGAAATCGTACTCGCGATCGGCGCGGGCGGCATCACGTTCACGTCCAGCAACAAGATCGAGTTCAAGCTGACGCACTCCGAAGAGGACGCAAGCTATGAACCGGTCACCGAGGTTGATGTACTCGGTGTCGAGGAAATCGGCAGCGGCGGGGTGATCAAGGCGCTGGTGGCGGCGCATGCCCAAGCTGGCGTCTATCGCTTCGGCTATGTCGGCGGCAAACGCTACCTGAAACTCTTGGCCGCATTCTCGGGCACCCATGGCACGGGCACGCCGATTGCAGGCGTCGTGATCCGGGGTCACGGCCAGATCAACCCACAGACGGCGCAGGCCTGATGCTGACGCGCGGGCGGCGATGGTCGCCCGCGTTCTTTTGCGGAGGTTGCTGATGACCACCCTTGTTCGCACCACAGCCCCAGCGGAGGCCCCGATTACGCTGAGTGAGGCAAGGGCGCAAATCCGCGTCGATCACAATGAGGAGGATGTGCTGATCCAGCACTATATCGATGCGGCCACCTCGCTGCTCGATGGGCCGGCGGGTCTGCTTGGGCGGTGCCTGGTGACCCAAAGCTGGCAGATGAATGTCGACGCTTTGGCCGGACCAGTGCATTTGCCGTTTCCGGACACGGTGATCGATGAGGCGAAATTTGCGGATGGTGACGCTGAGGACGTGCCCTACCGGCGCGAGATGTGCGGGCAGCGTCCCGTCCTGATCCCGCTGCAGGGCTGGGGGCGGTCTGCGGTGATTTCCTTCACCGCGGGCTATGGTGCGCCGCAGGATGTGCCTGCCACGCTGCGTCAGGCAATTCTGCTGCTCATCGCCCACTGGTATGACAATCGCGAGGCGGTCACGATCGGTGCGGCAGGCGCCGCTTTGCCCATGGCGGTCGATGCGCTGATCGCGCCGTCGCGGCTGCAGCGGGTTTGAGCCATGATGGCCGGAAGGTATGATCGCCGGGCGCAGTTCCGCCGCTATGTCGAAATCGATGACGGGTTCGGAACGGTCCAGAGCTGGGAGGATCATGGCGATCCGGTCTGGGTCCAGCTCACCCATGTCAGCGACAGTGAGAAATGGCACGCCGCCCAGGTGCAGGCGACTGTGACATCCCGCCTGCGTCTGCGGTGGTCCAGCTTCGCCGCTGACATCAGCCCGCTCGATCGCGTCATCTGCGAGGGGCGCGATTACAACATCACGGGGGTCAAGGAAATCGGGCGGCGAAAGGCCATCGAGATCACCGCGAGCGCCCGCGCCGACCAGAGCTGACAAGGGAGGCACCCCATGCCGCCTGATCCAAACGCGAGAAATCGGTATGATTTGTCAGAGCACGAGTTCGAGGCGATGCTCGCGCGCGCCGCCGAGGAAGGCGCAAAGCGGGCCCTCGCGGACGTCGGCCTGGACGGCCACGAGGCAGCGCTCGATATCCGTGACCTGCGCTCCTTGCTCGACTGTATCCGGCTGGTGCGTCGCACCGCGATGCAAACCGCCGTGCGCATGATCACCACCGGCGTCATGCTGGCGCTGTTGGCGGGCATCGCCATCAAGCTGAAGATCTTCGGCGGCGGTCCGTAGCCGCTCACCACCCATCGATCGCCCCAACCGTACCCGCCCTCGAGGCGGGTTTTTTCGTTTTGGAGGACCCCCATGACCACGACCTTCCACCGCCATTGGCGCAACGTGCCCGAGCGCACCTGGCGCTGGCCGAACTTTTCGCCCGCTGAAATTGCCTGTCGGGGCACCGGCAAGCTGCTCGTCAACGAACCGGCGCTCGACAAGCTGCAGGCCCTCCGCGACCGGCTGGGCAAGCCGCTGATCGTGCGTTCCGCCTATCGCAGCCCCGAGCACAACCGCGCTGTCGGCGGCGCCACTCGGTCGAAGCACCTCGACGGCGCCGCCTTCGACATCGCCATGGCGAACCACGACCCTGCGGCATTCGAGGCGGCGGCACAGGAGGTCGGGTTCCTCGGCTTCGGCTTCTATCCGCGCTGGGGATTCATCCATGTCGACCTCGGCCCCGCGCGCCAGTGGGGCGAGCGGTTCCCGATCAGGGCGACTGCCTTCGCCGAAGAAACGCCGCCTGCGCGAAAGGTTCTGGCTGAGAGCCGGACCATGAGGGCCGGCGGCGCAGCGGGCGTCGCGACGCTGGGCGCAGCCGGCGTGGAGGTGGCGCAGCAGGTGCTGACCGAGACGCAGACCGCCATCCTGCCGCTGGTCCCGTACCTCGATACGCTCCGCTGGGTGTTCATCGCCGTGGCGCTCGGTGGGATCGCGATCACGATCTACGCCCGCCTCGACGACTGGCGCCGGGGGCGACGGTGATCGCCGTCTTGCTCAGCAGGATCGCAGCCAGCCCATGGATGCGGGCCACTTTGCGCTACGGTGCCATCGCCGTCGCCGTTGCCCTATTTCTTTTGTCTGCCCGGCGCTCCGGCGAACGCGTCGGTCGCCTGGCAGGACGCCTTGAAACCACGGAGAAGGCCAATGACGTCCAACGCCGGATGTTGGAGGCAGCGGCTCGCCGCCCTCGCGATCGGAACGAGCTTACTCAGCGGCTGCGCGACGGTCGGTTCTGACGGCAGCGGGCCAGCGGCGTGTCCGCCGGTCGTCGAGTATGGCCGCGAGATCAAAGTGCGCGCGACCGACGAACTCGGGACTCTTTCGGACCGGTCCGCCATCGCCGAGTTGCTGGCTGACTACGGCGTCATGCGGGATCAGGCGCGCGCGTGCAGCGGGCAATGAAGCCTCTGCACACCAGCCGATAGCCTTTTCTTTCCGATGCAGCTACAGTGAGCGATAATTCAACAATCATTGCTGCCTTCGGGGAAGAAATGGACCGTCTCGAATGCGATCGCATGTTCCTCGCCGTCATGGAAGCCGGCAGCTTCACCGGGGCAGCGGAAAAGCTCGGCACCAGTTCCGGCCAGGCATCCAAGCTGTTGTCGCGGCTGGAAAGTGAACTTGGCGTGCGGCTGCTCAATCGGACGACGCGATCCGTTTCGCCGACGGAGGCCGGTAGGGCATACTACGATCGGCTGAAGCCGCTCGTGGATGAACTCGAAACGCTGGATCTCGATATCCGCAACATCTCGCAGTCGCCGCGGGGGCGGCTGCGCCTGACGGCGCCGCTGACCTTCGGCACGCTGGAAATGGCACCCGCGCTCAATGAATTCGCTGCGCGCTATCCCGACATCGAACTTGATGTGACCTTCACCGACCGGGTCGTCAACGTCGTCGACGAGGGTTTCGACCTCGCCATCCGTGTCGGGCGCCCCGGCGATTCCAGCCTGATCATCCGCAAGCTCTGCGCCGTCCGCATCGTCGTGGTGGCCGCGCCCGCCTACCTCGAGATGCACGGCGCCCCCGAGGCGCCTTCGGACCTGGAACACCATGCCTGCATAATCGACACCAACTTCCGCGAGCCGAACCGTTGGCCGTTCAGGACGCAGCAGGGCGACGCGGAGATGGTGAACGTCTCAGGCCGCATCCGCTACTCCAATGCCGAAGCCTGTCTTCAGGCCGCGACCCTGGGCTTGGGGCTGGCCTGCGTCCCTGCTTTCGTGGCGGGGGACGCGCTGCGGTCCGGCGGGGTGACGCGACTTCTGTCGTCCTACGAGACGGAGCCTTACGACGTTCACGTGCTCTACCCACATAACCGGCACCTTGCCGCGAAAGTGCGCCTGCTCGTCGACTTCCTGGTCGAACGCTACAGACAGACACCGCACTGGGAGCAAGGCTGGTGACAATTCCATCCAATTGAGAAGCAATCATCTTCCCCTTGACCGGATTATCATTCGGCTCAGACAAGATCATCTTCTCCCTACAGACACCGCGCAAGTGCGCCCCCTTCGAGGAGAATCGAAATGACCTACGCCACCGCTTCCACATCCGCCCGTCCGTCTCTGGTCGAGGGCGTGACCAACGCCGATCTCGCCGCGACGATCCTGCGCGTCTCGATGGGCGTGCTGTTTCTCGCCCATGCCGGGCTGAAGCTCTTCATCTTCACCCCGGCCGGTACGGTCGGTTATTTCGCAAGCCTCGGGCTGCCCGGGCCGCTCGCTTATCTCGTCATCGCAGCCGAGCTGTTCGGCGGCATCGCCCTGATCCTCGGCATCTATTCCCGCTGCGTGTCTCTGGCGCTGGTGCCGATCCTGCTGGGCTCGATCTATGTGCCGCACGGCGCTGCCGGCTTCTTCTTCTCGAACGAAGGCGGCGGCTGGGAATACCCGGCGTTCTGGGCGGTGACGCTGATCGTCCAGGCCCTGCTCGGCGACGGCGCATTCGCGCTGAAGCGCAGCCGCGCCTGAGCTTCCTTGCGGGCCGCGGGGAACCTCCCGCGGCCGCACTTTTCCCGAGGAGACCGATATGACCGCCGCTACAGACTTCTTCGACATGACTACCGCGCCGCTGCGCATCGGGACCGTCCGGCTCAAGGTGCGTGACCTCGATGCGGTCTCCACCTTCTACCAAACGATGCTCGGACTCCGCCCGATCGAGAGCCACGGCCATCGCTTCACGCTCGGCATCGGCGGCACGCCGCTGCTGGAGCTCGTGGGCGACCCGAAGCTGGCTCCCCTCGACCCGCGGCAGGCCGGCCTCTTTCACACCGCCTTCCTGATGCCGACCAGAGCTGACCTGGCCCGCTGGGTCGCCCACGTCGCGGAAGCGCGCGTGCCGCTTCAGGGCGCGTCGGACCACATCGTCAGCGAGGCGCTCTATCTCGCCGATCCCGAGGGCAACGGCATCGAGGTCTATTCCGACCGTCCGGTCTCGGACTGGCACGGAGAGAGCGGCGAGATCCGGATGAGCACCGATCCGCTCGATCTGCAGGACCTGCTCCAAAGCGCCGAGGGCACCGAATGGTCGGGCTTCCCGGAGGCCGGCAGCGTCGGCCATGTCCACCTGCAGGTGGGGGATACTGCGGAAGCCGATCGCTTCTACCGCGACGTACTCGGCCTCGATATCGCGGCGCGCTATCCCGGCGCCAGCTTCTACGGCAGCGGCGGCTATCACCACCAGCTTGCCGGCAACGTCTGGAACAGCCGCCGGGCCAGCACGCGCCCCGAGGGCATGGCAGGTCTCGAGGCCGTCGAGATCCTCGTCCGGGACGCCATGAACATCACCGCCATTGCCGTACGCGCCGACAGTGCCGGCATTGCAAGCACCAGGAACGCCGATGGCCTGACCCTGCGCGACCCCTGGGGCACCGCAATCACGCTGAGGAATTGAGGAGACGACCATGCTGATAAACGGGAAATGGGTTGCGGACTGGCAGCCCGTCCAGGCCAAGGACGAGAAGGGCGGCTTCGTCCGCCAGACCTCCAGCTTTCGCAACTGGATCACCCCTGACGGCAGCGCCGGGCCGACCGGCGAAGGCGGCTTCCAGGCCGAGCCCGGCCGCTACCATCTCTATGTCGCGCTGATCTGCCCATGGGCGTCGCGCACGCTGATCGGTCGCAAGCTGAAGGGGCTTGAGGACGCGATCTCGGTCTCCGTCGTCGAGCCCGAACTCTCCGACCAGGGCTGGCGCTTCGGCGATACTGGCGGGGCCGACCTCGACACGCTGAACGGCGCTAATTTCCTGCACGAGATCTACACTCGCGCCGACCCCGCCATTTCGGGCCGCGCGACGGTGCCGGTGCTGTGGGACAAGCAGCGCGGCACCATCGTGAACAACGAATCCGCCGACATCCTGCGGATGCTGAACTCCGGGTTCGGCGACTTCGCGGACCCCACCTTCGACCTCTATCCGGCCGACATCCGCGAAGAGATCGACGCGCTGAACGCCCGCATCTATCCGCGCCTCAACAATGGCGTCTACCGCGCGGGCTTCGCCACCACGCAAGCCGCCTACGAGGAGGCGTTCCACGACGTCTTCGCCATGCTCGACGAGCTTGAGGGGCGCCTCGGCGACGGCCGTAACTTCCTGCTGGGCGACCGCTTCACCGAAGCGGACGTGCGGCTCTTCGTGACGCTGGTGCGCTTCGACGCGGCCTACCACGGCCTCTTCAAGTGCAACCTGCGCCGCATCGCCGACTATCCCGCCTTGAGCCGCTACCAGACGCGAATCCTCGCGATCCCCGGTGTGCGCGACACGGTCAGCATCGACCACATCAAGCGCGGCTATTACTCGATCAAGGCGCTGAACCCCACCGGAATCGTTCCAGTAGGGCCCCAAGGTGGCGAATGCCTTGGCTGGCTACCGGCAGCGACATCCCCGTCGAGGGCGATGACGACGGAACGGTTGTCAAGGTGATCACCGGCTCGTTCTGGGGAAAACCGGTCCGGTGGACGGGATCGCGGCCAATACGATGCTGCTCGATGTCTCGGTCCCCGCCGGGCGGCCCAAGGTGCTTGCAGTGGACACGCGGGCCAATGCACTTGCCTATGGCTTTGCTGGCTCCGGCACGTTCCGCAATGCCATCGACCCTCTCGGGATCAAGGTCGAAAAGGAATATCGCGGCACCGAGCTGAACATCCGAGACATGACCGGAAACCGCACACTGGTCCGTTTCGGGTCTGGCGACGAAATCACGGTGCAGGCGGGTAACGATGGCATCCGTTTCCTGCTGATGGCCGGCCGGCCGATTCAGGAACCCGTCGCCTGGCATGGCCCTATCGTGATGAACACACAGAAGGAACTACGGCAGGCGCTCCATGAACTGAACAACGGCACTTTCATAAAGCACAGCTGAGGATGCCGCACGATACGAAAAACCAACCAACTGAAAAGGAAATGAAAATGGCACAGCCCAAGATCGCAATTATCTTCTACTCGACCTACGGAACCAACCATGCCGTCGCCTTGGCAGCGGCAGAGGCCGCCCGAGACGCAGGCGCGGATGTCCGCCTTCGCCGGGTTTCCGAGACGGCCCCGAAAGAGGTTGTCGCAACTCAGGACGCCTGGAAAGCGCAACTGGACAAGATGAGCAATATCCCCGAAGCGACGGCCGACGACATGGAATGGGCCGACGGCTATTTCTTCTCTGCACCGACCCGTTTCGGCGTGGTGGCCAGCCAACTTCGGGCCTTCATCGACACACTGGGCGGGCTGTGGGGTGCCGGCAAGTTGGCCAACAAGACCTTCACGGCCACGACGAGCGCCCAGAATCCGCATGGTGGTCAGGAGGCGACCATTCTCAGCCTGTACACCACTGCAATGCATTGGGGCGCCATCATTGTCGTGCCAGGCTTTACCGATCAGTCGATTTTTGACGCTGGCGGCAATCCTTACGGGTTCTCGACCAACGCCAACGGCTTTGACGATGCCGGCAAGGCGGCAGTGGCTCATCAGGCCAAGCGCCTCGTGGAGATGACCACAAAGATCACCGGCTGATCGGACGGCAGATCGCGGGCGATATCCGGGCGCGAACCAGTGCGCCCTACCGCCCGCGAAACCGGTCATATGCTGAATGAATATCAGTTCGTGGGACAAAAATACTGCTGCTGCGAAGTCCTTAATGTCGTTTTGCACAAATAAGTTCAGCAGTTTTTTATCCTTCGGCAGGATCAACTGCAACCGGTCGGAGCCGTCGCGCGCCGCCTCGACCCGGATATCGGCGGTCTGCAAGACCCGGCTGCGGCTGCGCTCGGAGCGACCTTTCACGCAGGCCCAGAGTTCGTCGAGCGAGAGATACCGCTCGTCATCCGGCCGATGGAACCATTCGGACGACACCGCCCGTTCCGCTCACCCCGGTTGACATCAATCGGCCTTGTCAAAGGAATCCGGCTTGAGGCGGGGAGGGAGCCTCGCTAGCATCCAAAAATGACAAAACGCTGCCCCTTCAATTACTTCAAAACCAGCCTTGAGATCATCTGCCCGGCGGTAATGCTGTCCGTGAGTTTCCCGCTTCCCCTTCGACAGTTTTGGTCGAACCGCTTTGGGCCACTGTTTCGCTCGGAAATTCAGAAGCGTCGGATCGAAGGGCTGCCTATGAGCCCCTGGCAATGGCGCGAATCTTGGTGCGCGATTGGTTGAAAAGGTCTATTTTGATGAAAATATGGTGGTTGGATCCCAGTCACGTTTGCGTCAGATGGGATTCGAACCAGCAGCGCGGCTTAATGATATCAGTATGTTAGGTGTTAGAGAAGGTTGTCTTTTAGGCCCATCCCCTCCGCCACACGGGTTTGACCTCAAAACCAGTTTCTGACTGGTATTTCGCTGTTAAGCCTCCTCCCCGTAGCGCCGGTTGCGTGATGAGTGAGGTTGACCCTCGTGCTGTAACGCGGGATCACTCTGGCTAGCTGACAGGGGGAAGGCGCATGTGGCAATTCTGGGTCGATCGCGGTGGCACCTTTACCGACATCGTCGCCCGGCGCCCGGACGGACGCCTCGAAACGCGCAAGCTTCTGTCGGAAAACCCAGAGCAGTACGCGGATGCGGCGGTGCAGGGCATTCGCGATTGCCTGGGTCTTGACGAGGGGGATGCTATTCGACCCGGTGCCATCGACGCCGTGAAAATGGGCACGACGGTCGCCACGAACGCGCTTCTGGAGCGGAAAGGCGACCGGACGCTTCTCCTGATCACCAAGGGCTTCGGCGACCTGCTTCGCATCGGCTATCAGAACCGGCCCCGGATCTTCGATTTGCATATCAAGCTTCCCGAAATGCTCTACGAAAGGGTGGGCGAAATCGACGAGCGGCTCGACGCGGAGGGCGGAGTGCTTCGCCCGATCGACGAGGACGGCACCCGCGCCATCCTTCAGGATGCGTTCGATGACGGCATCCGGGCCGTGGCGATCGCGTTCATGCATGGCTACAAGATGCCGGATCACGAACGGCGTGCGGCCGAGATCGCGGCCGATATCGGGTTCACGCAAGTCTCGACCAGCCACGCCGCGTCGCCGCTGATGAAACTGGTCGGGCGCGGTGACACCACGGTGGTCGACGCCTACCTCAGCCCGATCCTGCGCCGCTATGTCGGACAGGTGCGCGATGCGCTCGATCCGGAAGACAGGGACGCCTCACGGACAAGGCTTCTTTTCATGCAGTCCAATGGTGGCCTGACCGATGCCGATCTGTTCCAGGGGAAGGACGCGATCCTGTCGGGTCCAGCCGGCGGGGTCGTCGGCATGGTGAAGACGGCGGAACATGCCGGTTTCGATGCGCTGATCGGGTTCGACATGGGCGGCACCTCGACCGATGTGTGCCATTATGCGGGCCAGTTCGAGCGCAGCCTCGAGACGGAGGTGGCCGGTGTGCGAATGCGCGCGCCGATGATGAACATTCACACGGTCGCGGCCGGGGGCGGGTCGGTCCTGACCTTTCGCGACGGCCGGTTCCAGGTGGGTCCGGAAAGCGCGGGTGCCGATCCGGGTCCCGCCTGCTATCGCCGGGGTGGGCCGCTCACGGTCACGGATTGCAACGTGCTACTGGGCAAGCTTCAGCCCAAGCATTTTCCTGAGGTTTTCGGGCCGGGGGCGGACGAGGCGCTCGATGCCGGGATCGTGCGCGAAAAATTCGAGGAGATGGCTGCGCAGATCGCCGAAGAGACCGGCGAGGCGCAGAAGCCGGTCGAGGACGTGGCCGAGGGGTTTCTTCGGATCGCGGTCGAGAACATGGCGCGCGCCATCAAGAAGATCAGCGTCGAGCGGGGCTATGACGTGACGAGATACACGCTCAATTGCTTCGGCGGCGCGGGGGGGCAGCACGCGTGTCTCGTGGCCGACGCGCTTGGCATGAAACGCGTGTTCCTGCATCCGTTCTCGGGGGTTCTTTCTGCGTATGGCATGGGTCTTGCCGAGGTGCGTGCGCTCAGACAGGAGCAGTTCGACCGCCCGCTCGATGAGACGACCACAGAGGAGGCGGAGGCGCGAATCGAGGCGTTGACCAAGGATGCAGCGGAAGAACTACGCGCGCAGGGCGTGGCCGGGGAGGACGTGAGCGCCGAGAGCCGCGCGCATCTACGTTATGCCGGTTCGCACCAGACGCTCGAGGTCGAATTCGGGGCGCGGGACGCGATGCGGGAGGCATTCGAGGACGCGCATCGCGGCCTTTACGGCTTTGCCGATGCGGGGCGCGAGGTTCATTTCGAGGCGCTGACGGTGGAGGCGGTAGGCGCGCAGCCGGAACTTCCGGAGACCGAGGTCGAAGCGGCCGAGGCAGCGCCCGAGCCCGTCGACAAGGTGGAGATGATCGCGCAGGGAGAAGCGCGCTCGACGCCTCTCTATGACCGCGAGACATTGGCGCCGGGGCAGAAGATCGAAGGTCCAGCCATCATCCGCGAGGCGACCGGCACCACGATCGTCGAACCGGAGTGGCGGGCCGAGGTGGACAGCTACCTCAATCTCATCCTCGAGCGCGCCGTGCCGCGCAAAGGTTCGGAAGCGGTGGGGGAAGGGGTCGACCCGGTGATGCTCGAGGTGTTCAACAACCTCTTCATGTCCATTGCAGAGCAGATGGGCGCGACGCTGGCCAAGACCGCTTACTCGGTCAACATCAAGGAACGTCTCGATTTTTCCTGCGCCCTTTTCGACCCCCGGGGTGGATTGGTGGCCAATGCGCCTCACGTGCCGGTGCACCTGGGATCGATGGGCGAGGCCGTGCGCACTGTCATCCGCGAGAACCCGGAGATGGCGGCGGGCGATGTGTTCATGCTGAATGCGCCTTTCAACGGGGGCACTCATCTGCCGGATGTGACCGTCATCACGCCGGTCTTCGACGATGAGGGAGAGGAGGTGCTTTTCTACGTCGGTTCGCGCGGGCATCACGCGGATATCGGCGGGCGCACTCCCGGCAGCGCGCCGCCCGACAGCACGCATATCGACGAGGAAGGCGTGCTCATCGACAATTTCAAGATGGTCGACCGCGGCTCCTTCCGGGAAGAGGCCACGCGCGAGTTGCTGGCGTCGGGCAAATATCCCTGCCGCAACGTAGGTGACAACATCGCGGATCTTCAGGCGCAGATGGCCGCGAACGAAACGGGCGCGCGAGAGGTGCGCAAGATGGTGGCGCATTTCGGCATCGATGCCGTTCAGGCCTACATGCGCCATGTTCAGGACAATGCCGAGGAAAGCGTTCGGCGTGTGATCGACCGGCTGACGCCTGGGCACAATGTTTATGAACTCGACAGCGGGGCGAGGATCGAGGTGCGGATCTCGGTCGACAGGGACGCGCGTGAGGCGACGCTCGACTTCACGGGAACGAGCCCGCAGGACGACGGCAATTACAACGCGCCCCTCTCGATCTGCCGGGCCGTCGCGCTTTATGTCTTCCGCACCCTGGTTGGCAGCGACATTCCCCTCAACGAAGGATGTCTCAAGCCTCTGAACCTCATCGTGCCGGAGGGAAGCTTCATCAACCCGGCTTATCCTGCGGCGGTGATCGCGGGCAACACCGAGGTAAGCCAGTCGATCGCGGACGCGCTCTATGGCGCGCTCGGCGTGATCGCGGGGTCGCAGGGCACGATGAACAACCATATCTGGGGCAACGAGCGTTTCCAGAATTACGAAACGATCTGCGGTGGAACGGGCGCAGGGCCGGATTTCGACGGCACGGACGCCGTTCATTCGCACATGACCAACACACGCATGACCGATCCAGAAGTCCTCGAGTGGCGGTTTCCCGTGCGCGTCGAGCAATTCACCATCCGGCGCGGCTCGGGTGGCGCGGGCAAGCACCGAGGCGGAGACGGCATCATCCGTCGCCTGAAATTTCTCGAACCGATGACCACTACGGTTCTTACGTCGCACCGCGTCGTGCCGCCGAGCGGACTGAACGGCGGAAAACCGGGCAAGGTCGGTCGCAACGCGATCGAGCGGGCCGATGGGCGTGTCGAGGAGTTGCAGGGCAACGACATGGCCGATGTAGACAGCGGCGATGTCTTTGTCATGGAAACCCCGGGCGGCGGAGGCTACGGCGCGCCCGAGGACGACGCGGGAGGCGGGCCCGAAAGATAGGTTCTTTCGTCGAGCGGCGTGCGGGCAATGCGGGCGGAGAGCCGTTCGAGAAACAGCGCTTCGGCCTTGTTCAGGCGCTTCTTGGGGTTGCTGACGAGGTAAATGTCCACTTGGGGCGGGTTCTCGTAAGGAGGCAAGCGCCAGAGCAGGCCGCGCTCGACATCGGGTTCGACCACGTGGATGGGCAGAGAACCGATCCCCATGCCGCACTGGATCATGCGGCGCACTTCCTCGAGCTGCGACGAGCGCCCGACGATCTCGTAATCAAGCCCCCACTCACCTCTCAGGAGGGCCACGGGACGAAGCGCATCGCTGAGGTCGTCGGTGTCGAAGGACACGGCGGGAAAATTCCGCAGGTCGGCAAAGCTCAGATTGGAACGGCCGAATAGCGGATGGGACGGCCCGCAGTAGAAACCGAAGAACTCGCGATACATTTGGGTGTAATCGACGTCCGAGAACCGGCGGTTCACGAGGCAGATCCCGAAGCTCACCATTCGTTCGCGCACTGCGTGGATGACCCGCGCGCTCGTGTCGATGCGGATTGTGAAACGCATTTTCGGATGGGCCGCGCTCAACGCGCTCAATTCGTTGTCCAGAAGCGGTGTCACCACATGGCTCGCCAGCATGATGTTGACCTCGCCCGAAATCTCGGTCGATGCCTCCTGGGTCACCTCGGGGATCCGCGCGACACCCGAGAAAAGCTCGGTGCATTCGCGCTGAAGCTGCCGGCCTGCGGCGGTGAGGCGAAAGCCACCGTGGCCGCGGTCCACGAGGCGGCATCCGAGTTCGGACTCGAGCCGCTTGAGTGCAAGGCTGACAGACGGCTGACCGCGCAAGAGACGATGCGCGGCGCGCGTGATACTTCCTTCCTCGGAGATCACGAGGAAGGTGCGCAAGAGGTTCCAATCGAGCCGGAAGGCGAATTTCGTGTCGAGATCGAGAGACATTGATTTCCTCAATGCATGGCATTTCGCGTATCAATTTTGCCAATTTTCTCGAACCGTGCAATGGTGTGGCGAGGGAGAGCCGAACATTGCCAGATCAGACCCTTCCAGCGGATCGCCGTCCGTGGATCCTCTTGTCGCCCGCGCTGGTGTTCATCACGGCGATGGTCGTCATCCCCATGGGCTTCATCCTCGTTTACTCCTTCTACGAGAATGTCGATCTCGCGGTGGATCGCCCGGCGTTCCAGTTCGGCAACTGGGAGGAGCTTTTCACCGACGGCTACTACCACACGGCGATCTGGAAGACCCTGCGGCTGTCGGTGATCGTCACCGTGCTGGCGGCGGCGCTGGGATATATCCCGGCCTATGTCATCGCGATGACGCGGTATCGGCACAAATGGCTGCTTCTGCTGCTGCTCATCCTGCCGTTCTGGATCAGCTTCATCATCCGCACGCTGAGCTGGATTCATATCTTCGGCAACCAGGGGGCGCTCAACGGATTGCTCACGTGGCTGGGACTGATCGACGTGCCGCTTCAAGTCATGTATACTGAATTCACGGTCATCGTGGGCTTCATCCACGTGTTCCTGCCCTACATGATCCTCAATATCTACGTGAGTCTCGAGGGGATCGACGAGAATCTCGAACCCGCCGCGAGAACGCTGGGCGCGACGCCGTGGCAGGCGTTTCGCGAGGTGACGTTGCCGCTTTCTCTGCCCGGCCTCGCGGCCGGAAGCCTTCTGGTTTTCGTGCTGACCGGAGGAAGCTATGTCACGCCGCTGATCCTCGGGGGGCCGGGGGACTATCTCTTCGGCAACCTCGTCTATGACGCCATCGTGACCGAACTCAACTGGCCGATGGGCGCGACGCTGTCGTTCACGCTTCTGATCCTTCTGGGCAGCGTCGTGGTCCTTTACAGCCGGCTCATGGGCATGAACCAACTGTCCAAGGCGTTCGGGTAGGGGGGTGTCATGCGGGTCTGGTCGCTACTGAAATTCTATACCGTCCTCGTTTATGCGTTCATGTTCGCGCCCATTCTCGTGGTGCTCATCCTCGCGTTCAACTCGTCACAATTCGGAGGCTTCCCGATCGAGGGCTTCTCGCTGCGCTGGTTCTACGAACTGGCCGAGAACGAGGCGATCATCCGGGCGCTCCGCACGTCTGTTCTGCTGGGCCTTCTGACTGCGCTGATCGCCACGACGCTGGGCGTGCTGGCAAGCGTTGCTCTGGTCCGCTACCAGTTTCGGGGAAAGCAGTGGATCACGACCTTTCTGATCACGCCGGTCCTCGTGCCCGAGACGGTGCTTGCCGTCGGTCTGCTGATCTTCCTGCGGTGGCTGCACATGCCGCGCAGCTTCGGCCTGCTGCTGATCGGTCATTCGATCATCGCGCTGCCCTTCGTCGTGCTGGTTGTGCAGGCGCGGCTCGTGGGGATACGCAAGGATTACGAGGAAGCGGCGAGGTCGCTCGGCGCGAGCCCACTCCAGACGTTCTTCCAGGTGACACTGCCGCTGTTGCTGCCCGCGGTCTTCGCGGGTGCGCTTTTCGCCTTTACCATTTCCTTCGACAACATCACCGCCACGATCTTCTGGCGCCCGTCGGGGATGGAGACGGTGCCGACGCAGATCTTCGGGATGCTGCGTAACTCGGTCAGTCCCGAGATCAATGCGCTCGGCTTCGTGATGATCTGCATCACCGTCGGCCTGCCGCTTCTGGCGGGGGCCGTGGCGCGATACTTCTCGCGTCGGAAAATCTGACACCAGTTCAAAAAGGGAGACTGAACGATGAAAAAGATCGACAATACGACCCGCTACGAGCGGCTTCGCGAAAGAATGGGGAACGGCGACATCGACCGCCGGTCCTTCATGGGCCTCCTTGGCGCCGCCGGCATCACGGCGGGTGTCTCGGGCGGGATCATGTCCACCATGGCCACGCAGGCGCGTGCGATGGGCACCGAGCTTCATTTCGAGGGATGGGGCGGCGTCGTCTCGGAAGCGCTGCGCGAGAACGCGTTCAATCCATACGAGGAAGCGACCGGCAACAAGGTCATCGACGCGACATTCGGTGGCGAGAACGAGGTGCTGACCAAAATCAAGGCGGCGGGCAGCACCGAAGGACACAACATCCTGCACAGCTCGGGGATCACCTGGTACAAACGCTGGGTCGACAACGGCTACAACGTCAAGCTCAACCTCGACAACATCCCCAATTTCCAACTGGTGATGGAGTCGATGATCGAGCCGTTCCGCGCGATCACGCCCGACGGGTTGTCCTGTGTTCCCTATGACTACGGCACGACCGGGATCGCTTACAACAAGAACCACGTTTCGGAGGAGAAGGCGAAGGAACTGGGCGCCGAGCTGCTTCTCGACAAGGAACTCAAGGGCAAGATCGGCGGCTGGGGCGGCGACTGGGCCAACCGCGCGTGGTACGGTGCGTTGCAATCGGGGCAGGATCCCAACAACATCGAGGATTGGGATGCCGTCTGGGACAAGGCGCGCGAGCATCGCGACCTGGTGCTGAAATACTGGTCCTCGGGAGCGGAACTCATGGACCTTCTCGCGAAGGAGGAAATCTGGGTTACCGAAGCCTGGTCGGGTCGCGTGGCGGCACTTCAGGCGCAGGGTCATCCCATCGGCTATATCGATCCGCCCAATGGCCTCGCCTGGATGGAAACGATGTTCGTCCTCGAGGGCTCACCCATGGAGCCGGCCGAGGAGCTTCTGAACTTCATGCTCGAGCCCGAGACCGCGATCGCGGTCGCGGTGGGGCAGAAGTATCCCCCGTCGCTCGACCCCCAGAAGGTCGAGATGCCTGAAGAGGTCAAGAACCTGCCCGCCTTCGATCCGACGGGTGAGCTCGATGGCCTCGTGTTCCGCGACCCGTCCAAGTGGAACCCGGTCGAGAAGGAGCAGAGCAAGATGTGGAACAGGGTCCAGAAGGGCGCCTGATCCACTCTCCCGGACGGGCCGCCGACCGCTGGGCCGGCGGCCCGTTTCCAACCATCTGAATCTGGAAACGAACCCATGGCACGTGTCGAATTGAGCGATGTCCGCAAGTCCTTTGGTGCCGTGCAGGCGGTCAGGGACGCCAATGTCGTCTTCGAGGAAGGCTCTTTCACCACGCTTCTGGGGCCGTCGGGCTGTGGCAAGACGACGATCCTGCGCATGATCTCGGGGCTGGAAAAGCCGACGAGCGGAGATATCCTCATCGCAGACCGGCGGGTGAACGACGTGCCGATCCACAAGCGCAACCTCGGCCTGGTCTTTCAGAACTACGCCCTTTTTCCACACCGAACCATAGGCGAGAACATCGCGTTCGGCCTGAAATACCGCGACGTGTCCAAGGCCGATGCAGCGCGCAAGGTGACGGAGGCGCTCGAGATCGTGCGACTGCCGGGGGTCGAGGACCGCTATCCCAGCCAGCTTTCGGGCGGGCAGCAGCAGCGCATTGCGCTGGCCCGCGCCATCGTGATCGAGCCCGACGTCCTCCTGCTGGACGAGCCGCTTTCGGCGCTCGACGCGAACCTGCGCGAGGATATGCGCGTGGAATTGAAGGCGATCCAGGACCGGATCGGCGTCACCACGATCTTCGTGACCCATGACCAGTCCGAGGCGCTCGCGATGTCGGACAAGATCATCGTCATGAGTGCCGGCCGAGTTGAACAGATCGGCGGACCCTCCGAGGTCTACAACACGCCCGCCTCGGAATTCGTGGCGCGATTCCTGGGCGCGGCCAACCTTCTCGAGGCGCGGGTCGTCGCGCGGGAAGGGGATCGCGTGGTGCTCGAGACGCCCGAATTCGGGCGGACACCCGTGCCGATGTCGCATGCCGCGACGCTGGGCGAGGGCGAGCGTGCCAAGCTGATGGTCCGCGCCGAGAAGCTGACGCTCGGGCCGCGCGGCGGCGAGGGGGCCGAGGCGGTTGTCGAGGCGGTCGACTACCAGGGACAGCTCGCGCGGTACTTCGTGCGGGTGGGCGACACCCAGCTCCAAGCGATGAACATGATCGACGAGACACCTTTCGAGGCGGGCGAGACCGTGTCGCTCGCGCTCAATCCCAATGCGTGCAGCGCGCTGCCCGCCGAAGAGGCATGACATGTCCGAGCATCTTTTCTACCAGTCCCGACTCGAGCGGCCCTATCTCGACCGGGCCGAAGGCATCTACATGTGGGACAAGGAGGGCAAGCGCTACATAGACGCCTCGAGCGGCGCGATGGTCAGCAATATCGGCCATTCGAACCCCCGCGTTCTCGCCGCGATGCGCCGGCAGATGGAGACGTCGACCTTCGGCTATCGCCTGCATTTCCAGACCGAGGCCTCCGAGGCATTGGCTGAGCGTGCCGCACGCCTCGCTCCCGAAGGGATGAACCGCGTCTTTTTCGTCTCGGGCGGGTCCGAGGCCACGGAAAGTGCCATGAAACTCGCCCGTCAGCACGCGTTGGCCCGTGGCGAGGCGCAGCGGTTCAAGATCATCTCGCGCCACCCGAGCTATCATGGCTCCACGCTGGGCGCGCTTGCCGTGACGGGCTATGCGCCGCTCAGTGCGCCGTTCGATCCGATGATGCGGGCGATGCCGAAAGTGCCCGCGCCGCGCGCCTATCTGGATGGGTTCGATCCCGAGGACCCGTCCACGGGGCAACATTATGCTCGGATGCTCGAACAGCGCATACTCGATGAGGGACCGCAGACCGTGCTTGGATTCATCGTGGAGCCCATCGGTGGCGCATCGACGGGCGCGCTGGTGCCGCCGGAAGGCTACATGACCGCGATCCGCGAGATCTGCGACCGACACGGCGTGCTGCTCATCCATGACGAGGTGATGAGCGGGGGCGGTCGCACCGGCCGGTTCCTGGGCGCCGATCACTGGGGTGTCGTTCCGGACCTGATCTGCCTGTCCAAGGGGTTCGGCGGCGGTTACGTGCCGCTCGGGGCCGTCATTGCACGCGACGACATCGTGGAGGCCGTGCTCGACAAGGGTGGGTTCGCACATGGACACACCTATGCCGGCAACCCGCTGGCCTGCGCGGCCGGACTTGCCGTCCTCGACGAGATCGAGCGCGAGCAGCTCATTCCCCACACCGCGAAGATGGGAGAGCGCCTTGCCGCGCGGTTGCGCGATCTGATGCAGAAATACCCCGTGATCGGCGACGTGCGCGGCAAGGGCCTGCTGATGGCGTTCGAGCTGATGCAGGACCGGCAGAGTAAGGCCACCTTGCCGCCTGCGCTCAACGCCTATAATCGGCTGGTGGATATTGCCTATGCCAATGGGCTCATCATCTATTCGCGACGCACGCGAGGAGGACTTTCAGGCGATCATTTCATGGTGTGTCCGCCGATGATCACGACCGAGACCCAGATCGATGAAATCTGCGATCTGCTCGACCGCTCGCTCGAGGCGTTCATGACAGAGCTGCCCGCCGCATCACACGCGGCGCAATAGGAACAGCGCATGGAGCGTCGCATCATCACCTGCGCGATCACCGGGTCGATCCATACCCCCTCGATGTCGCCCTACTTGCCCTACCGCCCCGAGGATATCGCGGCGCAGGCCATCGAGGCGGCAGAAGCGGGCGCGACCATCCTTCACCTGCACGCCCGCGACCCCCGGACCGGGCGTCCTTCTGGCGATCCCGAACATTATGCCGCGTTCCTTCCGCGTATCGCGGCCGGATGTGATGCCGTCATCAACCTGACCACCGGAGGCAGCGCCGTCATGACGCTCGAGGAGCGGCTGCGCGCGGCCTTGCAATTCTGCCCCGAGATGTGTTCGCTCAACATGGGCACGATGAATTTCGCGCTCTA
The DNA here is from genome assembly GCF_019599045.1 of Roseovarius sp. SCSIO 43702. Taxonomy (NCBI): domain Bacteria; kingdom Pseudomonadati; phylum Pseudomonadota; class Alphaproteobacteria; order Rhodobacterales; family Roseobacteraceae; genus Roseovarius; species Roseovarius sp. SCSIO 43702. The sequence continues at coordinate 1,467,450 of NZ_CP080623.1, forward strand.
TCCGATGGCCGAGAAACCGAGAGAGTGGCTCTTCGAATGGGAAGAGCCGTTTCTGCGCGGGTCGGATGACCTTGTGTTCAAGAACACGCCCCGCGATATCGCCGGCATTCTCGAGCATCTGGGATGCGAGCGGGGCGCGCGGTTCGAGTTCGAATGCTACGATATCGGCCATCTCTACATGCTACGTCATTTCGTGGATCGGGGCCTCGTCGCGCCGCCCTATTTCATCCAGTTCGTCTTCGGCGTTCTGGGAGGGATGGGTGCGGATCCCGACACGCTCGATCACATGATCGCGCTGGCGGACAAGCTCTTCGGGAATGATTACCTGTTCTCGGTGCTTGCGGCCGGTCGTCACCAGATCCCGATGGCCCGACGCGCGCTCGAGCGTGGGGGGCATGTTCGGGTCGGGCTGGAGGATAATCTCATGATCGCCAAGGGAGAACTCGCGCAATCCAACGCCGCGCAGGTCGAGCAGGTGCGCAGGATCATCGCGGAGATGGGACTGGCGGTCGCGACGCCCGACGAGGCCCGCGTTATGCTGGAACTCAAGGGCGCCGACAAGGTGGCTGTGTAGCAGATGGACGTTTCGATCGAACCGGTCAACCGCGAGACATTGCCGCTTCTGGACGATGGCCTGAGAGCGCTGGCGCGTCACATGGACGACCCTTTCAGCGCCACGCTTGACGGTCTCGATGCCGCGCTTTTCAGTGACCGGCCGTCCTGTCATGCACTTGTCGCCCGCCGGAAGGGCGCGCAAAAGCCCTTGGGCATCGCCCTTTATTCGCCGGTCTTCTCGACGGTGAGGGGTGGGGCGGGCATCTATGTCTCGGACCTCTGGGTCGATGACGTGGCGCGCGGTCGAAACCTGGGGCGGCGTCTTGTCGCCGAGGTGGTCCGCCACGGCTCGGACATATGGGGGGCGGGCTTCCTGAGGCTTGCTGCCTATAACGACAATCACGATGCGCTTGCGGCTTATGCCAGGATGGGATTTGAACGGGTCGAAGGCGAAATTCCCCTGCGCCTTGCAGGCTCGGCGTTCGAGAGAATAGCCGCCATGTAGCGGGACCTTCGCGCAACTGTTTGGAAAAGGGCACATATATGGGCGAGACGTCGGATATTCTCATCATCGGTGGCGGTATCGCGGGTGTCAGCGCGGGGGCCGAACTCGCGCGCGACGCGTCGGTGACGGTGCTCGAGGCCGAAACACAGCTTGGCTATCATTCGACGGGTCGGTCGGCGGCGATCTTCATCCGGAATTACGGGAATGCCACGCTCCGCAAGCTGAACGCCATGGCGCATCCCGCTCTCTCCGGGCAGTCGGGGGGCGAAAGCGTGCTCAGCCCGCGGGGCGAATTGCTCGTGGTGCAGGAGCACGAGCTGGATACACTTGACGCTTACCTGGAGGGCACGGACTCGGTCGAACGGGTCAGCGCGGAGGAAGCGATGGCGCTCGTTCCCATCCTGCGGCGGGACCGGATCGCCGCGGCGGTGATCGAGCGCGACGCGCAGGATATCGACGTGGACCGCCTGCTCCAGGGCTATGCCCGGGCGTTGCGCGAGCGGAAGGGCAGGATCGCCACGGGTGAGAGGATAGAGACGATAGCCCGCGACGGTGATGGCTGGAGGGTCGAGACCACCGGGCGAACCTATGGCGCGCGCCTCCTTGTCGATGCGGCGGGGGCGTGGGCGGACGAGGTCGCCAAGATGGCCGGGCTGCCGCCGATCGGTATTCAGCCAATGCGTCGGTCGGCCGTGTTGATGCCGGTTCCCGAAGATGTCGGACCGGTCGGAGACTGGCCGCTTTTCGGATCGGTGGTCGAGGGGGAGGGATGGTATGCCAAGCCCGAGGGCGACAAGCTCATGATCTCGCCCGCCGACGAGGATCCGGTCGAGCCGCATGATGCATGGCCGGATGACATGGTCGTCGCGGAAGGGCTCTATCGTTTCGAGCAGATGGTCGATCTGCCCATCGTCAAACCGACGCATAGCTGGGCGGGATTGCGCAGCTTCGCGCCCGACCGGACACCGGTGGTGGGGTTCGACCCGCTGGTCGACGGGTTCTTTTGGCTGGCGGGGCAGGGCGGATACGGCGTGCAGACCGCGCCGGCGCTTGCGGCGATCACCCGCGCGCTGTGCACCGGAGGCGGTTCGGACGTGGACCAGAGCGTGACCAAGGCGCTTTCGCCGGAACGGTTGCGATAATCGCCACCCGCTCAGGCGGGCTCGGCCTTGCCCGACGCGGCGGCGCGGGACTTGCGCCACTGCGACGCCTTCTCGCCCAGCATGAGCATCGCGGGCGTGACCACGAGGGTCAGCACCGTCGCCACCACGAGCCCTCCGGCGATGGCGCTCGAAAGCTCGGTCCACCACTGCGTCGATGGTGCGCCATAGACGATCTCGCGGTTGAAGAAGTCGAGATTGAGACCGATCACCATCGGCATGAGACCGAGCGCCGTCGTGACCGAGGTGAGCACGACCGGCCTCAGACGTTGCGCGCCGGTGCGAAGGACCGCCTCGAGCGGGGGCTGACCGCTCTTGCGCAGGTCGTTGTAGGTGTCGATCAGAACGATGTTGTTGTTCACCACGATCCCCGCGAGCGCGATCACGCCGACGCCGCCCATGACGATCCCGAAGGGCCGGCCCGTCACGATCAGCCCCAGAAGGACGCCGGCGATCGAGAAGACGATGGCGCTCATGACGATGAATGCCTGGTAGAAGCTGTTGAACTGCGTCACCAGCATGATCAGCATGAGAAAGACGGCGGCGATGAACGCACCGATGAGAAAGACCGTGGCTTCCTGCTGATCCTGGGCCTCGCCCTCGAAGGAAAAGCTCACGCCGTCGGGGAGATCTGCATCTTGGAGAGCCGCGCGCAGGGCGACGATCTGATCGTTGACGAGCACGCCCGGTGCGACGTTGGCCTCGATTGTCACCACACGCTTCTCATCGACGCGTCGCAACGTGCCCACCCGCTCTGAAGGCTCGAAGGTCACGAAGTTGGAGATGGGCACCAGACCCGCCTGCGTTGGCACCCGCAGGTTGCCGAGCTGGGAAAGCGAGCGCTCGTCGCGGGGAAAGCGGACGCGGATATCCATCTCGCCATCGGTGTCTTCGGGGCGGTAATCGGCGACCGTGATCCCCTGGGTCAAAAGCTGGACCGCCTGGCCCAGCAGGCTTACATTGGCGCCATAGCGGGCCGCTTCGGCGCGATCCACGAGAATCGAAACCTCGACACCCGGCAGCGGGCGCGTGTCCGTCACATCGGTGAATCCGCCGATCCGCTGCATGAGCGCGCGAACGGTCTCGACGGCCTCGTTCCGCGCATCGCCATCCTCGGCCGCGATCTGGAGATTGACGGGCTTGCCCATGCTGGGCCCCTTGCTCTCGGTCTGCACCTGCACATCGACGCCCGCGATATCGGCCACGTCGCGGCGGATCGTCTCGCCGATCTCGTCGGCGGTGGGGCGTTCGTCCCATTCCACCAGATCGAGTTGCAGCGTGCCGATGACCTCTTCGTCACCGCGGCCGGCGCCCATCTTGGTGCGCGCATAGGTGTTTTCGACCGACGCGTACTTCATCACGCGCCCCTCGACCTCGCGCACGAGCGCATCGCGTTCCCAGATCGAGAAGTTGTCGCGGGCGCGTATCTCGACCTGCATGAACTCAGGCTCGACCGAGGGAAAGAAGGTGATCCCGCGGCCGAATTCACCATAGGCCGCCGCTCCGCCGACCAGAAGCGCGAGGGCCAGAAGCAGGGTCGCACCGGGTCTCAGGATCGCGCGTTCGAGAAGGCGGACATAGGCGCCCGTCATCCCCCCGATGCGGCGCGGATCGCCGGTCTCGGATTCGCGGATGGCCTTCTTCGCGGCGGCAGTCTGAGGTTGACGCTTACCGATAAGGCCGCCCGTGACCGGGATGAAGATGAGCGCCATGAAGAGAGAGGCGAAAAGTGTCAGGATGACGGTGGTCGGCAGGAACTTCATGAATTCCCCGGTCAGGCCCGTCCAGAACAGGAGCGGGAAGAACACGCTGAGCGTCGTCGCGGTCGAGGCGATGATGGGCCAAGCCATCCGCTTGGCCGCGTGGGCATAGGCGGTGGGGGCATCGTCGCCCTCCTGTAAACGCCGGTCGGCGAGTTCGACCGTGACGATGGCCCCGTCGACCAGCATCCCCACCACGAGGATGAGCGAGAAAAGCACCACGATGTTCATGGTGTAGCCGATCGCCCAGAGCGCCGTCACGCCGGCGAGAAACGCGCCCGGAATGGCCAGCCCCACGAGGATCGCGGAGCGGAACCCGAGTGCGAAAACGATCACGATCATGACCAGAAAAACGGCCGCGATCACGTTTGCCTCGAGGTCCGAAAGCAGGGTTTCGACCTGTTCGCTCTGGTCCTGCAGATAGGTGATGTTGACGCTGTCGGGCCAGTCCTGCTGCATCTCCTCTATCAGGTCGCGCACCTCGTCTACCGTCTCGATGATGTTGGCCCCCGAGCGTTTCTTGATCTCGAGCGCCAGCGCGGGCTGGCCGTTGATCCGCGCGAAGCCGGTCGGGTCCTCGAAGCTGCGGCGGACGGTGGCCACGTCGCCGAAGGTCACGACCGCCGAGCCGTCGACCTTGATCGGCATGGCCATGACATCCTCGACCCCTTCGATGAGGCCGGGCACCTTGAGGACGATGCGCCCGCCCCCGGTTTCGATGGCACCCGCCGCGATGAGCCGGTTGTTGCGTTGGAGCTGTCCGATCACCTCGTCGAAGCTGAGGTTGTAGGTCTGGAAGACAGTGGGGTCGATCAGAACCTCGAGAAACTCGTCCCGCGCGCCGCCGATTTCGGCCTCGAGGACACCGGGCAGACCTTCCACCCGTTCCTGGAGATCCTCGGCCAGATCGTTGAGCGTGCGCTCCGGCACCGGACCGGAGAGAACGGCCGTGATGATGGGAAAGAGGGCGGTGTTGATCTCGGTGATCTTGAGGTCATAGGCATCCTCGGGCAGATCGTTCTCGGCTGCGTCGGCGGCCTCGCGCACCTTGTCGAGCGCCTCGTCGATATCGCCCCCGGCGGTGAATTCGAGCTGGACACTGGCAAATCCCTCGGCGGCCTCGCTGGTCATCTTCTCGAGCCCCTCGATCGCGCCGAACTCCGATTCCATCGGCTTGAGGAGTAGCCGTTCGGCGTCGGAAGGGCTGATCCCGTCGAGGCCGGTGGACACGTACACCAGGGGAAGCGGCACCTCGGGATTGGCTTCCTTGGGGATCGCGACGTAGGACACCGCGCCCACGACGAGGGTCATCACCAGGATCATCACCACGACCCGCGCGCGTGAAAAGGCGGCGTCGATGAGCGTGTTCATTCGACTTGCTCCTCGGCCAGTTCTTCGGCGGTTTCGTCGGTCTTCTCGGGGCGGGCATTCACCGTTTCACCGGCGCGAACGAACCCCTGACCCACCGTGATGATATCGACCTCCTCGGGCAGTCCCGTGACCCAGATGCCATCCACCTCGGCGCGCACGACCTCGATCTCGTGAAACACGACCTGGCCATCCCTGACGGTCTTCACGCCGGTCTCGCCCTCGGCGCCGAGTGACACCGAGGAGGGCGAGATGAAATGCGCCGTTTCCTCGCCGGTCGGGATGCGGATATTGGCCGAGATGCCGGCAGGAATGAGCCCATCTTCGTTCGAGACCTCGATCTCGGCGAGGAATGTCCGGGTCTCGGACGCGGCAGACGTTCCAACGAAGGTGACGATGCCTTCGCGCGTCTCGCCGGTGATGAAGGTCACGGTGGCCGTCTGGCCGTTGCGAATGCGACCGAGAACCTGCTGCGGCACCTGGATCTCAACGGTAAGCGGCCGGTTGTCCACGATGCGGCCCACGTCGCTGCCGGCTTGCACGAACTCGCCTTCGTCCAGCGTCAGGGTCTCGAGCCGTCCCGCGAAAGGCGCGGTGATCCGCGTATCTTCGAGGGCTTCCGCGGCCGCGGTGACCTGCGACTCGGCGGCGGCGAGGGCGGCGCGTGCCTGCGCGACGCGATCCTTGGTCGCGACCCCGCGCTCGAGAAGTTCGGAGGCGTTGTCGAATTCCCTCTGCGCGCGGGCGCGTTCCTCCTCGGCGCCGCGCAGATCGGCCTTGGCGCGCCTCGTCGAGAGCCGGGCGATCAACTCGCCCGCCTTCACGTCATCGCCCTTGCGCACCAACACCTCCTCCACGTCGCCAGAGGTCTCGGCGCGGATCGAGGTGTCGCGATCGGGTTGGGCCTGGCCTTCGGCGCGGAAGAACAAGGTGACCGGCTCGGCCTTCGAGCGTGCAACGGCAACGGAAACGGGGCCGGGCTCGTTCTGCTCGGCGGATTTCGAGGCCTCTTCGGAGGCGGGGAAGACGAAACCGCTCCCCATCCAGAGGACCATCGCCAGAAGTATCGCGGCCGCAACCCAGGTCGAGCGTTTCGCGCCCTTGTCGTCGGAAAATTCGAGCGGCCTGCGAGCGTCGTCCTGGCGGCTTTCCGGGGCGGCGTCATTCATCTTCTTCAACCTTTTCGGTTTGCGCGATCATGTCGCGGCACGGAAGACGTTCCCGTGCCTGTGACAATCCGCCTGTTATGGCGTCGTAGAACGAAAGATAGGCGCCGAGACGGGCGCGCGGCCCGGCCGCACCTTCCGGCAAGGCGTTGAGGCTCTCGCCGATCTGGTCGCGCGCGCGCATCGTGCGGCGCATCGCGCCATCGAGCAGGCCGGTGAAAGCGGTCGAGGCGAACTGGAAATAATCCTGGCGGTCACCCGGCCGCCCCAGCCGGCGCACCACTCCGCGTTCCTCGAGCAGGCGCACGCTGGAACTCACGCTGCCGCGGCTCATGCCAAGCTGTCGGGCGAGGTCGGAGAAGGCGACCGCGTCTCCGTCGAAGAGGAGCAGGCCGAAAACGCGCCCGGCGCTGCGCGGCATGCCCTCGCCTTGGGCGATCTGCCCGACTTTCTCGATGAATTCGGCTCTTGTCCGTGCCAGAGCTTTCACGTCCCGCCCTCCTTTCACCAATCCGGATACCAGCAGGAGGTGGGGCGACGTGCCGCCTTCGTCAAGTCGTTCAGAAGAAATTGAACGGTTCGCGCGACGCGGAAGCCGCGTGACGTTGCGTGATCGAGGGATTTCGGTGGAGAGTGGCAGCCCGTAGGGGAATCGAACCCCTCTTTCCAGGTTGAAAACCTGGCGTCCTAACCGATAGACGAACGGGCCATGCCTTGGCGTGGGGGCGTAGTAGGCAAAACGCGGGGCGCGCGCAAGAGGGTTTTTTCATCGAAACGGCGTGCCCGGAGAGAAAAATTCCGATCAGGCGCGGGCCGCGTCCTCGAGCCGGAGCTGAACCGTCTGGCGACCGCCCCAATGGTTCACCTCGAGCCGTCCCGCGAGGTGAAAGCGCGCTCCTCCGTGGCCTTCGAGCGGTGCGCCGAGGGGGCCGTCGAAAGCTCCGAAAGCGATGGCGTCGAGCTGCGGGCCGTGGCCGTCGCCGAAACGCAGCTTGAGATGGCTCTCGCCCACGCGCCGCGCGAAGGTGAGTTGCATGTCGGCGAAGACATAGCGGGGCCCGGGGGCGCCGGCACCGAAAGGACCGGCCTCGTCGATGCGGGCGATGAGTTCGGGGGTCGCCGCACCCGGCATGAGCACCCCGTCAAGGCGCAGGTCGGCGGTGCCGGCCGCGCCCGCACCCTGTCGGTCCAGAAGTTCGGACAGCCGCGCCATGGCGGGCTCGAGCTTGTCGCGGGCGACGGTGAGGCCAGCGGCCATGCGATGCCCGCCGCCCTTGAGAAGCAGGCCCTCGGCCGCGAGGCGCTGGATGCTGGCGCCAAGGTCCACGCCGGTGATCGAGCGACCCGACCCCTTGCCCACCTCGCCATCGAAGCCGATGACGATCGCCGGCCGGTTGGCCTGTTCCTTGAGCCGGCTTGCGACGATGCCCACCACGCCGGGATGCCAGCCATCGCCCGCCGCCCAGGCAAGAGGCGCATCGAGGCCGCGCGATTCGGCCTGCGCGAGGGCGGCAGCGCGCACGGCGGCTTCGACGTCGCGCCGGTCGGCATTGAGACGCTCGAGCGCGTCGGCAAGCGAGCGTGCCTCCGCCATATCGGAGGTGGCGAGGAGCCGTGCGCCCAGGTCCGCGCGGCCCACGCGGCCACCCGCGTTGATCCGCGGGCCAAGAACGTAGCCTAGGTGATAGGCCTCGGGCGGGCGGTCGAGACGGGCGGCGTCCGCGAGCGCCACGAGGCCGGGGCGGGCCCGCGCGCTCATGACCTTGAGGCCCTGGCGCACGAAGGCGCGGTTCACGCCGACAAGCGGCGCCACATCGGCGACGGTCGCCAGCGCCACGAGATCGAGAAGCCCCAGAAGATCGGGCGCGCTCTCGCCGGCGGCGCGCATCTGCCGCCCGGCCTCGACAAGCATCAGGAAAACCACCGCCGCCGCGCAGAGATGGGCCAGCGCGCCATCCTCGTCCTGCCGGTTGGGGTTCACGCAGGCGAGCGCGTCGGGGAGGGTTTCCCCCCCGAGGTGATGATCGAGGATGACCACATCGGCCCCTTGCGCCGCCGCGATGGCATCGTGGCTGAGCGTGCCGCAATCGACGCAGACAATGAGATCGTGATCGCGCGCGAGCATCTCCATCGCGGGCGCGTTCGGGCCGTAGCCTTCGTCGATCCGGTCCGGGACGTAGAGCGTCGCGTGATGATCGAACGTGCGGAGCCAATGGATGAGGAGTGCGGCCGAAGCCCCTCCATCAACGTCATAATCCGCGAAGATGGCGATCCGTTCGCGATGGCGGGCAGCGCCGAGGATGCGGGCCGCGGCGGTCTCCATGTCGCGCAGCGAACGGGGATCGGGCAGCAGGTCGCGCAGACGTGGTGCGAGGAACCCCCCGGCATCCTGCGCCGTCACGCCGAAGCGCGCGAGAACCTGGCACAGCGCGCGGGGATGGCCCGTGTCCTGCACCAGCGCCTCGGCCAGGCGGTCGGTCTCGGTGTCGGGGCCGATCCAGCGGCGACCCGAGAGCGAGGCGGAGACATCGAGAAAGCTCATTTCGCCGCGACGATCATGTCCGTCGAGAGCGCCCGTGCAAATTCACCGTGCAGGATCGAGACAGCCGCGTGATGCACGGCCTCCGGCGAGAGCGCCGGCACATCGCCCGCCCAGTCCGTCCGGGCGTTGGCGGCGAAAGCTGCGCAGGCGTCATGGGCCAGTGTGACGTGAAAGCCGAGATTGGCGGCCATGCGCGCGGTGGTCGACACGCAATGCGGGGTGGTGAGGCCGCAAATCGTCACGCGGGTTTCATCCAGTGCATGAAGATGTTCCCCCAACCCCGTGCCGATAAAGGCGGAATTCACGTTCTTTTCGAACACCGGTTCGCCGTCTCGCGGTGCGACCTCGGCTTTGAATTCGGTGCCGTCACCGCCGGGGCCGAGCGGGCTTCCGGGTTCGGGGCTGACGTGGCGGATATGGCAGATGGGCTTGCCTGCTTCGCGCCACGCAGCAAGAAGACGGCCCGCGTTCGCTTCGGCCCCGGGGTTGTTGCGCGCGCCCCAGACCGGGCTGTCGAAGCCCTTCTGGATATCGACGAGGATGAGCGCGCCCGCGATCATCGGACGGGATTGCGATAGATCATGCGGCGCAGAGAGCCTGATTTCGAGCGCATGAGAACCGTCTCGGTTTCGACATAACCGGGGCGCGACTTGATCCCGGCGGCGAGCGAGCCGTCGGTCACGCCGGTTGCCGCGAAGATGACGTCCGAGGTCACCATCTCGTCGCGGGAATAGACGCGGTCGAAATCGGTGATCCCGGCCTTTCGCGCGCGGCCCTTCTCGTCGTCGTTGCGGAACACGAGCCGGCCCCAGATCTGGCCTCCCATGCATTTGAGCGCGGAGGCGGCGAGGACGCCCTCGGGCGCGCCGCCGGTGCCCATGTACATGTCGATCCCCGTGAGGCGCGCCTCGGCACAGTGAATGACGCCCGCGACGTCGCCGTCGGGGATGAGGAAGACCGCTGCGCCGGTTTCGCGGATCTCGGCGATCATGTCCTCGTGGCGGGGCCGTTCGAGCACGCAGACGGTGATCTCGGAGGGCTTCACCCCCTTGGCGGCGGCCAGCGCCTCGACCCGCTCGCGTGGGCCCTGCTCGAGGCTGACCACGTCGCGGGGGTAGCCGGGGCCGATCGCGAGCTTTTCCATGTAGGTGTCGGGCGCGTGCAGGAGGCTGCCCCGCGGGGCCATGGCGATGACGGTGAGCGCGTTGGGCATGGCCTTGGCAGTGAGCGTCGTGCCCTCGAGCGGGTCGAGGGCGATGTCGACGCCGGGGCCGGCGCCGGTGCCCACCTCTTCGCCGATATAGAGCATCGGGGCCTCGTCGCGCTCGCCCTCGCCGATGACAACGACACCCTTGATCGTGAGCTTGTTCAACTCCTCGCGCATGGCGTTGACCGCGGCCTGGTCGGCGGCCTTCTCGTCGCCGCGCCCGATCAGGTGCGCACAGGCAAGCGCCGCCTGTTCCGACACGCGGGCGAGACCCAGCGAGAGCATGCGGTCGTCGAAGTCGGGCGAGGCGGACATGGGCGATATTCCTTGAAACTATGGGTCCTTCGACCTCGGGTTTAGCGACGGGCCGAAGGTGGCACAAGGGGCCGGGTCAGACCATCTCGATCCGCAGCGCCACCGGCGGTTCCGCGATGACGTCGAAGCCCGCCATTTGGGCCAGCGCGTCGTCGAGGGCGGCGCGGGTGGTCTTGTGGGTCACGATGAGCACGGGGGCCGTGGTCTTGTCATGGCGCACCTGCCGCATCCGGTTGATCGACACGCCCGCCTCGCCCAGGGCGGTCGCCACCTTGGCGAGCGCGCCGGGCTTGTCCTCGAGCGTGAGGCGCAGGTAGTAGGCGGCGGGTGTCACGGCCTTGGCGGGTTTCGCCTGCGCGAGACTCGAGGCCGGGATGCCGAAGGTGGGGATGCGCAACCCGCGCGCGATATCCATGACGTCGCCCATGACGGCGCTGGCCGTCGGGCCCTCGCCGGCGCCGGGGCCACGCAGGACGATCTGCTCGACGGAGTCGCCTTCGAGCACGCACATGTTGGTGCCGCCCTCGAGCTGTCCCAGCGGGCTTTCGGCCGGGACGAGGCAGGGTGACATGCGTTGCTCGAGCCCGCGGCCGGTCATCTGGCAGACCCCGAGCAGCTTGATCCGGAAGCCCAGGTCGGCGGCGTGATGGATGTCGCCGATGGTGATCTGTTCGATCCCCTCGAGCTCGACCGCGTCGAAATCGACCTGCGTGCCGAAGGCGATCGAGGCCAGGAGCGCGAGCTTGTGGCCCGCGTCGATGCCGCCTACGTCGAGGGTCGGATCGGCCTCGAGATAGCCCAGCTGGTTGGCCTCCTCGAAAACCTCGGCATAGGGCAGGCCGGCCGATTGCATGCGGGTGAGGATGTAGTTGCAGGTGCCGTTCATCACACCCATGACGCGCGTGATCTCGTTGCCCGCGAGGCCTTCGGTCAGGGCCTTGATGACGGGGATGCCGCCCGCGACGGCGGCCTCGAAGCGGATGACCGAGCCTGCGTCCTCGGCGGCGAGGGCGAGGGCATGGCCGTGATGGGCGAGAAGCGCCTTGTTCGCAGTGACCACGTCCTTGCCGGCGGCGATGGCCGCCTCGGTCGCCGCCTTGGCGGGGCCGTCGCTGCCGCCCATGAGCTCGACGAAAACGTCCACGTCGTCGCGGCGGGCGAGGGTGACGGGATCGTCCTCCCACGCGTAGTGCGAGAGGTTCACGCCACGGTCCTTGTCGCGCGAGCGGGCGCAGACGGCGGTGATCTCGACCGGGCGGCCGGCGCGGGCGGCAAGGAGGTTGGCCTTCTGCCGCACGATCTTGACGACGCCGGCGCCGACCGTGCCCAATCCGGCGATCCCGAGGCGCAAAGGCTGGCTCATTTCATCTCTCCCATGTCGCGTGTCCATGGCGATGTAACGGGTAACGAAAGGCCGCGCAACGCGGGTTTTCCGCCGTGGCGGGAGGTTCAGGGCTGCACGCCCCGGCGCATGCGTTCGCGGGTGGCCGGGTCGATCACGCTGCGCCGCTGGAGCGCGGCGGCACGGGCCTTGAGGCGGGCCGCGCGGGTGTCGAGGTCCCGGGCCGAGGCAGGGTCGAGCGAGGGCGCATCCATCCTTGCCTTGAGCGTGTCGAGGGGCACGAGCGCGGGGTAGTCGGCGGCGCGGGCGGTGTCGCTGATCGAGGCGTCGACCTCGGGGAACTGGGTGCAGGCCGCGAGCGAGAGCGCGAGCGCCGGAAGGAGCGGACGGGAGAGGCGCATGCGGAGCCTTCGGACGGGGTGCGACATGCGGACACAATGCCACCGATCCCGCGGGCGGGGCAAGCGGCACTTGATCTGAACGCCCGTTCAGTTAAACCCGTGCCATGGCACGGACCCAGGGCTCGTATTCCGACATTACCGGACCGCGCGTGCGCGCGGCCGCGCGACATCTGTTCGCGCGACACGGATTCGCGGCGGTGTCGATGCGGCGCATCGCGGGCGAGGTCGGTGTGCAGGCCGGCGCACTTTACAATTACACGCCCGACAAGCAGAGCCTCCTCTACGAGATTATGCAGGAACATATGGAGGATCTGTTAACGGCGCGTGAGGCCCTGCCGGCCATGCCGGATGCGGCCGCCGCGCTGGAGCAGTTCACGCGGTTTCACATCCGCTTTCACTCGGGCCGCCCCGAGGAGGTGTTCATCGCCTACATGGAACTGCGCAACCTGACCCCCGAGAATTTCGCGCGTATCGAGGAGATGCGACGGACCTACGAGGGTCAGCTCGAAGCCATCCTGCGGCAGGGCGTGGCGGAGGGGGCGTTCCGTGTCGCGGAGCCCAAGGTCGCGACCATGGCACTCATCGCGATGATGACGGGCGTGAACACCTGGTTTCGCGAGGAGGGGCGGCTGAGCCTCGGCGAGGTCGAGGAGATCTACTGGGACATGGTGCGCCGCGCCGTGGCGGCGTGAGCAGGCGGGCAGGATGCCCGGCTAGCGGCGGTCGAGATGTCGCAAACGGACCTGCGAGGTGGGGCCGGAGGCGGCAAGACTGGTCCTCGGGACAGGGAGGGACCGAACATGCATGTGGGATTCATCGGGCTCGGCAACGTGGGCGGCAAGCTCGCCGGGAGCCTTCTGCGCAACGGGATCGCGGTCAGCGTCCACGATCTCAACGCCGATCTGACAGGGGCATTCGAGGCACGGGGCGCCGGGGCGGGCGGCGATCCGGCCGCCATGATGCGGGGCTGTGACGCCGTCATCACCTGCCTGCCCAGCCCCGCGGCGAGCGATGCGGTGATGCGCGAGATGCTGCCCGAGGTCACAGATGGCAAGGTCTGGATGGAGATGTCCACCACCGACGAGGCCGAGGTCAAACGCCTGGGCGCGGAGGTGATCGCTCGGGGTGGCGCGGCGGTGGATTGCCCGGTCTCGGGCGGGTGCCACCGGGCGGACACTGGCAATATCAGCATCTTCGCGGGCTGCGACCGGGACACGTTCGAGCGTGTGCTGCCGCTCCTGACGGTCATGGGGCGGCGCGTGCTGCATACCGGCGCGTTGGGAAGTGCGAGCGTTCTCAAGGTATTGACGAACTATCTTGCGACCGCGAACCTCGTCAGTTGCGCCGAGGCGCTGACGGTGGCCAAGGGGGCGGGCATGGATCTCGCCACGGCCTACGAGGCCATCCGCATCAGCTCGGGAACCTCTTTCGTCCACGAAACCGAGAGCCAGGTGATCCTGAACGGAAGCCGGGACATCAGCTTCACGATGGACCTCGTGGCCAAGGATATCGGACTTTTCCAGGAGGTTGCGGACCGCGCCGGGGTGCCGCTCGAACTCAATCCGCTCCTCGTCTCGATCTTTCGCGACGGGATCGCACGTTATGGCCCGCGCGAGCTGTCGCCCAACATCATCCGCCGCCTCGAGGAGGCGACGGGGCTCGATATCACGGCGCCCGGCTTTCCCGCCGAGATGGTGGATGACGAGCCGGAGGCGCCGGGTGCGGAGGTCGTGGCCCGGCGGTGAGGCGAAGCCCTTTGCGTCCCGCCGCTTTCGCGATAAGGGGGGCCGCGAGGGAGGGCTGCGCGCATGGATGACACTGTCCTGATGCGGATCGAAGCATCGCCGCCGCGGCGTGTCTTCGCGCTCGTGGTGCTGCTTTCCCTGGCTTTCCTACTGGTTTACCTGGGGATGAAGGGCGCGGGGCAACCCCTTGTCGTGCAGGCGTTTCTCGTGGTCTTGGCGCTTGGTGCGCTGTACCTGGCGCAGCGGCTCTGGCGCGCGACGGGCGAGGCGATCGAGCTTGTCGCGGGCGGCTTGCGCACCGGCGGGGGCGAATGGATCGCCGAGATGGACGAGATCGAGCGGCTCGACCGGGGCACCTTCGCGTTCAAGCCGTCGAACGGGTTCATCGTCATCCTGCTGACATCGCGGCCGGCACGCTGGCGGCCCGGCATGTGGTGGCGCCTGGGCCGCCGGGTGGGCGTGGGCGGTGTCACCTCGGCGGGTCAGTCGAAGGCCATGGCCGAGATCATCGCGGCGCGGATCGCGGCGCGCGAGGGTTAACGCGGCGCGCGGCGCGTCGGTGGGGCGGGTGCCGCGACTCGGCCGGCGCGGCGTTGGTTAACAGGGAAAAGAGGCCGATTTCCGACGTCGGTATCCACGTCGGTATCCACGTCGGTATCGTGTCGGTGCGAAACGCGCGAACGCCCCGCGTTAACGGGGCGTTCGGTGCAGATCGGGGTGGAAAGGTTAACTGTCCCAGACGATCTGGGGCGCGAAGCGGGGGCTCGTGAAGATGCCGCTTGCGACCTCGAAGCCGCCGTCGAAGCCCACGTCGAACATCGGCTGGTAATCCGCGCCCCACTCGACGAGGATGAGCTCCTCCCCGTCGGCCATGCCGGGCAGGGAGGCGTGATCGCTTGCCACGTCCTCGGTCTTGAGCGCGGTCATGTTGCCGGTGCCGCGCACCTCGGACCACACGATGGAATACTTGTCGCTGTCCTCGTCGAACTTGATGATCGAGACACGAAGCTGCGTGGGCGCGTTGTCGTTCACGATCGTGTCGAAAAGGGTCTTGGTGTTGTCGATGTAGTTGTCATCCACCGGCGCCATTTCGCGCGAGATCATGTCGGCGATGGTGTAGCTCGCCTTGTCACGCGCGCTCTTGTAGCGGTGGACCTCGAAGAATTCGTAGGTCACGCCGATCACCAGGAAGAGGATCGGCAGGGTCAACACGGCCTCGACCGTGACGGTGCCGGATTGATCGCGCGAGAAGGCACGAAGGCGGGTCCTGAGCGTTTCAAACAGAGACATCAGAGCGGCTCCTGCACGAAGGCGGTTGTGGACTGGATCGCGATCTGACCCGAGCTGTCGCGGTCAAGCGCCCGCGCGAGATCCCACTTGGGGAAGATCGGGTCGTACTTGAGGCAGGCCCGGAGCATCATCAGCTCGTTCTGCTGACCGGGCACGAAGGCCTTGACCGGCTTGCTGGGCGCGGCCTTGTCGGAACAATCGACATTGCCGTCGAGCGTGACGAAGGCGCGGATGTCCTTGGGCACCATCTCGAGCTTGAGGCTGTTGCTGCAATCCGAGATCAGGAGCGCGTTGTCGCAGATGATCTGCTTGATCTGGCTGTGCTGCGGCGCGGTGCCGGTCCCGAGGCGCAATTCGCGCACGGCGATGTCGAGACCGCGTTCGAGCATGGTGTGCCGCAGGGTGATCATGCTGAGTTCGAGCGACATGATCAGCAGCGCGAAATAGACCGGGAAGAGGATCATGAACTCGACGGAGGAGTTGCCGTCTTCGTCGCGCCGGAAGCGGGTGAGAAATGTGCGGAGACCGGTCATCATTCTGTCAACCTCAGGTTCACCACGTTCGAGGCAATCGAGCTGAACGCGTCGTTGATGTTCACGCCCTCGGCCCGGTAGTAGTGGGCGAGCGACGAGGCGCAGTCCTTCAGGCCCGCCTCGGCGGTGCCGCCCTTGGAGATCTCGAAGCCGATCGTGTAGACGACGACGCCGTTGTCCTTGGTGGCCTTGCAGATGTTGGACATGCGGCTGTCCTTCTCCGACCCGCTCACGCGGCCCGTGCCTTCGAATTCCACGTCCTCGGGGACACCGAATCCGGTCTCGTCGTTGAGGAAATCCGGGCTCATCAGGCCCCAGGCCTCTTCCCAGGAGTAGTTGTAGGTCGAGACGTAGCCGGGGAGCCAGCTGTCGAGGTTCTCGAACTGCCAGACGGTCAGTTCGTCGTCGGTGGTCGTGCTGTCATACTCGTGGTCGTCGTCATCGTAGACATAAAACGCTTCCTTGGTCTCGGACGAGTAGACGCATTCCCAGTTCTTCTTGCTGCACTTGCTTTCGCTGTCAGAATACCAGTGGCGATACTTGTGGTAGGCGTACTGGAACTCCTCGACCGTGTAGACGATCTTGTGCAGGTAGGAATTCGGCCCGCGGAAGGTGCTGTCGAAGGGGAATTCGTTGGAATAGGTGTTCTTGCCGTCGCCCATCATCACGATGACCTTCAGGGTCTCGGCCTCGTTGTACTGGGCGGGAACGGCCGACGTGTAGGTGTCGTCGTCCTTCTTGCCGTCCAGTGCTTTCTTCACGCTCTTGAACTTCGGATCGAGCAGCGCCGCGCCCCATTTCATGCCGGTGTTGCCCGAGGTGTTGCCGCTGGCGACGAGGGTGTCGATCTTGGTGTGAAGCGCGGTCTCGTTGGACGAGTAGGCCAGGATCTCGGCGTATTCGTCGGTGTAGCAGGTCCGGTTGGAATATTGCAGGTTGTTGAACCCGTAATGGTCCTGGGCGGTGTAGATGAGTTGCGTCTGCTGCACCTCCGGGTCGATGGCGGCGCTGTTGAAGTCGCTTGCGCGGAATTGCAGGCAGGTCGAGTAGTTCTGACGCACGTCCACATTGAGCGACTCGAAGATCTCCGGGCCGGGCGCCACGTCCCAGCTGAACGGGATGATCGAAACGGTGGTGTTGCCGGGTTCGGACGAGTTCAGGATCGTGGTCACGAATTTCTTGGCCGCGGCCTGGAGGTTCGAGAGCTTGTTGTTGTTGCCCATGGAGCCCGAGACGTCGAGCACCAGCGCGACCTCGAGCTTGGGCACCCGGCGCTCGGCGGTCGATGTGCCCTTGGCCTCGAGCTTCTTCACGCCCGAGAGCTTCATCAGGTAGGTGTCGAGCGTCATCGACGCGTTCGCGGTGACCTTCGACGCGTTGGCGGAGGAGGCGATGTCGCCCTCGACCTCGTCGTCGAGATACTGGCGCATGCCGGCGGTCTCGAAGTAATCCTCGACGATCTTGCGTCCGTCGGAGCCGAAGGGAGAGCCCGCCGCGGCCAGCACGGCGGCGTCGAGCGTCTGCTGGATGCGCGCGCGCTCCATCTCGTAGCGCATCATGTCGATGGCGAGACCGGCGGCGGCGATCATGATCAGGAAGAAGAAGAGCGACATGACGGTCACGGTCCCGTCCTCGTCCCGTCCGAAGGCGCGGGCGCGGTCGAACACGCGCTGGAACGCGCTTGGCCGGGGCGGCGCGAAGGGATCGCGATCCGGGGAAATGAGTGTACGCAATGTCATTTTCGATACCTCGCAAGACCGGAACTGGTCAGCCCGAATCGGAATTCGGCAAAGCGGTTTTTCGCCGATATATGTGGCGGAAATAGGGCCAAAACCCCCAATATTTTAAGGAAAACAGGGTGATTAGGGGACAGTCAGCAGTGCCGGGCGGAGATTGTCGACGGGGGGTTGACAATGAGACGCCGAGCGCGGGGCGCGGGCGTGCGGCCGGCAATTACTGGACAAAAGATCGCCGACCATTAACGATGCGCAAAGGGATCGGGGCGTCGCACGGGCGGCGCCCCGGCGAAACTTGGGAGGACCCTCATGACCACAGCCAAAGAGCCGACTTTTCGCGAGAGCGTGGACCTCATGTTCAACCGGGCGGTGTCGCTCATGGACCTCCCGCCGGGGCTTGAGGAGAAGATCCGCGTCTGCAACGCGACCTACACGGTTCGGTTCGGCGTGCGGCTGAGGGGGCAGATCCATACCTTCACCGGCTATCGCAGCGTCCATTCGGAACACATGGAGCCCGTGAAGGGCGGAATCCGCTATGCCATGGGCGTGAACCAGGACGAGGTGGAGGCGCTTGCGGCGCTGATGACCTACAAATGCGCGCTGGTCGAGGCGCCGTTCGGCGGCTCGAAAGGCGGGCTCAGGATCGACCCGCGGGAGTGGGACGAGCACGAGCTGGAGCGGATCACGCGGCGGTTCACGCATGAACTGGTCAAGCGCGACCTCATCCACCCGTCCCAGAACGTGCCCGCGCCCGACATGGGCACGGGCGAGCGCGAGATGGCGTGGATCGCCGACCAGTACAAGCGGATGCACACCACGGACATCAACGCGCGCGCCTGCGTCACCGGCAAGCCGATCAACGCGGGCGGCATCCAGGGCCGCACCGAGGCGACGGGGCGCGGGGTGCAATACGCGCTCCAGGAGTTCTTCCGCCATCCCGAGGACGTGAAGGCGGCCCGGCTCGATGGCAAGCTCGACGGCAAGCGCGTCATCGTGCAGGGCCTGGGCAACGTGGGCTACCACGCCGCGAAGTTCCTGAGCGAGGAGGATGGCTGCAAGATCATCGCGGTGATCGAACGTGACGGCGCGCTCATCGACGAGAACGGTTTCGACATCGAGGCGTTGCGCAACTGGATCAGCAAGCATGGCGGTGTCGACGGATACCCAAGGGGGAAATACGTCAGGGACGGCGCCAAGGTGCTCGAGCATGACTGCGACATCCTGATCCCGGCGGCGCTGGAGGGGGTGATCAACCTCTCGAACGCGGCCCGCATCAAGGCCCCGCTCGTCATCGAGGCCGCGAACGGGCCGGTGACGGCGGGTGCCGACGAGATCCTGCGCGAAAAGGGCTGCGTGATCATCCCCGACATGTATGCCAACGCGGGCGGTGTGACGGTCAGCTATTTCGAGTGGGTCAAGAACCTCAGCCATATCCGCTTCGGCCGCATGGGGCGCAGGCAGGAGGAATCGCGCCACCAGCTCATCGTGGACGAGCTGGAGCGACTGAGCGCGGATCAGAACCTCGGCTGGACCCTGACGCCGGGCTTCAAGCAGCAATATCTGAAGGGTGCCGGCGAACTCGAACTCGTGCGCTCGGGCCTCGACGACACGATGCGCGCGGCCTACCAGTCGATGCGCGAGGTCTGGCACGCGCGCGAGGACGTGACCGACCTGCGCACCGCGGCCTATCTCGTCTCGATCGACAAGGTCGCGGCGAGCTATCGCGCGGCGGGTCTGTAAGGCGGGCGCGAGCCGGGGCGATGGGCTTACCTTCCGCGCGGCCGCAGCGCGCGGAAGGGGGCGGCGCGGGGGACGCGGTCGAGAGAAAATTCGTGCGAACCTTCCCGTGCCTCCGCCGGGGATATTTGCGGCAAGATAAAGGCGCCGTGCGCGCGAAAGCCTTGGCCTTGGGGCGATCGTCGCCCATATAGTGACGCATGAGTCTGCCACCCGGGTTCCTTGACGAATTGCGCACCCGCACCTCGATCGCGCAGGTGGTCGGGCGCAAGGTCTCGTGGGACGCGCGCAAGTCGAACCAGGGCAAGGGCGACATGTGGGCGCCGTGCCCCTTCCACCAGGAAAAGACCGCGAGCTTTCACGTCGACGACAAGAAGGGCTATTACTACTGCTTCGGCTGTCACGCGAAGGGCGATGCGATCAGCTTCGTGCGCGAGACCGAGAACGTGGAATTCATGGAGGCGGTGCGCATTCTCGCCCAGGAGGTCGGGATGCCGATCCCCGAGCGCGATCCGCGCGCGCAGGAGAAGGCCGACCGGATCTCGGACCTGACCGAGGTCATGGAGGCCGCCGTCCGGTTTTTCCGCATGAGTCTGCGCGCGGCGGCGGGGGCGGAAGCACGGGCCTATCTCGAGCGGCGGGGTCTGAGCGAGGCGACGCAGGACACGTTCGAGATCGGCTTCGCACCCCCCGGCTGGCAGGGGCTGTGGGATCATCTTTCGGAGAAGGGCGTGGCGCCTGACAGGATCCTGGATTGCGGATTGGCGCGGGAAAGCCAGAAGGGCGGGAAACCCTACGACGTCTTTCGCAACCGCATCATGTTTCCCATCCGGGACCCGAGGGGACGGTGCATCGCCTTCGGCGGGCGCGCGATGGACCCCGAGGACAACGCGAAATATCTCAACTCGCCGGAGACCGCGCTCTTCGACAAGAGCCGGGTGCTTTACAACCTGGGCCGTGCGCGGGAGGCCGCGGGCAGGGGCGAGGCGCTGGTGGTGGCCGAGGGCTACATGGATGTGATCGCCATGGCGCAGGCCGGGATCGGCGCGGCAGTGGCACCCCTCGGGACGGCGGTGACCGGGGAGCAGCTTGGCCTGCTCTGGCGCGTGGCGGACGAGCCGGTGATGGCGCTCGACGGGGATCGCGCGGGCGTGCAGGCGGCCTATCGCGTGATCGACACGGCGCTGCCGATGATCGAGGCCGGCAAGTCCTTGCGCTTCGCGCTCATGCCCGAGGGGCAGGACCCCGACGACCTGATCCGCGCCTCGGGTGTGGCGGCGCTGCGCGAGCGCATCGAGGGGGCGTTGCCGATGGTCGAGCTTTTGTGGCAGCGCGAGACCGAGGGGCGCAGTTTCGACAGCCCCGAGCGGAAGGCCGCGCTGGACCAGGCGTTGCGCGAGGTGATCGGCCGTATCCGCGACCCGTCGATCCGGGGCCATTACGGGCAGGCGATCCGGGAATTGCGCTGGCAGCTGTTCGCGCCGAAACGCGCGGCGCGGAGCGGCGGCGGCAGGTGGCAGCCGCCGCAGGCGCCGCGACCGGGAACCAAGGCCTCGGCGCTGGCCGCTGCGGACACGGCGACGCAGGAGCGCCTGCGCGAGGCGGTGATCCTCGCGGCGCTGGCCGCGACGCCCGAGGTGGCGGTGGAATTCGACGGCGCGCTCGAACGGCTCGACTGTCGCGACGGGCTGCATGCGCGGTTGCGCGACGTGATCCTGCGCCATGCGGGTGACGGGCCGGATGCCCTGCGCGAGAAGGCGGAGGCGGCGATCGGACGGGAGGCCCTTGAAAACCTCATGCGCCTGCCCCATGTCGCGCTCAACCCCGCCATCAGACGGCCCGGCGATCCCGATCTCGCCCGCATGACGGTGGCCGAGGAACTGGCCAAGATCAGCGCGCTGAAGGGGATCGCCGAAGAGATTTCGGACGCGATAGAGGACCTGGGAGGCGTGGCCGACGAGGCGCTGACATGGCGGCTGGGACAGGCGGCGGAGGCGCGCAACCGGGCGCTGCGCAGCCAGCAGGAGGACAAGACGGAATACGATACCGCCGACAACGGGGCGCGAATCAACCGTGACGAGCGCCACGCGTTTGACGCGCTTCTGGACAGGATTACTTTCTCCAAACCCCGCAGGTAGAGACTCATCTGCCGCTCTGGTGAGGAAATGGTAAACGAATCAAGGTAAACGGGTTGCGAATCACTCACTCACAAGGATGATTCGCCTTTACGCGAATCACGCGACGCGCCCCAGCTGAGGAGCTTTACATGGCCGCCAAGGACACCGACGAGCACAAGTCCGACGACCAGGATGCCGAAATCTCGCTCGACATGAGCCAGGCCGCGATCAAGAAGATGATCGGGGAGGCGCGCGAAAAGGGATACATCACCTACGATCAGCTCAACCAGGTGCTGCCTCCCGACC
The DNA here is from genome assembly GCF_019599045.1 of Roseovarius sp. SCSIO 43702. NCBI lineage: Bacteria > Pseudomonadati > Pseudomonadota > Alphaproteobacteria > Rhodobacterales > Roseobacteraceae > Roseovarius > Roseovarius sp. SCSIO 43702. Next base: position 1,489,235 of record NZ_CP080623.1, read on the forward strand.
AGGTCTCGTCCGAACAGATCGAGGACGTGATGTCGATGCTTTCGGAAATGGGCATCAACATCATCGAGGCCGAGGACGTCGAGGAGGAGGAGCAGAAGGTCACCGCCGTTGCCGAGATCGGCAAGAAGGGCGAGGTGGCGCTCGGTTCGGGCAAGGAAGAGAAACTCGACCGCACCGACGACCCGGTGCGCATGTACCTGCGCGAGATGGGATCGGTCGAACTTCTGAGCCGCGAGGGCGAGATCGCCATCGCGAAGCGGATCGAGGCCGGGCGCAACACGATGATCGCGGGCCTGTGCGAGAGCCCGCTGACCTTCCAGGCGATCACCATCTGGCGCGACGAATTGCTGGGCGAGGATATCCTGCTGCGCGACGTGATCGACCTCGAGACCACCTTCGGCAACCAGATGGGCGAAGGCGAGGACGGCGTGGATCCGTCGGTCGTCGCGGCCAACGTGTCGGAGGCGCCGGCGCCCAAGAAGGGCGATGACGGCCAGGAGCTTGACGCGGACGGCAACCCGATCAGCACCGACGATGACGACGACGAGGACGAGCAGGCCAACATGAGCCTCGCGGCGATGGAAGCCGCGCTGAAGCCGCGCGTGCTCGAGACGCTGGACCGGATCGCCGCGGATTACGAGAAGCTGAGCGCGATGCAGGACAGCCGCATCTCGGCCACGCTCAACGAGGACGGGTCGTTTTCGGAGAAGCAGGAGGCGACCTACCAGAAGCTCCGCTCCGAGATCGTGGAACTGGTGAACGAGTTGCACCTGCACAACAACCGGATCGAGGCGTTGATCGACCAGCTTTACGGCATCAACCAGCGGATCATGGCCATCGACAGCGCGATGGTGAAGCTCGCCGACCAGGCCCGGATCAACCGGCGCGAGTTCATCGACGCCTATCGCGGGCGCGAGCTTGATCCCAACTGGCTCGAGGACATGGGCGAGAAGGCCGGGCGCGGTTGGCAGATGTTCATGGAGCGCAGCCCCGAGAAAGTGGCCGAGCTTCGTGCCGACATGGCGCAGGTCGGGCAATATGTGGGGCTCGATATCAGCGAGTTCCGCCGCATCGTGGGCCAGGTCCAGAAGGGCGAGCAGGAGGCGCGGCTTGCCAAGAAGGAAATGGTCGAGGCGAACCTGCGGCTCGTGATCTCGATCGCCAAGAAATACACCAACCGCGGCCTGCAGTTCCTCGACCTGATCCAGGAGGGCAATATCGGCCTGATGAAGGCGGTGGACAAGTTCGAGTATCGCCGCGGCTACAAGTTCTCGACCTACGCGACGTGGTGGATCCGGCAGGCGATCACGCGCTCGATCGCGGATCAGGCGCGGACGATCCGCATCCCGGTCCACATGATCGAGACGATCAACAAGCTGGTGCGCACGGGTCGCCAGATGCTGCACGAGATCGGTCGCGAACCGACGCCCGAGGAACTGGCCGAGAAGTTGCAGATGCCGCTCGAGAAGGTGCGCAAGGTGATGAAGATCGCCAAGGAGCCCATCAGCCTCGAGACGCCCATCGGCGACGAAGAGGACAGCCAGCTTGGCGATTTCATCGAGGACAAGAACGCGGTCCTGCCGCTCGATTCAGCCATTCAGGACAACCTGAAGGAAACCACCACGCGGGTGCTTTCGAGCCTCACGCCGCGCGAGGAGCGGGTGTTGAGGATGCGGTTCGGGATCGGGATGAACACCGACCACACGCTCGAGGAAGTGGGCCAGCAGTTCAGCGTGACGCGCGAGCGTATCCGGCAGATCGAAGCGAAGGCGCTGCGGAAGCTCAAGCATCCGTCGCGGTCGCGCAAGCTGCGGAGTTTCCTGGATCAGTGAGAGGTGCCGGGTTGATGCCCGGCCTTTGGAAAGCGAGACGCCGGGCGCGAGGCCCGGCGTTTTTCGTTCTGGTCAGTCGTCCAGGACGAAGGTGACGGCGAGGTTGACGCGATAGTGTTTCACCTTTCCGTCCGCGACATCGACATTCTGGTCCTTGACCCACGCGCTGGTCATGCCGCGCAGCGTCTTGGACGCGCGTTCGATGCCTTGTTTCACCGCGTCGTCGAAGCTTTTTTCCGACGTGGCGGAAATCTCGGTCACTCGTGCAACTGTCATCGTGTCCTCCTTTCGGGTTGGAACGGAAGACCAACGGGCGGCGGGCCGGGTCTGTTCCGAGGTCAGGGCATGAAGCGGGCCGCCACGAGCATCCAGAGGGGCAGGGTCGCCGCGCTGAGGAGCGTGGACTGCGCGATGAGCGTGGCCACCAGCCGCCGGTCGGCGCCGAAACCGGCGGCAAGGACATGCGCGGCCGAGGCGGTGGGCAGGGCCGCGAAGGCGATGAGGATCGGGACGAGCGGGTCGTGCAGGCCGAAGGTCCAGGCCACGAGCGCCACGAGGAGCGGCAGCGCGATGAGCTTGGTGGCGACGATATGGCCAGAGAAAAGGTCGAGCCGCCCGAGCGCGCGCCAGTCGAGCGTCGCGCCGATGGAGATGAGCGCGACGGGGATCGCGGCGGCGGCCAGCATCTCGACCGGCGCGAGGATGGGCGCGGGGATGGTGAGGCCCGAAAGCCCCACCGCGACGCCCGAGAGCGAGGCGAGCAGGAACGGGTTGAGGGCGATGCGCCCCAGGGCCGCGCCGAGTGTGAGACCCGTGCCGCGCGAGAGGGCCGCCACGGCAAACACGTTGGCCATGGGAATGGCAAGGCCGATGGTCACGGAAAAGAGCGAGATATCCGCACCGGGCAGCGCGCCGACGACCACGAATCCCAGCGCCGTGTTGAAGCGCCACGCGGTCTGCCAGCCGCCGGCGAAATCGAGGAAGCGCGCGGGCCCGCGTGGCCGGGCGAGCCAGCCGAGGAGGAGCCCCGCGAGCAGGATCGACCAGACGAGCGGCCCGACGATCAGGAGGTCGGCGGGATCAATGGGCCGGCTGGCCGCCGCGGTGAAGATGAGCGCCGGGAAGAGGATCTCGAAATTGAGCCGGTCCAGCCCCTGCCACGCGGTCTCGGAGAGGCGCCCGCTCAGCGCGCCACCGAGGATCACGAGAAGGAAGCTGGGCAGGAGGCCCGTGAGGATCGGCTCGATCATGGCCTCTGTCTTGGGCGAACCGGCGGAGGGGGGCAAGTCCGAATCGCGGCTGGCAGATCGGGGGAAGTGTGGCGCGATGCAGACAGCGCGCGGGCCCAACGCGCGTGGGGGCTGGACGCGCGGCGGCGTTAGGGTATGGTCCGTTTCGATAATCAACGACGGGGGACCAGCCATGTTCAAGGCTCGGACAGGAATGATTTTGGCGGCGGTGTTGGCGGTAGGTGCCTGCGCGGAGCCGATGAACGGCGCGAGCGACACCGGTGTGATCCAGCCGCTGCCCGAAGAGGTGGCCCGGATCGCAGCGCCGAACCAGGACCTGGCCTCGGCCCGGCTTCTCGACGACGGATGCTACTGGTACAGCTACTCGGGCCCGGTGGAGACCACGCTCCTGCCGCTGCGCGCGCGGGGTGGCGGCCAGATCTGCGGCGGCACGCGGGCCGCGATCTGACACGTAGCCGTCGCTGGAACCCGGCCGGCGTCGTGGGCTGCCGGGCGTTCGTGCTGGGCATCGAGGGCGGAGAAAAGAAAAACCCCCGGTCCGCGAGATGGCGGGCCGGGGGTTTCCTTTCGTCTCATGCGCGGTTCCGCGCGCGGCGTCAGCTCGTGTAGGTGACGCGCTTGGGATAGAGCGTGGCGGTCGAGCCGGTCGCCACATGCGGGTAGAGGCCGTTGATATGGGCCATGACCATCCGCACGCATCCCGAGCTTGCCTGACTGCCGATCGAGCCGGGGTTGGGCGTGCCGTGGATGCGAAGATAGGTGTCGCGGCTTCCCTTGTAGAGATAGAAGGCGCGTGAGCCGAGCGGGTTCTGCGGCCCCGGCGCCATGCCGTTTTCGTGCTGCTTGTACTTGTGCGGCTCGCGCTTGATCATCGCCTTGGTGGGCGTCCAGCTTGGCCACTTCTTCTTGACGCGGATCGTGTAGGTGCCGGGGATGTAGAGATCGCCCTTGCCGATCGCCACGCCATAGCGCATGGCCGTGCCGTCAGGCTGGATGTGGTAGATGTAGCGCGCCACCGCATCCACATGGATGCTGCCGGGCGTGAGGCCCGGATTGGCCTCGACTCGCGCGGGCAGGAAGCGGGGGTGCAGACCCCAGGGGTTCGATGTGGCCGGATCATAGTCCAGCGGAGTGACTTGCGCGTCCCATGCGGCCCATTTCTGGGATTGAGTGGCCGCCTCGGCGGAGGTGGGCAGCGAAATGGCCTGAGACGAGAAGAGCGCAGCGCTCGTCACGATGAAATGGCGTCGTGTCAACATGATGTCGGGCTCCTTGCAGCTTTGGAACCGGAACGCGCGTGCAGCCTGTTCCGTTCCATCCCGGTCTTGTGTCGCGGCAGCGCGACCCGATGACATTTACGCGAGGAAAAGCGCGTTGCCTAGCGCGAGTGCCGTGCCGCGCGATGAAGATCGCGTGAGGTGGGCGCCGGTGCCACACCCCGCGCGCCGGGTGCGCGGTCTCAGCTTGCGCGACGGATGCCCATGACGCGCGCGCGGGCGCGCGGATCGCTGTCGAAGAGCGCGGCGAGCTGTTCGGTCATGGCGCCTGCCAGTTGCTCGACATCCGTGATCGTCACCGCACGGTCATAGTAGCGCGTCACGTCATGGCCGATGCCGATGGCCAGAAGCTCGACCTGCTTGCGGCGCTCGACCATGGCGATCACGTCGCGCAGGTGTTTCTCGAGGTAGTTGGCGGGGTTGACCGAGAGGGTGCTGTCATCGACGGGGGCGCCATCGGAGATCACCATGAGGATCTTGCGCGCCTCGCGGCGGGCGACCATGCGGCGATGCGCCCATTCCAGCGCCTCGCCGTCGATATTCTCCTTGAGCAGCCCTTCCTTCATCATCAGCCCGAGATTGGTGCGGGTCCGCCGCATCGGCGCATCGGCGGCCTTGTAGATGATGTGGCGCAGGTCGTTGAGGCGGCCCGGAAGCTGTGGCCGGCCATCGTTGAGCCATGCCTCGCGCGATTGTCCGCCCTTCCAGGCGCGGGTCGTGAAGCCCAGCACCTCGACCTTCACGTCGCAGCGCTCGAGCGTGCGGGCCAGGACGTCGGCGCAGATCGCGGCGATCGAGATGGGGCGCCCGCGCATCGAGCCGGAATTGTCGAGAAGCAGCGTCACCACGGTATCGCGGAACTCCATGTCCTTCTCGACCTTGAAGCTGAGCGGGGTCGTGGGGTTGGCCACCACCCGCGCAAGGCGGCCCGCGTCGAGCACGCCTTCCTCCTTGTCGAACTCCCAGGAGCGGTTCTGCTGTGCCTGGAGCCTGCGCTGAAGCTTGTTGGCGAGGCGCGAGACGGCCCCCTTGAGCGGCTCGAGCTGCTGGTCCAGATAGGCGCGGAGCCGTTCGAGCTCGGCCGGCTCGGCCAGGTCCTCGGCGGCGACTTCCTCGTCGAAGCGGGTGGTGTAGACCGCGTAGGTCGGGTCGGCCTCCGACGGCGGCGGCGGGGGCGGTGGCTCCATCGCGGCCTCGTCATGGGGCAGGTCGGTCTCGTTCTCGGAGTCCTCGTCGGGCATCTCCTCCATCGAGACCTGCGCCTGGGACTCGTCCTGCGTGTCCTCCTGGCTTTGTTCGGGGTCCGCGTCGGCGTCGTCGCTCTGGTCCTGGTCGCCCTGGCTGTCGGGCTCTTCCTGGTCCTCGTCGTTCTGCTCGGCCTGGTCCTCCTGCTCGTCGTCCTCGGCGTCGGGATCGTCGCCCAACTGGTCGCCGTAGCCCAGGTCGTCGATGACCTGCCGCGCGAAGCGGGCGAAGGCGGATTGGTCGGCGAGCTTGGCCTGCAGATCCTCGAGCGTGCCGCCCGCCTCGGTCTCGATGAAGGGGCGCCAGAGGTTCATCACGTTGGCCGCAGACTCGGGGAGGTCGCGCCCGGTGGCGAGGTGGCGGATGAGGTATCCGGCGGCGGCGGGGAGGGGCGCCTCGGAGGCGTCGGTGATCTGGTCGAAACCGCGGCGCCGCGCCTCGGTGTCGATCTTGACGTCGATATTCGACGCGGTGCCGGGCATGGTGCGGGCGCCCACGGCCTCGCAGCGGGCGGTTTCCATCGCCTCGTAGAGCTCGAGCGCCATCTGGCCGGGAGGGGCGTATTTCGCGTGCGTGCCGGCGTCGTGATACTTGTGCCGCAGCGCCAGCGCGTCCGCGGTGCCGCGCGCCATCAGAACCTCGTCGCGGCTCATGCGGCGCGACACCTGCGGCAGGCGCACGCTGTCGCCCGAGATGCCGGAGGGATCGACCGAGTAGCTGACCGTCAGGTCGGTGTCGTCGGCCATGACCTTGGTGGCTTCGGCGAGGGCCTTCTTGAACGGGTCGGCGGGGTTGTCGTCGCGTTTCTTCATGGCAGTGAATGTGGGTCAGGGGGCAGGGGGAGGCAAGCGGTTAATGAGCTATTGAGATGCGAGAGGTGGGCGCGCGGTCGCCGGTCCGCGGGGTGGCGGTCCGACGGCCGTGCCATGGCGTTTCATCGTGGCAAAGCTACTCCGACATTCTGGCGGAGTGTTCCCGTCAACCAGATCGCCAGTCCGTCCGGGCGGCCCGGCGATCGCGCGGCGGCCTGCGGCCTTGCTTCCGCGCGGGGTGAACAACTCCGCGCGAGGGGAGCTGACTCACCCCAAGCTCAGGCTCGCAGCACTTTCCGGCAGTTCCTCGTCGAAGCAGCGCTGGTAGAACTCGGCCACGGTCTGCCGCTCGAGTTCGTCGCACTTGTTGAGGAACGTCAGGCGGAAGGCATAGCCCACGTCGCGGAAGATATGGGCGTTCTGCGCCCAGTTGATCACGGTGCGGGGGCTCATGACGGTGGACAGCTCGCCATTCATGAAGGCGGTGCGCGTGAGATCGGCGACGGTGACCATCTGGCTCACGATCTGGCGGCCCTTGGCGGTGTTGAAAAGCGGGTTCTTGGCCAGCACGATATTGGTCTCGGCATCGTGGCTGAGATAGTTGAGCGTCGCCACGAGGCTCCAGCGGTCCATCTGCGCCTGGTTGATCTGTTGCGTGCCGTGATAGAGGCCCGTCGTGTCGCCGAGGCCCACCGTGTTCGCCGTGGCGAAGAGACGGAAATAGGGGTGGGGCGTGATGATCTCGTTCTGGTCGAGCAGCGTGAGCTTGCCGTCATGCTCGAGCACGCGCTGGATGACGAACATCACGTCCGCGCGGCCGGCGTCATACTCGTCGAAGACGATGGCCACGGGGTTGCGCAGCGCCCAGGGCAGGATGCCCTCGTGGAACTCGGTCACCTGGACCCCGTCGCGCAGCTTGATCGCGTCCTTGCCGATCAGGTCGATGCGGCTGATGTGGCTGTCGAGGTTGACGCGCACGCAAGGCCAGTTGAGCCGCGCGGCCACCTGTTCGATATGCGTCGATTTGCCCGTGCCGTGATAGCCCTGCACCATCACGCGGCGGTTGTGCGAGAAACCCGCGAGGATGGCGAGGGTCGTGTCGGGGTCGAACTTGTAGGTCGAGTCGATCTCCGGCACCCGCTCGGTGCGGTCGGCGAAGGCCTTCACTTCCATGTCGGTGTCGATGCCGAACACGTCGCGCACCGAAAGCTCTTCGGTCGGTTTCGCGTTCATGTCGGTGTGTCCGTCGGCCATGGTCGTATCCTCTGATCGCGCGTCGCTCAATTCGGGCTTCGTGGTGCAACATATAGCGAACAAGGGCAAGGGGACAAATCGCTGGCGTTTTTCGCGGCGCCAGCTACGGTTCGAACCATGACGAGAAACCCCGAATGAACGAGCGCGCGGAGATCGAGGCGCTTCTGGCCCGTGCCGCGCTCGGCGAGCGCGCGGCGTTCTCGGAGCTCTATGCGCGCACGTCGGCGAAACTATTCGGGGTCATCCTGCGTGTCTTGAAGGACAGGGCGGCGGCCGAGGACGCGTTGCAGGAAAGCTACGTGAAGATCTGGCGCAACGCCGCGCGCTACCGTGCCAACGGGCTGAGCCCGATGACGTGGCTCATTACCGTGGCGCGCAACACCGCCATCGACCGGGTGCGGCGCGGCAAGACGCAGCCCGGCGGCGATGTGAGCGTCGAGGACGCGGCGCTCGCTGATCCGGCGCCCACGCCCGAGGCCGCGGCGCTGAAAAGCGACGAGCAGGCGCAGCTTCTCACCTGTTTCGAGGAGCTTGAACCCGACCGCGCGCAAGCGGTGCGCCGCGCCTACCTGGAGGGGGAGAGCTACGCCGATCTGGCCACGCGGTTCGGCGTGCCGATCAACACGATGCGGACATGGCTGCGCCGCAGCCTCTTGAAGCTGAGGGAGTGCCTGACGCGATGAGCGCGACACCGGAGAGAGACGACGACACGATCCTCGCGGGTGAATACGCGCTGGGTCTGATGTCGCCCGAGGAGGCCCGCGCCTTCGAGGCGCGTCTCGCCGCCGAACCGGGGTTGCGGGTGCTCTACGCGGCATGGTCCGAGGATTTCGCGCGCCTGGCCGAGGAGATCCCGCCAGAGACACCCCCGGCGCGCGTCCAGGCGCGGCTGGAGGAAGAGCTTTTCGGAGGGCGCCAGGGCCGGCGGCGCATGATGCCCGGCTGGTGGCCCCTGGGCGGGGCGCTGGCAGCGGTCGCGCTGGCGCTTGCGGTCGTGTTCGGCACGGACCTGTCCGAGCCCGAGCCCGCAACACCCGATTACATCGCGGAGATCGCGGCCGAGGATGGCAGCCTCGTGATCGAGGCGGGCTATCACGCGCAGGAGGCGCGGCTCGTGCTCGAGCGGCATGCGGGCGAGGCGCGGCCGGGTCGCGCGCTCGAACTGTGGTTGCTGGACGGCGACGCGCCGCCCGCATCCCTGGGCGTGCTGCCCGAGGGGCCGCAGGCGGAGTTCACCGTCGCCGAGGGCCACCGTCAGGCCCTGCCCAACGCGCGGCTTGCCATCTCGGACGAGCCACGGGGCGGATCCCCCACCGGGCTTCCGACCGGAGATGTGCTGGCCGTTGGCCGGGTCTCGTCGCTCTAGGCAGGGTGCCGCCGTGGCCAAGCGGCTGATATCTCGCGATTTATCCCGACCGCGCCCGACATGACGTTTTCGTGATGACGCCGTGATGAAACCAATGGCGCGGCGCTGCGTGTCTTCTCACAGACCGGGCAGGAAACGACCCGGCGCCGGGGGGCTATCCTGTCCCGCGGTCACGACTGACACACAGGAGAGACACACATGTTCAAGACAACACTCAGCATCATCGCCCTGACCGCAGGCAGCGCCGCAATGGCGGCCGACAATCCGATGGTCGGCGGCGCGGAAATGTATGCCGACAAGAACATCGTCGAAAACGCCGTCAATTCCGAGGACCACACGACGCTCGTTAAGCTCGTCAAGTCGGCCGGCCTCGTGGAGACGCTGTCGGGCGAAGGTCCGTTCACCGTATTCGCGCCCACGAACGAAGCCTTCACGAAGCTTCCCGCGGGCACCGTCGAGACGGTGACGCAGCCCGAGAACAAGGAAATGCTCACCCAGGTCCTGACGTGTCACGTGGTCGCGGCCAACGCGATGTCGGATGCGATTGCCGGCATGATCGCGGATGATGGTGGCGATCATCCGGTCGAGACCGTGGGCGGCTGTGTCCTTTCGGCCAAGATGGACGGCGACACGATCACGCTGACCGACGAGAACGGCCGGACGGCGAACGTGACGATCGCGGATGTCAAACAGTCCAACGGTGTGATCCACGTCATCGACGGCGTGATCCTGCCCAAGCAGTAACGAGTAATCACGCGATTGTGGGGGGCCGTCGGCTTGTCCGGCGGCCCTTCGTGTTCCATTTTTTGCACAAGTCATTCGAGGAGAGGGGAGTTACGACATGAAACGGCGACAATTCATCCTATCGGGCCTGTTGGCGGGCACCGCGATGACGCGCGGCACCGGCGCAACGGCCGCGGCCGAGGGAAAGTTCGAGGTCACGCGCAGCGAAGAAGAATGGCGCGAGATGCTGAGCGAGCGCGAATATCACGTCATGCGCGAGGAAGGCACCGAGCCGGCCGGAAGCTCGCCGCTCGACAAGATCTACGAGCCGGGCATCTATCACTGCCGGGGCTGCGACCAGGCGCTCTATTCGAGCGAGACGAAATTCGACAGCGGCACCGGCTGGCCCAGCTTCTGGGAGGCGCTGCCGGACGCGGTGGGCACGAAGGAGGATCGCAAGCTGCTGTTCTACGTGCGGACCGAATGCCATTGCGACCGCTGCGGAAGTCATCTTGGCCATATCTTCGATGATGGTCCCGAACCGACGGGCAAGCGGCATTGCATCAACGGCGTGAGCCTCGTCTTCAAGCCGGCGGAGGCGTGATCGGGGCGGTCCCCGCGTGCAACCTTTTGCCCCGGGCCGCGTTGAGCGCCTGAACCGGGTCGCGCCGCGGCCCGAACGAGGATCAACGAAAGGAGCATATCATGCCAGTGAGCAAAGCATCCGCCGTCTGGAAGGGCGATCTGAAAAGCGGCAAGGGCCATATCAGCACCGGGAGTGGCGCGCTCGACGATCAGCCCTATGGTTTCAACACGCGCTTCGAGGGCGCGCCGGGCACCAACCCCGAGGAACTGGTCGGCGCGGCCCACGCGGGGTGCTACGCGATGGCCATGTCGTTGGGGCTGGGCGAGCGTGACCTCAAGGCCGAGGAGATCGACACGCGGGCGAAGGTGACGCTCGAGGAGAAGGATGGTGGCTTTGCCGTGACCAAAGTGCATCTCGACGTCGAGGCGAAGATATCGGGCATCAGCGAGTCGGATTTCCAGGAGGTGGCGGAGGCCACCAAGAAGAACTGCCCGATTTCGAAACTGCTGACCGCCGAGATCACGCTCGACGCGAAGCTGAAGTCGTAAGCGCGACAGGTCGCGCGAGGACGGGGCGGGCCGGAACGGCCCGCCTTTTCCGATTCCAAGCCACGGAAATCATTTGAAATTCCGGCTCTGCTTGATCTGTTCCCAGGCCCACATGACCTCTTGCAACTGCTCTTCCTGGCTGCGGTCGCCGCCGTTGATGTCGGGATGCAGCACCTTGATGAGCTTCTTGTAGGACTTGCGGATATCGGCCTTGGTCCAGTCGTCCTTGGCCTCGAGTATCTCGACGGCGCGACGCTCGGTCGGGGGCAGCTTGCGCCCGCCGCCCTTCTGCTTGCCGGGGTTGCGGGTGGCATTGACGCCCAGAACCTGATGCGGATCCTCGATCCCCAGCCGCGCCCAGGCGCGCGCCTCGGGGTCGGTGAAGGACTTGGTCTGGCGTTCCCAGACCTTGTCCTTGGACATCTGGGCGTTCATCTCGGCCTCGGTGGTGCCGTTGAAGAAGTTCCACTTGAGATTGTATTCGCGCACGTGCTGCTGGCAGAACCAGAAGTAATCGTCGAGCACGTCGGGGGCCTTGGGTGCGCGGTACTTGCCGGGTTCCTGGCAGCCCTCGTGATCGCAGATGCGGGTCGAGGTTTCGGACGCACCGGACATGCCGCGGCGACCGCGGGGGTTCTTCTTCTTGGCGGACGACACGGACATGTCGAAGCCGAAGGGATCGGATTTGGCCATGATGCTCCCCTTTGCGACTCGGAGCGGAGAGAATAGGCTATTGGCCGGTGAATTGAAGGGGGTGGGGTGAAAAAGATGACGAGGTCGGAGGAGATACGCGCACGGCTCGACGCCCGGTTCGGCGCGGGTGCGGCGGAGGTGGTGGACGAAAGCGAAGCGCATCGCGGCCACGCGGGATACCAGGAGGGGGGCGAGAGCCACTTCCGGGTGCGGATCCGGGCGCCGGAACTGGAGAAAAGCTCAAGGATTTCAAGGCACCGGGCCGTTCACGCGGCCATCGGCCCCGACCTCATGGGGCGCATTCACGCGCTGGCGATCGAGATCGAGACCGCGGAATCCTAACCCTTGGGGCGGTTGCTGTTGGCAGGCGTGGCAGTGTCCGGCTCGGGCGATGTGTCGCGGGGGGTCTCGTCCTCGGTGGCGGGCTCGGGTGCCGCATCGGGCTCGGACTCGGCGCTCTCGGGAGGGGTCGGCGCGGGGCCGGTATGGGCCTCGGGGACCGGGCGCTGGAAGACGAGAAGCGTGCGGTAGACGGTCGTCGTCGAGGTGAGGCCCTGGCGCTCCTCGGAGGGCAGGATGTCGGCGCGCAGGTAGCTCCAGCCTTTGGCGCCCATCTCGTTCATGAGGGTCTCGACCGCGTGGGCGAAGCGCGCCTCGGGGCCCTTCACCCCCTTGTCCTTCAACCCCTTGTTCGGGGCAGGAATAACTTTGTATTCAACGCGTTGCATGGGTTTCTTGATCCTGTTTCAGGCGGATTTGCGGGGGATGCCGACGCGGCGGCCGACGCCGTCGGGGCGCGGCCAGGCGGCGTGTTCGCGCGCCATGGCGGCGACGCGGGCCTCGATCTCGGGCGGCATCGGTGTGACCCTGGGGCCGTCGAGATCGACGTGGAGCGTCAGCCCCTCGCCGGTGGCCGAGATCCAGCCATCCTCGTGGTAGAGTTGCTGGAACGTGTGAAAGCGCTTCGCGTCGTGGTCGATGAGCCAGAAGGACGCGCGCAACCGATCCCCGAGCTTGACCTCGCGCAGGTAGCGCAGGTGGAATTCGCCCGAGAAAGTCGTGTGATTGCGGGTCTTTACGTAGTCGGGACCGAAGCCGAACCGCTCGAACACCTCGTCGGCGGCCCGGTCGAAGAGAACCGTGTAGTAGCCCATGTTGAGATGGTTGTTGTGGTCGATCCAACCGGGCTCGATCTCGAGCCAGGAAGAGAGGATGGGGGCGGGTTGGGTCATCGAGGGCTGAACTCTGCTTGCGCGGCGCCCCCGGATTAGTGACCCACGTCGCGGAATGCAAAGGGAAAGGGTTGCCGGAGTGTTGACGGGGCGCGCGGCGTTTCGGTGCCGCCACGCGGTGCATGGCGGCGAATCGGCTGGTTAACAAGGGAAAAGGCGCCGAATCCCGACGTCGGTATCCATGTCGGTATCCACGTCGGTATCGCGTCGGTGCAAATCGGGCCGAGGGGCGGGATTAAGCCTGCGAACGGTGGGTAGCGCGATCCTTGCAGGTGCGCGCGGTCGGATCGCGGGGCTTGGTTCCGGGCGGCGGGACGGGATAGGGTCGGCGGCATGGAACCCCTGCCGAGCCGCCCCGTCGACCTGGTGCTTCTGCTGACGCCGCATTTCAACATCGCGGCGACGATGGCGTTTCTCGATCCGTTCCGGGTGGCGAACTATCTCGGCGGACGGCAGCGGTTCCGCTGGCGGCTGGTGAGCGAGGCGGGGGGCATGGTCGTGGCGAGCAACGGCACGCGGCTCGAGACCGAGGCGTTGGAGGCGCTGGGGGACACCCGGCCCGAGATCGTGATCGTCACGAGCAGCTGGACGCCCGAGCGGTTCGCGAGCCGCGCCGTTCTGACCGCGATCCGGCGTTTCGCGCGGGCGGGTGCCTATCTCGGCGCGCTCGACACGGGCGCGATGATCCTCGCGGAGGCGGGGCTTCTGACCGGGCGGCGGGCGACGGTGCATTACGAGCATATCGACGCCATGGCCGAGCGGTTTCCCGATGTGGAGGTGGTCGAGGACCTTTTCGTGCACGAGGGCCGCACCGGGAGCGCCTGCGGCGGGGTGGCGGCCGGGGAATACGCGCTCACGCTGCTGCGGGGGCTGGTGGGCGACGCGCTGACCAATGATTGCGCGAAATACCTGTTCGTGGGCGAGGTGCGCGGCCCCGGCACGCGGCAGACCGACGCGCGGCGCGAGCCGCTGGGCAACACCGCGCCGCCCAAGGTGCGCCGGGCCATCGACATCATGGAGCGGCATCTCGAGGAGCCGGTCACGATCGCCGAGATCGCGCACGCGGCGGGCCTGTCGCAGCGCCAGCTCGACCGGCTGTTCCGGCGCTATGTCCGGGTGAGCCCGCAGGTCTATTACCGCGACATACGGCTTGACCGGGCGCGCGGCCTCGTCACGCAGACCGAGATGCCGATCGCCGAGGTGGCGCTTGCCTCGGGTTTCGCGAGCCCGGTCTATTTCGGGCGGGCCTACAAGGCGCGGTTCGGCCTTGCTCCGTCGCGGGACCGGATCGAGGGGCGGGTGCCGTTCGAGTTTCGCGCCTGGCCGATGCAACGGGCGGGTGGCGAATGAGGGTGAATCGATGGCGAATGAGATATGGCTCAGATGGCGGGTTCCGCGCCATGATGGGCGCGTCGAATGCGTTGCTGGGAGGGCGGAGCCATGACGGAATTGCCATCGAAATCGGAGTTCAGGGAAATCGGGCGCGGCTGGAGCGCGGACGAGGGGCGGTCGATGTCGCTTCGTGCCGACGCCTATACGCGGGCCGAGTGGTTCGAGGCGGACCGCCGCGCGATCCTCGCCCGGTCGTGGCAGTGGGTGTGCCACGTGGAGAAGCTGCGCACTCCCGGCAGCTATGTCACGGTGGATATCGCGGGCTATCCGATCGCCGTGGTGCGTGACCGCGAGGGCGTGTTGCGTGCCTTCTGGAACGTGTGCAAGCACCGGGCGCATCACCTGCTTTCGGGCGAGGGAGAGACGACGCGGATCATGTGCCCCTATCATGCCTGGGTCTACAAGCTGGACGGGCAACTGGTGCGCGCGCCCGAGACCGAGCACCTGGAGGATTTCAACACGGGCGACATCTGCCTCGACGCCGTGCAGGTCGAGGAGTTCGCGGGGTTCGTCTATGTGAACCTCGATCCCGACGCCAAGCCGCTGCGCGAGCAGTCGGGCAACCTCGAGACCGAGATCCGGCATTGGGCGCCCGATATCGACAAGCTGACCTTCGGGCACAGGCTCACCTACGACATCCGGTCCAACTGGAAGAACGTGGTGGACAACTTCCTCGAGTGCTACCACTGCCCGACGGCGCACAAGGATTTCTGCGACCTCGTGGACATGGACACCTACAAGGTCACGACCCATGGCATCTATTCGAGCCACATGGCCGAGGCCGGGAAGAGCGAGAACAGCGCCTATGACGTGTCGAACGCGACGGTGCGGACGCATGCGGTCTGGTGGCTCTGGCCCACGACCTGCCTCATGCGCTATCCGGGGCGGTCGTCGATGATCGTGCTGAACGTCATCCCCGTGGGGCCGGACCGCACGCTCGAGACCTATGATTTCTTCCTCGAGACGCCCGAGCCGGACCCGATGGAACTGGACGCGATGCGCTATCTCGACGAGGTGTTGCAGGTCGAGGATATCGCCCTTGTCGAGAGCGTGCAGCGCGGCATGGAGACGCCCGCCTTCACGCAGGGCCGCATCGTCAACGACCCGACCGGATCGGGCAAGTCCGAGCACGCGGTGCATCATTTCCACGGGCTTGTGCTTGATGCCTATGCCCGCGCGGCGGGTGCGGCGGCGTGAGGCTGGACGGCAAGGTCGCGCTCGTCACCGGCGGGCGCGGGGGGATCGGGCGGGCGATTTGCGCCCGTTTCGAGCGCGAGGGCGCGACGGTCTACGCGGCTGACCTGAGTGAAAGCGGATCGCTGGACGAGGCGGGGGGCGCCGCGCGCTTCCTGCGCCTCGACGTGGCGAGCGAGGACGAGGCGCGCGCGGCGATGGCGCGGGTGGACGCGGAGGAAGGGCGGCTCGACATCCTAGTGAATGCGGCCGGCATCGAGATCGAGAAGACCATCGAGGAGACGAGCCTCGAGGAGTGGAACCGCTCCTTCGCGGTCAACGTGACGGGCACGTTCCTGTGCTCGAAACACGCGCTGCCGCTTCTGCGGAAGGGGGCGGGCGCGAACATCGTCAATTTCGGCAGCTATGACGGGTTCATCGCCGATCCGGGCCTCGCCGCCTATTGCGCCACGAAGGGCGCGGTGCATGCGCTGACCCGCGCGATGGCCTGCGATCACGGGCCGGAGGGCATCCGCGTGAACGCGATCTGCCCGGGCTATATCGACACGCCGATGTTGCAGAGCTTCTTCGGCGGCGAGGGGTCGGGCGCAGGCGGCAAGTCGATCGACGAGTTGCAACAGGCGGTGCGCGACGTGCACCCGACCCGGACCTATGGCACGCCCGAGGATATCGCGAACCTCGTCACGTGGCTTGCCTCGGACGAGGCGCGCTATGCGAGCGGGCAGCTCTGGGTGCTGGACGGGGGCCTTTCGGCGCAGGTGCAGCAGATGCGCCTGTGAGGGCGCGCGCGGGGAGCGGTCTGACGGGATGAAATGGCGGGCGGTCGCCCGGGGAGGAACGACATGGGGAAATCGGTCATCATCACCTGCGCGCCGACGGGGGGCATCCACACCCCGTCGATGAGCCCGCACCTGCCGGTGACGCCCGCCGAGATCGCCACCGCGAGCATCGAGGCGGCGGAGGCGGGCGCGTCGATCATCCACCTGCACGCGCGCGATCCCGAGACGGGCCGGCCGGACCACCGCTACGAGACGTTCTCGCAGTTCCTGCCGGTCATCAAGCAGGCGACGGATGCGGTGATCAACGTCTCGACGGGCGCGGGGCTGGGCATGAGCATGGAGGAGCGGCTTCTGGCCGCGACGACCGCCAGCCCGGAGATGGCGAGCCTCAACATGGGGTCGATGAATTTCGGGATCTTCCCGCTTCTGCAGAAATACTCGGAGTTCGAGCATGACTGGGAGCGGCCGTTCCTGGAGATGACCGAGGATTTCATTTTCCCGAACACGTTCAAGACGATACGATACGCTCTTGAGAACCTGGGTGAAGTGCATGGCACGCGGTTCGAGTTCGAGTGCTACGACCTGGGCCATCTCTACAACGTGAAATGGTTCGTGGACCAGGGCCTCATCAAGCCGCCCTTTTTCATCCAGATGGTTTTCGGCATCCTGGGGGGCATGGGGGCGGAGCTCGATCACCTGGTGCACCTGCACCGCACCGCCGATCGCCTGTTCGGGGCGGAGAATTACGAGTGGTCGGTGCTGGCCGCCGGGCGCCACCAGATGCCGTTCGCCACGCAGAGCGCGATGCTCGGCGGAAACCTGCGGGTGGGGCTGGAGGACAGCCTCTATATCGGCAAGGGCGAGCTTGCCACGTCGAACGCGGAACAGGTGGAGCGGATACGCGGCATCGTCGAGGCGCTGGGCCTCAGCGTGGCCACGCCCGACGAGGCGCGCGAGCGGCTGGCGCTCAAGGGCGCGGACCGGGTGGCGTTCTGAGACGGAAAGGACAGGGATATGCAGACGAAGATGTTGATCAATGGCGAGATGACCGAGGGCACGGGCGCGGCGCTGCCGGTGCTCGACCCCGCGACCGGGGCCGAGGTGGCGCGCATCGCGGAGGCGGGTGCCGAGCAGGTGGAGGCGGCGGCGCGTGCCGCGCATGAGGCTTTCGAGACCTATCGCCTGACCACGCCGGGCGAGCGCGCGGCGCATCTCCTGGCCATCGCGGACGTGATCGAGGCCAATGTCGAGGAGCTTGCCGAGCTGGAGACGCTCGACGTGGGCAAGCCCTGGCCGATGGCGCGCGACGAGGAGATGCCGCTTGTCATCGACACGTTCCGCTTCATGGCGGGGGCCGCGCGGACGATGGGCGGCTCGGCGACGGCGGAATACGTGGCGGGCCACACCTCGATGATCCGCCGCGATCCGATCGGGCCGGTGGCGTCGATCGCGCCGTGGAACTATCCGCTGATGATGGCCTCGTGGAAGATCGCCGCGCCGCTGGCGGCGGGCTGCACGATGGTGCTGAAGCCTTCGGAGATCACGCCGCTCGCCACGCTGCGGCTGGCCGAGCTTCTGGCCGACGTGCTGCCGAAGGGCGTCTTCAACGTCATCCACGGGCGCGGGCCGAGCGTGGGCGACCAGCTTATCAACGACGCGCGGATGGAAGGCATTTCGATCACCGGCTCGCCCGCCACCGGCAAGGCCGCGATGCGCGCGGCGAGCGAGAAGATCCGTCACGTGCACCTGGAGCTTGGCGGCAAGGCGCCGGTCATCGTGCTCGATGACGCCGACGTGGGCGCGCTGGCCGAAACGATCCGCTTCGGCGCGTTCTTCAACGCGGGGCAGGACTGTGCGCAGCCCTGCCGGATCATGGTGCAGGCGGGCATCTATGACGAGGTGCTGAAGGCGGTGAGCGACCAGGTGGGCCAGATCCGCATCGGCGGACCAAGGGCGGAGGGCACCGAGATGGGCCCCATCGTCTCGGCCGAGCAGCGCGACCGCGTCGCGGGCTTCGTGGAACGCGCGCGCGACGGCGCGGAGGTGGCCGTGGGCGGCGGCACGGGCGAGGGCGACGGGTTCTTCTACCAGCCGACGGTCGTGGCCAACGTGGACAACGACGCGGAAATCGCGCGCTCGGAGGTGTTCGGCCCGGTGGTGACGCTGTCGCGGATCAAGGATGCCGATGAGGCGTTGCGGATCGCCAACGCGGGCGATTACGGCCTCGCTTCGTCGGTCTGGACGCGCGACCTGTCGAGCGCGATGACGCTCAGCGCGCGGTTGCGCTATGGCATGACCTGGGTGAACACGCACGGCGTGCCGACGCCCGAGATGCCCTGGGCCG
The DNA here is from genome assembly GCF_019599045.1 of Roseovarius sp. SCSIO 43702. Lineage (NCBI taxonomy): Bacteria > Pseudomonadati > Pseudomonadota > Alphaproteobacteria > Rhodobacterales > Roseobacteraceae > Roseovarius > Roseovarius sp. SCSIO 43702. The sequence continues at coordinate 1,507,762 of NZ_CP080623.1, forward strand.
CGATGAAGGGGTCGGGCACCGGCTGTGACATGAGCGTTTACGCGCTCGACGCCTACACGGCGGTCCGGCACGTCATGGTCGCGTATTGATGCGGCTGGCGGGGAAGCGCGCGCTCGTCACCGGCGGCCGGCAGGGGATCGGGCGCGGCATCGTCGAGGCGTTCATGGCCGAAGGCGCGGAGGTCGTGACCTGCGGGCGCGGCGCGCGGCCCGACGGGTTGCCCGACGCTTGCGGCTGGGTCGCGGTGGACGTGGCCGACCCCGCGCAGGTGGCCGAGATGGCGCGCGAGGTGGGCGAGATCGACATCCTCGTCAACAATGCGGGCGTGCAGGTGGAAAAAACCGTGGCCGAGAGCACCGATGCGGACTGGGATGCGGTCGTCGGGGTGAATTGCCGGGGCGTGTTCAACTGCGCGCGCGCCTTCCTGCCGCAGATGCGCGCGGGCGGTTCGATCATCAATATCGGGTCCATTTCAGGGCGCGTGGCCGATCCGGGGATGGCGCTTTACAATGCGTCCAAAGCCTTCGTGCACGGGCTGACGCGCTCGATCGCCGTCGATCACGGGCCGCGCGTGCGGTGCAACGCGATCTGTCCGGGCTGGATCGAGACGGGGATGCTCGAGGCCGGGTTCGCGCAGGCCGGCGACCCGGAGGCGGCGCGCGAGGATGCGCTGGCACGGCACGCGGTGCGCAGGTTCGGGCAACCGCGCGACATCGCGGCGATGGCCGTGTGGCTGGCAAGCGACGAGGCGGCGTTCGCGACGGGGCAGATGTTCACCGTCGATGGTGGCATGACGGCGGCATCGCCGATCAACACGGGGGTTTTCTGATGGCGATCACGCACACGGCGGTCCTGGGGGCCGGCACCATCGGCGCGAGCTGGACCGCGCTTTTCCTCGCGTCGGGGCGCTCGGTCGCGGTGTTCGATCCCGATGCCGGGGCCGAGGCGAGGGTGCGGGCCTACGTGGCGCGGGCGTGGGAGACGATGGAGGCGCTGGGCCTGACCGGGCGCGGCGATCCCGAGCGCGTGAGCTTTCATGCGAGCGCGGCAGAGGCCGTGGCGGGCGCGGGGTTCGTGCAGGAGAACGTGCCCGAGCGCGTGGCGATCAAGCACGCGACATTCGCCGAGATCGAACCGGCGCTGGCCACCGGCGCGGTGGTGGCGAGCTCGGCCTCGGGGCTGACGCTGGGGCAGATGCAGGAGGGGTGGCGCGATCCGGCGCCGCTGATCCTCGGGCATCCGTTCAACCCGCCGCACCTGATCCCGCTGGTCGAGGTGATGGGCAACGCCCGCACCGGCGCAGGCGTCGTCGAGGCGGCGGAGGCGTTCTATGCCGACCTGGGCAAGGTCACGATCCGGGTGCGCAAGGAGGTGCCGGGGCACGTGGCGAACCGGCTTCAGGCCGCCGTGTGGCGGGAGGCCATCCACCTCGTGCAGGAGGGCGTGGCGAGCGTGGGCGACGTGGACCGCGCCATGTCGGCGGGGCCGGGGCTGCGCTGGGCCGCGATGGGACCGACGACGCTTTTCGGCCTGGGCGCGGGAGAGCAGGGATTGGGTGCGTTCTGTGCGCATTTCGCCGACACGTTCAACGGGTGGTGGGATGACCTTGGCACGCCGCGCCTGACGCCGGAGGTGGCGGATATGCTCGAGCGGGGCCTGCGCGAGGAGACCGGGGACGAGAGCGTCGCGGAGCGGGCGGCGCGGCGCGACGCGATGATCGTGGCCATGATGCGCGCCCTGCGCGAGGTCGAGACCCGATGACCGGGGACGCGATGCTGGAGCCGCAGGACTGGAGCTTTCCGGTGCCGATCGCCTATGGGCCGGGGCGGCTGTCCGAGCTGGGTGCGCGGCTGGCCGGGATGGGCGTCGCGCGGGTGCTGATCGTGACCGACCGGGGGAGCCGCGACCTGCCTTTCATCGGCCGGCTGGCGGACGTGCTGGGCGCGGCGGGCCTCGAGAGCGATCTCTACGCCGGGTTCTCGCCCAATCCGCGCGATGACGAGGTGGGCGCGGGTGCCGCGATGGTGCGCGAGGGTGGCCATGACGCGGTGATCGGCATCGGCGGCGGGAGCGCGATGGACGGGGCGAAGGCCATCTGCCTGACCGCGCGGAGTGGTGTCGATCTCTGGGATTTCGAGTTCGAGAGCGCGGTGCCGGAGGTGGGCGACGCGTTCCCGGTGCTCGTCACCGTGCCGACGACCGCGGGAACGGGCGCCGAGACCGAGAGCACGGCGATGATCACCCACGTGGACAGGGGCATGAAGTTCTGCGTCTGGCACCCCGCGCTCAAGCCCGCGCTGGCGGTGCTGGATCCGGAATTGACCGTTGGATTGCCCGGGACGCTGACCGCGTGGACGGGGGCGGATGCGCTGACCCACGCGATCGAGGCCTATCTCGTGCCGGGGTTCCATCCGCTTTGCGACGGGCTGGCGCTCGAGGGGTTGCGGCTTGTCGCGCGGTGGCTGCCGGTGGCGGTGGCCGAGCCCGGCAACATGGCCGCGCGGGGCGGGATGCTGGTGGGGTCGTGCCTTGCGGGGATCGCGTTCCTGAAGGGGCTGGGGCTTGTCCATGCCATCTCGCACATGGTGGGGGCGGAGTATGACACGCAGCATGGGCTCACGAACGCGGTGATCCTGCCGGTGGTGCTGCGCTACAACCTCGCGGAAGGGCGCGAGGCCGGGAAGGTCGCGCGGATGGCCGAGGCGATGGGGCTTTCGGGGCGCGACGAGGGGGCATTGATCGCGGGGGTGGAGCGGATGCTGGACGGGATCGGCATTCCGCGCAGCCTGGCCGAGATCGGTGTGCCCGAGGACTGCGCCGCGCGGATCGCCGCGAAGGCGGTGCAGGACAGCGCCGCCGGGACCAACCCGCGCGAGGCGGGGGTGGCCGAGGTCGAGGCGCTGGTGCGGGAGGCCATTCGCGGCGCCCGGTAGGGACCAGCGAGTTGCGCTGCATCATGTGTTGCGCTATGTGTTGCAGGAAGTGGCGACCGTGGCGAGAGGACCTGATGCCAGCCCCCCTGCATATCCGCGACATCGGTGAGGACCGGAAGGCGGCCCTCGAAACCGAGGCCAAGGCCGCGGGCAAGTCGATTGCCGATGTGGTTCGGGACTGGATCGATGCGGGCATCGCGAAATCGCGCGCGGAGCGGGAGCAGGCCGCCTGGATCGCCGCCGCGAGGGAAGGCATCGCGGATGAGGCGCGTCACCTCGAGCGGAACGGCCCGAGCCTGGCCCGGTTTCGGCAGGTGGGTGCCGGAAAGCCCTGATGCAAGGTGCCATTCACCGACTTCGGGACGGCGATGAACTGGTCTGTCGTGTCCAGACCGACCTGGGTGTCGAGACCCCATACGTCCTGTGCGCCCCGGTGCTGCCCCGGTCGGACTGGGGGGCGTTGACGCCGAAGCTGCATGTTCCGATCACCCTGAACGCGGAGGCCCATGTCGTCCTCATGTCGCAGATGGTCGCGATACCCGGTGCGGCCATGGGGCCGGTGGTGGGGGACGTCTGGGCGTGGCGCGACGACATCGTCGCGGCGGTCGACCTTCTGGTTTGGGGATTCTGACCGCGTGCGCCGGGCCGAAGCCCGGCCTTCGATGCCTCAAAGCCCGAGCTTCGCGCTCACGATCTGGTTGACGGCCTTGGGGTTGGCGGTGCCGCCGGTGGCCTTCATCACCTGGCCCACGAACCAGCCGGCGAGCTTGGGGTTCTGTTTGGCCTTCTCGACCTGGGCGGGGTTCTCGGCGATGATGCGATCCACGGCTTCTTCGATGGCGCCGGTGTCCGTCACCTGCTTCATGCCGCGATCCTCGACGATCTTGGCGGGCGCATTTCCGGTTTCGATATGGATTTCAAGCACATCCTTGGCGATCTTCGTGCTGATCTCGTCGGCGGCGACCATGGCGAGGATGGCGGCGTTCACCTCCGGCCTGGCGATCTCGGCCGGGCTGATCTCGGCCTTGTTGGCGCGGCCCAGAACCTCGTTGATGACCCAGTTCGCGGTCTTCTTGCCATCGCCGCCACCCACCGAGGCCTCGAAGTAGTCGGCAAGGTCGCGGTCGGCGGTCAGGACCGAGGCATCGTATTCGGTGACGCCGAAATCCTTGACGAAACGGGCCTTCTTCTCGTCGGGCAGTTCGGGGAGGGAGGCCCGGATGCCATCGACCCAGTCCGGCTCGATCTCGAGCGGGAGGAGGTCGGGATCGGGGAAGTAGCGGTAGTCATGCGCCTCTTCCTTCGAGCGCATCGAGCGCGTCTCGCCGCGGTCGGGGTCGTAGAGGCGGGTTTCCTGCACCACCTCGCCGCCGCCCTCGAGGATGCCGATCTGGCGACGCGCTTCGAAATCAATGGCTTGCTGGATGAACCTCATGGAGTTCATGTTCTTGATCTCGCACCGCGTGCCCAGGTGCGAGAAGTCCTGCGTGTCCTGGTATTTCTCATAGGCGCCGGGGCGGCAGACCGAGACGTTGACGTCGGCGCGCAGGTTGCCGTTCTGCATGTTGCCGTCGCAGGTGCCCAGGTAGCGCAGGATCTGGCGCAGCTTGGTGACATAGGCCGCCGCCTCCTCGGGGCCGCGGATGTCGGGGCGCGAGACGATTTCCATCAGGCAGACGCCCGTGCGGTTGAGATCGACGAAGGACATGGCCGGGTCCATGTCGTGAATCGATTTGCCGGCGTCCTGCTCCATGTGGATGCGCTCGATGCGCACGCGGCGGGCGATGCCGGGCTCCATGTCCACGAGGATTTCGCCCTCGCCCACGATGGGGTGGTAGAGCTGTGAAATCTGGTAGCCCTGCGGCAGGTCGGGGTAGAAATAGTTCTTGCGGTCGAAGGCGGAGCGGAGGTTGATCTCGGCCTTGAGGCCCAGCCCGGTGCGCACCGTCTGTTCGACGCAGAATTCGTTGATGACCGGCAGCATTCCGGGCATGGCCGCGTCCACGAAGCTCACGTTCGAGTTGGGCTCGGCGCCGAATTCGGTCGAAGCGCCCGAGAAGAGCTTGGCGGCGCTTGCGACCTGGGCATGGACCTCCATGCCGATCACCAGTTCCCAGTCGTGTTTCGCGCCGGAAATCACCTTGGGTTTCGGCGGCTCAAAGGTCAGGTCAAGCATGAAGGCATCCCGCAATCGACTAACGCCTGTGTTCTAGTGGAGCGCGCGGGGCGGGGCAAGGTCAGGTGGACATCCGGGGAAGCCGAGACATGCCGGCGGCCGAGAGGGCGATGGCCGGTGGAGCGCCTGCGTCCAGACAAGCGGGTGCAGCTCGCGCAGGTGATGGGCCAGCACCCTTTCCAGCAGGCGGTGCAGATCGGCCCGGATGGCCGTGGGCGCGCGGTCATGGCGGATTGTCGCCGGGGGCGCGGCGGCGGCAGGCGGAGGCCCGCGCAGCGGGAGATTGCCTTTGGCCGCGTTTCGAGGAATCATCGCGCGATGATCCGGCTGCCACTGTTCCTTGTCCTGTGCCTGGGCCTTCTGCCCGTCCTGCCGCCGCCGGCGGCGGCGGAGATCACCATGCGTGCCGCCGGGCTCGAGACATCGTTGCGGCCGGTCGCGCGGCCGGTGAGCCTTCCCCGGATGCGCTGGGCGAAGAAGCGGGAGGCGACGCTCTGGACCCACAGCGCGATGGCCGCGCTCGGGGCGCATGGCGCGCCGCTGGTTCGCACCGTGCCGCAGGATATCGACAGCTGGTGCCCGGCCTATCGCGGCGCGGATGCGCGGGTGCGCAAGGCGTTCTGGGTGGGGCTTCTGTCGGCGCTGGCCAAGCACGAGAGCACCTATCGCGCCGACGCGGTGGGCGGCGGGGGCCGGTGGTTCGGCCTGTTGCAGATCCTCCCGGCGACGGCGCGCAGCTATGGCTGTGCCGCGCGGACGGGGCGGGAGCTCACGCATGGACCCGCGAACCTCGCCTGCGCGATCCGCATCATGGCCCGGACGGTGCCGCGCGATCGCGCGATCGCGGTGCATTCGGGACGCTGGCGCGGGGTGGCGGCGGATTGGGGGCCGATGACCTCGAAGGAGAAGCGGCGCGACATGAAGGCGTGGCTGCGCAGCCAGCCCTACTGTCAGGGGTTGGGACAGGTGCGGCCGCAGGCGCGGCCCGACAGCGCCTGGCCCGTCACCGTGGTGCAGGCCGGGACGGAATAGGCCGCAACGCCCGGCGTCAGGCGCGGGCGCCGAGGATGCGCGTGACCATCTCGGTCGTGTCGCGGCTGAGATTCGGCAGGTCGAGGATGCGCTCCAGTTGCGCCTCGATGAGTGCCTGGCGGTTCTCGTCGAAGCGCCGCCATGTCTCGAAGGCCGCGCACATCCGCGCGGTGGTCTGCGGGTTGAGCGGGTCGAGGCGCATCAGCCAGTCTGCCAAGAGCCGGTAGCCCGCCCCGTCGGCGCGGTGGAACCCCGCCTGCGACATGGTGAGCGCGCCCAGCACGGACCGGAAGCGGTTGGGGTTCTTCAGGGTGAAGTCCGGGTGGTCGGTCAGCCGGGCGGCCACGTCGGGCGTGTCGGCCGGATCGGCGTTGAGGATCTGCAGGGAAAACCACTTGTCGAGGACGAGCCGGTCGTGGCGCCACTGGTCGTAGAAGGCCGAGACCGCCGCGTCGCCACGGCCGGCGCGGATGAGGTTGCCGAGCGCGGCCAGTTGCTGCGTCATGTTGTCGGCGGCGTCGTATTGCGCCTGCGCCTGCGTGCCGCCGTCCTGCCGGGTGATCATCGCGAGCGCGGCGTTGGTGAGGGCGCGCGCACCGGACTGGACCGCGTCGGGGCGGTAGGGTCCGGTGACCTGGTGGCGGTCGTAGAGGGTGCGGGCGGTGGTCTCCATCGCGCTGGCCCGCGCGTCGCGCAGCGCTTCCAGCGCCTGCCAGATGGCGAGGGGGTCGGGGGTGTGGCCGGCGTCGTGGAGCGCCTGGGCCAGGTCCTCCTCGGAGGGAAGGCCCAGGGCAAGCGCGCGAAAGGCCGGATCGAGGCTTTCGTCCCGAGCCATGGTTTCGACCGCGTCGAGGTAGAGCGGGTCGGGCGCGGCCCCCTCGCGCAGCGTGGCGAGCAGCCCGTCCCGCGCCAGCGCGCGCCCGGCTTCCCACTTGTTGAACGGGTCGGTGTCGTGGGCCAGCAGGAAGGCGCGTTCGCGGTTCGTCGTCTCGCGGTTCAGGATCACGGGGGCGGAGAAGCCGCGCAGGATCGACGGGACGGGGCGCGAGGAGAGCCCTTCGAAGGTGAAGCTCTGCCGTGTCTCGGTCATCTCGAGCACCGTGGTCTCGCGCACCTCGTCGCCGTTCTCGTTGAGCAACCCCACCGCGATCGGAATGACGCGCGGGGGCTTTTCGTCCTGCCCCGGCGTGGGCGGCGTGTCCTGTTCGAAAGTGAGGGTATAGGTGCCGCCCGCGGGCTCGCCCGGTGCGGCGGTGTCCCGGCCCGGTGTCCAGGTTTCCGTGACGGTCAGCCGGGGGGTGCCGGCGTCGGTATACCAGCGCTTGAATTGCGAGAGGTCGCGGCCCGTCGCATCCTCGAACACCTTGAGCCAATCCTCGATCGTGCAGGCCTGTCCGTCGTGACGGTCGAAATAGAGGTCGAGCGCCTTGTAATAGGCATCGTCGCCCACGAGGGTCTTGAGCATTCCGATCAGCTCGGCGCCCTTTTCGTAGACGGTCGCGGTGTAGAAATTGTTGATCTCGACGAAGGAGGCGGGCCGCACCGGGTGCGCGAGCGGGCCGTTATCCTCGCGGAACTGGCGGGCGCGGAGGGCGATCACGTCCTCGATCCGCTTGACGGGTGCGCTGCGCATGTCGGCGGTGAACTGCGCGTCGCGGAAGACGGTGAGCCCTTCCTTGAGGCAAAGCTGGAACCAGTCGCGGCAGGTGATGCGGTTGCCGGTCCAGTTGTGGAAATACTCGTGCGCAATGATCGCCTCGATCCGTTCGAAATTGGAATCGGTCGAGGTCTCGGGCGAGGCCAAGACACAGGACGAGTTGAAGATGTTCAACCCCTTGTTTTCCATCGCGCCCATGTTGAAGTCATCCACGGCCACGATGTTGAATATGTCCAGGTCATATTCGCGGCCATAGACGTTTTCGTCCCATTGCATCGACCGCTTCAGCGCCTCCATCCCGAAGGCGCACTTGTCCTCGTCGCCGGGGCGCACCCAGATGTTGAGCTCGACCTCGCGGCCCGATTTCGTGGTGAAGCTGTCGGCGTGGTTCACCAGGTCGCCCGCGACGAGCGCGAAGAGATAGGCGGGCTTGGGCCAGGGATCGTGCCATTCGGCCCAGCCATCGCCCGACCCGGCGGGGTTGCCGTTCGACAGCTTCACGGGCTCGGGCCCCTCGATGCGGACGGTGAAGACCGACATGACATCGGGGCGGTCGGGATAGTAGGTGATCTTGCGGAAGCCCTCGGCCTCGCATTGCGTGCAATACATGCCGTTCGAGAGATAGAGACCTTCGAGCGCGGTATTCGCGGCGGGGTCGATTTCGACCTCGGCCTCCCACACGAAGGGCGCGTCGGGCACCTCGCAGGTGAGGCCGGTGTCGGTGAGCGTGGGGGTCACAGGCGCACCGTCGATGCGCGCCCAGACGAGATCGAGTCCTTCACCGTCGAGCGTGAAGGGTCCCGGCGGCGCGTCGGGATCGGGCCGGAAGGCGATCCGGCTTGTCACGCGGGTGGCCGAGGGCGAGAGGCGGAAGGTCAGATGCACGCTGTCGACGATGTAGGGGAAGGGGGCGTAATCCGTCAGATAGATCGTCGCGGGCGCGGCATCTTTCATCTTGTCGATCTCCGGTTTCGGAACAAATGGGACGGTGAAACGTTAGTGCGCCGAGTTGAGGGCCGCAATGCCCCGCGAGGCCGCGGCACCGGGACAGCAAATGAATGGAGAGATGCGATGTCAGCACCCGATACCAACGTCAAGAAGCAGGAAAAACGGCACAAGGGGCCACTGGCCGGGATGTTGGCGGTTGTCATCTTCGCGGGCGTCCTCCTGATCGCCCTCGGTGCCTATATCGTCTACCAGGGCAACGAGCCGCGTGACGCCGAGGAGGCGGATATTCCCGCGCCGGTGGTGGACGAGCTTTCCGATACGGATGGCGGCTGAGCGCGGGCTGTCGCGTGAGAGCCGCAAGGAACAAGGGCGCACCGGGCGGAAGCTCGGGCGCCTTTTCGCGCCGTGCCGCCCGGCCGTGTGAGAGCGGGTTGCCGCGATGAGCCGGATGCGGCGCAAGGGAGACCTTCCGCAGAAGCCCTGCGCCATGTGCGGGCGGCCTTTCGCATGGCGCCGGAAATGGGCGAGGGTCTGGGACGAGGTGCGCCATTGCAGCGAGCGGTGCCGGCGCGCCGCCAAAAGAGGCGGCCACAGTGCATGAGAGCACAACGGCCTGATCGCAGCGGCCGCTTTTCACCGTGGACGCGCGCGTTTATGTAGGGGAGGAGACCGTTTCCGAAGGATCTGCGCCGCTCATGACCGACCATCGCCCCGTCATAGGTGTCATCTGCAACCATTACCTGGTCGACGACCGCTACCCGGTTCATGCGGGCGGGACGATGAATTCGGCCGCGATCGCCGAGGCGGCGGGGTGCATGCCCCTGCTGGTTCCGACCGACCCGCGATTCGTGACGGTCGGTGAACTTCTCGATCGCTGTGACGGGTTCCTTCTGACCGGGGGGCGGCCCAACGTCCACCCGAGCGAGTATGGCGAGGAGCCGACCGAGGCGCATGGCGCCTTCGACCAGGCGCGCGATGCGATCGCGCTGCCGCTGGTGCGGGCCTGTGTGGAGCGGGGACAGCCGATCCTGGGGCTCTGCCGGGGCTTCCAGGAGATGAACGTCGCGCTGGGCGGAAGCCTGCACCCGGAAATCCGCGATCTGCCGGGCCGCGACAATCACCGGATGCCGCCCGATGGCACGCTCGAGGAGCAGTTCGCGCTGCGCCACATGGTGACGTTCACGGAGGGTGGCGTCTTTCATCGGTTGCTGGGCGCGCGCGAGGTGATGACCAACACGCTGCACGGGCAGGGCATCGTGCGGGCGGGCAAGCGGGTGGTGATCGACGGACACGCCCCCGACGGGACGCCCGAGGCGATCTACGTGAAGGATGCGCCCGGTTTCGCGCTGGGGGTCCAGTGGCATCCCGAGTGGAAGGCGGCGACGGACCCGGTGTCGCGGCCGCTTTTCGATGCCTTCGGGGAGGCGGCGCGCGCATGGAGCGCCGGGATGCGCGGCGAGGGCGCGCGGCGGAGCGCCTGACGGTCAGGCGGCGCGCGCGGTCCGCAGGGCGTGGGCCGCGGTCGCGGCGGGGGCCGGTGCGACGAGAAGCTGCGTCTCGTGCTTCTTGAGACAGCGCCGCGCGGTGGGGCCATGCGCGCCGGGATCGCTGCGCAGGGCCGGGAAACGGTCGAAGAGCGCGGCGCGCGCCGTCTCGGAAAGGGCCGACATGCCGCCGGGGCCCGCGTGAAAGCTCTCGGTCGCGGCGCCTTCGGCATAGATGACCTCGTGCCGGTCGAGCATCAGGTGGATGTAGGTGACGGCGGCGCAGGGGGCGGGACGGATGGCGTCGCCCTCCACGAGGTGCAGCGCGGAGGCCAGCACCTCGGCCTCGCCGAAAAGAAGCTCGGTCTGCCAGCCGCCGAGAAGGACGCGGTGCTGGGGCGAGACGAGCAGCGGGCGGCGCGCGCCGGGCAGGGCGCCGGCCTCGAGGCGGATCGGGGCGAAACGGCCTTCGCCGCGCACCGTGCTTGTCCCGATCCAGCGCAGCGGACAGATGCCGTGGTCGCGCGTGACGATCCCGTCGCCGGGGCGCAGCGTCTCGATCGGGCGGTCACCGCGATCGGTCAGGATGAGCGTGCCGGGGGTGAAGCAGATGATGTTCTCGATCTCGGTGAAGTTGACGACCGTGCCGTCGGCCATGGTGAAGCTGCCCGAGAGCCCGCCCGCCGTATCGTCGGTGTTCGAGAAGGTGATGTCGCCATAGGTGACGTCGGGGGTGAGGACGAGCGTGTCGCCCGCCGTCTCGTCGCCCTCGCCGCCGGTGATGCTGATGGCCGAACTGCCGGGCTCGCCCAGGTCGGTGAGGTAGAAGGTGTCGTCGCCGTCGCCGCCGAGCGCCGTATCGCCCTGGGCCACGTGGATGGCATCGTTGCCCGCGCCACCCTCGAGCGTGTCCGCGCCGGTGCCGCCGAAGAGCGTGTCGTCACCGCCTTCGCCGTAGATCGCGTCATTGCCCGCGCCGCCCAGCAGGCGGTCGTCGCCATCGGGCGGCACCACGGTGTCGAAATGGATGTCGCTGACATTGATGGCCTGGGTGCCGTTCAGGCCGTTGGAATAGGAGATGTCGATGCGCGCGACGGGACCGGCGATCTCGATCAGGACCGACCCGGCTTCGTCATTGTTGCCGGTCGCCACGTTGCCCGAGGTGATGGTGTTGCCGGAGACGGTCTGGGTGCCGCCCGGCGTGATGGTGACGGCGACGGCGTTTCCGTCGGCGTCGAAGGCGTTGACGGTGACGATGTCGCGGTGATTGCCGCTGCCCCAGTCGACGTCCGAAAGGCGGAACGAGACGTTCTGCACCTCGTCCGACATGGCGCTGCCCGACCGCGCCGCGAAGTCGATGCGCGTGGTCGAGGAGGCCCCGTCGCCATTGGCATAGAGCCGCAATGCCGAGTTGCGGTCGAAGGGTTCGCCCGTGTCGGCCCAGATCGTCGCGGTGTCGATCTCGAAGGTGGGGTTGTTGTTGCCGTTGTCGGTGAAGCCGACGGTCACGTCCATTTCGCCGGTCGAGAAGGTGAAGCCGCCCGAGAGGTCTTCGCCATCCGCGCCTAGGGTTTCCCAGGTGAGCGCCTCGGCAACCGATGTGGCGCCGTTGCTGTCGCCGTGGATCACGTCGCTGCCGCCGCCCGCGACGACCGTGTCGTTCCCGCCGCCCGCCGTGACGGTATCCGCGCCCGCGCCGCTTGCGATCGAATCGTCGCCCGCTCCGCTTCTTATGTCGTCATTGGCGTCGGGACTGCCGATCTGGTCGCCGTCGCTGTCGGTGTAGCTGCCGTCGATGACGTCGTCGCCGGTGGTTCCCCCGACGATGCCGTCGGCATCGCTGTGGGAGGTGGGAGGAAGGGTCTGGACCGCGCCGCCGCTCGGAGTGCCGAACGGAGCATTGTCCGGCACGAAGTAGACATTGCCGTTCGTCGCCTCGTAATAGGTGCCCGGCTGATTGTTGACCGGGAAGGTGAAGCCCCAGATCGTCGTCGTGTAGTTGTATTGGCCGGCGCCGAGATCCTCCTGGATGAGGAAATCGGTCAGGCTCATCACGATCGTGTCCGAGACATCGAGCGTGCCGTTTCCGAGCTGGACGAGATATCCCTGGGGCATGGGGCCTTCCGGTGACTGTTTCCAAAGTGGATACAGAGCGTCCAAGGCTGATTTTCGATGAGATTTCGACAAATTCGCGACGACTGCGGCGGGATTGCGGCGTCGGGGCTGGTGCCGGGCGGTGTTTTCCGGCACGGGAAACGGGATGGAGACCGTGTCATTCTCCGCATCGCCGAAGGAGGCCGCGCATGACAAAATGGATCGACCTGCCGCCCGTCTGGCTGGCCGCCTTCGCCGCGCTGGCCTGGATGCAGGCGCGGTATTTCGATTTCGGGCTGGATTTCGGCGGGGCGTGGGCCGACCTGGCGGGCGGGATCCTGGTGGGCGGTGGGCTCCTGCTCATCGCGCTGGCGATCGTGGAGTTTCGCCGCGCCCGCACCACCGTCATGCCCCATGCCGAGGCCGAACGCCTGATCCGGTCGGGCATATTCAAGCGTTCGCGCAACCCGATCTACCTGGGCGACGTGATGATCCTCGCGGGGCTTGTCCTGCGCTGGGACGCGGTGCTGGCGCTGCCGCTTGTCCCGATCCTGCTCTGGGTGCTGGAGCGGCGGTTCGTCATTCCCGAGGAAAACCGCCTGCGCCGGAAGTTCCGCGCCGATTTCGCCCGGTATTGCCAGACGACGCGACGTTGGATTTGACAGCGGCACATTCTTCATCTCGCATCCGCGGCATGAATATGGAATAACGACGCCCACGCGGAGGATTGCCACGCGCGGAGCGAATGGCGACAGCGAAGGGGGACAGACAGTGAAGATCGGAACACCCAAGGAGGTGATCGAGGGCGAGGCGCGGGTGGCCATGACGCCCGCCTCGGCGCGCGAATTGCAGAAGCTGGGCCACGAATGCCTGATCGAGGCGGGGGCGGGCGCGCAGGCCGGCTTTTCGGATGCCGACTACAAGGCGGCCGGCGTCGAGGTGATGAAGAGCGCCGCCGCGCTGTGGAAGGCTGCCGACGTGGTGGCCAAGGTGCGCGTGCCGACCGACACCGAGCTGAAGCGGCTCAGGAAGGGGCAGACGCTCATCTCGTTCTTCAACCCCTCGGGCAATGACGCGCAGATGGAGGCCGCCGCCGAGAAGGGCGCCACGGTCATCGCCATGGAGATGGTGCCGCGCATCAGCCGCGCGCAGAAGATGGACGCGCTGTCGTCCATGGCCAATATCGCGGGTTATCGCGCCGTCATCGAGGCGGCGAGCAACTTCCCGCGCCTGATGACCGGCCAGGTGACCGCCGCGGGCAAGGTGCCGCCGGCGAAGGTTCTGGTGGTGGGGGCGGGCGTGGCCGGGCTGGCCGCGATCGGGGCCTCGACGAGCCTCGGCGCGATCACCTATGCCTTCGACGTGCGCCCGGAAGTGGCCGAGCAGATCGAGAGCATGGGCGCCGAGTTCGTGTTCCTCGAGTTCGACGAGGAGGACGCGCAGGACGGGGCCGCGACGGGCGGCTATGCCGCGCCGTCCTCCCCTGAGTTCCGCGAGGCGCAGCTTGCCAAGTTCCGCGAGCTGGCGCCCGAGATGGACATCGTGATCACCACCGCGCTGATCCCCGGCCGCGATGCGCCGGTCCTCTGGACCGCCGACATGGTCGAGGCGATGAAGCCCGGAAGCGTCATCGTGGACCTGGCCGCCGAGCGGGGCGGCAACTGCGAATTGACCGAGCCCGACGAGAAGATCGTCACCAAGAACGGTGTGACCATCGTGGGCTACACCGACTTCCCGAGCCGCATGGCGGCGCAATCCTCGACCCTCTACGCCACGAACATACGGCACATGCTGACCGATCTGACACCGGCGAAGGATGGCAAGATCGCGCATGACATGGAGGATGACGTGATCCGCGGCGCGACCGTCACGCATGGCGGAGAGATCACGTGGCCGCCGCCACCGCCCAAGGTGCAGGCCATCGCCGCGAAGCCCAAGGCGCAGCCGCCGCGCGAGCTCACTGCAGACGAGCGGCGGGCGCAGGAGGTGGCCGCGTTCAAGGAGCAGACGAAGCGCCAGGTGACGCTCATCGGTGTCGGCGCGGTGCTTCTGCTGGCGGTTGGCCTCGTGGCCCCGGCGAGCTTCATGCAGCATTTCATCGTCTTCGTGCTCGCGGTCTTCGTGGGCTTCCAGGTGATCTGGGGCGTGAGCCACAGCCTGCACACGCCGCTCATGGCGGTGACGAACGCGATCTCGTCGATCATCATCCTGGGCGCGCTCATGCAGATGGGATCGGGGTCGTTTCTCGTGATCCTGCTGGCGGCGCTGAGTGTCTTCATGGCCGGGATCAACATCTTCGGCGGCTTCCTCGTCACGCGGCGCATGCTCGCCATGTTCCAGAAATCCTGAAGGGGGCTGCGTCATGGATTACGGATTCACCACGGCGGCCTATGTGGTCGCGGCTGTTCTCTTCATCCTCTCGCTGGGGGGCCTCTCGGGGCAGGAAAGCGCGAAACGCGCGGTCTGGTACGGGATCGCGGGCATGGCGCTGGCCGTGCTGGCAACGCTCATCGGGCCGGGGTCGGGGCTGTGGCTGCTGTCGCTGCTGCTGATCGCGGGCGGTGGCGTGATCGGCTACCAGCTTGCGACCCGCGTGGGCATGACGCAGATGCCCGAGCTTGTGGCGGGGATGCACGCGCTGGTGGGCCTCGCCGCCGTCTTCGTGGGCTTCAACGCGCATTTCGAGATCGGCAACGCTGCCCGCGCGGTGGCGGAAGGCCCGGTGGCCGTGGCCGAGCTTGGCGCCTTCGCAACGCTCGTGGCCAAGAAAACGGCGGTCGAGATCAATATCCTGCGGGTCGAGCTGTTCCTCGGCATCCTGATCGGAGCGATCACCTTCACCGGGTCGGTCATCGCCTATGGCAAGCTTGCCGGGCGCGTGTCGTCGGCGGCGAAGAAGCTGCCGGGGGGCCATGCGCTCAACGCCGCGGCGGGTGTCGTGGCGGTGCTCTGCCTCTTCTGGTACCTGGGCTCGGGCGGGTTCCTGCCCTTGTTCCTGATGACGCTGGCCGCGCTTTTCGTGGGCTATCACCTGATCATGGGCATCGGCGGCGCGGACATGCCGGTCGTGGTCTCGATGCTCAACAGCTATTCCGGCTGGGCGGCGGCGGCGATCGGGTTCAGCCTCGGCAATGACCTCCTGATCGTGGTGGGCGCACTCGTGGGCTCTTCGGGTGCGATCCTGAGCTACATCATGTGCAAGGCGATGAACCGGCATTTCGTGAGCGTGATCCTCGGTGGCTTCGGCGGTCCGGGCGGCGAGCAGATGGCCGTCGAAGGCGAGCAGGTGGCGATCGAGGTCGACGGCGTGGCCGCCGCGCTGAACGAGGCCGACAGCGTGATCATCGTTCCCGGCTACGGCATGGCCGTGGCGCAGGCGCAGCAGGCGGTGAGCGAGTTGACCAGCAAGCTGCGCGCCAAGGGCAAGAAGGTACGGTTCGCGATTCATCCCGTGGCAGGCCGGCTTCCGGGGCATATGAACGTGCTTCTGGCCGAGGCGAAGGTGCCTTACGACATCGTGCTCGAGATGGACGAGATCAACGACGATTTCCCCGCGACCGACGTGGCGATCGTCATCGGCTCGAACGACATCGTGAACCCCGCCGCGCAGGACGACCCGAACAGCCCGATCGCCGGGATGCCGGTGCTCGAGGTGTGGAAGGCGAAACAGGTCTTCGTCAGCAAGCGCGGGCAGGGCACCGGGTATTCCGGCATCGAGAACCCGCTCTTCTACAAGGAGAACACGCGGATGTTCTACGGCGATGCGAAGGAGAGCGTGACGAAGCTGCTGGCGTTGATCGAGTGAGGTGAGGCGCGCGGCTTCGCGGCACTCATGCGCGCCGGTCGAGCCGGTCGCGCAGCCCGTCGCCCAGGTAGGTCACGCAAAGCACGGTGAGCGAGATCATCGCGCCGGGCCAGATCACCTGCGCGGGCCGGTCGGCGAGCTGTGCGGCGCCGTCGGCCAGCATCCGGCCCCAGCTTGCCGTGTCGGGCGGGAAGCCCACGCCGAGGAAGCTGAGCGCGCTTTCGGTGACGATGGCATTGGCCACGCCGAGTGCGCCGGAGACGAGGATCGCCGAGGCGCAATGCGGCAGGATGTGGCGCAGGACGAGCGCGCCGCGCGTGGCCCCGCCCGCGATCGCCGCGGTGATGAAGTCGCGCTGCATCAGCCCCAGCACGAGCGCGCGCACGACGCGGGCGGTGGGCATCCAGCTTGTCGCGCCGATGGCGACGACGATCAGCAGGAAAAGCCCCGAGACATCGCCCAGCCCCCGCGTGAGCGCGTCGCGGAAGAGCATGACCGCCACCAGCAGCAGCGGCAGGACCGGGAGCGACAGGAAGAGGTCGGTGAGGCGCATGAGCCAGCCGTCGAGCGCGCGCCAGAGGCCGGCCAGGCCCCCTATCGCCGTGCCGAGCGCCACCGAGAGCGCCATCGCCGCGAGCCCCACCGAGAGCGTCAGCCTGCCGCCCGCCATGAGCCGCGCGAGCATGTCCCGGCCCAGCCGGTCGGTGCCGAGCGGATGGGCCGCGCCGGGGGGCGCGTTGCGGGCGGTGAGGTCCATCGCCTCGGGCGGGACGGGCCAGACGAGCGGGCCCAGCGCCACGCCGAGGATGAGCGCGAGGAGCGTTCCCCCCGGCAGCCAGAGTGCAAGCGGCGCGCGGCGCCTCATGGCCGCACCCGCGGGTCGAGCCAGCCGTGCAGCAGGTCGGCCAGAATGTTGAAGAGGACGATCAGCGCGGCCATGAGGAAGGTCACGGTGCGCACAACCGGCCAGTCGGCGGCCTGGAGCGCCGAGATGAGAAGCTGCCCGATGCCGTTCACCCGGAAGATCTGTTCGGTGATGACGGCGCCGCCGAAGACCTGCGGCAGACCCAGCGCCGCGATGGTGACGACCGGCACGAGCGCGTTGCGCGCGGCGTGGGCGGTGAGGACCGTGACCTCGGGCAGGCCGCGGGCGCGGGCCGCCTGCACGTAGAGCGCGCCCATCTCGTCGAGCATCGCCGCGCGCATGTAGCGCGCGAGAAGCGCCGTCGTCTGGAGCGACAGGACCGCGACCGGGAGCACCATCTGCCATATCTGCGTCCCGAGGGAGCGAAGCCCCGTCACCTGGTGCGTGGTGTCGTAGACGGACGGGAACCAGCCCAGCCAGACCGCGAAGACGAGGATGAGCAGGAGACCCGAGAAGAAGGGCGGGATCGCGTAGCCCAGCATCATCGCGCCGGTGCCCAGATGATCGAGGAGCGAGTATTGCCGCCAGGCCGAGACCGCCCCGATGGGCAGCGCGAGCGCGAGGCCGACCGCGTAGGCAAGGCCCACCATCCAGAGGGTCTGGGGCAGGCGCTCGGCCACGATCTCCATCACCGGAGCCCGCGACTGCCACGACAGGATGCGCGGCGCGTCGCCGGCGAGGTCGGTCCCGAAAGCCGCGTCGAGCGCGATGCGCGGCTCGACCCAGAGAAGCTGTTTCAGCCAGAGAAGAAAGCGCAGCGACGGCGGATCGCCAAGGCCCAGCGCCGCGCGCATCTCGGCGCGCACGGCATCCGAGACGGTGAGCGGCACCTGCGCCATGGGATCGCCCGGCGCCGCTTCGAGAAGCGCGAAGATGACGAGCGCGATCACCAGGAGCGTGGGGATCGCGAGGAGAAGCCGCCGGATCACGAAGCGTGTCATTCGGGGGGCAGGCGGTGCCAGTCGGCGATGTTCCAGAGCTCTCCGTCCCAGGCGTTCATCACGACGCCGCCCAGATCGCGCGCATGGGCCGAGACGCGGCCGCGATCCACGAGCGGGATCACCACCCGGTTCATCACCAGCATGTCGTTCATGCGCCGCACCAGCGCGGCACGCGCCTCGAGCCCCGCCGTCTGCGACAGCTCGGCCGCCAGCGCGTCATAGCCGGGATCGCACCAGCGGCTCACGTTGGCGCCTTGCCAGCCGTTCGCGGGGGTGGGCGCGGCGTCACAGGTCCAGCCCTCGAGATAGGCTTCGGGATCGGTGCCGGCGTAGTTGCCCGCGAACATCTGGAGGTCGGCGAAGAACTTTTGGAACGTGTCGGGGCTGCCGGCGTCGCCGCCGAAGAAGACCGAGGGCTCGATGTTGCGCAGTTCGGTCGCGATGCCGATCTGCGCCCACCATTGCTTGAGGATGGCCTGGAAATCCTGGCGCACCGCGTTGGTCGAGGTCTGCAGAAGGAGGCGCAGTTCACGTCCCTCCTTCTCGCGCACGCCGTCGCCGTCGCTGTCGATCCAGCCCGCGGCGTCGAGCGTGGCGCGCGCGGCGTCGAGATCCTGCGTGCGGCACGCGGCATTCGTGTCGGAGGCGTAGAACTCGGGCGCGGGGATGATGTTGCAGGTCACGCGCCCCGTCTCGCCATAGCCCACCGCGACGAGCGCGGCGCGGTCGATTGCAAGGCTCAGCGCATCGCGCACGGCCGGATCGGTCAGGATCGGGTGGGGATGCGCGCGGGTCGCGCGCAGGGGACCGAGCGCCGGGTCGGGATCGGTGAAGTTGACCGCGATCCGCTCGACCAGGGTGCCGAAGGCTACGACCGCCTCACCATGGCCGCGCGCCAGCATTGCCGCGAGGATCTCGGGCGAAAGCTGAAGGTTCCAGGCATAGTCGAACTCTTGCGTCTCGAGCACGCTGCGCGCGGCCTCGACCGCGCTGCCACCGCCCTTGAGGATCACCTCGGCGAAGGCGGGCTTGCCGGGTGTGCGATAGTTGGGGTTCGCCGTGAGCCGCGCCACGTCGCCGGTGCGGAACTCGGCCACCGTGAACGGGCCGGTGCCGATCGGGGCGAAATTGGCCTCGGTGCAGCCCGCCGCCGCGGGGCCGAGGCAATCGGCGAATTGCGCGGCCTGGAGGATGGGGGTCTGGGCGCCGACGAAGGGCGCGTAGGGGAAGGGCTTGGGCGCGTCGAAGGTGATCTCGACCGTGTGATCGTCGAGCGCCTCGACCTTCGCCACGTCGGCGAAGGCGTCACGCTGCGCGCAGCCCGCGCCCTCGGCGGTGCAGTAGCGCCAGGTGAAGACCACGTCGCGCGCCGTGAGAGGGGTGCCGTCGGACCATGTCACGCCCTGTTTCAGCGACCAGGTGATGCGCGTCAGATCGGCGCTGATCCCGCCATTGGTGCGGCTTGGCACGACGCGGGCGAGCCAAGGGACGAGGCGGCCGTTCTCGTCATAGCGCGCGAGCGGTTCGAGGACGGAGGACGCGGCCTCGATGTCCTTGGTGCCGCCGGTGAGATATGGGTTGAGCGTCGAGGGTGCCTGCCAAAAGAGCACCCGCACCGTGCCGTCGCGGCCGCGCGATTCGACCGAAGGGTCCGGCGCCACCTGGGCGCCGGCGGGTGCGGCGAGCGCGAGGGCCCAGACGAGCCCGGCTACCAGTCGGAATCCTGTCACTGTCCTGTCCGCCCTCCCAGAGATTTCCCGGATCGTCCCCCGGTCTTCTCGCCCATATTCGCCGCTTTGACCATGGCGGATTTTGCATCGACCTTGCCCCGCGCGCGTGCGAGTTTGCACCGCGATCCGATCCGTTGCCGCGAAAAGGCGAGAAATGCGTGTGCGTCGTCATGTCTGAGCCGGGAAAGCCCGTTCTGAGCGTCGAGGGGCTGTCGGTCGCCTTCGACGGTGCGCCGGTGGTGCGCGACGTGACGCTCGACCTCGTGGCCGGTGAGATCCTGTGCCTGGTGGGTCCGTCGGGAACGGGGAAATCCGTGATGGCGCGCGCGGTGCTGCGCCTTGACGAGGCGGCACGGGTGACCGGCGGGCGCGTCGCGGTGGACGGGCGCGACGTCACGCGCGCCGGGGGTCGCACCCTGCGACGATTGCGCGGGGCCGAGATCGGGATGATCTTCCAGGAGCCTGTCGCCGCACTCGACCCGGTGCGCCGGATCGGCGCGCAACTGCGCGAGACGCTGGCGCTTGACGGGCGGAACGGGCGGGCGGAGGCGGAAGGGTGGCTTGTGCGGGTGGGGCTGGGGCGCGAGGTGATGGCGGCCTATCCGCACGAGCTTTCGGGCGGGATGTGCCAGCGGGTGATGATCGCGCTGGCGCTGGCGCGGCGGCCCAGGGTGCTGATCGCGGACGAGCCCACGACCGCCCTCGACGCCGTGACGCAGGCGGGGATCCTCGCGCTTCTCGACCGGCTGAAGCGGGAGGAGGGGCTGGCGATCCTGCTCATCACGCATGATGCGCAGGTGGCCCGCGCCGTGGGCGACCGGGTGGCACATATGCGGAACGGACGGATCGAGCGCATCGTGCCGGTGGCGGATGACGCGGGGCCCGACCCGGCGCGCGGGCCTTTCCGCCGACCCGCGCGCGACCGCGAGGCGGTGCTCGAGCTGCGGGGCCTCGGGGTGAGCCATGGCGCCGGGCCGCCCGCGCTGCACGACGTCACGCTGACGGTGCGCAGGGGCGAGATGCTGGCGCTGGTGGGACAGTCGGGATCGGGAAAGACGACGCTCGGACGCGCGGCGCTGCGCCTCGAGGGGCGGGCCGGAATGGCCGGGCAGATCGCGCTCGAGGGACGGGACATCACGCATCTGGAGGGTGGCGCGTTGCGTGCCGTGCGCGCCCGGATGCAGATGGTGTTCCAGGACCCGATGCAGAGCCTCGATGCGCGGCGAAGCGTCGGGCGCCAGATCGGTGACAGCCTGCGCAATTTCGGCGTGCCGCGTGCCGAGGTGGCGCACCGCGTTACCGCCATCGCGGAGCAGATGGGGCTTGATCCGGCCCTTCTGTCGCGACGGCCGGGCGGGTTGTCGGGCGGTCAGCGGCAGCGCGCGGCGCTGGCGCGGGCGCTGGTGCTCGACCCCGCGCTCCTTGTCGCGGACGAGGCGTTCGCGGCGCTCGACCCGGAGATGCGTGAGCGTATGGCGGGTCTGCTGATCGAGGCGCAGGAGGTGCGCGACCTGGCCTGTCTCTTCATCAGCCACGACATAGCGCAAGTGGCGCGGATCGCGCATCGCATCGCGGTGCTGTGGCGGGGCCGCGTGGTCGAAATCGGCCCCGCCGAGGCGGTGATGACCCGGCCCGCGCATCCCTATACCCGCGCGCTCATCGCCGCGAGCCGGGGAAAGGTCATGGCGCTGCCGCACGCGCCGGAAGAGGGCGCCGCCCTGGGTGAAATCGCGCCGGGCCACTATGTTCTGGCGCGCGAATCTGCTTAGGTCATCCGCGAGCATCCCCGAACCGCCGGAGCCCCGCCATGCCCGTCAAGAACCGCTTTGCCGAGTTGCACGACACGATCACCGAGTGGCGCCGTGACATCCACGCGCATCCCGAACTCCTGTTCGACACGCACCGCACCAGCGCGCTGGTCGAGGAGAAGCTGCGCGCGTTCGGTTGTGACGAGGTGGTCACGGGGATCGGGCGCACGGGAGTCGTCGGGGTCATCAGGGGGCGCAAGGACGGATCCGGCAAGGTGGTGGGCCTGCGCGCCGACATGGACGCGCTGCCCATCCACGAGGCGACGGGCGCGGAATACGCCTCGAAGACGCCGGGGGTGATGCATGCCTGCGGTCATGACGGGCATACGGCGATGCTCTTGGGTGCCGCGCAATACCTGGCCGAGACGCGCAATTTCGACGGCACCGCCGTGGTGATCTTCCAACCCGCCGAGGAGGGTGGCGGCGGGGGCCGCGAGATGTGCGAGGACGGGCTGATGGCGCGCTTCGGCATCCAGGAGGTCTATGGGATGCACAACTGGCCCGGCCTGCCCAAGGGGCGATTCGCGATCCGGCCCGGTGCGTTCTTTGCCGCGACCGCGAAGATCGAGATCGAGATCACGGGGCAGGGCGGACATGCGGCGAAACCGCACGAGACCGTCGATCCCACCGTGATCGCGAGCCACCTCGTGACGGCGCTTCAGACGATCGCGTCGCGCAACGCCGATCCGACCGGGCAGATCGTCGTCTCGGTCACGTCCTTCGAGACCTCGTCCACCGCTTTCAACGTGATTCCGGGCAAGGTGCTGCTCAAGGGCACGGTGCGCACGCTCGACCCGGCGATGAGCGATCTGGCGGAGGCGCGCATCACCGCGCTCGCCAAGGGCATCGCCGGGGGGTTCGGTGCCACGGTCGAGGTGACCTACGAGCGGCAGTATCCGGTGATGGCGAATCATCCCGACCAGACGGATTTCGTCGCCGACGTGGCGCGGGCCGTCGCGGGCGCGTGCGATGACGCGCCGCTGGTCATGGGGGGCGAGGATTTCGCCTTCATGCTCGAAGAGCGGCCGGGGGCCTACATCCTGCTGGGCAACGGCGATACGGCGGCGGTTCACAGCGCCGGTTACGATTTCGATGACGGGATCGTCCCGACGGGATGCAGCTGGTGGGCGGAGGTCGTGGAACGGCGGATGCCGATCTGAGCCGCGTCTCACCCGCTGACCCGGACCTTCGGCAGGGCGCGGCGGGTGCGTTTGCAGGCATACATCGCATGATCGGCGTGGCGCAGCAGGTCCGAGACGGTCGTGCCATGCACGCAGAAGACCGCCCGCCCGAGGCTCGCCCCGAGTGTCACCTCACCCGCGCGGTCGATGCGGAAGGGCGTGTCGAAAGCCGCCATGAGACGCGCCTCGCGCCGGTCGAGGGTGGCGGGATCCCCGGCATCGCGGAAGATGAAGGCGAATTCGTCGCCGCCGAGGCGCCCGGCGAGGTCGGGCCGCTCGAGTGCGCCGCGCAGGCGGTCCGCCACCTGCCGCAGGAGCGCATCGCCGGTGTCGTGGCCGTGGCTGTCGTTGATCGCCTTGAACCCGTCGAGGTCGAGGATGGCGAGCGCGAAGGACACGCCGGTCCGCCGCGTGCGATGCAGCGAGGTTTCGAGCTGATCGAGAAGGGTGGTGCGGTTCAGCAGGCGCGTCAGGGGATCGTGAAGCACCTGGTCATGCAGGAGGTTCAACGTCGAATCGCGCACCGTGGTCGGCCGGATCTGGGCAACGATATGGGAGGCGGCGCCCGACGGATCGCTCACCAACGTGACGTCAAGCTCGCACCAGATGTAATCGCCCCGTGCGCGGCGATAGCGTTTCAGGAGCGAGTAGCTTCCGGTTCCGGCGGCGACGAGGCGTTCGAAATGGGCGTCGTCGCGCAGCAGGTCCTCGGGATGGGTCACGTCGCGGAAGCTTTTGCGCAGGAGGTCGCGGCGGGGCATCTGGAAGATGCGCTCGAGCTCGGGGGAGGCATCGACGAGCCGCCCGTCCATCCCGACGATGGCCACGCCGCCCGCTTCCTCGGAACTGACGAGGCGCGGCAGGTCGCGGAGGAGATCGGTGGCGAATTTCATGCGCGCAGGATGCCATCGGAAAGGTTAACGCGCGGTTAATGCCCGCCCCCGTCCTGCCTGCGATTGCGGGCGATTTTGCGGTTTCCCTGTTCCCGCCGGACCGATATGAGGGGCGCGGTGAAAACACCTGCCGCCGGAAAGGAACGCTATGGCCAATGTCGTTGTCGTGGGCGCCCAGTGGGGCGACGAGGGAAAAGGCAAGATCGTCGATTGGCTGAGCGAGCGCGCGGACGTGATCGCGCGGTTCCAGGGTGGCCACAACGCGGGTCACACGCTCGTCGTCGATGGCGAGGTCTACAAGCTGAACGCGCTGCCCTCGGGGGTGGTGCGGGGCGGCAAGCTGTCGGTCATCGGCAACGGCGTGGTGCTGGACCCCTGGCACCTTGTGAACGAGATCGCGTCGATCCGCGAGCAGGGCGTGGAGATCACGCCCGAGACACTGATGATCGCCGAGAACACGCCGCTCATCCTGCCCATTCACGGCGAGCTGGACCGTGCGCGCGAGGAAGCCGCGAGCAAGGGCACGAAGATCGGCACGACGGGGCGCGGCATCGGCCCGGCCTACGAGGACAAGGTCGGCCGCCGGTCGGTCCGGGTGGCGGACCTGGCCGATGCGGCGACGCTCGAGGCGCGGGTGGACCGGGCGCTTCAGCACCACGATCCGCTGCGCCGGGGCCTCGGCATCGAGCCCGTCGACCGCGACGGCCTGATCGCGCGGCTGAGGGAGATCGCGCCCGAGATCCTGCCCTATGCCGCGCCGGTCTGGAAGGTCCTGAACGAGCGCAAGAAGCGCGGCCAGCGTATCCTCTTCGAAGGGGCGCAGGGCGCGCTTCTCGACATAGATTTCGGCACCTATCCCTTCGTCACCTCCTCGAACGTGATCGCGGGCCAGGCGGCGACGGGCGTGGGCGTGGGGCCCGGTTCGATCGACTACGTCCTGGGAATCGTGAAGGCCTATACCACCCGCGTGGGCGAGGGGCCGTTTCCCACCGAGCTCGACGATGATGACGGGCAGCGGCTGGGCGAGCGCGGACGCGAGTTCGGGACGGTCACGGGACGCAAGCGGCGCTGCGGATGGTTCGATGCCGCGCTCGTGCGTCAGACCTGCGCGACGAGCGGGGTCACGGGCATCTCGCTCACCAAGCTCGACGTTCTGGACGGGTTCGAGACGTTGAAGATCTGCGTGGGTTACGAGCTTGACGGTGAGCGGCTCGACTACCTGCCAACGGCGACGGAGCAGCAATGGCGCTGCACCCCCGTCTACGAGGAATTGCCCGGCTGGAGCGAGACGACGGAGGGCGCGCGAAGCTGGGCGGACCTGCCCGCGAACGCGATCAAATACGTGCGCCGCGTCGAGGAGTTGATCGAATGTCCCGTGGCGCTACTCTCCACCTCACCCGAGCGGGAGGACACGATCCTCGTCACCGACCCGTTCGCGGACTGAGAGGCGACAGGCGGGAAGGATTGGCATGGCACTGAGTTACAAGGCGCGCAGGCGCTGGTCCCTGATCATCCTCCTGATCGGTCTGCCGCTCTATATCGTGGTGGCGGTGACGCTGACCGACTGGCTGCGCCGGACATGGCCGGATATTCCCGGCTTCGTCGAGTTCGTGGTTTTCGTCGTGCTCGGCATCGTCTGGGCGCTGCCGCTGCGCGCGGTCTTTCTCGGCGTGGGGCAGGAAGACCCCGACGCCCGGGACTGAGCGGGGGCGCGCCGGCGGCGGGAACAGGCCGCGGCGGTTCGATGTTCGGCTGTCGGGGCTGCGGAAGGAGACATGACCATGCAGGACGAGGACACACCCGGCGACACACCCTGCCACGCGCACCTGATGATCGGCGGACACGCCGTCGATCCCGAGACGGCGCGCGACGTGGCGCGGTTCCGCAAGGGCGAGCGCGCGCGGCTCTACGAGGCGCGCGAGGCGTGGAGCGTCGCCGAGCGACAGGAGATGGGCGAGGTTATCGGCCGCACGCTCGATGCGGAGCTGGGCGACGTTTCGGGCCGCAAGGTCGCCGTCTATTGGCCCATCCGCTGCGAGCCGAACTTGCGCGACTGGATGACGCGCGCGCATGAGGCGGGCGCGCATGTGCTGCTGCCGGTGGTGGTGGAAAAGGACGCGCCCTTGATCTTTCGCCGCTGGGCGCCCGGTTGCGCGATGGAGCGCGGCATCTGGAACATCCCGGTGCCGACGGAGGGGGCGGAAGAAGCGCCCGACCTGGTGATCTCGCCGCTTCTGGGGCTCGACCGGGAGGGGTATCGGCTGGGCAATGGCGGGGGGTATTACGACCGCACCCTCGCGGCCCTGCGCGAGAGGCCCGAGGTGGTGGGCGTGGGCTGGCCCGATTGCGGGATCGACACGATCTTTCCGATGCCCTGGGATGTGCCGATGGACAAGGCTGTGCTGGGCGACGGAGATGTCCGCGCCTTTGATCGCGACGTGCCGGAAGCGTGAGACCGGACCTGGTCAGGCGCCGGAGCGCGCCGCGATGAGATCATGCGCGAGACCTTGGGTATAGCTTTCCAGCCGGTGCAGCGCATCGTCCACCGCGCCCGCGTCCCCCGCCTCGAGCGCGTCGGCGATGGCGGTGTGCAGGCGCACGATTTCCTCGCGCGAGCGGGCGGTGAAGGTGATCATGTTCATGAGCGGCTGCATCGCCTCGACCGCACCGGCAAGCTGGTAGCTCAGCACCGGGTTTCCCGCCGCGTCCACGAGCGCACGGTGAAAGGTCACGTCCGAGGCGCAGAAGCTTTCGTCGGAGAGGGCCGGTTGGGCCTGCCGCTCCATCTCGGCGCGCATCGTGGCCAGGTGGTCGGGCGTGCGCCGCCGCGCGGCCAGCGGCGCACAGGCGCGCTCGAGCGCGAAGCGGGCTTCGCAGGCGACGTCGAAGCTGATCTCGTTCATCGACAAGAGCAGCGTCGAGGTCGTGACCTGCTGGCCGTAGGCCTCCTCGTAGCTCAGCCGGCGCACGAAGGCGCCGCCCGCCTTGCCGCGCTGTGTGCGGATGAGGGATTGCGCCGCGAGCCGCTTGAGCGCTTCGCGCACGGTGGGGCGCGAGACGCGGAACCGCTCGGCCAGTTCGGCCTCGGACGGCAGGCGCGCGTCGACGAGGATCCGGCCCTCGACGATGGCATCGCGCAGCGCCTCGGCGATCTGGGCCGAAAGATCGGCGGTTCTGTCCACGGGTTTTTCCATTTGTCTTGCATTTTAATGTCTGACATTTTGGCGGCAAGCCGACGAGTCGAAAAAAGGTGACATGATGCTCGCGCGTCCCGATCCCTACCTGCGCACGATCCTCTGGCTGGGGTTCTTCGCGCTCATCCTCGCCGCGTGGTGGGTGATGTACGCGATGGCGATGGAGATGGACCTCGACCTTCTGGGCCGGCCGGGCGAGATGGGCGCGCGGATGGCGGCGATGGATCCGCGGATGCCCATGGACATGCCCATGGCGCGCTTCGGCCCGCTGTTCGCGATGTGGGCGATCATGATGGCGGCCATGATGCTGCCGACGCTGGTGCCGACCTTGCGGTCCTACGAGGATCTGATCGGTTCGGCCAACGGCACATGGGCCGGGTGGCTCGGGGTCCTGGGCGGATATGGGCTTGTCTGGGTGGGGTTCGCCGCGCTCATCGCGGGCGCGCAACTGGCGCTTCTCTACGGCGGGGCGGTGGACATGCTGGGCATCGCGACCTCGCCCTGGCTTGCCGGGGGGCTGCTGATCGCGGTGGGCGCGTTCCAGTTCACCCGCACCAAGGAGACGTGCCACGGCGTCTGTCACAGCCCGATGACCTATTTCCTGGGCCACTGGCGCACCGGATTCGCGGGCGGGGTTCGCATGGGGCTCGGCCTCGGCGCGTTCTGCGTCGGCTGCTGCTGGGGCTTCATGGCGCTGGGCTTCGCGGGCGGGGTGATGAACCTGGCGTGGATGGGCCTTGCGACGCTTTTCATGGTGCTCGAGAAACTGCCCCAGGTCGGCCACGTGGTGACGCGGCCGATGGGCGCAATCCTGATACTTGGCGGGGTCGTCGTGCTCACCCTGCCGCAACTGACCGGAGGATGAAACATGGCGGACCGGAAACCCGAGTGGAAGATCGACGGAGAGCTTTTCCTCAACTGTTCGTGCGAGGTCTTCTGTCCTTGCGTCGTGAGCCTTGGCGCGCACCCGCCGACCGAGGGGCATTGCCATGCCTGGATGGCGATCGCGATCGACAAGGGACATTACGACGGCGAGGACCTCTCGGGTCTCAATGTCGGCATCCTGGCCGATATTCCGGGCCGGATGGGCGAGGGGAACTGGAAGGTGGCGCTCTACGTGGACGAGAAGGCCAGCGACGCGGCCTTTGACGGCATCTGCCAGATCTTCTCGGGCAAGGCGGGGGGCACCACGGGGCTTTTCACCATGCTGGTCTCGGAGATCATCGGCGTGGAGCGCGAGCCCGTGGTGATCCACCGCGAGGGGCGCAACCGCTCGATCCAGATCGGTCGCAAGATCCAGGGCGAGATCGAGATGATCGAGGGCAAGGATCCGGGCGAGCCGGTGACGATCACCAACTCGAAATACTGGATGGGCCCCGACATTCACGCCGCCGTGGGCAAGAAGAGCCGCGTGCGCGACTACGGCCGGGTCTGGGATTTCGGAGGCAAGTCCGCCGAGATCTGCCCGATCGCGTGGTCGGGTCCGGGCAAGTGATCGCGACGCCGGATTACGCGCGGCTCATGGCGCGTTACAACGCGTGGCAGAACGATAGCCTGCTCGCCGCGGCCAAGACGCTCGACCCGGTGGACCGGACGGCCGAGCGCGGCGCGTTCTTCGGCTCGATCACCGGGACGCTCAGCCATTTGCTGTGGGCCGACCTGCTATGGATGTCGCGGTTCGACGGTGGCGAGACGCCCGAGGGCGGAATCGGCGAAAGTGCGGCGCTTTTCGACGACTGGCAGGACTACCTCGCCCGGCGCGAGGCCGCGGACCGGCGGATCGTGGACTGGGCCGAGGGGCTGGACGAGGCGGCGCTCGGGGGCGATCTGACCTGGCATTCGGGCGCTCTGGGCCGGGAGGTGACGAAGCCGCGCGCCGTCTGCGTGGTGCATTTCTTCAATCACCAGACCCATCACCGGGGCCAGGTGCACGCGATGCTGACCGCAGCCGGGGCGCGCCCCGGTGATACCGACCTCGCCTTCATGCCCGGGGAGGGATGACGATGTCCGCGCCGCTGATTTCACCGTCGCGCCGGTTGCGGCGCACGCCCTTCTCGGAAGGGGTCGAGGCCGCCGGGGTCAAGGCCTACACGGTCTATAACCGGATGCTGCTGCCCACGGTCTTCGAGAGCGTCGAGGCGGATTATCACCATCTGAAGCGCCATGTGCAGGTCTGGGACGTGGCGTGCGAGCGACAGGTGGAGCTGCGCGGCCCCGAGGCGGGGCGATTGATGCAGATGCTGACCCCGCGCGATCTGCGCGGAATGACGGCGGGGCAGTGCTTCTACGTGCCCATCGTGGACGAAACCGGCGGGATGCTGAACGATCCGGTGGCCGTGAAGCTCTCGGAGGATCGCTGGTGGATCTCGATCGCCGACAGCGACCTGCTCCTTTGGGTCAAGGGGATCGCCTATGGCTGGCGCATGGATGTGCTGGTGGACGAACCGGATGTCTCGCCCCTGGCGGTGCAGGGTCCGAAGGCGGACGACCTCATGGCGCGCGTTTTCGGCGAGAGCATCCGCGACCTGCGGTTCTTCCGCTTCAGCGTCTACGATTTCGACGGGCATGACGTGGTGATCGCGCGGTCGGGCTATTCGAAGCAGGGCGGGTTCGAGATTTATGTCGAGGGCACGGACCTCGGGATGCCGATCTGGAACGCGCTGTTCGCGGCGGGCGAGGATCTGCAGGTCCGCGCGGGCTGTCCCAACGGGATCGAGCGGATCGAGGCGGGCTTGCTGAGCTATGGCAACGACATGACCGACGACAACACGCCGCATGAATGCGGGCTGGGCCGGTTCTGCAATACGCAGACGGCGATCGGCTGCATCGGGCGGGACGCGCTGTTGCGGGTGGCCAAGGAAGGCCCGGTGCAGCAGATCCGGCCCATCGCCATCGACGGCGATCCGGTGCCGCGCTGCGACCGCGCCTGGCCGCTCTTCGCCGGTGGCGAGCGGGTGGGGCAGGTGACATCGGCGGCATGGTCGCCGGATTTCGAGACGAACGTGGCCATCGGCATGGTGCGCATGACCCATTGGGACGCGGGCACACGCCTGCGCGTCGATATGAACGGCACCGACCGCGCCGCCGAGGTGCAGGCGGGCTTCTGGCTCTGATCGGGGCGGGAAAATTCTGCGAATTTTCCTTGCCTCCGGCGGGAGTATTTTTGGCAAGATGAAAAGAGGAGAGTGACGATGGCATTCAACGCGCTTTTGGTCGAGAAGGACGAGGAAAGCGGCAAGACCTCCGCATCCGTGCAGCAGATCGGCGAGGATCGCCTGCCCGACGGCGAGGTGACTGTCGCGGTCGAGTATTCGACGGTGAACTACAAGGACGGGCTCTGCATCGGGCCGGGTGGGGGCCTCGTGCGCAACTACCCGCATGTGCCGGGGATCGACTTCGCGGGCACCGTCGAGGCGTCGGACGATGATCGCTACAAGCCCGGCGACAAGGTGGTGCTGACCGGCTGGCGCGTGGGCGAGGCGCATTGGGGCGGCTATGCCCAGAAGGCGCGGGTCAGGGCCGATTGGCTGGTGCCGCTGCCCGAGGGGCTCGACACGCGGGCCGCGATGGCCGTGGGCACCGCCGGGTTCACCGCGATGCTGGCGGTCATGGCGCTCGAGGATCACGGGTTGAAGAAGGGTCCGGTGCTCGTGACCGGGGCCGCTGGCGGCGTGGGGTCGGTGGCGACCGCGATCCTGGCCAACCTGGGCCACGAGGTCGCGGCGGTGACCGGGCGGCCCGAGCAGGAGGACTACCTGAAGGGCCTGGGCGCGCGCGAGATCGTCCCGCGCGAGGAGCTGACCGAGGTGACGAAGAAGCCGCTCGAGAGCGAGAAATGGGGCGGCTGCGTCGATGCGGTGGCGGGCGCGATGCTGGGCCGGGTCCTCAAGCAGATGGAATACGGCGCATCGGTCGCGGCGATCGGCCTTGCCGGAGGGCCGGCCATCGAGGGCGCGCTGATCACGCCTTTCATCCTGCGCGGGGTCAACCTCCTGGGTATCGACTCGGTGATGCAGCCTTATGACAACCGCATCCGCGCCTGGAAGCGGATCGCGCGGGACCTGCCCATGGAGAAGCTCGAGAGCATGGTGCAGACCGCGACGCTGGCGGATTTGCCGAAGCTCGGGGGCGATATCCTCAAGGGCCAGGTCAAGGGGCGCGTTGTCGTCGACGTGAACGGCTGAGGCTTGCAAGGCCGCGCTCTCTCCCGCATGAAGGCGCGGGGGAGAGAGCGATGGGCGACCACGACGAGCTGACGATCCGGCCGGCCCGCGAGGGCGATTTCGAAGCGCTATGGCCCATCCTGCGCGACGTCATCCGCGCGGGCGAGACCTATGCCATCGACCCCCACCTGTCGCAGGACCGTATCCGCGCGTTCTGGATGGAGACGCCGCGCGCGACCTACGTGGCCGAGCGGGCGGGCGAGATACTCGGCACCTATTACATCAAGACCAACGCCCAGGGCGGCGGCGCGCATGTCTGCAACTGCGGCTACATGACCTCCGCCGCGGCGCGCGGCCGAGGCGTGGCGCGTGCCATGTGCCGGCACAGCCAGGACGAGGCGCGGCGGCTGGGTTATCTCGCCATGCAGTTCAACTGCGTGGTCGAGACCAATGCGGGCGCGATCCGGCTCTGGGAGAGCGAGGGGTTCGAAACGGTGGGACGCCTGCCAGACACCTTCCAGCATCCCGAGCAGGGCTTCGTTTCGGCCCGCGTCATGTTCAAGTGGCTGGGCGAGCGGGGCTGAGGCGGCCGCCCGCGGGGAGTTTTACGGGAAATGGTGGGATGGATCGTCTCGCGACACGAATCGTGGGGCGAATCCTGCCGGGATTCGCGGGTTATCGTGGGTGATCCTGTGGTGTGATCGGCTGTGGATCGCAAAAATCCGAAAAAAATCCGGGAAATCGTGGGAGAAATTCAGGACCATGTTTCTGCGCTATATATAGCGTCACTCCGACAAGTTGTTACAAGGTGATGCGTTGAAATGGCCAAACTTGGCACATAATCTTGTTTTCCGGCCGTGTCGAAAACAACATCGAGTATCCTGTTCCCGTAAAAAACTGTTGCGCCCCATGAATTCCCATGTCATCCCTATAACCACGATGAGGACGGGAAAACAGAGGGTCGCCAAGAACCCCACCAAACTCCCAAAGTCAGGTTTCATACAGGCACCCGCTTTCATCGAAACGAAGAGATCCGGCGCGCGGGCGAGCAGACATCCCCCCAGGTGGCGCGCGCAGTCGGACACCCCGCAATAGCGGGACGAGGGCGGCGGATAGGGCAGTGGCAGCAGCTCTATCCGTCGTTTTCGGTTTCAGGGGGCGAGTTGTGAGGGACCGAAAGGACAGTGGGTCGCAGGTTCAGAGGTGAAAGCCACCACAAGGTGGACGCGAAGGGCAGGGTGTCGATCCCGGCCTCGTTTCGCCGTGTGCTTGAAGCCTCCGATCCAAACTGGCGCGACGGCGACAATCCCGAACTGGTCATCGTCTATGGCGACCATCGCCGCAACTTCCTTGAATGCTATACCATCGAGGCGATCGAGGAGGTCGACGCCAAGATCGACAGCCTCCCGCGCGGCTCGATGGAGCGGAAGATGCTTCAGCGGCTGTTTCACGGCCAATCCTTTCCGACGAACGTGGACGAGACCGGGCGGCTTGTGCTGCCCGCGAAGCTGCGTGCCAAGATCGGCCTCGAGAACGAGGCGTTCTTCATCGCCGCGGGCGACACGTTCCAGATCTGGAAGCCCGAGACCTACGAGGCCGAGGAACTGGCCCGCACCGAGGAGTGGCTCGACGAGTTGCCCGAGGATTTCGATCCGCTCATCTTCCTGGACAGCGCGAAGGAGGAGTGAGGGATGTCCCCGGCTGCCGCATCACTCCCCGACCAAGACCCGCATATCCCCGTCCTGATCCGCCCGCTCATCGCGGCGGTGTCCCCGGTACGGGGCACGTGGCTTGACGGGACGCTCGGCGCAGGCGGCTACGCGCGCGCGCTTCTGGAGGCGGGGGCGCGGAAGGTCATCGGCGTGGATCGCGACCCGCTGGCGCATGAACTGGCGGCGGTGTGGGGCGAGGATTACGGCGACCGGCTGGAACTGGTCCAGGGGGTTTTCTCGCGGATGGACACCTATGCGCAGGATCTCGACGGCGTGGTGCTCGACCTCGGCGTGTCGTCCATGCAGCTCGACCAGGCGCAGCGCGGCTTCTCGTTCCAGAAGGACGGCCCGCTCGACATGCGGATGAGCCAGGAGGGTCCGACGGCGGCCGAGATCGTCAATACCGCGGAGGAAGGCGCGCTGGCCGACATCCTTTTCCACTATGGCGAGGAACGCGCGAGCCGGCGCATCGCGCGGGCCATCGTCAAGGCGCGGCAGGTGGCGCCCATCGTCACGACCGGACAGTTGACCGAGATCGTCGAGTCCTGTCTGCCGCGTGCCAAGCCTGGACAGGCGCATCCCGCCACCCGCAGCTTCCAGGCGCTGCGCATCGCGGTGAATGACGAATACGGCGAACTCGCCGAGGGGCTTGCCGCGGCGGAACGTGCGCTTGCGCCCGGCGGGGCGCTGGCGGTCGTGACCTTTCATTCGATCGAGGACCGCATGGTCAAGCGCTTCATCCAGTCGCGCCTTGGCGGGGCCGGGCGGGGAAGCCGCCATGCGCCGGCGACCGAGGAGACCGCGCCGCAATTCACGCAGGAGCAGCGCAAGGCCATCGCCGCCGACGAGACGGAGATCTCCGAGAACCCGCGCGCCCGGAGTGCCCGGCTTCGTGTCGCGTTTCGCACCGATGCGCCGCCCGCGCCACTCGACCGGCGGGCCATCGGCATGCCCCAACCAGGAAAGTCGTTCTGATGCGCAGTTTCCTCTATATCCTCAGTGCCCTCGCGGTGATCGGCCTGGCCTTCTGGGCGTATCGCGAGAATTACGAGACGAAGGCCGCGCAGGATCGTGCCGAGCGGCTGGAGCGCCAGATCTCCTACCAGCGGGAGCGCCTGCGCATCCTGCGGGCGGAGTGGGCCTATCTCAACCGTCCCGACCGGCTTAGGGAGCTGGCGGAGATCAACTTCGACCGCCTGGGCCTCGTGCCGCTGCAATCGCATCAGTTCGGACGCATCGAGCAGGTCGCCTATCCGCCCACGGGGATCGACGCGCTCGACATAGATTTCGACGCCTCGGTAGAGGTGTCCAGCACGGGAGATGAGCCATGATCCGCACGCCGCTGCGCCCGCTTGCGCGCATTCTCAAGGTTCGCCGCGAGGGCGGCAATCCCGACGCCATCGAGCGCGAGAACATCCGGCTGCGCCACGAGGAGATGCGCGACCGGGAGCGGCGCCGCGCCGAGGGGCGGCTGCTGGTGATGGGCGTGGCGTTCTTCCTGGCGTTCTGCACGGTGGGCGGGCGCATGGCGGTCCTGGCGCAGTCCGAGCCCGAGGAGCGCCGCGCGAGCGCCGCGGGATCGGCGATCTACGCGCAGCGCGCGGATATCGTGGACCGCAAGGGCCGCATCCTGGCCACGAATTTCGATACCCACAGCCTCTATGCCCAGCCGCAGCAGATGATCGAGCCCGAACGCGCCGCTGCCGAGCTCGTGGCGATCTTTCCCGATCTGAATCACGACCGCCTTGTCCGGGACTTCACCGGGAAGCGCAAGTTCCTGTGGGTGAAGAAGAAAATCAGTCCTGAGCAACGCCAGGCGGTGCATGACATCGGCGAGCCCGGTCTTCTGTTCGGGCCGCGCGAGATGCGGCTTTATCCCAACGGCAGGCTTGCGGCGCACGTGTTGGGCGGCGCGACCTTCGGGCGCGAGGGGGTCCACGCGGCCGAGGTGATCGGGGTGGCGGGGATCGAGAAATATCTCGACGACCGGCTGCGCGATCCGGCGCAGGGGCACAAGCCGCTGCAACTTTCGCTCGACCTCACGGTGCAGGCGGCGGTGGAGCGCGTGCTTTACGGCGGGATGCGGCTGATGAACGCCAAGGGTGCCGCGGCGGTGCTGATGGACGCGCATACGGGCGAGATCGTCTCGATCGCGTCGCTGCCGGATTTCGACCCGAACGACCGTCCGCGCCCGCTGACCAAGGGCGACGCGAGCGACAGTCCGCTATTCAATCGCTCGGTGCAGGGTGTCTACGAGCTTGGCTCCACCTTCAAGATCTTCGCGGTGGCGCAGGCGATGGAGCTTGGCCTCGTCAATCCCTCGACGGAGATCGACACGCAGGGTCCGCTTCGGCAGGACGGGTTCAACATCCGCGATTTCCGCAATTACGGCCCGAAGCTCAGCACGACGAAGGTCATCGTGAAATCCTCGAATATCGGCACGGCACGGATCGCAAAGATGATCGGCGCCGAGCGGCAGCAGGATTTCCTGAAGAGTCTCGGCTTCTTCGAGGCGACGCCGCTGGAGATCATCGAGGCGGCGGGGGGGCGGCCGCTCCTGCCGCAGCGCTGGACCGAGCTTTCGACGATGACGATCTCCTACGGGCACGGGCTTTCGTCCTCGCCGCTGCACCTGGCCGTGGGCTATGCCGCGATTGCCAATGGCGGGCGGCGCGTGACGCCCACGATCCTGCACAACCCGAACCCCGCGCCCGGCCCGCGCGTCATGAGC
Source organism: Roseovarius sp. SCSIO 43702 (assembly GCF_019599045.1). Taxonomy (NCBI): domain Bacteria; kingdom Pseudomonadati; phylum Pseudomonadota; class Alphaproteobacteria; order Rhodobacterales; family Roseobacteraceae; genus Roseovarius; species Roseovarius sp. SCSIO 43702. Next base: position 1,543,169 of record NZ_CP080623.1, read on the forward strand.
CAGGCCACGGCCGAGGCGGCCCGCGTCATGCTGCGCAAGGTGGTGAGCGAGGGAACGGCCAGCATGGGCGAGGTGCCGGGCTATGCCGTGGCCGGGAAAACCGGCACGGCCGACAAGCCGCGCCCGCAGGGGGGGTATTACGAGGACAAGGTCATCGCCACCTTCGCGAGCTTTTTCCCCGCGCATGATCCGAAATACGTGCTGATCGTCACGCTCGACGAGCCGGTCGAGACCTCGGGCAGCGAGCCGCGCCGCACGGCGGGCTGGACCGCCGTTCCCGTGGCCGCCGAGATCATCGCGCGGGTGGCCCCGCTGCTGGGACTGCGGCCCGAGATTGAACCCGGTCGATTGGCTGATATAACGCTGACATCCAACTGACGCGGGGCCGGGGGCAACGCGATGAGCGCCGGGGGGCAGATGCAGACGGGCCAGCAGAAGACACTGACCGAACTTGGCCTCACGGCGCAGGGCGGCGCGCAGGCGTTCGTGACCGGCCTCGCGGTCGACAGCCGCGAGGTGCGCGAGGGTTATCTGTTCGCGGCGCTGCCCGGCACGCGGGTGCATGGGGGCGAATTCATCCAGTACGCGCTGAGGCAGGGGGCGGGCGCGATCCTGACCGATGCCGAGGGGGCGATGATCGCGCGGGATGTGCTTGACGGGTCGCCCGTCGCTCTGGTGCTGGCCGAGGATCCGCGGCAGACGCTGGCCTATGCCGCCGCGCTCTGGTTCGGAGCGCAGCCCGAGGTGATGGTTGCCGTGACGGGCACCAACGGCAAGACGTCGGTGGCGAGCTTCACGCGCCAGATCTGGCACGAATTGGGCTACGAGGCTGCCAATCTCGGGACCACGGGCGTGGAAGGGGCCTATCAGCGCCCGCTGGCTCACACCACGCCGGAACCCATCACGCTTCACCGCGTCCTGTGGGAGGTGCAGGCGGCCGGTGTGACCCATGCCGCGATGGAGGCGTCGAGCCACGGTCTTGCGCAGCGCCGGCTGGACGGCGTGCAGCTCGCGGCGGCGGCCTTCACCAATTTCACGCAGGATCACCTCGATTACCACGCGACGTTCGAGGAGTATTTCGAGGCCAAGGCGGGCCTTTTCGACCGCGTGCTGCCCGAGGACGGCACGGCGGTTGTCAATATCGACGACCCGCGGGGCGCGGACATGGCGCTTATCGCCCATGACCGGGGACAGCAGGTGATCACGGTGGGCCGGGACGAGGCCGCCGACCTGATCCTGCGCGCGCAGCGATTCGAGGCGACGGGCCAGACGATGCGCTTCGACTGGGAGGGGCGCCCGTTCCAGGCGGAGGTGCCGCTCATCGGCGGGTTCCAGGGCGAGAACCTGCTGATCGCGGCGGGTCTTGCCATCGCCACCGGGTCGGATCCGGCACGGGTCTTCGAGACGTTGCCGCAGATGCGCACCGTGCGCGGGCGCATGGAGCTGGCCGCGACGCGTGAGAACGGTGCGGCGGTCTTCGTGGATTACGCGCATACGCCCGACGCGGTGAAGACGGCGCTCAGGGCTCTGCGCCCGCACGTGATGGGCCGGCTCGTCGCGATCGTGGGCGCGGGCGGCGACCGGGACACGGCGAAACGTCCGCTGATGGGGCAGGCGGCGCGGGAGAACGCGGACGTGGTGATCGTGACCGACGACAACCCGCGCACCGAGGACCCCGCCAGCATCCGGGCCGCCGTGATGAAGGGCTGTCCCGAGGCGAGCGAGGTGGGCGACCGGGCCGAGGCGATCCTGCGCGGGGTCGATGCGCTCGGCCCCGGCGACGCGCTGCTGATCCTCGGGAAGGGCCACGAGACGGGGCAGACCGTCGGCGACGACGTGCTGCCCTTCGACGATTGCGAGCAGGCAAGCGTCGCGGTCGCCGCGCTTGACGGGGCGCGGCCATGAGCGTGCTCTGGACCGCTGCCGAGGCCGCCGAGGCCACGGGCGGCGAGGCGCGGGGGAACTGGTCGGTCACGGGCGTTTCGATCGACACGCGCAGCTTGGCCTCGGGCGATCTGTTCGTGGCGCTGAAGGCGGCGCGGGACGGGCATGATTTCGTGCCACAGGCGCTGGAAAAGGGTGCGGGGGCCGCGCTCGTCTCGCGGGTGCCGGACGGGGTGGCCGGGGCCGCGCTCGTCTCGCGGGTGCCGGACGGGGTGGCCGGGGCCGCGCTCGTCTCGCGGGTGCCGGACGGGGTGGCCGGGGATGCGCCGCTCTTGCTGGTCGAGGACGTGCAGGCCGCGCTCGAGGCGCTGGGACGGGCGGCGCGGGCGCGAAGTGCCGCGCGGGTGGTGGCCGTGACGGGGTCGGTGGGCAAGACGTCGACCAAGGAGATGCTGCGCACGGTCCTTGCGCGGCAGGGTCGGACCCATGCCGCCGAAGCCAGCTACAACAATCACTGGGGCGTGCCGTTGACCCTCGCGCGGATGCCGCGCGAGACCGAGTTCGCGGTGCTTGAACTGGGCATGAACGCGCCGGGCGAGATCGCGCCGCTGAGCCGGCTCGCGCGGCCCGACGTGGCGCTTGTCACCACGATCGCACCCGCGCATCTCGAGGCCTTCGGTCATATCGACGGAATCGCGCGCGAGAAGGCGTCGATCTTCGAGGGGCTGGCCGAGGACGGTACGGCGATCGTCAATGTCGATCTGCCCACGTCGCCGATCCTTCTCGATGCCGCGCGCGCCGCCGGGGCGCGGATCGTGACCTTCGGAACGACGGCCGAGGATTTCCGGCTCGAGACCGCCGAGATCGCCGGTGACAGCACGGTGGTCCAAGCCCGCATCGCGGGCGAGGTCGCGCGCTTCAAGCTGGCGAGTGCCGGGCGCCATTTCGCGATGAACGGGCTCGCCACGCTGGCGGCGGTAGAGGCCCTGGGGGGCGATCCGGGGCGTGCCGCGCCGGACCTGGGCCTCTGGGAGCCGCCCGCCGGGCGGGGCACGCGCGAGGAGGTCGTCCTCGACCCCGCGCGGCGCGGCTGGACGCTCGAGCTGATCGACGATGCCTTCAACGCCAATCCCGCCTCGCTCGAGGCCGCGCTCGAGGTGCTGGCCGCCGCAACGCCGCGCGACGGCGTGGGCCGCATCGCGCATGGGCGGCGGATCGCGATCCTGGGTGACATGCTGGAACTGGGAGAGGACGAGATCGCGCTGCATCGCGGGGCGGCCGGAATGGCGCCAATCGGCGGCCTCGACACCGTGCATTGCGTCGGGCCGCGCATGTATCACCTCTGGGAGGCGCTGTCGCGCGACAAGCGTGGCACATGGGCCGATACGGCCGAGGAAATGGTGGCCGAACTGCCGGACCTGGTGGATGCGGGCGACGTGGTGCTGGTAAAGGGATCCAAGGTGAGCCGCGTCTCACTCGTGGCCGAGGCGCTGCGCAATACCGGGCGCCGGTCGCGCCCCAGATCCGAGGACGACTGAACACATGCTCTACTGGCTGGCCGCGCTTTCCGATGGCGGTGACTTCTTCAACCTCTTCCGCTACATCACCTTCCGCGCGGGCGGTGCCTTTCTCACGGCGCTGTTCTTCGGCTTCATCTTCGGCAAGCCGCTCATCAACGTGCTGCGCAGGCGCCAGGGCAAGGGGCAGCCCATCCGCGATGACGGCCCCGAGACGCACCTCGCCAAGGCGGGCACGCCCACGATGGGCGGGCTTCTCATCCTCTGCGCGGTCCTCACGGCGACGCTGGTCTGGGCGCGGCTCGACAATCCGTTCGTGTGGCTTGTCCTCTTCGTGACGATGGCCTTCGGCCTGATCGGGTTCGCCGACGACTATGCCAAGGTGTCGAAGGGCAATCACAATGGCGTCTCGGGCAAGCTGCGCCTCGGGATCGGTTTCCTGATCTCGGCCGCCGCGGCCTACTGGGCCACGATGTATCACCCCGCGGAGTTGCAGAACCAGCTTGCCCTGCCGGTCTTCAAGGACGTGCTCATCAACCTCGGCTATTTCTTCGTGCCGTTCGCCACGATCGTCATCGTGGGCTCGGCCAACGCGGTGAACCTGACCGACGGGCTCGACGGGCTGGCGATCATGCCGGTGATGATCGCGTCGGTGACGCTGGGAATCATCGCCTACGCGGTGGGGCGGGTCGACGTGACCGAGTATCTCGACGTCCATTACGTGCCGGGAACGGGCGAAATCCTCGTCTTCGTGGCGGGACTCGTGGGCGGGGGGCTCGGGTTCCTGTGGTACAACGCGCCGCCCGCGGCGGTCTTCATGGGCGATACCGGCTCGCTGGCGCTGGGCGGGTCGCTCGGGGCCATCGCGGTCGCGACCAAGCACGAGATCGTGCTGGCCATCGTCGGCGGCCTCTTCGTCGTCGAGGCGCTTTCGGTCATCATCCAGGTCTTCTATTTCAAGCGGACCGGAAAGCGCGTCTTCCTGATGGCGCCCATCCATCACCACTACGAGAAGAAGGGCTGGTCGGAGCCGCAGATCGTCATCCGTTTCTGGATCATCGCGATCATTCTCGCGATGATCGGACTGGCGACGCTCAAGGTGCGCTGAGCCGTCGGTGCGATCCTGCCACAGGGTGCCACGGGCCGTGCGTCGTGGCGTTGCAAACCCCGCGGGCGGGCTTATATTGATCGCATGATCAGGATGCTTCATATCAAGCCGATGCCGCTTCTCTTCCGCCCGCTTGCCCGGGCGGGTGACGCGGCGTTCTGAAGCGCCGTCCGGGTTTCGAGGTCCGCGACCTCATCTTCCACATCCTATCACCACGCCGCCGCCCCGCAGATCGTTCGAGGCGGTTCGCGCGCGACCGTCACCCCAGATCGGAGGTCTCCATGAACCAGTCCACCAGTATTCCCGCCGTGATCGTCGATGCGGCCGAGCTCGACCATCTCGAAAGCCTCGCCGCGAACGCCATGCAGCGACAGCCGGCGGTGGCCGACAAGCTGCTCGACGAGCTGGGCCGTGCCGAGATTGTCGAGACGGACCGGATGCCGCGCGATGTCGTCACAATCGGGAGCCGGGTGACGTTCCGCAACGAATCGACGCGCGCGGAGCAGACGATCACGCTCGTCTATCCCGAAGATGCGGACATATCGCGCGGTTGCGTGTCCATCGTGACGCCGATCGGTGCCGCCCTGCTGGGTCTTGCCGAGGGGGCGCAATTCGCGTGGGACGCGCGTGACAGCACGCGCCACCAGTTGACCGTCCTGAAGGTCGAGCCGCCGGTGCGCGACTAGGCCGGAGGGCGCATCATGAACAGGTGGAGCGATCTCAGGCGGCTTCTCTGGCCCGCGCTGGCGGTGATCGTCGCGCTCGCCATCGCGACGGGTAACGGGACGCTTCTGGGCTGGGTGGGCCTTGCAGATCGCCGCGAGGCGTTCGAGCCGGTGGCCGGATCGCTTGTCTATTTCAGCGTGGCCTGGCTTGCCGCGCGGCTCATCGGGTTCGCGCTCGACCGGGCCGCGCGCAGACGCCGGCAGGTGCCGCGCCTTCTGAAGGAACTGGTTGCCGTGGCGCTCTTCGCGGCGGCGCTGGTGGCGTCGATCATGCTGTTCCTGGGGCAGAGCATGGCCGGCGCACTTGCCGGGTCGGGTATCCTGCTGGCGGTGATCGGTTTTGCGATCCGCAACGTGGTGGCCGATACCCTCTCGGGCATCGCGCTCGGGCTCGAGGGGCCGTTCAGGATCGGCGACTGGGTCGATATCGACGGCATGGGCAGTGGCAAGGTGATCGAGATCGGCTGGCGCACGACGCGCATCCTTACCCGCGATTCGACCTACATGGTATTGCCGAACAGCCAGATCGCGCGCCAGAAGCTCACGAACTTCAGCGCGCCGCGCCGCAATTTCCGCGCGCGGATCGAGGTGGTGTTGAGCTACGAGCTTCCGATCGCCGAGGCGCGCGATCTCCTGCGCGAGGCGGCCGCGGGGGCGCAGACCGTCCAGCAGGACCCGGCGCCGGATGTGCGCGTGCTTCGGCAGGATGGCGAAGGGATCCATTACGCCGTCCGCTACTGGGTGCGCCGCTATGACGACGAGATCGACTGCCGGGACGAGCTCCACGGCCTGATCGACGCGGCCTTGCGCGCCCGTGATGTACCGCCGCCGCGCCGGGAGTTGCGCATCGTGAAGGACGATCTTGCAACCTGGGCCATCCCCTCGCGAGAGGCTGGCATAGAAAGAGCCGATCGGATACCTCTCTCGGGCGAATGACGGCAGGCAGGGATCGGCGCCATGATACCGGTAAGAGGCATGGACGGTGCGCGCGTGGGCGTGCTTGGGTTGGGCCGCTCGGGGCTTGCGGCGGCCCGTGCGCTTGCCGCGGGCGGGGCGGTTCCGGTCTGCTGGGACGATACGGAACCCGCACGGGCGCGCGCGGAAGAGGAAGGGTTCGAGATCCGGGACCTCGGGCGGGAAGATGCGCTTGCCGACATCGCCCGTCTCGTGGTGAGCCCGGGTATCCCGCATCTCTATCCCGAGCCGAACCGCGTCGTGGCCGCCGCGCTTGTGGCCGGGGTGCCGGTCGATAACGACATCGGCCTTTTTTTCCGCTCCTTCGCAACGCCCTCCTGGGACGAGATGGACACCGTGCCGCGTGTCGTCGCGGTCACGGGAAGCAACGGGAAATCGACGACCTCGGCGCTGATCCATCATGTGCTGACCGAAGCCGGGCGGCCGGCGCAGCTCGGCGGGAATATCGGGCGCGGGGTGCTCGATCTCGACCCGCCCGGCGACGGCGGCGTCGTGGTGCTGGAACTCAGCAGTTACCAGACCGAGCTTGCCCGCGCGCTCACGCCGGATGTGGCGGTCTTTACCAATCTCAGCCCCGATCACCTGGACCGGCATGGCGGCATGGGCGGCTATTTCGCGGCCAAGCGGCGGCTCTTCGCGGAGGGCGGCCCCGACAGGGCGGTGATCGGCGTGGACGAGGCCGAGGGCCGCTTCCTGGCCGACCAGCTTTCCGAGGGGCCGGAAGATGACCGGGTGATCCGCGTCTCGGTGGCGCGGAAGCTTTCGGGCCCCGGTTGGCAGGTGTTCGCGAGGAAGGGGTTTCTCAGCGAGTATCGCAAGGGGCGGCAGGCCGGGTCCATCGACCTGCGACGGATCAGGGGGCTGCCGGGGGCGCATAACCATCAGAATGCCTGCGCGGCCTACGGGGCCTGCCGGAGCCTCGGGCTTGCCCCGCGCCAGATCGAGGCCGGATTCGCGAGTTTCGCGGGGCTGCCGCATCGGAGCCAGGTGATCGCGGAGGCGAAGGGCGTGACCTTCGTGAACGATTCGAAGGCCACCAATGTCGACAGCGCGGCCAAGGCGCTGATGGCCTTCGACCGTATCCGCTGGATCTGCGGCGGGTTGCAGAAAGAGGGCGGGCTCGCCGGGCTGACGCCGGGGTTGCGCAACGTGACCAAGGCCTACGTGATCGGACGGGAGGCGCAGAATTTCGCGCTCGGGCTCGACGGGGTGGAGGCGGAAATCTGCACAACGATGGAGGTCGCCGTGGCGCGGGCCCTTGAGGAGGCCGAGGCGGGCGAGACGGTGCTCCTGGCACCGGCGGCGGCGAGCTTCGACCAGTATGACAATTTCGAGCAGCGCGGCGACGATTTCACGCGGCAGGTGAGGGCCCGGCTTGGTGGTTGACGCGGGACCGGCGGGCGACTCTGCTCTGGTAACTCGGGCGCGGCTCTTGTATCCGGGCGCGGTCTGATCGCGAGGGGGCTGCCCATGTCCGATACCGTACCGTTCGAGAAGCCCGGACCCGTCGAGGCGGGCCTCAAGGATGCCATCGCGCCCACCGAGGAGATCATCGCCGAGGCGCGGGCGGGCCGGATGTTCATACTCGTGGATCACGAGGATCGCGAGAACGAGGGCGACCTGGTGATCGCGGCCGAATTCGCGGATGCGGCGGCGATCAATTTCATGGCGATGCACGGGCGGGGCCTCATTTGCCTGCCGATGACCGCGGCGCGGATCGAAGCGCTCGGCCTGCCGATGATGGCAGTCAACAACTCGTCGCGGCACGAGACCGCCTTCACGGTTTCGATCGAGGCGCGCGAGGGGGTGAGTACCGGCATTTCCGCCGCCGACCGCGCGCTCACGATCAAGACGGCGATCAACGAGCAGAACACTGCCGCGTCCATCGCCACGCCCGGCCATGTCTTTCCGCTGCGGGCGCGCAATGGCGGCGTGCTGGTCCGGGCGGGCCATACCGAGGCGGCGGTCGACATCGCGCGGCTGGCGGGGCTGAACCCGGCGGGCGTGATCTGCGAGATCATGAAGGAAGACGGCACCATGGCGCGGCTTCCCGACCTCGTGGAGTTCGCGCGGAAATTCGACCTCAAGATCGGCACGATCTCGGATCTCATCGCCTATCGGCACAAGCACGACAACCTGATCTACGAGGTGCGGCGCGAGAAGGTCACGTCGTCGCATGGCGGGGCGTGGGACATGACGATCTATGCCGATCAGATCTCGGGGACCGAGCACGTGGTCCTGTCGAAGGGTGATATCACCGACGGCAGGCCGGTCCTCGCGCGCGCGCACGCGCTCAACGCGCTCGAGGATGTGCTGGGCATCGGGCTCGAGGGGCGTGCGCATGGACCGACCGGCAAGCTGCCGCGTGCCATGGAGATCGTTGCCAAGGAAGGGCGCGGGGTCATCTTCCTGTTCCGCCAGCCGCGCCCGAAACTCGCGCAGGAGATCGACGACGACGATGCGCCCCGGACGATCAAGCAGACGGGTCTCGGTGCGCAGATCATGTCGACCATGGGGCTCACCGACCTTATCCTTCTGACCGACAGCCCGGATACGCGATATCTCGGCCTCGATGCCTATGGTATCCGCATCGTCGGCACCCGACCCATCAGCGGAGACTAGAGCATGGCCGGAACCGAATACACCCTGCCGCGTGCCCGTTTCGACGCGCCCGTGAAGCTCCTGGTCGTGGTGGCGCCTTTCTATCGCGACATCGCCGATCAGCTCATCGCGGGCGCGCGCGCCGAGATCGAAGCGTCGGGCGCCACCTGCGAGGTCGAGGAGGTGCCGGGCGCGCTGGAACTGCCTACGGCGATCGGCATCGCGGAGCGGCTCTCGAATTTCGACGGCTACGTGGCGCTTGGCTGCGTCATACGCGGCGAGACCACGCATTACGAGACGGTCTGCAACGACAGCTCGCGCGGGCTGACCCTTCTGGGGCTCCAGGGGCTTTGCATCGGCAACGGCATCCTCACGGTCGAAAATCGCGAGCAGGCCGAGGTGCGGGCCGACCCGGCACGGATGAACAAGGGTGCGGGCGCCGCCGCCGCCGCGCTGCACCTCGTCGCGCTCACCCGCAAGTGGGGTGCGCCGCGCAAGGGCGTGGGGTTCAAGCCCGCGATGGACGAATACCAACTGGCGGGCACGCCGAAGGACACACCGAAAGCATGACGGACGCACCACGGATATCCGGCAACCAGCGGCGCAAGATGCGCTCGGCCGCGCGGCTTTATGCCGTGCAGGCGCTGTTCCAGATGGAGCATTCGGGCCAATCGAGCGACACGGTGCGCCGCGAGTTCCTCGACCACCGGTTCGGTGCCGAGGTCGATGAGGGCGTCGAGATGATCGACGGCGATATCGACCATTTCCGCAAGGTTCTGGATGACGCGGTCAACTGGCAGGCGCGAATCGACAAGATGACCGATCGCGCACTGGTGGCGAAATGGCCGATCGACCGCATCGACCCGACGCTGCGCGCGCTTTTCCGCGCCGCGGGGGCCGAACTGACGCAGGGCGAGGCGCCGCCGAAGGTGGTGATCGTCGAATATGTGGATATCGCCAAGAGTTTCTACCCCGAGGGGCGCGAGCCGAAATTCGTGAACGCCGTTCTCGACTTCATGGCGCGCGAGGCGAAGCCCGAAGCGTTCTGAGCGGCGTGCCGCGCATGGCCGGTATTCTCACCGATCCGCTTGAGGTGCTCCGCTTTTGTGCTAGCTTTTATGGTGCTGCTACAGGGAGATCTCGGGTCATGCCGAAACTCGTCCGCCTCTATATCGTCAATGTCGCCATCGGATTTGCTGCTGCCGCGGTCTTCGTGGGGATGCTTCTGTGGTTCGACATTGCCAATCTCGCCCACCTCATCAGCCATTCCGACAAAGGCTGGCTTGCGCTTCTGGTGCTGTGGCTGGCCAACGGGATCGTCTTTGCCGGTGTTCAGTTCGGTATCGCCGTGATGGCGATGAAGGACGACGACGATGACGATGATCATGGCGGCCACCGCAGCCGCGCGCGCCGGCGTGACCGGATGCAGCATGATCACGTCGCCGTTCCGGTGCGCGTCGATGCAGGGCGCACCCGCCGCTAAGCCGATCCCGAGCTGTCGGAGGGGGTGAGTGGCGGGCCCACCGCGACCGTTTGGTTATCTCATTCCCGAGGACCTGTTCATACAGGTGGGCGCCGGGTAACCGGACCAGGGCCCGGACAGAGCCAGCTCCCTCGGAATTGCTTAAGGCCACCGGAATGCAACCGTTCACGAGAAGGGCAGAACCCGCCTGACCCGAGAGGTAAGCCGCCGATGCCGTGCCGACAAGGGGGCGTCAGTCGTCTGCGGAAATAAATCCGTAGCGGCGCAGTTCCTCGGGCAGCAGGACGTAGATTTCATCGGGCGGTGTGGTCAGCGCGTGCTGCATGACGAGAGGGTCGATTCCCATCGCGTCGAGATAGGCCATGACCTCTCCCTGGCCGGCCTGCACGTCCTCGACCGCGAAGGCGGCGGGCAGGACGAGGTTCTGGTCGAAATAATGTTGATGCACGCCCACCTGGGCATTCTCGTCGATCTCGCGCGTCAAACCGGCGGCGAGAACGTAGGGGCAGGCGGAGAAGCAGTATTCGCCAGCCAGCATTTCGGTGGTCACGCCGAGGCCGCGCAACCTGCGTCCGAGGGCGAGCGCGTCGCTCACCGATCCACCGGGGCTTTGCAGGACGAGGCGTTCGGGCGCGGGGACGGTCTCGGCCAGTTGACGCGTGATGCGCTCGGCGTCGCCCGGTGCGATGGCTCCTTCGAGCCGGTAGGTCGTGCCGTCGATCTCGCTCAGGGTCAGGCGGTCGGGCAGGACGCCCGGATCGCGCGCGGGCGCGGTGGCCGGGCGGTCGCGGTCCGGCGCGAAGCGGCGACGCTGGTCTCCGGGGCTGACGGGCTGCGTGAGGCGGGGGGCATCGGGGCCGAAGCCCGGCAGCGACAGCCCGGAAAAATCCACGTCGCCCAGCACGAGAAGGGCGCCGAGCCCGATCTGGAAGATCAGGATCCCGCTCAGAATGCGCGCGACGAGGGGGCCGCGACCGGGCTGCGGATCGCTGGTGTCGCTCATCCGCTCGCTCCGGTGATCGGCTTGACCTTGTCATCGCCGCCAGAAGGTGGGCCGTGCCGCTCGGTCTCGGCGGGCGCGGTCTGCGCGGCGTGGGCGTCGAGCTTGGCATCGACCTCGCGGGCGGCGGCGAGCGCCGCGCGCAATTCGGTCAATGTCATGCTGTCCTCGAGCGCGATTCCGTCGCGCCCGGCGCGGATGGCCGATTGGGTGATCGCGAGGATCATCACGAGCACGGCGGGAAGCAGGTCGATGGCGATGGCCCCCGCCCAGGACGGGATGAAATTTCGCGCATAGAGGATGACCGCGTCGGCCGAGGAGACCGGCGTGTAGGTGACTTCGGGGGCCGGGGTGAGGTTGATGACCTCCCGGGCCGCCCCCTCGAGCGTGGCGGCGCGCTGCCCCAGAACCTCGAGCACCGAGGTGATCGTGGCTTGCTGATCGTTGCGGCCCGATTCGGTGCGACTGTCGAGCTCGGGCAGGACGACGGAGGCGGCGAGGTCCTGTGCCGCACGCTCCACGAGGGGGGCCACGGTCAGTTGCCGCATCTGCGTGATGAGCCCCTGAAGGCGCACGGCGGCCTCGGAGAACTCGACCGAGCGCGCCTCGACCGGGCCTTGCTCGACCGTGAGGGCGCGCATTCGGCTGAGGATCGCGTTGCCCTCGGCGAAGGCTTCGTTGACGAGCGGCGTCTGGGTGGCGATCTGCGCCTCGAGCGCGGCCAGTTCCGCCGATTTCTGGCGCAGCACGCGGAAGACCGCGCCGCGCCCCGCAAGACCCGAGAGATTGCCGGTGGCCTCCTGTTCGCTCAGGTCCTCGAAGGACTGCCGGACACGCGCCACGTCCCGCTCGAGGGCTTGGCCGGTGAGCGCGATTTCATGGGCGCGCTCGAGGCTGGCCTGGTAGTCCTGCACCGTCTTCGCGAGGTGTTGTTCCACCGCCGCCGACCCGGCGAGCGCCGCGGCGTTGAGCCAACTCGACATCGCCACGATGGCCACCGACCCGAGCCCCATGGCGCCCAGAAGCGCCACGCGCGATTGAGCGGTGCGGACGGCCGGGAAAAGCCGCAGCAGATAGGACCAGAAGACGAAGATGCCCACCGATACCGCGACCGAATAGGCGATGGCCGCGAAGGTGGACATGACGCCGGTATCGTCGAGGAGCGAGGAGACACCGAGATAGGTGTAGATGCCCGAGGCCACCGCCAGGACGCCGAGCGCGGTTCCCGAGAACGTGCCGAGCCAGGTGACGTGCCCCTCGAGTTCGCGCGCGTAGCGGATGTCGCGGGTGCGCGTGGTCTCTCGCGAGGGCGGGGTGAGGCGATCGGTCATCTGGGGTCCTTTCGGGGACGCGACTGGCGGCTCAGCGTGGTTTGTCACGGTGCCGAGGTCAAGATATGCGTCATCGCCGCCGTGTCAAAGCACCGGGCTTGCCATCGTTCCCGATTTGTTCGTAATGTGCGGCGCATGACAGGTGATATCGTCCCCGACGCGCGTCTCATGCCGGGCCAGAAACTGGCCCGCGGGGTGGCGCGATATCTGCGCGAAATGGATTTCGTGTCGGTCGAGGAATTCGTGCCCGAACGGGGCAAGCGCGTCGATGTCATGGCGCTTGGTCCGCGGGGCGAGATCTGGATCGTGGAATGCAAGTCGAGCCGCGCGGATTTCCAGGCGGATGCGAAGTGGCACGGCTACCTGGAGTGGTGCGACCGGTTCTTCTGGGCCGTGGACGAGACCTTTCCGACCGATCTGCTGCCGCAGGAGACGGGGCTCATCCTGGCCGATTCCTACCAGGCGGAGATGGTGCGGATGGCGCCGCTCGACAAGCTTCCGGGCGCGCGGCGCGGGTCACTGACCCGCAGGATCGCGCGTCATGCGGCGCTGAGGCTTCAGGCGTTGCGCGACCCTTTCGCGTGACCCGCGGCCTATCTGCGCGCCTCGGCGGCACGGGCGGCCGCCTGTATCTCGGATGCGATCTCCTGCGCCTCCTCGGGGGAGAAATCCATCGGGATCTCGATGCCGTCCGCCTCGATGAAGAGGCGCACCATGCCCTTGTCGGTCGGCCCGATTTGCAGGTTCGCCTCGATGTCGCGCTCGGTGTTGATGCCCATGGGAGCCTCCGGTGATGCCGCGATCCGACCTAGACATTTACCCGAGAATTGGCAAGCATCGGTCAGACGCGACGTGGGACCCGCGTCGGAAATGAGGTCTTGCATTCGTCGCCGGGAAACATGATTGTCGGGCCGGACGCGCTGCATACCGTTGCATACGATCTGGCGACCGGGGCGAGGAGCGGGGGCACCGGGGCGATCGCGGCCGGGATCGGTATCAAGAGGGAGTGACTATGAAGGGCGATCTTTCATGATCATACGCGCGATAGACGGCCTGAACGAGGTGGTCGGGCGCATCGTGTCGGTGGTGGCGATCATCTTCGCGGTCATCATCATCTATGACGTCATCATGCGGTATGCCTTCGGCAACCCGACGCGGTGGGCCTTCGACATATCGAAGCAGCTCTACGGGTTCTATTTCGTCATGCTGGGTGGCTACGCGCTGCGTCACAAGGCGCATGTGCGGGTCGACCTCGTGACCGAGAAGCTGGGCCCGATCACGCATCGCATCGTCGATCTTCTCGGCTATGCGGTCTTCTTCTTTCCCTTCGCGGTGGTCTTCGTCATGCGCTCCTATGATTTCGCGATGACCTCGTGGAACCAGGGCGAGGTCACCTATGGCGCGATCCAGACCCCGGTCTACCCGCTCAAGATCGCGATGTGCGTCGCCGCCGTCCTGCTTCTGCTGCAGGGGGTGGCAGAAGTGCTGAAGATCATTCTTGGCGTGGATACCACGACGCCCGAGGACCGGCAGGAGTTGCACCAATGAACCTTGCGCCCGAACTTATCGCGCTTCTGATGTTCAGCCTCCTGGTGGCGGGTCTTTTCATGGGGCACCCGCTGGCCTTCGTGCTGGGCGGCACCGCGGTTCTCACCACGATCATCCTGGGCAAGACGATGCTTCTGGGGATCGTCATCAACCGCATCTTCGGCGAGGTGCTGGACAATTACGTCCTCATCGCCATTCCCCTTTTCGTCCTGATGGCGAGATTCCTATCGGATTCAGGTGTCACGGACCGGATGTTCGAGGCGCTGCGCCTGCTGATGAGCAACGTCCGCGGCGGGCTCGCGCTGGCCGTGGTCTTCATCTCGATCCTCTTGGCGGCCACCACCGGCATCATCGGAGCGTCGATCACCGTGATGGGCGTGATGGCGCTGCGCCCGATGCTGCAATACGGCTATGCGCCGACGCTGACCACGGGCGTGATCGCGGCCTCCGGCTGTCTCGGCATCCTCATTCCGCCGTCGATCATGCTGATCCTCATGGCCAGCTATTCGCCGCTTTCGGTGGGCGAGCTTTTCGCGGGGTCGATGATACCCGGCGTCCTTCTGGGGCTGAGCTACGCGGTCTACGTCTACCTGATCTCGGTGATGCGGCCCGATCTTGCGCCGGCGGTCGAGCCCGACGAGAAGATCGAGAGATCCGAGCTTGTCCGCATGCTTCTGATCGAGGCGCTGCCGCCGCTGGTCCTGATCTTCGGAATTCTCGGCACGCTCCTGGCCGGTGTCGCCACGGCGACCGAGGCGTCGGCGATCGGGGCGGGGCTTGCGCTTCTGATCGTGATCGCGCGGGGCAAGTTCACCTGGCCGACCTTCTACGGCGCGATGCTCGAGACCGGGCGGACCTCGGCGATGATCCTCTTCATCGTGGTGGGTGCCACGGCCTTTACCGGGGTCTTCAACATCACCGGCGGGCTGCGCGCCACGCAGGAGATCATCCGCGCGCTCGAGATGGAGCCCTGGATGCTCATCGCGATGATGATGGCGATCGTCTTCATCCTGGGTGCCTTCCTCGACTGGACGGGCATCGTGCTGCTGTCCTTCCCGATCTTTCTTCCGATCATCCAGGAGATGCCCGATGTGAGCCTCCTGTGGTTCGTGGTGCTGATGGCCGTGGTCCTGCAGACTTCGTTCCTGACACCACCTTTCGGATATGCGCTCTTCTACCTGCGGGCGATCGCGCCCAAGGAAGTGCGCACCGGTCACATCATTCGGGGCGTGATGCCGTTCATCGGCCTCATCGTCGTCATGTGCCTCATGGTCGCCGTCTTCCCGGCGCTGGTCACGTGGCTGCCCGAAGCGCTTTACACCAAGTAACGATCACCAACGAAAGGACGTTGACTCATGACACTGAAAACCAAGATCGTCGCCGCCGCGGCGGCCGTGACCCTGGCGGGCCCGGCGCTCGCGCAGGAAAGCTGGACCATGACGACGACATGGCCTTCGTCGCTCGAACTGATCGAGACGGACCGGCATTTCGTCGACCTGGCCAACAAGCTCACCGAGGGCGAGCTGACCATCGAGTTCTTCGAAGGTGGTGCCCTGGTGCCGTCGGGCGAAGTGTTCGGCGCGGTCGAATCGGGCACCATCCAGGCCGGTGCCGACTGGCCGGGCTACTGGGCCGGGCGCGATTCGGCCTTCTCGCCACTGGCCACTACGCCGTCGCTCTTCAACGCGGTGGATTACGTCAACTGGATCCAGCAATGGGGCGGCGCCGATCTCTATAACGAGATCTATGGGCAGTTCGGCATGGTCTATCTGCCCTATGGCGTGACCAACAACGAATCCGGCTTCCGTACCAACGAGCCGATCAAGAACCTCGCCGACCTCCAGGGCAAGCGCCTGCGCCTGTCGGGTCTCGAGCAGGGCAAGCTGCTGGAACAACTGGGCGGCAACCAGGTCTCGATGGCCGGGGGCGAGATCTACCAGTCGCTGGAACGTGGCGTGATCGACGGTGCCGAGTTCTCGACGCCGAACGTCGACTGGTCGGCGGGCTTCCAGCAGGTCACGAAATACTGGGCGACGCCGGGCTGGCACCAGTCGGCCTCGGTCTTCGGCGTGATGATCAACAAGTCCGCCTGGGACGCGCTCAGCCCCGAGACCCAGGAGAAGCTGCAGATCGCGGCGGATGCGACGCTGCTGTGGTCGCTGGCCTTCACCGAGAAACGCGCGACCGAAGCCTACGCCAAGTTCGACGAGGCGGTCGAGATCAACCGCTATGACGACGAGACCCTCGAAAAGGTTCAGGAAATGGCCAACGAGGTGATCATCGAGACCGCCTGCGAGAACCCGAACTCGGCCAAGGTCTATGCGAGCATGATGGATTACATCAACGATTACGCCCAGTGGCGTGATGCGTCGGCGCCCTTCAACCTCGGCCGCACCCCGAACGGCCCGGACGTGCAGGCGATCAAGGACTGCATGTAATCGCGCCTTCGAAAGCATTTGGAAAGCTCCCGCTTCGGCGGGGGCTTTTTTCGTGAGAGGGCCGCGCGGCACGCGCAAAATTGGTGACGAGGGCGTTGACCCTGTCGGGCGGCTTCTCTAAAGAATGCGCTGCGTGCCGCCTTAGCTCAGTTGGTTAGAGCGCTGGATTGTGGATCCAGAGGTCCCCCGTTCAAACCGGGGAGGCGGTACCATCATCCGACCTGCTTCAATCGACCTGGATTTCTCGGCGCGGTTCGCCGCCGGCGGGATCGAAGATCAGGATGCGCCCGTCCTCGGTCACGACGGCAAGCCAGTCGGGCCCTTGCGTGAAGGACAGCGCGCGCGCTCCCTCGGGCAGGGTGACGCGATCGGGAAGGACGAGGGGCGTGGTGCCCATCTGCGAGAAGCGGATGACAAAGAGCGCCACGATCACTAGAAGGCCCGCAATCATCGTCACCGTCAGCACCGTCACCAAGCGGCGCAGGCTGGTGAGCATGGCCGGGTCGACCGGTCGGGGAGTATCATCCATGGCGCATACGCAAGTCACGTTCCAGATCGCGGCCGATCCGCCGCCGCGCCTTGATAAGGCGCTTTCGCGCGATGTGCCAGAGGCGTGCCACCTGTCGCGGACGCGCCTCGCGCGGCTTCTGGCGGAGGGGGCGGTGCGGGTGAATGGCGACCTCGTCACCGACGCGAAGGGCCGCGTGGCCGAGGGCGACACGATCACCGTCATGCTCCCGGAGGTGGAGGAGAGCGATATCTCGCCCGAAGCGATCCCGCTCGAGATCGTGCACGAGGATGCGCATCTCCTCGTGGTGAACAAGCCCGCCGGCATGGTCGTCCATCCAGCGCCGGGAAGCCCGAGCGGCACGCTCGTGAACGCGCTTCTGCATCATTGCGGGGCCGCGCTTTCGGGCGTGGGCGGGGTTCGGCGGCCCGGTATCGTGCACCGGATCGACAAGGACACGAGCGGTCTTCTGGTGGTCGCCAAGACGGATCAGGCACATCACGGGCTGGCCGAGCAATTCGCGACCCATAGCGTTACGCGCAGCTATCTCGCCGTGGTGCATGGCTGTCCCGATGGCGCCGACCCGCGTCTGCGAGGGCTGCGCGGTGTGGCGTTCGAGGGAAGCGGAGTGCTCAGGATCACGACCAACATCGCGCGGCACAAGACGGACCGGCAACGGCAGGCGGTGACGTTCGACGGCGGAAAGCACGCCGTGACGCGGGCGCGGGTGATCGAGAGCTTCGGGCACCCGGTCGCCGCCGCGCTGGTCGAATGCCGGCTCGAGACGGGCCGCACGCACCAGATCCGTGTCCATATGGGGTATGTGGGTCATGCGCTCCTGGGTGATCCGACCTATGGCGGGCGTCGCGTTCTGGCGCGCCGGAGCTTCGGAGCGGGCGCGCTCGAGGTCGCGGCGGAATTCGGCCGGCAGGCGCTTCATGCGGCGGAATTGGGCTTCGTTCACCCCGCGACGGAGGAACCCATGCGCTTTGCGACGGGTTTGCCTGATGACATGAGCACGCTGGTGAGTGCGCTGCGCGGGTGAGGCTTTCGCAAGTTTGCGTGAGAAACTGACACAAGTCGCGCCTTCGGCGTGCAGACATCTTCATAGTCCGCTAGGAATTAGGTGCTAGGCACTTGAAATTCAGACCGAGCGGTCCCAAATCCATGTTACGCCAGTTAACATGGCGATCGAGTGAGGGAACAGACCCATGAGCAACTACGCAAATCTTCCGGCGCCGACGCCCGAGGGCGGGCTGAACCGCTACATGCAGGAAATCCGCAAGTTTCCGCTTCTTGAGCCGGAAGAGGAATACATGCTGGCCAAGCGCTGGGTCGAGGAGCAGGACACCGAGGCCGCGCACAAGATGGTGACGTCGCACCTGCGCCTCGCGGCGAAGATCGCGATGGGTTATCGCGGCTATGGCCTTCCGCAGGCCGAGGTCATCTCGGAGGCCAATGTCGGCCTCATGCAGGCGGTCAAGCGCTTCGATCCCGAGAAGGGCTTCCGCCTGGCCACCTACGCGATGTGGTGGATCCGGGCGAGCATCCAGGAATACATCCTGCGCAGCTGGTCCATGGTCAAGCTGGGGACGACGAGCGCCCAGAAGAAGCTTTTCTTCAACCTGCGCAAGGCTAAGGCCCGCATCGGTGCGCTGGAGGAGGGCGACCTGCGCCCCGAGAACGTCAAGCGGATCGCGCATGACCTGGGCGTGACCGAGGACGAGGTGATCTCGATGAACCGCCGCATGTCGGGGGGCGATGCGTCGCTCAACGCCACCGTGGGCGCCGAGGGCGAAGGCACGATGCAATGGCAGGATTGGCTCGAGGACGAGGATGCCGACCAGGCGGCCGATTACGAGAAGCGCGATGAACTCGAGACGCGGCTGGAACTGCTGACCGAGGCGATGGACGTGCTCAACGACCGTGAGAAGGATATCCTGACGCAGCGGAGGCTCAACGAAGAGACAGTGACGCTCGAGGAGTTGAGCACGCAATACGATGTGAGCCGCGAGCGCATTCGCCAGATCGAGGTCCGCGCCTTCGAAAAATTGCAGAAGCGCATGCGCACCTTGGCGCAGGAGAAGGGGATGTTGACCCCCGCCTAACACTTGGCCTTGGCGCGAAACCGGATTAGCCTCGCGACGGACTGCCGCGGGGCTCGTTTCTTGGGGGGAAAGTTGCGATTCGGTTTGGTGATGGCGTGTGTCGTCCTGCTGGGCGGGTGCGGGGAGCGGAACATCGTGCGGACCGGGCCCCCGATCCCGGAGGCGAAATCGCAGACGATCTACGTAGCGGCGCAGCGGGATTTCGACGATCCCGGCCCGTCCTTCGGCGGGCGACGGCCGACGGAGTTGAGCTATGCGCGGATTACGGTCGGCATTCCACCGTCGCACAAGACCGGAAACGTGGAATGGCCGGACGAGACGCCTGATCCCTCGACGGACTTCGTGGTCACGTCCTCGCGCCGCTTCCCCAGCGGCGAGGCGATGCGGCGCGATCTGCGCGCGCACCAAGGCCAGCGCGAGACGGTGCTTTTCATTCACGGTTACAACAACACGATGGGCCAGGCCCTCTTTCGCTTTGCGCAGATCAAGGAGGATTTCGGTGTCGATGCGCCCTCGGTTCTCTTCTCGTGGGCCTCGGCCGGCGTGCCGAGCGGTTATGCCTACGATCGCGACAGCGTGCTCTATGCCCGTGACGATCTTGAAGCCACGCTGCGCGGGTTGAGCCGTGACGGCGAAAAGGTGTTCATCCTCGCGCATCCCATGGGTGCGCAACTGGCCATGGAGACGATGCGGCAGGCGGCAATCCGTGGGGATCGGCAACTTCTGTCGCGGATCTCGGGGGTCGCGCTCATGTCGCCGGATATCGACCCGCAGCTTTTCCGCCGCCAGGCTCGCGCGATCGGCCAGCTGCCGCAGCCGTTCTTCATCTTCATCTCGCGCGAGGATCGCGCGCTCGACATCGCGAGCCTCATCACCGGGCGCAAGCCGCGCCTCGGCGGGATCCGCGATCCGCGCGAGGTGGCCGGCCTCGACGTGCACGTGGTCGACTTCACCGCGCTCAGCAACGGCGAGGGTCTGAACCATTCGATCCCCGTCTCATCCGCTTCGGCGGTGGGCGTGGTGCGTGGTATGATCGAGAAGGCGGAAAGTGGCGTCGCGGCGTTCGAACGCTATCTTGTATTGCCGGCACAACCTTAGGAGGGGGACATGGCAGGTGGATGGACCCGCGACGGTGCGGTGAGCGAACAGATCGAAGCCTCGATCGAGGATGAACTGGCGCGCATGAAGGCCCGCCGCGCACCGCAAGGCGAAAGCCGCACCCATTGCGCGGAATGCGACGAGCCGATACCCGAGCCGCGTCGCGAGGCGATTCCCGGCGTGAAGCTCTGCGTCGACTGCGCGTCGGACCGCGACACGCGCGCGGAGCCGCATGGCGGGATCAACAGGCGCGGATCGAAAGACAGCCAGTTGAAGTGAGTTGCGAGGTGCTCAACGCTTGTTTCGATAGCGCCGCAACCGACGCATCACCGGCTTCACGTCGAGCGCGGCCACCGCTACCCCGAGCGGGAGCATCCAGAGGCCCAGGACCGGCAGGAAGCTCAGGATGCCTCCGATGATCAGAAGCACCCCCATAAGGAAGCGAAGCCCGAAGGGAACCCGCATCCGTATCCAGGCAAGGCAGCGGCGGATCCTGTAACGCCACGCCGGGCGGCGTGAGCTCGGCCCAGATCCCAAGGCCCGCGTCAACCTTCGGCCCCCATCGTGACGTGGAGTGCCGGCGGGGGTGGGTGTCCGGGTCACTCCCGTTCCATTGCCTCGAGCTCGTCGATGAAGCCCGAGATCATGCTGAGGCCCTTGTCCCAGAATTTCGGATCGGATGCATCGAGCCCGAACGGGGCCAGCAGGTCCTTGTGATGTTTCGAACCGCCCGCGCGAAGCATCTCGAAATACTTGTCCTGGAAGCCGTCGGGGTTTTCCTCGTAGACCGCGTAGAGCGCGTTCACCAGCCCGTCGCCGAAGGCATAGGCGTAGACGTAGAAGGGCGAATGGACGAAATGGGGGATGTAGGCCCAGAAATGTTCGTAGCCCTTCATGAAGTCGAAGGCGGGGCCGAGGCTTTCGCCCTGCACCGACATCCAGAGCGCGCCGATGGCGTCGGGAGTGAGTTCACCCTCGCGGCGTGCGGCGTGCAGCTTGCATTCGAAATCGTAGAAGGCGATCTGCCGCACCACGGTGTTGATCATGTCCTCGACCTTGCCGGCGAGGAGCACCTTGCGCTCTTCCTGGGTGCGGGCGGCGTCGAGCATCTTGCGGAAGGTGAGCATTTCGCCGAACACCGAGGCGGTTTCCGCGAGGGTGAGGGGCGTCGATGACAGAAGCTCCCCCTGGTCTGCGGCGAGAACCTGGTGGACGCCGTGGCCCAGTTCATGCGCGAGGGTCATGACGTCGCGCGGTTTGCCGAGATAATTCAGCAGGATGTAGGGATGCACGTCGGTCACGGTGGGGTGGGCGAAGGCGCCGGGCGCCTTGCCGGGCTTCACGCCCGCGTCGATCCAGCCCTTGTCGAAGAAAGGTATCGCAAGCTCGCCCATGCGGGAGTCGAAGGCGCTGTAGGCGTCCATCACCATGCCGCGCGCGGTGGGCCAGTCGATGATACGCGTCTCCTCGATGGGAAGGGGCGCGTTGCGGTCCCAGACCTGCATCCGGTCGAGCCCGAGCCATTTGCGCTTCAACTCGTAATAGCGATGGCTGAGCTTGGGATAGGCCGCGACCACGGCGTCGCGCAGCGCCTCGACCACCTCGGGTTCGACGTGGTTGGCGATGTGGCGGTCCGTCTGCGGGGTCGGCATCTTGCGCCAGCGATCCAGCACCTCCTTCTCCTTGGCGGTTGTGTTGTGGACGCGGGCGAAGGTGCGGATGTTCTCGCCGAAGACGCGCGCCAGTTCGCGGGCCGCGGCCTCGCGCAGCTCCCGATCCTGTTCGGTGAGCTTCGTGAGCGTGGATTCGATACCCAGCGTCTCGCCGTTCACCTCGAAGACGAGACCCGCGATGGTCTCGTCGAAAAGCCTTTCCCACGCATCGCCGACGACGCCCATGTCGTGCAGGAATCGCTCCATCTCGTCGCTGAGCTGATGGTCCTTCATCGCGCGGATGCGGTCGAGGACGGGCTTGTAGCGTTTGAGCCCCGCGTTCTCGGCATAGAGCGCGGCAAGGTGATCCTCGTCGAGCCGGTTGAGTTCGAGCGAGAAGAAGACGAGCGGCGTGGTGTAGGCGGTGACTTTCTCCTGGCAGTCCGAAAGGAACTTGGTGCGTTCGGGGTCGGTCGTCTGCTGGTGATAGCGCAGGCCCGCGTAGGACATGATCCTGCCGGCGATGGCCGAGATTTCCTCGTCGCGGCGGATGCACTTGAGAAGGCCTGCCGCGTCAAGCGATGCGAGCTTGCCCTCGTAATCGGCGGCGAAGTCCGCGCAGGCGGTCTCGAGCCAGTCGAGATCCCGCTTGAGCTCGGGCGCATCGGGCGCGGTGTAGAGATCGCTCAGATCCCACTCGGGCAGATCGCCGAGATCCTTCGCCCCGGTTTCGGTGGTCAGATCGCGTAGCGGAGTGGGAAGTTTGAGCATCAAGGCAGCCTTTCTGTCTGGTCTGCGACCACATCTAGGGTGAGTGAGGGGCGATCTCAAGCGAGAGCGGAGCGTGCCTACTCGGATCGTTCACGCTCGACATGGCCGCGCCGGGCGAGAAGACGCGCCCCGAGCAGGCAGGCCATCGCCCAGCCCGCCCCGCCAAGCCAACCGGCGAGCACATCGGTGGGCCAGTGGACGCCGAGGTAGACGCGGCTGATGCCCACCAGCACGGTGATGAGCGCCGCGACGATCAGAACGTAGACCTTGAGCCTGCGCTGCGGCAGGGCGCGGGCGATCATGACGCCCAGGGTGAGATAGGTCACCGCCGCCATCATCGAATGGCCGGAGGGAAAGCTTGCGGTGTAGACGATGGACTCGTGCGGCACGAGGTCGGGTCGCGGGCGGTCGAACCCGCTCTTGGCGAGGGAGGAAACGAGGATGCCGCCGCCGGTGGCGATAAGCAGGTAGAGCATGGTGCCGTATTGGCGGCGCAGGAGGAAGAATCCGGCCGCCGCGAGAATCGCGAGCGTGAGTACCACGACGCCTCCAAGGGCGGTGAGATCGCGCCCGATCTCCTGAAGATAGTGAGGCCCGATGGGGGTCGCGGGATCGTCGCTGTTGCGCAGGAGCAGGAGGAGGTCGCGGTCGAGATCGCGGGTGGCGCCCTCGACCACCTCGTCGGCAAGCTCGGCGAAGGCCCAGACCGCGCCCACGACCGCCGCGAGAACGATGAGCGAGGTCAGTTCCACATTGCGGCGAAGCCAGGCGAGGGGAGCGGTGGTCGGATTGGTCATGGTGGAAAAACACCCCATGTGGCCGGCGGTTCCTCAGCCATATTGGGCCAGCATCTCCTTGAGATCGTCAAGCGTGTTCGCCTCCTGCACCGGCTTGTCGTGCCGCCAGCGCTTCATCCTCGGAAAGCGCAGGGCCACGCCGGACTTGTGGCGGGGGCTTTCGAATATGCCTTCGAAGGCGATCTCGAACACGTGCTCGGGCCGCACCTGCCGAACGGGGCCGAAGCGTTGCAGCGTGTTCTTGCGCACCCAGGCGGTGATCTTGCGGAATTCGGCGTCGGTGAGGCCGGAATAGGCCTTGGTGAAGGGCACGAGATCGTTGCCGGACCAGACGGCGAAGGTGAAGTCCGTGAAGAGATTGGCGCGGCGTCCGTGACCTTGCTGTGCGTAGATCATCACGGCGTCGATGGTGAGCGGGTCGAGCTTCCATTTCCACCAGTCGCCCTTCTTGCGGCCGGCGTGGTAGGGGCTGTCGCTACGTTTGAGCATGAGGCCCTCGGCGCGGTTTTCGCGCGCGGTGGCGCGGACGCGGCGCAGGTCATCCCACGAGGTGAAGTCGATGAGCGGAGACGGGCGCAGCGGGGCGTCGGCGGGCAGGTCCGTGAGCAGCGTATCGAGACGCGCGCGACGCTCGGTGAAGGGCATGTCGCGCAAGTCGGCGCCATTTTCCTCGAGCAGGTCGTAGGCAAGCACGATGACCGGGGCCTTCTTCAGGAGCGTTTTCGGGACGCTCTTGCGGCCGATCCGCTTTTGCAGATCGTTGAAGGGCAGGGGCGCGGCGCCGTCCCACGCGACGATCTCGCCGTCGATCACGATGCCGTCGGGCACGAAATCGCGCGCGCGGGCAAGCTCGGGGAAACGGTCGGTCATGAGTTCCTCGCCGCGTGACCAGACGAAATGCTCGCCGCCGCGCAGGATGAGTTGCCCGCGGATGCCGTCCCACTTCCATTCCGCGCGCCAGTCCCCGGGCGGGCCCAGCTCCTCGGGCGGGGTTTCGTCGAGCCCGTAAGCGAGGCAGAACGGGTAGGGACGCGAGAGCGGGGCGGTGTCGTCGGGCGCCTCGATCAGCCGGGCATAGGTCGTGCTGTCGGGTGTCCAGTCGCCCATCAGGCGATGCGCAAGCTCGGCCTCGTCGCGATCCGTGGCCTGGGCCAAGGCGCGGGTCATGAGCTTGCGACTGACGCCCACGCGGAAGCCGCCGGTCAGGAGCTTGTTGAACACCAGCCGTTCGCGCGCGCCCATCCGGTCCCACGCGTCGAGGACAGCGGATTTGCGGGCCGCCTCGTCGGCATCGTCGAGGGCGCGCAGGCGGGCGATCCAATCGGCAAGGCCACGGTCGTGATCCTTGGTGTTGGGCGGCAGGACAAGCGCGATGGTTTCGGCGAGGTCGCCGACGATCGGATAGCTCTCCTCGAAAAGCCAGAGGGGGATGCCGGCGCGCTCGGCCGCCCATTCACGCAGTTTCGCCGTGGTGATCGCACGGCGCGGGCGGCGGCCTGAGAAAAGCGCGATGGTCCAGAGGCGGTCTTCCTCGGGCGCGGCGCGGAAATACTCTGCCAAAGCCGCGACCTTGACCGTGGTCTTGGTGGTCTGGTCGATGGTCGTGTAAAGGTTGGTGAAACGCTTCATTCGCCCGCATCCTCGTCCAGTGCCTCGCCGGTGAATTCGGTCGGCACGACCTGCGCGTTGTAGCCTTGGGAGTTAAGCCAGCGCGCGAAGATGTCGGTGTAACCATGCGTCGCATATATGTTTTCTGCGCCGGTCTCCTCGATTGCCGTGTTCAGCCCCTCCCAATCCGCGTGATCGGAAACCACGAAGCCGCGATCGACCGCGCGGCGGCGGCGCACGCCGCGCAGGCGCATCCACCCCGACGCGAAGCCGGTCGAGGCGGGGCGAAAGCGGCGCGACCACTGGCTGCCGATGGCCGAGGGCGGCGCGAGGACGAGCGCGCCGGGGTGATCGGCGGGCTTGAGATCGGGTGTGACATGCAGTGTTTCGGGCAGATCGAATCCCTGGTCACGCAAGACGGCGTTCGTGTTCTCGACCGCGCCATGGGTCAGTATGGGACCGATCGAAGGATCGAGAAGCGACAGCACGCGCTGCGCCTTGCCGAGAGAGTAGGCGCCGAGAAGGGAGTACCGCCCGTCGCTCGCATTTGCTGCCCACCAGGAATTGATCTCGCGCGCGGCCTCGTCATCGTTGCCCCAGGTGAAGACGGGCAAGCCGAAGGTGCATTCGGTGATGAAGCTGTGGCATTTCACCGGCTCGAACGGGGTGGAGAGCCTGTCCGGCGTCGTCTTGTAGTCGCCCGAGACGACCCAGACCTCGCCGCCCACCTCGATTCGCACCTGCGCCGAGCCGGGGATGTGGCCGGCGGGATGGAACGAGACCCGTGCGTCGCCGATCGTGCGCGTCTCGCCGTAGCGTATGGTGTCGAGCGCGATATCGCCCAGACGATGACGCATGACCGGCGCGGCGATGTCGGTCGCGAGATAGCGCGCATGTCCGGGCCGCGCGTGATCGGCGTGCCCATGGGTGATGAGCGCCCGGTCGACCGGGCGCCACGGATCGACGTAGAAATTGCCGGCGGGGCAATAGATGCCCTGGGGTCGGAATTCGATAACCATGGGCAGAGAGTAGGCGCGGCGAGGGCGATTGCCAGTGAGCGGATGCCGTTCTACGTTGCCGCACGGATAGAGCGGGAGGGACGCGATGCGATTTGCGAGATATGGAAACCCCGGGGCGGAACGGCCTGCCATGCTTGACGGCGAGGGAAGGCTTCGCGATCTCTCGGGCGTCGTGCCGGACCTTGCGGGCGAGGTGCTGGGCCAGTTGCCGCAAGTCAACCCCGACGCGCTCCCGCTTGTCGAGGGCTCGCCGCGCCTGGGGCCGCCGGTCGGGGGCACGGGCAAGTTCATCGGGATCGGTCTCAATTTTTCGGACCACGCCGCCGAGGCGGGAATGGAGCCGCCGCCGGAACCCATCGTCTTCATGAAGGCCACGTCGTCCATCTGCGGGCCGAATGACACGGTGAGCCTGCCGCGCGGGTCGGAGAAATCGGACTGGGAGGTCGAGCTTGGCATCGTCATCGGGCGGCGGGCCAAATACGTGAACGAGGCGGACGCCCTGGGCCACGTGGCGGGCTACACCATTGTCAACGATGTGTCGGAGCGGCATTTCCAGACCGAGCGGAAGGGGCAATGGACCAAGGGGAAAAGCTGTGACACGTTCGGGCCGATCGGCCCGTGGCTCGTCACGCCGGACGAGGTGGGCGATCCGCAGGCGCTTGCCATGGCGCTCGACCTGAACGGCGAGCGGATGCAAAGCGGGAGCACGAGCGCGATGATCTTCGGCGTGGCGCATCTCGTCTCGTATCTGAGCCAGATGATGACGCTGCATCCCGGTGACGTGATCGCGACCGGCACGCCGCCGGGTGTGGGGATGGGCATGAAACCGCCGCGCTTCCTGCGGCCTGGCGACGTGATGGAGCTTGAGATCGAGGGGCTGGGCCGTCAGCGACAGGAGGTCGCCATGGACGACTGAGCCGGTTCGGGTCGATCCGGCAGCGCCGCCATGAATTCGGCCATGCGGTCGAAGACGAGCTGTCGGGTTTCGGGCGTTTCCATCATTACCTCGTGCCGTGCGCCATCGAGCATCTTGAGCGTGCCGCCGGGCCAGGCGTTCATCCGCGCATGTATGCTGCCGGGGTCGACGATGTCCTCATCCGTTCCGAGAAAGGTGAGACAGGGCAGGTCGGGCGACGGCATCCGCGCGAGCCTGCGGCATTCGATCAACGCCTCATGGAGCCAGCGCAGGCTGGGACCGCCCAGGCCGAGCGCAGGACAGGCGTTGGTCTGGTCGATCATGTAGCGATACATCTCTTCGTCGCGGGTGAGCTTGTTCGTGGCGAAGGGTTCGCTCAGGACGTAGGGGTTTGCCTGTGTCCCCGGCGCGTATAGGTGATCCATGCCCACCCGGCGACTGCCCCAGCCGAGCGACCAGGCGACGGGGCGGAGCAGCTCGGCCATGCGGATACCCCACATGGGCGCCGAAAAGAGCGATCCCGCCACCGGCACGCCGTTGTGCAGCGCGCGCAGCCCTATGCAGCCGCCCATGGAGTGCCCGAGCAATACCCAGGGCCGCGGCAGGTCAAGCCGCCCGAGCGCCGCGAAGACGGCGCGGACATCGCGCTGATAATCGTCGAAATAGTGGACATGTCCCGACAGCACGTCATCGGCGAGGCGGTCGGCAAGGCCCTGACCGCGCCAGTCGACCGCCACGAGGCCATAGCCGCGCAGGGCGAGATCGCGCGCCGCGCGGCCGTATTTCTCGATGTATTCCGTGCGGCCCGGAAAAAGCACGATCGTGCCGCGTGCCCCCGCGTGGCTCCAGGCGCCGAGCCGGATGCGCACCCCGTCCTCGGCCTCGAGCCACCACGCGCGCCCGCCATCCGGGCCATCCGCGATATCATGGTGGAGAGGCGCGTCCCGCATTCTCAGGACAGCGCGCTGCCGAGTTGCATCGCCATGCCCATGTCACCATCGACCGAGAGCTTGCCGGTCATGAAAGCCGCGGTCGGGTCCAGATCACCCTCCAGGATCGACTGAAACGTCTCGGCGTCGGCCGTCAGGGTCACGTCGGCCTCGTCATCGCCCGCACGGGCACCCGCATCGTCCACCATGATGGCGCCTTCGCCTTCGATCACGAACTTGGCGGTGCCGTTGAAATCCTTGCCATCCAGCTTCTCGTTGAGGCTCTTGACGGCTGCGTCGATGGTGTCGCTCATGGGGGTCTCCCTTTGTTTTGAACGGCCGGGGGTTTGCATTCCAGCCGCGCACGCTAAACTCAGGTCCGTTATGAGTGCTCATCGACCCAAGCTCAAGAATACCGTTGCGGCAGTCGCCGCGACAGTCATGTTTTCCCTACCTGCCCCGGCGGAAGAGAACGCGCGACTCGACCGGCTTTTCCAGCAGTTGCAGCAGGCGGATGAAGCGTCGGCGCAGTCCATCGCGGAGGAGGTGGCGCTCGAACTGTCGAAGTCGGGATCGCCGGCGATGGATTTCCTGCTCCGCCGCGGTCGGTCGGCGTTGGAGGCCGGGGATCTCGCGGCGGCGCGCGATCATTTCGGCGCGCTGGTCGATCATGCGCCGGAATTCGCCGAAGGCTGGCACATGCGGGCGGTGGCGCGGGCGCGGGCGGGGCTCCTGGGGCCGGCGCTTTCGGATCTGGAGCGGGCGCTGGCGCTCGAGCCGCGGCATTTCCCGGCGCTCTACAGCCTCGGGTCGCTGCTCGAGGAGACGGGGCAGGACGCGCTTGCCTACGAGGCCTATGATGCGGCGCGCGCGATCAACCCGCATGATCCCGACACCCTTGCCGCGCTCGAGCGGCTGGGGCATGTGACGCACGGAACGCCGCTCTGATCCACCCGCAATCGCGCCAGGAGGTGCCCATGGCCGAGCCGTCCCGCATCATCGCGGTTCTCGGACCCACGAACACCGGCAAGACACATTACGCGATCGAGCGGATGCTGGGCTATCCTTCCGGCGTGATCGGCTTGCCGCTGCGTCTTCTGGCGCGCGAGGTTTATGACCGGATCGTCGCGGCGCGCGGTCCCTCGGTCGTGGCGCTTGTCACCGGCGAGGAGCGGATCGTGCCGCCGCGAACGAAATACTGGGTGGCGACCGTCGAGGCGATGCCCGAGGGAATCGGCGCCGATTTCGTGGCGGTGGACGAGATACAGCTTTGCGCCGACCCCGAACGCGGGCACGTCTTCACCGACCGCCTGCTGCATATGCGCGGCCAGAAAGAGACGCAGTTCCTGGGTGCCGCGACGATGCGGGGCGCCATCGCGGCGCTCGTGCCCGGCGTGCAGTTCCAGAGCCGGGAACGGATGTCGCAACTGAGCTATACGGGCGCGCGGAAGCTCTCGAAGATGCCGGGGCGCAGCGCGATCGTGGGCTTCTCGGTCGATAACGTCTATGCCATGGCCGAGCTTCTGCGCCGCCAGAAAGGCGGTGCGGCGGTGGTGATGGGCGCGCTGAGCCCCCGGACGCGGAACGCGCAGGTCGATCTCTACCAGAATGGCGACGTGGATTACCTCGTGGCCACGGATGCGATCGGCATGGGGCTCAACCTCGATGTGGATCACGTCGCCTTCTCGGCGCTCTCGAAGTTCGACGGGCGGCGGATGCGCGCGTTGCACCCGAACGAACTTGCGCAGATCGCGGGGCGCGCGGGGCGCGGGATGCGGCATGGCACGTTCGGGGTGACGGGCGAGGCGCCCGAGTTGCATGACGAGGTGGTGACGGCCATCACCGAGCACCGTTTCGCGCCCGTCACGCGGCTTGAATGGCGCAATTCGGACCTGCGTTTCGGCTCGGTCGAGGCGCTTCTCGCGTCGCTCGAACAGAAGCCCGAGCAGCCGATCCTGGGCCGGAGCCGGGACTCCGACGACCTGCTGGCGCTTCGCGCGCTTTCGCAGCTGCCGGACGTCATCGACCGGGTCGGCGATGCACGGCGCGTCAAGCTTCTGTGGGATGTCTGCCGCATTCCCGACTTCCGCGGCATCAGCCCGGCGGAACACGCGGGCCTTCTCGAGCGTATCTTCACTGACCTCTCGTCGCTGGGGCGCATCCCCGACGACTGGCTGGCGCGTCAGGTCAAGCGGCTCGACCGGACGGATGGCGACATCGACACGTTGTCGAAACGTCTCGCGTTTATCCGCACGTGGACCTATGTTGCCCAGCGCACGGGGTGGGTCGACGACGAGGCGCATTGGCGCGGCGTCACCCGCGTCGTGGAGGACCGGCTGTCGGATGCCCTGCACGGGGCGCTGACGCAAAGATTTGTGGACCGGCGCACGAGCGTGCTTTTGCGCCGGTTGAAACAGAAGGAGGCCGTTGTGGCCGAAGTGAACGACAAGGGCGAAGTGACGGTCGAGGGCGAGTATGCCGGCCGTCTGGAAGGTTTCAGATTCCTGCGCGACAAGGCGGCGAGCGGGCCGGAGGCGAAGGCGCTCGACCAGGCGAGCCTCCAGGCCCTGGGGCCTCATTTCCACCTGCGGGCCGATCGCTTCTACAACGCGCCCGACACCGAGATCGACTTCACCGAACAGGGTGGGCTCATGTGGGGCTCGGACGCGGTGGGCAAGCTCGTCAAGGGGTCCGATCCGCTCAAGCCCGGCATCAAGGCTTTCGTGGACGACGAGGCAGGCGAGGACGTGCGCCAGAAGGTCGAGCGCCGTTTGCAGCATTTCGTCGATCGCAAGATCGCCACGCTCTTCGAGCCGCTTCTGGCCGTGCAGAAAGACGAGGCGCTGACCGGGCTGGCGCGCGGCTTCGGATACCGTCTTGTCGAGGCGATGGGCATCCTGCCGCGTGGCGACGTCGCCGAGGAGGTGAAGGAACTCGACCAGGAGGCACGCGGTGCGTTGCGCAAGCATGGCGTGCGTTTCGGGCAGTTCACGATCTTCATGCCGCTTCTGCTCAAACCCGCGCCGACGCGGCTCAGGCTGGTCCTCTGGTCGCTCGATCGCGGGCTCGAGGAATTCCCCGAGGCGCCGCCGCCCGGCCTCGTCACCGTGCCGGCCAACGCCGTGTCCACGCCGCCGGGGTACTTCTCGATGGCGGGCTACCGTGCGGCGGGCGAGCGCGCGATCCGGATCGACATGCTTGAAAGACTGGCCGACCTGCTGCGCGCCGCCGACAGCCGCGCGGGCTTCGAGGCGACGCCCGACATGCTCTCGATCACGGGCATGACGCTCGAGCAGTTCGCCGATCTCATGCAGGGCCTGGGCTACAAGGCCGAGCGTGGCGAGCGCGAGAAGGTCAAGCCGGTCGATCAGAAGATGGAAGAGACGCCGGCGCCGCAGGGCGATCTGCCCGATGGCGTGACCACCGCCGCCGAGGAGGTCGAGGAAATCCCTGCCGAGGGCGAGGCGCCTATCGCGGCGGATCCTGCGCCCGAGGGCGAGGTAGAGCCCGACATTCCCGAGATGAGCGAGACCGAGGTGGCCCCCGGCGAGACGCCCTATGACCAGCCGCCCGAGATCGAGGTCTACTACACCTTCACCTGGGCCGGTCGCGGAAACCGGCAGGCGCACGGGCCTCGGAGTGCCGGCAACAAGGGTGGCAAGGGCGGCGCCAGGCCCAAGGGCAAGGGGCGGCCCCGGAGCGGCGGCAAACCCGCCGAGAAAGGCGCGAAGACCTACGCGTCGAAACCGGCCAAGTCCGACAGGATCGACCCCGACAACCCGTTCGCTGCTGCCCTGATGGGACTGCGCGACAAGAAGTGATCCCCGCCGCGTGACCGATCCCGCCGCCCCGCAAACGCTGCGTGCCGACAAGTGGCTCTGGCACGCGCGGTTCTTCAAGACGCGGGCGCTCTCGGCGCGGATGATCGAGGGCGGGAAGCTGCGGGTCAATTCCGGCAAGGTCTCGAAGGCCGGCCGCGCGATCAGGCCGGGTGACGTGCTCACCATCACGCTGCCGGGCGGGGTTCGCGTGGTGCGTGTTCTCGCACTCGGCACACGGCGGGGACCGGCGTCGGAGGCACAGGCGCTCTACGAGGAAATGACGTGATGGAACACTGTTCCGACCGGGACCGCGGTTGGCGAACGGGACATTTCATCGCGTTCCGCGCGCTTGAATGATCCCGCCCGCTGGATTACGTAGCGCGTGACCCGAAACTGCGCGGACGCGGCCATGACCTATATCGTCACCGACAACTGCATTGCATGCAAATACACCGATTGCGTCGAGGTCTGCCCCGTCGATTGCTTCTACGAGGGTGAGAACATGCTCGTCATTCACCCCGACGAGTGCATCGACTGCGGTGTGTGCGAGCCCGAGTGCCCCGCCGACGCGATCCGTCCCGACACCGAGCCGGACATGGAGAAATGGGTCGAGTTCAATCGCAAGTATTCCGAGATGTGGCCGGTCATCATCACGAAGAAGGATCCGCTGCCCGAGGCCGAGGAGCGCGATGGCGAGGATGGCAAGCTCGAGAAATACTTCTCCGAGGCGCCGGGCGAAGGCGGGTGAAGCGCAGGTGATTCGAACAGTGTGGTCCTGAAAGCTTGCGCGTGGCGTGAAGCAGGACGTTCAGCCGATTGAAATAAAAGCATAAAGCACTATCTTGATGTCATGCTGCTTCCGGTGGGGCGTATTTTGTGGTATGGTGCAGACTGCATGTAGACATATGCCTGATATCCGCCGGCCCGACCTGACATTCGGGGGCGGATCGTTTTGTGCCGAAACCAAGCTGCGACGTGTCGTCCCGACGACCAAGCAGCGGCATTTCGGGAAACGATTTCAGGCAGTTGCGAGGAAAACTGAATGAGCAAGTCGAAGAAATCCGAATTCCGCCCCAACGAATACGTGGTCTATCCCGCGCATGGCGTCGGCCAGATCGTGTCGATCGAGAAGCAGGAGGTGGCCGGGTTCGAATTGGAGCTTTTCGTCATCTCCTTCGAGAAGGACAAGATGACGCTGCGTGTGCCCACGCACAAGGCCACCGAGATCGGCATGCGCTCGCTCTCGTCGCCCGACGTGGTGACGCAGGCGATGAAGACCCTGAAAGGCAAGGCCAAGGCCAAGCGCGCCATGTGGTCGCGCCGGGCGCAGGAATACGAACAGAAGATCAACTCGGGCGATCTCATCGCGATCGCGGAAGTGGTTCGCGACCTGCATCGCACCGACGACCAGCGCGAGCAGAGCTATTCCGAGCGTCAGCTTTACGAAGCCGCGCTTGAGCGGCTCACCCGCGAAGTGGCCGCGGTCAACGGCAATGACGAGGCCGCTGCCGCGAAACAGGTGGATGACGTGCTGGTGTCGCGCGCCGCGTGAGCCGGGCCCGTTCTTGAAATCGACCGCCGGTCCGTGAAGGGCCGGCGGTTTTTCTATGTGGCGAGCACCATCAGGAGCGTGATCTCCACTGCCTGCTGGATGCTGCCCAGCACGTCTCCCGTCTGCCCCCCGAGCTTGCGACGGGCGAGGAGCGCCATCCCGATCGCCGCGACGCTTCCCCAGATGAGAAGCCCGAAGATCTGCCAACCCGTGCAGAGCAGCGCCGCCGCGAACGCGATCGCGAGCGCGGTCCACGCCGTGCCGGGTGTGACCGGGCCGACCCGCCGGGCGAGCCCTTCGTCGCGGGCATGGGGCATGAGCGCCATGGCGAAGGGCAAGGCCGCCCGCGACAACGCGCCGATGGCGACAAGGGCGGCCATGGCCTGTGCCACCGAGCCCTCCAGAAGCGCCGCAACGCCTGCGATCCTGAGCCCCAGCGCAAGAACGAGTGCGATAACGCCATAGGTGCCGATCCGGCTGTCGCGCATGATCTCGAGCCGCGCCGCACGGTCCCAGCCGCCCCAGATCCCGTCGGCCAGGTCGGCGAGGCCATCCTCGTGCATGGCGCCGCAGAGAAGCACGAGAGTCGCGACCGCGCAGATCGCCGCGACGAGCACCGGCAGGCCGAGCGCCGTGGCGAGCCAGGCCACGGCGCCGGCGATCACGCCGTGGAGTATCCCGACCAGCGGATAGGCCCAGGCGGCGCCGGCATTCCGTTCGGGGTCCACGCGGGCCGAAGGCAGGGGCAGGCGGCTCAGCAGGCTGAACGCGGTCGCGATCTCCGAGACCTTTGAATTCATGGCGGGATGTCCCTTTGGCATGGCGGAATTGCGTTGCCCCGCATGGGCTTCGATGGGATACACAAGCGCCAAGGGCCGCGCAACTGGAGGTGCCTCATGCCCCCGACCATCGAGACCGTGGACGATATCCGCGCCTGCCTCGGTGCGCTTCCCGCGCCGGACGGGGCCGCGCGGCGGCGGGCCGGGGAGCGGAACGCGCAGTTGACCAAGCCGCCGGGATCGCTGGGACGGCTCGAGGAGCTGGCGGTCTGGTATGCCGGGTGGCGGGGCGAGGCGCGGCCGCTGGTCGAGCGACCGCAAGTCATCGTGTTTGCCGGCAACCACGGCGTGACGCAGCAGGGGGTCTCGGCCTTCCCGGCGGATGTCACGGCACAGATGGTCGCGAATTTCGAGGCCGGAGGTGCCGCGATCAACCAGTTGAGCCAAGCGGCGGGCGCGCGTCTTGATGTGGTGGCGCTCGATCTCGACCAGCCTACGCGGGATTTCACGCAAGCCGCGGCGATGGATGTGGACAAGTTTGTAAAATACATGAGGGTTGGATGGGAAAGCATTGATAATAAATGTGATTTACTGGTAGCGGGAGAAATGGGGATCGGCAACACGACGAGCGCGGCGGCGATGGCATGCGCGCTTTTCGGGGGAACGGCGCAGGATTGGACGGGGCGGGGCACTGGCGTGGAGGATAGCGCACTCGACCATAAGATCGCGGTGGTGGAGCGTGCGGTGGCCCGTCATGCGCAGGCAGGGGGACGCGGTCTCGACGTTCTGCGATGCCTGGGCGGGCACGAGCTGGCGGCGCTGGCGGGGGCGATCCTGCGCGCCCGGATGGAGCGTATCCCCGTCATCCTCGACGGGTTCATCTGCACCGCCGCCGCGGCCTGCCTGGCCCAGGAAAACAAGGCCGCGCTCGATCATTGCGTGGCGGGCCACCTGAGTGCCGAAGGGGCGCATGGCGCGCTTCTCGAGAAGCTGGGCAAGGCGCCGATCCTCGACCTTCACATGCGGCTTGGCGAGGGGTCGGGCGCGACGCTGGCCATCGCGATCCTGAAGGCCGCGGTGGCCTGTCACAGCGGCATGGCGAGCTTCTCCGAAGCGGGCATTTCGGGCAGCGAACGGTCGGGTTAACGGGATCTGAGCGCGGCGAACGGGACGTCGGTATCCATGTCGGTATCCACGTCGGTATCGTGTCGGTGCGCCTCTTGCGGGTGCGCAGACGCGTAAACGCAACGCGCGCCGCTTCACTGCTTCCCTTCTTCTTGCCAGAAATATCCATTCGACGGCGCCGCCCGCGCGGACCGGGCGGAACCGGCGCGCGCCGGCGGATCAGCCGGTGCCGGTGCGCGGCTCGCCGCTTTCCTCGAGCTGCGACAGGAGCATGGTCTCGAGCTCGCTTTCGAGTTCCTTGGCGCGCGCGATATAGGCGGCGTTCTCGACCGTGGGGACGGTCGGATCCCAGAGCGCGGCGAGTTCGCGGACGGAATCGCGGTCGTGCTGGTAGAAGGTGCGCTCGGCCTCGGCGGCCTCGAACTCGGAAAGGCCCACGTTCTCGAGCACGTAGCGGCCGGCGCGGAGCGAGGCGTCGAAAAGCTCGCGCACGATGTCGTCCGCGCCGGCCTGGTAGAGGCGGAAGACATGCGTGCGGTCGCGGGCGCGGGCGACGATGTGCAGGTCGGGCCTTTCGCGGCGCGCGAAGGAGACGAGGCGGACCGAGGCGTCGGGGTCGTCGATCGCCACGACGAGCACCCGGGCATCCTTGAGCCCCGCCGCGTTGAGCATGTCGGGGCGCGTCGGATCGCCGAAGAAGCTCTTCACCCCGAAGCGGCGCATCCGCTGGATCGCGGAGAGATCGCGGTCGAGCACCACGGTGCTGAAGCCGCTGGAGCGCACGAGCCGGTTGACGATCTGGCCGAAGCGGCCGATGCCGACGATGATCACCTGGCCCTCCTCGTCGACGTGGTCGGGTTCCTGCGCGTCGCCCGTCTCGGCCATGCGGTTCGACATCCATTCATGCAGCAAGAAGAGCAGCGGCGTGATGAGCATCGTCATCGTCACGACGAGGAGCATCACCTCGGACAGTTCGGGCGGCACGACGTTCGACTGGCTCGAGAACGAGATCAGCACGAAGCCGAATTCGCCGGCCTGGGCGAGGGAGAGGGTGAAGAGCCAGAGGTCGCGGCGGCGCATCCCGAAGGCCCGGCCCAGCCCGTAGAGGATGACCCCCTTGATCACGATCACCGCGCCCGTGAGCCCGAGGATGAGGAAAGGGACCGCGAAGAGGATGTCGAAGTTGATGCCGGCGCCCACGGTGATGAAGAACAGCCCCAGCAGCAGCCCCTTGAAGGGCTCGATATCGCTTTCGAGTTCGTGGCGGAATTCGCTGTTGGCCAGCACCACGCCCGCGAGAAACGCCCCCAGCGCCGGAGAGAGACCGATGAGGTTCATCACGTAGGAGATGCCCACGACGATGAGCAGGGCGAGCGCCGTATACATCTCGCGCAGGCGGGCGGTGTGGATGAAGCGGAAGACCGGGCGGGTGAGATAGACGCCGAAGAGGATGATCCCCGCGACCACGCCCAGCGTGACGAGCGTGACCCCCCATGCGGGCAGGCCCTCGATGAAGGAGACGGCCATCTCGTGCGCGGGCGCCGCGTCCTCCGCCTCGGAGGCGCTCGAGAGCTTCTCGAGCGTCTCGCCCAGGATCATGTCGGGCGTCTTGGGCAGCGCGAGAAGCGGGATGAGCGCCAGCATCGGGATGACCGCGATGTCCTGGGTAAGCAGGACCGAGAAGGCCGAGCGCCCGCCGCCCGTACGCATCAACCCCTTCTCGGTGAGCGTCTGGAGCACGATCGCGGTAGAGGAGAGCGCGAAGATGAGGCCGATGGCGAGGGCCACGCTCCAGACCTGGCCGAGCCAGATGGCCGCGCCCATGATGGCGACGGTCGTGAGCAGGATCTGCATCCCCCCCAGCCCGAGAAGCCGATGGCGCATGTTCCAAAGCGCGCGGGGGTCGAGCTCGAGCCCGATGATGAAGAGCATCATCACTACGCCGAATTCGCCCACATGCTGAAGCTCGTGCGTGTTCTCGTGGCCGACGAGGCCGAGGGCCGGGCCGATGATGATGCCGGCCGCAAGATAGCCCAGCACCGATCCCAGCCCCAGCCGCGCGGCGATGGGCACGGCGATCACCGCCGCCACAAGATAGATCGTGGCCTGAAAGAGAATGGAGTCCATGCCGTCCTGTCCGCGCTCGGATCGTAACCTTGCGGTCAGTCTAGCGAAGGCCGCGGGGGATGGCTATCGCCGAGGGGGCGGCCACGCGCTTGTGATCGGCGAAATCGGGGTGGTCGTGCCGGGCGCGGGATCAGCCGCGCGGCATCCGGAGCACGAGGTTCTTTCCGCGCTTGGTGTAGCGCAATTCCGAGTCGCCGATGGCGCTGACGCGGCCACCGTCGAGCCGGTCGCCCACCTTCACCTTCTTGTAGCGGCCATTCGAGAGCCGGACGAGCGCGCGGCGGTTGCTGGGCGAGCCGTAGACGCCGATGAGATTGACCTCGCGGAGGTTGATCGCGTTCTTCTCGGTCGCGGTGCGCGAGACCGAGGCGGAGCTGGGCACCGAGACCGAAACCGCCTGTTCGGTCGAGACCGGGCGGCTGGCCGCGGCCTTGCGGGTGGCGGCGACCTTGGCGGAGAAGCCCTCGGGGCGTTTCCGGGGCGCGAGCGAGGACGCGACGGCCTGCGGGGTCGGGTTCTCGAAGGCGCTGTCGTCGGGCTGGGCGGTGTCCGTGATGCCGAGATCGGCGGTCGAGGCCGCGGCGACGGCGGCGGCGATGGCCTCGCTGTCGGTGCTGGCGACGGCCGGGGCGTCGGTGTCGTCGGTGGCTTCGGGTACGAGGTCGGCGGGGCGCAGGCGCGGACGCGGCGTGGCGAGCACCGCTGCGGCCACCGCTTGGGCGTCCTCCGCCTCCTGCGCGCTGTCCTCGGCCTCGGCCTCGGTCTCGTCGTCGGCTGCGGCCTCGGGGCGGGTCATGTCGCGCGGCGGCTCCACCTCGGGGCGGCCCGCGAAGACGCGGATGCCCTCGGGGGTGAGCGCGCCCTCGGGCGTGGCCTCCACCAGCGCCTCGCCGGTGTCCGGCGTGTCGCCCGGGTCGACCTCGAGGTCGATGGCGGGGCTGTCGGTGCCGGTCTCGCCGGGGGTGGTGGGCCGCGTCACGGTCTCGAGCGAGGCGAGGCGGGGCAGGGTGCTGGGACCGGGGCGCGACAGCGGCGCATCGGTGCCGGCCGTGTCGAGCGTGCCGAGGACGCCCGTGGCCGGCGCGTCGGGCAGGTCGGGCGACAGCTGCCAGATGCCGGTCGCCGCGTAGCGCGCGCGCGCCTCGTCGGGCGAGAGCGCGGCGGGCAGCGCGTCGGTGGGCGTGAGCGGCAGGGTGTCGGCATCGCGGGCCGCGCGCCCGGTGTCCGAAAGATCGGGCGTGACCACGCGGTCGGGTGTCGGCGGCTCGGTCGTGGCGAGGGTGACGGGATCGTCGGGATCGGGTTTCGGCGCGGCGATGGTCGTGTCGTCGTCGCGCCCCAAGAGACCGGCGAGCCCGTCATCGAGGAAGATCGACGCCCAGGCGGCGACAGCCACTAGGAAAAGGAGCAGCGCGGCGGTGAGAATGAGGCCCAGGAAGCGGGGCTTGCCGCCCACCTCGGGTTCGCGCGCGCCGAAGACGGTCATGCGCTGCTTCTCGTCCTCGGCGCGGCCGCGGGCGGTGCCGTTGCCTGCGGAGGATCGTCCGGGGCGGGCCGCGGCGGGTGTGGCTGCGGCCGCGGCAGGCTTGGCACCGGGGCGGCGGACGCTGAAGAACGCGCTCGGGGGGGCGGGGGGCGTGTCGTCGGACGGGGCGGCGGGTGCGGCGGCGGGCGTCTCGGTGGTCTTGGGCGTGGCCTTGACGCTTGCCTCGGGCGCGACGGGGTTGGGGGCCTTGCGCGCGGACGCGCCGAAGGCGGTGAGTCGCGAGACGCCTTCGAGGCGCGGGGGGTCGGCTACGGCGTCGGCGTCGCGGCGCGCGCGGATGGAGGTGAAGCCGGCGGAGGCGGCGGGCGAGGGTGAGGGCGTCGTGGTGTCGCCCTCGTCGCTCTCGGTCCCGGATTCGGGATCGGGAGTGAGGCTGCTGAGAAGATCGGACTGGATCTCGTCGAAGCTTCGCGGAGCCTCGGGCGGTTCGGCGGGGGCGGCCTCCTCGGGCGGCGTGGCCGTTTCGAGGGCGGCGCCGACCGGCTCGGGGGCGGGGGTGTCGTCGGCCGGCGTGGGGTCGGCATCATCCGTGGCCCCGGCGGGCGGGGTGTCGTCCGCGGGTGAGGTCGGAGCCTTGGCGGGCGTGTCCTTCTGCGGGGTGGTCGCCGGGGGGGCGACGGGTTCCTCCGGCGCGGGCGGGGTCGCCGTGTCCTCGGACGGGGATGCCTCGGCGGCTGTCGCGGTTTCGGGCTCGGCATCCTCGGGCGCGGCGGTCGGCACGGGGATGACATGGAGGCGGGTCATGTCGCGCTCGACGCTTTCGCCCGGTGCGAGATGCTCGGACGCGACGGAGGTTTCGCCGAAGAACGGTTCACCGGCAAAGAGGTCGTCGGCGGGTTGCGCGACGAAGGAGACGGGGCCGAATTCATGCTCGGCGGCGAAGCTCTCGGCCTCGGCCAGCGTCTCGCGCGCGACGGCGGCGATCTTGACCCGGTCGCCATCGACCGACCAGTCATAGGCCAGTTCCGAGATGTCGTAGGGCGTGGCGTCGGCAAGCGCCGCGCGCACGAAGCCCGCCCTGTCCTCGGCCCATGCGTCATCCGTGGGCAGATCGAGATACTTGATCTGGTCGTCGGGGATGATGAGCTTGGTCGTGATGCCCCGCGGAGCGAATTTCGCGGCCTGCGCGCGCAGCTCCGCGAGGGCCGCGTTGAGGTCGGGCGCGTCGAGCGAGACCTCGCCAACCGGATGCCAGCCGAGATAGGCGCGGCGCAGCAGGCGGATACCATCGAAGGAAAGCGAGAGGGCGAAATTCGGTTTCATCGGCACGCGTCATACCATCGGACCGGCCAGGGGGCGAGTCCCGTTACATGAGGAGGGAGTCTATCGCGGCTTCGTGCCGTTTCAAAGGGATGGCCCGCGATATTCGATGATCGCGGGCCGATCCCTGCCGATGGATCAGCTATGCGCCTTGGCCAGCGCCTGGTCGAGGTCGGCGATGAGGTCGTCGGCGTTCTCGCATCCGATCGAGATCCGCACCACGTTGGGCGCGGCGCCTGCGGCTTCCTGTTGCTCGGGGGTGAGCTGTCGGTGGGTGGTGGAGGCCGAGTGGATCACGAGGCTGCGCGTGTCGCCGAGATTGGCCACGTGGCTGAAGAGCTCGAGACTGTCGACGAACTTCACGCAGGCGTCGTAGCCGCCCTTGAGCGTCACGGTGAAGAGCCCGCCCGCGCCCTTGGGGCAGACCTTGGCGACGCGGTCGTGATAGGGCGAGGATTGAAGGCCCGCGTAGGTCACGGCCTCGACATTGTCGTGGCCCTCGAGCCAGCCCGCGACCTTGGTCGCGTTCTCGACATGCCGCTCCATCCGCAGCGAGAGGGTTTCGATCCCCAGCAGCGTGTAATGCGCGGCCTGCGGGTTGAGCGTCATGCCGAGGTCGCGCAGACCCACGGCGATGCCGTGGAAGGTGAAGGCCAGCGGGCCGAAGGTCTCGTGGAACTTGAGGCCGTGATAGGCGGGCTCGGGTTCGCTGAGCGAGGGGAACTTGTCGGAGGCGGACCAGTCGAAATTGCCCGAGTCGACCACCACGCCGCCGGTGACGGTGCCGTTGCCGGTGAGATACTTGGTCATCGAATGGACCACGAGGGTCGCGCCATGCTCGATGGGCCGGCAGAGATAGGGTGTGGCGGAGGTGTTGTCGACGATGAGCGGGATACCCGCCGCGTCGGCCACGTCGGCCACCGCGCGCAGGTCGGCGATGTGCCCGCCGGGGTTGGCGATGGATTCGCAGAAGACCGCGCGGGTGTCGTCGTCGATGGCCTCGCGGATCGCGTCCATGTCGTCGATGTCCACGAACTTGGCCGACCAGCCGAAGCGCCTGATCGTCTGGCTGAACTGGGTGATCGAGCCGCCGTAGAGCCGGGTCGAGACCACCACGTTGCAGCCCGGTCCCATCAGCGGGAAGAGCGCCATGATCTGGGCCGCATGCCCCGAGGAGCAGCAGACCGCGCCCGCGCCGCCCTCGAGCGTCGCGACGCGTTCCTGCAACGCGGCAACGGTGGGGTTGGTGAGGCGGGAATAGATGTAGCCCACTTCCTGCAGGTTGAAGAGCGCCGCCGCGTGCTCGGCATCGCGGAAGACATAGGCGGTCGTCTGGTAGATCGGCGTCTGGCGTGCGCCGGTGGCCGGGTCGGGCCGGGCGCCTGCGTGGATCTGCAGGGTCTCGAAGCCGTAATTCGGGGCGTCGGTCATGGGTTGTCTCTCCTGTCGCGTTGGTTGCGCGCAGGTTAGGGTATCCGCGGGGGTGCCACAACTGCGATTGCGGGCCTCGGCGGGGGGACGCGCCGCTCAGTCCTTGCGCGGCCCTTGCCCCAGGTCCTCGAAGCCCGCGACGGAGCGCTCGGTGGGCGGCGCGTCGGTCGAGGTCACGCTGAAGGAGCCGTCGCCCTCGAGGATGACGGCGCGCGCCGCCTCGGGCCCGCCGAGCCCCGCGCGGCGCAGAACCGCGCGCACTTCCTCGGGCGTGACGCGCTCGCGGCGCATCGCGTCCTCGCAGAACTCGCCATTGCGCAGGAGCAGCGTGGGCTCCGCGCGGACGAGCCGGGCGATGCGCCGCGACCGGACCGACGAGAAGGTCACGATCCATTGCAACCCGATGAGCAGGACGAGGGCGAGCAGCCCCTCGGCCAGCGCCACCTTCTCGGAGAGGATGATCGTGGCGAGCGTCGAGCCGAAGGCGACGGTGACCACGAGGTCGAAGGCGTTGAGCTGTGCCAGCGTGCGCTTGCCCGACACGCGCAACGCCGCGACGAGCGCCGCATAGGCGAGCGTGCCCACGAGCATCACGCGCAGAAGGCCCATCCAGTCCTGGAAGAACATGTCGTCCATACCCCCCGGAACCCCCGATCCGGCCCGCGGGTTCCCCGCTCAGGCGCGGAAGATGCCGCGCAGGGTGGGGGCGACGCCGGTCTTGTAGAAGACGATGAACATGACGACGCGCCAGAAGCCGGGCCGGGGCGGCCGCACCTCGTTCAGCGCGGTGCTGTCCATGAGGGCGCGGGCATCGCCGGCGTCTTCGGAGGGCACGCAGACGCATCGGTGGTGTTGAGGGCCGTCGCGACCCGCGTGAAGCCCTTCATCGCATCCAGAAGCCTTCGCGCTTGATCCGGTTGCGGATCGCCTGTTCGCGGCGGGGCAGGTTCTGCTGGTCGAACATCTCGCGCACCTTGCGGCCGCGACCCTGGAAGACCATGCGCTTGATGGGATCGTATTGCTTGACCACCTTCTTGATCCGGTTCGGTGCGAGCGCCTCCTCGATCTCGTTGACGGCCGCGTCGGATTCGCGGGCGTAGAGCATCGGCAGCACGCGGTAGTGACAGGTGACAGCCCCGTCGATGAGCCCCTCGGGGAGCGTGTCGCGCCCGCCGCCGAGCTTGTGGATGACGAGCGGCAGCGCGATCTGGTCGAGCCAGGGATCGAAGCTCTGGCAGGCGAGTTCCTCGGGCGGGTCGTCGCGGATCGCGAGCGCGTAGTCGAGGAAGGTCTGGCCGAAGACGCGGGGACATTCGTAGAAGAAGAAGCCCGCGTTGAAGTAAAGGTAGCGTTTCCAGTATTCGTCGGGCTCGTCGAGGTCGAGCGAGCTTTGGAAATCGAGGCCGAACTTGTCGTAGAGCGATTTCCATAGCCCGGTGTAGCCCGGCCCGTAAAGCTCGGGCTGGGGCCATGTGCCCTCGCGCCGGAGCGACGCGGTGGGGCGCGCGAAATCGAAGGGCACCGCGTCCAGATCGCCGGTCACCAGCGTGTCCGTGTCGAAGAAGACGAAAGGTTCGCCCTCGGGCAGCGCGAATAACGCCTCGATCTTGTTGCCGTAGGGGTAGGCCTGGCCGAAATGGCGGGTCTCGAAGGGCACGATCTCGGCCCCGAGTTCGGTCAGCAGGTCGCGCGTGTCCTCGCCGCGGATGGTGGGGTCGTTCTTCCAGAGCGGTCCCGGCTGTGGTTCGGCCACGATGAGGCGGCCCGCGAAATCGGGATTGTGACGCCGGAAGGAGGCGCAGAAGATCACCGCCTCGTATTGCAGCCGCCCGCCCTGGCCCACGATCATGATGTTGAATTTGCGGGATGTCTTCGCCGTCGCGACCATGCCTGCCCCTGATCTCCGGTCTGCCTCCGCGCCAGTATAGGAGGGTATGGCGCAAGTCAGAAGGGGGCAGGTGGAAAGATTGCGGGAAAGTGGCGGCTCAGGTGAAGACCGGGGGCGTCGTCATCTCGCCGCGCCAGAGCACGTAGGCCAGGACCGCGCTTCGATGCGTGGTGAGCGCATGGGGCGCGTTCGAGGGGTG
Source organism: Roseovarius sp. SCSIO 43702 (assembly GCF_019599045.1). Taxonomy (NCBI): domain Bacteria; kingdom Pseudomonadati; phylum Pseudomonadota; class Alphaproteobacteria; order Rhodobacterales; family Roseobacteraceae; genus Roseovarius; species Roseovarius sp. SCSIO 43702. Next base: position 1,586,913 of record NZ_CP080623.1, read on the forward strand.
ATAGATCGTCTCGCCCGCGCGGAGGATCCGGGACGGCCGACCGTCGAGGTGAAACTCGGCCTCGCCCGCCACGACGAGATAGAGTTCCTCGGCGGGGTGGCGGTGCAGCGGGTAGTGGTAGCCGGGCAGCTGGTAGACCAGGAAACCGCGCATCTCGTCGGTGGCGAAAGGCGCGTCCCGGCCCAGTATCTCGAAACAGCCGAAATGGCGGTGAAGCTCGGCGCCGATGGGCGTGTGGCGGTAGGTGTCGCGCCACTGCGCCAGCGGGGCGGCGGCGATGAGCGCGTCGCGGAAGGCCTCGCAGCCGGGGGCGGGCAGGGTGCCCGCGCTCTGCATCGCGTCGCAGAGCGGGTCGTGGTGCGGCTCGAGGGCGCGGGGCACGGGCGCATCGGGAAAGCGACAGAACCGCGCGAGCGCCGCGCTGCGGGCATGCAACTCGCGCGCCTCCGAAAGGAGCGTCTGCCAGCGCGGGTCGGTCACGGGATCACCACGATGTTGCCGGTGTGCTTCTTGGCGAGAAACGCCTCCTGCGCCGCGCGCAACTCGCGCAGTGGGTAGGTCGCGGCGAGCGCGGGGCGCAGTTCGCCGCGTTCGATATAGGTGACGATATCGGCGAGGATATGGGTGGGGATCACGGTCGAGCCGAGGAAGGTCAGGTCGCGCAGGTAGAAGCGCCGGAGGTCGAACGCGACGACCGGTCCCGCGATCGCGCCCGAGCAGGCGTATCGGCCGCCGCGCTCGAGCACGTCGATCAGGTCGGGCCAGAGAGGGCCGCCCACCACATCGGCGACCACGGTGATCTTCTCGTCCGCGAGGGCGCCGCGCAGATCGTCGGGCGTGCGCGGAAGGAGGCGGTCGGCGCCGAGCGCGCGGACCGCGTCGTGCTTGTCCTCGCCCGCCATGGCGATCACCCGCGCGCCGCGCCGCTTGGCCAGTTGCACGAGCGCGCCGCCCACGCCGCCCGAGGCGCCGGGCACGAGCACCGTGTCGCCCAGGGCCACGGCGGCGCGGGCGAGCATCCCCTCGGCGGTGGTGAAGCTGCACTGGAAGGTGGCGAGCTCGGCATCCGAGAGCGGGCTGTCGACCACGAGAAGGCCGCGCGGATCGGCGGTGACGTATTGCGCGAAACCGCCATCGCGCTCGGAGCCGAGATAGCCGATGACCTCGGGGGTCGCGGAGGCGGACCAGTCGCGGAGCCAGGCGTCGAGCATCACGCGCTTGCCGATGAAGGACGGATCGGTGCGTTCCCCCACCGCGACCACGCGGCCCACGACGTCGGCGCCCTGGATGCGGGGGAAGTCGATCGGCGCACCGCCCCAGCCCGGATCGGTCGCCTCGGGATCGCCGGAGGCCGTGCCGTCGGTCGCGCCGGTGACCGAACTCGAATACCAGCCGGTGCGGGTGTTCACGTCCGTGTTGTTGAGCCCGCAGGCCCCCACACGGATCAGAAGCTCGCGATCGCCGGGGATGGGCACCGGCCAGTCCTCGTGCCACTCATAGGCGTCGAGCCCGCCATGGCGGGTCAGGACCATCGCCTGCATCGTCGTGGGTATCTCCGGCATCCTGCGGCTCCGAACGGGTATCTCCTGCGCGCAGGGTGGCACCGCGGGCTTCTTCGGGCAAGATCGCACTGAACCCGGGCGCGCGTCTGCTGCCGGTAATTTCCCGGGCGAACGCCCGGAACCCCGGCGGGGTCCGGTCCGGGGGCGCCACACGCGCGCCCCCGCGGACCCTGCGCGCGGCTTGACACGCTGGGTTCGCGCCCGCATGTAGCACGCACCAAATCGGGGCGGAGCGACAGATGGCAGAGGCCAAGAAGAAGAACGGCGTGATCGAGGCGCTGAAAACCGTGTTCTGGGCGCTGCTGATCGCGGGGATCTTCCGCACGATCTTCTTCCAGCCGTTCTGGATTCCCTCGGGGTCCATGAAGGACACGATGCTGGTGGGGGATTTCCTCTTCGTCAACAAGATGGCCTATGGCTATTCCTATGCGTCCTGTCCCACCATTCGCATCGCGCGGCTGGGCATCAACATCGACGCGAAGGATATCTGCGGGTTTCTCGATGGCGACAACACGCGGCTCTGGGGCGACGAGCCCGAGCGCGGCGACATCGTGGTCTTTCGCCATCCCGTGACCGGCACGGATTTCATCAAGCGGGTGATCGGCCTGCCGGGCGACAAGGTGCAGATGAAGGACGGCGTTCTGCATATCAACGGCGAGGCCGCCAAGGTGGAGCCGGCGGGCACCTTCGAGGAGGTCTACGAGCCGCAGGGCCCGATGGCGTCGCGGCCGCGCTGCGAGAACGGCGTGGTGGGGCAGGGGGCGATCTGCGTCAAGTCGCGCTATCGCGAGACGCTGCCGGGCGGGCACGAGCACAACATCCTCGACATCACGACGCAGCGGTCGGACAACACCAACGTCTTCACCGTGCCCGAGGGGCATTACTTCTTTATGGGCGACAACCGCGACAACTCGACCGACTCGCGCTTTCCGCAGGCAGTGGGGGGCGTCGGGTTCGTGCCTTACGAGAACCTCATCGGGCGCGCGGACCGGGTGATCTTCTCCTCGGCCGGCCGGTCGATGCTGGCCTTCTGGACATGGCGGGGGGATCGGTTCTTCGAGGCGCTGGAGTGAAGCTCTCGGCCGAGCTCCGCGCCTTCTGCGCACGGCTGGGCCACGAGTTCGCGCAGCCCGCGCTTCTGGTGCGGGCGGTCACGCATCCGTCCATGTCCTCGCCCAATCGCTGCGACAACCAGCGGCTCGAGTTCCTGGGCGACCGGGTGCTGGGCCTCGTGATGGCCGAGGCGCTTCTGGCGCAGGATCCCGACGCCGCCGAGGGGCTGCTCGCGCCGCGTTACAACGCGCTGGTGCGCAAGGAAACCTGCGCGGACGTGGCGCGCGAGATCGACCTCGGCGCGGTGCTGAAGCTCGGGCGGTCCGAGATGATCTCGGGCGGGCGGCGCAAGCAGGCGCTTCTGGGCGACGCGATGGAGGCGGTGATCGCGGCGGTCTATCTCGACGCGGGGTTCGAGGCGGCGCGCGACATGGTGCTGCGGCTCTGGGGGGACCGGGTGCGCCGCGTGGACGAGGATGCGCGCGACCCGAAGACCGCCCTGCAGGAATGGGCGCAGGCGCGCGGAATGCCGCCGCCGTCCTACGTGGAGACGGCGCGGAGCGGGCCGGACCACGCCCCGCTATTCACCATCGCCGCGCGGCTGGCCACCGGCGCCGAGGCCGAGGCGCAGGCGGGATCGAAGCGCCAGGCCGAGCAGGCCGCCGCGCGTGCGCTTCTCGCCAAGGTCGAGACCGGGCGGGACTGAGACCGCCCGGCCCCTGTCGTCAGATCGCCGCGAGGATCGCGGCGGGCAACCCGACCATCCCCGCCATGATCAGCGATACGGCAAGTCCCAGACCCTTGAACATGTGTGGCTCCCTTTTTCGTCATCATGTCATGTGACATGATAATTGGGTCGCACGGTGGTCGGGGCGATGCGACCGCGCGCCGCAGGTTCGGCTGGCATCGCGCGCGGGCATGGGGTAGGGGCATGGGCATCGACATACGGGGTTCGTCATGACCACACGCGCAGGCTTCGTCGCCCTTATCGGAGAGCCCAACGCGGGCAAGTCCACGCTGCTCAACCGGATGGTGGGCGCGAAGGTGAGCATCGTCACGCACAAGGTGCAGACGACGCGGGCGCGCATCAGAGGCGTCGCGCTCGAGGGCGAGAGCCAGCTTGTCTTCGTCGACACGCCCGGCCTTTTCAAACCGCGCCGCAGGCTCGACCGGGCGATGGTGGCGGCGGCCTGGGGCGGGGCGGCGGATGCGGACGTGATCGTGCTGATGGTGGAGGCGCATCGCGGCGTCACCGACGGCGTGGCGCGCATCCTCGACACGCTGGCCGACGTGGCGGGCAAGACGCCCGTGGCGCTTGCCATCAACAAGATCGACCGGGTGAAATCCGACGCGCTGCTGGGCCTGACCGAGACGCTCAACGCGCGTTTCCCCTTCGCGGCCACGTTCATGATCTCGGCCGAGCGCGGTCACGGGGTGGAGGACCTGCGCGCCTGGCTGGCCGAGCGGATGCCGGAGGGGCCGTGGCTCTATCCCGAGGACCAGATCGCGGACTTGCCGCTGCGGATGATCGCCGCCGAGATCACGCGCGAGAAGCTGACGCTCAGGCTGCACCAGGAACTGCCCTACCAGTTGACCGTCGAGACCGAGAACTGGGAGGAGCGGGAGGACGGATCGGCGCGGATCGACCAGGTGATCTATGTCACGCGGGACGGGCACAAGGGCATCGTGCTGGGCCGCAAGGGCGAGACGATGAAGGCCGTGGGCCGCGCCGCGCGCGAGGAGCTGGAGGAGTTCCTGGGGCGGCGTGTCCATCTTTTCACGCAGGTCAAGGTACGGCCCGGATGGCTCGACGAGGCGGAGCGGTATTCGGAGATGGGTCTCGAGTTCAAGGACGGCTCGTGATGGCACGCCCTCTCGGGGCCCGGCGCCGGTCATGACGCGGCTCACGGCGAGATTCTGGGTCGATGCCTATCTCACGCGGCTGCGGCTCGAGGGTATTCCCGCCTTCGTCACCGCGCATGGCGACGACACGAGCGGCGCGGTGATCGTGAAGCTCAACACGCTCGACGGGCGGGCGGTGGCCTTCACGCGGATGTTCGACCTGATGACCGGTGCGCGCGCGTGGGAGGAACTGGTCCGGGGCACCGACGCGGAGGTCGAGGAGACCATCGCCCGGCAGAAGGGGTTCGACCCCGACCTCTGGGTCATCGAGGTCGAGGACCGGCAGGGGCGGCACCTGCTGGACACCCCCGGCCTGGCCTGACCGGGGCTTCTTCCGTTGCCGGGTCCGGGAGGGGGGCAGCCCCCGGTCCCGGAAAATTTGCAACAGAAGAAGGGCCGGGTGCTGCGTGCCTACTCGACCCGGATCACCTTGCGGGCCAGCACCTCCTGTTCGGTCACGTCGAGGAAGCGGATCTCGTAGGTGCCCGGTTCGTCGGGTAGCGGGAGCGCCACGGGCACCTCGCCGTCGATCCTGACCGCGTTGACCCATGTGAAGATCGCCTGGTCGGCCTTCGCGATGGTGATCCGGCGGTCGGGCGACGTGCTGCCGGTGGTGAAGCCCACGTCGATCGTCGTGCCCGCCGCGGCGGCCTCGGGCGCCTCGAGCGTCGCGCCGCTTTGCAGTTGCGCATCGGCGGCGAGCACTTCCATCACCTGCGTCGCGAGGATGCGCCGGCCCTCGCTGAGCACGTAGCGCAGCTCGTAGAGGCCGGGCGTTTCGGGCGCGGTGAGCTTGCCCTCGGTCCGCGCCTGCGCGCGCAGGTAGCTGTCATAGGTCGCGGCGTCGGAACCCGCGGGGGCGATGGCGATGTAGTCGCGCGGGTTGATCGTGGCCGACCAGCCGATAGCGACCTCGTCGCCCGCGCGGATCTCGGCGGGGCCGGTGATCGTGACCTCGGGCTCGGTGATCTCGATGGGCTGGCGCGCCATGTCGCGGCGCCCCTCGCGCAGAACATAGCGCAATTCGTAAAGGCCCGGTTCGGAGGGCGCGACGATCTGGCCTTCTCCCTGCGCGCCCTTGCCCGCGCGGACATAGCTCGTGTAGCTGCCTTCCTCGGCGCCCATCGGCACGATGGTGATGTAGTCCTGGGGCGAGACGGCGCCTGTCCAGGATACCGCCAGGGGCGACCCGGCGAGCGCCGTTTCCGGGCCGCTGACCGTGACCTCGGCAAGCGTCACCTCGACGGTCTTGCGTGCCAGGGGTTTGCGCCCTTCGCGCAGCACGTAGCGGAGTTCGTAGAGGCCGGGCTCGGAGGGGATGGTCAGCATTCCCTCGGTGCCGCCGCCGACGCGGACGTAGTTGTCGTAGGCCTTGTCCTCGGCCCCCATGGGCACGATGGTCACGTAATCCTGCGGATGCACCGCACCGGTCCAGCCGACCTTGACCTTGGCGCCAGCGACGACGCTGTCGGGAGCGGTGAGCGACACCTCGGCATCCGAGAGCGTGATCGGTCGGCTTGCGAGGACGCGGCGGCCCTCGCGCAGGACATAGCGGATCTCGTACTGACCCGGCTCGGAGGGCATCTGGAGCTTGCCCTCGGTCGCATCGTCGGTGCGCCGGTAGCTCAGATAGACATCCTCGTCCGCGCCGACGGGCACCACGGTGATGTAATCACGCGGATGCACCGTGCCGGTCCAGGAAACATCGATCTCGGCGCCGGTGAGGGCGGTGTCGGGCGCGCTGACGGTGACGGAGGGCGCCGTGATCTCGATCGGGCGCGTGGCGAGTGTGCGCCGCCCTTCCTGCAGCACGTAGCGAAGCTCGTAGAGCCCCACCTCGGCCGGAGCCTGGATCGTGCCGGACGTCGCGTCCTGCACCCTGATGTAGTTGTCATAGGTGCCGTCCTCGGCGCCTGCGGGCACGATGGTGATGTAGTCGCGCGGATGGACCGCGCCGGTCCAGGAAACCGGGACCTGGGCGCCGCGCTGCGCCTCGTCGGGCGCGTCGAGGGTGATCTCGGGTTCGGTCAGTTCGATGGGAACGCTGGCGATGGTGCGCCTGCCTTCGTTCAGGATGTAGCGGATCTCGTAGAGGCCGGGTTCGGGAAGCATGGTGAGCTTGCCTTCGCGGGCGGATTGCACGCGGGTGTAGTTGGTATAGCTGCCCTCGTCGGCGCCGGCGGCCACGATGGTGACATAGTCGCGTTCGTCGATCGGATCGCTCCAGCCGACGGTGATTTCCTGCCCGACCAGCGCGGTGGCCGGCGCGTCGAGCGTGACGCTCACATCCGTGACCTCGATCGGGCGCGCGACCGCGGTGGTGTCGTCGATGTTGAACAGGTAGCGGACCTCGTAGAGGCCGGGCTCGGACGGGGCGAGAAGCGAGCCCGTCTCGTTCTCCTGCACGGTGAGGTAGTCGCCGTAGCTGCCTTCCTCGGCGCCCTGGGGGACGATCGTGACGTAATCGGAATAGTGCGAAGCGTTGGTCCAGGCCACGTCGAAGCGCGCGCCGGTGGCGGTGCTGTCGGGCGCGGTGAGCGTGATGGCATGGGGCACGACCTCGATGGCGCGGGTGCCGAGGATGTCGCCGGTCGCGGCGTGGATGTAGCGCAGCTCGTACATGCCGGGGCGGGTGGCCGCGCGCAGCTCGGCCTCGTCCCGGTCATCGGTCGAGTTGAAGCTGATGTAATCCTCGCTCTCCATCTCCGGCGCGGCGAAGGTGACGTAGTCGCCTTGCGCGACAACCTCGCTCCAGCCGACCTGAAGGGCGGCGCCCGCGACCACGGTGTCGGGTGCGGTGAGCGTGACCTGCGGCAGCTCCGGCTCGGGCTCTTCGACCACGGCGACGGCGCTTCCGATGTCGCTCAGGGCGTCGCCCAGCTCGGAGGCGTTCGAGGCCTGGATGTAGCGCCCGCCCGTCTCTTCGGCGATGCAGGCGAGCGAGGCGGCGTCGTCGTCACTGGCGAGGCCGAAGCCCACCACATGCGCGGTGAAGCCCACGCCACCCTTCTCGAGCGTGCGCGCGAGTTCGCAAGGATCGCGCTCGCAGCTTTCGAGCCCGTCGGAGATGAGCACCACGGTCGCGGGCCGGTCGGTATAGGAGAGCGCCATCGCGGCCTGTTCGACCGCGTCGGTGAGGGGGGTCTTGCCCGTTGGGGTGATCGTGCCGATCCGCTCGAGGATCGCCGGTGCGGTGCCGGGGGCAGGGGCGATCAGCGTCTCGATATCCGTGCAATCCCCGCGCCGCCGGTGACCGTAGGCCATCAGGCCCACCTGCCGGTCGGCCGTCCAGTCGCCCAGGAGGTTGCCCATGACCGAGCGTGCGATCTCGATCTTGGCGGTGCCGTCGATCTGGCCCCACATGGAATTCGAGCCGTCGAAGACGACCATCACGTCATCGGAGGCGCCCGATTGGGCGGTGGCGACGCCGGGGGCGGCCACGAGGGCGAGGCAGGCGGCGAGGTTGCGGAGAATGGACATGAAAAAGCTCCCTGAATCTATACTATGACGCGGAGTTAAGCACAGAGCGCGGGAGCTGTCCAAGTGCGCTTTCCCCGACCTCGGGTGCGACATGGCCCCTTGGCATCCGGCGCCGCTTGGGCCTTTACTCAGCCGCATGGATTGGCGCGATCAGGGCATACTCTTGTCGGTGCGGCCGCATGGCGAGACCTCGGCCATCATCGAGGTGCTGACGCGCGAGCATGGCTTGCACGCGGGCGTGGTCCGGGGCGGGGTGTCGCGCCGGATGACGCCGATCCTCCAGCCCGGCGCGGAGCTCGACCTGGCGTGGCGCGCGCGGCTCGAGGCGCATATCGGGGCGTTCACCGTCGAGCCGCTTTCGACCAGCGCCGCCGTCGCGATGGGCGACCGTCTCGCGCTGGCCGGGTTGAACGCGGTGACGGCGCTCCTGCGGTTTTCGCTGCCCGAGCGGGAGGCGCATCCGCGTCTCTACGAGAAGAGCCGCGCGCTGCTCGACATGCTGGGCGAGCCGGAGCACTGGCCGCTGGCATATCTGCACTGGGAACTGGCTTTGCTGGACGAGCTGGGGTTCGGCCTCGATCTCACGCAATGCGCGGTGCTGGGGCGGGAGGCCAACGACCTGAGCTTCGTCTCACCAAAGAGCGGGCGCGCGGTGTCGCGCAAGGGTGCGGGGGAGTGGGCCGACAGGCTTCTGCCGCTGCCACGCTGCCTGATCGAGATCGGCGCGGCGGAGGCGGGTGAGCTTGTGCAGGGATTCGCCGTGACGGGGCATTTCCTCGCGCATCACATGGCACCCGAGATCGTGGGCCGTCCGCTTCCAGACGCGCGACAGCGATTCGTCGATCTCGTGGCGCGGCGGGGCGGGGACACGAGGCAGGGTTGAGGGCCGGGCCGCTTGCCTACCGGCGCCCGCGCCAGTGGGTCGGCACGATGATGAGAGCGCCCACCGAGGAGAGTATCGCATCGAGCCCCGGCGCGCCGAAGCGGATGCCGAACATGATCCGCACGAAGTAGAAAAGGAAGGCGCCGCCCACGCAGATGATGATGGATTGCAGGTAGCCGTTATGCGTGAAGCCTGACTTCTCGCTGACATATCCCACGATGCCCGCGATGACGACCGTTCCGATCAGCACTGGAAACATCAGGTCTCCCCTCGTCCGAGGCGGGTGCCGGGCGGCATCGGCCTGCCCCGCAGGAACTCCTCGGCATCCTGCGCGCCGCGCCCCTCGCGTTGCAAGCGCAAAAGCGCGACGGCATCCTCGCCGCAGGCCACGACGAGACCCGGCCGGTCGAGGACCTCGCCCGGTGCGCTCCGGCCCTCGGCGCGGCGGGAGGCCAGCAGCTTGATCCGCTGGCCGTCATGGGAAATCCACGCGCCCGGAAACGGGCTGAGCCCCCGGATCAGCGCGTCCACCTCCCGCGCGGGGCGGGCCCAGTCGACCCGCGCCTCGGCCTTGTCGATCTTCGCGGCATAGGTGACGCCCTCGTCGGGCTGGGGCGTGGCGGCGAGGTCGTCGAGCCGGGCGAGCGCCTCGACGATCAGGCGCGCGCCCATCCGCGACAGGCGGTCGTGCAACTGGCCGGTCGTCTCCTCCGCGCCGATCGCCGTCGCCTCGCGCAGAAGCACCGGCCCGGTATCGAGCCCTTCCTCCATCCGCATGATGCAGACGCCCGTCTCGGCGTCGCCCGCCATGATCGCGCGGTGGATGGGCGCGGCGCCGCGCCAGCGCGGCAGAAGGCTCGCGTGAATGTTCAGGCACCCCCGCGCCGGCGCCTCGAGTATCGCGGGCGGCAGGATGAGGCCGTAGGCCACGACGACCGCCACGTCGGCCCCGAGCGCGGCAAAAGCCTCCTGCTCGGCCGCCTCCTTCAGGCTGCGCGGATGGCGCAGCTCGAGGCCCAGCGTCTCGGCGCGCGCATGGACGGCGCTTGGCCGCGCCTTCTTGCCCCGCCCGGCGGGGCGGGGCGGTTGCGTGTAGACGGCCGCGATCTCGTGCCCGGCCGCAACCAGCGCGTCGAGCGCGGGCACCGAGAACTCCGGGGTTCCCATGAAGATCACCCGCATGAAACATCCTTTCGGACTGCAATGGTCGCCGGGACGAGACTATCATATCTCATGCAATGAGAAGCGCCTGATGGCGTTACTTCCCGGTAGAAATATCCGAAAACCGACATTTCCGTCATCGCGCCCTCATTTCATCTTGCGTGCGCGGCGCAGCAGCATGTCGCGCTTCACCCGGCCCAGCCGGTCGAAATACATCCGCCCGTCCAGGTGATCGACCTGGTGTTGCACGCTCGTGGCCCAGAGTCCGACGAAATCGCGTTCCTCGGTCTCACCCGCAGCGTTCACGAAGCGCACCATGACGGCGCGCGGGCGGCTGATCCGGGCGCTGACGCCGGGCAGGCAGGGGCTCGCCTCCTCGTGCTCGCGAAGCTGGACGCTTGCATGGAGGATTTCGGGATTGGCCATCCGCACCGCCTGACCGCGCGCCTCGCTCGCGTCGACGACCGCGAGGCGTTGCATGACGCCCAGTTGCGGCGCGGCGAGGCCGACGCCCGGCATCGCCTCCATCACCGCGATCATCTCGTCCCAGAGCGCGCGGGTCGCGTCGGTGATCTCGGAGACCTCGCCGGCGCGCGTCCTGAGCCGCCGATCGGGCCAGCGCAGCACCGTGCGCGGGGTCACGCGCGCGCCTGTTCGCGCTTGAGCTTGACCATCTTGCGCGTGATGAGCTGGCGTTTCATGGCGCCGAGGTAATCAATGAAGAGCTTGCCGTCGAGGTGGTCGATCTCGTGCTGGACGCAGGTGGCCCAGAGTCCGTCGAATCCGGCGCGATGTTCCTCACCGTCAAGACCCATCCACCGCACCTCGACCTCGGCGGGGCGCGTCACCTCGGCGAATTGCTCGGGGATCGAGAGGCACCCTTCCTCGTAGACGTTCGTCTCGTCCGAGGAGGCCAGTATCTCGGGGTTGACCATCACCTGCGGCGCGGGCTCGGCATCCTCGTCCTTCTCGCAATCCATCACGATGAGCCGGCTCAGCACGCCCACCTGCGGCGCGGCGAGGCCGATGCCGGGCGCGTCATACATCGTCTCGAGCATGTCCGCGGCGAGCGTCCGCAGCTCGTCCGTGATGTCCGGCACCGGCGCGCAGACCTTCTTGAGGCGCGGGTCGGGATGGATGAGAATGGGGCGTTTCATGGCGCCTCATTTAGGCCATCGACCCAGCCCGCGCAACGCCCCTTGCACCCGCGCGCGCATGGGATAGCTTGCGGCGCGCAAGGAAACGGAGCCATCCCATGAATTTCGACGAGATCATCGACCGACGCCACACCCATTCCGCCAAGTGGGACAGCATGGAGGGGATCTACGGCGTCTCGTCCTCGGACGGTCTGGCCATGTGGGTGGCGGACATGGATTTCCGTCCCCCGGCCTGCGTTCAGGAGGCGGTGGAGCGCATGGCGGCGCATGGCATCTACGGCTATTACGGCGAGGATGCGAGCTATCGCGACGCGATCCGCTGGTGGATGCGCGAACGCCACGGCTGGGACGTGGCGCGCGACGAGATCTTCTCGACCCACGGCCTCGTCAACGGCACCGGGCTTTGTGTCGATACCTATACCGAACCGGGCGACGGGGTGGTGCTCATGACACCCGTCTATCACGCCTTCGCGCGCGTCATCAAAGCCGCGGGACGCCGGGTGATCGAATGCCCGCTCGCCCTTGCGGGCGACCGATACGAGATGGATTTCGACGCGTGGGACGCGCAGATGGACGGCTCGGCGCGGATGCTCATCCTCTGCTCGCCGCACAATCCCGGCGGCCGCGTCTGGACACGTGACGAGCTTCGCGGCGTCGCCGAGTTCTGCCGCCGCCACGACCTGATCCTCGTCTCGGACGAGATCCACCATGACCTCGTGATGCCGGGGCGCACGCATGTTCCCATGCCGCTTGCCGACGAGACGATCCTCGACCGGCTGGTCATGATGACGGCGACCACCAAGACCTTCAACATCGCCGGAAGCCATGTCGGGAACGTCATCATCCACGACGAGACCCTGAGAAAACGCTTCGCCGCGCGCATGGCGGGCCTGGGCATCTCGCCCAATTCATTCGGGATCTTCATGGCCGAGGCCGCCTATTCGCCCGAGGGGGCGGAGTGGGTGGATGCGCTCGTCCCCTATCTCGACGGCAACCGGCAGGCGTTCGAGGCGGGCATGAACGCCATTCCCGGCGTCCGGGCCATGCCGCTCGAGGCCACCTATCTCACCTGGGTCGATTTCTCCGGCACCGGGATGGAGAGGGCCGAGGTGATCCGCCGGGTGCAGGACGAGGCGCGCATCGCGCCGAACCACGGACCGACCTTCGGCAAGGGCGGCAAGAGCTTCCTGCGGTTCAACGTGGCCATGCCGCGTGCGCGGGTGAACGAAGCGGTCGAGCGGTTGCAGGAGGCGTTCTCGGACCTGCAATGACCGTGCCGTCGCGCCCGCGATCTTCACTTGCCGCGCCCGAGACCCCATCTTGGGGCGATGATGGCGAGACCTGACACCTTGCGACCCACGCGCCGCGCCGGCCGGATGGAGGGCTGCGCATGATGCGCTGGCTCATCCGCGCCATGGCGCTCACGCTGCTCCTGCTGGTCGCGGTGGCGGTGGGGCGGCACCTTCTGGCGCCGGTACCGCCGGCGCCGCCCGTCCCGCTGCCGCCGCTTACCGGCACGATCGACCTCATCGAACTCGACAAGTCCGAACGCCGCCTCACCGTCTATCGCGATGGCGAGGCGCTGCGCAGCTACGAGGTCGCGCTTGGCCCGGAGCCCGAGGGCCACAAGCGCCGCCAAGGTGACGGGCGCACGCCCGAGGGGGAATACCGCATCGACCGCCGCAACCCGCAAAGCGCCTTTCACCTGTCGCTCGGGATCGACTATCCGCGGCCACAGGACCGCGCCCGCGCCGCCGAAGCGGGCGTCTCGCCGGGCGGTGACATCTTCTTTCACGGTCAGCCGAACCTCCTGCCGCATATCGAGCGGCGTGCGGGCGACTGGACAGAAGGGTGCATCGCGCTCACCAATGCCGAGATCGAGGAGCTCTGGCGCGTCACCCCCATCGGCACGCGCGTCGTGATCCGCCCCTGAGCAGGAAAGCGCGCAGTCCTTCCTGCTCAGCGGAAAAGCCGGGACGCCTCAGCGGGCCAGGTTGATCTGATAGCCGACGCTGATTTCCACGTGATTGGTCTGGACCTTGAAATTCCCCGCGGGGGCGCCGCTTCTGAGTGGGACATCGATGTCGTCACTGAAGAGATAGCTGGTGCCGAGTGACAGCGTTCCCCGGTCGCCCATCTTGCGGAGAAACCGCAGGCCGAACTGACCATAGGGGGCATAATCACTCTTCGATCCCCGAACGACGGTGTCGTTGGTCGAAACGTCGCGATACATCATGCCGAGGCCTGCGCCGGCTTCGGCACGCCAGACGCCGTCATCGTGAAACGGCGTCCATGCATTCACCCCGAGCCTGGCGGTGTCGATCGAGGTATTGTAGAAGAACGTCGGCGCCGGGAGGCCCGGAAAGCTTGCCGAACGGGTGCTGTAGTCGTCATACCACGCGAACTCGAGCTCGGGCGTGATCGACCTGCCACCGATCGTCCATTGGTCGCGCATTCCGAATTTCAAAGCGAGGCCCGCGGTATACGCTTGCTGGTTGTCATCATTCGAAAAGCCGCCCGCCGTATTGAAACCGCCAAAGTCCACCAGCGATCGCGCGCCGATCAGATCGAAACCGATATAGGCATCGCCGGCTTGCGCAGCCGTGGTGGTGCCGAACGAGAGTGCCGCCACGGCGGTCAAGAGAAATTTTTTCATCGACTCAAACTCCTTCCCCAACTGACCGTTGGATAGCGCGGCCGTTTTGAGAAACCATCATTTTCCGGCCCGCCCGCGTCGGAATTTTTTCGCCTATCGTCATAATTGCAACGTGCTTGTCGCGGCAGGGGCGCGCCTGCCCGAATGCCTCGCTTCGGCATGCATGGTCCATCCGCACGCGAGCCCGATCACCCGCGCTTGATGGCAAGCTCCACGGGTGCAAGTCCGTCGATGCGGCCGGTGAGCTTTGCGCCCGGTGTGACCGGCCCGACACCCGCGGGCGTGCCGGTCATGATGACGTCGCCGGGCATCAGGCGATAGTATTGCGAAAGGTGCGCCAGGATCTCGGGCACGGACCAGACCATGTCCGACAGATGCGCATCCTGCACCGTGCGGCCGTCCATCTCGAGCGTGATGCGCTGCTCGCCGATCTCTCCGAAGGCGGCGCGCGGCGTCAGCGCGCCGAGAATGGCGGCATTCTCGAAATCCTTGCCGAGATCCCAGGGTCGGCGCTTCTCCTTCGCCTGGCCCTGCAAGTCACGCCGCGTGAGGTCGATGCCGCTGCCATATCCCCAGACCGCCTCCATGACAGCGTCGCCCGCGACCCCGAAGAGCTCCGCGCCAAGCGCCACGACGAATTCCATCTCGTAGTGGCAGTCTTGCGTGCCCGGCGGGTAGGCGATCTCGGATCCGGAAGGGCAGAACGCATGCGCGGACTTGGTGAAGTAGAAGGGCGCCTCGCGATCGACCTCGTTGCCCATTTCCGCGGCATGGGCGGCATAGTTGCGCCCGACGCAGAAGATGCGGCGCAGCGGGAATTGCTCGGGCCGGTCGGTGATCGCGACGCTCGGAACGGCGGGCGGGTCGAACAGATAGGCTTCGGTCATGCGTCATCTCCCTGCATTTCGCCGGATTTATGCGCGCCGTGCGGCCCGAGGTCAAAGGGATTGGCGGGCGGAGACGATCCGTGGCATCAGGCGCCATGCAGTTCTCGCGCGTCGCCATCTACCACAGCTTTGCCCCGGCCCCCTGGTCCGACTGGGCGACGCGCTGGCTGGGCCATGATCTCGCGACCGGGGCGCCGGTCGGTCCGCCCCCGAACCTTGCCGCCGCCCCGGCAGCCTGGACCGAGGCGCCTCGCCGCTACGGGCTTCACGCGACGTTGAAGCCGCCATTCGTGCTCGGGGGAGGGTCAAGAGACCTGCGCGCGGAGTTCCGCCAATTCTGCGACGGGCGGGCCCCCGTGACCGTGGGCGCGTTGCGCCTTGCACCCCTGGGCCGATTCCTGGCCCTCGTGCCCGAGAGGCAGCCGGCCGCGTTGTCCGAGCTTGCCGCGCGGGTCGTGCGCGACTTCGACCGTTTTCGCGCGCCGCCGTCCGACGCGGAGCTCGACCGGCGCCGCGGCGCGGGGCTTGCGCCGCCGCTCGAGGAGAACCTGCGCCGCTGGGGCTATCCGCACGTGATGGAGGCCTTTCGCTATCACGTCACGTTGACCGGGAAGTTGCCGCGCGCCGCACGGGACGACGCGCGGGCCATCCTAGAGACCCATCTCGCGCCGCTCCTGCCGCAAAGCCTCACGCTCGACGCGCTGAGCCTCGTGGGCGAAGACGCAGAGGGCCGCTTTCATCTCGTGGAGCGGCGGGCGCTCTCGGGATCCGGTGGCGGTTAGCCGGGCTGCCTCGGCGGGTTTTCTCCCGTATCAAACGGCGTGCGGTTGGGGTATCGTGCCGCGATACGACGCGCCGCCCCGCTTTTCCCGAACTTGCCGTCTTCCGAGGCCACCGCTATGACCCGAGCCATGACCGATGCCCCCCGACGCTCACTCACCCGTGCCGACTGGCTTGCCGCCGGGCGCGCCGCGCTGGCGGCGAGCGGCCCCTCCGCGCTGGCCGCCGAACCGCTCGCGCGGGCGCTTGGCACCACGAAGGGTTCGTTCTACTGGCATTTCCGCGATCTGCCGGCGTTCCAGGACGCGCTCATCTCGCATTGGGAGGCGGGGGCGCTCACGGCATTGACCGAACCCTCCGGCGACACCGCGCCCGAGCGGCTTCGCGCGCTCGCGGCGATCATTGCCACGCCCGACGCGACCGAGACGGCGATGCGCAGCTGGGCGCTGGGGCGGCCCGCCGCCGCGGAGGCGCTGGCGCGCGTGGATGGCGCGCGGCTCGATCTTCTGCACGCTCATTTGCGCGCCATCGGGATCGGCAACCGGGGCCTTGCGCGCATCCTGCGCGGGGCCGCGACCGGCATCGCCGCGCTCGGGGACGAAAGCGACGGGGACGATATCGTGTCGCTCGTCGATCTCATCCTCGCGCTGCGTTAGGCCAAGGCCTAGCGGGGCGGGCGGGTTCGGTAGACGGGCAGGCGCCAGCCGAAGGCGAGCGAGCCCGCACGGAGCGCGAAGGTGATCACGCCGCAGGCGCCAAGGGCCAGGACCGGGTCATCCATCAGATCGGCCACGATGACGGCCGCGAGCGACCCGGCGAAGGCGGCGGTCACGTAGAGTTCGCCCTCGCGCAGGACGAGCGGCACCTGTCGCACCACAACGTCGCGCATGAGCCCTCCCAGGCAGCCCGTCGCCATTCCCATCAACACCACGATCACCGCGGGCTTGCCCATCTGGAGCGCGAAGCCCGCGCCGGCGGGCGCCGCCACCGCGAGCGCGAGCGCGTCGAGCCAGCGCAGCCAGCGATAGCGGCTCTCGACCAGGTGGGCGGTGAAGAAGATGAACACGGCCGCCGCGACGGCGATGAAGATGTAGTCGGGGTTGTCGACCCAGAAGATCGGGTAGCGGTCGAGCAGCACGTCGCGCACCGTGCCCCCGCCGACGCCGGTGAGCGCCGCGAGGAAGGCGAAGCCCACGATGTCGAGCTGTGCGCGGCTCGCCACCAGGGCGCCGGTCAGCGCGAAGACCGCGACCGCGCCGTAGTCGAGCAGCGCCAGCGGGGTCATTTTCCCGCTCCCGTCTTGAAGGGTGCCATCCCGGCGCGGGCGAGCGCGTCGGCGCGCTCGTTCTCGGGGTGGCCCGCGTGGCCCTTGACCCATTCCCATGTCACGTCGTGGCGTGCCGCGGCGGCGTCGAGGCGCTGCCACAGTTCGACATTCTTCACGGGTTTCTTCGCCGAGGTCTTCCAGCCGTTGCGCTTCCAGCCGTGGATCCAGCCGGTGACGCCGTTCTTCACGTATTGGCTGTCGGTCACGATGGTCACGGTCGAGGGTTTGCTCAGCGTCTCGAGCGCGGTGATGGCGGCCATGAGTTCCATCTGGTTGTTGGTGGTGACGGCCGCGCCGCCCGAAAGCTCGCGCTCCTTGACGACGGTGTCGCCCTCGCGCGCCTGCATCAGCACGCCCCAGCCGCCGGGGCCGGGATTGCCGGAACAGGCGCCGTCGGTATAGGCGATGAGGTCAGGCATGGCGGGGGCGGGACTTGGTCATCATGGGGCGTGCTGTGCCGGGAATCGCGGTGCGATGCAAGCCTAGCCCCTGCTGGTGATCGTGATCCACGGGGCGGGCGTGCCGTCGAGCCCGGTCTCGACCCCGCTGCGGGAGGTGAAGGGCACGAGGCCCGCGTCGCGCAGGAGCGATGTCAGTTCGGGTTCGGTAACGTAGGTGTAGAGCCGGCCGATGGCGTCGCGCGCCTCGCCCGTGCCCGTCTTCATGCCGATGTGGAAGAGCCCGCCGGGTTTCAGCGCGCGCCGGAGCGCCGAGAGGTGGCGGGGCAGATCGGCGCGCGGGGCGTGGAGGAGCGAGAAGTTGGCCCAGATCCCGTCGTAGAGGTCTTGGCCGTCGATGTCGTCGAAGCTGGCCTGACGCGCGGTCACGCCGGGATGGGCGCCGGCGAGGCGCACCATCTCGGCGCTGGCATCCGTGGCGGTGACGCAGAGGCCCGCATCGGCCATCGCCGCCGCCGCGCGCCCCGGCCCGCACCCCAGATCGAGAACCGTCGCGCCCTCGGGGAGCGCCGCGATGAAGGCCGCGAGGGCGGTGTCCTGCGCGCCGGTGGAGAAGCGTTGCGCGTAGTCGGCGGCGCGGGCGTCATAGACGGCGACGGTTTCGCGGTCGATGCTCATGCGGTGATGGTGACGAAGAGGCAGGCGAGGACCACGCCGGTGAGCAGGAGGCGGAGCGGCATCCACCAGTTCGGCGCGGCGCCCCAGCGGGCGAAGAGCCAGTCGAGGGGAAGAATGGCCAGGAACCCGACCATGAGCGCAAGCCCCGCCCTGTCCGGCCCGCCGCCCGTGGTGAAGAACACCCAGAGCGCGGGCAGAACCGAAAGCCCGTAGCCTAGCACGGCGCGGCGGCCATCGAGCCTCGTGGCGAAGCCCCAGAGCACGCCCGACATGAAGGAAAGGATCACCGCGCCGTAGAAGAGCGCCACGTAGGGGCCGACGAAGCGCGGGCCGATCGTGGCGGTGGTCCAGTTGCCGAGCGGCTCGGAATAGAGCGTGGCGACGCCCCACAGGAAGGGCAGAAGGCCCGCGAGCCCGAGGAGCAGGGGTGCTCGGGGGAGGGTCGTTGCGGGAGGGGTCGGGTCGGGTGTCATGAGTGAAGGGATAGGGCAATCTTGACGGAAATCACCATCCGCGCGGTGGCGCGGGTCGGCGGGGGCGTTTTCTTGCAGGAAAACGGGGCAAAAAATCGCAGTTTTGCCGGGGCGGGATTGACCGTGGGGGCCTGGCTGGTGTGGATTCGGACGAAAGAAGGAGATCTTGAATGAAACATCGTCTTGCGACTTTTGCAATTCTCGCCTGGGCCGGCTCGGCCGCGGCCCAGCCGGTGGCGGATCCGAATGGCCATGTGTCGGGTCAGTTCGGCGGCACGGAACTCGATATGCCCGCCCTGTGCGAGAAGGCGCCCATCGCCGTGGTGCGCACGCATGACGGTGCGGATGCGCCGGGGGTCGAGATCGCGTTGCCCGGCAGGGTGGCCAGCATCGAGGTCAGGACAGGCGATGCGACCCATCAATTCGGGAAGACCGTCGAGGTGGAGGAATTTCCCGTGACGCTCGAGGGCACGGTCGACGGGGTCGACTACGCGCTCACGCTCGACTGTCCGGCGGACTTCGCGGACTGAAGGGGCCTGTTTCGGGGTGGGCTCAGGCGGTTTCGCGCAGGACGCGGGGCACCTTGAAATGCACGTTCTCGGTCGCGGTCTCGACCTCTTCGACGGTCACGTCGAACCGGGCGCGCAACGCGTCGATCACCTCGTCCACCAGCACCTCGGGCGCGGAGGCGCCGGCGGTGACGCCGATGGAGCGCACCCCGTCGAGCGCGCGCCAGTCGATGTCGGCGGCGCGCTGGACAAGCTGGGAATAGCTGCATCCGGCCTTGGCGCCCACCTCGACCAGGCGGCGGGAGTTGGACGAGTTGGGTGCCCCCACGACAAGCATGGCCTGGGCCTTGGCGCCGATGGCCTTGACGGCCTCCTGCCGGTTGGTGGTGGCGTAGCAGATGTCTTCCTTGTGCGGGCCGACGATGGACGGAAAGCGCGCCTTGAGCGCGGCGACGATATCCGCCGTATCGTCGATGGAGAGCGTGGTCTGGGTCACGTAAGCGAGCCGCGCCGGATCATCGACTGAGACCCGCGCCACGTCGTCCACGGTTTCCACCAGCAGGACGGCGCCGTCGGGCAACTGGCCCATGGTGCCTACCGTCTCGGGGTGGCCGGCGTGGCCGATCATGATGATCTGGAGGCCCGCGGCATTGTGGCGCTCGGCCTCGATATGAACCTTCGAGACGAGCGGGCAGGTGGCGTCGACGAAGATCATCTCGCGCCGCGCGGCCTCGGCGGGGACGGATTTCGGCACGCCATGGGCGGAAAAGATGACGGGGCGGTCGGCGGGACAGTCGTCGAGTTCCTCGACGAAGACGGCGCCCTTGGCGCGCAGATCGTCGACCACGTACTTGTTGTGCACGATCTCGTGGCGCACGTAGACCGGCGCGCCCCATTTCTCGAGCGCGATCTCGACGATCTTGATGGCGCGATCGACGCCCGCGCAGAAGCCGCGCGGCGCGGCGAGGTAGAGGGTGAGGGGGGGCTTCGTGCTCATGAGGTTGCAGATAATGCCTGGCCGCGGTCGCGTCCACCCGTGCCGGGGCATTGACCTTGGCGCGCGACCCCGCGCAGGGTTGCGAGGCACGGGCGCGGAGGGAGCTCATGGAGAAATTCGACCTGGTCGTCGTGGGGGCGGGGATGCTGGGGCTCGCGCATGCGTGGCAGGCCGCACGCCGGGGGCTGCGCGTGGCGGTGCTGGAACGTTCGGCGCGGGCCGGTGGCGCGTCGGTGCGGAATTTCGGAATGCTCGCGCTCGTGGCGCAGGCGCCCGGCCCCGAGCGGGAACGCGCCGTCCGGACACTCGACCTGTGGCGCGAGATCGCGGCCGAGGCGGATATTCCGCTCAGGCAGGCAGGGGCTCTTTTCCTCGCGCGGACGCCTGAGGAGATGGACGTGCTGGACGAGGCGGCGGCGGATGCGCGGCTGAATGTCGCGCCCGTGGCGCGGGACGCGCTAGAGCGGCGCGCGGGCGTGCCGGTTGCCGAAGGGATCCTGGGGGGCGGGTGGAGCCCGGACGCGTGGAAGCTCGACCAGCGCGAGGCGATGGCGCGGATGGCCGATTGGCTCACCCGGCGTCACGGCGTGACCTTCCGTTTCGGCGCCGAGGTGCTTGGCGTGAACGGGGGCGAGGTCGAGACCGCCGGGGGCGCATGGCGCGCGGAGCGGGTGATCCTGTGCGGCGGCGACGAGTTCGCGACGCTTTTCCCCGAGGCGTTCGCTCGCACCGGCGTGAGCCGCTGCCGGTTGCAGATGATGCGCACGGCGCCGCAGCCCGCCGGATGGCGGCTTGCGCCCTTCGTCCTGGGTGGGCTGAGCCTGACGCGCTACGCCGCCTTCGCGCATCTGCCGTCGCTGGCCGCGTTGAAGGCGCAGCAAGCCGCGCATCAGGCGGAGTTGATCGCCGACGGGATACACCTGATCGCGGTGCAGGAGGATGATGGCAGCGTCACCCTGGGCGATTCGCACCATTACGGCACGGGGCCGGAGGTGCGGGACGAGGATGTGGACCGGCGGATGCTGGAGGTGCTGAAGGGTCTGGTGCCCTTGCCCGAACCGCGCATCGCGGAGCGGTGGATGGGCGCATACGCGGTCCTGGACGGGCGGGATGTGCTGACCCTCGAGCCAGCGGAGGGTGTCACCGCGGTGACGATGACGAACGGTCAGGGCATGACCCACGGCCTCGGCGTGGCCGGGCGGATCGTGGAAGAGGTGTTCGGAGCGGCGTGACGGGCTGGCCCGGCCTGCGGATCAGCCCTCTTCGGCGTAGTTGCGCGACGTGTCGGAGCCGGTATCGCGGGGCGGGCGGCCGATCACTTCCTTGAGGTCGTCGAGTTCGATGAAATTGTCGGCCTGCCGGCGCAGGTCATCGGAGATCATCGGCGGCTGGCTCCGGATGGTGGAGACCACCGAGACGCGCACGCCCTGCCTCTGGAGCGATTCGACGAGCGGGCGAAAATCGCCATCGCCGGAGAAGAGCACGATGTGGTCCACGCGCGGCGCAAGCTCCATGGCGTCCACCGCGAGCTCGATGTCCATGTTGCCCTTGACCTTCCGGCGTCCCTGGCTGTCGGTGTATTCCTTGGCCGGCTTTGTAACCATGGAAAACCCGTTGTAGTGCAGCCAGTCGACGAGTGGGCGGATCGGTGAGTATTCCTCGTTCTCGAGCAGCGCGGTGTAGTAGAAGGCGCGCAGAAGCTTGCCGCGACGCATGAATTCGCTTCGCAACAGCTTGTAATCAATGTCGAATCCAAGCGCCTTGCCCGCCGCGTAAAGATTCGATCCGTCGATGAACAGCGCGAGCCGTTCGTCCTTGTAAAACATCAAAATGTCCTTTCGAATGCGGCAAAACCGTAAAACTGCCCCGGGGGAAGATGAGTGGATTTGAGGCACGGTTTGCACCTAGGTAGATTTTCGGATCGAAAACGACAAGTGTTCCGGCGGGAAACAGCCCAAAGATGCACGTGACGTCACAGCACCCGGTCCTGATCGCACTCGGGGCGAACCTGCGATCCGCGGCGGGACCACCGGAGGCGACGCTGCGCGCGGCCCTGGAGCGGCTGGGCGCGCGGGCCGTGGATGTGGAGGCGGTGAGCGGGTTCTATGACACGCCCTGTTTCCCGCCCGGAGCCGGGCCGGATTACGTGAACGCCGCCGCAAGGGTCACGTTCGGGGGCGGGCCCGAAGCGCTTCTGGCGGTGCTGCACGAGATCGAGGATGTATTCGGCCGCAAACGCGAGACGCGCTGGGGGCGCAGGACGCTCGATCTCGACCTGATCGCGATGGGTGACCTGGTCTTGCCCGATGCGGAGACGCATGCTGCGTGGCGCGCGCTTCCGGCCGAGAGGCAGCGTGAGGTCGCGCCCGAGCGTCTCGTCCTTCCGCATCCGAGGCTCGAGGAGCGCGCCTTCGTCCTCGTCCCGCTTCGCGACGTGGCGCCGCGCTGGCGGCATCCGGTCACCGGGCGCAGCGTCGAGGAGATGATTGCGGCCCTCCCGGCCAGCGCGCTGGAAGAGGTTGTTTTACGCTGATTCGGCGCTTGTAAATCCCTTTTCGGGGGCGTAGATACGGGGCTTCTGATACATGCCCATACCGGAGGTCACATGGCCCGCGTAACGACAGAAGATTGCGTCGACAAGGTTCCGAACCGTTTCGAGCTGGTGATGCTGGCCGCCCATCGCGCGCGAGAGATCGCGGCCGGGTCCCCGCTGACCGTGGATCGCGACAACGACAAGAACCCCGTCGTCGCCCTGCGCGAGATCGCCGAGGAGACCCAGAGCGCCGAGGATCTGCGTGAGCGCCTGATCGAGTCGAACCAGACCGAGATCGAGGTGGACGAGCCGGAAGAGGATTCCATGGCCCTGCTCATGGGCGGCGAGAGCGACAAGCCGCAGGATGACGACATGTCCGAGGAAAAACTGCTTCGGGCACTGATGGAGGCACAGGGCCAGGGCTGACCCGGCCCCGTCGGCGCGGGGTGAGCACGCATGATTCCCATTCCGGTCGAAGACCTGATCACGCTCGTCCGCGCCTATAATCCCAAGACCGACGAAAAGCTCATCCGTGCGGCCTATGAGTATGGCCGGGAGATGCACAAGGGGCAGTCGCGGTATTCCGGCGAGCCCTATTTCAGCCATCCCGTCGCCGTGGCCGCCATCCTCGCGAGCCAGCGGCTTGACGATGCGACGATCATCACCGCGCTTCTGCATGACACGATCGAGGACACGCGCGCGTCCTACGCGACGATAGAAGAGCGGTTCGGGCGCCAGGTCGCCGATCTCGTGGACGGGGTGACGAAGCTCACGAACCTCCAGCTGTCCAGCAGCGAAACCAAGCAGGCCGAGAATTTCCGCAAGCTTTTCATGGCGATGTCGAAGGATCTTCGCGTGATTCTCGTGAAGCTCGCCGACCGGCTCCACAACATGCGCACCATCAAGGCGATGCAGCCCGAGAAGCAGGTGCAGAAGGCGCGCGAGACGATGGACATCTTCGCGCCGCTGGCCGGGCGGATGGGGATGCAATGGATGCGCGAGGAGCTCGAGGACCTGGCGTTTCGCGTCATCAACCCCGAGGCGCGCGCGTCGATCATGCGTCGCTTCGTCACGCTGAGCAAGGAATCGGGCGACGTGATCGAGCGGATCACCAGCGACATGCGCCATGAGCTCGACACCAAGGGGATCGAGGCCGAGGTCTATGGCCGCGCGAAGAAGCCCTATTCGATCTGGCGCAAGATGCAGGAAAAGCAGATGGGCTTCTCGCGCCTGTCGGACATCTACGGGTTCCGCATCATCACCGGAAGCGAGGCCGACTGCTATGCAGTGCTGGGTGCGATCCACCAAAGGTGGCGCGCGGTGCCGGGGCGATTCAAGGATTACATCAGCCAGCCCAAGTCGAACGGATACCGCTCGATCCACACGACCGTGTCGGGGCGGGACGGCAAGCGCGTCGAGGTGCAGATCCGCACGCAGGCGATGCATGACGTGGCCGAAAGCGGCGTGGCGGCCCATTGGTCCTATCGCGACGGCGAGCGCGTCGAGAACCCGTTCGCGGTCGATCCCGCGAAGTGGATCAGCTCGCTTACCGAGCAGTTCGACGCGGAGGAGGATCACGAGGATTTCCTCGAGGCCGTGAAGCTCGAGATGTATGCCGACAAGGTGTTTTGCTTCACGCCCAAGGGCGATGTGGTGAAGCTTCCGCGGGGGGCGACGCCCATCGATTTCGCCTACGCGATCCATACCCGGATCGGCAATGCCACCGTCGGGGCCAAGGTCGACGGCATGCGCGTGCCGCTCTGGACCCGGATCAAGAACGGGCAGTCGGTCGACATCATCACGGCCGACGGCCAGATGCCGCAGGCCACATGGCTCGAGATCGCGACGACGGGGAAGGCCAAGTCGGCCATTCGCCGCGCCCTTCGGGAACAGGATCGCGACCGGTTCATCAAGCTGGGCCGCGAGCTGGCGCGGGCGGCGTTCGAGCATGTGGGCAAGAAGGCCACCGACAAGGCGCTGGAGACCGCGGCGCGCACGCTGCGCCTTGGCGGGGCGGATTCGATCCTCGCGCGGCTGGGAAGCGCGGAACTGACCGCGCGCGAGGTGGTGAACGCGGTCTATCCCGACCTCGTCAAGGAGGAGACGGACGACATCCGCTCGGACGCCGCGGTGATCGGTCTTGGCCCGGATCAGCATTTCGACCGGGCGCCGTGCTGCCAGCCCTTGCCGGGCGAGCGGATCGTGGGGATCACCTATCGCGGGCAGGGGGTCGTCGTGCACGCGATCGACTGCGAGGCGCTGGCCGCCTTCGAGGAACAGCCCGGACGGTGGCTCGACCTGCGGTGGCATTCGGGCTCGCACCCGCCGATCTACAACGTCTCGCTCGATGTCACGATCGGCAACGACGCCGGGGTCCTGGGCCGGATTTGCACCTTGATAGGCGAGCGGAAGGCCAATATCTCGAACCTGACCATTTTCGACCGAAAGCCCGATTTCTACCGGATGATGGTCGACGTGGAGCTGCGCGACGTCGAGCAGTTGCACAGCGTGATCTCGACGCTGGAGGCGGATAGCGACGTGGCGGCGGTCGAGCGGTATCGCGATCCGGCCCGCGCGGCGGGGAGCGCGGCGGCAATGGAACGGCAGGAGCCCAAGGGTGGTTTTCAAGCGGCGCAATAAGCAGGGCTGGCTCGAATGGCTGGGCTCGCTTGTCTGGCCGAAGGGGGGCTGGGGCCGCGCGATCCGTTACCTCAACCACCGGCTTTTTCGCCTGCCCGACCCGCCGCATCGTATCGCGCGCGGCATCTTCGTGGGCGTTTTCATCACCTTCACGCCCTTCTTCGGCTTGCATTTCGTGCTGTCGGCGATCCTTGCGTGGATCCTGCGGGGCAATATCGTTGCGGCGCTCCTGGCCACATTCGTGGGCAACCCGCCCACCTTCGTGTTGATCGCGGCGGTGTCGCTCGAGACCGGGCACTGGCTTCTGGGACGGCCGCCGCCGGGCGAGGTGGACGAGGGCATGTTCGAGCTTTTCTGGCACGCGATCCAGAGTTTCTTCTGGAACATCTACGCCGTCTTCACGGGCCAGCCGGTCGAGTGGGGGCCGCTCGTGCAGTTCTGGCACGAGGTTTTCTTTCCCTACATGATCGGCGGGCTGATCCCGGGCGTGATCTGCGGGCTGGCGGCCTACTATTTCTCGCTTCCGTTCATCCAGGCCTATCAGAACCGCCGCAGCGGGCGGATCAAGGCCAAGCTGGCCGAGATGAAGGAAAAGGCGGCGGCCAAGAAAGCGGCGAAGAAGCCCGAGTGAGGCGCCGTGCCCGGCAAAAAAGGGGGGATGCCAAGCGCGGGACAAACCCGCTAGGCTGCGCCGAGAGTCGGGACCAGGAAGGGGATGCGCCATGACGTTTGTCGGAAAGCTGAGGCTGGGAGTGAATATCGACCACGTCGCCACGGTGCGCAATGCGCGCGGCGGCGATGTGCCGGACCCGGTGCGCGCCGCGGTGCTGGCCGAGGAGGCCGGCGCGGATGGGATCACCGCGCATCTGCGCGAGGATCGGCGCCATATCCGGGACGAGGATATCGACGCGCTGATGGCGCGGCTGACCGTGCCGCTCAACTTCGAGATGGCGGCGACCGAGGAGATGCAGGAAATCGCGCTGCGTCACAAGCCGCACGCGGTCTGCATCGTGCCGGAAAAGCGCGAGGAGCGGACGACGGAAGGCGGCCTCGAGGTCGCGGGTGACGAGAAGCGGCTTGCGGACTACATCGCGCCGCTGCGCGAGGCCGGGTGCCGCGTGTCGATCTTCATCGGGGCAGAGCGTGCCCAGATCGAGGCGGCCGCGCGGATCGGTGCGGAGGTGATCGAGCTGCATACGGGGGCGTATTGCGACGCCCATGCCGAGGGCGACATCGCGACGCGCGACCGCGAATTCGAGGCGCTGCGCGAGATGGCCACGGTGGCGCACGATCTCGGTCTCGAGGTTCATGCCGGCCATGGCCTGACCTACGACACGGTGATGCCCATCGCGGCGCTGCCCGAGGTGATGGAGCTCAATATCGGGCATTTCCTGATCGGGGAGGCCATCTTTACCGGGCTCAAGCCCGCCATCGCCGAGATGCGCGCGTTGATGGAGAAGGCGCGCGCGTGATGGCCTGGCCGCTGCGATACGCGCTGGTCTTCCTGGCGGCGGCGCTGGTGATCGGGCTTTCGGTAAGGGCGATGGGCAGCGAGGTGGTGGGCCTCATGGTCACGCTGCACCTGATGGTCCCGGCGATGATCGCCGCACTTGTCGAGGGCAGGCAGGCGGCGCGGATTTTGGGCGCCGTGCCGCCGCGCGCCGCGCTCTGGCGGTTCGCGCTGGTGGCCTCGGTGATCGCCCTGGCGCTGGCGCTATCGCTGGGCCACCTGGCGGGTCGGGCGGCGCCGGCCTTCGCGACGCTGGTCGGAAGCCCCGACGCCGCGCGGCTGCTCGCGGGGTGCATCATCGGCTACCTGCTGTGCAACCGGTTCCTTTTCGCGTTGGGTGCGAAGAACCACCTCGACAGGATGAAACAGGACGGAGAGGGCGAATGAAGAGATTGCTGGGCGCTTGCGCGCTGGTGCTCGGCGCCGGAGCGGGATGGGCGCAGACGGTCGGCGAGTGCGACTGGCGCGCGGGGGCCGACGCGCTGGTCGAGCCGTGGGACGAGAACACGGCGCTTTTCTCGCAAGGCAAGGTGCGGATCGCGCTGCTGGACAGGGTAGAGCCGGCCGCGGCAGCCTTTTATGTCCTGATCCTGTCGCCGCCCTACAACGAGCTGGGCGAGCGGCAGTGCCGCATTCTGAGCCGTCGAGAAGGGATGGGGTTCGCCGGGCTGTCCTTCGACACGCTCGAGGCGGACTACGATCCGGCGGTGGGGCTGATCTTCACGATGCAGGCGAAGGAATTCGACGGGCTCGATTATCACCCCGCGACCCTGCGCTTCACGGTCAACCAGGCGACGGGCGAGATCGCGGGGCGGATCGAGTGAGGCGCGCATGATCCTCGGCATCGGCACGGACCTTGCCAATATAGAGCGGATCGAGCGGACGCTGGCGCGTTTCGGCGACCGGTTCCGCAACCGTGTCTTCACCGAGGTGGAGCAGCGCAAGGCCGAGCGGCGGCGCGACGTGGCGGGCACCTATGCGAAACGCTGGGCCGCGAAAGAGGCGTGTTCCAAGGCGCTGGGCACCGGCCTGCGGATGGGGATCGCGTGGAAGGACATGGCGGTGAGCAACCTCGTCACCGGCCAACCCGTCATGGCCGTGACCGGCTGGGCCGCCGAGCGGCTGGCCGAAATGACGCCCGAGGGGCACGAGGCGATCATCCATGTCACGCTCACCGACGATCACCCGTGGGCGCAGGCCTTCGTGGTGATCGAGGCGCGGCCGCTGCGGCCCGAGGAAGACGACGCGGCGTCCTGATCGACCAACGCGGGCAGGTCCGTCCAAACCCTGCCGCGCGGAGCGGTCCCGCCGCGCTCTCTTGAAACCTTGCCTCCGTTGGCTCAAGCTGCCGAGCGAATCCCCCCTTTTCGCAGGAGCGCACGGCCATGAACGATCAAAGCCCCATTCCGAACGATCTCGACAGCTACTGGATGCCGTTCACCGCGTCGCGCACCTTCAAGAAGGCGCCGAAGCTGGTGAGCAAGGCGAAGGGACTCTTTTATTCGACGCCGGAGGGCCGCGAGATCTTCGACGGGACCGGGGGACTGTGGTGCTCGAACGCGGGACACAATCATCCGCATATCATCGAGGCGATCCAGAAGCAGGCCGCCGAGATGGATTTCGCCCATTCCTTCAACCAGGGCCACCCGATCGCCTTCCAGGCGGCGAGCCGCATGGTGGCGCTGGCGCCGGGATACGACCATGTGTTCTTCACCAACTCCGGGTCGGAGGCGGTGGATACGGCGCTCAAGATCGCGCTGGCCTATCACACGCACCGGGGCGAGGGGCAGCGGCGTATCCTTGTCGGACGTCAGAAAGCCTATCACGGGATCAATTTCGGCGGTCTGTCGGTGGGCGGTATCGGCCTCAACAAGGGGCAGTTCGGCACGCTTTATCCCAACGCGCTGCACATGCGGCACACGCTTCTGCCCGAGAACCGTTTCTCGCGCGGGCAACCGGAGAAGGGCGCGCACCTGGCGGACGACCTGCAAGCCATTTGCGAGACCCATGGCGGCCACAATGTCGCCGCCGTGATCGTGGAGCCGGTCGCGGGCGCGGGTGGCGTGTTCCCGCCGCCCAAGGGCTACCTGCAACGTCTGCGTGAAATCTGCGACGAGCATGGCATCCTGCTGATCTTCGACGAGGTGATTACCGGCTTCGGGCGCATGGGGACGGCCTTTGCCAGCCAGTATTTCGACGTGAAGCCCGATCTTTTCACCGCTGCCAAGGGGATGAGCAACGCGACCGTGCCGATGGGAGGCGTGTTCACGACCTCGAAGGTGCGCGAGGCGTTCCTCAAGGGCCCCGAGGCGATGCCGGACCTGTTCCATGGCTACACCTATTCGGGCCATCCGCTCGCCTGCGCCGCGGCCATCGCGACGCTCGACGTCTATCGCGACGAGGAGATTTTCGAGAACGCGGGCAAGATGATGCCGGTGTGGGAGGACATGCTGCATTCGCTCAAGGGCGGCACGGACGTCATCGACATCCGCAACATGGGCATCCTGGGTGCGATCGAGTTCGACCCCAAAGCGGAGCGCACCGCGCCGCAGATCGCGCAGGCCGCATGGGAGAAGGGCCTCGGCATCCGGCCCATCGGCAACTCGGTGGCCATGTCGCCGCCGCTCACCATCGACGAGCCGCATATCGGCATGGTCCACGACATCCTGAAGGACGTGATCGGATAACCCCCGAGGGCGCCCCGGCGGGCGCCCTCGTCGCAGAAGGAGGATGAGCCATGGACGGCACCGCCGCGCGGAATGCCGCGAACATCACGCATTGGACCGAACGCTGCGACCTTGCCGCGGCGTTTCGCTGGACCGCGCGGCTCGACCTGCACGAGGCGGTGGCCAATCACTTCAGCCTCGCAGTGAGCGAGGATGGCAGCGAATTCCTGATGAACCCCAACCAGCGGCATTTCTCGCGCATCCGGGCCTCGGAACTGCTGCATCTCGATGCGAACGACCCGGAGGCGATGGAGAAGCCCGGCGCGCCGGATCCGACTGCGTGGGGGCTGCACGGCGCGATCCACCGGCATTGTCCGCACGCGCGATGCGTCATGCATGTCCATTCGATCTTTGCCACGGTGCTGGCCAGCCTCGAGGACAGCCGCCTGCCGCCCATCGACCAGAACTGTGCGACCTTCTTCGACCGCTACGTGATCGACGAGGGCTATGGCGGGCTGGCGTTCGAGAGCGAGGGAGAGCGCTGTGCGGCGCTTCTGAGCGATCCGAAGGTCAAGGTGATGATCATGGGCAACCACGGCGTCCTCGTGATCGGCGACACGGTGGCGGACACGTTCAACCGGCTCTACTATTTCGAGCGGGCCGCCGAGACCTATATCCGCGCGCTTCAGACCGGTCAGCCGCTGCGCGTTCTGTCGGACGAGGTGGCAGAGAAGACGGCGCGCGAGCTCGAGGATTATCCCGGCCAGGCGGACGCGCATTTCGGCGAATTGCGTGCGGTCCTCGATCACGAGGGATCGGATTACGCGAGTTAGGCCGACCTTCGATCAGTCGGTGTCGGGATAGTCGATATCGCTGCGATAGGCGGGATCGTCCAGAAGCTCGAAGTAGCGGCTGCGAAGGGCGAGCGCCACGGGTCCGGCTGCGCCGTTCGAGAAATGGCGGTCGTCGATCCGGACGACGGGCACGACGCCGCCGCCGGAGGTCGAGAGAAACACCTCGTCCGCGTCAAGAAGCTCGGTTACAGGCAGCGCGCGTTCCTCGACCTCGTAGCCCATGTCGCGGGCCATGCGGATGACGGTGTCGCGGGTGATGCCGTGCAAAGCGCCCTCGCGTGGGGTTGCGACGCGGCCGTCCTTGAGCGCGAAAACGTTGAAGCCCGGCCCTTCGGTCACGTTGCCCGCGCCGTCGGGCAGGAGCACCGTTTCGAAGCGCGCGTCCTTGGCCTCGAAAAGGCCGGCGGTGAAATCGCCCCAGTGGTAGTTCTTCACTCGGGGATCGACGCTTGCCGGCGGTATCCGCTGGAGCGTCTTCGACAGGTGGACGGCCACACCGGCCTCGGCCTGTTCGGGGCGCACTACATGGATATAGGGCACGCACCAGGCGTAGAAGTGATTGGCGCAATCGCGTGGATCGCGGCTGCCTGGGATGAGGGGCGTGCCGCGTGCCGCCACCATGGCGACGTAGGCCCGGCGCAGGCCCGAGCGGGCGACCATCCCGTCGAGCGCGCGAACGATGGCGTCGCGGTCCATTCCCACATCCATGCGCAGCGCGGACATCGACGCCTCGAACCGCGCGAGATAGGCGTCGCGGCGGAAAAAGGCGCCGTTCCAGACCGGCACCACGTCATAGGTCACGTCCGAATGGGTGACGGCCCAGTCGGTCACGCTGATCGTGGCCTCGGAGATCGGGACGATCTGGCCGCGTATCCACGCGGCGCCCTTGGAGAAATCGCTCATGGTCGCGACCGTGGCCCAGCCTCTCGCGCCCGGCAAGCGAAAATTCGGCGGGCCGGGTCGTCAGGTTCCGAAGGCGCGCGCGGTCTGGGTTGTTTCCGCCATTGCGGCCAGGAGCGCATCGGCAATGGCCGCGCAATCGTCGGGCGTGAGGCGGACGGGCAGGCGCACGTCGCAGGCCCGCATCAGCATGGCGCGCGTGCGGGGCAGTTCGGGTATCCCGCCGGGAAGGAATTGCCAGTTCCAGAAGGCGCGGGCGTTGTCGGTGCTTTGCCCGAAGACCTGAACCTTGACCCCGTGCCGGGCCGCGCTCTCGGCGAAATCGCGGGTTTCGTCGTCGGTGAGGTCCACGAGGTTGAACTGGATCGAATCGGGCGCGCGGCGCTCGGGCGCGAGCGGAGCGGGCACCGAGATATGGGGTGAGGCCGATATCCGTTCGGCCACGAAGTCGTGGTTGGCCCGGCCCTTGCGCACGCGCGAGGCAAGCTCGGGGAGCTGGGGCCGGATGACCGCCGCCGAGAGATTAGAGATCCGCAGGTTGTAGAGCGGCAGGCGATTCTGCCAGCGGGCGAAGGCGGCGGAGAGCTCGGCATCCTCGTCGAGCCCCATGTGCTTGGCCCAGTTGTGCTCGTAGGCGCCAGACATGATGACCGCGCGGGCCACGAGATCGGGATCGTCCGAAACCATGATCCCGCCTTCGCCGGCATTCACCATCTTGTAGGACTGGAACGAGAAGCACCCCACGCGGCCCAGCGTGCCGATATTGCGCCCGTGCCAGGTGGTTCCGAGCGAATGGGCAGCGTCCTCGATCACCGGGATGCCGCGCGCGTCGCAGGCCGCCATGATCGCGTCCATGTCGGAGGTGTGGCCGCGCATGTGGCTGATGATGACCGCCGACACGTCCTCGAGACGCGCGGTGAAATCCGCGATGTCGATGCGGTAGTCCTCGCCCACCTCGCAGAGGACCGGCACGCAGTCGGCATGGACGACAGAGGAGGGCACGGCGGCGAAGGTGAAGCCCGGCATGATCACGCGGGCGTCGCGAGGCAGGCCAAGCGCCTTGAGCGACAGGAACAGTGCGGCCGAGCAACTTGAGACGGCCAGGGCGTAGCGGCTCCCGAGGAGGGCCGCGAATTCGCGTTCCAGAAGCGTCACCGGTGCGTCCGAGGGGGCGGTGTAACGGAAGAGATCGCCCGACTGGAGCAGGCGATCTATCTCGGCACGGGCCGCCTCGGGAATGGGTTCGGCGTCGTGGACGTTGGGCATCTGGGGCATGTTCGCAAAATCCGAAAGTGACTTTCGGGATTTCTAAACGAGTTTACGAGTCGAGAAAACCCCGCGATGCCCGGCCACGCTATTTCAATTCGACCTCGACGAAGGACATCGGCGCATCGCCGCCGTTGATCACGTTGTGCTCGATCCCCTCGTCGCGGGCATAGGCCGAGCCCGCGGTGACATGGCGTTCCTCGACCTCGCCGCCGGGAAGTTCGAGGCGCATGTGGCAATCGGTCACGGCGGTGATCACGTAGTTCATCCCGTGGCGGTGCCAGCCGGTCTGTTCGCCCGGCTTGAAGTCGAAGCGGGTGACGCGGGTGCGGTCGTCATCGATGAGGGTGGTGGCGGTGCAGGTCATGGTCATGGCGATGTCCTTTCGATGAGAGAAGCCAGGGGCAGCTTGCCCTTGCGGCGGGCGATTGCAAGAGGTGGTTTGGCGCGCGGGGTCTGGCGCGGCGCGGAGGGGTTGCGTAAGCTCGCCCCATGAGTGCCGAGCCCCGATTCATCCACCTGCGCGTCCATACCGAGTATTCGCTTCTGGAGGGGGCGGTGCGGCTCAAGGGACTGCCCGGCCTTTGCGAGAAGATGGGAATGCCCGCCGTTGCCGTGACCGACACCAACAACATGTTCGGCGCGCTGGAGTTCTCGGTGAGCGCGCAAGCGGCGGGGGTGCAGCCCATCATGGGCTGCCAGCTTGACCTCGCCTACGGTGCGAGTGGCAGGGCGGAGGCCACCGCGCCCGTGGTGCTGCTGGCGCAGGACGAGACGGGCTACGAGAACCTGATGAAGCTCAACTCGTGCCTCTACCTGCGGGGCGACGGCGCCCTGCCGCACGTCCTGCCCGAAGAGATCGAGCGGCACGCGGAGGGCCTGATCTGCCTCACGGGCGGGCCGGAGGGGCCCGTGGGCCTGCTGTTGCAAGCGGGGCAGCGGCCCGCGGCGGAGGCGCTCTTGCAGCGGTTGGCGCGGGCATTTCCCGACCGGCTCTATGTCGAGTTGCAGCGCCATCCGGGCGAGAACGGCCAGCCCGAGGGCGAGAAGCTGAGCGAGCGGGGGCATGTGGAGATGGCCTATGCCATGGACCTGCCGCTTGTCGCGACGAATGACGTCTATTTCCCCGACAAGGACATGTTCGAGGCGCATGATGCGCTCTTGTGCGTGGCGGAAGGGGCCTATGTGGACCAGAGCGGGCCGCGCCGCAGGCTGACGCCCGAGCATTACTTCAAGTCGCCGCAGGAAATGGCGACGCTCTTCGCGGACCTGCCCGAGGCGCTCGAGAACACGGTCGAGATCGCGCGGCGCTGTGCCTTCGGAGCCTATCGGCGCGATCCGATCCTGCCGCGCTTTGCCGATGACGAGGTGGACGAGCTGCGCCGGCAGGCGAAGGCGGGGCTGGCCGCGCGGCTCGCCGTCATTCCGCACGCGGCGCCGGTCGAGGAATACGAAAAGCGGCTCGATTTCGAATTGGGAATCATCGAGGGGATGGGGTTCCCGGGTTATTTCCTCATCGTCGCGGACTTCATCAAATGGGCCAAGGAGCGTGACATCCCGGTGGGGCCGGGGCGCGGCTCGGGCGCGGGCAGCCTCGTGGCCTATGCGCTGACGATCACCGACCTCGATCCGCTGCGTTACAGCCTCCTGTTCGAGCGGTTCCTGAACCCCGAGCGCGTGTCCATGCCCGACTTCGATATCGACTTCTGCATGGAGCGGCGCGAGGAGGTCATCCAGTACGTGCAGGAGAAATACGGCCGCGACCGGGTGGGGCAGATCATCACCTTCGGCGCGCTTCTGTCGAAGGCCGCCGTGCGCGACCTTGGGCGCGTGCTGCAGATGCCTTACGGTCAGGTGGATCGCCTCTCGAAGATGATCCCCGTCGAGGGGGTGAAGCCCGTAAGCATCAGCCAGGCGCTTGTCCAGGAGGACCGGCTTCGCGAGGAAGCCAAGCGCGAGGAGGTCGTGGACCGGCTGCTGCAATACGGGATGAAGGTGGAAGGTCTGCTCAGGAACGCCTCGACCCATGCCGCAGGCGTGGTCATCGGGGATCGTCCGCTCGACGAGCTCGTGCCGCTCTACCAGGATCCGCGCTCGGACATGCCGGCGACGCAGTTCAACATGAAATGGGTCGAGCAGGCGGGTCTCGTGAAGTTCGACTTCCTGGGCCTCAAGACGCTGACCGTCATTCAGAACGCGATCGAGCAGATCCACGGCGAGGGGCGCGACCTGCATGTCGCGCAGGACGGCAGCACGATCTACGAGCCCTTCGAGGGCGCCGAGAACGATATCGGGCAGATCCCGCTCGATGACGAGAAGACCTATGCGCTTTACGCCAAGGCGCGCACCGTGGCGGTGTTCCAGGTGGAAAGTTCGGGCATGATGGACGCGCTCAAGCGCATGAAGCCCGACTGCATCGAGGACATCATCGCGCTGGTCGCGCTCTACCGGCCCGGACCGATGGAGAACATCCCGAAGTTCTGTGAGGTCAAGAACGGGATCTCGGAACGCGACACGCTGCACGAGAGCATCGACCATATCCTCGACGAAACGCAGGGCATCATCGTCTACCAGGAGCAGGTGATGCAGATCGCGCAGGAAATGGCGGGCTACAGCCTTGGCGGCGCCGACCTGCTGCGCCGCGCGATGGGCAAGAAGATCAAGGAGGCGATGGACGCGGAGCGCCCCAAGTTCATTGCCGGGGCGAAGAAGAACGGCGTGGACGACGCCAAGGCGCTCGAGGTCTGGAACCTTCTCGAGAAGTTCGCGAATTACGGCTTCAACAAGTCTCATGCCGCAGCTTACGCGGTGGTGAGCTACCAGACCGCGTGGCTCAAGGCGAACCACCCGGTCGAGTTCATGGCGGGCGTCATGAATTGCGACATCCATCTGACCGACAAGCTCGCCGTCTATTTCGAGGAGGTGAAGAAGGGCCTCGACCTGCCCTGGGTGCCGCCTTGCGTGAACCGTTCGGATGCGCGGTTCATGGTGAAGGGTGGTGTGCTGCATTACGGGCTGGGCGCGCTCAAGAACGTGGGTGTGGAGGCCATGAAGCTCATCGTCGAGGGGCGGCACGAGGGCGGCGTCGAGAGGCCCTTCGCGACGCTCTTCGATTTCGCCCGGCGCGTCGACCTGAAGCGCATCGGGAAGCGACCGCTGGAGATGCTGGCGCGGGCGGGGGCGTTCGACGAGCTTGACCGCAACCGCGCGCGGGTCTTCGGAAGCGTCGAAGCGCTGATGAATTACTCGGCCGCCGTGCACGAGCAGCGCAATTCCGACCAGGTGTCGCTCTTTGGCGAGGCGGGCGACGACCTGCCCGAGCCGCGGATCGTGCCGGTCGATGACTGGCTGCCCGCCGAGCGGCTGACCGAGGAGTTCAAGGCGGTGGGGTTCTACCTTTCCGGGCATCCGCTCGACGATTACATGGGCGCGCTCAGGCGGAGCGAGGTGAAGACGCTCGACGAGGTGACCGAGCTTGTGCGCCACGCGCCGCAAGTGGTGAAGATGGCCGGTGTCGTGGCCGGCCGGCAGGAGCGCAAGTCGGCGCGGGGCAACCGCTTTGCCTTCGTCCAGATGAGCGACGTGACGGGTGGGTTCGAGGTGACGATGTTCTCCGAGACGCTCGAGAATGCGCGGGAATACCTGGAAACGGGGATGCAGATCGTCGTGACGGTCGAGGCAGTGAACGAGGCGGATCAGCTCAAGCTCCTTGCCCGGTCGGTGCAGCCCATCGACATCGTGGTCGCCGGAGCGGGGGCCATGGGCCTGCGCATCTATATC
This sequence comes from Roseovarius sp. SCSIO 43702, assembly GCF_019599045.1. Lineage (NCBI taxonomy): Bacteria > Pseudomonadati > Pseudomonadota > Alphaproteobacteria > Rhodobacterales > Roseobacteraceae > Roseovarius > Roseovarius sp. SCSIO 43702. Next base: position 1,622,965 of record NZ_CP080623.1, read on the forward strand.
GAGACTCCGCACGCGATCGCGACCGTGGCAAGCGTGCTGGACCGCGCGCAGGAGGCCGCGCGGAACGCGGCGCGCGGACCGGTGCATTTCTGCCTGATGGATGACGGCCTGCCCGGCGAGGTGGAGATGGACGCGGGCCGCGAATTCGCGGTCAATCCCCAGATCAAGGGCGCGATCAAGAGCCTCGACGGCGTGTGGGACGTGCAGGATTACTGAGCCGGACGCGGGCCTTCAACCGGCCGTTTCGCCGAGATTGTCGGCCTTCTCGGCGTCGCGTTCACCCATCGGCTCATCGGGTCCCACGGTCGTGTCATAGCGTGTCTGCGCCTCGAGTTCGGCATTGAATTCGGCGCCCATGAGGACCACGAAGGCCGAGAGCCACAGCCACATGAGCAGCACGATCACCCCGGCGAGAGAGCCGAAGCTCTCGTTATACGAGCCGAAATTCGAGACGTAGAGCGCGAAGCCGATGGAGGCGACAAGCCAGAGCACGCAAGCCAGAACCGAGCCGAGCGAGAGCCAGGACCATTCGGGCTGATCGCGGTCGGGGCCGAAGCGATAGAGAAGCGCAAGGGCCACCGCCACGAGAACGAGCATCAGGAGCCAGCTTGCGCCCGTGACCAGCATCTCGACACGCGAGCCAAGCTCGACGAAGGACAGGGCCGCGGGCACCGCCACCATGAGAATGATGGCCAGAACGACGCCGAGGATGAGCGCGAGTGTCAGGCCGAAGGTGATGACCTTGAGCCAGATGAAATTGCGTGTCTCCTCTTCGTCGTAAGCGACGTTGAGACCTTCGATGAGACTGCCGACGCCCTTGGACGCCGAGTAGAGCGCAAGCACGATGCCGAGGACCGCGGCGAGGCCGAGCCCGCCTTCGCGGGAGCCGGCTACCTTCTCGGCCTGGTCGAGGATGATCGAGGCCACGTCCTCGGGCATGATCGCGGTCAGCTCGTCTAGCACGGTGACGATCTGCGAAGGTTCGACGATCAGCCCACCGATGGCCAGAAGGGCCGTGATCGCCGGGAAAAGTGCGAGAAGCGCGTAGAACGCTACCCCGGCGGCAATGAGGCTTACGCGGTCGGCGGCGATCTCGTCCTTGACGCGGAAGGCGATGTCCTTCCAGCCGGCGGCGGGAATGTCGGTGGGGGTTTCAGCGTGGCGGCCACGTGCCATCAGGCGATCCTGTATGTTCGGGAAGGGTCGGGGCGCGGGCGAACCCCCTGAGAGAGGTCCGCCCGCGCGAAGGTCAGCTTTTCTTGACGTCGTCCTTCACGTCGCCGAGCTTCTCGTCTTCGGCCTTGGACTTCGCCGCATCCGCGACGCGGCCCGCGGCGGACTTGGCCTTGTCGGCGGCAGCCTTGGTGGCGGTCTTGTCGCCAGGGGCCGCGTCATCGGCGTTTTCCTTCATCTCGGAGGCCACGTTGCGGGCCTCGTCGACGCCGGCCTGCACAACCTTCCTGGCCTTTTCGACTTCCTCTTCGTAGATACGCTCGGCCTCGTCGTAGAGATCGTCGCTATACCGGCCGATATTCTCGTCCTCGAAGCGGGTTCGGGGCAGAACGCCCGCGATGGCCGCACCGACCGCGAAAGCCAGCGCTCCGGCAACGAGCGGATGCTCGTCGTAGAAATCCGCCACTTGGTCGGCGCCGCGATTGAGGCGGCGCGCGGCCTCTTCCTTGGCTTCGAGGGCGCGGAGGCGGGCAGAGGCGATGCGCTTGCGCGCTTCGTCGGAAAGATCTTCCGTGCCTTCAAGCACGCGGCGTTTCATCGCTTCGGTACGATGCGCGGCGCTGCGCCAGACGTTACCGGCGCTGTCGCGCACGGATTGCGCCGTGTCTGCCACCCGGTCGCGCGCATCCTCGGCCGTAGACGCGACGCTGTCGCGTGCCGAGGCGGCGCTGGACGAAACGCTGTCGGCGGCCGATTCAACGCCCTTCTTCGCGGAGTGCGCGGTGTCCTTCACCGCGTCGCCCGCATCGGACAGGCGCTGACCGACCGAGCTGCCATCATCGTCGCTTCCCAACTCGTCGCGGTCCCAGTCGCGTGCCCATGAAGGCGCGGAGCGCGACGCGGTGCCACGGGAGGTGCCGGTGGTCGCGACGGTGCCGGGGCCGCCTTGCGCGCTTCCCCTCGTTTCGAGCCGGGAAGGCGTGCTGGAGCGCTGGTGGTCGCGATCGGGAACTGGCCTACGGGTATCGCCGGGCGTGCCGCGCGTGCCGTAGTCGGGCGCATAGGTCTGCGACCGGCTTGATCCGCTGTCGCGGTTGCCGAGGATAAGCCAGGCGAGGCCCACGCCCGTCAGCGTGAGGGCGAGGGGGTTCTCGCGCACCGAGCGGGCGATGGAACGGCCCACGTCGCCGCCATGTTCGCGGACCTGGTCGCCCACCTGCCGCACGATGCCGTTAAAGGAGAGGCGATCCTGCAACCCGTCGATGGAGTCGCGAAGCCCTTCGCGCTCGCGTTCGATTTCGCGTTCGATTTCCGCTGCTGATCTCGTGTCACTTGTCATTGTAGGACTCCTTGACTGCCTGCGCGTCGCGCTTGATGTTCTCGGTCGTGCGCGTCGGGGCGAGGCTGCTCAGCTTGAGGTCATTGAGACCCTTGCCGACCATCACCAGCGCGATCACCGCCAGTACCACGCCCACGATGAGCGAACTCCACCCGGCATCCAGACCTGCGTTGGTCAGGGCCGCGACGAGCGCCGCCGCGAGGACGTTGAGCGAGACGAGCGCCACGATGAGCGCGCCCGCGATGAGGCCCACGGCGACGCCGGCCTTGTTCAGGTTTTCCGAAATCTCGGCCCGCGCGAGGTCCACTTCCTTGCGGACGAGGGCGCTCACGTGGTTGAGCGCGTCGCTCAGGATTTCGGTTGTCGATTTGTTATGTGTCGGATCGCTCATGAACGGCCTCCCGGCTGCTGGCCTTGTGTGGTGGGGGTGGCCGGCGTGCGGGGCGCGGCCGGGGCGGTGTGACGGGCCTCGCCCGCGGTATGGCTTGTGCCGTCGCCGTCATCGCGGCGTGCCGAGGCCGTCGCGAAGCGTGTGGCCACGAAACCGGCGAGGGCCGCGCCGCCAAGGAAAAGAAGCGGATTGCGCTTGGCGAAGGCGCCGAGTTCATTGGCGGCCTGGCCCAGATCCTTGTCGCGGATCGCGTCCGAGATGTCGGCGAGCCCGCTGGCAAGCTGGCCGATGGTGCGCTCCTGCGGGGAGCCGTCGCGCATGTCGTCGGCGGCCTTGCGCAGGCCCGAGGCCACGTCTTGGACCTCGTCCGCGACGCCTTCCTTGGCGCCCTCGGCACGTCGCCGGGCCTCTTCCTGGATACCGTGCTTGGCGTCTTTCGCCGCGTCGCGCGCGGCTTTCGTGAGATCGTCCTTGGCCGATTTCGCCTCGGCCTTCACGTCTTCTGCTGTTGATTTGCTCATGATCCTCTCCCGCTGATTCAAGCCACCAGATTGAGAATGGCGAGTATCACCACGATCAATCCGATCAGATAAAAGATGTTGTACATTTGGTCCTCGATCTCTCGTGGTTCTCACGATTGCGTTACTGGGGTCCAACCTCGCGTGAGTGCTCCTGGTTCCGCCGGCCGGGGATTTTTCGCCCGACCGGCGCGGGAACCATCAGAAGCGGTTGAGCGGGACCTTGAGGTAGCTGTTGCCATCATCCTCGGGGGCGGGCGCCTGGCCGGCGCGGAGGTTCATCTGGAGGACGTGCAGCATCCGGTCGGGCAGGGCCAGCGTGCGGTCGCGGGCCTCGCGCAGCGAGATGTAGTCCTCGCGCGAGGTGCCGCCACCGATATGGGCGTTGTGGCGGCGCTGCTCCTTCACGGTCGATTCCCACGCCGGGCCGCGCCCGTCACCGCCGTAGTCGTGCCCGATGAAGAGGCGGGTGTGGTCCGGAAGCTCGAGGATTTCCATGAGCGACGTGTAGAGGTCGTCGGCCGTACCACCCGGGAAGTCGGCGCGCGAGGTGCCGATGTCGGGCTGCATGAACGTATCGTGCACGAAGGCCGCGTCGTCGCCCACCACGTAGGTGATCGAGCCGAGCGTGTGCCCGTCCGACAACATCACCCGCACGGGCAGGTTGCCGATCTTGAACGTGTCGCCATCTTCGAAAAGATGGGTGAAATCGCCTGAAGGTTCGAACGCGTCGGGCAGGTTGTAGTAGTCGCGCCAGAGCTCGGCGATGTCGGGCAGCTTGGCGCCGATGGCGTTCGGCACCCCGAGCTTCCGGGCAAGGTAATGGGACGCCATGAGGTGATCGGCATGGGGGTGCGTGTCGAGCACATGCGTGATGGTGAAGCCTTCGGACTGCGCCAGATCGACGATGGCGTCGGCGCCCGAGGCGTCGGTGCTGGCAGATTGCGGGTCGAAGCCCATCACCACGTCGATGAGCGCGGCCTCGCGCGTTTCGGGGCAGGCGGCGATATACTGGATGCTGCCCGTGTCCTCGTCGTAGATACCGATGACCTCGGGCGAGCCGGGGCCGTTGGAAACGCTGGTGCGTGAAAGAGCCATGATATCCTCCGTCGTAGCCTTTCGGGGCAAACAACGAGGGCGGGGCGCAGGTTCCTCGATCGCTCAGCCGACGCGGCGGACGATTTCGGAAAGCGTCGCGCGGTCGGCATCGTCGAGGTCGGCACCGCGTGCGCGGAAAAGCGTGGCCTGGCTGCGCAGGATGAGCCCGTCATCGAGCAGCTTGAGGTGATTGGCCCGCAGCGTGTCGCCGGTGGACGTGATGTCGGCGATGGCCTCGGCGGTCTCGTTCTTGATCGTGCCCTCGGTCGCGCCCTGGCTGTCGACGAGGCGGTAATCGGCCACGCCGCCCGCGCGCAGGAAATCGCGGGTCAGGCGATGATACTTGGTCGCGATGCGCAGGCGGTGGCCATGTTCCGCGCGGAAGGCGGCGGCGACCGCGTCGAGATCGTCGAGCGTCGAGACGTCGACCCATGCGCGCGGCACGGCGAGCACGAGGTCGGCATGGCCGAAGCCCAGTTCGGCCAGCGTCTCGACCCGGCTGTCCCACGCCGCGAGTTTCTCCTGCACGAGATCGGTGCCGGTCACGCCCAGGTGGATGCGCCCCGCGGCAAGCTCGCGCGGGATCTCGCCCGCCGAGAGGAGGACGAGTTCGAGGTTGCAGATCCCCTCGACCCGGCCCGCGTATTCGCGCTCCGACCCTGCCCGTGCGAGGTGGATGCCGCGCTCGGCGAACCAGTGGAAGGTTTTTTCCATGAGCCGGCCCTTCGAGGGCACGCCGAGTTTCACCGTCATGCGCCACCCCCCAGTTCGAGCGAGAGTCCCGGCCGGATCACGCCGCCTACCGCCGGGATCTCGCGTCCGCCCCCAAGCTGACGGGTGAGCGCGTCATAGCGGCCGCCGGTGGCGACCGGGGGCAGATCGGGGCGCGCGCGGGCGGTGAATCCGAAGACGAAGCCGTCGTAATACTCCATCTGGCTCCGCCCGAAGGACGCCTCGAAGGACAGGGTGGCGGTATCGATCCCATGCGCCGCGAGCGCGTCGAGCCGCTGGGCCAGACGCTCGACGGCGGGCGCTATGGCGGGCAGGTCGACCGCGATGTCGCGAAGCCGTTCGAGCGCATCGGTGGACGAGCCGCGCACGGCGAGAAGCGCCTCGAGCAGGGCGAGGTCGTTCTCGGAGATGGGCGCCGCCTCGGCATCCTCGCGCAGCGCCTCGATGCGGGCCTCGATCTCGGCCCGGCTGCGCAAGCCGATGAGGGTGCCGGCCTTCGCGAAGGGGTCAGCGGCAGCAAGAAGCGCCGCGCGCGCGGCCGGCAACGGCGCGCGACCCGAGAAGCGGTCCAGAAGCGCGCGGAACCGGCGGGGCCGCCAGATGTGACGCCGAAGGGCTGCCTTGCGGCGTTCGGTGGTGTCGATCCCCTCGACGGCGGCCATGAGGATGCCGATATCGCCCGTGGCGGGCGTGAGCGCGAGGGGCGCCAGGATCTCGTGAATGGCGGCGAAGACCTGGGCATCGGCCTCGGCGGGTCGTTCGCGGGCGAAGATCTCGAAGCCCACCTGGATATATTCGTTGGCGCGGTCGGCGTCGTTTTCCTGCCGGCGGAAGACCTCGCCCGCGTAGGTATAGCGCGCGGGCTCCGCGCCATGCTCCATGTGCATCTGCACCACCGGGACGGTGAAATCCGGCCGCAACATCTGTTCGCCGCGGAGCGCGTCGGAGGTGACATAGGCGCGCGCGCGGATGTCCTCGCCATAGAGATCGAGCAACGTCTCGGCGGGCTGCAAGACGGTCGTCTCGACCGGCTGCGCGCCGAGTGCCTCGAAATGCGCGCGCAGGCGCGCGGCCTCGGCCAGGATGGCGGCGCGGGTGGGCATCAGCCGTGGCTTTCGAGGATCTCGCGGGTCTTCGCGACCAGATCCGCGCGCGCGACCTCGAACTGTGAGGGGCGCTCCTTCCACTCCTCGAGGGTCGCGTCGCGCGCGATCTCGGCCCCGAGGATCAGGTCCTTGATTTGCACGACGCCGCGCTCGTGCTCTTCGGTGCCTTCGATGATGGCGACGGGAGAGGCGCGGCGATCGGCATATTTGAGCTGGTTGCCGAAATTCTTCGGATTGCCCAGGTAGACCTCGGCGCGGATTCCCGCCTGCCGCAACTCGGCGACCATGGCCTGGTAGTCGGCCATGCGTGAGCGGTCCATCACGGTGACGACGACGGGGCCGCGCTCGACTGTCTCGGTGCGGCCCTTCGCGGCCAGCGCGGCCAGCAGACGGTCGACGCCGATCGAGACTCCGGTGGCCGGGACGGCCTGACCGGTGAAGCGTTTCACCAGGTCGTCATAGCGTCCGCCGCCTGCAACAGAGCCGAATTGCCGTGTGCGGCCCTTCTCGTCGAGAATCTCGAAGGTGAGTTCTGCCTCGTAGACGGGGCCGGTGTAGTAGCCGAGGCCGCGCACGACGGAGGGGTCGATGACGATGCGGTCGGGGCCGTAGCCCTGTGCATCGAGGAGGGCGGCGATCTGTTCGAGTTCCTGCACGCCCTCGGCACCGGTCACGGAGGCGCCGATTGCCCCGCGCAGGTTGTCGAGGGTTTCCGTCGCGCTTTCACCGCGCGAGGTGAGGAAGGCAATGACCGGGCCGGCCTGATCGTCGGTGAGGCCCACGCCGTCGATGAAGGCACCCGAGGCGTCCTTGCGTCCCTTGCCCAGAAGTTGGCGCACCCCGTCCTCGCCGACCTTGTCGAACTTGTCGATGGTGCGCAGGACCGCGTCGCGCTGCGCGTCGTTGGTGAGGTCCATCGCCTCGAGCACCCCGTTCAGCACCTTGCGGTTGTTCACGCGCACCACGTAGTCGCCGCGCTCGATCCCCACGGCTTCGAGTGTGTCGGCGAGCATGGCGCAGATCTCGGCGTCCGCGGCCATGGAGGCGCTCCCCACAGTATCGGCATCACATTGGTAGAACTGCCGAAAGCGGCCTGGCCCAGGCTTCTCGTTGCGCCAGACGGGGCCCATCGCATAGCGGCGGTAGGGCGTCGGCAGGTCGTTGCGGTGCTGCGCATAGACGCGCGCCAGCGGTGCCGTCAGGTCGTAGCGCAGCGCGAGCCAGTCACCCTGGCCGTCCTCGTCTGCCTCCTGCCAGGCGAAGACGCCCTCGTTGGGGCGGTCCACGTCGGGAAGGAACTTGCCCAGCGCTTCGACCGTCTCGACAGCGCTGCTCTCGAGCGCGTCGAAGCCGTAGCGATGATAGACCTCCGCGATCCGCGCGAGCATTCGCTGGCGGCCCGTGACCTCGGCGCCGAAATAGTCGCGGAAGCCCTTGGGCGTCGCGGCCTTGGGGCGGGGGGCTTTCTTGTCTTTGGCCATGGTGGCGGTCCTCGGGGGTTCCGGTCGGATGCGGGATAGCGGATGGGCGCAGGGGGGGCAAGGCGCCGCTTGCCGCGCAGAGGCGATGGGCGTAAAGGCGGTGCCATGACCGAGATCGAGGAAAAGATCGCGCATCTTACGCGGCAGGTGGACGACCTGTCGGACGAGGTGGCGCGCCAGCAGTGTGAGCTGGACCGGCTGCGCCTTTTCGTCGACCGCCTGATGGTGCGCGAACGCGAGCGCGCGGCAGAGGGGTCGGGAGGCGTGGTGCTGGGTGACGAGCGGCCGCCGCACTACTGAGTCGGGTCGTGCGCCGACCCGAAAACCGCGATGGCGACGAAGAGCCTGTCATGCGCACCAACGACGCAGGGCCGCAGGTTCACGATGCCGGTGGGGCGAGAACCGGTGCTGCACCGTGCTGACAGCATGAAAAAACCGGCCCGCGCATAAGCGGGCCGGTTCTCGTCAGATCAATAGCTCGGGTCTATCCGCTATCAGAAGCGGAAGGCCGCGCGCATTTGAACGGTCGTCGCGTCGACATCGTTGGTCGTGCCGGTGACGTTCTCGAACTCGTGATACAGGACTTCGCCGCCGAGGCTGATGTTGTCGGTGATCATGTGCTCGTAGCCCGCGCCGACCACATAGCCGTCTTCGTCGCCACCGGGAGTGTCGACTTGAGCCCAGCCGCCGGTTGCATAGAGCAGGCCGTTACCGATCTTGTAACCACCGCGCAGCTTGACGCGGAGGATGCTGTCGACGTCGGCGGTGACACCGCCGGCAGTCAGACCCATGTCGGTCCAGTCATAGTCGACACCGCCACCCAGCACGAAGCCGTTGTTGAAGTCGTAATCGTAACCGGCGATCAGACCGCCGACGACGCCGTCATTGCCGCTGACGCCGGGTGCATTGGTGTCGATGTTGCCGTAGCCCAGTTCAGCACCGCCGTAGAAGCCGGTCCAGTTGGGCGAAACGGGTGCGACGGGTGCCGGTGCGACGATAACGGGCGCCTCTGCAACGGGTTCGTCGAGATTGCCGGCGAGAGCCGGTGCGGAAAAAGCGAGACCCGCGGCGAGGGCGGGAAGTGCTGTCAGTGTTCTCAACATTGGAGATGTCCTCCGTTCAATCGTTTCTCTGTCGCCCGATCCTTATGGCCGGGCATTTGGCCCCTCGCGGAAATTCCGCGCGGAACCGCTATCCTTCGGCGATTACCGATACCCGATCAACTGGGTGTTTTTCACGCAAGTTCCAAGCGAAAAAATGATAATGCGCGGAGTGTTGCCTGCATACATCACCCGGACGCGCGGTTTTCGGCACGTGATCCGGGCAAGATCTTCAGATCACGCCGATATCGGCCAGCGCGGCGGAGAGCGCGGGCGGCAGCGAGTCGTCTCCGTCGCCAACTCCCGACAGGTCGGCAGGCGCATCGGCCGCGTCGAGATAGCGCCATCCCTGGAAGGGGCGCTTGCGCGCGGCCGTGGTGCGGGTGATTGCCGGATCGAGAACGATGCCGCAGCGCCGGATACCGTCCTGCCCCGTGACCTCGTCAAGACGCAGAATCCGCTGACGGCATTGGACGAACCCCTGGATGACCCAGTAGATCGAGCCGCCCGCAAGCACTTCGGCGTCGCGCCGGGGCCACATGCGGGTGACGTGGCGCGGCAGGCCGTCCTCGCGTTCGGCCGCGCGGGAGGTCTGCCATCGGATCAGGTCGTCGACGGTCTCGGTGCCGACGCTGAGCTTGATGAGATTGACGAAGTCTTGCGGCACCGGCCACCCCCGGAGATCATATCCCTCTTTGCATTTATGGCGCAGGCGGGCGAAAGTCCAATAGCGCATGACATACGTCATTCAATGAGGACGCGGCACGCGGAGAAGATCGCGGGCCCGGCCGGCGCGACGACAGGGGAGAAAGCGCGGATGAACACGCAGGAGAAGGCCGAAAAACTGCTCGATGCGGCACAGGTCGCTTATGCACGGCACGTGGAAGATCCGCGCGCGGAACGCTCGCTGGAGCGGATTTTCGCGGCCATCGACCGCCCCCCGGCGATGCGCGAGCGACCGGGCACGCGGCTTCCGGTGTGCGGACAGCTTTCCGAGGTGCCGCAAGGCGAACGATTCGAGGAGGAAAGCCTGCGAGAGCTCGTCGCCGCCTTTCTCGCCCTCGAGCCGGCGCTTGCGTGGTACAAGCGCACGGGGGACACCACGAATGCCAACGCGGCCTATCACGAGGGCCACGCGAACGCGATGATCGTGGGGCCCGGCGGGCTGGTTCCGAATGAGCGGGTTTCGCTTGGTGTATCGCTTCTCGCTCCGGGCGTGCGCTACCCGGATCACACCCATCCGCCGGAAGAGACCTACCTCGTGCTGAGCGAGGGAGAGTTCAGCCAGGACGGGGTGACGTGGTTCACGCCGGGCATCGGCGGAACCTTCTACAACCCGCCGGGTATCCTGCATGCGATGCGGTCGGGCGACACGCCGCTCTTCGCGATGTGGGCGCTCTGGGCCGACGCCTGAGCGCCCTAGAGATTCCTGCCCGGGACTCCGGAGAGAACGCAAGGACGAAAAGATGATTGGAGCGCGTGCCTGTGGCGGGCGCCCCATAGGGTATCACAGCAGTGACTTGACCTTTCCGGCCACGGCCTCGGGCGTGATGCCGAACTTTTCGAAGAGCGTTTCCGCGGGAGCTGATGCGCCGAAGCTCTCCATACCCACGAAGCCGGCGCGCGCCTCGCGTCCACGTTCGCCGCAGAGCCAGCGGTCCCACCCCTGGCGCACCGCGGCCTCGACGCCCACGCGCACCGCAGAGCCACCCGGCAGCACGCGCTTGCGATAGCTCTCGTCCTGCTGCTCGAAGAGTTCCCAGCAGGGCATCGAAACGACGCGGGTGCCGATCCCCTCGGCCTGAAGCATGTCGCGGGCGGCCATGGCGATCTCGACCTCGGAGCCGGTGGCAAGCAGAATGGCCTGCCGCTTGCCCTCGGCCTCGGCCAGCACATAGGCGCCCTGCGCGGTGAGATTCTTGGTCTTGTGCTGCGTCCGAAGCGTCTTGAGCCCCTGCCGGGTCAGCGACAGGACCGAGGGCGTCTCCTTGGACGTGAGCGCGATTTCCCAAGCCTCTGCCGTTTCAACCGTGTCGCAGGGGCGGAACACCATGGTGTTGGGCGTCGCGCGCGAGATCGCCAGGTGTTCGACCGGCTGGTGCGTCGGGCCGTCCTCGCCGAGGCCGATGCTGTCATGGGTCATGACGAAGACCGTGGGCACCTTCATCAGCGCCGCGAGGCGCATGGCGGGGCGAGCGTAGTCGGTGAAGCACATGAAGGTGCCGCCATAGGGCCGGATGCCGCCATGAAGCGCCATGCCGTTCATCGCCGCCGCCATGCCGTGCTCGCGGATCCCGTAATGGATGTAGCGGCCTTTCCGGCTGCCGATGTCGAAGATGCCCAGGTCGCCGGTCTTGGTGTTGTTCGAGCCGGTGAGATCGGCCGAGCCGCCCAGCGTCTCGGGCATCACCGGGTTCACCACCTCGAGGACCATTTCCGACGACTTGCGCGTGGCGACCTTGGGGGCCTCCTCGCTCACCTGTTTCTTGAGAGCCTTGATCCGCGCCGAAAGCTGCTTGGGCGCGTCGCCCGCCATGATGCGGGCGAATTCGGCCTGGCGGCGCTCGGACGCTTCCGACAGCCGACCTTCCCACGCCTCGCGCTCGGAACGGCCGCGGCGGCCGATCTCTTCCCATTGCGATTTCACCTCCCCGGGAACCTCGAAGGGGCCATAGTTCCAGCCATAGGCCTCCTTGGCCGCCACGAGCTGATCGTCGTCGGTCAGCGCGCCGTGGCCCTTGGACGTGTCCTGCGCCGCGTGGCCCAGGGCGATGTGCGTCTTGCAGGCGATCATCGAGGGTTTCGAGGATTTCTTCGCCGCCGTGATGGCCGCGTCGATCGCATCGGGATCGTGGCCGTCGATCTCCTGCACGTGCCATCCGGCGGACTTGAACCGCTTGACCTGGTCGGTGTCGTCGGCGAGCGAGACCTTGCCGTCGATGGTGATGTCGTTGTTGTCCCAGAACACCACGAGCTTGCCCAGCCGCAGGCGGCCGGCGAGGGTGATGGCCTCCTGGCTCACGCCCTCCATCAGACAGCCGTCGCCGGCGATCACGTATGTATGGTGATCCACGAGCTTGGCCCCGTGGCGGGCGCGCAGGTGTTCCTCGGCGATGGCGAAGCCCACGGAGTTGGCGATGCCCTGTCCCAGGGGGCCCGTCGTGGTCTCGATCGCGGGGTGAAGGAAGTTCTCGGGATGGCCCGCCGTGGGTGCGCCCCATTGGCGGAAGGCCTTGATCTTGTCGATCTCCATTCCTTCGTGGCCCGTGAGATGCAGCAGCGAGTAGAGCAGCATCGAGCCGTGCCCGGCGGAAAGGATGAAGCGGTCCCGGTCGGGCCACTGGGGCGCGCCGGCGTCGAATTTCAGGTGCTTCTCGTAGAGCACGGTCGCCACGTCGGCCATGCCCATCGGCATTCCGGAATGGCCCGAATTGGCTGCGTTCACCGCATCCAGCGTGAGCGCGCGGATGGCGGCGGCGCGCATCCAGTGATCGGGGTTGGCGGAGCGGAGGGCAGCGATATCCACGGGCAGGCATCCTCTGGCAGGGTGGGATCAGATGGAGCGTGAATACCAGCACCCGGCCAAAGTTCAACCTCTGCCGTCGCGGCGCGGCGCCCGCTTTGCATAAGGCGCGCAATTTTGGCAGGCTTTGGGTAGAGTTGACCCATACGGGTGCCGGGCGCGATTCGCGCCCGGAAGTGTCAAGAGACAGAATAATGATCGAGGGGACGAGGAGAGATGAGCGAGACGGACGCGCTACAGGGGCGCATCATGGCCGCACTCGACCGGATCGGGCAGGGGCTCGAGAAGATGCAGGCCGCGCCGGCGGAGGACGCGCCCGAGACGGGCGAGACGGAACAGCTTCGCCGTGATCTCGAGGAGGAGCGGCTGGCCAATGCTCAGCTCGAGGAACGGGTGAAGGCACTGAGCGCGAAGCTGCGCAAGCTCGAGGAAGAGGGCGCCGCGTCGAGCGGGGCGCGGGAGAAATCCGAGACCGAACGCCGCGACGCGATGCGGCGCATGGACACCGAGCTCCAGGCGCTGAGGCTCGCCAACCAGCAACTGCGCGACAACAACGCCGCGCTGCGCGAGGCCAATGAAACGGGCGTGGTCGAGCCGCATCTGATCAACAAGGCGATGATGGCCGAGCTCGAGGGTCTGCGCGCCGCTCGGGCCGCGGACCGCGCCGAGATGGACCTGGTGCTGGCCGAGCTCGACCGCACGCTCGACACCGGCGGCGAGACCGGTGATGCCGAAACGGAGGATGCCTGATGCCCGAAGTCGAGATCGAGATCGGAGGCCGCAAGTTCGAGGTGTCCTGCCAGGAGGGCGAGGAGCATTACCTGCACACCGCCGCGAAGATGCTGGACGAGGAGGCGACGGTTCTTGCCGCGCAGATCGGCCGGATTCCCGAGGCGCGGATGCTTCTGATGGCGGGGCTGATGCTGGCCGACAAGACCGCGGGCATGCAGGACAAGCTGCGCGAGGCCGAGGACAAGCTGGCCGAACGGGATGCCGAGCTGGCGCGGCTGCGCGACGCGCCGCCGCCCGAGGCGCAGCGGATCGAGGTGCCGGTCCTGCCCGACGGCGTGAGCGATGCGCTGGCCGAGATCGCGGCCCGCGCCGAGGCCCTGGCCGAAGAGGTGGAGGCGAAAGCCGGCGCCTGAGAAGGTTTTCTCGAAACATCTCGCGCGTGATGCGCCGGGGTCCGCGCCAGTGGCAACCGGGGAAGGAGGGGCGTTGCCCCTCACCGTGAAAGCCCGAGGGCTTTCACGGCTCACCCCAGGATATTTCGGGCAAGAAGAAGCGCGGGCGGCGTCCAGGGCGGGAACAATAGCGGAACATTTTCTTTAACTCGCCGCACGGCGCGGGTAGGATGGCGGCCATGAGCGATTTCAGCGATTCAGATGCCTTCGAGGGGGCCTCCCTCTCTGCGCGGGCGATGGCCGCGCGTCCGATGCCCTATCTCGACGATCTCAACCCCGCGCAGCGCGAGGCGGTGGAGCGGCTCGATGGGCCGGTCCTCATGCTTGCGGGGGCGGGGACGGGCAAGACCAAGGCGCTGACCAGCCGGATCGCGCATCTTCTGAACACCGGGGCCGCGCGCCCCAACGAGATCCTGGCGGTGACATTCACCAACAAGGCCGCACGCGAGATGAAGACGCGGGTGGGCCGGCACCTGGGCGAGGCGGTCGAGGGGATGCCGTGGCTGGGGACGTTTCATTCGATCTGCGTGAAACTCCTGCGGCGTCACGCCGAGCTTGTGGGGCTCAAGTCGAACTTCACCATTCTCGACACCGACGATCAGCTTCGGCTTCTGAAACAACTGGTGCAGGCCGCGGGCATCGACGACAAGCGGTGGCCCGCGCGGCAACTGGCGGGCATCATCGACCACTGGAAGAACCGCGCCTGGACACCCGACAAGGTGCCTGCGAGCGAAGCCAGCGCCTATGACGGCAAGGCGGTCGCGCTCTACACGCTTTACCAGACCCGCCTGCGCGAGCTGAACGCGGTCGATTTCGGTGACCTGCTCTTGCACATGGTCGTGATCTTCCAGACCCACGAGGACGTGCTCGCGCAGTATCAACGGTGGTTCCGCTACATCCTCGTGGACGAATACCAGGACACGAACGTCGCGCAATACATGTGGCTGCGCCTTCTGGCCGCCGCGCATCGCAACATCTGCTGCGTGGGCGACGACGACCAGTCGATCTATGGCTGGCGAGGGGCCGAGGTGGGCAACATCCTGCGATTCGAGAAGGACTTTCCGGGCGCGCATGTGGTGCGGCTCGAACAGAACTACCGCTCGACCGAGCATATCCTGGCTGCCGCCGGGGGCGTGATCTCCGCCAACAAGGGGCGGCTCGGCAAGGAACTTTGGACCGATGCGCAGGGCGGCGAGAAAGTGCGCCTGATCGGCCATTGGGACGGCGAGGAGGAGGCGCGCTGGATCGGTGAGGAGATCGAGGCGATGCAGGCGGGCACGCGCGGGATGCGGGCCTTCGGGCTGGACGAGATCGCGATCCTCGTGCGCGCTTCGCACCAGATGCGCGCCTTCGAGGATCGGTTCCTGACGATCGGGATGGCCTATCGCGTGATCGGGGGGCCGCGCTTCTACGAGCGGATGGAGATCCGCGATGCCATGGCCTATTTCCGGCTGGTGGTCAGCCCCGCCGACGACCTGGCCTTCGAGCGGATCGTGAACACGCCCAAGCGCGGGCTGGGTGACAAGGCGCAGCAGACCATCCAGCGCATCGCGCGCGAGAACGGCGTGAGCCTCGTCGATGGCGCGGCTCTCGCGGTCGAACAGGGCGCGATCAAGGGCAAGGGTGCGCAAGAGCTTGGCAAGCTGGTCGTCGACCTGAGCCGCTGGGGTCGGATGACGGGCGACAAGAGCCTGAGCCACATGGAACTGGCCGAGATCATCCTGGACGAATCGGGCTACACCGAGATGTGGCAGAACGACAAGACGCCCGAGGCGCCGGGCCGACTCGAGAACCTTAAGGAACTGGTGAAGGCGCTGGAGGGGTTCGAGAACCTGCAAGGCTTCCTCGAGCATGTCAGCCTCATCATGGACAACGAGAGCGACGAGGCGGGCGAGAAGGTCAGCATCATGACGCTGCACGCCGCGAAGGGGCTGGAGTTTCCGGCCGTCTTCCTGCCGGGCTGGGAGGACGGGCTTTTCCCGTCGCAACGCAGCATGGACGAGAACGGTCTCAAGGGCGTGGAGGAAGAGCGGCGGCTCGCCTACGTCGGAATCACGCGGGCCGAGGAGCTTTGCACCATTTCCTTCGCGGGCAACCGTCGGGTGTTCGGGCAATGGCAGTCCTCGCTGCCCTCGCGCTTCATCGACGAGTTGCCGGAGGAGCATGTGGAGGTGTTGACGCCGCCCGGTCTCTACGGTGGTGGCTATGGCGCGGCGGGCATGACGAGCGGGATCGAGGAGCGTGCAGCGCGGGCCGATGCCTACAACTCGCCCGGTTGGCGAAGGCTTCAGGCGCGGGCAGGCGAGCGGCCCCTGAGCCAGCCCCGCGAGAGCAAGTCGAGCGTCATCGACATGCAGGCCGTGAGCGCGCACACGGTCGGCGAAAGCGTGTTCCACCAGAAGTTCGGCTATGGCCGGATCGAGGGGATCGAGGGCGACAAGCTCGAGATCGCGTTCGAGAAGGCCGGCGTGAAGAAGGTGGTCGCGCGGTTCGTCACCGGGGCGGACGATGTGCCGTTCTGAACGCGCCGGGCCGGGGATGGCTTGATCCGGGCCCGGCTTCTCCTAGCTTCTGCAGGGTAGCGGAAAAGGAGATGTTCACATGATACGAGTTTGTCTGGCCGCAGGAATTTTCGCCCTGGCAACGCCTCTGGCCGCCGCCGACTTGGCGGATGCCGAGTTGATCAACGAGACGATCATCGGCAACACCGTCGAGGGCGAGATGGAAAGCGGCGGTCCCTATGCCGAATTCTATGACGAGGACGGCACGATTCGGGCGCTCGATTACACTGGCGAATGGTCGGTCGAGGAAAACCAGCTCTGCTTCGATTACGGCGAGGAGTCAGCGTGCTGGGATGTGATGATCGACGGCGACGAGGTGACGTGGATGGTGGACGGCAAGGCCGGGGGCACCGGCATCGTTCTCAAAGGAAATCCCAAGGGTTACTGAGCGCGGCGCGTGTTCGCGAAACCTGTCGGGGCGGGGCTGCGGGATGCGCAGCCCCGCCTTTTTCATGCGCGAGTGCAGAGAAGTCTTGATCCGGTTTAGCGCCCGCGGCACAGTCATCGCATCCTAGGGTGCCGCCCCCGAAAGGGGTCGGAGAATTGGGAAGCCGGTTGAAGTCCGGCGCTGCCCCCGCAACGGTAAGGAGGGGCGACAGGGCGTTATGCCACTGGATCGGGATCGATCCGGGAAGGTGCCCGTCGCAGGCCATGCGGCCAACCTCTCAGCCCGGAAACCAGCCTTGGGATCACGTCAAACCGCGGGGGGCGGTGGCGGCGGAGAATGCCCGACTTGTCAAGGCATTGGTCCCCGAAGCTCATCCCCGCCCCAGCCGGCCCGGGGTGTGGTCGGGGAGAAAAACACATGACGATGACACGCATCCTGAGCGGTCTCGAGGAGAGCGAGACGTTGGGCGCCGAGGCGGAGGCCATGGCGCGTTTGGGGTTCCTCGAATGGGCGCTCGCCGCCGAGGGCCAGGTCACGCCGGATACGGTACGCGATGCGCTCGCACACCCGGCAGCGCGGCACGCCGAAAGCGCGGCGGCGCAGGCCTTCGTGGGATATCTGCGCGAGGCCGTGCAGGCGGCGAGCGCACCGCGCGGACGGCGGGGACGGGCGCGTCTGGTGCATTAGCTTGGCAGAAGGCGGTTAACGCCTCCTTCACGTGGTGCCCCGCATGGGGGGCGCGGCGTTCAGGTCGGCCCGCGATGGATGCCACGTCGGTGCATCGAGCCGATGCGTCAGCTTTCCGGAGCCGCGCCTCCCGCCTCCGAAAGCCGGGCCACGCGCTCGCGAAAGGTCGCGAGCCGGTCGGGATCGCCGATGGGATCGGGCGCATCGCGAAGGATGTCCTGCCAGAGCCCGGTCGCACGGGCCGAGGCGTCGATGCCGCCATGCTCGGACCAGGTGCCGAAATTCGACCAGTCGCCCACGAGGGGCTCGTAGAACTCGGTCCGGTAGCGCTCCATCGTGTGTCCGGTGCCGAAGAAATGCCCGCCCGGCGGCACCTCGGCCAGCGCGTCGAGCGCGATCTCGGCGTCATCGGCTGGCGACGGGGTGCAGAGCTCGGCCATCATCTGAAGCACCTCGAGATCGGTGATGAGCTTTTCGTAGGACACGGTCAGCCCGCCTTCGAGCCAACCGGCGGAATGCACGATGACCGTGGCCCCGGCCAGAAGGCAGCCCCAGTTCGCGAACTGCGTCTCGTTCGCCGCCTGCGCGTCGGCGATGTTGGCCGCCGATCCCGAGGCGCAGCGCCAGGGCAGGCCGAGCCGGCGTGCCAGTTGGCCCGCGGCCAGCGAGGCGCGGAAGTGTTCGGGCGTGCCGAAGGCCGGTGCGCCAGTCTTCATGTCCACGTTCGAGGTGAAGGTGCCGTAGCAGACAGGCGCGCCGGGGCGCGCAAGCTGGGTGAGGGTGATCGCGGCCAGCGCCTCGGCGTGGCTGAGCGTGATCGCGCCCGCCACGGTGATGGGCGCCATGGCCCCCATGAGCGTGAAGGGTGTCACGATCGAGACCTGGCCCGCGCGCGCGAAGTCGATTAGCCCCTGCGCCATGGGGATGTCGAGGGTGCGCGGGCTGTTGGTGTTGATGATCGTGTAGCAATGCGGGTTGGCGGCGAACTCGGCGTCCGAGAGGCCGCGGAATTCCTGCAAGAGCTCGAAGCTCTGCCGGACCTGGGGCGTGCCGCGGGCGAAGACGAAGGGCAGCTTGTCGGTCAGCGCGAATTGCGCGTCGAGCGTGGCGTAGTGGCGCAGGTGCATCGGCACGTCCTGCGGCTCGACCAGGGGCGGAACCATGTGGAGCACGTCGAAATGCTGGGTCAGGGTCACGAGCTCGCGGAAGTCGCGTTCGCAGCCTGGCCTGCGCCCGCGCGCAAGGTCGGTGGCATGGGGCGCCCCCGCGCCCGGCTGGAACACCAGCCGGCCCAGTTCGAGCGTCACGTCGCGGTCGCGCGTGGCGGCGCGGCAATGGATCGCGCGGGGGGCGCGGGCCACGGCCGCCTCGACGATATCGCGGCCCAGGCGGACCATCTCGCCCGCCTGGTCGACACGCGCGCCCGCTTTCGAGAAAAGCGCGCGGGCCTCGGGGAGAAGCACCTTGATCCCCAGTCGTTCCAGCACCTCGAGCGCCGCCTCGTGCATCGCCTCGATCCTGTCGTCCGGGAAGGCGCTCATGGTGGGAAAGGGATTGCGCAGGTTGCGGTAATCGGTCCGGCGCGAGGGGGCCGTCCCGGTCTCCTGTCGGGCCTTGCGGCCGCGTCTGCGGGGGGCGGGCGTCATGGCGGGCCTCGCGGACTTCTGTCGGGCCAACTCTAGACAGGTATGTCCGGAGTCGCGAAGGGAATTCGGGGTCCGCCCTTCTTCTTGCCGGGAAATATCCCCGCCGGAGGCTTGAAATGACCTGTCGCGCCCGCTGCGGATTGCGTATTGAGGGCGAGATCGGCGTGAAAGGACAGATCATGGTTAATCTCGAGACATTCGGCGATCTTGCGAAAGTCGATACGGGCGAATTCGCCCCGAAACCCACGACCCTGACCGAGGGGCAGACGGAGGCGGCCGTGACCCTCTGGAGCTCCGGGGACGGCCGCACCAACATCGGTGTCTGGGAATGCACGCCGGGCCATTTCACCGCCGACCGCACCGGGGCGGGGGAGTATTGCCACATCATCCACGGCCGCGCGACGGTACGCGATTCCGACGGTTCGAGAGCGCGCGAGATCGGGCCCGGCGATCTTCTGGTGTTGCCGCAGGGCTGGACGGGCGAATGGATCATCCACGAGCACATGCGCAAGCTCTTCATCATCAGCGCGACGTAGATACCGGCGCGACGTGGATGTCCGAGCCGCCTCGAGATGGACGCGAAGCATGCTTAAGAGACAATGTTGCTCTCGATCTTGAAAGTGCTCGGCTCAGCCGGAAGATGAACGGCGTTCCATGGCTCATGACGGAGTCGGTCACCGGAAAGACGATTGCCAGATGAATTTTCGACAGATCGAGATATTCTACGCGATTTACCGCAGCGGCTCGATCAGTGCGGCCGCGCGCCAGTTGCACACGTCCCAACCAGCGCTCAGCAAGGCGCTCAAACATACGGAATCGCAACTCGGGTTCAAGCTTTTCGATCGGATAAAACAGAGGCTGGTTCCGACCCACGAAGCAAATCTGATCTTCGCCGAGTGTCATCAACTGCAAAAGTCGCTCGATAGCGTGAATGCACTCGGTGAGAAGCTCGCAAATCAATCGCAAAGGACATTGCGCATCGGCTTCCTGCCCAGCCTTGGCGTCGGATTCGCGCCCCGTCTGCTGGCGCGGATGGGTGATGACGCGCTGTCCTTTTCCTGCGAGATCTACACCCATCACTACGACCAGATCCTCGAACGTCTGTTGTCGCACCGACTGGATATCGGCGTGGCATTTTCGCTGCCGCAGCCGCCGGGGCTGCGCAGCGTTCCGGTGGGCAGGATGCGGCTGGTCTATGTCGAGGCCGCGGGCCGTCCCGGCAGTGCCGCACGCGGTCCGATGCAGCTGTCGGACGTGGACAGCACCGGTCTCATCGGCCTCGAGCGCGAGTCGCCCGTGGGCCGCGCGCTCGAAGCCGAGTTCCACCGGCAGGGACGCGACTATACGCCGCGGATCTCGGTGCATACCTACTCGGTCGCCGCTGCCTGCGCCGCCGAAGGGGTCGGTCCCGCCATCGTGGACGAATTCTCGGCCAAATCGACGCCGGGGCTGCATGTGCGCCCGCTCGAGCCGGCCTGCTCATTCGACATCGTGGCCCTGCTCCACGAGCGGCACGCGACCTCACGCGCCGAGGCCGAACTGATCGAGCGCATGATCCGTGTCTGCAAGGTCGAGGGTCACGCCCTGGCGTGAGAGGCGCGGCGCAGGACGCGGCCGGGCCGCGCCTCAGTGCCGGCCTTCAGTACCGGGCGGCCGTTGACATAGACGTCGATGATACCTTCCGAGGGCAGGGCCGGATCGGCATAGCCCGCACGATCCGCGATCCGGTCCGGATCGAAGAGTACCAGATCGGCAAAGAAGCCTTGCTGCAGCCGTCCGCGCCGCGCGAGGCCAAAGACCTGCGCGGGCAGCGAGGTCATGCGACGCACCGCCTCGGGCAGGCTCAGCATCTTCTGCTCGCGCACGTAGCGGCCCAGCACCCTCGGGAACGCGCCCCAGAGGCGGGGATGGGCGTTCGGTCCGGGAATGCCGTCAGAGCCGATCATCACGCGCGGATGGCGCAGGATGCGCGTGATGTCCTCTTCGCTCATCTGGAAATAGATCGCCACGCCGGGCATCAGGCGGCGGGCGGCCTCTTCGGCATCGCAGCCCATCTCGGTGGCGATCTCGTCCAGATAGCGGCCCGCGGCCCCCGGATGAGGGTCCGATGCGGCGATGAGGATGCGGTCGGCATCCTTGACCTTGTGCGGCAAAAGCACGGTGGAGCTTGCGTCGTATGGATATTGATCCAGTGCCACATCCTGCTCGCGCAGCGCGGTGTCGATCATCGCCAGCGTCTCGCGCGACCGGCCGAAATTGGCGCGCCCGATGCATTTGTGATGCGAGATGACGACCGGAACGCCCGCCTCGCGTCCGATCTGCAGCGTCTCGGCCACCGATTGCGCGACCTGATCGCGCTCGTCGCGCATATGGGTGACGTAGCGCGCGCCGGGATGGGCCGCGAGGCGGCGGGCGATGGCGGTAACCTCGGCGGTGGGGGCATGGGTGGCGACCGGGTAGGCGAGACCCGTGCTGAGGCCAAGAACGCCGGCCTCCAGCGCCTCGTCCAATAGGGCGCACATGGCCGCGACCTCACCGGTCGTCGCGGGCCGCGCGACATCATCCATAACGCGGGTCCGCATCACGCCATGACCCGCCAGCACACCGACATTGACCCGGGGCTGGGCCGCCTCAAGCGCCGCGAAGTAGGCTGCAAAATTGTCAAACCGATAGACCTCGCGCCCGCCGAGGAGAGCCAGCGGCTCGGGCAGCGCAGAGGGCGCATCAAGTGGCGCCAGCGAGATGCCGCAATTGCCGACGATAATGCTGGTCACACCCTGCGACACGACGAAAGGCAGGTCGGGCTGATCAAGCGCCGCGCGGTCGTGATGGGTATGCACGTCGATGAAGCCCGGCGCGAGGCATTGACCGCCCGCGTCGATCCGCTGCGTCGGCTGCCATTCCGATAGATCCCCCACAGCGGCGATAGTATCGCCGCGCACTGCGACGCCGCCGCGAATCTCGGGACCACCCAGCCCATCGAGAAGCCGGGCATTCTCGATGATGAGATCGCACTCAGGCACGGGTCTGGGCTCGCGGCTTCGCGGCCGTCAGGTCTGGCCGCGGCATCGGTGCGAGGCGCTCTTCCAGCGCACGGCCGAGCGCGAGGATCGTCTCTTCGCCGAAGGGCGCGCCCATCAACTGTACGCCATGCGGGAGGCCCGCTGCCGTCAGCCCGGTTGGGATCGCCAGCGCGCAGGTCGCCAGATAATTGGCCGGGCGGGTGAACTGCGCCAATGGCGCGGCGGATTCGTCCACGTCGTCCAACGGCGGCGCGGCAAACGGAATGCCTGGCGTCAGGATCGCGTCAAAGCGCTGCATATAGTCCCGATAGCGCGCGATATGGGCCTGCCGTGTCTCGAGCGCGGCGAGGTAATCCGAGGCGCTGACCGATGCGCCGCCCAGCACCCGCGCCCGCACAGGATCATTGATCGGTACGGATGTGTCATGGATATAGGCGCGGTGGACGTGATAGGCCTCGGCGGCGATCAGAATGCCGTTTAGCTCGGTCAATTCGGCAAAGTCGAAGGGTAGTTCGGTCTCAATGAGGCGCACGCCGGCGGCGCGTAGCGCCTCCTGCGCGCCCATATAGGCGGCTTCGATCTCGGTCGTGACGGCGATGGGAAAACTCTGCGGCGCCATCACGGCGACGCAGCGGCCCTCGGCGCGCTGCCTGTTATAGCCAAGCGCGGCGGAACGCCCATCTTCGCGCATCGCGTGGTAGAGCAGCGCGGCATCCTCGACGCACAGCGTCATCGGCCCCAGCGAATCCAGCGTTCGCGACAGCGTCAGGCAGCCCTCGAGGCTGATCCGGCCATGGGTCACCTTCAGCCCCACGAGCCCCGTCAGGCTGGCCGGAATGCGTACCGATCCGCCCGTGTCGCTGCCGATGGCCGCGGGGCAAAGACCGGCAGCCACGGCGACGCCCGAGCCGCTGGACGAGCCGCCCGGAATGCGGTGCGTGTTCATGTCATAGGGATTGCGCGGCGTGCCGCGCGCGGCGTTCGTGCCCCAACCACCAAAGGCGAATTCGACCATCTCGGTGCGCCCCAGCGGAATCATGCCTGCCCGCAGCAGGCGCTGCAGCGCGGGTGCCGTCGCCTCGGCCTTGCGGCCAGCCATGGAGAGACTGCCGAACTCGCAGCCGTGGCCCGCCCAGCCGATCAGATCCTTGAGCGCGACGGGCAGGCCGTGCAGCGGTCCGAGGCAGATGCCGGCCGCGCGCAGGCGGTCCAGACCTTCGGCAGCGGCCCGCGCCTCGGCTTCGTAGACCTCGCAAAAGGCGCGCAGCGTGCCGTCATGGGCGCGGATGCGGTCGAGGCAGCCCGACACGATTTCCACGGAGGTGGTCTGTCCGGCAGTCAGCGCGCGCGAAAGATCGGTGAGGGTCGTATAAGGTGAGATCATCTCGCGCACTCGCCTATGGAGGTCGATTAGGGGCGCCGGAGCATGGGATACATGCTCCGGCGCAGGGTCAGGGCTTAGCGTTCGTCCCAGGCGGGGATGGGATAGATAGGCTCGGCCACCGCGACCTCGGGAGGCCAAACGGTCTCCATGCCGCCACCGGGCTGAAGTTGGACCACCGGGAACGGCATTTTCAGTTGTTTGCCGGTTTCATCAATGGCGTAGGGACCCGCCAAAACGGTCAGCTCGCCCGACAATTCCATTGCCGCCGCCTTGAGCGCGTCTGCATCGAGGCTCTCGGCATTCTCGAGGATCTCGCCCGCTATCACGCCTGCGCCATATGCCAGAACGGTCTGGAAGTCGGGCTCATAGCTCACATCGGGAAAGAGCCGCTCATAGGCCGCGAGAAACCCGTCGCGCCCCATTCCGGCGGTGATGTCCCAGTTGATCGTCGGGTGGAAATTGGTGTGGCTGTAGATGTAGTTGGCATCCTCGCCGATGTCCTGGAATTGCGGCGTTGAGGCATAGACCATGAAGGTCATCGGGAACGACACGTTCATCTGCCGCATCTGACGGACCATCGAGATCAGATCCCCCTCGTAGGAGGTCGGATAGAAGAGCTCTGCCCCTGACGCCTTGGCCTTCTGCAGCAGGAGGCTGAAATCCTTGGCGCCCTTGGGATAGGTTTCCTGCATCACGACCTCGATGCCACGCTCTTCGGCGAGAGCGCGTGCGCCATCGGCCAAGCCCGCCGGGAACGGCTCGTCCACCGAGATGATGGCGACGGATTTGACGCCCAGATCGGCGGCCAGGTCCATGCTGGCCAGCGGCATCCGCGACACCGGCATCTGCGTGGCCGAGACGATATTCTCGAATCCTTGCGCATAGAGCGCATCCGAGGCGGCGGACCAGATCACCAGAAACTTGTCCAGCCGTTCGGCGGTGGTCGCGGCGGCGGCCGACAGGGTCGAGCCGAAGGGCGCCATCAACAGATCGACATCTTCGTTGACGATCAGATCCTCGTAGACGCGGGCGACCATCTGCTTGTCGCTCCGATCATCGCGCTTGACCAGCTCGACCATGCGCTTTTCGCCGCCCACGTCGAGACCGCCGGCGGCATTGACTTCGTCCACCCAGATCTCGACGCCGCGCACGCCCGATTGCGAGGCGAGCGCGTAATTGCCCGCCGACGAGACGGTCATGCCGATGCGGATGGGATCGGCCTCGGCCGCGGCGCCGGTGCCCAGCATCGCGGCGGCGGCGGTAAAGACCGCCCCCTTGAGCAGCGTGCGCTTGTTCATCTTGATCATTTTCCTTCTCCTCCTCTGCTAGGTCGACGCGTCAGGCGTCGACTTTGTAATTCATCCATTCCGAGACCATGTCCCGCAGCTTGTCGTCGCTGGCAAAATCCTCGCGCGTGCCCTCGGCCTTGTTGCGGCCCAGCTCGAGGATATAGAGGCGGTCCGCGATCTCGGCGCAGGAACGCACGTTTTGATCCACCAGCAGGATTGTCGCGCCCCGGTCCGCGAGAGTGCGGGTAAGTGCGTAGATCTCCTTGGAAATCTTGGGCGCGATCATTGCCGTCGGCTCGTCCAGCAGGATCACCTTTGGGTCGATCACCAGCGCGCGTGCGATCTCGAGAAAGCGTTGCTGTCCCCCGCTGAGAGACGAGGCGGCGTTGCCGGCGCGCTCGGCGAGGATCGGAAATTCGTCAAATACCCGGTCGATCGCGGCATTGACGCGCTTCTTGTCGCGGCGGAACGGCCAGCAGCCCAGAAGCAGGTTGTCGCGCACCGACAGATCCGCAAAGACGCTGCGATGCTGCGGCACGAACGCGATCCCTTCGAGCGCGCGTTCAAAGGCCTTTTGCCGGGTGATGTCCTGATCGCCGAAGCGGATCGTGCCGCTTATCGGGCGCAGAAGACCGAAGAATGTTTTGAGCACCGTCGACTTGCCGGCGCCGTTCGGGCCGATGATGCCGGTGACCTCGCCGGGGCGCCCCGTCACGGCCACATCGTCCAGAACGATGATGTCCCTGTTATAGGCGACCTGGATCCCTTCCATGGATAGTGTCTGTCCTTCCATATCTCAGGCTCCCAGATAGGCTTCGATGACGTCGGGATTGGCTTGCACCGTGGCGGCGTCACCTCGAGCGAGAATGCGGCCCTCGTGCATCACAATGATGTCGTGGGACAGCTCATAGATCGAAGTCAGGTCGTGGCTCACCAGGATGACGCTGCACCCGGTGTCCTCGGGCATCTCGCGGATCACGTCGATGAGCAGGCGCGAGAGCGTGGGATTGACCCCTGCAAAGGGCTCGTCCAGCAGCACCAGCTTGGGACGGGCGACCATGATGCGCGCCAGTTCCAGCAGCTTTTGCTGGCCGCCCGACAGTTCTTCGGCGTAGTTGTGGCGCAAATCATAGAGCTGCACCTTTTTCAGCCATGTGATGCGGATCTCGTCGCGCTCGGCGCGGTTCAGGCTGCGCGACAGCAGCGGCACCGCCAGATTGTCCCACAGCGTCATGCGCGGAAATACCCTTGGTACCTGGAACGTGCGCCCGACACCGTGCTCGAACACCTGCGCGGGCTTGAGGCCGATCAACTCCGTGCCCTCCAGCCGGATCGAACCACTTGATGCAATGTAGATGCCGTTGATGCAGTTGAGCATCGTTGTCTTGCCCGAGCCGTTCATTCCCAGCACACCGAGAATGCTACGCTCGGGCACCTCGAAGTCCAGTCCTGCGAGCGCTCGCAGACCGCCGAAATCCTTTACGAGTCCCTCGATGCGCAACATCGCTATTTCAGTGCCTCCCGTCCAAATAGGCCGGTCGGCCGAACCAGGATGACACCGATAAGCAGCAGGAAGCCCAATAGTGTCGCGGTCGTTCCGCTGGTATAGACCAGCGCCGTCTGCTCGGTCAGACCAAAGATGATGCCGCCCACCACTGCGCCCACCGGATGGCCCAGCCCGCCCAGCACGATCACGATGAACCCGATCAGCGTGTAGTCCTGCCCGATAAAGGGAGAGAACGAGGGAAAGATCAGCGCCACCAGAACGCCGGTGATCCCCGCCAGCCCCAGCCCGAGGCCGAATGTCATGGCCGACATCCGCTCGAGATCGACACCGACTATCTGCACCGCGTCACGGTTCATGATGATGGCGCGCAGCGCCTTGCCCGGCAGCGTACGGTAGAGGAACCAGGCCAGGATGGCCGTGATCACCACGATGATTCCGAGGGCCAGCAGCTTGGACGTGGGCACGATGATCGAGCCGAACATGAAGAACGGCGGGTCGATCGAATAGGCCAGCGAGCGCGAATCCGCCTCGAAAAAGATCAGCATCAGCGCGCCAAGGGCGATGGCCACGCCGAACATCACCAGGAGGGACGCGTGTTCGGGATCGTCCGATTTTGCAAGCCGCCGGATCAACAGGAAATAGAGCCCGTATCCCGTCGCGCCAAAGACCGCAAAGATCAGCGGCATCGCCACGAATGGCGACAGGCCCATCCATTGCTGTGCGAAATAGGCGCCGTAGGCTCCGAGGATGATGAACTCGCCATGGGCGAAGTTGACGACCCTGAGCACGCCGAAGATGACGTTGAGGCTGAGCCCGATCAGCGCGTAGATCGTGCCGAGGATGATCCCGTTCACGAGACCTTGGAGGAGGAGTTCATTCATGGCGTCAGTCCTTGCTCGGGGTCACGGGATGTATTTGCGAAGTTTGGAGAACCGCTGCGCGAAGGCGCCGACGATTCCGCGCGGCAGCATCAGCATCAGCACGACGATGATCACGCCCAGAAGCAAGAGGTTGAGCGTCGGAAACTGGCGCCAGATCAGCTGGTCCACGCCATAGAGCAGGCCGCTGCCGAGGATCGGACCGACGAGATATCCCAGACCGCCCGCCATGGCGTAGACGATGCTCTTGGCGGTGATGAGCAGGTTGAACGACGACTCCAGATCTATCGCGTTTGTGTACCACGCCTCGACCCCGCCGACGAGCGCGGGAAAGAGTGCTGCCGAGATCCACGCCTTCATGCGGGTGCCGACCACGTTGACGCCGACCACCGCCGCCGCCTCCTGATCGTCGCGGATCGCACGCAGTGCCGTGCCGGTGCGCGACATCGACAGCCATGTGCCGCAGGCCAACAGCATCAGCAGGACGATGAACATCGCGTAATAGGCCGCGAGCGGGTTGTTCGCGCTCGACAGGATCAGGCCCAGGCTGCCGCCGGTGATTTCGGCCGGCATCAGCGCGATGGTCAGTTTCGCCGCCATCGCCAGGGCAAGGCTGACGATGCCGAAATAGACCCCCCGAAGCCGCAAGGTCGGCGCCAGCAGCAGGCCCACGGCGACCCCCATCAGCCCCGCGCCGATGAGGGCCACGGGGATGGGAAGACCGAATGTCTTGTAGAGGATGCCGGTGGCATAGGCACCGACGCCGTAGAAGGCGACATAGCCGAAGGGCATGTATCCCGCGAGACCGGCGACGAAGTTGAACGCGCTGGCCATGATGATCCAGAGCATCATGTAGAACATGAAGGACAGGTTGTCGGTGAAGAGGGGAACGGCCGCGAAGCACACCGTCAGTAGCGTCACGACACCGATCCAGATCAATATCTTGATCTTGCTGTCCAGTTTATCTTCCATCGGAGAATGGGATCCTCGAAGCGGCGTGGATGTCCATAAGAGCAAAACGACACGGTCTTGTCCTATACATAGTCGAGGCGGACCCATAACCTGCGGATATGACCCCGGGCTTCTGGCTCGGCCCTGGTAGGGAGGTGCGCCGGGCGCGGATCCTTTCGTGCTGGGCCGGATGTGGGCCGGGGTGGGGGGACCGCCGGAGTGTCGCGGGGATTCGGTTAACCGGGGGCGGGCGGTTTCGCGAGGATGGGGGAATTGTACGCAGGCCGTTCGCCGGCCGGGGCGCGAATCGGAGCGGGCGGGCCAGTTAACGCGAGGAAATGCGGCGATTCGGGACGTCGGTATCCATGTCGGTATCCACGTCGGTATCGCGTCGGTGTTTCGGGGCCGGAACCCCGGGTTTAACGGAGCGCGCGGTGGGGTCACGTTAACCCTTGGGAAAGGGGGTGAAAAACGGGGCTTGATCTTCATGAAAGACGGCCGGGGTTTTTCACGGTGAGGGGCGGGTGCCCCGCAGCGGTGGGCCGGAGTGCCAACCCTGCGGGTCAGCGGCTAAGGGGTGTTCTGGGTCAAGGGTGACGGCTAGCGCAAATGCGGCATTCTGCAGACGCGGCGGAAAGGCGGCGGAGAAGTCGGCCCTTAGCTGCCGTTGAAAGATCGCGCAGCGAAAGGCTGCTGCTCGTTTCAGAACATCGAGCCGATATCGGAGGCTCCCGTCGGATAGGCCGCGGGCATCGACTTCACCTGTGCCGCCGTCAGCCCCAACTTGATCGCCAATGAGAAGACATTGATCAGCTCGGCGTAGTCTGGGCCGAACATGTGCGCGCCGAGCACCTTGCCATCCTTGCCGGTAATGACCTTCGCGCCCGCATGGCTTTCGCCAAGCCGCTTCTGCGAGAACCAGCCCGAGGTGTCGGTAAAGCTGACATCGACTTCGCCCCTTTCTCGCGCCTCCTCCTCGAGGAGACCAACCCGGGCCAACTCGGGGATGGTAAACACGACGCTCGGCACGCCGGTGTAGTCGGGCTCGGTCCGCTTGTCCTTCAGCATGTTCGAGGCTGCGATCTTGCCCTCGAAGACCGCCACGGGGGTTAACGGCTTGCCGGGGGAAGCGGCGGCGTCGCCAGCCGCGAAGATGCGTCGGTTCGACTGCGATTGGAGCCAAGGGGTGACCTTCACGCCGCCGCGCTCAGTCTCGATGCCTCCGGCGGCGAGGTCGAGGTGGTCGATGGCGGGCACCCTTCCTGCGCCGTGGACAAGGAGGTCGGCCTCGATGGCATGGTTCTCGTCCCCCCTCCGGTAGACCACGCGGTGCGCACCATCCTTATCCTCGGCCTGCTCGATCGCCGCCTCGGCCACGATCTCGATCCCTACCGCGCGGCTGCGCTCGATCAGCATGTCGACAAGATCGGGGTCGAACATCTTCAGCTGCCGCGCGCCACGGTCGAGGATCGTCACCTCCGCCCCCGCCCGCGCCGCGATATGGGCGAACTCGAATGAGATGTAGCCGCCGCCGACGAAGACGATCCGGCGGGGCAACTCGGCGAGGTTCAGAAAGTCGGTGCTGTCGATCAGTTTTTCGACGCCGGAGAACTCCAGCACCCGCGGCTTAGCCCCCGTGGCGATAAGCGCGTGGCGGAAGCCGATCTCGCCATGACCTTCGATCCCGATCCGGTCTTCAGCGGTGAAGCGCGCGCGGCCATGCAGCGTTTGCACCCCGGCCTCCTTCAGCCCGCTTTCCATGTTCTCGGGCACCGGGTCGGTGAAGCTTTCCTTGTGCTTCATCAGCGCGGGCCAGTCGATCTGGGTCTGGCCCGTGACGCCCTTGCCTTTGAGCCGCCGAGCGGCCTCGACCGCTTCGGCACCGGCACGCAACATCTTCTTCGGATCGCAACCCCTGAGCGCGCAGGTGCCGCCGTAAGGCAGTTCATCGACAATGGCGACCGACCAGCCGGCCTTGCTGCATTTCTTCGCAGCGTTGATCCCGGCCATGCCGGCACCAATGACGATCAGGTCGAGTGTTTCGGTCATACATGTTCCTCGTTTCTCACATGTTGGGCTGGGGGGGGGACTTTGGGCTTTTCAGCGGTATCTGCTCATGAAGCGCTCGCTCAGCCCCCAGATCGCCGCGGTGCCCCCGCCGACCGCGAGGCCGAGCCAGAGCCATCCCTCATCGCCCAGCGGCATCAGCCCGGTGCCGTGGCCAAGCACTGGCAACGTCATTGCCAGCAGATAGGGCCCGGTGTAGCGGCAATGGACACGCCCGCAGCGCCGGGCGTTGAGCAAGCAAGCCCCGCCCATCCAGACAAGCGCCAAAAGCCAGATCACCGTCTTGGGGCTATCGGACAACGGGATCGCCAGGAGCATAGCCCCGATGGGCAGCCACCAGGCGATGACTGAGCCGATGGCGGAGCCGAGGAGATCTTGCGAAGACTTGTCACTCATGAGTCACCCTGCGCAGCAGCTGAGCGCGGCCACGTCCTTCTCGAAAGTCTGAGCGGCGAGTTTCAACCCCTCGACGGTCGTTAGATAAGGCATGATCGTATCGCCCAACTCCTCGTAAGTGAGCCCCGCCTTCAGCGCCATCGCCGCCGTCTGGATACTGTCAGCCCCCTCGGGGGCGAGGATCTGCGCGCCCAAGAGCTGTTTACTGCCCGCTTCTGCCACCAGCTTGATCAGCCCACGCGTGTCACGGGCGGCGAGCGCGCGCGGCACAGCGTTGAGCGGCAGAACCGAGGTCACGACCTCGTGCCCGGCAGCCCGTGCCTTTGCTTCGCTCGAGCCCACACCCGCCACCTGCGGGTCGGAGAAGACCACCCAGGGCATCGTGGCGTTGTCGTAGCTGCGCGCCTCGCCCGCCACCGCATTCCGCGCGGCGAGTTTTGCGCCATAGGCCGCCATGTAGACGAATTGGTCTCGCCCGGTGACGTCGCCCGCGGCCCAGACCTTCGGGTTGACGGTGCGCATATGCGCGTCGACGACGATCCCGCCCCGCGGGTCAGTTTCGATCCCGGCGGCGCCGAGGTTCAAGCGATCGCTGTTGGGCACCCGGCCGGTAGCGAGCAGCAGCCGTTCGGCGTCGAAGCTCTCTCCGCCCTTTCCG
This sequence comes from Roseovarius sp. SCSIO 43702, assembly GCF_019599045.1. Classification (NCBI taxonomy): domain Bacteria; kingdom Pseudomonadati; phylum Pseudomonadota; class Alphaproteobacteria; order Rhodobacterales; family Roseobacteraceae; genus Roseovarius; species Roseovarius sp. SCSIO 43702. The sequence continues at coordinate 1,654,045 of NZ_CP080623.1, forward strand.
GTCAGGCGGACACTGCCGCCGTCGCGCGCCACGCTCTCGTAGCCACTGACCCGCGCCAGGCGGATACCTTCCTCGGACAGGTAACCCTCCAAAGCATCGGAGACCTCGGGTTCGGCTTCCGGCAGCACGCCGCGGCGGCTGATCAGCGTCACTTCGACACCCGCACGAGCAAAGAGCTGCGCCAGTTCCACCCCGATATAGCCCGCGCCAAGAACCAGCATCGAGGCTGGCAGTTCGTCCATCTCCAGTGCCGAGGTGCTGTCGAGCGCGTCGACCGCCTCGATACCCGGGATCGCTGGCACATGTGGACGGGAACCGGTCGCAATGACGATCTTCGTTGCTGGAAAGGCCGTGCCGTCGACAGCGAGTTGGCCCTCGCCGTTGAAGCGGGCGCGGCCCTCTATGTAGTCGATGTTCTCGTGCTGCGGCAGAACGTCGGCATATTTCGCAGCGCGCAACTCCTCCACCAGCGCCTGTTTCTGCGCCACTGTCGCGGCCCAATCGGTCACGCGGGCCTCGGCTCCGATGCCGTCGAAGCGGCTCGCGGCGCGGGCGTGATGCAAGCTTTCCACCGCGCGGATCAACGCCTTAGAAGGCACGCAGCCCACGTTGACGCATGTGCCGCCGATGGTTCCGTTGCCGATCAAGGCGACCCGCGCCCCGGCTTCGGCGGCGGTGATCGCGGCCGAGAATCCCGCCGATCCGGCGCCGATCACGGCGAGGTCGTAGGCGCCGCCCTTGGGGGTGCAGCAATCTCTCATGTCAGTCTCTCTTCAGTTGATGCGTTGGCGCCGCCAAAGCGCGTAGAGGGTGATGCCGAGGAACAGCGCAAGCGCAGGCAGGAGCACGAAGTCGAGCCAGCCAAGCACGGCCGACAGCCCGACCGCGCCCAGCAGGATCACGAGGATCGGCGTGAAGCAGCACAGCGCCGCGATGACAGTGCCGATCAGCCCGTATTTCAGAAGGCGGTCGTTTTTGCCCGAGGGTGTCTGGGGTTGGGTCACGATCCGCCCCCGGCGACGAGAGACGCTCCGTAACCGACGCCGGTCACAGCCGCGATCAAGGCTTCGGGATCAATGACGGCGTCGTCATATTGCAGCAGGTAAGTGCCGTCCTTGGCCTCGCCCTCGGTGAACTCGGCGATCTTGACGGTTTCTACTTTTTTTAGAGCGCTGGCGACGATGTAGCTACATGAAGGGCAGGTTAGCCCGGTGACGTGCAGCCTGGTCTCGGCCTCGTCCGCCAGCGACATCGCAGGGGCCAGCATCAGAGCTGTGGCAAGAAGGGTTTTTTTCATCGGAATCTCCGTATCAGAAGGTCAAAATGCGCGGGGCGACGTGGGGGAAGACCAAGGCCAGCAGCACGACGGCCAATGCGCTCCAAAGAAGCGTCCGCATCACCCCGCGGTCCACCGGACGGGCGCAGGCACCAGTGCCGCATTCGACTGTGGACATCGGGCGATAGGCCTTCCAGAAGCCGTAGCCGAGTGCGGCGGCAGCGAGGGAGAAGGTGACCCATTTGTAGGCGTAAAGCGCCGTGAGCTGGCCGATGAACACGCCGGTGACGCCGAGGCTGACAAGCACCAGCGGCAGGATGCAACAGGAGGTCATTGCCAATGCGCCAAGCACACCTGCGCCCGTGGCGGCCCATCCAGCCCTGTCCGGTTGGTCTCCGGCCTGTCGCTCGGTCTCAGTCATCTCGCTCATCGCTTCACCGTGGTTGCCGCTTGATGACAGGCAAGATAGGGTCTGTAGCGACTACAGGATCAAGAGGTTTTCTCATGTCCGACGATCACGCCATCGCGAGCGAGCTGAAGCGCTCCGACCTTGCGCGCCTGACCGGCTGCAATCTCGAGACGATCCGCTACTACGAGAACGTGGGCCTGATGCCCGATCCGCCGCGCACGGAGTCGGGCCATCGCCGCTACGGCGCACCTCATGTGGAACGGCTGAACTTCGTAATGCGCGCCCGGGATCTTGGCTTCACCATGGAGGAGATCCGCGGCCTGCTGTCCCTCGTCGATCGCGGTAGCCATACCTGCGCCGAGGTCGAACGAATGGGACGTCACCACCTCGACGTGGTCCGCGCGAAGATCCGCGACCTCCAGACGATCGAAGCCATTCTCGCCGGAACGATCGCACGCTGCACCGGCACCGACACCCCTGACTGCCCGTTGCTCGATGTTCTCAGCGAGGGCCAGGCCGTTCCAGAACGGGTAGTGAGGGCGTCCGAATAGCTGCCGTTCATGGGAGGTGCAGCGAAGGTCGGCTCTCCGCCCTCCTCACCACATGCCGCGTCGACAAAGCCGCGGATCATGCACTTGCAGCGAAAGCCCGCTCCGTCCCGCGTACTAACGAACCGTCGCGCGGCGGCGTGCGACGATGCCGCCTCACCCGCCCTTCATGTAGGGCATGAGGACGACCTCGCTGTCGGGGCCGATCTCGGTGAACCATGCCTCGCGGTAGATGCGGCCGTCGAGCGCGAGGGAGACGCCGCGCTCGATCTGGGGTTTGAGGCCGGGGTAGCGTTCGGAGAGGCGGTCGAGGAGCTGCTTGAAGTTGCGCGCCTCGACCTCGACGGTCTCCTCCCCTTCGGCGGCGTCGCGGAGGCTGCCCCAGAGCTGGACCTGAACCATCTGTTCCCCGCCTATCCCCTGGCCATGATCGCCTTGAGCACCTTGGGCGGCGACATCGGCAGTTCGTGAAGCCGGACGCCCGCCGCGCGGCTGACCGCGTTCGACAGCGCCGCGAGGGGCGGCACGATCGAGGTCTCGCCCACGCCGCGCACGCCGTAGGGATGGCCCGGGTTCGGGATCTCGAGGATCTGCGTGTCGATGGGCGGCAGGTCGGAGGCCACGGGAATACGGTAGTCGAGGAAGCCCGCATTCAGCAGGTGCCCCTCGTCGTCGTAGATGTATTCCTCGTTGAGGGCCCAGCCGATGCCCTGCACCGAGCCGCCCTGCATCTGCCCCTCGACATAGTCGGGGTGGATGGCCTTGCCGGCATCCTGGAAGGCGGTGTAGCGCAGCACCTTGGTGGCGCCGGTCTCGGGGTCCACTTCCACATCGGCGAGGTGGACGCCGAAGGACACGCCCGCGCCGTCGGCATTGACCTCGTAATGGCCGGCGATGGGGCCGCCCGTCTCGGAGGAAAGCGCCGCGATCTCGGCCAGGCTCATCGGGTCGAAATCGCCCGCGTTGGGGCCTGACGGATGCGCCGCGCCGTCCTTCCAGACGACGGCCTCGGCGTCGATGTCCCAGATCTTGGCGACGCGGCTGCACATCTTGCGGATGGCGTCGCGCGCGGCCTCGATGGTGGCAAGCCCCACGGCGAAGGTCACGCGGGAGCCGTCGGTCACGTCGTTGTAGCCCAGCGACGAGGTGTCGGCGACGATGGTGCGGACCCGATCGTAAGGCACGCCCAGTTCCTCGGCGGCCATCATCGAGATGGACGCGCGGCTGCCGCCGATATCGGGGTTGCCCTCGGTGATGCCGACGGTGCCGTCCTCGTTGATGTTGAGCGAGACGCAGGTGTTGCCGCCGAAGTTGAACCAGAACCCGCAGGAGACGCCGCGGCCCTGGTTCTCGCCCAGCGGGGCGGAGTAGTGCGGATGGGCCTTTGCCGCCTCGAGCGTGGCCTTGAGGCCGATCGCCTCGAAGGTGACGCCGTAGGAGGATTTCGTGCCCTTGTCGGCGGCGTTGAGAAGCCGCACCTCGAGCGGGTCGAGCTCGAAATGCTGGGTCAGTTCATCGACGACGCTTTCCACCGCGTAGACCGCCATGGGCGCGCCGGGGGCGCGGTAGGCGGCTTCCTTGGGGCGGTTGGTGAGCGCGTTCCAGCCCTGGGTGCGCACATGCTCGAGGTCGTAGGCCGCGAAGGCCGCCTGGGCGCCCATCGACACGGTCTCGCACGGGAAGGCGCCGCCCTGGTAGCGGAGGTTCGCGGTGCCCGCGGTGATGCGGCCGTCCTTCGTCATCCCGATCTTGACGTCGATCGAGGAGGAGCAGGTGGGGCCGGTGGCGCGGAAGACGTCATCGCGGCTCATCACCAGTTTCACCGGGCGGCCCGCCTTGCGCGAGAGCGCCAGCGCGACGGGTTCGATGAAGCAGGTGGTCTTGCCGCCGAAGCCGCCGCCGATCTCGGACGCGGTGACGCGCAGCTGGCTCGCCTCCATCCCGAGGATGCCGGCGCAGAGCGTGCGGACGAAATACTGCCCCTGCGTGCAGCACCAGAGGTCGCCCTTGCCGTCCGAGGTCATCGAGGCGAGGCAGGCGTGGGGCTCGATATAGCCCTGGTGGGTGGCGGCGGTCTTGAAGCTGCGTTCGATGACGTGATCGGCCTTGGCGAACCCCGCCTCGGGATCGCCGTGGCCGAATTCGCAGTAGCTCGTCACGTTCTGCGACCAGTCGCCGGTCACGTTTTCCTGCTGGCGGCCTTCCTGCACCACGGGGGCGCCGGGTTTCATGGCCTCGTCCACGTCGGTGACATGGGGCAGCTTCTCGTAATCCACCTCGATGAGATCGAGCGCGGCGCGGGCCGTCTGCGCGTCCTTGGCGGCGACGGCGGCGACGGCGTGGCCGTGGTAGAGCGCCTTGTCCTTCGCGAGGCAGTTGATCGCCACGTCGCGCACGCCCTCGTCCTCGATCTCGGCGAAATCGGCATGGGTGACGATGGCCTTGACGCCCGGAAGCGCCATGGCCTTCGACGTGTCGATCCCCCTGATCCGGGCATGGGCATGCGGGCTGCGCAGGGTCGCGCCGATGAGCATGCCGGGGACGGTGAGGTCGGCGCCATACTGGGCGCGGCCCGTCACCTTGTCGACGCCATCGGGGCGCTTGACGCGCGTGCCGATGATCTTGAAATCACGGGTTCCTGGCGACATCTCGTTCATGCGGCTTCTCCCTGAGGTCTGCGGCGGCGATCTGGACCGCCTTGATGATCTTGTCATAGCCCGTGCAGCGGCAGAGATTGCCGGCGAGCCAGTAGCGGATTTCGGTCTCGGTCGGGTCGGGATTGCGTTCGAGCAGGTCCTTGGCCGCGACGAGGATGCCGGGCGTGCAGATGCCGCATTGCAGGGCGGCGTGCTCGATGAAGGCGCTTTGCAGCGTGTGCAGCGTGTCGCCCGTGGCCATGCCCTCGATCGTTTCGATCTCGGCGCCCTCGGCCTCGGGGGCGAGGACGAGGCAGGAACAGACCAGGCGGCCATCCATGCGCACGGTGCAGGCGCCGCAATCGCCGGTGCCGCAGCCTTCCTTGGAGCCCGAGAGCCCCAGCCGCCCGCGCAGCGCGTCGAGCAGCGATTCCTCGGGCGGGCAGACGAAATCCATCTCGTCGCCGTTGACGGTGGTGGTGACGTGTATCTTGGTCATGAGCGGTCTCCTGCCTTCTTCTCGGCGCGGTCCTTGGCGATGCGGGCGGCGCGGGAGGCCAGCACACCCGCCACCTGGGTTCGGAATTCGACGGTGCCGCGCTTGTCGTCGATGGGTTGGGCGGCGTCGCGGCAGGCAGCGGCCATCTTGTCCAGCGCGGCGTCGTCGAGCGTGGTGCCGATGATCGCCTTCGCGGCGGCGTCCACCACGTTGATCTTGGGTCCGACCGCGCCCAGCACGACGCGCGCGTCGGAGATCGTGCCATCCTGGGCCAGTTCGAGCGAGACCGCGGCAGAGGCGACGGCGATGTCCATCTCGGTGCGCGGCGTAAAGCGCAGGTAGGCGTCCGCGGCGCGGCCGGGCCGCGCGGGCAGGAACACCGAGGCCACGAACTCGCCATCCTCGAGCGCGAGCTTGCCGGGGCCTTGCGGCAGTTCGGCCACGGGCACGTCGCGCTCGCCCTTCGGTCCGACCACGCGGGCCACGGCATTTGCGGCGGCCATGGCGGGCACGCTGTCGGCGGCGGGTGAGCCGTTGCAGAGATTGCCGACCATGGTGCAGCGCCCCTGGATCTGGGTCGAGCCGATCAGGTCGCACGCCTCGACCACGCCGGGCCAGAGCGCCTTGACGCCTTCGTGTTCGTTGAGTTGCTGGCCGGGCACGCCGGCCCCCACGCGAAAGCCGCCGTCTTCCGCGGTGATGTCGCGCATGCCGGGGATACGCTTGATGTCGATGACGGTCTCGGGCGAGATCATGCCCGATTTCATCTGCACGAGAAGGTCGGTGCCGCCGGCGAGGATGCGGGCCTTGCCGCCCCCCTCCGCCAGGTGGCGCGCGGCCTCGTCCAAGGATTGCGGTGACACGAAGTGCATGGCTGTCCTCCCAGGGTGCGGACCGGCGGGCGGGTCCGGTTGAACGATCATTCAAATGGAAAATGCAGGGGATGGGCAGGGATTGCAAGCGCAGGCTTGGCAAAGCGCGCCGCCGGGTGCAGTCATGGAAAAGGGGAATCCTCGGAACGGGAGCGGCGGCGATGAACGGGTTTGCGAACGGAAGCCACGAAAGCGCGCCCGGCGCGGGGGCCACGCCGGGCGAGATCGCCGCGTTTCTCACCACGGCCCCGGCGATGGACGTGGCGACGTGGCTCGACCTGCGGGCGCGGGCGGACGCGTGGTCCTACCTGCGCCGGCTCGACGCGGCGCGGCGCGGCGCGGTCTTTTCCAACATGTCCGAGAGCAGGCAGGACGAGATCGCCCAGGCCCTCGGCACGGACGAGCTGGCCGGGCTGGTGGCCGAGATGGACGCGGATGACCGGGTGGACCTGTTCAACCGGTTGCCCGACGACCTCCAGGCACGGCTGAGGGATGCGCTCGATCCCGCGATCCGCGAGGACATCCTGCGCCTGTCGGTCCACGACGACGAGACCGCCGGGGCGCTGATGACCTCGGACTACGCCGTGCTTGGCCGGGACATGACGGCGGGCGAGGCGCTGGATGCGCTCCGCCGCGAGGCGGCGGATGCGGAGACGATCTATCGCTCCTACGTGCTCGATGAGGCGGGGCGCCTCGTGGGGGCGATCCGGTTGCACGAGCTCATCCTCGCCGCCGGGGAAACGCCGATCACCGAGCTGATGGAGCCCGCGCCCGTCTCGGTCAGGCCCGAGACCGACCGCGAGGACGTGGCGCGGATGATCGCGCATTACGATATCCTCGCGCTGCCGGTGATCGACGCGGAGGGCCGTCTCGTGGGGATCGTCACCCATGACGACGCGGCGGACGCGATGCAGGCCGAGACGACCGAGGATTTCCAGAAGATCTCGACCGTGCTGCCGTTCTCGCAGAGCCTGAGGGACGCGAGCGTGCGCGTGCTCTATTCGCGGCGCATCGTGTGGCTGGCGCTGCTGGTGGTCGGCAACCTCTTTTCCGGGGCGGGGATCGCCTATTTCGAGGAGACGATCCTCGCCTATGTCTCGCTCGTCTTTTTCCTGCCGCTCCTGATCGACAGCAGCGGCAACGCGGGATCGCAATCCGCGACGCTGATGGTGCGGGCGCTGGCGACGGGCGACGTGCGGCCGGGTGACTGGGGCGCGCTCATCCTGCGCGAGGCGGTGGTCGCGGCCGCGCTCGGCGCGACGATGGCGGCGGTGGTCTTTCCGCTCGGGCGGTGCGCGGCGGGCCGGAGGTGGCGGCGGTGGTCGGCGTGACGATGTTCGTCGTGGTGATGGCGGGCAGCCTCGTGGGGATGTCGCTGCCCTTCCTGCTTCAGCGCCTGAAGCTCGACCCGGCGACGGCGAGCGGGCCGCTGGTGACGACGGTGTCGGACGCGCTGGGCGTGGTGGTCTACTTCTCGATCGCGACGTGGATCCTGGGCATCTGAAGGGAAAGGGGGGGCGGGTTGCACAGGTTTATTGCCGCGGCAATCCCGGTTTTCCGTTTGCCGGCGCGATCAAGACGCCTAGGATGGTTGTCGGATCGCCGGTGGGCGGTTACTGATTGGTCAGTCAAACAAATCATCAGGGAGCGAATGAAGATGAAAAGAACCTTGACCTGTGTGGCGGCGCTTTGCGTTGCGGGCACGGCACATGCCGCCGAGATGGGTGCGGTGGATGAACCCATCAGGCTGGCCGTCAACGAATGGACGGGCCAGCATGTCACCACGCATATCGCGGGCTCCATGCTCGAGGAAGCGGGATACGAGGTGGAATACGTCACCGCGGGCTACATGAACATGTACCAGGCCATGTCGGACGGCGAGCTTCACGCCGCGGTCGAGATCTGGTCGTCGAACGTGAGCGACGACTATGCGAAGCAGGTCGAGGCGGGTGGCATCACCGAGATCGGCGAACTGGGCCTCGATGCCAAGGAAGGCCTGGCCTATCCCGCGCATGTGGAGGAGATCTGCCCCGGTCTGCCGGACTGGCAGGCGCTAAAGGACTGCGCGCAGGCCTTCGCCACCGCCGAGACGCTGCCGCAGGGCCGGCTCGTCGATTATCCCGCCGACTGGGGCACGCCGGGGGCCGAGCGCCTGACGGGCTTCGACCTGCCGTTCAAGGCGGTTCCGGCGGGATCGGAAGGCGCGCTCATCGCCGAGCTGCGTGCCTCGACCGAGCGCAAGAGCCCGCTTCTCATCACCTTCTGGCAGCCGCATTGGGCCATGTCGAAATACGACATGAAGTTCGTGGACGTGCCGGACGGGAACGAGGAATGTTTCACCGATCCGGCCTGGGGGCCGAACCCCGACGCCACGCATGATTGCGGCTTTGCGCCCACGCGCGTCTTCAAGGCGACGTGGTCGGGCTTTGACGAGAAATGGCCGGCGGCGGCGGAAATCCTCGAGAACTTCACGCTCGACGTGGCCGATCAGCAGCCGCTGATGGGCAAGGTGGACGTCGATGGCGAGCCCGTCGAAGAGGTCGTCGACGCGTGGATGGCCGAGAACGAGGAGAAGTGGAAGCCGATCGTCGAGGCGGCGGTGAACTGATCCAGGAAGGCGCGTCCCGGCCCGGGCAGGGCCGGGACGACGCCAGGGTGCGACGTGCGAGGCCCCGGACCAGGTCCGGGGCGCGTCTCTTGCAAGGGGCGACCGGGGGAGCAGATGAGTGACGAGACGAGCGGGGACAAGCCCGCCATAAGCTGCCGGAACGTGTGGCAGGTGTTCGGCGCGAGGGCCGCGGAGCGGCTGGAGGCCGCGCTGGACGAGACGGGAGGCGACCGCGATGCCGCCGCCGAGCGGCTGATCGAGGAGGGTCTCATCCCCGCGGTGCGCGACGCGAGCTTCGATGTCGCGCGCGGCGAGCTATTCGTGATCATGGGTCTTTCGGGATCGGGGAAGTCGACCATCGTGCGCTGCATCTCGCGCCTGATCGAGGCGACGGCGGGCGAGATCGAGATCGACGGCGAGAACATCCTTGCCGCGAAGAAGACCCGGATGACCGAGCTTCGGCGCGACAAGCTGGGCATGGTGTTCCAGCATTTCGGGCTGTTTCCGCATATGAGCGTGGCCGACAACGTGGCCTTTCCGCTCAAGATGCAGGGCAAGGGACGTCGCGAGCGGCTGGACCGCGCGCACGAGGTGATCGAGCTGGTGGGGCTCGAGGGCCGCGAGGATGCCTTCCCGCGCGAGCTTTCGGGGGGGCAGCGCCAGCGCGTCGGCATCGCGCGCAGCCTCGCCGTGAACCCGGACGTGTGGTTCCTCGACGAGCCGTTCAGCGCGCTCGACCCGCTCATCCGGCGCCAGCTTCAGGACGAGTTCATCAACATCCAGGCGAGGTTGCAGAAATCCATCGTCTTCATCACCCACGATATCGCCGAGGCGCTCAAGATCGCGGACCGGATTGCGATCATGCGCGACGGGCGGATCGTGCAGATCGGCACGCCCACCGAGATCGTGCTGAACCCGGTGGACGACTACGTGCGCGAGTTCTCGAAGGACGTGGTGAAGGGGCGGCACGCGAAGATCGCCTCGGTGATCCGGCCGGTCGAGGAGGGCACGGAGGACATGATGACCGATTCGGGCATCCGCGTGGACATGACGCTCGAGGCGGCGCTGGCGAAGTGCATCTCGCGCTACGAGCCGGTGCCGGTGCATGACGGGACGGGCAAGATGGTGGGCGTGGTGCATCCCAGCGACCTTGCCGCCGCGTTGCAGGTGGACGAGCCATGAGCGCACCCGACATCGGCGCCGACGGTCTTCGCCTGCCGGGAAAGCCTGCGATGAGCGTGGGCACCTGGGCCGCGATCGTGACGCTGGCCACCGGCGCGCTTTGCATGGCGCTGACGCCCTATGCGCCGTGGCTCGTGAAATACCCGGCGGCCTGGGCGCTGCCGATGACCGAGTGGATCGGCGTGACGCTGGGCTGGTTCCTCGAGGCTATCAAGCCCGCGATGCGGGTGGTATCGGGCGCGTTGGGCTGGGCGATGCGGGGGTCGAACTGGCTTTTCAACACCGTGCCCTATCCGGTGCTGATCGCGCTCGTCACCGGCTTCGGCTGGTGGGTGGGCGGGCTGCGGCACGCGGCGCTGGGCCTGCTCGGGATGGGGTTCGTGCTGGCCTCGGGCTACTGGGTCGAGAGCATGAACACGCTCTCGCTGGTGGCGGTGTCGGTGCCGCTCGCGCTGTTTCTCGGGAGCGCGACGGGAGTTCTGGCCAACGAGTTCCCGCGCGTGAAAAGCGCGGTGCAGACGGTGATGGACGTGATGCAGACCGTGCCGACCTTCGCCTATCTCACGCCGCTCCTGCTTCTTTTCGGGTTCGGGCCGGTGGTGGGCCTGATCGCGAGCGCGATCTATGCCGCGCCGCCCATGGCGCGCAACGTGATCCTCGGGCTGGAACGGGTCGAGACCGATATCAAGGAAGCCGCCGTCATGTCGGGCGGCACGCGGCTGCAACAGCTTTTCCTGATCGAGATCCCCTCGGCCAAGACACAGATCATGGTGGGCGTGAACCAGTGTCTGATGGCCGCGCTGAGCATGGTGATCATCGCCGCCGTGATCGGCGGATACGAGGATATCGGCTGGGAGGTGCTGCTCACGATGCGCAAGGCGCAGCTTGGGCCGAGCCTCATGGCCGGGCTGGTGATCGTGGTCTTCGCGATCGTGATCGACCGGATGAGCCTGCACATGGCGACCGAGCGCGAACGCCACAGCCTGCGCGTGACCGGCGCGATCGTGGCGGTGGGGGTCGCGGTGTCGCTCCTGCTGTGGGAGCGGGCGACGGCGCCGGGGGCGATCACGCTGCTCGACCCGGCGAAGGACTGGCTCGACGACAGCCTGAGCCGGATCCTCGTGGCGCATGGGCGACGCTCGACGCGATCAAGAACGGCGCGATGTTCTATGGTCTTCTGCCGGTGAGGATCGGGCTTGACGGGCGGTTCTGCCCTTCACCTGGGGCTTCCAGTGGACGGGCACGATGAGCCTTGTCTTCTATACTGCGGCCGCGGCGCTGGCGCTGCCGCTCATCCTGCGGGGCCGGGTGGTCGGGGGGCTGGTGCTGGTGATCCTGGCGGGCGTGCTCGAGACCGGCGTGGCCGAGCTTCCCTGGCCCTTCGTCCTGGTGGCGGCGGGCGCGATCGGGTGGAGCGCGGGAGGCCCGCGGCTGGCGGCCTTCGCGAGCCTGATGATGGGCGCGATCCTGGTCAGCGGATTGTGGGACAAGGCGCTTCTGTCGCTCTACCTCTCGGGTGTCTCGGTCGTGGCCTGTGCCGTGGTGGGCGGGCTTATCGGCCTTCTCTGCGCGGTGAGCGGCGTGGCCTGGCGGATCGTGCGGCCGATCTGCGACATGCTTCAGACCATCCCGCTTTTCGTCTTCCTGATCCCCGTCCTGATGTTCTTCGGCATCGGCGAGTTCCCGGCCTTCCTCGCGATCTGCATGTACGCGATCGTGCCGATGATCCGCTACACGCGCCACGGTCTCGTGATGACGCCCGACGAGCTGATCGAGGCGGCGGTGTCCTCGGGGGCCACGCCCGCGCAGATCATGCGCGAGGTGCGTCTTCCCTACGCGGTGCCGACGATCCTCCTGGGGCTCAACCAGACGATCCTCTATGCCTTCGCGATGCTGGTCATCGCGGCGCTGGTGGGGACCACCGGGCTCGGGCAGTCGATCTACCTGGCGCTCGGCCAGGCGGATGTGGGGCTCGGCATCGCGTCGGGCGCGGCGATGGCGATGCTGGCGCTGGTGGCGGACCGGCTGGTGCAGGGATTCGCGAGCGAGCGGCGGCGGGCGCTGGGTCTCTGAGCCACGCCGCGGCGGCCCGCGGCGGGGGTTTCCGCCGATGGCGCGGCAGGCCGGGTTTTCGGCAAGGCTTGGCCCATGGCGCGGGCGGGTTTGGGCAAGGCGCCGCCCGGAAAGACAGGGTCGCGACGCGAAAGCAGCATCGGGGTCTCCTCATGTCGTATGGACCGTGCCACCGAGGGCGCAGGCCCGCACCGGCATCGGCAGGACGAGGAGACCGCAGCCATGATCAAATACCTTGCACTCATCATCGCGATGGGGCTCATCGCGAACTCGGCCTTCGCGCTCAGCGAGGGCGTGACCGAGATCGACGCCAATGGCGACGGGGTGATGACCATCGAGGAACTTCGCGCCGTCTACGAGGAGATGGATGTCGAGACATTCAGCGAGATCGACCTGAACAACGATGGCGTCATCGACGATGACGAGATGGTCGCCGCGCAGGAGCGTGGGCTCGTGCCGGCGACGACGGACGGCTAGCGCCGCACCCGTCCCCCCGGCGCATCGCGTCTTTCCTCCAGACGGTCAGGTGCGCCGGGGGCATGGTCCCGTGACGGGGCGCTGGACCCACGTGGAGCCGGTGCGGCTCAGGGGGCCGCGCGTTGCAGCATCCCGAAGAGGTCGCGCGGGTCGTCGGGGTCGGCCAGGAGATCGAGATCCATGTAGAGCTCCGTCCCCTCGATGTGATCGCGGACGTAGCGGAGCGCGCTGAAATCCTCGATCGCGAAGCCCACGCTGTCGAAGAGCGTGATCTGGCCGTCTGAGGTGCGGCCTTTGGCCTTGCCGGTCAGCACTTCCCACATCTCGGTGACGGGATGGTCGGGGTCCATCTGCTGGATCTCGCCCTCGATCCGGGTCTGGGGCGGGTATTCCACGAATGTCCGAGCGGGTCAGGATCGCGGGCGCAAGCTCGGTCTTGCCGGGGCAGTCGCCGCCGATCGCGTTGATGTGCACGCCCGAGCCCACCATGTTGTCGGTGAGGATCGTGGCGTATTGCTTGTCGGCCGTGCAGGTGGTGATGATCTGCGCGCCTTCCATGCTCTCCTCGGCGGTCTTGCAGCCGGTGACGGTGAGGCCCATGCCGGTGAGGTTGCGCACCGCCTTCTCGGTGGCAGCCGGGTCGATGTCGTAAAGACGGATGTTCTTCACGCCGCAGATGGCCTTCATGGCGAGGCTCTGGAATTCGCTCTGGGCGCCGGCGCCGATCATGGCCATCGTGTCGGCTCCCTTGGGCGCGAGGTGGCGCGCGACCATGGCCGAGGTCGCGGCGGTCCTGAGCGCGGTCAGCACGGTCATCTCGGACAAGAGCACCGGGTAGCCGTTGCCGACATTGGCCAGAAGGCCGAAGGCGGTGACGGTCTGGTAGCCTTCGCGCGTGTTCTTGGGGTGGCCGTTCACGTATTTGAAGCCATAGACCTCGCCATCGGAGGTGGGCATGAGCTCGATCACGCCTTCCTCGGAATGCGACGCCACGCGGGGGGTCTTGTCGAAGAGTTCCCATCGCTTGAAATCGGCCTCGATGTAGTCGGCGAGGCCGCGCAGCATCGGCTCGATCCCGATGTGGTGAACGAGCTTCATCATGTTGTCGACGGAGACGAAGGGCACGAGGGCCTTGTCGGACGGGGTGGGTTTGGTCATGGAAACGGTCCTCAGCTGTAGGCGCGGGTCGGTCGGTCGAAGATGCGGCGCCCGAAGGCGGAGGCGGCCAGATCGACCATCACCTGCGCCGTGCGGCCGCGTTCATCGAGGAAGGGGTTGAGCTCGACGAGATCGAGCGAGGTCATCAGGCCGCTGTCGCAGATCATCTCCATCATCAGGTGCGCCTCGCGCATGGTGGCGCCGCCGGGCACGGTGGTGCCGACGGCGGGCGCGAAGGACGGGTCGAGGAAATCGACATCGAGCGAGACATGGAGCATCCCGTTCGCGCGGGCGACCACCTCGAGGAAATCGGCCAGGGGCCGGGCGATGCCGGTCTCGTCGATCGAGCGCATGTCGTGGTAGCGGATCGAGGTCCGCTGAAGCTCGTCGCGTTCCTCGGGATCGACGGAGCGCAGGCCGAGCAGGCAGATATTCTCGTGCGGGACGGGGTGATCGACCTCGGGGAAGCCGTGAAAGCCCGTGCGCCCCGTGACGTAGCCCAGGGGCGCGCCGTGAAGGTTGCCCGAGCCGGTGCTCTGCGGCGTGTGAAAATCGGTATGCGCGTCGGGCCAGAGCACGAAGAGCGGGCGCCCCTCATGCGCGGCGTGGCGCGCCGCGCCGAGGATGGTGCCGAGCGCCAGCCCGTGATCGCCGCCCATGAATATGGGCAGACCGCGCGGCAATGCCTCTTCGGCGGTGCGCGCCAGCGCGGAGGTCCAGCCGATCATCTGCGCGGGGGCATGGAGATGCGAGGGCAGGGTATCGGGCGCTTCGGCGCGGTCGGGCTCGACATTGCCGATGTCCTCGACCGTGTGGCCCAGGTCGGTGAGGGCGCGCTCGATCTCGGCCACGCGGTAGGCGTCGGGCCCCATGCGGCAGCCCTGGCGGCGCTTGCCGCTGTCCATGGGCACGCCGACGAGAATGCAATGTGTCATGTGAACCTCCGGCAACATCTCGGATGACAGGTGCAGAATGCTGCGCAGAAGGGTTGAAGTGAAGCGGCTATTTCGGACTTATGGGAAGCGGCTTGATCGAATCGGACGGTGGAGATTTCGAAATGGACAAGATCGACCAGCGCCTGATCTCGGCCTTGCGCCACAATGCGCGCGCGTCGCTGTCGGAACTGGCGCTCGAACTCGGCGTGTCACGGACGACGGTGCGCAGCCGGATCGAACGGTTGCAGCGAAGCGGCGATATCGTGGGCTTCACGGTGGTTCTCAAGTCCGAGACGGCGCGCGACCCGGTGCGCGCGCTCATGATGCTGGGGATCGAGGGGCGCGGCACGGATCGCATCCTGCGCCAGCTCAACGGCCTGAGCGCGGTGCGCGCGACGCACAGCACGAACGGGCGGTGGGACCTGATCGTGGAACTGGGAACCACCTCGCTCGAGGAGATCGACGGGGTGATCAGCCAGATCCGCCGGTTCGACGGGGTGGTGTCGAGCGAGACGAACCTGCTTCTGAGCACGCGCAAGGCGTCCGCGTGAGATAGCATTCTCTATCTTCCGCGTGCCAGGGCCATCAGTCCGAGACAGCCCGCAACCTGTCCTGAAAATACTTCACGCCCTGTTCGTGACGCGGCGAGAGGGGGCCGGGGCGGTATCCGCCGCTTTCGTAGTTTTTCTGCGTTTCGAGACAGACCTCGAAATCCTCGCGCACGACCTGGAGGTTGTCCGCGATGGTTTTCGCCCGGGCCTCGGACGTCTCGGGCGAGGTATCCGCGAAGTAGAAATTGTAGATCAGCTCGGTGCGCCGGTGGTCGATGGGGTTGATGCGGCTCGTGTTCATGCCGCCTTCGAAGAGCGAGAGGGTCCAGTTGGGCCACATCCAGAGCCATTTGCCACGATAGAAAAGACCTTGCTTCGGCGGGGCGGTCATCCGCACGAGGCCGTCATGGGCGGTGGTGCTGAAGGCGTCGAAGTCGATCGCGGCATGGAATTCGGGATGGATGCCGGGGATGTGATACCCTTCGACGAAATTGTCCGTGTAGATTTTCCAGTTCGCGTCGAAGGTCAACACTTCCTCGCAGGTCCACTGGAAGGTTTCGAGCGGCTCGTCGGCAAGCTCGGGAATGGTGTCACCGAGTTGAGCCTCGAGGCTCTGCGCGGGGTCGATGGCCACGAAGAGGAGACCGCGCCAGATGTCCCATTCGACGGTATCGAGCGCCCAGTCGGACATCTCGAAATCCGGGTCGTCGCCCCACCACGGCACGTTGAGGAGCGATCCGTCCTCGCCCCAGACCCATTGATGATAGGGGCAGCGGATGGTGTTGCAACGCCCCGTTCCCTCGGGCAGAAGGCGCGCGCCGCGGTGGCGACAGACATTGCGGAACGCACGTATGCCGTCGCGGGTCTGCCGTACGAAAACCTTCTGGCCCGCGATCTCGGTTGCGATGTAGTCGCCACGCTGACGCAGGCGCGAGGCCGGACCGATCAGCTGCCAGCTACGCGCGAAGATGCTGTCGATATCCGCGCGGTGGATGTCGGGCGATGTGTAGTGAACGGGATCGAGATTGCGCATGGCGGGGTCTCCTTTCGCGGTGACGATAGGAGGCGGGTTCTGCATGGGTCAAGCGCTCAGCTCTTGCGCAGGGCGAGATACCAGAGCAGGGCGAGCCCGAGGGCTGCGAGCGCGTTCCAGCTTGCCATCGACAGGCCGAGGAGGTCCCACGCGACCTCGTCGCAACGGACCACCGGGGCGGTGACGATCCTGTCGAAGAAATCCGCGTCGCTCAGCCCCTCGCCGCCGGTCGCCGAGCAGGTGGCGGGCCCTTCCCACCAGCCGCGCTCGACCCCGGTATGATAGAACCCGAGCGCCGCGGTCGAGAGCGCCGCGAGGAGGCCGAGCGCCGGGAAGAGCCGCCCGCGCACCGCCACGGCCGCACAGGCGATGACGAGCGCGGCGGCATGGGGCCAGCGCTGCCAGAGACACAGCTTGCAGGGGGCGAGGCCGCCCAGGTGCTGGAACGCGAAGGCGCCCAGGAGAAGCGCGAGGGAGCCGAAGGCGGCGAGGCCGATGAGAAGGTTGCGCTGCATCACAGGAATTTCACCACGTAGAAGCCGAGGGCGAGGATCACCACGAACAGCGTGAACATAAGGCCGAGGCGGCGCTCGATGAAGTCCCGCACCGGCGCGCCGAATTTCCACAGAAGCGCCGCCACGAGAAAGAACCGCAGGCCGCGGGCCAGGATCGAGGTGGCCACGAAGGTAAAGAACGGCATCCCCGTCCAGCCCGACATGATGGTGATGACCTTGTAGGGAAAGGGCGTCACCCCGGCGGTCAGCACCGCCCAGAAGCCCATGTCGTTGAAACGGGTCGAGAACGCCTCCATCGCGTCGCCCTTGCCGAGCGCGGCGAGGATGGGTTGCCCGATCGTCTCGTAGGCGAAGGCGCCGATGGCGTAGCCCAGAAGCCCGCCCAGCACCGACGACACGAGCGCCACGATGGCCACGAGCCACGCGCGGGACGGCCGGGCGAGGATCATGGGGATCATCAGGACATCGGGTGGGATCGGAAAGACCGAGCTTTCGATGAAGGAGACGAGCGCGAGAACCCAGAGCGCGCGGGGATGATCGGCAAGCGAGATCGTCCAGTCATAGAGGCGTCTGAGCATGCATTGTCCCTTCGTGGTGGACGCGGTTGACCACGCGGCGCGCAGGGGGTCAAGAGGTCTGGACGGAGCGCGAGCCATTCGCTAAATACCGGACGCAGCGGCCCAAGTGGCGGAATGGTAGACGCAGGGGATTCAAAATCCCCCGCCTTCACGGGCGTGTCGGTTCGAGTCCGACCTTGGGCACCACTCCGATCTTTCCCAAGTCTTTCCCAAGCGGAATTTGCGCGATGACGGGGCGGGTGCCGCGCCGCGGCGCTGGCGAATCATGGAGAGTGTTTCCGGGGACGGGCCAAAGATCAGGAATCCGCCGGATTGGGGGCGATTCCAAGTCGGCGGAGAGGGGGTCGGTCGGTAAGTCGGCCCGTCGCAAAGATTTTGAATCGTTTCCGAAACAGAAACCATCATTCCCGCATGGGTTGCGTGCGGTGAATCGCGCGGTTGACTGAGCGGTCAGGAAAAGAATGGCGATCACGGATCGCCTCACATCTCATGCGTGAAAATCGCGCCTGGGAGGCCGCGTGGGATTGGGTGCGTGCCCGGCGATAATGCGACGATTTTCGACACAATCTGGACATGTCTGCATCAAATTTTCCTTTGTGGCCCGCAGGCTGTGCCATAAAACGGTCAAGCCCGGCTGGGGGGCGATGAAGATAGGTCACGGGGGCGACCGCACAGGGCACGTATCGGCTTGATACGGGAGATGTGTAATCGCGATGCTGCCGAAGGTTTGGCGCGTGATACATATGACGACCATGGCGCGAGCCTTGGTC
Source organism: Roseovarius sp. SCSIO 43702 (assembly GCF_019599045.1). Taxonomy (NCBI): domain Bacteria; kingdom Pseudomonadati; phylum Pseudomonadota; class Alphaproteobacteria; order Rhodobacterales; family Roseobacteraceae; genus Roseovarius; species Roseovarius sp. SCSIO 43702. The sequence goes on from NZ_CP080623.1 coordinate 1,672,165, forward strand.
AATCGGCGACGCAACGACGCGCCGGTTATCTCCCCTCCAACAGCATGATGACGAGGTCCGTGCAGGTCGCTCTTGTCGCCGCTCTATTGTCGGCGGGGTATTTTGGTTTTCCGTATTTTGCGGACGGTCTGGGGGCCGTAAGTTAGGAGAAGGGTCATGGGGATTGACAGAACGGACACCGGTGCCGGTGTCGTCGACGGGGATGCATCGGACAACGAGATCAATGCGCTGACCCCGGCGGATGCCGAGGGCGACCGGATCGACGGGGGCGACGCGTTGCTTCCGGGCGAGACGGGCGATGACGATATCGTCAATGCGGGCGACGGTGACGACACCGTGCTGGCGGGCGCGGGCGACGACGAGGTTTTCGGGGGCGCGGGCGATGACAGTCTCAACGGCGGCGAGGGCGACGACCTGCTGATCGGGGACCGTGACATCAGGGACAATATCGCGAGCCGCGAGGTCCTGCGCTGGAGCAAGGCGCCCGACCCGGACGGTCATGACGGCACACGGGGCATCGACGACGGCGACCACCTTCGCGATTTCACGATGAGCACCGGCAGCGTCGATGTGAGCTTTTCCAAGACCGGCCGCGGACCGACGGAATTCAGCACCGATCGTCAGCAGGTGAAGGACATCGAGACCGACGGCGGGTCCATCAACGCCTGCTCCTCGATGGCCAACGAGCTTCGCGGCGAGGGACAATCGGCGCAATTCGCGCTGGACTTCTCGCGCCCCGTGGAAAACGTGTCCTTCCGCATCAACGATATCGACGGTGATGGCCTGGTGAAGGTCACGGCGTATGACGCCGACGGAAACCCGATCGAGGTCGATCTCGATGGCGGTTCGCGGCTTTCGCTGAAGGACACGGATTCGGTGCCGGGGGCGGATACCGCCGACAGCAAGGGTGGCTACAAGCCGGACTATTCCGAGGAGTATTCGGTGCTCGTGGACATTCCCGGCCCGGTCTCGCGGATCGAGATCGAGCACAGCCAGGATGGCGACAACAATTCTGGCATCAACATCACCGATGTCTACTTCGACACCTATCCCGAGATCGACGAGGGCGATGACACGCTGATCGGCGGCGAGGGCGACGACACGCTCCTGGGCGAGGGTGGCGACGACGCCCTGACCGGCGGCGCGGGCGCGGACCAGATCATGGGCGGCGACGGCGCCGACACGATCACCGGCGGCACGGTGGGGGACGTCGTGGACGGCGGCAGCGGCGGCGATGACAACGACACGCTCGACCTGAGCGGAAGCGGGCCGCTGCGCGTGCTGAGCCAGACCGACGACCCGGACGGCAACTCGACGAGCGGCGTGATCGAGTTCCTCGATGCGGAGGGCAACCCGACCGGAACGATGGAGTTCTCGGAGATCGAGACGCTGATCCTGCCCGAGCCGGACGGGATCGTCTCGGGCACGCCCGGAGATGACGTGATCGACCTGCCCTACACGGGCGATCCGGACGGGGACCGCATCGACAACAACGACGCCATCCTGGGCAATGTCGGCTCGAACGACGACATCGTGGAGGCCGGCGACGGTGACGACACGGTGCGCGGTCGCGAGGGGGACGACACGCTCATGGGCGAGGCGGGAGACGATTCCATGCGCGGGGATGCCGGCGAGGACAGTCTCGACGGTGGCGAGGGCGACGACACCCTGCGCGGTGACGCGGGCGAGGACACGCTCGACGGCGGCAAGGGCGACGATTCGCTCGACGGCGGCGACGGCGACGACACGATCCTCGGCGGGCTGGGCAACGATACCGCGATCGGCGGAGACGGAGATGACGTGATCGACACGTCGAACCCCGTACTCAATCCGAAAGACCCGGATTTCCCGTTGCCCGACAGGGGCTTTGGCAAGGTCGTCCCGGAGGACCCGAACCCCGACAACGATCGCGACCTGGTGTATGGCGGTGCCGGTGACGACACCATCACCACGGGAGACGACGCGGACACGATCTCGGGCGGTGACGGCGACGACGTGATCGACGCCGGGCTGGACGATGACGAGGTCAGCGGCGACGCCGGGGACGATTTCATCATCGCCGGTGAAGGCAGCGATACCGTTCACGGCGGTGACGGGGATGACACGATCTATGGCGGGATCAACAACGACTCGGTCAACATTCCCGACGACCGCGACCCCGAGCCCGACAATGGCGACGACCTGCTGAGCGGCGGGGCCGGTGACGACCTCATCTTCGGCGAGGATGACGACGACACGATCCTGGGCGGAACGGGCGATGACACGCTCGATGGCGGTATCGACAACGACTTCATCCGCGGCCAGGACGGCGACGACAGCATCCTCGGTGGTGACGGCGACGACACGCTTCAGGGCGGCAATGGCGACGACGTGATCGAGGGCGGCGACGGCGACGACGTGATCGAGGGCCGGGCCGATGATGACACGATCATCGGCGGGGCCGGGGCCGACGACATGTCGGGCGACACGGGCCGTGACACGTTCATCATCTCGAGCGCGGAAGATGCCGATGGCGACAATGCCGACGGCGGCGCCGGCGGAGACGATTTCGACACGCTCGACCTGACCGGGGCGGGGGATTTCGAGATCGTGGACCGGACGGTCGATCCCGACGGCAACTCGATCTCGGGGCGGATCAACTTCCTGGACGGGGATGGCAACACCACGAGCACGATGACCTTCCAGGAGATCGAGCGGATCATCCCGTGCTTCACGCCGGGCACGCTCATCGCCACGCCGAAGGGCGAGCGGAAGGTCGAGGACCTCGAGATCGGCGACCGGGTGATCACCCGCGACAACGGCTTGCAGGAAATCCGCTGGGTCGGACGGCGCGACCTGAAGGGCGCCGAGCTTCTGCAGGCGCCGCAGCTCAGGCCGGTGCTTATCCGTGCGGGTGCGCTGGGCCGTGGTTTGCCGGAGACCGACCTGCTGGTCAGTCCGAACCACAGGGTGCTGATCAACAACGAGAAATCGGCACTCTATTTCGAGGACCGCGAGGTGCTGGTCGCGGCCAAGCATCTGACCGGGCTCGAGGGTGTGGACCCGGTCGATACCGACGAGGTGAGCTATATCCACTTCATGTTCGATCAGCACGAAGTCGTGCTTTCGAACGGGGCGTGGACCGAGAGCTTCCAGCCCGGTGAGCAGACGCTTGGCGACATGGATGATGCAAGCCGCGAGGAGATCTACACGCTCTTCCCGGAACTGCGCCATGCCGAGGGTGTGAACGCCTACCAGGCGGCGCGCCGGTCGCTCAGGAAGCACGAGGCGCAGCTTCTCACGACGTGATCCCTTGCAGCCGGGCCGGCCCGCATCCCCGCGGGCCGGTCTTCGGAATCGGTTGCGGGGGCCAGTCCGGTTCTGGACGGAACAATCCCGGTGATCCGTCGGGATTGTTTCTTCCGTTGCGTCAATCGTGGCGAAATACCGCCATTCTCCCCGGTCCCGGTCCTCTGTGCGGGATAGGTAGGTGGGCGTTCTCGTGCTATGAGAAACTCGATTATGGCATTCCCGTGTCCGTATTGAGGCGGAAGGGGGACATTTTACGAGGACCTCAAGATGGCTTATCTTCCCGGCACTCCCGGTAACGACACGATCAAGGGAACGAACGAAGACGACACCATCGAGGGGTTCGGCGGAAACGACCTTCTTTCCGGGGAAGGGGCGGATGACAGCATCTCGGGCGGCGACGGCAACGACACGATTTTCGGCGATCGGGGCGAGGGCACCAGTCTCGGCAATGACGCGTCGCCGCTGACGGTTGCGCGCGACAACCTCGTCTCCGACAGTTCAAGGGGGGACAACAACGCGAGGGTGGGCGACGAGGCCATCTATCGGAACGTGGCCCAGCTCGAGGACGGCACGCAGGTCTGGGGCCGGCTTATCCTGACGGGGGTGAGCGATTCGCGTCTCAACGTGGATCTGAGCGGACCCGAAGGCGCGGAGATCCTGCTCAACAGCGGAAGAGGCTCCGGCGAGCGCTACGGCGGCGAGACGGCGAGTTTCCGGCTGGAGTTCTTCGATCCGGCGACGGGCAATCCGGTCGCCCTCAATTCCACCGCGACGGTCAACGACCTCGATCGCAACAGCGTGGGCGACCAGGAGTCGGTGACGATCGACGCGTCGAGCTTCACGAGCTATGCCACCTCGGCGGACACGTCGCTCAACGTGGTGGACGCAGGCGGCACGATCACGGCGTCGGGCACCGAGAGCAACGATCCTTCGGATCAGGACGCATGGTTCTCGGCGGCGTTCGAGAACCGCGAATTCATCGAATTCACGCTCGAGACGCGCAGCACGCAATCGGGTTTCAGTTTCAGCGGCGATCTTATCGACGACCCGGTGATCACCCCCTTCGAGGAGGGGAACGACACCCTCGAGGGTGGCGCGGGCAATGACGTGATCCTGGGCCAGGGCGGCAATGACAGCCTGTCGGGCGGATCGGGCAACGACACGCTGATGGGTGGTGAGGGCGCCGACACGCTGGAGGCCGGGGACGGGTCGGACCGTGTCGAAGGTGGCGCGGGCAATGACCAGATCTTCGGCGGCGGCGACAATGATGTGCTCTCGGGCGGCGATGATGCCGATACGGTGACGGTCGCCGGTTTCGGCAGTTCCGGCGTCAACAACACGACGGTTCAGGGCGGATCGGGCGGCGATGACAACGACACGCTCGACATCAGCGCGCTGGTGGCCGATGGCTGGCGCGTCACGAATTTCGTCCAGAATCCCGAGAGCAACGGGAACCCCGGTTTCGATGGCCAGATCCAGTTGCAGCGGGGCGGCGAGACCGCGAATATCAATTATTCGGATATCGAGAACCTCGTGATCTGTTTCACGCCGGGCACGGTGATCGCGACCCCGCGGGGCGTGCGCCCGGTCGAGGATCTGCGCCCCGGCGACCAGGTGATCACGCGCGACAGTGGCATCAGGGAACTGTGCTGGACCGGGCGGAAGGGCCTGTCGGCGGCGGCGCTTGCGCGGGAGCCGAAACTCGCGCCCGTCCTCATCCGCAAGGGCGCGCTGGGCGAGGACATGCCCAACCGCGACATGCTGGTCAGTCCCAATCACCGGATGCTGATCGTGAACGAGCTGGCCGAGATGATGTTCGGCGAGCGCGAGGTGCTGATCCCGGCCAAGCATCTGACCGGCCTCGACGGCGTGGACCGGGTGCGGGGCGCAGAGGGTGTGACCTATGTCCACGTGATGTGTGACCGGCACGAGGTGGTGCTGGCCGATGGGGCGTGGACCGAGAGCTTCCAGCCCGGCGACGAGGCGCTGCGGGCGGTGGAGAAGGCGCAGCGCGACGAACTGCTGACGCTCTTCCCCGAACTTCGGACGCAGGCGGGGCGCGAGGCGTTCACCACGGCGCGGCTCACGCTCAAGTCCCACGAGGCGCAGGTGCTGATGGGCGAGGCTCAGCCCGCCTGACGGGCGCGCCAGCGCGCCCAGGCCTCGGGCGTATCGAGATCGGTGGTGGCGCGGTTGCCCGGAAGCGCCAGCCGCGCCACTTTCTCGTTCGCGATGAGGGACCTCGCTCCGGTATCGCCGCGAAGGGCCGGAATGCGGGCGCGCTGGCGGGCGGGCAGGATCACCGGATGGCCATCGACCCCGTCTTCGGAGGTGGCGCGCAGCACGGTGTCGGGGTGCGTGGAGAAGCGCGCGATCATCCGGGCAAGATCGTCGGTGGTCAGATCCGGCATGTCGGGCAGGAGTACCATGAGCGCGTGGCCCGCATCCGCCGCCGCATGGCCCGCACGCAGGGAGGCCGCCATGCCCTCGGCCGGATCGCCGACCGTCACGCGCGTGCAGTCGAGACCGGCCAGCGCCCGCGCGCGGGCACCGTCTTCGGCGGGCAGGGTGACGAGAACCGGAGTGCCGGTTCCGAGCGCGACAATGACCTGCCGGCGCAGGAGCGGCTGCCCCCCGATCTCTTCGACGAGCTTGTCGCGGCCACGCATCCGGCGCGAGGCACCGGCGGCGGGGAGGAGGATCGTGAGCTGGGTCATGATATGGCGCCAGGTGAGGGGGTGGACAGATGCCGCGCTATGTTTCGGCCTTTTCGAGTTTCTCGAGGGCGCGCATCCAGAGTGTCTCGGCGCGCTCGAGCCCGTCCATCACCTCGGCGTATTTGCGTTGCCAGACGGCGGCTTCGTCCTTGCGCGCGTCGTCATACATGGCCGGATCGGCGAGCTTCCGGGCGAGGCGCTCGGACATGTCCTGAAGCTTTTCCACGCGCTCCTCGCATTTGCGCACGTCTTGGCGCAGCGCGAGGATGGCGTCGCGCGAGGGGCGCCTGTCGCGTTTCTCGGGCCTGGGTTTGCCCTCGGGTTTCTCGGGGGCGATGAGACTCTGGCGGTAGCTTTCGAGGTCGCCATCGTAGGGCGCGACGCGACCGTCCTTCACGAGCCAGAGCCGGTCGGCCACGAGGCTGAGCAGGTGCATGTCGTGGCTGACGAGGATGACGGCGCCGGAATAGGCGGTCAGCGCCTCGACCAGGCCCTCGCGGCTTTCGATGTCGAGATGGTTCGTGGGCTCGTCGAGGATGAGCATGTGCGGCGCGTCGATGGTGGCGAGCATCAGCGAGAGGCGTGCCTTCTGACCGCCCGACAGGCGCGCGACGATGGTGTCGGCCTGCTCCGCGCCGATGCCGAAGCCACCGAGCCGCGCGCGCAGGCGGGCGGGTGTCTCCTCGGGGCGCAGGCGGCGGATGTGGTCGAGCGGTGTCTCGTCCACGTGAAGCTCGTCGACCTGGTGTTGCGCGAAGTAGCCGACGCGCAGCTTGGCCGAGGTGGTCATGCGGCCCGACATCGGGGCAAGGCGACCCGAGAGAAGCTTCGAGAGGGTCGATTTCCCCTCGCCGTTGCGGCCCAGAAGCGCGATGCGGTCGTCCTGGTCGATGCGCAGGTCGAGGCGCGACAGGACCGGCGTGCCGTCATAGCCGACCGAGCCACCCTCAAGCGAGATGATGGGCGGGGAAAGCTCCTCGGGTTCGGGGAAGGCGAAGGCGCGCAGCGCGGCCTCCTGCGGGCGGGTGATGGGCTGCATCCGGGCGAGCGCCTTCAGGCGGGACTGCGCCTGTTTCGCCTTGTCGGCCTTGTAGCGGAAACGGTCCACGTAGGATTGCAGGTGGGCGCGGCGTGCCTCCTGCTTCTTGGCTTCGGCCTCGGCGGCGGCGAGGCGGGCCATGCGGGTTTGCGCGAAGGTGTCGTAGTTGCCCTGGTAGAGCGTGAGCTTGCGGTCCTCGAGATGCAGGATCGCGCCGACCGCGCGGTTCAGGAGGCCGCGATCATGGCTGATGATGAGGACGGTGTGCGGATAGCGCGTGAGATAGCTTTCGAGCCAGAGAGCGCCCTCGAGGTCGAGATAGTTGGTGGGCTCGTCGAGCAGCAGGAGGTCGGGCGCCGAGAAAAGCACGGCGGCGAGCGCCACGCGCATCCGCCAGCCGCCCGAGAAGGCGCTGCACGGCATTTCCTGTTCGGCGGGGGTGAAGCCGAGACCGCGCAGGATGGTGGCCGCGCGGGCGGGGGCCCCCCATGCGTCGATGTCGGCAAGACGGGTCTGCACCTCGGCGATGCGGGCGGGGTCGGTGGCGGTCTCGGCCTCCGACAGGAGCCGCGCGCGCTCGGTATCGGCGGCGAGCACCGTGTCGATCAGCGAGACCTCGTTGCCCGGCACCTCCTGCGCGACGCCGCCGATGCGGGCGCGGGCCGGCAGGGTGATGCTTCCCTGTTCGAGCGCGAGCTCGCCGCGGATGAGGCGGAAAAGGGTGGTCTTGCCCGTGCCGTTCCGACCCACGATGCCGACCTTGTGGCCGTCGGGGATCGTAACGGAACTGTCGACGATCAGCGGGCGTCCGGCGACGGAATAGGAGATGTCGGATATGCGCAACATGCGCCGAGCGATGGCGTTTCGCCCGGCGCTTGTCAACGGCGGGTTCACTTCAGTAGCGCATCGAGCCCCTCGGCGGGAAACGAGCCGAAACCGACGAGGGCATTGTCGCCGCCGCGTTCGAAGACGAAGACGTGGATTTCGTCGTGATTGAGCGTGGCGCGGCAGAACACGTCTTCGGCCGCAAGGGCATCGGGGCAGGTCTCGAGATCGAGATGCGGCACGGCGACCTCGAACTGGTCATAGGTCAACGCCATGGGAGCCGCCACCGCCGAGAGCGGTGCGATGGCGAGGAGGAACGCGGGGCCGAGGCTGCTGCGGATGAATGAGGTCATGTCGGTCCTTCGATGAGATGTGGTGGTTTGCCGGACTAAATCTGATAGAAATTATCAGAATTGGGAAGTCGCGCGGTCATGCCATGTTGTCGCAGGCCGAAAGGGTCTTTCACCCGTGACGGCCGCGTGATACTGCCCGCGCCAATCGAAATCCCATCAGCGAGGCGACCATGGCCAAAGAACGCACACTCAGCATCATCAAACCCGACGCGACCAAGCGCAATCTCACCGGCAAGATCAACGCCAAGTTCGAGGAGGCGGGCCTGCGCATCGTGGCGCAGAAGCGCATCCAGCTTTCGAAGGCACAGGCGGGCGAGTTCTACAAGGTCCACGCGGAACGCCCGTTCTATGACGAGCTGTGCGAGTTCATGGCCTCGGAGCCGGTCGTGGTGCAGGTTCTCGAAGGCGAGAGCGCGATCGCGAAGAACCGGGAAGTGATGGGCGCAACCAACCCCGCGGACGCCGCCCCCGGCACGATCCGCGCCGAGTTCGCCGAGTCGGTCGGCGAGAACTCGGTCCATGGCTCGGACGCGCCCGAGACCGCCAGGGAAGAGATCGCGTTTTTCTTCTCGGGTCTCGAGATCGTCGGCTAGGCCGATCTGTCCCGAATGTCGCGGGAGGGCGGTGCATCATGCGCCGCCCTTTCCATGTGGGCGCGCAGAAGCTGCACGTTGCGCATGTTGGACTTGATCCCCACGTCGAGCAGATCGCCGAAAAGCGGGATGAGACCGACCAGCCAGTCGATGCCGATATTCGACACCATCCGCATGACGAGCGGCTTGCTGGCGCCGAGACGATGCGCCTCGTAGACGATGTAGAAGGCCGGGGCGGTGGTCAGGGTGTCGCCGATCCCCGGCACGATCCCGAGAATCGAGTCCCAGCCGAGCCGGATGCCGGTGAACGGGACGCGAAACGCCTTGTCCATGCGGCGCGCGATGCGTTCGAGCCGCTCGAGGCGGGCGCGTTCATGCTCGGTCATGGGGCGGCGGGGGACCGGCGGGCGATGATCCAGACGGCGTGGACGATGCCGGGGATGTAGCCCAGGATCGTGAGAAGGATGTTGATCCAGAAATGCTTGCCCAGGCCTTCCTGGAGAAAGACGCCCAGCGGCGGCAGGAGAATGGCGGCGATGATACGGATGATGTCCATGCGGATTGCTCCCGGTAAAGTTTGCGTTCGAAAATGAACGCCGCCGGGAGCGGCCTTGTTCCGCGATCTCGCCTTATGCGGCGGGTGTTCAGATACTCGCGAAGTCGGTGAAGACCTGGCGCGAGATGACCTGGGGCTTGCGGGGAAGGGCCGGTTTCGCGGGCTGTGGGCGGACCGGCTTGGGATCGGCGGGACGTTGGAGTGACTGGGCCATGGGCTCATCCTTTGAGATGGATCAACCGACAGGGCCAGCGCCCTGACGGCGCATATCCTGACAATTTGATCCAAGATCGGGGCGTGGAGGTGGTTAAATTGGGGCGAGAATGTGGCAATTTTTCCGGAACGGTGACGAACACCTGATATCGCGCCGATTAATGCCGGTTCGTGGCCAAGGGAAGGCCCAAAATGCAGGTGTGAGCGGGAGGTCGCGCAAAGGTGATCGCCATGAAAAAGGGGCGGCGCCGAGCGCCGCCCGAGGGGACCGGCCCGACCTCAGGCCGCCAGCATCTCTTCCACCGTTTCGCCGAAGGCCGAGGGGGTCGGCACGATGGTGACGCCGCACTCCTTCAGGATATCGACCTTCTCCTGCGCGCTTTCGCCGAAAGCCTGCACGATCGCCCCCGCGTGGCCCATGCGCCGCCCCTTGGGTGCCGAGAGCCCGGCGATATAGGCCGCGACGGGCTTGGTCATGTGGTCGCGGATGTATTCCGCCGCCGCGGCCTCCTGCGGGCCGCCGATCTCGCCCACCATGACGACCGCGTCGGTGTCGGGATCTTCTTCGAAAAGTTCCAGGATGTCGCGGAAGCTCGATCCGTTGATCGGGTCGCCGCCGATGCCGATGGAGGAACTGACGCCGATGCCGCGCGCCTTCATCTGGCTTGCCGCCTCGTAGCCGAGAGTGCCGGAGCGCCCGATGATCCCGACGCGCCCCTCGAGATAGATATGGGGCGGCATGAGACCCGCGAAGGCCTGGCCCGGGGTGATGATGCCCGCGCAGTTGGGCCCGATGAGGCGCATCCGCCGGGCCTCCTTGTAGCGACGCATGTAGCGTTTGACGCGGATCATGTCCTGCGTCGGGATACCGTCGGCGATGCAGACGCAGGTGCCGATGCCCGCATCCGCCGCTTCCATGATCGAATCGGCCGCGAAGGGAGGCGGGACGAAGGCGATGACCGTATCGGCCCCGGTCTCGGCCACGGCGCCCTTGACGGTATTGAAGACCGGAAGGCCGTTATGTGTGCTGCCCCCCTTGCCGGGGGTCACGCCACCGACGACGTTGGTGCCGTAGTCGGCCATTTCCTGTGCGTGGAAGCTGCCGATGCGGCCGGTGAGGCCGGTAACGAGCACCTTGGAGTCGCGGTCGATCAGAATGGCCATTACGCAGCCTCCCCCTTGTTCATGTTGCCCTGTTTCCATGCCTTGACGACCTTCTCGGCGGCCTCGGCCAGGGTTTCGGCGGTGGTGATGTCGAGTCCGCTTTCGGCAAGGATCTGGCGGCCTTCCTCCACGTTGGTGCCCGAGAGGCGCACGACGAGCGGGAGCTTCAGATCGAGTTCGCGCACCGCGCGCACGACGCCCTCGGCGATCCAGTCGCAGCGGTTGATGCCGGCGAAGATGTTGACGAGCACCGCCTCGACATTCGGGTCGTTGAGCACGGCCTTGAAGGACATGAGAACCCGTTCGGGCGACGCGCCGCCGCCCACGTCGAGAAAGTTCGCGGGCTCACCACCGGCCATCTTGATCATGTCGAGCGTGGCCATGGCGAGGCCGGCGCCGTTGACGATGCAGCCGATCTCGCCCTCGAGCCCGATGTAGTTGAGGCCGCGGTCGCCTGCGTAGGTCTCGCGCGGGTCTTCCTGGCTCTTGTCTCGCAACTCCGAGATCTCGGGGTGCCGGAAAAGGGCGTTCTCGTCGAAGCTGAGCTTGCAGTCGAGCGCGACGATCTCGCCCGCGCCGGTGACGACGAGGGGGTTGATCTCGAGCATGGCGGCGTCGAGCTCGTCCATCATGCGGTAGGCGCCGGTGATGGCCTTGACCGCCTGCGGAATGAGCGGCGGTGCGAGGTCGAGCGCGAAGGCGATCTCACGCGCCTGGAAGGCCTGCATGCCGACCGCCGGATCGACGACCGAGCGGATGATGCTGTCGGGCTCGCTTTCGGAGATCTCCTCGATCTCCATGCCGCCTTGGGCGGAGGCCACGACGACCACGCGCTCCTCGGTGCGGTCCATGACGAAGCCGAGATAGATTTCCTGCGCGATGTCGGTGGCTTCCTCGACATAGAGGCGGCCCACCAGCTTGCCCTGCGGGCCGGTCTGGTGCGTCACGAGCTTGCGGCCCAGCATCCAGGCGGCGGCGTCGGCGATCTCGTCATCGGTGGAGCAGACGCGCACGCCGCCGGCCTTGCCGCGGGCGCCGGAGTGGATCTGCGCCTTGACCACGCAGCGCTCGCCCGAAAGCTCCTGCGCGCGGTAGACGGCCTGCTCGGGGCTGTAGGCGATGCCGCCGCGCGGCACGTTGACGCCGTAGCGCCTGAGCAATTCCTTGGCCTGGTATTCGTGAATGTCCATCTCTCGGGCCTCCCTTATCCCTTGGCGGCGATGGCGTCGGCCACCTGCAACACGTTGTTGGCCATCCTTTCGGAGGCCGCGTCGATCATCTTGCCATCGAGGCTGGCCGCGCCCTTGCCCTCGGCTTCGGCCTTGCGCAGTTCCTCGATGATGCGCCGGGCGCGGGTCACTTCGGCCTCGGGCGGTGAGAAGACGTCGTTGGCAAGGGCGATCTGGCCGGGGTGGATGGCCCATTTGCCCTCGATCCCGAGAGCGGCGGCGCGCTTGGCGGAGGCGGTGTAGGCGTCGGGGTCGGAGAAATCGCCGAACGGGCCGTCGATGGCGCGCAGGCCGTAGGCGCGGCAGGCCACGGTCATGCGACTGAGGGCGAAGTGCCACTGGTCGCCGGGATAGTCGGGGTTGAGCCCGCCGATCACCACGGTGCGCGCGCGGTTCGACGCGGCATAGTCGGCCACGCCGAAATGCAGCGCCTCGAGCCGGCCCGGGGTGGCGGCGATCGCCTCGACATTGGCCATGCCGAGCGCGGTCTCGATGAGCGCCTCGAGCCCGATTTCATGGTCGAACCCCATGGCCTCCTCGATCTGGCTCACCATCGTCTCGACCGCGTAGAGATCGGCGGGCACGCCCACTTTCGGCACGAGGATCGTATCGAGATGCTGACCCGCCTGTTCGACGATCTCGACCACGTCGCGATACATGTAATGAGTGTCGAGCCCGTTGATGCGGATCGACATCGTCTTGCCCTTGGCGCGCCAGTCGATGTCGTTGAGCGCCTCGATGATGTTCTTTCGCGCGCCCACCTTGTCGGGCGGGGCCACGGCGTCCTCGAGGTCGAGAAAGATGTAATCCACGTCCGAGTCGGCGGCCTTCTCGATCATCGAGGGGTTCGAGCCGGGCACGGCCAGTTCGGATCGCTGGAGGCGCTGTTTCTTGAGCGGGTGAAGCGTGTAGCTCATCGGGTGTCCTCGGGTTTGAGTGTTCACCCCGAGGATGCCCGGCTTCGCGACCGTGGATAACGTGCCGTCGGGTAAGTTCCTGCGCGCGGGGTTGGGATCGGTGGCGGAACGGGTAGGGCGGACTACCCGGCGCCGTCGGACCGGGATGCAACGGGATGCCGGAAGCGGCATCTTGCGAGATTTCGGATTGGAAAATTGCAATTTTCCAGGCTGTTTTCTTTCAAGAAAACAGTCAGGCGATGCGGCGAAGTGGTTCCTGATTGCAGAAAACGATAATCTGTCCGGCGTTTTCAATCGCGTGGAAGCCGCGGCGTTCGAGCTCTGCTATGAATCGGTCGAGACCGACGTATCGCTCAGCGTCACGCAGTTTTCGCCGAACCACACGCCCCTCACTGGCTGCCTGTGAGCGGAAAACATCATTCATCCACATTTCTGGTGTGATCTGACCGTTCATTGCCGGGGTTTGCATCGGACACGGTTAACACTCGGTAAATCGCGTCATGCCACCCGGTCGGGCGGTTCGGCGCCCGCGAGCCATGCCTCGAGATTGTCGAGCGCGCGGTCGCCCATCGCGTTGCGCGTGGCCTGGGTTGCGCTCCCGAGGTGGGGTGCGAGGACGATGTTGTCGTGGCGAAGGAAGCGTGGGTCGAGCGCGGGTTCTCCGCGATAGACGTCGAGGCCCGCGCCGCCGAGATGGCCGCTCTCGAGCGCGGCGAAGAGCGCGTCCTCGTCCACCACGTCGCCGCGCGCGGTGTTGACGAGGATGGCGCCGGGTTTCATCGCGTCGAACACGGTGGTGTCGATGAGCCCGGCGGTCTCGGTCCCGCCGGGACAGTGGAGGGAAAGGAAATCGGCTTCGGCGGCGACCGCGCGGATCGTGTCGAGTTGGCGGGCGCCGGTCCGTGCAGCGATCTCGGGCGCGATGCGGCTTCGGTTCTGGAACACGATGCGCATCCCGAAGCCGTGATGCGCGCGATGCGCCACGGCCTGACCGATGCGGCCGAACCCGATGATGCCGAGCGTCGCGCCGCTCACCTTCTTGCCGATCAGGTGCGTGGGCCGCCAGCCGTCCCAGTTGCCCGCGCGCAGTTCCCGCTCGCCCTCGCCGAGGCGGCGCGCGGCGGCGATGAGCAGTCCCATGGCGAGGTCGGCAGTGCAGTCGGTCAGCACGCCGGGCGTGTTGGTGACGGCGATGCCGTTCGCCTTCGCGGCGTCGGTGGCGATGTGGTTGTAGCCCACGCCGTAGCTGGCCAGCAGCTTCACCTTGCCGTGCGCCGCCTCGTAGAACCCCGGCGGGATCGTGTCCGAGACGGTGGGCATGATGACGTCGAAGTCCCGTGCGGCCTCCATCCACTCGGGGGCCGTCATGGGCGTGTCGGGCCAACGGAGCGTCACGTCTCCGAGGCTTGTCGCTCGGGCCTCTGCGGCGTCGGGCCAGGCGCGGGTGAGCAGGATTCGCGTCACGTCATGCGCTCGCGGTGCGGTAATGTTCCTGCGCCGCGGCCACGCCGGAGCCCGGCTCGACCCTGGCGCCCGCGTCCCGTAGCGCCATCTCGGCCGCGGAGATCGCGCCGCAAAGCATCACGGGGTTGAGCGAGCCCAGATGCCCGATGCGGAAGGCGCGGCCCGCGAGCTTGTTGAGACCGGTGCCGAGGGATGTCCGGTACTTGGCGTAGGCGGTCGAGATCACGTCGCGGGCATCAACGCCCTCGGGCGTGTAGATGGCCGAGACCGTGTCGGAGGCCCATTCCGGTCCCTGCGCCACGAGTTCGCACCCATCCCATGCCGCGACGGCGCGGCGCACGCCCTCGGCGTGGTAGTGGTGACGCGCCCAGACCGCCTCCATCCCCGCCTCGAGCAGCATGTCGAGCGAGGTGCGCAGGCCGCGCAGGAGTTGGGTCGCGGGGGTATAGGGAAAATAGCCGGTATCGTTGAGCTTGATCATGTCTTCGAAGCTGAAATAGCAACGGTTCATCCCGGTATTGGAGCTGCGATTGACCTCGAGCGCCTTGTCCGAGACGCCGAGGATGCCGAGCCCGGCGGGGAGCATGAAACCCTTCTGCGAGCCCGACACGGCGAGATCGACGCCCCATTTCTCCATCTCGAAGGGGATCGAGGCGATGGAGCTGACCCCGTCGACGAAAAGCAGCGCGGGGTGGTCGGTCTCATCGAGCACCCGGCGCACGCCCTCGATATCCGAGGTCACGCCGGTGGCCGTCTCGTTCTGGGTCGCGAAGACGGCCTTGATCGCGTGGTCGCGATCGGCGGCGAGCGCATCGCGATAGGCCTCGAGCGGAACACCCTTGCCCCACTCGACCTCGCAGAGCTCGACCTCGAGGCCCAGCCGTTCGGCCATGTCGGCCCAGAGAAGCGAGAACTGGCCGAAGCGCGACATGAGCACGCGGTCGCCGGTGGAAAGCGTGTTCTGGATGGCGCTTTCCCATGCGCCCGTGCCCGAGGAGGGGAACACGAAGACGCGACCGCCCTTCATGCGATAGACCTTCTTCAGGTCGGTGAGAAGGCCCGAGACGAATTCGGCGAAGTCGGGCGCGCGCATGTCCTCCATGGGGATGTTCATGGATTGACGGATCTTTTCCGGCACGTTGGTGGGGCCGGGGATGAAGAGATGCTGGTAGCCGTGCATGGAAGCCTCCGCGGTTTTGTCCCTTATCGACGGTGGGCCGTCGGTGTCACAACGCCCGTGCGAATGGCCGGGGCGACCGATTGCGGGGCGGGCTTATCGAACGGGTAGGAGGATCTACCCGATGGGCCCGAATGCCGGGCGACCGGGGCGGTATACAAAGGCATGCCTAAAAATCCTTTGATTTCAGGTGGTTCATCGGGGCAGACTGAACCTCGCAAGCAAGGAGCGGGGGCATCTCGTGCTCAGGTCGATGAACAGGACGGATCAGGACACATCTCGCGTCATCGTGGCGGACCGGCAGGTGATCGTCTGCCAGGGGATCGGCTCGCTCGTGGCGCAGATGGACGGGATCGCGCTTGGTCCCTTCGCGACGGACCTGCGCAGCCTGCGCCGAACGCTGGGGCAGGAGGACGGGAAGGTCATCGTGATCCTGGGGGTCAGGCTCGCCGATGCCGATCTCGCGCAATCGCTCGCGACGCTCGGGAAGGAGTTTCCGCACGTGCTCGTCGTCGTGGTGGCCGAGGATTCGGAATTCGCCTTCATTCGCGCCGCGATCAAGGCCGGGGCCAATTCGGTCTGCATGATGGGTCGGATCATCGAGACCCTGCCGCTCATCCTCACGAAGCTGGTGGAGGGGCACAGCCTCGTGCCGACGGACATCCTGCGGCGCCTCGCGAATGACACGCAGGATGCGCTGACGCGGCGGGAGCACGAGATACTGGGGCTTCTGGGCGACGGGCTCACCAACTTCCAGATTTCCGCGCGGCTGGGGTTGAGCGAGAACACGGTCAAGTATTACCTCAAGGCGATCTACCAGAAGCTCGAGGTCAATTCGCGGGGGGGCGCGATCGCGAAATACGTGGCGGGGAACTACTAAAGCCCTTCGGCCTTCGCGGCGTTCCAGAGCGTGTCCATTTCCTCGAGGTCGCTTTCCTCGGGACGGCGGCCATCGCGGGCGAGGGCGGCCTCGATCCATTCGAAGCGGCGGGTGAACTTGGCGTTGGCGCGCCGCAGCGCGGTCTCGGGATCGACCTCGAGATGCCGCGCGAGATTGGCCATGACGAAGAGCAGATCGCCCATTTCCTCCTCGATCTTCTCCTGCGGCAGGCTGCCCGCGGCTTCGCGCAGCTCGGCCGCCTCCTCGGCGATCTTGTCGACGACCTGCGCCGTTTCGGGCCAGTCGAAGCCGATGCGCGCGGCGCGTTTCTGGAGCTTCATCGCGCGCAGGAGTGCGGGCAGGCCCACGGCGACGCCGTCCAGCGTGCCGGTCTGGGCCTTCGCCGCGCGTTCGGCGGCCTTGATGGCTTCCCAGTCCCGCGTCTGCTGTTCGGCGGACTTGTCGCGGCTTTCGTTGCCGAAGACATGCGGGTGACGGTCGAGCATCTTCTGGCCCACGTCGCGGGCGACATCGTCGAAATCGAAAAGACCGCGGTCGGCGGCGATCTGGGCGTGGAACACGACCTGCAACAGCAGATCGCCCAGTTCGCCCCGCAAGTCATCCCAAGCTTCGCGTTCGATGGCGTCGGCCACCTCGTAGGCCTCTTCTATCGTATAGGGGGCGATGGTGGCGAAATCCTGTTCGATATCCCAGGGGCAGCCGCTCTCGGGGTCGCGCAGGGCGCGCATGATCGCGAGAAGGCGCTCGGTCGGGCTGTCGTGATCGGGGGCGTGGGGCATTGCGTCACCGGCGCGATTGGGATTGAGTGGGAACCTGACGAATAGGCCCAGAGGAGTCCAGAGCATGCCGGTCATCAACCGGATCGCGGGGTTCGCCGACGACATGGCCGCATGGCGGCGCCATCTTCACCGAAACCCGGAGCTCGGCTTCGACTGTCACGAGACCGCGCGGTTCGTGGTCGAACAACTGCGTGGCTTCGGTATCACCCAGATCGAGACGGGCATCGCCGAAAGCGGTGTCGTCGCGGTGATCGAGGGGCAGGGCGCGGGGCCGGTCACGGGCCTGCGCGCGGATATGGACGCGCTGCCCATGCCGGATCAGAGCGGCGCGGAATGGACCTCGGAGCGTGCGGGGGTGACGCATGCCTGCGGACATGACGGGCACACCGCGATGCTTCTGGGCGCGGCGCGATACCTGGCGGAAACACGGAATTTCGCGGGCAAGGTGGCGCTCATCTTCCAGCCGGCCGAAGAGGGACCCGGGGGCGCCAAGGTGATGGTCGACGAAGGCGTGCTCGACCGCTACGGGATCGGGGAGGTCTTCGCGCTTCACACGATGCCGGGGCAGGAGGCGGGGACCTTCGCGACCTGTGCTGGCCCGGTCATGGCGGCGGTCGATACGCTGCATGTGGAGATCACCGGGCTCGGCGGGCACGGTGCACTGCCGCACGAGACGCGCGACCCGGTGGTCGCCGCCTGCGGCATCGTGCAGGCGATCCAGACCATCGTGAGCCGCAACAATCGCGCGGGCGACGCGCTTGTCGTGTCGGTGACGCAGATCCATACCGGAAGCGCCGACAACGTCATCCCGCAGAGTGCCTATGTGAATGGCACGATCCGCACCTTCGACAGGGACGTGCAGGAGATGGTTCATCGTCGCCTGCAGGAGATCGTGGCGGGCCAGGCCGCGAGCTATGGCGTCGAGGCGACGCTGCGGATCGAGGTGGGATACCCGGCCACGGTGAACGACGCGGCGGCGGTCGATTTTGCCGCCGAGGTGGCGCGCGGGGTGGTGAGGCCGGAGGGCGTGCGCACGGACCGTCCGCGCGACATGGGCGCCGAAGATTTCGCCTTCATGCTCGAGGCGCGGCGCGGGGCCTACCTGTTCCTGGGACAGGGCGAGGGGCCGGGGCTGCATAACCCGGCCTTCGATTTCAACGACGCGGTGGCGCCGGTGGGCGCGTCGTTCCTGGCGCGGCTGGTGGAGCGGGCGCAGCCGGTCGCCCAGGCCGCCGAATAGACCACGAAAGAGGGAAAGAGGGAAGGTATCATGTCGCTCGAAGACGCCAAGAACCAGGTCGACCAGGCCTTCACCCGCGAGAGCCTGCGCGGGCTGTCAAGCGAGAACGCCTTCGGCGGCGCCACCTCGTTCCTGCGGCGGCGCTATACCAAGGATCTGGACGGGGTGGATATCGCCATCACGGGTGTGCCCTTCGACCAGGCGGTCACGAACCGCCCCGGCACGCGGCTCGGCCCCCGCGCGGTGCGCGAGGCGAGCACGCTTCAGGCCTTCGACGCGCCCTACGGATGGGACGGGTTCGATCCGATGAACGATCTCGACGTGGTGGATTACGGCGACCTGGCCTTCGATTATGCCAATATCCCCGAGTTCCCCAAGGCGCTGACCGCGCATATCAAGAAGATCCTCGACGCGGGCGCGGCCAGTATCGCGATCGGCGGAGATCACTATATCTCGTTCCCGATCCTGCGCGCCTATGCCGAGAAGTTCGGGCCCCTGTCGCTCGTGCAGTTCGACGCGCATACCGATACCTGGCCCGACGACAACATGGACCGGATCGATCACGGCACGATGTTCTACAAGGCCGTGAAGGAAGGGCTCGTGGATCCGAAGCGCAGCGTGCAGGTGGGTATCCGCACGGTGAACGAGGATCCGCTCGGCGTCACGATCATCGACGCGCGGGAGGTGCACGAGAAGGGGCCCGCGGCGGCGGCAAAGCGTGTCCGCGAGATCGTGGGCGACCATCCGACCTACGTGACATTCGATATCGACGCGCTCGATCCCGGTTTCGCGCCCGGCACCGGCACGCCGGTTTGGGGTGGCCTCACGAGCGGGCAGGCGGCGATCCTGCTGCGCGATATCGCGGGGATCAACATGGTGGGCGGCGACGTGGTGGAGGTCTCGCCCCCCTTCGATGCGGGCGGTGCAACGGCGGTGGCGGGCGCGCATGTGGTGACGGAGCTTCTGTGTCTCTGGGGCTGGACGCGGCGTGGCCGGGGTCGGGACGATGAGTGATGTCGCCGGCAGGCACCCGGCCGGCGTGCGGAGATGAAATGGGTCGTGGGCCTTGGGGTCGTCGTGGGGGCGCTGGTGCTGGGGGGCGCGCTTTACGTGCGGCTTGCCCCGAGCGATCCGGCGCGCTGGCACAGGCCGGCCGACCTGTCGGGGTTTGGTCATTTCGAAGGCTCCAACTGGCATGTGTGGCGCGGGAGCGGAGATCGCGCCCTGTTCGAGCGGTTGGACGGGATCATCCGCGAGGAGCCGCGCACCAAGGTGCTGGCCGGATCGGTCGAGGAGGGGATGATAACCTACGTGACGCGCTCGAAAGTGTGGGGCTTTCCGGATTACGCGACGCTCCGGCTTTACGGGGACGCGGGCGATGAAGACGGCCCGCGCCACATCGAGATCAACAGCCGCGCGCGTTTCGGCAAGAGCGATCTAGGAGTCAACCGCGCCCGGGTCGAGAGATGGCTCGCCGCTGCCGGGCAAGGCGGATGACAGGCAGCCGTCGGAGATCTTGCGCCACATCGGCACGTTGAGCGACATCTGGCATTGCGCCATGAACATCTTGCCATCGACGTGAAGGCAGATCATGTCGCCCAGTTCCTGCCGCCCGCCGGTGCTGTCGGTGCAATAGCAGTCGATGGTCTTGCCGTTCTGGCCTTTCACGTCGGCCATGGTCGGGGTCGCGGCAAGGCAGAGACATATGAGAGTCGTGAGGCGCATGAGGTCAATATAGCATGGCGCAGACCCTTGACCAAATCCCGCGAATGAAGGACGAGAAGCGCCATGTTGCCCCAGGACCGCCTGATCCAGATCCGAGAGCGTTTCGAGTATCTCGAGGCCGCGATGGCCGAGGGATCGAACGATATCGCGCGGCTGGGCCGGGAATATGCCGAGCTTCGGCCCGTGGTCGAGGAAATCCGCGCCTACGAGGCGGCGCGGCGGGCGCTCGACGAGGCGCGGGCGATGCTGGACGACCCCGAGATGGGGGCGCTTGCGCGCGAGGAAGTCGAGACGCTTGAGGCCGAACTGCCCGAGCGGGAGGCGGCGCTGCAATTGGCGCTTCTTCCGCGCGACGAGGCCGATGCGCGTTCGGCCATCCTCGAGATCCGGCCGGGCACGGGCGGCGAGGAGGCGGCGCTTTTCGCGGGCGACCTGCTCAGGATGTATGCGCGTTACGCCGAGAGCCGTGGCTGGACCTTTGACGTGGTCGAGGAGAATGCCACCGAGCTGGGCGGCGTGCGCGAAGCGGTGGTGCATGTGAAGGGCGAGGGGGTGTTCGCCCGGCTCAAGTTCGAAAGCGGGGTGCATCGCGTGCAGCGCGTGCCCGAGACCGAAAGCGGCGGGCGCATCCACACCAGCGCCGCGACGGTGGCCGTGCTGCCCGAGGCGCAGGAGGTCGACGTGAGCATCGACCCGGGCGATATCCGCATCGACACGATGCGCGCGAGCGGCGCGGGAGGACAGCACGTCAATACCACCGATTCGGCGGTGCGGATCACCCACTTGCCGACCGGTATCGTCGTCACGAGCTCGGAGAAATCGCAGCATCGCAACCGCGAAATCGCGATGCAGGTTCTGCGCACGCGGCTATTCGACCTCGAGCGGCAGAAGGCGCATGACGCGCGTAGCGCCTCGCGTGCCGCGCAGGTCGGGTCGGGCGACCGGAGCGAGCGTATACGCACCTACAACTTCCCCCAGGGCCGCATGACGGATCACCGCATCAACCTCACGCTCTACAAGCTCGACCAGGTGATGCAGGGCGATCTGGACGAGGTGATCGACGCGCTGACGGCGGACGCGCAGGCGGCGATGCTGGCGGAGATGGGGGCGTGATGGTGCGTGCGGCGCTGCGTCTTGCGACGGGGATTCTGGAGCGCGAGGGGATCGACGGGGCCGCGCGGGATGCCCGCAGGATGATGGCCCATGCGCTCGGGGTCGGGGCGGATCGCGTCACGCTGCATTTGGGAGACGAGATGACCGTGGCGCAGGAGGCGCTCTTCCGCGCGTTCGTCGAGCGCAGGCTCGACCGTCAGCCGGTGTCGCAGATCGTGGGGGCCCGCCTGTTTCACGGGCGCGAGTTTCTCGTGACGCCCGATGTGCTGGACCCCAGGCCCGAGACCGAGACGCTGGTGCATGAGGCGTTGTCGAAGCCGTTTGCGTCGGTTCTGGATCTCGGGACGGGGACGGGCTGCATCCTGCTCAGCCTGCTGTCGGACCGGCCGGAGGCCAGGGGCGTCGGCGTGGACCGCAGCGCGGCGGCGCTTGGCGTCGCGGAGCGCAACGCGGAGCGTCTCGGTGTTGCCGGGCGGTGCAAGCTCATTCAGTCGGACTGGTTCGAGGCTGTGGAGGGGCGTTTCGACCTGATCGTGTCGAACCCGCCCTATATCGCGGCGGAGGAGATGGCCGCGCTGGCCCCGGAACTGGCGCATGAGCCGCGCATGGCGTTGACCGACGAAGGCGACGGGCTTGGGGCCTATCGCGCCATCGCGCGGGGGGCAGCGGCACATTTGGCGCCAGCGGGCCGGATCCTGCTCGAGATCGGGCCGACGCAGGGGGAAAGTGTCGCCTCGCTCCTGTCAGGCGCGGGTTTCGGAGAGGTCCGGATCGTGCCCGATCTTGACGATCGTGACCGCGTTGTCGTGGCAAAAGCGCCCGAATCCGCCTGAAACGATCGAAATCCGGGCTGGAATCCGCTTTTTTCGTCATTTTCACTTGTGCCGGGTCCGGTGTCGTGATTACTGAAAAACCATCAGCGCGGTGGAACCTCGGTCCCGAGGGTGTCCCGCCTGAAACCAGCCGACAATCGCCTTGATCCAGCGCCCCGAAGGGCCCGCGATATTAGCAAGGCCGGGCAGAGCAACAGCACGAAGGCTTAGCTGCAACACGATGAGATCACAAAAGTCACGTTCGCGTAACAAATCGAACCGCAACAGCAACCGGTCGATGGGCAATGTCACGAACCGGGTGTTCGACAGTTCGGGACCCGAGGGCAAGGTGCGCGGCACGCCACAGCAGGTCATCGAGAAATACAACCAGCTTGCCCGCGATGCGCAACTTTCGGGGGACCGGGTCGCGACCGAGAATTTCCAGCAGCATGCGGAGCATTACCTGCGCCTGCTGGGAGCCGCCCAGAAGGAACAGGACGCCCGCCGCGAGGAGCAGGAGCGCCAGAACCGCGAACGCCAGGCCGAGCGTGATCGCGAACGTTCCGACCGCCAGGAGCGCGACGGCAACCCGGCCGACGATGGCAATGCCGACCAGCCGCAGGGCGGATCGGAGCCGAAGGACGGCGACAGCAATCTCGTCGAGACGCCCGAGAACAAGGCTGACGCGCCGAAGCGCGCGCGCAAGCCGCGCCGCAAGCCCAAGCAGGACGGGGACCCGGACGCCTCCGACGAAAACGGACAGGACAAACAGGACGACAAGGGAGCCTCGCCCGAAGCGGCGGAATGATGGTTTCCCCATCGGACGGATAAGCGCGCCCGAGACCCGATGGTCTCGTGGCGCGTTTTGCGTTTCGCGCGCCGCCGCCAAGGGCTTCGCCAAAAAAAAGGCCGAGCACTAAGCTCGGCCAAAGTCCAACAGGGAGGTATGACGATGAGGCTCATGCGCTGCATCGTCATGACCCGCATCTAGTGCTTGGAATTTGACCAATCAAGAAAAATAATGTCGCACCTGCAGCATTCCTGCTATGCGTGTCCCGCATACCTCACCCGGTCTGGGGCAATTCGCTGGTTTTCTGGGTCTTCCGGTAGTCGAAAATCTCTTCCTGCACGAAGTCTCGGAAGATCGCGATGCGTTGCGAATGACGCAATTCCTCGGGATAGGCGAGGAAGACGGGCACCTCGACGGACTCCACCTCCGGAAGAACGCGCACGAGATTCGGGAAGTCGAGCGTGAGGTAATCGGGAAGCACGCCGATGCCGACGTCGTAGAGCACCCCCTGGAGCACGCCGAAGTAGTTGTTGACCGTCAGTTTGGACGGCACGCCCGCCGCCATGAGTTCCGCCACGAGCATCGCGCCCGCGCCCACCTGCGCCGCGCTCGGGTTCTGACAGATGAGGCGGTGGCCCTCGAGATCGTCCATGCTCTTCGGCTCGCCATGTGCCTCGAGATAGGTCGAAGACGCATAGAGACGCATGCGGATGCTCATGAGCCGCTTGCGGATGAGATCGGCCTGGCTCGGCTCTTTCATGCGGATGGCGACGTCGGCTTCGCGCATCGGCAGGTCGAGGACGGATTCCTCGAGCATGAGGTCGATGTTGAGATCGGGGTACTTGGCGAAGAGCTTGGGCAGCCGCGGGGCGAGCCATAGCGTCCCGAAACCGACGGTGGTCGTGACGCGCAATTCGCCGAACACCTCTTCCTCGCTGTCGCGGATGCGCGCGGTGGCCGCCTCGAGCCGCTTCATCATGGCGCGGGTCGCGTCGAAGAGAAGCTCGCCCTGTTCGGTGAGAATCAGTCCCCGCGCGTGGCGGTGAAAGAGCGTGGCGTTGAGCGATTCCTCGAGGCCGCGAATCTGCCGGGACACCGCCGATTGCGACAGGTGGAGCTGATCACCCGCGTGGGTCAAGCTGCCGGCGTCGGCGACCGCGTGAAATATTCTGAGCTTGTCCCAATCCATTCCGGCAACTTTCCGTTCTTGAAAATGTCTTTTCACGCAATAGCAAATAAGACCCGGCCGTGCACGGGGCAAGCCTTGCTCATTCGGAAGAAAACGCTTTGTAGGTCAGCCAATATGACCTAAAATCGCCCTATATCTTTACGTGCCAGCATCAAGGGGGGTGTGTGCCATGAGCAAGCATGAGATTTCACTGAGCGACCGTTTCGACCTCGAGAAGGGCGAGATCCTTCTCAACGGGACGCAGGCTCTCGTCCGATTGATGCTGATGCAGGCCTGGCGCGATAGGAAAGCGGGACTCGACACGGCCGGATACGTCACCGGCTATCGCGGCTCGCCCCTGGGCGCGGTCGATCTTCAGATGCGGCGGGCCGAGAAGCTTCTGGCGGAAAGCAACGTCAAGTTCGAGGAGGGCCTGAACGAGGACCTGGCCGCCACGGCGCTCTGGGGCACGCAGCAGGCCGAGCTGCGCGGCGAGGGCAAGTATGATGGTGTCTTCGGCCTCTGGTACGGCAAGGGACCGGGAGTGGACCGGTCGGGCGACGTGATGCGGCACGCCAACATGGCGGGCACGTCGAAACATGGCGGCGTCCTCATGGCGATGGGCGACGACCACACCGGAGAAAGTTCGACGGTTTGCCACCAGTCGGACTGGGCGCTCGTGGATGCCTACATGCCGGTCCTGTCGCCCGCGGGAGTGCAGGAGATCCTCGATTACGGGCTCTATGGCTTCGCGATGAGCCGTTTCGCGGGCGTGTGGTGCGGGCTCAAGACCATGAAGGACACGGTCGAGGTGACGAGCGTGGTGGATGGCCGTCCCGACCGGATGCAGTTCGTCACGCCCGAATTCGACATGCCCGAGGACGGCCTCAACATCCGCCTCGGGGATCACTGGATCCCGCAGGAGGCGCGGATGATCGATTACAAGCGCTATGCCGCCGAGGAGTTCGCCCACGCCAACCAGATCGACAAGCGGATGTGGGGCAAGCCCGGTGCCAAGATCGGGTTCGTCGCGGCCGGCAAGAACTGGCTCGATCTCGTGCATGCGCTCGACCTGCTGGGTATCGACGCGGACGAGGCCGAGCGGCTGGGCATCACCACCTACAAGATCGGGCAAACCTTCCCGATGGACATGAAGGGCTTCTACGAGTGGGCCGACGGGCTCGACCTCATCGTCGTGGTCGAGGAGAAGCGCAAGCTGATCGAGGTGCAGATCAAGGAGGCGATCTTCGACTATCGCAAGGGCCGGCGCGTCTATGGTTGGTACAAGGGCGGAGCGGGTGGCATGCACCAGGAGGAGCTGTTTCCGACGCGCATGGCGCTCGATCCGGTCATGGTGGCCGACAAGATCGGACATATCCTGATCGAGGAGGGACGCGGCACCGACGCGGTGAAGGCGGGACTTGCCCGGATCGAGGAGGCGCGGAAATCCGACAATGCCGAGGATATCGCGAACCGGTTGCCGTATTTCTGTTCGGGTTGCCCGCACAATACCTCTACCAAGGTGCCGGAAGGAAGCCGCGCGGGTGCGGGTATCGGCTGTCATATCATGGCGCTCTGGATGGACCGCGAGACCAGCGGTTACACGCATATGGGCGGCGAGGGGGCCAACTGGATCGGGGAGGCGCCGTTCTCGACCCGCGAGCACGTGTTCCAGAACCTCGGAGACGGCACCTACAACCACTCGGGGATCCTCGCCATTCGTGCGGCGCTCGCGGCCGGGGTGAACATCACCTACAAGATCCTCTACAACGACGCGGTCGCGATGACGGGCGGGCAGACCAACGAAGGCGGGCTCGACGCGCCGCGCATCGTGAACGAGCTGCGGGCCATGGGAGTGAAGCACGTGGCCGTCGTCTATGACGAGAAGGAGGACGTGGACCCGGGCGCCTTCCCGCGCGATGTGAAGCTGCACGAGCGCGACGAGATGATGCAGGTGCAGGAGGATTTCACCAAGATCGAGGGTGTGAGCGCGATCGTCTACATCCAGACCTGCGCGGCCGAGAAGCGCCGCCGCCGCAAGCGCGGCACCTTCCCCGATCCCGACAAGCGCGTCTTCATCAACACCGATGTCTGCGAGGGGTGCGGCGATTGCGGGGTTCAGTCGAACTGCGTGAGCATCGTGCCGGTCGAGACGGAACTCGGCCGGAAGCGCGCGATCGACCAGTCGAGCTGCAACAAGGATTACAGTTGTCTCAAGGGGTTCTGCCCCTCCTTCGTGACGCTCGAGGGCGCGAAGATCAGGAAGGAGGCGGCGACCGACCTGGACCTGCCGGACCTGCCCGAGCCCGAGTTGCCGAAGATCGACGGCACCCACAACGTGGTCATCACCGGCGTGGGCGGCACGGGTGTCGTGACCATCGGGGCCGTCATGGCGCAGGCCGCGCAGATCGACGGCAAGGGTGCGGGGATGATGGAGATGGCCGGCCTGGCCCAGAAGGGCGGCGCGGTGCATATCCATTGCCGCATCGCCGACAAGCCGTCCGATATCCACGCGATCCGCGTTGCCACCGGCGAGGCGCACGCGCTGATCGGGGGCGACCTCGTGGTGAGCGCGGGTGCCAAGACGCTGGGCCTCACGCGGCGCGGGCAAACCGGGGCGGTGGTCAACAACCACGAGATCATCACCGGCGATTTCACGCGGGATGCGAATTTCCAACTGCCCTTCGACCGGCTGGGTGTGGCGATCAAGGCGCGGCTCGGCGATGCGGTGCAGATGTTCGACGCGACCGAGCTGGCGCGTGTGACGATGGGCGATTCGATTTATTCCAACATGATGGTCTTCGGCGCCGCGTGGCAGAAGGGGCTTGTCCCGCTCACCCGTGACGCGATTGCCGAGGCGATCCGGTTGAACGGTGCCGCCGTCGAGCGGAACCTGCGTGCCTTCGAGATCGGCCGCTGGGCCGCGCTCCATCCGCAGGAGGCGGAGCGCATGAGCAAGCCGAATGTCGTGGAGATGCCAAAAAGCGTGGAGGATCGGATTGCCTATCGCGTCGATCACCTGGAGGCGTACCAGGGCAAACGGCTGGCGAAACGCTATCGCAAGCTCGTGGACTCGATCGAGGACGAGACGCTGCGCGAGGCCGTGGCGAAAGGATATCACAAGTTGCTGGCCTACAAGGACGAATACGAGGTCGCCCGCCTGCTTCTCACAAGCGAGGACAAGGCGCGCGAGGAGTTCGGCGGGGATTTCCGCATGACCTATCACCTGGCGCCGCCGCTTCTGGCCCGGCGGGGGCCGGACGGGCGGCCGCAGAAACGGGCCTTCGGCGCGTGGATGCGGCGGCCGATGAAGGTGCTGGCGGCGATGAAGGGCCTGCGCGGGACGCCGTTCGATCCGTTCGGCTACACCGCCGAGCGCAAGATGGAGCGCGCGCTCATCAGGCAATACGAGGCCGACATGGCCGAGGTTCTGCCCGAGCTCGGCCCCGAAACGCACGACATGATCGTGGCGCTGGCCGAACTGCCGCTCGAGATCCGAGGTTTCGGGCCAGTGAAACAGGCCGCCGAGGCCAAGGCCGCCAAGCGGCGCGAAAGCCTGCTGGCCGGAATCCGGCAAGGCGGGGCGCCGGCGGAGGAGGCCGCGCAGTAAACGGGGCACGCGCCAATTCTCGCATGGCGTTCAGCACGCGAAGCGCCTATGAGGGGCCAGCGGCCGGCGGGTCACATGCTCCCGGCCCGTGATGCATCGGGCGAGAGGCGAGGCAGGGCAATGGCGGTTGGGATTTTCGATTCAGGGCTTGGGGGACTGACGGTTCTGGGCGCGATCGAGGCGCGATTGCCCGATCTGCCGGTCGTCTACCTGGGAGACAATGCCAACGCGCCCTATGGCGTGCGGACGGCGGACGACATTCACGCGCTGACGAAGCGGCACGTGGAATATCTCTGGGCGAATGGCTGCGATCTCGTGATCCTTGCATGCAATACGGCAAGCGCCGCTGCGCTCAGACGAATGCAGGAGGCGGGCGTGCCGAAGGGCAAACGTGTCCTGGGTGTCTTCGTGCCGCTCATCGAGGCGCTGACCGAGCGGCAATGGGGCGACAACAGCCCACCCCGCGAGGTGGCGATCAAGCACGTGGCGCTTTTCGCGACGCCCACGACGGTCTCGAGCCGCGCGTTCCAGCGCGAGCTGGCCTTTCGCGCGATCGGTGTCGATGTCGAGGCGCAGTCCTGCGGCGGCGTGGTGGACGCCATCGAGGAGGGCGACATGATCCTTGCCGAGGCGCTGGTGCGCAGCCACGTGGACGCGCTCAGGCGCAAGATGCCCGAACCGCAGGCCGCGGTGCTGGGCTGCACGCATTATCCGCTTCTGGAGGAGGCGTTTCGCGCGGCCCTCGGTCCCGAAGTCACGGTTTTCTCGCAACCCGCGCTCGTCGCCGACAGCCTGGCCGACTATGTGGCACGGCGCCCCGAAATGGTAGGCGAAGGCGCGGAGCGGCGCACCCTGACGACGGGCGACGCGGCGCGGGTATCGGACCGCGCGACGCAGTTCCTGCGCCGCCCGATCCGGTTTGAAAAGGTCTGATCTGTCGCATTGCGGGGCTGGCCCTGATCCCCTAAATCCGACCCGAATCGCTCAGGAGGCCCGGAAATGGCCCACAAGATCGCAATTCTCGGCGCGTCCGGATATACCGGCGCGGAACTGGTCCGCCTGATCTCGACCCATCCGGGCATGGAGATCGTGGCGCTCGCGGCCAATTCCAAGGCCGGACAACCGATGGCCTCGGTCTTTCCGCATCTGCGCCATCTCGACCTGCCGGACCTCGTGACCATCGAGGAGATCGACTTCGCGGGCATCGATCTATGTTTCTGTGCGTTGCCGCATGCGACGAGCCAAGAGGTGATCCGCGATCTGCCGAAAACGCTCAGGATCGTGGACCTGAGTGCCGATTTCCGCCTGCGCGATCCCGAAGCCTATGCGAAATGGTATGGCGGGCCACA
This sequence comes from Roseovarius sp. SCSIO 43702, assembly GCF_019599045.1. Lineage (NCBI taxonomy): Bacteria > Pseudomonadati > Pseudomonadota > Alphaproteobacteria > Rhodobacterales > Roseobacteraceae > Roseovarius > Roseovarius sp. SCSIO 43702. The sequence goes on from NZ_CP080623.1 coordinate 1,701,190, forward strand.
TGCCGCGCTCGAATGCCAGGAAGAGGCCGTCTATGGCCTGACCGAGTTCTACCGCGACGAGATCCGCGCCGCGCGCCTCGTGGCCGGGACCGGCTGCAACGCGGCGACGGGGCAGTATGCGCTGCGTCCGCTCGTGGCGAAGGGCGTGATCGACCTCGACGACATAATCCTCGATCTGAAATGCGCGGTTTCCGGGGCCGGGCGGAGCCTCAAGGAGAACCTGCTTCATGCCGAGTTGAGCGAAGGGTATCACGCCTATGCGGTGGGTGGCACGCATCGCCACCTGGGGGAGTTCGACCAGGAGTTGTCGCGGATCGCGGGGCGCGAGGTGCGGGTTCAGTTCACGCCGCACCTGATTCCCGCCAATAGGGGGATACTGGCCACCGTTTACGTGAAGGGCGACCCGCGCGAGGTGCATGAAACGCTGGCCGGCGCCTACGAGGGCGAGCCATTCGTGCATGTGCTGCCCTTCGGAGATCATCCCAGCACGCGGCACGTGCGCGGTTCGAACTTCTGCCACCTGGGTGTGAGCGGCGACCGTCTCGAAGGCCGGGCCATCGTGATCGCCGCGCTCGACAACCTGACCAAGGGCTCGAGTGGCCAGGCGCTTCAGAACGCCAACCTGATGCTGGGCGAGGCCGAGACCGAGGGGCTGATGATGGCCCCGGTCTTTCCATGAGGAACGGAGCGTAGAGCCATGAAATCCCTCAAGAAGAAGCGCCGCATACAGGTTGTTCTGATGACGTTCGTCGCGCTTGTCCTCGCGACCGTCATGATCGGCTACGCCATGCGCGGCGGGATCAACTATTTCCGCTCGCCGAGCGAGGTCATGGCCGAGCCGCCGCAGCCGGGCGAGGTGTTTCGTATCGGCGGGCTGGTCGAGGATGGCAGCCTCAAGCGCGGCGAGGGCACGCGGGTCGCGTTTCGCGTGACCGACGGCGGCGCGAGCGTGCCGGTGACCTATGACGGCGTCCTGCCCGATCTCTTCGAGGAGGGGCAGGGCATGGTCGGCCTCGGGTCATTCGACGGCGATACGTTCCGCGCGACCGAGATCCTCGCCAAGCATGACGAGGAATACATGCCCAAGGAGGTGGTGGACGCGCTGAAGGAGCAGGGCGTCTACAAGGAAACAGCGCCCGGTAGCTGAGGGCGGCATTAACCAATTCGGGGGCAGGCTTTCGCGGAGCAGATCAGCGGAGGAGCCGCCCCGATGCCCAGCGTGAGAGATATCGCCCGTGAGATCGTGGCCCGCGAGGGCGGGTTCGTGAACGATTCCGATGACCCCGGGGGCGCCACCAAATTCGGCGTGACCATCCACACGATGCGCCGCCTCGGTCTCGATCTCGACGGTGATGGCGTGGTGTCGGTGGCCGATGTGCGCAGGCTGACCCGCGCCGATGCCGAGCGCATCTTCATCGAGCATTACTACACGCGAACAGGAATTGCCGACTTGCCCGAGCCGCTGCGCGCGTCGGTCTTCGACATGTACGTGAACGCCGGCGCCAACGCGGTGCGCATCCTGCAACGTCTTCTCCGGCAGATGGGGCAGGACGTGACCGTGGACGGGGTGATCGGGCCGCGCACCGCCGCCGCCGCCCACGCCGCCGCGCGCGCCGCGCCGGATCACATCGCCGACGCCTACGGAATCGCGCGGCGGAACTACTATTTCCGGCTTGCCGATCGTCGGCCCGCGTCGCGCAAATACGCACGGCGCCGGGACGGCGGCAAAGGTGGCTGGATCCGGCGGGCCGAGGCGTTCATCTCGGCCAGGTATCACATGACGGAGGCGGAATTCGCGGAAAGGGTGGCGACATGGGGCTGATCGGGGATGTGCTGCGGATGCTGTTCGGCGGGGGGCGCAATATCGTGCGCGAGACTGCCGAGGTGTTCCGCGCGAACAGTGAGGCGGCATCGGCGCGCGATCATGCGGAGCGCGAAGCGGTGCTTCGGCAGTTTGCCAAGGAATTCGCGCGGACGGAACGCGGTCTTTTCGACCGGGTGATGGATGGCGTGAACCGGGTGCCGCGACCGGCCCTGGCGCTTGGCACGCTGGGGCTGTTCGTCGCGGCGATGGTCGATCCGGTGTGGTTTGCCGCGCGGATGCAGGGCATCGCGCTTGTCCCCGAACCGCTCTGGTGGCTTCTCGGGGTCATCGTGTCCTTCTATTTCGGTGCGCGGCATCAGCAGAAGACCCAGCAGTTCCAGAACAGCATGGCCGCGACCATGGCGCGCGTGCCCGAGGTCGCCGCGAATATCGAGGCGCTCGGCCGCATGGGGCCGCGAAGCCCCGGCATCGCGCGGACCGGACCCGATGCGGAGCTAGCAATCGAGGCGGTGCGGCCCGAGGCGAATCCGGCGCTCGACCATTGGCGGCTGGACGCGCGGCAGGGCGGGCGATGACGCCGCGACACTATGCACCGACCCGCCGCGCGAGAATCCCGTGGCGGCGGCCCGGCGAGAAGCCTATATTCCGCGCATGATTACCGAAGTCGGCCATTTCGCCCTGATCCTCGCCTTTTGCGTGGCAGCCGTGCAGGCGGTCGTGCCGCTGGTCGGCGCGGGCAAGAGATGGCCCGGCTGGATGGCGCTGGCGCTTCCGGCCGCGCAGGTGCAGTTTCTCCTGATCGCGGTGTCCTTCGCGGCGCTTACCTGGGCCTTCGTGACCTCGGATTTCTCGCTGCGGCTGGTGACGCTCAACTCCCACACCGCGAAGCCGATGCTTTACAAGATCACCGGGGTCTGGGGGAACCACGAGGGCTCGATGCTCCTGTGGGTGCTGATCGTGGCGCTCTTCGGGGCGACCGTCGCCTGGTTCGGCTCGGCCCTGCCGCCGACGCTCAGGGCACGCATCCTCGCCGTGCAGGGAATGATCGGCTTCGCCTTCATCGCCTTCATCCTCTTCACCTCGAACCCGTTCCTGCGCCTCCAGGTACCGCCGATGAACGGCAACGACCTGAACCCGCTTCTGCAGGATCCGGGCCTCGCCTTTCACCCGCCGTTTCTCTACCTCGGCTATGTCGGGCTTTCGATGACCTTCTCGTTCGCCTTCGCCGCCCTGATCGAGGGGCGGATCGACGCGGCCTGGGGGCGGTGGGTCAGGCCCTACACGCTGGCCGCCTGGGTGTTCCTGACCATCGGGATCGCGCTCGGAAGCTGGTGGGCCTATTACGAGCTGGGCTGGGGCGGGTTCTGGTTCTGGGACCCGGTCGAGAACGCGAGCTTCATGCCCTGGCTCCTGTCGGTCGCGCTGCTGCACTCGGCCATCGTGGTCGAGAAGCGCGAGAGCCTGAAGAGCTGGACCATCCTGCTTGCCATTCTGGCCTTCGGATTCTCCATGATCGGGGCGTTCATCACGCGCTCGGGCGTGCTGACCTCGGTGCATGCCTTCGCCAACGACCCCGAGCGGGGCGTCGTTCTACTGTTCATCCTGGCGATCTTCATGCTGGCCGCGCTCGTTCTCTTCGCGGTACGCGGGCACGTGATGCAGGCGCGGGGTGTCTTCGCCGTGTCGAGCCGCGAGACCCTGCTGATCGTCAACAACGTGCTGCTGACCGTGGCAGCCTTCATCGTCTTCGTGGGCACGGTCTGGCCGCTGGTGGCCGAGATGATGTTCGACCGCAAGCTTTCGGTGGGCGCGCCGTTCTTCGACAAGGCCTTCACGCCATTCATGGTGCTTCTGGGCCTCGTCCTGCCCGTGGGTGCGATGCTGCCGTGGAAGCGGGGAAACATCGGCGCCGTCCTTCGCAAGCTCGGCCCCGCCCTCGTGCTGGCGGTTGCGGTCGGGCTCCTGGTCTGGGTGCTCCAGACCGGGCAAAGCGCGCTGGGGCCCATCGGTCTGTTCCTCGGTGCGTGGCTTGTTTCGGGGGCGGCCGTCGATCTCTGGAGCCGCACGGGGCGGTCCGGGTTCCGGCCGCGACTCGGACGGCTCAAGCGGCTTCCGCGGGCCGACTGGGGCAAGAGCGTGGCCCATGCGGGGCTGGGCGTGACCATGGCGGGCATCGCGGGTCTGCTGGCCTGGGAGGTCGAGGATATCCGCGTGGCGCAGGTGGGCGATACGTTCGACGTCGCGGGCTATTCGGTCACGCTGCGCGACGTGCAGGAGGTCGAGGGGCCGAACTACCGCGCCACGCGGGCCGAGATCGCGCTTGGCCGGGGCGACCGGGCCATCGGCACGGTCCATCCCGAGAAACGGGTCTATCCGGTGGCCGGAATGCCCACGACCGAGGCGGGCATCGACAACGGCTTCCTCCGTGACCTCTACGTGGTCATCGGCGATGCGCAGGCCGGCGGCGGCTGGACCGTGAGGACCTTCATCAAGCCGCTTGCCAACTGGATCTGGGGAGGGGCGATCCTCATGGCCCTGGGCGGTGCGCTGTCGCTCAGTGACAGGCGCTATCGCGCGGCGGCGGGCGCCGCGAAGCCCGCGGCGGCGGGGGTGCCGGCGCAATGAGATGGCTCGTGCTGATCCTCGCGCTCTGGTCCGGTCCGCTCTGGGCGGTGGAGGCCGACGAGATGCTGGACGACCCGCTTCTGGAACGGCGCGCGCAGGCGCTTGACGACGCGATCCGCTGCGTGCGCTGCCAGTCGGAATCCATCGCCTCGTCGAACGCCGAATGGGCGTCGGACGCGCGTATCCGCGTGCGCGAACTGCTGGTGGACGGGGCAAGCGATACCGAGGTACTGGATTTCTTCGTCGCGCGGTATGGCGAGGTCGTGCTCATGGAGCCGCGCCTCGGCGGCAGCAACCTCGTGCTGTGGCTCGCCGGTCCCTTGATGCTCCTGCTGGCGGCGGGCGGCGCGGTCTACTACGTGCGCCAACGCGGACGCGCGACCGAGACGCGCGCGGACGAGCTCAGCGCCGAAGAACAGGCGCGGCTGCGCGACATTCTCGATCGCTGACGCACCGTTTCGCTTTCGCGCCGGTAGCGATGGCAGTAGACCAAGGTCACGCATCGAGGGGAGCCGCCATGCCGCGTTACGAGACGATTACCTACGATCTTGGCGATGATGTCGCGATCATCACGCTCGACCGCCCCGACAGGATGAACGCGCTCAACGGACCCATGCGGGCCGAGTTGACCGATGCCGTCGGTCGTGCGGGCAAGGATGCGCGCGCGGTGGTCCTGACCGGGAATGGTAAGGCTTTCTGTTCGGGGCAGGATCTCGGGGATGGGGCGAGCGTTGCGTCGCTCGACCTCGAAGGTGTGCTCCGCGAGGAGTACGTGCCGCTTCTTCACGCCATCGGCACATGTCCCGTGCCCACGATCAGCGCGGTGAACGGTCCTGCGGCCGGGGCGGGGGCCAACCTCGCGCTGGCCGCCGACGTGGTGATCGCGTGCGAAAGCGCCTATTTTCTCCAGGCCTTCACCCGGATCGGCCTCATCCCGGATGCGGGCGGCACCTATTGGCTGCCGCGGCAGATGGGGGCGGCGAAGGCGATGGGGGCGGCGCTGTTCGCCGAGCCGATCAGCGCGCGGCAGGCGAGCGACTGGGGCATGATCTGGGAGGCGGTCCCCGACGAGAGGTTCGACGAGACTTGGCGCCGGCGCGCCGCGCAGCTCGCGAAGGGGCCGACAGCGGCCTATGCCGAGCTCAAGACCGCGATCCGCGCCACGTGGGAAAACGACCTGTCCGCGCAGCTCGAGCTGGAGGCGCGGCTGCAGGGAAAATGCGGCAAGACCCGCGATTTCCAGGAGGGGGTCGTCGCGTTCCTCGAAAAGCGCGAGGCGAGATACGAGGGGCGCTGAAAGCAGGTTTTCATGCCTCCGGCGGGGATATTTGGAGCAAGAAGAAGGGCGCCCGCGAGGAGCGCCCCTTGTTGTTTCGCGTGATCGTTCAGCGGTTCTCGACGTCCACGTAGTCGCGCTTGGTCTCGCCCAGGTAGAGCTGGCGCGGGCGGCCGATCTTGAGTTGCGGATCGGCGATCATCTCTTTCCACTGCGAGATCCAGCCGATCGTGCGGCTCACGGCGAAGATGGGCGTGAACATCGAGGTCGGGAAGCCCATCGCCTCGAGAATGATGCCCGAGTAGAAATCGACGTTCGGGAAGAGCTTCTTCTCGACGAAATACTCGTCGGCAAGCGCCTGTTTCTCGAGCTCCTTGGCGACCTGGAGCGTCGGGTTGTCCTCGATGCCGAGGAGTTCGAGCACCTCGTCGGCGCTTTGCTTGAGCACTTTCGCGCGCGGGTCGAAATTCTTGTAGACGCGATGGCCGAAGCCCATGAGGCGGAACGGGTCGTTCTTGTCCTTGGCGCGGGCGATGTATTCTGGGATCTGGTCGACCGTCCCGATCTCCTGCAGCATCTCGAGACAGGCCTGGTTCGCACCGCCATGCGCGGGCCCCCAGAGACAGGCGATCCCGGCCGCGATGCAGGCGAAGGGATTCGCGCCCGAGGAGGAGGCGAGCCGCACCGTCGAAGTCGAGGCGTTCTGTTCGTGATCGGCGTGGAGCGTGAAGATGCGGTCCATCGCGCGGCTCAGGATCGGGTTGACCTCGTAATCCTCGGCGGGCACGGCAAAGCACATGCGCAGGAAATTCGAGGCATAGTCGATATCGTTGCGCGGATAGACGAAGGGCTGACCGATCGTGTATTTGTAGGCCATCGACGCGATGGTGGGCATCTTGGCGATCATGCGGATCGAGGCAACTTCGCGTTGCCACGGGTCGTTGATGTCGGTCGAGTCGTGGTAGAAGGCCGAGAGCGCGCCGACCACGCCCACCATGATCGCCATCGGGTGCGCGTCGCGGCGGAAGCCCCGGAACAGGAAGTGCATCTGTTCGTGCAGCATCGTGTGCTTGGTCACGCGCTCTTCGAAATCCTCGAGCTGGGCGGCCGAGGGCAGGTCGCCGTAGAGAAGCAGGTAGCAGACTTCGAGAAAATGCGATTTCTCGGCAAGCTGGTCGATCGGGTAGCCGCGATGCAGAAGTTCGCCCTTTTCGCCGTCGATGAAGGTGATGGTACTGTCGCAGCTGGCGGTCGACGTGAAGCCCGGGTCGTAGGTGAACACGCCCGCGGTCGAGTAGAGCTTGCGGATGTCGATCACGTTGGGCCCGGCCGTGGGTGCGAAGATGGGCAGATCATATGTCTCGCCCTCGATCTCGAGCTTTGCCGTCTTGCCTGTGTCTGCCATCTTGTCTCCTCCGTGTGGGTCGATGCGCCGCCGCGAAAAGGGGCTCATCCGAATGTTTTTCGGGCGGTCAGGGTTCCCGGTATCAGCCGGCCCCGGTCGCCGCGTCATCGAGACGCGCGATGGTTTCGTCGCGCCCCAGAACGAGCATCATGTCGAATACACTTGGTGTCGCGGTTCGGCCCGCGAGAGCCGCCCGCAGGGGGCCGGCCAGCTTGCCGAATTTCATGTCTCGTGCTTCGGCGGCGCCCTGACAGACAGCCTCGAGCGCCTCACGCGACCACGTAGCATTTCGCAACTGCGGCGTCAATTCCGAGAGTATGCCACGGGATACCGAATCGAGCTGTGCAGCGGCTTTCTCGTCCGGCAGGACAGGGCGTGACGTGAGGACGAAGTGCGCCTTTTCAATGAGTTCCGGGTAGGTCTTGGCGCGTTCCTTGAGGTGCGGCATCGCGGCCTCGAGACGCTCCAGCGTCACCTCGTCGGCGGGCGCTGTTTCCCTGCGGTCCATGAATTCGAGCAGATCACGCAGCAGTGCGGCATCGTCTGTCGCCGCGATGTGCTGACCGCAGATATTCTCGAGCTTCTTGAAGTCGAAGCGCGCGGGCGACTTGCCGATGCCGTCGAGCCCGAACCATTCCATTGCCTGCGCGTCGGTGAAGAACTCGTCGTCCCCGTGGCTCCAGCCCAGCCGCGCCAGGTAGTTGCGCATTCCAGCCGCCGGATAGCCCATGTCGCGATACTCCTCGACGCCGAGCGCGCCGTGCCGCTTGCTGAGCTTCTTGCCGTCGGGGCCATGGATGAGGGGAATGTGGGCATAGACGGGCAAAGGCCAGCCCATCGCTCGGTAGATCAGCATCTGTCGCGCGGCGTTGTTGAGATGGTCGTCGCCCCGGATCACGTGCGTGACGCCCATGTCGTGATCGTCAACGGCCACGGCCAGCATGTAGACCGGCGAGCCGTCCGAGCGCAGAAGCACCATGTCGTCGAGCTGATCATTGCGGATGGTCACGTCGCCCTGCACCTTGTCGGCGATGGTGGTTGCGCCGTCGCGCGGGGCCTTGATGCGGATGACATGCGGCGCGTCGGGATGCGTTGCGGGATCGGCATCGCGCCAGGGGCTCTGAAAGAGGGTCGAGCGACCCTCGGCGCGGGCGGCCTCGCGAAACGCCTCGATCTCCTCCTGGGTGGAGAAGCACTTGTAGGCCTCTCCCCGGGCCAGGAGCTCCTGCGCCACCTCGGCGTGGCGCTCTGCGCGGAGGGCCTGGCTCACGGCCTCGCCGTCATGGTCGAGCCCCATCCACGCAAGCCCGTCGAGGATGGCCTGCGTCGCCTCGGGAGTCGAGCGGGCGCGGTCGGTATCCTCGATCCGCAGTAGGAACCGCCCGCCGCGTCCGCGCGCGAAGAGCCAGTTGAAGAGCGCCGTGCGCGCGCCGCCGATATGCAGAAACCCGGTGGGCGACGGGGCGAAACGGGTGACGACTTGGTCGGACATGGTCGGCCATTAACCTTTCGGTAACGATGGGGAGGATAGCGTTTCATCCTGTCTATCTGGCCTCCCGAGGGGTGACAAGTCGTGGGCGCGGTAAGGGCCTTGCAGGACAATCTGGCGGCACAGCGCGGGCATATGTTCGGCTGGGTGCCGGTATGCCTCGCGGCGGGGATCGGGATCTACTTCTCGGTCCCGCAGGAAGTGCCGCAGGGTCTTCTGCTGGCTCTTTTCGGCGGCGGCCTGGGCGGGCTCGCGCTTGCCTTGCGGTTCCACCCGAGAGGTGCGCCGCTGGTGATCGGGGCAAGCCTCGTGGCGCTCGGGATCGCGCTTGCGGGACTGCGCGCGCATCACGTGGCCGAGCCGGTGCTGGGTTTTCGCTATTACGGGCCGGTCGAGGGGCGGATCGTGGCGATGGATCGTTCGGGCTCGGACGCGCTGCGGCTGACACTCGACCGGGTGGTCCTGTTCAACCTGCCGCCCGAGCGGACGCCGGCGCGCGTGCGCATCTCTCTGCATGGCGAGGGGGGCGGCACCGATCCGCGGCCCGGCTTGCGGATCCTGGCGACGGCACATCTGTCGCCGCCCGGCGGGCCGGTGGAGCCGGGCGGCTTCGACTTCCAGCGCCATGCCTGGTTCCAGCGGCTGGGCGCCGTGGGCTACACCCGCGTGCCGGTCCTGGCGCTCGAGCCGCCCGCGCGACGATGGAGCGCGTTCGGTGCGCGCGTGGCGCTTTCGAAACACGTGCAGGCGCGGCTTCCGGGCGAGGCGGGGGCCTTCGCGGCCGCGATCATGACCGGGGACCGGGCCGGAATGGGGCAGGAGACGCTGCGTGCGCTTCGCGTGTCGAACCTCGCGCATCTGCTGGCGATTTCCGGGCTTCACATGGGGCTTCTGGCGGGGTTCGTCTTTGCGCTGGTGCGCCTCTGTCTCGTCGCGAGCTCCTGGGTGTCCCTGCGCGTGCCGGCCAAGAAGATCGCGGCCGGCGTGGCGCTTGGCGTCGCGGCGTTCTACCTGGCGCTGTCAGGCGGCAACGTGGCGACCGAGCGGGCCTTCATCATGGTGGCGGTGGTGCTTCTGGCCGTGATCTTCGACCGGCGCGCGCTCAGCCTGCGGGCGGTGGCGCTGGCGGCCGTGATCGTGCTTGTCCTTCGGCCCGAGGCGCTTCTGGGTCCGGGGTTCCAGATGTCCTTCGCGGCGACCACGGCGCTCATCGCGGTCTTCGCGTGGCTGCGGGACCGGGACGCGTGGCTGGGGCCGCGATGGGTGCGCCCGGTGACGACGGTCTTCGTGTCGTCCTTGGTGGCCGGGGTGGCGACGGCGCCTTTCGCGGCGGCGCATTTCAACCAGATCGCGCATTTCGGCCTCGTGGCGAACCTGCTGAGCGTGCCGCTCATGGGGGCGCTGGTGATGCCGGCGGCGGTGATGAGCGTGTGCCTCATGCCGCTGGGCCTCGACTGGATCGCGCTCTGGGTCATGGGACAGGGGCTGGGCTGGATCCTCGGGGTGGCGCATTGGGTCGCGGGGCTCGACGGCGCGCGTGGCGTGGTGGTGAGCCCGGGCCCGCTGGTGCTCCCGATGCTGGCGGTGGGCGGGATGGTCCTGCTCCTTTGGCAGGGGCGCTCGCGCGTCATGGGGTTGGTGCCGATCCTCGCGGCCTTCTGGCTCTGGAGCGGGGCGGAACGGCCCGATGTGCTGATATCGGAGGACGGAAGTCTCGTCGGCGTCTTGACCGGGGACGGCCGCGCGCTGAGCAAGGCGCGGGGCGCGGGATTCGTGGCGCTGAACTGGCTCGAGAACGATGGGGACAGGGCCGATCAGGCCACGGCCTCGGCTCGGTGGACGGGGCGCGGGACGTTCGGGGGCATCGCGATCACCGCCCTTGCGGGCAAGCGCGACGTCGCGGCGTTCGCGGGTTGTGACGCGGGGGAGATCGTGGTGATGGGGCACGAACCCGACCCGCCGCTCGGGCCGGTGGCGTGCCGCGTGATCGCACCTTCGGAATTACGCGCCACGGGTGCGGTCTCGCTCGCCTTCAAGGCGGGGGAGGTCCGAATAACGACCGCGCGCCAAAGATCTGGCGCGCGGCTCTGGAATAGCAAAGCGCTCCGGGCTCAGTAGGTGCGGATGAGACCCACGAGACGGCCCTGCACCTTGACCTTGTCATCGGGCAGGACGCGGGTTTCGTAGGCCGGGTTCGCGGCTTCGAGCGCGATGGCGTTGCCACGGCGGAAGAAGCGCTTGAGTGTCGCCTCCTGATCCTCGACCAGTGCCACGACGATGTCGCCGTTGTCGGCGGTCGAGGTTTCGCGGATGACCACCACGTCGCCATCGTTGATACCCGCGTCGATCATCGAATCGCCCTTCACCTCGAGCGCGTAATGATTGCCCTGGCCGCTGACCATCGCGCCGGGCACGGCCACGTTGCGCGAGGCATGGGCGATTGCCTCGATCGGGACACCGGCGGCGATACGGCCCATGAGCGGAAGCTCGAGCGCGTGGACCTCGACCGGCTGGGCATTGGCGGGTTGCGGCGCGTCGGGGCGGTCCCCGTCGATCACGCGGGGCTGAAAGCCGTGGGCGGCGGCGCCACCGAGGCTCTCGGGGAGTTTGACGATCTCGAGCGCACGCGCGCGATGCGCGAGGCGGCGGATGAAGCCCCGCTCCTCGAGCGCGGTGATGAGGCGATGGATGCCCGATTTGGAGCGCAGATCGAGCGCTTCCTTCATCTCGTCGAAACTGGGCGGGACGCCGTCACGCTGCACGCGCTTGTTGATGTATTCCAGCAAATCCAGCTGTTTTCTCGTCAGCATCCGCCCCTCCGTCGGAAATGTAATTTGCGGTTTGTTCTACGCATGTTCTCGTTTTGTGTCAACACTTGCGCACCTGGCGCGGTCAGAGCGGCAGATACTCGACCTCGGCCCCGGCATCGCGGGCCGGGTCCTGCGGGGGGCGAACAAGGAGCGCGTTGGCGTCGGCGAGCACGGTCAGGAGCGCGCTGTCCTGGTGGTCATGGGCGCGGATGCGTCCGTCCTCGACGCGGGCGCGCATGTAGTGCTCGCGCGGGCCGTTTTGGGCGAGCGGCGCGGCGAGGGTTGCGCGCTGGCGGGGTGCGGGCGCGGCCGGGAGGCCCTGCATCGCGCGGATCACCGGGGCGAGGAAAACGTGACCGCAGACCATGGCCGAGACGGGATTGCCGGGCAGGCCGATCATCGCGGCTTCTCCCATCCGGCCCGCCATGAGCGGCTTTCCGGGGCGCATGGCGATCTTGTAGAAGCTGCGATCGAGCCCGAGGCTTTGAGCCACCGGGCCGACAAGGTCGTGATCGCCCACGGAGGCACCGCCGATGGTGACCACAAGGTCAGCGCCCCGCGCAAGATCGAAGGCCATCCGCAGCGAAGCCTCGCTGTCGCGCGCGATCGGAAGAAGCCGCGGTTCCGCACCAAGTTCGGCCAGTAAGGCCTTGAGCCCGAAGGAGTTCGAGGCGATGATCTGATCGGGGCCGGGGCTCTCGCCGGGCATGACAAGCTCGTCGCCGGTGGCCATGATCGCGACGGTGGGCCGCGCGTGGACCGGCACCTCGGCCACGTTCATCGCCGCGAGAAGCGCCACCTCCGACGGACCGAGCCTGCGGGGCGCGTCCATCGTGGCACCGGCCGCGAAATCGGCGCCCGCGGGGCGGACATGGGTCTTGTCGTCGAGGGTCTGGCCCAGCGCCACCATCTCGCCGTCGCGCGTCACGTCCTCCTGGATCACCACGCGATCGGTGCCCTCGGGCATGGGGGCGCCGGTGAAGATGCGCACGCATTCGCCATCGCCCACGCGCCCCTCGAAACGCCGACCTGCCGCCGCTTCGCCGATCACCCGAAGGTGCGCGCCGGGGCGGGCGGCGGACGCGGCGAGGGCGTAGCCGTCCATCGCGGAACAGGAAAAGGGGGGCTGAGCGCGGCTGGCCGAGACCGGGCGGGCAAGCACGCGGCCCGACGCCTTGCGCAGGTCGACGAGTTCCGCCGCGGTCGGGGAGACGAGCGCGAAAAGTTCGGACAGCGCTTGCTCGACCGGTATCATTTCGCCTCGTAACGGCCTGATTTTCCGCCGTCTTTCAGCACGACCCGGATGCCGCCGAGTTCCATCGCGCGATCGACCGCCTTGAGCATGTCGTAGACCGTCAGCGCGGCGGTGCTCACCGCGGTCAGCGCCTCCATCTCGACGCCGGTCTGGCCGGAGGTCTTGACCGTCGCCTCGATCCGCACGCCGGGCATCTCGGCGTCGAGGGTGAGGTCGAGCGCGACCTTGGTGATGGGCAACGGGTGACAGAGCGGCACGAGATCCGCCGTGCGCTTGGCGCCCATGATCCCGGCCAGCCGGGCAACGCCCAGAACGTCGCCTTTCTTCGCGCGGCCTTCGGCAAGGATTTCAAAGGTTTCGCGCGCCATCTTCACGTGGCCGCGCGCGCTGGCCACGCGGGCCGTCACCGGCTTGTCGGACACGTCGACCATGTGGGCATGGCCCTCGGCGTCGAAATGGGTGAGCCCCGCCATCAGAACCCGCCGGCGCGAAGCGGATCGGCCAGGATGGCGCGGGTGGCGGCGGTCACGTCGGGCTGACGCATGAGAGATTCCCCGATGAGGAAGCAACGGGCGCCATACATCGCCATCTCGGCCAGTTCCTTGGGGCTGTTGAGGCCGCTTTCGCAGACGATGATCTTGCCGGCGGGCACCTGCTTGGCGAGCTTGCGGGTCACGTCGAGCGAGGTTTCGAAGGTGTGAAGGTCGCGGTTGTTGATGCCCAGAAGCTTCGACTCGAGCAGCGCGGCGCGATCCAGTTCCTCCTGGTTGTGAACCTCGACGAGAACGTCCATGTCGTGCGTCATGGCGGTCTCCTCGAGGGCCGCCGCCTCGTCGTCGGTGACGCTTGCCATGACGATCAGGATGGCGTCGGCGCCGAGCGCGCGGGCCTCGATCACCTGGTAGGGGTCATACATGAAATCCTTGCGCAGCACGGGCAGGTCGCAGGCGTCGCGGGCCTCGGTCAGGTACTTCTTGGCGCCCTGGAAACTGGGGGTATCGGTCAGCACCGAGAGGCAGGCCGCGCCACCGTCCTCGTAGGCCCGGGCAAGGGTGGCGGGGTCGAAATCCTCGCGGATGAGGCCCTTGGAGGGGCTCGCCTTCTTGATCTCGGCGATGAGCCCGTAGCCCTCCTTGGAGGCGGCGAGGAGCGCGTCGGCGAAGCCGCGCGGCGGCGAGGCCGCGGCGGCGGCGGACAGGAGCGCCTCAACGGGTCTCTCGGCCTTGTCGGCCTCGATCTCCCGGAGCTTGTAGGCCTTGATCTTCTCGAGGATGGTCGGGGTGCTCATGGGGCCTCCGATGTGATCTGTGCAAGCTCCGCCACCTTTCGGCGCGCGGTGCCGCTGTCGATGCTTTCTCGCGCGATTTCAACACCTTCGGAGAGGGTCTTCGCGTGGTCTGCAACAAGAAGCGCGGCGGCGGAATTGAGGAGAACGGCGTCGCGATAGGCGCCTGCCTCGCCGTCGAGAAGGGCGCGGAAGGCATGGGCGTTCTCGGAGGGCGTGCCGCCGAGAATGTCCTCGAAAGGATGCACGGGCAGGCCCGCCTCCTCGGGGTGGGTCTCGATGTCGCGGATCGTGCCGTCGCGGTCGAGCGCGGAGACCCAGCTCTTGCCGGTGATGGTCAACTCGTCGGTGCCGTCGCTGCCATGGACGAGCCACGCGGCCTCGGATCCGAGCCGCGCGAGGGTTTCGGCCATGGGGCGGATGAGATCGCGGGAGAAGGCGCCGGTGAGCTGGCGCTTGGCGCCGGCGGGATTGGTGAGCGGGCCGAGGATGTTGAAGATCGTGCGGACGCCGAGCTCGGCGCGGACGGGGCCGACATGGGCCATAGCCGGGTGGTGCATGGGCGCCATCATGAAGGCGATGCCGGTCTTTTCCAGAGCCTTTTCAACCACATCCGGGCCGATCATCACGTTGATCCCCATCTCGGTCAGGGCGTCCGCCGCGCCGGATTTCGAGCTGAGGTTGCGGTTGCCGTGCTTGGCCACGCAGACGCCCGCGCCCGCCACGACGAAGGCCGCGGCGGTCGAGATGTTGAGCGTCCCCTTGCCGTCGCCGCCGGTGCCGACGATGTCCATCGCACCTTCGGGCGCGCGGACGTGGCGACACTTGGCGCGCATGACGGCAGCGGCGGCGGCGTATTCGTCGACCGTTTCGCCGCGCGTGCGCAGCGCCATCAGGAAGCCGCCCATCTGGGCCGGCGTCGCCTCGCCCTCGAAGAGGATCTGGAACGCCCTCTCGGCCTCGGCGCGCGAAAGCGGGCGGTCGGCGGCGGCGCCGATGAGCGTTTTCAGCGCGTCGCTCATGCTTCTACCGGAAGAAGGTTAAGGAAATTCTGCAAGAGCGCGTGGCCATGCTGCGAGGCGATCGATTCGGGGTGGAACTGCACGCCCTCGATGGGAAGCTCGCGGTGCCGCAGCCCCATGATCGTCCCGTCCTCGAGCGCGGCGGTCACTTCGAGCGCGGCGGGCAGGCTGTCACGCTCCACCACGAGCGAATGATAGCGCGTCGCCTCGAAGGGCGAGGGAAGGCCCGCGAAGACGCCGGCACCCTCGTGATGGACGTGGCCCATCTTGCCATGCACGATCTCGGAATGGCGCACGACACGCCCGCCGAAGGCCTGGCCGATGGTCTGATGCCCGAGGCAGACCCCGAGCAGCGGCACGCGCGCCTCGGCCGCGGCGAGGGTCAGCGGGAGGCAGATGCCGGCCTGGTCGGGATCGCAGGGACCGGGCGAGAGGAGGATGCCGGCGGGCCGCATCGCCATCGCCTCGTCGACGGTGAGCGCATCGTTGCGGCGCACGACGACCTCGGCCCCCAACTCGCCCACGTAATGCACGAGGTTGTAGGTGAAGCTGTCGTAATTGTCGATGAGAAGCAGCATCTCGGAACTCTTCGGGTTTTGGGGGCTGGAGGCCGCGCCCCCCGTCGCGGTATAGTTGTTCAGGCTTGCGGAAGGGCGTCAAGGGGCGCACCTTCGCTTGCGGGACATAAAGAAGCGGGGCGAGGATGGCGAGCAAATTCATAGCCGGTGTGCTGGCGGGAACCGTGGTGTCGGCCCTGGGCCTGGGCGCGGCGTCGCTGATGACCGATCTGCCGGGGCAGGAGGCGCCGCAGGCGGGGCAGGCGGTGGTGCCGGCCGGGTCGGAGTTCAACCAGTCGCGGGACGACGAGGCGGCGGCGCTTCCGGCGCCGGAAGACACGACGGAGCCCGCCGAGGCGCCGGAGCTCGCGGCGCCCGCGCCCGATGACCTGAGCGGCCTCGAGGGGGCCGACACGGCGCCCGGCGCGCGGCCCGAGACGGGGCTGGCCGAGGGCGGGTTGCGCGCGCCCGAGGCGGCGCCCTCCGAGAGCGGGCTGGGGGCGTCCCTGGATGCGCCGGTTCAGCCCAGCCTCCAGGGAGAGGCGCCGGATGCGCCCGCGGGCGAGGACGACCTGTCGATCTCGACCGAGCCCGCGCAGCCCGCCGCGCCGGACGCGGGCGGAGAGGCGTCGGCCTTCCCCGGTGGTGGCGCGGACGGAGAGGAGACGGGTATCGCCGAGACGCAACCGGAGGCCGACCCGGCACCGGCGCCCGAGGTCGAAACGGAGGCGCCGCGCTTTCCCGATGCGGAGGCCGGCGATGAGGAGCTTGCGCTTCTGCCCGAGCCGGAGCCGGAGGAGGCCGAAAAGCCGTCGGGGACCATCGGGAACATGGCGGAGAATGTCGAGACCGGGCGCCTTCCGGCGGTCGGCGTCGATCCCGAGCCGGAGCCCGAGGAGGTGATGGATGCCGAGACGGACCTGCGCGCGATCAAGGCCCATGCGGAGCCTTTCGACAACGCCCAGGGCAAGCCCGTCATGGCGGTCGTGCTCATCGACGACGGCACGTCGCCCATCGGGCTCGACGCGCTGTCGGCCTTTCCCTATCCGCTGAGCTTTGCGGTCGATCCCACGAGCGACGGTGCCGTCGAGGCGATGCGGCGCTATCGAGAGGCGGGGTTCGAAGTGCTTGTGATGGTGGACCTGCCCGAGACGGCCTCGGCTGCGGATACCGAGACCGCGATGCAGGCGATCCTGACCGAGCTGCCCGAGGCCGTTGCCGTCATGGAAGGCACGCGCGCCGGGCTGCAATCGAGCCGGGAGGCCGCCGAACAGCTCGCGCCCATCCTGCTCGAGAGCGGGCACGGGCTGGTGCTCTTTTCCAAGGGGCTCGACACGGCGGGCAAGCTCATCGCGCGCGAAGGGGTGCCGGTGGCGACGGTGTTCCGGGATTTCGACGCGAAGGGCCAGGATGCCACGGTCATCCGGCGCTTCCTCGACCAGGCGGCGTTCAAGGCCGGGCGCGACGATGACGGCGTGATCATGCTGGGTCGGCTGCGCGCCGAAACGGTGAGCGCGCTGCTGATCTGGGGTTTGCAGGACCGGGCGAACCAGGTGGCGCTGGCGCCGGTGTCGGCGGTGCTCGACCCCGAAAAGTGAACCCGATCCTGACGGCGCGCGCGGTGTGTCGGTGGCAGGTGCGGTGGGGCCGGGCCGAATCGGTGCGACTCGCCCAGTTAATCACGGGTTTCGAGCGGCGAACGCAACGTCGGTATCCATGTCGGTATCGCGTCGGTGCATTCGGGGCCGAAGGGCGTGTTTAACGCTGCGCGCGGTGGGGTTCGGTGAAAAACGTCGGGTGAATTTCATGGGAGGCGGCGAGGCCCCGGCTCGGGGGCCGGGGCGTGCCGGGGGGCCGTATCAGGCCTCGCGCCAGGTGCCCGGCGCGAGGCCGTCCAGCGTCCAGTCGCCGACCGACCAGCGGACGAGGCGCAGGGTGGGGTGGCCCACATGCGCGGTCATGCGCCTCACCTGCCGGTTGCGCCCCTCGGTGATCGTCAGGCGGAGCCAGGTGTCGGGCACCGTCTTGCGGACACGCACGGGCGGGGTGCGCGGCCAGAGGTCGGGCGGGGCGATGCGCGCGACCTTCGCGGGACGGGTCGGGCCGTCCTTGAGCGGGACGCCCGCGCGGAGCGCCGCGAGGGCCTCGTCGGAGGGGATGCCCTCGACCTGCACGAGATATGTCTTGGGCTGCTTGTGTTTCGGGTCGCTGATCCGGGCCTGGAGGCGGCCATCGTCGGTGAGGATCACCAGCCCCTCGCTGTCGCGGTCGAGACGGCCCGCCGGATAGACGCCGGGGATATCGACATAGCGCGCGAGCGTCGGGTGGCCCGTGCCCTCGTCGGTGAATTGCGTGAGCACGCCCATGGGCTTGTTGAAAAGGATGAGGCTGGCCATGCGGAGCTTTGTGGCGCAAGCGGGCGCGCGGGACAAGGCCCGGCCGGCGCGGAGAGAGAGCGGATCATGCGCCGGCCGGGAGATGCGGGGGCGGTGTCAGTCCGCCCCGCGCAACAGTCCGGCGGGCACCTCGTAGGTCCAGTCCGCGCCGGCGTTCTTCCAGCCATTCACGCTCCGGTGGCCGGTATCCTTGTCCTTGTCGCCCTCGAACCCGTCGATGACCGAGTAGAGCGGCACCTCGATCCCGGCAGAGGCGAGCGCGTTGACGGCGGCCGCGCTGCGCGTGCCGGAGCGGCACATGACCAGCACCGCCGCCGGGTCTTCCTCCTCGATGAGCGCACGGGTGGCGGGGACGAAGGCGGGGTTGGCGGTCATGGCGTAGCTTCCCTTTTCCTCGTCGAGGCGGTGGGCGGGATCGACCGTCTTGAGAGGGATATTGGCATCGGCGGCGGTGGGCACGCCCACGAACATGGTTTCCTCGGGCGTGCGGACGTCGATCAGCAGGATGTCGTCGCGGGCGTCGAGAAGGGCCGCGGCCTCGGCCGCGGTGACGTAGAGGCCGGGCGTGGTCCGCTTCTTCTGGGGGACCGTGTCGGCGGCGACGCTGCTCGTGATGGCCGGGGCGTCGTCGGCGGCGAGAAGCGGCGCGGGGGCCGCGAGAAGCGAAAGGCCGAGCGCCAGGGCGGCGAGCGGGGCGGGGTGGAACGGGACGCGCATGATGGTCACTCCGGTAGAGGAATGGCGGTGTTATCGGCTCTGCGCGATGCGGGGGCCTTGATCGAGGTCAAGACGCGGCGGGATCGGGTCCGGATTTCGAGGGTGGGCGGTCGGCCCACCCTCGCGGGGCGGCGGGGTCAGCTTCGGAGCAGGGGAAACTCGGCGCCGGAAAGCGGATCGCCATGCGCTAGGGTCACGCCGGGGAAAGGGGGCGAGGTCACGATGCCCTCGCGGCGCACGAAGCGCGTGTCATCCCCCACGAGGCGCAGCGAGAACGCGCGGCGCTGCGATGTCTTGCTGCTGTTGGCGGGCGCGCCGTGAATGGTGCGGTAGTCGAAGGCCACCGCGTCGCCGAGGCTCATGGCCCAGCCGATCACGTCATAGCCCTCGCGGTCGCCGTTGATGTCGGGGATTTCCTCGAGCCCGTCATTCTCGTTGAGCGCCGAGCCGTCGAACCGCTGCGGGCGATAGAACTTGTCCCACTTGTGCGAGCCGGGGACGAATTCGAGCGTGGTCTCGCGCGGAACTTCGTCGAGGGGGACCCAGAGGCTGACGGTCTTGGGGCCATCGACGCAGTAATAGGGCGCGTCCTGGTGCCAGGGGGTGGGGACGCCGGTGGCGGCTTCCTTGACGAGGACGTGTTCGTGGAAAAGCTGCACCTGCCGGCTGTCCATGAGTTGCGCCGCGATCTCGGCGGCGCCGGAATTGAAGATGAAATCCTCGTATTGGGGAATCCGGTTCCAGTTGCAGTAGTCGACGAAGAACCGCCCGCCGCCGTTCTCGCCCTTGTAGATGCGCGCGTTGGGGTCGGGATCGTCCATGTTGGCGGCAACGCCCGCGCGGAGCGTCTCGACCCAGTCGGAGAAAACCCCGCGCAGGATGGTCACGCCGTTCTCGCGGAAATCGTCGATGGTGTCGCTGTCGAGCCTGGTGGTCATGGTGGTCATGGTGGGCATCCTCCCGTTGATCTGTTGGCCGTGACAGGTTTACAGCGGGCTACGCATCAGGGAAAATAATAACTATGGATAGCGACAATCAGTATTTCAAATCCCTGACGCTCCGGCAGATGGCCTATGCGGTGGCGGCGGCGGATCATGGCAACGTGACCCGCGCGGCCCAGCGGCTCAACGTCTCGCAGCCCGCGATCTCGGCGGCGATCGCCGCGCTCGAGGCGCATTACGGGGCGAGGCTTTTCTCGCGCGCGGCGGGCCAGGGCGTGACGCTGACGCCCTTCGGGATGCGGGCCGTGGCCGAGATGCGCCTGATGTGCGACGGCGCGCGGCGCGTGGCGGGATTGGGGCGCACGGACGGGGCCATCGCGGGCGAGGTTTCGCTTTGCTGTTACGACGCCATCGCGCCGCATGTCCTGCCGCCGATCCTGCGACGGATCGAGGCGCGCTTGCCGGGGGTATCGGTGCGGTTCCTCGAGGTTGATCTCGACGGCGCGGTGGGGGCGCTGACGCGCGGGCAGGCGGACCTCGCGATCACGTATGACCTGGGGCTGGGCGAGGGGCACGAGGCGCGGACGCTCTACGCGGTGCAGCCCGTTGTGATCTGTGGCGCGGGGCATCCCCTCGCGGCGCGCGCGGCGCCATCGCTGGCCGATCTCGACGGGGAGCGGATGATCCTGCTCGATCAACCCCTGAGCGCGCAATATGTCATCGGCCTCCTGCGGGCGCGCGGCGCGGTGCCGCGGATCGTGGCGCAGGTGCGCGGGCCGGAGTTGCAGCGCGCGCTGGTGGCGCAGGGATTCGGCGTGGCGCTGGTCCACACGCCGCCACCCGAGGGGGCGGTCTATGGCGGCGAGGCGCTGGTCTCGGTGGCGCTTGCCGACGAGTTGGTGCCGCAGCGCGTGCTGGTTGCGTGCCGGGCCGAGAGTGCGCGGCGTCCGATCCTCGCGGCGGTGCGCGAGGAGATGGTGGCAGCGTTCCGGGAGGATGCGGCGGGGTGACGGCGGGGGCCGCGCGCGAAACGGGGCGAATTTTCCCTTACGTGTTGCCCGAGCCGGTGAAGCGCGCGGCGTCGGCGGCGGCGCGGCGGATGGCGTTCGACTTGTGGACGGTCTCCATATACTCGGCCTCGGGGTCGCTGTCGTAGACCACGCCGCCGCCGGCCTGGATGTAGAGGTTCTCGTCCTTCACCACCGCGGTGCGCAGCGCGATGCAGACATCCATGTCGCCTCCCGCCGAGAAATACCCCACGCCGCCGCCATAGACGCCGCGTTTCTCCGGCTCGAGCTCGTCGATGATCTCCATCGCGCGGACCTTGGGCGCCCCGGAGACCGTGCCTGCGGGCAGCCCGGCCAGAAGCGCGTCGAGCGCGTCGTGTTCCGGCGAAAGCTCACCCACCACGTTCGAGACGATGTGCATGACGTGGGAATACCGCTCGACGATGAATTCCTCGGTAGGGCGCACGGTGCCGATCTTCGAGACCTTGCCGGTGTCGTTGCGCCCGAGATCGAGCAGCATCAGGTGCTCGGCCAGTTCCTTCTTGTCGGCCATGAGATCGGCCTCGTTCGCGCGATCCTCCTCGGGGGTGGCGCCGCGGGGCCTCGTGCCGGCGATGGGACGGATCGTCACTTCGTTTCCGAAGACGCGCACGAGGATCTCGGGGCTGGCGCCGATGACCTGGAAGCCGCCGAAATTGAAGTAGAACATGAAGGGCGACGGGTTGGTGCGGCGCAAGCTGCGGTAGAGCGCGAAGGGGGGCAGACGGAAGGGCTGCGTCCAGCGCTGGCTCGGAACCACCTGGAAGATGTCGCCCGCGCGGATGTAGTCCTTGGCGCGTTCGACGGCCTTCTTGTAGGCGTCGCGCGTGAAGTTCGAGACGGGCTCGGGGTCGTCGGCGGCGGCGCCGAGGTCGCGCGCCTGCTGGGGAAGGGCGCGTTCGAGATCGCGCACGGCGTCCATCACGCGCTCGGCGGCCTGGGCGTAGGCCGCGCGGGCGGACATGCCCGAGGCGGCCCAGGCGGGAGAGACGACGATCACCTCGCCCTTGACCCCGTCGAGCACGGCCACGACCGAGGGACGCAGCATCACCGCGTCGGGCAGGCCCAGCGGATCGGGATTCACGTCCGGAAGGTGTTCCACGAGCCGGATCATGTCGTAGCCGAGATACCCGAAGAGCCCGGCGGAGGCGGCGGGCAGGTCGTCGGGCAGGTCGATCCGGCTTTCGGCGATGAGCGCGCGGAGCGAGGCGAGCGGATCGGCGCCCTCGTCCTCCCATGCGCCTTCGTCGAAACGGGCGGCGCGGTTGATGCGCGCGCTGTCGCCGTGGCATTGCCAGACGAGATCGGGTTTCATCCCGATGATCGAATAGCGCCCGCGCACCTCGCCGCCGGTCACGGATTCGAGCAGGAAGGCGTCACGCGCGGCGCCCGTCAGCTTGAGCATGAGCGAGACGGGCGTGTCGAGATCGGCGGCGAGGCGGGTATAGACCACCTGGTTGCGCCCCGAGTCGAAGCCGGGGGCGAACGCGTCGAAGGAGGGGGTCAGGTCCACGGGGCACCGCCTATTGGAAATTGGCGTGGACGGCGTTGAGCGCCGACTGGTCGATCGTCACGCCCGCGCGCATCCGGATGTCGGTGGTGAGCGCCTGAAAGAGATCCTGCGACAGGCTGTTGGCCGCCTGGTTCGCGAGGAGGCGCCGGAGCGTCGCCAGATCGTCGGACGAGGTGTCGGGGGGCGACACCTTGTCGAGGCGGATGAGGAACACCCGGCCCTCGCCGTCGAGCAGCCGCGCGTCGCCCTCGGTCATGCCGAAAACGGCGTCGATGAATTGCGGCGGGGTGGCTGCGTCGAAGCCCTGGCGGGTGATGTCCTGCGCGGTCTCGACATCGGAATATCCCAGCTCGGCGAAATCCGTGCCGGAGGCCAGTTCATCGACCTGGGGCTCCACCTCGGCCCGCAGCGCGCGGGTCACGGCATCGTCGCGCCACGCGGCGGTGAGGCGGTCCCGCACCTCCTCGACCGGCTGGATGCGGGGTTCGTTCACGCCGTCGAGGCGCATGGCGAAGATGCCGCCATCCTCGAGCGTCTCGATCTCGGGGTAATCGCCTTCGGAGAGCGTGCGGGCGGCGGCGCGGAAATCCTCGTAGGCGCCGATACCGTCGCTCACGCCCTCGTGCCAGTCGATCTGGCCGAGCTCCATATCGGTGTCGCGGGCGAGATCCTCGAGCGTGGCGCCGCCGGCGAGCAGGTCGTCGATGGTCTCGATACGGTCGTCGATGACGCGCCGGGCACGGTCCTGCGCAAGCTCGTCGCGCAGCATCGGCTCGGCCTCCTCGAAAGGGGTCTGCTGGGCCGTGAGCACGCCGTTCACGCGGTAGAGCGCCGGGCCGACCGGGCTGGGCGCGGGACCCGCGATCTCGCCGGGCTCGGTCGAGAACACCGCTTCGCCTGCGTCGCCCAGTTCGGAGCGGCTCACGTCGCCGATGTCGATGTCCGAGAGCGTCAGGCCGCGCGCCTCGACCAGATCCTCGAAGGTGGTTTCACCGGCCTCGAGGGCGGCGCGCGCCTCCTCGGCGGCGGCCTCGTCGGGGAAGACGAGGCGCTCGACCAGGCGGCGCTCGGGCTGGTTGAACTCGGCCTCGCGCGCCTCGTAGGCGTCGCGCAGGCTCTCCTCGCTCACCTCGACCGTGTCGAGGATCATCTCGGGCGTGAGAAGCGCGTAGGTGATCGACTTGGTTTCCGGCGTGGTGAAATCAGGCAGGTGCGACTGATGATAGGTGCGGAGATCATCCTCGGTCGGGTCGGGAAGGCCGGTCGAGAGATCGCCGCGGTCGAGCACGACCCAGCTTATGTCGCGGCGTTCGCCGAGGTAGTTCAGCACCGTGTCGGCGTAGGCGTCGGGCGCGCGCACGCCCGCCAGAACGGCGCCCTGGAGGAGGGTGCGGGCGGTCTCGGTGCGCACGTCCTCCTCGAACTGGGCCTCGTTGAGGCCGGCCTGTTCGAGGGCGAAGCGGTAGGCGTCGCGGTTGAATTCGCCGCCCGGCCCCTGGAAGGCGCGGATGTTGAGGATTTCCTCGCGCAGGTTGGCGTCGCCCACCGAGATGCCGATGCGGTCGGTCTCGTCCTCGAGCGCGGCGACGGCGATGAGCTGTGCCAGCACCCGGTCGGGAAGGCCGTCGGCCTGGGCCTGCGTGAAGGACATGCGTCCGCCATCCTCGGCCTCGGTCGCGGCAAGCTCGTCGCGCAGCGCGCGGGCGTAGTCCTCGACCGTGATCTCGGTGTCGCCGACGCTGCCGACGGTGCGGACGGTTCCCGAGAGGTTGGTGATGCCGAACCCGCCAAGCCCGAGGATGAGAAGGCCCATCAATATCCAGACGGCGGTTTTAGACAGGGAGTTTCCAGACGCCATGCGACCTCGCTCGGGGGTGTTTCGTGACTGCGTGCACTTCGGGCGACTGTCTACGCGGTGGCAGGAGCCGGGGCAAGGGGCAGGGAGACGCGGGCCAGCCGCTCGAAAAGCTCGGCGATGCCGGCGCGGTCCACGTTGGCGAAGGCGATCCGAAGCTGGCGCGCGCCGGACGGGTCGGAGGCGGGCATGAACATGGTGCCGGGCAGCAGCAGCACGCCCGCCTCGCGCACGAGCGCGGGCGCGAGCGCGTCGGAGGGCAGCGAGAACGGGTGCTCCACATAGGCGAAATACGCGCCGCATCCGAGGAGCCGCCACCCCTTCGCGGCGAGGCGGGGGAACGCCTCGGCGATGGCGGCGCGGCGGTCGAGGATCTCGGCCCGTTCGCCCGCCACCCATTGCGACAGGTTGCGCATCCCCCAGAGCGCACCGATCTGGCCAAGCTGCGCGGGGCAGATCGCCACCGTGTCGAGGAATTTCTCGGCCTCGGCCAGCCGCTCGGGCGAGGTCACGAGCGCGCCGACCCGGTGGCCGGTGAGGCGATAGGCCTTGGAGAAGGAGTAGAGGTGGACGAAGTGATCGCCCCAGTCGGGATCGGTGAAGAGATCGTGCGGGCGCCCGTCGCGCGCGTCGAAATCGCGGTAGGTTTCATCGACGACGAGCACGAGCCCCCGCTCACGCGCGAGATCGCGCATCGCATGGAGGGTCTCGGCAGGATACTCGACGCCGCCGGGATTGTTGGGGCTGACGAGGACGATGGCGCGGGTGCGCGGCGTGATGCGCGCCGCCGCGGCCTCGGGGTCGGGCAGGAGACCGTCGCCGGCGGGCAGCGGCACCGCGGTCACGCCGGTCATGTCGAGCCACATCTTGTGATTGAAATACCAAGGGGTTGGAAGGAGAACCTCATCTCCTTCCGCGCAAAGGGTCGAGAGCGCGGCGCAGAAGGCCTGGTTGCAGCCCGAAGTGATGCCGACATTCGCGGCCGCGATCTCTCCGCCATAGGACGCGGACCATTGCGCGGCCAGTTCCGCGCGCAGGTCCGGCAGGCCGAGGACGGGGCCATAGAGATGCGCCTCGGGCGTGTGGAGCGCCGCCTCGGCCATGGCGCGGCGCAACCCCTCGGGGGGCGGATCGACCGGGGCGGCCTGGCTCACGTTGATGAGCGGGCGGTGGGTGAAATCCACGCCGTCGAGCCAGCGCCGGGCCTCCATCACGGGGGGCGAGAAGGTGGTCGCGGTTCGGGGAAGGCGGGTCATGGCAGTATCCGGTCAGGTCGGAATCAGGCGAGCAGGCGGTCGAGCACCGCGAAGCCCGCGAGGTAGGTCCGGCGCGCGGCGCGCATGGCGCCCAGGCGGGCAAGCGTCGCGGTGGGCAGGACAGCGAGCGCCCAGAAGGCGAGGATGGCGGCGCGGCGCCCCCTTGTCATCGGTCGCGAGAGAATGCGGTGGCTGGTTCTGACATAGTGATCGAGCACCCGTGGCTCGGCCGCGCCGAAGCGGGCGCGCAGGCGGCGCATCTGGGTGAGTTCGAAGCAATCGTCGGCGCGGCCCATGAGGCCCACGGCGGCGGTGGTCATGACGCAGGGCGAAACGGCATGAGGCATGCATCCGGCCGAGGCGCGGATATCGGCGACCATTTCGTTCAACCCCGGCACGAAGCCCGTCGCGACCGCGTCGCGTGTGCCGGTCACGTCGAAATACACGGTGGCGAACGTCGTGTCGCTGATGGAGATCTCGGCCTTCATCTCGGAGCCGTCGAGAAGCGCGCGATAGACCGGATCGGAAATCGCGTCGAGGCTCAACCCCATCTGGTTCGTCACGGACGCGCTGCCCATGTCGCGGCCATCGACGTGGATGCGGACCGTGGGCGAAGTGCTCAGGATTTCGCCGCGTGTGCGCGACGAGCCGTCGTCAAGGGTCGCATAGGGGATCGCGATGATCACCTCGGGAATGTTCTTGTTCGGAGGATAGTGGAATTGAAGCCGGAAGTTCCCGTCGAACGAGGTCACGTCGCGGAAGACGAATCGCCCCGGTATGGCCGCCGAGCGGTCGAGTTCGGCCACGAGGCGGCTTGACTGCATGAGCTGATGGTCGGTGAAGTTCTGGGGCGTATCGCGCGCGTCGCCCGTCAGGCTGGCGCGAAAGGTCCAGTCGCCGTCCTCGCGCCGGGTTCCGCAGTCTGAGAGTTCCTGCGCGCGGGAGGCGCGCGGCAGAGGCAGCGTGGCGGCGGCGGCCGAGAGGAGGAGGGCGCGTCGGTGCATGGGTCAGTCTCCGCGATAGGGTTTGACGTATTGTAGCGCCAGATCCCAGGGAAAGAAGATCCATGTGTCCTGGCTCACCTCGGTCACGTAAGTCTGCACGAGATCGCGGCTTTTGGGCTTGGCGTAGACCGTGGCGATATGGGCGCGGGGCAGGAGCGCGCGCACCACCTCGAGCGTGCGGCCCGTGTCCACGAGATCGTCGATCACCAGAACGCCGTGGCCGTCGCCGATGAGGTCCATGTCGGGGCGCTTGGTGATCCTGGGCGCGGCGCTCTGGGTCTGGTGGTCGTAGCTCTTGACCGAGATCGTGTCGATGGTGCGGATGTCGAGTTCGCGCGCGACGATCATGGCCGGGGCCATGCCGCCGCGGGTGATCGCCACGATGGCGCGCCACGTGCCGTCGTCCGGTCCCTTGCCGGAGAGCCGCCACGCCAGCGCGCGGGCGTCGCGGTGCAACTGGTCCCAGCTGACGTGGAAGCCTTTTTCATGGGGAAGGGGATCTGTCATGGGCGCGTCCTAGCGGGTGAAGAGGAGCCTGAGCCCGAGCCCGCCAAGCACGAGCGCCGCGCCGCGGTCGATGACGGGCTTGAGCGCGATATAGCGGCGGCTGATCGCGGCGGTGGTCATCATGAGGGCGAGGGCGGACTGGGCCACGATCTCGAGCGCGAGATGGTTGAGCACGATGATCGCCTTGTCGAGCCCGGTGAGGTCGGGGGGAAACACCACGACGATCATCGCCGCCGAGAAGGCGATGGACTTGGGGTTGCCGAGATTGACGAGAAAGCCCGAGAGGAAGGCGCGTCCTCGCCTGAGCGGCACCGGAGCGCCCGGCGTTACCGGGTCGCGCGCACCGCGCCAGGTGCCGATGGCGAGCCAGACGAGATAGGCCGCGCCGAAGATCCTGAGCCCCAGGTAGGCCCAGGGAAAGAGCGCGAAGACCGCGTTGAGCCCGAGAAGCGCGGCCAGCGTCCAGAGCGAGGCCATGACCGAGAGCCCGAGCGCCGTCAGCACCCCCGCGCCGCGCCCCTGCGAGAGCGAGACGCGCAGGAGGTAGATGAGCGAGGGGCCGGGGCTGATGATCGCGAGCCCCAGCGCGAGGTTGAACGCGATGAGATGTCCCGCGTCCATCGCGGTCTCAGCCTTCGGTGGCGTCGATATCGGGCGCGTCGACGGCCTTCATGCCGACGATGTGATAGCCCGCGTCCACGTGAAGGTTCTCGCCCGTGGTGCCGGAGCCCAGGTCCGACAGCAGGAAGAGCGCGGCCTTGCCCACGTCGTCGATGGTCACGTTGCGGCGCAGGGGCGAGTTCAGCTCGTTCCACTTGAGGATGTAGCGGAAATCGCCGATGCCGGAGGCCGCGAGCGTCTTGATCGGCCCCGCCGAGATGGCGTTCACGCGGATGCCGTCGCGGCCCAGGTCCTCGGCGAGATACTTGACCGACGCCTCGAGCGCGGCCTTGGCGATGCCCATGACGTTGTAATGCGGCATGACCTGCTCGGCGCCGTAATAGGTGAGCGTGAGCATCGCGCCGCCGTCGCCCATCAGCTTCTCGGCGCGCTTGGCGACCGCGGTGAAGCTGTAGCAGGAGATGTCCATCGTGTTGAGGAAGTTCTCGCGGCTAGTGTCGATGTAGCGGCCCCGAAGCTCGTTCTTGTCGGAGAAACCGATGGCGTGGACGAGAAAGTCGATCTTGCCCCAGACGCGCTCGATCTCGGCGAAGGCCGCGTCGATGGAGGCGGGATCGGAGACGTTGCAATCGAACAGGTGCTCGGCCCCGAGCGAGGCGGCAAGCGGTTCGACACGTTTCTTGAACGCGTCGCCCATGTAGGTGAAGGCCAGCTCCGCGCCCGCGTCGGCGCAGGCGCGCGCGATGCCCCAGGCGATGGACTTGTCATTGGCGAGCCCCATGATGACGCCGCGCTTGCCCGCCATGAGTTGATTTGACATGTCCTGTCCCCGGCCCATTTCTCGTTCGTCGTTTTTCCCGTTTAGGCCAATGCCCCAGAGGCATCAAGCCTCGGTCCCGGGAAAACGCGGCTTGTGGCCGGCGCGCCGTGGGGCGATGGTGGCGATGACAGAGGATGATCGGGACAGGAGACGAAAGACCATGGCGGACCGAGGCGGAATCTTTGCCGGAGACGACCCGTTCGAGATCGCGCGGACCTGGCTGGCCGAGGCCGAGGGCACGGAACCCAACGATCCCAACGCCATGGCGCTGGCCACGGTGGACGAAACGGGGCTTCCCAACGTGCGCATGGTGCTGTGCAAGACGATCGCCGAGAACAGCATCGTCTTCTATACCAATTACACGAGCGCCAAGGGCCGCGAGATCGAGGGCCAGGGGAAGGCGGCGATGGTCATGCACTGGAAGAGCCTGCGCCGCCAGATTCGCATGCGCGGAACCGTGACGCGCGAGGAGGGCGAGGAGGCCGATGCCTATTACGCCTCGCGCTCGCTCCAGAGCCGGCTGGGCGCCTGGGCCTCGCGGCAATCCGAGCCGCTGCGGTCGCGGCAGAGCCTGATGGCGGAGGTGGCGAAGGTGACGGCGCAGAAGGGCGCCAACCCGCCGCGCCCGCCCTTCTGGGGCGGCTACCGGATCACGCCGGTGGAGATCGAGTTCTGGGCCGATGGCCGGTTTCGCCTGCACGATCGCTTCCGGTGGACGCGCGCGGATGCGTCCTCCCCGTGGGAGGTGGCGCGGCTCAACCCGTGAAATCGACGTCTTTTCGTTCAAAATGCTATGTCATGTGACGCCCCGCGCTTGCATATGAGCCCCGATTGACGCGAAGTCACCGCCACGAGACGCAAGAGGCGCCCGTCGCGGCGCCCAGTTACCGGGACGCAGGATGGACGAGGAAATCCGCAGGGTGTGGGGCCGCGTGAAGTGGTTCGATCCCGTCAAAGGCTTCGGCTTCGTCGTGGTGGACGATGCCGAGCGTGACAT
This sequence comes from Roseovarius sp. SCSIO 43702, assembly GCF_019599045.1. Classification (NCBI taxonomy): domain Bacteria; kingdom Pseudomonadati; phylum Pseudomonadota; class Alphaproteobacteria; order Rhodobacterales; family Roseobacteraceae; genus Roseovarius; species Roseovarius sp. SCSIO 43702. Next base: position 1,730,412 of record NZ_CP080623.1, read on the forward strand.
CCTGCTTCATGCGAACGTGCTGCGCAATTACGGACAGAGCTCGGTGGCCGACGAGGCCGGGATCGAGATCGACGTGGCCCGCACCGAGCGCGGCGAGCAGGCCGTCGCCGTCCACGAGATCACCCCGCCGGCGAGCGCCACGGGCTCGGGTCTTGCCGATCTCGACGATATCGACCCCGACGTGATCGAGGCCGCCCCGCTCGAGCCCGCGCGGATCAAGTGGTTCGACAAGGGCAAGGGCTTCGGCTTTGCCAACACCTTCGGACGGGACGAGGATGTCTTCGTGCATATCGAGGTGCTGCGCCGGTCCGGCCTGGCCGATCTGCAACCCGGAGAGGCACTGGCGATTCGCGTGATAGATGGTAAACGTGGTCGCATGGCCACGGAGGTGCGCGGATGGGAAAGTGCGGTAAATTCGTCCGATTGACGTTCATGGCGGCGATCCTTGCCGCGGCAGCCGGACATGCGCAGGCCGAACCGGCCTGCCGCGAGGACCGGGTGCAGCTTCGCGGGGAGGGCGGACAGGCAGCCTTTACCGTCGAGGTGGCCGATGACCGGAGCGAGCGCAATCGCGGCCTGATGAATCGCGAGACGCTGCCCAGGGGGGCGGGCATGCTCTTCGTCTACGAGACGCCCCGCCCGGTGAGCTTCTGGATGAAGAACACGCTCATCCCGCTCGACATGATCTTTCTCGACAGCGCGGGCCGGGTGGTGAAGGTGCATGAGATGGCCCGTCCGCTCAGCACCGAGCGGATCGTGGGCGGCGACGCGGTGCAATACGTGCTCGAGATCAATGGCGGGCTCGCGGGGCCGCTGGGGATCGGCGAGGGCAGCGTGCTGCGTCATCCGGCAGTGGACCAGGAGGCGGCGGCCTGGCCCTGCTGAGGGGGCGCTGCCCCCGTCGCGAAAGCCTGCGGCTTGCGCGACTCCCCCGGGATATTTTTCGCAAGAAGAAGGGCGCGGGCGCACGCGGGGTGCCCTGACGGGGCTTTTCAAGCGGGGGATTCGCCGCTAGACCCTGCGCACGGTCGGGGCGTGGCGCAGTCTGGTAGCGCACCTGTTTTGGGTACAGGGGGTCGTGAGTTCGAATCTCGCCGCCCCGACCACACCTTCCCTAGACGGATTTTCATTGCGGCCACCAGATATGGTGTGTCGATTGCGCATCGCCTGGGTGACGCGGCGGCAGGTTTCCGGCGCGACGGGACGGGGTGCGACGATTTTTTTCGCGCGGCCGACTTATCCGGCGCCGCGCTCGGCGGGTCTGGGGATAACCGGCGCGCAACTTTCGGACGAGCACGGGCCGGCGGCGCTAAACCAGCCGAATGTCATGGCTTTTGCACAGGCCGGGCGCGGGCGCCGCGTGGGGGTTCATGCACAGGGCGCTGGGTGTGAATCGTCGGGCCGGACGGGCGGGACGAAGGATGCCCCTCGGGTCAAGCGCAAATTCCGCGAAATGGGCTAAAAATGTCGTTGACCATGAGGGGGTGAATACGTCAGTTTGTGCGGGCCGGCCGCCAAGCCACAACATATAGTGTGGAAGCCGGAGAGGGACACGATACCCAACTTGCCGTCGGGCCCGCGCCCGCAGCCTGATTTCCGCGTCGCGACGCCTGGTCGCGCGGCGCAGGGTGACGTGTTGCCTTCCGCCGGCAACGAGAGGTCCTTGCCGTGGTGGTCGGGGTCGAGGTTTCAACACGCTGAGGACAGAGGCAGCCGAATGAAAATCGAAAGAAAGTTCACCAAGGCAGGGCAGGACGCATACGCGGAGATCGATTTCGTCAAGACGAGCTCGGAGATCCGCAACCCCGACGGCACGACCGTCTTCAAGCTCGACGAGGTGGAAGTTCCCACGTCGTGGAGCCAGGTCGCCTCGGACGTGATCGCGCAGAAGTATTTCCGCAAGGCGGGCGTGCCGGTGCGGCTGAAGAAGGTCAAGGAAAAGGGCGTGCCCGAGTTCCTGTGGCGCTCGGTCCCCGATGGCGACTGCGAGCGCGTGGGCGAGACGAGCGCGAAGCAGGTCTTCGACCGGCTGGCGGGCGCCTGGACCTACTGGGGCTGGAAGGGCGGCTATTTCACCGCCGAGTCGGACGCGCGCGCCTATTACGACGAGATGCGCTTCATGCTGGCGCGGCAGATGGCGGCGCCGAACAGCCCGCAATGGTTCAACACCGGGCTGCACTGGGCCTACGGGATCGACGGGCCGAGCCAGGGTCACTACTACGTGGATCACGAAACGGGCGAGCTGACCAAGTCGACGAGCGCCTACGAGCACCCGCAGCCGCATGCCTGCTTCATCCAGTCGGTCGCCGACGACCTGGTGGGCGATGGCGGCATCATGGATCTCTGGGTCCGCGAGGCGCGGCTTTTCAAATACGGCTCGGGAACGGGCACCAACTTTTCATCGCTCCGTGCAGAGGGCGAGAAGCTGTCGGGCGGCGGCAAGAGCTCCGGCCTCATGGGTTTCCTCAAGATCGGGGACCGTGCGGCCGGAGCCATCAAGTCGGGCGGCACGACGCGGCGCGCGGCGAAGATGGTCATCTGTGACGCCGATCACCCCGATATCCAGGAGTTCATCAACTGGAAGGTGAAGGAAGAGCAGAAGGTCGCGAGCATCGTCGCGGGGAGCAAGATGCACGAGCAGAAGCTCAACGAGATCTTCGCCGCGATCCGCGCCTGGGACGGATCGGCCGAGGATTCGGTCGACCCCAAGAAGAACGCGCAGCTCAAGGGGGCCATTCGCAGCGCCAAGCAGGTGCAGATCCCCGAAACCTACGTCAAGCGCGTGCTGGACTACGCGCGGCAGGGGTATGACAGCATCGAGTTCCCGACCTACGACACCGACTGGGACAGCGAAGCCTATGCGAGCGTGTCGGGGCAGAACTCCAACAACTCGATCCGCGTGACCGACGCCTTCCTCAAGGCGGTGGAGAATGACGAGGACTGGGCGCTTCTCAACCGCACCGATGGCAGCGTCGCCAAGACGATCAAGGCACGGGACCTCTGGGAGGACGTGGGGCACGCGGCCTGGGCCTGCGCCGATCCCGGTATCCAGTATCACGACACGGTCAACGCGTGGCACACCTGTCCCGAGGACGGCGAGATCCGCGGCTCGAACCCGTGCTCGGAATACATGTTCCTCGATGACACGGCCTGCAACCTGGCGTCGATGAACCTGCTGACCTTCTACAAGGACGCCAAGTTCGACGCCGAGGCCTATGTCCACGCCTCGCGGCTCTGGACCGTGACGCTCGAGATCAGCGTGCTGATGGCGCAGTTCCCCTCGAAGGAGATCGCGCAGCGGTCCTATGACTTCCGCACGCTGGGGCTCGGCTATGCCAATATCGGCGGGCTGCTGATGAACATGGGCTATGGCTACGACTCGGAGGAGGGCCGCGCGCTTTGCGGCGCGCTGACGGCGATCATGACGGGCGTGGCCTATGCCACGAGCGCCGAGATGGCGGGCGAGCTGGGCGCGTTCCCGGGCTTCGAGAAGAACCGCGAGCACATGCTGCGGGTCATCCGCAACCATCGCAACGCGGCCTATGGCGCGACCGAGGGCTACGAGGGGCTGGCGGTCAAGCCGGTGCCGCTCGACCTGGCCAACTGCCCCGATCCGAAGCTCGTCGACCTGGCGATGGCGAGCTGGGACGAGGCGCTGAAGCTGGGCGAGCAGCACGGGTACCGCAACGCGCAGGCCACGGTGATCGCGCCCACCGGCACGATCGGGCTGGTGATGGATTGCGACACCACGGGCATCGAGCCGGATTTCGCGCTGGTCAAGTTCAAAAAGCTCGCGGGGGGTGGATATTTCAAGATCATCAACCGCTCGGTTCCCGCCGCGCTCGAGACGCTGGGCTATGGACCGGCGCAGATCGAGGAGATCGTGAGCTATGCCGTGGGGCACGGCACCATCGGCAACGCGCCGGGGGTCAACCACACCTCGCTGGTCGGTCACGGCTTCGGGCCGAACGAGCTCGAGAAGGTCGACCAGGCGCTGGGCAGCGCCTTCGATATCCGCTTCGTCTTCAACCAGTGGACGCTGGGCGAGGAGTTCTGCACCGGCGTGCTGGGCATCCCCAAGGAGAAGCTGGCCGATCCGACTTTCGACATGCTGGCGCACCTGGGGTATTCGAGAGCCGATATCGAGGCCGCGAACGACCATGTGTGCGGGACCATGACGCTCGAGGGGGCGCCGCATCTCAAGGAAGAGCATTACCCGGTGTTCGATTGTGCCAATGCCTGCGGCAAGAAGGGCAAGCGCTATCTCTCGGTCAATGCGCATATCGACATCATGGCGGCGGCGCAGAGCTTCATCTCGGGGGCGATCTCGAAGACGATCAACATGCCCAACACCGCCACCATCGCGGATTGCCAGGCCGCCTACGAGCGGAGCTGGAAGATGGGGGTGAAGGCCAACGCGCTCTACCGCGACGGATCGAAGCTGAGCCAGCCGCTGGCATCGGCGCTGGTGGAGGACGATGACGAGGCGGCGGAGGTGCTCGAGAGCGGCAGCCCGCAGGAGAAGGCCGCCGTGCTGGCCGAGAAGATCGTCGAGAAGGTGATCGTCAAGGAGATCGTGAAATCCCACCGCGAGAAGATGCCCGAGCGGCGCAAGGGCTATACCCAGAAGGCGATCGTGGGCGGCCACAAGGTCTATCTCCGGACCGGCGAATACCAGGACGGTTCGCTGGGCGAGATCTTCATCGACATGCACAAGGAAGGTGCGGGCTTCCGGGCGATGATGAACAATTTCGCCATCGCGGTCTCGGTCGGGTTGCAATACGGGGTGCCGCTCGAGGAGTTCGTGGATGCCTTCACCTTCACCAAGTTCGAACCCGCCGGCATGGTGCAGGGCAACGACTCGATCAAGAACGCAACCTCGATCCTCGACTACATCTTCCGCGAACTGGCGGTGAGCTATCTCGACCGCACGGACCTCGCGCATGTGAAGCCCGAAGGGGCGAGCTTCGACGATCTGGGCCGTGGCGAGGAGGAAGGCGTGCGCAACATCTCGGAGATGAGCGAGGATGCCGCGAACCGCTCGCTGGAGGTGCTCAAGCAGATCAGCTCGACGGGCTACCTGCGCAAGCGGCTTCCGCAGGAGCTTGTCGTGCTGAACGGCGGGCAGTCGATGGGCGGCGTGGCGTTCGACAGCGCCACCGACCCGGTGAGCGCGCTCCAGACGCTGGTGCCCGAGACGGGCGGCGGCACGGCCACGGCCACGGCGGCGATGGTGTCGAGCACCTCGACCACGGCAGTGGCGGCCGCGACCGGCATGGATGCGCGCGCCAAGGCGCGGATGCAGGGCTACGAGGGCGAGGCCTGCGGCGATTGCGGCAACTACACGCTGGTCAGGAACGGGACGTGCATGAAGTGCAACACCTGCGGTGCGACGAGCGGGTGTAGCTGACAACGGAACAGGGCCGGGGCGGGCACGTGCAGCCGCCTGCCACGGTCCATCGGGGCGGGTGCGCTCGCCCTGACGACACTCGGGCCGCAGGCAAAAACCGGGCGGTATCAAATAGTGAGCCCGAGTGGCGAAACTTGATCGGGGGGTCTCAGGGCCCCCCGTTTTTCATTGGTGGCCAAGATGTGCGGGGAGGGGCGCTGCCCCTCGCCGCGAAAGCGGGCTTTCGCGGCTCACCCCGGGATATTTGAGGCAAGATGAAGGGGCGCGGTTGGCCGGATGCCGGCGCGTGTCGTCCGATGGCGCGGAGGATGACTTCCGGTCAGGTCCGCCGGCGCCATTCCTCCCAGACGAAGGGATAGCACCAGGCACAGTCATGCGTTTCGGAAAGGCGTGTGCGGATCGCGTCACGGGCCTCGGCGAAGGCCGGGTCGAAGAGATGGAACTGCACCTGGAGCCGGGCGATGCGGTCCATGACGCCCGCGTCGAGGAGGGCTGGCAGCAGGTCGTATTCGCCGCCCTCGATGTTGATCTTCACCAGGTCGATCGCGGGCAGGGGGTGCGCGTCGAAGAACTGCGATACGGCCTTGACGGGGGCTTCGAGGCTTTTCTCGAGGTCGGCCACCGCCGAGGAGGCATCGCCCGTGTCCGAAAGCGAGAGCGTGCCGTCGGTCCGGCCGAGCGCGAAGGCGTGGACGTGGACATTCTCCCGCTCCGCGAATTTCTGGGTCAGGTGGGCGGCGAAGACGGGGTGCGGCTCGAACACGTGGATGTCGGCGGAGGGCTGCGCGGCGAGGATCCGGTCGGCCCAGGTGCCTTCGAAGCCGCCGAAGTCGAGCACGGTCGCGCCCTCGGGCAGCGTGTCGTAGGCATAGAGCCGCGCGGGGCCGTTCTCGGCCTTCCAGAGCTTGAACGCGTCGTAGAAAACCCCTTTCCAGGGGTTGCGGCGGCGGTCGAGCCATTTCTTGAGCGATGCCATGGAAGCCCCCCGGGGTTACGGCGCTGTCCCGCTTTCCTCTAGGCGGTCGGCGCGGCGCGTGCAAGCGCGGGCGGGCGCCTTTCGGGGCCGGTCAGTCGGCGGGGGCCCAGGGGGCGAGGTCGGCGGGGGTGACGAGCGGTCTTGCGCAATGCAGCGCGTCGGTGGCGAGATCGCGCAGGCAATGCGCGCCGTCCGCGCGGGCGGGACGCCCCGCGATCTCGCCCGTGCCGGTTTCGGTGAAGAGGAGACGCTCGGGCGTCTCGCCCAGTGGCGAGACGGTGACGAGGTGGCCGCCCTCGACCGTCTGGCGGTCGGTGAGGCAGGGGCGGGGCTTGGCCTCGTCCACGCTGCAAAGAGAGATGCCGGTGGTGCAGTCCTCGGGTCCCGGTCCGCACTCGGCGAGCAGGGTGAGGCAACCCTCGTCCCCGTCGCAGGCGCCCTCGGCAAGCGCGATGGGCCAGCCGGAGGCGAAGTAGCCTTCGGGCGTGGACTGGGCCCGGGCGGAGGTCGCCGCGGTCGCGAGCAGGATCATGAGGAGAAGCGTGCGCATGAGGGACCTCGGACGAGGGGACGGGAGGAGATCGTTGGGCGGAAGGATAGTCTCGCGCGCCGATGCGGGGCAAGTCCGTGCCCGTCTTGCCATCCGCCCGGTTTCGCGTCCCCGGAGGCCCCGGCCGGTCGGGGTCCGTCGCCGCGGCCCAAGCCCCTTTCCTTTCCCCGCGCCCCATGCGATAGGGAAGCGCCAAACGACCCCATCCATGGAGACCGCCCAATGGAGATTCGTGAGGCCCTGACCTTCGACGATGTCCTGCTTGTTCCCGCCGCGTCGAACGTCCTTCCCAGCACGGCCGATACCCGCACCCATGTGACGCGCTCGATCGCGCTCAACATCCCGCTCCTGAGTTCGGCCATGGACACCGTGACCGAGGGCCGCATGGCGATTTGCATGGCGCAGGCGGGCGGCATGGGCGTCATCCACCGCAACCTCACGGTGGATGAGCAGGCCGAGGAAGTCCGGCGCGTCAAGCGTTTCGAGAGCGGGATTGTCGACAACCCGATCACGCTCAGCCCCGACCAGACGCTGCGCGACGCCCGCGAGCTGATGGAGCGCTACGGGTTCTCGGGCTTTCCGGTGGTCGATGGGAAGGGCCGTGTGGTGGGCATCGTCACCAACCGCGACATGCGCTTCGCGCAGCATGACGACACGCCGGTCAAGGCGATGATGACCGCCGACGACCTCGCCATCCTGCACGAGCCCGCCGACCGCGACGAGGCGATCAGCCTGATGAAGGCGCGGCGCATCGAGAAACTGCTCGTCACGGATGACGAGGGCAAGCTCACCGGGCTTCTGACGCTGAAGGACACCGAAAAGGCGGTTCTGAACCCCACGGCCTGCAAGGACCCGCTTGGCCGCCTGCGGGTGGCCGCGGCCTCGACCGTGGGCGACGCGGGCTTCGAGCGCAGCGAGGCGCTGGTCGATGCGGGGGTCGACATGGTGGTGATCGACACGGCGCATGGCCATTCCGAGGGCGTGGCCGAGGCCGTGCGGCGGGTGAAGCGGCTCGGCAACGAGGTGCAGGTCGTCGCCGGCAACGTGGCCACCGCCGAGGCCACCCGCGCGCTGATCGACGCGGGCGCGGACGCGGTGAAGGTGGGGATCGGGCCGGGCTCGATCTGTACCACGCGGATGGTGGCGGGCGTCGGTGTGCCGCAATTGACCGCGATCATGGATTGTGCCGGCGCGGCAGGCGACGTGCCGGTGATCGCCGATGGCGGCATCAAGTTCTCGGGCGATTTCGCCAAGGCGATCGCGGCGGGCGCCTCCTGTGCCATGGTGGGCAGCATGATCGCCGGCACGGACGAGAGCCCCGGCGAGGTGATCCTCTACCAGGGCCGCAGCTTCAAGGCCTATCGCGGGATGGGCTCCCTCGGCGCGATGGCGCGGGGCTCGGCCGACCGGTATTTCCAGAAGGATGCCGCCAGCGACAAGCTCGTGCCCGAGGGGATCGAGGGGCAGGTGCCCTACAAGGGCCCGGCGGGCGCGGTGGTGCACCAGTTGGTGGGCGGGCTGCGGGCCGCGATGGGCTATACCGGCTGTGCCACGGTGCCGGACATGCGCGAGAAGGCGCAGTTCGTGAGGATCACCGGCGCGGGCCTGCGCGAGAGCCACGTGCATGACGTGCAGATCACGCGCGAGAGCCCGAACTATCGGATCGGCTGATGACCCCGGCCGCGCGCGTCGCGGCGAGCGCCGGGATCCTCGACGAGATCCTCGCCGGTGCGCCCGCGGAGAAAGCCCTCACGGCCTGGGCGCGGCGCTCGCGGTTCGCGGGCTCGAAGGATCGCGCGGCGGTGCGCGATCACGTCTTCGACGTGCTGCGGCGGCGGAAGAGCTGTGCCGCCATGGGGGGTGGCGGCGGGCGCGGGCTCATGCTGGGGCTGTTGCGCCTGCAGGGGGTTGATCCTGAGGAGATTTTCACCGGCGAGGGCCATGCGCCCGCGCCGCTCGACGGGGCCGAGCGCGAGGTGCCCGCACCGGGGCCGGTGATCGACCTGCCGGACTGGATCGTGCCGCGGCTCCGGGCCGACCTGGGCGCCGATTTCGCACGGACCGAGGCGATGCTGAAGGAGCGCGCGCCCGTGATGTTGCGCGTGAACCTCGCGCGGATCTCGCGGGAGGCGGCATGCGAGAGGCTGGTTGCCGACGGGATCGCGGCCAGGCCGGACGGGATCGCGCCGACCGCGCTTCGCGTGGAGGCCGGCGCGCGCCGGATCAGGTCGGCGGCTGCTTATCTCGGCGGCGAGGTGGAGCTTCAGGACGGGTCGAGCCAGGCGGCCGTCGCCGCGATTGACATGGCGGGCGTCGCACGTGTGCTCGATTACTGCGCGGGCGGCGGCGGCAAGAGCCTCGCGCTCGCCGCGCGGTCGGAGGCGACGATCCTCGCGCATGATGCGCATCCGGCCCGGATGTCGGACCTGCCCGCGCGGGCCGCGCGCGCGGGCGTGCGGATCGCGACGGTGAACGGCCCGGCGGCGCGGGCGGGCGCGCCCTATGACCTCGTGCTCTGCGACGTGCCCTGTTCGGGAAGCGGGACATGGCGGCGCACGCCGGATGCGAAGTGGCGGTTTTCCGAGGAGGATCTGAGCGCGCTGATCGAGGTGCAGGATGGCATCCTCGACGAGGCGGCACACCTTGCCGGACGCGGCGGGCGCATCGCCTACATGACCTGTTCGCTGCTCGTGGACGAGAACGAGGCGCGCGCAGAAGCCTTCAGCGCGCGGCATCCCGACTGGCGGGCTGTCTCGGCCCGGCGCTGGCCGGTCACCGAAAGCGGGGACGGATTTTTTTCTGGCGCAGTTTAAGCGGGATTGCTAGGGTTCACTCACTATCTATGCGTGTTTCTCGCGCGGATTAAGCGGGCCTTAACGTTTTCGGGCGACATCTTGAGGCACCTGAGTCGAAACGGAATGATGCGTCTTGGCAGCCTCGAGCGACCCCAGTTTTGCCGCAAGCACCGCCAGGGCGCGGTTGCGCCCGCGCACGGGGTTCGTGGCGCTTGCGGCGTGCCTTTTCGCGGTCGCGGCGCTTGTCGTGCCGATGACGCAGGCGCGGCTGGCGCTGGGGCTCGTGTCGCTGGCGCTCGGTGGTGTCGCGCTCTGGCTGGGGCTTGGCATGATCGCCGCGCGCAGGCGGGGCCTGCGGACCCGTGCGCTCATCGCCGAGACGACCGAGCATGACCCGACGCCTTGCGTGCTGACCGATGCCGAGGGCGCGATCCTTCACCGCAACACCGCCGCGCGCCGCGACTTTCCCGTCAGCGGTGCCGACACGCTGGCCGGGCTTCTGCAATCGCGCCTGGCCAGCCCCGGCACGCTTCTCATGCGGCTCGAAACCCGCGCGGCGCGTGCGGGGGCGGCGGTCGAGGACGTGGTCACGCGCGAGGGACATATCCGCCTTGGCGTCCACCGCGCGGGCGAGGACGCGTATCTCTGGCGCATCGAGCGGGCGGGGGACATGGTGCCGCGCCGCGCCGACCCGGTGCCGCTTCCGATGATCACCGTTGGGCGCAACAACGCGGTGCTCTTCATGAACCAGGCGGCGCGCGACCTCGTGGGCGAGCGTGCGCGCACGCTTGACCGCATCTGCCCCGATCTGCCGCTGCGGTCCGGCGCGGTGAACGACGTGAGCACGCGCGACGGCCTGCAGCCCTGCCTGGTGGTGGAACTCGAGGGCACGGCGGGCCGGCGCGAGATCTTCCTACTGCCCGGCGTCGCGGCCCCCGAGCGGCAGCCCGATGGCTGGGCCTTCTTCGACGAACTGCCGGTGCCGCTCCTGAAGCTTTCGGCGGATGGCACGGTGACGCTGACGAATCGCCCTGCGCGCGACCTGCTGGGCTGCGAGGAGTGCGTGGACCAGCCGCTTTCGGAGATGCTCGAGGGGCTGGGCCGGCCGCTGGTGGACTGGATCGCGGATGCCGCGGCGGGCCGCGGCACCGTCCATTCGGAATTCCTGCGCGTGAAGCGGAAGGAGGGCGAGACCTTCGCACAGGTCACGCTCAACCGCGCGCGCGAGGGGGGCGAGACAGTCCTCATCGCGGTCATGCACGACGCGACCGAGCTCAAGTCGCTCGAGGCGCAATTCGTGCAGAGCCAGAAGATGCAGGCGATCGGGCAGCTCGCCGGGGGTGTCGCGCATGATTTCAACAACCTGCTGACCGCGATCACTGGTCATTGCGACCTGCTTCTGCTGCGTCACGACCAGATGGATGCGGACTACAACGACCTGGTGCAGATCAACCAGAACGCCAATCGCGCCGCCGCGCTGGTGAGCCAGCTTCTCGCCTATTCGCGCAAGCAGACGCTCAGGCCCGAGATCATGGACCTGCGCGATGCGCTTGCGGATCTCACGCATCTTCTCGACCGGCTGGTGGGGGAGAAGGTCGAGATGTCGCTGAGCCACGATCCCGCCCTGTGGTCCATCCGCGCCGACCGGCGGCAACTCGAACAGGTGCTCATGAACCTCGTGGTGAACGCGCGCGACGCCATGCCCGGGGGCGGAGCGGTGCGCATCGTGACCGAGAACCTGGAGCTCGAGGCGCCGCTTGTCCGCGACCGCGCCACGGTGGCGCCGGGCCGCTACGTGAAGGTCTCGGTCGAGGATGACGGCACCGGGATCGCGCCCGACAAGCTGCGCAAGGTCTTCGAGCCCTTCTTCACCACCAAGCGGGTGGGTGAGGGGACGGGACTCGGCCTCTCGACCGCCTATGGCATCGTCAAGCAGACCGGCGGCTTCATCTTCGCCGACAGCGAAGAGGGCAGGGGCACGACCTTCTTCCTGCTCTTTCCGGCCTTCGACCGCCCGGTCCCGGCCGAGGCCGCGCCCGCCACGCCCGAGGCGTCGACCGGCTCCGCCGAGGGCGTGGTGCTCCTGGTCGAGGATGAGGCGCCGGTGCGTGCCTTCGCCTCGCGCGCGCTGCAACTGCGCGGCTTCACGGTCGTCGAGGCGGATTCGGCCGAGGACGCGCTCGACATCCTGGCCGACGAGACGCTGCGGATCGATGTCTTCGTCACCGACGTGGTGATGCCCGGCCTCGACGGTCCGACCTGGGTGCAGGAGGCGCTCAGGACGCGCCCCGACGTGCGCACGGTCTTCATGTCGGGCTATGCCGAGGACGATTTCGCCGATGCCCAGGCCCGCATCGCCCATTCCGTCTTCCTGTCGAAGCCTTTCTCGCTGACCGACCTGACCGACACGGTTCAGCGGCAACTGGCCGGCGCGGGCGGCGGATGAGCGAAGCCCTCGCAAGCCCCGCACTCGCCCGCTCTGGCGGGGGCGCAGGCCGGCAGGACGAGAGCGAGGCGGGGCAGGTGGCCAGGGGAAAGGTGCGGGATGGGGACCGGGCGCGCGGCGCGCTCACGGTCCTTCAGCCGACCGAGCCGATCTCGGGCGGCGTGTAGCGACCGTCATCGTGGATGCTGTCATGAAGCGCGAATTCGGCCGCGCATTTGCGGCGAAGACGGGTCTCGACCCCGCGCGACAGCTCGAGCGCCGCGCGGGGGGAGGCGTTGAGCACCGGCGTCTCGACACGGCATCCGAGCCGATCCTCGAGGAAGGCCGTGAGCGCGCGCTGATCCTCGTAACGGAACAGGCGCGTGACGGCGGTGCCGTTCTTCTGCGGCTCCATGAACTTGGCCTGCGAGCCCACATTGGCGAAGCCCGGCCGCTTGCCCTGGAGATAGCCCTCGACGAACGCGTCGAAGGACATCCCGGCGGTCGAGTTGGGATGGTTTCGCATCGCCGGGCGCTGGCGGTAGCGGTACCAGCTCCCAAGCCAGCTCACGGGCTCGCGCATGACGGCGATGACCTCGAGATCGGGGCCGATGAACTTCTCGAGCGCGGGGCGGAAGAAGCGGTTGTAGCGAAAGACCGGCGCATGTTTCAGCTCGGGCGGATCGCTCACCACCATCGACGCATGCGGGCCGAGCGCCGCCTGGTAGGCGGTCGTGCCGGTCTTGGGGACCGAAAGAAAGACCAGTTTCGCCTTGGAAAACACCAGCATGCGCCCCGATCCCCCGATTTCCCGCCCGCATCCGCGCGGCTGTAAACGACTTCTTAACCCTCATAGGCAAGTCTGGGAGCGCGCACAATTTAACTTGAAATGTTCTCCTTTTGTCTCCATAAGATGTGAGAACAAGAGGTGAACGAAGCAGCGATTGCCGCCCGGGACAGGGTGTGGAATAAGGAAGCGAACCAATGGCAACGGCAGATCTACTTACCATGGACAGCAAACGAAGCCCCGAGAAGCAGAAGGCGCTCGACAGCGCGCTGGCGCAGATCGAACGGCAGTTCGGCAAGGGCTCGATCATGAAGCTCGGGGCCGACAACCCGGTGCAGGAGATCGAGGCGACCTCGACCGGTTCGCTGGGACTCGACATCGCGCTCGGCATCGGCGGGCTGCCCAAGGGGCGCATCATCGAGATCTATGGCCCCGAAAGCTCGGGCAAGACGACGCTCACGCTGCATTGCGTGGCCGAGGAGCAGAAGAAGGGCGGCGTTTGCGCCTTCGTCGACGCCGAACACGCGCTCGATCCGCAATATGCGAGGAAGCTGGGCGTCGACCTCGACGAGCTTCTGATCTCGCAGCCCGACACGGGCGAACAGGCGCTCGAGATCGTGGACACGCTCGTGCGGTCGGGCGCGGTGAGCATGGTGGTGGTCGATTCGGTCGCCGCCCTCACGCCCAAGTCCGAGCTCGAGGGCGACATGGGCGACAGCAACGTGGGCGTGCAGGCCCGGCTCATGAGCCAGGCGATGCGCAAGCTCACCGGCTCGATCAGCCGGTCGAAATGCACCGTGGTCTTCATCAACCAGATCCGCATGAAGATCGGCGTCATGTTCGGCAGCCCCGAGACCACGACCGGGGGCAACGCGCTCAAGTTCTACAGCTCGGTCCGGCTCGACATCCGGCGGATCGGCGCGCTCAAGGACCGCGACGAGGTGGTGGGCAACGCCACGCGCGTGAAGGTGGTCAAGAACAAGGTCGCCCCGCCCTTCAAGCAGGTGGAGTTCGACATCATGTATGGCGAGGGCATCAGCAAGATGGGCGAGCTTCTGGACCTCGGCGTCAAGGCCGGCGTGGTCGAGAAATCGGGCTCGTGGTTCAGCTACGGCGACGAGCGCATCGGCCAGGGGCGCGAGAACGCGAAGGCGTTCCTGAAGGAGAACAGCCAGATCGCGCTGGCCATCGAGGACAAGATCCGCGCGGCCCACGGGCTTGATTTCGACATGCCCGAAAGCGAGGCCAAGGCCGAGAGCGCGTCCGAGGGCGACGACATTCTCGAAGCCTGACAGGCCCGCGCCACCCGGCGCGACACGAAAAGCGGCCCGGCGCCCCGAGGGGCAGTCGGGCTTTTTCTTGCGGTGGACAGTGCGGAAAGGGGCGGCTACACCATGCGCCACGCCGATCCCACGCAAGACGCCCGAGTGACCCCCCATGCCCACGCTGAACGAAATCCGCTCCACCTTCCTTGGCTTCTTCGAGCGCAACGATCACGCGGTCGTCGAAAGCTCGCCGCTGGTGCCGCGCAACGATCCGACGCTGATGTTCACCAACTCGGGCATGGTGCAGTTCAAGAACGTCTTCACCGGGGTCGAGCAACGTCCCTACAGCCGCGCCACCACGAGCCAGAAATGCGTCCGCGCGGGCGGCAAGCACAATGACCTCGACAATGTCGGTTATACCGCGCGGCATCATACCTTCTTTGAAATGCTGGGGAATTTCAGCTTCGGCGATTACTTCAAGGAGCAGGCGATCCCCTATGCCTGGGATCTTCTGACCAAGGATTTCGGGCTCGACAAGTCGAAGCTCCTGGTCACGGTCTATCACACGGATGACGAGGCCGCGGAGATCTGGAAGAAATACGCCGGGCTGAGCGACGACAGGATCATCCGCATCGCCTCGGACGACAATTTCTGGTCGATGGGACCCACCGGGCCGTGCGGACCTTGCTCGGAAATCTTCTACGATCACGGGCCGGAGATCTGGGGCGGCCCGCCGGGGAGCGCCGAGGAGGATGGCGACCGGTTCATCGAGATCTGGAACCTCGTCTTCATGCAGAACGAACGGTTCGAGGACGGCACGCAGCGCGATCTCGACATGCAGTCGATCGACACGGGCATGGGCCTCGAGCGGATCGGCGCGCTCCTGCAGGGCAATCACGACAATTACGACACCGACCTCATGCGGAGCCTCATCGAGGCCAGCGCGAATGTCACCGATGGCGCGCCGGACGGGCCGGGCAACGTGCATCACCGGGTGATCGCGGATCACCTGCGCTCGACCTCGTTCCTGATCGCGGACGGCGTGATGCCGTCGAACGAGGGGCGGGGCTACGTGCTGCGGCGGATCATGCGGCGCGCGATGCGGCATGCGCATCTGCTGGGCGCGAACGATCCGGTGATGTACCGGCTCGTGCCCGCGCTCGTCGCGCAGATGGGACAGGCCTTTCCCGAGCTTGGCCGCGCGCAGGGCATGATCGAGGAGACCCTGAACCTCGAGGAGACGCGGTTCAAGCAGACGCTCGAGCGGGGCCTGCGGCTGCTCGACGAGGAACTCGAGAAGCTGCCCGAGGGCAAGCCGCTTCCCGGCGAGGCGGCATTCAAGCTCTACGATACGTTCGGCTTCCCGCTCGACCTCACACAGGACGCGCTGCGCGAACGCGGACGGCAGGTGGACCTGCCGGGCTTCAACGCCGCGATGGACGCGCAGAAGGCCAAGGCGCGCGCGGCCTGGGCCGGGTCGGGCGAGGCGGCGGATGCCGGGGTCTGGTTCGACATCGCCGAGGCCGAGGGGGCGACGGATTTCCTGGGCTACGATACCGAGACGGCCGAGGGACAGATCGCCGCGCTTGTCCGCGATGGCAAGACGGTGGACGCGGCGAAGGCCGGGGAGACGGTGCAGGTCGTGGTGAACCAGACGCCTTTCTACGCGGAGGCCGGGGGGCAGGTGGGCGATGCCGGCACGCTGCGCACGGCCGAGGGGGCCGCGCGGATCACCGACTGCCGCAAGGTGGCCGGCGTCTTCATCCATTTCGCAGAGGTCACCGAGGGGCGGCTCGTGCCGGGCGAGGCCGCGCAGCTCGAGGTGGATCACGCGCGGCGCACGGCCATCCGCGCGAACCACTCGGCCACGCATCTGCTTCACGAGGCATTGAGGCGGGCGCTTGGCGACCACGTGGCGCAACGCGGCTCGCTCAACGCGCCGGATCGGCTGCGGTTCGACTTCAGCCACCAGAAGGCACTTGGCCGCGACGAACTGACCCGGGTGGAGCGCGAGGTGAACGCCTATATCCGCCGCAACGAGCCGGTGACGACGAGGATCATGCCGCCCGACGATGCGCGCGAACTGGGCGCGCAGGCGCTTTTCGGCGAGAAATACGGCGACGAGGTGCGCGTCGTGTCGATGGGCACGCTCGACGGGTCGGGCAAGGGGACGGATGGGCGGACCTACTCGATCGAGCTTTGCGGCGGGACGCATGTGCGGCGCACGGGCGATATCGGTCTTTTCGCGATCACCTCCGAGACGGCCTCGTCCGCGGGGGTGCGGCGCATCGAGGCGCTGACCGGGGAGGCGGCGCTCGACCTCCTGCGGTCGCGGGATGCGGCGCTGGCGGCGGTCGAGGGCGAGTTGAAGGCGCAGGGCGACGATGTCGGCGCCCGCGTGTCGCAGCTTCTTTCCGAACGCAGGCGGCTCGAGAACGAGGTGGCACAATTGCGCCGCGACCTCGCGATGGCGGGTGGCGCGAGCGACGGCCGGAGTGCCGAGCCGCGCGACGTGGGCGGCGTGCCGTTCCTCGCGCAGGTGCTTTCGGGTGTCTCGGGGCGGGACCTGCCGTCGCTCATCGACGAGATGAAATCGCGGCTGGGCTCGGGCGCGGTGCTTCTGATCGCGGATACGGGCGGCAAGGCCGCCGTGGCCGCGGGCGTGACCGGCGACCTGGTGGAGCGCGTTTCGGCCGTCGACATGGTGCGCGCGGCGGTGCCGGCGCTTGGCGGCAAGGGCGGCGGCGGACGGCCCGACATGGCGCAGGGCGGCGGCGCGGATGCGGCGGGGGCCGATGAGGCCATCGCGAATGTCGAGAAACTGATCGAAGGAGCCTGAGATGCCAGCCTTGTGGATTGCCCATGTGACCGTGACAGACGCCGATGCCTACGGCAAATACGCCGAGCTTGCGGGCCCGGCCATCGCCAAGCACGGCGGCCGGTTCATCGCGCGGGGCGGGCGGTTCGTGCAGCTCGAGGGTCGCGAGCGGCCGCGCAACGTGGTGGCGAAGTTTCCGTCGGTCGAGGCCGCCGAAACCTGCTACCACTCGCCTGAATACCAGGAGGCGCTGAGCCACGCGCGGGACGCCTCCGAGCGCGAATTGCTGATCGTCGAGACGGACGAGTAGAACGGCGCGCGCTTCGGCCATGAGCGAGATGCAGGCGCTTCTGCGCCGCCACGCGAGCGCCGGCCGGGTCGAGTGGGTCGGTGTCCGGCCCGAGCGGCTCGCGCCGATGCGCGAGGTCGAGCACGCGTTGCTGGGCGCGGCGGGGCTCGAGGGTGATCATGCGCGGCCGGGGCCGCGGGCCGTGACGCTGATCCAGGCCGAGCACCTGCCGGTGATCGCGGCATTGTCCGGCGGGGCCGAGGTGACGCCGGAGCTGCTGCGGCGCAACATCGTGATCTCGGGGATCAACCTCGTCGCGCTGCGCCACGTGACGCTTCGGATCGGCGCGGCGGTGGTGCGGATCGGCAAGCCGTGCGCGCCCTGTTCGCGGATGGAGCGTGCCCTGGGGCCGGGAGGTTACAACGCGATGCGCGGGCATGGCGGCTGGTGCGCCGAGGTGATGGAGCCGGGCGCCGTGACGGTGGGCGACGCGGTCACGCCGGATCACCGCGAGGGGCCCTCGCCTCGGGCGTGACGCGCGCTAGATCTGCGCCATGCGCCTTGTCCTTCTCTGCCTCGTCCTGGTTCTGCCCGCGCTTGCGTCCGCACAGGATTGGTCGCTGCTCGAACGGCCGGGCGCGATTGCGCTCATGCGGCATGCGCTTGCACCCGGCACGGGCGACCCGGCGGGGTTCCGGCGGGAGGATTGCGCCACGCAACGCAATCTCGATGCGGCGGGTCGGGCGCAGGCGCGACGGATCGGCACCGCGATGCGCGACGCCGGGATCACCGTCGACGTGATATGGTCAAGCGGGTGGTGCCGCTGCCGCGAGACCGCGCGGTTGCTGGGCCTGGGCGAGGTGACGCACCTTCCCGCGCTCGATTCCCATTTCGCGGGGCGCGGCGATGCGGTCGCCCAAGCGGAGGCGGTGATCGGCGCGCTGGCGGCGCTCCCCGACGGGGCGCGGCCGCTTCTGGTGACACACCAGGTGAATGTCAGTGCCCTGACGGGGCGGTTCGCACGCTCGGGCGAGATCGTCGTGGTGCGCCGCGACGGGCGCGCCCTGACGGTTCTGGGCACGATCCTGATCGCTCCCTGAGAGGGACGCGGAAGATTGCAGGCTTGCGGCCTGGGATCGTGCAAGATTCCAGAGGCCGTCAGGCCGATTTCGCCGCCCTCTTGCGCTCGTGCGGATCGAGATGGCGCTTGCGCAGGCGGAGCGCGTTGGGCGTGACCTCGACCAGTTCGTCGTCGTCGATATAGGCGATGGCCTCCTCGAGCGAGAACTGGATATGGGGCGTGAGGCGCACGGCCTCGTCGGTGCCGGATGCGCGCACGTTGGTGAGCTTCTTCCCCTTGAGCGGATTGACCTCGAGATCATTGTCGCGGCTGTGCTCGCCGATGATCATGCCGGTATAGACCTTCTCCTGCGGACCCACGAACATGCGCCCGCGCTCCTCGAGGTTCCACAGCGCATAGGCCACCGCCTCGCCGTTCTCCATCGAGATGAGGACGCCCGCGCGGCGGCCGGGGATCGTGCCCTTGTGCGGTGCCCAGCCGTGAAAGACGCGGTTGAGCACGCCGGTGCCGCGCGTGTCGGTGAGAAATTCGCCGTGATAGCCGATGAGGCCGCGCGAGGGGACCAGTGCGATGATGCGCGTCTTGCCGGCGCCGGCGGGTTTCATCTCGGTCATCTCGCCGCGGCGCGCACCGGTCAGCTTCTCGATGACGGCGCCGGAATGTTCGTCGTCCACGTCGATCGTCACTTCCTCGATGGGTTCGAGCATCTCGCCGTTCTCGCCCTCGCGCATGATGACCTGCGGGCGCGAGATCGAAAGCTCGAAACCCTCGCGGCGCATGTTCTCGATGAGCACGCCCATCTGCAATTCGCCCCGACCGGAGACCTCGAAGGCCTCGCCGCCCGGCGTGTCCTTGATGCGGATGGCGACGTTCGATTCGGCCTCTTTCATGAGGCGCTCGCGGATGACGCGGGATTGCACCTTCTTGCCGTCGCGGCCCGCGAGGGGGCTGTCGTTGATGCCGAAGGTGACGGTGATGGTGGGCGGGTCGATGGGCTGCGCGGCGAGCGGTTCGTCCACCGCGAGCGCGCAGATCGTGTCGGCCACGGTGGCCTTGGACATGCCGGCGAGGGTCACGATATCGCCTGCCTGCGCTTCCTCGATATCCTGCGTCTGAAGTCCGCGGAAGGCCTGGATGCGGGTGACGCGGAACTGTTCGATCTTCTGACCCACGCGGGAGAGCGCCTGCACCGTCGCGCCGACCTTGAGCTTGCCGCTTTCGACGCGGCCGGTGAGCTGGCGGCCGACGAAGGGGTCGGCGCCGAGCGTGGTGGCGAGCATGCGGAAATCCTCGCCCTGGCGCTTGATCTGGGTCGGCGCGGGAACGTGGTTGACGATGAGGTCGAAGAGCGCCGAAAGGTCACGGCGCGGCCCGTCGAGATCATGATCCGCCCAGCCCGAACGGCCGCTGGCATACATATGCGGGAAATCGAGCTGATCGTCGTCGGCGCCGAGATTGGCGAAGAGGTCGAAGCATTCATCGAGCGCGCGGTCGGGCTCGGCATCGGGCTTGTCGACCTTGTTGAGCACCACGATGGGGCGCAGGCCGAGCGCGAGCGCCTTGGACGTGACGAACTTGGTCTGCGGCATCGGGCCTTCGGCGGCATCGACCAGCAGCACGACGCCGTCGACCATCGACAGGATGCGCTCGACCTCACCGCCGAAATCGGCGTGGCCGGGGGTGTCGACGATGTTGATCCGCGTGCCTTTCCAGACGACCGAGGTTGGCTTGGCGAAGATGGTGATGCCGCGCTCGCGCTCGATATCGTTGCTGTCCATGGCGCGTTCGTCCACGGCCTCATTGGCGCGGAAGGCGCCGGATTGCTTGAGGAGTTCGTCGACGAGGGTGGTCTTGCCATGATCGACATGGGCGATGATCGCGATGTTGCGCAGATCCATGCGGAGGGGCCTCTCTATTCCAGGGTAGGCTGCGCCCTATACGGGGTTGCAGCGAAACACCAGAGGCAAAAGGCCGAGGTCAGGGCAGAAGGCAGGTGGGGCCGGTGCGATGGAGCCGGGCGCCCGCGCCGCGCTTGAACCGCGCGAGGCCGGGGGCGCGCGCGGCATCGTGATGACCGAGGTCGAGCCGGGTGAACCCCTGCGCCCGAAGCCAGAGCATCGCGCGCCACAGGATGAGCGCGTGGGCCGAGGCGGCGCGGCCCTCGGCGCCGCTCCAGCCGGCGTGATAGGTGGCGGCGGTGCCGTGGAGGAGAAAGAGCATGAAGGCGGTGATCTCGCCCCGGTTCTGCGCGAGAAAAAGGCAGGTGCCGTGTGGATTGGCGCGGGCCCAGGCAAGGGTGAAGGACGAAGGCAGCGCGCGGTAGCCGCGCACGCGGCGCTGCGCCGCCTCGCGGTCGATGAGGGGGGCGTCGCGGAGCGGGTCGAGGGGCCGGTGCGTCACGGCGCAGTCCGCCCGTTCGGCGCGGCGGAGCCGGTTGCGCCATTTGCCGTGGAGGGCGGCGCGGAGCGCGGCGGGATCGGACCGCAGGTCGATCCGTGCCATCTCGCGCGGGGCGGCGAGACGGAGGCCGCGCGCGTCGTTTCCATCCTCAAAGGTGGCGAGGAGCGGCCGGGCCACGGTGCGGCGCAGGCGGATCAGCGCGTCGCGCCGGGTGCCGGGGCAGATGCCGGGCGTCCAGACCGGCCCGCGCGGAAGCCAGGCGATGCGTATCGGGCCCAAGCGCCGCAGGACCACGAGTGCGGTGCCGACGGGTGCGCGGAAGGGATCGGTGAGGTCATGTCGGGCGCTGTCGATACCCATCGCGGCGAGGGTGCGCGCGAAGCTGTCATGCTGTTGTAGCGGGACGGGCCATTCAGGGCGGGAGGGGCAGGCATCAAGCATGCCCCATTGAGCCCCGACGGGATGAAGGACGCGTTAACGCCGGACGGGATCAGAACGGAATTTCGTCGTCCATGTCGGAAGGGCCGCGCGATCCACCGCCGCCGGAAGAGCCGCCGCCCTGCGAGCCGCCGCCGCCGTAATCGCCGCCATAGCCACCGCCGCCGCTGCCATAGCCGCCACCGGCGTCACCATAGCCGCCGCCACCGCCGCCGCCTTCGCCACGACCGTCGAGCATCGTGAGTTCGCTGCGGTAGGGACGCAGAACGACCTCGGTCGAATAGCGGTCCTGGCCCGACTGGTCCTGCCATTTGCGGGTTTCGAGCTGCCCCTCGATATAGACCTTGGAGCCTTTCTTCAGGTATCGCTCAGCGACGTTGGCCAGCGGTTCGGAGAAGATCGCGACCGAGTGCCATTCGGTGCGTTCCTTGCGTTCGCCGGTGTTGCGGTCCTTCCACGTCTCGGACGTGGCGATGCGCAGGTTGCACACCTTTCCGCCGTTCTGGAATGTCCGCACCTCGGGGTCGCGCCCGAGATTGCCGATTAGTATCACCTTGTTCACCGAGCCGGCCATGTCCCGCGTCCCTTTCGAATCCGTTGGTTCAATCCTCGCGCAGGTTACATCACCGCGAAAACGTGAAGGAAAGCCTAAAATGCGGGACGAATTTTGGCAACCGCGCGATGGGCGGCGGCGATGCGGCGCGAGGGGCTGGAAATCGTGGGCCGAAAACCGTATGCTGCCGCCATACTGGGGAATGGGACGGTTTTCGATCAATGCTCAGGATTTTGACGCTCGCGATGGCGGGAAGCCTTTTGTTCACGACGCAGGCGCCTGCGGAAATTCTCTCGACGAAGTCGCGCAAGAAAATCTTCAGCACGCAGACGCGTGTTCTCGATACGCGCGCGGCATCGCAATACAAGGCGTCGGTGCGGCTCAAGCCCGACCGGGTGCAGACGCCGACCAAGTGGGGCACCGGCAAGGCCTTCTCGGGGGTCTATTCCGGCGCCTACAAGGGGCAATACCTGAGCATGGCGAAGTCCGCGGCGGCCCGGCACGGTGTGCCGGAACACCTCTTCCTGCGGCTCGTCCAGCAGGAATCGGGATGGCGGCCGACGGCCCTGTCGCACAAGGGGGCGATCGGGCTGGCACAGCTGATGCCCGGCACGGCGGCGAAGCTCAGGGTCGATCCGCATGATCCGGCGCAGAATCTCGACGGCGGCGCGCGATATCTCGCGCAGCAATACCGCGCTTTCGGGTCCTGGCGGCTTGCGCTTGCGGCCTATAACGCGGGGCCGGGCGCCGTGATCAAGTATGGCGGCGTGCCGCCCTACCAGGAGACGCAGAACTATGTCCGGGTGATCTGGGGCAGCTGACGGCGGTTTCAGAGGCCGATCCGTGGCGCGCGGGCGGCCTTGCGCAGCGCAGTCGGGGTCTTGCCGGTGTGGTGCTGAATGAAGCGTGAGAAATAGGCCGCGCTTCCGAATCCCAGCGATGCCGCGACATGGGCGACGGGCATCTCGCCATCTTCGAGCGCGAGCCGCGCCGCGTGAAGCGTGCGGCGCACCAAGAGCTCACCGGCGGTGAGCCCGGCCGATTGCCGGCAGGCCCGGGTGAGATGGGTGGGGGTGACGCCGAGCTCGGCCGCATAGTCGGCCATCACCCTGGGCAGGCGGAAATCGCGTTCGACAAGGGCAGAGTAGGCCGCCACCAGCCGGGCCGCCGCCGAGGGGCGCGTGGGCATCGGATGGTCGATCATCATGCGCCGGAGCCAGACCGTCACGAGCGCGGCATGGGCCGCCAATGCCTCGTCGGCGAAGGGCAGACCGCGGTTCGTCTCGCGCTGCATGGCCTCGAGAAGGCCGGTCAGTTCGGCCTGGTTGTGGGCTTCGAGGATGCGCAGCACCTGGGCAGTGTCGGGCATCATGATCGGCCCGCGCGGCGCGATCGTCGCGACCCATCCGAAACAATGCGGCCCCGGTGTGAGGCCGAAGACGCTGCCCGCCGGGATCGCCACGGCGTTGTGCACGCCGAGCCCTCGCTGCACCCCGTCGAGAAGGATGCGGGCCTGCCCCCTGGTGATCCAGACGAGCGCGTGCTCGGCCTCGGCATGGGGCAGGGCAAGGCGCCAGTCGGCGCCCCTGGACCATTGCGCGAGCGTGCGGATCGAAACGGGTTGAGCCATGCGGAGATCACTGCCTTCATGTGGCATATGATAAAGCGTAGGCACGGGAGCGTGCCGTTGTCACGCGGAAAGGTCGCGGATTGTAAATTCAGGCGGAGGGCGGCCTGATCCAGGTCCAGTCGCGCATGTGCTTGCGGAACCATGTGCGCTGACGCTTGGCATATTGGCGGGTGATGATCGTGGCGCGGTCGCGGGCGTCCTCGAGCGTCATCTCGCCGCGCAGATGGGCCACCAGTTCGGGGCCGCCATGGGCGCGCGCGGAGGGATGCGCGGGATCCCAGCCATCGAGATTGGCGCGCGCCTCCTCAAGGGCGCCGGCGGCGAGCATGGCGTCGAACCGCGTCTCGATCCGGGGCGTCAGCCAGTCCTTCGGCGCGTCGAGCACGATGGCGTGGGCGCGGCCCGCCGGCAGGAGCGGGGGCTTCGTGGCGGCCTGCCACGCCGCGAGGCCGCGGCCTGTGGCGGTGAGCACTTCCCAAGCGCGCTGCACCCGCATGGGGTTGGCGGTGTCGATCCGCCCGCGCGTTTCGGCGTCGAGGTCACGCAGGAGCGCGTCGAGCCCATGCTCGACCAGGATGGCATCGGCACGGGCGCGGATCGCGGGATCCGTGGGCGGGATCTCGGCCAGGCCCTCGGTGAGGGCGCGGAAATAGAGGCCGGTGCCGCCGACGATGATGGGTCGCGTCCCGCCCTCGAGAATTTTGGCCACCTCGCGCAGCCAGTGGCCGGCGGAATAGTCGGCGAAGCGCGGAACGTGACCGTAAAGGAGATGCGGTGCGCGGGCCTCGTCCTGGGGCGAGGGGCGGGCCGAGAGGATGCGCCAGTTGTCATAGACCTGCATGCTGTCGGCGTTGACGATGACGCCGCCCGACTGCTCCGCGATTTCGAGCGCGAGCGCCGACTTGCCGCTGGCCGTGGGGCCGGCGATCAGCACGGGGCGCGCGGGGTCGATCTCGAAGGGCGGGGTCATGGGCGGTGACATAGGACAGATCGGCGCGGCACGCGAGGCGCTTTCGATCCGCCCGCCGCACAAGGCGATTGAACTTGTCCCCGCTTTGCGACATTTTCCGCGCCAGCATATCCCGGCAACGAAAAGGACCGCGCCCATGCCCGCCAGCGACACCCCGGAGACGACCTTTCGCCGCGTGATGCTCAAGATTTCCGGCGAGGCGCTGATGGGGGACGCGGCCTACGGGCTCAACCCGCCCACTGTCGAGCGCATCGCCCGCGAGGTGAAATCGGTGCATGACCTCGGGGTCGAGATCTGCATGGTGATCGGCGGGGGCAACATCTTTCGCGGGCTCCAGGGAAGCGCGCAGGGGATGGAGCGCACCACGGCCGATTACATGGGCATGCTGGCCACGGTGATGAACGCGCTTGCCATGCAGTCGGCGCTGGAGAAGCTGGGCGTGTTCTGCCGGGTCATTTCCGCGATCCGCATGGACGAGGTGGCCGAGCCCTATATCCGGCGCCGCGCGGTGCGCCACCTCGAGAAGAAGCGCGTGTGCATCTTCGCCGCCGGGACGGGCAACCCCTATTTCACCACCGACACCGCCGCCACGCTGCGCGCCAACGAGATGGCCTGCGAGGCGATCTTCAAGGGCACCAAGGTGGACGGGGTCTATGACAAGGACCCGGTGACCAACCCCGATGCCAAGCGGTTCGACGAGGTGAGCTATGACGAGGTGTTGGCCAAGCACCTGGGCGTGATGGATGCGAGTGCCATCGCGCTGGCGCGGGACAACAACCTGCCGATCATCGTCTTTTCGCTAGACGAGCCGGGCGGGTTCAAGGGAATCCTGGCCGGGCGCGGCACCTATACGAAGGTGCATGGCTGAACCGCCGAGGCGGGGGGTCGTCAGCGAAGGCTTGACGAGGGGATGTCGATCGTGACCGTCGTGCCGGTGATCTGACGCTCGACCGAGAGCTGGGCGTCGAGGCCGGTGACGAGCTGTGTCACGATGCGCCCGCCGAGATTGCCGTCGCCGGGCCATTCCACATCTTCGGGCATGCCGGTGCCGTCATCGGCGACCTGGAGGCGCAGGACGCCCTTGCTCAACTCCTTGATGCGCACATCGACGAGACCGGAGTCGCGGTCGTCGAACGCGTGCTGCATGGCGTTGGTCATCACCTCGGACAGGATGAGGCCCAGCTGCGTCGCGGCCTGCATGGGCACGGTGAGCGCGTCGGCATCGAGATTGACCCGCACGCCGGAGCGGCCGTCGATATGCGCGATGGCGTTGGCCACCCGCGTGAGATAGGCGCCGAGCGCGACCGGCTGGGAGTCGTCGCTGGCGTTCGAAGAGCTTGCGTTCAGTTCCTCGTAGAGCAGTTGCAGCGTCTTGACCCGGCGGGCGAGCGTGGAGAAGTCGTGACCGGCGCCGTCCTCGGCGCCGCGCGCCTGCATTCGTATCATCCCCACGATCATCGAGAGGTGATTCTTGACCCGGTGCTGGATCTCTTCGAGCATCTCTAGCAATTCGCCGCGTTCGCTGTCCTTGACGACGGTCTGGACGCCCAGGAAGAAGGGCGTCTCGCCCGGTTCGGTGCGCAGCGGGGCGACCATCAGGCGATTGAGGAACGGCGTGCCATCGGCGCGGTAGTTGCGCAGGGTGACGGTGGCTTCCTTCTTCTCGGCGATCGCGTCGCGCAGCCGGTCGAGAGCTTTCTGGTCGCGGTCGTCGCGTTGCAGGAAGCGGCAATTTCGGCCGATGACGCCCTGGCTGCTGTAGCCCGTCATTTCCTCGAAGGCGCGGTTCACGTAGACGATGGGGTTGTCGTCGAGCGTGGGATTGGTGATGACGATGGCGAACGGCGCGCGTCTGAGCGCCTGAGCGCTCACGGCCCGGGGCAACCCCTCGGGTGTTGCCGATACGTCGTTGTCGTCGTCGCGCATGGAATCCCGATCTCTTGTCCGCCCGTCACGGGCGTGTCCCATCAGCAGCATGTTTTTAGCAGATCGGACAGGCCTGTCCAGAAGCCAGCGCGCCGTTTCGACGGGTATACAACCGCCCGCGATTGGCGTTATAGGAAGGATCAACCGAAACAGGCACCACGACAGGCACATCATGTCAGACGATTTCATGCTCGATACGGACGATCTCGAACGCCGGATGGAGGGCGCGATGGCCTCGCTTCGCACCGAGTTCGCCTCGCTCAGGACCGGGCGCGCCTCGGCCTCGATGCTCGAACCCGTGATGGTCGAGGCCTATGGCCAGCTGACGCCGATCAACCAGGTCGGCACGGTCAACGTGCCGGAGCCGCGCATGGTCACGATCAACGTGTGGGACAAGGGCCTTGTCAACAAGGTCGAGAAGGCCATCCGCGAGAGCGGCCTCGGCATCAACCCGCAGATGAATGGCACGATCATCATGCTGCCCATCCCGGAGCTCAACGAGGAGCGGCGCAAGGAACTGACGAAGGTGGCCTCGCAATATGCCGAGCATGCGCGCGTCGCCATCCGCAACATCCGGCGCGACGGGATGGACCAGATCAAGAAGGCCAAGGCCGAGGGCATGTCCGAGGATGACCAGAAGTTCTGGGAAACCGCCGTGCAGGACCTGACGAACGAGCATATCGCGAAGGTCGACGAGGCGCTGGAGCACAAGCAAGCGGAGATCATGCAGGTCTGATGTCCGGCGATGCCCTGAGCCCTGAGGTTGCGGGCGGCCCGCGGCATGTGGCGATCATCATGGACGGCAACGGCCGCTGGGCGCAGATGCGCGGGCGGCCGCGTCTTTTCGGCCACCACGCGGGCGCCCGGCGCGTGCGCGAGATCGTCGAGACCTGTCCTGACCTGGGCGTGGAATACCTGACCGTCTTCGCCTTCTCGACCGAGAACTGGAAGCGCACGCAAACCGAGGTGGCGGGTCTCATGAGCCTCTTTCGCCGCTACATCACCAGGGAGGCGCGCGCGCTGCGCGACGAAGGTGTGCGGGTGCGGTTCATCGGCGATCGCGTGCGGCTGGACCGGAAGCTCACCGCGCTGATGGACGAGCTGGAGGAGATGACCGCGGAGAACAGCCGCGTCAACCTGACCATCGCGATCAACTACGGGTCGCGCGACGAGGTGGCGCGGGCGATCAAGCACATGGCGCGGGACGTGGCCGCCGGCAAGCTCGATCCCGAGGGCGTGGACGAGGGCACGCTCACCCGCTATCTCGACACCCGCGTCCTGCCGGACCCGGACCTCGTGATCCGGACGAGCGGGGAGGCGCGCATCTCAAACTTCCTGCTGTGGCAGTCGGCTTATGCGGAATACGAGTTCATCGATACGCTCTGGCCCGATTTCTCGGCCGAGATCTTTGCCGGCCTGGTGCGCGGCTATGCCGCGCGTGACCGGCGTTTCGGGGCGGTGAAGGCATGAGCGGGGAGCCGAGATGGGCCGATCTCGCGCCGCGCTTCACCACCGCCGCGCTGATGATCTTCGTGGGCGTGGGCGAGATCTGGCTCGGCGGATGGCTTTTCGCGCTTGGGATATGGCTCCTGGCCGGCGTCATGATGTGGGAGCTCTCGCGACTCCTGGCGCCCACCGCGCATGGCACGGCGATGGCACTGGGTGTCGGCGCCTCGGTCGTGATGGCGGTGGTGTGGTTCATGCCGGGCTTTGCCGCGCTGCCGCTCATGGGGGCGCTGGCCATCGTGGGGGCGGGCCGGTTCGAGGGGCGGCAGGGGATGTTCCTTGGAAGCGCGCTGGCGATCCTCGTGGCGTGCTACGTGATGGAGCTTCTGCGCAATTACGGCGGGGTGTCGTGGCTGCTCTGGGTGATCGGCATCGTCATCATGTCGGATATCGCGGGCTATTTCGCGGGCAAGATGCTGGGCGGGCCGAAATTCTGGCCGGCGGTCAGCCCGAAGAAGACCTGGTCGGGCACCATCGCCGGCTGGATCGGTGCCGCGCTTGTCGGGCTGGGTTTCGCCGGGGCCACCGATGCGGGCGGGTGGCTCATCCCCCTGTCGGTGCTGGTCTGTTTCGCCGGACAGATGGGCGACATTGGCGAGAGCGCGGTCAAGCGGCAGGTGGGCGCGAAGGACAGTTCGGGGTTGTTGCCGGGCCATGGCGGGTTTCTCGACCGGTTCGACGCGATGATCGGGGCGGCCCTGGCGGTCGGGATCCTCTGGCTTCTGGGGCTGGTGCCGGGGCTTTGATGAAACGGATCAGCATCCTGGGTGCCACCGGCTCGATCGGGCAGAGCACCATCGACCTTGTCGCGCGCGCGCCCGAAAGCTACGCCGTCGAGGCGCTGACTGGCGGGCGCAATGTCGCGCGTCTGGCCGAGGACGCGCGACGGCTCGGCGCGAGGATCGCGGTGACGGCGCATGACGACCTTCTCGGCGATCTGCGCGCGGCGCTGGAAGGATCGGGCGTGGAGGCCGCGGCGGGCACGACCGCGCTGATCGAGGCGGCGGCGCGGCCCGCGGACTGGGTGATGTCGGCCATCGTGGGCGCCGCGGGGCTCGCGCCCGGATTGGCCGCGGTGGAGACCGGGACGACGCTGGCGCTGGCCAACAAGGAGACGCTCGTCACCGCCGGACCGCTTCTGATGGCGCGGGCGCAGGCGTCGGGAGCGACGGTCCTGCCGGTCGACAGCGAACATTCGGCCATCTTCCAGTCGCTCAGGGGCGAGGATATGGCGACGGTCGAGCGCATCATCCTCACCGCGAGCGGCGGGGCCTTCCGCGACCGCCCGCTGGAGGAGCTGCACGAGGTTACGGTGGCGGAGGCCTCGACGCATCCCAACTGGGCCATGGGGCAGCGCATCACCATCGACAGCGCGTCGATGTTCAACAAGGCGCTGGAGGTCATCGAGACGCGGGAATTCTTCGGCGTGGAGCCCGAGCGGATCGAGGTCGTCATCCATCCCGAATCCATCGTTCATGCGCTGGTCGGACATCGCGATGGCGGGGTGATGGCGCATATGGGGGCGCCGGACATGCGCCACGCGATCGGCTATGCGCTCAACTGGCCCGGGCGCGCGACGCTGCCGGTCGAGCGGCTCGATCTCGTGCGGTTGGGACAACTGACTTTCCGCGAGGCCGATCCGGCCCGCTACAAGGCGCTGGCGCTTGCCCGGAGGGTGATGGCGGAAGGCGGGCTTGCGGGCGCCGTGTTCAACGCCGCGAAGGAACGCGCGCTCGATCATTTCATCGCCGGGCGCATCGGGTTCCTGCGGATGGCCGACCTCGTGGAACGCGCGATGGACGAGGACGCGGCGGGCGCGGACGGGGCCGGGGCGGAGATCACGCTTGAAACCGTCACCCATGCGGACCAAGTTACGCGGCAGGCGGTCGACCGCATGATCGGCGCGCGGGCAGAATAAGGATCAGGCGTGGATTTCGGCACACTCTTAACGCAGCTTGGCGACTTCGCCATGATCATCGTCGCCTTCGTGGTGGCCCTGTCGATCATCGTCGCCATCCACGAATACGGCCATTACATCGTCGGGCGCTGGTGCGGGATCAAGGCGGACGTATTCTCGCTCGGCTTCGGCAAGGTACTGTTCGCGCGCACCGACCGGCATGGGACGCAGTGGCAGGTGGCCGCGCTGCCCTTCGGCGGGTTCGTGAAGTTTCGCGGCGACAGCGATCCGGCAAGCGGCAAGGACGGCGCGGCGATCGAGGAACTCAGCCCCGAGGACCGGCGCGCGACCATGCACGGCGCGCCGCTCTGGGCGCGGGTGGCCACCGTTTCGGCGGGGCCGGTCTTCAACTTCATCCTGTCGATCCTGATCTTCGCGGGCGTGGGGATGTACCAGGGCAAGCCGGTCGAGCCGCTGACGGTGGGCGAGATCAAGCCGCTGCCCTATGACGGCATCACGCTCGAGCCCGGCGACCGGATCGAGGCGATCGCAGGCGTGGAGATGCCGGACCGTGGCGAGGAGGACGCGTTCGAGGAGTTCGTCGATGCCCTTCCGCAGGAGCGGTTGCTCAGCTACCGGGTGATCCGCGACGGTGTCCCGGTCGAGGTCGAGGGGCCGCATCCCATCCCGCCGTTGATCAGCCAGCTTGCCCCGAAGTCGGCGGCCTATGACATCGACATGCGCGCGGGTGACGTGATCCTGTCGGTGGAGGGGCGAGAGATCGCCGCCTTCGAGGAATTGCGGGAGGTGGTCGAGGGGTCGGACGGACGGCCCATCGCGCTCGAGGTGTGGCGCGAGGGTGAGATCCTCGACTTCGTGCTGGTGCCGCGGTCGCGCGACGAGCAGCGAGACGAGGGCGGGTTCGAGAGCAAGTGGCGCATCGGTATCGCGGGCGGCTTCGCCTTCGAGCCGGCAACCGAGCCGCTGGGGCCGGTGGCGGCGGTCGGACGCGGCGTCGAGTTGACCGGGGACGTGATCGCGACATCGCTTTCGGGGCTCTGGCACATGGTGACGGGCGCGATCAGCAGCTGCAACATGTCGGGCCCCATCGGGATCGCGCAGGTCTCGGGCGCCATGGCGAGCCAGGGGCCGGACAACTTCATCTGGTTCATCGCGGTGCTGTCGACGGCGGTCGGGCTTCTGAACCTCTTTCCGATCCCCGTGCTCGATGGCGGGCATCTCATGTTCTATGCCTACGAGGCGGTGCGCGGCAAACCCCCGAGCGACGCGGCGCTGCGGGTGATGATGGCGGTGGGGCTGAGCCTCATCCTGGGGCTGATGCTCTTCGCGCTTCTCAACGACATCCTCTGCTGACGCGCCCGCTCCGCCCCATTTCCGCCACAATCGCGGGCCAATTCGGCCATCTTGGCGCGGCATAACCCCGACCGGAACCGAACCGGACGAGGATACCATGCAGACGATCATTGGCGGATATCGCGGACTTACGGTCATCGTCGATCTCAACCGTGACCGCATGCTGTCGCTTGCGGCGATCGCGGGCGCGCTTTTCATCGCGTCATGGATCGCCGGCTGAGCCGGCTTCCAGGCTGACTACCCCGGCGCGTGCATCGCCGCGCGCGAACTGTCCAAAAACTTCCTGCACTGGCATTTTGACAAGGCCATTCATACCCGCTAGTCAAAGATACGAGTGGGCAGTTGGACAGGAATTTTATCATGCAAGACGCAAGGGGGATGCGCATTGCTGACGTTGCGCGGAAACATTTTTTTCCCGCCTTCATTCTACTAGCGCTTTTCATTGGCTTTACCGGGTCTTGGACGGAACAGGCTTCGGCCCAGACCTATCGCTTCACGTCGGTGGATGTGGACGGAAACCAGCGGATCGAGACCGGAACGATCCTGACCTACGCGGGAATCGCGCGGGGACAGACGGTTTCGGCGGGCGAGTTGAACGCCGCCTACCAGCGCATCGTGGCGAGCGGTCTTTTCGAATCTGTGTCAATCGAGCCACGCGGAAACCTTCTCAGGATCACCGTGAAGGAGTACCCAACCATCTCGAAGATCGCCTTCGAGGGGAACCGCAAGCTCAAAGACGAGGACCTTGCCGGGTTCATCGAGAGCAGCCCGCGGCAGGTTTTCAACCCCGCCAAGGCCGAGCGCGACGCGCAGATCATCGTCGAGGCCTATGAGCAGAACGGACGGCTGGCCGCGCGGGTCACGCCGCGGATCATCCGGCGCAGCGACAACCGCGTCGATCTGGTCTACGAGATCTTCGAGGGCGGCGCCATCGAGGTGCAGCGCATCGGGTTCGTGGGCAACCGTGCCTATTCCGATCGCCGGCTGCGCCGCGTCGTGGAAAGCAAGCAGGCCGGCCTGCTGCGCGCCTTCATCGCGCGCGACACCTTCGTCGAGGACCGGCTCGAGTTCGACAAGCAGGTGCTGTCGGATTTCTATGCCGAGCGCGGCTATGTCGATTTCCGCGTGACCGGCGTGAACGCCGAGCTTGCACGCGAGCGCGACACCTATTTCATCACCTTCAACGTCCAGGAAGGGCAGCAATTCCGCTTTGGCCGGATCACCACGGTGAGCGAGATCCCCGGCGTCGACGCGGACGACTACCAGTCGGTTCTGAAGATCCGCCCCGGCGTGATCTATTCCCCACGAAGGTCGAGAATTCGATCGCGCGGATGGAGCGGCTGGGCGTGCGGCAGGGGGTGGATTTCCTGCGGGTCGAGCCGCGCATCTCGCGCAACGACCGCGACCTCACGCTTGACGTGGAGTTCGCGCTGGTGCGCGGTCCCCGCGTCTTTGTCGAACGGATCGATATCGAGGGCAACACCACGACGCTTGACCGCGTCATCCGGCGCCAGTTCGACACGGTCGAGGGCGACCCGTTCAACCCGCGCGAGATCCGGCAGGCGGCCGAGCGCATCCGCGCGCTGAGATACTTCGAGACCGCCGAGGTGGAAGCACGCGAGGGATCGCGCCCCGACCAGGTCGTGATCGACGTCGACGTGGAGGAGCAGCCGACCGGCACGTTGAGCTTCGGTGCGTCCTATTCGACGTCGGGCGGGTTCGGCATCTCGGTCGGCCTCAGCGAGCGGAACTTCCTGGGGCGGGGACAGCGCCTGGCGGCGAGCATCGCCGCGGGCGCGGACACGATCAACTACAACCTCGACTTCGCGGAGCCCGCCTTCCTTGGCCGGGACGTGGAGTTCGGCCTCAACTTCGCCTATATCGAGACCGATGACGCCAACGCGCTCTACGACACCACGATCGGGACTTTCCGGCCGCGCCTGAGCTTCCCGGTCAGCGAGAACGGCCGGTTCACGGTGCTCTACAGCGCGCGCTACACGGACATGGACGACTACACCCCGCCCGCCGGCGGCGCGTCGGGCATCCTCACGCGCGAGACCAACGAGGGCGGGCGGTTCGCAAGCGGGATCGGCTACGAATACACCTATGACACGCGGCGCACGGGCCTCAATCCGAATGCCGGCGTGCTGCTGTCCTTCGGGCAGGAGTTCTATGGCCTCGGCGGCGATCTCGAATACATCAAGTCAAGCGCGCGGGCCATCGCACAAACCCGTGTTCTCAACGAGGAAGTGGTGCTGCGGGCCACGCTCGAGGCGGGTGCGCTGAGCTTCTTCGGGAGCGAGAACAGCCGTGCGGTCGATCGCTATACCGGCCAGATCGTCCGGGGGTTCGAGCCGAACGGTATCGGGCCGACCGAGACGAACGGCACGAATGTCGAACATCTGGGCGGCGATTACTTCGCCGTTCTCAAGCTCGATGCGGAGTTTCCGCTGGGCCTGCCGGATGAATACGGCCTGACCGGGGGAGCCTTCTACGACGTCGGTGCCATCTGGGACGTGAACACCGCCGGCGCGACCGGCGTCATCGCCTCGAACGGGTTCGAGGCCCGGCATTCGGTCGGTGTCTCGCTCATCTGGCAATCGCCGTTCGGGCCGCTCCGCTTCAACTACGCGATTCCGATCGAGAAGGAAGCGACGGACCGCACGCAGGAATTCGACATCTCGATCGCGACGGAGTTCTGAGCATGGGCCGGACCTTGCGTCTGGCCCTTGTCCTCGCCGCGGGGCTTGCCGGTGCTGCGCCGGTGGCGGCGCAGGACACGGGCGTGGTGCGAAGCCCGATCCTCGTCCTCGACACCGAGCGGCTTTTCACCGAATCCGAGCCGGGCCAGCAATTCATCCGCCGGTATACCGAGCAACGGGAGGCCCTGATCGCGCGCAATCGCGAGGTCGAGGCGGAGTTGCGCGAGGAAGAGCAGGAGCTGACCGAAAAGCGCGAGTCGCTGTCGCCCGAGGCCTTCCGCGACCTGGCCGACGATTTCGACGATAAGGTGCGCCGCATCCGGGAGGAAAGCGAGCGCGCGTCCCGCGATCTCGAACGCACGCGCGAGCAGGCGCCGTTCATGTTGCTCCGGCAGGCCGAGGGCGTGCTGTTCGAACTGATGCGCGAGACCGGCGGCGCGGTCATCCTCGACGCGCGGCAGGTGCTGATCCGGTCGGACGCCGTGGACATCACCGACACCGCGATCGCGCGCA
Source organism: Roseovarius sp. SCSIO 43702 (assembly GCF_019599045.1). NCBI lineage: Bacteria > Pseudomonadati > Pseudomonadota > Alphaproteobacteria > Rhodobacterales > Roseobacteraceae > Roseovarius > Roseovarius sp. SCSIO 43702. The sequence goes on from NZ_CP080623.1 coordinate 1,764,717, forward strand.
TCGACGAGGCGATGGCGGAAGCGGAAGCGGCGGATCCGGGCAATGGCGCGACGGGCGAAGAGGCGCCGGCCGAGCCGTCGGAGGCGCCACCCGAGGAGTGACCCCCTCGCTTGCCCCGGAAGGGCCGAATTGCTAAAGCGAGCGGATATGGGCGCGGATGCCACGAGGCCGCGCCGGGAGATGGGCGAGGCCGCCCGCGCGAGAGGAGCAAGGATGACCGAAGCCCAGACGACCGCCGATATCCAGATGATCAAGCGGTTGATTCCGCACAGGTATCCGTTTCTCCTCGTGGACAGGGTGATCAACATAGACGGCTGCAAATCGGCCTGCGGCATCAAGAACGTCACGATGAACGAGCCGCATTTCCAGGGGCATTTCCCCGAGAAACCCATCATGCCCGGCGTCACCATCGTGGAGGCGATGGCACAGACCGCGGCCGTCATGGTGGGCATGGCGCTCGGGATGCAGGACAAGAACCTGCTGGTCTATTTCATGTCGATCGACAAGGGCAAGTTCCGCCGCATGGTCGTGCCGGGCGACGTGCTTCGGATGGAGGTCGAGACGCTGCGCGGCAAGCCCGGCGGCAAGGTCTGGAAATTCGCCGGAGAGGCCACCGTCGACGGCGAGATGGCTTGCGAGGTCGAGTTCACCGCGATGATCGACCTGGGCGGAGCCGGAGCCTGAGCATGGGCGACAGCGTCATTCATCCCAGCGCCATCGTCGAGGAGGGAGCCGAGATCGGCGCCGGCTGCGAGATCGGCCCGTTCTGCCATGTCGGGCCCGAGGTCAGGCTGGGCCGTGGCGTGCGCCTCATGTCGCACGTGGTGGTGAAGGGAGAGACGGTGATCGGGGACGATTGCGTGATCTTCTCCTTCGCCTGCGTGGGAGAGATTCCGCAGGATCTGAAATTCAGGGGTGAGAAGACGCGGCTCGAGATCGGGGCGCGCAACCGTATCCGCGAGCATGTGACGATCAATACTGGCACCGAGGGCGGAGGCGGCGTCACGCGGATCGGCGATGACTGCCTCTTCATGGCGGGGTGCCACGTCGCGCATGACGTCATCATCGGCGACCGGGTGATCGTCGTGAACAGCGCCGCGTTGGCCGGGCACTGCATCATCGAGGACGACGTCATCATCGGGGGCCTCGCCGGTGTGCATCAGTTCGTGCGGATCGGGCAGGGTGCGATCATCGGGGCAGTGACGATGGTCACGAATGATGTGATACCCTATGGCCTTGTCCAGGCGCCGCGCGGTGTGCTCGACGGGCTCAACCTCGTCGGGCTCAAGCGGCGGGGCGTGGGCCGTCAGGACATCACCGCCCTGCGCGCCGCGTTCCAGATGCTGGCCCAGGGCGAGGGCGCGTTCCAGGACCGTGCGCGGCGGCTTGGCCAGGAAACCGAAAGCGCCTACGTGCGCCAGATCGTCGATTTCGTGACCGGCGCGAGCGACCGCTCGTTCCTCACTCCGGGGGCGCAATGACATGGCCGGGCGGCTTGCGATACTGGCCTGCGGCGGCGCATTGCCCGTGCGGATCTCCGATGAGCGTCCCGACGCGCTGATCTATACGCTGCGCGGTATCCCTTCGGCGATACCGCAGGGGGCCGAGGAACATCAGCTCGAGAAGATCGGGACGCTTTTCGGCGCGATGAAGGATGCAGGCGTGACGCGGCTCGTCTTTGCCGGGCACCTGACGCGGCCAGCGATCAACCCGGCGGAGTGCGACGCCGAGATGCTGCGCCTTGCGCCGCGGGTGATGCAGGCATTGCCCAGGGGCGACGACGCGCTTCTGCGCGAGGTGATCGCGATCTTCGAGGAGCAGGGATTCGAGGTCGTGGGCGCGCATGAGCTCCTTCCGGACCTGGCGATCGAGGACGGGGTCGCGGTGGGCGTGCCGCCGGACAAGCAGGATGAGGCCGACATGCTGCGCGGTTTCGAAGTGCTGCGGCACCTGTCGCCGCTCGACATCGGGCAGGGCTGCGTGGTGGCGGGCGGCCAGTGCCTGGGGATCGAAACGGTGCAGGGAACGGACGCGATGCTGCGTTTCGTGGCGGAAACGCCCGAGACGCTGCGGCGGGGGCGCAAGGGGATCTATGCGAAGGCCGCGAAGCTGGGCCAGGACCTGCGGGTCGACATGCCTGCGATCGGTCCCGAAACCGTGGCGGGCGTGGCAGAGGCGGGTCTTGCCGGGATCGTCGTGGGTGCGGGTTCCGTCATGGTGCTCGACCGCGAGGGCACCTTCGACGCGGTCGAGAAGGCGGGTCTCTTCCTGCTGTCCCGACCTTTCTGATGCGGGTTTTCCTCATCGCGGGCGAGGCGTCGGGCGACCGGCTGGGCGCCGCGCTGATGGCCGGGTTGAAGAGCCTCGGCCCCATGGAGTTCCACGGCGTCGGCGGCCCGCTCATGGAGGACGAAGGGCTGGAAAGCCTGTTCGAGATGTCCGAGCTGAGCGTCATGGGCATTGTCGAGGTTCTGCCGAAATACCGCCACCTCAAGCGCCGCATCGCCGAGACCGCGCGCGCCGCGCTCGATTTCCGGCCCGACGTGATCATCAGCATCGACAGTCCCGATTTCTGCCTCCGGGTCGCCAAGCTCGTGAAGGCCGAGAGTGACGTGCGCACGGTGCATTACGTGGCGCCGTCGGTCTGGGCCTGGCGGGCGGGACGGGCGGCCAAGATGGCGCGGGTCATAGATCACGTGCTGGCCATCCTGCCCTTCGAGCCACCGCTCATGCGCGCCGCGGGAATGGAGTGCGATTTCGTCGGCCATCCGGTGGTGAGCGAGCCGCAGGCCGATGCGGCGCAGATGGCGGCTTTCCGCGTGCGTCACGGGCTGGGGGAGGCGCCGGTGCTTCTGGTCCTGCCGGGTTCGCGCCGGGGCGAGGTGGCGCGCCTGGCGCCGATCTTCGGGCGCGCTTTGGAGCCCGTTCTGGCGCGGCAACCCGACCTTCGTATCGTCGTGCCGACGACCGCGAACGTGTCGGATACGCTCCGCGATGCGGTCGCGGATTGGCCGCAGGTGCCTGTGATCCTCGATCCGCGCGGGATGAAGAGCGCCGATTACAGGATTGAAAAGGCGGCGGCTTTCGGTATCGCAAAAGCCGCGCTCGCCGCGTCGGGCACCGTGTCGCTGGAGCTCGCCGCGGCCGACACCCCGATGGTGATCGCCTATGACGTGAACTGGATCAGCCGCCAGATCATCGCCGCGCTTCTGAAGGTGGATACCCTGACGCTCGTCAATCTGGTGAGCGAGACGCGCGACGTGCCCGAATGCAACGGCCGGTTCTGCACACCCGAGCGGATCGCGCCCGCGCTCATGGACGTTCTCGACCACCCCGACCGCCAACGCGAGGCGATGCGCCTGACCATGGAGCGGTTGGGGCGCGGAGGCGAGGCGCCGGGGCTGAGGGCGGCGAAGGCGGTATTGGCAGGGTTGGACGCGCAAGACTGACGGTCCGCGCGAGGCCGGTGCTGGTTCAGCCGCGCCAGATCCAGCCGCCGCCGAGGATACGCGTCCCGCCGGTTTCGTAGAAGACACAGGCCTGTCCCGGTGAGACACCTTCCTCTGGCGTCAGCAACTCGACCTCGGCCTCGGTGGGTGAGAGCGGGCGGATGACCGCCTCGCGCGGGGGACGGGTGGAGCGGACCTTGACCGAGACATGCCATTCGCTCTGGCCGTCGAAGGCTGAATCGCCCAGCCAGTTGATCTCGCGCACCGGGATGGTGCGGGTGGAGAGCATGGATTTCGGCCCGACGATCACGCGCTTGGCGTCCACGTTGAGCTTGACCACGTAGAGCGGCTCCTCGAGGCCGCCGATCCCGAGCCCCCGGCGTTGGCCTACGGTGTAGTGAATGACGCCCTCATGCGTGCCGAGAATCCGCCCGTCGGCATGGACGATCTCGCCCGGTTCGGCCGCGCCGGGGCGCAGTTTCTCGATCACGCTGGCGTAATTGCCGTTCGGCACGAAGCAGATGTCCTGGCTGTCGGGTTTGTCGGCAACCGCGAGGCCGTAACGCGCGGCGAGCGCGCGGGTTGCGTCCTTCGACGGCAGGTGACCGAGGGGAAAACGCAGGAAATCAAGCTGTTCGGGCGTCGTGGAGAACAGGAAATAGCTCTGGTCGCGATTGGCGTCGGTGGCGCAGTGAAGCTCGGGGCCATGCGCGCCGATCTTGCGCTGGATGTAGTGGCCGGTTGCCATGCAATCGGCGTCGAGGTCGCGCGCGGTCTCGAGCAGATCCTTGAACTTCACCCGTTCGTTGCAACGGATGCAAGGCACGGGCGTGGCGCCGGCAAGATAGCTGTCGGCAAACTCGTCGATCACCGCGTCCTTGAAGATGTTTTCGTAATCAAGGACGTAGTGGGGAAAGTTCATCTCTTCAGCCACCCGGCGCGCATCGTGGATATCGATTCCCGCACAGCACGCCCCCTTCTTGGCGAGCGCCGCGCCGTGGTCGTAAAGCTGAAGCGTGACGCCCACCACGTCATAGCCCTCCTCGGCCAGTTGCGCGGCCACGACCGAGCTGTCGACGCCACCCGACATGGCGACGACGACACGGGTGTCGGCGGGGGGCTTGGGCAGGCCCAGCGAGTTGAGAGGCTGATCGAGCGGCATGGCGGCGTCCTTGGGTGTCGGGGCGCTATATATACCTTTCCGGCCCGAGTTAAACCATGTGCGGATGCGCGGTTTCGGCGCAGCTTTAGCTAAATCCGAAAAAGAAAGCCGGTGCCGTTTCAACCCGCGTTAAGCGCCGCGCGTCATGATCATCGCCGAGGTTATTCGGGATGAAGCGATGTATCTGAAGAAAGTGGAAGGGCCGCGCACGGTGACCCTGCCGGATGGCAGCGTCCTGTGCCAGGCCGACCTTCCCCCTGCCGACACGACCCGCTGGGTCGCCTCGCGCAAGCTCGCGGTCGTGCGGGGGGTGCTCTATGGCCTGATCTCCGAGGCCGATGCGTTAACGAAATACGAACTGAGCCCGGAAGAGTTTCAGGAATGGGTTCGCGCGGTCGGGCGTCACGGCGAGGAGGGACTGAAGGTCACGGCATTGAAATCCTTAAGGGATTCGGAAGGTGAGGCGCTGAACAGGGAGCAACTTTAGGTTGTATTCGCGAAATGTTCGATTATGGTAACTTGTGGTTAACCAATTTTCGCCAGTGTCGGTGCCATCAAGATCATCGGAGAACCTGAAACATGCGTGTGCTGCTGGTGGAAGACGACCCCACGACCTCGAAAAGCATCGAGCTGATGCTGACCCATGCCAACCTGAATGTCTACACGACCGACCTGGGCGAAGAGGGGCTCGACCTCGCGAAGCTCTATGATTACGACCTCATTCTCCTCGATCTCGGCTTGCCGGACATGACCGGCCACGAGGTGCTGCGCCAGCTTCGGCTCGCGCGGATCGAGACGCCGATCCTCATCCTGAGCGGGGCGGACGATACCGAGAGCAAGATCAAGGGGTTCGGCTTCGGCGCGGATGACTACCTGACGAAGCCTTTCCACCGCGATGAACTGGTCGCCCGCATCCACGCGATCATCCGGCGATCCAAGGGGCATTCGCAATCGGTGATTCGCACGGGCGCGATAAACGTGAACCTCGACGCCAAGACCGTGGATGTGGGCGGCAAGACGGTGCACCTGACCGGCAAGGAATACCAGATGCTCGAGCTTCTGAGCCTTCGGAAGGGCACGACGCTCACCAAGGAGATGTTCCTCAACCACCTCTACGGCGGCATGGACGAGCCGGAGCTCAAGATCATCGACGTGTTCATCTGCAAGCTGCGCAAGAAGCTGAGCGAGGCCACGGGCGGCGTGAACCATATCGAGACGGTCTGGGGCCGCGGCTATGTCCTGCGCGATCCCGAACCTTCGGAGATGGGCGGCGGACGGTTGGCGATCGGCGCGTGACAAGGCGTCGTGCGGGAAGCGGCGCGGAAGGTGTCGGCTCTGCGGGCAGGGAGCCGATGCGACGAAAATGGCGTCGAGAGCAGTTTGCCCGTAGTTTCAGGAGCCCGCGCCCTGTCGGTTAACTCGTCGACCCTTTGACGGTGACGACATGACCCGAGCCTAATGTGGCTGACGTGTCCACCTGCGGGCGGACCGCGAGGCAGCCGTAGAATGGGCGAACCGGGGGGCCAGGCAGGAAGTGCACTGCGGCGCGGATGCCCGGTCGGACCCGCTGGACCTGACCCGGCGCGCGCACTATCCCTGTCACAAGGGCCGCCCGTAGGGCGGAGGAGTGCGCGGGGGACGACATGGCCGACGATCTTCGGGTCGACCGGATGACAGAAAAACAGGCGCGCGAGGAATTGGCACGCCTGGCCGAGCTTCTGGGCGAGGCGAACGCGGCCTATCACCGCGACGATGCGCCGGTGATGAGCGATGCCGAGTACGACCGGCTGAGGCAGCGCAACGCGGCGATCGAGGCGGCCTTTCCCGCGCTCAAGCGCGCGGACAGCCCGAGCGAGCAGGTGGGCGCGGCCCCCGCCGAAGGATTCGGCAAGATCAGCCATTCGGAGCGGATGCTCAGCCTCGGCAACGCGTTCGAGGCCGACGAGGTGAGGGAGTTCGACGCCCGCGTGCGGCGCTATCTCAATCTCGGGCCGGACGCGGCGCTCGACTACACGGCCGAGCCCAAGATCGACGGGCTGAGCCTGAGCCTGCGCTACGAGGAGGGCCGGTTCGTGCAGGCGGCGACGCGCGGCGACGGGCAGGTGGGCGAGAACGTGACGGCCAACGCGCGCACCATCGGGGACATCCCCGACCGGATCGAAGGGGCGCCCGACATCCTCGAGGTGCGCGGCGAAGTCTACATGAGCCACGCGGATTTCGAGGCGCTGAACGCGCGCCAGGCCGAGCGCGGCGACAAGACCTTTGCCAACCCGCGCAACGCCGCCGCCGGGTCGCTGCGCCAGCTTGACGCCGAGATCACCCGCGCGCGTCCGCTGCGGTTCTTCGCCTATGCCTGGGGCGCGCTGTCGGAGCCGCTGGCCGAAACGCAGATGGGCGCGATCGAGCGACTCTCGGAGCTTGGTTTCGTCACGAACGATCTCACGCGGCTATGCGACGGCGCCGAGGAGATGCTCGCCCATTACGAGACGATCGAACAGATGCGCGCCACGCTGGGCTATGACATCGACGGCGTGGTCTACAAGGTGAACGCCCTCGCGCTGCAGGCGCGCCTGGGCTATCGTTCGACCACGCCGCGATGGGCGATCGCGCATAAATTCCCCGCCGAGCTGGCCTGGACCCGGCTCGAGGCGATTGACATCCAGGTCGGCCGCACCGGCGCGCTGAGCCCCGTGGCACGGCTGTCACCGGTAACGGTGGGGGGTGTCGTGGTCTCGAACGCGACGCTGCACAACGAGGATTACATCGCCGGCCGCGCGGCCTCGGGCGAGGCGATCCGCGGCGGCAAGGATATCCGCGTCGGCGACTGGGTGCAGGTCTATCGCGCGGGCGACGTGATCCCCAAGATCGCGGACGTGGATCTCGAGCGGCGACCCGAGGATGCCGAGCCCTATCGCTTCCCCGAGACCTGCCCGGAATGCGGATCGGAAGCCGTGCGCGAGGAGGGCGACGCCGTGCGCCGGTGCACCGGGGGTCTCATATGCCCCGCGCAGGCGGTCGAGAAGCTGCGCCATTTCGTCAGCCGCGCGGCCTTCGACATCGAGGGTCTGGGTGCCAAGCAGGTGGAACAGTTCTTCGCCGATGGCTGGATCGCCGAGCCGGCCGACATCTTTACCCTCGAATCGCGGTTCGGCAGCGGCATGAAGCAGCTCAAGAACCGCGAAGGATGGGGGGAGAAGAGCGCCGAGAACCTTTTTGCGGCCATCGAGGCGCGGCGCGAGGTCGCGCTCTCGCGGCTTCTATACTCGCTGGGCATCCGGCACCTGGGCGAGGTGGCGGCGCAGGATCTCGCGCGGCACTACCAGTCGTGGGAGGCGCTGGTCGAGGCGGTGGACCTCGCCCGGCCGGCGGCGCAGGCGCATCGCGCGGGCGAGGAGGCGGCCGAGGCCGAGCGGGCGGCGGCAGCCGCCGAGGGGCGAGGCGCGCGCGTGTCCGAGGCGCGGGCCAGGGCACGGTCGGAGCGAGACGTGCCCGAGGACGCGCAGGCGGCGTGGGACGATCTCGTGGCGGTCGATGGCATCGGCCCCGTCCTGGCCCTGTCGCTGTCGGAGGCGCTGGCCAACCCCGAGGAGCGCGCGGCGATCGACCGGCTTGTCGGGAAGCTCGCGCGGATCGTCCCGCCAGAGGCGCGGGCCGAGGACAGCCCCGTCGCGGGCAAGACGGTGGTGTTCACCGGCACGCTCGAGAAAATGACGCGCGACGAGGCCAAGGCGCGGGCCGAAGCCCTGGGCGCCAAGGTGTCGGGTAGCGTCAGCAGCAAGACCGACCTTGTCGTCGCGGGGCCGGGCGCGGGATCGAAGGCGAAGAAAGCCCGCGATCTCGGCATCGAGATGATCGACGAGGATGCGTGGCTCGCCCTTATCGGTGATGCATGAGCACGCGGCCCGAAGCCCTTTTTCCACTCTTCGCGGCGCTCGAGACATTGCCGGGAGTGGGGCCGAAATCCGAGAAGGCGTTCGAGGCACTGGGCGTGACGCGGCCGCGCGACCTGCTCTTCACGCTGCCGCAGTCCGGCGTGGACCGCCGGCGGCGCGAGACGGTGCAGGGCGCGGAGCTGCCCGGTGTCGTGACGGTCGAGGTCACGGTGGGCCGCCACGTGCCGCCGCAGGGCCGCGGCCGCCCCTATCGCGTAACGGTCGAGGATGCGAAGGTCGCGTTCCAACTGGTTTTCTTTCACGCGCGGGGCGATTACCTGTCGCGGATCCTGCCCACCGGCGCGCGGCGCGTGGTATCCGGGCGGGTCGAGCTTTTCGACGGGATCGCACAGATGGTGCATCCCGATCACGTCCTGCCACCCGAGGAGGCCGGCGAGATCCCCGAGTTCGAGCCGGTCTATCCGCTGGCCCAGGGGATCACTCAACGCATGATGGCCAAGGCCGTCGCAGGCGCGCTCACCCGTGCGCCGGACCTGGCCGAATGGGTTGATCCGGGTCAGAAGGCGCGTGCGGGATGGCCGGGCTGGCGCGAGGCGGTGACGGCGGCGCATAACCCTGCGTCGGTGGCCGATCTATCGCCTGCGCATCCGGCGCGCGAACGGCTGGCCTACGACGAATTCTTTGCCCATCAACTGACCCTTGCGCTGGCGCGGGCGCATCGCAGGCGCGGCAAGGGCCGCGAGAGCCGGGGCGACGGGACATTGCGCGCACGCGTTCTGGCCGCGCTGCCCTATGACCCCACGGGCGCGCAGACCCGCGCGGTCGAGGAGATCGCCGCCGACATGGCCGCGCCCGAGCGGATGAACCGCCTGCTTCAGGGGGATGTGGGCGCGGGCAAGACGCTGGTGGCGTTCCTCGCCTTGCTGATCGCGGTCGAGGCGGGCGGACAGGGGGTGATGATGGCCCCCACCGAAATCCTCGCGCGTCAGCATCTCATGGGACTCGGTCCCATGGCCGAAGCCGCGGGTGTGCGGGTCGAGCTTCTGACAGGTCGGGACAAGGGGCGCGTGCGGGAGGCGAAGCTCGCGGCCCTCGCGGCGGGGGAGATCGACATCCTCGTCGGCACCCACGCGGTGTTCCAGAAGGACGTGGAATTCGCCGACCTGCGGCTTGCCGTGGTGGACGAACAGCACCGTTTCGGCGTCCGGCAACGGCTGGAACTGGGGGCCAAGGGGGTGCGGGCCGACGTGCTCGTGATGACCGCCACGCCCATTCCGCGCAGCCTCGCGCTGGCACAATACGGCGACATGGAGGTCAGCGTGCTGGATGAGAAACCGCCCGGCCGCAAGCCCGTCAGGACGGCGCTCGTCAACATGGCGCGGATGGGCGAGGTGGTGGAGCACCTGCGCCGCGCGGTAGCCGAGGGGCGGCAGGCCTACTGGGTCTGTCCGCTGGTGGACGAGAGCGAGGTGAGCGACCTGTCGAGCGCCGAGGAGCGGTTCCGATCTCTGCGCGCGCAACTGGGCGAGGGGCGCGTCGGGCTGGTGCACGGCCAGATGCCACCCGAGGAGAAGGACGCCGCGATGGCCGCGTTCCAGGCGGGCGAGACGAGCGTCCTCGTCGCCACGACGGTGATCGAGGTGGGGGTCGATGTGCCCAATGCCTCGATCATGGTGATCGAGCGGGCCGAGCATTTCGGGCTGGCGCAGCTTCACCAGTTGCGCGGTAGGGTCGGGCGTGGCAGCGCCGAGAGCACCTGCCTTCTGCTCTACCAGGCGCCGCTGAGCGAGGGGGGCGAGCGGCGGCTTGCCACGATGCGCGAAACGGAAGACGGGTTTCGCATCGCGGAGGTGGACCTCGAGATGCGGGGTGCGGGCGACGTGATCGGCACCGCGCAGTCGGGCGTGCCGAGGTTCCGCGTGGCGGACATGGAGGCGCAGGCCGCGTTGATGGCCGTGGCACAGACGGATGCGCGCAAGCTTCTGTCGGACGATGCCGGCCTGACCACGGGACGGGGCGAGGCGGCGCGCGTTCTGCTGTGGCTGATGGAGCAGGACCAGGCGATCCGGCTCATCAAGGTCGGATGAGGCGTGGAAATCCCTGTTGAAAATCAGTGCGTTCGGCTGGGTGTTCCGAAAAGTTCGCGAATGTTCCCAGAAAGTTCTTTACAAATCGTTTCCAAAATGAGAACAAATAGGCAACACGAGAATGACGAGGAGACCCGTGATGTTCAGCCAGATCAAGATCACCGCCGCACGGTCCGAGACCCTGTTGGGCGATGCCGTCGGCGCCGCGTCCCTTGTCGTCATGCTGGTCGGGGGGCTCTACCTGCCCGGTCTTTTCTGAAGGTTTCTGCCTGCGATAGATCCGACATGCCCATGGTCCCGCATCTCCTGTCCCCAACTTCGATGCGCTGTGACTGACACTGCCTGTCCCAAGTCCCCGGTGGGTTTGCCTCAACTCTCTCCGCCGATCCCATGGGCCCATTCGGATATCGCACTTGACTGCCGCCGCCATGCCTTGTGCATGTGCGGCGGTTTTTTTTGATCCCGCCGAGGGGTTGTGAAACCGGACCGCCTCGGGAAGGTTGGTCCAGGGCGGCACCGAAGGGAAGGCGCGGGATGCGAGATCACGCACATGACCATGGCGGCGGACATGACCACCTGCCGAAGAACGAGCGCGCGATCGGGATCGCCGCCATCCTCACGGGCACATTCATGCTGGCCGAGGTGGCGGGCGGGCTGATCTCGGGGTCGCTCGCGCTTCTGGCGGATGCGGGGCATATGCTCACGGATTTCGCGTCGCTCATGCTCGCGTGGCTGGCGTTCCGGCTGGCGCGAAGACCCGCGGATGCCGCCCGCACCTATGGGTATGACCGGTTCTCGGTGCTGGCGGCCTTCGTGAACGGGATGACGCTATTCGTCATCGCGGCCTGGATCTGCTGGGAGGCGGTTCAGCGCCTGCGTGAGCCGGTCGAGGTGATGGGCGGGCTGATGCTGGGCGTGGCGGTCGCGGGGCTGTTGGTGAACATCGCCGCTTTCTACGTGCTGACCCGTGACGAAAGCGAGAACCTCAACGTGCGCGCCGCCGCATTGCATGTGGCAGGCGATCTGCTGGGATCGGTGGCGGCAATCGTGGCGTCGCTCGTGATCCTCTGGACGGGATGGATGCCCATCGACCCGATCCTGTCGGTTCTGGTCGCGCTCATCATCCTCCGCAGCGCCTGGGCCGTGGTCCGCGAGAGCGGGCATATCCTCCTGGAAGGTGCGCCCCGGGGATTCGACCAGGAGGAAGTCGTGCGCGCGTTGCGGGAGGACGTCGCCGGCGTGACCGGGATCGAGCATCTTCATGCCTGGCAGGTCACGCAGGAGCGGCCCATGGTGACGCTCGAGGTCGAGACGGAAGCGGGATGCGACCGCGACCGGGTGCGCGACGAGGTGAAGGCGCTTCTGAACGAGCGGTTCGGCTTGGGGCACGCGACGGTCGAGATACGCTGAGTCCGTTCGAGCGGAGCTAGGCGGTCTGGGCAATCTGCTCGAGCGCCTCGACGGCGGCATCGAGCGAGAGGCAGATCGAGGCGTGACGGTTCTTGTAGCTGGCGGCCGGGCGCAGAACCTCGAGCCCGTCGAAAGGGGCCGGCGGTGTGGGGCCGTCTTCCTTCAGCATGGCATGGAGGGCGTCGCGGGCCGCGCGGACCTCATCGAAGCTGCATCCGATGATATTGCCGCCCACCACGCTTGCCGCCGCCTGGCCCAGCGCGCAGGCCTTCACGTCCTGTGCGTAATCGGTGACGCATCCGTCCTCGGCGGTGATGTCCACGGTGATCGTGGAGCCGCAGAGGGGCGAGCGTCGCTTCACCGTGGCCGAGGGCGCGTCGAGCCGGCCGAGCCGGGGGATGTCGGCGGCCAGTTCGAGAATGCGGCCGGAATAGAGCTTTATCAGGTCGGTCTCGCCGCTCATGGCTTTCCCTTCTGTGACGTGCGGCTTAGATAGAGCGGCGGGCCGGACATGGAAAGGGGGGCGCATGACATTCGATCCCGAGACGCTTCGCTACAATGCGGCAGGCTTGATCCCCGCGATCGCGCAGGAGGCCGAGACCGGCGAGGTCCTGATGATGGCGTGGATGAACGCCGAGGCCGTGGCGCGCACGCTCGAGACCGGGCGCGTGACCTACTGGAGCCGGTCGCGGGCCGCCTTCTGGGTGAAGGGCGAGACGAGTGGGCATGTGCAGGACCTCGTGGAGATGCGCGTCGATTGCGACCGCGATTGCCTCCTGCTGCTGATCCGACAGGAGGGTCCGGCATGTCATACGAACCGCCGGAGCTGTTTCTATCATGCGGTGCGGGACGGGGACGAGGTGGAGATCATGGCGCCCCTGGCCTGAGAGGCTCAAATCGCGCGCCGCTGGCCCAAGCGATGCGCCCTGCCTCAGAGCCTTGCGAATGTGTCGAGCGCGGCGGCGAGCGCGGTGTCGGAGCCCCGGTCGCACATGGGTTGGTGCGAGTGACCCGGGGCGAGACCGGAGCGTGACGTGAGATAGGCGGCACGGGGCAGGGCGTCGACGAGCGTGGGCCAAGCGGCGATGCGATGCGTCCAGAGACCGGAGCGGTCGAGATAGTCGCCCGCGACAAGGACGAACGGCGTATCGCCGAGATCGTCGGCGCTGACGGGATCGGCCGAAGGCTCGATCGCGATCACGCCGGAGACGCCCGCGCCTGCACCGAGCGCACCGTAGAGCGCGTCTGAGCCTTGCGAATGACAGATCACGATGGCCTGTCCCAGCCGATCGAGAAGCGCGTGGAGGGCGGCGACCTGCAAGTGCGTGGTCGAGAACCAGCGCGGCACGAAATGGCGCGCGAAGTCCTCAAGCCGTGCCACGGGGAAACGCGCGCCGGGGAAGGGGCGGCGGCGGGCGAAATCCTCGGGCGCGCCGATACGGAAAAGCTCCCATGCTTCCTCCATCGTGCGCAGGACCGGATCACCCGGCCAGAGCCCCGGCGCGAAACCGGCGCGGCCGCGTTCGACATTGTCGATCACATGCACCTCGTAGCCGCGGGCAAGAAGCCCGTGGAGCCAGCCGGGGCGGCCGTCGGGCGTGCGCTCCCATATCGTGCCGGTCAGGCCGCCGCCATGCACCAGAACGACCGGGGGTGCGGTGTTGCGCGGCTCGGGGACGAAGAACTGCACGTAGGCATGTTCGACCGCGTAGTGGCCGCGCGGATCGCGGGTCATGCTGAACTGGGGTGTGAAGCGGATGGTCTCGGGCGCACCACGGGTCTCGCGGTGGACGCGGCCACCCACCGTGTAGGAGCAAAAATCCGCAAGCGGCGTCGCCATCAGTCGAGCGCGGAAAGATCGCGATATTCGCGGTAATCCTCGTCATAGGCGCGGTAGCTGTCGATCACGCGGGCGAACATCTCGTCCTCGGCGGACTTCTCGGCATAGACCTCGTTCGCGGCCTTGCGCAGCGCGTCGAGAACCGGGTCGGGGAAACGTTCGACGGTGACGCCATTCGCGCGGAATTCCTCGAGGATCGCGGCCTGCGCCCCCGCGGCGGTGCCAAGCGCAAAGAGATTAGCGTCGTTGCAGGCGGTTTCGATGGCGGTGCGGTGCGCGGGTTCGAGCGCGTCCCACTTGTCCTTGTTCATGTAGAACTCGATGAAGCCCGCCGGTTGGTGCCAGCCGGGGAAGTAGTAATGCTTGGCCACCTGGTCGAAGCCCATGAGCCTGTCGACGAGCGGGAAGCTGAGCTCGGTCGCGTCGAGCCGCCCGGTTTCGAGCGAGGTCGAGATTTCGCCGGTGGGGAGCGACATGGCGTTCGCGCCGAGCTTGCCCAGGATGTCGCCCCCGAGGCCGCCGATGCGGATGTTGAGCCCCTTGAGGTCCTCGGGCGTCTCGATGGGTTTCGTGTACCAGCCGCCGGCCTCGGAGAGGATGACGCCGCAGGCCATGGGCACGAGGTTGTAGGGTTCGTAGATCTCGCGCCAGAGCTCGAGCCCACCGCCGTGGTTGAGCCAGCCGATATAGGAGAGCGGATCGCCGCCGAACGGGACCGAGCCGAAAAGAGCCGCCGCGGGTTCCTTGCCGCTGGCATAGGCGGCGAAGGACCAGCCCGCGTCTATGGCGCCGACGCTCGCGTTGTCGAAGATTTCGAAGGCGGGGGACAGTTCGCCCGCGAGCAGGTAGTCGAACTCGACCGCGCCGCCGGTGAGGGCCGAGACGTTCGCGACGAACCGCTCGGCCGTGGGATGAAGGACGGGAAGCTGGCCGAAGGCTGATTGCAGCGTGTAGCTTTCGGCGCCGGCGGTGGTTGCCGCGACGGTGAGGGCGGTGGCGAGAAGGGTCTTGCGCATAGGGTGTCCTTTCGATGGGGTCAGATCAGGCCGGTGACGAGCACTGGGAAGGCGATGAGCAGGGCGAGCACCAGCAGTTGAAGCGCCACGAAAGGCGCCACTCCGCGATAGATCTGCCGCGTCGTGAGCCGATCGCCCGCGGCGCCGCGGAGGTAGAAGAGCGAAAAGCCGAAGGGCGGAGTGAGGAAGGAGGTTTGCAGGTTGACCGCCACCAGCACCCCGAACCACACGAGCAGCGCCTGACCGGTGAGCCCGCTCCCGAAGTCGAGCCCCGCCACGATGGGCGCGAAGATCGGCATGAGGATGAGCGTGATCTCGAGCCAGTCGAGCACGAAGCCGAGGAGGAAGATCGCGCCCATGACGGTGGCGAGGACCGCGTAGGGAGAGCTGCCGAAGAGCGTGACGCCCGCCTCGACGAGGTCGTCACCACCCAGCCCCTTGAACACCGCCGAGAAGCAGGTCGCGCCGATCATCACGAAAAGCACCATGGAGGTGGTCGTCACCGTCCGGCGTGCGGCTGCGAGGATCGTGGTGACGTCGAAGCGGCGGTAGAGCGCGGTGACGATGACCGCGCCGAAGGCCCCCAGACCCGATGCCTCGGTCGGCGTGGCGAGCCCGGCGATGATCGAACCCAGCACCGCGATGATCAGCAGTAGGAGCGGGCCGAGATCGAGCAGCAGGCGCAAAGGGTGGACGCGCGCCGCCCGGTCGAGCCGGGGCAGGCCGCGTGCCCGCCAGACAACGAAGGCGCCGTAGACCGCGACAAGCACGAGACCCGGCCCGATGGCGCCTGCGAACATCGCCGGGACCGGCGCGCCGAGTTGATCGCCCAGCACGATCAGCATCACCGAGGGCGGGATGAGGATGGCGAGTGTGCCGGAGGACGCGACAAGCCCCGCCGCGGTGGGCTTGTCGAAGCCCGCCTCTTCGAGCCGCGGGAGCGCGAGGAGCGCCAGAAGCACGACCGACGCGCCGACGATCCCCGATGACGCTGCGAGAAGGACGCCGATCACGAGCACCGAAAGCCCCATGCCCGCGGCGCTTCCGCCCAGGGCGCGTTGCGCTGCGCGCAAACTGCGCTCGGCCACGCCAGACATTTCCAGCACGAGGCCCATGAAGATGAACATCGGGATTGCCACCAGAAGCCAGTTCGACAGGACGTTTGCATAGATGCGGCTAGTCAGGAGCGAGAAGTAGGCAATGGGCAGGTCCGAGATCAGCACGAAGAGCGCCGCCGCGCCGCCCAGCACCATGCCCACGCGGTAGCCTGCGAGGATGCCCGCGAGGGTCAGTCCGGCCATGGCGAGGGGGAGGGCGGCGTCGGTCATCGGGCGCGGCGCAGTAGGCGCCAGGTCTCGACCAGGATCGCCGCGGCGAGAAGGGCAAGGCCGAGTGGCAGGAGCGACTTGACGAGCCAGAGATCGTCGAGCCCGCCATTGCGCCCGCCCTCGTCGGAGGACCAGGCGCGGAGCATGAAGGCCGAGGATGCGGGAACCATCAGTGCAAAGAACGGCACCGCGAAGAGCGCGTGACCGATGAGGTCGGTGCGGGCCTGCCAGCGCGGGCTGCGGGCCTGATAAAGGAAGTCGACCCGCACATGACCTTCACCGAGCCAGACGATGCCCGCCGGCAAAAGGCCGATGAGCACGAGGAGATGCCATTGCAGGTCGAGCAGGGAATTGAGCGTGATCCCCCGTCCGAGAAGGGGCAGCGCGCGGTCGAAACTCGCCACCGGGTTGATGTCGAGCGCCGAAAGCGCGACCTGCGCCACGATGGCCAGCATGAGCACGATGACCGCCCAGTCGAGGATGCCGAGACCGATTGCCGTAAACCGCGCGCGCATGATGCCCCCTCCCGCTCGGGGTTCATGGAAGGCCAAGGCGGGTGCGGGCGCAACACTTTTCTGGCGCGCTGGTCGTCGCTTGCTGGACAAGGGCGGCCGGCGCGTGGAGAGATGGCGCGCGGATCGGAAGGGGAGCGGAATGGATATCGAGACGGTGAGGGCCGAGACGCCTGCCTGCGAGCACGTGCTGCATTTCAACAATGCGGGCGCATCGCTCATGCCTCTGCCGGTGGTGGCGGCGTTGCAGGGCGTGCTCGACGACGAAGTCGCCCTGGGCGGCTATGAGGCCGAGCGCCGGGCGGCGGCCGATCTGACCGCGTTCTACGACGAGTTCGCGGCGCTGCTGAACGGGCGTTCCGAGGAAATCGCCTATGTCGAGAACGCGACGCGCGCCTGGGACATGGCGTTCTACGGGTTGGAGCTTGGGCCCGGCGACCGGGTCATCACGCATGGGTCGGAATATGTCTCGAACTACCTCGCGCTCTTGCAGCAGGCGGAGCGGCGGGGCTTCGAGATCGACGTGGTAGGGTCGGACGAGACGGGGCAGATCGACGTGGCGGCGCTCGAACGGGCGATCCGACCGGAGACGAAGCTCATCGCGATCACGCATGTGCCGACGCAGGGCGGCCTCGTGAATCCCGCCGAGGACGTGGGACGGATCGCGCGGGCGCATGGCGTGCTCTACATGCTCGATGCCTGCCAGTCGGTGGGCCAGATCGACGTGGACGTGGCGCGGATCGGGTGCGACATCCTGTCGGGCACGGGGCGCAAGTTCCTGCGCGGGCCGCGCGGGACCGGGTTCCTGTGGGTGCGGTGCGAGGTGGTGGAACGGATCGACCCGCCCTTCCTCGATTTGCGCGCGGCCAACTGGACCGGCCCCGACAGCTACGAAATGGCGCCGGGCGCGCGGCGCTTCGAGACCTGGGAGAGTTTCGTCGCGGGGCGCGTGGGATTGATGGCGGCGGTGCGTTACGCGCGCGGGATCGGGATGGCGGCGATCGAGGCGCGGGTCGAGACGCTTGGCCAGCAACTGCGCGAGGCGCTGGACGGGCTGCGGGGCGTCAGCGTGCATGATCGTGGCGCGCGCAAATGCGGAATCGTGACCCTGCGCAAGGAGGGTATCGCGCCCGCCGAGATGGCCGCGCGGCTGCGCGAGGAAGGTATCAACGTGTCGGTGTCGCAGGTGAGTTCCGCGCGGCTCGACCTCGGGCCGCGGGGAATCGACGCGCTGCTGCGCGCCTCGGTGCATTACTTCAACACCGAAGCCGAGGTCGTGCGGTTCGCGGAGGCGGTGGACCGGCTGTGAGGTCGGAAGGTCGCCGCGTGACGTTCCGTCCATATCGCCGCGATGACCCGGGCTGGGTGGTGTGGACGAACCTGCGATTCTATCGGACGGCCCACGGCTTTGACGCGGGCTTCGGCCGCCGCGCGCGAGCGCCGCGAGGATAAGCCGGGCCGGCGTGTCACGAGCCCGGGACCGGTGCTCAGCCTCGCTGGACGTGGCGGGCCATGTTGTCGGGCAGGGTGATGTCGGCCACCTGTTCGGCGATTGGATCGTTGCGCAGGGGGTGCGCCTTCGTATCGTAATCGGCCGGATCGCGCATCTTCTCCCACTTGCCGCCGACATGAACCTCGAGCCCCGAGAAGCGCGCCTTGTAACCCATCTTGGGACTGCCGGGCACCCAGTAGCCGAGATAGACGTAAGGCAGGCCCATCTCGCGCGCGAGGTGGATGTGATCGAGGATGAGGTAGGTGCCGGGGCTGCGTTTCTGCAAGCCGGGCTCGAAGAAGGAATAGACCATGCTCACCCCGTCCTCGAGCACGTCGGTGAGCGAGGTCGCCATCAAGTCGCCGGTCTCGTCGTCGGTGTATTCGATGACGCGCGTGCGCACCGGGGTCTCTTCGACCATCGCGGCGAATTCGAACGCGTCCATATCGGCCATGCCGCCTGCCGCGTGGCGTTCCTCGAGATAGCTGCGGAACAACGCGAACTGTTCCTCGGTGGCCCAGGGAGAGCTTGTCCGGCGCGAGAGGTTGGCATTGCGCCGAAGCGCGCGTTTCTGGGATTTCGACGGGGTGAAGGCCGCGACGTCGATCCGCGCCGAGAGGCAGGCCGCGCAATCGGCGCAGGCGGGGCGATAGAGCACGTTCTGCGAGCGGCGGAACCCCTGCTGCGAGAGCGTATCGTTGAGGCGCTGTGCCTCGGGGCCTTGCAGCGCGGTGAAGAGCTTGCGCTCCATCCGGCCCGCCAGGTAGGGGCAGGGCTGGGGCGCGGTCACGTAGAATTGGGGCGCGATGGGCAGCGTGTGGCGCATGGTCTCTCGTCGTCGGGTCCGGTCGGTGCGGGCACGGTAGCAATGAAGCGCGGGCGCGCCAAGTCATTCGTGCCAACCGCAGAGATAGGCCGGGCGCGCCCGCGGAAAAGACCTCAGCCCCGTGCGCGACAGTTGAGCGCGGTCGTGTCGAGCATGATGTCGGGCAGGCCCTGGCCGCGCGGGTGGAAGGCCATGAAGCCCATCGACACGAGCTGTATGACCGGCATCGCGCAAGCGAGCGTGAAGAGCCCGGTGTGCAGTGCCGCCGTCATCCCGTCGAGCCGCGTGCCGTCGGCGCGGCGGAACTCGATCCCCATGAGCCGCATCCCCCAGGTCGCGAAGGCGCGCGAAATCGTGACCCAGCGATAGACGAAGCCGAGGCAGAGAAAGAGAAACGGGAAGAAGAAAAGCCCGATAAAGGCCGTGAGGACCACCGCGAAGAGGCTCAGCGCGAAGATGACCGCGCTGTCGATGACGAAGGCCAGAAGCCGCTTGAGCGGCACATCGGCGTAGAATTCGGGCGCGCGCTCGGGGTCGGGCAGGTGCCAGTCCACGAGCGCGGTGCGAGGGGGGTCGGACATCTCCGGCCCCGGGTGGGGGCCGGTCGAGGAAATATCGGGTCGCATCATGCCTCGCGCGGGGTATCGTCTTCGGCGCGGGCATTGGCGGCGCGGGCACGTTCGTCCATGAACTGGTCGAATTCCGACTTGTCCTTGGCCTGGCGGAGCCGGTCGAGGAAGTCTTCGAAGGCCTTCTGTTCCTCCTCGAGGCGGCGCAGCGTGTCGGCGCGGTAGGCGTCGAAGGCGCTGTTGCCAGAGGAGGGGGCGGCGAAGCCGGTGGACATCGGGGAGGTCATCGAGGATTTCGAGCAGGTCATTTTACCCTTCCAGATCATGTAGCCCAGGAGCGCGAGGCCGACGGGCCAGAAGAAGATGAAGCCCAGAACCATCGCGGCGATCCAGGCGGCGCGGCCCTTGGAATCGAGCCAGCCTTCGGCGCGTCCAAGTGCCGCCATCGGGCCGCGGCAATGGCCTTGGGAGGCGAATGTCGTCATGGGAAAGTCCCTTTTCGTCAGGTTGCATCTTATGTGAAGGCGTTTCACATCCTGCATCGGAAATGGGAATTGGCCGAGTCAGCTGCAAGGGTTTATGTGAATCTTTTTCACATCGGGTGCGGCGCGCCGTCCGCCCATCGGCGCATTTCAGCCGTTGACCTTGGCGCGTAGGGCGGGGAAGGTTCCGCGTCATGAGCTTCGATCGACGTCTCACGCGCCATCCGGCGCCCCATGATCCGGACGCGGCGGAGGAGGTGCGCGCGGCGCTGCCTGACCTTTCAAAGCCGGTGGAGGCGCTCGTCGCCGGGGCCGG
The DNA here is from genome assembly GCF_019599045.1 of Roseovarius sp. SCSIO 43702. NCBI lineage: Bacteria > Pseudomonadati > Pseudomonadota > Alphaproteobacteria > Rhodobacterales > Roseobacteraceae > Roseovarius > Roseovarius sp. SCSIO 43702. The sequence goes on from NZ_CP080623.1 coordinate 1,785,099, forward strand.
GGGGTGCAGCCCCTACCTGCACGGGCTCATCCTGCGCGAGGCCGCGTGGCTGCCGGACGCGCTGGAGGAACCCGAGGCGAGTTTCGACGCGGTCATGGAGGAAGTGCGCAGGCTCGAACCTACCGAGCTTGGCCGGGGGTTGCGACGTGCGAAGGGGCGCGTGGCGCTTCTGATCGGGCTCGCTGACCTTGGCGGTGTCTGGCCCTTGGAGGAGGTGACGGCGCGGCTTTCGGATTTCGCCGATCTCGCGGTGCAGATGGCCCTGCGCGAGGCCGTGGGCCGCGAGATCGCTCGGGGCAAGCTGCCGGGGCAGGAGGAGGCAGATCTCGACACGGCCGGCGGGATGGTCGTGCTGGCCATGGGAAAGATGGGCGCGCGCGAGCTGAATTACAGCTCGGATATCGACCTCATCTGCCTCTTCGACGAGACCCGGTTCGAACCGGGCGACATACCGGAGGCGCGCGCGTCGTTCGTGCGGGCCACGCGGCGGATGTGTGCCACGCTGAGCGACCGGACCGCGGAGGGCTATGTCTTTCGCACGGACCTGCGGCTCAGGCCGGATCCGAGCGTGACCCCGGTCTGCATGTCGATGGCCGCCGCCGAGACCTATTACGAAAGCCTGGGCCGGACCTGGGAGCGTGCCTCCTATATCAAGGCGCGGCCGGCGGCCGGCGACATCGAGGCGGGCCAGCGGTTCCTCGCAACGCTGAAGCCTTTCGTGTGGCGTCGGCACCTCGATTTCGCGGCGATCGAGGACGCGCACAACATGCGGCTCAGGATCCGGCAGGCGAAGGGGTTCGGGCGCGGTCTGCGCCTCTCGGGACACAACATGAAGCTGGGCCGGGGCGGCATCCGCGAGATCGAGTTCTTCACCCAGACGCGCCAGATCATCGCAGGCGGACGGGACCGCTCCTTGCGCGTGCGCGGCACGGTCGAGGGTTTGGCGCGGCTGGCCGAGGGCGGATGGGTGCCGGGCGAGGTGGCCGAGGAGTTGACCGAGCATTACAGGTTCCACCGCGAGGTGGAGCACCGCCTGCAAATGCTGCGCGATGCGCAGACGCATGATCTTCCGTCCTCCGATGACGAGTTCGAGCGGCTGGCCGACTTCATGGGGCGCGAACGCGCGGAGTTCGAGGGGGAGCTTCTCGACCGGCTGAAGCGGGTGGACGCGATCATCGAGCGGTTCTTCGCGCCGGAAGGTGCCGACGAAGAACCGCCCGCGCAGGGCGTAGACCTCGACCGCACGATCATCGCGCGCTGGCCCGGCTACCCGGCGTTGCGCTCGGCGCGGGCCACCGAGATCTTCAACCGCATCAGACCCACCATCCTCAACCGCCTTGCTGCGGCCACGCGACCGCAGGAGGCGCTGGTGGCGCTGGACGGTTTCCTGGCGGGGCTTCCGGCCGGGGTGCAGCTTCTGTCGCTTTTCGAGGCCAATCCGCAGCTCATCGACCTTCTTCTCGACATCGCGGGCACGGCGCCGGCGCTGGCGAGCTACCTGTCGCGCAATCCCGGCGTGTTCGACGCGGTGATCGCGGGGGACTTCTTTGCGCCCTGGCCGGGCCTCGACGGCCTCAGGGCGGACGCGGAGGATGCGCTGGCGCAGGAAGGCGATTACGAGCGCAAGCTCGATGCCGCGCGGCGCTGGCGGCGGGAATGGCTGTTCCGGGTGGGGGTGCATCACCTGCGGGGTCTCATCGACGGTGCGCGTGCGGGGGAGCAATACGGCGAATTGGCCGAAGCGGTGGTCGCGGCGCTTTTTCCCGACGTGGTGGCCCAGTTCGCGCGCCGGCATGGTCCGCCGCCGGGGCGGGGCGCGGCGGTGGTGGCCATGGGCTCGCTCGGGGCGGGGCGGCTCAACGCGGGGTCGGATCTCGATCTTATCGTGATCTACGACGCGGAAGGGGTGGAAGCCTCGGACGGCCGCAAACCGCTGGCCACGCGGACCTACTACGCGCGGCTTACGCAGGCGCTCATCACCGCGATCACGGCGCAGACCGCCGAGGGGCGGCTTTACGAGGTGGACATGCGGCTGCGTCCGTCGGGCAACCAGGGGCCGGTCGCGACGGCCTGGCCCGCGTTCAAGACCTACCAGCAGGAGGAGGCCTGGGTGTGGGAGCACCTCGCGCTGACCCGTGCGCGGCCCATCGCGGGCGACGCGGCGCTCTGCGAGGACATCGCAGCCTTCCGCCGTGAGCTTCTGTCGCGGCCGGTGGAGGCGGCGAAGGTGCTGGAGGAGGTGGCCGAGATGCGCGCGCGCATTCGCGCGGCGAAGCCGCCCGAAGGGCCGCTTGACGTGAAGCTTGGGCCGGGACGGCTTCAGGATATCGAGCTGGTAGCGCAGGCGGCGGTGCTTCTGGCGCGCGGCGATGCGCGGAAAGTGGAAGCGGCGCTCGACCTCGGTGTCGCGATCGGCTGGCTGAGCGACGCGGAGAGAGATGCGCTTGGCGCCTCCTACGCGCTGTGCTGGGAGGTGATGATGGCCGCGCGGCTTCTGAGCGAGCGCGCGCCTGATCCCGACCGGGTGAGCGGGAGCGCGGAGAGCTATCTCCTGCGGGTCTCGGACACCGAAAGCATGGACAGTCTCGTCGCGCGGCTGGCAGAGTGTGCCGAGGCCGCCGAGGGGGCCATCGACGCGGCGCTGGCCCGCGTGCCGGAGGAGAGGACATGAGAGAGCGCGATCCGCTGGACCCCAAGGGGCTCATCCGCGAAAGCTACAGGATCGAGGGGATCGGGCCGGGCGAATGCCGGTCGATCTTTCTTGACTGGGCGCTGTCGATGGACACAGGCCGCGACACGCAGGCCGACATCGCGGCGCTTCTGGAGCGCTATGCCGGTGAGCATGGCGATCATCCGATGACGCAGGTGCTGCGCGAGGGGCAGAAGGGCGCGGACCGCCCGCGACGGCGGGGCGGCTGGAAATCGCGCCCCCGCGAGTAGCGGTTCAGCCGGTGGGCATGGTGAGGCGCGAGACCTTGCCATTGCGCATGAGAACCAGGAGGCCGTCATTGATCGCGACGACCGTCTGACGGGCGACCGTGTCGCCCAGCGTCACCTTCTCGATCTGGCCCGAGCGATGACGGATGAGCGCCTCGGGACGGGTCTTGACGAAGGTGCCCACGAGGGTGAGCGCATTGGTCGGGAGAGCGCCGCGACGGGTGGCAGCGGCGCCCACGTTGTCGGGGGTCGGGGTGGCTTCGGCCATGTGTCTGTCTCTCCTGAATGTCTGTCCAGGGCCGGTCGGGCCCGTGCCGCGCGAAGCGGCCGATGCCGCGCATCTAGGACAGGCAGGCGGAGAGGTGAACCGGGGTTGCGCGCGGTCGGCAACATGATGCCGCGCCGCGGCGCGCGCTGCGCTTGAAACCGCCGGTCGGTGCCGGGTGACGTTGCGTCGCAGGGCGTGGGGTTATTCAGCCGCCTTCAGTTCGAAACCGTTCTCGATCTGGTCGGAGGGGGCCACCGGGTATTCGCCCGAGAAGCATGCATCGCAATACTGGGGGCATTCGGAATTGCGGCCTTCGGCCTCGCCCACGGCGCGGTAGAGCCCGTCGAGCGAGATGAACTTGAGGCTGTCCACCGCGAGATGTTCGCGCATCTCGTCCTCCGACATGGTCGCCGCCAGAAGCTTGTCGCGCTCGGGCGTGTCCACGCCGTAGAAGCACGGCCAGGCGGTCGGGGGCGAGGCGATGCGGAAATGCACCTCGGCGGCGCCGGCATCAAGGATCATGTCCTTGATCTTGCGGCTGGTGGTGCCGCGCACGACCGAATCGTCGACGAGGATCACGCGCTTGCCCTCGATGAGGGCGCGGTTGACGTTCAGCTTGAGCCGCACGCCCATGTTGCGGATCTGCTCGGTCGGCTCGATGAAGGTGCGGCCCATATACTGGTTGCGGGTGATCCCCATCCCGTAGGGGATGCCGCTTTCCTGGCTGTAGCCGATGGCCGCGGGCGTGCCGCCGTCGGGAACCGGGCAGACGAGATCGGCCTCGACCGGCGCTTCGCGCGCGAGCTCCACGCCGATCTGGCGGCGGGTCTCGTAAACGGAGCGACCGCCATAGATCGAATCGGGGCGCGAGAAATAGACGTGTTCGAAGATGCAGAAACGCGAACTGGCCTGGCGGAAGGGGCGGCGGCTTTCGACGCCCTCGTCGGTGATGACGACCATCTCGCCCGGTTCGATCTCGCGCACGTAACGGGCGCCGATGATGTCGAGCGCGCAGGTCTCGGAGGAGAGCACCCAGCCGTCGCCGATCTGGCCCAGCACCAGCGGACGCACCCCCAGCGGATCGCGCACGCCGATGAGCTTGGTGCGGGTCATGGCGACCACGGAGAACGCCCCCTCGACCCGGCGCAGCGCATCCTCCATCCGGTCGGGGATCGTCTTTTGCAGCGAGCGCGCCATGAGGTGGATGATGCATTCGCTGTCGGAATTGGACTGGAAGATCGAGCCGCGCTCGATCAGTTCCCGCCGCAGCGCGTTGGCATTGGTGATGTTGCCGTTATGCGCGATGGCGGCGCCGCCCATGGCGAATTCGCCGAAGAAGGGCTGCACGTCGCGGATGACCGGCGCCTTGCCCCCGGCGGTGGAGTAGCGCACATGCCCGATGGCGAGCGCGCCGGGCAGGGTCTCCATGAGAGATTGCTTGGTGAAATTGTCGCGCACGTAGCCGAAGCGGCGCGCATTGTTGAAGCCCTCGTCGGGATGGTAGCTGACGATCCCGCCCGCCTCCTGCCCGCGGTGCTGTAGCGCGTGAAGGCCGAGGGCCACGAAATTGGCGGCGTCGGCAACGCCGATCACGCCGTAGACGCCGCATTCCTCCTTGAGCTTGTCGTCATCGAAGGGATGGGCGGGAGGCATCTGGCGGGACAAGGGCAGCTCCGAATCCGTTGCGCGATATGGGGCCCGGTTTACGCGGGATCACCCGTGCTGTCACGAAACTATCACAGAATGTGGCGTGGCGTCAGTCAGTAGGTCATGCGGTATGACCGGGATATGGGTCAGTAGCGCGACAATACAACCCCCGCCAGGAGGCAGCAGGCCGCGAGGATGCGGGGGATGGAGATGGGGCGCGCGGTGAGGCCGAAGGCGCCGAGATAGTCGATGACCATCGCCGCCGCCACCTGGCCCAGCACCACCATGATCGTGAGCGTGAGCAAGCCGAGGATCGACACGCTCCAGAGCGAGGACCACACGAAGAGAGCGCCGAAAAGCCCGCCCACCAGGAGCCAGGGCGGCACCGATGTCACGCGCGGCAGGCTCGGCCCGTCACCCACGGCGAGCGTGAGGATCAGAAGCGCCACGAATCCCACGAAGAAGGAGACCGTGGCGGCGGCGAGCGAGCTTTCGATGATGCGGCCCATCGCGGCGTTGATCGGGCTTTGCACCGCCACGGCGACGCCGGTGACGATCATGAGGGCCGAGGCGATGAGAACGGTGTGGGTGCTCATTCCGTGGCGGTCGCGGGCGCGATCTCATCGGTGCCGGTTCCGGTGCCGGTCTCGGCCGGTTCGGGCGCGTCACAGGCGCCCACGAGTTCCTCGTATTGGCGGGTGATCCAGCCCAGGGCCTGCTCGGGGTTGCCGTCCTCGATCTTGCCGGTCATGCGCGCGAAGACGCGGGCCGAGCGGCTGTCGTCGATCATGCGGATTTCCTGGCTGGCCGCCACGGTCTCGTAGACGAAATAGGCGATCGCCACGAGAAGGATGCCACGCGCCACGCCGAAGACGAAGCCGATCCCCTGGTCGAGCCCGCCCAGCACCGAACGCTGCACCAGAGACGAGAAGAGCGGCGTGATCAGTGACGCGATGATGAGAGCCACGGCAAAGACGACAGCGAAGGCCGCGATCATCGAAAGTTCGCAATTGTCGCCGAGGAAGTCGCCTACCATGGGGATTTCCTTCACCAGCGGTTCGACCTGCGGAGCGAAGATGAAGGCCAGAAGACCCGCCACGATCCAGCCGCCGATGGCCAGCGCCTCGCGCACGAAGCCGCGGCTGTAGGCCAGCAGGGCCGAGAGCACGATGACGAGCGCGACCACGCCGTCGATGATGGTGAAGCCTTCCATGGCGGTCCTGTCCCTTTTGTGCGCTACCCGGCGCCGAAAATGTCACCCACGAAACCCGTCAGATCGTCCACTGTCGTCAAGGTCATGCCAGCCCCGCCCGCGTCTTTGCCGCCGGACGGAAGGATGGCCGAGGTGAAACCAAGTTTTTGCGCTTCTTTCAACCTGTTTTCGCGCTGGCTTACCGGGCGGAGGGCGCCGGAGAGGCTGATTTCGCCGAAAACGACCGTGTCGGGCGGAAGTGCGCTGTCCTCGCGGGCGGAGAGCAGGGCGGCGGCGACGGCGAGGTCGGCGGCGGGTTCGGAGATCTTCATCCCGCCCGCCACGTTGAGATAGACGTCGAGCCCCGCGAAGGGGATGCCGCAACGTGCCTCGAGCACGGCGAGGATCATGGCGAGGCGCGCACCGTCCCAGCCCACGACCGCGCGGCGCGGCTGCGCGTGGGGGGTGGGCGCGACGAGCGCCTGCAATTCGACCAGCACGGGGCGCGTGCCCTCGATGCCGGAAAAGACAACCGATCCGGGCGCGGGTGCGCCACGTTCGGACAAGAATAGCGCAGAAGGGTTAACGACTTCTGCAAGGCCGCGCCCGGTCATCTCGAACACGCCGATCTCGTCCGCGGGTCCGAAGCGATTCTTGACCGCGCGCAGGATGCGGAACTGGTGGCCGCGCTCGCCCTCGAAATAGAGCACCGTGTCGACCATGTGCTCGACCACGCGGGGGCCGGCGATCTGGCCGTCCTTGGTGACGTGGCCCACCAGCACGACCGACACGCCGCGCCGCTTGGCGAAGGAGGTCAGTTCATGCGCCGCTGCGCGCACCTGGCTGACCGAGCCGGGGGCGGAGCCGACCGTGTCGGACCACATGGTCTGGATCGAATCGATGATGACGAGCCTCGGTTTCTCGGCCTCGATCGTGGTGAGGATGTCGCGCAGGTTGGTCTCGGCGGCAAGCTGCACGGGCGCGTCCGAAAGGCCCAGACGCTCGGCGCGCATCCGCACCTGTGCGCTGGCTTCCTCGCCCGATACGTAGATCGTCTTGAGCCCCTGGCGGGCGAAGGCGGCGGCGGCCTGGAGGAGAAGGGTGGACTTGCCGATGCCCGGATCGCCGCCCACCAGAAGCGCAGAGGCCGGGACGAGACCGCCGCCCAGCACGCGGTCGAGTTCCGCGATGCCCGAGCAGGTGCGCGGCGACGCGGATTCCTCGGTGGTGAGATCCGTGAGGGGGACGCGGTTGCCCTTGGCGTTTCCGAGGCTCGCCTTGGCCGGACCAGAGGAAAGCCGCGCATCCTCGGTGATCGTGTTCCACTCGCCGCAGGCTTCGCACCGGCCCGACCACTTGGTCGTCACGGCGCCGCAGGCATTGCAGGAATAGGTGGTCTTGGCCATGGCGCCTCATGCCTCACGGGCCGGGTTTCGTCAAACCCCGTTTGCGTGTCATGTGGCCCACGAGAAGCGAGGCGAGGATGCAGCCGGTGAAGAGATGGAGGCCCCAGGCGGTCTCGATCCGGCCCACGCCAATTCCCCTGGCGATGGTGATGTAGAGCGCGATGAGGAAGATGTCGGCCATCGCGAGCTTGCCCAGGATGGCGAGCACGGGCAGGACGCGGCGGCGCAGGAGACCGTAGTGGATGAGGGCGAGGCCGATCGTCTTGAGATAGGGTGCGAAGAGCGCGAAGGCGGTCACCACGAGCGCGAGGAACACGTCCGTTTGCCAAAGCGATTGCAGCCCCGAAATGACGCTGATCTCGGAGAGGCCGAAAAGCGGCAGCAGCCCCGCGCGCAGGAGCGGTGCGAACCACGCCACGGGAAAGAGGACGAGCAGCGAAAGATTGGCGAGGCGCAGGAGCATGGGCGGTCTCCGAGGGTCGCAGGAATGGTTAACGGAGCGTGCGCGGCGCACAAGACCCGCATGGTGGCGGTTGCACGATGGCCATGAAACACAGGGCGATGCGCCGAGAAGCCACGTCGGTATCCATGTCGGTATCCACGTCGGTATCACGTCGGTGCAAAGGTTAACGCCAGATTAACCCGCGCAGGTCAGCGGACCAGCATCTTCATGCCGCGATCGAGCCCTTCGAGCGTCATGGGGACCATCTGCCCGTCGAAGATCTGCGAGATCATCTGGATCGACTGGGTATAGCCCCAATGCGCTTCGGGCACCGGGTTGATCCAGAGATTCGCGGGCCACTGGTCGCGCGCGCGCCTGAGCCAGGTTTCGCCCGCTTCCTCGTTCCAGTGCTCGTTGGCGCCGCCGGGATAGGCCACCTCGTAGGGCGACATGGAGGCGTCGCCCACGAAGATGCACTTGTAGTCGGAGCCGTAGGTGTTGAGCACCTCCCAGGTGGGCGTGACCGCGTCCCAACGGCGGCGGTTGTCGCGCCAGACGCCTTCGTAAAGGCAGTTGTGGAAATAGTAGTATTCGAGATGCTTGAACTCGGCCCGGGCTGCCGAGAACAGCTCCTCGACGATGCGGATATGCGGGTCCATCGAGCCGCCCACGTCGAGAAAGAGCAGGAGCTTGACCGCGTTGCGCCGTTCGGGGCGCGTGACCACGTCGAGATAGCCATGATCGGCGGTGGCACGGATCGTGCCGTCGAGGTCGAGTTCCTCGTGCGCGCCGTCGCGAACCCAGTTGCGCAAGCGCTTGAGGGCCACCTTGATGTTGCGTGTGCCGAGCTCGATGCTGTCGTCGAGATTGCGGAACTCGCGCTTGTCCCAGACCTTCACCGCGCGCTGGTGGCGGGATTCATCCTGGCCGATGCGGATGCCTTCGGGGTTGTAGCCGTACGCGCCGAAAGGCGAGGTGCCCGCCGTTCCGATCCACTTGTTGCCGCCCTGGTGGCGGCCCTGCTGCTCCTTGAGCCGTTCCTTCAGCGTCTCCATCAGCTTGTCGAAGCCGCCGAGCGCCTCGATCTCGGCTTTCTCCTCGGGGGTCAGATGTTTCTCGGCCATCTTGCGCAGCCAGTCGGCGGGCAGGTCCACGGCCTTCATCACCTCGTCCATCGTGATGCTCTCGAGGCCCGAGAAGCTGGCCGCGAAGGCGCGGTCGAAGCGGTCGATGTGGCGTTCGTCCTTCACCAGCGACGTGCGCGCGAGATAGTAGAACCCGTCCGGGTCATAGGTCACGAGCCCGGCGCGCAGGCCCGACAGGAAGGTGAGGAATTCGCGCAGGGAGACCGGCACGCCGGTCTTTCGCAGTTCTTCGAAGAAGGGCAGGAACATGCCGGGTCAGGTCGACATGCGCGCCATCACGATCGACGCGAAGAGAGCCGCGAGCGAAAAGAGGAGCGCGTAGACGAGGGCGTATTGCGCCATGTCGGCACCCGCCCCCTTGCGGCGACGGGCCTGGTAGGCGCCGAGTGCGGCGCCGATGAATGCGGAAACTGCGACAACCATTGACACTTGCACTCCGTCAGAAGCCCTTGAAGGGGTTGAGCGACGCGATCTCGCGCTGTTTGGCGCGCACCGCCCAATCGGCCCCGTATCCGTAGCGCGCCCAGCCCAGGCTGTCCAGCCGCACGGCGCGGGCGTCGGAGGCGCGGCCCGTGAGATCGAGCGCCTCGGCGCGCAGGAGCATGAGCGTGGCGAGAAGGGCGGCGTTCTCGTGCCGCTCGGCCACGGGGATCTGCGCGTTCACGAGGGCCAGCGCGGCCTCGCCCTTGCCTTGCGTGATGGCGTAGGCGGCCAGTTGCGAGGCCGCGTGGGCGCGGTGGATCGCGGTGGCGGGCGCGCGGCGGTAGTAGGCGTCGGCGGCGGCGAAATGGTTCTGGGCGAAGACCGGCGCGGAGGATTGCGTGATCCGGCCCAGCGCGTAATGCGAGAATCCGCGTCGGTGATCGGTCCAGTTCATCGTCTCGGCGATCCGCACGGCCTCCTGCGCGGCGGCCTGACGCTGTGCCTGCCGGGTGCCGGGGCCGAGCGCGGTCTGGATGGCGTTGATCCAGGCGCGCGGGGTCGCGCTCACCGGGCGCGGCGGGATCGTGTCACCGCGCGGGTTGAGCCGCGAGAGGATCGCGGGCAGGCGGTTCGCGACCTCGTTGTAGCCCATGCCCGAGCGCAGCGCCGGGTCGTAGAAGGCGCGCAGGATCAGCATGTCGAAGCCCGTCAGAACGGTATGCACGTTGTCGTCGTTGAAGACGCTGTCGCTCAGCCGATAGAGATCGTTGAGCGGGCCGATGGCCTGGGCCAGTTCCTCGTGCAGGCAGTCGCGCACCTCCTGCGGGCTGGCGTCGGAAGGCAGGAAGATCGCGATCTTCTCGCGGCGCACGAGGTCCGACCAGTTCGTCCGGCCCGCGCGGCGCGCGGACCCGTATTGAGAGATGTCGTCGATATTGGGAACGACGAAACAGGCGGCCTGCGGCAGTTCGCGGCGGATCGCGGCGCGCGAGATGGCCTGGATGGTGATGTTGGCGCCGGTTCGGCCGGCCAGGTCGATGTCTATGCCGGCCTCGCGGCGCAGGCGGTGCAGCACGCGCACCAGATCGGGCATGAGCGTCGCGGGTGGCGCGCCGGTCACGCGGACGCGGATCGGCCCCTCGAATCGCGAGAAGGTGCGGAGCTGACGACCGGATTCGAGCTGCATCGCGAGGTCGAGGAAATCGCGGCGGATGTCGGCGTTGGAGCGCGCGGGCGGCTCGGGGCGGGCGTGGGCGAAGACCTTGATCGAGGCGAGTTGCTCGGGCGCGGGCATGGCCGCGCGTGAGGGCACATCGCCCGGCGTGCCCGGCGTGCAGGCCCCGAGGGTCAGGAGAACGGGAAGAAGGATACGGCGCATGAACCCTCGGGGACTGTTGATGTCGGACGGATCCCGAGGGCCGCAAGGTCCCCGGGCACAATTCCCTCCGAAGCCGCGCCGCCCACGGGGAAAGGCGCCGCGCCGGCGGGATGACGGCGTGATCTACTGTCATCCCGCCCATGGTATGAAGCATTTGAGGCGAAATTGTGTCGGATGCCGTGCGACGGCGGGGGGGACGCCGGTCCCGGCGCGTGCCGTCACCGGGCGCGGCGGGCCATGAAGGCGAGACGTTCGAAGAGGTGGACGTCCTGCTCGTTCTTCAGAAGTGCGCCGTGCAGGCGGGGGAGCGCCTCGCTCGCGTCGCGCTTGAGGTCCTCTGGCGAGAGATCCTCGGCGAGGATGAGCTTGAGCCAGTCGAGCACCTCGGAGGTCGAGGGTTTCTTCTTGAGCCCCTGCTGATCGCGGATCTCGTAGAACTGGGTGAGGGCGGTGGTCAGGAGGGCGGGCTTGATGCCGGGATGGTGCACCTCGACGATCTTCTTCAGCGTCTCCATGTCGGGGAAACGGATGTAGTGGAAGAAGCAGCGCCGCAGGAAGGCGTCGGGCAGCTCCTTCTCGTTGTTGGAGGTGATGATGATGACCGGGCGATGACGCGCGGTGATCGTCTCGCCCGTCTCGTAGACGTGAAATTCCATCCGGTCGAGTTCCTGCAGAAGGTCGTTCGGGAACTCGATGTCGGCCTTGTCGATCTCGTCGATGAGCAGCACGACGCGCTTCTCGCTCGCGAAGGCCTGCCAGAGCTTGCCGCGGCGGATGTAGTTCGAGACGTCATGCACGCGCTCCTCGCCGAGCTGGCTGTCGCGCAGGCGGCTCACGGCGTCGTATTCGTAGAGGCCCTGGGCCGCGCGGGTCGTGGACTTGATGTTCCATTCGATCATCTCGAGCCCGAGGCTCTGCGCGACCTGGCGGGCGAGTTCGGTCTTGCCGGTGCCCGGCTCGCCCTTGACGAGGAGCGGACGCTCGAGCGTGATGGCCGCGTTGACGGCGACGGTCAGGTCCTCGGTGGCCACATAGGCATCGGTGCCGGTGAATTTCATGCGATTTCAACCTTTTTCTGGCAGTTATTCAGGCGCGTGAACCGGGAAGCTACCCTGTCTGGCCCGGCACATCAATCAGGTGTGATTGAGTAGTGACAATCCCCGATGATCGGAGTAAACGCGGGCCGAGAGAGGGCCAGTAGTCTGGAGAGAAATCATCATGATGACAACGGACACGGCGGTTGAGGAGGAGACCAAGATGAAGTCCGAGGTGTTTCTGCCGGAGGATTACCAGCCTGTCGAGGACGAACCGTTCATGAACGAGCGGCAGACCGAGTATTTCCGCCGGAAACTGCTGACCTGGAAGGCCGAGATCCTCGAGGGCAGCCGGGACACGATCGAAGGACTTCAGGACGGCACCCGCGCCATTCCCGACGTGGCCGACCGCGCGAGCGAGGAGACCGATCGCGCGCTGGAGCTGCGCACGCGGGACCGGCAGCGCAAGCTCGTCGCCAAGATCGACCAGGCGCTGCGCCGGATCGAGGACGGGGAATACGGATATTGCGAGGTGACGGGCGAGCCCATCAGCCTCAAGCGGCTCGATGCGCGTCCGATCGCCACGATGAGCCTCGAGGCGCAGGAGCGTCACGAGCGCCGCGAGAAGGTGCACCGCGACGACTGATCGCGCGGCACGCGAGAATCGGGAGCGCCGGGGCGGAAATGCCCCGGCGTTTTCATGAGGAGGCCATGACGGAAGCGACGGGTGCGATAAGGGGACGGCGGATCATCGTCGTGGGCGCCGGGATCGGCGGACTTGCCGCGGCGGCCGCGCTGGCGCGGCGGGGAGCCGATGTGACGGTTCTCGAGCAGGCGGAGGCGATCCGCGAGGTGGGCGCGGGCCTTCAGATCAGCCCCAACGGCGCCGCGGTGCTGCGCGCGCTCGGGCTGGCCGAGGACGTGGCGGCGCAATCTGTCAGGGCCTCGGGCGTCACGCTCTGCGACCATCGCGGGGGCGAGGTCACCACGGTCGACATGCGGGGCCGGGACTTTCACCTTTTCCACCGCGCCGACCTGATCGACCTGCTGCGTCGTGCCGCGCTGGCCGAGGGTGCGCGTGTGCTTCTGCTTCAGAAGGTGCGGGAGGTGCGGCCGGGATGCGCGCCGCGTATCGTGCTGGCCTCGGGCGCCGAGATGGGCGCCGACGTGGTGATCGGGGCGGACGGGCTCAACTCGGTCACGCGCGCGGCGCTCAACGGTGTGGTGGCGCCCTTCTTCACCGGGCAGGTGGCATGGCGGGCGACGATCCCCAACGAGACCGGGCGGCGCGATGACGTGCGCCTGCACATGGGGCCGCATCGCCACCTCGTCAGCTATCCGCTGCGGCAGGGGCGGCTTCTCAACCTCGTGGCGGTGCAGGAACGCGCTGCCTGGGCCGCCGCAAGCTGGAGCCAGACGGACGATCCGATGGTGTTGCGCGCCGCCTTCGCCGATTTCGGCGCGGATGTGCGCGGGATGCTGGAGCGGGTCGAGACGGTCAATCTCTGGGGGCTGTTCCGGCATCCGGTGGCGCCGTTCTGGCACGCCGAGGGCGTGACGCTTCTGGGCGACGCGCTGCACCCGACGCTTCCCTTCATGGCGCAGGGGGCCAACATGGCGCTGGAGGATGCGTGGGTCCTGGCGCGCGCGCTGGCCGAGGCCGGGACGCCAAAGGCGGCTTTCGCGCGGTACCGGACCGAGCGCGAGACGCGCGTGCGCCGGATCGTGGATGCGGCGACGGGGAACGCGCGCAAGTACCACCTGGCCCTGCCGCCGGTCCGGTGGGCCGCACATGCGGGGCTGCGTCTTGCCGGCCGGTTGGCGCCGGGCGCGATGATGCGGAGCCTCGAGTGGATTTACGGCACGGACGTGACGCGCGACGGGTGAACGGGCCGCGACAGGAGATGCCGCGAGGCGGGGCCGGGCCGTGCCGCGGCCCGCGCGCGTGGCTCAGTTCGTGAGGTAGGGCATCGGGTCGAGGCTGTCGAAGCCGTCGCGCACCTCGAAATGCACCGCCGAGGCGCCGGAGCTGCGCGCCTTGGCCAGGGCCTGCCCACGCGAGACCTTCTGGCCGGTTTTCACGCTCACGTTGTCCACGTTGGAATAGACCGTCAGCAGGTTGTTGGCGTGTTTCACGACGACGATGGGCGTGCCGTTCGTATCCTCGGTGATCGCCGCGACGACGCCGCTGTCGGCGGCCTTGACGGATGCGCCGGGGCTTGCGGCGATGTCGATGCCGTCATTCTTGCCCTTGGCGTATTCGCGCACGATGTCGCCCTGCACGGGCATCGCCATGCGCGTGGCCCTGGGTGTGGCCTTGGTCTGTTCCTTCGAGAGGTCCGGGGCGTCGGCGGCCTGGGTGCCGGCTTTCGGCTTGTCGAGGGTGGCGACGGCGACGGTATCCTCCTTGGGCAAGGGCTTGGCGGCGCTTGGCGGCTCGGGCGTGGGAGAACCCGCCCCGGGCGCCTCGGAGGCATCGAAGGAGGCGCGCGTCTCGCCGGGGAGGGCGACGGGGATCAGGAGATACTGTCCCTCGCGCACCGAGAAGTCGGGGCCGAGACCGTTCCATTCGGCGAGGCTGCGGATGGAGACGTTGTAGAGCCGTGCGATGGTGTAGGCCGTTTCGCCGCGCGCGACCTTGTGGCGCGTGGGCTCGACCCCGCTGGTTCCCGAGGGCAGGGGGGTGGTGGTCACGGGTGCGGAGGAGGCGTCGGCGCGCGCGATGGCGCCGCCCGCGACGCTTTCGATGTCCACGCCGCCCGGCTTGATCGGGCCGCCGGAGGGTTCGGCCACCCGTCCGGGCAGCGCGATCACCTCGCCCTCGCGGAGGGTGTCGCCGGTCTTGATGCCGTTGTAGCGCGCAAGCTCGGCCGGGTCCGCGCCGATGCGGGCGGCGAGGCTGCCCAGCGTGTCGCCGCGCCGCGCGACCGCGACCTGGTAACCCGGATAGGAGATGATGCCGCGCGCATCGGGGTCGGGCCGGTCGGCGGTGGCCTGCCGGACGGCCTCGGACGTGCCGCCGCTGGAGCCGCCGCGCAGGTCGAGATCGAAGGGTTCGCTACAGGCCGTGAGGGCCATCCCGGCCACGCCGGCCAGAAGAAGGCCCCGTTTCGCTTTGAAAGTCATCGCTCGTATCCTCATTCACGTGCCCTCCTGTCCCGAGGGTCAAATCCGTCCTTCTTCGCAACGCGCGGCGTCACGTGTCGCGCCCCAACCCCTCGAGCAGGGGCACGAAGCGCACCGGCATCAATTCGTCATAGTCGAGGCCTGTCTCGGTGCGCGTGACCCTGATGAGACGTTGCACCGCGTCCGACTGACCCACCGGAAGCACCATGATACCGCCGATTTTCAATTGCGCCAATAGGGGGCCGGGCGGATCCTCGGCGGCGGCGGTCACGAGGATGCGGTCGAAGGGCGCCTGTTCGGGCAGGCCGTGGCTTCCGTCGACGGTCCGGCTGGTGATGTTGGTGAGGTCGAGTTCTCGGAAGAGCTCGCTCGCCTCGCGCACGAGGCGGCTGTGGCGGTCCACCGTGTAGACCCGCCGTGCCAGCACGCTGAGGATCGCGGCCTGGTAGCCCGAGCCGGTCCCGATCTCGAGCACGGTGTCGCGCGCGCCGACCCTGAGCGCCTGCGTCATGAGCCCCACCACCGAAGGCTGCGAGATGGTCTGGCCGCAGGCGATGGGCAGGGGCGTGTCGTCATAGGCGCGGGTGGCGAAGTATCCACGCACGAAGGGCGCGCGGTCGATCTTTTCCATGGCCGCCAGCACGCGCTTGTCCGTCACGCCGCGCGAGCGCAGCGCGAAGAGGAACTGCATCTTGCGTTCGGCGGTATCGGGGTCCGGTTCGTTCATTCGATCGTCTTGAGCGCCTCGAGCGCGTCATGGGCGGTGAGATCGGCCCGCATCGGCGTGACCGAGATATAGCCCGCGAGGTTCACGTCGGCGTCCGAGCCGGGCGCGGTGGGCTGCTGCTGCGGCGCGCCGGTGACCCAGAGGAAGCGGCGCCCCGAGGGCGAGAGCTGTGGCTTGACGCCGAAGCCCATGTCGCGGCGGAAGCCTTGCCGTGCCGCGCGCATCCCCCTGACCTCGCCGCCCGGCACGGGGGGGAAGTTGACGTTGAAGAAGATGCCGTAATCGTCGTTGCCCCAGAGCGCCGCGTCGAGGATGCTGCGGCAGGTGGCGAGCCCGTGCTGGCGCGCGGCCTCCCAGACGTCATCGAGATCGCGGTTGCCGGGACCGAAGAACTGGCTGAGCGCGATGGCGTTAACGCCCTGGAGCGCGGCCTCCATCGCGGCGCCCACGGTGCCGGAATAGACCGCGTTCTCGGCCGCGTTGTTGCCCCGGTTCACCCCGGAGAGCACGAGGTCGGGCGGCGTGTCCTTCATCACGTCATGGATCGCCGCGATCACGCAGTCGGCCGGGCTGCCCTGCGCTGCGAAGCGGCGTGGCCCCAGCTCGGAGATCATCATGGGCTGCGTGTAGGAGATGCAATGCCCGACGCCTGATTGCTCGAACGCGGGCGCCACGCACCACACCTCGCCATCCGGCCCCGCGAGGCCGGAGGCGATGTCCTGAAGGACATCGAGCCCCGGCGCGTTGATGCCGTCGTCGTTGGTGATCAGGATGCGCATGATGGGCCTTCCGCCAGAACCGTCTTCATCTGTCTATCGCCCCGGCAGGCGCGCGACAAGCGGGGCGCGCGCGTGCGATCAGACCAGCCCCTGCAACAGGCGCGCGGCCTCGTCGGCGGGTGGCGTGAGGGCATCGCGATCCTCGCCGGGGTGGAAACGGGCGCGGATGGCGGTGGGCATCGGCCTGGGTTCGAGGATGTGGACATGCGGCCCGGTCCGCGGCGTCTCGGCCTGCCACGAGCGGGCGAGGGCGATCTGCGCGGCCTTGGTCGCGCCGTAGGCCCCGAAGAATTTCTCGCCGCCCCTGGGATCGTCGAGAAAGACCGCGTGGCCCGTCTCGCCCAGAAGCGGCGACAGGAACGGGATGAGCGTTGCCGTCGCCGTCACGTTCGTCGCGACGGATTTCTCCATGTCGCGGGCATCGAGATGCGCAGTGGGCGCGAGAGGCGCGGCATGGATCGCCGCGTGGATCCAGAGATCGAGCTTGCCCCAACGGTCGTAGATCGACCGGCAGAGCTGTGCCATGGCGTCGGTATTGGTCACGTCCATGGGCGCGAGCGTCGCCGCGCCGCCCTTGGCCTTGATGCGGTCGTCAAGCTCCTCGAGCGCGCCCACGGTGCGGGCCACCGCGACGATGTGGTGGCTGGTGCAAAGCCGTTCGGCCATGGCCGCCCCGAGACCGCGGGAGGCGCCGGTGACGAGGGCTATCTTCGTGTCATTCTGGGTCATGGCCGGCAAATCCCATCCGGCGGAGGAATAATCAAGCGCGTTCCTTGACAAATTCGCGGCTGCGGCAAAAAACCGTCACGGACACACTCAACATGAGGAGAGCGGAGAACATGACCATCGAAACGACGCAGCGGCGCATCGCGCGCCAGGGGGGAGCGGTCCGCGCCGCGGGGCTCGTCCTCGGCGGGTCGCTCCTGATCGCGGCCGCGGCACAGGTGAGCGTGGGCTGGCCGGTGCCGATGAGCCTTCAGACACTGGCGGTCCTGGTGGTGGGGATGAGCCTCGGCGCGCGGCTAGGCGCGCTGGCGGTCGTGGCCTACCTCGCCGAGGGGGCGATGGGCCTGCCGGTCTTTGCCAACGGCATGTCCGCGCCCGCGCTGGCCGGCCCGACGGCGGGGTTCCTCTTCGGCTTCGTGGGCATGGCGTATCTCGCCGGGCTGGCGGCGGACATGGGCCTTGCGCGGCGGCTGGTTCCGGCGGCGCTTTGCGCGGCGGCGATCTCGCTTCTTCTCTACGGGCCTGGCCTTGCGTGGCCCGCGCTCGTCATGGGAAAGACCCTGCCCGAGCTGTGGGGCGGCTGGATGGCGCCGTTCCTGCTGGGTGACGCGATCAAGGCGGTACTCGCGGCGATGATCGTCTGCGGCGGCTCCGCGCTTCTGGGCCGGCTCCGCGGCTGACGCGGGGACCGGGGCGGCCCCTGCTGGCCCGCCCCGGCCTTGCCCGGCGGGCCGTGGCCCCCGAAAGACCATTGCAATATCCCCAATTCGTCTAAAACGCGCCGCATTTCGCGGGCAATCCTGTCTTCGATCAAAAGGGCGTGAAAAGCCCAAGGAGGACAGTGATGAAACCCGTTCGTATCTTTGCCGCGCTTCTGCTGGGCCTCGGCCTGAGCGCATGTGCCGCGACCGAGACCGCGACCCGCAACGCGTCGCTCATCGCCGATGCACCCGCACCCGCGGCCGCGTCGATCCGCGTCGAGGAGGTGACGGTGAGCGTGCCGCGCAGCCTCAAGGTGTCGGAAGCCAACCGTTACTTCCCCGGCGGCGACATCGTCTGGCGCGAGGACGGCCCGGGCGATCGCCATGTGCAGGTGCAGAAGATCGTCGAGGAGGCGATCGGTGCCGGCGTCACGGGGCTCGACGGGGCGACACCGGTCGACCTGCATATCGAGATCACCCGCTTTCACGCGCTGACCGAGAAGGCGCGCTATACCACCGGCGGCGTGCATGACATCGAGTTCATGGTGACGCTTCTGCATCCCGAGACGCATCAGCCGCTCGGTCCGTCGCATCACGTGGATGCGGGGTTCAAGGCCTATGGCGGACAGAAGGCCATCGCGGCCGAGGCGAAGGGCCTCACGCAGAAGGTGCGCATCAACCGTCATCTCCAGGGAGTCATCCGCGACGAACTGACCAAGGCCGGCGGACACAAGCAGGCAAGCCTCGGGGTCTACAAAGTCTTCGACTGACCCTTCCGCACGGGCGCGAAACGAATTAAGGGGACGGCCATGACGCCGTCCCCTCTGCCCGTGATCCGCCTGAAACCCAAGACCGACCCGCGCCGTATCCGGCACGGGTTTCCGTGGGTCTACGACAACGAGATCGTGACGGACCGTCGCACGAAGGCCATCCCGTCCGGGGCGCTGGCCGTGCTCGAGGATGCCGAGCGCGGGACCCTGGGCCTGGTCGCGGTCAATCCACGCTCGCGCATCTTCGCGCGAATGCTTGACCGCGACACGGGCGCCGAGATCGGCGAGGACTGGTTTCGGGTGCGGCTCGCGCGGGCGTTGGACCTGCGGATGCGGCTCTTCGATGCGCCCTTCTACCGGCTGGTCCATGCGGAGGCGGATGGTCTGCCCGGCGTGATCATCGATCGTTTCGGCGACGTGGCCGTCATTCAGCCCAACACGGCCTGGGCCGAGGCGCATCTGGGGGCGCTGGCCGCGGCGCTGGCCGGGGTGACCGGTATCGGAACGATCCTGAAGAACGCAGGCGGATGGGCGCGGGGCCTCGAAGGGCTCGACGACCAGAGCGCGGTGTTGCACGGCGTGGCGCCCGACGGGCCGGTCGAGGTGCCGATGAACGGCGCGGTCTACATGGCGGACCTGCTGGAAGGCCAGAAGACCGGGCTGTTCTTCGACCAGCGGCCCAACCATGCCTTCGCCAAGGGGCTGAGCGAGGGCGCGCGGGTGCTTGACGTCTTTTCGCATGTGGGCGGCTTCGGTCTGGCGGCACTTGCGGGCGGTGCTGCGCGGGTGCTGGCGGTGGACAGTTCGGCCCCCGCGCTGGCGCTGGCCCGCGAGGGTGCCGCGCGGATGGGGGCCGAAGGGCGGTTCGAGACCCGCCAGGGGGATGCGTTCGACACATTGGCGGCGCTGGCCGATGAGGGCGCGGCATTCGACGTGGTGATCTGCGACCCGCCCGCCTTCGCGCCGACGAAGAAGGCGTTCGACCGCGGGTTGCGGGCATATGAGCGGATCGCGCGGCTGGCCGCGCCGCTGGTCGCCGAGGGCGGGATCCTGGGCCTGTGCTCGTGCTCGCACGCGGCCGACCTCGGGGCGTTCCGGCAGGCAAGCGTGCGGGGCATCGGGCGCGCGGGGCGCGAGGGGCGGCTCTTGCACACGGGCTTTGCCGGGCCGGACCACCCGATGCATCCGCAACTTGCCGAGAGCGGGTATCTCAAGGTGCTGTTCTTCGCGCTATGAGGGCGCTTCTGGATACTTGCGTGATCTATCCCACGGTGATGCGGCAGGTCCTGCTGCGCGTGGCGGCGCGGGGCGCGTTCACGCCGCTATGGTCGGCGCGGATCATTGCCGAATGGCAGCGCGCGGCGGCGAAGCTGGGCCCCGAGGGCGTGGCGCAGGCCGAGGCGGAGGCGGCGCTGCTGAGGGCCGAGTGGCCCGATGCGGAGGTGTGCTATCCGCCCGCGCTCGAGGCGCGGCTGTGGTTGCCGGATGCGGCGGATACGCATGTGCTGGCCGCGGCGATCGCGGGATCGGCGGACGTGATCGTGACGCTCAACGCACGCGATTTTCCGCGAAACATCCTGGCCGAGGAAGGGGTGAGCCGGGCGGATCCCGATGCGTTCCTGATGGGGTTCCACGAGGCGCGGCCGGCGCTGGTGGCCGAGGCGGCGGCCGAGGTGCTGGCCGAGGCGCGCCGGATGACGGGCGAGGCGTGGGAGATGCGCGCGCTGCTCAAGAAGGCGCGGCTGCCGCGGCTGGGCAAGGCGCTGGGATAGGCGCCGGGTAGGGGATGCGGTGCGACGCATGTTTTCCCGAAACCCGACACAATCCCGCCGGGATCGCTTGCCAGTTTGTCGTGACATGCAGCTTGCGGAGTTCCATGGCGTGCGGGATTTCTTCCTTTCCATTCATGTATTCGCCTTGCGGAGCCTGGGCGTCCTCGGCCTTGGCCTTGCGCTGAGTCTCGCGCTCGGCTTGCCCGGTGCCGTCGCGCGGTGATCACCTGCTCTTTCCGACGCTTGTCTGCCTTCCAGCGATCCTCGCGGCGCTGGTCGGCGTTTGGCCGCGCCTCACGCCCGCCTGGGTCGCGCGGCCGAACCGCGTGGGGCCGGCGCTCGGCCTCTTCTTCCTCGCCGGGATCATGATGATACCGCTGGTCATGCTGGCCTTTTCGGCCGTGATCGCCTGGAACATCGAGGAGCCGTTTTCGAGGGGATTGGCCATGTTGGCGGCGGCGTCACTCGCGCTTCCCGCGCTGGTGGTTCAGTGGCTGGGCCTTGTCCTGGGATGCTGGCCCGATGATGACGCGCCGCGCGCCGCCGTGCCGCCGGCCACGCCGAGGGTGCCGGCGGCCAGCACGGAGGATCTGCGCGCGCTGCGGCTGTCGCGGATGGGTGGCTGAGCCCGCGACGGGGCGGCGTCAGGGGCCCTCGACGCCCCAGCGCTGCTCCATCTTCTCGATGGCCGCGATGCGCTCGTCGGTCTTGGGATGACTCATGAGCCAGGCGGGCATGGCCCCGCCGCGGGACTGGGTGAGCGCCTCGAGCTTCCTGAAGAGCGATTTCTGCGGGGCGGTGCCGATCCCGGCCCGGGTGAGGAGCGCGGCGGCGTAGGCGTCGGCCTCGTACTCGTCCGAGCGCGACAGGCGCGCGGCGAGAAGCGAGGTGAGGCCGTTCGCGATCCAGATGCCGATCCCCGGGAGGAAGCGCGACAGCAGCATGGCGAGCGCGGCGCGCATGGCGTTCTGGCCCGAGAAGTCGATCATGCGTTTGCGGGTATGGCCGAGGGCGACGTGCCCCAACTCGTGCGCGATCACCGAGGCGAGCTCGTCGGCGCTGACCTCGCCTTGCTGGAACTTGCGGTAGAAGCCGCGCGTGATGAAGATGCGCCCGTCGGGCGCAGCGAGGCCGTTCACGGGGTCGATCTCGTAGATGTGGACGCGGATGCGGGGCAGGTCGAGCGCGCGGGCCAGCCGATCGGTCATGCGCTTGAGCAGGGGGTCCGCCAGCTCGGTCGAACGCGCGTCAAGCTCGCGCCGGGTGCGCCAGACGGAGAAGCGATACATCGCGACCGCGTAGGCGATGGCGAGGATGATCGGCATGAACTTGAGCATGGACCAGATATGGGATGCGCGGGGCGTGGCGGCAAGCATGATCCGGGAACACGCGGCATTTCCGTTGCACGCATCGGAGCGTGATGGTCAGGCCGCGGGTTCGAGCAATGCGCGGCCGTTTCGCAGGTGGCGCGCGGCCAGGTTCCTGGCGCGCCGCCCCTCGGCCAAGGGGCGGGCGGGGGGCATCCTGTGGGAGCCGGACAAGAGGTCGGGGAAAAGCGCCGCGATCTCGCGCAGCGTGTCGGGATCGAAGACATACGCGGCCTCGGTGCCGAGATAGAGGCTTTCACAGGGGCTTTGCTCGGCCGACAGGACGTGGTGGGCGTCGAGCAGGAGATGGTGATAGCTCAGGCCCGGGAGCGCCACTTGCGAGATGCCGGGGCATCCGGCGAGCTTCTTGACCGCGATCAGCACCTCGGGCGTCCCGAACATGCGGCCCGCGATGCGCGAGCGCACGAGGACGCGGTGCTGGGGCGAGAGCCAGAGGTCACGTGCGGGCAGGCCCCGTCCGAGCGCGCCGGCCTCGATGCGAAAAGGGTGCAGATGCGGCGCCGCGAGAAGTGTCGCGGTGTCGAGACGCACGCCGCCGGCCCAGCGGACGGGTTGTGCCCCCGCATCGCGGGTGAGAACGAGATCGCCCGCGCGCAGGGTTTCGACGGGGCGGGGGCCGTGATCCGTGTCGATCAGGGTGCCGGAGACGAAGCAGGGCGCGGCGCGCTGGCCCGGTTGCGGCCGCGTGGTCTCCCGGAAATCGCCATTGGAGTCGCGACGGAAGGCCGTCCCGTTCGGGGCATCGGAGGACAGGCTTTCATTGCCGAGATTGGTCGTGCCGCCGAAACCGGAGGGCGGCGGGAGAACGGTGAGCGGATCGCCGTAGGAGAAGCTGAGATATTCGCCTGTATTGGTGTCGAGAAGGTAGAGCGTGTCGTTCTTGCCGTGCTCGCCATCCTCGAGAAGCCCGGCATTGGTATTGTCGTCTGGCAGACCCGCGTCGAAGAACCCCGGCGGCGGGGTGCCGTCATACTGGCCGACGACGGTGGCGGTGCCGTTGGGGCCCAGCGCATCGCCCGGAGCGAAGTCATGGAGAAGTCCGCGTTTCGCACTCCAGATCTCGATCCCGTCGAGATCGAGCGGGCCGCCCCTGGCGGACTGGATCGTGATGAACTCGTCGGCCTTGTTCGCGCCCCCGTCACCATCGGTGTCGAACGCGTTGCTGCCGGCGTTGTCGGCGAGAAACTCGGTAAAGAGCAGCCCATTGGAGAGTTTGATGGCCATGTCGGCGAAATCCTTTCTCGTTCCTCGAGCCGTAGCGGAGAAAGGTGAAAGAACCCTTGAGGGCCGGCGCAACGACAGGGCGTGCGGTGAAGAAAATTCCTGCGAATTCCCTCTTGTCCCGTGTCAGCCCGAGCAGGAGGCGCCACCCAGGACGCAGAACTTGGCGCAGTGAGGATGGTTGAGCGACACGTCACGCTCGGCATCGGCCAACGTGGTGCCAAGTTCGAATTCGGGGTCATAGGGCAAAAGCGTGCAGGCCAGGACCGTGGGCGCCTCCGCGCCGCGGCGTTTCACGACCATGCGCGAGGAGGCGCACATCACGTCCGAGGGTGATTTTCCAAGAATGTCCCAGCAGGCGGTCGTGATCTCGGGCACTTCGACGGTGTCGTCTATTTCGGGAAAGAGGACGGTCATGCCGGGGTCCTGCGCGTCGATCTCGAAGCCGTGCGCCGCGAAGAGCGCCGCGAAGCCCGCGCGGGCCTCGGCCTCGCTCTCGTTCCAGATGGTGCGTCCCGCGACGGCCATGCGCGCGCCCGCGTCGCGCAGCCAGATCATCCCGTCGAGGGTGCGCCGGAAGGTTCCGGGTCCGCGCATTTCCTCGTGCATGGCGGGCGACCAATGGTCGAGCGAGACCCGCAGGGTGAGCCGGTCGCCGAACTCGTCGATCAGCCGGGCGAGGGGCCTTGCGACCGATTTGCGCTGCATCGGGCGCATGGCGTTGGTTAGGATGAGCACCTCGAACCCGCGCAAGAGGGCGGTGCGGGCCATGGCGCACATGTCGGGGTTCATGAAGGGCTCTCCGCCGGTAAAGGCGATTTCGCGCACGGGCCAGCGCCGTTCGGCGATCTGGTCGAGATATTCGCTCACCTCGGCCTCGGTGATGTAGACCAACCGGTCATTCGAGGGCGAGCTTTCGATATAGCAGTTCACGCAGGTGATGTTGCAGAGCGTGCCGGTGTTGAACCAGAGCGTCCGTGGGGTGACGAGCGAGACATGCGCGCGCGGCTGGCCATCGGCGGTGATGTGCGGGTCTAGGAACTTGCCGCCGTTGGCGCAGTTGGTCGGGGTGTCTTTCATCGTTGCTCCGGCCTTCCAGTCGGTTTCGCGCTCTGCTGCTGCCATACGGACCTAGATCCCCCGCCTGCACAAGAAAAGTCCGCACGGCGAGGGCTGACGCCATTGTGAACGCAAGAGGGCGTGCTAGTCTCGCCCCCAGAGGGGTGCGGAGCCGCGCCCGGTGAAGGGGAGCCCATGGTCTCACGCGTCATCCCGGTCGAACCGTTCGACCTTGTCATCATCGGGGGTACCGGCGACCTGGCGCGGCGCAAGATCCTGCCGGCGCTATACCGGCGATTCGTGGCGGGGCAGATCGAGAAGACGAGCCGGATCATCGGCGCCGCGCGCTCGGAATTCGACGTGGAAGGCTATCGCGACTTCGCGGCGGAAGCGATCGGCGAGTTCACCGACGAGGACGAGGTGCAGCCCCGCAAGCTCGCGGCTTTCCTGAAACTCGTGGATTACGTGACGCTCGACGCGAAGGGTGAGACCGGCTGGGCGGACCTGGCCGGGAAGGTGCATGAGGACCGCATCCGCGCCTTCTATTTCTCGGTCGGTCCCAGCCTTTTCGGGGACCTGGCCAAGCGGCTCCACAAGCACGGGATGGCCGATGCCGAAAGCCGCATCGTCGTGGAGAAGCCGTTCGGGCACGACCTCGCCTCGGCGCGTGAGCTCAACCGGACGCTGGCGCGGCATTTCGACGAGCGGCAGATCTACCGGATCGACCATTACCTCGGGAAGGAGACAGTGCAGAACCTGATGGCGATCCGGTTCGGCAACATGCTGTTTGAGCCGCTGTGGAACAGCCAATACGTGGATCACATCCAGATCACCGTGGCCGAGCGCGTGGGTGTGGGCACGCGGGGCGGGTATTACGACCGCGCGGGCGCCATGCGGGACATGGTCCAGAACCACCTGATGCAGCTTCTGTGCCTCATCGCGATGGAACCGCCAGCGAAATTCGATCCCGACGCGGTGCGTGACGAGAAGCTGAAGGTCATCCGCGCGCTGGAGCACGTCAAGCCCGAGAACCTGGTGCGCGGCCAGTATGACGGGGATGGCACGCATCCCGGCTATCGCAACGAGGTGGAGAACCGCGACAGCACGACCGAGACCTTCGTGGCGCTCAAGGCGCATGTGAGCAACTGGCGGTGGGCGGGCACGCCCTTCTACCTGCGCACCGGGAAGCGGCTGCGCGAGCGGACGAGCGAGATCGCCGTGGTCTTCAAGGACGCGCCGCATTCGATCTTCGACGCGGATGCGGGACGGCATCACAACATCCTCACGATCCGGCTTCAGCCCAACGAGGGGATCGAGCTTGGCGTCACGATCAAGGAGCCGGGGCCGGGAGGGATGCGCCTTGTCGACGTGCCGCTCGACATGAGCTTCGCCGAAGTTCTGGGACCGGACGAAGCGGATTTTCCCGACGCCTACGAGCGGCTCATCATGGACGTCATCCGGGGCAACCAGACGCTCTTCATGCGCGGGGACGAGGTCGAGGCGGCCTGGGCCTGGACCGACCCGATCATCGCGGAGTGGCAGGCGGCGGGCGAGGCGCCCCAACCCTACGATCCCGGTGGATCGGGACCGGAGGAGGCGCTGTTCCTCATGCACAGGGATGGCCGGCGTTGGCGGGAGATCAAGCCATGAACCTGATAGAACATACCGATTCCGAGATGATGGCGCTGGCGGTCGCGAACCGGCTGGCGGGCGATCTCAACACCGCGCTCGAGACGCGGGACCGCGCGCTTCTGGTGGTGCCGGGCGGGAGCACGCCGGGGCCGATCTTCGACGTGCTCTGTGCGGCGCGACTCGACTGGGGGCGGGTGGTCGTGACGCTCAGCGACGAACGCTGGCGGCCCGAGGCGCATATCCGGTCGAACACGCGGCTCATCCGCGAGCGGCTTCTGGTGGAGCGCGCGGCAGAGGCCGAGTTCGTGCCGCTCTACAAGCGGACCGAGACACCCGAGGAGGCGATCGAGGAACTGGCTGCCGGGCTTGAGCCGCACCTCCCGGTGTCGGTGCTGTTGCTCGGGATGGGGGCCGACATGCACACCGCGTCGCTTTTCCCCAAGGGCGACCGGATCGAGGAGGCGATGGGGCGGGATGCGCCGATCCTCGTGCCGATGCGGGTGGAAGGAGAGCCGGAACCGCGCGTCACGCTGAGCGCGCGGGTGCTGAACGACGCGATGTGCAAGCATCTCGTCATCACGGGGGATGCGAAGCGCGGGGCGCTGATGCGCGCGCAGGCGTCGTCGCCCCTCCAGGCGCCGATCGCGGCTTTCCTCGAGGACATGGACGTGCATTGGGCGGCGGAATGAGCGGCGTGCCCGACAACGTTCGCGCGCTGGCCGAGGCGGCGCGGGCCCGCGGCATCCGGCCGCTCTTTGACGACAAGGACCGCGCCGAGACCTTTTCGGTGCGTTTCGACGGGATGGTCTTCGATTATTCGAAGACGCATCTCGACGCGAAGGCGCGGACCGCGATGACGGGCTGGGCAACCGCGGCCGGTGTCGAAGACCGGCGCGCGGCGATGTTCGCGGGCGCGCCCATCAACGAGACGGAGGGCCGCGCGGTGCTGCATACCGCGTTGCGGAACCTCTCGGGCGGGCCGGTCGAGGTGGAGGGGCGCGACGTCATGCCCGGCGTGCGCGACACGCTGACGCGGATGCAGGCCTTCGCCGAGGAAGTGCGTGCGGGCCGGTTCGAGGGGGCGGGCGGGACGATCACGGACGTGGTCAATATCGGGATCGGCGGATCGCACCTGGGCCCGGAGATGGCGGTGCGTGCCTTGTCGCCATACCACGACGGACCGCGATGCCATTTCATCGCGAACGTGGACGGCGCGGATGCGGCGGACGTGCTGAAGGGACTCGATCCGGGCCGGACGCTGGTCATCGTGGCGTCGAAGAGCTTCACCACCATCGAGACCATGACCAACGCGGCGACGGTGCGCGATTGGATGGCGGACACCGTGACCGAGCCCGTGGCGCAGTTCGTGGCGCTCTCCTCGGCGCTGGAGAGAACGGCGGAGTTCGGCATTCCCGAGGCGCGGGTCTTTGGGTTCGAGGATTGGGTCGGGGGGCGCTATTCGATCTGGGGGCCGATCGGGCTGTCGCTGATGCTGGCGATCGGACCGGAGCGCTTCACCGAGCTTCTGCAGGGCGGGGAGGCGATGGACCGGCATTTCCGCGCGGCGCCGATGGCCGAGAACATGCCGGTGATGCTGGCGCTGACGGGGCTCTGGCATCACCAGGTGTTGGGCTTTCCGACGCGCGCGGTGCTGCCCTACGACCAGAGGCTCGCGCGGCTGCCGGCCTATCTTCAGCAACTCGAGATGGAGAGCAACGGCAAGAGGGTGACGATGGAGGGCGAGGCGCTCGCCGTGGCTTCGGGGCCGGTCGTCTGGGGCGCGCCGGGGACGAACGGGCAACATGCGTTCTACCAGTTGATCCACCAGGGCACGCAGGTCGTGCCGTGCGAGTTCATGGTCGCGGCGCAAGGCCACGAGCCGGAGCTTGCGCATCATCACCGGCTTCTGGTGGCCAATTGCCTGGCCCAGTCCGAGGCGCTGATGCGCGGGCGCACGCCCGATGAGGCGCGGGCGCTGATGGCCGAGGCCGGATACGAGGGCGCGGAGCTTGAGCGTCAGGCGGCGCATCGGGTCTTTCCCGGCGACCGGCCCTCGGTCACGCTGGCCTATGATCGGCTCACCCCGCGCAGGCTGGGCCAGATCGTGGCGCTCTACGAGCACCGGGTCTTTGTCGAGGGGGTGATTCTCGGGATCAACTCGTTCGACCAGTGGGGGGTGGAACTGGGCAAGAAGCTCGCGGACGACATGGCGGAGCTTCTCGCGGGTGCTGCCCCGGTCGAGGGCAAGGACGGCTCGACCCGCGCGCTCCTGGAATTCATGCGCAAGACGGCCCGCTGAGAGCGGCCGATCGCGTCCGTGGGCGGGTTGTCGCCGTCTTGTCCCGCGTCATCCGCCGAATTCCGCGCATTTTACAAAATTGCTGGAACTTCGCGCTATCCGCTGCGTTTCTGACGTCGACACCGAAACGCAATGCGAAAGGATGGATGTCATGAAAAACTGGATTATCGGAGCAGCAGGGGCGGCAGTCATGACGCTCGGGGCATGTGAGAACATGACGACCAACCAGCGCACCGTCGCTGGCGCAGCGGGCGGGGCCGCGGCAGGCCTCATTACCGCCGAGGCGCTTGGAGCCGACAGTGACTGGAAACTGATTTCCGCGCTTGGCGGGGCCGCAGCGGGCACCGTGGTCGCGCAGAACAACCAGCGCAAGATCTGTGCCTATGCCCGCGGCGACGGCACCTATTACGAGGCGCCGTGCCCGTAAGACGTTCCCTCGCAGGGGGTTTCATGATGGAAGGGCGTGCGGGATCCCCGCACGCCCTTTTTCACTTTCACGCGCGCAGTATCGAGTTGCCTGCGTAGACGGCGCTTTCGCCGAGTGTTTCCTCGATGCGGATGAGCTGATTGTATTTCGCGAGGCGGTCGGACCGCGCGAGCGAGCCGGTCTTGATCTGGCCGCAATTGGTGGCGACGGCGAGGTCGGCGATGGTGGCATCCTCGGTCTCGCCAGAGCGGTGGGACATGACGTTGGTCATGCGCGCGCGGTGGGCCATCTCGACGGCGCGCAGGGTTTCCGTCAGGCTGCCGATCTGGTTGACCTTGACGAGCATCGAGTTGGCCGCGCCGTTGGCGACGCCTTCGGCCAGGCGGGTGGGGTTCGTGACGAAGAGGTCGTCGCCCACGAGTTGCACCTTGTCGCCGATCTCGCGCGTGAGGGCGATCCAGCCGTCCCAGTCGTCCTCGGCCATGCCGTCCTCGATCGAGATGATCGGGTAATCGGCGACGAGCGCCTTGAGATAGGCGACGTTCTCGTCCGATGAAAGCGTCTTGCCTTCGCCCGAGAGGTGATACCTGCCCTCGCGGAAATACTCGGTCGCGGCGCAATCGAGCGCGAGGTGGATGTCCTCGCCCGGCTTGTAGCCCGCCTTCTCGATGGATTTGAGGATGAAATCGAGCGCCTCGCGGGTCGAGGCGATGTTGGGGGCGAAGCCGCCCTCATCGCCCACGCCAGTGGCGAGGCCGGCGGTCGAGAGTTCCTTCTTGAGGGTGTGAAAGACCTCGGCGCCCATGCGGATCGCGTCGCGAATATTGTCCGCGGCGGTGGGCATGATCATGAATTCCTGGATGTCGATCGGATTGTCGGCATGCTCGCCGCCGTTGATGATGTTCATCATCGGCACGGGCAGGACGCGGGCCGAGGTGCCACCCACGTAGCGAAAGAGCGGCTGGGTACAGAAGTCGGCCGCGGCCTTGGCGGTGGCGAGGCTGACCCCGAGGATCGCGTTGGCGCCGAGGCGGGCCTTGTTGTCGGTACCGTCGAGCTCGATCATCGCCTCGTCGATGGCGACCTGTTCGGTCGCGTCGAAGCCCAGGAGCGTCTCGGCGATCTCGCCGTTCACCGAGGCCACGGCCTCGAGCACCCCCTTGCCCATGTAGCGTGCCTTGTCGCCGTCGCGCCGCTCGACGGCCTCGTAGGCACCTGTCGAGGCGCCCGAGGGCACGGCGGCGCGGCCCATCGTGCCGTCCTCGAGGATCACGTCCACCTCGACCGTGGGATTGCCGCGGCTGTCGAGGATTTCGCGGGCGTGGATGTCGATGATGATGCTCATGGGGTCCTGTCCTGAAAAATGCCTTTGGGTGCGCGCGTCCATAGCAAGGAACGGCGGAAAAGGGAACGCGGGCTGGTCGCGCTAACAGGGGCGGATGTTCACGATAACGGGGCCGTTCCGCCCGCGATCCGCGTCCGTCCGCGCCGGGCGAGGCGGCGTTCGCGGAGAATCGTGTAGATGCCCGAGCCGATGATCAGTGCCGATCCGAGATAGGTGAAGAGGTCAGGACGCTCGGCGAAAACGACGATGCCGAGGATGAGCGCGAAGAGCAGGCGGGAATAGCGGAAGGGCGACACGAATGAGACCTCGCCCACGCGCATCGCCGCCACCACGCCGTAATAGCCCGCGCAGCCGAAGCCGATCCCGAGGACGAACGCCCAGAGCGGAAAGTCCGGCGGCATGAGGGGCTCGCCCGTCACGAGGCAGAGGCCGACCCCCGCCGGAACGAGCGTTGCGAAACCGTAGGCCGAGATGATGCGCGACGTTACGGTCGCCGGAGTGAAGCGGGTGGCGAGGTCGCGCAGGGCGAGTGCGAAGACCGCGATCACCGGCAGGAGGGAGACCGGCGTGAACCCCGAGAGACCGGGGCGGATGATGAGCAGGACACCCGCGAAGCCGATGGCAATGGCGCTCCAGCGTCGCCAGCCGACGGTCTCGCCGAGGAAAAGCGCGGCGGCCAGCGTGATGGCGAGTGGCTGGGCCTGGAGGATGGCCGAGACCACCGAGAGGTCGGCGAGCGAGAGCGCGGTCACGAAGCTGAGCGCCGCGAGCAGTTCGCCCAGGTTGCGCAGCAGGAGCGGGGCACGCAGCGCGTCGCGCGGAAAGAGCCTGTCGCGACTGACCAAGGCGATGGTGGCGAAGACCGCCGTGCCACCGAGGCCGAAGAGCATGAGGATATGCCCCACCGAGAGCGTGAGGGAGAGATACTTGACGAAACTGTCCTCGATGGCGAAGCCCGCCATGGCCAGCACCATGAGAAGCGCACCGCGCAAATTGTCCATGCCGGGCCCTCCTCAGGCGTCGAGGGTCACCCAGATGGGCACGTGGTCCGACGGTTTCTCGCCGCCGCGGACGTGGCGGTCGATCTGGCAGTCTGTGAGCAGGTCGGCGCAGGCCGGACCCAGCAGGAAATGGTCGATGCGGATTCCGTGATCGCGGTTCCAGGCGCCGGCCTGGTAGTCCCAGAACGTGTAATGGCCGGGACCACGGGTGCGGGCGCGGAACGCGTCGGTGAGCCCAAGATTCACGATCCGGCGAAAGGCGGCGCGGGTTTGCGGCAGGGCGAGCGCGTCCTCGCGCCATGCCTCGGGGTTCTTCGCATCCTCATCCTGCGGAATGACGTTATAGTCGCCCGCCATGAGAAACGGCTCCTCGAGCGCGAGGAGTTCGCGCGCGCGGTCCTCGAGACGTTTCATCCATGCGAGCTTGTAGTCGTATTTCGGACCCGGTGCGGGATTGCCGTTGGGCAGGTAGAGGCCGCAGACGCGCACGGGCCGCGTGTCGCCCATGACGGTGGCCTCGATCCAGCGGGCCTGGTCGTCCGCGTCGTCGCCCGGAAGGCCGCGCGTCACGTCTTCGAGCGGGAGTTTCGACAGGATGGCAACCCCGTTGAAGCTTTTCTGGCCGTGGGTTTCAACGACGTAGCCGCGATCCTCGAAGGGTTCGCGCGGGAAGCCCTCGTCGACGGACTTGATCTCCTGCAGGAGGACGACGTCGGGCTGCGCCTCGTCGAGCCAGTCGCCAAGGGCGGAGAGGCGTGCCTTGATGCCGTTGATGTTGAAACTGGCGATCTTCATGAGACGTCCCCCTCCGGCCCGTTGCTTTCGTCTATCGCGCAGACGGATCGCGGGGGCAAGGGCGGGCGAATCGTGGAGCCGGTCGGGCCGTGCATTAACCATTCGCTAACCCTTTGTGCAAATACCCGCACAAGTTGTAACGGGGTTCCGTGCTGCTCGTCGCGGTATTTATCCACAGGTCAAAATTTTTTCCGCTCGAGTAGTGATGGCGAATGATCGGAGAAACTCAAGATACTGCAGCGTGATACCCGGCGAAGTTGAACGATTAAACTCGATGTGGATAAAATCAAAGGTGGAAATTCTTTCTAGACAAACACGCATAACGTGCAACCGTTTCAGGGTCTGCAACGCATAAATCTGGGGAGATAAACAATGCTGACGCAACTTAAAGACGAGTTCACGATCGACACTTCCGAAGCACGCGGGGAGGCGGTTTCAACGAGCCTGCACGATGGCGGCGCGGTCGAGGCCTTCACTTCGTCGCTGGCACCGAGCATGAGCGCGGACGTGACCTCGGGCGATGCCACGGGCCTCTTCACCTCGTCGCTGGGTCCGGTCGCGGCGCGCGGCATGACGGCGGGTGAGGGCGTGGAGATGTTCACGTCGAGCCTCGCGCCCACGGCAACCGAAGCCAAGTCGGGCGACGCGGTCGAGATGTTCACGTCGAGCCTGGCGCCCTCGGGCAATGTCGTCGCGCTCAGCGGGGACGCGACGGGTCTCTTCACCTCGAGCCTCGCACCCGCCGGGACACAGGCGGCGTCCGGTGACGCGGTGGAGATGTTCACCTCGAGCCTCGCGCCGACGGCGACCGAGGCGCAGTCGGGCGATGCGGTGGAGATGTTCACGTCGAGCCTGGCGCCCACCGGCACGCAAGCGCGC
The DNA here is from genome assembly GCF_019599045.1 of Roseovarius sp. SCSIO 43702. NCBI lineage: Bacteria > Pseudomonadati > Pseudomonadota > Alphaproteobacteria > Rhodobacterales > Roseobacteraceae > Roseovarius > Roseovarius sp. SCSIO 43702. The sequence continues at coordinate 1,817,618 of NZ_CP080623.1, forward strand.
TCGGGCGACGCCGTCGAGATGTTCACCTCGAGCCTCGCGCCGCGCGCCACGGAAGCCGCTGACGGTGACGCGGTCGAGATGTTCACGTCGAGCCTCTGATCCGACGAAACGCGGGAAGCCGGCGCGCCGGCTTCCCGCGACGCGGGGCCGCGCAAGGCCGCCGGACCCCTGCAGAACGTGACAGGAGTATCCCATGGAAAACGTCGTCCGTCTGAATGTTCCCTACAGGCAAAACGGTCCGGCCGCACGGCAAGCGGTGCTCTTGGAGGGGTTCGCGCATCATCGGCGGAGCGAGGACGATGTCTTCTGGCTGAAGGAGAACGCGGAGCTTCTCAACATCCTGGAATGCACCGGCGCGCAGCCCGACCGGGGGGCACTTGCCACGCATGAGCGATTCCATGACGAGATCGAAATGCGGATGGGCTTCTTTCCGCAATACTACCGTTTCCTGCTTTCGCTCTGCCTCGACCTTGAGGATCTGGGCATGGAGGGCGAGAAGGGGGCGCGACTGGTCGAATGGGTCGCGCGACAGGGCCTCGTCGAGGCGGAACTGTCGGATCTGCAACGTGCCGAGGCCCGGCGGCTGTGTCTGCGCCGGGGTGTCGATCCGGTGGGGGATGGCGCGGCGCTCGAGGCGCGGCTGCGGCGGTTCGCAGGACGCTCCGAGACCTTCGCGATGCCCAACAAGAAAGCCGCCTACGAGCTGACCCACATCATTTTCTACCTTTCGGAATACGGCCGTCGCGATCCGGGGATCGACGAGGCGATGCGCGAGAGCCTGCTTTTCGCGGGAACGCTCGCGTTTCTCGATTTCAACGCGGATCTGCTGGCCGAAATCTGCATCGCGCTGCGCTTTGCCGGTGAAACGCCGCCCGAGGTCTGGGACATCTGGCTCCGCCAGCAGCTCACGCAGTTCTCGGTGGAGGGTGACGAGGCCGGATCGGTCGCGGATGACTATCACGAGTTCCTGATGCTCAACTGGTACATGGAAACGACCGATGAGGGCGGGTTCGCCGGGCAGATGCCCGAAGGGCGCATCGTGTTCCGCCGGGCGCGACCGCAATCGGGGCCTCTGCGCGAATTGTCGGAATGCATATATGCGCTCGGCGCGGCGCGGAGCGGTGACTGGGACAAGATGCGCGAGCGGGTTTCCGACCGGCTGTCGGACGAGGCACAGGCCGCATTGGCGGCCGCGGAAGCGGCGACGGGACGGTTCGACCGTTTCTTCCACGGCTTCGCGCGCGTGGGCCTGACGGGGATCGGCGCATGAGACCGCATGCGGGCGGGGCCGCGATCACGATGGGCGTCGCGCTCACGGCGCTCTATACCGCGCTCATCGCGGGTGCCGACGCGATCACCAAGCTCTTCGGACAAGCCTATGCCGCGCCGCAGCTTTTCGCGGTATCGGGCTTCATCGTGGCGGCGCTCGCGCTTGCCGCCAATGCCCGGGGGCCGCGCCGGCGGGGGATGCGCACCGCCTGTCCGGGGGCGATGGCGGTGCGGGTGGTGGCGACGGTGGCCGGGTCGGTCGCGTTCTACCACGCTTTTCGCCTGCTGCCCTTCGCCGAGGTGTTCCTGTTCATCGCGCTCATCCCGCTGATGACCGCGCTCGTCTCGGGCCCGGTCCTCGGCGAGGAGGTGCGCTCGCAGGCCTGGGCCGCGCTGATGCTGGGGTTGCTGGGGGTGTGGTGCCTCTTTCCCGGCGGGCTGAGCGATATGGGAGCGGGGCATCTCGTGGCCCTTCTCGCGGTGGCGCTTGGGACCGTGTCGATGGTCGCGTCGCGCTATATCGGGCGCCGCGACGACAACCTGCTGGCGCAGGTCTTCTATCCCAACCTGGGCCTCGCGGTCGCGATGCTGGCCGCGCTTCCCTTCGTGTGGCGGCCGATGGGCCTTGCCGACCTGGGCTGGGCCGCGGGTTACGCGACGCTTCTTTTCGGCGCGCGGTGGGTGCTGGTGGCGGCGTTGCGCGCGCTCCCGGCCTACGTGGTGACGCCGCTCATGAACCTGCAATTCGTCTGGATGGTCGCCCTGGGCGCGCTGGCTTTCGGAGAGGTGCCGGGAGTCATGGTCTTCGCGGGCGCAGCGATCATGGTGGCGGCGGGCGCCTGGCTCATCCTCGACCAGACGCTCGAGACCCGCCGGGCCACGCGGGTCGTGCCGGCGGAGTGACGGCTTTCAGGGCTACATGGAGAAGGACGTGCCGCAGCCGCAGGAGCTTGACGCGTTGGGGTTGTCGATGGTGAAGCGCGCGCCGATCAGTTCCTCGGTGAAGTCGATGGTGGCGCCTGCGAGGAACGGCAGCGAGATCGAATCGACCACGACCCGCTCGCCGTGACCTTCGAGGACGACGTCGTCCTCGGCAGGCGCGTCGAGCTTGATCTCGTACTGGAACCCCGAGCATCCGCCGCCTTCAACCGCGACGCGCAGCGCCTGGCCTTGTGCGCCCGCCCCGATCTCGGCCAGGCGTTCGAAGGCGCGGGGGGTGACCTTGGGAGGGAGTTGCATGGGTCCTAATTCCGCTTGGGATTGATGCGTTTAGGTGCAATATAAGCGCCGCAGGGACAGGCGACAAGGAACGAGGCATGACGGCACGCTTTGCCGCGCGGCCCGACAGCACGCGCGGCCGGCTCATCGCGGAGGAGGAGAGCGCGTTCCGCTCGTGCTTCCAGAGGGACCGCGACCGGATCATCCATTCGAGCGCGTTTCGCAGGCTCAAGCACAAGACCCAGGTTTTCGTGGAGCACGAGGGCGACTATTTCCGCACGCGCCTCACCCATTCGATCGAGGTGGCGCAGGTGGCGCGGACGATCGCAGGTGCGCTCGGGCTCAATTCCGAGTTGACCGAGACGGTGGCGTTGGCGCATGACCTGGGCCACACGCCCTTCGGGCACACGGGCGAGGATGCGCTCGACGCGCTGATGGCGCCGCATGGCGGGTTCGACCACAACGCGCAGGCGGTGCGCATCGTGACCACGCTCGAGCGGCATTACGCCGAGTTCGACGGGCTCAATCTCACGTGGGAGACGCTGGAGGGGCTGGCCAAGCATAACGGGCCGGTGGCGCGGCCCTTGCCCTACGCGCTGGCCGAATACGACGCGCGTCACGATCTCGAATTGCACACCTATGCGAGTGCCGAGGCGCAGGTGGCGGCGCTTTCGGACGATATCGCCTACAACAACCATGATCTGCATGACGGGCTGCGCGCGGAACTATTCGCCGAGGAAGAGCTTTATGACCTGCCCATCGTCGGTGCGTGCTATGCCGAGGTGGATGCGGCCTATCCCGGTCTGGCGCCGGTGCGGCGCAGGCACGAGGCGCTCAGGAGGGTTTTCGGCACGATGGTAGGCGATGTGATCGACCGCTCGCGGGAGGTGCTGGGCGCGAGCGGGGCGGGGTCGGCCGATGACATCCGTCACCTTGGCCGGCCGGCGATCCTTTTCTCGGACGCGCTCTGGCGCGATCTGAGGGTCATCCGGGAGTTCCTGTTCACGCGCATGTACCGCGCACCGCGTATCATGGAGATGCGCGAGGGGGTGACGAAGGTGGTCCGCGATCTCTTCGCGTTCTACATGGATCGGCCGGAGCACCTGCCGCGTGAATGGCAGCCGGATATAGACGAGGCCGGGGACGAGACCGCGCGGGCGCGGCTCGTGGCGGATTACATCGCGGGAATGACGGACCGGTTCGCCTATCAGAGCCACGCCCGTTTCCTGGGCGATCGAAACAGCGGGGAGAGGGCATGGCGGTAGAAGCGGCAGCGGACGGGGCCCTGTCCCCGGTCATGGCCTTCGCGCTGGTGGGAGCGATCGGCGTCGGGTCGCAATGGATCGCGTGGCGGCTCAGGATGCCCGCCATCGTGCTGATGCTGCTGGGCGGGCTGCTGGTGGGTCCGGTGCTGGGTATCTTCGACCCGGCCCGCGACATAGGCGAACTGGTCGGCCCGATGATCTCGGTCGCGGTGGCGATCATCCTCTTCGAGGGCGGCCTCACGCTCAACCTCCATGGTCTGCGGGGCGCGGCAGAGGGGGTGCGACGCCTCGTGATCATCGGCGCGCCGCTGGGGTGGTTCCTGTCGACGATGGCGCTGCATTTCGTCGCGGGCCTCAGCTGGGAGTCCTCGGTCGTCTTCGGCGGCATCATGATCGTGACCGGCCCCACGGTCATCGCGCCGCTTCTGCGGCAGGCGCGCCTGCCGCGGCGACCTGCGCAGCTTCTCCATTGGGAAGCGATCGTCAACGATCCGATAGGGGCGCTGGCCGCGGTGATCGCCTTCGAGCTGGTCCTCGTCCTGCGCGCGGCCGAAACCATCGGCGACGCGATCTGGGACATGACAATCGGGATTTCCGTGGCCGTCGTGCTTGGCGTCGTGGCCGGATGGAGCGTGGTGCGGGCGTTCCGCCGCGAACTGGTGCCGCAATTCATGAAGGTTCCGCTTCTCTTTGCCTTCGTGCTGGGTACCTTCGCCCTGTCGGACGCGCTTCTGCACGAAAGCGGGCTGCTGGCGGTGACGGTGATGGGTCTCTGGATCGCGAATGCGGACCTGCCCAGTTATGACGAGCTGCGCCGGTTCAAGGAACATGCCACGATCCTGCTCGTTTCGGGGGTCTTCGTGCTGCTGGCCGCGTCGATGACACCCGAGACGCTTTTCGCGCTCGACTGGCGCGCCCTTGCCTTCGTGACCGTGGTGATCCTGCTGGTGCGGCCCGCGACGGTGCTTCTGTCGTTCATCGGCACGCATATCCCGTGGAAAGAGCGGATCCTCGTTGGCTTCACCGGGCCGCGCGGCGTGGTGCTGGTCGCGGTCGCGGGGCTGTTCGCGCAGCGGCTCGTGGAAGGCGGTGTGGAAGACGCGGTGCGCCTCACGCCGCTGGCCTTCGGTCTTGTCGGCGCGACGGTGATCCTGCACGGCTTCACGATGTCTCCGCTCGCGCGGGCGCTGGGTCTCAGCGCGGCGCAGGTGCCCGGGGTCATCTTCGCGGGTGGCTCGCGCTTCTCGGCGGCCTTCGCGGAGGCGCTCAAGCGGCTTGACGTGCCCGTCCTGCTGGCCGATGCGAACCGCACGCGGCTGCGCAGCGCGCGCGAGGCGGGCCTGCCGATCTTCGTGGGCAACATCCTCTCGGAAGCCGCCGAACACGGGGTCGAGTTCATCAGCTACGGCCGCATCGTGGCGCTGAGCGACAATGACGCGCTCAACACGCTTGTCACCACCGATCTGGCGCCCGAGTTCGGGCACGAGAACGTGTACCAGCTTCAGCCCGCCAAGCAGGAGCACCGTCGCTATGCCATGCCGGCCACGCTGGGCGGCCGGACGATCTGCGACGGGCTTGGCTATCTCGATATCGGGCGGCGCATGACCGAGGGGTGGGAAGTCCAGGCCGTGGAATGGACCGGGGCGGAGGATGAGCTCGACCTTTGGCGCGAGGCCAACCCGGAGGCTGTGCCGCTGGCCGAAGTCGAAGCGGGCAAGTCGCTGCGCCTCATTGCGAAGGACACGGAGTTGAAAGGCTGGGAGGGATGGCATCTCGTCTATTTCGCGCCGCCCGTCGAGGAGGGCTCGGCAGAGGCGAAAGAAGCCGCTGAAGCCGCGGAGGGCGCCGCCGAGGAGGTGGCGCGCGCCGGATCGGAGGATGCAGGGCAGGGTTGAAGGCTAGCCCGTTGACGCGGCCCGTGGCGGTGGTAAACCCGGCCCAACCCCAAGCGAGGCGCGAGAGACATGAACCTGTTTACCGAAATCCGTGGCGCCGTGATCGCCGCGCTCGAGACGATGATGGACGAGGACACGCTTCCGGCGGGCCTCGCGCTCGATAACGTCACGGTCGAGCCGCCGCGTGATCCTTTGCATGGCGACATGGCGACCAATGCCGCGATGGTGCTGGCCAAGCCCGCGGGCCTCAAGCCGCGCGACATCGCCGAGGTGCTGGCCGCCAAGCTTGCCGATGATCCGCGGATCGAGAGCGCCGAGGTGGCGGGACCGGGATTTCTCAACCTGCGGCTGGCGGATGGAGAATGGCACGGGGTGCTGCGCGCCGCGTTGAAGGCGGGTGCCGATTTCGGACGCTCGGAGATGGGGCAGGGGCGCCGGGTCAACGTCGAATACGTGAGCGCGAACCCCACCGGCCCGCTGCATGTGGGCCACACGCGGGGCGCGGTGTTCGGAGATGCGCTGGCAAGCCTGCTTGATTTCACCGGCCACGAGGTGACGCGCGAATACTACATCAACGACGGTGGCGCGCAGGTCGATGTGCTCGCCCGGTCGGTCTATCTCCGTTACCTCGAGGCGCATGGGCAGAAGGTGGCCTTCGAGGACGGCACCTATCCGGGCGACTACCTGATCGCGGTGGGGGCGGCACTCAAGGACAAGGTGGGCGACGCCTATGTGGACCAGCCCGAGGACGTCTGGCTCGTTGAGGTGCGGGATTTCGCGACGGACGCGATGATGGACCTGATCCGCGCGGACCTGAAGGCGCTCGGGGTCGAGATGGATGTGTTCTATTCCGAGAAATCGCTCTACGGCACCGGCCGGATCGAGGCGGCGCTCGAGGTGCTGGAGGAGAAGGGCCTCATCTACGAGGGTGTTCTCGAGCCGCCCAAGGGCAAGGTGCCCGACGACTGGGAGCCGCGCGAGCAGACCCTGTTCCGGTCGACCGCACATGGCGACGACGTGGACCGGCCAGTGAAGAAATCCGACGGGTCCTGGACCTATTTCGCGCCGGACATAGCCTATCACTACGACAAGATCTCCCGTGGTTTCGATGCGCTCATCGATGTGTTCGGCGCCGATCACGGCGGGTATGTGAAGCGGATGAAGGCGGCGGTCTCGGCGCTCTCGGACGGGCGCGTGCCGCTCGACATCAAGCTCACGCAACTGGTGAAGCTCTATCGCAACGGCAAGCCCTTCAAGATGTCGAAGCGCGCGGGGACTTTCGAGACGTTGCGCGACGTCGTAGACATGGTGGGCGCCGACGTGACGCGGTTCCACATGCTTACCCGCAAGAACGACGCGCCGCTCGACTTCGATTTCGACAAGGTCGTCGAGCAATCGAAGGAGAACCCGGTCTTCTACGTGCAATACGCCCATGCGCGGGTCGCGTCGGTGATGCGAAAGGCCGAAGCGGCCGGCATCGACGTGGACGAGGCGACGCTGGCGGGCGCCGACCTGTCGATCCTCGGCCACGAGGCGGAGTTGTCGCTTGCGCGCAAGATCGCGGAATGGCCGCGCCTCGTGGAGATCGCCGGGCGCACGCATGAACCGCACAGGGTGGCCTTCTACCTCTACGACCTGGCGAGCGAGCTGCACGCGCTCTGGAACCGGGGCCATGACGATCCGGCCTTGCGCTTCCTCCAGGAGGGTGACGCAGCTACAACACAGGCGAAAATCGCGCTGGTCCGGGCCGCAACCGTTGTCATTTCGGCAGGTCTTGGTATCTTGGGCGTCACACCGGCCCAGGAGATGCGGTAGGAAAACCGCGCGCGACACGTGGCCGGACAACCGAGGCGGAGACGGCCCGGACCCCACAGGCAGGGGGTACGTGCCGCAAGGGGCAGAACATGGCACAGATACACGCGTCGCGGCCCGGAGCCGCGTCCGAGAACGGCCAGCAGGGCGGTGGCCTTCAAAGAGCGACATATCTCGTGGGCGCGATCTCGTCGCTTGCGCTCGTGATCGGGATGACGGTCTGGGGCGTGCGCACGATGACGCGCGACGTGAGCGGCGTGCCGGTGGTCAAGGCCGCCGCCGGGCCGATGCGGATCGCGCCGGAGGAGCCGGGTGGCCAGCAGGCCCAGCACCAGGGTTTCTCGGTCAACGACGTGGCCGCCGCCGGCACCGCCGCCGATCCGGCGGACAGGCTGATCCTTGCGCCCGAGCCGCTCGACCTCAGTTTCGAGGAGGCGCCGGTGGTCGCGGAGGCCGAGGCAATGCAGGATGACACAGAGGAGGGCGCGGAAGCCGTGGCCGCGGTCGAGACAGATGACGCGGCGACGATGAACGCGCTGGCCGATGCGCTGGCCGAGGGAGTGGAGCCGCTTGAGACGGTTCAGCCCGCGGCCATGGAGGTCGAGGCCCCGGTGCGCGCGGATGGAAGCCTTGCCCGATCGCTCAGGCCGAAGGTGCGCCCCGCCTCGCTTGGCGCCGGGACACGGCCCACAGAAGTGATCGAGACCGCCGCGCAGGCTGGCGAAGCCGAGGAAGTGGATGCCGAGAGCATTCCCGTCGGCACGCGCCTTGCGCAACTGGGCGCGTTCACCAGCGAGGAGATCGCGCGCGAGGAATGGACGCGGCTTGCCGCGCGGTTCGGCGATTACCTCGACGGGAAATCCCGCGTGATCCAGCGCGCCCAGAGCGGCGGGCGCACCTTCTATCGCCTGCGCGCCATGGGCTTCGACGACCTGGCCGATGCGCGGCGTTTCTGCTCGGCGCTCGTCTCCGAGCGGGCCGAATGTATCCCGGTGGTCACCCGGTAATGGCCGCCTTCGGCGCGACGATCCTCGATGCATCGGGGCTCCGCCTCGACGACGAGGAGAAGGCGTTCTTCCGCGATGCCGATCCGTTCGGCTTCATCCTGTTCGGGCGCAACATCGAGAGCCCCGACCAGGTGCGCGCCCTTTGCGACGAGATGCGCGAGGCGGTGGGGCGCGACGCCGTCATCACCATCGACCAGGAGGGAGGCCGCGTGCAGCGGTTGCGCCCACCGGAATGGTCCGAGTGGCGACCGCCGCTCGAGGAAATCCGCCGCGCGGGCGAGCAGGCCGCCGAGGTCATGCATCTGCGATCGCGGATCATGGCGGCGGAGCTGCGTGCGCTCGGCATCGACAGCAATTGCGCGCCGCTCGTCGACGTGATTACGCCTCATACTCACGATTTCCTGACCGACCGCTGCTATGGCGACGATCCGGCGGAGGTGGCGCGGATCGGAAGGGCGGTGGCCGACGGGCTGCTGGAGGGTGGCGTCTTGCCGGTCATGAAGCACATCCCCGGTCATGGCCGCGCGACCTCTGACAGCCATCTCGACCTGCCGCGCGTCGAGGCGCCGCTTGACGCGCTCACGGACGTGGATTTCGCGCCTTTCGCGGCGTTGGCCGACCTGCCCATGGCGATGACGGCGCACGTGGTCTACGAGGCCTGTGACGACCGGCCCGCGACGCTGTCGCGCGAGATGGTGCGGCTCATGCGCGAGGTGATCGGCTTCGATGGGCTTCTGATGACCGACGACATCTCGATGAAGGCGCTGAGCGGGACGCCCGACGCGCTGGCGCGGGCCTCGCTTGACGCAGGCTGCGACGTGGTCCTCTTGTGCAATGCGCCGCTGGAGACGCGGCGCGCGGTGGCCGGGGCGGCGGGACGGATGACCGCTGCGGCGCATGCGCGGGCCGAGTCGGCGCTGGCCCGGCGGATCGACCCCGGCGAGGTTGACATTTCGGCGCTGAAGGCCAAGCTTGCGCAATTGCAATGAGGCCGGGGGCCGGCGCAGGCATGTCCGACACCTTTACCGACGACAGCGAAGCGCAGGGCGCGCAGCTCGATCCCGCGCAGAGCGTGGCCGAACGGATGGCCGCCGAGGCGCTGATCATCGACGTGGATGGCTACGAGGGGCCGCTCGACCTTCTGCTGACGCTGGGGCGCACGCAGAAGGTGGATCTGCGCAGGATTTCGATCCTGCAACTGGCCGAGCAATACCTGCATTTCGTCGAGAAGGCGCGCGCGCTCAGGATCGAGCTGGCGGCGGATTACCTGGTGATGGCCGCCTGGCTCGCCTTCCTCAAGTCGCGCCTGCTGTTGCCGCCGGACCCGGCCGAGGAGGGGCCGAGCGGCGAGGAGATGGCCGCGCATCTGGCCTTTCAACTGGAGCGGTTGCAGGCGATGCGCGAGGTGGCCGCGCGGCTCATGGCGCGCGACAGGCTGGGGCGGGACTTCTTCGCGCGCGGGCTGCCCGAGGACGTGGCCCGGGTGCGCAAGGTGACGTATACCGCGACGCTTCTCGACCTCACGCAAGGCTATGCGCGTATCCGCACGAAAGACGAGTTTCGGCCCTACGCGCTCGACCGCGACTCGATCTTCTCGCTCGAGGCCGCGCTCGACCGGATGCGCGGCCTGATCGGTTATGCAGGCGAGTGGACGGACATAGCCTCATGGCTGCCCGAAGGGTTCACCAGCGATCCGGCGCGGCGACGCTCGGCCACGGCCTCGACCTTCGCGGCGGCGCTGGAACTGGCCAAGGAGGGGCGTCTGGAGATACGCCAAAGCGAGACATTCGCGCCGATCTCGGTGCGGCGTCGGGATTAGGAACGTGACGGAAGAGACGGAAAACACGAAGGAAAGCCTGTTCGAGGCCCCGCCGATCGGTGAGCAGGAGCGCATGGTCGAGGCCATCCTCTTCGCCAGCGCCGAGCCGGTTTCGGTCTCCGAATTGAACGCGCGGATGCCCCATGGCAGCGACGCGGCCGAAGCGCTGGTGCATCTGCGAAAGCGCTACGAGGGGCGGGGCGTGACCTTGAACCGCGTGGGCGATGCGTGGGTGATGCGCACCGCGCCGGATCTCGGGTTTCTCATGCAACGCGAAACGGTGGAAACCCGCAAGCTCAGCCGGGCCGCGATCGAGACGCTGGCGATCATCGCCTATCATCAGCCCGTGACGCGTGCCGAGATCGAGGAGATCCGCGGCGTGTCGGTGAGCCGTGGCACTGTCGATCAACTTCTCGAGATGGAGTGGATCCGCTTCGGCCGACGCAAGATGACACCGGGGCGGCCCGTGACTTTCGTGGTGACGCAGGAGTTCCTCGCGCATTTCGGGCTCGAGAGCGCGCGTGACCTGCCGGGATTGAAGGAGCTGCGCGCGGCAGGGCTTCTGGACAACCGTCTGCCGCCCGGCGCGCTGCCCGGGATGCCCGAAGATGCGGACGATGACGAGGACGACGCGGAAGGCGTGGCCGCCGACGACCAGGGCGAGATGTTCGAGGGGTAGAGGCCGGGTATCGGGCTGCCGCGAATCCGGGTAGGCTGCGCGCCGATGCCCTGAAATCGCCATGATGCGGTCCTATATGGTGCATCCGAGGCAGAGGAGAGTGACGATGAACGCCAATCAGATCATCAATATGGTTGTCCGCCAGGTCATGCGCCGCGTGATCGGACGCGGCGTGAATGCCGGCATCGACGCCGTCGGACGCCAGATGGGAAGCCGCGAAGGCGGACCCGACACCGGCGAGACGACGAAGCGCGCCAAGCAGACGATGCGCATGGCGCGCCGTATCGGACGCATGTGACACGGCCCCACCCCGCCACGTGATGGCGCGTTGCCCGACGGGGTCGCAGACGCGCACCGGATTTCGTCTATCGGAAACGTGCCGGCCGCCACCTGGGCGATGTCTTGGTCTTGCGCGCGGTCGCGAAGCGCGCTTAGGGTCGCGGTTGCGAAGGGGAGGACCGCGATGAGAATACTTGTCCTGCAACATGAGAAGGTCGAGCATCCGGGTATCTTCCGGAAATTCCTGGCCGAGGACGGGCATGAATGGATCCCCGTCGAACTGGACGAAGGCGAGAAGCTGCCCGGTCTCGAGGGGTTCGACGCGCTTTGGGTCATGGGTGGGCCGCAGGATGTCTGGCAGGAGGATCGGCATCCCTGGCTGCGCGACGAGAAGGATTTCATCCGCGAGGCGGTGGAAGAGCGGGGGCTGCCGTTCCTTGGACTCTGCCTCGGTCATCAGCTTCTGGCCGAAGCGCTTGGAGGCGAGGTGACGCGTTCGGAGACGCCCGAGATCGGTATCATGGACGTGCAATTGACCGAGGCGGGCGCGTCGGGCGTCTTCTTCGACGGGGTGCCGGAACGGTTCCAATGTCTGCAATGGCACTCGGCCGAGGTCACGAAGATGCCGCCGGGGGCGCAATGCCTGGCCACCTCGCCCGATTGCGCGGTGCAGGCGATGAAATGGGGCACGCGGGCCTATTCGGCGCAGTTCCATGTCGAGATCGAGCATGACACGGTGATGAACTGGGCCGAGATCCCGGAGTATCGCGACGCGCTGATCGAGGCGCTCGGCAAGGACGGCGCGGCCCGGATGAAGGAGCGCGCCGAGGCCGGCATGGCCGGCTTCAACGAGATCGCCGAGCGGATCTACATCAACTGGCTCCAGACGGCGGCGCAGGCCTGACCCCATCTCCGCTCAGGCATTGGCCGCGCGGGTGAGCGACAGGCGCGCCGTTTCGAGATGTTCCTTCATGCGCGTTGCGGCCTCCTCGGGGGTGCGCGCGCGAATCGCGTCGAGGATGGCGCGATGCTGGATGTTGTACTGGCGGATGATGTCGGGGTTGAGCGTCAGGTGCCGCATCCGCGTCCATTCGTCCATCGCGCGCACGGAGTTGATCTGCCCGATGACCCAGATCAGCAGATTGTTGTTGGTCGAGGTCGCGAGCGCGCGGTGAAAATCGGTATCCGCCTCCGCGAAGGCCCGGGGGTCCTCGACCGCCTCTTCCATCTGGTCGCAAAGCGCCTCGAGCTCCTCGAAATCGGCTTGCCGCCCATGCAGGACGCAGAGCCGGCAGATATGCGGCTCGAGCGCGAAGCGCGCGTCGATGAGTTCGAGCGGGTTGGCGTTCTGGACCGCCTCGATGGTCTGGGTGCCGGGCTCGTGCGTGACGTAGGTGCCGCTTCCGGGGCGTGTGGTGATCAGCCCCTCGCGTTCGAGCTGGATCAGCGCCTCGCGCAGGGTGTTGCGCGCCACACCGTAGGTTTCGGCCATCTGCCGCGACGCCGGGAGACGCTCGTGCTGTCGGAAAGTTCCCCTGGCGATCTCGCGCCGAAGGAGGGACGCGATGTCGGCAGACCCAAGCTTACTCATGCAATTTCCTTCCAAGTATGATCCAATTTTGATCCAATGATAGGGCAATGTCCAGAAACTTCGCGATATTGGCTCAAAAAAGGTTGCGTATTGGATTGATTCTTTTCTAACGTCAGGTCAGGTCGCGCAGTCCGACCTCCGCATCGAACGGTCTGGCGAACTGCGCGAACCGGATTGCGTATTTCACCGAGTGACGCCGGTCACAAGACGTGATCCCGAAATGATCGGAGGGCCGTGGGAGGGGCCGGGCTTTACCGCAACGATAACCAAGCAATCCAGACCGTGCGGCCCGGAGAAGGCCCGCGACGAGACCAGCAAGGAGTGAAGACAGTGGCCGAAACCGACCTCGAAAGATTTGTAGACGCCGAAGGGCGCGACGAGAAGATCAAGGAAGTCCGCAAGATGATCGATGACAAGGGCATCGAGTATCTGTATCTGCAGTTCGTGTCGGTCACCGGCAAGATCATGGGCAAGGGGATCCCTGCCGATCACTGGGAGAACATCGCCAAGAAGGGCTTCCAGCTTGTCTACGGCGCGACGGTCAACCTGTTCACAAACCGCGCGGGCGAATACCTGGGCTATGGTCCCGAGGCCGCCGAGCTGATCGGGATTCCCGAGCCCGAAACCTTCATGCAGCTTCCCTGGGCGCCGCAGATCGGGCGGTTCTACTGCACGCTGTTCCGCAACCGCGAGGAGAAGGAAAATCCGGGCGGATACCTGACCGCCGATTGCCGCGGCAACCTGCGCCGGATGCACGAGGAATTCGAGAAGAAGCACGGTCGCAAGCTGCGCATCGGGACCGAACCCGAGATGATGTGGCTCAAGTTCGACGAGAACGGCAAGCCCAAGGACGGATATTCCAAGCCCTTCTGCTATCACATCGACCAGTTCGAAAGCCTGCGGCCCGTGTCGATGCAGGTGATCCGCTACGCGCGGAAGATGGGTCTCGACATGATCCAGGGCGACCATGAGGACGCGCCGGGGCAGCTCGAGCTGAACTGGATGTTCGACGACGTGCTGCGCAATGCCGACCGTCTGACCACCTACCGCCAGATCTGTGCGCAGGTCGCACGCGAGAACGGTATCTTCGCCTGTTTCATGACGAAACCTTTCATGGGCGTTTCGGCGAGCGGGTGTCACCACAACATGAGCCTGTGGCGTGGCGGCGAGGACGAGTTCGTGAAATGCGGCAACGACCCCGACGACCTGCCGGGGATGCGCGACAATTACATGTATGTGAAGGGTGGTGAGAACACCTTCATGCCCGACGATGACGACCCGCAGATGCCCGGCAAGGAGGGCCTCGAGGCGATCGGGGGCGTGGTCCATCACCTTCAGGCGCTGACCGCCGTGGGTTGCTCGACCGTCAACAGCTATCGCCGGCTCTGGGATACGGGTTTCTGGGCGCCGGTCTTTGCCGACTGGGGATTCCAGAACCGGACGACGGGTCTGCGCGTCTCGGCGCCGGGGCGGTTCGAATACCGGTCGGTCGATTCGATGGTGAACCCCTATCTCATGGGCACCACGCTTCTGGCCGCGATGGATGACGGGATCGACAACAAGCTCGACCCCGGCAAGCCGGAGGAGCGCAACATCTACCAGGCGATCAAGGATGGCAAGGACGTCAAGAAGCTGCCCATGAGCCTTGGGGAGGCGCTCGAGTTCCTGAAGAACGATGAGGTGGTGCAGCGCGGGATGCCGGGCGAGATGTATCGCCTGTTCCACGAGTACAAATACGATGAGTATGCGCGTTTCATGTCCACCGTGACGGATTGGGACTCGGATACTTACATGGAGTGTCTTCCCTGACGACACTTCGAGAGGATCGGCGGCGGCGGGCCCGGGCTCGCCGTCACGACAGCAACGCAACCTGAAACGTGAGGAGGCGCATCCAGATGTGCGGAATTGCAGGACTGATTCACAGGGGCAAGAGCAGCTCGGTCGGCTCGGAAATGACCGCCATGCTGCAAGCTCTGAAACACCGGGGGCCGGACAGCACGGGCTATGCCGTCTATGGCGAACCGACCGAGGGCGAGCTCATCATGCGCCTGAAAGTGGCCGAGGCCGAGGACATGGATCGCGGCCGGGGCATCCACAAGGTGATCGAGGACCGGATCGAGGAAGTCGAGCGCATCCTCGAGGAGCATGGCGCCAAGATCAAATCGAAGGAGGCGCCGCGCGAATACTCGCTGCGCTATGTCATCACCCATCCCGATGACACCGGCGAGATGGCCGCCCATATGGAGGAGACCGAAGGTGTCGAGATCCTGTCGATGGGCAACGGTCTCGAGCTCATCAAGGATCTGGGCGACGCCAAGGTCGTGTCGGAGGCCTACGGGCTCAACGATTTCCAGGGCACGCATGGCATCGGCCATACGCGGATGGCGACCGAGTCGGATGTCGACATCAAATCTGCGCACCCTTACTGGGCCTTTCCCTACAATGACGTGAGCGTGGTCCATAACGGCCAGATCACGAACTACTGGATCATGCGCCGCGAGATGGAGCGCAAGGGCCACCGTTTCATGTCGAATTGCGACAGCGAGCTTCTGGCGGTCTATACGGCGCACAACCTCGCCAACGGCATCAGCCTCGAGGAGAGCCTGCGCAAGTCGATCGACGAGATCGACGGCGTGTTCACCTACCTGGTGGCCACCAAGGATCAGCTCGGCATGGCCAAGGACACGATGGCCGCGAAACCGCTCGTCCTCTACGAGAGCGACGACTTGATCGCGATGGCGAGCGAAGAGGTGGCGATCCGCGCGATCCTGCCGCAGGAAATCGACACGTATGATCCCTACGACGAGGAGGTCCGGGTATGGCAAGCGTAAGCGACGCAGAACTCAAGAAAATGACGCAGGACGAGCGCGCCAAGGCGCTCGGCATGACGACGGAGCAACTGACGGGCAAGTCCCTCTATGTCGAGTTCGATCCCGACGCGGAAGAGCGGTTCACCTACCCTTGGGCGCCGGATGTCGATTTCAACAAGCGGACCGAGTTCGACTGCGACGGCAAGACCACGACCGAGGTGAACTCGCAGATCCGGGAGCTGATGAGGGAGGGCTACGGCACGATCGTGCTCAAGAACCCGCGCGGCATGCACTCGCTGGGTGTGGGTATCCTGTCGCGGCTCAACCTCATCATCGAGGGATCGACCGGGTACTTCACGGTCGGGCTGATCGACGGGCCGAACGTGCGCATCACCGGGCGCGTGGGCTGGTCCTGCGGCGAGAACATGATGTCCGGCACGATCATGATCGAGAAGAACGCGGGCTCCACCTTCGGCGCGGCGATCCGGGGCGGTGACCTTGTCTGTCGCGGCTCGGTCGGGTCGCGGACGGGCATCGACCAGAAGGGCGGCACGATCATCGTGGGTGGCGACACCGGCGCGCTGTCGGGCTTCATGATGCAGCGGGGCCGGATGGTTGTCTGCGGCAATGCCGGCAAGAACCTGGGCGACTCGATGTATGACGGCACGATCTTCGTCGGAGGCGAGATCAAGTCGCTCGGCGTCGACGCGGTGGAGGCCGAGCTGACCGATCTCGACAAGAAGTGGCTGACCCGGAAGCTGACCCAATATGGCCTGATGCCCGACAAGGGGGTGGATCACTTCACCAAGGTCGTCGCGGGCAAGCAGCTCTGGAACTACGACAACCTCGAGCCGTCCGAGAAGAAACTCATTCTGTAAGGTCTGCGGCCCGCGCAGGCGGGCGGCACGACCCAGCTAAGGAGACAACAACATGGCTGATGGTGATCTGCCGAAGAAACCAGCGCTGGCACGCGATGTGAACCGCATCGGTGACAGCTTCATCTTTCCCCCGCATGTCATGGACGACATCCATATCAAGTCCGAACTGGGCCGGTATCGGATGCGGGGTTTCTCGCTTTTCAAGAAGATCCCGCATTGGGACGACCTGACCTTCCTTCCCGGCACGCTGACGCGGTTCGTGATCGAGGGATACCGCGAGAAATGCGAGACCAAGACCGTGATCGGTCCGCGCGCCAAGAAACCGCTGGAACTCGATATCCCGGTCTACATCACCGGCATGAGCTTCGGCGCGCTGAGTTACGAGGCCAAGACCGCGTTGGCGCGCGGTGCGACGATGGCCGGCACGGCGACCTGTTCGGGCGAGGGGGGGATGATCCCCGACGAGCGGCGTTACAGTTCGAAATGGTTCTACCAGTGCATCCAGTCGCGCTATGGCTTCAACCCCAACCACCTCGTGCTGGCGGACGGGTGCGAGTTCTTCATCGGCCAAGGCTGCAAGGTCGGTCTCGGCGGGCACCTCATGGGTCAGAAAGTGACCGACCAAGTGGCCGAGATGCGCTCGCTTCCGGCGGGTATCGACCAGCGGAGCCCGGCGCGGCATCCCGACTGGCTCGGGCCCGACGACCTGGCGCTCAAGATCCAGGAGATCCGCGAGGCGACGGACTGGCAGATTCCGATCCAGCTCAAGCTGGGCGCGTCCCGTGTCTATGACGATGTGCGGATGGCCGTGAAATGCGATCCCGACTCGATCTATATCGACGGCATGGAAGGTGGCACGGGCGCAGGTCCGCATCTTGCGACCGAGGATACCGGCGTGCCAGGCATGGCCGCGATCCGTCAGGCCCGCAAGGCCATCGACGACCTGGGCAAGCGGGGCGAGATCAGCCTTGTTTACGCAGGTGGTATCCGCAACGGCGCGGACGTGGCCAAGGCGATTGCCCTGGGTGCGGACGCGATTGCCATCGGTCATTCGGCGATGATGGCGCTCAACTGCAACAAGGACATCCCCGAGGCGAACTATCCCGAGGAAATCGGCGCGGAGCCGGGATATTGCTACCACTGCCACACAGGGCGCTGTCCCGTGGGCGTGGCCACGCAGGATCCAAAGCTGCGCGAGCGGCTCGACCCCGATGCCGCGGCCGAGCGTGTCTACAACTTCCTGCACACCCTCACCATCGAGGCGCAGCTTTTCGCGCGTGCTTGCGGCAAGACCTATCTTCACTCCCTGGAGCCCGAGGACCTGGCCGCGCTCACGATGGAGGCTTCGGCCATGGCGGGCGTGCCGCTGGCGGGGACGAACCACACCGTCGGCGTCGAGGATTATCACCACCTGTAAGGGAGCGCCGGGCCAAGGGCCCGGCCCTTCCCACACCGAAGGCCGGGCGGATCGCCCGGCGCCCCGGAAAGGAGAGAACACATGGCTGGAACGCAATACCGCGGCTCGGAAATCACCGATGTCGATCAGTTTCTCAAGGACGCCGACGGCCTTGCCTCGGAACGCGAAAAGGAGATCGGGCAACATATCGGGTATCGCTATGACGTGAACCTGGTGCCTGATTACGATCGGATCACGCCCTTCCTCGAGAAATACATCGAGACGATGGGATGGGACGACCTGAACTGGCTCGAGGATGTGCACATGGGCTACGAGGAAGGCATGCCCGCCGTCTTCGACCGCAACAACAACGGCTGGGTGCGGGTGCCCGACACGATCGACCTGCCCGACAACCAGCAGGACCGCGACATGATCGCGCGCGAGCTTCTCATCAAGTTCCAGATGTCGGACCGTCATCCGCTCGTGAACTTGCGGAAGGCCTACATGAAGTTCTGAAGGAACGCCGATGGCACGCCATCTGCATATCGCCTGTCTGCAAACCCCTCCGGTGCCGGATTTCGATGCGGCGCTGGAGGTCGCTACATCATTGGCCGAGACGGCAGCGGGGCAGGGGGCGGAAATGCTTTTCCTGCCCGAATATTGTGGCGGGCTGAGAACCGCGAACGGCCGCCTCGCGCCACCCGTCGCCGCGGAAGAAGATCATCCGGTCCTCGCGGGCCTGAGCGAATTGGCCGCGCGGCTCGGCGTCTGGATCAACGTGGGCTCAATCGCCATCGAGGGGCCGGGGGACAAGTTCCTGAACCGCGGCTACATGATCGACGACGCGGGGCGCATCCGGGGACGGTATGACAAGATCCACCTTTTCGACGTGACGCTCTCGGAGGATGAAATCTATCGCGAGAGCGACAGCGTCGCGCCGGGGTGCAAAGCCATCATCCACGATACCCCCAAGGCCCGGATCGGCCATACGATCTGCTACGATCTGCGCTTTCCCGAGCTTTTTCGCCGGCTCGCACAGGGCGGGGCGGAGATACTCGTCTGTCCCGCGGCCTTCACCCGTCTCACGGGCGCGGCCCATTGGCACGTGTTGAACCGCGCGCGCGCCATCGAGACGACGCGTTTCGTCGTTTCGGCCTGCGCGGCGGGTGACATCGCGGGCGGGGGCGGCAGCTATGGCCATTCGCTCATCGTCTCGCCCTGGGGCGAGATGCTAGCGGAGGGGGGCGATGCGCCGGGCGTGGTGAGTGCGGTCATCGACCTCGAGCAGGTGCGCGCGACCGAGGCGCGAATCCCGAGCCTTGCAAACGGACGCGATTTCGCGCCGGCCGAGACTACGAAGACGACCAAGACCATCAGGGAGCTGGAAGAGGGCTGAGATCCTCGCGGGCCGCAACAGGCCACGCCGCATGATCGGCGAACAACGAAGCGAACACGAAAACAACAACAAGCGTGTCATTCAACAGAGAGGGACCAAGACAATGTCTGTATCGGATGGAAACCAGGGGAATGCGCCCATTCAGGGCGAAAGCAACCTGCACAGGGCGATCAGTTGGCCACAGGCCTTCTGGCTGGCGAGCGGGGTTCCCGCGCTGGTCCTGTTCTCGATCGGCGGGATCGCCGCGACGATCGGCAACCCTTCGTGGGTGATCTGGATACTGTCGGTATCGTTCGGCTTTCTCCAGGCCTTCATCTATGCCGAGATCGCCGGGCTCTTCCCGTCGAAAAGCGGCGGGGCCTCGGTCTACGGCGCGGCGGCCTGGGTGCGCTACAGCAAGTTCCTGGCGCCGCTATCGGTCTGGTGCAACTGGCTCGCCTGGACGCCGGTCCTTGCCATCGGCGGCGGGCTGGCGGCGGGGTATATCCTCAACGTCTTCTTCGACCCTGACAGCGCGATCCGATCGTGGCAGATCACGCTGGTCAATCTCGACTTCCTCAAGGAAGGCATCAGCCTACGGATCGACGCGACCTTCCTGATCGGCGCGGTGATCCTCTTCGTCGTCTTCGGCATCCAGCACGGGGGCGTCCTGCGCGCCGCGCGGTTCCAGACGATCATGGGCCTCGCCGTGGTGATCCCACTTCTGATCGTGGGCATCGTGCCGCTGTTGACGGGCGACGTGCTGGCCGAGAACCTCACGCCTCTGAAGCCGCTGGCTTTCGACGGCGACGGCAACGTGACGGAAGGAAACTGGGACAGGGCCGGATGGACGTTGTTCCTTGGCGGGCTCTTCATCGCGGCTTGGTCGGCCTACGCCTTCGAGACGGCGATCTGCTACACCTCCGAGTTCAAGAACCCTGCCTATGACACGCCGCGCGCGATCCTCTTTGCCGGTGGCCTCTGCATCGTGGTCTACACGCTCGTGCCGCTGTCGTTCCAGGGGGTCCTGGGCGTCGATGGCATGTTGCAGGAGGGGATCGTCGACGGCTCGGCCGTGGCGGGTGCGATGGCCGGAATGGTGGGCGGCGGATCCTTCGTCTTCTCGCTTATGGTCATCATGCTGATCCTCGCGCTGCTGTTGGCGGTGATGACCTCGATGGCCGGCTCGTCGAGGACGCTCTACCAGGGTGGTGTCGATGGGTGGCTGCCGCGCTACCTTGGTCGCGCGAACGAGCACGGAGCACCCACGCCCGCGATGTGGACGGATCTGGGCTTCAACCTGATCCTGCTTCTCATGTCGGATTATCTGTTCGTGCTCGCCGTCTCGAACTGCTGCTACCTGATCTTCAACTTTCTCAACCTCAACGCCGGCTGGATCCACCGTATCGACAGCGCCGAGACGCCGCGCCCCTGGCGCTGCCCGACGCCGCTCATGGTCGTGGGCGTGATCCTCAGCTTCGTCAACGCGGTCCTTCTGGGCGCGGGTGCGAATGTCTGGGGCGAGGGGACGCTGATGTCGGGGATCATCGCGGCGCTGCTGATCCTTCCGGTCTTCGCCTTCCGGCATTACGTGCAGGACAAGGGGAAGTTTCCCAAGGAGATGCTCGACGATCTGCATCTGAGTTCACGCGACCTCAACGTTCGCAAGGCGGGGATGAAACCCTACATCGCCCTTGCGGCGGGGATCGTGGTCGCGATCGTCGCGAACCAGATCTTCTATCTCTGACCGGGTTCCGGCCAGACCAATGAAAACGCGGCGCCCCATGTTCGGGGCGCCGCATCCACGAAGGAAAGGTTGCGAAATGTCGTTACTGCAGGAAAAACTGGGCGTGGCCCGCGATCCGCATCCCTTGCGCATGGCCTTCCTGCGCTGGCAGTGCCGCGTGCGGCAGCTTGCCATGCGCGACAATGACGGCCGCCCCGACGACGCGATCATGCCCGAGGTCATTCCAGAGGGCGCCGACGCGCCGATGGGTCACATCATCACCGTGATGAACAAGGCGCCGGGCTATTCGGTCACGGCCGAGCTTGTGCACATGGCGGCCAAGACCAACGATCCCGCGCAGCGGCGCGAGCAGGCGCTGACCTTCCTGTCGGCGAGCTATTACCAGAAGGCGGACGAGTTCAGCGACATCCTGACCGCGACCTTCCCGCCCGGCTCGGAAGGGGCAGCGGCGCTTCATGCCGCGGGGCATGTCCGCCTGGTCTTCGACGCCTATCGGCAGCGATTCGATTTGCGGTGCAAGGTCTGGCGACTGGCCGAGCACAATCCGCTTCACGCGGCGACGGTGGCGCATAACCGGCTGTTCAACCCCGGCCTGCCGCCCGCGACGGAGGTGCTGGGGTTCGAGCCCGACTGGGCGGCATCGAGCTCCGATCCGCCCTTTACCTGAGCGTGCGCCCGACAGGCGCCGCCAAACCCGGACTTCAAGAGCCTGCCCGCGCGGATTCACACCCTGCGCGGGCAGGTTTGCATTGACAGATTGGTTTAGTGACTGGTTTACTCACCTATACCAATAGAACCGGCATCATGAACCGGTTTGGACCAATTCAGGGAGAGAGCCATATGGCGAAGAAACGCATTGCCATCATCGGGGCCGGACCGTCGGGCCTGGCGCAGTTGAGAGCCTTCAAGTCTGCGCAGGAGAAGGGCGAGGAGATCCCCGAGATCGTATGCTACGAAAAGCAGTCGGACTGGGGCGGCCTATGGAATTATACGTGGCGCACCGGCGTCGATGAATACGGCAATCCCTGCCACGGCTCGATGTATCGCTACCTTTGGTCGAACGGCCCGAAAGAGGGGCTCGAGTTCGCGGACTACTATTTCGAGGATCATTTCGGAAAGCCGATCGCCAGCTATCCGCCCCGCGCCGTCCTTTTCGACTATATCGAGGGCCGGGTGAAGAAGGCGGGCGTCCGGGACTTGATCCGGTTCAACACGGTCGTGCGCGACGTGCGCGCGCTTGACGACGGCGGGTTCGAGGTGACGGCCCGCGACTGCGAGGCCGACAAGGAAAGCCGCGAGACCTTCGATCACGTGATCGTCGCGTCGGGCCACTTCTCGTTCCCGAACGTGCCCTATTACCCGGGGTTCGAATCGTTCAACGGCCGCATCCTGCACGCCCATGATTTCCGCGACGCGCGCGAGTTCGAGGGCAAGGACCTGCTGATCCTCGGCACGTCCTATTCCGCCGAGGACATTGGCAGCCAGTGCTGGAAATACGGCTGCAAGTCGATCACGGTCGCGCATCGCACCGCGCCCATGGGCTATGACTGGCCCGAGAACTGGAAAGAGGTGCCCGCGCTTGAAAAGGTCGAAGGGCGCACCGCGCATTTCATCGACGGCACGAGCGTCGAGGTGGATGCGATCATCCTCTGCACCGGCTACAAGCACCATTTCCCGTTCCTGCCCGACGATCTGCGGCTGAAAACAGCCAACCGGCTGGCGGCGAATGATCTCTACAAGGGCGTGGTCTACGTGGACAACCCGGACCTCTTCTATCTCGGGATGCAGGACCAGTGGTACACGTTCAACATGTTCGACGCGCAGGCCTGGTGGGTGCGCGATTGCATCATGGGCAAGATCGAGCTGCCCGACCGGGCCACGATGGAGGCCGACTGGAAGAAGCGGCAGGAGGAAGAAGATGCGCTCGAGGACGATTACGCCTGCATCGCCTACCAGGGCGCCTATGTGCAGGAACTGATCGACGAAACGGATTACCCGAGCTTCGACGTGGAGGCCGCGAACCAGGCGTTCTACGAATGGAAGAAGCACAAGAAGAAGAACATCATGGAGTTCCGCAACCACGGCTATACCTCGCCGATGACAGGAACCAAGGCGCCGCCGCACCACACCCCGTGGAAGGATGCGCTCGATGACAGTTTGGAGAGTTATCTCCAGACGAGCTAGGTCTCTCTCTCCCGTTTAGACCTAGACGGCCCCGGGCCGGTCGGCGATCCGCCACCGGTCCGGGGCGACTGCGAGGCGGTAACGTCTCGATCCCTGATCGCTTCGTCCGAACCCTGAGACGGGACGGAGCTGTCCCCGACTGGCCGCGCGCCATATCTCTGGCGCGCGGCACTTTCGGCGAGCAGCCAGTCGGCGACGATGCGAAGCTCGGGGAAGCTCTCGCGATCCTCGCGCCTGAGCAGGTAATAGCCGAAATGGGTGCGCGCGTTCACGTCGCCCACGGGGCGAACCAGTTCGCCGTTTTCGAGCATCCGGTCAACGAGATGGCCCCAGCCGAGCGCGATGCCAAGGCCGTCGGCCGCCGCCTGGATCGCGAGCGGGTAGGTGTTGAAGACCGTGGCGCCGCCCACCGGGCCGGCCGCGGCATCCTGTGCCTCGAGCCAGCCGCGCCAGTTCATCCATTCGGTGTGCTGGTTGGCGATTTCGATCAGGTCGAGCTTGCGCAACCCCTCGAGCGTGGCCGCCTCGGGATGGCGGCGCAGGTAGTCGGGGGAGCAGACCGGAAAGACGGTTTCCCCGAAGAGCATCCGCGCCGAATAGCCGGGCCAGTCGCCGTCTCCGCGCAGGATCGCGAGGTCGATCCCGTCGCCCAAGCACTCGGCATCGTTGTCGGAGGCCGTGAGCCGGATCCGCACGCGCGGGTTGGCGCGGGTGAAGCGGCGCAGGCGCGGCATGAGCCAGAGCGAGGCGACCGAGTTCGTGGCCGCGAGGTTGACGACATCGTCGCGGCCCGCCTGGGCGAGCATGCCGCGCGACGCCTCGCGAAGGTGGTCGAGCGCGTTGCGGACGGGGGCGAGCAGGCGTTCGCCCTGTGGCGTGAGGGTGATCGAGCGATGACCGCGCACGAAGAGCGGCACATCGTAATGCAGTTCGAGCAGGCGGACCTTGCGGCTGATCGAGGTCTCGGAAATGCTGAGGGAACGGGCCGCGCCCGCGAAACTGCCGTGGATCGCCGCCGCCTCGAAGGCGCGCAGGTAATCGAGCGGGGGCAGCAGTTTCTTCTGTTTCATGGCATCAGGTCGGTCTCGGCCCCGTCCCGGCGAGGGCGGGCCACCCGATTAGAACAGGTTTCGCGCCGTTTGCCCACAAAAACCGCAGGCTCAGCCTCTCAAAATTGTCTTTCGGGATCGAGGTCCGGATGGGCCAATATGGCAGAACGTCCGGGACGGGAGACTCGGGCCTAACCACATAAAATCTCAGGGAGAGACCATGCGACTTACATCCATCTTGTCCGTTGCCGCGATCGGTATCGGCGCGACCGCCGTGCAGGCCGAGGACAGCAGCGACCCCATCATCATTCCAATCCACAACTGGTCGAGCCAGATCGTCATGTCGAACGCGGTCGGCCAGATGTTGGAGGAGGCGGGGCTCAATGTCGAATACGTGACGACCGATAGCCAGGCGGTCTACGAATCCATCCGGCTCGGTGACGTGACGCTCGAGATGGAGGTCTGGGAAGGCGCGTTCGGGGCCTCGTTCCGGGCGGCCATGGAGAAGGGCGGGATCGTCGACGTGGGGGACCATGATGCGGTCACGCGCGAGGACTGGTGGTACCCGATGTGGACCAAGGAGGCCTGCCCGGGCCTGCCCGACTGGAAGGCGCTCAACGAATGCGCGGAGGTCTTCGCCACCGCCGAGACGGGTGACAAGGGCCGCTATCTCGACGGGCCGGTCGACTGGCTCAAGCACGGCAAGGAACGGGTCGAGGCGCTCGACATGGATTTCGTCGTGATCAACGCGGGCAGCGCCGCGGCGCTCTGGGCCGAGATCGGGGCCGCGGAGGCCGACAAGAAACCCGTGGTGGTGTTCAACTGGACGCCCAACTTCGCCGAGGCCGTGTGGCCGGGCGAGTTCGTGGAGTTCCCCGAGTGGGAGGACGGCTGCGATACCGATCCGTCCGTGGGACCGAATCCCGACGCGCTCTACGATTGCGGCAACCCCGCCAACGGCTACCTGAAAAAGGCCGCGTGGGAGGGCATGGAAGAGAAATGGCCCACCGCCTACTGCATCCTCGAGAATATCAGCTTCACCAACCCGCAGATCGCGCAGATGGCGAAGCTCGTCGATACCGACGATCTCGAGCCCGAGGAGGCGGCGTCCGAGTGGTTGGACAACAACGCCGATGTCTGGGAGCCCTGGGTCAACAGCTGCACGAGCTGAGCCCGAAACACATGGACCGGTCGCCGTCTCGTGCCCTGACGCACGGGGCGGCGCGTTGCCCTGAGGGGAACAGATGTCAGATAACAAACCCGTCATATCCGCCCGGAATGTCTGGAAAATCTTCGGTCGCGATCCCGAAGGTTACCTGGCGCGGATGCCCGAGGACCACTCCTACGACGCGATCCGCGCGGATGGCTACATCGCCGGTGTGAAGAATGTCTCGATCGAGGTGGATCGCGGCGAAATGCTTGTCATCATGGGGCTGTCCGGCTCGGGCAAGTCAACGCTCGTGCGGTGCTTCTCGCGGTTGCACGAGATCACCGGCGGCACGATCGAGGTCGACGGCGAGGATATCATGGCCATGAAGGAGCAGGATCTCATCGAGATGCGCCGCTCGAAGATGGGCATGGTGTTCCAGTCCTTCGGCCTTCTGCCGCATCGCACGGTTCTCGAGAACGTGGCCTTCCCGCTCGAGATGCGGGGGCAGGACCGCCATGCGCGCCGTGAGCGCGCGCTCGAGGTCATCAAGCTCGTCGGTCTCGAGGGGCGCGAGGAGTATTTCCCGCGCGAGCTCTCGGGCGGGCAGCAACAGCGCGTCGGCATCGCCCGAAGCCTCGCCATCGAGCCGGATATCTGGTTCCTCGACGAGCCTTTCAGCGCGCTCGACCCGCTCATCCGGCGCGAGATGCAGGACGAGTTCCTGCGCCTGCAGGACATGCTGGGCAAGACCATCGTCTTCATCACCCACGATTTCGACGAGGCGCTGCGCCTTGCCGACCGGATCGCGATCATGAAGGACGGCGCGGTCGAGCAATGCGACACGCCCGACCGGATCGTCATGAACCCCGCCACGGAATACGTGCGGAAATTCACCGAAGACATCGACAAGGCACGGGTGGTGCATGCCGGCGTCCTCGCGACGCCCGTGAACGGAAGCGGTGTGCCCGCCGGAGACGCGGTCAGTTCAGGAGCCACCATACACGCGCTTGCCCGACAATTGGTTAACGATACGCGCGCCTCGATGCCGGTGACGGACAAGAGCGGCAAGGTCGTGGGCGTGCTCGACCGGCAGGTGGCGCTTGACGTGCTTCTGGGGGCGGACTGATGGCGGATATCACCATCGGTCAGCAACCGGCCGAGGCCGGGACACCTGCGCGGACGCGCGTGCTCTGGGCGCTTCTGGGCGTGGCGCTGCTCCTGGTGGCGGCGAAGGCCACCGGGGCGCTGCCCTACTGGCTCGACCGGGTGCCGGAATGGGCGGTGCCGCCGCTTGCCAAGTGGCTCGATGCGATCTTCAACTTCGTGAAGGATGACCTGGGCCTGCTGGCGCTGACACGGTTCCTGACGCAGGGGCTGGAGTTCATACTCGATGCCACCGCGAACCTGCTCTACGGCAAGCGGCGCTGGCCCTATCTCGGCCCGATCCCCTGGACGGCCATCGCCGCCGCGGCGGCGGTCGTGGGCTACTACCTGGGCGGCTGGCGGTTCGCGCTGCTGGCCGGGGGCACCTTCGTCTGGACGGCGCTGATCGGGCAGTGGAAGATCGCGATGGAGACCATGTCGGTCCTCGTCGTGGCGGCGCCCTTCGCCTTCCTGATCGGGCTGGGTCTCGGCATTCTCGGGTGGAAATACCGCTGGGTCGAGAAGGCGCTGAAACCGATCCTGAGCGTGTTGCAGACGCTGCCCTTCTTCACCTACCTGCTGCCGGCGGTGATCTTCTTCAAGGTGGGGCCGACGGCGGGGGCGGTGGCGACCATCGTCTACGCGATCCCGCCGATGATCCTGATGACGACGCTGGGCCTGCGCAAGGTCAGCCCGGAGATCGTGGAGGCCGGCAAGATGTCCGGCTGCACGCGCTGGCAGATGTTGAGCCGGGTCTACCTGCCATCGGCGCGCACCGAGATCCTCGTGGGCGTGAACCAGGTGATCATGCTCTGTCTCGCGATGGTGGTCCTGACCGCCTTCATCGGGATGCCGGGCCTGGGTGCGAAACTGCTGGCGATGATGGGGAGCTTCAAGCTGGGCCGGTCCTTCGAGATTGGCGTGACCATCGTGCTTCTGGCGGTCATGCTCGACCGGTTGTCGAAAGCGTGGGTCGTCAAGCAACCCGAGCATTTCGAGCGCGGCACGCCGTGGTGGCGGCGGCATGCCTATCTGCTGGCCTGCGCCTGGGCCTTCGTGGCCTTCTGCATCATCGCGCAGTTCATCGACGTCTTTGCCGAGATCGGGCGGCGGCAACATTTCAGCCAGGGCCGCGAGATCGACGTGCTGATCAAGAGCTTTCTCGAGATCGACGCGATCCAGGCGGTGACGGAATGGCTGCGCTGGTTCCTGAACGTCAAGATCCTGATCCCGTTCCGCGATGCGCTTCTGTGGATCCCGACGCCGGCCTTCGTGCTGGGGATCGTGGCGTTCGCCTACGGGATCGGCGGGCGCAAATCCGGCATCTATGCCGCGATCTTCTTCGCCATCGTGGCCTTCTCGGGCTGGTGGGACCGGTCGGTCATCACGCTCTACACGGTCATCTCGGCGGTGATCCTCGCCACGCTGATCGGCCTGCCGGTAGCGATGGCGGCGGCGCAATCGAAAAAATGGTCCGAGCGCATCCTGCTGATCTGCGACACGGCGCAGACCTTCCCGAGCTTCATCTACCTCATCCCGGCGATCATGCTTTTCGGCGTGAACGACGTGGCGGTGGTCTTCTCGATCCTCATCTTCGCGACCGTGCCGCTCATGCGCTACACGATCGAGGGGTTGCGGACGGTACCACCCGAGATGACGGAGGCCGCCGACATGTCCGGCGCGACCCGGCGGCAGAAGATGCGGACCGTGCAGCTTCCGGTGGCGCTGCCGACGATGGCGGTCGGGTTCAACCAGGCGATCATCTTCGCGTTCTTCATGGTGATCATCGCGGCGTTCATCGGAACGCAGGATCTCGGACAGGAACTCCAGCGGACCCTCGCGGGCACCGAACTGGGAAAAAACTTCGTGCTGGGCATGAATGTGTCGCTCATGGCGCTTACATTCGACATGGCGATCAATGCCTGGGCGGAGAAACGCAAGGCAGCTTTAGGACTGGATTAGTGAGATGACGATTCAACAGCGTTTGGAAGTGCCATGGGAGCGCAAGGGCGTGGTGGCGCCGGGGCTCCCGATCCTGCCGCACGGGGTGGAGCGTTATCCCGTTCCCGGTGGCGGGAGCCGCGCGGTGGCGATCTTCGCGGGCGACGAGATCATGGTGCTGGACCGCGAGGGGTTGCAGCCGGTCGAACTTGTCTTTTTCGCGCCCGACAAGACGTCGGATGCGGGCTATCTCGGTGCGCAGGGCCACGGACGCCCCGAGGGCATCATCGCGACGCTGTCGGGTGGATCGAAATCGGGCGCCAAGGTCCTGAAGTCACTCGACAAGGCGGGCTTCCAGATCGGCAAGGGTGACGCCATCCGCTGTCATGGCGAAGGCTCGCGCGCGGGCGACATGGCCAACTTCACGGCCGAGCGCGATGGCCTTCTGATCCTCGCCGCACCGGGCGGGCCGATGGACCCTGCGAAGGGCGATACACCTTCGGAGATCATCCTCTATGTCCGCCGCAAGGATCCCAACGCGGGCAAGGAGGATGTGGGCCCGCCCGACCCGCTGGCGAACCCGATCCACGACATCAACGTGCAGCCCGGCAATGCCGTGCCCTACGAGGTGAAAAAGGGCCAGTTCATCCAGATCCTCGACATCAAGGGGCGCGAATGCTCGGACTTCCAGGCCTTCTCGGTGCGTGCGCTCGACAAGGGGCTGGAACGCGACATCGACCCCACGACGACCCGCGCGCTGATGGGGAGCCTCTATCCGCAGCCGGGTATCTTCTCGAAATACTGGTCGGTGGACCAGGAGCCGCTGGTGGAGATCGTGCAGGACACCTGCGGGCGTCACGACACGTTCGGGCTTGCCTGCACGGCGCGGTATTACGAGGATCTGGGCTATCCGGGTCACGTGAACTGTTCGGACAACATGAACCGCGAGCTGGCAAGCTACGGCATCCGTCCGAGGGGTGGCTGGCCGGCGATCAACTTCTTCTTCAACACGATGCTGGACGAGGAGAACAACATCGGCATGGACGACCCGTGGTCGCGGCCGGGGGACTATGTCCTGTTGCGCGCGCTGACGGACCTGGTCTGCGTGAGCACGGCCTGTCCATGTGACGTGGACCCGGCAAACGGTTGGAATCCCACCGATATTCAGGTGCGCACCTATGGCGCGAACGAGGACTTTGAGCGAAGCGTAGGCTATCGCAAATCAGCGGAGGCAGATGTGGAAGAAACCAAGAAGACGGGGTTCCACGAGTGTTTCGCGCGGCACACGCGCGATTTCACCGAGTATAACGGGTATTGGCTTCCCAACACGATGGC
This sequence comes from Roseovarius sp. SCSIO 43702, assembly GCF_019599045.1. Classification (NCBI taxonomy): domain Bacteria; kingdom Pseudomonadati; phylum Pseudomonadota; class Alphaproteobacteria; order Rhodobacterales; family Roseobacteraceae; genus Roseovarius; species Roseovarius sp. SCSIO 43702. The sequence continues at coordinate 1,847,460 of NZ_CP080623.1, forward strand.
CAACCACGGGGCGATCGCCGAATACTGGGGCTGCCGCGAGGGCGTGGCGGTCATGGACCTGAGCCCGTTGCGCAAATACGAGGTGACGGGGCCCGATGCCGAGGAGCTGATGCAGCTTTGCGTCACGCGGAACATGAAGAAGCTGAGCGTGGGGCAGGTGGTCTATACCGCGATGTGCTACGAACATGGGGGCATGATCGACGACGGCACGGTCTATCGGCTGGGCGAAACAAACTTCCGCTGGATCGGCGGCAACGACACGAGCGGGTTGTGGCTGCGCGAGCAGGCCGAAAAGCGCGGGCTCAATGCCTGGGTGCGATCGTCGACGGATCAGCTGCACAACATCGCGGTGCAGGGGCGGCACAGCCGGGATATTCTCAAGGCGCTGTTCTGGACCCCGCCGCAGCAGACCCCGGTGGAGGACCTGGGCTGGTTCCGCCTGACCATCGCGCGGCTCGACGACGTGAGCGGCACGAGCGTCGTCATCTCGCGCACGGGTTATTCCGGCGAGCTCGGCTACGAGATCTTCTGCCATCCGAAGGACGCGCCGGAGATCTTCGACCGGGTCTGGGCCGAGGGGGAGAAATACGGGATCGTGCCGCTGGGCCTTGCCGCGCTCGACATGCTGCGCATCGAGGGCGGGCTGATCTTTGCCGGCTCCGAGTTCGACGACACGACCGATCCCTTCGAGGCCGGCATCGGGTTCACCGTGCCGCTCAAGTCAATGGAGGACGACTTCATCGGGCGCGCCGCCATCGAGGAGCGCAAGGCGCATCCGCATCGCAAGCTCGTGGGGTTCGAGATCGAGGGCGGTGTCGTGCCGTCGGCCGGGGACTGCATCCGCGTGGGCAAGGCGCAGGTGGGCGAGATCACGAGCGCGATGAAATCGCCCATCCTGGGCAAGGTTATCGCGCTTGGTCGCGTCACGCCGCAATATGCCGAGCCGGGAACCGATATCGAGATCGGCCAGCTTGACGGGCAGCAGAAACGCCTGAAGGCGAAGGTGACGGCGTTCCCGCATTTCGACCCGACGAAGGAGCGGGTGAAGGGGAATTATGACGCCTGAGCCTTAACCGGCCGTGAAGGTGCCGGCGCGACGTATAAAATCGCGTGGAAACAAGGCGCAAGACTGCGTAGTTGAAGTAACCGCCGCCGGGATCCCGGCGGCGGTTTCGCGTTGTCGCGCCTCAGCCCAGGGCGGGATGTTACCGGATGTTTCAACGTCGGTATCCATGTCGGTATCCACGTCGGTATCACGTCGGTGCAAAGGTTAACGAGATGTGAAGACGGGCGGTGGTCCGGGACGGGTCAGGCGGGTGAAATCCGGTCGCCCGGCCGGATCACGCCACCCTCGACGATCCGCGCGTTGAGACCCGAGCGATGGATGAGCAGGTCGTTGACCGACTTCCCGGTCACGAGGTCGAGATAGCGGCAGGGCGTGTTGAGCCGGCCGCCCTCGAGCATGGTCTCGCCCACGCGGAAGCGCCGACCGACGAGATGGTTGAGCGGCACGCCGCGCGTCGTGAGGTTGCGGCGGTGTTCGTCCGTCGAGAGCGACGTTTCGTGATCGCGGGCCAGGGCGATGAGCGTCTCCTCCTCGATCAGGGTGATCTCGCGGATGTCGGGAAAGTCGGAGTAGTGGCCGCGCCCCGTGGCATAGCGGTCGCCCTCGATGCCCACGCCCGCGATGAGCGTGGCCTGCTCGAGCGGTTGCATGGGCGCGCGGCCCTTTTCCGCGATGTGAATGGCGACAAGTTCTCCGTGCCACATGGTCGTCTCCCCCTTGCTCAGCGCACCGCCGCGATGGGGCCTTCGGCGCGGCCGTGGATGAACTGGTCGAGATAGGGGTCGCCGGACGCGTCCAGCCGCGAAACCGGGCCTGTCCACTGGATCACCCCGTCATGAAGCATCGCCACGTTGTCGGCGATGGCGCGCACGCTCGTCATGTCGTGGGTGATGGTCATGGCGGTGACGCCCATCTCGGTCACGATCTCGCGGATGAGGTCGTTGATGACGCCCGACATGATCGGGTCGAGCCCCGATGTAGGCTCGTCGAAGAAGATGATCTCGGGCTCGGCGGCGATGGCGCGGGCGAGCCCCACGCGCTTCTGCATGCCGCCCGAAAGCTCGGCGGGGAACTTGTCGGCCTGCTCGGGGGTGAGGCCCACGCGGCGCAGCTTCTCGATGGCGATGGCGCGCGCCTCGTCGCGGGGTTTCTTCAGCGCGCCGCGCAGGAGACGGAAGGAGACGTTCTGCCAGACGGGCAGCGAATCGAAGAGCGCGCCGCCCTGGAAGAGCATCCCGAACCGCGCGAGGAAGGCGTCGCGATCGGCCCTGGTGACGTCCTCGCCGTCGAGCAGGATCGTGCCGCTGTCGGGCTTGATGAGACCCAGCACGCATTTGAGCGCGACGGATTTTCCGGTGCCCGAACCGCCGATGATGACCATGGAGGTGCCGGTCGGGATCGTCAGGTCGACACCGCGCAGGACACGGTTCGCACCGAAAGCCTTGTGGACGTCGCGAAGCTCGATCATCGGGGGGCATCCCCGGCATGGCAGGAGGGGCGTTGCCCCTCGCGTGGAAACTGCGTTTCCACGCTCACCCCAGGATATTTGGAGCAAGAAGAAGGAACGGGTCTGGCGGCTGGGAGGGTCATGCGGAGAAGAAGAGCTCGGTCAGGAGGTAGTTGGAAGCGAGGATGAGAACCGACGCCGCGACCACCGCCGACTTGGTGGCGCGGCCGACGCCCTGGGCGCCGCGGCCGGAATTCATGCCGAAATAGCACCCCATCAGCGCCACGATGAAGCCGAAGGCCGCGCCCTTGAGCAGGCCCGAGATCACGTCCCAGGCGGTGAGGAAGTCCACCGTGTTGCCGAGGTAGGTGGAGCCGCCGAAACCGAGCCGCCCCACGCCCACGAGATAGCCGCCCATGATCCCCAGCACGTCGCCCACCCCGACGAGCACCGGGACCGCGAGCGTCGCCGCGAGAACCCGGGGCAGGGTGAGATACTTCATCGGGTTGGTGGAGAGCGTGGTGAGCGCGTCGAGCTGCTCGGTCACCTTCATCGTGCCGATCTCGGCGGCGATCGAGGAGGCGACGCGCGCGGCTACCATGAGCCCGCCAAGGACGGGGCCGAGCTCGCGCGTGAGGCCGATGGCGACGATCGAGGGCACCACCTGTTCGGCGTTGAACCGCGCGCCGCCGGCGTAGATCTGAAGTGCGAGCGCGCCGCCGGTGAAGAGCGCGGTCATGCCCACGACGGGCAGCGAGAGCCAGCCGATCTGCACCAGCGCCGCGCCGAACTCGCGGGCGTAGAAGGGGGGGCGCAGCATGTGGCTCAGCGTGTCGAGCGCGAAGAGCGTGACCCGGCCGGCCGTGGCCAGCGCCGAGAGAACCGCGGCGCCGATCGCGGCAAGGAAACGGGCGACGAGGCTCATGGCGTGAGATACCGCCTCGTGTAGCGCCCGCCGAGCGAGGTCAGGATCTCGTAGCCGATGGTGCCGGCGGCATGGGCCAGCGTGTCGACGCCCTGGTCGGGGCCGAGGAGCTGAAGCGATTTCGGGTCGTGGCCGAGGCCGGTCACGTCGACGCCGATCAGGTCCATCGAGATGCGCCCGGCGATCGGCACCGCGCGGCCTTCGGACCAGAGCGAGGTGCGCGGCCCCATGGCGCGCAGGATGCCGTCGGCATAGCCCGCGCTGATCGTGGCGATGCGCGAGGGGCGGTTGACCACGTGGCTCGCGCCGTAGCCCACCGCTTCGCCCGCGGCGACATCGCGACACTGGATGACGGGGATGTCGAGCGTGACCACGGGGCGTGCGCTGTCGTAGGGATGGCCACCATAGGTGCCGATGCCCGGACGGGTAAGGTCGAAGTGATAGTCCGACCCCATCAGCACGCCGCCGGTATTGGCCAGGCTGCGCGCCACGTCGAGACCCGCGGTCATCTCGCGGAAGTTGCGGAGCTGCTGCGCGTTCATCGGGTGATCGGGCGTGTCGGCACAGGCGAGGTGGCTCATCACCAGGACCGGGTTCTGGGCAAGGGCGACCTCGCGGACCGCGCGCCATTCGTCGGGTTCGAGTCCAAGGCGGTTCATGCCGGTGTCGAGCTGGATGCCGAACGGGTGACCGGGGAGCGCCTCGACATGGCGGATCATCTGGTCGAGCGAGTTGACGAGCGGAATCAGGTCGAGATCGCCGATCATCTCGGCATCGCCCGCCATGTGTCCGGAGAAGACAAGGATCGCGGGGCCGGGCCCGAGCGCCTGGCGGAGGGCCGCGCCTTCCTCGGCGACGGCCACGAAGAAGGTGCGCGCGCCGGCGCGGGCGAAGGCGCGGCCGACCTTTTCGGCGCCGAGGCCATAGGCGTCGGCCTTGACCACGGCGGCCGTTTCGCAGCCGGTCATGGCGTCGAGCGTGCGCCAGTTGGCGACGGCGGCGTTGAGGTCGATGGTGAGGGTCGCGGTGCTCATGGTGCGGGATAGATGCCATGGCCGGCGGGCAGGTCAAGCGGAAAGGGGTCGCGGGCCCGCTTTCGCGCGGGAGTGTTCGGTAAGGGCCGAAGCGTGGGGGCTGTCGCGCGAGGCGCGGGGCGGGTAGGATCGGGCCATGACGCAGGATCCGAAGCTTCACCACGTCGCCGCCGCGATGGCCGATGCGCGCCGGGCGCGGATGCTCTGCACGCTGATGGACGGGCGGGCCTTCACCGCCAAGGAACTGGCCGCGGATGCGGGTATCACGCCGCAGACGGCGAGCGCGCATCTGGCGCATCTGCGCGACGCGGGGCTGATCGTGGCGCGGCGGAGCGGGCGGTGCATCTATCACCGGCTGGCGGGTACGGCAGTGGCCGAGATGCTGGAAAGCGTGGGGCGGCTGGCGCCGCTCGACCATCTACAGCGCGCGCGGCGGAGGCGGGGTGCCCGGCGCGACGGGGCGGCGGCGCTCCATGCGCGGTGCTGCTACGATCACCTGGCCGGGGCCCTGGGCGTCGCGGTGCATGACGCGATGTGCGCGGCGGGCCACCTGGAGCGGCAGGGCGCGGCATACGCGCTGAGCGGGAGCGGGCAGGCTTGGGCTCTGCGGGCGGGGTTCACGCTGCGCGGCGAGGCGCGACCCTGTCTTGACTGGAGCGAGCGGCGGGAGCATCTGGCGGGTCCGCTGGCGCGCGACCTGCTGGCGCAGATGCTGGAGCGCGGATGGCTCGGACGGGAGCGCACGGGCCGGGCGCTGATCGTGTCGGACGCCGGGCGCGTGGCGTTGGCGCGGGTCTTTGGAATGGATGAAGAGTGGGTTGTAACGGTCGGAACGGGCTAGAAATCCTGCTCGACCCCCTGTTGCCACGGTTTCACGAGATTGCCGAACCGGGTGAATTGCGATTCGAAGCTCAACTCGACCGTGCCGATCGGGCCGTGGCGCTGCTTGCCGATGATGACCTCGGCCTTGCCATGGAGGCGCGACATGCGGTCCTGCCAGGCGGCGATCTCGTCGAGCTTGTCGTCGGAAGGTTTCTCGCGCTCGACGTAGTACTCTTCGCGGAAGACGAACATGACGACATCGGCATCCTGTTCGATCGAGCCCGATTCGCGCAGGTCGGAGAGTTGCGGGCGCTTGTCCTCGCGGCTTTCGACCTGGCGCGAGAGCTGCGAGAGGGCCAGCACGGGGATGTTAAGTTCCTTCGCTATGGCCTTGAGACCCATGGATATTTCGCCGATCTCCTGCACCCTGTTGTCGGAGGTGCCGCGCACCAGTTGCAGGTAGTCGACGATCAGCAGGTCGAGCCCGTGGGTCCGCTTGAGCCGCCGCGCGCGGGCCGCGAGCTGGGCGATGGGGATGGCCGCGGTGTCGTCGATGAAGAGCGGGCAGCTTTCGAGCTCCTTCGCGGCTTCGACGAAGCGGCGGAACTCCTCCTCGGTCATGTCGCCCTGCCGGATCTTGTGAGAGGAGATCTCGGAGGCTTCGGCCAGGATGCGGCCGGCGAGTTGCTCGGCGCTCATCTCGAGCGAGAAGAAGCCCACGACGCCGCCATCGACCGCGCCTTCGGAGCCGTCGGGCAGGGTGCCGCGCTTGTAGGTCTTGGCGACGTTGTAGGCGATGTTGGTGGCGAGCGAGGTCTTGCCCATCGAGGGGCGGCCCGCGAGAATCAGGAGATCGGACTTGTGCAGTCCGCCGAGCTTGCGGTCCATGTCGCTGAGCCCGGTGGAGACCCCGGCGAGACCGCCCTCGCGTTGATAGGCGGCGTTGGCGACATTAACGGCGTCGGTTACCGCCCTGAGAAAGCTCTGGAATCCGGTATCGGTCTGGCCCTGTTCGGAAAGCTGGTAGAGCGCCTGTTCGGCCTCGACAATCTGGTCCTTCGGCTCGGACGTCACCTCGGCGCGCGCGGCCTTGCCGGCGATGTCGTGTCCGAGCGTGATGAGCTCGCGCCGGATCGCCATGTCATAGATCATCTGGGCATAGTCGCGCACCGCGAAGCTGGAGATCGCGGCGCCGGCGAGTTGCACGAGATAGGCCGGACCCCCCAGTTCCTTGAGGCCCTCGTCCTCTTCGAGGAAGGCCTTGAGCGTGACCGGCGAGGCGAGGTTGTTGCGTGCAATCCGCGCCGCGGCGGTCTCGAAGATGCGGGCGTGGACCGGGTCGTAGAAATGCTGCGGCTTGATGATCGCCGCGATGCGGTCATAGACGTCGTTGTTGGTCAGGATCGCGCCGAGAAGCTGCTGTTCGGCCTCGATGGAATGCGGCATCGCGTCCGTGGCTTCGGGTTCGGCCCCGGTCGGATTGAAAGCAGCGATTTTCGTCATGACATCCCCCGATTCTCCGACGCTCGAATGTCTTAGCGGGCGGCCCGCGGCGCGGGCAATTGGATAAGCCTGTGTATAAGCGCGGTATAAGTCCGGGCCGCAGGATGTTGCGGGTGCCCCGAGTATGGCCGCAAGATGTCGTGCGCGCAAGGGGCGGGTGTGGCCCGAAGGTGACGGCGGCGAACTCCCGCGCCAAGGTGACGCCACGTCAGTTTCGGGAGGTGCAGGCCCGGTGTCGGGGTCTAGGTGCGCGCGGCCTGCCAGGCGCGGGGGTCGCGCAGGAACTCCTCGACCGTGTCGAGCGTGCCGGCGTCGAAGGCGCCCTGCGCGCGCGCCTCGGCCAGCACGTCCCACCAGGTGCAGAGGTGGTGAAGGGCGACGCCGTGATCGCCGAGGGTCTTTTCCGTCTCGGGGAAGATGCCGTAGTAGAAGATCACGGCCGTGTGGCCGCAGGTGGCGCCGGTCTCGCGAATCGCGTCGACGAAGGAGAGCTTGGAGCCGCCATCGGTGGTCAGGTCCTCGACCAGCAGCACGCGCTGCCCCTCGGACATCGCGCCCTCGATCCGCGCATTGCGGCCGTAGCCCTTGGGCTTCTTGCGCACGTAGGTCATCGGGAGCGCCATGCGTTCGGCCACGAAGGCGGCGAAGGGGATACCCGCCGTTTCGCCGCCCGCGATGTTGTCGAAGGCTTCGAACCCCGCCTCGCGCATCACGGTGACGGCGAGGAAATCCATGAGCGTGGATCGGATGCGCGGGAAGCTGATGAGCTTGCGGCAATCTATATAGGTGGGGCCGGGCAGGCCCGAGGCATAGATGTAAGGTGTCTCGGCGTTGAAATGCACCGCCCCGATCTCGAGCAGCATGCGCGCGGTGAGCCGGGCGATTTCGTCTTTGGGCGGAAAGCTCGAGGGGATCATGGTCAGTGTCCTTTGGCGGGCGGCGCGCCGGGTTCTCACGCCTCTGGCGGGGATATTTGGAGCAAGAAGAAGGTCAGGTCACGCTCCAGTGGAGCGGCATCTGCGGGTCGAAGACGGTGACGGGGCCATCCCCGGTCTCGATCCGGTCGGGATAGGTGACGGGTTCGCCCCGGGTGAGGGTGAGCGTCCCCTCGTTGGGCGGCAGGCCATAGAAGGCCGGTCCGTGGAGCGAGGTGAACCCCTCGAGCCGGTCGAGCGCATCCTCCTGTTCGAACACCTCGGCCAGGATCGAGAGCGTGTTGGGCGCCGTGAAGCAGCCCGCGCAGCCGCAGGGTTGCAGCTTGGCCGGGTCGGTATGGGGCGCGCTGTCGGTGCCGAGAAAATAGGTGGGATCGCCCGAGGTGGCGGCGGCGCGCAGGGCGAGGCGGTGCTCCTCGCGCTTGGCGACTGGCAGGCAGTAGTAATGCGGCTTGATGCCGCCTGCGAGGATGTGGTTGCGGTTGATCACGAGGTGATGGGTGGTGATCGTCGCACCGAGATCCGGCGCGGAACGGGCATAGTCGGCGCCCTGGCGGGTGGTGATATGCTCCATCACCACGCGCAGACCCGGCGTGGCGCGGCGCAGAGGGTCGAGGACGCGGTCGATGAACACCGCCTCGCGGTCGAAGATGTCGATGTCGTCGTCGGTGACTTCGCCATGCACGCAGAGCGGCAGGCCGATCTCGGCCATGCGCTCGAGCACGGGGCGGACGCGGTCGAAATCGCGCACGCCCGAGGCGGAGTTCGTGGTGGCGCCAGCCGGGTAGAGCTTGACCGCCGTGACGAGGCCGGACGCGTGGGCCGTGGCCACGTCGTCGGGATCGGTGTCCTCGGTCAGATAGAGCGTCATGAGCGGCGTGAACGCGGCGCCGTCGGGCAGGGCCGCGAGGATGCGGTCGCGATAGCGGACCGCATCGGCGGCGGTGACGACGGGCGGCACGAGGTTGGGCATGACGATGGCGCGGGCGAAATGGCGTGTCGTCTCGGGCAGGACCGCGCGCAGCATGGCGCCGTCGCGCAGGTGCAGGTGCCAGTCGTCGGGACGGCGGATGGTCAGGGATCGTGTCATGCCGCGTGGCTTACACAAAGCGCCGCGCGAGGGCTAGGTTGAAAACCGCGGGGGCCGGGGGCCTCAGTCGCTCTTCGCCTCGGTGCCGTCGCTGGCCGCGTCGAGGCGCGCCCGGGCAGCGGTCAGCGCCTTGCGGAAGGGCGGCGCGTTGCGGCGCGCCAGCACGAAGCGCGCCAGCCGCACGGTGAGCCCGTCGCGCCTGTCCTCGGTCAGCCGCGTGAGGAGCCGGAACTGGTAGCCGGGATGGTTGCGACGGTGGCGATACAGGAGCGAGAGGCTTCGGACATCGAGCTTGTCGGCGCTGAACTGCGCGAAGATCCGGTAGAGGATCTGCATGCGCATGAGGCTTGTCTCGAGGTCGCCGCCCAGGAACCGCATGCGGTAGCGCGTCACGTTGGACCGGGTGAAGAGCGCGGCGTGCATGGCGTCGAGCTCGATCTCGGGATCGTAGAGCAGGAAGGCGTGGCTGGCCGCGTCGATCATGTCGGGCGCATAGCCGTAGCGGTCGTCGAAGGAGGTGCGGCGCATCTCGAGGAAGCGATCGTCCCATTCGGCGATTCGCGGGTCGAGCGTGGCCTGCGGTTGCAGCAGCACCACCTTGGCGCCGGGCGCCGCCACCGAGAAGGCCGCCGCGGCATAGCCGCAGGGACCGGCGCCGTAGAAGAGCACCTGGTCGAATTCCTCGAAGAAGCCGTCATCGACGAGCCGGTCGAAATATCCGTAGACGCGCGGCGAGCGGAACCACGTGTTGCCGTCCGAGACGAGGCAGAGGCTCGACCAGCCGAGGGCCTTGACCATGTCCCAGCCCATGGGCTGTGCGTCCTCGGACAGGCGCGCGATGCTGTCATGCGTCTCGAAGGTGACGAGAAGCGTCTTGCCTTCCTCGACGAAGATCGCCGCGTGCCGGTCGCCCAGCCGTTCGGCGTAGCCGTCTTCATCCACGACCTCGGTCACCTTGTCGAGCCATGCCTCGCGCGACCCGAGGCCGGATAGGGGCATGTCGAAGGTGTTCGGCGCGTCCTGCATCGTGAAATGTCCTCGATCCTCAAGGGGCCTCAACCGGGTTGGCCCCGGTATTTGGATTTGGGTCTATGTGTCAATCCTGTCAGAATTGCGGAAATTCCATGGGGTTTGCTGGACAAGCCGGACCCTGCCATGTGGAGTGGCGGACGGGGAGGACGGGAATGACCGAACTGACATCCATCGACGCGGTTCAGGACATGCTGGCCGAAGAGGGATACGTCTGCGGGCGTGATCTCGGGACGGTGATCTTTCTCGGGCTGCGTCTCGGGCGGCCGATCTTCCTTGAGGGAGAGGCCGGGGTGGGCAAGACCGAGATCGCAAAGGCCCTGGCCAGCGGCCTGGGGCGGCGGCTCATCCGGTTGCAGTGCTACGAGGGGCTCGATGCCGCGAGCGCGGTCTACGAGTGGAATTTCGCGGCCCAGATGATCGCGATCCGCACTGCCGAGGCGGCGGGCGGGGCCGACCGCGCGGCGCTTCGGGAGGAGCTTTTCTCGGAGGAATTCCTGATCGAGCGTCCGCTGCTTCGGGCGATGCGGCCCGACGCGGCCGGACCGCCCGTGCTTCTCATCGACGAGATCGACCGCACCGACGCGCCCTTCGAGGCATTCCTGCTCGAGGCGCTGAGCGATTTCCAGGTGACGATTCCCGAGCTTGGTCCCATTCGAGCCCCCGAGCCGCCCATCGTCATCGTGACGTCGAACCGCACGCGCGAGGTGCATGACGCGCTCAAGCGGCGGTGCCTCTATCACTGGGTCGATTATCCCGACGCGGCGCGCGAGATGGCGATCCTGCGCGCCCGCGCGCCCGAGGCGTCGGAGGCGCTGAGCCGCGAGATCGTGGGTTTCGTGCAGCGGTTGCGGACCGAGGACCTGTTCAAGCGGCCGGGCGTGGCCGAGACGATCGACTGGGCCAAGTGCCTGCTCGCGCTCGACGTAATCGAACTGAGCCCCGAGGTGATCGCCGACACGCTGGGCGCGGTGCTGAAATACCAGGACGATATCGCGAAGCTGCAGGGTTCGGAGGCGCGGCGCATCCTCGAGAGCGTGCGCGAGGAGTTGCAGGCGTGATGAGCCGTGCCGTCGCGCGCAGGGATTCTCCGGGGGCAGGGGTGCGGCGCCCCCGGGAGGGATAGATGCCCGAGCAACCGGTCTTCGAGCTGCCTGAAAATCCCCGGCTCATGCGCAACATCGCGCATTTCGCCCGCGCGCTGCGCAAGGCGGGGCTGCGGGTGGGGCCGGGGCGGGTGGTCGATGCGGTGCGCGCGGTCGAGGCGGTGGGCTTCACCTCGAGAACCGATTTCTATCACACGCTGCGGGCCGTCTTCGTTTCGCGCCCCGAGGAGCGGACGGTCTTCGCGCAGGTTTTCCGCCTTTACTGGCGCGATCCACGGTTCATGGAGCACATGATGGCGATGATGCTGCCCGCGATCCGGGGGGTGCAGGAGGAGCGGCCCGCGCAACCCGCCGAGAAACGCGCGGCGGAGGCGCTGCTGGACGGGCAGGCGCCGGACCTGCCGGGGCAGGATTCGGGCGGACCCGACGAGGAGGTGCTGATCGAGGTCGATGCGCGCGCGACCATGTCACGGGACGAGCGGCTCAGGACGCTCGATTTCGAGCAGATGAGCACGGATGAGATCGCGCAGGCCAAGCGGATGCTGGCGCGGTTGCGCCTGCCGGTGGCGCCGCTCGTCTCGCGGCGCGGCATTGCCTCCGCGCGGGGTGCGCGGCTCGACCCGGCGCGGACGCTGCGGGCCGCGATGCGGCGTGGCGGCGACCTCGGGGTGCTGCACCGCAAGGCACCGCGCCCGCGATGGCCGAACCTCGTGGTGCTGTGCGATATCTCGGGCTCGATGAGCGCCTATAGCCGCATGGTGCTGCATTTCCTTCACGCGGTGGCCAATCACCAGGGGCCGGGCTGGGCCGAGCTTCACGCGTTTACCTTCGGCACGCGGCTGACCAACATCACGCGCCACCTGCAGAGACGCGACGTCGATGCCGCGCTGGCCGCGGCGGGGCGCGAGGCGCAGGACTGGGAGGGCGGCACGCGGATCGGCGAGTGCCTGCACGCCTTCAACCGCGACTGGTCGCGGCGCGTGATGGGGCAGGGGGCGGTTGTGCTGCTGATCACCGACGGGCTCGACCGCGGGGCGCCCGAAGTCCTGGCGAAGGAGGCGGAGCGGCTTCAGCTGACCGCGCGGCGGCTCGTCTGGCTCAACCCGCTTCTGCGGTGGGAGGCCTTCGCGCCCAAGGCGGAGGGCATCCGCGCGTTGCTGCCGCATGTGGACGCGTTTCGCGCCGCGCATTCGGTGGCGAGCCTCGAGGCGCTGGCGGAGGCCATCGGGCGGCCCGATGACGTCGGCGAAAAATCGCGCCTGCTGGCGGCGCTTTGAGCGGCGACGCGGAACAATCACGACGAGGGGGACGTTTCGTGCAGTGACGGGCGCGCGCTGCGCCCTTTCGTGATATGCGATGAAAGGACATCTGTGATGAAACGTCCCACCCTGAGAAATTCCACCGCGCTGGTGCTGTCGCTCTCGTTGGCCGCACCGGGGCCGATCATGGCCCAGACGATGCCCGAATGCACCGCCGACGGCGAACTCCCTTGCGTCGTGCCGGGGCTCGATACCGTTGTCGAGACGGAGGCGCAGCTTGATGAGCTGATCGCGTCGGGTGACCTTCTCGAAGCGGCCGAGGACGGCCTTGCAGCGGAGATCGCCGGCGACGCGGAGACCGAAGCGGAGGTAGAGGCCACGGACGACACCGCGCAGGCCGAGGCCGAAGCGCAGGCGGAGGCTGACGCCCAGGCAGCCGAAGACGCGGCGGAAGCCGAGGCGCAGGCTGCCGAGGACGCTGCGCAGGCCGAGGCCGAGGCAGCAGAAGAAGCCGCGCAGGCGGAAGCCGAGGCCGCGGAGGAGGCGGCCCAGGCAGAGGCCGAGGCCGCCGAGGCTGAGGCGCAAGCGGCGGAAGAGGCTGCGCAGGCGGACGCAGAGGCGGAAGCGCAGGCTGAAGCCGAGGCGCAGGCCGCCGAAGAGGCGGCGCAGGCGGAGGCCGACGCACAGGCGGAACTCGAAGCTGAACTTGCCGAGGAAGCGGAAGCCGCCGACGCCGAAGCCGACGCTGCGGAGGCCGATGCCGCGCAGAATGGCACGGTTGCCGATGACGAGGCGCAAGCGGGCGCCGCGGCCGAGGCGGACACCGCCGCGACGGCAGATGATATCGAGGCCGAACTGGCCGAGGACCAGGCGGATATCGACGCCGAGGCGGAGACCGAAGCGGAGGCAGAGGTCGAAGCCGACGCGGCTCAGGAGGAAGATGCAACCGCCGAAGACGGGGCTACCGAGGAGCAAGCCGCCGAGGACGCCGCCAGCGATGCCGACGCGACGGATGCGGCCGACACCGCCGATGGCGAAGCCGTGACGGTCGATGCGCCCGAGCCGGAGATCGCCGTAACGGAGGAAGAGCAGGCCGCGCGCTCCGAAGCGCAGGCCGAGGCAGCGGCAGAGGCGGAGGAATCCGCGCAAGCGGCCGCCGCGGCCACCGAGGAAGGCGAGGTGGTCGAGACCGAGGAGACGACGATCACCGAGGAAAACACCCGGTCCTCGGACGAGGAGTTCGCCACCGAGGTCAACAGCGCCGCCGCCGCGACGGCTGCTGCCGCGCCGCAAGGTGACGACGACGATGACAAGCTGCTGAAGGCGATCGGCGCCGCCGCGGCGCTCGGGCTCGGGGCCTATGCCGTGGGCCAGGTGCTGGGCGACAACAGCCGGGTCGTGTCGAACAGCGGCGACCGGGTGGTGGTCGAGCGTGACGGGCAGTATCGCATCATCAAGGATGACGACACGCTACTGCGCCGACCGGGCAGCACGGTCGAGACGCAGACCTATTCGGACGGCTCCACCCGCACGGTCGTGACCGCCGAGGACGGGACCCAGACAGTGACCGTGCGCGCCGACGATGGCCGCGTGCTGCGCCGGGTGCGGGTTCTGCCCGACGGCCAGCAGATCGAGCTTTTCGACGACACGCAGCAATTCGCGCGGGTCGACGTGAACGAGTTGAGCCGCAACCAGGCGCAGGAGTACAACTTCTCGAGCGTCGAGGCCGACGAGCTGCGCGCCGCGTTGCAGGCCGACCAGGCGCTTGACGTGGGACGGGCCTATTCGCTCAACCAGGTGCGTTACATCGATGCGGTGCGCCACCAGGTGCCGGTGATCGCGCTCGACGCGATCAACTTCGAAACCGGTTCGGCGGTCATCAGGCCCGAGGAGGCCCAGGCGCTGACGGCCGTGGGGCGCGCGATGCGCGAGGCGATCGAGCGCGATCCGAGCCAGGTGTTCCTCATCGAGGGGCACACCGACACGGTGGGGGCGGCGAGCTACAACCTCACCCTTTCGGACCGGCGCGCGGAGTCGGTGGCCTTGGCGCTGACCGAGTATTTCGACGTGCCGCCCGCCAACATGATCGTGCAGGGCTATGGCGAGAGCGACCTCAAGGTACGTCGCGCGGGTGATATCCGCGAGAACCGTCGCGCCGCCGTGCGCAACATCACGCCGCTTCTGAGGGGCGGCCGGTAACGCAGGACGCGTGACCGCCCGCCGCTCGTTGTGCGGCGGGCGGTCGCATCCGCACCGATACCCGATGAAAGGATATGTCATGACGGATCGAAACCTGATGCAGGCCCTGGCATGCGGCGCGGCCATGACACTGGCCTTAGGGGCACCCGCCGTCGCCCAGGATATGCCCGTTTGCACCGAAACGTCCGAGTTGCCCTGCACGCTGGCAACGGATGGAAGGGTCGTGACCACCGAAGCCGAGCGCGGCGATCTCGTTCTGGAAGGGCTTATCAGCCCCGCAGCCGGAACGCCGGCGTCCGATGTGCTTTCCGAGCCCGAGCTGGCCGAGCCCGGCGCAGATCCCGAGGTTCCGGGTGACGTCGAGGAGGGCGCGCTTGAGGCGGCGGAAGAGGCGCAAGGTTATGACGACGAGCCCGCCATCGAGGTGCTCGACGAAGAATTGGACGCCGCGGGCGATACCGGGGCGGTCGAGATCGAGGAACCTGAAGGTCAGGTCGAGCCGGACCTCGAGATCGGCGACTGAAGAGACGTTCCGGCTTTTCCGTTTGTCTGCCAAACGCCGGCGGCCCATAGTGCCGACATGGCAGCCGACCCTCATACCGCACGCTTTGACGACATACCCGAAACCGCCCTGCGCTGGCACCGCGAGGGCAAGCGCGCCGCGCTTGCCACGGTGGTCGAGACATGGGGCAGCGCGCCGCGCCGGGTGGGTGCGCAGCTTGCTGTTTCGGGCACGGGCGAGATCGCGGGAAGCGTCTCGGGCGGGTGTGTCGAGGGCGCGGTCGTGGCCGAGGCGCTCGACGCGATGGAGGCCGGGAAGCCGGTGATGCTGGAATACGGGGTCAGCGACGGGGACGCCTTTGCCGTGGGTCTCGCCTGTGGCGGAACCATCCGCATCCTCGTGGAGCCGGTGGGCGCGAGCTTGCCCGAAGGCCTGCTTGCGCAACTCGTCGCCGCGCGGGCCGCGCGCGAGCCGGTGGCTTACGTGACCGGGGTGGATGTGGCGCCGCGCCTCGAGCGGGAGGGACATGCCGAGAGGTTTCGCATGGACCGTTCGGGTTTCGAGCAGGACGGGCGGAAGTTCGTGGCGATCCATAATCCGCCCCTGCGGCTCATCGTGGTGGGTGCGGTGCATATCGCGCAGGCGCTGGTGCCGATGGCGCGGATCGCCGGGTTTGATCCGGTCATCGTGGACCCGCGCGAGGCCTTCGGCAATGTCGCGCGGTTTCCGGGCGAGCGGGTCGTGCATGACTGGCCGGACGAGGCGCTGGCCGAGATCGGCCTCGATGCACGCACGGCCGTGGTGCTGCTGACCCATGATCCGAAGCTCGACGATCCGGCGCTCGTGGCGGCGCTGGGGTCCGACGTGTTCTACATCGGCGCGCTCGGCTCGACCCGGACGCATGGGAAACGGGTGGCGCGGCTCGCGGAAGCCGGGTTCGACGACACGGCGATCGCGCGCATCCATGGTCCCGTCGGTCTCGATATCGGGGCGGCGGGGCCGGCGGAGATCGCCGTGGCGATCCTTGCGCAGATGATCGACGTGCTGAGGCGCGGGGCATGAGGTTCGGACCCGTGCCCCTGGCCGAGGCCGAGGGCGCGATCCTTGCCCATTCGGAGCGCGTGGCGGAGGGGCGTCTGCGCAAGGGCGTGACCTTGGAGCGTGCGCATCTGGACGCGCTTGCCGCCGCCGGGCTGCGCGAGGTCACGGTCGCGCGGCTGGAGGCCGGGGACGTGCACGAGGACGCGGCGGCGCGGCGTCTGGCCTTGGCGCTTCGCGAGGGTGCCGAGGGGCTTGAGGCTACGCGCGCGCGGATGGGGCGCGTCAACCTGCTGGCCGAGCGTGCGGGACTGGTGGTGATCGACCGCGCGGCCGTCGACGCCGCGAACGCGGTCGACCCGGTCATCACCGTCGCCACGGTTGCGCCGTTCCACGGGCTGCGCGCGGGCGGGATGGCGGCCACGGTCAAGATCATCGCCTACGCCGTGCCCGAAACGGCGCTGGCGCGTGCCGAGGCAGCGGCGCGGGGGGCGATGCGCTTTGCTACCCCGCGCTACGGCACCGCGACTCTCATCGTGACCGACAGCGTGGGCGGCCCGGGGCTCAAGGGAGTGGACGCGATCGCCCAGCGGCTCGACGGGTTCGACATGACCTTGACCGAGACGCGCCGCACCGCGCACGAGATCGACGCGCTTGCCGAGGCGATCGCGGCGGCAGAGGGGGATGTTGTGCTGATCCTCACCGGTTCGGCCACCTCGGACATCCGCGATACAGCGCCCGAGGCGCTGCGCCGGGCGGGGGGCGAGGTGACGCGCTTCGGCATCCCGGTCGATCCCGGCAACCTGTCTTTCACCGGCCGGCTGGGCACGCGGCCCGTCGTGGGCCTTCCGGGCAGCGCGCGCTCGCCTGTGCTGCATGGCGCGGACTGGGTTCTGGGCCGGGTGATCTGCGACGTCGGTTTGAGCGATTCCGAGATGGCCGCGATGGGCGTGGGAGGATTGCTCAAGGAGATGCCGTCGCGGCCGAGCCCGCGGCGCGGCTGAGAAACAGGGTTCTCAAGTCCCATGCCGCGTGCTTTACTCCCGATCAGCCAACGAAGAACAGCCAACTGGGAGGAGCCGATGTCGCAGGTCAGCATGACCGTGAACGGCAAGCGTGTCACCGGCGAGATCGAGGGCCGGACGCTGCTTGTCGATTTTCTGAGAGAGGACCTTGGCCTGACCGGCACGCATGTGGGATGCGACACGAGCCAGTGCGGCGCGTGTGTCGTCCATGTGGACGGGGAGGCGGTGAAGGCCTGTTCGGTCTTTGCGGGTGAACTCGAGGGCGCCGAGGTCAAGACCATCGAGGGGATGGCGGAGGCGGACGGCACGCTCGACCATGTGCAGCAGGCGTTCCAGGACCACCACGGGTTGCAATGCGGGTTCTGTACGCCGGGGATGGTGATGAGCGCGCACGCGCTTCTCAAGGACAATCCCAAGCCGAGCGAGGCGGAGATCCGCGACTATCTCCAGGGCAATATCTGCCGCTGCACGGGCTATCACAACATCGTCAAGGCGATCATGGCCGCGAGCGGACAGGACGTGAGCGGGATCGCGGCGGAATAGACGGCTGCCCGCAAGGGCGTGCGCACCAAGGGAGGACGAGACATGCCGGATGGAGGCATCGGCGCCAGCACCAAGCGGCGCGAGGACGTGCGGTTTCTGACCGGCACGGGGAATTACACCGACGACATCAACCTGCATGGCCAGGCCTATGTGCATTTCCTGCGTTCGGACGTGGCGCACGGGACGTTGAAGGGCGTGGATACGAGCGCGGCCGAGGGGATGCCGGGCGTCATCCGCGTCTTCACCGGCGCCGATTTCGCCGAGGTGGGCGGACTTCCCTGCGGCTGGCAGGTGACGGACCGCGAGGGCAACCCGATGCAGGAGCCCGTCCATCCCGTCATCGCCCGCGACAAGGTGCGCCATGTGGGCGAGATCGTGGCCGCCGTGGTGGCGGAGACGCGCGAGCAGGCCCGCGACGCGGCCGAGGCGATCGTGCCCGATATCGAGGACCTCCCGGCGGTCATCGACATGAAGAAGGCCCTGGAGGACGGCGCGACCAAGGTGCATGACGACCTGACCTCGAACCTCTGTTACGACTGGGGCTTCGTGGAGGAGAACCGCGAGGCGGTGGAGAAGGCCATCAGGGAGGCCGCGCATGTCACCACGCTGGAGCTGGTCAACAACAGGCTCATTCCGAACGCGATGGAGCCGCGCGTGGCGGTGGGCGACTATGCCCGCGCGACGGGGGATTCCACCCTCTACACGACCTCGCAGAACCCGCATGTGATCCGCCTGCTGATGGGGGCCTTCGTGCTGGGCATCCCCGAGCACAAGCTGCGCGTGGTGGCGCCCGATGTGGGAGGTGGGTTCGGCTCGAAGATCTTCCACTATGCCGAGGAAGCGTTCTGCACCTTCGCGGCCAAGGCGCTCAACCGGCCGGTCAAGTGGACGAGCACGCGCGCCGAGGCGTTCATGTCGGACGCGCATGGCCGCGATCACGTGACGAAGATCGAACTCGCGCTGGACAAGGACAACAACTTCACCGCGATCCGCACCGAGACCTACGCCAACATGGGCGCGTATCTGAGCACCTTCGCGCCGAGCGTGCCCACCTGGCTGCACGGCACGCTGATGGCCGGGAACTACAAGACGCCGGTGATCTACGTGAACGTGAAGGCGGTCTTCACCAACACGGTGCCGGTCGATGCCTATCGCGGTGCGGGGCGGCCCGAGGCGACCTTCCAACTCGAGCGCGTGATCGACAAGGCCGCGCGCGAGCTGGGCGTCGATCCCATCGCGCTGCGCCGGCAGAATTTCGTGACCGAGTTTCCCTATGCCACGCCGGTCGCGGTGGAATACGACACCGGCGACTACCACGCGACGATGGACAAGCTCGAGGAGATCGCCGACCTCAAGGGGTTCGAGGCGAGGCGCAAGGAAAGCGAGAAGAAGGGGATGCTCCGGGGCCTTGGCATCAACAGCTATATCGAGGCCTGCGGCATCGCGCCCTCGAACCTGGTGGGGCAGCTGGGTGCGCGTGCGGGACTTTACGAGAGCGCCACGGTGCGCGTGAACGCCACGGGCGGGATCACCGTCATGACCGGCAGCCACAGCCACGGGCAGGGGCACGAGACCTCCTTCGCGCAGGTGGTCTCGGACATGATCGGCATTCCCGCCGACATGATCGAGATCGAGCATGGCGACACCGCGAACTCGCCGATGGGCATGGGCACCTACGGCTCGCGCTCGATCGCCGTGGGTGGCAGTGCCATGGTGCGCGCGACCGAGAAGATCATCGCCAAGGCCCGCAAGATCGCGGCGCATCTGATGGAAGCCGCCGAGGGCGATATCGAGTTGAAGGACGGCCAGTTCACCGTGGCGGGCACCGACAAGTCGGTGGCCTGGGGCGACGTGACGCTGGCGGCCTACGTGCCGCACAACTACCCGTTGGACGAGATCGAGCCGGGGCTCGAGGAGACGGCCTTCTACGATCCCGCGAACTTCACCTATCCGGCGGGCGCCTATGCCTGCGAGGTGGAGGTCGATCCCGAGACGGGGCGCGTGACCATCGAGCGCTTCTCGGCCACGGATGATTTCGGCAATGTCATCAACCCGATGATCGTGGACGGGCAGGTTCATGGCGGGCTGGCGCAGGGGATCGGCCAAGCGCTGCTCGAAGCCTGCGCCTATGACGAGGACGGCCAGCTTCTGACCGGCTCCTACATGGATTACGCCATGCCGAGGGCGGGCGACGTGCCGTTCTACCGCGTGGATCATTCCTGCCAGACACCCTGCACGCACAATCCGTTGGGGGTGAAGGGCTGTGGCGAGGCCGGGGCCATCGGCAGCCCGCCCTCGGTCGTCAATGCCGTCATCGACGCGTTGCAGTCGGGCGGGCACAAGGTGGATCATATCGACATGCCGCTCACGCCGAACCGCGTCTGGGCGGCGATGCAAGGGTAGTACGGGGCAGGACCGGGGCTCTGCCCCGGACCCCGGGATATTTGAAGCAAGATGAAGGGCGGACGCGCTCTTTTTCGAGGGAGGTTCGCAAGATGTATGCATTTGACCTGAAACGGCCCGGGACGCTCGACGAGGCGGTGAAGGCCCTGGGCGAGGGTGAGGCGCAGGCGCTCGGGGGTGGGCAGACGCTCATCCCGTCGCTGAAGGCGCGGCTCGCGGCGCCCGAGGTGCTGGTGGCGCTCTCGGGGATCAAGGAGATCAAGGGCGTGTGCACCGACGACGAGGGCCGCATCTGCGTGGGCGGCGGCACGACACATGCACAGGTGGCGCGGGAGGCGGGCGGCTATCCGGCGCTGGCCTCGCTCGCGGCGCGGATCGGCGACCCGGCGGTGCGCAACCGTGGCACGATCGGCGGGAGCCTCGCGAACAACGACCCGTCGGCGTGTTATCCGGCGGCGGTGCTGGCCTCGGGGGCCACCGTGGTGACGACCGCGCGCGAGATCGCGGCGGACGAGTTCTTCGACGGGATGTTCGCCACTGCGCTCGACGAGGGCGAGATCATCACGGAAGTGCGGTTCCCGGTGCCGGAGGCGGCGGCCTACGAGAAATTCCTGCAACCGGCCTCGCATTTCCCGCTCGTCGCGGTCTTCGTGGCGAAGTTCGCTGAAGGCGTGCGGGTCGCCGTTACCGGCGCCTCGGAGGAGGGTGTTTTCCGGTGGGGCGAGGCCGAAGCGGCGCTGTCGGAGAATTTCTCGGCGGATGCGGTCAAGGAGCTGCGGGTGGAGGCCGAGGGGATGATCGGCGATCTGCACGGCACGCCGGACTACCGCGCGCACCTGGTGGGCGTCATGACGCGTCGGGCGGTCGAGGCGGCGGCGGGCTGACATGAAGACGGCGCCGCGAGGGCGCCGTCGGGATCCGCGATCGGAACGCGCGATCAGCGCGCGGCGGGCGCGATCACCATGATCATCTGGCGGCCTTCCATCTTGGGCATGTTCTCGACCTTGCCGATGCCCTCGATATCGCTTGCCACCCTTTGCAGCAGTTCGCGCCCGATATCCTGGTGCGCCATCTCGCGGCCGCGGAAGCGCAGCGTGATCTTGACCTTGTCGCCGCCTTCGAGAAACTTCACCACGTTGCGCATCTTGACGTCGTAGTCATGCGTGTCGGTGTTGGGCCGGAACTTGATCTCCTTGACGTCGATCACCTTCTGCTTCTTGCGCGCTTCGGATTCCCGTTTCTGCTGTTCGTACTTGTACTTGCCGTAATCCATGATCTTGCAGACCGGCGGGTTCGCGTTGGGCGAGATCTCGACCAGATCGAGCCCGGCCTCCTCGGCCATCTCCATCGCGCGGACGGGAGTGACGACGCCGACATTGTCGCCATCTGCGCCAATCAGTCGGATTTCGTCTGCTCGGATGCGGTCGTTGACGCGGGGGCCGGTGTCGCGCGTTGGGGGCGCGTTGTGGGGTCTGCGGGCTATGGCTTTGATCCTTCGATTATGAACAGGGTTTCCGGGGTGGCAAGGTAGACGGCGCACCGGGGTGATTCAAGCGGGAAAATCGGGAGCGCGGCGCCCCGGACGGTGCGTGTTCGAGAGTGGTGCGCGTGGTGTGCGGTGGCCGGCGCGACAGGCGGCCGAATCCGTCATTGCACGCGGTTTCCAGCCGGCAAGACCGTGTGAATTCGTCGTTTTGCCCTTGCCGCTTGCGTTTTCATGCGCCATTTGAAACGCTTGCGAGAAGGGCGGCGTGCTCCGCCCGTACATTATGGGGATAGTTAGATGAGAACTCTGCTCTGGATAATTCTGGCCGCGATCGTGCTGATCGGCGGGTATTTCCTGTTTACCGGCAAGTCGCCGCAAGAGGTGATGGAAGACACCGGTGTCACCGAAGCCACGGTCGAGACCGAGGCCGAGGAGGCCGCCGAAGCGACCGAGGAAGCTGCGGAAGATGCCGCGGCGGCCACCGAGGAAGCGGCTGAAGACGCGGCCGCAGCGACGGAGGAGGCCGCCGAGGATGCCGCCGCCGCGACCGAGGAAGCGGCCGATGACGCCGCCGCCGCGACCGAGGAGATGGGCGAAGACGCCATGAACCTCGCCGAAGAGGGCGCCGATGATGCCGCCGCCGCAGTCGACGAGGCTGCCGACGAGGCGGGCGAAGCGGCATCGGACGCCGCCAACGCGACGGAAGAGGCCGCCGAGGACGCCGCCGCCGCGACGGAAAACGCGGCCGAGGAAGCCACGGATGCCGCTGGTGACGCGGCCGAGGCCACGGAAGAGGCGGCGGACGACGCCGCTGCCGCGACGGAGAGCGCCGCCGAGGACGCGGGCGATGCCGCCGCGGATACCGCGAACGACGCGGCCGAGATGGTGGATGGCGTGAAGGTGCCGGACGCGCTGACGGTCGACGGTTTCGACTATGACCGCGCGGTCGAGATGATCGACGAGTCCAATCTCAGCGCCGCCGTGAAGATGTCGACGAAAGCCGCGCTCGAGAAGGCCCGGGACAACCCCGAGACGCTCGAGCAGGTGCTGGCGCAGCTTCGCGACAACCTGGGTATCCAGGAGTAAGGGTTCGCCCGAGCGAGACCGGAAAACCCCGCGCCGGGAGATCGGAGCGGGGTTTTTCATTGGCTGGGCGGGGCGGACCGGCTACCGGACGCCGATCATTGATCCCAGTCGGGCGAGCGTTTCTCGAGAAAGGCGCTGATCCCTTCCTCGGTGTCGCGCCAGAGCATGTTCTCGACCATCACGTCGCCGGTATAGGCATAGGCCTGATCGAGCGGCATCTCGATCTGGTCGTAGAAGGCGCGCTTGCCGATGCGGACCGCCGCGCCGAGCTTGCCGGCGACCTGGCGGGCGAGGGCCATCGCGGTGTCGAGACGCTCCTCCTCGGGGACGGCGCGGTTGACGAGGCCCAGTTCCAGCGCGCGATCGGTGTCGATGAAATCGCCCGTTGTCAGCATCTCGAAGGCCTGTTTGCGCGGGATATTGCGCGAGAGCGCCACCATGGGGGTGGAACAGAAGAGCCCGATATTGACCCCGTTCACGCCGAAGCGCGTACCATGCGCCGCGACGGCCATGTCGCAGGTCGCGACCAGTTGACAGCCCGCCGCCGTGGCGATGCCGTGGGGCGCCGCGATCACCGGCTGGGGCAGGGCGCGGATCGCCATCATGACGCGCGCACAGCGGCCGAAAAGGTCGGTGAAATAGGCCGCGCCGCCATCCTCGGCCTGCCGTCCCGCCGTCATCTCGCGCAGGTCGTGACCCGCGCAGAATGCCTTGCCCGCCCCCGAGATCACCACGGCGCGGATCGCCCGATCGCCCGCGAGCGAATCGAACTCGGCTTGGAACGCCGCGAGCATGGCATCGCTCAGCGCGTTGAGCCGGTCGGGCGCGTTCATGTGGAGATGGGCGACGGCGCCATCGTCGGTCCGCTCGAGCAGTGTCATCTTGTGCAGCCTCCCGCGTTATGCGTTGATTATGGCGAAGAGCGACGGGAGGTAAAGCATGGCGCTGAAGATGAGCAAGGGCGAGCTCATGGAATTTCTCGATGCCGAGTTTCCGCAGGTGACGGGGGAATTCGCGATCGAGGAGCTGGGCGAGATGCGCATCCGCACGCGGCTCAACGTGGGCGAGCGTCACTTGCGACCCGGCGGCACGGTCTCGGGGCCGTCGATCTTTGCGCTGGCGGACGTGTCGGTCTACCTGGCGGTCTTGGCGATGATCGGCCCGCAGGGGCTTGCCGTGACGACGAATTGCTCGATCGACTTCATGCGCAAGCCGGTGGCGGCCACGGATCTCATCGCCGAGTGCCGCCTGCTCAAGCTGGGGCGTGTTCTGGCGGTGGGGGAGGTGCTGATCTTCTCGGACGGGGGCGAGGCGCCGGTGGCCCGGGCGAGCCTCACCTACTCGATCCCGCCGGTGCGGACATAACGCGATGGTTGCGCGCCCCGAGCCGATCTGCGCCTTCGATGTAACTGCCGAGGGACGCACACGCCCCGTGGAGGATGAAGGTGTCGTGGCGGCGGAGGGTGCCGCCTATCGCTGGCTGCATTTCGACGTGGGGGTCGCGGGGCTCGAGCCGTGGCTGCGCGCGCACCTGCCGGAAACCGCGGTGGACGCGCTTCTGGCGCCCGAGACGCGGCCGCGCTGCGATCCGCATGGAACCGGCGCGATGGTCAACCTGCGGGGCGTCAACCTCAACCCCGGAGCCGATCCCGAAGACATGGTGAGCCTGCGCCTCTGGGTCACGCCCGGGCTCTTGGTGACGGCGCGGGTGCGGCGGATCTGGGCGGTGGACGCGGTGCGCGAGGACGCCGCCACGGGTCGCGCACCCGGCAGCAGCGGCGAGCTGGTGGCGCGGATCGCCGAGGGGCTCGTGCGGCGCATCGAGGCGGTGGTCAGCGAGAGCGAGGCGGAGGCCGATGCGCTCGAGGACATGATGCTCGAAGGCCGCGCCTTGCCGCTCGAGCGCCTGGCCGAGGCGCGCCACGAGGCGATCAAGCTACGCCGCTTCATCCGCCCGCAGAGCGAGGCGCTGGACGCGCTGGCCGACGGGGTGGCGGGCGAGGTGACGAACCCCGACGCGCTGATCCTGCTGCGCGAGGTCGAGGACCGCTCGGCACGCGGCCTCGAAGCGCTGGACGCGCTGCGCGACCGCTATGCCGCGATGCAGGATCACCTTGATGCGCAGCGCGCGCTGGAGATGGGGCGCAACGGCTACATCCTGTCGGTTGTCGCCGCGATCTTCCTTCCGCTGGGATTCCTGACCGGGCTTTTCGGTGTCAACGTGGCGGGGATGCCGGGGGTGGGCGAGGAGAACGCCTTCTGGATCCTCTGCGCGGCCTCGGCGGGGCTCGGCGTGGTGCTTTTCCTGGCGTTCAAGCTCGGGCGGTGGTTGTGAGCGGAGTCCCGGTGAAAGGATCGGGGCGAACGGTGGCGCGAAATAGGCGAGAAAAGCAACCCGCAATGGGGTAAAATAATACCGTAATTGCAAGCAATTGTTTTCGCGTGTATTTTAGGCGCTGATCCGTGTTGACGGCGCGGCTGGCGGCTGTATAACCCGCCCATCCGGCCAAGGCTTTGCAAAAGGCCGCTGGCGTTATCCAAGCAACTGAGGGCTGCCTCGTCATGAAGACCTTTTCTGCAACTCCGGCAGATATCGAGAAGAAGTGGATCCTGATCGACGCCGAAGGCATCGTTCTGGGCCGTCTTGCCTCGATCATCGCCACGCGCCTGCGCGGCAAGCACAAGCCGTCGTTCACACCCAACATGGACATGGGCGACAACGTCATCGTCATCAACGCCGACAAGGTGCAGCTGACGGGCAACAAGCGCGAGAAACCGAACTACTGGCACACCGGCTATCCGGGCGGCATCAAGAGCCGCACGACGGGCGAGATCCTCGAGGGTCAACACCCCGAGCGCGTGGTCATGCAGGCCGTCAAGCGCATGCTGCCGGGCAACCGCCTGAGCCGCAAGGTGATGACCAACCTGCGCGTCTATGCAGGTGAGCAGCATCCGCACGAGGCGCAAAGCCCCGAAGTGCTGGATGTGAAATCCATGAACAAGAAAAACACGCGGGTGGCATGATGGCCGAAGAAATCAAAACACTCGAGGGCCTCGAGGCTGCCGTGGCCGACAACATCGCCGGCGTCCAGGGTGTCGAGGAAGACAGCGCCGTGGCGCGCGAGCCGGTTCGCGACGAACTGGGCCGGGCCTATGCCACGGGCAAGCGGAAGGACGCGGTCGCCCGCGTCTGGATCAAGCCCGGGTCGGGCAAGGTCGTCGTGAACGGCCGCGAGATGAACACGTATTTCGCGCGTCCCGTGCTTCAGATGATCCTGCGTCAGCCGTTCAGCGTGGCCGGCGTCGAGGACCAGTTCGACGTCATGGCGACCGTCAAGGGCGGTGGCCTCTCGGGTCAGGCCGGTGCGGTCAAGCACGGCATCTCGAAGGCGCTTCAGCTTTTTGATCCGAGCCTGCGCGCATCGCTCAAGGCCGCCGGGTTCCTCACCCGCGACAGCCGCGTCGTGGAGCGGAAAAAATACGGCAAGGCCAAGGCGCGCAAGAGCTTCCAGTTCTCGAAGCGCTGAGTCGGCTCGCGAAGACAGGAGTTCGGAAGGCGTGGCGCCATATGCGCCGCGCCTTTTGCATTTAGCGCCCGGCCGCCGCGTCGGCCTGTCCCGAGATACCATGAAGGATCGCCCCGAAATCGACCGCGGCGCGGGAAGGCGCGATATTCATCGCCTGTGCGCGACGCAACCTCTGTCACGGCGCCTGCGCGGGAAGTCGCGGGTGGGCGGGACGGTTCTCCCGGGTGGCTGGCAAGGCGGGCGTGGTGCGCTAGTCTTGGAGGGAGAAGCGGGAGAGATGCGATGTGGAAAGTGGGTTTTGCGGGTGGCTTGACGGCGGCGTTCGTGGCGGGAGCCGCGATGGCGGAAAGCGACGCGGCCGTGCGGGCGCGGCTGGCCGGTCACGCGGTCGTCTACGCGGGGCCGGAGGAACGGGCGCCGACGCAGCGCTGGAGCGAGGACGGCACGACCGTCTATGACACGCAGGTGCCGGTGCTCGGGAAGCGGCGCGGGCTGTGGAAGATCGATGACGGGGAGTATTGCTCGTATTTCGGGCCGACCGAGGACATGCGCCAGCGCAACCGTGACTGGACCTGTTGGCGGGTTTCCTTTCCCGATGCGCGCACCGTCGTCTTTACCGCGCCGCCGGGGCCGTGGATCGGCCCGCGACGGAGCGTGGGACGGTTCACGCGATGACGGCAGACGCTCGCATCAGCTGTCCGGCGGGATGAGACCCAGGCCGCGCAGGTAGATTCCGACGCCGGTCTCGAGCAGGTCCTCGGGCGGGAAGGGAGAGGCGCGGCCGGGGGAGTTGCGCGCGAAGAGCTCCACCACCCCGTGGCTGAGCGCCCAGATATGCGAGGAGAACATCGCCGGCGGCGGGCGTTTCTCGGGCGGGATGTGCTGGCTCAGTGCCTCGGCGGCGCGTTCGAACCCCGCACGGGCGCGGGCGGCGACGGTGGCGAGTTCGGGGGTGCGGTTGACCGAGATGCCGCTTTCGAACATGGCGATATAGTGGCCCGGAAACTTGCGTGCGAAGGCGAGATAGGCGCGGCCCGTCGCCTCGAAGCTCGCGAGCGCCGAGGGCTGCCCCTGCTCGAAGGCACGTTCCATGAGGTCGGCGAAGATCACGTAGCCCTGGCGTGCGGCTTCGGCGATGAGGTCGTCGCGGCCCGCGAAATGGCGGTAGACGGCGGCCGGCGTCACGCCCGCCTGCTTGGCGGCCTCCGACAGGGTGAAGCCCGCGGGTCCGCGGGTCTCGATCAGGTCGAGCGCGGCCTCGACAAGGGCCTGGCGCAGGTTGCCGTGATGATAGCCGCGCTTAGCCATGCCAGAGATCGGGCCCGCCGATGACGCCCGGATCGGTATGGCCGAGCGCGCGGAGGTCCTTGCCCGCGTAGTCGAGATGCGACAGCACATGGCGGATCGACTCGAGCCGGGCGCGGCGCTTGTCGTCGGAGCGGATGATCGTCCAGGGGGCGACGTGGGTATGGGTCCGCTCGAGCGTCTCGTCGATCGCGTCGGTATAGGCCTCCCAGCGGGCAAGCCCTTCGACGTCGATGCGCGAGAGTTTCCATTGCTTGAGCGGGCTCTGTTCGCGCTTGAGAACGCGGCGGAGCTGTTCGGCGCGGCCGACGTTGAGCCAGAATTTCACCAGGGTGATGCCGTC
This sequence comes from Roseovarius sp. SCSIO 43702, assembly GCF_019599045.1. Lineage (NCBI taxonomy): Bacteria > Pseudomonadati > Pseudomonadota > Alphaproteobacteria > Rhodobacterales > Roseobacteraceae > Roseovarius > Roseovarius sp. SCSIO 43702. The sequence goes on from NZ_CP080623.1 coordinate 1,875,133, forward strand.
CTCGACGAGCATTCGCTCGAACTCGGGGACCTGTGCGAAGAAACGCGCGCGTTCGTCGGCGGTGCAGAAGCCGAACACATGCTCGACCACGCCGCGATTGTACCAGCTTCGGTCGAAGAAAACGAGTTCGCCACCGGCGGGCAGATGCGCGACGTAGCGCTGGAAGTACCATTGCGATTGTTCTCGCTCGGTAGGCTTGGAGAGCGCCACCACATGGGCGCCGCGCGGGTTGAGATTCTCGCGGAAGCGCTTGATCGTGCCGCCCTTGCCTGCGGCGTCGCGCCCCTCGAAAAGCACGGCCACGCGCGCTCCGGTATCCTTCACCCAGGCCTGCGCCTTGACGAGTTCGATCTGGAGCCGCTCCATCTGCTGCTCGTAGACCTTGCGGGCGAGGCGATCCGAATGCGGATAGGACGGGTCGAGGATGTCGCCCTTTTCGGCGCGGCGGATGGCGTCGCGGACCTCGCGCGGGGCGTCTTCGGTGAAATAGCGGCTGATCGCGCCGTCAAAGGGCAGCGGCATGGGGCCTCTCCGGTCCTCTTGTGCTCGTCTCGGGCGGAGTATGGCCCGCGGGCCGCGTCAGCGCAATCCGGCGCGGGAGGCGGCACGGTCGATGGCAGCGACGACGGCGCCGGGCCTCGCGTGATGCGGCATGTGGCCCACGCCCTCGAGCCGGGTGAGCCGGGCCCGGGGTGCCTGTTTCACGAGGCGTTCGGAGTGGATCTCGATCGGCACGGTTTCGTCCGCCGTCCCGTGGACGATCTCGACCGGCATGGTGAGCGTCGTGGCGTAGTGCTTGGACATCTCGACGATATGCGGCCGCAGGCTCGTCACCTGCTGCCCGTTGGCACGGAGCGACTGGCGGCGCAGGGCAAGCTCCGCGCCGATATAGTCGGCATAGCCCTCGGGCGGGGATTGCGGCGCGAATGTGGAGGTAACGGCGCTTTCGATCCGCGCGTCGGGCGCGAGCGCGGTGATGAGCGGGACGGCGGTCGCGCCGCCCACCGACGAGCCAGTGATCTTGTAGAGGGCGCCAAGCTCTCCGGGCCAGGGGTTCGACACGCCCGCGAGGATCACCAGCGCGCCCGTGTCGCGTGGCGCAGAGAGGCCCCAGGCCAGCGCGACCGCGCCACCGTAGGAATGGCCCAGCACGATCGGCTGCCGCACGCCAAGCTGCGCCGCGGCCTTCTGCAGGAGCGCGGCCTGTTCGAGGGGGCTTTCGCCCTCGGAGCTTCCGGCGCCGCCATAGCCCGGAAGCCGCTCGGTCCAGCCTAGGCCGGGACGGTCGAAAGCGATGACGCGGTAATCATCGGTGAGGCGGTCGGCCAGAGCGAAGGTGAAGTCACGCAGGTTGCCCGAGGCCCCGTGGATCAAAACGAGGTCGGGACCGGATCCCTTGACCCAGGCATGCACGCGGGTGCCGTCCACGTCGAGAAGGCGACCGATGGGCGGATACTCGGCCCGCGCCGCGGCCTCGCGCTTGGTCGCCAGCGCCGAACAGCCGGCGACGAGCGTGGTCGCGACGGCGAGCGAGAGCCAGATCATGCGGGGCCTCATGCCGTGACCCGATCAGGCCGGCGCACCGATCCGGTCGATGTCGAAGGGCGTGGTCTGGTAGATCTCGTTGATCCAGTTGCCATAGAGCAGGTGTGCGTGACTGCGCCAGCGGTTCGACGGCGGGCGGGCCGGGTCGTCGTCGGGATAATAGTTGCAGGGCACGTTGATGGGCGTGCCGTTCGCGATGTCACGGTCATATTCCTGTTTTAGCGTGTCACTGTCGTATTCAAGGTGATTGAAGATATAAATCGCGCGATGGGCCGGGTCCTCGACGAGGCAGGGGCCGACCTCATCGCTGTGCAGCAGCGTGACGAGACCGGGCACGGCGTCGATCTCGGCCTTCTTCATCTCGGTCCAGCGGCTTACGGGTATGACGCAATCGTCGGAAAAGCCCCGCAGATAGGGCGAGGACGGCACCATGTTGCGATGCCGGAAACATCCGAAGGCCTTCTGATCGAGCATGTGTTTCCTGATGCCGTGGAAATGGTGGATCATCGCCATGCCGCCCCAGCAGACGCCGAAGGTGGAATGAACGTGGGTCTGCGTCCAGTCGAAGACCTCGCGCAGCTCGTCCCAGTAGGTGACGGCGTCGAAGTCGAGGTGTTCGATGGGGGCACCGGTGATGATGAGCCCGTCGAACTTCTCGCCCGTCGCCGCGACGTCGGAGAAGGGCCGGTAGAAACTTTCCATGTGGTCGGCGGCGGTGTTGCGCGCCTGATGTTCGGACATGCGGATGAGGCTCAGCTCGATCTGAAGGGGCGTCGCGCCGATGAGGCGGGCGAACTGGTTCTCGGTCTGGATCTTCTTGGGCATCAGGTTCAGCAGGCCGATCCTGAGCGGACGGATGTCCTGCCGGTCCGCCGCGTCCGGGTCCATGACCATGACGCCCTCGCGCGTGAGCACGTCGAATGCGGGCAGGTCGGAGGGAATCTTGATGGGCATTGGGGCGGGTCCGGTCCTGTTCGGAAAGGGTCGATCTAGGTGGCGCGAGCGTCATTGTCGAGGGCACGGGCGACGAGATCCTCGAAATCCGCAGCGTCGCGGATCCCGGCCACGTCGGCGGCGGGCAGGGTGATGCCCCATTTGCGCATCGCCTCGTAGCGTGGTTCGCGATGGGCGAGGGCGCGCGCGTAGGTCCAGCGGATGAAGGCGTCGGGATCCACGTCGGTGGGCGCGATGTCATGCGTGGAGAGATATTCCTCCCACGCCGCCGCCAGGAACTCGGGCTGGTAGGCCATCGGCTTCGGTGCGCGGTCGAAGCGGCGGATGAGCGCCTCGGTATGCGCCTCGGTGCCTTGCAGGTAGATGAGCAGACAATGGTTCGACAGCTCTGTCAGGAGCGGATCGTCGGGGTCGTCGCCATCCACCCATTCGCAGATCGACCCGCCCGTGTCGCAGATGAAATGCGGATAGCCATAGAGCGCCTCGGCGCGCGCGATGAAATGCGCCGTGTCGCGCAGGGCGGCGATCTCGGCCACGCGGAACTGCTCCTGCCGGCGGGTGTACTCGGCGATCGGAAGCCCGCCCTTGGCCGGATCGCCCGGCTTGCCGAGATAGGTCGAGACGGGGGCGAGATTGTCGAAGGTGATGTTGGAGCCGATATAGATGGAATCGGTCAGCAGCAGGTCGCGCAGGAACGGAACCTGCATGGCGTGCGCCTTGGCGTTGTCGGCGATGAGCTCGCCCATGTAGCGGGTGCCGATGCGGTAATCGATGGAGTAGTGGAACCATCCGCCCGCCTCGCGGAGCATGTTGGACAGGTAGGTCTTGCCGAGACCCGACATGCCGTAGAAGAGCACCCGCTTGCGGGGTGCCTCGCGCCAGTCCTGTGCGGTGTCGTAGAGCATCGGCCGATCCTTTCGCGTCTCGTGGTAGCGGCGGGCGCGAGGTGCGTCAATCGCGGGGGTTGCGCCCGAAGGGGTAGCGGGCATAGATGCCTCTCATGCGACGACTTCTCGCCATCTGTTTCCTGGTTCTTCCGCTGCTCGGCCATGCGCAGGCGATGGCGGCGATGGAGCCGGCACCACGCGCGGGGATCGAGATGCCCGCCGATGACGGGATGGCCTGCTGTGACGAGGCGCGCGACGGGCATGTCACGGCAGGATGCGGGGCGATCCTTCTGCCCGCGACGGGCCACGGGATGACCGGGCCCATCTTCGCCGGTGCGCGGATCTTCCGGATCGGCGGCTGGCCCGAGGGCGGCCGTGCCACGGCGCCGCCGGTGCCGCCGCCGTGGTGTTGATGGGAATTTCCATCTCATCAACATCAAGAACGAAGGATAACATCATGACTTACCTTAACAGACGCACCGCTCTGGCGGGCCTTGGCGCCATGTTTCTACCGAGCGTGACCTTGGCCGGTGACGAGGAACACCGGATGGTCGTTACCAAGACGCCGAGTTGCGGCTGCTGCACCGCCTGGGCCGAGATCGCGCGCGCCGAGGGGTTCGCGGTCGAGATCGTCGAGAACGCCGATTACGTGGGCACGAAGCGGGCGCACGGGGTGCCCGACGATCTCTGGTCGTGCCATTCGACCCGCGTGGGCGGCTACGTGGTCGAGGGGCATGTGCCGATCGAAGCCGTGCGGCGTTTGCTGGCCGAGCGGCCTGACGTGGCCGGGATCGCGGTGCCCGGAATGCCTGCCGGATCGCCCGGCATGGGCGACGACCCGACCGCGCGGTTCGACGTGCTGAGCTTCGGCGGAGCGGCCGAGGCGGGCGAGGTGTTCTACAAGGCCGGCGAATGAGGCGCGGCCTGATCGTGACGGGGGCGGCGGCCGGTATGGCCGGCGCCCTGGGTCTCGCGCTCCGGGCGAGCGACGCTGGGGACAGTGTGGCACTTCGCGACGATCCCGCGACACTGGCGCAGGGGCGCGAGGTCTATGCCGAGCATTGCGCGTCCTGCCACGGTGTCGACCTCGAGGGCGCGCCGAACTGGCGGGTGCGCAACGCCGATGGCCGCTTGCCCGCCCCGCCGCATGACGCGAGCGGTCACACATGGCACCACGACAGCGCGGCGCTTTTCGCGATCACGAAACACGGTGTCGGGGCGATGATCGGCGATCCGGACTACGCGTCGGACATGCCGGTCTATGCGGGTGTGCTGAGCGACGAGGAGATCGTCGCGGTTCTGAGCTTCATCCGTTCCACGTGGCCGGCGGAGATTCGGGAAATGCACGAACAACGCGATGCAAATCGCTGAGCTAAAAGAAAAACCCCGCCCTCGAAGGGGCGGGGTTTGCCGTGATCATGAAAGGCAGGCGATCAGAACTGGACGCCGACCTTGAAGCCAACGCTCACGACGCTGTTGTCGCTGAAGTTGCCGCGCGCGACGTCGGGCGTGCCGGTCTCGGGCTGTGCATCACCAAGCCATGTGTAGCGGACGCCTGCCGAAACATCGACATTGTCCGTCACCTGGTATTTGCCGCCAACCGTGAGGGAGGTCGAGCCATTGGTGGGCGAAAGCGGCGAGACGAGATCGTCGGAGCCACCCGGTTCGTAGATGATCGACGCGGAACCCGAGAAGCGATCGTTGAAGCGGCGGCCGACGCCGAGCTCGTAGGTCCAGACATCGTCGAACTCGGCGAGGTTCGGCGTCGGGCCGAAGGGGTCGAGCGAGAATTTGCTCCACTCCGACCAGCGCACCGATCCGAAGACCAGCGTGCCGGGCGCGACGCCGGATTGGACCGCGAGTTTCACGGATTGCGGCAGCGTCACCTTGGTATCGGGGGTGACTGCGAAGCCCGGCGCACCCGGAGGCTGCTGTGCCGTGCCCATGGAGAGATCGACCTCGGAATGGTAGGTCAACGCGGCGCGCAGGGCCATTTCCGGGATCTCGTAGGCCGCACCCAGCACGTAGCCATAGCCTGTGTCGGAGTTGAAGCGCACGTTGTAGCCGTTGAGCGGACCGTAAGCCTGGCCCGAGAGCGAGATCGCGCCGTCGGCGTCCACCATGCGCGGACCGCCATAGACCGAGAAGCGATCCGAGAACTTGTAGCGCAGAAGCGCGGTGAGCCCGATGCTGTCGGCCTCCGCCGAGGTGCCGCCCAAGAGCGTTGTCGTGGGGTCGCCCCCATATTCCACATCGGCGCCGTAAGGCTGATCCATGATGATGGCGAAGGACAGCTTGTCGTTGTATTCGTATTTGACCGCCGCGCCCCATTGGGAGAACCGGTCGGCCACGTCACCGGGATCGTTGCCCAGCAGGTCGGTGCCCGTGACGCTCGGCATGATGGTGCCGAAGGTCAGTTCGGCCCGGTTGCCCTTCTCGAAGATGATTTCGATCGGCGTGCCGCTGCGGTCGAGACCGCCGGCATGGGCCGACCCTGCTGCCGTGATCGTGACCGCCGAGATGGCCGTCAGTAAAGTGGATTTCATGGTTACGCTCCTCCCAAACCAATTGGAAGTGACACTACATAGGGCCGGACCGGGCACAAATAATTACGCGACGTCATCACGCATGGACCGGGGTCCGGGTGTCAGAAATGACACAAATTTGCCGCAGTTCAGGGGGTTGGCGGGGCCCGGCGTCGCGTCTCGGACCAGATGTTCGCGTAGTTGGCCGCGAAGATGATGCCTGCGCCGAGGAAGACGAAGATGTCGAGCGACTCGCCGTAAAAGAGCATCCCGATCATCGCGATGAGCGGCAGGCGCGCGAAATCGACGGGCATGACCACCGTTGCGGGTGCGAGCGAGAGCGCCTTGGTCAGGCAGGTATGCGCAACAAGACCGCCGAGCGCGATCACCACGAGCCAGGGCAGCGTCGCCAGACGGGGCAGCGCGATGTCGCCGTCGATACCGGCGCAGAGGAGACCCATGACGCTTTGCAACGCGGTCATCCAGAAGAGGATGCAGGTCAGCGTCTCGGTCCGGGTGAGCTTGCGCGTAAAGATTGCGGTGATCGCGAAACCCACCGCCGCCGTCGCGGCGGCGCCGATCCCCCAGTCGAGGGTCTCGGGGCTGGGTCGGGTGACGACGAGGATGCCCGCGAAGCCCACGCAGGCCAGCACCACCCGCCGCGTGGTGAGCCGTTCGCCCAGGACGAGCGGCGCGAGCAGGAGCGCCCAGAGCGGCGAAGTGAACTCGAGCGCGAAGACCTGGGCGAGGGGGATCACGGTGATCGCGTAGAACCAGAGGTTCTGGCCGGTGAAATGGGCGACGTTTCGGACGAGGTGCAACCCGGGCTTGCGCCGCGTGATCTGACCGCGCGTGCCCGCGAGGGAGGCCACCGCGAGCACGATCACGAGGCCGATGAGACTGCGATACATCATGATCTCGAACGTGTCGAAGGCGAAGCTCACCTCGCGGCCGGCCACGGCCATAGCCGAGAAGGCGCAGACCGACCCGATCATCCAGAGCGCGGCGCGCGCCGTGTCGTCGAGCCCGGCCGAGGCCGGGGCGGGGGAGCGTGTGCGTGTCATGCCGAAGCGTTAGCCGCGCCGCGCGGGGCTGGCAAGCCGCGCAAGGAGCGGGGTCATGGAAGAGGCAGGTTGCAGCAGCCCGAGAGGAATTGCGTCTCGCCCGAGCGGGTCAGCAGAAGCTCGACCTGCCAGGGGTAGTCGCGATCGCTCATCCCGTCGGAGCAAAGGCGCGCCTCGACGATGACATCGGCGCTGCTGTCGGGGGCGGTGAGGGCGACGTAAGCGGGCCATGCGAGGCGCCCCTCGGCCACCTGCGTGCCGGCCATGTCGAGATCGAGCTCGGTCCCGCCGGGATCGCTGAAATGCGCGGTGGCGGTGCCGAGGGTCAGCGACCAGAAAGGTTCGGTTCCGCCGCAGTCGAGCCCCTCGGGCAGGCCGCTGTCGCCCAGGGTGGGTTGCAGGTAGGGTTCGAGAAAGCGCATCGAGATCCAGCCGTTGCCATCCTGCCAGAGGATGCGGCCCCATTCGCCCGTCGCGTCGGTTCCCGTCAGTTCGATCCCGTGGGCGTCATGAGCGATGTCGCCCAGATCGACGCTCGTGGCATCCGGCGCCGACCGGACGTTGAGCGTGTCGCCCGCCGCGACGCCGGTCACGCGATGGTAGCTGGGTTCGGCGAGCGCGAGCGTGGGCGTCAGGACACAAAGGGCGGGGATGAGGGCGCGCATGGAAGTCTCCGGTGCCGGGGTCGGTCATCCGTTATCATAGCGCCACGCGACGCGGTGGGAAGGGGCGGCGAGCCTCACTCCCACTCGATCGTGCCCGGCGGTTTGGAGGTGATGTCGTAGGTCACGCGGTTGATGCCGCGCACCTCGTTGATGATACGGGTGGCGGTTTCGCCCAGGAACTCGTGGCTGAACGGGTAGTAGTCCGCGGTCATCCCGTCGACCGAGGTCACGGCACGCAGCGCGCAGGCGTAGTCGTAGGTGCGTCCGTCGCCCATGACGCCCACGGTGCGGACGGGAAGGATCGCGACGAAGGCCTGCCAGATCTCGTCATAGAGGCCGTGCTTGCGGATCTGGTCGATATAGACGGCATCGGCCTTGCGCAGGATCTCGAGCTTCTCGCGCGTGATCTCGCCCGGGCAGCGGATGGCGAGGCCGGGGCCGGGAAAGGGATGGCGGCCGATGAAGGCGTCGGGCAGGCCGAGCTCGCGGCCCAGTGCGCGCACCTCGTCCTTGAAGAGTTCGCGCAGCGGCTCGACCAGTTTCAGGCCCATCTTCTCGGGGAGGCCGCCCACGTTGTGATGCGACTTGATCGTGACCGACGGGCCGCCGGAGAAGGAAACCGATTCGATGACGTCGGGGTAGAGCGTGCCCTGAGCGAGGAAGGTCGCGCCCTCGATGCTGTCGGCGTGCTTCTGGAAGACGTCGATGAAAAGACGTCCGATGGTTTTTCTCTTTTCTTCCGGGTCGCTTATTCCCTCAAGCTCACCCAGGAAAAGCTCGGATTCGTCGGCATGGATGAGCGGGATGTTGTAGTGGTCGCGGAACATCGTGACCACTTCCTCCGCCTCGTTGAGGCGCAGAAGGCCGTGATCGACGAAGACGCAGGTGAGCTGATCGCCGATCGCCTCGTGGATGAGGACGGCCGCGACGGAACTGTCGACACCGCCCGAGAGGCCGCAGATGACGCGGGCGTCGCCCACCTCCTCGCGGATCTTGCGGATGGCCTCGTCGCGGTAGGCGTCCATGGTCCAGTCGCCCTTGAACCCCGCGGCGCGCACGAAATTCTCGTAAAGCGTCCGCCCGTTCGGCGTGTGGTGCACCTCGGGGTGGAACTGCACGGCATAGAAGTGCCGGTCGGGATCGGCGGTGATCGCGAAAGGCGCGCCGGGGGAGGTGCCGTAGACGGCGAAGCCGGGCGCGATCTCGGAGACGTGATCGCCATGGCTCATCCAGACCTGTTCGCGCCCCGACGGATCCATGAACCAGCCCGTGAGAAGATCGAGCCGTTCGGGGCCGGGCGTCACGAAGGCGCGGCCGAACTCGGCGGTTCCCTCGGTCGCCTCGACCCGTCCGCCGAGGTCGTGCATCATCACCTGCTGGCCGTAGCAGATCCCGAGGATCGGCACGCCCAGCTCGTAGACCGAGCGCGGCGGGCGCGGAGAACCTTCGCGCGTCACCGAATCCGGCCCGCCCGAGAAGATCACGGCCTTGGGCGCGAATTCGGCCAGGAAGGCGTCGGTGACGTTCTGGTAGGGATGGATCTCGCAGTAGACATTCAGCTCGCGCAGGCGCCGCGCGATGAGTTGCGTGACCTGACTGCCGAAGTCGATGATGAGAAGGCGGTCGTGGTTCTGGGTGATGGCATCTGTGATCATGGCAAGCGTCCTAAGCGCAACCTTGCGCCGGTGCAAGATGCGAGCGCGCGGCGCGGGTGGACCCGTCATGCCGCCGCCAGACATCGCGCGATGTCGCTTTCGGGCGTGAAATGGCGAATATCGCCGCCGCCGGCGCGATCACCTGCGATAGACCGGGCGCCAGCCGGGCCGGAACGGGCCCACACACGGATCAAGGGATGTCGGACATGGCAGAAGCAGCAGCACGCAGGCGCGCACGGGGTGGCGGAGGCGCCGCGCGACGCGCGGAACGCACGTCGGTCAAGATCGAGACGGCGAAATACATCCAGCGGAACATCCCCAATTTCGAGGTGCTGAACGAGGAGACGCTCGAGATCATCGAGACGAATGCCGAGACCATCCTCGAGGAGGTGGGCGTCAATTTCGTCGACAATCCCGGGGCGCTCGCGCTCTGGAAGGAGGCCGGTGCGGATATCGACGGGGAGCGGGTGCGGATCCCGCGCGGCCTTGCGCGGAAATTGTGCGAGACGGCGCCCTCGGAGTTCATCCAGCACGCGCGCGATCCCGAGAAATCGGTGGTGATCGGCGGGCGCAACCTTGTCCTCGCACCCGTCTACGGACCGCCCTTCGTGCGCGACGTGGCGGGCGGGCGGCGCTATGCCACCATGGCCGATTTCGAGAAGTTCGTGAAGCTCGCCTACATGTCGAAATGGCTGCACCATTCGGGCGGGACCATCTGCGAGCCGACCGACGTGCCCGTCAACAAGCGTCACCTCGACATGCTGATGGCGCATATCACGCTGTCGGACAAGCCGTTCATGGGTTCCGTCACCGATCCCGACCGCGCGCAGGACAGCGTGGACATGTGCGGCATCCTCTTCGGCGAGGACTTCGTGCAGCAGAACACGGTGATGACGTCGCTCACCAACATCAACTCGCCCATGACCTTCGACGACGTGATGATGGGATCGCTCGAGGTCTATGCAAAGAACAACCAGGCCTGCATCATCTCGCCCTTCATCGTGGGCGGCGCGATGGCGCCGGTGACGGTGGCGGGCACGCTCACGCAGGTGCTGGCCGAGGTGCTGGCGGGCGTGGCATACAGCCAGCTCGTCCGGCCCGGTGCGCCCGCGATCTTCGGCGCCTTCGTGAGTTCGATCGACATGAACAGCGGCGCGCCCACCTTCGGGACGCCCGAAGCGTCGCTCATCACCTACGGCGCGGGACAATTGGCGCGGCGTCTGGGGCTGCCGTTCCGGTCCGCGGGATCGTTCTGCGGCTCGAAGCTGCCGGATGCGCAGGCGGCCTACGAGACGGCCAACAGCCTCAACATGGGGCTTCTGTCGGGCGTGAACTTCATGCTGCATGCCTGCGGATGGCTCGAGGGCGGGCTGGTCGCGGATTTCGAGAAATTCGTGATGGACGCCGATCAACTCGGTGCGATGCACGGTCTGGCGAAGGGGGTCTGGGCCGATGAGACAGGGCAGGCGATGGACGCGATCCGCGAGGTCGGGCCGGGGGGCCATTACCTCGGCTGCGCGCATACGCAGGCGAATTTCAAGGACGCGTTCTGGAAAAGCCAGCTTCTCGACTACAAGCCTTTCGAGCAATGGGAAGACGAGGGCGGACGAGATACGCGCACGCTGGCTTCGGCGCGGGTGGATTACCTGCTTGCGAATTACCAGCAGCCCGCGCTTGACGAAGGGGTCGCGGACGGGCTGCGGGAGTTCGTGGCGCGCAAGAAGGACTCGATGCCCGACGCCTTCACCTGATCGAGGCGATGCGCGAGGACGCTCAGTCCTCGTGCAGCGGATCCAGTTGATGCGCGCCCGCCGGTTCGGGCTGCGGCGCCCGGCTCTCGGCCGCGGCGCGCAGGAGCCGCGCCTCGCCCATCATCGCGATGAGCACGTCGACGTGGCGCGCGACCGAATAGGCCGTGTCGTCGTCGCGGCGCTGTTCCTCGAGCGCGGCTTCGACATCCAGCAGGCGTCGCAGCGCCTCGGGACCGCGCAAGCTCCGCCCGAAGCCCAGGATCCGCGGCAGATGTGCCTTGCGGGTGTATCCGCTGACCCCGATCCGGGCCGCGCGAATCAGCAGGCGCGGGCGGCGCAGGGCGGAAAACTCGGCGAGTGTGGCGTGCATTTCTGATCCTCCGACTGGTTTGGCCGGTTCAGGATATTCAACCTGGGCGGGTGTTGCGCCTGGCCGCGATCACCGTTCGCTGCGGTTCCCTGTTGTTTACCATCCGTCAACAATTGTTCTCGGGTGGGAGACAATTAACGAACCGGTAACGAATGCCCTTCTAGGTTGTGCGCTGCTGCCTGTGGACAAGTCTGTGGAAAATGGACGGCCGCGGGACCGGGGGCACGAAGGGAAACGGAGGATCTACGATGCGGAACGCAGCAGGCTGCGCGAAGACGGATGCAATCTTGCCCAGTTGGGTGCCCGAGCAGGCACGTCTTTACTTGGAACATACGGAGACGGGGGCGCCCATCCGGGCGCTGGCTCGGGCACGGGGTTATCATGCCTCCACGGTGCTCCGGCGGATCCGTGTCTACGAGGCCCGCCGCGACGATCTTCTGGTGGACCAGGCACTGACGCGCCTGGGCCGCGACCTTGGCCTCAGGGGCCTGGCCGGTTCTCCAGCCAAGGAGACAAGCATGATGGTGATGAGCGGAGAGCACACGGAAAAGGACGAAGGGCTCAGCAAGGCGCAGCTCGAGCGCGAGGGCCTGCGTCTGTTGCGGAGGCTCATGGAGCCGGGCGCGGTCCTGGCCGTCGCCGCCGGGATGGAGAAGGCCGTCGTCGTGCGCGAGACCGAGGCCGGCACGCAGGCGCGCAAGGCGGTCGCCGAACGGACGGTGGCCGAGGCAATGGCGCTGAGCGGGTGGATCGCCTGCGACGCGCCGGGCCGGATCTCGCGTTATCGGATCACGCGGGAGGGACGCGCCGAGCTTGGTCGTCTCATGGCGCGGGTCGAGAGCGCGGCAATGGGGGCCTGCCCGTCGGATGGAGAGCCGGACTGGACCGGTGACGCGGAGGAGACGGCACGCGGTGCGGTGCAGGCAGGCCGCAGCGCGGCGGGCGAGACGCCGCTGGTCGCGCTGGCCCGGCGACGCGACAAGGCCGGGCGCCCGTTCCTGTCGCCCGACCTCGTGCAGGCCGGGGAACGGCTGCGCGAGGATTTCGAGCTGGCGCATCTGGGGCCGCAGGGAGTCACGATGGACTGGACCCGCCTGATGACCGGACGCATTGACGGCACGGCGGAGCGCGGTGCGGGCGGGTGCGGATACACTTCGGACGGTGCGCGTGCGCGGGTGGAGGCGGCGCTCGCGGACCTGGGGCCGGGTCTCGGCGACATCGCGCTTGGCTGTTGCTGCCGGCAGGAGGGGTTGGAGACCGCCGAGAAACGGATGGGTTGGTCGGCCCGGTCGGGCAAGATCGTGCTGCGCATCGCGCTGCAACGGCTGCGGCGCTTCTACGACGCGTTGGGCGACGAGGCGGGCCTGATCGGCTGACGGCAGGGGCGGGTGGCGGGCATCATCCCGCCACCATGTGCCCCACGCCATAGGCCACGACCGCGCAGACCGTGCCGACGAGGACGGTCTCGCCGACGCTGCGGGCGATGGGCTCGTCCGTGGCGTTCCAGCGCAGAAGCCCCAGCGCCACGAGCGCGATGAAGGTGGTCAGAACCGAGAGCCAGAAAGTGCTGCGCCCCGGATCGAGGAAGAAATAGGGCAGGATCGGGATCGCGCCGAAAACCACGAAGGAGAAGAACGTGAAAAGCCCGCTGACCGCGGGGCTTTCATCCTCGGGATTGGCCATTCCGAATTCATAGGTCATCATCAGGTCGGCCATGATCTCGGGGTGGCGCGCGAGGAGGCCGGTCACGGTGTCGGCCTCACCGGGTGGCACGCCGCGTTGGCGCAAAATCTCGAAAAGCTCGGTGCGTTCCTGGCTGGGATTCTCGGCGATCTCGCGCAGCTCGCTGCGGCGCCGCTTGCGGTAAAGATCATGTTGCGAGCGCAGCGACAGGAATTCGCCGAGGCCCATGCTGACCGCGTCGGCAAAGAGGTTCGCGAGACCGAAAACCAGTACCGCCAGACCGCCGATCTGCACCACGCCCTGCGCCTGCGCCCCGGCGAAGCCCGCGACGATGGCGAAGGTGGTGACGATGCCGTCATTGCCCCCGTAGATGATCTGCTTGAGAAACTCCTGCGTGCGGCCCAGCCCGTGCGCGTCGCGTCTGTGGTCCTGCCAGTCCATCTTGGTCCTGCCTGTCGTCCGGTGGGGTCGTGTGGGTGCATCATGCGGGCTCGGAGCCCGAAAGAGAAGGGGCGCCCCGCGAAACGGAGCGCCCCCATGTGTCGGGCCGGTCTCGGCGCAGCCGATCAGGCCAGGTCGAAGCGGTCGGCGTTCATCACCTTGGTCCACGCCGCGACGAAGTCCCGCTGGAACCGGGGGCCCGCGTCGTCCTGGCCATAGACCTCGGCCACCGCGCGGAGCTGCGCGTTGGAACCGAAGACCAGATCATAGCGCGTGCCGGTCCATTTCTCTTGGCCGGTCTCGCGGTCGCGCGCGACGAACTCGGACTGGTCATCCTTCGTCGCTTCCCACTTGATGTCCATGTCGAGCAGGTTGACGAAGAAATCATTGGTGAGCTGGCCCGGGCGGTCGGTCAGCACGCCGTGCTTGCTGTCGCCGTGATTGGCGCCCAGTGCACGCATCCCGCCCACGAGCACGGTCATCTCGGGGGCGGTGAGACCCATGAGCTGCGCGCGATCGACCATCAGCTTCTCGACCGGGATGCCGAAATCCGTCTTCGCATAGTTGCGGAAGCCGTCGGCCACGGGTTCGAGATAGGCGAAGCTCTCCTCGTCGGTCTGCTCGGCGGTGGCATCGACGCGGCCGGGCGTGAACGGCACCTCGCAGGGCGTGCCGGCATCCGCCGCGGCCTTCTCGATCGCGGCCACGCCGCCCAGGACGATCACATCGGCCAGCGAAACGCGCTTGTTGCCCGACTGCTTGTCGTTGAACGCGCTCTGCACCTCCTCGAGCTTGCCCAGGATGTGGTCGAGTTTCTGCGGCTCGTTCACCTCCCAGTCCTTCTGGGGCGCGAGGCGGATGCGTGCACCGTTGGCGCCGCCGCGGTAATCCGACCCGCGATAGGTCGCCGCCGAGGCCCAAGCGGTGCGCACGAGATCCGCAACCGAAAGGCCGGTGTCCAGAAGCTCCTTCTTGAGCGCCTTGACGTCGGCGTCGTCGATCAGATCGAAGTCACGCTCGGGCAGCGGATCCTGCCAGATGAAATCCTCGTCCGGCACATCGGGGCCGAGATAGCGCGATTTCGGACCCATGTCGCGATGGGTGAGCTTGAACCACGCCCGCGCGAAGGCATCGGCGAACTTCTCGGGGTTGGCGTGGAAATCGCGCGAGATCTTCTCGAAGCCCGGATCCATGCGCATCGACATGTCCGCCGTGGTCATCATGGGCGGGTGTTTCTTGTCGGGATCGTGGGCGTCCTGAACCATGTGCTCGGGGCGCACATCCTTGGGCGTCCACTGATACGCGCCCGCGGGGCTTTTCGTCAGCTCCCACTCATAGCCGAAGAGCACGTCGAAATACCCCATGTCCCATGTCGTCGGATTGGGTTTCCACGCGCCCTCGATGCCCGAGGTGATGGCGTGTTCCGCAAGGCCGCTTTCGTAGGTGCTTTGCCAGCCGAGGCCCATCGCCTCGAGCCCGCCCGCCTCGGGTTCCGGTCCCACGTAGATCGGATCGCCGGCGCCATGCGCCTTGCCGAAGGTGTGGCCGCCCGCGACGAGGGCGACGGTCTCGTCGTCCTCCATGCCCATGCGGGTAAAGGTCTCGCGCACGTCCTGACCAGACGCCACCGGGTCGGGATTGCCGTCGGGGCCTTCGGGGTTGACGTAGATGAGACCCATCTGCACGGCCGCCAGCGGGTTCTCGAGCACGCGTTCGCCGGAATAGCGGCTGTTCTCGGTATCGGACGTGGCGAGCCATTCGGTCTCGGCACCCCAATGGACGTCCTCTTCGGGTGCATAGATGTCGGCGCGGCCGCCGCCGAAGCCGATGATCTTGCCGCCCATGGATTCGATCGCGACGTTGCCCGCGAGGATCAGCAGATCCGCCCAGCTGAGCTTGTCGCCGTATTTCTTCTTGATCGGCCAGAGCAGACGGCGGGCCTTGTCGAGGTTGCCGTTGTCGGGCCACGAGTTCAGCGGCGCGAAGCGCTGGTTGCCGGTGTTGCCGCCGCCGCGGCCGTCCTGGCTCCGGTAGGTGCCGGCGGAATGCCACGCCATGCGGATGAAGAGCGGACCGTAATGGCCGTAATCGGCGGGCCACCAGTCCTTGCTGTCGGTCATGAGGGCCGTGAGGTCCTGCTTGACCGCCTCGAGGTCGAGCTTCTTGAACTCCTCGGCATAGTCGAAGTCGTCACCCATGGGATTCGGGCTGCGCCCGTGTTGGTGCAGCACGCCCAGGTCGAGCGCGTCGGGCCACCAGTCGCGGTTGGTGACGGGTTTCTGTTTCGAGAAGGGACATTTCATCGAGCCGTCCATGAGAGACCTCCGGGATGTTGATGCATGGGTTTGGAATTGTTCTAAGGCGAATGTGACGCCGGGGCGCAATAAAATCCAATTGCCATTTCTTCTGCGGGCGATAGGAAAGAGTTATGAATGTCACCTTGCGTCAACTGGCTTATTTCCGCGCACTGGCCGAGCAGCGGCATTTCGGGCGCGCGGCCGAGACGGTCAACATCTCGCAGCCCGCGCTTTCGGTGCAGATCCGCGAGATGGAGGCACAGCTTGGCCAGCCGCTTGTCGAGCGGCGGGCACGTGACGTGGTGCTGACGCCGTTCGGGCGCACGGTCCTGCGCCATGCGGAGCGCATCGCGGCCGAAATGCGCGCGCTGGAGGAAGCGGCGCGCTGGCACGGCGGATTGGCGGGGCGGCTCCGGCTGGGCATGATCCCGACGATCGCGCCCTATATCCTGCCCGCCACGCTCGAGGCGTTGCGCAGTCACGACATCGCGCTCGACGTCGAGATCGAGGAGGGGCGGACCGAACGGCTCTTGGGTGAATTGCAGGCCGGGCGCCTTGACGCGGCGGTGATGGCCGAGCCGGTGGGCGAGGAAGGGATGCATGCCGAGCCGCTCTTCGAGGATCGTTTCCTGCTGGCCGGCACGGCGGCGCGCCTCGCCTCGCTCGACGCCGATGCCGCGGCGCTGCGCCCCGAGACGCTGGCCACGGCGCAACTTCTTCTCCTGGAGGATGGGCATTGCCTCACCGACCAGGCGCTCGAGCTTTGCAACCGCGACCGGGGGCAGCGGCGCATCGACATGGGTGCCTCGTCGATGGCGACGCTTTCGCGGCTGGTGGCAGCGGGGTTCGGTCTGACGCTCATGCCAGAGATCGCGGCCCCGACCGAGCGCCGCGCCGCCCCCGGCATGACGCTGCGCCGGTTCGCCGCCCCCGAGCCGGGGCGCCGGATCGTGCTGGTTCGGCGCAAGGGCACCGACGGGGGCGGGTGGTTCTCGGACCTGGCGGCGCTTCTGAGCCGCGTGGGCGAGGCCCTCGTCGCAACCGCGCGGGAGATGCCGTTCGAGGCGTCCGAGACTGGCCGGTCTGGATGAGCGGTGAGGGGAGAGAAGTGCTCAACCGACGACCGACCTACTTGATCCAGGTGGATGGGATACTCGTTACGCGAGGACCGCGATCAACACCTCGGAGGGAGGTGACGAGACGCGCGGCCCGACTGGCAAAACCCATCTTCGACCCTTATAGTGACCAGGACTTACCAAAAGATGTGCGGGGAACATTTCGTGCGTGATCTCAAGATACCTCAGCAACGCCACCCGGAAAAGGCGCGACGCCCCGACAATCCCCAGCCGAAGAAGCCCGCGTGGATCCGGGTGAAAGCCCCCGTGGGCAAGGGCTACATGGAGACGAAACGCACGATGCGCGAGCATGGCCTCGTCACCGTGTGCGAGGAGGCCGGGTGCCCCAACGTGGGCGAATGCTGGAACCAGGGGCACGCCACGATGATGATCATGGGCGAGGTTTGTACCCGCGCCTGCACCTTCTGCAACATCGCCACCGGCAAGCCGCCCGAGGATCTCGACCCCTTCGAGCCGGGACGCGTGGCCGACGCGGTGCAGAAACTGGGCCTCAACCACGTGGTCGTAACCAGCGTGGACCGGGACGATGTGGAGGATGGCGGCGCCGAGCATTTCGCGCAGACCATCCGCGCCATCCGCCATCGCAGCCCCGGCACCACGATCGAGATCCTGACGCCCGATTTCCTGCATTGCGACCCGGGCGTGCTCGAGGTTGTCGTCGCGGCGAAACCGGACGTGTTCAACCACAACCTCGAGACGGTGCCGGGCCTCTATCCCGGCGTGCGCCCCGGCGCGCGGTATTTCCACTCCTTGCGCCTCTTGCAGCGGGTGAAGGAGCTCGATCCGTCGATCTTCACCAAGTCGGGGATCATGGTGGGCCTCGGCGAGACCCGCACGCAGGTGCACCAGGTGATGGATGACATGCGCGCGGCAGACATAGATTTCCTGACCATCGGACAGTATCTGCAACCGACGCCGAAGCATCACGCGCTTGAGCGGTTCGTGACCCCAGAGGAGTTCGCCGGCTACGAGAAAGCGGCCTATGGCAAGGGATTCCTGATGGTCTCGGCCACGCCGCTCACGCGGTCCAGTTATCACGCGGGCGATGATTTCGCACGGCTGCGCGAGGCACGCGAGAAGGCGCTGGCGTCGTGAGGGCGCCGGCGGGCGGCTGTCCGCTTGCCCTGCTGCGGACCGGTGCGTGGGCCGAGCGCCCCGCGGATGTCGGCGACTGGTCGATCTTCCATGAGAGCGTGCGTTGAACGCGCCGGGCCATTTTCGGTTCGGCGACCTGTTGCAGGGCCAGACGGTCATCTACCCCAAGCTGCGCGATGCCGCGGGCAAGCTGACGACGGTGGGCGCGGTTTATGTCGAGAACGCGGATACGGCCTGGCGGAGGCCGATCGGCTGCATCGCCGAGATTTGACGGCGTCACCCCACTCCCTGAGAACGGGGATGGTGGGTGATGAGAGACTCGAACTCCCGACATCTTCGGTGTAAACGAAGCGCTCTACCAACTGAGCTAATCACCCGATTGCCCGCCTCTTACCCGGTCGGCGCGGCGGATGGCAAGAGGCCATGGTTTCACGATGCGTCCAACCGTGATTCCACGCCGTCTTTCAGGTGATAGACGCAACCCTGACCGTTCTCGAGCGCCGCGAGCCGGGGCCGTTCGAGGCCTAGGACGGTGCCACGCAACACCTTGCCCAGTATCCCGTGCGCGATGAGCACCGTCGGCCCGTCGAGGGATCCGAGAAGGCTGTTCACGCGGGCGGCAAGACCGTCGAACCCCTCGCCGTTGGGCGCGGCGCAATATGCTTCGAACCCGTCGAGCCCGCGGGCCACCTCGGTGCGCAATCGGCCTTCCCAGTCGCCGCAATGTATCTCGGCCAGGTTCGGATCGGTCGTGAACGGCATCGCCCCGCAGACGACGCGCGCGGTTTCGACCGCGCGACCGAGCGGCGAGACGCGGATCGCGGGCCGTTCCCGTGTCAGGATGGGCGCCATGATCCTCGCCTGCGATGCCGCGTGCGCATGGCCACGGGCGGTGAGCGGGGAATCGCGCCGACCCTGAATGCGCCCCTCGAGGTTCCACTCGGTCTCGCCGTGGCGCAGGAACCAGATTTCGGGAAGCATCGTCACGATACCGCGTACTGGGTGATTTTCTCGAGATCGCCCGTTACTTCATGCCGGTCGAAACGCTGCTCGCCATTCGCCGCGCGAATGGGGGTGGTGGGTGATAAGAGATTCGAACTCCTGACATCTTCGATGTGAACGAAGCGCTCTACCACTGAGCTAATCACCCTTCCCGGCGGTCTTTAGCGTCACTCGGCGGCGTCTGCAACCGTGTCTTTGACGGTTTCCGCGCCTTCCTTGGGCTGGCGTATCTTGGCGACGATCACGCGCGCGTTCGGGTTGTCCTTCACACGGTTCTGCTTGATCTTGCCGAGCGGCGGCAGGTTCAGGTCGCGGCCCTGAGCGAGCGCTTCGCCCAGCACTTCCATCGCGGCCTCGACGATGGGCTTCACCTGGTTCTTCTTGGCGCCCGACCTGTCGGCAACCTTCTTGAACAACTCCTGCTTCTTCAGCGTCGGCGCACCGGGGGCGGTATCGGTTGCGTCACCGCGCGTATCCGCGCCGGGAGCGGCATCCGCGTTCATCCGTGGTGGCGCGATCTTGGGCTTGGGCGCGGGCACGCGGGCGGCGCGGGTGTCCGATGCCGATGCGCCGGGGGCCTTCTTCGCCTTCGAGGAGGTGGTTTTGCGGGCTGCCATGTTAGGCCTCCATTGTTTCTGCTCTGGAAACACTGATACCGCCAAACCGCTTTGAAAACCACTGTTATATTGACGTTGACCCAAGGGAATGGCAATCAGGTTAACATAACACTCTTGGGGGCCATCGTGAAAAAACACCTTATGTATCTGACGTTCGCCGTCGGGCTGGGCGCGACATCCGCACATGCCGGGAACCTGAGCGCGCCGGTCATGGAAAAGCAGGTCATCGTTCAGGACGCCACTGACAACAGTGACCATGATACGCAGATGGTCTTGGCGATCGTGACGCTCGGCCTGCTCATCACGCTGGGCATCGCGAACTGATCCGGCGGGGCGTCAGCGGCCCTTGAAGAGACCGCCCAAAATGCCGCGCACGATGCGGCGTCCGGTCGTGCCGTTCAACTCCTTGAGCACGGCGCCGGAAATGGCCTTGCCGAAGCTCGCCCCGAAGCCTTCGTCGCGCGTCGCCGGGCGCGAGGAGGAGCGGCCCACGCGGTTGCCGGAATACCTGCGGCCGGCGTTGAATTCACGCTCGGCCATGGATTGCTCCTCGGCCGCCGCCTCGGCCTTTTCCGCGGCGCGGGCCGCCTTGGCGGCGCGGTCGCGCAGCATCTCGAAGGCGCTTTCTCGGTCCACGAGCCTGTCGTATTTCCCTGCCACGGGAGAGGCGGCCATCACCTCGGCGCGGCGAGCGTCGTTCACCGGACCCAGCCGCGAGGAGGGGGGGCGTATCAGCGTGCGTTCCACGATCCCCGGCACGCCCTTCTCCTCGAGCATCGAGGTCACGGCTTCGCCCACGCCCACGTCGCGGATCGCATCCACCGTTTCGAACCGGGGGTTCGGACGATAGGTTTCCGCGGCGCGCTTGAGCGCCTTGCGGTCTCGCGCGGTGAAGGCGCGCAGCGCATGCTGGAAGCGGTTGCCGAGCTGGCCCAGGATATCCTCGGGCACGTCGTCGGGGTTCTGGGTGATGAAATAGACGCCCACGCCTTTCGAGCGAATGAGCCGCGCCACCTGCTCGACCTTGTCCACGAGCGCCTTGGGCGCGTCCTCGAAAAGAAGGTGCGCCTCGTCGAAGAAGAAGACGAGCTTTGGTTTCTCGGGGTCGCCCACCTCGGGGAGCGTCTCGAAGAGTTCGGAGAGCAGCCACAGCAGGAATGTGGCGTAAAGCCGGGGCGCGCCCATGAGCTTGTCGGCGGCGAGGATGTTGATACGGCCGCGCCCGTCCGGGTCGGTTCGCATGAGATCGGATAGCTCGAGCGCGGGCTCGCCGAAGAGCCGGTCGCCGCCCTGGTTCTCGAGGACGAGAAGCTGCCGCTGGATGGCGCCGACCGATTGCGGCGATACATTGCCGTAGCGCATCCCGATCTCGTCGCGGTTCTCGCCCACCCAGACGAGCAGCGCCTGCAGATCCTTGAGATCGAGAAGCGGCATTCCCTCCTCGTCGGCGATGCGGAAGGCGATGTTGAGAATGCCTTCCTGTGCCTCGCTGAGCTCCATCAGGCGACTGAGCAGGAGCGGCCCCATCTCGGCCACCGTGGTGCGGACGGGATGGCCCTGCTCTCCGAAGAGATCCCAGAAGGTGACGGGAAAGGCCTCGTAGCGGTAATCCTCGAAGCCGATCGTCGCCGCGCGTTTCATGAAGGCGTCGTGCAGCTTGAAATCGCTGCGTCCCGCCTCGCAAAGCCCCGAGAGATCGCCCTTCACGTCCGACAGGAAGACCGGCACGCCTGCCGCCGAGAAGCCCTCGGCGAGGATCTGGAGGGTCACGGTCTTGCCGGTTCCGGTGGCACCGGCGATCAGGCCGTGCCGGTTTGCATAGCGAAGCGAGAGCGCCTGATGCGTCGCATATTCCGGCCCGCCGCCGCCGATGAAAACCCGATCCGCCATGCCGCCCGCACCCCCGTCGCGAAGTTCGTCCGTTCCGAACATACAAACTTAACCTTTGCCTGCCAGTATGAATCGCATTCCGGGCGCCGCATGTCCTCTGGCACCCGGAATTACTTCCTCCCTGTCAGACTGGGCCGCATCTTCGGATGCGGTCTTTTTTGGTCCCGGATCGCGACCTTATTGCCTGTTGACGGAGGTTTGGTTCTGTCGTAGCGTCCGGGTCAATACTAAGTCGGCCAGTCCGGCAGGGAGAGAGAACAGGGGAAGGGGCCGTCGTGGTCCCTTTTCTTTTGCCGCTGCGGCCGCCGGACCCTCAAGTGCGGAAATCCGCCTTGCATGCGGCGTCTCTCTCCAATTAACTCCTGACACCGGCGCACGCGCATGTTACTGCGCCGCCAACAGGATACGAGAGACACCCGAAACCATATTCGATGGGGATGATATGCTGAAAACGCTTTCTTTCACGACGCTTGCGACGGTGCTGCTGCTGGCCGCCGGACCCGGCACCGCGCAGGATACGACGACCGAGGAGACCGCGGGCGATGAACCCGTCGCGACGGAGACCGACGCGACCGCGGAGACGGCGTCTGACGCCGAGACCAAGGAAGGCGCGGAGACGAACGCCGACACCGAGGAGGGCGCCGATACGGCTGCCGACGCGGAGGCGACGGACGAGGCAACGGAGACCGACGCGACCGCGGGTGACACGGATGCCCAGGAAGGCGAAGACGGGGAGTTCGATCTTGGCCGCGAGGTGCAGCAGGATCCCACCTACATCAAGGAGGAATACGGCGACTGGCAGATGCGCTGCTTCCGCACGCAGGCCGAGGAAGATCCTTGCCAGATGTTCCAGCTTCTGAAAGACGAGAACGGCAATCCGACCGCCGAGTTCACCATCTTCCGCCTCAAGGAAGGTGGCCCCGCCGTGGCGGGCGCGACGGTGACCGCGCCGCTCTTCACGCTGCTGACCGCCGAGGTCAAGATCACCGTCGACGGCGGCGCCTCCAAGAGCTATCCGTTCCGCTTTTGCAGCCAGGCGGGCTGCGTCGCGCAGATCGGCCTGACCGAGGCGGACGTGAACGCGTTCAAGCGCGGCGTCAAAGCCACCGTCACGATCGTTCCCGCGCAGGCGCCCGATCAGAACGTGGCCATCCCGGCCTCGCTCTCGGGCTTCACGGCAGCCTATGACAACGTGTCGGTGATCGAGAACTGAGCCGGCGCAACAGCGCCGAGATGGAAAACCCCGCTTCGAGGAGCGGGGTTTTTTCATGTTTGGCCGTTTGCGTCGAGATCAGGCCGCGCGGCGCAGGGCCAGCACCGCGTTGAACCCGCCGAAGGCGAAGGCGTTGGAGAGGGCCACATCCACCTGCGCCTCGCGGGCCTCGTTCGGCACACAGTCCAGAGCGCATTCCGGGTCCGGCTCCTCGTAGCCGATGGTGGGCGCGATCACGCCGTCGCGCACGGCCATGATGCAGGCCAGGAGCTCGACCGCGCCGGTGCCGCCGATAAGGTGGCCGTGCATGGATTTCGTGGACGACATCATGAGCTTGTCCGCGTGTGGGCCGAAGACCTCGGATACGGCGGCGCTCTCGGTCTTGTCGTTGGCGGCGGTGCCCGTGCCGTGGGCGTTGATGTAGCCCACCTCCTCGGGGTTGATCCGCGCGTCGCGCAGCGCGCCCGAGATCGCGCGCGCCGCGCCGGCGCGGGACGGCATCACGATGTCGGCGGCATCCGAACTCATGGCGAAGCCGATCACTTCGGCCAGGATCTCGGCACCGCGTGCGCGGGCATGTTCAAGCTCCTCGAAGACGAAGATGCCGGCGCCTTCGCCCTGGACCATGCCGTTGCGATTGGCCGAGAAGGGGCGGCAGGCATCGCGCGACATGACACGCAGCCCTTCCCACGCCTTGACGCCGCCAAAGCAGAGGATCGTCTCGGATCCGCCCGTCACCATCACCGGGCTCACCCCGCCATGCACCATCTGGAACGCCTGGGCCATCGCGTGATTGGAGGACGCACAGGCAGTCGAGACCACGAAGCTCGGCCCCATCAGCCCGAACTCCATGGCCACGTGGCTTGCCGCGGCGTTGTTCATGAAGCGCGGCACGACGAAGGGATGGATACGGTTCTTGCCCTCCTCGTAGAGCACGCGGTAATTCTCGTCGATGGTACACATGCCGCCGCCCGAATTTCCGAGGACGATACCGGCGCGCATCCCGAGGTCGCCCTCGAAGGAAAGGCCCGATTGCGCAATGGCTTCGCGCGCGGCGACCATGGTGAACTGCGTGAACTTGTCATAGAGCGCGAGTTGCTGGCGGTTGAAGACGGTCTCCGGCTCGAACCCCTTGATCTGACCGCCGATGCGGATGCCCAGGCGCTCGACGTCGCGCATCTCGAGCTGACCGATGCCGCAGCGCCCCTCGCGCATGGCCTCGAGAGTAGAGGGCACGTCATGGCCAAGCGCGTTGATCGTGCCCGCCCCGGTGATGACGACGCGTTTCACCCCTTCTGTTCCGCGACCAGTCTTTCGATCCCGGCCACTATGGTGGCGACGCTCGAGATGTCGAAATCGCTTTCGGCGGGTTCGTTTGCATTGAACGGGATCGAGATGTCGAATTCCTCCTCGATGGCGAAGATGCTTTCGACCAGGCCCAGGCTGTCGATACCGAGATCCTCGAGCGTGCTGTCCATCGTCACGTCCGACGGCTCCAGAACCGCCTGTTCGGCGATGATCTCGATCACTCTGTCCTGAATGCTTTTGGTCATGCGTCTCGCTCTTTCGGGGCGTGCGGGGTCCCTCGGGACCCCGTTTGCGCTGATTTAGTCGCTCTCGCCGGTGTTTGAAACCGCTTTCTTGAGCGCCGCCACGTCATCGAAGAGGCGCCCCAGCCGGCGCAGGTTGCGGTTGATCTCCATCTGCGTCTCCATCTTCACGGCCGGATTGCCGAGGATGACGCGCCCCGCGGGCGTCTTGGTGAAGATCTTCGTGCCGCCGCCGGCAATCACCCGGTCGCCCACGAAGATATTGTCGCTCACCCCGACCTGGCCGCCCAGCACCACGTTGTTGCCGATCCGGGTCGATCCCGAGATGCCGACCATGCCGCAGAGGAGCGTATCGGTGCCGATCACGACGTTATGGCCGATCATGACGAGGTTGTCGATCTTGGTGCGGTCGCCCACGACCGTGTCGCGGATCGTGCCCCGGTCGATGGTGGAATTGGCCCCGATCTCCACGTCATCGCCGATCCGCACCGAGCCGAGGCTGTGGATGCGCGCGTAGCTCTGCGCCTCGGTGTCGGCCTGATCTCCCAGCGTCTTGCGCGCGGCCTCGACCGCCGACACCTCGGGGGTGACGAAGGAGAAGCCGTCGCCGCCCAGCGCGCAGCCGGGGTTGAGCACGACGCGATCCCCGATCCGCACCCGAGCGGCGACACGCACCCCTTCGCGAAGAAGGCCGTCGGCTCCGATCACCGCGTCGGCGCCGATGCTCACCTGGGGGCCGATCCGCGTCCCCGGGCCGATCCGTGCCCGGGGGCCGATCACCGTGAGGGGGCCGACCGAGACGCCTTCGCCCAATTCGGCACTTTCGTCGATGATCGCGCTCGGATGAATGCCGTCGCCCCAGCCTTCGCCCCGGTCCATCATCGCGGTAAGGCCCGACATGGCAAAGCGCGGACGGGGCGCGATCAGGGCCGCGGCAAGGCCCAGCGCCTCCCAGTCGGCACCATCCCAGACCATCGCCGCGCGGGCGCGCCCCTTGGGCAGCGCTTCGGCATATTCGGGCTTGGTGGCCAGCGCGAGTTCATCTTCGCCTGCGTCCCCGGGTTCGGCAACGCCGGTGATACGGATCGCGCTATCGCCGACCGCATGCGCGCCGATCGCCTCGGCGATTTCCCCGATTGTGTAACTCATGATCACTCCGCTCATTACGCGGAACCGTTTACCCCCGAACGGCGTGCAGCGAAACCCCCGCACGTCGCAACGCGTCCCAGATGCGCGCGTCCCGGCCGTAAACGTCGTTGCGATAGTTCGTATGCCCACGTGCCTGGGTGAAGGCGGTGCGGTAGATGATATGCACCGGCACCTTCTTCTCGAGCCGGACCTGCGTCTGCTGTCCGGTATTCAGGATGCGGTGAAAATATCCCTTGGGGTCGGTTTCTTGCCGCGCGAGGAGCGCGTAGGCGAAATCGAAGGGCTCCTGAAGGCGGATGCAGCCGTGGCTGTAGTCGCGCTTGTTCCTGGCGAAGAGGTTCTTGGCGGGCGTGTCGTGAAGATAGATGTTGTATCGGTTGGGGAACATGAACTTCACGAGGCCGAGCGCGTTGCGCGACGAGGGTGGCTGCTTGAGATTGAAGGGGAAGTTGCGCGCGTTGTAGGCGTTGAAGTTCACATGCGCGCGGCTGACCTGCTGACCGCGGGCATTGTAGAGCTTCAGGTGACCGGCCGCACCGCGGTTCCGCTGCATCTGGGGCAGGTATTCCTTGACCGCGATCGAGCGCGGCACGTTCCAGACCGGGTTGATCTCCATGTACTCCATCTCGTCCGAGAATTCGGGGCTGCGCCGGTCGGGAACGTCCTTGCCAATGACCGAGCGGGTCTGGAACGTGACCTTGTCGTTGTCGACGATCCGGGCGCTGAAATCCGTGAGATTGACGAGGATATGGCGTTCGCCCCGCGGCTGATTGTTCCAGCGTTCGCGCTCCATGGCGACCATGATGGATTGTATCCGTTCCGAGACCGGGGTGTTGATCTCGGCAATGGTTGAGGCGCCCGCGACCCCGTCGGGTTCGAGCCCGTGCGCCACCTGGAAGTCCTGCACGGCGTCGCGGAGCCGGTCATCGTATACGGCCGAAGCCGAGCGCGCCATGAAGCCCATCGCGATGAGCCGGTCGCGCAGCGCGACCACGCCCGGTCCGCTTTCGCCGGGTTCGAGCGCGGCGGCGGGCACCGTCGGGCCCCAGCCGCCCCGCGCCATGAGCGCCCCGAGCCGGCGCTTTTCCCTCATCAGGCGGCTGTACTCGGCGGATTGTGGCGGGAGGGCACGGAAGAAGGCGCGCGGGTTGGCGCGCGAGAAATTCAAGAGAAGCTCGGAGCGGCTGCGATAGGGCACTTCGCGCACGATGCCGCGGTCGATCTCGCGCGGGACCAGGAGGCCGGTCTGCATGTCGCGGGCGAGTTGCAGGAAGGTCCTGCTCAGTTCGACCTCGATGCGCCCGAGGTCGCGCGGCGTGCGGGCGTCGCGCATCATCGACTTGAGGGACTCCGGGCGGTAGCGGGCCGGCGGCAGGCCATGATGCTCGGCATCCTCGATCGCCTCGAGGAGCGCGCGCCGTCGCGCCCGGTCCTCGCCCTCGTTCGCGGTCCAGATGCCGCGATAGCCGTTCGCGCGGTAGAAGGCCGCGAGATCGTCGTCGCGGGCCGCGGACTCGGCCACTGCCTGTTTGAACGCGGTCACCCCGGCGCGCGTCTCGGGCGCCGTGGCCACGAGACCGCAGATGGCGAGCGCCAGCGCGGGCAGGAGAGACGTCAGAAATCGGACTGCGGTCGCAGGCATGCGGATCCCCCAAGAAATTACAGTGCAAGCCTCACCATCTTCGAACGCGTTGGCTCGGTGTCCATTGAATTCCGCGTGATAGGACGAAATCGGGGCCCTTCTGCGGCACAGACGCATCGCTTCGCGCGAAATCGACAAGAGAGGGGCAAAATGCGCGGAAATATGCTCATTTCCCCTTGCACATGGAACCGGAACCAAAAGCAGGGTTGGTTACCGATTCTTTATATGTCATGACTATGCCTGCATCTGGGGAGAGATGAACGCTCCCGCGTCAAGCGGGACACAATTAGGCAAGCGACGGACAGGCGCAGACTACATGACTGATGACAAAACCACAGGCGTGACTCGGCGCGCCCTCTTGGGTGCTTTTGCGGCAACAACCCTCACGGCCGCTCCCACATTCTCAAACGCGGCGGGCTTCCTTCGGGGGGCTGGCGACATCCGGCGGCTCAAGATGTATTCGGCCCGCACGGGTGAGAAGATCGACACGATCTACTGGATCGAAGGCGAATACAT
The DNA here is from genome assembly GCF_019599045.1 of Roseovarius sp. SCSIO 43702. Lineage (NCBI taxonomy): Bacteria > Pseudomonadati > Pseudomonadota > Alphaproteobacteria > Rhodobacterales > Roseobacteraceae > Roseovarius > Roseovarius sp. SCSIO 43702. Next base: position 1,902,780 of record NZ_CP080623.1, read on the forward strand.
CCGCGACGCGATCAACGAGATCTCGGTGTTCATGCGGGACTGGCGGACCAACGAGGTCAAGCCGGTCGACCTTCGCACGGTCGACATCATGGCGGCCTCGCATGCGCTGGTCGACACGAACGAGCCCTACAATCTGCTTTCCGGCTACCGCAGCCCCAAGACCAACGCGATGCTGCGGTCGCGGTCGCGCAACGTGGCGCGCAACTCGCTCCACATGCGGGGGCAGGCGGCCGACCTTCGTCTCGCCTCGCGCTCGGTGAATCAGCTGGGCAAGGCCGCGCAGGCATGCCGCGCGGGCGGTGTCGGGCGCTACTACCGCTCGAACTTCGTCCACATGGATTGCGGCGACTATCGCACCTGGAACGGCTGAGCAGCCGAGCTAACGCCTGCGCAGGATGGAAAAACCGGCCCTGTCCTGGGCCGGGTTTACGCGTTGCGGGCAAGGTCGATCATGCGTCGCTTGGGGTCGACGTGGCCCGGTGAACGACCGGGCGGACGCGCGGAACGAGCCGAGGCGGCGCGGCGAGACGTCCGAACAGCAATGTGTCTTCCTGATCATCCTCCGAGGGCGTCGAGCACACGCGCCCAGCTTCGCATCCCCTTGTGGAAGCTTTCGACGTTGTATTTCTCGTTCGGGCTGTGGATCGCGTCATCGTCCTGGGCGAAGCCGATCAGCATGGAATCAAGTCCCAGGATGTCCTTGAAATAGCCCGCGATGGGGATCGAGCCGCCCATTCCGGTGAACACCGCCTCGTTCGGCCATTCACCGGAAAGTGCCTGGCGCGCCTTCTCGAACTCGGGGCGGTCGATGTTCATCACGGCGGCCTTGTTCCCCTCGAGATCGGTATCCCACGTGACCCGCGCATCGGGCGAGAGGCGTTCCTCAACATGCGCGCGGATACGGGTGCGCAAGACGTCGGGGTCCATGTCGCCCACGAGTCGGCAGGTGAGCTTGCAATGCGCTTCCGCCGGGATCACCGTTTTCGAGCCCGCCCCCTGGTATCCGCCCCAGAGCCCGTTGATCTCGAGCGTGGGGCGCGCCCATTGCTGAACGAGGGTGGAATAGCCCTTTTCACCATGCGGCTGCGTATAGCCGACGGAGTTGAGATAGCTTTCCTCGTCGAAGCCGCAGTTTTCCCACTGGCGCAGCAGCTCGTCGGGAACCTCGTGCACCCCTTCGTAGAAACCTTCGACCGCAACGCGACCGGTTTCGGGATCGTGGAAGGACGCGATGATGCGGGCGATCTCGCGCAGCGGGTTGAGGCCGGGGCCACCGTAGTGGCCGGAATGCAGGTCGATGCGCGGGCCGTGGACGGTGAATTCGTCCTTGAGCATCCCGCGAAGCTGGCTCGCGATCGAGGGAACGCCGGGCGATACCATGGAGGTGTCGCAGATGAGCGCGAGATCGGCCGAGAGTTCCTCGGCATTCTCCTTCATGAAAGGGATAAGCGAGGGCGAGCCCGATTCCTCTTCGCCCTCGAAGAAGAAGGTGATCTTGCAGGGCAGGGCACCGGTCACCTGCTTGTAGGCGCGGCAGGCTTCGACGAACGTCATGAGCTGGCCCTTGTCGTCCGACGCGCCGCGGGCGCGTATAACCCGGCCCTGCGGGGTTTCCTCGACCTGCGGGTCGAACGGATCGGAGTTCCAGAGGTGGAGCGGATCGACCGGCTGCACGTCGTAATGCCCATAGAACAGCAGGTGCGGACCGGGTCCGTCGACGTGGCCCACGACCATGGGATGACCCGGCGTCTTGCGCTTTTGTGCCTCGATACCAATGCTTTGCAGATCGGAGACGAGCCAGTCCGCGGCCTCTTCGCAATGCGTCTTGTAGGCCGGATCGGTCGAGATGGAGGGGATGCGCAGCACCTCCTGAAGCCGCTCGATGGCGGCCGGAAGCTGATCGTCCAGGCGGGTGAGAACGGCGTCGAGCGACATGGAAAACCTCCGGGGGCTGGGTCGGATTTGGCCGCGACGTTACCAGCCCGCGCCGCACTGTCCAGCCATTGATCCAGATCAATGCGGGCAGGGAGCGACAAAGTGTAGCTGTTGCGCCGCGAACAGGTGCGATATATCAGCCCCGTATAAACATTTTCTGGTCCTGCCAGTTTCGCCCCGCCATCAGGGGCCGCGAGCCGAGGAGACGCCCGAAGTGGATTACACAGCCAGACTTGATGAGGCGCTTGGCCGGTTGCACGAGGAAGGCCGCTACCGGACCTTCATCGACATCGAGCGGCGGAAAGGTCAGTTTCCGCACGCGACCTGGACCCGCCCCGATGGTGAAACGCGCGATATCACGGTCTGGTGCGGGAACGACTATCTTGGGATGGGTCAGCATCCGGCGGTCCTGAGCGCGATGCACGAGGCAATCGACGCGACCGGCGCGGGGTCGGGTGGCACCCGCAACATTTCGGGGACCACGGTCTTTCACAAGCGGCTCGAGGCGGAGCTTTCGGATCTGCACGGCAAGGAAGCGGCGCTTCTCTTCACCTCCGCCTATATCGCGAACGACGCGACGCTCAGTACGCTGCCGAAGCTCTTTCCCGGGCTCATCATCTATTCCGACGCGCTCAACCACGCCTCGATGATCGAAGGCGTCCGGCGCAACGGCGGGGCGAAACGGATCTTCCGCCACAATGACCTCGCTCATCTGCGCGAACTTCTGGAAGCCGACGATCCGGCGGCACCCAAGCTCATCGCTTTCGAGAGCATCTATTCCATGGACGGTGACTTCGGACCCATCGAGGCGATTTGCGACCTCGCCGACGAGTTCGGCGCGCTGACTTATATCGACGAGGTGCATGCGGTGGGCATGTATGGTCCGCGCGGGGCCGGGGTGGCCGAGCGCGATCGCCTGATGCACCGGCTCGACATCATCAACGGCACGCTGGCCAAGGCCTATGGCGTGATGGGTGGTTATATCGCGGCGAGCGCGAAAATGGTCGATGCCATAAGATCTTATGCGCCGGGGTTCATCTTCACGACCTCGCTTGCGCCGGCGGTGGCGGCCGGCGCCGCGGCCTCGGTCAGGCATCTCAAGCAGGACCGTGCGCTGCGCGCGGCACACCAGGAGAAGGCCGCTATCCTCAAGACGCGGCTCAAGGGTCTCGGCCTTCCGGTCATCGACCATGGCAGCCATATTGTCCCCGTGATGGTGGGCGATCCGAAACATACCAAGATCATCTCGGACATGCTGCTCGACCGCTACGGCATTTACGTCCAGCCCATCAACTTCCCCACCGTGCCACGCGGGACCGAGCGACTGCGTTTCACGCCGTCGCCGGTGCATGGGCGCGAGGAGATGGACCGGCTCGTTGAAGCGATGGATGAGCTCTGGGCGCATTGCGCGCTGAATCGCGCGCAGATTTCCGCCTGAGCCACGTTTTGATGCAAAGTTCCTTGCACTGTGGTATGGTTCCGTAAAAGAACGAGAGCGGGGTCGAATCGGGGACATTCGACCACAGGCTTCGGAAGCAGAGGGCAGGCTGAATGATCTTGCGTCGCAGTTCACGCGATAGACAGACCGCAGATGATACATCCAACGGGTTCGACTCGTTCGAATTGAAGCTGGGCGATGTGATGCGGGGTGAACGCGCCACCCTCGGAAAATCCCTTCTCGATGTCGAGCGCGAGTTGCGCATCAAGGCGAGTTTCGTCGCCGCGATCGAGAACGCCGATCCCGACGCTTTCGACACCCCGGGTTTCATCCCCGGCTATGTCCGGTCCTATGCGCGCTATCTCGGGATGGATCCGGACGAAGCCTTTGCGGGTTTCTGCGCGGAAAGCGGGTTTTCCACCGCGCATGGCATGTCGGCCGCCGCTTCGTCGGTGCGTCGCGATGCGCCGGTGATCAGGAAGTCGCCGCGGCGTGACCAGGATCCGCTCGTCGCGCCCTCGACACCCTTCATCCCGGCGAACGAAAGCATGTTCTCCCGGATCGAACCGGGCGCCATCGGCTCGCTGATCGTTCTGGTCGCGCTGGTGGGGGCCATCGGATATGGCGGCTGGAAGGTGCTGGACCAGGTGCAGCAGGTTCGCGTGGCACCGGTCGAGAACACGCCCGACGTGCTGGCCGAGCTCGATCCGCTCGATTCGGCGGTCGCGCGGGAAACGGATGAAAGCGCGGGTCAGGCCGGTGATACCGTCGCTGGCGTCTTTGCCTCGCCGCAGGAGGATGCGCTCGACCGGCTCTACCGCCCCGAGGCGCTGGACGTGCCGGTGCTGGTCGCGCGCGATGCGCCGATCTCGACCCTGAGCCCGGCGCAGGTCGGCACGCTGAGACCGATGCCGCAGGATGACAGTATCGCGACCGCGCAGGCCGAGGCCGACGAAGGTTTGACGCATCCCGGCCTCTCGGGGATCGACGCGGCGCTGGCCGCCGCCCAGGGCACGACGCCGCAGGTTCTGGCCGAGCCGGAGCCGGGTGTGCAGATGGTCGCCGTACGGCCTGCCTGGGTCCGCGTGCGCGCGGCGGATGGCACCGTGATTTACGAGACGATCATGAACGCGGGCGATACCTATGACGTCCCGGTGACGGAAACCCCTCCGAGCCTGCGCGTGGGCGAAAGCGGTGCGATCTATTTCCGCGTGAACGGTCAGCACTATGGCCCGGTGGGTCCGCGCGGGTCGGTCACCGCCAACCTCGCCCTCGACGCCGGAACGCTGGCCGAGACCTACGAGGTCGCGGACCTCACCCAGGACGCCGATCTCGAACGCTACGTCGCCGAGCTCGAACAGCCCCGGAACTGATCCCCATGATCCGCAGGCGAACGGTTTGCCTGCGCGCGCCCGGACCCCTATGTAGGGGCAGAGGCCGCAACGCACCGGGATATCCAGATGAGCCACAATCCGATCCGCCCCTGGCGCAATATCGAGCGCCGCAAGTCGCGCCAGATCCATGTCGGGCCGGTGCCCGTGGGCGGCGATGCGCCGATTTCCGTGCAGACGATGACCAACACCGCCACGACCGATGTGGCCGGGACCGTCGCGCAGGTGCAGGCAGCGGCGGATGCCGGTGCCGATATCGTCCGCGTTTCGGTTCCCGACGAGGCGTCGGCGAAAGCGCTCAAGGAGATCGTGCGCGAAAGCCCGGTTCCGATCGTGGCCGACATCCATTTCCACTACAAGCGCGGGATCGAGGCGGCCGAGGCGGGCGCCGCCTGTCTTCGGATCAACCCCGGCAATATCGGATCGCCCGAGCGGGTGCGCGACGTGATCCAGGCGGCGCGCGATCATGGCTGCTCGATGCGGATCGGCGTCAATGCCGGAAGCCTCGAGCGACATCTCCTGGAGAAGTACGGAGAGCCGTGCCCCGAGGCGATGGTGGAGTCGGGGCTCGAGCATATCCGCATCCTTGAAGATAACGATTTCCACGAGTTCAAGATCAGCGTGAAGGCCTCGGACGTCTTCCTCGCCGCCGCGGCCTATCAGCAATTGGCCGACGCAACCGATGCGCCCATCCACCTCGGCATCACCGAGGCGGGTGGGCTCATGTCCGGCACGATCAAGAGCGCGATCGGCATGGGCAACCTGCTGTGGATGGGCATCGGCGACACGATCCGCGTGAGCCTCAGCGCCGACCCGGTCGAGGAGGTGCGCGTGGGCTACGAGATCCTCAAATCGCTGGGGTTGCGCCACCGGGGGGTGAACATCATCTCGTGCCCGAGCTGCGCGCGGCAGGGTTTCGACGTGATCAAGACGGTGGAGGCTCTCGAGCAGCGGCTGGAGCACATCAAGACACCGATGAGCCTATCGATCATCGGCTGCGTGGTGAACGGGCCGGGCGAGGCGCTTCTGACCGATGTAGGCTTTACCGGCGGCGGCGCCGGGTCGGGCATGGTCTATCTTGCCGGCAAGCAAAGCCACAAGATGAGCAACGAGCGGATGATCGACCACATCGTGGAGGAGGTCGAGAAACGCGCGGCGCAGATCGAGGCCGAAGAGGTGAAGGCCGCCGAGTGACGCGGGCTTCAGTCGAGATATTTGCGCAGCACGATCGCGGGAAGTTCGCCGCGTAACATCTTGTCCTTGAAAACATAAGTTGGCGCGAGGTCGATACCCAGCCGGTCGGTCAGCGCCCGGTGCGCCTCCATCTCAACCAGCGTGACCCGCAGATCATATTCCTGCGCAAGCTCACGCAGACCGGCCTCGGCGCGGGCGCAGTCGGGGCAGTCGGGTGCGATCATGAGCGCGATGGTGGTGCCGGCCTCCTCGGGGCCGAAGCCCGGTAGGTTGGAATCGGTCAGCACCGACCACGCCGCCGCGATCCGGTCGAGGTCGTTCGCGGCCTCGTCTGCGTAAAGATCGATCGGGGGAGCCGGCGCGTCGGGCAGGGCCTCGCGCGGCAGGCCAAGCAGTGCCGCGCGAATCTCGGCGTGAAAGATCGCGCGCTCGGCGGGGGTGAGGCGGGTGAAATCCGTCTCGGACCATGCGGGCAGGGCCGGCAGCCCCGCCAGAAGCAGGATCAACGCCACGCGCGCCATGGAAATCAGTCCTGACGTTCCGCCGCGACGATCTGTTGCATCGCCTCGAGCGGGACGTAGCCGCGCACCATCTGGTCGCCCATGACGAAGGTCGGCGTGCCGGAGATGTCCATTTCCCGGCCGAGTGCGTAGTTCGCGTCGATGACGTCGCTCACCTCGTCGCTCGCCATGTGGGCGATGATCGCGTCGGCGTCGAGGTCAAGCGACGTGGCGAGGCGCGTGAGGGCGGCTTCGCTGTAATCGCCCTCGAAGGTGATGAGCGCGTCATGCACGTTCTTGTAGGCATCCTCGCCCTCTGTCTGGAGCGTCGCGATGGCGAAGCGCGAGGCGAGCACCGCCTCTTCGCCGCGGATGGGGAATTCCTTGATGATCAGGCGGATGTTGCCGTCGCCCTCGACCAGTTCGGTCAGTTCGGGGAAGGCATGGCGGCAGTAGCCGCAGGTGTAGTCGAGAAACTCCACCACGGTCACGTCGCCCTCCGGGTTGCCGCCAACCCAGGAATGATCGTCGGCGAAGAGTGCGTCGGCATTGGACTTGACGAGGTCCACATCGGCCTGGGCCTGGGCCTCCTGCTGGCGCTGTTCCAGAAGCGCCACGGCCTCCATGATGACCTGCGGGTTGTCGAGGAGATAGTCGCGGATCTCGGTGCGGAACGCCTCGCGTTCGGCGTCGGACATCTGCGTGAGGTCGAGCGCATGGGCCGGAAGGGCGAGGGCTGCGGCAAGCGCGGTAGAGGCGAGAAGGCGGAGCATGGGAGAGGTTCCTTTAGCGTGAGACGGATTTGGCGGCAGAAAGCACATCCTGCGCGCGATGCCAACCGCCCGACCCGCGCGGCAGCATGTCGGAGGCGCGCGTGGCATGGACGGTGGCGTCGCCGAGACGTCCCTGAAGCGCGTAGCGTTCGGCGGTCACGAGCGAGGCCATGCCGCGATTGCCGGTCTTGGCATAGGCGACGCCCAGGTCCCGCATCACGCGGCTGTCCCGGCCGTCACGGTCGCGCGCCTGGCTCAACACGCGCAGCGCCTTGTCATACTGCCCCTGGGCCAGGAGCGCGCGACCATAGGAGCCGAGGATCAGCGCGTCGCGCGGGGCGGCATTGACCGCGCGGCCATAGGAGGCGGCCGCCTGGCCGAAATGGCGGTTCTCCATGAGGATCTGGCCCCGCAATTCGTAGAAATAGGGGTCATCGGGCCGGAGCGCGATAGCCTGATCGAGGGCGCGAAGTGCGCGGCCCATCTGCGACTGCCGGTGATGGGCGATGGCCTCGCGCATCAGCGCCACGTCCCGGAACCCGCTTTCACCGGCGCGGGTGAGTGTCCATTTCGGCGCGCGCTGGAAGGCCGAAAGCTTGCCCTTGGCGCGCGCGAACCAGTAATCCGCGCTGCGGTTCCCGGACGCCTTGCCGGCATTGGCGTCCGCAAGGCGCTTGATCACGCGGTAGCGGTCCGCCGAAAGCGGGTGCGAACGCGCGTAGGGATCCTGCCGTCCGACGCTCAGCGCCTCCTGTCCGCGGAAGATATCCATCACCGCGACGGCCCCCTGCGGATCGACGCCCGCACGCACGAGGTAGCGCACGGAAGATGCGTCGGCGGAGCTTTCCTCGGCGCGGGTATGCGCGAAGAAAAGCCGCTGCGCGGTCGAACTGGCCCCGAGCGCGAGCGCGCCCGCCGCCTGTGCGTTGCCGCCCGCGACACCCGCCGCCGCGGCAAGGGCCACGCCGATCCCCGCCGCCGTCCGCGCGTTGCGCATCGCCACGGGGCGGCGCACGAGATGACCGTTGGCGATATGCGCGGCCTCGTGCGCGATCACCGCCTGAAGCATTTCCGGGCTGTCCATCTTGAGCAGGAGACCCGAGTGAATGAAAATATTGTCCCGATCGACTACGAAAGCGTTAAGACGCCGGTCGTCGATCACCAGAATGTTGGTCCGCGTGGGGCTGAGCCCCGCGGCCTTGAGCACCGGCGCGGCCAGTTGCCGCAGCGCGTTCTCGATATCGGGATCGCGCAGGAGCGTGAGCGCGCGCGCAGGCTGCGCGATGACGAGGCCCAGGACGAGGGCGGGGGCAAGGACGCGGAAAAGCTGCATTGACGATCGACCTCGATCAGGGTGAATGGGCGTCGTAGGCGCCAATGTGAGAGAGAAGCATGCGGAACTCAACCCGATCCGAGGTCGATCCCTTCATTGTGATGGACGTCATGGAGGCCGCGCGGCGGGCCGAGGCCCAAGGGCGGCACATCATCCATATGGAGGTGGGCCAGCCCGGGACGCCCGCGCCCGAGGGCGCGCGCGATGCGCTCTCGGAGGCGCTTGGCAAGGACGCGATGGGCTACACCGTGGCGCTTGGTCTGCCTGCGCTGCGCGAGGCGATCTCGGCGCATTACAAGCGGCGGTATTCACTGGATATTTCGCCCGACAGGATCGTCGTCACGTCGGGGTCGTCGGCGGGGTTCATCCTTGCCTTCACGGCGCTTTTCGACGCGGGCGAGCGGGTGGCGCTTGGTGCGCCGGGCTATCCGTCCTATCGCCAGATATTGCGCGCGCTCGACCTCGAGCCGGTGGAGATCGCGACTACGGCGGAGAACCGCCTGCAACCCGTGCCCGCCGATCTGGAGGGTGTGGCATTCGAGGGGATGCTCGTGGCGTCGCCGGCGAATCCGTCGGGCACCATGCTGGGACGGGAGGAGATGGGCGCCTTGATCGACGCCGTGCAAAGGCGCGGGGCTGCGTTCATCAGCGACGAGATCTACCACGGTATCGAATACGACAAGAAGGCGGTCTCGGCGCTCGAGCTGAGCGACGATGTCTATCTCATCAACTCGTTCTCGAAATACTTCTCGATGACGGGATGGCGCGTGGGCTGGATGGTGGTGCCCGAAGATCACGTCCGCCGGATCGAGCGGCTGGCGCAGAACCTTTTCATCTGCCCGCCGCATGCAAGCCAGATCGCCGCGTTGGCGGCGATGGGGTGTGACGCGGAATTGCAAGCGAATCTGGAGGTTTACAAGGCGAACCGCGCGCTCATGCTGGAGGGGTTGCCCAAGGCCGGGTTCGACCGTATCGCACCGCCCGATGGCGCGTTCTACGTCTACGCGGATGTCTCGGACCTGACCGACGATTCCCGCGGTTTCGCGGACGAGATCCTGCGCGAGGCGGGGGTGGCGGTGACGCCCGGGCTCGACTTCGATCCCGAGCGGGGACATGGCACGATCCGCTTTTCCTATGCCCGGTCGACGGAGGATATCCGCGAGGGGCTGCGCCGGCTCGAAGCGTTCATGGCGGCGCGGAAAGGGTGATTTTCGACGTCGGTATCCATGTCGGTATCACGTCGGTGCGCGGGGGCGTTGCGGCAGGGAAATGTTAACGAAATTCTCGCCCCGCAGCCGCGGCTTTGATATAGTGAGGGCAACAAGAACGCGGGGGCGACGGCAGCCCCCGAGAGCGGTGACACGAGCAGCATGATCCGAAACCTCTTGATGAGCCTGGCCCTTTTCGTGGCCGCGGGCCCCCTCTTGGCGCAGGGCGCGGGCGGTGGGCAGGATGCGCTGAGCGGCCTGGCGCGTTTCGACGCGGAGCAAAGCCGCGTGAGGGACACGCATGGCGGGCTGTCGGTCGATCTGCACCTGAGCCAGGGCGTGCCCTATCGGGTCTACACGCTTGACGACCCGCGGCGCCTTGTCCTCGACTTTCGCGAGGTGGACTGGCGCGCGATGAGCGCGACGCGGCTTGTCCAGGGCGAGAAGGTCCTGACGGCGCGGGCCGGCAAGATCAGGCCGGGATGGAGCCGGATGGTACTCGACCTGGCGGAGCCGGTGGTGCTCGAGAGCGCCGATCTGCGGATCGCGCCCGAGACCGGCCGGGCGCATCTGGCGCTCTGGCTGCGGGATGCGGACGAGGCCGAGTTCGCCGCCGCGGCCGGCACGCCGGACGTGGCGGGCTGGGCCGTGCCCGAGCGCGAGATCGTGCCACCTGCGGACGATCCGTTCGGGCCGCTGGTCGTCGTGCTCGACCCCGGACATGGCGGGATCGACCCCGGCGCCGAAAGCGAGGGGGTGGTCGAGAAGGACCTGATGCTGAGCTTCGCGCGGGAAGTGAAGGAGGCGCTGCTGCGCGGCGGCGACGTCGAGGTGATCCTGACGCGCGAGGATGACAGTTTCGTCTCGCTCGAGCGGCGGGTGGCGGTGGCCCACGAGGCGCGGGCCGACATCTTCATCTCGCTTCATGCCGATTCGCTGAGCGAGGGGCGTGCCAAGGGCGCGACGGCCTACACGCTGGACGACGAGGCGTCGGACGCGGCAAGCGCGGCACTGGCCGAGCGGCACGAGCGCGATGACCTGCTGGCCGGCGTGGACCTGAGCCATTCGGACGACGTGGTGGCCGACGTCCTGATGGACCTCGCGCGGCTCGAGACGAGCCCGCGGGCCGAGTTGTTGGCGCGGGCGGTCATACTCGGCCTGCGCGAAAGCGATCTGCCGGTCAATTCGCGTCCGCTGCGCGCCGCCGGGTTCTCGGTCCTCAAGTCGCCGGACATTCCCTCTGTCCTGCTGGAGTTGGGATTCCTTTCGAGCGGCCGGGACCGCGATAACCTGAGCGATCCCGAGTGGCGCGAGCACATGGCCGTCGCCGTGGCCGACGCGGTGCGCGCCTGGGCCATCGCGGACGAGGCCGCGCGGGAGTTGGTGCGGCAATGAACGATGGGCGAAAAACGGCGCAGGTTCCGCGGCGTGGCCTTTTGACGGCAGGCGGCGGAGTGCCTATATGGGCAAGGCCAAGCGGACGGGGGGCGGGCGTGCTGAGAGCCATACTATCCTTTTTCGGGTCTATCTTCACGCTCATCACCATGAGCGCGATGTTCGTTGCGCTGAGCATCGGGGCGATCCTCTGGGTTTACAGCCGCGACCTGCCGAGCCACGAGAGCCTTGCCACCTACACGCCGCCGACGATCAGCCGCATCTTCTCGGGCGAGGGCCGGATCATCGACGAGTTCAGCCGCGAGCGCCGCCTGTTCACCCCCGCCGAGGAAATTCCCGACCTGGTGAAGCAGGCTTTCATCTCGGCCGAGGACAAGAATTTCTATCAGCATTCGGGTTATGACGCGCGCGGCATCGCGGCGGCGGGGATCGAGGCGATCCGCACGCGCGGCAAGACGGTGCGCGGCGCCTCGACCATCACGCAGCAGGTGATGAAGAACTTCCTGCTCTCCGGCGACCGGCGGATCGAGCGCAAGATCAAGGAGATCATCCTGGCCACGCGGATCGAGGAGACGCTCGACAAGGAGGAGATCCTCGAACTTTATCTCAACGAGATCTTCCTCGGCCAGAACAGCTATGGCGTGACTGCGGCCGCGCAGACCTATTTCAACAAGCCGCTGGCCGAGCTTGCCCCGCACGAGGCGGCGTTCCTGGCGTCGCTGCCCAAGGCGCCATCGGACTACCACCCCGTGCGCGAGAAGGAACGCCTGCTTGGGCGCCGGAACTTCGTCCTGCGCGAGATGAAGGAGAACGGCTATATCACCGAGGCCGTCTACCAGAGCGAGAAGGCCATGCCGCTCAAGTCCGTGCAGAACGGTGACTATTCGCCGTTCTCGGCCGAGCTTCCGCCGCGCGACTATTTCACCGACGAGATCCGCCGCCAGTTGAGCCGGGATTTCGGCGAGGGCGAGTTCTTCACCGGCGGGCTCAACGTACGCGCGACGATCGACCCGGAGATGCAGGTCGAGGCGGCCGATGCGCTGCAACGCAAGCTTGAGGAATATGACCGGGGCACGGGCCGCTGGCGGGGGACGCGCAAGAGCATCGACCCCGCGCTTCTGGACGACGAGGCAGCGTGGCGCGCGGCGCTGGCCGATGTGAAGGTGGCGCGCGACATCGACCTTCAGGGCAAGTGGCACGTGGCTGTCGTGCGCAAGATCGAGGATCAGCAGATGACCCTCGGGATCGAGGGGGTCGAGCCCTCGGAGGCCGAGCCGCCGATCGTTCCGCGCAATGACATCGAGTGGATCCGGGGCGATTTCCAGTCGAATTTCGACGTGGGCGACGTGGTGCATGTGCGCCGGATGACCACCGAGGATGACGGGCAGGGCGACTTCATCCGCTGGACGCTCAGGCAGGTGCCCGAGGTGCAGGGCGGTTTCATGGCGATGGACGTCAACACCGGCCGGGTCATCGCCATGCAGGGCGGGTTTTCCTACCAGGCGTCGGTCTTCAACCGCGCGACGCAGGCCAAGCGGCAACCGGGGTCGAGCTTCAAGCCCTTCGTCTATGCCGCCGCGCTCGACAGCGGCTATACCCCTGCGACGATCATCGTGGACGCGCCCATCGAGATCAACACGCCGCAGGGCCTCTGGCGCCCGCGCAACTCGTCCAACAAGTTCTACGGGCCGACCCCGCTCAGGACCGGGATCGAGCAGAGCCGGAACCTGATGACCATCCGCCTCGCGCAGGAGGTGGGGATGGAGACCGTGGCCTCCTATGCCGAACGGTTCGGCGTCTATGACGACATGGGGCCCTACCTCGCCAACAGTCTCGGCTCGGAAGAGACGACGCTTTACCAGATGGTCGCGGCCTATGCCATGTTCGCCAATGGCGGCGAGCGGGTGGAGCCGACGCTGGTCGACCGGGTGCAGGACCGCTACGGGCGGACCGTCTATCGCCACGATCAGCGTACATGCGTGGATTGCGACGATCCGGGCATCCCGCCCTCGCGCGGGCCACGGATCGTGTCGGACCGCGAGCAGGTGATGGACCCGATCACCGCCTACCAGCTCACTTCGATGATGCGCGGCGTGGTCGAGCGCGGCACGGCGCGGGGCAACGTGAACCTGAGCGTGCCCGTGGCGGGCAAGACCGGCACGACGAACGACGCGCGTGACGTGTGGTTCGTGGGCTTCACGAGCAACATCGTCGCGGGTTGCTACATCGGCTTCGACCAGCCGCGCAGCCTGGGCCGCGGGGCCTATGGCGCAGGGATGTGCGGGCCGGTCTTCACGCAGTTCATGCAGAAGGCGACCGCCAAGTATGGCGGCGGCGAATTCGAGGTGCCGCCGGGCGGGTTCTTCATGAAGATCGACCGCTATTCCGGCGCGCGCCTGCCCGACAACGCGAGCGGCCCGAACGTGGTCGCCGAGTATTTCCGCGAGGGCGAGGAGCCGATCTTCGGCCTGGCGGTCGATGGCGGGTTCGCGATGGGCAACGATCTGGAGCTTTACGCGCGGGGCGAAAGCGACTCGGTGCGCGAGGTCACGACCTCGTCGGGCGGCACAGGCAAGGTGGGCAAGAAGGCGACCTTCGGCACGATCTCCTCGGGCGGGCTTTACTGACGGGGGTCGCTGTGCTTTGCTGCTCCCGACAAGGGGAGGGGTAAGGCATGGGGAGCCGATTACTCTCGGGCGCGCTGGCTTGTGTGATCGCGTGGGTCGCGGGGCCGGTCGCGGCACAGGACGATAGCGTCGAGATCAAGGTCCACAACACCTGTGACGCGGAGATGTATATGATGGTGCGCTACATGCCGCGCCCAGGTGACTGGCGCAATGCGGGCTGGTACACGTTCGCGCCCGGTGAGACGGCGTTCCTGAGCCACGACGGCGCGCGCATCCGGCACGAGTTCAGCAAATACCTCTATGCTTATGCGGATACGGCCGACGGGCGAGGGTATTTCGACACGAACCACGATCCGCAGACGCGGTTCAGCGTCATCCCGATCAGCGACAGGGGCTATGTGTTGTCCACGCCCGCCTTCGGTGATTTCGAGGATGGGGCCTTTCTGTTCGAGATGACCTGTCGGCTGTTCTGAGGAGTATGCGATCATGAGATACCTGGTCAGCATCCTCGCGCTTTGCCTTCTGACCACGGCGGCGCAAGCGGAGCGGAACAAGGACCGTCCGCGTATCCTCGTCCTCGTGAACGCCTGCGAGACCGAAACATTCCAGTTCATCGTGCAGCATTCGCCGGCACCGGAGAAGTGGAACACGGCGGGCTGGTTCACGCTGTCTCCGGGAGAGCGGATCGCACCGCAGAAGAACGGCCGCGACCTGCTGCATCGGGACAATGCCACGCTTGCCGTCTACGCCGAGAACCCGTCGGGAACGCAGGGGATACGGGGCGATCACAGGATCACCTACAAGGGTGATACGGTGAAGGCGCGGTTCGTGACGCGGTTCATCCGCGGGAAATACGTGGAGTTCTGGCTGCGCTGCGATTGAACCCGCTTGGCCGCGTCGCGACAGGTCATTTTTGGACAGGATGCGCGCGGCCGCGTCGGGAGGAGGCGGTCAGGGCGAAATCTGGGCCGTGTCGATCATGTCGATCAGCGCGGGCAGATCGCCGGTGACGGAGCCCGGATCGCAGGTAAGCCGCGCGATTTCCGCACCGTCGCGGGCGACGTTGATGCCGCCTTCGACCTCGCCGTCGGGCACCCGCTCGGAAGCCATCCAGACCCCGTAGAGGTGGTCGCCCGACGGGAAGATGACCGAGCCGGTGGCCGAACCGCCCACGCCGGACCAGGGGATGTAGGGCAGCGACGCTTTGTCGAGGACGGTCTCCTTCTCGACGGTTCCTCGTGCATCGAGGAAGCCGTAGGAGACCATGTCGCCGGCGAGCCATGCGGCATCGCAGACCTCGATCCGTTTCGCGCCGTTCTTGAACGTGCAGGCGAACATCTCGGTCCCGTCGAGGACGCAATAGTCGCCGGCGTGGGCGGGGATGAGGTGCAGGGCGGCAAGCAGGGCCGCGAGGAGCGGGGGCCGGAACATGGGCAGGTCCTTGGACAGGGAAGTCGACGCGACCGGAGCGGACGGCGCGGGTGTTTGTGGCCTGCGAGATTTCACCATGCAATCAAAAACGCGCGATGCCTGTCGGGCGCGTCGTGAAGTGGTCGGGTCTTGGGAAAATGGTAGCGGAGGAGGGACTTGAACCCCCGACACGCGGATTATGATTCCGCTGCTCTAACCAACTGAGCTACTCCGCCGAAGATGGGCTGCTGATATGCCGGGGTCGGGCAGGGGTCAAGAGGGTTTGCGCGAGAAAATCGGACGGTCTGCGTGGGGGTCGGAAATTTGCCGGGTTCCGCAGCCGCCGCGATCAGCCCGCCATCATTTCCTTGGTGTTCGACAGCGTGATCTCGGGCCAGTCGCGCGCGACACGGTCGATATCCCATTGCAGCCGGGTGAGATAGACAACGTCGCCGTCATTGTCATGCGCGATGTGCTGCTTGTTCGCCTCGGTGAATTTCTCGACCGCCTCGGTCGGTCCCTTGACCCACCGGGCGGAGGTGAATTGCGAGCCCTCGAACCGCACCGGCAGGCCGTATTCCAGCTCGATCCGGCTGGCCAGCACCTCGAATTGCAGCGCGCCGACGACACCCACGATGAAGCCCGAGCCGAAGGCGGGCTTGAAGACCTTGGCCGCGCCCTCCTCGGCGAATTGCATGAGCGCCTTTTCCAGGTGCTTGGCCTTCATCGGGTCGCCCGCGCGGGCGGTTTGCAGCAGCTCCGGTGCGAAGCTCGGGATGCCGGTGACGCGCAGGGCCTCGCCCTCGGTAAGGGTATCGCCGATGCGAAGCTGGCCGTGGTTCGGGATGCCGATGATGTCGCCCGCCCAGGCTTCCTCGGCCAGTTCACGATCGGAGGCGAGGAAGAGGACCGGGTTCGAGACCGCCATGGGTTTCTTCGTGCGCACATGGGTGAGTTTCATGCCGCGCTTGAAATGACCGCTCGCCATGCGCAGGAACGCCACGCGGTCACGGTGCTTGGGGTCCATGTTGGCCTGCACCTTGAACACGAAGCCCGTGACCTTGTCCTCGTCGGGCGCGATCTGGCGCGGTTCGGCGGATTGGGGTTGCGGCTCGGGACCGTAGCGGCCGATGCCGTTCATCAACTCCTTGACGCCGAAGGAATTGATCGCGGAGCCGAACCAGATCGGGGTCATGTGCCCCTCGAGAACGGATTTCGGGTCGAGTTCTGGAAGAAGCTCGCGCGCCATCTCGAGCTCTTCGCGGAGTTGGTCGATGAGGTTGGCAGGGACGTGCTGGGCGAGTTTCGGGTGATCGAGCCCTTCGATCCTGATCGATTCGGCCACCTTGTTGCGGTCGGCGCGGTCCATGAGCTCGAGCCGGTCGCGCAGGATGTCGTAGCAGCCGATGAAGTCGCGGCCCTGTCCGATGGGCCAGCTTGCCGGCGTCACGTCGATGGCGAGCATCTCCTGGATCTCGTCGATGATCTCGAACGTGTCGCGGCTCTCGCGGTCCATCTTGTTGCAGAAGGTGAGGATCGGCAGGTCACGCAGGCGGCAGACCTCGAAGAGCTTCTGCGTCTGGCTCTCGACGCCCTTGGCCCCGTCGATCACCATGACGGCCGCATCCACCGCCGTGAGGGTGCGGTAGGTGTCCTCGGAAAAGTCCGAGTGGCCGGGCGTGTCGACGAGGTTGAAGCGGAAATTGCGATCGCCGCTCTGGAAATCGAAGGACATGGCCGAGGCGCTGACCGAAATGCCGCGATCCTTCTCCATCTGCATGAAATCCGAGCGTGTGCGCCGTGCCTCGCCCTTGGCGCGGACCTGGCCCGCCATCTGGATCGCGCCGCCGAACAGCAGGAATTTCTCGGTCAGCGTCGTCTTGCCCGCATCCGGGTGCGAGATGATCGCGAAGGTGCGGCGCCGCGCGATTTCGGGCGGCAGATCGGGGCGATTGGGGGTCTGGTCCAGCATGAGCGCCGTATAGGCGCGGGCGTGGCGTTAGGCAAGGTGCCGCGCAGGGAAACCGGGGCGCTGGACAGGGACGGACGGCGCGTCATAGGGTCGGAACATAAGTAGAACACATCGGGAGAACGAAGGATGTCGATGATGGACACGGCGAAGGCCCTTGTCGCGGGGTGCCGCGAAGGGCGGGAGGCGGAGAATCTCGAACGCCTCTATGCGCCCGACGCGATTTCGGTCGAGGCCGCCGACATGGGGCGGGGGCGCGAAGTGCGGGGCCTCGACGCGATCCGCGCCAAGCACGACTGGTGGGAGGCCTCGATGGAGGTGCTGGAGGCGGAGACCTCGGACCCGCTGCCGCATGGTGACGACCGGTTCGCGGTGATCTTCCGCGTCACGGCGCGTGAAAAGGAGACCGGCAAGACATGGGACATGGAAGAGGTGGGCGTCTATACCGTCGCGGATGACAGGATCGTCCGCGAGGAGTTCTTCTATGCCATGTCCTGATGGCGTGCGTGCCGGAAGCCTCGACGGGTCCTAGTCGAGGAAGGCCTTCTCGACGACATAGGTCTTGGGGTCGGAGTTCGCCCCTTCCTCGAGACCGTAGCTTTCGAGCAATTCCTTCAGTTCGAGGTTGAATGCCAGGTTGCCGCAGATCATCGCCCGGTCGGTTTCCGGCGAGATCGGCGCGATGCCCAGGTCCTCGAACACCTCGCCCGAGCGCAGAAGGTCGGTGATGCGCCCCATCTTGGCCGAGGTTTCGCGCGTGGTGGTCGGATAGTAGCGGATCTTGTCCGAGAAGCCCTCGCCGATCAGTTCCTCGAGCATGTCGTCGTGGCGGATGTTGTTGATGATCTCGGCGCCATAGGCCAGCTCGCCCGCCTCGCGGCAGGTGTGGGCAATGATGACCTCGTCGTAATCGTGGTAGGTCTGCGGATCGCGCAGCAGCGAGGCGAAGGGCGCGAAACCCGTTCCGGTCGCGAAGAACCAGATCCGCTTGCCGGGCAGGAGCGCGTCGTGGACGAGCGTGCCCACCGGCTTCGGACGCAGGATGATCTGGTCTCCGGGCTGGATATGCTGAAGCCGCGAGGTGAGCGGGCCGTCGGGCACCTTGATCGAGTAGAATTCAAGCTCGTCATCCCAGGAAGGCGAGGCGATGGAATAGGCGCGCAGGAGCGGCTTCTGCTTGCCCGTCTTGGGATCGGGATCGCCCATGAGGCCCAGCATCACGAATTCGCCCGAGCGGAAGCGCAGTGAGGCGGGGCGCGTCACGCGAAAGGAAAAGAGCCGGTCGGTCCAGTGCGTGACCTCGGTCACGGTCTGGGCGTCGGGAAGGGTGGGCGTCGCTTTGACGGGGGCGGCGTCGGTCACTTTGGTAATCTCGTTCATGGTTTCATTGCCGGCACGATTAGGCCGACACCCTCTGATAGTCGTTGATCCATGTCAGGTGAAGGGTCTTGGCCGGTCAGCCCTGACCTCTGAGCCGCGCCTGGTAGTCGTGGTTGCGCCAATCGGCGCGGGCGAGCCATTGGGCCTCGGGCTGGCGCGCGGCAAGCTCCTCGTCGATCTCGACCTCGTCGAAACCGGCGCGGCGGGCCATCGCGTATTGGTCGGCGATCACGTGGCCGCGGGCGCGCAGCCGCCCCGTGTAGCCCATGAGCCGCAACTGCCGCGCGATGGTGAAGCCGCGGCCATCGGCGAAGGACGGGAAATCGACCCGGATCATCGTGATGCCCGAGAGCCGACCCGAAAGCTCGACCGGATCGGTCGAGGAGGGAAGGTCGATGCCGTGGCCCGCACGCGCGTCTTCGAGCGCCGTGATGGGGGCGGTGAAATCATCGGGGCCGAAGCCCTGGTCGGTAACGAGGATGCTCATGCGCTTTCTCCTGTTCTGACGAGTTTTCCATCGACAAGATGGATGCCGCATTCGGTTTTTTCCGTGTTGCGCCAACGGCCTGCGCGGGGGTCTTCATCCGGGGAGCTGATCGGCGTCGTGCAAGGCATGCACCCGATCGAGGGATAGCCGCGCGCCACGAGCGGATGCCGGGGCAGACGGTTTTCCTCCATGTAGGTCTGCATGTCCTCGCGCCGCCAGAAGGCCAGCGGGTTGATCTTCATCCGGCCCGTGCCCTCTTCGGTTTCGAAGAAGTCGAGCGCGGCGCGCGCGCCGCCGTGATAGCGCTTGCGCCCGGTGATCCAGCCGTCGAACCCGTCGAGCGCGCGGGCAAGCGGGCGCGTCTTGCGCAGGGCGCAGCAGGCGTCGGTATCGTGTCGGTGCAGCGTCTGTTCGGGGTCGGTGCGGGCCACCTCGGCGCGGTCGGCACGCACGATGCGCACGTCGCGCAAGCCCAGGCGCTCGGCCACCTCCTGCTGGTAGACGAGGGTTTCGGCGAAGAGCAATTCGGTGTCCAGAAAGATCACCGGGGTGGTCCGGTCGATGACCGAGACCATGTGCAGGAGCACCACCGCCTCGGCTCCGAAGCTCGAGACGAGGGCAAGCCGCCCGGTCTCGGGCGAGGTGAGCGCATGGCGCAGCACGCTGGTGGCCGAGTTGAGGCGATACCAGTCGTTGAGCCCGCCCACGCGAGCGGGGAGATCGTCACTCGGCGGCATGGACCTGGGCCTCCTCGTAGAGCGCGGCCTTGAACGGCGCGAGACCGAGGCGGCGATAGGCCTCGAGGAAGGTTTCGTCGCGGCTCTCGCGATGCGCGAGATAGGCGCGGATGATCCGTTCGATGGCGGGCACGATCTCGTCATAGGCGAAGCCCGGCCCGGTGCGATCGCCCAGCGTCGCGTCCTCGGCGCCCGAGCCACCCAGCGTGATCTGGTAGTTCTCGACGCCCGCACGGTCGAGCCCGAGGATGCCGATATGACCCACGTGGTGATGCCCGCAGGCGTTGATGCAGCCCGAGATCTTGATCTTGAGCGGTCCCACGTCATGCTCGAGCTTCAATTCCTCGAAGCGGGTGGCGATCCCCTGCGCCACCGGGATCGAGCGGGCGGTGGCAAGCGCGCAATAGTCCATGCCGGGGCAGGCGATGATGTCGGAGACGAGCCCGATATTCGCGGTGGCGAGCCCGTGCTTCTTCAGGCTCGCGTGGATGGCGGGCAGGTCGGATTTGTGCACATGCGGCAGGATGACGTTCTGCTCGTGGCTGATGCGCAGCTCGTCATGGCCATAGCGTTCCGCGAGGTCGGCCATGACCCGCATCTGTTCGGCCGTGGCGTCGCCCGGCGTGGCGCCGTGGGCCTTGAGACTGATCTGCACGATGGCGTAACCCGGCGCGCGGTGCGGGGCGAGGTTCGTGTCGCTCCAGGCGCGGAAGATCGGATCGGTGCGGCGCGCGGTTTCGAAGACCCCGGTGCTTGCCTCGCGGAAGGCGGGCGGCGCGAAGGCCGCCTTGATCCGTTCGAAAAGCGCGGTGTCGATGCCGGAGAATGTCGGCCGGATACGCGCGAAATGGGCATCGACGCGGCGCGAAATCTCTTCGATACCATGCTCGTGCACGGTGATCTTGATGCGCGATTTGAACTTGTTGTCGCGCCGTCCCAGGAGGTTCCACACGCTCACGACGGATTCGATGTAGGGCAGCAGGTCTTCCTGGCGCACGAAGTCGTTCAGCACCTTGCCGATCATCGGCGTCCGACCAAGCCCGCCGCCCACGAGCACGCGGTAGCCGATCTGGCCCGCACGCTCGACAACCTGGAGGCCGATGTCATGCGCCTTGATGACGGCGCGGTCGGTCTCGGAGCCGGTGACGGCTATCTTGAACTTGCGCGGCAGGAACTGGAACTCGGGGTGGTCGGTGGACCATTGACGCAGAAGCTCGGCGACCGGGCGGGGATCGGCCACCTCGTCGGCGGCGGCCCCGGCGAAATGGTCGGCGGTCACGTTGCGAATCGTGTTGCCGGAGGTCTGGATCGCGTGCATCCCCACCTCGGCCAGCGCGTCGAGCATGTCGGGCACGTCGCGCAGGCGCGGCCAGTTATACTGGATGTTCTGGCGCGTGGTGAAATGGCCATAGCCTTTGTCCCACCGCTCGGCCAGGTAGGCCAGTTGCCGCATCTGGCGGGAATTGAGCGTGCCATAGGGGATCGCCACGCGCAGCATGTAGGCGTGAAGCTGAAGATAGAGCCCGTTCATCAGGCGCAGGGGCTTGAACTCGTCCTCGGTGAGCGAGCCGTCGATGCGGCGCTCCACCTGGGCGCGGAACTGGCGGTTGCGCTCGGCCACGAAGGCCGCGTCGAAATCGGTGTAGTCATACATCAGCTTTTCTCCTTCGCGTCCCGGGCTTGACCCCGGAACCTCTCGGGTCGAGGCCCCGTATCAGGGCCGGGGCGCGTGGTGTTCCTGTTTCCCATGGGCATAGTTCGACGGGCCGCGGCGCCGGAAATCTTCGCGGAAATGGGTGGGCTCGGGGCCGTTCTCACCGGCGCGCGCATCGGCGAGATAGACGCCCACGACCTTGTCGGCCTGTGCCTCGGCGGTCAGCAGGCGCAGCTGCGCATCGGCCTCGTCGGTCAGAAGCTCGGCCTGCGCCAGGTGGCGCGTCCAGTCGTCGGCTTCGGTGAAATAGACGACATCGCCCTCAATGAGGGCATTGGCGGTGATGACCTTGGGGGTGAAGGCTTTAGGCATCAGACGACCTCCTGCTGGCGGGTGAGTTCGGCGCGCGCCGCGCGGGGGGCAAGACCGACGAAGGTCAGCGCGGGGCCGGTGAGCGCCGCCCGGGCCAGGTCGGCGGGCAGGGCGCCCAACGTGGTGGCCAGGATGCGCTGATCGGGGCGCGAGGCGTTCTCGATCACGGTGACGGGGGTGGAGGGAGCCGCGCCGTGCATGAGCAGGCGGCCCTGGATGAAAC
The DNA here is from genome assembly GCF_019599045.1 of Roseovarius sp. SCSIO 43702. NCBI lineage: Bacteria > Pseudomonadati > Pseudomonadota > Alphaproteobacteria > Rhodobacterales > Roseobacteraceae > Roseovarius > Roseovarius sp. SCSIO 43702. The sequence continues at coordinate 1,924,806 of NZ_CP080623.1, forward strand.
GGGCCGATTTCTTGCCCATGTAGATCGCCGCGACCTCGCCGGGGCGGGCCAGCGCGGCCCAGTCGTGATCGGCAAAGCCCTTCATGTCGTGGCCGGTGAGGAAGCGCAGCGACGTGTTGCGCCCGCGGCTGGTGAGGCTCTGGCCGATGGCCGCGACGCTGGCCGAGGCGGCGGTGATGCCGGGAACGATGTGGAAGGGGATGCCGGCCGCGGTCACGGCTTCGATCTCTTCGTCGAGACGGCCGAAGACGGTGGGATCGCCGCCCTTGAGGCGCACGACCTGCGCGCCCTGTGCCGCATGCTCGACGATGAGTGCATTGATGTCGTCCTGCGTCATCGAGGGGCCGAAGCCCTCTTTCCCGGCGTCGATCAGCGTGGCCTCGCGGCGGGCGAGCTCGAGGATGGCGGGCGTGACGAGCCGGTCATGGATCACCACGTCGGCCTCGTCGAGCGCGCGGCGGGCCTTGAGCGTCAGAAGCTCGGGGTCGCCCGGACCGGCGCCGACGAACGCGACGTGACCCGCGCGGGCGTCGCGGCTTGCGTGGCGCGCGAGAAGTTCGTCCAGCGCGCCGGACGCGCCATCCTCGCCCCGCGCAAGCGCGCGGGGGCCGTCGCGGAAATACCAGTCGGACCAGAAATCGCGGCGCGCACGGCCCATGGGCAGGATGTCGGCGGCCGCGCGGAACGCCTTGCCGAGGCGGGCGAGGATGCCCAGCGTCGCGGGCAGGCGCGCCTCGAGATCGGCCTTGATCGCACGCGCGAGCACCGGCGCCGCGCCCTCGGTGCCGATGGCGACGGTCACGGGATCGCGGTCGACGATGGCGGGGGTGATGAAGGCGCTGTCCTCGAGATTGTCGACGATATTGGTGAGCGCGCCCTCGGCACGGGCGATGGCGGCGGTGCGCGCATCCTCGACCGGATCCTCGTCGGCGCCGTAGAAGAGCGCGGCGCCCGTGATGTCGCCGGGGGCCACGGGACGGCGGACAAGGGTCAGGCGCCCCTCGGCGGCCCAGTCGGCGATCTCGGGCGCGGGGTCGGGGGCGAAGACGGTGATCCCTGCCTCGGTCTTGAGAAGCAGGCGCAGTTTCGCAAGCGCCGCATCGCCGCCGCCCGAAAGGACGACGCGCCGGCCCTCGAGGCTGAGAAAGATGGGAAAATGTTTCATGACGGCACCGCCCCGCTTCGATTGACTTGCCCCAAGATATAGAATTTATTCCCGATCAAGCGCCAGATGCGCGGAGGAATAAGAACGTTCGTTCCGTAACCGCCATCGGCCAGTCCGGGAATTCCAAGAATGGAGAAAACCGCGAATGTCCGTCCGCATCGACGATCTCGACCGAAAAATCCTTTCGCAGCTGCAGCGCGACGGGGGGCAATCCCTCGACGATATCGCCAAGGCGGTGGGCAGTTCGAAGACGCCCGTATGGAATCGCATCCGCAAGCTGCGTGAGGGGGGCGTGATCCGTCAGCAGACCTTCCTGCTCGATCCCGAGGCGCTTGGATTCGAGGCCTGTTTCTTCGTGCTCATCCGCACATCCGAGCATGACGCGGGCTGGCAGGCGGCGTTTCTCAAGGCGCTGCGCGACCGGCCCGAGGTGCAGGAGGCGCACCGGCTGGCCGGCGACATCGACTATATCCTGAAGGTCCGGGTCGAGAACGCGCGGGCCTACGACACGTTCTACCAGGCGCTGATCTCGGAGGTGAAGGTCCACAACGTCACGGCGCTTCTGTCGATGGAGGAGATCAAGTCCTCGACCGCGCTGCCGCTCTGACGCGCGGCCGGGCGGAGCTTCGGCCGCCCTTTGGACAGAAGGAAACGGGGCGCCCTGGAGCGCCCCGTTCCCATGTCTCGCCCTGAGCGGGGATCAGCCCGCCAGCGCCTTGTTCAGGTTCTCGTCCACCTTCTCGAGGAAGCCCATCGTGGTCAGCCAGCTTTGGTCGGGGCCGACGAGAAGGGCGAGATCCTTGGTCATGTGGCCCGATTCCACGGTGTCGACGACGACCTTCTCGAGGGTCTCGGCGAAGTGCTTGAGCTCTTCGTTGCCGTCGAGCTTGGCACGGTGCTTGAGCCCGCCGGTCCAAGCGTAGATCGAGGCGATCGAGTTGGTCGAGGTCTCCTCGCCGCGCTGGTGCTGGCGGTAGTGGCGGGTGACGGTGCCGTGCGCCGCCTCGGCCTCGACGATCTTTCCGTCCGGCGTCATGAGCTGCGAGGTCATCAGGCCCAGCGAGCCGAAGCCCTGTGCCACGGTGTCGGACTGCACGTCGCCATCGTAGTTCTTGCACGCCCAGACGAAGCCGCCGGACCATTTCATCGCCGCCGCGACCATATCGTCGATCAGGCGGTGTTCATAGGTGATGCCCGCTTCCTCGAACTGGTCCTTGAATTCCTCGTCGAAGATCTTCTGGAAGAGGATCATGAACTGGCCGTCGTAATTCTTGAGGATCGTGTTCTTGGTCGAGAGGTAGAGCGGCCAGCCCATCTTGAGCGCGTAGTTCATCGATGCGCGGGCGAAGTCGATGATGGAGTCATCGAGGTTGTACATGCCCATGTAGACGCCCGAGGAGGGGGCCTTGAACACCTCTTCCTCCATCACGGTGCCGTCCTCGCCCACGAATTTCATCGAGAGCGTGCCGGGTCCGGGGAATTTCATGTCGGTGGCGCGATACTGGTCGCCATAGGCATGACGGCCGATCACGATGGGCTTGGTCCAGCCCGGCACGAGGCGCGGCACGTTGCGGCAGATGATCGGCGCGCGGAAGACCACGCCGCCCAGGATGTTGCGGATCGTGCCGTTGGGGCTGCGCCACATTTTCTTGAGGCCGAATTCCTCGACCCGGCCCTCGTCGGGGGTGATGGTGGCGCATTTCACGCCGACGCCGATTTCCTTGATCTTCTCGGCCGCGTCGATCGTGATCTGGTCGTCGGTCCGGTCGCGTTCCTCGATCCCGAGGTCGTAGTAGAGCAGATCGACGTCGAGATAGGGCAGGATCAGCTTTTTCTTGATGAAGTCCCAGATGATGCGGGTCATCTCGTCGCCGTCGAGTTCGACGACGGGGTTCTCAACCTTGATCTTGGTCATGGGGCAGGGCCTTTCGCTGGCGAACGGTGAATCGGGTGTCTGGCGCGTCTCATAGCGCATCGGGGCGGCGCGGGGAAGACGGTATGCAACCGTATACCGGCAATCAGCGCCCGCGTGCCTCGATCCGCTTGAGCCGCATCATCAGCGCCGTCCCCATCGCGGCATAGACCCCGACCCCGATGGCGAGCGGCAGGGGCGTTCCGTCGAAGGCAAGACCAACCGGCACCGCGAAGAGGACCGACAGCACGGTCGAAGCGGCGCCGATCACGCTGGCGGCTGTGCCCGCGATGTGGCCCAACGGCTCCATGGCAAGCGCGTTCATGTTGCCGAGGGTGAGCCCGGTCTGGAAGAAGACGCTGACCTGCCACGCGAAGAAGGCATAGAACATCCACGCGGCCCCGGCCTGCCAGAGCCAGACGAGCGCCATGAGGACCGAGAGCCCGATCTGCACCGTGAGCATCGCGCTCACCAGGAAGCGCATGCCGAGCCGCATGACGAGCGCCGCGTTGAGAAAGCTCGACGTGGCGGCGAAGACCGCGCAGAGGCCGAACCAAAGCGGAAAGCTGTCGGCGCGGTCGAAGGTGATCTCGTAGATCTGCTGCACCGAGGAAAGCATGGCGAAAAGCATCCCGTAGCAGAGCCCCTGCACCAGGATCGAGCTGCGCACCGAGGCGTGCGAGAAGGTCTCGGCGATGGCCTGCGTGAGCGCCGCCGGGCGGAAGGGACGCCGCTCTTCGCGCGGAAGCGGCTCGGGCAGGCGGATCATGAGCCAGAGCGTGGCCACGAGTGAGAAGAGGATGAAGGAGGGAAAGATCGCACGCCAGCCGCCGAAGCCCATGACCCATGCGCCCACGAGCGGAGCGAGCGCCGGGACGAGCGCGAAGACGATCATCACGAAGGACATGAGCCGCGCCATCTCGCGCCCCGAGAAGAGGTCGCGGATGATGGCGAGCGTCACGATGCGGGGCGCGGCCGTGGCGATGCCCATGACGAGCCGCCCCGCCAGGACCAGTTCGAGCGTCGGCGCCCACCATGCAAAGCCCGCCGCGACGATGTAGAAGCCCGCGCCCGCGACCACCACGGGCTTGCGCCCGAACGTGTCCGAGAGCGGCCCGGTGACGACCGTGCCGATCCCCATCCCGAGGATGAAGGAGGTGATGATCAGCTGCGCGGCGTTGACGTTGTCGGGCGAAAGCTCCTCCCCGATCGAGTGAAGCGCGGGCAGAACCGCGTCGATCGAATAGGCGATGGTGGCGAACATCATCGCGAGCATCGCCACCAGTTCGGGGCGCGACGGTGCGTCAACGGGGGGCTTCAAGGCGTGCGCCCCGGCTCGTCCCCGGTGTCCTGCGCTTCGGTCCGAAGCCGGCGCCTCGCGCGCCGGTGTACGGTGAACTCGGCGAAGTTCTGGATGGCCAGCGCGAAGATGCCGAGACCCACGAAGATGAGGACCGTCGTGCCGATCTTGCCCATGGACGTCGCGGGCACGAGATTGCCGTAGCCCACGGTCGAAAGCGTCACGACCGTGAAGAAATAGCTGTCGAGCCAAGACCAGCCTTCGGTCCAGCGGAAAAAGATCGTGCCGGACGCAATGATGGTGACGAGCAGGCCGAGGATCGAGGCCGCGCGAAACCGCAGTCGTTTTCTCTCAGCCATCGCCGTTCACCTGCGCGAGGATCTCGTCGATCACCTGTTCCCAAAGCTCGGGCGGCTGGCATCCGGGGACGGCGTGGCGCCCGGCGACGAGGAAGAGCGGGACGCCCGAAACGCCCATTTCGCGGAACTGGCGGTCGCGGGCGCGAACGTCCTCTATATCCGCCGTGCTGTCGAGAAGGCGTGCCACCATGTCGGCATCCATCCCGACCTCGCCGGCGATGGTGGCGAGGGTCGCGCGGTCGCCGATGTCGCGGCCCTGCGCGAAATAGGCCGCGAAGAGCGCGTCCACCATGGCGTGCTGCCGCTCCTCGGCCTCGGCCCAGTGGATGAGGCGGTGGGCGTCGATCGTGTTCGGCGTGCGCTGCATCGCGTCGAAATCGATGACGAGACCCGCTGCCTCGGCGCGTTCGACCACGGGCTTGTAGGCCGCGACCGCGCCCTCCTTGCCGCCGAACTTGGCCTCGAGATAGGTGCGGCGGTCCATGCCCTCGGGCGGCATCTCGGGGTTGAGCTGGAACGGGTGCCAGACGATCTCGAATGGATGATCGGGGCGGTTGCGCAGCGCGGTGTCGAGATTGGCCTTGCCGATGTAGCACCACGGGCAGATCGGGTCCGAGACGATATCAAGACGCACCATGGCGGGCCTCGTAGAACTGGGCGAGCGCGCGGCGTTGCAGCTTGCCGTTGGGATTGGTCGGAAGCGCCTCGACATGGAAGAAGCCGCGGGGGCACTTGTAACGCGCGAGCCGCTCGGCCGCATGGCGTGCGAGCAGGTCCTCGGGCAGGGGGGCCGCGCCGGTGTAGAAGGCCATGATGAGCCGCGCGTCGCGTTTCACCTCGACCTCGGTCACCGCGATCTGGTCGATGCCGGGGATGCCGGCCAGCGCCTCCTCGACCTCGAGCGGCGAGACGCGGTAGCCGCCGGCGTTCATCATGTCGTCGCTGCGCGCGAGATAGGTGATCGCGCCGTCCTCGGCCATCAGCCCCTGGTCGCCGGTGAGAAACCAGTCGCCGCGCAGGCGCCCGTCCATCGGATCCTCGCAGCCCAGGTAGCCCAGCATCAGGCCGGGATCGTCCCGATGGACGGCGATGACGCCCGGCGTGCCGCGCGGTACCGGGCCGTCCTCGCCCAGGATGGCGACGCGGCGGCCCGGTTGCGGCCAGCCCAGGCTTTCGGCGGGGGCGGGGCGCGCGGGGCAACTCGAGACGAAGGTCGAGCATTCGGACATGCCGTAAGCCTCGTAGATCGCGGTGCCGGTGGCGGCGTGCCAGTCGGCGGCGATGCGCGGCGAGAGCTTCTCGCCCGCCGAAAGACCGTGGCGGAGCCGGGGCAGATCGAGCGATGTCCCGAGATTGAGGATCTTGCGATAGATCCCCGGCGCCGCGGCGAAGATCGTGGCCTCGTAGCGTTTCAGGAGATCGGGGAGCGCGTCGACGGGCAGAGCAGCCTCGGGGATGAGCGCCGTGGCGCCGACATGCCAGGGATCCATGAGGCCCGTGCCCATCGTGTAGGTCCAGTTGAACGCACCGGCGTGGAGAAGCCGGTCATCGGACCCGAGCCCGCACCAGCCCTCGTGCATCATGCGCCGCGCCCAGACCGCGCGATGCGCGTGGATCACGGCGCGCGGCCTCGCGGCGGTGCCGGAGGTGTAGACGATATAGGCCGGTCGCCCGGGATCGCCCATGGCGAAGGGCGCGGGCGGAAGTTCGCGCATGGCGCGGAGCGCGTCGGGCGCGATCTGCGGCGCCTCCGTTTCGGGGCAGGCGATGGCCGGATCGCGCAGGATCGCGGCGGGCGCCAGGTCGGGCAGAAGTGCCGCCACCTCGCGCGCCGTCAGTTGCGGGGAGGTGGGCACGGGGACGAGCCCCACCACGATGCAGCCGAGATAGGCGATGGGGAAATCGACCGTGTTCCCAAGTCGCAGGAGCACGCGATCGCCGGGCCCGAGGCCGCGTTCGAGAAGCCCCGTCGCCGTGCCGCGCACCGCCGCCGCGAGGCGGGCATGGCTCCACTCCTCGGCCCCTCTTGGGCCCACCACCGCGAGCGCGATCCGCTCCGGCGTGCTCTCGGCATGGATCAGCACATGAGCCGCCATGTTGAATGGCGCGGGGCAGGGCGGCGGCGGCCCGGTATCGACGACGGAGAGCATGGGCGAAGGCGTAGGCCGGGCGCGTCGGAGTTGCAAGTGGGGGGCGCCGTTCGTATAGAATCGGTCCATGGAGCACCCGAACCCAGAGAACCTGATCCGTATCGCGCGCAGGAGCGGCGGCGAGGAACAGCCCGAGCCGCTGGACCTCGGAGAGCGGGTGCGCGAGCTGCGAAAGGCGCGCGACTGGACGCTGGAACAGGCGGCGCGGCAGGCGGGTCTGGCACGCTCGACGCTATCGAAGATCGAGAACGGGCAGATGTCGCCCACCTACGAGGCGCTCAAGAAGCTTGCCGTCGGGCTCGAGATCAGCGTGCCGCAGCTTTTCACGCCGCCGCAGCGCGACCAGATCAACGGCCGGATGGCGATGACCAAGGCCGGGGACGGGACCGAATACCTCACCACCACCTACGAGCACATGCTGCTCGCCGACACGCTGACCAAGAAGAAGATGCTGCCCTATCATGCGCGCATCCGGGCGCGGACCATGGACGAGTTCGACGGATGGGTCCGCCATGACGGCGAGGAATTCCTCTTCGTGCTGACCGGCGTGGTGCGCCTTTTCACCGAGTTCTACGAGCCCGTGGACATGCGGCGGGGCGACAGTGCCTATTACGATGCCACCATGGGCCATAACGTCATCTCGATCAGCGAGGATGACGCGACGATCCTCTGGGTGACGTCGCTGACCTGACGGCGGCGGTGTGGCACCGGATCAGTCCTCGTACCACCAGACCTCGGGCAGGAAATTGACGCTGTCGCCGTAGATGGGGAGGCGGTCGCCGGGAAACTTCAGTTCCTTCTGATGCGCGATGCGGCCCACGGCATATTGATGGATCGGGATCACGTAGCGGCCCGTGGTGAGCACCCGGTCGAGCGCACGGGTCGCGGTGATGAACTCCTCGCGGGTGCGCGCCGAGAGCATGCGCGCGATCATCGCCTCGGCGGCGGGAGATTTCATGCCCATGAGATTGCGGCTGCCGGGCGCGTCGGCGCCCTCAGAACCCCAGTAGAAATACTGTTCGTTGCCGGGGCTGAGCGAGAGCGACCGGCGGATGAAGGCGAGATCGAAGTCGTAGGTGTCCTCGCGCGCGGCGTATTGCGCCTTGTCGATGCTGTCTACCTTGAGCGCGATGCCAAGCCGCTCGAGCGCGCGGGCGTAGATCTCCATCATCGAGGTGGCCTGCTGCACGAGAGCGTCCTGCTTGAGCACGACGTTCAGCTCGAGCGGGCGGCCTTCGGCGTTGCGGCGCACACCGTCCTGCACGGTCCAGCCCGCCTCGTCCAGAAGGTCCGCCGCGCGGCGGATATTGGCGCGGTTGCGCTTGGTCCCGTCGCTGCGGGGGAGGGAATAGCCCTCGAACGCGCCGGGCAGGAGGCTGTCGCGGAAGGGTTCGAGCAGGGCCGCGACCTCGGGCGAGGCGGGGCCCTCCTGCATGGCAAGCTCGGAGCCCGAGAAATAGGAGGTGATGCGCGGCTGCTTGCCGCCGGTGAGCGCGTCGTTGATATACTCGAAATTGAAGGCGAGGATCAGCGCCTCGCGCACGCGCCAGTCATCGAGCGGGGGGCGGCGCGTGTTCATCACGAAACCGGTGATCCCCGAAGGTTTCTGGTGCGGAATCTCCGATTTCACGATGTCGCCGCGTCGGACCGCCGGGAAGTCGTATTGCCGGTCCCAGGCTTCGGCGTTGAATTCGCGCATGTAGGAAATGGCGCCGGCCTTGAACGCTTCCTTCATCACCGCGTCGTCGCCGTAGAACTCGATGCGGATCTCGTCGAAATTGTTGGTGCCCTGCCGGACCGGCAGGTCGCGGCCCCAGTAATCCGGATCGCGGCTGAGGGTGACATGGCGGTCGACCTCGTAATCGGTGACGACATAGGGCGCCGAGCCGATCGGGATATCCTCGAGCCGGCCCTCGGTGAAGTCGCGCCCGTCCCACTGCGCCTTCTTGAGGATCGGGCGCAGACCGGCGAGCAGCGGCAGATCGCGCTCGGGCGCGTTGAAGGTGAGCCGCACGCTCCGCGGGCCGGTGGCCTCGATCCGGTCGACCTTGTCCCAGAGCCCGCGGTACCGCAGGTGCCCCTCGCCGCCGATCGTCTCGAAGGACCAGATCACGTCCTCGACCGTGACCGGGCTTCCGTCCGAGAAGCGCGCCTCGGGGCGCAGGGTGAATTCGACCCAGGAGCGGTCGTCCGGCACCTCGACCGATTCGGCCAGCAGGCCGTAGATGGTGAAAGGTTCGTCCTCGGAGCGGACCATCAGCGACTCGTAGGCCATGTAGCGAAGCTGCCAGGGCGGGGTGCCGCGGATGATGAAGGGGTTGAGCGAATCGAAGCCGCCGACGTTGCCGGTGACGACGCGCCCACCCTTGGGTGCGTCGGGGTTGACGTAGGGCAGGGACACAAAATCGGGTGGCAGAGCGGGGTCGCCATACATAGCTATGGCGTGCCGCGGCTCGGCCTGGGCGGGGAGCGCACCGAATCCCCCCAGGAAAATCGTGAGGGCGAGCACGCCCGCGCGGAAATAAACCGGTGTCATATCGTGAACAATTCCTGTCTGCCCTTGTATGGTTGGGCCTGAGGGTAAAGACGGATTCATGTCTTTTCAAACTTTTAGCTTGGATTGCGGCGCGGGATTGCTTATAAAGAGGTTACTGCTCGATAGGTTTCTTGCCTGTATGAAACCTGCCTCAATAACTTAACGCCGGCCTTGTGCCGGCGTTTTTTTTGGCCCGACCCCTTGCCATTCCCGTCCCGCCATTCGCACATGCAGCATGACACATGCAATGGCGGAAACGGGAGACATCACATGAGCGTCAAGGGCAAGACCGCGATCGTCACTGGATCGAATTCGGGCATCGGGCTCGGTATCGCGACGGAGTTCGCCAAGGCGGGCATGAACGTCGTGCTGAACTCCTTCACGGATCGCGACGAGGATCACAAGCTGGCCGAGAAGATGGCCTCGGAACACGGTGTCGACGTGCGCTATGTGCAGGCGGACATGTCGAAGGCCGACGAATGCCGCGCGCTGATCGAGAAGGCGGGGGCGTGCGACGTGCTGGTCAACAACGCTGGCATCCAGCATGTCGCGCCGATCCCCGAGTTCCCGCAGGAGAAATGGGACGCGATCATCGCGATCAACCTCAGCTCGGCCTTCCACACCACAGCCGCCGCGCTGCCCGTGATGCGCAAGGCGGGATGGGGCCGCGTCATCAACATCGCGAGCGCCCACGGCCTGACCGCGAGCCCCTACAAGAGCGCCTACGTGGCGGCGAAGCACGGCGTCGTCGGGCTGACCAAGGTGACGGCGCTGGAAACCGCCGAGGAACCGATCACCGCGAACGCGATCTGTCCGGGCTACGTGCTGACCCCGCTCGTGGAGGCGCAGATCCCCGACACGATGAAGGAATACGACATGAGCCGCGAGGACGTGATCAAGAACGTCATGCTCAAGCGACAGCCCTCGAAGGAGTTCGCGACGGTCGAGCAGCTTGGCGGCACCGCGCTTTACCTCTGCTCGGACGCGGCGGCGCAGGTGACGGGGACGACGATCAGCGTGGACGGCGGCTGGACCGCGCTTTGAAGGATCGGACCGACGTCGTCGGCCCGACCCGGGCGAGGGGTTTCACCCCTCGCGCTCCCCAGGATATTTTCGGCAAGAAGAAAGGTGTGGCGTGGCCAGGGTGAAGCGGATCAACCTCGGGCTTCAGGGCGGGGGGGCGCATGGCGCCTATACCTGGGGCGTGCTGGATCGCATCCTCGAGGACGAGCGGATCGAGATCGCGGCCATGTCGGGCACCTCGGCGGGCGCGATGAACGGCGCCGCGCTCAAGTCCGGCTGGGTCGAGGGCGGGCGCGAGGGCGCGCGCGAGAAGCTGTCGTGGCTGTGGGAGCGGATGGGCGCCGTCGAGGACATGCGCTGGCCCGCCTGGATGGCGGCGGGCTTCCCGGCCTCGGGGGTGAGCCGGGCGATGGCGCTCTCGGTGCCGTTCGCCATGGCCGACACGGTGAGCCGCGCGATGTCGCCCTATGCCTATGGTCCGTTCTATCGCAACCCGCTGCGCCCCATCGCCGAAAGTTTCAACTACGACAAGGTCTGCACCGAGGACGGTCCCGCGCTGTACGTGAGCGCGACCAATGTGCGCGACGGCAAGATCCGCGTCTTTCCCGAGGCGGAGATCAGCACCGACGTGCTCCTCGCCTCGTCCTGTCTTCCGAACCTGTTCCAGGCGGTCGAGATCGACGGCGAGCATTACTGGGACGGCGGTTACACGGGCAATCCCGCGCTTTTCCCGCTCTTCGAGGAAGAGTTTCCGCAGGACGTGGTGATCATCAACATCAATCCGCTGACCCGCGAGGACGTGCCGCGCACCGCCCACGACATCCAGAACCGCATCAACGAGATCAGTTTCAACAGCTCGCTCCTGCGCGAGCTGCGGGCCATCGCCTTCGTCCAGCGGCTGCTGAGGGAGGGCGCGCTGTCGCCGGGGCGGATGAAGAACGTGCTCGTCCACATGATCGCGGATGACGCGCTGATGCGCGATCTGTCGGTCGCGACGAAGCTGGTGCCGGTGCCGGAGCTCATGTGGACGCTGCGCGATGCGGGGCGCGCCGCGGCGGATGGGTTCCTGGCGGAGCATTTCGACGATCTGAACGAGCGCGGCACGGTCGACCTGGCCGCGATGTTCAACTGAGCTCGGGTTCGGGCTCGACCGTCGCGGTGGCGCTTTTCTGACCGGGATAGACGAGACCCGCCGAGATCACGAGCTTGGCCGCGTCCTCGATCGACATGTCGAGTTCGATCACGTCCTCGCGCGGAAGAAACAGCAGGAACCCCGAGGTGGGGTTGGGCGTGGTGGGCAGGAAGATCGACAGAAGCTCGCCGCCGGTCTCGGGCTTGGCCGCGATCTCGCCCTTGGCGCTGGTCGAGATGAAGCCGATGGCCCAGATCCCCTTGCGCGGGTATTGCAGGAGGCACGCCTTCTCGAAGCTGCGCTCGGATTGCGCGAAGACCGTTTCGGAGATCTGCTTGACGCCCGAATAGATCGACCGCACGACCGGCAGGCGGTCGACCAGGCTCTCGGCCCAGGCGATGAGCGAGCGGCCGATGAGACCCTTGGCGATCCAGCCCACGAATAGCGTGAAGATGAGAAAGACCACCACGCCCAGCCCGTGGATGTTGATGCTGACCCAGCCGGGATCCGTGGGGGAGGTGTGGCCCAGGATATGCCGGTTGATGAGCACCTCGGGCTGGTAGGCGCCGGGCAGGAAAGGCAGGACCACCCCGTCGACGAAGCCGATCAGGGACCACAGCAGCCAAATGGTGAGAAACACCGGCGCGATGACCACGAGCCCGGTGAGAAAGTTCGCGCGCATGCGCGAAAAGAGCCCACTTCTGCGCGCGCGCTTCGGATCGTCGTCGAAGGGTGTGTTCATTCAGGCGGTCCCGTGTGGTCACGCCTATGTAAGGGCGTTTTGACGCGCGGGCAACGGGCAGGCGTCATCCGGAAGATCCGAAAGCCGGCAATTCCGGACTTGTGGCCCGGGAGGGCGGAATTATGATGGCAACTGCCCCGAGCGAGAGGTGTTTCATGACCGCGGAAGGCGCGGGCCGGGATTGCCGATCACGGGGGATTGCGGGCTGCCTCCGGCGGGAGAGGCGGCCTGACGCGAACGCGTTGAAATCAAGCCTTGCGCCGCGCTCATGCCCCCGCTATACGCGCGACACTGAAATCCGCAGGCACGGGCGGGCCCGTCCGGGGGAGACATCCCCGGCAGTCCACCGGTTGAAGTATCCGCTTCTCATCCCGTGCCGAGGCGAAAACCGGAAAAGGATAAAGACATGGCTCTTCCCGAGTTCTCCATGCGCCAGCTGCTCGAGGCCGGCGTTCACTTCGGCCACCAGACGCAGCGCTGGAACCCCCGCATGGGCGAGTTCATCTACGGCGCGCGCAACGGCATCCACATCATCGACCTGACGCAGACCGTTCCGATGCTCGACGCGGCGCTGAACGCGATCCGCGAGACGGTCTCGAAGGGCGGGCGCGTCCTCATGGTCGGGACCAAGCGGCAGGCCAGCGCGCCGATCGCCGAGGCGGCCGAGAAAAGCGCGCAGTTCTACATGAACCACCGCTGGCTGGGCGGCACGCTCACCAACTGGCAGACCGTGAGCCAGTCGATCAAGCGTCTGAAGGAAATCGACGAGACGCTGGAAGCGGGCGCCGAGGGCCTGACCAAGAAAGAGCGTCTGGGCATGGAACGCGACCAAGAGAAGCTCCAGGCGAGCCTTGGCGGCATCGCCGAAATGGGTGGCACGCCCGACATGCTTTTCGTCATCGACGTGAAGAAAGAGGCGCTGGCCGTGGCCGAGGCCAACAAGCTCGGCATCCCGGTCGTGGCCGTGGTCGACACCAATTGCTCGCCCGACGGGATCGACTATATCATCCCCGGCAACGATGACGCGGCGCGCGCGATCTCGCTCTATTGCGACCTGGTGAGCCGCGCGGCACTTGACGGCATGTCGGCCCAGATGGGCGCGGCGGGCGTCGACGTGGGCGCGCTGGCCGAGGCGCCGGGCGAAGAGGCGCTTGTCGGTGGCGGCGTCGAGACGGGCGACGTGAGCGACGAGACGGCGCATGACGACACCATGCGCAAGGACGCGCCGCTCGATCTCAAATCGACCGAGGAGGTCCGCGAGGACGCCAAGGAAAAGGTCGAAGAGGCCAAGGAAGACGCCAAGGGCTGATCGCGGCCCCGCCGCGACGCTGCGATGACATGACAGGGGAGGCGCGGCACCGCGCCCCCGAACCCCGATGATGTGAGGATACCGACATGGCAATTACTGCTGCAATGGTGAAACAGCTGCGCGACACGACCGGCGCAGGCATGATGGACGCCAAGAAGGCGCTGACCGAAACCGATGGCGACATGGACGCCGCCGTCGACTGGCTGCGCACGAAGGGCCTGGCGAAGGCGGCCAAGAAGTCCGGTCGCACCGCCGCCGAGGGCCTCGTCGCCGTCAAGGTCGAGGGTGGCCGCGGCGTCGCCGTCGAGGTGAACGCCGAGACGGATTTCGTGGCCAAGAACAGCGAGTTCCAGTCCATGGTCTCGGACATCGCGGATGCCGCGGTGAAGGTCGATGACCTCGACGCACTCAAGGAGGCCGACCTGGGCGGCAAGACGGTCGCCGACACGATCACCGACAAGATCGCCACCATCGGCGAGAACATGGGCCTGCGCCGCATGGCCGCGATCGAGGGCGAGACGGTCGTCTCCTACGTCCATAACGCCGCTGCCGAGGGCATGGGCAAGATCGGGGTTCTCGTTGCGCTCAAGGGCAGTGACGAGGGGTTCGGCAAGCAGGTCGCGATGCATATCGCCGCCACGAACCCTGCCGCGCTCAACGAGGCGGAACTCGACCCCGAGGTGATCGAGAAGGAAAAGCAGGTCCAGATCGACATCGCCAGGGAATCGGGCAAGCCCGACGCCGTGATCGAGAAGATGATCGTGGGCCGGATGAAGAAATTCCTCTCGGAGATCACGCTTCTGGGCCAGAACTTCGTCGTCAATCCCGACGTGACGGTCGAGCAGGCCGCGAAGGACGCGGGCGCCGAGATCACCGGGTATGTCCGGCTCGAGGTGGGCGAGGGCATCGAGGTCGAGAAAGAGGATTTCGCAGCCGAGGTGGCGAAGGCCGCGCAAGGCTGAGCCGGGCTCGAAGGACGACGCAACGGGGCGCCACGGATCATCCGGGCGCCCCGTTTTCGTCTGCAACATGGTGGGCGGTGCCGCCTGCCGTGGCGGCACCGCACCCGACCCCTGCATCTGGGAGGAACAACGGTCGGCTGTGTTGATGACCGACCCGATCAATAGGGCCAGCCATCAACCCCGGCAAAGCCGGCAGGCAACAGAGCCTTGCAATCTCAAGGATGCTCACCCGGTGTTCCAAAGGCGAAAATTGCCACCACTCACGGAACAGCCTTACCTTGCGTCAAAGTGTCCTGCGACATAAGTCAGGTTTTCCCTACCCTGGGCCTGAAGGTAGGGAAAACCATACCTTTTCCAGAGATTATGGCGGGTTTCGGGGGCGGGGTGCGGTCAGGCTTCCATCATGAAGATCTGGTTCTGGAAACTGGCCTTCAGCACCGCCTGTGCCGTCGTCTCGACGCAGAGGGCATCGCGCGCAAGGCGCAGGTGCTTCTCGACCGTGGCGCCGGTCAGCCCCATGAGAAGGGCGATGTCCTGCACCGTCTTGCCGTCGCCGACCCAGCCCAGCACCTCGCGCTGGCGCGCGGTGAGGGTGCGGGCGGGGGAGGTGTAGGGCAGTGACAGGATGCGCAGATGCGCGATGTTGTTGAGCAGCAGGATATCCTCGCCATGCGTCTCCCACATCGCGTCGACATCGCGCTGCCGCATGCCTTCCTCGGCAGTCAGGGCGATCGCGCCCTTCGTGCGGGGCGAGACCGATCGAAAGGAGATCGAGTAGCCCGCGCGGACCCCCATGGAAAGGTTGAAATCGAACACCTTGCGCTCCTCGGCGCTCAGGTTCCCGGTTTCGGCCATCTGCCGCAGGAGCGACCACGAACAGGGACCGTCGTGATCCAGCGCCCACCGCACCATCGGCGCATGATGATAGAGACCTTCGCCAATGAAGACGTCCGTATAGTCGGTCGAGTGGTTGGTGAGGATCACGAAATCCTCGGCATCGCCCAGATGCGCGCCCGACCGATACCGCGTCGCGCCATACATGATCCGGTCGAACCCGTAGCCCGCCATGCGCCGCTGGTGCATGTCCCAGAGATCCTCGATCCC
This sequence comes from Roseovarius sp. SCSIO 43702, assembly GCF_019599045.1. Classification (NCBI taxonomy): domain Bacteria; kingdom Pseudomonadati; phylum Pseudomonadota; class Alphaproteobacteria; order Rhodobacterales; family Roseobacteraceae; genus Roseovarius; species Roseovarius sp. SCSIO 43702. Next base: position 1,940,500 of record NZ_CP080623.1, read on the forward strand.
CGGCGCGTGGAGCAGGTCGTTGAGTTCGGCCGTCGGTATCATGGGTCGCGGTCCAGGTGGCTCAGCATTGCCTCGATGGCGAGCGGGTAGCCCGCCGCCCCGAAGCCGCAGATCACCCCCACTGCGACCCGCGCGATATAGGAGCGGTGGCGAAACGCCTCTCGCGCGTGGATGTTCGAGAGGTGAAGCTCGATGGCGGGCAGCTCGACCGAGCTGAGCGCGTCCATGAGCGCGATGGAGGTATGCGTATAGGCGCCCGCGTTGAGGATGATGCCCGCATGGGTGCCCTTCGCGCCGTGGATCGCGTCGATCAGGGCGCCCTCGGAATTGTGCTGCTCGAACGCGATCCCGACGCCGACCGCTTCGGCCTTCTCGCGGCAGAGACGCTGGATATCGGCCAGGGTGGTATGACCGTAGACATCGGGCTGTCGCGTCCCCAGGAGGTTGAGGTTGGGGCCGTTGAGGATGAGCAGAGATCGCATGTCAAATTCCTTTTATACCTGAATCTTAACGGGCGGCCGCCCACCTGTCGAGTATTCCGGACGTCGGCGCGGCGCGGGGCCCGGCCCGAAATCGGCAGTTGCAATCACCGCGGCGCCGGGTATCCCTTGGAGCGTCGAGAGATCATCGGAGAGGATGCCATGACGACCTGCGTATTCATTCAGATCCGCTGCAAGCCCGGAATGACCTACAAGGTCGCCGATGCCATCGTCCTGCGCGAGATCCATTCCGAGCTTCATTCGACAAGCGGCGCCTTCGACCTGCTTCTCAAGCTCTACGTGCCCGAGGGCGAGGATGTGGGCGTCTTCATCAATGACAACGTGGCCAACATTCCGGGGATCGAGCGAACGCTTACGACGCTCACCTTCAAGGCCTTCTGAAAGGGGGCCGGGCGATGAGCGAGCTGTGGGCCATGACGGCCGAGGAGATGCGCGCGGCGATGGCGGCGGGCGAGGTGTCGTCGGTCGAGATCACGCGTGCCACGCTCGCGCGGATCGACGCGGTGAACCCGGGGATCAACGCCATCGTGGATCGCTGCGACGAGGCCGCGCTTGCGGCGGCACAGGCGGCGGACGACGCGCGCGCGGCAGGACATGCGCCGGGGCCGCTTGCGGGCGTGCCGGTGACGGTGAAGGTCCTGAACGACCAGGCGGGCCATGCCTCGACCAACGGCTTGCGGATCCAGAAGGACCTCATCGCCACGCGCGACAACCCGTTCGTGACGAACCTGCGCCGCGCGGGTGCGGTGATCGTGGGGCGCACGAACACGCCGGCCTTCTCGCTCAGGTGGTTCACCCGAAACAGCCTCCACGGCCACACGAGAAACCCTTTGAATCAGGCGCTTACGCCCGGAGGCTCATCCGGTGGCGCGTCGGCGGCGGTCGCCGCCGGGATGGGGCCGGTGGGGCAGGGAACGGATATCGCGGGATCGGTGCGCTACCCCGCCTATGCCTGCGGGATCCACGGTCTCCGCGTCTCCCTGGGCCGGGTGCCCAGCCTCAACTTCACCTCGGGCGACCGGCATATCGGCGCGCAACTCATGGCGATCGCGGGGCCGCTTGCGCGGTCCATCGGCGATCTTCGCCTGGCCTACGAGGCGATGGCGGTCCATGACCCGGCCGACCCGTGGTCGGCACCCGTGCCCCTGCGCGGTCCCGCGGTGCCACGGCGCGCGGCGCTCTGCCTTGCGCCGGACGGGATGGACGTCGCCCCCGAGATCCGCGACGAGCTGCGCGCGGCGGCGCGGCGGCTCGAGGCCGCGGGCTGGACCGTCGAGGAGGTCGAGACGCCGCCGGTGCAGGAGGCTGTGCGCGGCCAGCTCACGCTCTGGATGGCCGAGATGCGCCGCTCGGGGGGCGAGATCGTCCGCAAGGAAGACGACCCCGATGCGACCCTTGTCTACGAGCGGCTTTGCCGACATGCGCCCGACGTGGACGTGAACGGGCTGCTCGACACGTTGCAGACCCGCGCGCGGCTCTGCCGGGAATGGCGCGCGTTTCTAGAGACTTACCCGGTGCTTCTCTGCCCCGTGTCGGGCGAGTTGCCCTTCGCCGACCTGCTCGATCTGGGCACCGAGGAGGAGTTCGATCGGATCATCGCGGCGCAGGCCCTGCAGATCGGCATACCCTTCATGGGGCTGCCGGGGCTGACGGTCTCGACCAATCTGGTGGACGGCCCCCAGGGCCGCACGCCGGTGGGCGTGCAGCTTGTCGCGACGAATTTCCGCGAGGACCTGCTTCTTGATGGAGGCGAGGTTCTGGGTGGCACGGTGGCGCCCGTGGGCTGAGGTGATTGTCGCGTAATACCAAGGGAGTATGACGCGATATTAAAAAGAACAGGCGCTTGGCCCATGCCGGTCACGCCACCCCGCAATGCCGGTCGACCACCCGCTGCACCATGGGCGCAAAATGCGCGAAGGAGGGCGTTTCCATCTCGGCCTCCTTCCCCGCGTCATCGAGATAGCGCACGGCGATGATCTCCTTGAGGTTCGGGTTCTTCTCGAACTCCGTGACCTCCTCGGCCGTCATCGGGCCGCCCTGGAGATTGAGGGAATGCACCGATGCCTCGGAAAGGCGGCGGAAATACTCGGGTCGGGTCGCACAGAGATAGCGCTTGGCCGCGACGTGGTAGCGCACGCAGTCGGTCACGAGCGACGGAAAGAACCGCTCGAGCACTTCGGCGCCCGCGTCCTCGTGATGGCGGTCCTCGGTGTCGTCCATGCTGAACATGCCGAATTCGCTGGTGAAATGGCCGATGTCGTGAAGCAGCGCCGAGACGATGACAAGCTCGTCCTGGCCGCTTCTCTCGGCCAGGGTCGCGCCCTGAAGCATGTGTTCGGCCATGGTCACCGGCTCGCCCAGATATTCTTCCCCGCCTCGGCGCTCGAAGATATCGGCAAGGAAGGCCACGATGGTCTGCGGCGTGAGATCGGCGTTGGTGGGCTTTTCCATCACGACGCCCTCGCCGGTTGCTCGCGCAGGGCGGCGAGGGTGGAGTGGAGGCCGTCCTTGTCGGCGTAACATCCCTGAAGCCAGCGCTTGCCACTTCCCGAATAGCCCTTGCGCGCGTGCAGCACGCGGGTGTTGTCGACCACGAAGCTCTCGCCCGGCTCGAGGCGGAACGTGACTTCCATCTCGGGGTCGTCGATGATCTCGGCCATGCGGCGATAGGCGGCGTAATAGTCGGCCATCCGCTCGAAGGGCACATCCGTGATCGCCGCCGCGGAGCGGTTGTTGAAGCGCACGGCGATGAGTTCGCCGTCGGGCGCAAGCTCGATCATCGGGCGGCGCGACCGAAGAACGACGCCATCCGAGCCCGCGTATTCGAACCGTGCGCAATGGGTGCTGAGAAGGTCGAACCAGTCGGGATTTTCCGCGCGCAGCCGCTCGGCCACGCGGAACCCGTCGACCACCATGTTCTCGCCGCCGGAGGCCGTGCTTTCCAGGCAATAGAGCACCTGGATCGTGGGTACGGGGTCGCGATAGGGGTTGTCGGTATGGGCCTGGAGGCCGAGGCCCGTATAGGCGAGGTTGGTGGGGTTGACCTCGGTGCGGACCTCGAAATGGCTTCCGTAATTCGTCTTGCGGACGAACCCGAAGAGATCGACCACCTTGAAGAGCGCACCATCCTCGACGGGACCGCCGCGCAGCTTGGCAAAGCCGAAACGGGCGATTCCGTCCAGCCAGTCCTCGAGCGCGCCGGGATCGGAGGTGACGGCGCCGAGATCACCCTCGGGCACGCGGTCCGAAAGGCTGCTGTCCCAGGTCTCGATCCCGTTCCCGACCCAGCCGCGACCGGCGGGGTGATCGCGGTCATAGGCATTGCGCATGAGCCAGTCGGTGTCATAGGCCACGGTCTTGCCCTCGGGCTCGAAGGTGACGTGGAGCGTCGCGCCCGCCATCTCGACGGCGCCGATCCGGGTGTCCCGCGGGATGTCGCTCAGCGCGATGAGGCGCTGCCCGTTCGCCGGCGCGCGCGTCTCGGCATCCCAGGCGTTGTCGCGCAGCCAGATCGCGTGGAACCGGCGCGCGCCGCCGCCCTGTCCGAGCGTCAGGGTGTTGCCGTCGTCGCTCACGCGTGCGTCATGGATCGTCATGCCAAACCTCTCGATGTGTCCGGCTTGAGCTTTTCACGATGCGGGCATAACCTCAATCAAGGCGTTCGCGGTCTGAGGGGCGGATATTCTTATGGCTGAACTGTCGCTCGACACGATATCGCTCGAATGGATCCGCGCGTTCGAATCGGCGGGCCGCACTGGAAGCTTCACCGCCGCCGCGACGGAGACGGGCCTCACCCAGGCCGCCATCAGCCAGCGGATCACGCACCTGGAACGCAGGCTCGGCACGCAGCTCTTCGTGCGCAACGCGCGCGGCGTGACGCTCAGCGTCGATGGCGAAAGCTGGCTTCCCTATGTCACCGCCGCGTTGCGTGACCTGGGCGAGAGCTGCGAGGCATTCTTCGGGCTCGATCGTCGCAAGGTCTCGATCTCGGCCAGCGCCTCGGTCACGGCGCTCTGGCTTGCGCCGCGGCTTGCCCGCTGGCAGGGAGACGACCGGCCCGAGATCGCGTTCTCGACCATGGTGCTGCAATCGGAAAGCCAGCATCTCGATGCCACGATCCGCGTGCGCTATGGCGTGGGCGATTGGGGCGATCACCACAAGGTGCCGCTCTTCGCCGAGGCGATCGGCGCGGTCGCGGCGCCGCATCTGTTGCGCGAGGGGGCCGCGTGGCAGACCCTGCCACGCCTCGCGCTCTCGGGGCCGCGGGCGGGCTGGCCGGAATGGGCGCGGCAGACGGGCGATCCGATGACGCCCGTGCCCTCGGTCCGGTTCGACAGCCTGGGCGGCGCGCTTGCCGCGGCCGAGGCGGGGGCAGGGGTGCTGCTGGCCTCGCTGCCGCTGTGCCGCGACCGGCTCGCGGCGGGAAGCCTGGTTCAGGTATCGGACGCGGTGCTGACGCCGCCGGAAACCTACTGGATGATCGCGCGGAAGGATGCGCTGACCGGCGCCCTGTGGCGGCGGCTGTCCGAGCGGTTCGCCGAAGGGTAGGGGCATCGCGCAATTGCAAGGCGCTCGCGACCCGTGCCAAGGTCTCCTTGCCGCGCGCTGCGCCGTATCCAGTTCCGGGACCATGCCATGAAGATCATCCGAACCGATTGCGAGCTTGAATGTCCGCGGGTGGATGGCGCGCTGCGCGAGGCGGGGCACGAGCTCGTTCTTCTGCCCGAGGGCGTGTCCGAGCCCGACCTCATCGCCGCGGTGCGGGACGCCGGGTTGATCCTCATGTGCTACACCCCGATCACCTCGACCGTTATCGACGCCGCGCCGCATCTGAAAGGTATCGTGAAATACGGCGTGGGGATCGACGCGGTCGATATTCCGGCGGCCATCGCGCGCAAGGTCCCCGTCGTCAACATCCCGCTCTATGCCGAGGAGACGGTGGCCGAGGGGGCCTTCGCGCTTCTCATCGCGCTGGCGCGCAAGCTCGTCCCGCTCAGCCGGGAGATGGAGAGGGAAGGATGGGCGTGGCCCACGCAACGCTGGCTGGGGAGCGACATCGCGGGCAAGACCCTGGGCCTGATCGGTGTCGGCCATATCGGCCGCAGCGTGGCGCGGATGGCGGGCGCGGGGTTTCGGGCGCGGGTGCTGGGCTACAACCCGGGCAAGAGCGCCGAGGAGCTGCGCGCGGCGGGCGTCGAGAAACGCGACGATCTGCACGCGATGCTGGGCGAGTGCGATTTCGTCTCGGTGCATTGCGTGCTCAACGATGACACGCGGGGCATGATCGGGGCGGCGGAATTCGCGGCGATGAAGCCCGGCGCGCTTTTCGTGAACGTCTCGCGCGGGGCGATCGCGGACGAGGCAGCGCTGCTTGAGGCGCTGCGATCGGGGCATCTCGGCGGGGCCGCGCTCGACGTATTCGGCCAAGAGCCGCTCGACCGCCGCGATCATCCCCTCGCGCCGCTCTTCGGAATGGAGAACGTGATCCTGAGCCCGCATCTCACCTTCTACACCAGGGACGCGATGACGCGGCTCGAGGAGGAGACGCTGGCGCGCTGTGCCGAGATCATCGAGGGGAGACCCGTGACGATCCGCTCGCTCGACCCCCGGCTGAGGGCGCAGCACGAGGGGGTGGTCTTCGCGCAAGCCGACGGCTGAGAATTTCGGCGCTTCAAAAGCCACGAGCCCTCAACTATACGTCGAAGTAGTGTATCGCGGGCATCCATATGCCCTGCTTATGGATTAGGGCTGCCATGAACTACAGCCAACTCAAGGCGTTTCACAACGTCGCGCTGCATGGCGGGTTTTCCCGCGCGGCCGAGGCGCTGTTGCTGACGCAACCGGCGATCTCGGAGCAGGTACGCAAGCTTGAACAGGAGAACGACGTGCTGCTCTTCTCGCGCGAGCGCAAGCGGGTGCGTCTCACGCGCGAGGGCGAGGCGCTGTTCCTGCTCACGCGCCGCTTCTTCGAGGCAGAAGAACAGATCCGCGAACATCTCTCGCAATCGAGTGCCGCGCCGCGGGGCGAGCTGCGCATCATCGCCGATGCCGCGCACCACGTGACCGACGTGCTGAGCGCCTTCCGCAAGAAACATCCCGGCGTCCACGTGACCTTGCGCACCGGGAATTCCGAAGAGGTGCTCTCCGCGCTGCGCAGCTACGAGGCCGAGATCGGCGTTCTGGGTAGTCCCGACCCCGGCGGCGACCTCGAATACGTGGAGCTTGGCGCGACCTCGATCGTGGCCTGCGTGGCGCGCGACCTGATCGACGAGGGGATCGACGAAATGACCCTGGCCGAGATCGCCAGGTGGCCGCTCGTCTTTCGCGAGAGGGGGTCCAAGACGCGTGCCGAGATCGAGGCCGAAGCCGAGCGCCAGGGCGTGCCGCTGATCCCGATGATCGAGGTGGAGGGCCGCGAGGCGATGCGCGAAGTGGTCGCATCGGGCGCCGGGATCGGCTTCGTCTCGGAGGCCGAGTTCGGCCAGGACGCGCGGCTTCGGCGGATCACCCTCAAGGGCGTCGATCTGAGGATGAGCGAAACCCTCGTCTACCTCGCGCAGCGCAGCGATGTCCGCGTGATCCGCGCCTTCATGGAGGTCGAGCGGACACGCAGAACCCGCTAGGGCGTTTCGCGAAACGCCTTAGCCGCGCCAGGCCTGCGTACGTTTCAGCACACCGCGCGAGAGGATCATGTGAACGATCCGCGCGCCCGCGTTGGTATAGAAGATCATCATCCCCATCGCCGCCGCCGGGGCGATGTCGCCCGCATCGTCCATGTTGAGCACCGCGACCGAGGCGAGCGCCGTGTCGGGTGAATAGAGAAACACCACAGCCGACACGGTCGTGAGCGCATTGACGAAGAGATAGATCGAGATGTCCAGGATCGCGGGCAGGCAGACCGGCACTGTCACGCGGCTGAAGAGCTTGACCGTCGGCGTCTTGAGCGAGGCCGAGACGGCCTCGAAATCGCGATCCATCTGCTTGAGCGCCGTCACCGCCGTCAGGTGCGACACGGTGTAGAAATGCGTCACCGTCGCGATGACCAGGATCGCCATCGTCCCGTAGAGAAAGTTGAGCGGGTTGTCGGGGTCGTTGAAGAAGAAGATATAGGCCAGGCCCAGCACCATCCCCGGAATGGCCATGGGCAGCATCGCGACCATCTGGAAGATCGCGCGTCCCATCGCGAAACCGTTGGCCTTCTCGACCAGGTAGGCGCCGACGAAGATCACCACCGTCCCGCTCAGCGCCGTGAGAAGGCCGAGCTTGATCGAGTTGTAATAGGAGGACCATCCGCCGCCGTCCATGAGGTCGAAGCGGTAGTTGTTCAGGCTGAGGCTGAGGTCATAGGGCCAGAACTTCACCAGCGCCGCGAACTGACACACGGCCAGAAGCCCCACGATGAAAAGCGCGACGAGCAGGCTGTAGACGAGGAAGAAATTGTCCATGGCCCGGTTGGGCTTGGGCTGATACGGCACCGAGCGCGCCGAGAGCATCGCGACCTGCCGCCGCTGCACGATGCGGTCGACGGTGAAAGCGAGGATCGCCGGGACCACGAGGACCACCGACACGACCGCGCCCATCTCGAAATTCTGCTGCCCGATCACCTGTTTGTAGATGTCGACCGCCAGCACGTCGAACTGGCCGCCGATCACCTTGGGCAGGCCGAAATCGGTGATCACGAGGTTGAAGACCACGAAGGCCGCCGAGATGAGCCCGTAGCGCGCGCCGGGGATCGTCACGGTCCAGAAGGTCCGCCAGGGCGAGGAGCGCAGGGAAAGCGCCGCCTCGTAATAGCGCGCGTCCGAGATCGACAGCGCCGTCGCGATGATGATGAACGCATGCGGGAAGGTGAAGAAGACCGACCCGATGACGATCCCTATGGGGCCGTAGATATCCGCGCCCATCAGCATCCAGTTGATCATGCCCTGGTTGCCGAAAAGATAGATGAGCGCGATCCCCGGAAGAAGCGACGGCACGAGGATCGGCATCATCGCCACCATGCGGAACACCCCCTTGAACCGCATGCAGCTTCGGTTCAGCGCATAGGCGAACCAGAAGGCCAGCGTCACCGTGATGATCGTCGATATGGTCGCGATCAGAAGCGAGTTCTGGATCGAGCTGAAGAGCGCGGGGTTCGAGAAATACTCGGTGAAGTTCTGGAACCCGACGCTGCGCACCGGTCGCAGATAGGCGCGGCGGAACGTGTTGCTGTCCATCTCGAGCCAGTCGGTGCCGGTATGAAGCTGCGAGCCGACGAGGAAGCGGCCTTCGTCGGTGGTGTTGCGCAGGCGGTACATGACCGGGCTGCGGAAGTCGAAATCGGGAAAAAGCTGCACGACCTCGAGCCGCCCATCGGCCCCGGTGGCAAGATCGGAGGGCTCGAGACGGCCCAGGTCGTCGTTGAGTTCGGCCAGCGTCACCGGGTCGGTGGTATAGTTGCCCGCCTCGTCGCTGACCTGCACCTCGTAGGCCGACAGGTCGTAGGTGAAGGTCGAGAGGCTCTTCGAGAGCATGGCGTAGAGCGGCAGGACGAGCGACACGACGAGATAGAGCGCGATGACCACCATCAGTGCCCGCATCACGTAGTCATCGCGCGAGAGCTTGCCTTTCACCACCGGCGTGTCCGGCGGGATATCTGCCTTCGCCGGGAAGACCCGGCCATCCGTCGCGGTCATCCGGTCACTCCTGTCCAGCCGTCGGGCACGCGAAGGCCATGAGGCGGTCGCGCGGCAGTTCCACGGTCATGGAGCCGCCCTCGCGCAGGTCCAGCCGCCGCACCGCGTTGATCGAGAAATCGGCGATCAGTTCTTCGCCGCGAAACGCGGCGTTGCCGAGGTGACAGCGCCAGAAGGCCCCGAGAAATTCCATCGAGTCGACGGTCACGTCGAACGTGTTGCTCGCCCGGCTTCGCTCGCCCGAGCTGTCATCCGCGCCGCCATAGGGGATGATGTCATTGGGCCGGATCGCCGCGACGATCTCGGTCCCCTTCGCGAAGTCGTAGGCAAGGCAATCCATCTCGGCATCGCCGATCACCACCGATTGCGGCCCGCCGGCCCGGGCGGGGATCTGGTTCATCTCGCCGATGAAATCCGCCACGAAAAGCGAGGCGGGCTCACGGTAGATCTCGGTGGGCGTGCCGACCTGTTCGATCACGCCATGGTTCATCACGACGATCCGGTCGGCCATGACGAGCGCCTCTTCCTGGTCATGCGTCACCATGATGGTCGTCACGCCAAGAGTGCGCTGCAACTCCTTGATCTGGTGGCGCAAATGCACGCGGACCTTGGCGTCAAGGGCAGAAAGCGGCTCGTCGAGAAGCAGAAGACCGGGATTCGTCGCAAGCGCCCGCGCGAGCGCGATGCGCTGCTGTTGTCCGCCCGAGAGTTGCGCGGGATACTTGTCGCCCTGGTCGGGCAGCCCGATGAGACCCAGAAGCTCGGTCACGCGGGCCTCGACCTCGCGGCGCGGGCGCCCCTCGTTCTCGAGCCCGAAGGCAATGTTGCGCCGCACCGTCAGGTTGGGGAAAAGCGCGTAGGACTGGAAGACGATGCCGAAATCGCGTTTCGAGGGGGGCAGGGCCGAGATGTCCTTGCCGGCTTGCAGGACCGTCCCGTGGGTTTGCAGGTCGAGCCCCGCGATGGCGCGCAGAAGCGTCGTCTTGCCGCATCCCGAGGGTCCGAGGAAGCAGACGAACTCGCCCTCTCTCACCTCGAGCGAGATGTCCCTCAGTGCCGCGAACTCACCGAAATACTTCCAGAGCCCGTCGATGCGCAGGTAGGCGCGCGGCTCGTCCTGCTGGAGCGTCGGATCGGCTTCGGAAACCGCGACTGCGGCTGTGCTCTGGGCCATGCTCGGCACCTCTTCTCTGTCGGAAAACGGGGGGTGGTCCAGCCGGGGCAGGGGGCGCGCAACCGCGCCCCCGCCCACACGCGATCACTCGGACTCGGACTTGCTGTCGTAGCGCTTCTGCCATTCCTCGAGGATCCGCTCGCGGTTGTTCGCGGCGAATTCGAAATCGTTGTCGATCATCGCCTCCTCGAGCCCTTCGGGGAAATGTTCGACCGGCTTGGCGATTCCGGGGATCGCCACCACGGCATAGCCGACATTGTATTCCTCCATGGCCTTCTCGCTGATGGTCCAGTCCACGAGGGTGCGCGCGGCCTCGGGCGCGTCGGTGCCAGCGACGATGGCGATCGCCTCCATGTCCCAGCCGACGCCTTCTTCGGGCACGATGATCTCGATCGGCGCGCCGTCGGCCTTCGACTTGGCCCCGCGGAAGGCGAAGGAGATGCCGATGGGGATCTCACCCGCCGCGGCGAGCTTGCAGGGCTTCGAGCCGGAATGCGTGTACCGCGCGATATTCTCGTGCAGCGCATCCATGTAGGCCCAGCCTTCGTCCTCGCCGAACATCTGCAACCAGCTCGAGACGTCGAGGAAGCCGGTGCCCGAACTGTTCGGGTTGGGCATGATGACCTGGTCCTTGTAGACCGGGTCCGTCAGGTCCTTCCACGAGGTTGGCTGCGGCAGGCCCAGCTTCTCGGCCTCGACGGTGTTGAAGCAGACGGCCGCCACCCAGGCGTCCATGCCCACCCAGGCGGGCGGGTCGCTCTTGTCCACGAACTTGGGATCGAGCTTCTCGACGCCCTCGGGCTTGTAGGGCTCCAGCATGCCTTCGGATTTCAGCAGCAGAAGCGATGTAGCCGCGAGTCCCCAGATCACGTCCGCCTGCGGGTTGTTCTTCTCGGCTAGGAGCTTCGCGGTCACGACGCCGGTGGAATCGCGCACCCAGTTGATCTTGATGTCGGGGTGATCCTCGTTGAACTTCTCGGCATAGCGCTTGAGGTCTTCGGCCTCGATCGCGGTGTAGACCGTCAATTCGGTCTCGGCCATGGCAGCACCCGCCGTCATGAGCCCGGCGATCGCGGACAGTCCCAGTGTTCTCAGAAATTGCATTCCGTCAGTCTCCCAGTTGTGTGACATGCGTTTTGCACGCATTTGTTTTCATTTTTACGACACGAGTTTCGCAGACGAGAGGAAAAAAGATAATTGATATTACCTACAAGACCATAGGCTCAGTTTATATGAGAGGCGCCAACGGATCGTGCGGAAGTTGAAGATGGGCGCGTTAGGATTTGAAACCACGGAATAAATCGCGTTCCCTGAACCGAAAGCGTTCTTGATGACACATCGGCAGACCCCGCAGCGCGCAGCACTATTATTGACATAATACTGATTATGCGCAATCGGGATGCGGTTTTGTCGTCCTGTCGGAACGCGCTAATGGAAACACTCCGACAAACAATTGCCGATGAAAATCTTGCCATGTTGCGACCTGTAGATGAAACGCTCTCCATCGTGCCACTGGCGCTATGGCCCAACTCCCTACCCCGCCCGCGTGGCGAACAGGCAAGCCGGCCATCCGAATGACGGGCAGCGCGTCGGCAGGAACGCCAAAGCGAACGCGACCGGTCATTTGGTAGCTTGGACGGCCGCAACAACTGACAACTCGAACAAACTCGACTAAGGTCACTCAAGTCGTTCCGCGCTATTGCAAATCCGACGCAGTTTTGTGCAAGTTGTCAGCAACATCGGATCAGGAATTTTCGTGTCCCTCTTCTTTATCGTTGCGTTACCCTTCCTCGGTGCACTTCTGCCGGGATTGATGAACTCGGCAGGCCGTGCCGCCTGCGCTGGTGTGACCTTCACCGTATCACTGCTGGCTTTCATCGGCTTGTTGACCAATCTGCCTGCGGTTCTGGCGGGCGAAGTCGTGACGATGCAGATCGAGTGGATGCCGTCGCTGGGGCTGAATTTCACCCTGATGCTCGACGGTTTGGGTTTTTTCTTCGCGCTGCTGATCCTCGGCATCGGCCTGCTGATCATCGCCTACGGGCGGCACTATCTGAGCCGCGACGACAATATGGGCGAATTCTTCACCTATCTGCTGCTATTCCAGGGCGCGATGGTGGGGATCGTTCTGAGCGACAATATCCTGCTGCTGCTGGTGTTCTGGGAGCTGACCTCGCTGTCCTCCTTCCTGCTGATCGGCTACTGGAAACACCTGCCGGAGGGCCGCCAAGGCGCGCGCATGGCGCTGATCGTCACCGGCACGGGCGGGCTGGCGATGATGGGGGGGATGCTGATTCTCGGGCAGATCGCCGGAAGCTACGAGTTGAGCGTGATCCTTGCCAGCCGCGACCTGATACAGGCCGACCCGCTTTACCTGCCCGCGCTGATCCTGATCCTGCTGGGCTGTTTCACCAAATCGGCGCAGTTCCCGTTCCATTTCTGGCTGCCGCACGCGATGGCCGCGCCGACGCCGGTATCGGCCTACCTGCACTCCGCCACCATGGTGAAGGCGGGGATTTTCCTGATGGCGCGGATGTGGCCGGTGCTGTCCGGCACGCCGGAATGGTTCGTGATCGTCACCACCGCCGGGTTGGCCACCATGGTGCTGGGTGCGGTGATCGCGCTGTTCAAGCATGACCTGAAGGCGCTGCTGGCGTTCTCGACCGTCAGCCACCTCGGGCTGATCACCATGCTGTTGGGCACCGGCACGGCGTTCGGCGCGATGGCAGCGGTGTTCCACATCCTCAATCACGCGACGTTCAAGGCGGCCTTGTTCATGTCGGCGGGGATCATCGACCACGAGGCCCACACCCGCGACATCCGCCGACTGGGCGGGCTGCGGCACCTGATGCCGGTGACCTTCGTGATCGCCACGCTGGCGGCGCTGTCGATGGCGGGGATTCCGCTGCTCAACGGGTTCCTGTCGAAGGAGATGATGCTGGAGGAGGCGCTGCACACCACGCTGTTCGGCGCGCCGTGGCTGGTGCCCGTTCTGGCGACGGTCGGCTCGCTGTTTTCCGCCGCCTACTGCTTCCGGCTGATCGGGCATGTGTTCCTCGGACCGGTGCGCGACGACTACCCTGCCCGGCCGCATGATCCCGACTCCGGACTGTGGCTGCCGCCCGCCATTCTGGTGGTGATGGTGGTCGTGATCGGCGTCGCGCCGTTCCTGGCGGAGCCGTTCGTGAAGCTGGTCACCGCATCGGTGCTGGGCGACGCGGCGGAGGTGCCGAAGGCCTATCTCAAGATCTGGCACGGGCTGGTACCCGCGCTGTTCCTGTCGATCATCGCCGTGGTGGGCGGCCTGCTGATGCTGGCGGTCTTCACCCCCGCCCTGCGCCTGTGGGACGCGGCCCCGCGCCCCGAGGCCAAGGTGATCTTCGAGGCACTGGTCGAGGCGGTCGTCCGTTTGACCCGCGCGGTGATCCTGCCGCTGCATGACGGAGCCTTCACCCGTTACGCCGCAATCGGCGCGGTGACGATCATCGCCGCCGGGTTTCACGCCTGGAGCACCGGCACCATGGGCGCCGCCACGCGCACCGTGCAATATGCCGGTCCGGTGACGATTGCGGGCTGGGCGATGCTGGTCGCGGCGACGGTGGGCATGGTCTTCCTGCACCGCAACCGTTTCCTGTCGCTGATCCTGATCGGCATCGTGGGGCTGATGGTATCCATCGGCTTCGTGTTCCTCAGCGCCCCTGACCTCGCCATGACGCAGTTTACCGTCGAGGTGGTGACGATCATCCTGATGCTGCTGGCGCTGAACTTCCTGCCCAATACCACCCCCATCGAGAGCACCGTGCTGCGCCGGGTCCGCGACGCGGGCATCGCCGTGGCGGGGGGCTTGGCGACCTTCGGGCTGGCCTATTACTACATGCTGCGCGACGCGGTGGACACGCCGATTTCGGAGTTCCACCTGGCGAATTCCTACAAGGGTGGCGGCGGCACCAATGTGGTGAACGTGATCCTCGTCGACTTCCGTGGTTTCGACACCTATGGCGAGATCATCGTGCTGGGCATCGCCGCCCTGCTGATCTACGCGCTGACCGAGACGCTGCTGGGCGGCCCCGTCCGCGCGCGCCTGCTGAACCGCAAGCCGGACCAGCCACGGGCAGGCGACATTCACCCGCTGATGATGGTGGTGCTGACGCGGGTGATCATGCCGGTGGTGCTGCTGGTGGGTTTCTACATTTTCCTGCGCGGCCATAACGAGCCGGGCGGCGGCTTCATCGCCGGGCTGATCGTGTCGATCGCCGTGGTGATGCAATACATGGCGAGCGGCTTCACCTGGACCTCGTCCCGGCTGAGATATCCCTATCACGGAGTGATCGGCGCAGGTGTCCTGACCGCCGGGCTGACCGGCATCGGGTCGTGGTTCTTCGGCAAGCCGTTCCTGACCTCGGATTTCACCTATGTCCGCATCCCGCCCTTCGAGAAGTTCGAACTGGCCACCGCCGCGCTCTTCGATCTGGGTGTGTTCCTGGCGGTCGTCGGCGCGGTGATGCTGTCGCTCGAGAGCTTCTCGCGGCTGGCGCGGCGCGCCCATGTGCCCGACAGCGAGCACCCGATGGATATCGACCCGTCCCGCGACGACCCGCCGGCCGTGCCGATGGCGCCCATGAATATGAAGGAGGGTGGCTGACATGGAGCTTCTCGTCGCCTCCGCCGTGGGTGTCCTGACCGCGGGCGGGCTGTACCTGATCCTGCGGCTGCGCACCTTTCCGGTGATCCTCGGCATGTCGCTGCTGACCTATGCGGTCAACGTGTTCCTGTTCTCGTCCGGCCGTCTGACCGTGGGCGCCCCGCCGATCCTGCGCGATGACGCGACGGTCTATACCGACCCGCTGCCGCAGGCGCTGGTGCTGACGGCCATCGTGATCTCGTTCGGGATGACGGCAGTGGTGGTCATGATCGCCCTCGGCGCGTATCTGGGCTCGGATGACGACCATGTCGACGATCTGCCCGGGCCGGACGCGGACGAGAACGCGGAGGGCGGCACGTGACGCACTGGATCATCGCCCCCGTCGTGCTGCCCGCGTTGCTGGCACCGTTCATCGTGCTGGCCGCGCGGTATCATATCGGCATCCAGAGGGTCTTTTCGGTCGCGGGTGTGCTGGCGCTGATCGCCATCTCGGCGGGGCTTGCGTGGCAAGCCTCGGACGGCAGCGTCATTCTCTATCAACTCAGCGACTGGGCCGCGCCGTTCGGCATCGTGCTGGTGGGCGACCGGCTGTCCACCGCGATGCTCTTGCTGACGGCGGTCCTGGCGCTGTTCGTGCTGCTCTTTGCAATCGGATCGGACTGGGACAGTCGCGGGCGGCACTTCCACGCACTGTTCCAGTTCCAGATGATGGGCATCATGGGCGCCTTCCTGACCGGCGACCTGTTCAACTTGTTCGTGTTCTTCGAGGTGCTGCTGATCGCATCCTACGGCCTGATGATCCACGCGGGCGGCAACGCCCGCCTGAAGGCGGGTGTGCAATATGTGCTGTTCAACCTGATCGCCTCGTCGCTTTTCCTGTTTGCGCTCGGCTCCATCTATGCGGAGACCGGCACGCTCAACATGGCCGATCTTGCGAACCGTGTCGCCTTGATCGGGCCGGAGGAGACGGTGGGCATCCGCATCGCCGCGGTGCTTCTGATACTCGTCTTCGCGGTCAAGGCCGCAATCGTGCCGCTGCATTTCTGGCTGCCGTCGAGCTATGCGGAGGCTTGTGCCCCGGTTGCCGCGCTGTTTGCCATCATGACCAAGATCGGTGCCTACGCGATCATTCGCGTCTACACGATGATTTTCCCGCCCGAGCTGGAGGTTACGGCAGGGCTGCATGATGTCTGGCTACTCCCTGCCGCGCTGCTGTCGCTGGCGATCGGGATGCTGGGCGTGTTGGCAGCCCAGAAGCTGGATCGGCTGGTGGCGTACTCGGTCATCGGCTCCATGGGCATGGTGATGGTGTCCATCGCGCTCTTCACGCCAACGGGCATCGCGGCGGCTATATACTACATCATCCATTCGACGCTGGCAGGGGCGGCGCTGTTCCTGATCGCCGATCTGGTGCGCACCGGGCGCGGCAATCTGGACCTGACCGCGCAACCGGCCATGGCAGGGACCGCGCTGACATCGGCGCTGTTTTTCATCGGCGCGATCGCCATGGCGGGCCTGCCCCCATTGTCGGGCTTTCTGGGCAAGCTTCTCGTGCTGGACGCGGGCTATGACACCGACCTGATGGTGTGGATCTGGGCCATCGTGCTGGGCTCGAGCCTGATCAGCATCGTCGGGTTTGCCCGCGCGGGCAGCGTGCTCTTCTGGAAGGCGCACAGCGTTCATACCCCCGAGCCGGAGGAAGACGCCGCGCCGCGGCCGTCCCCCGCCGCGCTTTCCTACGTGGCCACCGGCGGGCTGGTCGCACTGCTGGCGGCGCATACGGTGTTCGCGGGTCAGGTGCATGGCTATTCCGAAAAGATCGCCGCGCAACTCTTCGCGCCCGCTCCCTACATCGCCACCGTGGTCGAAACGCCGGGTAAATTGAGCGACCCGACGACAAAGACGGAGGAGCACTGACATGCTTGCACGCGCGTTCTACTGGCTGTTGCCGCATCCGTTCCTGACGCTGCTGCTGGCGGTGGTTTGGGTGCTGCTGCAAAATCAGGTCTCGGCGGGCATGGTGGTGTTCGGCCTCATTCTGGGGATCATCATCCCGTGGGGCACCTCGATCTGGTGGCCCGACACGCCCAGGGCGCTCAAACTGGGCAAGATGGCGATCTATATCCTGATGGTGATGTGGGATATCCTGATCGCCAATATTCAGGTCGCGTGGATCGTACTGACCGTTCCCAATGCCAAGCTGCGCCCCGCGTGGATCGTCGTGCCGCTACAACTGCGCAAACCCGAGGCGATCACGGTGCTGGCAGGCACCATCACACTGACGCCGGGCACGGTCTCGGCCGATCTGTCGAACGAGGGGCACAGCCTCTTGGTGCATGTGCTGCACACCGACGACCCCGACGCGGTGCGCGACGACATCATCAACCGCTACGAACGCCGTTTGCAGGAGATATTCTCATGACGACCGCCCTGGCCTTTCTGGATATCGCCGTGGCCATCGCCTTTGTCGCGCTGGCGCTCGGGCAAATCCTGTCGATGGTGCGGCTGGTGCTTGGCCCCACCTCCGGCGACCGCATACTTGCGCTGGACACCATGGTCATCAACGGCCTGGGCCTCGTGGTGATGGTCGGCGTCTACTACGAGGTGCAATTCTATTTCGAGGTGGCGCTGCTGATCGCCATGCTCGGGTTCGTTTCCACCGTCGCGCTGGCGCGCTTTCTTTTGCGGGGGGACATCATCGAATGACAGGAGAGATCCTCGCCATTTACGCCACCGCCGTTTTCCTGCTGATCGCGTCGTTCTTCGTGCTCGTGGGCGTCATCGGCCTGTTGAAATTCAACGATCCCATGACCCGCCTGCACGCGCCCACCAAGGTCGGGACGGTAGGGATCGGGATGCTGCTGCTGGCGTCGATGGTCGAAAGCTTCGCCCGCGGCGAAGGGTCGATGCACGAGCTGCTCATCATGGCGTTCCTGTTCGTCACCGCGCCGATTGCGGCCAACTTCATCGCCAAGGTGGGCATCCACAGGCGCGCCTGCGAAACGCCCCCCCCGCCGCCCCGCGACGACACGTGGTCGACGCTCGACACCCCGCCCGAAGACCGGACCGGGCCGGACACCTAGACAAGCGCTTCCAGTTTCAAGATCAAGCACGACGCCGATGGAAAGCATGCCCGACTGGTTGCAGACCGCGATGACGCGGAGTTTTGCCTCGGGCCCGTAGTGTTCGATATAGATGCCTTGATGCACGACCCCGAAACCGGCTGACCTGTCTGCGATGAACCTCGAACCTTTCACAACCATCCTGAAGAACGGCGAAACCGTTCTCGTTCGCGAGGTCGGGCCCGGGGATCGGGATCTTCTGGAGGCCGGGTTCGAGCACTTGTCGAAACAATCGCGGTTCTTTCGCTTTCTCGCCCCGCACAACGAACTGACCCAGCAGGAACTCGATCGCTTCTCGGCTCCGAACGATTTCGACCACGTCGCCATCGGCGCGTTGACGCAATCCGCACCTGCGCCCGAGCCGGTCGGCATAGCGCGGTATATCCGCATCCCCGATACGCCTGCCCGCGCCGAGGTCGCTGTGACGATCGTGGACAGTCACCAGAGGATCGGGCTCGGCAGCCTTCTCCTGGGCACTCTTGCGAAACTGGCCTCGCGCAACGGGGTGTCCGAATTTCTGGCCGTCGTGCACAAGGACAATACCGCGATGCTGGCGCTCTTCGATGCGCTCGGAGGCAGGCGAACGAGGATCGACGGCGAAATGAACTACACGATCTCACTCCCGGACGACCCGGAAGACTTCCCCCGCACCTCGGTCGGCGAGGCGTTCAGAACCGCCTATCGACTCGCTCACCTCACCTGATCGCCGCCCTCGCGCGAGGGACGGGGGCGGACGACGGGCCGTGGGCGGGGCCATGCCTGAACCAGTGACGCGCAAGGGGCCGCGCACCAAGGCGCGGCCCCTGCCCCGTCTGTCGATCACGGGGTCGCTCAGAAGAATGCCTGAAGCCCGGTCTGCGCCCGCCCGAGGATCAGTGCGTGGACATCGTGCGTGCCCTCGTAGGTGTTCACGGTTTCGAGGTTCATCATGTGGCGGATGACCTGGAACTCCTCCGAGATGCCGTTGCCGCCATGCATGTCGCGCGCCATCCGCGCGATGTCGAGCGCCTTGCCGCAGTTGTTGCGCTTGATGAGGCTGATCATTTCGGGCGCGGCCTTGGCGTCGTCCATGAGCCGGCCCACGCGCAGCGCGGCCTGAAGGCCCAGCGTGATCTCGGTCTGCATGTTGGCGAGCTTGAGCTGGAAAAGCTGCGTCTGTGCCAGCGGCTTGCGGAATTGCTGCCGGTCGAGGCCGTATTGCCGCGCCGCGTGCCAGCAGAACTCGGCCGCGCCCATGACGCCCCACGCGATGCCGTAGCGCGCGCGGTTGAGACAGCCGAACGGCCCCTTGAGCCCCTCGACATTGGGCAGAAGCGCGTCCTCGCCCACTTCGACATCGTCCATCACGATTTCGCCGGTGATCGAGGCGCGCAAGGATTGCTTGCCCTCGATCTTGGGCGCCGAGAGGCCCTTCATGCCCTTTTCCAGCACGAAGCCCTTGATCTTGCCGTCATGCGCCTCGGACTTGGCCCAGACCACGAAGACATCCGCGATCGGGCTGTTCGAGATCCACATCTTGGACCCGTTGAGCCGGTAGCCGCCCTCGGTCTTCTTCGCGGTGGTCTTCATTCCCGCCGGGTCGCTGCCCGCGTCGGGCTCGGTCAGGCCGAAACAGCCGATGAACTCGCCGGTGGCAAGCTTGGGAAGGTATTTCTGGCGCTGCTCCTCGGTGCCGTAGGCATAGATCGGATACATCACGAGCGAGGATTGCACCGACATCATCGAGCGATAGCCCGAATCGACACGCTCGATCTCGCGCGCGACAAGGCCATAGCCCACGTAGCCACCGCCAAGCCCGCCATATTCCTCGGGAATCGTGGTGCCCAGAAGACCCATCTCGCCCATCTCGGCAAAGATCGCCGGATCGGTCTTTTCCTCGGCATAGGCCTTGATGACGCGGGGCTGGAGTTTCTCCTGCGCAAACGAGCGCGCGCTTTGCGCGATCATCCGCTCGTCTTCCTCGAGCTGATCGTCGAGGCGGAACGGGTCTTCCCAGTCGAACTTGCCCAGGTCGGGCGCGTCCTTGGCCTTGAGGGCCGGAGTTTCGAGCGGCATGAAAGCCTCCTTTGCAGAACGGGTGTTTGCGGGTAATATATATGATCCTGGCGCACTCGAAAAACGCTATTTCCGCATATTGGAATGAGGAAACCTCATATATGAGCCCGCATTTCCCCTCGATGACCGCGCTGCGCGTGCTCGAGGCCTTCGACCGGCTGGGCAGCACGACCGCTGCGGGTGCCGCGCTCGGCCTCACGCAAAGCGCGGTGAGCCGCCAGCTCAAGACGCTCGAGACACAGCTCGATGCGGCGCTGTTCCTGCGCGAGGGGCGCACGCTGGTCCTCACCCCCGCCGGACAGGACTATGCCGACGAGATCCGCGAGGTGCTGGGCCGGATCGCCCAGGCCGGGCTGCGCCTTCATGCACCCGCGCGCACGGGGCAGTTGACGCTCGCCATCCTGCCCACCTTCGGGATGCGCTGGCTCGTGCCGCGCCTGCCCGATTTCGCGCGAACCCACCCGGAGGTGACGATCAACCTCGTCACGCGGCTCAAGCCCTTCAACTTCGCCAGCGAGGAGATCGACGCGGCGATCCATTTCGGTGAGGCCGAATGGCCGGGCACGGATTCGCTCAGGCTGCGGCGCGAGACCGTCATCCCCGTCGCCTCCCCTGCCCTCGCCCCCGGTCCCCTGGCATCTCCGGGCGAGATCGCGGCACTGCCGCTTCTGCATATCGAGACGCGCGCCGAGGCGTGGGCCACCTGGTTCGCCGCCCACGGGGTCGAGCCGCCCCGCATCACCGGCACCGTGCATGACCAGTTCTCGACCATCATGCAGGCGGCGCTGCACGGGCTCGGCGCGGCGCTTCTTCCCACCTACCTCGCGGAGCCCGAGATCGCCGCGGGTCGGCTCGTGCGGCTGTGCGAGACGCCCACCGAGATGCCCGGCGCCTACTACCTCGTCTGGCCGAAGGCGAAGGCGCATGACCCGGCGCTCGCGGTCTTTCGCGACTGGCTCGGCGGACAGGGCGACGACGAGGACCTGCTGCCCCGCTAGGACGGGAATACGGACCTAGCCCAGCGCGTATCCGGCGCCGCGCACCGTGCGCAGCGGATCGTCCCCTCCCCGCGCGCGCAGGATCTTGCGCAACCGCCCGACATGCACGTCGACGGTCCGGGTGTCCACGTAGATGTCGCGGCCCCACACGCGGTCGAGAAGCTGTTCGCGGCTCCAGACCCGTCCGGGCTTTTCCATGAACGTCGCCAGCAGGCGGAACTCCGTCGGGCCGAGCTTGAGCGTCTCGCCCGCGCGGGTGACGCGGTGCGTTTCGGCATCGAGCACGATATCCCCCCACTGAAGCCGCTCGCCCACCGCCGAGGGGCGCGTCCTGCGCAACTGCGCGCGCACCCGTGCCAGAAGCTCGGCGATGGAATAGGGCTTGACCACGTAGTCATCCGCCCCCGTCTCGAGCCCGCGCACGCGGTCGACCTCTTCCGAGCGGGCCGAGATCATGATGATCGGCACACCGCGCGTGGCGGCGCGCGTCTTGAGCTGGCGGCACACCTCGATGCCCGACACCGTGGGCAGCATCCAGTCCAGCAGGATCACGTCCGGCGCCTCTTCCTCGGCCACGAGGAGCGCCTCCTCGCCGTCCGACGCGAGGATCACGGCAAAGCCGTCGGCCTCGAGGTTGTAGCTCAGGAGATCGCGCTGCGCGGGCTCGTCCTCGACCAGCAGCACCCTGGGCCGGCCCGCGCTCATGCCTGCGGCTCCCCGTTGCCCCGGCCCGTGGGCGACAGCTCGGGATCGGTCGAGGTCAGGTCGCCTTTCGGGCGATCCTCGTCGGGCATCCGCCCCGTCACGAGATACACGACCTGCTCGGCGATCGAGGTCACGTGATCGCCCATGCGTTCGGTGTTCTTGGCCACGAAATGCAGGTGCATGCAGGGCGTGATCTGGCGCGGATCCTCCATCATGAAGGTCAGGAATTCGCGGAAGAGCGCGTTATACATCTGGTCCACGTCATGATCCCGGCGCATCACGTCGCGGGCGAGATCGACGTCCCGCCGCACGTAGGCATCGAGTGCGTCGGTCAGCATCCGCTCCACCTCGCGCGCCATCCGGCGCAACGCGGCGGCGGCACCGCTCACCCGTGGCAGGCCCGACAGGATCGTGGTCCGCTTCGCCATGTTCTTGGCATAGTCGCCGATCCGTTCGAGATTGCCGCTCACCTTCAGGACCGACAGCACGAGCCGCAGGTCGATGGCGGTAGGCGCGCGCAGCGCGATGATGCGTGCGATGTCCTCGTTGATCCGCTCCTCCAGCGCGTCGATGGCCCGGTCGCCGTGGCGCACGGTTTCGGCCAGGTCCTCGTCACGCTCCTCCAGCGACCGCGCGGCGTCGAGGATCGCCGCCTCGACAAGGCCGCCCATCTTCATGATCTGCGCCTCGATCCCCTCGAGATCGCGGTCGAAGGCGGATGCGATATGTGTGTCCTGCATGCGGCGCTCCTATCCGATCCGGCCGGTGATATAGCTTTCGGTACGCGGATCGCGCGGGTTGGTGAAGATGTTGTCGGTCTCGCCGAACTCGACGAGGTGGCCCATGTGAAAGAAGGCCGTCCTCTGGCTCACCCGGGCGGCCTGCTGCATCGAATGGGTGACGATGACCACGGAATAGCTCTGCCGCAAATCGTCGATCAATTCCTCGACCTGCGCCGTCGCGATGGGGTCGAGCGCGCTGCACGGCTCGTCCATCAAGAGCACCTCCGGCTCGGTCGCCACGGCGCGCGCGATGCAGAGCCTTTGTTGCTGGCCGCCCGAAAGCCCCGTTCCGGGTGCGTCGAGCCGGTCCTTCACCTCGTCCCAGAGGGCGCTCCGCCGCAGCGCGCGCGCGACGATCTCGTCAAGCTCGGCGCGGCTGCGTGCCAGTCCGTGAATGCGCGGGCCATAGGCCACGTTCTCGTAGATCGACTTCGGAAAGGGATTGGGCTTCTGGAAGACCATCCCAACCTTCGCCCGAAGCTGCACGGGATCGACGCGCGGATCGTGGATATCCTCGCCATCGAGCCGGATCTCGCCCCGGACCCTGCAGGTGTCGATCGTGTCGTTCATGCGATTGAGACAGCGCAGGAAAGTCGACTTTCCGCAACCCGAAGGCCCGATGAGGGCTGTGACCGTCCGATCCTCGATATCGACATCAACGTCCTTGATCGCGTGGGTGTTGCCGTAATGGACCTGCACGTTGCGGGCCGAGAACTTGAGCGTCGTCCGGTCCACGGGCGTCTTGGGCGGGGGTGCGTCGAACATGGATATGTCCTTTCTACCAGCGTCGCTCGAAGCGGCGGCGCAGGATGATGGCGATGGCGTTCATGGCGAAGAGAAAGAGAAGCAGAAGGACGATCCCGCCCCAGGCCCGTTCGTAATAGGCCGGGTCGGCGCGCTTGGCCCATTCGTAGATCTGCGCGGGCATCGCCGAGTTCGGATCGAGAAAGCCCGAGGCGATCCCGTCGGGATAGTTCGTTGCGACATAGCCCACCATCCCGATGAGCAGGAGCGGCGCCGTCTCGCCCAGGGCCTGCGCAAGGCCGATGATCGTGCCGGTCAGGATGCCGGGCATCGCCAGCGGCAGGACGTGGTGAAAGACCGCCTGCATCTTCGACGCCCCCACCCCGAGCGCCGCATCGCGGATCGAGGGCGGCACGGCCCTCAGCGCGGCGCGCGTCGAAATGATGATCGTGGGCAGCGTCATCAGCGTCAGCACGAGTCCACCCACCAACGGCGCCGATTGCGGCAGATGCATGAACCGGATGAACACGGCGAGACCGAGAATGCCGAAGACGATCGACGGCACCGCGGCGAGGTTCGAGATGTTGACCTCGATGAGGTCGGTGACGCGGTTCTTCGGCGCGAACTCCTCCAGGTAGATCGACGCGGCCACGCCGATGGGCAGGCTGAGACACAGCACCACCAGCATCATGAAGAACGACCCCAGGATCGCAACGCCCATCCCCGCCTGTTCCGGCCGGCTTTCCGACGCGTCGGCGCCGGTGACGAAGGACAGGTTGAGACGCTTCGTGATGACACCCGCCGTGCGCAGGTGATCCACGAGGTCGAGATGCGCGGCCGAGATGTTCTTGTCCTGCGCCACGTCCGTGCGCGCCACCCGTCCCTTGAGATAGCCGTCCACCCGGCTCGACGCGAGAAGCTCGAATGTCACCGTCTCGCCGATCCGGTCCGGGTTCGCGATCACGTAATCACGCACCTCCGCGGCGGCCGAGGGCGAGAGCAGGTTCTTCATGTCGCTGGCCGCCGCGAGCGGCGTCTCGATCCCGTGGCCCTCGACGACGCCGAGCAGCCCCTCCTGGATCAGCGGCGCGTAGCCGAAGGTCGAGACCTTCCTGATCTCCTCGATCTCGCCCGATCCGCTCTTGTCGAGCCTTGCGGGGTCGAGATGGACGGGCACCGTCACGAAACTCTGCCGGAACGCCCCCACGCCATTCGATGCGATGGCGCTCAGCAGCACGGCGAGGAACACGAGCGCCGTGAGGATGGCCGCGACACCGTAGGCACGAAACCGTGTCTCGGCCGCGTTCCGCCGCCGGGTGCGCGGATCGCGCATGATGAGCGACCGGGGCGTGTGCGGATCCGCGGAAAGGCGCGCGTCTGTCATTCGTATTGCTCCCGATACCTGCGCACGATCCAGAGCGCGAAGATGTTGAGACCCAGCGTGATGACGAACAGCGTCATGCCGAGCGCGAAGGCCACGAGCGCCTCCGGGCTCGCGAAATCCGCGTCGCCGGTCAGTTGGCTCACGATCTTGGCCGTCACGGTGGTCATCGCCTCGAACGGGTTGAGGCTCAGCCGCGCCGCGGCGCCCGCGCCCAGCACCACGATCATCGTCTCGCCGATGGCCCGCGACGCCGCAAGCAGCACCGCGCCCACGATCCCCGGCAGCGCGGCGGGCAGCACGACCTGCCGGATCGTCTCGGATTTCGTCGCGCCCAACCCCAGCGAGCCGTCGCGCATCGCCTGCGGCACCGCGTTGATGATATCGTCGGAAAGCGAGCTGATGAAGGGGATCAGCATCACCCCCATCACGAGCCCTGCCGTCATCACCGCCGTGCCCGCCTGCATCCAGCCAAGGCCCGTCTCGCCGAACGCCCCGAGAAGCAGCGGCCCGACCGTCAGAAGCGCGAAGAGACCGTAGACGATGGTGGGTATCCCGGCGAGGATCTCGACAAGCGGTTTCACCACCGAGCGGACACCGGAGCTTGCATATTCCGACAGGTAGATCGCGGCGAAAAGCCCGATCGGCACCGCCACGACAAGCGCGATGAGCGAGATGTAGAGCGTGCCCCAAAGCAGCGGCAGGATGCCGAGCTCGGAGCCACCGCCGAAGCTCGGCGCCCAGGTGAGCGAGAGGAAGAACTCCGAGGCCGGGTAGAGACGGAATAACTCGACCGTGTTGAAGACGAGCGAGAGGACGATCCCCAGCGTGGTGAGCACCGCGATCGAGGCCGCCAGCACGAGGATCGCGCGCACGCCCCCCTCGACCACGTTGCGGGCGCGAAAATCCCTGGTCGTGCGCCCGAAGGTCAGCACGAACCCGCCCACCGCGACAAGCAGCACGGCGACCGTCATGAGCCAGCGGCCCGTGGCGTTCATCGCCCGGTATCGCTGCGCCGCGTCAATCACCTCCGCGCTCAGGTCCGAGCCGAGGGCGACGCCCACCGCCGCGAGGGTCTGCCGGATCGACCCGCTGTCGGTCGAGAGGTCGCGCGCGGCCTCGGCGCTGAGCACACCCTGCCGCACCGCTCCGTCGAGCCCGTCGGCCACGCGGCGCACGTCACTCATCACGAGGCCGAGTGTGCTCGTCTCGGGCACCGCGGCGGGCGGAATATCCCCCGCGATCTGCCCGTTGATGACGAGCGGCTGCGCCACGAGCCAGACCGCCAGCAGCAGCATGGCGGGGACGAGCGCCGCGATCGCGACATTCGCGCCGTAGTAGCCGGGTCGGGAATGGAGCGCGCGACTGTCCCCGCCGGCACTTGCCAGCGCCCGGCCACGGCCGGCCAGATAGCCCGTCACCGCGAGAGCACCCACGCTCACGATCAGCCAGAATGTCGGCATGCCATCCCCCAAAATTCCCGTCCCGGGCCCGACCCGGGACCTCGCCTGCCCCGGATCGGCCTACATCCCCTCGCCCATCACCTCTTCGCCCGCGATCTTCGCCTGCGTTTCGGCCAGCTCGGGGTCCGAGACGAGACCGTAATCGGCAAGCGGGCCATCGGGGCCTGCGATCTCGTCCGCGACGAAGAACTCGGCAAACTCCTTCAGCCCGGGAACGACGCCCATATGTGCCTTCTTGACGTAGAAGTAGAGCGGGCGCGACACGGGATAGTCGCCGCTCGCGATGGTCTCGGTCGAGGGGGCGACGCCCGACATGGTCGCGACCTTCAGCGTGTCTGTGTTGTTCTCGTAGAAGGCCAGGCCGAACACGCCGATGCCGTTCCGGTTGCTGCCGATCCGCGCCAGCGTCTCGGTATAGTCGCCGTCGATATCGACGGACCTGCCATCGGCGCGCACGTCCATGCAGGCCTTCTCGGCCTCGACCTCGCTCATCCCCGCGTCGATCATCGCCTTCCGCGCGCCGATATCCTCGCAGCCCTGGAGAAGCACCTTCTCCTCGAACACCTCGCGCGTGCCGTGCTTGGTGCCGGGAATGAAGGCCGCGATCTCGACATCGGGCAGGTCGGTGTTGAAATCGGCCCAGCTCGTGTGCGGGTTCTCGACGATCTCGCCACCCACCACCACCTTCGCGGCCAGCGCGTTGAACCAGTCGGCCGGTTCGAAGGAGGTGAAGGCCGGGCCGTCCTTCCGGCTGGCGAAGACGATCCCGTCATAGCCGATGCGCACCTCGATGATGTCGGTCACGCCGTTCTCGGCGCAGGCCCGCAACTCCGTCTCGCGGATCGCGCGGCTGGCATTGGCGATGTCGATGGTGTTCTCGCCCAGCCCTTCGCAGAACCGCTTGAGCCCGGCCGAGGAGCCGCCCGATTCGATCACCGGCGTCGGATAGTCGAAGTTCTCGCCGAAAGCCTCGGCCACGATCGAGGCATAGGGCAGCACGGTCGACGACCCGGCCACCTGCACGTTGTCGCGCGCCTGCGCCGCGCCTGCGCCGGCGGCGATGAGGGCGATGGCCGATGTGGTGCGGAAGATTGGGGACATGTCTCACTCCTGTCTCAGGTTGGCAGCCGGCGCGCCCCACGGGCGGCCTTGCCGGCGGAATACGCCCCGCCCACGACGCTTTTGTTACAGCGACGTAACAGTTTCATGACAATGTCCGGCCTGGCGGCGCCGCGCGCGTCACAGCGGAAGGATCACCTTGAATTCACTTCCTTTTCCGGGCGCACTTTCGATCATCAGGCGGCCCCGGTGGCGGTTGACGATGTGCTTGACGATGGCAAGTCCCAGCCCCGTGCCGCCCATCTCGCGGGCCCGGTGGTCATCGACGCGGTAGAATCGCTCGGTGAGGCGCGGGACATGCACCGGCGCGATCCCCGGCCCCTCGTCGCGCACCGCAAGCGCCACGGCGGGACCGCGAAGCGCGGCGTCGCGATCCTCCGCGGTGAGGCTGATCCAGATGGTCCGGTCCCTGCCGCCGTATTTCACCGCGTTCTCCACGAGGTTCGTCACCACCTGCCGCAACTGGTCGGGATCGCCCGTAAGCTCGGCGCGTCGCGGCAAGTCGGCCTCGACCCTGACGGCGGCGCTCTCGAGCAGGGGGCCGAGGCTCCGCACCACGTCGCGCACCAGCGCGGCCAGGTCGAGCCGCGTGCGGGGGCGCACGCGCTCCTCGCCCTCGACGCGGCTCAGCGTCAGCAGGTCGCGCACCAGCCGCTCCATGCGCGAGGCTTCGGACTGCATCGTGGCGAGGAACCGCGCGCGCGCCGCGGGGTCGTCCCTCGCCGGGCCCTGAAGCGTTTCGACGAAGCCCAGGAGCGCCGTCAGCGGCGTGCGCAACTCGTGGCTGACATTGGCCACGAAGTCGCGCCGCATCTGGTTGGCCTGCTCGACGCGCGTCAGGTCCTGGAACGAGACGAGCGCGCCCGCCATGCCGCGCAGGTCGAGCCACGCGACCTCCACGTCATAGGTGGTGTCCTGCGCGCCGTCCTGTCCGAGATAACGCGCCTCGTGGCGGGTTCTGTCGCGCAAGACGGCCTCGATCGCGTCCATCACGAGGGGCTGGCGCAGGATCGTGAGCACGTGGCGGCCCGGCGTGGCATCCCCCAGAAGCGCGCGCGCCCGGTCGTTGATCCCGAGGATGGTCTCGTCACGCGCGACAAGGAGCGCGGGCAGCGGCAGCGCCGCGAGCAGCTTGTCCACCTCGCGCGGCGCCGCCCCGCTCATGGCTAGAGCGCGCTCAGCCCGTCGCGGAACCGGCGCATGTTCTCCTGGTAATGCGTCGCGCTGAGCTTCAGCCTGGCGACCGCGCCATCGTCGAGCTCGCGGATGACCTTGCCCGGCGCGCCCATGACCAGGCTGCCATCGGGGATCTCCTTGCCCTCGGTCACCAGCGCGCCCGCGCCGATCAGACAATTGCGCCCGATCTTCGCGCCGTTGAGCACGGTGGCCCCCATCCCGATCAGGCTGTTCTCGCCGATCTCGCATCCATGCAGCATCGCCTTGTGCCCGATCGTGCAGCCCGCCCCGATGACGAGCGGAAAGCCCATGTCCGTATGCAGGACGCAGTTTTCCTGGATGTTCGTCCCCTCGCCCACGGTGATCCGCTCGTTGTCACCCCTGAGCGTGGCCGCGAACCAGACCGAACTGCCCGTCCCGAGCGTCACCTTGCCGATGACATTGGCATCGGGCGCGACCCAGAAATCGCCATCCTCGGGAGTTTCCGGCGCGGTGCCGTCCAGTGCATAGAGTGTCATGATCTCTCCTCGTATTCCATCTGCAGCGCGCGGACGTGATCGGTCAGGCTCGGCTGCTGGATGCGTTTCAGCCGCGCGGCGCTCACGATGGCGCGCAGCCGCGCCTCGGTCGCGTCTAGGTCGTCGTTCACGAGAACATAATCGTATTCCGCCCAATGGCTGATCTCGTCCCAGCTTTTCTGCATCCGCTTGGCGATGACCTCCGGGCTGTCCTGTCCCCGACTTTCGAGCCTGCGTCGCAGTTCGGCGATCGAGGGGGGCAGGATGAAGATCGACAGGGTGTGCTTGCCGAGGTCGGAATTCTGGATCTGCTGAGCGCCCTGCCAATCGATGTCGAAAAGCACGTCGCGCCCCTCTTCTATCGCGGCCTCCACCGGCCCCTTGGGCGAGCCGTAGAAATTGCCGAAGACATGCGCGTGCTCCAGCATCTCGCCCGAAGCCACCTGGCGGCGGAACTCCGGCTCGCTCAGGAAATAGTAATCGCGCCCCTCCACCTCGCCCTCGCGCGGTGCGCGCGTGGTCGCCGAGACCGAGAAGCGCAGCGTCTCGTCCCAGTCGCGAAGCCGCCGCGTCAGGGTGGATTTCCCCGCCCCCGAGGGCGAACTCAGGATGATCAGAAGCCCGCGCCGTGCTCCGCGCGCCTCGGGGTCATTCGACATTCTGCACCTGCTCCCGCATCTGGTCTATCACTGTCTTGAGCTCGAGCCCGATCGTGGTGAGCGCGCTCGACCCGGCCTTCGAGCAGAGGGTGTTGGCCTCGCGGTTGAACTCCTGCATCAGGAAATCGAGCTTGCGGCCCACCGGGCTTCCCTTCGCCAGAAGATCGCGCGCCGCGTCCACATGCGCGCGCAGGCGACCAAGCTCCTCGGTCACATCGGCCTTGACCGCCAGCATGGCCAGTTCCTGCGCCACGCGGGTCTCGTCCGCGCCCTCGCTCAGGTCCATGACCCGCGCCAGCGCCTCGCGCAGGGCCCGCGCGGCCTCGGGCCGGCGTGCCTCGGCGGCCTCGGCGGCCGCGTCGGTAAGACGCGCGATGGTGTCGAGATGATCGGCAAGCAGCGTGGCAAGCGCCGCCCCCTCGCTCGCGCGCATGGCAAGGAAATCCTCCAGCACCGCCTCCACCCCCGCCTCGAGCGCCGCCCGGAGCGCGGGGATGTCCGTCTCGGCGGTGCCGGCCTCGACAACACCCCGCAGGCCCAGGATCTCGCCCGCCCCGGCAGGCGACAAGGTCAGCCCGCGCGCCAGCGCCTCGCTCTCGACGCGCGCCAGCGCATCAAGCGCCGCGCCGAGTTGCGCCTCGTTGACGACAAGGCCGCCCGTCTGCTCCTCGGACTGGACACGCAGGTTCAGCGTGACGTTGCCGCGCGCCATGACCTTGCCCAGCCGCGCGCGCAAGGCCGCCTCGAGCCCCTCGATCCAGTCTGGCACGCGCAGCCGCAGGTCGAGCCCCTTGCCGTTGACCGACCGCAGGTCGCACTCCCAGGCATAGCCCGCCGCCGCTCCGCGCCCCGATGCGAATGCCGTCATGGATAATAGCACGCTCAACTCCCGTCCCGTCCCTCCCGGTCCTACGCGCTCCGCCCCGACCGCGCAAGACAGGCCGCCCGGCGCACCCCCGGCGTTAACCCTTTCGTCGCATTTTTAGACAAAAGCCCCGACAAATATGCGACATTCCTCCCGACCAAGTGGAGACGGATCATGCCCTGTGACAGATCGGATCACCCCGGAACGGGCCGTGTCGTATCGCTTGCCCCCGTCGGCGCCAATCCCGACGCGGCGGCGCTCGCGAAGCTCGTGGCCTATTGGCGGCAGTTGCGGCGCGACGGCGATGTGCCACGCCGTTCCGAGATCGACCCGCGCCGCATCGGTGCGCTCATCTCGAACGCTTTCATCGTCGAACGGGTCGCGCCGGGCATGGCGCGTCTGCGCCTCGCGGGCTCGCATCTGAGCGATGCGCTCGGTATGGAGGTGCGCGGCATGCCGCTCTCGGCCCTGTTCCAGCCCGCGCATCGTGACGACCTTGCCGACGGCCTCGTCCATCTCTTCGACGAACCCGCCATGCTGCGCTTCGATCTCAGGGCGCACCCGGCCTACGGGTCCGCGCTCGACGCGACCATGGTGATGCTGCCGCTGCGCAGCGACCTGGGCGACATATCCCGCGCCCTGGGCTGCGTCGTGACACGCGGCACCCTGGGCCGCGCACCCCACCGGTTCGAGATCGCGTCCCGCACCGTCACGCCGCTGCGCGTGACCGCACCCCCGGCGCCGTGCCCCGCGCCAGGGCCCGCGCATGGCTTCGCCGAGCCGCCCGCGCGCTTCCCGGCCCGACCCCGCAAGGCGCCCAGGGAGCGGCCCTACCTTCGCCTCGTCAAATGAGAAAGGGCGGGGAGGTCTCCCAGCCCCTTACGGCAAATGTTGAAATTGCTGTTGCGCCCAAGCGAGTTTGCCGGGGTGTCGCTCAAAGTCCCCACAAGATCGCGTAAAGGCCATCCATCACCTTTTGACCTTCATCCTGAGAAAGTCGGTGGACAGGCGTCAGGTGCCGCAAGCGGTGTGCATCCACCGTAAGTGGCATATGCGCACGAATGCGATAGAGATCGCCCTCGATCCGGACATCAATGGTGAGCTGCCTCAGGGCGGGAAGCGCATCAGCCGACAAGACCGGCAACAGAACTACCGTGTTGAGGCCCAGTAAGTGTTCTGCCTGGACAACCAGATACAGATCGCCGCCGATCTTGAAGACATCGAATTTATGCATCGGGCCAAGGGTGGTTCAGAGCCAGATGCGATCCTGGAACACCTCTGTTCTTGATATATTGTGCCTCAGTGGAAATTGCGGCTTCGTTTTCGCGGAACCAGGCAGCGGCGCGTTCCTGAGGGCTGCCAGCCGCCATGTCAGCGGCAACCAGTTGCTTGATGTAGTCCGTGGCGCTTGTCCCCCTGGCCGCAGCCCACGCCATCAGTTTGTCTTTTTCCAGTTGGTCCATTCTGATAGTGAGATTGGTCATGGTGTCCTCCATCCATATTCCGCACTAACAATAATAATCATCTGTCAGTGCGAGGCAAGGCTCGGATGTCAGGCCATCGAAGATATTTTCGAGCCACACCCAAGCTGACCTCTCCCTCTGAAGGTCCGTCAAGTGTCTTTCCTGAAAGGGGATGTTGGCCACAGCGCGGGCAACAGAAGTGAATATTTCAACATCTGCCGTAAGGGGCTGGGCGGGGAGATCCCCCGCCCTTCCCTGATCGGCTCGCCGCGGCCTCGTGTCAGACGGCCTGCGCGTGACGCTCCGCGCGCTGCGCCGACAGCTCCTCGGCCACGAGGAACGCCAGTTCGAGCGATTGCGACGCGTTGAGGCGCGGGTCGCAGGCCGTGTGGTAGCGGTCGCTCAGGTTCTCGTCGCTCACCGCCTGAACGCCACCGATGCATTCGGTCACGTCCTGCCCCGTCATCTCGAAATGCACGCCGCCGGGGATCGAACCCTCGGACTTGTGAACCGCGAAGAAATCGCGCACCTCGCGCAGCACCGCGTCGAAGGGCCGGGTCTTGTAGCCCGAGGCCGACTTGATCGTGTTGCCGTGCATCGGGTCGCAGACCCAGGTGACATTGGCACCTTCCTCGGCCACCGCGCGGATGAGCTTGGGCATATGCTCGCCCACCTTGCCGGCGCCGAAACGGTTGATGAGCGTGATGCGCCCTTCCTCGTTGGCCGGGTTCAGCGTCTCGAGCAGGCGCTTCAGGTCGTCGGTGGTGATCGACGGTCCGCATTTCACCCCGATCGGGTTCAGCACGCCGCGCAGGAACTCCACATGCGCGCCATCGGGTTGCCGCGTGCGGTCGCCGATCCACAGGAAATGCCCCGACCCGGCAAGCCACTTGCCGCTCGTCGTGTCCACCCGCGTCAGCGCCTCCTCGTATTCCAGAAGCAGGCTCTCGTGGCTGGTGTAGAAATCCACCGTCTGAAGCGTGTGCGCGGTGTTGCTGTCGACGCCCGCGGCCTTCATGAAATCCAGCGTGTCGCTGATCCGGCTCGCCATCTCGCGATAGCGCTCCGCCTTCTCGCCCTCGGTGAAGCCCAGCGTCCAGGCATGGACCTGGTGCACATCCGCGTAACCACCCGTCGAAAACGCGCGGATCAGGTTGAGCGTCGCGGCCGCCTGCGTATAGGCCCGCAGCATCTTCTCGGGATCGGGGATGCGCGCCTCGGGTGTGAAATCCAGGTCGTTGATGATGTCGCCGCGATAGCTCGGCAGTTCCACACCCTCGACCGTTTCGGTGGGCGCGCTGCGCGGCTTGGCGAACTGACCGGCCATGCGGCCCACCTTGATCACCGGCACCTTCGCGCCGTAGGTCAGGATCATCGCCATCTGGAGCATGACCTTGAACGTGTCGCGAATGGCATCGGCGCTGAACTGGTCGAACGCCTCGGCGCAGTCACCACCCTGGAGCAGGAACGCCTCGCCACGCGCGGCCGCACCCAACTGGCGCTTGAGCCTGCGCGCCTCGCCCGCGAAGACGAGCGGCGGATATTTCGAAAGACGCGCCTCGACATCGTGCAGCGCATCCATATCCACGTAGTCGGGCATCTGGATCCGCGGTTTCTGGCGCCACCCGGATTTCTGCCACTCGCTCATGCCGTTCTCCACCTTTTAAAGCCATGGGGCGGCCTTATATCGAATACCGTCCCGAAGGGCCATATATGACCATTCCGAAAAGGTTGCAAACTCTGGCCGCGGCCCTTGTGTTTGACTCGGGTTTCGGGAAAGACGCAGACTGGGACGGGGTGGGCCAGCGGAGTCGTGATCCATGCAGGACGGCGCAAACAGGGCAAGGACGCAGACCGGCATCGTGCCGCGCCGCTTCGTCTTCGTGCTCATGGACCGCTTCACGCTGCTGAGCTTCGCATCCGCGCTCGAATGCCTGCGCATCGCCAACCGCATGGCCGAGGCCACGCTCTACGAATGGACGATCATCGGCGACTCGGAGGATGCCGTGCCTTGCTCGGCCGGCTCGCGCTTCCAGATCGACGGCGGGCTGTGTGAACTCAGCCGCGACGACACCGTGCTTCTCTGCGGCGGCGTCGACGTGCACCAGCACACAACGAAACGTCTGCTGAGCTGGCTCCGGCGCGAGGCCCGGCGCGGCCTGCCTATCGGCGGGCTCTGCACCGCGTCCTATACCATGGCCAAGGCGGGTCTGCTCGACGGCAAGCGCGCGACGATCCACTGGGAAAACCACGACAGCTTCCTCGAGGAGTTCGACGAGGTGGACCTCACCAAGTCGGTCTTCACCGTCGACGGCAACCGCATGACGACCGCGGGCGGCACGTCCTCGATCGACCTCATGCTGCACCTCATCGCCGAGCATCACGACGAGAAGCTCGCCAACGCCGTGGCCGATCAGCTCATCTATTCGTCGATCCGCACCGACCAGGACACGCAGCGCCTTTCGGTGCCCACGCGCATCGGTGTGCGCCATCCGAAGCTGAGCCAGGTGATCCAGATGATGGAGGCCAATATCGAGGAGCCGATCTCGCCCTCGATCCTCGCGCGCGACGCGGGCATGTCCACGAGGCAGCTTGAACGGCTCTTTCGCCGCTACCTCTCGCGCAGCCCCAAGCGCTACTACATGGAACTCCGCCTGCAAAAGGCGCGCAACCTGCTGATGCAGACCGACATGACGGTCATCAACGTGGCGCTCGCCTGCGGCTTCTCCTCGCCGTCGCATTTCTCGAAATGCTACCGCGCGCATTACCAGACGACGCCCTATCGCGAGCGCGGCTCGCACTCCTCGCGGTTGTCTGTCTGACGCAGCGGACCCCGACGTCCACCTTGCCGAACGGGTCGGGGAGCGGATTTTTCACTCCTGCGTCAGCGCAGCCCCGTCCGCCGCATCATCACGGGGGTGACAGCCTGTAAAGCGCCCCATCCGCCTCGGAGAGATACCAGATCGCCCCGTCCGGCGCCTCCTCGATGGCCCGCACGCGGCCCGTCTGCGGACCCTCGATCGTCTCGCGCAATTCCAGCGGATCGCCCGCCAGAACCGCGATATGCCCGAACTTGAGCGACCCGATGAAGTGATGCCCCTCCCAGTCGGGCCACATCCTGCCCGAGTAGATCATGTGCCCCGATGGCGCGATGGACGGGTCCCAGTAGAACGCGGGTTGCTCCATCCCCTCCTTCGAGCTGCCCTCGGGAAAGGGTGCGCCGGAATAATGCGTGCCGTAGGAAATGACGGGCCAGCCGTAATTCGCGCCCTTCTTCACGCGATTGACCTCGTCGCCGCCCTTCGCGCCATGTTCGCTCACCCAAAGCTGGCCCTCGGCATCGAGCGCCGCGCCCTGCGGGTTGCGATGCCCGTAGGACCAGATCTCGGGCTGCGCCCCTTCCCGGTCGAGGAACGGGTTGCCCTCGGCGTGCGCCCCCTGTCGCGTGATGCGGATGACCGAGCCGTTCTCGCGGCTCAGATCCTGCGCCGAGGGGCGATCGCCCCGCTCGCCGACCGTCACGAAAAGCGTGCCGTCGGGCGCCTCGACCACGCGTGACCCGAAATGCCGCCCGCCGGTCGATCCCGGCTCCATCTCCCAGATGACGCGCCAATCCCGCAGCGCCGTGGCGTCTTCCGAGAGCCGCGCCACCGCCACCGCCGTGCCCGCGCCCGCCTCCTGCGGCGTGGCGAAGGTGAAGATCACCTCGCGCGTGGCGCCGAAATCGCGCGGCACCAGCACGTCGAGCAATCCGCCCTGCCCCTGCGCTGCGACCTTGCCCACGCCCGACACCTCGTGGCGCGTGCCGGTCGGCTCCAGCCGCCAGAGCCGCCCCGCGCGTTCGGTCACGAGGACGTCGCCCCCGGGCAGGAAGTCGAACGCCCAGGGCACCCGCAGATCGTCCGCCATCACCGAAACCGCGAGATCGCCCTGTGATGTCTCCAGAGCCCTGAGCGGCGTGGCCGCCATCAGGATGAGCGTCGTGACAAGTAGAAGCTGTCGCATGATCCCTCCTCAGTCATGGAAGGACATAGCGCATTCGCCCGCGATTTTCGAGGTGACGCCGGGTCTCAGGCCCGCTTGTCGCTGATCTTCGCCACGTCGAGCAGCCGCAGCGCCATGGCCTCGATGTCCTCGGCCCCGAGCCCCGCGACGCGGTACATGTCCTCGGGGCTGGCCTGGTCGATGAAGATATCGGGGAGCACCATTGCGCGGAATTTCAGCCCCGCATCGAAAACGCCCTCATTCGCAAGAAGTTGCGCCACGTGGCTGCCGAAGCCGCCCACCGCGCCTTCCTCGATGGTGATGAGTGCCTCGTGGCGCGCGGCCAGGTCCAGGACGAGATCGCGGTCGAGCGGTTTGGCGAAACGCGCGTCCGCGATGGTGGGCGTGATCCCGCGCGCGCGCAGCGCCTCGGCGGCGCGGCGCACCTCCGCGAGGCGCGTGCCGTAGGACAGGATCGCTACCCCCTGCCCCTCGGTGATGATCCGCCCCTTGCCGATCTCCAGCACCTCGCCCCGCTCCGGAAGCTCGATCCCCACCCCCTCTCCGCGCGGATAGCGGAACGCGATGGGCCCCTCGTCATGCGCGGCGGCGGTGGCCACCATGTGCACGAGCTCCGCCTCGTCGGCGGCGGCCATGACGGTGAAGCCCGGCAGGTTCGACAGGAACGCGATATCATAGCTGCCCGCATGGGTCGCGCCATCGGCCCCCACGAGGCCCGCGCGGTCGATGGCGAAACGCACCGGCAGGCGCTGGATCGCCACGTCATGCACCACCTGGTCATAGCCGCGCTGCAAGAAGGTCGAATAGATCGCGCAGAAGGGCCGCATCCCGCCGGCGGCGAGCGCGGCTGAGAAGGTCACGGCGTGCTGCTCGGCGATTCCCACGTCGAAACAGCGGCTTGGATAGCGTGCCTCGAGCTTCTTCAGGCCGGTGCCATCGGGCATCGCGGCGGTCACGGCACAGATGCGGTCATCCTCGCCCGCATGCCGGACCAGAGCGTCGCCGAACACGCTGGTATAGCTCGGGGCATTGGGTTTCGCCTTCTGCTGCTCGCCCGTCACGACGTTGAACTTCGCCGTGGCGTGGCCGCCATCCCGCGCGCCCTCGGCGGGGCCATAGCCCTTGCCCTTGGTGGTCAGCGCGTGGATGAGGATCGGCCCCGTCGCGCGCTCCTTCACCGTCCGCAGGATCGGCAGGAGCTGGTCCATGTCGTGCCCGTCGATGGGACCGACATAGGAAAATCCCAGTTCCTCGAAGAGCGTGCCCCCGATGGCCAGACCCTTGAGCATGTCCCGCGCGCGTTTCGCGCCCTCCTGGAACGGCCCCGGCAGCAGGCTCACCGCGCCCTTGGCGGCTGCCTTCAACTCCTGGAAAGGCGCCTCGGCATAAAGCTTCGAGAGGTAGGACGAAAGCGCGCCCACCGGCGGCGCGATGGACATCTCGTTGTCGTTCAGGATCACGATGAGACGTTTCTTGAGATGGCCCGCGTTGTTCATCGCCTCGAAGGCCATGCCCGCGCTCATCGCGCCGTCGCCGATCACCGCGATGGCGTCGCCATGGCCCGTCTCGCACGCCCCGCCGAGGTCACGCGCCACGGCGAAGCCGAGCGCGGCGCTGATCGAGGTCGAGCTATGCGCCGCCCCGAACGGATCGTAGGGGCTTTCGGACCGCTTCGTGAAGCCGCTCAGCCCGTCCTTCTGACGCAGCGTGTTCATGCGGTGCCGCCGCCCGGTCAGGATCTTGTGCGGGTAGCTCTGGTGGCTCACGTCCCAGATGATCTTGTCGCGCGGCGCGTCGAACACCGCGTGCAGCGCGACGGTCAGTTCGACGACGCCCAGCCCCGCGCCGAGATGCCCGCCGGTTTTCGACACGGCGGCGATCGTCTCGGCCCGCAGCTCGTCGGCCAGCCGCGACAACTCGGCATCGCTCATCCGCTTGAGATCGGACGGGGATTGCACCCGGTCCAGAAGCGGTGTCTTGGTGGCGTCCGACATGGGGCTACAGGTCCTCGTGGCTGGCGTCAGCTTTCGCGAGCGATAACGAACCGCGCCAAGGCCTGCAAGTCGCGCGCCTCGCTCCCGTAACAAGATAGCGCGGCCCCGGCCTCGTCAACAAGCGCCGCCGCGCGCGCCTTCGCGCCGTCCAGCCCCAGGAGCGATACGAAAGTGGCCTTGCCCGCCCGCGCGTCCTTGCCCACCGCCTTGCCGGTCATCGCCGCATCCCCCTCGACGTCGAGCACGTCGTCGGCGATCTGGAACGCGAGACCCAGGGCCGAGGCATAGCGTTCGAGCGGGCCGGTATCGGCACCCGCCATCACCGCGCCCGCCGTCCCGGCCCAACCGATGAGCGCGCCGGTCTTGCCGGCCTGGAGCGCCGTGATCGCCTCGAGGTCGAGCGGCGTCTCGGCGCTCT
This sequence comes from Roseovarius sp. SCSIO 43702, assembly GCF_019599045.1. Taxonomy (NCBI): domain Bacteria; kingdom Pseudomonadati; phylum Pseudomonadota; class Alphaproteobacteria; order Rhodobacterales; family Roseobacteraceae; genus Roseovarius; species Roseovarius sp. SCSIO 43702. The sequence continues at coordinate 1,978,958 of NZ_CP080623.1, forward strand.
CGGCCGCGATGTCGAGCGCCTGGCCCAGCACCATGCCCTGCGCCCCCGCCGCCCGTGCGAGCCCGAGGGTCAGCGCCGCGCGGGTCTCGGACGGGCCAACCTCGGGCGCCGCCACGCATTCGAAGGCCAGCGCCTGCAACGCATCCCCGGTCAGGATCGCCGTCGCCTCGTCCCACCTGCGATGCACCGTCGGACGCCCGCGCCGCAGGTCGTCGTCATCCATGCAGGGCAGATCGTCGTGAACGAGGCTGTAGGCATGCAGGAACTCGATCCCCGACGCCGGCCAGAGCGCGCGCGCCACCGGAATGTCGTGAAGCCGGGCACTCTCGATCACGAGGAAGGCGCGCAGGCGCTTGCCGCCCTCGCTCGCATAGCGCATCGCGTCGTGCAGGGGCTCGCGGCCCAGCGGTGCCAATATCGCCTCCATGTGGCGCGACACGTCGCGCGCCACCTCGCCCAGCCGCGCGCGCACCGGCTCAGAGATCCGCGACCGGCGTCGTGCCCGTGGGCTGACCGTCCTTGTCGAGCGTGATCGCCGCCACCTTCTCCTCGGCTTCCTTGAGCTTGGTTTCGCAGCGTTTCTTCAGTTTCGCGCCCCGCTCGTAAAGGGTGATCGATTCCTCGAGCGCCACGTCCCCCCGCTCGAGCTTGGCCACCACCGATTCGAGTTCGCGCATGGCGTCCTCGAAGCTCATCTGGTTCACGTCCGCGTCGCTCATCGTCTCACCTTTTCTCTGGCCTCGGACACCGACCATATCGCCGGGGCCGACGGGGTTCAATCGCGCGCGGCATGTCACGCGGCGGTTGACCGCGCGCCACCCCTGCGGGACTGTGCGGCATGGGGCAAGGACCGACCGATCTCGACACGCTCATCGCGCTCACCGCCCGGATCGAGGCCGCGCGGGCCGATGATCCCGCGCTCGCGGCCTGCGAGCCGGGCGAGCTTCTCCGGCATGTCCCGGACAAGCGCGCGCTTCTGCGTTGCCGGCTGGGCAGTAGGGCCGCCATCATGCGGCTTGGCCTCGCGCCGGGCGGTTCGGCCAATGCCCGCACCTGGGCTGAGATGCGCCGCCTCTGGCCGCATATGTCCGACGGCGACGCCCGCATCGCCGAGCCGCTGCATTTCAACGCGCCGCACGACCTTCTGTTGGTCGAGGACGTGGCGGGCGAGCCGCTTCTGCCGGTGATCCGCCGCGCCCGCGCAGGTCCGGCGCGCACCCGCCACCTCGCCCCCGCCGCGCATTGGCTGCGCAAGGTCACCCGGACAAGCGAGGCCACGGCACCCGCGCGCCCCGCCCCCTGGCTCGAACGCGCCGCGAAAGCCGCGACCGAACAGCCGTTCCCCGCGCTGGCCGGTCTCGAGCAACGGATTCTCCCGCATCTTCAGGCGCTTGCGGCGCGTCTTGAAGGCAGGGACTGGCGCGTCGCGATCTCTCACGGAGATTTTCACCCGAACAATCTCATCCTGAGCGGCACCCGCCTCACCGGGATCGACATCGGCGGCTCCTCGTCGCTGCCCATCTACAAGGACATGGCCCGTTTCCTCATGCACATGGGGCGGCGCGACATAGACGTTTCGGGCGCGTGGTGGATGGGCGTGGATCGCAGCATTGCCCGCGCATTCGGTGATGCGTTCGACCTCTCCGACTTCGAAACAGATGTGGTCCTGCCCTTCTTCCTGGGCGTCGAGGCCCTCATTCGCGTGGAAAGCGACAGCTTGCCATCGTCGCGCATCAAGCGCGCCGAACGGATGTATCGCCGCCTTCTGGCCGATCTGGAAACCACGCGGAAGGCGTAGGCGAAAAAGAAAAAGACCCCTGGAATCAGGGGCCTTTCGGTCTTTCTTCAACCGGTTCAGTGTGCCGTTGCGCCCGGTCCGTCCTGCGGCTTGAGCGCGGCTTCGGCGGCCGCGGCCTCTTCCGCGGCCTCGTCCCACTCCACCGCGACCGGCGTCTCGACCAGCGCGTGTTTCAGCACTTCCGAGACATGGCTCACCGGAATGATCTCCAGCCCCTCCTTCACATTGTCGGGGATATCGACCAGGTCCTTCTCGTTTTCCTCGGGGATCAGCACCGTCTTGATGCCGCCCCTGAGCGCCGCGAGAAGTTTCTCCTTGAGCCCGCCGATGGCCAGTGCATTGCCGCGCAACGTCACCTCGCCGGTCATGGCGATATCCTTGCGCACCGGGATGCCCGTCAGCACCGACACGATGGACGTGACCATCGCGAGGCCCGCCGACGGACCGTCCTTGGGCGTCGCGCCCTCGGGGACGTGGACGTGGATGTCCCACTTCTCGAAGCGCGGCGGCTTGATGCCGATCTGCGGGCTGATCGAGCGCACGTAGCTCGAGGCCGCGTCGATCGATTCCTTCATCACGTCGCCAAGCTTCCCGGTGGTCTTCATCCGGCCCTTGCCCGGCAGGCGCAGCGCCTCGATATTGAGCAGCTCGCCGCCGACCGAGGTATAGGCCAGACCCGTCACGACACCCACCTGGTCCTGCTCTTCGGCAAGGCCGTAGCGGTATTTCTTGACGCCCAGGAAATCGTCGAGGTTGTCGGCCGTCACCTCGATGGTCTCGGCCTCCTTCTTGACGATCTTGGTCACCGCCTTGCGTGCCACCTTGGCGATCTCGCGCTCGAGGTTCCGCACCCCCGCCTCGCGGGTATAGTGGCGGATGATGCCCGTCAGGGCCTCGTCCGAAAGCGCGAACTCCTTCTTCTTCAGACCGTGGTTCTTGATCTGCTTCTCGATCAGGTGCTGCTTGGCGATCTCGCGCTTCTCGTCCTCGGTGTAGCCCGCGAGCGGGATGATCTCCATCCGGTCGAGAAGCGGCCCCGGCATGTTGTAGCTGTTGGCCGTGGTCAGGAACATCACGTTCGACAGGTCGTATTCCACCTCGAGATAGTGATCGACGAACGTGCTGTTCTGTTCGGGATCCAGCACCTCGAGCATCGCCGAGGCCGGGTCGCCGCGGAAATCCTGGCCCATCTTGTCGATCTCGTCGAGCAGGATGAGCGGGTTCGTCGTCTTGGCCTTCTTCAGCGCCTGGATGATCTTGCCGGGCATCGAACCGATATAGGTCCGGCGGTGGCCGCGGATCTCGCTCTCGTCGCGCACCCCGCCCAGCGAGATGCGGATGAATTCGCGGCCCGTGGCCTTCGCCACGGACTTGCCGAGGCTCGTCTTGCCCACGCCCGGCGGGCCCACGAGGCACAGGATCGGCCCCTTGAGCTTCTTCGAGCGCTGCTGCACGGCGAGGTATTCGACGATCCGTTCCTTGACCTTCTCGAGACCGTAATGGTCCCGGTCGAGGATCTCCTCGGCACGGCGCAGGTCCTTCTTTACGCGGGATTTCTTGCCCCACGGAATCGACAGCATCCAGTCGAGATAGTTGCGCACGACCGTCGCCTCGGCGCTCATCGGGCTCATGTTCTTGAGCTTCTTGAGCTCGGCTTCGGCCTTCTCGCGCGCTTCCTTGCTGAGCTTGGTCTCCTTGATGCGCGCCTCGAGCTCGGCCACTTCGCCTTCGCCCTCCTCGCCATCGCCAAGCTCCTTCTGAATGGCTTTCATCTGCTCATTCAGATAGTATTCGCGCTGCGTGCGCTCCATCTGGGACTTCACGCGCGTCTTGATCTTCTTCTCGACCTGCAACACGCTCATCTCGCCCTGCATGAAGCCATAGACCTTCTCCAGCCGCTCGCTCACGCTCAGCGTCTCGAGCAGATCCTGCTTCTGCGCGACCTCGATGCCGAGATGCCCCGCCACCAGGTCGGCAAGCTGCGCAGGCTCCCCGGCCTCGTTCACGGCGCTCAGCGCCTCTTCGGGGACGTTCTTCTTGACCTTGGCATAGCGCGCGAACTCGTCGCCCACGGTGCGCAGAAGCGCCTCGATCGTGGCGGCGTCGCCCGGCACCTCGGTCAGGTACTCGGCCTCGGCTTCGAAAAATTCGTCGTTCTGGAGATATTCGCGGATACGCACCCGCGCGACCCCCTCGACCAGCACCTTGACGGTGCCGTCGGGCAGCTTGAGAAGCTGCAACACGTTGGCCAGCACCCCGGTCTTGTAGATGCCGTCCGCGGTGGGATCGTCATCCGCCGGGTCGATCTGGCTCGAAAGCAGGATCTGCTTGTCGTCCTGCATGACCTCTTCCAGCGCGCGAACCGATTTCTCGCGGCCCACGAAAAGCGGCACGATCATGTGGGGGAAGACCACGATGTCACGCAGCGGCAGCACCGGATACGAGGTGTTGAGTGGCTCTTGCATGCTCTTTCCTTCAGGTTTGCCGGGGGCGCGAGGCACCGACCGGCTTTTTCTTGGCAAGAGGGCACCGGCCCCGCTCGGCGGCAGCCACGGCCCTCTCCGTTCACACGATGAAAATGGGGCGACGCATCGCGCCTTTCAACCTGCCTGCCCGCAGAATGGCCCGACCCGCCACGCAGCACAACCGTCAATCTCGTCCTGACGCAGGGTCGAAAAGCCCGCAGGTCACGAAAAAGGGAGGGATCCATCGTCAGGACCCCTCGCCCTTCATTCTTCCTGCGGCGCCCGGACGCGCCCGCGCGGCGTCAGACCACCGCGACGATGACCACCAGCGACGCGACGATCCAGCTGTTTGCGAAAACGGCGAAATGCATGTCGATCCCTCCAGATGTGTTGAGGAGTAAATGCTTAGGTCGCCGCATTGGTTCCTGCACAGTCAGGAAATACTTACCCGAAGGGGCCGGATCCTCGTGCTTTCTCCCTGCTCCTGCCGCGATTGCGCCACGGTTTCGGGCGAGACTTTCACCGTCTCGGATCACAGATTTCAGGGCTTCATGAAAAACATTCTTCTCCGGCTGGGCCGAACACTGCAGCGCAATCTCCATCGCAATCGGCGGCGGCTCCTTGTCGGCGCCTTTCTGTCCTTCGCCCTTGGCGTCGCGAAATCGCCCGAGGGCCAGGCTCCGATGATATTCGGTCTGTCCGCGCTGATACTCTTCGGGGGAATGGCGATCGCCGTGATCGTGCTGCTGCCATGGTTCCGGGCGATGATCGAGATCGTGCTGACCGGCTTCCTGCTGGCCGACCTGTCCGAACCGGTCTGGCAGGACTGGGCGTGGATACATGACGGCAACAGATCACTCGTCATGTGCGTGGTTCTGCTGATACTGTCGCAACTCTACTGCTCCCCTCTGCTCGACCGGATGCTGAAACTGCGCCACTGCACCTCGAAAACCCGCGCGCGAACGTCTCTCGGGGCGGCCACGGTATTCCATGCGCTTGCGGGAACTCCGGCGCAGGCAAAGCATCTTCTCGACGCCGACAGGACCGAGCTCTTCGAACATCCTGACGGAGACGAATCCCGCATCCGCCTCATCGAACGCCTGCCCGGCGGCGCCCGCGTGGAAGAGCTTTACGTGATCCTCGAGGAGAAGTGGCCACTGTTGCGTGACTTCGAATGGTATCTCGTCCGCAGCGAGGTGCATGTGCCGGTTAGCGCGGGCCGGAACCGGCTCGAACTCGTCGAAACCCCGCGCGGCACCGTGGTGCTGCAGTCCAGCACCGCCCTGCTCATGCCGCTGCGCGTTGCCTTGTTGCAGTGGATCGACGATGCGCAGGGCCGCGATCTGGACCAAAAGCTTGCGCGTCTCGAAAAGCGCGAGTGGGCGGAGGGAGGCAGCTCTGTCGTCTTTGCCTGACATGCGCGGTCAGGCTGGGCATCAGACCGGGGCGATATCGCCCCCGGCCCGGTCGGCATGGAACTTCGCCTCGAAATCCGCGAACCGGCCGGCGGCAATCGCCTCGCGCATGTCGGCCATCAGGTCCTGGTAGTAGTGCAGGTTGTGCCAGGTCATCAGCATCGCGCCGATGATCTCCTTGGCGCGGGTCACGTGATGCAGGTAGGCACGGCTGTAACCCGTGCAGCACGGGCAGCCGCACGCCTCGTCCAGCGGGCGCGGGTCGTCCTGGTGGCGCGCGTTGCGGATGTTGACCACGCCGCGCCGGGTAAACGCCTGCCCCGTCCGGCCCGACCGCGACGGCAGGACACAGTCGAACATGTCCACGCCCCGCTTCACCGCACCCACGAGGTCGTCGGGCTTGCCCACCCCCATGAGGTATCGCGGCTGGTCCTCCGGCAGCAGGCCCGGCGCATAGTCCAGGACGTCGAACATGGCCTCCTGCCCCTCGCCCACGGCCAGCCCGCCGATGGCATAGCCGTCGAAGCCGATGCCGCGCAGCGCGGCGGCCGACTCCGCGCGCAACTTCCGGCTCAGCCCCCCCTGCATGATCCCGAAAAGCGCGTGGCCGGGACGGTCGCCGAAGGCCGCCTTCGAGCGCTCCGCCCACCGCATCGACAGGCGCATCGCCCGCGCGATCTCGGCCTCGTCGGCCGGGAGCGCGGGGCATTCGTCGAAACACATCACGATGTCGCTGCCCAGAAGCGCCTGGATCTCCATCGACCGCTCGGGGCTCAGCCGGTGCATCGAGCCGTCGATATGGCTCTTGAACGTGACGCCATCCTCGTCGAGCTTGCGCAGACCGGCAAGGCTCATCACCTGGAACCCGCCGCTGTCGGTCAGGATCGGCCGCTCCCAGTTCATGAAACGGTGCAGCCCGCCCAGCCGCGCGATCCGCTCGGCGGTGGGGCGCAGCATCAGGTGATAGGTGTTGCCCAGAAGGATATCGGCACCGGTCTCGCGCACGCTCTCGGGCCGCATCGCCTTGACCGTCGCGGCGGTGCCCACGGGCATGAAGGCCGGTGTGCGGATGTCGCCGCGCGGCGTGCTCACGCGGCCCGCGCGCGCCGCGCCGTCCCTTGCCGTCAGCTCGAATCCGAACCGGTCCGCCATGTCGCCCGCCATCCCCTCGATCTGCGCTGCCGCGGCTTCTCTACGCCGCTTCGGCGCCGCTTGCAAAACGCTTTCCTCTTCCCTTGCATCGAACCAAACCGCCGCTCGCGTGTTGGAGAGGGATGCTGCTCTTGTCCTGCCGGGAACGCTTGATGACCTCTCTGCACGTCCTGTTCCGTATCCTCGTCTGCACATTCGCCTTCGCCGTGACGTCCGCCTTGCCCGCGACCGCGCAGGAGCCGTTCTTCGAGATCGACCGGCTCAATGCCGGACTTCCCGCACCGCCCGACGCGATCAATCGCACCACGCCGCGCTCGGCGATGGAAAGCCTTCAGCGGGTCATCGCGCGCGAGGATTACGCCGCCGCCGCGCATCTCTTCGACCTTTCCGACATCGACCCCGCGCAACAGCCCGAGATCGGCGCGCGGATCGCCGAGCAATTCGCCATCGTGCTCGAACGCCAGGTGCTGATCCCCTGGAACGACCTGTCAGACAGGCCCGATGGCTGGATCGACGGTTCCGACAAGGAGCCCGGCACGGGCCGTGTCCGCCGCTCGATCCTGCTCACCCTGCTCGAGGGCGACGACCACCCGATCCCGCTGCGGCTCAACCGGGTGAAGCCCGACGGCGCCGACCCGGCCTGGGTCATCTCCGCGCCCACCGTCCGCGCGATCCCCGCGCTCTACGAGAAGTTCAAACCCACCGCGCTCGAACAGGCGATGCCCGAGGCGCTGCGCGATCGCGGACCCTTCGGCATGTATTACTGGGAATGGGTGCTCCTGCCGGCCGTGATCGCGCTCGCCATCCTGGCGGGATACATCGCCTTCCGCCTCACCGGTTGGCTGGGCAGCCTCTCGAGCCGGCGCTTCGTGCAATCCATCGTCCGCGCCTTCCGCTGGCCGGCGACCATCGCCACCGTGGCTTTCGTGGTGGCCTTCGCCACCAGTCGCCTCTTCGTCGTCACCGGGCCGGTGAGCGTGGTGATCCAGCCGCTGGTGCTCCTGGGCTACATCATCGCGGCCGCCCTCGCGGCGGTGCTGGTGGCCGACGAGGTCTTCGACCGCGTATCGCTCAACACGCCCGCCGACCTCGCCGATCCGGCGAACGCCCACCGCCGCAGCCTCGCGACCCTCATCTCGGGCATCCGCAAATTCGTGATCGTCACCGCCGTCATCCTCGGCGCGATCACCTTGCTGGGCTCGATCGAGCTGTTCAACTCGGTGGGCTACACGCTTCTGGCGGGCGCGGGCGCGATCACCATCGTGCTGGGCTTCGCCGCGCGCGAGGTGCTGGGCAACCTCCTCGCCGCCGTGCAGATCGCGCTCAACCGGTCGGCCCGGATCGGCGATCTCATCGTCTTCGAGGGGCAGTTCTGCACGGTGGAGCGCATCCATTTCACCTATGTCCAGCTCCTCGTCTGGACCGGCAACCGCTACATCGTCCCGGTGAGCGAATTCGTCTCGAACGCGTTCGAGAACCTGTCGGCGGGCGACCACAAGATGATCCGCCCCGTGACCGTGACACTCCATCACGAGGCCGATGTCGGCGCGCTGCGCGATGCCTTCGGCGACATCATGGACAAGGTCGACGACGGCACGCTCGGGGATCGTGACAAGGCCTTCGTCGCCGTGACCGAACAGGACATGTTCGGCAAGAAGGTGCTTTTCGCCCTGCCGACCCCCGACCAGTCGACCTTCTGGATGCTCGAATGCGCGGCGCGCGAGGCGATACTGGACCGCGCCGCCGCCATCGCCCGCGAGACCGGAAAGCCCATGCTCCCCGAGATACCCGCCCGCGACATGCCGGGCAGCTAGCCCGCCCTTGCACCTCGCCCGAAAAACGCGATGATGGGCGGTCCACCCCGACGCAATCGCGAGAAGGAGTTCCCGATGCCCGATGACGACACCTCCAACCAGCTGCAATTCGGATGGGAGGAGTGGATTTCGTTACCCGGTCTCGGTGTTCCCGCGATCCGTGCCAAGGTCGATACCGGCGCGCGCACCTCGGCGCTCCACGCCTTCGATATCGAAACCTTCGGGCCCAAGACCAAGCCCAAGGTCCGTTTCACGCTTCACCCGATCCCGGGGCGTGACGACCTCGTGATTCCCTGCTCTGCGCCCATCGTCGACCGGCGCGAGGTCACGTCCTCCAACGGCGAGAAGGAAAGCCGCTACGTCATCGAGACCGAGATGGAGGTCGCCGGCGAAAGCTGGCCCATCGAGATCACGCTCACCAACCGCTACGGCATGGCAAGCCGGATGCTGCTCGGCCGCCAGGCGCTCAAGGATCACATCTCCATCGTCGCCACCGACCGCTTCATGCAGCCCGAGCTGAGCTACGACGTCTACCACACCTCCAAGATGCGGCGCGAGGCACCCGAGCGTTCGCTGCGCGTCGCCGTGCTTTCGCGCGAGGACAACTACTCGACCCGCCGCCTCGTCGAGGAAGGCGAGAAGCGCGGACATACCGTCGAGGTCATCAACACCACCCGCTGTTACATGGCGCTCAACGCCATGGCTCCCGAGGTGCATTACGACGGCAAGCGCCTGCCGCGCTTCGACGCGGTCATCCCGCGCATCGGCGCGTCGATCACGCCCTACGGCGCCGCCATCGTGCGACAGTTCGAGACGATCGGCACCTGGTGCGTGAACGGCTCGGCCGGGATCACCGCGTCGCGCGACAAGCTCCACGCGCACCAGATCATGGCGCGCGCGCGCATCGGGATGCCCAACACGGCCTTCGCGGCGAGCCCCCGCGACACCCACAACATCATCCAGCTCGTCGGCACCGCGCCACTCATCGTCAAGCTGCTCGAATCGACCCAGGGCAAGGGCGTCGTGCTGGCCGAGACGAAGAAGGCGGCCGAGAGCGTCATCGACGCCTTCCGGGGCCTCAAGGCGAACTTCCTCGTGCAGGATTTCGTGAAGGAAGCCGCGGGCGAGGACATCCGCTGCCTCGTCATCGGCGGCAAGGTCGTGGCCTCGATGAAACGCACCGGGGCCGAGGGCGATTTCCGCTCGAACCTCCACCGCGGCGGCACGGCCAAGTCGGTGCGTATCTCGAAGGAAGAGCGCGAGACCGCGGTGCGCGCGGCCAAGGCGTTCGACCTCAACATGGCCGGCGTGGACCTCCTGCGCTCCGAGGCCGGTCCGAAGATCCTCGAGGTCAACTCGTCGCCGGGCTTCGAAGGCATCGAGAGCTCGACCGGCAAGAACATCGTGGGCAAGCTCTACGAGGCCATCGAGGCCAAGGTGCGCCCTGCGCCCATTCGTCGCCGCAAGGCAACCGGCGGGTAGCCCCTCTGGACGTTGCGGGACACAAACCTTATATCTTTGGTCAAGAACACCGACCGGAGTGGCCCATGACCGAAACGACGCAGAAGATCGAAGGCGCCCCCCTCATCGCGCCCTCGACGACCGATCATCCGCTGCACGAGCAGATCGTCGAGGCCTGCCGGTCCGTCTACGACCCCGAGATCCCGGTCAACATCTACGACCTCGGTCTCATCTACACGATCGAGATCGACGAGGAGAACGCGGTCAGGATCATCATGACGCTCACCGCCCCCGGCTGTCCCGTCGCGGGCGAGATGCCCGGCTGGGTCGCCGAGGCGGTCGAGCCGCTTCCGGGGGTGAAGCAGGTCGAGGTCACGCTGACCTGGGAGCCGCCCTGGGGCATGGACATGATGAGCGACGAGGCCCGGCTCGAACTGGGCTTCATGTAACTTGGTCAATGACTTGAAAGGCTGAATTCATGTTCGGTATTCCCGGCAGGCAGGCCGTCACCCTGACATCCAAGGCCGCCGCCCAGATCGCGAAGCTGATGCAGAAGGAAGGTCATTCCGGCCTTCGCATCGGCGTCAAGAAGGGCGGCTGCGCGGGCATGGAATACACCATGGACTACGTCGACGAAACCGACCCCAACGACGAGGTGGTCGAACAGGACGGCGCGCGCATCATGATCGCGCCCATGGCCCAGATGTTCCTCTTCGGGACCGAGATCGACTACGAGACGACGCTGCTCGAATCCGGCTTCCGGTTCAACAATCCCAACGTGACCGAAGCCTGCGGATGCGGTGAATCGATCAAGTTCGACGAAACCCTCGGCCAGGAAAAATGAGCGTCTCGGACGCCGACATCGCCCATGCCACCGACCTTTTCGACGGGCTGGGCGGGATCGGCACGCGCCGGATGATGGGCGGGCTCTGCCTCTATTCCGACGGCATTATCTTCGCCATACTCCTCTCCGACGGCCGCCTCCACCTCAAGGCGCGCGCGCCGGGGATGATCGCCCGGCTCGAGGCGATGGGCGCCGAGCGCTGGATGCCCGCGCGCCCCGACGGGACGCCGGTGGCCATGCCCTACTGGTCCCTGCCCGACGCGGCCCTTGACGATCCCGGCATCGCCTGCGATCTCGCGCGGGACACGCTGAGAGGGCTTCACTGACATGCGCCGCAAACTTGCCGCCGGAAACTGGAAGATGAACGGCACGGGCCGGAATCTTGTGGAGATCGAGACACTGGCCCGCGACCATGCCGAAAGCGTCGTCGACCTCATCCTCTGCCCCCCCGCCACCTTGATCGAACGCGCCGCGCGCGTCGCTGGCCCCGTTCTGATCGGCGGGCAGGATTGCCACGCGGAAGCCTCGGGCGCGCATACCGGCGACATTTCCGCCCTCCAGTTGCGCGACGCGGGCGCGCGCGCCGTGATCCTCGGCCATTCCGAGCGCCGCGAGGCGCACGAGGAGGACAGCGCCATGGTCCGCGAGAAGGCGCGCGCCGCCCATGCCGAGAACCTCACCGCGATCATCTGCGTGGGCGAAACCCTCGCGCAGCGCGAGGCACAGAACACGCTCGACATCATCGGCGCGCAGCTTTCGCTCTCGGTCCCCGACAGCGCCACGGGCCACAACACCGTGATCGCCTACGAGCCGATCTGGGCCATCGGCACCGGCAAGGTGCCCTCCACCGACCAGATCGGCGAGGTGCATGATTTCATCCGCTCCCGCCTCGAACGCCGCTTCGGCGCGGGCGTCGGGCGCTCGGTCCGTCTCCTCTACGGCGGCTCGGTGAAGCCCGACAACGCGGCGCAGATCTTCGCGGTCTCGAACGTGGACGGCGCGCTGGTGGGCGGCGCCTCGCTCAGGGCGGCGGATTTCTCGCCCATCGTCGCGGCGCTCGAGGCCACGGCCTAGACAACCCCGACACCGCCCGCCAAGGTGCCGCCATGGCCCCGCGCAAGATCATCATCGACACCGATCCCGGCCAGGACGACGCCGTCGCGATCCTTCTGGCGCTTGCCAGTCCCGACGCGCTGGAGGTGCTCGCCATCACCTGCGTGGCGGGCAACGTGCCGCTGGCGCTGACCACGCGAAATGCGCGTATCGTCCGAGAGTTGGCGGGCAAACCTCATGTTCCGGTCCATGCCGGTTGCGACCGCCCGCTCACCCGGCCTCTCGTCACCGCCGAACATGTGCATGGCCGCACCGGCCTCGACGGTCCCGACCTCCCCGCGCCGCGCCTGCCGCTGGCCGAGACCCACGCCGTCGACCGGATCATTGACACCCTGCGCGCGGCGCCCGGGGGCACCGTCACCCTCTGCGCGCTCGGGCCGCTCACCAACATCGCGACCGCGCTCACTCGCGCGCCCGACATCGCACCGCGCGTGGCCGGGATCGTGCTCATGGGTGGCGCGCGCGTGGGCGGCGGCAACGTCACGCCGGCGGCCGAGTTCAACATCCATGTCGACCCGCAAGCCGCTGATATCGTGTTCCGATCCGGCGTCCCGCTTACCGTGATCCCGCTGGATGTCACGCACAAGGCCCTCGTCACCCGCGCGCGCAACGACCGGATCCGCGCCATCGGCACACCCGTCGCGCGCGCCGTGGCCGACCTGACGGGGTTCCTCGACCGCTACGACCCCGAGAAATTCGGCACCGCCGGCGCCCCGCTCCACGATCCCTGCGTCATCGCGTGGCTGCTCGCGCCCGACCTCTTCTCGGGTCGCCGCATCAATGTCGAGATCGAGACGCGCTCCGAGTTGACCATGGGCATGACCGTTGCCGACTGGTGGGGCGTGACCGACCGCCCGCCCAACGCGCTTTTCCTGGGCGATATCGACGCCGACGGATTTTTCGACCTCCTGACCGAAAGGCTGGCCAGACCATGACCGCGCTCACCCTCGCCACCGCTGATGACCTCACCGCGCTCCTGCCGCTCGTGGCGGCCTTCCACGCCGAGGAAGGCATCACGCAGGACGACGAGACGCGGGAACTGGCCCTCGTGCCCCTGCTCGACGGCTCGCCGCATGGCGCCGTCTACCTTGCCGGCCCACGCCGTGCGCCGATCGGCTACGCCGCCATCTCCTTCGGCTGGTCGCTCGAATTCGGCGGGCTCGACGGCTTCCTCGACGAGATCTACATCCGTCCCGGCGTGCGCGGTCGCGGCATCGGAAGCGAGATCCTGCGCTCGCTGCCCAAGGCGCTCGCCGCGCACGGGCTCCGCGCCCTCCATCTCGAGGTGCATCGCGAGAACGCGAAGGCCCGCGCGCTCTACGAACGCCTTCGATTTTCCCCGCGCGAGGACTACATGCTGATGAGCCGCAAACTCTGAAAGCCCGCGATGACCCTCACGATTCCCTTCGACAACAGCTATGCCACCCTGCCCGCCGGGTTCTACACCCGCCTCGACCCCACGCCGGTCAAGGCACCGGCGCTCGTGGCCTTCAACCGCCCGCTGGCCGACGAGCTGGGGATCGACACGCGCGATACCGACGAGGCCGACCTCACCGCCATCTTCTCCGGCAACGCCGTGCCCGAGGGCGCGGCGCCCCTCGCCCAGCTCTATGCCGGGCATCAGTTCGGCGGCTTCTCGCCCCAGCTCGGCGACGGGCGCGCGATCCTCCTGGGCGAGGTGATCGACCGGCACGGCAAGCGCCGCGACATTCAGCTCAAGGGCTCCGGCCCCACCCCCTACAGCCGCATGGGCGACGGGCGCGCGTGGCTGGGCCCGGTCCTGCGCGAATACGTGGTCAGCGAGGCGATGCATGCGCTCGGCATCCCGACCACCCGCGCCCTCGCCGCCGTCACCACCGGAGAGCCGGTGTTCCGCGAAGAGGGCGGCCTGCCCGGTGCGGTGCTCACCCGCGTGGCCGCAAGCCATATCCGGGTCGGCACCTTCCAGGTCTTTCTCGCCCGCCGCGATCTCGCCTCGCTGCGCCGGCTCTTCGATTATACCCGTGCGCGCCACTACCCCGAAACGGAGACCCCGGCCCAGCTTCTGCGCGCGGTGATCGCGCGGCAGGCCCGGCTCATCGCGGCGTGGGAGGGCGTGGGCTTCATCCATGGCGTGATGAACACCGACAACACGGCGCTCTCGGGCGAAACGATCGACTACGGGCCTTGCGCCTTCATGGATCGCTTCCACCCCGACACGGTCTTTTCGTCGATCGACGCCCATGGCCGCTACGCCTATTCGAACCAGCGCAACGTGATCGTCTGGAACCTCGCGCAGTTCGCCACCTGCCTCGTGCCGCTCCACGACGATCAGGACGCCGCGGTCGAGGAGATGACGCGCGACATCCACGCCATGCCCGACCTCATCGCGCGCGAGCGCCGCGCCGCCTTCGGGTGCAAGATCGGCCTGGCCGAGGCCGCGCCCGAAGACCAGCCGCTCATCGACGAGCTGCTGGCGCTGATGACCGAGGGACAGGCCGACTTCACCAACACCTTCCGCGCCCTCGCCGACGGCGACGCGCGCGACCAGGTCACCGACCGCGCGGCCTTCGACGCATGGGCCGCGCGCTGGCAGGCGCGGCTTGAGACCGAAGAGGACCCGACCGCCACGATGCGCGCCGCGAACCCCTGGGTGATCCCCCGCAACCACCGGATCGAGCAGATGATCGAGGCCGCCGTGGCGGGCGATCTCGCCCCGTTCGAGCGGCTGATGGACGCCCTCGCGACCCCTTACGAGGCGCAGCCCGCATACGCCGATCTCACCCGTCCGCCCACGCCCTCGGAGGTGGTGCAGCGCACGTTCTGCGGCACGTAAACTCTGGCACCCTCCCGGGGGGCGTGGTAGGCGGGACGCCACGTCATCCGCCTTCGCGCCCGGACCGCACAGACATGAACCTGCTGCAAATCGCCTCGCTTCTCATCGTCCTCGCGGGCGTCTTCGGCGCGATCAACTACCTGTTTCTCAAGCTTCCCTCCGCCATCGGCATCCTTATCGTGGCGCTTCTGGCCTCCTTCGCGGTGATGAGTGTCGATTTCCTCTTTCCCGCGCTCGGCATGGCGGACGAGGTGCGCTCCATCGTGCTCGAACTCGAATTTTCCGACGCGCTGCTCGAGGGGATGCTGGGCCTTCTGCTCTTCGCGGGCGCGCTTCATGTCAAGATCGCCGACCTGCGTGCCGAGGCGCGGATCATCTTCCTCATGGCGACGCTCGGTGTCGCCCTCTCGACGCTCATCATCGGCGCGGGCTTCTCGTGGATCACCGGGATGCCGCTTCTGATCGCGCTCGTCTTCGGCGCGGTGGTCTCGCCCACCGACCCGGTGGCGGTGCTGGGCGTGCTGCGCGAGGCAAACCTGCCCAAGTCGCTCGAAACCAAGATCGCGGGCGAGAGCCTCTTCAACGACGGCGTGGCCTACGTGGTCTTCCTCATCCTCGTGGGCCTCGCCTTTCCCAGCGGCGAGCAGCACGGCTCGGGCCTTGCCCATGCCGCGCGCCTCTTCGTTCAGGAGGCGTTGGGCGGCGCGATCCTGGGCGTCGTCCTCGGCTGGCTCACCTTCCGCGTCATGCGGCTCATCGACGATTATTCGCTCGAGGTTCTGCTGACACTCGGCCTCGCCTTCGGCGGCTACGAGTTGGCCGTCTACCTGCATGTCTCGGCCCCGATCATGGCCGTTTGCGCGGGCCTGCTCATCGGCGACGTGGGCACCAAGCACGGGATGAGCGAGACCACGCGCCAATATGTCGACGGGTTCTGGAAGATCATCGACGAGATCCTGAACGCCGTCCTCTTCCTCATGATCGGGGTCGAGGTCTTCGCCGTCGCCTTCGAGTTCGACTATCTCGTCGCCGGCACCCTCTCGATCGCGCTCGCCCTGTTCGGCCGTTTCGCGGCCGTCGCGGTGCCCGTACTGCTGCTCCGGCCCTTTCGCAGCTTCGAGACCGGCGTGGTGCGCATCATGACCTGGGGCGGGCTCAAGGGCGGCATCTCGGTCGCCCTCGCGCTCAGCCTGCCCGACACCGAATGGAAACCCGTGATCCTGACCGCGACCTATCTCGTGGTGGTCTTCTCGATCATCGTGCAGGGCCTCAGCGTCGCGCGCCTCGCGGCCCGGATCGGGCGCGAACCCGACCTTCTTTGAAAAGGGCTGGAAAGCCCGCGCGCGTCGGGCTATCCCTCTGGCCCACGACGCAACCATCGCCACGGGTCCGGCCCATGTCAGACACCATCATCGAACGCTGCGAGGCCCGCGGTCTGCGCATGACCGAACAGCGCCGGGTGATCGCCACGGTGCTCGAGAATGCCGAGGATCACCCCGACGTGGACGAGCTCTATGCCCGCGTCTCGGCCCGCGATTCGCGCATTTCCCTTGCCACGGTCTACCGCACGGTGAAGCTCTTCGAGGAAACCGGCATCCTTGAACGGGTCGAGTTCGGCGACGGTCGCGCCCGTTACGAGGACGCCGAGCGCGAGCATCACGACCACCTGATCGACGTGACCACCGGCGACGTGGTCGAATTCTGCGACCCCGAGATCGAGGCGCTTCAGGAAAAGATCGCACGCCGCCTCGGCTACAGGCTTCAGGGGCATCGCATGGAGCTGTTCGGCGTCCCCCTCGACCGCAAGCATCGCGGCAAGGGCTGAGCGCGTCACGCTCGGGCGTGGTTCACCCCGCCGGCACCTTCACGCCGCGCCGCCCCGCCAGATCGGTGAAATACTGCCACGCCACGCGGCCGGACCGCGCCCCGCGCGTCGCCTGCCACTCGATCGCCTCGGCGCGCAGCGTCTCGTCGTCGATCTCGATGCCATGCGCATCGCAATAGCCGCGGATCATGGCGAGATAGCTTTCCTGATCGCAGGGGTGGAACCCGAGCCACAGCCCGAACCGGTCGCTGAGCGAAACCTTCTCCTCGACCGCCTCGCTCGGGTTGATCGCGCTCGACCGTTCGTTCTCGATCATGTCGCGCGGCATCAGGTGACGGCGGTTCGAGGTCGCGTAGAAGACCACGTTCTCGGGCCGGCCCTCGATCCCCCCGTCGAGCACGGCCTTCAGCGACTTGTAGTGCTGATCGTCATGGCCGAAGGACAGGTCATCGCAGAAAAGCACGAAGCGCGCGTCGCTCCGCCGCAGCAGGTTCAGAAGCCGCCCCACGCTCGGCAGGTCCTCGCGCTGGAGTTCCACGATCTTGAGCGTGTCGTGCCCTTCCTCGCGGACGGCGGCATGAACGGCCTTCACGAGGCTCGACTTGCCCATCCCCCGCGCCCCCCACAGAAGCGCGTTGTTCGCAGGCAGCCCCCGCGCGAAATGCCGCGTGTTCTCCAGCAGCGTGTCGCGCGCCCGGTCGATGCCAAGCAGAAGGCTCATGTCCACGCGGTTGACCCGCTCCACGGGGCTCAGCCGGTCGGGCTCCACATGCCACACGAAGGCGTCCGCCGCCCCGAAATCCGGGGCCTCCATCGGCGCCGGGGCCATCCGCTCCAGCGCCGCCGCGATGCGCTCGAGCGCGTCGCTCATGGCTTGCCGTCCTCGTCGATCTCGTCGGGGTGAAGCTCGCTGCCCTCGGCCTCGATCGCCGCGCCGGCCTCGGCCTCGTCCTCGTCGTCATCCTCGAACCAGAGACCCTCGGCCCGCAGCCGCTCCTCGCGCTTGCGCTCGACCCGGGCGACGAGGTGAATGGAGATCTCGTAAAGGCCGTAGACCACCGCGAAGAGGATGATCTGGGTGATGACATCGGGCGGCGTCACGAGCGCCGCCAGCACCAGGATGCCGACCACGGCGTATTTGCGCACCGCCTTCAAGCCCACCGCCGTGACCAGCCCCGCCTTGCCCATCAGCGTAAGCAGCACCGGAAGCTGGAAGCAGAGGCCGAAGGCCACGATGAACTTGACCGTGAGGTTGAGATATTCCTGCGCCGAGCCCTGGAACACCACCGACAGCGGCGCGGCATTCTGCGGGTTGCCGTCCGGCACCGCCTCGCCGGCCTGCCCGAATTGCTGGAACCCCAGGAAGAAGTCATAGGCGAGGGGCGTGACCACGTAGAACGCGAAGGCCGCGCCGAGAAAGAACATGAAGGGCGACGCGATCAGGAACGGCAGGAAGGCGCCCTTCTCGGACTTGTAGAGGCCCGGCGCCACGAAGCGCCACATCTGGTTGGCGAGATAGGGAAAGGACAGGATGAACCCGCCCAGCAGCGACACCTTGATCGCCACGAAGAACCCTTCCTGCGGGCTGATGAAGATCAGGTCGCAATCCTGTCCCCGCTCGGCCAGCACCTTGCAGAGCGGGCCGGTCAGGAAATTGAAGATGGGTGTCGCCACGGTGAAGCAGACCACCATCCCCACGATGAACGCCACGACGCATTTGATCAGCCGCGTGCGCAACTCCGCCAGGTGCTCGATCAGGGGCGCGGCGCTGTCCTCGATCTCGTCGTCGCGTGTCTCGGTCTGGCTCATTCGAAGACGTCCCATTCTTTCGTGTCAGGCACGGGCGGCAGGCGGCGCGACCGCCAGATCAGCAGCGCGACGTTCGGAACCAGCGTCAACACGGCATATACCCCGGCAAGACCCACCGCGTAACTGAGATATTCGCTCATGAAGAACGAAGCGACCTCACCTTGAAAAAACGTGTCCAGGTATCTCGAGAATCGTGCGGTCAGGGCGGGCGCGTGCACGAAGATCGCGATCACCGCACCCAGCAGGGCCAGTGGCAGGGTCGCAAGCGAATGCGGAACTATCAACCGCTCCGAGCGGTGCATCATGCGGCGGGCCGTGTTGCGCGCGATCTGATGGAAGATGCAAGGAAGCGCCAGGATCGCACCACCTAACATCGCAAGCTCGATCATCAGGGTGAACCGTTCAAGCGGGGCCGAGTAGATCAATTGGCACTCGGCCTGACTGTTTCCTGCGCGCAAGCCTTGGCAAAGCGGCGCGAAAACGATTTCGATGATCCGATCGCCGAACATGAATGTCGCGACCGCGCCCAGGATGAAGGCCACAAACCCGAAAGGTATCCGCAAAAGGAACGGCGCGCGCGTGGTCGCGGCCGGATTGGCCGCGTAGCTCATGACTTGGTCCCGGATTTCGCCTTGGAGGTGGCCGCGGTCTCCTTCGGGGCCGTCTTGCGCGCCGCGGTCGACTTGGCGCCGGGCGTCTTCGCGCCGCCCTTGGCCGGGGCCTTCTTCGTCGCGGCGGGCTTTTTCGCCGGCGTCTTGGCGGCGCTATCCTTTTTGGTGCTTTTGGCGGTCGCGGTCTTGCCGGTCTTCGCCGGCGCGGCCTTGGCCGCCGGTTTTGCCGCCTTCGCTTTCGCGCCATCACCGGCCTTCGAGGACTTGGCGGGCGCCTTGGTCGTCGCCTTGCCGGTTGCCGTCTTCGCCGCGCCCTTGGCGGGCTCCTTCGCCTCGGCCTCGGGCTTGGCTGTCGCCTCGTCCTTGGCTCCGGTCTTGGTCTCGCCCGTCTTCTCGCCCTTGGGCTTGCCGCTTTCCATCGTCTGGCGGGTAAAGTCGTCGCTGGCCTTCCTGACGCTGTCCATCGCCGAGTTGAGCGGCCGCGACGCCGCCTTCAGCGTCTTCTGCATGTCGCTCACGCCCGACTCGTCGGCGGCATCATGCATCGCCCGGCTGAATTCGCGCGCCATGCCCTTGGCCTTGCCCACGAACCGCCCCACGGTCCGGAACATGCCCGGCAGGTCCTTCGGCCCCACGACGATCAACGCCACGATTCCGATGACCAGAAGCTCGGTCCAGCCAAGATCGAACATTTATGTCACTCAGACCTTGGTCTTGTCTTTTTTCGGCGTCACGTCGCGGGCCTGCTCGACCTCGTCGTCGCTGTCGTCCTCGAGTTCCTTGTTGCCCTCGCTGATGCCCTTCTTGAACGAGGTGATGCCCTTGCCCACCTCACCCATGAGCGACGAGATCTTGCCGCGTCCGAAAAGGACGAGCACGACCACGGCGATCAGGACAAGACCCATGGGCCCGATATTGTTCAGCATTGGATGTCTCCCGTTTTCGGGCCTGCTTTCGTCCCGGCCCGGAATTTTCGCAAGTTGTATCTAAGCGGTCTTGCACGGATGTGAAAGAAGCAATGCGGTCCTTCTGCCGGGAAATCCCGATTTTCCCGCTCACCGCGGCAAGATGCCCGAGGCCATGAACCCGCCATCGACGTTCAGGATGTGGCCGTTGACGAAACCGGCGCGCTCGGAGGCAAGAAAGACGACCGCATCGGCCACCTCGTCGGGTCGCGCGTAGCGCGGGTTCGGCGTCTGCGCGTGCCAGAGCGCGCGATCCTGCGGCCCATGCGCCTCGAGGATCATGGGCGTGTCCACCGGAATGGGCGCGACCGCGTTCGCCGTGACGCCCCTGTCGCCCAGCTCCGCCGCCAGAAGCCGGGTCAGCATGTCCACACCGCCCTTGGAGCAGGCATAGGCGCCGCGCCCGATATTCGCGATCTGGCCGTTCACCGACGACAGGGTAATGATCCGGCCCCAGCCCCTCTCGACCATCTGCCGCCCGGCAAGCTGCGCGCAATGGAAGGTGCCGGTGAGGTTGACCTCGAGGACGCGGTGCCAGTCCTCGGGGTCGAACTCGAGGATGCGGGCCGGTCGGACGATCGCCGCGCAGGTCACGAGAATATCGGTCGCGCCGATCGCCGCGAACGCGGCTTCGCAGGCCGCGCGGTCCGCGACGTCGCAGGCCACGCTCTCGACCGGGCATCCCGCCTCGGCCAGCGTCTCGCGGCCCCGCGTGCAGGTCTCCTCGTCGAGATCGAGGATCGTCACCCGCGCGCCCGCCTCCGCAAGGCCCCGCGCGCAGGCAAGCCCGATACCCCCCGCGCCGCCCGTGACCACCGCATGTCTGCCCGCAAGCTCAGCCATCGCGCTCCTCCACCGGAAAGACGAAACACTTGTCGCGCCGGATCATGAGCCACAGCACCGTGCCGTTCGCGGGCAGGAACACGCCGGGGACGGTCGCGCGCATGATCGACCCGTCATGGGCCATGCGGAATTCCACGAGGCTCTCGTTGCCCATGAACCGCGCGCGCACCACCTCGCCGCGCACCGGCGTGCCCTCGGCCATCGTGGGGTTGGGCCCGCGTCCGCCCCGGTCGAAGTCGATCTTGACGTGCTGCGGACGGATCACGATCTCGACCTCGCGCCCGTCCTCGACGCCGGGGGTGAAGAACTTGCCGAACGGCGTTTCGGTCAGCGCGCCCTTCACCCGCCCCCGGATCACGTTCACGTCCGAGAAGAAGGCCACGCATTCGCGGTCCACCGGCGCGTTGTAGATGTTGTAGGGGGCGCCCATCTGCACGATCCGCCCGCCCCGCATGAGCGCGATCTCGTCGGCCATGCGCATCGCCTCCTCGGGCTCATGGGTGACGAGCAGCACCGCGGTGCCCTGTTCGCGCAGGATGTCGAGCGTCTCGTCGCGGATGCCGTCGCGCAGGCGGTTGTCGAGCCCCGAGAACGGCTCGTCCATGAGCATCACCTGCGGCTCGGGCGCCAGCGCGCGCGCCAGCGCAACGCGCTGCTGCTCGCCGCCCGAAAGCTCGTGCGGGAAGGCCGAGCCGTAGTCCCCGAGCCCCACCCGCTCGAGCAGTTCCGCGACCCGCGCCGCCTGTGCCGCCTTGTCGCCGCTCAGGCCGAAGGCCACGTTGTCGGTCACGCTCAGATGCGGGAACAGCGCGAAGTCCTGGAACATCAACCCGATCTGCCGCCGCTCGGGCGGGACGCGGAAGACCGTGTCGCAGATGAGCTGGCCATCCACGAAGATCTCGCCCTCGTCCTGCATCTCGACGCCCGCGATCATCCGAAGCGTCGTCGACTTGCCGCAACCCGACGGACCCAGGAGGCACGTCACCTGCCCCGCCATCACGCTGAAGGACAGGTCATCGACGACCACGCGCCCGTCATAGCGGCGTGTGAGGTTTCGCACCTCGAGTCTCGGGGGGGCTTCGCTCAACGGAACCTCGCGTGGCTTTTCCGACCGAATTTATCGGAAGATCATGCTGCCGATACCAACACACCGCCCCCTGCGCAACCTCGGGACCGCGCCGTCACAGCGTCGCGTTCACGCCGCCCCCGTCCAGCAGGATGTTCTGACCGACGATGAAGCCCGCGTGCCGGCTGCAGAGGAAGGCACAGGCGGCCCCGAACTCCTCGGCCGTGCCGTAACGTCCCGCCGGGATTCCCGCACATCGCCGCGCGCGCGCCTCCTCCATGCTGATCCCCTCCTTCTCGCACACCGCCCGGTCGAGCGCGTCGGCACGGTCGGTATCGTGGATGCCGGGCAGCAGGTTGTTGATCGTGACACCCGATCCGGCCACCTGCCGCGACGTGCCCGCGACGTAGCCGGTAAGCCCCGCGCGCGCCGAGTTGCTGAGGCCGAGAACCGGGATCGGCGCCTTGACCGATTGCGAGGTGATGTTCACCACCCGGCCCCACCCGCGCTCCATCATCCCCGGCACCAGCGCCTTGATGAGCGCGATGGGCGCCAGCATGTTGGCGTCGAGCGCGCGGATGAAATCCTCGCGGTCCCAGTCCTGCCACATCCCCGGCGGCGGCCCGCCCGCGTTGTTGACGAGGATATCCGCCTCGCCCGCCGCGTCGATGAGCGGCTTGCGCCCGTCCTCGGTGGTCACGTCCGCCGCCACCGTCTCGACCTCGACGCCGAACTCGTCGCGGATCTTCTGCGCCGCGTCCTCGAGCACGTCCTTGCCGCGCGCGTTCATGACGAGGTGCACGCCCTCGCCGGCCAGCGCCCGCGCGCAGCCAAGGCCGAGCCCGCGACTCGAGGCGCAGACAAGTGCCCGTTTACCCTTAAGCCCGAAATCCATATTCTGGTCCTCCTGTTGCGATGCCGTCGATGGGGATGCGATTCGCGGGGATGCGCCGGCAAATCACCGGCTTCCCGTCCCGTTGCCGCCATAAATGCAGCCTACATCCGGGCGTGTGAAGTGAAAACCGCCCCGTTTCGAACGGACCAAGACCAGATGACCGACCCCGGACCGTCCCTGACCCAGACACTGCCCGTCTATCGCGCGGCGGTCTTCAACGTCGTGGCCGGCGCAAATCTCGGTGATCCGATCTCCTTCGCGGCCGAGCTCGACCTCGACGACACCTACGAGCTGCGCGCCGGGGCGACCCCCGTGCGCCTCACGCTCGAAACCCGGCCCGACGGCGGCTTTCTCGTCGCCTCCGGCAGCCGCGTGGGCGTCCCCGGCAACCGGCTCTGTCTCGACGCCTGCCTCACCTTCATGTCGAGCCAGGGCGCCACGACCGAGATCATCGTCATGGTCGAGGTGGACGCGGCGGGCGACGTGGAGCAGGTCTTCGCCCTCCCCCTCGCGCCGCTCGAGGCCAAGATCGACTACACGCTCGTCGGGATCGACCGGGACAGCGCCCGCACCAAGTTCGCACAGGTGGCCTGCGTCTCCTTCACGCGCGGGACGAGGATCACGATGGCCTCCGGCGCCCAGACCCCCATCGAGGCGCTGCGCGAAGGCGTCCGGGTGCTCACCCGCGACGACGGCCCGCAGACCGTGCGCTGGATCGGCGCCTCGACCATGCGCGCCACCGGCAGCTTCGCGCCCATCCGCATCCGCGCGGGCGCGCTCAACAACACCGGCGACCTGCTGGTCAGCCCCGATCACCGCCTCTTCATCTACCAGCGCTCCGACGCGCTGGGCGCGGGCCGCAACGAGATCCTCGTGCGGGCGCGGCACCTTGTGAACGGCACCACGATCGTGCAGGAGGATGGCGGCTTCGTCGACTATTTCCAGATCCTTTTCGACGAACACCAGATCATCTATGCCGAGGGGATCGCCGCCGAGACGCTGCTGGTCGACACCCGCACCCGCGCCGCACTGCCGCCCGACCTGGACGAGGCGCTGAGCCGCAGGATCCCCGGCCACGCCCCCCGGCCGCATCATGAGTTCGAAGTGTCCGAAGCCCTTCTCGACCACCCCGACGCCGCCGAGATGCTGCGCCGCGCCTCGACGCGCTGAGGGTCTGCGCCTTACCTGTTGCGCAAGGCTTCGATCAGCTCGTCCTTCGTCATGTCGCTGCGGCCGTCGATGCCGACCTCCTGGGCCTTGTCATAAAGCTCGTCCTTGCTCCATTCCTCGTAGGGCGGATGCTTCCCGCCCTTCTTCGACGGCTTCATGCTGTCATTGGCCTGCGCATTCGCGATGCGCGCGGCCTTCTCCTTGGAATAGCCCTGGTCCTTCAGCTCTTCATACGTCTCTTCGTCCTTGATGCTCGGATCGGACATCGTCTTTCCTCCTCAATCATCCTTCAGGTCATCGACCTGCTTCTTCGCGGTCTTGCCCTTCCCGGTCTTGTAGGCGGGCTTGCGCAGCGCCTCGTTCATGGCCGAGTGGGTCCATTCCTCGCCCTCTTCCGGCTTGCCGAACGCGTCGTCGGGATTGATCGCGTTGTCGGGCTTGGCGACCGTGTCGTCACTCGCCTTCTCGTCGGCATTGTGTGACTGGTCCTTTTTCGGTGTGCTCATCTCGCTCTCCCTTGCTTTCGGGGGAAACGCGCGGATTCCACCTGTGGTTCCGCCGCTTGCGGCATTTCAACCCGTTGCAAAGCCCGGCCTCCTCCTCCATGTCGGTAGCAGGGAGGCGCGCCCTCGAAGAAACATGTGGGAGGTCCCGATGCCGCACACCTATCTCGTCGCAACCGACCTGTCCGCCCGGTCCGACCGCGCGTTCCAGCGGGCGGTCATGCTCGCCCGTCAGACCGGCGCCGACCTCGCCCTGCTCGCCATCGTCGACGACGCGGCGCCCGCCGACGTCACCGACGCGCAGGTCATGGCCAGCGAAAAGGCCCTGAACAGCCTCATCGAGCGGGATTGCAAGGGTCTCGACGTGGACCTGCGGGTGCGCCCCGGCGACCCCACCGCCGAGATCCTGGCCGAGACGCAAAAGACCGACCCGGCCCTGCTCGTGCTGGGGGTCCACCGGCCCCGCGCCTTTTTCGACGCGGTGCGCGAAACCACCGGACAGCGGATCACGCGCCTCTCCGCCACGCCCGTCCTGATGGTGAGCGAGCCGGTCAGCGGCCCGCATGAGCGCGTCATCGTCGCGACCGATTTCTCGCCGGCCAGCGCGGCGGCGGCCAGTCTCGCGGCCGAGCTTTGCCCCGACGCACCGATCACCCCGGTCCACGCGCTGCACATCCCCTATCGCGGCATGCTCGCCCGGCACGATTCGGGCGCGCTCGAGGCGAGTTTCCGGCGCGAGGCCCGCGAGGCCGACGCCGCCTGGCGCGCCGATCAGACCCTGCCCGGGCGGATCGGCGAAACCCGCATGGACGCGGGCAGCGCGCACCAGATCCTCGGCGACGAGCTGCGCCGCGGCGGCCCCGCCCTGCTCGCCCTCGGCGCGCATGGCCGCGTGGGTCAGCAGCGCGCGCTTCTGGGAAGCCTCGTGACCGACCTCATGCGCGATCCGCCCGCCGACCTGCTCATCTGCCGGCCGAGACAGGGCGACTGATCGCGCCGCGTTCCGCGACCCCGGCGCGTTGGGTGCCGGGGCGCCCGATGTCCTGCATGTCCCGCGCCCTTTCTCGCACGAAACCCGGGCCTGCCCTTCCCTCGCCGCGGCTCATGCCCTAAATCGCCCCCATGACAGAGACACTCCATATCGTCGGCGGCGGCATGGCCGGCTCCGAAGCCGCCTGGCAGGCCGCGACCCACGGCATCCCCGTGGTGATCCACGAGATGCGCCCCCATGTGGGCACCTTCGCCCACCAGACCGGCGATCTGGCCGAGATGGTGTGCTCCAACTCCTTCCGCTCCGACGACGACGAACAGAACGCCGTGGGGCTCCTGCACTGGGAAATGCGCGCCGCCGGCTCGCTCATCATGGAGATGGGCGACCGCCACCGCCTGCCCGCGGGCGGCGCGCTCGCCGTTGACCGCGAGGCGTTCGCGCGCGGCGTGACCGAGCGGCTCCGCGCCCATCCTCTCGTCTCGGTCGAGACCGGCGAAGTCACGACGCTCCCCGCCGAGGGCCACTGGATCATCGCCACCGGCCCGCTCACCTCGGGCGCCCTCGGGCAGGCCATCGCGGCCGAGACCGGCACCGACCGGCTCGCCTTCTTCGACGCGATCGCGCCAATCGTGCATTTCGACTCCATCGACATGTCCCGCGCCTGGATGCAGTCGCGCTACGACAAGGGCGAGACCGAGGAAGAGCGCACCGCCTATCTCAACTGCCCGATGGACAAACCCACCTACGAGGCCTTCATCGACGCGCTGCTCGCCGCCGAGAAGACCGAGTTCCGCGAGGGCGAGACCGCGCAGTATTTCGACGGCTGCCTGCCCATCGAGGTCATGGCCGAGCGCGGACGCGAAACCCTGCGTCACGGCCCGATGAAGCCCGTCGGGCTCACCAACCCGCATCAGCCCGATGTGAAACCCCATGCCATCGTCCAGCTTCGCCGCGACAACGCGCTGGGCACACTCTACAATATCGTGGGCTTCCAGACCAAGATGAAATACGGCGCGCAAGCTGCTGTTTTCAGAATGATTCCTGGTCTCGAGAGCGCTCAGTTCGCGCGCATGGGCGGCATCCATCGCAACACGTTCATCAACTCGCCCACGTTGCTCGACGACCGGATGCGCCTCCGCTCCCGGCCCCATATCCGCTTCGCCGGCCAGATCACCGGCGTCGAGGGCTACGTGGAAAGCGCCGCGATGGGCCTTCTGGCCGGGCGCCTTTCCGCGGCACGGCTCGCCGGTCACGAGATCCCCACCGCCCCCCATGACAGCGCCATGGGCGCGCTCATCCACCACATCACCGGCGGCGCCGAGGCCAAGACCTTCCAGCCGATGAACGTCAATTTCGGTCTCTTCCGCCCCGTCGACGGGCTGAAGGGCGGGCGCCGCGGCCGCCGCGACCGCTACAAGGCCTATACCGACCGCGCCAAGTCGGCCTGGACCGACTGGCTCTCCGCCTACCCGCTCCGGCAGTCGCTCGACGCGGCCTGAACTGGACGCCGCCCGGGGGGCGTGGTTAACTGGCCCCATGAGTGACAAGTTTCTGGACCACGTGTATCGTCCCGCAAGCCAGGTCGAGACCGACGACATCTACGACCGCTGGGCCGCGACCTACGACGCGGAGCTGACCGAGGCGGGCTATGCCGCGCCCGAACGCGTGGCCCGCGCGCTTGCCCGCCGCGCCACGCTCGACGCGCCGGTGCTGGATTTCGGCTGCGGCACGGGGCTCTCGGGGCTCGCGCTGCGCGACGCGGGCTTCACCGTGATCGACGGCACGGACCCCAGCCAGCCCATGCTCGACGAGGCCGCCGCGAAGGGCGTCTACCGCAACCTCACCCGGCTCGACCTCTCGGCCGATCCCCCACTCGCCCCCGGCGCCTACCCGGCCATCGCCGCGGCGGGGGTTCTCGGTGTCGGCGCGGCCCCGCCCGAGACCTTCGACATGCTGATGCGCGCGCTGCCGCGCGATGGCCTGCTGAGCCTCAGCCTCAACGACCACGCGCTTCAGCACGAACCGGGCTACATGGCCGCGCTCTGCAACTGGCTCGACACCGGCGCGGCGCGGCTCCTGCGCAAGACACGGGGCAAGCACTTGCCCGCGCGCGACATCAAGTCCACCGTTTACCTCATTGAAAAAGCGTGACATTCGCCACCCGTTTCGCCCCATCCCCGACCGGCCCCCTGCATCTCGGCCACGCCTATTCGGCGCTTCTCGCGCATGACATGGCGCGCGCCGCCGGGGGGCGCTTCCTGCTGCGGATCGAGGATATCGACACCGCGCGCTCGCGCCCCGAATGGGAGGCGCAGCTTCTCGACGACCTGGCCTGGCTCGGCCTCGCCTGGGACGCGCCCCCGCTCCGCCAGTCCGACCGCCTCTCCGCCTACGAGGCCGCGCTCGATGCGCTCTGGGATCGCGGGCTCATCTATCCCTGCACCTGCACCCGCGCCGACATCGCCGCCGCGGCCTCGGCCCCGCAGGAAGGCGCGCCGCTGCACGGGCCCGACGGGCTGATCTACCCCGGCACCTGCCGCAAGCGCCACCCGCGCACCGGCAAGCGGCCCCGGGGCACGGCACTGCGCCTCGACATGGCCGCCGCCGCGCCGGCCACGGTGGGATTTTTCGAAACCGGCGCCGGTCCGCTGGGCGATACGGGCGCGCAGCTCCACTACCACGCCGATCTGCGCGACCGGATCGGCGACATCGTCCTGTCGCGCCGGGATTTCCTCGGCTCCTATCACCTCTCGGTGGTGCTCGACGATGCCCACCAGGGCATCACCCACGTCATCCGCGGCCGGGACCTCTTCGATGCGACGCCCATCCACGCGCTGCTCCAGCATCTCCTCGACCTGCCCACGCCCATCTACCACCATCACCGCCTGATCCGGGACGATACCGGGCGCCGCCTGGCCAAGCGCGACGACGCCCGCGCGATCACCGCCTATCGCGACGCCGGCGCCACCCTGGCCGACATCCGGCGCATGGTGGGCCTCTGATCGCCGCGCACCCGTCCCCTACCGGGTCAAACACTCAACGCGGAACCGCCGACCCCGAAGATCACGCGGAATAATGCCGCGCCCACGTCACAAACTGCCGGGATCGGGCTTTCCCCCGCCGCCAAAACCCCTATCGTCGCGCGCGACACCCCCAGCACCGGAGCACGGGCCATGACCGACACCAAGGATCCCCTCGTCGTCTTCACCCCCTCGGGCAAGCGCGGCCGCTTCCCCGCGGGCACGCCCGTCCTCACCGCCGCGCGTCAGCTCGGCGTCGATCTCGATTCGGTCTGCGGCGGGCGCGGCATCTGCTCCAAATGCCAGGTGACGCCGGGATATGGCGAATTCTCCAAGCACGGCGTCACCGTCCACGAGGACGCGCTGTCCGAGTGGAACGCGGTCGAGGAACGCTACGATCAGAAGCGCGGGTTGAAACCCGGCCGCCGCCTCGGCTGCCAGGCCACGGTGCAGCGCGACGTGGTCATCGACGTGCCCCCCGAATCCCAGGTCCACCGACAGGTCGTGCGCAAGGCCGCCACCGCCCGCGTGATCGAGATGGACCCCGCCACCCGCCTCTATTTCGTCGAGGTGGACGAGCCCGACATGCACGAACCCACCGGCGATCTCGAGCGGCTCGCCCGCGCGCTCAAGCGCGAATGGGAGATCCCCGAGATCCGCGCCGATCTCACGCTTCTCTCCAAGCTCCAGCCGACGCTCCGCAAGGGCAAGTGGCAGGTGACGGTCGCGCTGCACAAGTCCCATCGCGACGCGGTGGCAAGCGTCATCGAGATCTGGCCGGGCCTGCACGAGGGCGGGCTCTACGGTCTCGCCATCGACCTCGGCTCGACCACCGTCGCGGCGCATCTCACCGACCTCGACACCGGCGAGGTCAAGGCCAGCTCCGGCATCATGAACCCCCAGATCCGCTTCGGCGAGGATCTCATGAGCCGGGTGAGCTACGCGATGATGAACCCCGGCGGCGATGTCGAGATGACCGCCGCCGTGCGCGAGGCGATCGACACGCTGGCACAGGAAATCGCGCGCGAGGCCGAAATCGACGCCGCGCTCATCGTCGAGGTGGTGCTGGTCTGCAACCCGGTCATGCACCACCTGCTCCTCGGGATCGACCCGGTGGAACTGGGCCAGGCGCCCTTCGCGCTCGCCACCTCCGAAAGCGTCTCGCTCATGGCGCGCGAGCTTGGACTCGAGGCGATCAACACCCGCGCCCGCGCCTATATCCTGCCCTGCATCGCGGGCCATGTGGGCGCCGACGCGGCCGCCGTCGCCCTCTCCGAGGAGCCGGGCAAGTCCGACGACCTCGCGCTCATCATCGACGTGGGCACCAACGCCGAGATCCTCCTGGGCGACAAGACCTCGGTGCTCGCCTGTTCCTCGCCCACCGGCCCCGCCTTCGAGGGTGCGCAGATAAGCAGCGGCCAGCGCGCGGCGCCCGGCGCGATCGAGGCGATCCGCATCGACCCCGAGACCAAGGAACCGCGCTTCCGCGTGATCGGCTGCGATCTCTGGTCCGACGAGGAGGGCTTCGCCGAAGCCACCGCCTCGACCGGCATCACCGGCATCTGCGGCTCGGGCATCATCGAAGCCGTGGCCGAACTGCGCATGGCGGGCCTCATGGACGAATCCGGCCTCATCGGTTCGGCGGCCCAGACCGGCACCTCCCGCTGCGTGGCCGAGGGCCGCACCCACAGCTATCTCGTCTTCGACGCCTCCGACACGGGCGGGCCGCGCATCACCGTGACCCAGGGCGACATCCGCGCTATCCAGCTCGCGAAATCCGCGCTCTATGCCGGCGCGCGCCTTCTGATGGACGAGCGCGGCGTGGACCGCGTGGACCGCGTGGTGCTGGCCGGGGCCTTCGGCGCGCATATCTCGCCCCTGCATGCCATGGTGCTGGGCATGATCCCCGACGCGCCCCTCGACAAGGTGACGAGCGCCGGCAACGCCGCGGGCACCGGCGCACGCATCGCGCTCTGCAACATCGCCGCCCGCGCCGAGATCGAGCGCACCGTGCGCCAGATCCACAAGGTCGAGACCGCGATCGAGCCCAAGTTCCAGGAGCATTTCGTCGCCGCCAACGCGATCCCGCACAAGACCGCCCCCTTCCCCGAACTGGCCAAGATCGCACCCCTGCCGAACCCGTCCTTCAACACCAAGGGCGAGGACCCCGCAGGCGGCGGCCGCCGACGCCGGCGACGGGGGTGAGCCCCACTCCACTCCCCCCGACCCGGGACTCCGCGCCCTTTACACAAACCCGCCCCGGCCCCCGAGCCGGGGCCTCGCCCCCTCCACGCCAACCCGCCCCGGCCCCCGACCCGGGACTCCGCGCCATCCACCCAACACCGCCCCGGCCCCCGAGCCGGGGCCTCCCGTCCTCCACACAAACCCGCCCCGGCCCTCCTCGCGACACAAGTTAACACCCGCACCACCGCACGCCCCGTTAACACCTGCGCCGACTCACCCTCCACCGACGCGATACCGACGTGGATACCGACATGATACCGACCCGGACTTCGCCCCGTTAACCAGTCGCTTGCGCGCCACGGCTCACGCACACCGCGGCCCGGGCTCCGCGCCCGACCGTGCGCGCCGTTAACGAAGGCGCCGGTTTCACGTCGCTTGACTGTCCCCGCCGCGCCTCTTAAATCGAGCCTCGGACGCGGGTATGGTGAAAAGGTATCACGCGAGCTTCCCAAGCTTAAGTTACGGGTTCGATTCCCGTTACCCGCTCCAAACACCGCCCCCGCATCACCCTTGACCACGCCATTCCCCTCCGGGTGACGACGCCACCTTGAACCCCCCCGCCATGGTGCTTCAACAGGCCATGCCGCGTCTCATCGCAACCCTTGCCCTCCTGCTCGCCGGCTGGCTCGTCGCCGCCCCTCTGGCGGTCCGGGCCGGACTGCCGCTTCCCTACCTGCTCGGCCCTCTCGTCATGTCGGCCACCCTCGGCATCCTGCGCCCGGGTCTCCTGCCCGCGGGCTATACCTTCCCGCAACGGCTCCGGCTCGTCTTCATCGGGCTCATCGGCATGATGATCGGCGGGCAGATCACCCCCGCGCTCTTCTCGGACCCGGCCCGCCTCGGGCTCAGCGTCGCGGCCCTCGCGGGGTTCGTGGGCACCGCCCAGGGGCTCAACTACCTGATCTTCCGGCGTCTTGGCGGCTATGACCGCGCCACGGCCCTCTGCGCGGGCGCGCCGGGAGGGCTCTACGAATCGATCGCGCTCGGCGAGGAGCACGGCGCCGACCTCTCGCGCCTGATGCTCCAGCAATTCCTGCGCGTCATCTTCGTGGTCACCGCCCTGCCCGTGGGCCTCTCGCTCTGGCTCGGCGCCCCGGTCGGAAGCTCGGCCGGCATGAGCTTCGCCCGCGCCGACACCGACTGGCAGGCGGTGCCGCTCGTCCTTGCCACGCTCGGGGTGGGCATCGCGGCGGGCATCCTGCTGCGCCTGCCCGCGCGGCAACTGACCGGGCCGCTCCTGGCCGCGGGCGCCGTCACCCTTTCGGGTCTCGCCACGATCGGCCTGCCGCAATGGCTCATCAACGACGCGCAGATCGTCGTCGGCGTCGCGCTCGGGCTGCGCTTCAAGGGGCTCGACCGGCGGCTCCTGCTGCGCGGCGTCTGGCTCTCGGCGCTCTCGGTCGCGGGGATGCTGGCGCTCGCCGCGCTCTTCGCGGGGCTGCTCCTGCTGGTCTGGCCCGAGCCGTTCGACGTGCTCCTCATCAGCTTCGCCCCCGGCGGCCTGACCGAGATGGCCCTCGTCGCGCTCTCGCTTCAGGCCAACCCGGCCTTCGTCACGCTGCACCACATCATCCGCATTCTGCTCACGGTGATGGGCCTCGGTTTCGCGTCCCGCCGACTCACCCGGCCCCTTTGACAGGCGCCGCCCGGCGCGGTATCTGAACAGACGTTCAATTCTCATGCCGAGGTGCGCCATGCAGATCACCAGGACCGCCGCCATCGTGACCGGGGCCGCCTCCGGGCTGGGCGAAGCCACCGCCCGCCACCTGCGCGCAGAAGGCGCCGACGTGACGCTTCTCGACCGCGATGCCGAGCGTGGCCGCGCCGTGGCCCGCGAGATCGGCGCGCAGTTCGTCGAAACCGACGTGACCGACGAAGCCTCCGTGGCGGCCGCCATCGCGCAGGCCGGCGACGCGATGGGGCGGATCACGGCGGCGATCAACTGCGCGGGGATCGCTACGGGGGCCAAGACGCTGGGCCGCGACGGGCCGCACCCGCTCGACGCGTTCCGGCGCACCATCGACATCAATCTCGTGGGCAGTTTCAACGTCGCCCGCCTCGCCGCCGCGGCAATGGCGGGCAACGATCCCGATGCCAATGGCCAGCGCGGCGTGATCGTCAACACCGCCTCCATCGCCGCCTTCGACGGACAGAAGGGGCAGACGGCCTATGCCGCGTCCAAGGGCGGGATCGTGGGCCTCACGCTGCCCATGGCGCGCGATCTCACGCGCGAGGGCATCCGTGTCATGGCCATCGCGCCGGGCATCTTCGCGACCCCCATGCTCAAGGGATTGCCACAGGAGGTCCAGGACGAGCTCGCCGCCGACGTGCCCTTCCCCCGCCGCCTGGGCGATCCGGCGGAATTCGCGGCCCTCGCCCGGTTCATCATCGAATGCGACTATCTCAACGGCGAGGTTATCCGCCTCGATGGCGCGCTCAGGATGCAGTGACGTTTCGTTAACCTTCGCACCGACGTGATACCGACGTGGATACCGACATGGATACCGACGTCAGGATTCGGCCTTCTCGGCCAGCCGCAGCCACTCATCCTCGGCCGCGTTCAGCGCCTCCTGGCGCTGGCTCAGCGCCTCGGTTGCGCGGCGGAACTTGACCGGCTCGCGGGTGAACAGCTCAGGGTCGGCCAGAAGCTCCTCGAGCTTGCCGATCTCCGCCTCGAGCCGGGCGATCACGTCGGGCAATTCCTCGAGCCTGTGACGCTCGGTGAAGCTCAGGCCCTTCGGCGCCCGCCCCGCTCTGTCCTGCTTCGGCTTTGCCTCGCTCTGCCTTGATTTGGCTTGCTTTTCCTCGCGCGCCTCGGCGCGTTTCTGCGACTGGTAGTCGCTCCAGCCGCCGGCATAGACGGTCGCACGGCCATCGCCCTCCATCGCCACCGTCGTCGCCGCCACCCGGTCGAGGAAATCGCGGTCGTGGCTCACCAGCAGGACGGTGCCGTCGTAGTCGTCCAGAAGCTCCTGAAGCAGGTCCAGCGTCTCGATGTCGAGGTCGTTCGTCGGCTCGTCGAGGACAAGCACGTTGCTCTCCCGCGCCATCAGCTTGGCCAGCAGAAGCCGCGCCTTCTCACCCCCCGAGAGCGAGCGCACGGGCGCCCGCGCCTGCCGCTCGTCGAAGAGGAAATCCTTGAGATATCCGACCACATGGCGGGGCTGACCGCGCACCATGACCTGATCTGCATTGCCCGCGACGCGCATGTCGGGTTCGCCCGTCAGGCTCTCCCAAAGCGTCATGTCGGGATCGAGCTGCGCGCGCGCCTGGTCGAAGACCGCCACCTCGAGGTTGGTGCCGTGTTCGACCGTGCCCGCATCCGGGGCGACCTCGCCCAGCAGGATCTTCAGCAGCGTGGTCTTGCCCACGCCGTTCGGGCCCACGAACGCCACCCGGTCGCCGCGCTGCACGCGCAGGTCGAAATTCGTTAGGATTTTCCTGTCACCGTAGGATTTCGCGATTCCCCGCGCCTCGATCACCCGTTTGCCCGATTTCGGCCCCGAGGACAGCTCCATCGCCGCGGCGCCCTGCCGCCTGATCTGCGCCGCACGTTCGGCCCGCAGGTCCTGCAACGCGCGCACGCGGCCCTGGTTGCGCTTGCGCCGCGCGCTGATGCCTTCCACGGCCCAGCGGGCCTCGGCCTTGATCTTGCGGTCAAGCTTGTGGCGCGCGCTATCCTCTTCCTCCCAGACCTTGTCGCGCCAGGCCTCGAAATGCTCGAATCCCTTCTCCTGCCGGCGCGTCATTCCCCTGTCTATCCAGAGCGTTGCGCGGGTAAGTTCACGCAGGAAGGCGCGGTCGTGGCTGATCAGCACGAAGCCCGCCCGCGTCGCCTTCAGCTCCTGCTCCAGCCAGCCGATCGCCTCGATGTCGAGGTGGTTCGTCGGCTCGTCGAGCAGCATGAGATCGGGCGCTTCGGCCATGATCCGCGCCAGCGCCGCGCGCCGCCGCTCGCCGCCCGAGGCGGTCGCGACCGGGCGCTCGGGGTCGAATTTCAGCCCCTCGCCCGCGCGCTCCACCCGGTAGAGTTCGCCCGGCTCGAGCGCGGCCGACGCGAAGGCCCCGAGCGTGTCGAAGCCGCTCATGTCGGGCTCTTGCTCCATGTAGCCCACGCGGATGCCCGTCGGCACCACCCGTTCCCCCTTGTCCGGTTCAACAAGACCGGCCATCACCTTGAGAAGCGTGGATTTTCCCGACCCGTTCCGCCCGACCAGCGCGACCCGGTCGCCGGGCTGGATCACGAGCGAGAGGTCGTCGAATACCGGCTCTCCGCCGAAGGTGAGCGAGATGTCGGAAAGCTGGAGAAGCGGTGCCTGGGCCATGCGCGCCGCCTATCCTTCCGCCGCGATCCCGTCAAGCGGCGCTACTGCGCCACGGCCCTCAGAAGCCGCTGCCGCGCGGGCGGGATCGCCGCGATCTCGACGCCGGTAAACACGTGCATCGTGTTCATGCCGGAATCTATGACGGCATGATCGCTCACCCATCCGCCCATGGTCAGGTAGGTCTTGAGCAGGGATGGCATCCGGCGCATCGCCTCGCGGGGATCGAAACGCCGGTCGGCGAACATCTCGGCGAAGGGCACGACCCGCGCCGACCGCACACCGGGCCGCCAGCGCGCCGGCGCAAGATGGCGCTGCGCCAGGAGCGCGAAACTCTCCGCGAAAACCTCCGGCTCGGTCCCCGCGAACGACGAGCAGCCGAAGAGCATCTCGATCCCGCGCCTATCCACCAGCCGGGTCATCGCCCCCCAGGCCACGCGCAGGATGTCCGGGTCGCGCCGCCCCGGCGCGATGCAGAAGCGCCCCATCTCGATCAGCGGGCCGGGAAATTCCACCAGGGATTCAAGATGATAGAACTGCGCCGAATAGCTCTGGCCGATCAGGCCGCCATGCGGCAGTTCGAGAAAGCGGTAGCACCCGGCAAGCGCACCGCCCGCGACCTCCTCGACCAGCATGTGCCGGCAAACCTCGTCGAGGTGATCCGCGTCGCGCTCGGCACCCAGTCCGAACACCCGCGCCCTGAGCGCCTGCGCACGGGCGAGATCGTCGGGCCCCGCCGCGACCCTCGCCCTGTATCGCCCCTTGGAAAACATGGGCCATGCCCCCGAACCGACAGCACCGCCATTCTTAGGCAAGCACCGCCGGCCAGACAAGCGCGACGCTAGAAGAACTCGCCGGGATTGAGCCGGCCGATATTGCCGAAGACCTGCCGGAGGAAGCCGTTGCCCTCGACCGAATTGTCGGTCACGCGCCGCGTGAGACGCACCGGGCGGCCATCGTCGAGGCCGAAGGTCTCGATGTTGCGCACCGTGTCGTTCTGGTCGAAGCTGATCGCGAGGACCGTGCGGTCGACCACCTCTGGCCGGAACGCCCCGAAATGGCGCACCCTGCTGCGAACGTAGTAGTAGTTCCCGTCTGGCAGCACGCCCGACGTGGTGGGAGGCCCGATCGTGTCATCCACGGTGGCGCGGGTATCCACGCCCACCACGATGTTCTGAAGGTCTTCCGGCGGCGGCATGTAGCCATGGTTCTGGTAGCGCGAAGTGCAGGCCGCCATGGCCAACATCGCCAGGATCGCAATCCCGGTTTTCCAACGATTGACCTGTCTCACGTCACCTGCCCCTTGATCTTGGCCGTATTCGCCTTTTATCCCGCATACATCATCGTGGTCCAGAGGATCAAACAAGAAAGCGGCACGCCATGGCAGAGTCTCCCATCACCACCGCGCGCCTCGGCGTGGCGAAACTGTCTCAGCGCGCGCCGAACGCGTTTCGCCTCGTGCCCGATGCCGAAGGGCTCGCGGCCCTTGCCGCCGGGCTCGACCTCCTCGACTGCCGCAAGGTCGTTTTCGAGGGCACCGTGACGTCCGAGGGCCGGCGCGACTGGCGGCTTGACGGGCATCTCGGCGCGACGGTGGTGCAGGCCTGCGTCGCCACGCTCGAGCCGGTGACGACGCGAATCGAGACCGAGGTGATGCGTCGCTTCCTCGCCGATGGCGTCCCCGTCCCCGAGGCCGAGGAGGCGCCGATGCCCGAGGAAGTAGAGGCCGAGCCGCTTTCCGATACGATCGCGCTCGACGCGATCCTGACCGAGGCCCTGTCGCTCGCGCTGCCCACCTATCCCCGCGCCGACACCTCCCGGCCGGTCGACCTCTCTGCCGCGCCCGAGGGCGCGCAGCCGCTCACCGACGAGGACGTGAAGCCCTTCGCTGGGCTCGCCGCGCTGCGCGACAAGCTCGGCAAGGACGACTGAACCGGCTTCGCTGCAAAGCAGAAAAACCGCTTGCCCCGGCGACATTTCGCTCCTATTTTCGCGCTTCCACCGCATTCCGGGGTTTTCGCGCGGCCTGCAAACGGGTATGAGCCGCCGAACCAGCACGAAACCGGGCCGGACCGGCCCACAGAGATTGAGGTTGTGACATGGCTGTCCAACAGAACAAAGTATCGAAATCGCGCCGCAACATGCGCCGTGCCCACGATTCGCTCGAAGCGGCAAACCCCAACGAGTGCTCGAACTGCGGCGAACTCAAGCGGCCGCATCACGTCTGCGCCGCGTGCGGTCACTACGGCGACCGCGAAGTCGTCACCATGTCGGACGAAATCGACCTGGAAGACGACGCAGCCTGAGCCGGCGCAAAGGACCATCGCCCGCATGACCGCGCATGAGGATCGATCCAGAGCGGCGGGATCCGGGCGCACCGTGATTTCCGTCGACGCCATGGGAGGCGACCGCGGACCGTCCGCCGTCGTTGCCGCCGTTGCCCTCGCCGCGAAGAAGAATCGCGAGATCGGCTTCATCGTGCACGGACGCAAATCCGAGCTCGAGCCGCTTTTCGCGCGCAAGCGTCATCTCGAAGGCCGCCTCGAGATCCGCGATGCCGCCGACGTGGTGTCGATGGAGGACAAGCCCAGCCAGGTGATGCGCCACGGCAAATCGACCTCGATGTGGTCCGCGCTCGAATCGGTGCGCGCCGGCGAGGCGATGGCCTGCGTTTCCTGCGGCAATACCGGCGCGCTCATGGCGCTTTCGGTGCTGCGCCTGCGCCGCCTTGCCGGCATCTATCGTCCCGCCATCGCCGTGCTCTGGCCCTCGCGCAACCCGCAGGGGTTCAACGTGCTTCTGGACGGCGGCGCCGATGTGCGCGCGGATGCCAAGGACCTCATGCAATACGCGCTGATGGGCGTCTCCTATGCCCGCAACGGCCTCGGGGTCGAGAAACCGCGCGTCGGGCTGCTCAATGTCGGCACCGAAGAGCACAAGGGCCGCGCCGAACTGCGCGAGGCGCATGATCTCATCGACGCGAATGCCGGAACCGCGGGGTTCGATTTCGCGGGCTTCGTCGAGGGGCGCGACCTGCCCGGCGACATCTGCGACGTGATCGTGACCGACGGCTTTACCGGCAACGTGGCACTCAAGACCGGCGAAGGCACCGCCGAACTCATTTCCGAGCTTCTGCGCGAAGCTTTCAAATATACGCCCCTTTCGCGTCTCGCCTCACTTCTGGCCTACACGTCGATGCAGCGCCTCAAGAAGCGGATCGACCCGCGCCGCGTGAACGGCGGCGTGTTCCTCGGGCTGAACGGCACCGTGGTCAAGTCGCATGGCTCGGCCGACGCCACGGGCATTTCCGCGGCCATCAAGCTCGCCTTCCAGCTCGCCGAGAGCGGCTTTACCGAGCGTCTGGCCGCCCGCGTGGCCGCCGCCTCGCTTCTGGCCGACGAGAGCGCTGACGACGATGACACCCCGGCAACCGGGAGGGAGGCATCATGACCCGCCGCGCGGTCGCCCTGGGCGTGGGCCACTACCTGCCCGAGCGCGTGGTCGAGAACGCGTGGTTCGAGGATTTCCTCGACACCTCCGACGAATGGATCCGCACCCGCTCGGGCATCGAGCGGCGCCATTTCGCGGCCGAGGGCGAAACGACGTCCGACCTCGCGCTCCGCGCCGCGCAGGCCGCGCTCGACGATGCCGGGCTCACCGCTGACGACATCGACTGCATCCTTGTGGCCACCTCGACGCCCGACCTCACCTTTCCGTCGGTGGGCACGATGGTGCAAAGCCGGCTCGGCATGACGCGGGGCTTCGCCTTCGATGTTCAGGCCGTCTGCGCAGGCTTCGTCTATGCGCTTTGCAACGCCAACGCGCTCATCGTCGCGGGCCAGGCCGAGCGCGTGCTCGTCATCGGCGCCGAGACCTTCAGCCGCATCATGGACTGGGAGGACCGCTCGACCTGCGTTCTCTTCGGGGACGGCGCCGGCGCGCTGATCCTCGGGGCCGAGACCGGGCGCGGCACCAAGGAAGATCGCGGCATCCTCGCGACCGATCTCAATTCCGACGGGCGCTACAGGGACATGCTCTTCGTCGATGGCGGGGTTTCGACCACCGGCACGGCGGGCAAGCTCAGGATGCAGGGCAATCAACTCTTCCGGCAGGCGGTCGAGAAGCTCACCAGCACCGCCGAAACCTCCCTCGAGAAGGCGGGTATCCTCGGAAGCGAGGTGGACTGGATCGTGCCGCACCAGGCGAATATCCGCATCATCCAGGGCACCGCGCGCAAGATGGGCGTGCCGATGAACCGCGTGATCCTCACGGTTCAGGATCACGGCAACACGTCAGCGGCCTCCATCCCCCTGGCCCTCTCGGTCGGCGTCGCCGAGGAGCGCATCAAGCGCGGCGACATCGTGCTGAGCGAGGCGATCGGCGGCGGCCTTGCCTGGGGATCGGTCGTTTTACGCTGGTAAACGGCCTGAATCCGCGCGGCAACACCGGCGTCCAAGTCATTGATATTGACTCGCAAAATTCTTCCCCCCAAAGTTGGCGGAAATCAACGGGGGGATGAAATGAGTGATGGCACACTGACGCGCATGGACCTGAGCGAGGCGATTTTCCGCGAAGTGGGTCTCTCCCGCAACGATTCCGCACAGCTCGTCGAAAGCGTTCTGGAGCACATGTCCGACGCCCTCGTCCGGGGTGAACAGGTCAAGATCTCGTCCTTCGGCACCTTCTCGGTGCGCGACAAATCGGCCCGCGTCGGCCGCAATCCCAAGACCGGCGAGGAAGTCCCGATCAAACCCCGCCGCGTCCTCACCTTCCGCCCGTCCCACCTGATGAAGGAACGGGTCGCGGCAGGCAACAAGACCTGAGGCGCGCGCATAGATGGGCAAATCCGCCGACGCTTTCCGAACGATCAGCGAAGTTGCCGATTGGCTGGGCGTTCCCGCCCATGTGCTGCGTTTCTGGGAAAGCAAGTTCAGCCAGGTGAAGCCCGTCAAACGCGCTGGCGGACGGCGGTATTACCGACCCGAGGACATGCGCCTGCTGGGCGGTATCCGCAAGCTGCTGCACGATGACGGCATGACGATCAAGGGCGTCCAGAAGCTCCTCCGCGAGAGCGGGGTCAAGCATGTGGCGGCCATGTCCGCGCCGCTCGACGGCGAGGAGGGCGAAACCATCGACGCCGCGCCCATGCAGTCGAACGTGGAACCCGAAAGCGCGCAGGTCTACAACTTCTCGCGCGATGCGACCGGCGAGGTGGCCACACCGGCCGCGGCGCAGGCATCGCCCGACAATCCGCCCGCCGAGCAGACCGCCGAACCGGAGGCCGCGGAAGCGGATGCACCCGCGCGCGATCCCGCGCCCGGCGCATCGCCGGCGGAAACCGCCCCGGACAGCGCCGACGACGACACCCCCGCCCCCGTTGCGGATCAACCCTCGGAACCGCCCCGGCCCGCGACCAGCCCGCCCCCGGAAAGTTTCGTGCCGCCCGAGCGTCCCGAACCTCCGGCAACAGCCGCATCGGCCGCGCCGCCGGACACCGGCGACCCCGCCCCCGCCGACCCGGCCCCGCCGGATCCCGCTCCCGGCCCCGACGCGCCGCAGGAGTCGGCAGAACAGCGGACCGCGCGCGAGACGCCCGAGATCCCCCGCGCGCGGCGCATCGAGGTGCCCGCGGACCCCGCCGATACCATCGACGCGGCACCGGGCAGCCTGTCGAGTCTCGCGCGCCTGCCCGCCTCGCCCACGCCCGCACAGCGCGCCGCGCTCTCCGGTATCGCCGCGCGATTGCGCGACCTCGCGGCACAGCGCACCAAAAGCAGCCGATGAGGGCACGGTTTTTGCCGATCCCCCCTTGTGTCCCAACAGAAATTCGCTATGACACCGGCATCATAGTCGGGCTATGGCGCAGCCTGGTAGCGCGTCCGTCTGGGGGACGGAAGGTCGCAGGTTCAAGTCCTGCTAGCCCGACCATGTTTTCCCTCCCTCGCTCTCTCGACCGGCCTTTCCGAAAGGGATGTCCATGACCGGTGTTCTGGCCGACAGTCAAATCCGTGATTTGATCGCCGCGGGCCGGATCGCCGCCGCGACACCCTTCGTCGACGGCCAGGTGCAACCCGCCTCTCTCGACCTTCGGCTGGGTGACACGGCCTACCGCGTGCGGGCCTCCTTCCTGCCCGGACAGGCCAACAGCGTTGCGGCCCGGCTCGACGATCTCAAGATGCACGAGATGCCCCTCACCGGCGGCGCCGTGCTGGAAAAGGGCTGCGTCTACGTGGTCCCGCTCATGGAACGGCTGAGCCTGCCCGTGGGCACCACCGCCGCGGCAAGCGCCAAGAGCTCGACGGGACGGCTGGACCTGATGACGCGGGTGATCACCGATCAGGGGATCGAGTTCGACCGCGTGGCCGACGGCTATGACGGGCCGCTCTTCGCCGAGATCTGTCCGCAAAGCTTCTCGGTCCTTGTGCGGCCCGGCCAGATGCTCACGCAGATCATTTTCCGACAGGGCCG
The DNA here is from genome assembly GCF_019599045.1 of Roseovarius sp. SCSIO 43702. Classification (NCBI taxonomy): domain Bacteria; kingdom Pseudomonadati; phylum Pseudomonadota; class Alphaproteobacteria; order Rhodobacterales; family Roseobacteraceae; genus Roseovarius; species Roseovarius sp. SCSIO 43702. The sequence continues at coordinate 2,020,567 of NZ_CP080623.1, forward strand.
CACCTTCCTCGACGATGACGAGCTGCGTGCGCTTCACGCGCAGACGCCCATCGTCTCGGACGCGCCCGTCATTTCCGAGGGGCTCGGCTTCTCGGTCGATCTGCGCGCCGGCGAGGACGATCTCGTGGGCTACCGCGCCAAAAGGCACACCGGGGTGATCGACCTCGACCGCATCGGCCACTACCCCGCCGACGACTTCTGGGAAGAGATCCGCACCACCACGGGCCGCATCATCCTCGACCCCGGCGCGTTCTACATCCTGCGAAGCCGCGAAGCGATCTCGATCCCCCCGGACTTCGCCGCCGAAATGGCACCCTACGTGGCCATGGCGGGCGAATTCCGGGTGCATTACGCGGGGTTCTTCGATCCCGGCTTCGGCTGGGCCGAGGCGGGCGGCGAAGGCTCGCGCGGCGTGCTCGAGGTGCGCTGCCACGAAGCCCCCTTCGTACTGGACCACGGGCAGGTCGTCGGCCGCCTCGTCTACGAGCGGATGGCCGTGCGCCCCGCCCTTCTCTACGGGCGCGATCTCAAGTCCAACTACCAGGGCCAGGGCCTCAAGCTCTCGAAGCATTTCCGCAGCTGACGCCACCGCCCACCTGCGCCCGGTGAGGCGCAGGATCGCGCCGGCTCAGCTCGGGATGAGCGCCGGCACGATGGTCACGATCGCCGGGAAGAACCACAGGATCGCCAGCCCCACCACCTGGATCAGCACGAAGGGCGCGACGCCGCGATAGATATGGCCCGTGGTCACCTCCTTCGGCGCCACGCCCCTCAGGTAGAAGAGCGCGAAGCCGAATGGCGGTGTCAGGAACGAGGTCTGGAGGTTCACCGCGATCATGATCGTCACCCACTTGGGATCGAACGATCCGCCATAGATCACCGGCCCCACGATGGGAATGACGATGTAGATGATCTCGAGGAAGTCGAGCACGAAGCCCAGCACGAAAAGCACCAGCATCACGATCAGGAACACCTTGAACTCGCTGTCGAAGCTGCGCAGGAACTGCTGGATGTAATGCTCGCCGCCGAAACTGATGACCACGAGGTTGAGAAGTTGCGAGCCGATGAGGATGGTGAAGACCATGCTCGTGACCTTGGCGGTCTCGCGCACCACCGGCGTGAGGATTCCGCCCGAGTAGAGCACCCAGCAACTGAAGAGAAGCCCGAAGAGCGCGAAGAGATAGGCGGCCTTGGCGACAAGGAACGCGGCCCATGTCTCGAAGGCCACTTCGTCCAGGTTGATCCGCAGGTCGAAATTCACCCCCAGCAGGATCGCCACCACGATGGCCAGCGTGGCCCAGATGATGATCTTGCCCGAGCGGTCGTCATCCTTCAGCTTGCGATAGGCCGCCAGCATGATCGCCCCGCCCGCGCCCAGGGCGGCGGCGGGGGTCGGGTTCGTGATGCCACCCAGGATCGAGCCCAGAACGGCGATGATGAGGACAAGCGGCGGAAAGACGACCGCGACAAGATCGTTCTTCGCAAGCCGCCCCGCCGCATGGGATGCCCCGTAGAGCGCGAGGCCGAGCGGCACGAGCAGAAGCAGCGTCGTGGCCCCGGCACTGGTCGTCGGACCGATCAGCAGCACGTCCAGCACGAGCCCCAGAAGCACCCCGATCGCGCCCAGGATGAGCGGTCGCGGATCGGCCGAGGGCGCGATCCCGCGCCCGAAGGCCAGCACCAGCGCGAAGAGCAGGAAGATGATCGCCACGCCCGTCCCCACGGGCGCGACCGCGTCCATCTTGGCGGCGATCGCCTCGGCCATCTCCTCCTCGGTGCGCTCGTGGCTTTCGAGGACACCGCCGCTCGCGTCGATCTCCGCCTGTTCGGCGACGGCGGCGTCCCATGCCGCCTGCCCGTGCAGCTCGATCATCGCCTCGCGGCAGGCCGGCCTGACATTCGTGCGCAGCGACGCGCCCTCGCCCCGCGCGCTGAAGCTGCTGACGGTGATGTCCTGGCTGCCGACAAGGCCCACCTGTCCCGCAAGCAGCACACCGGCGACAAGCGCGACCGGGAGGCCGATGAGCCACGTGAATTTCTCGCCCCGCGTCGTGGGCTCGCCCCCGGCTCCGCCCAGCGACACGGCCGGCGCCTTCGACGGGTTGAGAAGCGCGTAGCCGAACGCATAGAGCCCGTAGAGCAGCGCCAGAAGGATCCCCGGCAGGAGCGCCGCCTGGAACAGCGTGCCGACCGAGACGACCGCCGGCTCGCCGAGATAGGTCAGCGCATCCGTGCACCCCGCCTCGATGGCCCGTTTCTCCTGCGCGACCGAATAGAGATCGCCCGCGAGCGTGCCCAGAAGCACGATCACGATCGACGGCGGGATGATCTGGCCCAGCGTGCCGCTCGCCGCGATCACGCCCGTCGCGATCTCGGGGCTGTAATTGTTGCGCAGCATGGTCGGCAGGCTCAGAAGGCCCATCGTGACCACCGTCGCCCCCACGATCCCCGTGGACGCGGCGAGAAAGGCGCCGACCACCACGACCGACACCGCGAGCCCGCCGGGAAGGGGCCCGAAGACGCGCGCCATCGTGGTGAGCAGGTCGTTGGCGATCTTCGAACGTTCGAGCGTGATGCCCATCATGACGAACATGAGCACCGCGAGCAGCGTCTCGATCGACTGCCCCGCCAGCACCCGCTCGTTCAGGCGGTTCACGATGAACGACACGTTGCGGTCGAGCGCCACCTCCCATCCCTGCGGAAAGACCGGCTCGCCGTATCGTGGCAGGTCGGGGTATCGGAAAAGGGATATGGTGTCCTGCTTCACCCCCTCGGCCAGCAATGCACGGTATTCGGCGCTCGAGGTGTCCACGGCCTGGTGGATCAGGAGGCCCGAACTGTCGAGCACGGCGATGATGCCGAAGGCGATGATCCCCGCCCCGCCGATCGAGAATGCCACCGGAAAGCCCGAAAGGATGCCTCCGAAGAGACAGAGGAATACGATGATCAGGCCGATCTCGACGCCATCTAGTCCGAAAAGCATGGTCCCTGCCCCTTATGTCGCGGTCTGCGTTCTGCGCCGGTCGTCCGGTCGCCGCGTGTCATTGCAAGGGTGACGCATCAATGCGTCCCCTCGAAGGCTTCCTCGCCTGCCCCGAGGCTGTCCCGGTCGAGATACTTGCCCTCGCTCACCGGCCCCTCTTTCCACTCGAGATAGGATCGGAAGAAGAACGCGATCGCCTGGAGGAACACCATCGCGGTGAAGAAGAGAAGCAGGACCTTGAACAGGAAATAGCCGTTGAACCCGTTCGGACTGAACCCGATCGTCTCGACGTTCCACCGCACCGCCCGCGCTTTCAGCAGCAGCCGGTCGAGCGTGTCGCTCGCCGAGGGTTTCGGCGTGATCAGGTGACGCCACAGGAAAAACCAGCCATAGAGCCAGATGAGCACGGCCATGGGCATCATGAAAATCAGGCTGCCCACCATGTCGATGATCCGTTTCGTGCGGAAGCTGACCGCCGAATAGACCAGGTCGACGCGCACATGCCCACCCTGCACGAAGGTATAGGTCGCACACAGGCACACGACGAGCGCGTTGTAGAGCTTGAGCTCCTCCGACCACCAGCTGATGTCCATCTGGAGCGGAATGCCGAAACCGATGGCGATGTCGGGCCGTACGAAGACCCGTTGGAGGAAAACGATGATGATCTGCTGGATCACCATCAAGAGCCCCGCCCAGGCAAAGAACCGGCCCACGCCGTTGGCGAAGCCCTCGAGCACCCGCACGCAAGCCCACATGAAGCCGTTGCGCCAGAGGCCGATTATCGTGATGACGAGGAAAAGGGTGAAGACGACGAAGAAGAACTCGAGCGATCCGCCGTAATAGACGACCCGCATGATCGCTTCGTTGTTGGACCAATCGAGCCAGAGCCCCGGATTGAGCACCGCGTAGGCCAGGTTGTAGAAGCTCATCAGGATGTTCTGCACGACCCAGACCACGCCGCCGAGCAGCCCGCCCAACGACTCCACCAGGCCGCCGCCATTCGCCTCGTTCTCCATGGATCTCCCTCTCACCCAACCGCGATGCCGGCCCCTCCGGCCCGCCTTTCGCGGGCCTCCCGGCGCTCAGGTGTCCCGTGCCGCGCCCCCGGCGATGCGGGGGCGCGGCCGTGTTTCGGTCTGCCGGATCAGATGCCGACGATGCGGTTGCGCTGAGCGGTGAACTCGCCTTCCGAACGGCTGCCCCAGGCGGCCGAGCTGCGCAGCGACTCCATGTAGCTGTCGTAGCATTTCTTGTAGAGTTCGTCGCCCATGGGCTCCTTCGTGACCTCTTCGGCCGCGGCGCCGAAGGCGTCCCAGACGCTGTCGGGAAACTCGAGGATCGTCACGCCGCCCGATTGCAGACGCTGCAACGCGGCCGAGTTGTTGGCCATGAATTGCGACATCGACCAGATGTTCACCGCCTGCGCGGCATTGCTGATGATGGATTGCTGCGCGGGCGTCAGTTCCTCGTAGACGTCGAGGTTGAGCGTCAGGTTCAGGTTGGGGCCCGGCTCGTGGAAACCGGCGGTGTAGTAGATCTTGGTGATCTCCTGGAAACCGGCCTTCTCGTCGGCCCAGGGCCCGATCCACTCGGTCCCGTCGATCGCGCCGCTCGAAAGCGCCTGGTACACTTCCGAGCCGGGAAGGTTCTGAACGCTCGCGCCGAGCTTGCCGAGAACCTGCCCACCCTGGCCCGGCATCCGGAACTTGAGACCCTGGAAATCGTCGGGGCTGTTGATCTCGCTCTTGAACCAGCCGCCCGATTGCGGCCCCGTGTTCCCGGCGGGGAACGGCTTGAGACCGAAGATCGGATAGAGCTCGTCGGCCAGTTCGCGGCCGCCGTCATGGTAGAACCAGTTGCTGTATTCCTGGAAGTTCATGCCGAAAGGCACCTGGCTGAAGAACGACAGCGCCGGATGCTGGCCCAGGAAATAGTAATCGACGCCGTGATACATGTCGGCCTGCCCCGCCGAGACCGCGTCGAACACCTCGAATGCGCCGACAAGCTCGCCCGCGGCCTTGAGATCGACGGTCAACGCGCCGTCGGACATTTCGGTGATCGCGTCGGCGCAATACTGCGCGGCATCATGCACACCGGCAAGGCCGCGCCCCCAGGTCGTGACCATGGTCAGCGTGCGGTTGCCCTGGGCATAGGCGGGCGCCGCAAGCGATGTCGCCGCGGCTGCCGATCCGCCAAGCGCGGTGTTTTTCAGAAATGAACGACGATTCATGTCGAGTGTCTCCTCCCGGTTTGTTTTACGGGGCGCCGGTGACGAAGCGTCGGGCGCGGGCCGTTTCAAGTGAAGCGGACATTATCGTCAGAGCCGCCTCATGGAAATACCGATAATCGCGCACGACGCCCCGAAACGGTCGAAAATTCCGCTCGGCAAGGGATGTCCTTGCGTCGGAAGCCTTGAGCGGCCGGGATTTTGCAACGATCTGGCGTCGCGGCCTGGCGGGCGGCACGCATCAACAAGAAGGATCCGGGGATCTCGCCCGACAGGCGCGCCGGGCCCAGCCGCACCGCGACCAGCAGGCGAAGAGCGGCAGGATGACGTAGTTGGCTCAGGTCTCGAGCATGTCGCGCAGAGATCCTGAATTAACTTGCCCGGAACGTGCCCTCCAGCGCATCTTTTGCAAACCAAATTGTCGCACCGCGCAATTTTCGCAATTATACAAGGGCTCGTATGGGAAATTCGCGGTTGACGCCCCCGCCGCCTCTTTCTAATGTCGCGCTCGCAGCATAAGGAGTGGCCCGCGCATGGCACGGCTAGTGGTAATCGTAGGTGAATGGCGCATGGGCCGGTAACGGTAACCCAGAACGGTCCCCATGCGCCCCCGGAATTCTCGGGGGCTTTTTTATGCGGCGCAGGATGAATGTCATGAACGGAGCAAGAAGATGACACGTCAGATGACCGGAGCGAAGATGGTGGTTCAGGCCCTCAGGGATCAGGGCGTGGACGTCGTATTCGGCTATCCCGGCGGCGCCGTGCTTCCGATCTATGACGAGATCTTCCAGCAGAACGGCATTCGTCACATCCTGGTGCGGCACGAACAGGGCGCAGTCCACGCCGCCGAGGGCTATGCCCGCGCGACCGGCAAGCCCGGCGTGGCCCTCGTGACGTCCGGGCCCGGCGCGACCAACGCCGTGACCGGGCTCACCGACGCACTGATGGATTCCATCCCGATCATCGTGCTCTCGGGCCAGGTGCCCACCTTCATGATCGGCTCCGACGCCTTCCAGGAGGCCGACACCGTGGGCATCACCCGCCCCTGCACCAAGCACAACTGGCTGGTGAGCGACACCAAGGCCCTGTCGGGCGTCCTGCACGAGGCTTTCCACGTCGCGACCTCGGGCCGCCCCGGCCCGGTGCTCGTGGACATCCCGAAGGATGTGCAGTTCGCCTCGGCCGAATACACCCCCGTCGCCCGCGCCAAGACCTCGCACTACCAGCCGCAAGTGAAGGGCGACATGGAGGCGATCACCGAGCTTGTCGAAGCGCTCGAGACCGCCGAGCGGCCGATCTTCTACACCGGCGGCGGCGTGATCAATTCCGGCCCGGCAGCCAGCCAGCTTCTGCGCGAACTGGTCGAGGCCTCGGGCGTGCCGATCACTTCGACGCTCATGGGTCTCGGCGCCTACCCGGCCTCGGGCAAGCATTGGCTGGGGATGCTCGGGATGCACGGGCTCTACGAGGCCAACATGGCGATGCATGGCTGCGACCTCATGATCAACGTCGGGGCGCGGTTCGACGACCGCATCACCGGCCGCATCGACGCGTTTTCGCCCCACTCGACCAAGGCGCATATCGACATCGACCCCTCGTCGATCAACAAGGTGATCAAGACCGACATTCCCATCGTCGGCGACGTGGCCCATGTGCTCGAGGACGTGCTCAAGGTCTGGAAGTCGCGCGGACGCAAGACGAACCGCGAGGCGCTGGCGAAATGGTGGAAGCAGATCGAGAAATGGCGCGAGGTCGATTGCCTCTCGTTCCGGCAGGACGGCCCGGCGATCAAGCCGCAACATGCGCTCGCCCGCCTCGAGGCGCTGACCAAGGACCGCAACCGCTACATCTGCACCGAGGTCGGCCAGCACCAGATGTGGGCCGCGCAGTATCTCGGCTTCGAGGATCCGAACCGCTGGATGACCTCCGGTGGCCTCGGCACCATGGGCTACGGCTTCCCGGCGTCGATCGGCGTGCAGATGGCGCATCCCGACGCGCTCGTGATCAACGTCGCGGGCGAGGCGTCGTGGCTCATGAACATGCAGGAAATGGGCACCGCCGTGCAGTTCCGCCTGCCGGTCAAGCAGTTCATCCTCAACAACGAACGCCTCGGCATGGTCCGCCAGTGGCAGGAGCTCCTGCATGGCGAGCGCTATTCGCACAGCTGGTCCGAGGCGCTCCCGGATTTCGTGAAGCTGGCCGAGGCTTTCGGCGCCAAGGGCATCAAGTGCGACGACCCCAAGGATCTCGACGATGCGATCATGGAAATGATCGACCATGACGGCCCGGTGATCTTCGACTGCCTTGTCGAGAAGCACGAGAACTGCTTCCCGATGATCCCGTCGGGCGAGCCGCACAACAAGATGCTGCTGGGCGAGGCGTCGACCAAGGACGCCATAGGTTCCTCGGGCGCGGTGCTGGTGTGACCTGACGGCCTCTTGAAAAGAACACGGCCCGGAGCTTTCGAAGCTCCGGGTCCGACCCGACAGAAGGAAGATCGAAGATGTCCGCCCTGAAGATCAAGAAAGGCACGACGAAACACTCGGCCTACAACCTCCGCCCGACTTTCTCGGACGTGCAGGAATCGCATACTCTCGCCGTCATCGTCGAGAACGAGCCGGGCGTGCTCGCCCGTGTGATCGGTCTCTTCTCGGGGCGCGGCTACAATATCGACAGCCTCACCGTGGCGGAAATCGACCACGAGGGGCACCGCTCGCGCATCACGATCGTCACCACCGGCACGCCGCAGATCATCGAACAGATCAAGGCGCAGCTCGGGCGAATCGTGCCGGTCTACCAGGTTCACGACCTGACGGTCGAAGGCCGCGCCGTCGAACGCGAACTCGCGCTCCTGAAGGTCGAGGGCGAAGGCGAAAAGCGCGTCGAGGCGCTCCGGCTGGCCGACATCTTCCGCGCGAGCGTGGTCGACAGCACGCTCGACAGCTTCATCTTCGAGATCACCGGCACCTCCGAGAAGATCGACGCATTCGCGGACCTGATGCGCCCGCTGGGGCTGTCGGACATCGCGCGCACCGGCATCGCGGCGCTGCCCCGCGGCTGATCCGCCGGGCCCCGGAACGAAACGGACCGCCGAATCTGTCTTCGGCGGTCCTTCGATTCGATCGGTCCGAGAAAGTTCAGGCGACCTCGGCGCAGCGGTGCGCGCTGAGCGATACCACGTTGTCACGCGCCTCCACGCAGCCCTCCGGTGCGCGGCAGGTCTCTTCGAGCGCCCCCATCGCGGCGCCAGCCTGCTTGAGGTCATGCGTCAGGGTCGGATAGCTCTCGCGCTCGACCACACGCGGACGCGACACGATGCGCATCTCCGCCGCTTCCTTGAGATCGAACTGGATGAGATCGCCCGCAGCGAACGGCATCGGTGCGCGCGCACCGCCGGTGCGACGATAGAAGGCCAGATCGCCATGATCGTCACACCAGACGACAGCCCGGTTCCTTGCATCATCGCTCCACAGGACAACTCCATACATGTTCGGCCTCCTCCTCATCGCTCGGTTCCCGATCAGCATGGCGCGACTGGGCGACGCGATACATGATCAATTCTGTGCGGCGGATTGTTCCTTTGTGTCACCTCGTGTAGCGTCCGACGCGATACCACGTCACTACTGACGCGATATGGCGTCACTTTCAACCTTGGAGCTATCCCCTGCAACTCGAATCCACTATAACAAGAGCGTTTCCGCGATCGCCCGGACACGCTACATGACCCGCTCTCCATCAAAACCGCAGCACGACGATCCGGGTGATCCCGCAGAACTCCGCGCGATCTTCGGCCAGAATCTTCGTGTGTTGTCCGAGGGTTACGATTCCGTGGCCGCGCTCTGCCGCGAGCTTGGAATCAACCGGACGCAGTTCAACCGCTACCTGTCGGGCGAAAGCTTCCCGCGCCCCGACGTGCTTCATCGAATCTGCCGCTTCTTCGGTGTGGACGGCCGCATCCTGCTCGAACCCGTCGAAACGCTGCGTCCTGCCTCGGGCGACCTGCTCAATCACCCGATGGTCGCGGGCTTCTTCGGCGCGGGGCCGATCGCGGTTCCCCCGGACCTTTTCCCGAACGGGTTCTACCGCTTCGTGAGGCCCAGTTTCATCGACCAGTCGCAATTCGTGATGGGCCTCGTCCACGTCACCCGTTCCGGGGACTACACCTTTCTGCGCGGCTACGAATCGCGCTCGGCCTTGCAGGCGCAGGGGCTGTCGCTCGACCCTCGGGATCGCGAGTTCCGTGGCATCGTCATGCGCCAGGAGGAAGGCGTCATGGCCATCGTCACCCACCGCGATTCGCTCGCCTGTTCCTTCAACTTCCTCGCCCCGGAAACCTCGTTCCAGTCGAACCTGTGGGAGGGCTACGTGACCCGGACCGTGCGCGAGAAGATCACCGGCCGACGCGCCACCCGGATGGTCTATGAGCATCTGGGCCGCGACTGCTCCGCGGTCCTTTCGACCGCGCGCAGCGCCGGGCTCATCCCGCTCGACCGCGTGCCGCCCTTCTACGCGCGGCTCCTGCGCCTTGACGAGGAATTCCGCTGATCCTCCCGGTCGCTCGACGACATGCCGATGTCGCCTTTTGTCGGTCGCATCCACGGCCTGCGTTGCATTGAGGAGAAAGCAACACCGCCACCGGAGGCAGCCATGACGTCCCTCACCGATCTGAGCAATGTCCGCGCCAGCGTCGAGCAGGCCAACGGCCTTCCCAACGCGCATTACGTCGACCCGGCCGTCTTCGAGGAAGAGAAGAACGCGGTGCTCTTCACGCAGTGGGCGGGGCTCGCCGTCGCCTCGGATGTGCCCGAACCCGGCGACGCGGTGCCGCTCACCTTCCTCGGCATGCCGCTCCTGCTCATCCGTGACAGGGACGGCGACGTGCGCGTGTTCCAGAACATCTGCCGGCATCGCGGCATGATCCTCGTCACCGAACCGCGCAAGATCGAGGGCGCGATTCGCTGCCCCTACCATTCGTGGTGCTACTCGACCAAGGGCGACCTCGTCTCGACCCCGCATGTGGGCGGTCCCGGTCACAACACGCATGACGCCATCCGGCGCGATGAACTCGGCCTCAACGAGGTGCGCAGCCATGTCTGGCGCGACGTGGTGTGGATCAACGTCTCTGGCGACGCCCCGGCCTTCGAGGACGCGATGTCGCATATCATCGAACGCTGGGCCGAATTCGACCTGCCGCTCTACCACGGTGGCCATGACAGCCGCTTCACGCTCGAACTCGCGACCAACTGGAAGCTCGCGGTCGAGAACTACTGCGAAAGCTATCACCTGCCCTGGGTCCATCCCGGCCTCAACAGCTACTCGCGGCTCGAGGATCACTACAACATCGAGGAACCCGCCGCGTTTTCCGGGCAGGGCACGATGGTCTATCGCCAACTCACCGACGAGAACGGCGACCGCTTCCCCGACTTCGCCGATGTGGGTGCGAAGTGGAACGAACAGGCGGAATACATCGCCGTCTACCCCAACGTCCTCCTCGGCGTGCATCGCGACCACGCTTTCGCCATCGTGCTCGAACCGCAGGGCCCCGAGCGCACGGTCGAGCATATCCACCTCTACTACGCACAGCCCGACACGCCCGAGGGCCTGCGTGCCAGAAACACGCAGCTTTGGAAGACCGTGTTCGAAGAGGACGTCTTCGTGGTCGAGGGCATGCAGAAGGGCCGCCACGTGCCCGGTTTCGACGGCGGGCGCTTCTCGCCTGTCATGGACAGCCCCACCCATTGCTTCCACGCCTGGATCGCCGGCAAGGTCGAAGCCTACCGGGGACAGCGACGAGCCGCCGAATGACCCCGCGAAGCCTGCATGCCCGCCTCATCGCCGCGCATGACCCGGTGAACAAGCCGGCGCTGGTGAAGCTCTATACCGAGGCCGCGGACACCGCGAACAATCTCGACGCGTCGTGCTTCTTCCTCACGCATGCCTATGTCTTCGCCCTCGACGCGGGTCACCCGGACGCGCCACGCCTGTACGCCCGCCTCAAGGCACATGGCCGCGAGGCCTGAACCCGCTCAGGCGGCCTGTGCCTGCGCCATCCCCGCCTCCATCGCCAGCCGGTAGAGATGCCAGCTCGCGTGGCCCAGAAGCGGCAGGATGAGGAACAGCCCCACGAAGCCCGGTATCATCGCCACGAAGGTGATCCCCGCGATGAACACCGCCCAGGGCAGCATCACGCCGGGGTTTTCCGTGACCGCCTGGAAGCTCGCGATCATGGCCGAGACGAAATCCACCTCGCGATCGAGCAGCATCGGCAGCGCCATCACCGTGATGTTGTAGATGAGGAGCGCGAACAGCGCGCCCACCACGCTGCCCACCGCCAACATGCTCAGCCCCTCCCGGGTGAGATAGACCTCGAAACTGGTCGAGATGTTGGTCATCGTCGAGAGCCCCAGGAAGAGCGCGAAGATCATGTGCGCGAGAAACACCCAGAACAGGAAGACCATGATGATGATCGCGCAGATCGACGGCAACTGCCGCCGGCCCTGCTGCAAGACGACCCCCAGGACCGGCCCGAGCTCGAGCGGCTCGCCCGCCTCGAGCCTGTGGCTCACCTCGTAGAGACCCACCGCCGCGAACGGCCCGACAAGCGGGAACCCGACGGCCGCGAAGATCAGCCAATAGGTCTGGCCCGTCGCCGCCGTGACCCAGATCATCACCCAGCCGAGCGCGACATAGACACCCGCGAAGAGAAACCCGTAGAAGGGCGCACGCCGCATGTCGCGCCACCCCCTGCGAAGCGCCTCGCCCAGCATTCCCATGCTGATCGGGCCAAGCTCCGGCACACCCGGTTCTTTCTCCATCATCTCGCGGCCTCATTTCTCACGGGCGACAGGCCCCGAACCTAGCGGCGCGGCGTGGGCGCGCAAATATCTATCTCGCGCTCAGCTTTGGCGGCGGATGCGCCGCGACGTGATCGGTCGCGCGGTGCCACGCTTCGGCGATCTCGAGCACCGCCTGGTCCGCCCCCGGCGCACCCACGATCTGAAGCCCCATGGGCAGGCCGTTCTTCCCGAACCCCGCCGGGACCGCCACCGCCGGCAGTCCGATCAGGCTCGCGGGTACCACGACCTCCATCCAGCGATGATAGCTGTCCATCGCCACCTCGCCGATCCGGTCGGGCCAGTCGCGGTCGAGCGCGAAAGGCCAGACCTGCGCGGTGGGCAGGACGAACGCGTCGAACCGCTCGAACAGCTCCAGCGCGCGATGATACCAGCCACTCCTGAGCGCGCTCGCCCGCTGGATCTCGGGCGCCGTCAGGGCAAGGCCGCGCTCCGCTTCCCAGATCGCCTCGGATTTCAGGCGCGCGCGCTTCTCCGCGTCCTCCATCATCGGCGCGAGCGACGCGCCCACGGCGAAGCTGCGCAGCGTCGTCCACGCCTCCCACAGCGCCTCGCGCGGATGCGGCGCGTCGAGCGCCTCGACCGCGACGCCCAGATCCTCGAACACCGCGAGCGCGTCTTCGCAGAGCGAAAGCACCCCCTCCTCGAAGGGCCACGCGCCGCCCCAATCGCCCAGCCACGCAACGCGCGTGCCATCCACCTGCCCCTTCGGCGCCAGGACAGGCGCGAAGGGCCAGCCTTGCGGATGCCGCGCATCGCGCCCCTCCATCACCGACAGGAGCAGCGCAAGGTCGCGCGGGCTGCGCCCCATCGGTCCGTTGGTGGACAACTGGTGCAGGTAAACGTCCTCGCGCGGCTCACCCGGCACGCGGCCCCAGCTCGGACGCATGCCGTAGACGTTGTTCCATCCCGCCGGGTTGCGCAGGCTGCCCATCATGTCCGACCCGTCCGCGAGGCTTACCAGCCCATGCGCAAGCGCCACCGCCGCACCTCCCGAGGAGCCGCCACAGCTTACCGAGGCGTCGTAGGCGTTGCAGGTCGCCCCGTGCACCGGGTTGTAGGTGTGACTGCCCAGGCCGAACTCGGGCGTGTTGGTCTTGCCGATCACGATCGCACCCGCCGCGCGCATCCGCGCCACGTGGATCGAATCGGACGCCGCGATCTGACCGGCGAAAAGCGGCGATCCCTGGCTCGTGGGCAATCCGGCAGCATCGGCGAGGTCCTTGATCGCCACCGGCAGCCCGTGAAGGGCCGCCCCCGGTCCCGCGGCATCGGCGGCGCGCGCCTCGTCCATCACCTCGCCGGTATCCCGCGCGCTCACCACCGCGTTGAGCCGGCCGTTCACCGCCTCGATGCGCTCCAGCGTCGCCTCCATCAGGGCGACGGCGGTCAATCGACCGGCCGCAATGCGATCGCGTTGGTCTGCGGCGCCGATCCTCAGAATATCTTCCACAATGGCTCCTGTGCGTTGCTGCATTGATCTCGAGACAAGAACGATCACAGCGTTGATAGGACCAAATCGCCCGCGATGTCACGACCCGTGAACACGGACAAACATTCGACGCTCGGTATCGTCGGTGCGTGGTATGGTACGGCCGCTTCTGGGGGGGGGGTCATCAATCCTCGCCCTGCGCCTCGGCCCGGCTCTTGCCGCTCACATCCATGGCCAGGGTCGCCGCCATGAACTGATCCAGGTCGCCGTCGAGCACGCCCTTCGTGTCGCTCGTCTCGACGCCCGTGCGCAGATCCTTCACCATCTGGTAGGGCTGCAGCACGTATGACCGGATCTGGTTGCCCCAGCCCGCGTCGCCCTTGGCCTCATGCGCGGCGTTGATATCCGCGGTCCGGCGATCGAGCTCAAGCTGGTAGAGCCGCGATTTCAGCGCCTTCATCGCGATATCGCGGTTCTGGTGCTGCGACTTCTCGGAACTCGTCACGACGATGCCCGTGGGATGGTGCGTGATCCGCACGGCCGAGTCGGTCGTGTTGACGTGCTGCCCGCCCGCGCCCGAGCTGCGATAGGTATCCACGCGAATATCCGCCGGGTTCACCTCGATCTCGATATCGTCATCCACCACCGGATAGACCCAGACCGAACAGAACGACGTGTGCCGCTTGGCCGCGCTGTCGAAGGGGCTGATCCGCACGAGGCGATGCACACCGCTTTCCGACTTGAGCCAGCCATAGGCGTTGTGCCCGCTGATCTTGTAAGCCGCCGACTTGATGCCGGCTTCCTCGCCCGGGCTTTCGGATTGCAGCTCGACCGTGTAGCCGCGCTTCTCGGCCCACCGCACATACATCCGCGCTAGCATGCTGGCCCAGTCGCAGGATTCCGTGCCACCCGCGCCCGCGTTGATCTCGAGAAAGGTGTCGTTGGCATCCGCCTCGCCGTTCAGAAGCGCCTCGAGCTCCTTGGCCGCCGCGCGCTCCCTCAGCGCCTTGAGCGCGCTCTCGGCCTCGCGGACCACCTCGGCGTCATCCTCCATCTCGCCCAGCTCGATGAGCTCGACATTGTCGGTCAGCTCGCGCTGGATCGTGTCATGGGTCTCGAGCGCGTCGACAAGCGCCTGCCGCTCGCGCATGAGCTTCTGCGCCCGGGCCGGATCGTCCCAGAGCTTCGGGTCCTCCACCCGCGCGTTGAATTCCTCCATGCGGTGCCGGGCGGTGTCCCAGTCCATACGCTGCCGCAAAAGCTCCAGCGAGGTTTCGATCTCCTGCACAACCGTCTGAATTTCCGCGCGCATGGGGGCCTCTTCTTCGTGCTACAGGTGGGCCTGATACCGCAGCCACGACGCCCCGGCAAGCGGCGCCGCGCGCGCGGCCCGACGCATCCGGCGCAATGGTCATGCGACATAGGCGCAAGGGGCGGATGAAAGTGGAATGGCGCACCTGAGAGGATTCGAACCTCTGGCCTCTGCCTTCGGAGGGCAGCGCTCTATCCAGCTGAGCTACAGGTGCCGCGTGTGCGCTCTATACCGGGCGGCCCGGGGGCGTGCAATCTTGAAAATCCCGCATTCCGGCGAGACAAAAGAAAACCGCCGGCTCCGACAGGAACCGGCGGCGCAATCAAATCCAAGGCGTGGCCTTAGACCGGGTTGCCGTATTTGTCATAGACGGGCTCGGGCTCGACATAGACGGGCTCGGGTTCTGCTTGCTGCTGCGAGCATGCTGCAGCGACGAGGCTCAGCGCGATGACCGCGGGGATTTTGAAAAGTTTCATACGTTTGGCTCCAAGTTTAGCAACAGTTTGACCTTAGCAAGGCCAGTGCGGGTTTGTCGATGCCATGCAGCAGGAATTTCCTTCCACATGTGACACTCATGTCGCGTCCGACGCCCCATGTCTACTCAAACGAGCAAATCGTGGGCAAGTTCCAACGCATCCACAAGCGCATCGACCTCCGCATCTGTGTTATATAAGCCGAACGATGCGCGGCAAGTGGCTGTGACACCAAGGTGGTCCATGAGCGGACCTGCGCAATGGTGCCCGGCCCTCACCGCGACCCCCTTCTTGTCCAAAATGGTAGAAATATCATGGGGATGCGCGGCACCGTTCATGCTGAAGCTGAAGATCGCGGCCTTGTCCCGAGTGGTGCCTTGTTGCATCAGCCAGTTCAAACCTTGGAGTTTTTCGACCGCGCGGTCGCGCAAACGGTCCTCGTGGGCGGCCACATTTTCCATCCCGAGGCCCATCAGATACTCCAAAGCGGCGCCGAAACCGATGGTTTGCACGATTCCGGGCGTCCCGGCCTCGAACTTCATCGGCGGATCCGCGTAGGTCACGATGTCTTTCGACACATCGCGAATCATATCTCCCCCGCCCATGAAGGGCCGCATCTCGGCAAGGCGCTCGTTCTTCACGAAAATCGCGCCGGAACCCGACGGACCATAAAGCTTGTGGCCGGTGATCGCGTAGAAATCGCAGCCCAGCTCGTCCAGGTTGACCGGCCCATGCACCGCGCCCTGGCTGCCATCGACCAGCACCGGAACGCCCCGCTCATGCGCAGCCGCGATGATCGGCGGCAGGTCCACCCGCGTGCCCAGCACGTTGGAAAGCTGCGTCAGCGCAATGAGCTTGGTGCGCGGGCAGATCGCGTCGATCACCTTCTCGGGGTCGAGCGCGCCATCGGGCTCCGTATCCACCCATTTCAGCACCACCCCCTGCCGCTCGCGCAGGAAATGCCAGGGGACGATATTGGCGTGATGCTCCATCACCGACAGGATGATCTCGTCGCCCGCCTCCATCCGCGGCATGGCCCAGCCATAGGCCACCATGTTGATGCCTTCGGTGGTGCCCGAATTCAGCACGATCTGCCGTTCGTCCGCGACACCGAGGAAGCGCGCGATGATACCGCGCACGGCCTCGTATTTCTCGGTCGCGATGTTGCTCAGCGTGTGCAGGCCGCGATGAACATTCGCATATTCATGCGAATAGGCCGTGGTCACCGCGTCGATCACCACCTGCGGTTTCTGCGCGGATGCGCCGTTGTCGAGATAGACGAGCGGCTTGCCGTTCACCTCGCGGCTCAGGATCGGGAAATCCGCCCTGATCTTGTCGATGTCCCACATGGCCTACGTCCCCGTTGCCGTGATTCCGAGAAGACCCGCCAGAATGGCCGAGATCAAGGTCAGCGCGATGATCGTCGCGACGAGGACCCCGAGGGCCTTGAAGATGTTGTCGAACCCATGCGCCGCGTCGATGAGCGCGAGGGTGATGAAAAGCGCCCAGGCCAGGTAGGCCAGGATCGCGAATGCCCCGAGTGGCGGCAGGATGACCCCCACCACGATCACGCCGAGCCCGAGGATCAGCGCCACGATCTGCAGCCAGATCGTGACGGCCAGCATGTCCTCGACCCGCGCGGTGCCGCCGAAGGCGCGGCCCACCACCGTGAGCGCGAAGACCGACACGATCGCCTGAACCCATTGCAGAGCGGCAAAGAGCAGCGGGCTGTAGTAAGCCGGGCTGAGGCGCAGCATGTCGCCCATAGGGTCGTCGGGAAGCGGCGCGGCCTGCAGGAGCGCCGACATCAGAAGCGACATCACCACCGCGATGAGGCTCAGCGTGAGCCAGAGCACCTGCGCGGGCCAACCCATCGCGATGATCCGCCGCCCCGCCTCGCGCGGATCGGTCAGGGTTTGCCGCAACAGGTCTTTCAGAAGTCCGCTCGCCGTCATGATGCGACCCGCCCCCACTCCGCGGCACGCATGCCCGCGATCCAGAACCACAGGAAAACCGCGCACCACAGCACGCCCACGATCACGAGGCCGGGCCCCGGCCCGATGAACCCGGCGACCAGCCCGTGCAAGAGGATGAGCGGTGTCGAGGCCAGAAGCGCCCAGAAGAGGGCAAGGCGCGCGGCATAGCCACTGCCCTCGCCCCCGAAGGCCCGGCTCACCAAATGCGCGACAAGCGCCAGCGCATAGAAGAAGAGCGGCGCGATGAAGAGCCAGCCCAGAAGCGCGCCGCCCAGCAGCGGGTTCAGCTCGCGCTCGGCCAGATGCGCCTCCCGCGCGAGGCGCGGCCATTGCGCCACGAAGATGATCAGGCAGGCCGCCATCAGGATGGCGAGCGCCCGCCCCTCGTGCCCGCCGGACGCCAGAAGGCGCCGGACCACGCGGCCCGGCCCCCTGTAGGTCGCCACGATCTCGCGGGCGACCGACATCAGCCGCGCCTTCTCTCGAGCCAACCCTCGAGCAGGACGACGACCTCGTCGCGAAGCGCCTCGTCGGCGATCTCCTCGACCGCCTCGGCCAGGAAGGCCAGCGTCAGCAGGTCGGTCGCGATCTCGCGCGGGATGCCCCGTGCCTGCAGGTAGAAGAGCGCATCCTCGTCGATCGCCCCACTGGTCGAGCCGTGCGAACAGGCCACGTCATCGGCGTAGATCTCGAGCTCGGGCTTGGCGAGGAATTGGCTGTCCCCGTCCAGCAGGAGCGACTGGCTGATCTGGTAGCCGTCGGTCTTCTGCGCCCCCGGCTTCACGAGGATCTTGCCCTGGAACACGCCCGTCGCGCCGTTGCGCAGCACTTTCTTGAACACCTGCCGGCTTTCGCAGCGTTCGGCATCATGCGTGACGAAGACCGTGTCGTCCTGATGGAAGTCCCCATCGCCCATGGCCGCGCCCGCGATATGCGCCGAGGCGTCATCGCCGGTCAGTTCCAGCACCGCCTCGTTGCGCGTCATCACGCCATTCGCGGTCATGGTGAACGACTTGAAGGCGCTCTCCCGGCCCAGCCGCCCGAAAAGATGCGTGACCGCCCGCCGCTCGTGATCGCGGCCCTGGACGCGGACGTGGTGGAACGACGCCTCGTCACCCACGTCCACCTCCATCACCGCGTTGAACCGCGCCGCGGCCGGCCCGCTCTCGAGCAGGGTGATCTCGGCCCCCTCCTCCAACTTGACCACGTGATGCAGCATCGCGTCCGAGGTCTCGGATGCGTGGTGATAGATCAGGTGAACGGGCTTCGACGCGCGGCCCGTGACATGCAGCAGGATGCCGTCGGGCGCAAAGGCCGTGTTGAGCGCGGCAAGCGGACGATCCACATGCGACTGCCCCCGCTCCTCCAGCGCGCCGTAAAGATCGCGCGCCCAGTGAATGTCCTTCGCCATCGCGTCGGCGAACCGCTCGATGCGAACCCCCTCCAGCGTCGGATCGTCGCTCGCCTCGGCGTCGAACGCCCCGTCCACGAAGACGAGCTTCAGCGCATCGACCCCGCCGAAGACAGTCTCGTCGCCCGCATCGAACAGCGCCGCCCGCGGCGCCTCGGGCTCGACCAGGCTGTCGGGCCGGGTGAATTTCCAGTACTCGTCCCGCCGCGCGGGCAGGCCGGACTTGCGCACGCGCGCAAGCGCCGCCGCGCGCGCCTCACCGGCCCAGACACCGCCCTCGGGCATGCTCAGCGCCTTGATGCGCGCCTCGGTCGCCTCCTGCTTCTGCGGGGTTGGTGCGTGTTTGCGAACCGGCAACATGGTCATGCCTCCTCCGCGATGATGTCTGCATATCCGTTCGTCTCCACCTCGATCGCAAGCTCGGGCCCGCCGGATTTCACGATGCGGCCATCGGCCATGATATGCACGACATCGGGTTTGATATGATCCAGAAGCCGCTGGTAATGGGTGATGACGAGGAACCCGCGCCCCGCATCGCGCAGCGCGTTGACGCCCTGCGCCACCAGCTTCATCGCATCCACGTCAAGGCCCGAATCCGTCTCGTCGAGGATGCACATCTTGGGCTCGAGCATCGCCATCTGAAGGATCTCGTTGCGCTTCTTCTCGCCGCCCGAGAAGCCCACGTTAACGGGCCGCTTGAGCATGTCGGCGTCGATCTGGAGGCTCTTGGCCCTGGCACGGATCTCCTTGAGGAAATCGGTCGCGCTGATCTCCTCCTCGCCGCGCGCCTTGCGCTGCGCGTTCACCGCCGTGCGCAGGAAGGTCATGTTCCCCACGCCTGGGATCTCGACGGGATACTGGAACGCCAGGAAAAGCCCCGCCGCCGCGCGCTCCTCGGGCTCCATCCCGAGGATGTCCTCGCCTTCGAGCGTCGCCGACCCTTCGGTCACCTCGTAGCCGTCACGCCCCGCCAGCACGTAGCTCAGCGTCGACTTGCCCGACCCGTTCGGCCCCATGATCGCATGGACCTTGCCACCCTCGACGGTGAGGTCGACCCCTTTCAGGATGCGCTTGTCCTCTTCCTCGAGCTTGACGTGCAGGTTCTTGATTTCCAACATCTTCTTCATCCTTTCATCCCGATCGGCGCTCAGGGCCGGATCATCATTTCTATCGTCGTGAGCAGGTCGGCGGGGTCGAGCGCCAGCGGCCGAACCTCGAACTCGGCCAGGCGCCCGTGATACCGGGGCTCCCCGAGAAGCCGCTCGACCTTGTGATACTGTCTGCGCGGCGCGTAATCGTCGAAGAGAAGCGTGACCGGCCTCGCCGTCCGCAGCGCCGTCGCCATCGCGCAGCCGGTTCTGAACCGGCCATCCACGAGCACCACGTCGGGTTGCTCGAACTCGTCGAGATCCCAGACACCGAGGGGATAGCGCGCGAACTTCATGTAGTCGTCCGCCCGCTTCGGATAGCCCCACGCCTTCGTCTCGCCCACGTCCGACCAGATCACGTCGACCTCCGAACGCGGCGGATTGGCATCGAACCAGCCCTGCATCATCGCCGCCCAGTCCTCGTCGCTCTCGACCGAGAAGACGCGCTTGCCCGGCATCTCGCCCGCCATCACAGTCGACCCGCCCGAACCGTATTCGAGGATCACGCGCGCCTCTTCATAGGCCGCGCGCACCCGCCCGGCCTCTGCCTCGGGCAGCGTCAATTCGGGGCGTTTCATGGAAACCACGTCATCCATCTGCAGACCCTCGGTCGGAGCCGCGGGGTGGGCATCGCGCCCACCGCCTAGCCGACGCTTCCCTCGAGCGAAATGGCCACCAGCTGCTGCGCCTCCATGGCGAACTCCATCGGCAGCGCCTGCAGCACGTCCTTGCAGAACCCGTTCACGACAAGCGCCACGGCCTCCTCCTCGTCCATGCCGCGCTGACGGCAATAGAACATCTGGTCATCGTCCACCTTCGATGTCGTCGCCTCGTGTTCCACCCGGCTCGAATTGTTGCGGACCTCGATATACGGCACCGTATGCGCGCCGCACTTGTCCCCGATCAGCAGGCTGTCGCACTGGGTATAGTTGCGGCTGTCCTTGGCCTTCGGGTGCATCGAGACGAGCCCGCGATAGGTGTTCTGCGCGCGGCCCGCGCTGATCCCCTTCGAGACGATACGGCTCCGCGTGTTCTTGCCCAGGTGCACCATCTTCGTGCCGGTATCGGCCTGCTGCATGTTGTTGGCGATGGCGATGGAATAGAACTCGCCCTGGCTCTCGTCGCCGCGCAGGATGCAGCTGGGATACTTCCACGTGACCGCCGACCCGGTTTCCACCTGCGTCCACATCACCTTCGACCGGTCGCCCCGGCAATCGGCGCGCTTGGTGACGAAGTTGTAGATGCCGCCCTTGCCGTTCTCGTCGCCCGGATACCAGTTCTGGACGGTCGAGTATTTCACCTCCGCGTCCTCCTCGACGATGATCTCCACCACCGCCGCGTGAAGCTGCGCGATGTCGCGCTGCGGCGCGGTGCAGCCCTCGAGGTAGCTGACATAGGATCCCTTGTCGGCGATGATGAGCGTGCGCTCGAACTGGCCGGTATTCTCGGCGTTGATGCGGAAATAGGTGCTGAGCTCCATCGGGCAGCGCACCCCCGGCGGCACATAGACGAACGAGCCGTCCGAGAAGACCGCCGAGTTGAGCGTCGCATAGAAGTTGTCCGACTGCGGCACGACGCTCCCGAGATACTTCTTCACCAGTTCGGGATGCTCGCGAATGGCCTCGCTGATCGAGCAGAAGATCACCCCCGCCTTCCGCAGCTCCGCCTGGAAGGTCGTTCCCACCGACACGGAATCGAACACCGCGTCCACGGCCACCTTTCGGCCCTCCGCCGGCGCGGCCTCGGCCCCTTCGACACCTGCAAGGATCATCTGCTCCTTGAGCGGGATCCCCAGCTTCTCGTAGGTCTCGAGCAGCTTCGGGTCGACATCGTCGAGCGACTTGGGCTTCACCTCCATCGACTTGGGACGCGCGTAGTAATACTGGTCCTGGAAGTTGATCTCGGGGTAATCCACCATGGCCCAGTCGGGCTCTTCCTTGGTGAGCCACCGCTCATAGGCCTCGAGCCGCCACTCGGTCATCCAGGCGGGTTCTTCGTTCTTTTCCGAGATCAGCCGCACGATATCGGGCGTGAGACCCTTCGGCGCATATTCCATCTCGATATCGGTGTTCCAGCCATGCTTGTAGCTGCTCCCCACCTCGCGCACCGCATCGACCGTCTCGCGGTCGACACCTTCCTTGACCTGCACATCGTCCAGAGCCGCCATCTCGTCTCTCCTCTCAACTCACGCCGCACGGGCGCGGTGTTTCTCGCGAAGCTTCGCCCAGGCTTCGGCAAAGCGCGTGATCTCGTCCTCGGTCGTCGCGGGGCCCAGCGAGACCCGAAGCGCCGATCCGGCCTCCGTCTCGTCGAACCCCATGGCCCCCAACACGTGGCTCGCCTGCGTCTTGCCGCTCGAACAGGCCGATCCGGCCGAGACGGCAAACCCCGCGAGGTCGAGCGCCATCACCTGCGTCTCCCCTTTCCAGCCGGGGGTGACGAAGCAGGAGGTGTTGGGCAGCCGCTCCGCTGATTTCCCGACAAAAATAGTCTCTTTTGAGGATTCCTCAAGCAGGTTTTCTAGAATGTTTCTAAGTTTCTCCACCCCGGCCCAGGTTCCCTCGGCCAGATCGCGCGCGGCGGCCTCCGCGGCGGCGCCGAATCCCGCGATCCCCACGAGGTTCTCGGTCCCCGACCGCCGGCCCATTTCCTGCCCGCCGCCCCTGATCCGGGCCGCCACCTCCGTGCCGCGCTTCACGACCAGCGCGCCCACACCCTTCGGCCCCCCGATCTTGTGCGCCGAGACGAGCGCCATCCCGGCCCCGCTCCAGTTGAACGCGACGGGCAGTTTGCCGAAGGCCTGCGTCATGTCGCACACGGCGAGGCCCTGCGGCAGCCGCTGCACGATCCCCGTCTCGGAATTGGCGGCCTGCAATACCGCGCGCTCCGGCGTGCCCGGCACGACGAGACCGTCGCGCCCCACCGCCAGGCTTTCGCGGATCCAGGCCCGCACCGCGTCATGCTCGATGCCCGCGCCTTCCAGGTCGCGTCCCGCGCAGGCCAGCGCCGCGGCCTCGGTCGCACCGGAGGTGAAGATCACGTCCGCCCCCTCGGCGCCCAAAGCCGCCGCCACCTGCCCGCGGGCGCGCTCCATCAGGCCCTTGGCCGCGCGCCCCTCGGTATGCACGCTCGACGGGTTGCCGACGAGGTCCATGGCCGCGATCATCGCCGCACGCGCCTCGGGCCGCAGCGGCATCGTCGCGTTGTGATCGAGATAGACGCGCGTCATGCCCGCCCCTTCTTCTTGCCTGAAATATCCCGGGGTGAATTGGCCGCAGGCCAAGAGGGGCAGGGCCCCTTCCCCCGCGACGCCGACGGCGACGCGGATCCCCGCACCGGCGCGCCGCTCATTCCTCGTCCACCACCGCGAACAGGGTCGGCACCGCCGGACAGGGGGCAAGGCTGTTGCCGATCACGTCGCTCAACCGCGTCTGGTGCAGGAAGACATAGACATGCGCGCTCAGCCCTTCCCAGAGCCGGTTCGTCATCGACTGCGCCTTCGACCCGCTCGCCCCGCCCGTGGCACCTGCGCCCTTGTGCAGCGCATCGACCGTCTCGTCGACGGCGGCCAGCACCTCGGCCACGCGGATCTCCGAGGCGGGCCGCGACAGGCGGTACCCGCCGCCGGGCCCCCGCACCGACGTCACGAGGTCGGCGCGCCGCAGCTTGACGAACAACTGCTCCAGGTAGGGCAGCGAAATGTCCTGCCGGCGCGACACGTCGCCCAGGGTCACGAGTCCCCCCGCCTGCTCCATGGCGATGTCGGCAAGCGCCACCATCGCGTATCGCCCCTTGGTGCTCAGTTTCATGGGCGTCGCCCCCGCCGAATTGATTGACCTTGCCCCGACCATTGCGTATCTGCGGGACCAGCCGACCCAACGCGTCGAGAAACTTAGAAACGTTCTAAGGTGGCACGGCCATTCCGTCAAGCAAGGCCCGCCCCCGAACCGTCGAAGGAACGACCATGCCCGAGGTTATCTTTCCCGGCCCCGAGGGCCGGCTCGAAGGCCGCTACCACCCCCAGAAGGAGAAAGACGCCCCCGTCGCCATCGTCCTGCATCCGCATCCGCAATTCGGCGGCACGATGAACAACAAGGTGGTCTACAATCTCCATTACGCCTTCTACAACATGGGCTTCACCGTCCTGCGCTTCAACTTCCGGGGCGTCGGGCGAAGCCAGGGCGAATACGACCAGGGCGTGGGCGAGCTTTCGGATGCCGCCTCCGCGCTCGACTATCTCCAGTCGATGAATGCCAATTCCAAGCATTGCTGGGTCGCGGGCTTCTCCTTCGGCGCCTGGATCGGGATGCAGCTTCTCATGCGCCGCCCCGAGATCACGGGCTTCGTCTCGGTCTCGCCGCCGGCCAACATGTACGATTTCTCCTTCCTCGCCCCCTGCCCCTCGTCGGGCCTGATCATCAACGGCACCAACGACCGCGTGGCGCCGCCGCAGGATACCCATGCCCTCGTCGCCAAGCTGAAGGAACAGCAGGGCATCACCATCACGCACGAGGAGCTCGAGGGCGCCGACCATTTCTTCCAGGACCCCCACATGGAGCCGATGATCGAGACGGTGACGAGCTACGTGAAACGACGGCTGACCGAGGGGACGCGCTGAGCCATGGGCGTGACCGAGGACCTGGCCGACGAGCTCGCGCGCGACGTGATCAAGTTCATGGAGGCGACCGACGGCGACGAACAGATCATCGCCGACATCAAGAAGGTTCTCGGCGCGTCCTCCCAGACCGCCGAGGAAGCCTTCCTCACCGCCATCCGCGTCCGCCGCGCCAACATCAAGGCCCGCGCCCTGCTGGTCGAGCGCGCCCGCGAGTTCAAGGCGCGGAAGGCCGGGGATAGCCCGCCTGAATAGCCGCCCCGCCGCGTCTCATCCACACGAACGGGCCTGCCTCCCACCGGACGCAGGCCCTTCTGTTTTCCCGGGTGATGCGCGCCCCTTTACCGCGCCGGTTCGACCGGGGGCTCGAGGCCCTCGAAGGGATCGTCGTAGCCATATCCGCTCAGATCCGTCACGGCACGGTCATGCTCGCGCCAGTCGCGCCGCTGCTCGTCGCTCGCCATGGGCGAGAAGAAGCCCGTCCAGGCATAGAAAATCCCGATGATCGGCGACAACCAGCAGGCAAAGGCCAGGGGGATATACAGCAGGTTCTCGTAATTGCCCTCGACGATGCCGAGGCCCAGGGCGGTGATGACGAACGCCCCGCCCGCATTCCACGGGATGAGCGGCGAGACAAGCGTGCCGCCCTCCTCGATCGCGCGGCTGAGATTCAGCGTGGACCGTCTCATCCCGCGATAGACGGGCGAGTACATCCGGCCCGGAAGCGCGATCGACAGATACGGATCGCCCGCGACAAGGTTGGTCGCCGTCGAGGTCGCGATGGCCGCGGTCTGGACGCCCGAGAAGGAATGGACCTTGGACAGGATCTTGTCGATGATCGCCTGAAGGCATCTCGTCCGCTCCAGCGCCCCGCCGAAGCCGAGCGCGATCAGGATAAGCGAGATCGTCCACATCATCGACTGGATGCCGCCGCGGTTGAGCAGGCTGTCGATCTCGGCGACGCCTGTGTCGATGGCATAGCCCGAATTGGCGAAGGTGAAGGTGTCATGCAGCGAGGCCCCCTGGGCGATCATCGCCGTGATGGCGCCCGTGACCACGCCGGCGAAAAGCGACGGGATCGGCGGTTGCTTCAGGATGGCCAGCAGCAGCACGAGGATCGCCGGCAGCAGCATCCAGGGCGAGATCACGAAACTCGCGTCGAGCGCGCCGGTGATGCTCTCGATCCGCTCGAAAGACACCTCGCTCTGGCCGATCAGGGCATAGCCCGCCCAGATATAGATCACGAGCGCGATCAGCATCGACGGGATCGTCGTCGGAAACATGTTGCGGATGTGATCGAAGAGATCGACCCCCGTCACCGCCGGCGCAAGGTTCGTGGTATCCGACAGGGGCGAGATCTTGTCCCCGAAGAACGCGCCCGAAACCACCGCGCCCGCCGTCCAGTAAACGGGCACGTCGAAACCGGCGCCGATCCCCATCAGTGCAAGGCCGATCGTGCCCACCGTGCCCCAACTCGTGCCGAGCGAGACCGACACCACCGCGCACATGATCATTGCCGCTGCAAGGAAAATGCTCGGCGACAGGATCTTCAGCCCGTAATAGATCAGCGTCGGAACGGTGCCCGAGGCGATCCAGACGCCCACGATCATGCCGACAACGATCAGGATCGAAACCGAGGGAAGCGAGACGTTGATGACGCGAAAGATGCCCTCTTCCATGTTGCGCCAGTCATGACCCAGGTAAAGACCCACCAGCGACGTGATGGCGAGGCCGATGGCCAGCGGAATATGCGGGGTGAAATCGTCGAAGTAGAAAAGCTGAACGCCCAGCACCATCAGCGTCAGGATGACCGGAACGAGCGCCAGCCCGAAAGATGGTTGTCGCGGATCTATGGTGTCGCTTGCCATGACAAGTCTCCTCTAATCATTTCTCGGGACTGCGCGTCCCGCGCATCATGAGCGGCGGACCACGATCGCGCGGAAATGGAAAGTCCAAAGTGACCGGCCCGGCCTATTTTCGCCCTTTCGGCTCCGGGCGGGACGCGGGGCGCTTGTCGGACCGACCCTTCGCGACCACCTTCTCCGCCAGGTCCCGCGCGATGGCGAAGGCGCCCTTCACCCGGTCGCTCTCCTTCTTCCAGTCCCGCCGCACGACGATCTTGTTGTCGCGGACCTTCGCGAGGCCGTCCTGCGCCTTGATGAACTCCACCAGCCCCTCCGGCGACGCGAACTTGTCGTTGTGGAACTGGATCGTCGCACCCTTGGGGCCACCGTCCAGCTTGGCGATGCCGGCGCGCCGGCACATCGCCTTGATCCGCACGATGAGCAGCAGCATGTTCACCTCGCGCGGTAGCTTGCCGAAACGGTCGATCAGCTCGGCGGCGAACCCTTCCAGCTCCACCTTGGTCTCGAGCCCGCTCAGACGCCGGTAAAGCCCCAGCCGCACGTCGAGATCGGGGACGTAATCCTCGGGGATGAGCACCGGCACCCCGAGATTGATCTGCGGCGCCCATTGTTCGTCGGCCTCGCTCAGGCCCTCCATCTCGCCCGCCTTGATCTTGGCGATCGCCTCTTCCAGCATCGACTGGTAAAGCTCGTATCCCACGTCGCGCATCTGGCCGGACTGTTCCTCGCCCAGAAGGTTTCCGGCCCCGCGAATGTCGAGGTCCTGGCTGGCGAGCGTGAACCCCGCGCCCAGCGTGTCGAGCGAGCCCAGCACCCGCAGCCGCTTCTCGGCGGCCGGCGTCAGCTTCATGCGGGGCTTCGTGGTGAGATAGGCATAGGCGCGCAGCTTGGCACGTCCCACGCGGCCCCGGATCTGGTAGAGCTGGCTCAGCCCGAACATGTCCGCGCGATGCACCACCATCGTGTTGGCACGCGGGATGTCGAGCCCCGATTCCACGATCGTCGTGGCCAGGAGCACGTCGTATTTCCCGTCGTAGAAGGCGTTCATGCGTTGGTCCAGCTCACCCGCGGCCATCTGCCCATGCGCCACCACGTAGCTCACCTCCGGCACCTGCTCCTGCAGGAAGGCCTCGATCTCGGGCAGGTCGCTGATGCGCGGCACCACGTAGAAGCTCTGCCCGCCCCGGTAATGCTCGCGCAGGAGCGCCTCGCGGATCGTCACGCGGTCGAACTCGCTCACGTAGGTGCGGATCGACAGGCGGTCCACCGGCGGCGTGCCGATGATCGACAGGTCCCGCACGCCCGACAGGCTCAGTTGCAGCGTGCGCGGAATGGGCGTCGCCGTGAGCGTGAGCACATGCACGTCCGAGCGCATCTGCTTCAGCCGTTCCTTGTGCGCCACGCCGAACCGCTGTTCCTCGTCCACGATCAGCAGGCCGAGGTTCTTGAACCGGACCGATTTCGCCAGGAGCGCGTGTGTCCCCACGACGATATCCACCTGCCCCTTGGCCAGCCCCTCGCGCGTCTTGGCTGCCTGCGCGCTCGATACGAAGCGCGAAAGCGGCGCAACCGTCACCGGGAAGCCACGGAACCGCTCGGCAAAGCTCTGGTAGTGCTGCCGCGCCAGGAGCGTCGTGGGCGCGATCACCGCGACCTGGCTCCCCGACATGGCGGCGACGAAGGCCGCGCGCATCGCCACTTCCGTCTTGCCGAAACCCACGTCGCCACAGATGAGCCGGTCCATCGGCGTCCCCGACGAAAGGTCCGTCATCACGTCCTCGATCGCGCGCAGCTGGTCGTCGGTCTCCTGGTAGGGGAAGCGCGCCGCGAAGCTCTCCCACGCGTGATGCTCGGGCTCGAACACCGGCGCGGTCCGCAGCGCGCGCTCCGCCGCCACGCGGATGAGCCGGTCGGCCATCTCGCGGATGCGCTCCTTGAGCCTGGCCTTCTTGGCCTGCCAGGCGCCCCCGCCCAGCTTGTCGAGCAGACCCTCCTCGTGGCCGTAACGGCTCAGAAGCTCGATATTCTCCACCGGCAGGTAGAGCTTCGCGCCTTCCGCGTATTCCAGCACGAGGCATTCATGCGCCGCCCCCGCCGCCGTCACCACCTCGAGGCCGAGATACCGCCCGATCCCGTGATCGACATGCACGACGAGGTCGCCGGCACTGAGGCTCTGCGCCTCGCTCAGGAAATTCTCGGCGCGACGCCGCTTCTTGGGCGCGCGGATCAGCCGGTCGCCCAGGATGTCCTGCTCCGAGATGACGGTGAGCGAGCCCGCCTCCTTGCCCCCGCCCGGCGTCCACGGCCCCTCGAACCCGTGTTCGAGCGGCCAGACCGTCAGGTGCAGCCCCCGCTTGCCGATCCGCGTGGCATCCGTCACGCTCACCGCCCCCAGAAGACCCTCGTCCTCCAGAAGCCCCTCCAGCCGCTCGCGCGCGCCCTCCGAATAGGCAGCGACGCAGACGGGTCCGCGCTC
This sequence comes from Roseovarius sp. SCSIO 43702, assembly GCF_019599045.1. NCBI lineage: Bacteria > Pseudomonadati > Pseudomonadota > Alphaproteobacteria > Rhodobacterales > Roseobacteraceae > Roseovarius > Roseovarius sp. SCSIO 43702. The sequence goes on from NZ_CP080623.1 coordinate 2,049,339, forward strand.
CATCCGGTCGTCCACATGCGCCTTCAGCGCCTCGAAAAGGTTCACGTTCTCCTGCTGCCGCTCGGGCGCGAAGTTGCGGCCCACCCGCGCGCCCGCGTCGATCACCCCCGGCCCCGGTGCCCGTGGCAGCGGCGAGAAATGCAGCACCCGCCGCCCCGCGCCCAGGGCCGCCTCCCACGCCGCATCGTCAAGGTAGAGATGCGCGGGCGGCACGGGCTTGTAGATGGTATCGTCCCGCCCCTTGGTCTTCAGCGCGTGAACCCGCGCCTCGTACTGGTCCACGATCGAAAGCCACCGCGCGTCCCGCGCCGCGTCGCTCTGATCGTCGAGCGTCACGCTTGCCTGCGGCACGTAATCGAAAAGCGTCTCGAGCCGCTCGTGGAAGAAGGGCAGCCAATGCTCGATACCCTGGTGCTTGCGTCCCGCGCTCACCGCCTCGTAGAGCGGATCGTCGGTCCCGGCGGCGCCGAACTCGATCCGGTAATTCTGCCGGAAACGCGTGATCGCCGCATCGTCGAGGATCACCTCGCTCACCGGCGCCAGTTCCACGGCGTCGAGCTTCGCGGTCGTACGCTGCGTCGCCGGATCGAACCGCCGCACACCATCCAGCACGTCTCCGAAAAGATCGAGCCGCACCGGTCCGGCCTCGCCCGGCGGATAGATGTCGATGATCCCGCCCCGGATCGCGTAATCGCCCGGCTCCGTCACCGTGGGCGCCTGGGTGAACCCCATCCGCACGAGAAAGCCGCGCAGCGCCTCCTCGTTGATCCGCTCATCCACCCGCGCCGAGAACGCGGCCTCGCGCAGCACCTCGCGCGCCGGCACCTTCTGCGTGGCCGCGTTGAGCGTGGTCAGGAGCACGAACCGCTCCGGCCCGCCATGCACGAGCCCCGCCAGCGTGGCCATCCGCGTCGCCGCGATATCGGCATTGGGCGACACCCGGTCATAGGGCAGGCAATCCCAGCCGGGAAAGGTGATCACCGGCATGTCGGGCGCGAAGAAGCGCAGCGCCGCCTGCATCGCGGCCATCCGCTTGTCGTCGCGTGCCACGTGACAGACGGGCCCGCCGCGCCGCGCCACCTCCTCGAGGATGAGCCGCGCGTCGAACCCCTCGGGCGCTCCGCCGACGACGATATGCTCCGGCCCCGCCATCCCCGCTACCCCAGGGCCGAAGCCGTGAAATTCTGCAACATGCCCCACATCGCCGTGATGAAGATCGAGACGATCCCGATAAGCTGCGTCGCCATCCGGTGCCGCATCAGCCGCTTGATGAGCGCCTCGCCCGCAAGCTCCTCGCGCCGGATGATCCGGGCGGTGCGGGTGGTGAGGACACCCACGATCGACAGCGGAAAGCCCATCAGGAACAGCGCCTGCGCGAATTCCCGCCCGTAGACGAAGCCCAGAAGCAGCAGCGCCGTCAACACGAAGAAGGCGAAGCCGGTCATCAGCGTCGCCGACTGCTCCGAGATATAAAGGATGCGGTTCACGTTGATGCGCACGAGGTCCTGCATGTCCTCGCGCGGCTGCCCCTCGTGGCGGCGCGCGCGCAAAACCATGTCCCACGGCACGCCCAGCACCCAGTGGTTGATCGACGACCAGAAGACCGCAAGCGCGATCCAGAACCAGAGGTTCGAGAAGCTGCGCATGTCGATCATCTCGAAGACGGCGCTGTACCAGTCCACGTGCCTGCCCCGCGTTGCGTCCGGGCCGTTGCCCGGTCGGGTGCGTCTTAGCGGTGCCGCGCGGCAATTCCTACCCTTGAGGTGACGAATTTATCATGCGACACCCGTGCCGACGCCACGACCGAGGTTCCAGCCATGCGCCCGACCCAAGGCCCCTTCCCGACGACCCGCCTGCGCCGCCCCCGCGCCACACCCGCACTGCGCGATCTGGTGCGCGAGAACACCCTCTCGCCCGGTGATCTGATCTGGCCCATCTTCGTGCGCGACGGCGACGGCGTGACCGAGCCGGTGGCGTCCATGCCGGGGGTGAACCGGCTCTCGGTCGATCGCGCCGTCGAGGCCGCGCGCGAGGCTGCAGAGCTCGGCATTCCGGCGATCTGCCTCTTTCCCTATACCTCGCCCGCGCACCGCACCGCCGATTGCGCCGAGGCGTGGAACCCCGACAACCTCTCGAACCGCGCCACCCGCGCGATCAAGGACGCGGTGCCCGGGATCGCCGTCATGACCGACGTGGCGCTCGACCCCTATTCCGACACCGGCCATGACGGCTTCGTGCGTGACGGTCGCATCGTCAACGACGAGACCGTCGAGGCGCTCGTCCGCCAGGCGCTCAGCCAGGCCGAGGCGGGCGCCGACATCATCGGACCCTCCGACATGATGGACGGCCGCATCGGCGCGATCCGCGCCGCGCTCGAATCCACGGGGCACAGCCGTGTCGCGCTTCTCAGCTACTCGGCCAAGTATGCCTCCGCCTTCTACGGCCCCTTCCGCGACGCGGTGGGCGCCTCCGGCGCGCTCAAGGGCGACAAGCGCACCTACCAGATGGACCCGGCCAATTCCGACGAGGCGCTGCGCTGCATCGAGCGCGACCTCGCCGAAGGCGCCGACATGATCATGGTGAAACCCGGCCTGCCCTATCTCGACATCTGCCGCCGCGCCAAGGACACCTTCGCCGCGCCCACCTTCGCCTACCAGGTGTCGGGCGAATACGCGATGATCATGGCCGCGGCCGAGAACGGCTGGATCGACGGCGACCGGGCCATGATGGAAAGCCTCGTGGCGTTCAAGCGCGCGGGCTGCGACGGCGTGCTCACCTATTTCGCGCCGCGCGTGGCGCGCGCGCTTGCCGGCTGACCAGGCGGCCCGCGAATCGCGGCATCCCGCGCATCGGCGGAATGTCGCGTGACACATGGCGCCGCGGCGCCTATAGTGTCGGCAGATCGGTCGCCCGAACGACCGGCAGCAGTCAGGCAACAAAACAGGCAAATCCCATGAGCAAACTCTCACGACGCAGCTTCACGCTGGGCGCGCTCGCCGCCTCTCCGCTTCTCGCCGCCTGCGGCAACGGCATCGGCTCCAAGGGGTCGCAGCGGATCGACGCCCGTGTCGACACGACGCTGAACTACCTCTATTCCAACTACCCCGGAACGCGCACCCTCGCCGACAAGTCCACCGGCATGCTCGTCATGCCCCTCGTGACCGAGGCGGGCTTCGGGCTCGGCGGCGGCTACGGGCGCGGCGCGCTGCGCATCGGCGGCACCACGGTCGATTACTACTCGGCCACCAAGGGCAGCGTCGGCCTCCAGATCGGGGCCCAGCAATTCGCCCATGTGCTGTTCTTCATGACCGACCAGGCGCTGTCGGATTTCCGCCGGTCCTCGGGCTGGGCGGCGGGCGCGGATATCGAATACGCCTTCCGCGACCAGGGCGAGAACATCCGCGCCGAGACGACCACCTCGACCGCGCCGGTCGTGGCGGTGATCTTCGGCCAGGCGGGTCTGATGGCGGGGGTCACGCTCGAAGGCATGAAATACACGCGCATCATCCCCTGATCCGGCCTCGGACCGGGGGGCCGCGCCGCCCACCGGGCGCGCACCCTCCCGGGTTCCACCCGCGCCGCGTCAGACCGGAAAAACGCCTTTCCATTCCACCGCTTGCAGCGCGCATTTCACCTAGTGCAGCGTGAACTCCCCGGTGACATGCCGCCATTCGCCCGGCGCGATCAACTTGCGGTGCGTGAACTGCACCGAATGCAGCGGCCCGTCGATCTCGCGCTGCCAGAATTCCACGAATTCGAACAGTCGCGGGTGATCGGGCGCCAGGTCGTAATCCTGCCACACGAAACTGTTGAGCACATGGACGTGATCGGGCATCCGGTAGAAGAAATTCGCCGTGGTCAGGCCATAGCCTTTCAGCATCAATTCCGTCTCGGACATCTCTTTGTCTTTGCGCATTCCTGCCGCTCCTTTTCTGCCTCTTCGGGAAGCTTGCCACAAAAACATTACTTTTCAATAAAAACAGAGTGTTAGCAGGCAATTGCCGTGGCTGCCAAAAGCACGGGCCACGCGCCATTGCACCCCATATCGCGGCTCTGGTATACATTGCCGCACAAGATATTGAGCGCGAACAACAAACGGGCAGACCACGTGAGCGATACGCCGCAAACCCCTGAAGACATGGAAGAAACGCCGCCGGAACGCCCCGTGCATTCCGGTCCCGTGATCTCCATCGCCGACGAGATGAAGGCGTCCTACCTCGATTACGCCATGTCCGTGATCGTGAGCCGCGCGATTCCCGATCTGCGCGACGGGCTCAAACCCGTGCACCGCCGCATCCTCTACGCGATGCACGAAACCGGCAACACCCATGACAAGCCCTACCGCAAATCGGCGCGGCCGGTGGGCGACGTGATGGGTAAGTATCACCCGCATGGCGACTCGGCCATCTACGACGCGCTCGTGCGCATGGCGCAGGATTTCTCGATGTCCCTGCCGCTGCTCGACGGCCAGGGGAATTTCGGCTCCATGGACGGCGATAACGCCGCGGCCATGCGCTACACCGAGGTGCGGATGGACAAGCCCGCCTCCTACCTTCTTGCCGATATCGAGAAGGACACGGTCGACTTCCAGGACAACTACGATGGCAAGGACCGCGAGCCGACGGTCCTGCCCGCGCGGTTCCCCAACATGCTGGTCAACGGCGCGGGCGGCATCGCGGTCGGCATGGCCACCAACATCCCGCCCCACAACCTCGGCGAGGTGGTCGACGCCACCCTCGCGCTGATCGAGACGCCCGACCTCTCGAGCGAGGACCTCATCCAGTATGTCCCCGGCCCCGATTTTCCCACGGGCGGCATCATGCTCGGCCGCTCGGGCGTGCGAAAGGCCTATCTCGAAGGACGCGGCAGCGTCATCATCCGCGCGCGCACCCGCGTCGAGGAACTGCGCCGCGACCGCTGGGCCATCATCATCGACGAGATCCCCTACCAGGTGAACAAGGCCACGATGATCGAGCGCATCGCAGAGGCCGCGCGCGAGAAGCGGATCGAGGGCATCGCCCACGTCCAGGACGAATCCGACCGCTCGGGCGTGCGCGTCGTGGTCGAGCTCAAGCGCGACGCCACCGCCGAGGTGGTGCTGAACCAGCTTTTCCGCTTCACGCCCATGCAGACCTCGTTCGGCTGCAACATGCTGGCGCTGAACGGCGGCCGCCCCGAACAGCTCACGCTGCGCGGCTTCCTCACCGCCTTCATCGCCTTCCGCGAGGAGGTCGTCGCGCGCCGCACCGCCTACGAGCTGCGCAAGGCGCGCGAGCGCAGCCACATCCTGTGCGGCCTCGCCGTCGCCGTCTCGAACGTGGACGAGGTGGTCGCCACCATCCGGTCGAGCGCCGATGCGGCGCAAGCGCGCGAGAAGCTGATGACCCGCCGCTGGCCGGCGGGCGACATCCTCGAATACATCGCGCTCATCGACGACCCGACCCACACCGCCAACGACGACGGCACCTACAACCTGTCCGAGGCGCAGGCCCGTGCCATCCTCGACCTCAGGCTCCAGCGCCTCACCCAGCTTGGCGTCAAGGAAGTGACCGACGAGCTTCAGGACCTGGCCGGCAAGATCAAGGAATACCTCGCCATCCTCGCCAGCCGCGAGCGGATCATGGGCATCATCTCGGACGAGCTGCGCGAGGTGCGCGAGCAATTCGCCGTGCCGCGCCGCACCGAGATCGTCGACTGGTCCGGCGACATGGAGGACGAGGACCTCATCGAGCGCGAGGACATGGTCGTCACCGTCACCTCCGGCGGCTACATCAAGCGCACCGCGCTCGCCGATTTCCGTGCCCAGAAACGCGGCGGCAAGGGGCTCTCGGGCGGCGCGCTCAAGGAAGATGACGTCGTCACCACCCTCTTCGTCGCCAACACCCACACGCAGCTTCTCTTCTTCACCACCGACGGGATGGTCTACAAGCTCAAGACATGGCGCCTGCCGCAGGGCGGGCGCACGTCCAAGGGCAAGGCCATCGTCAACATCCTGCCCATCCCGGCGGGCGTCTCGATCGCGGCCATCATGCCCGTGGACCGGGACGAAAGCGAATGGGACGATCTCCAGGTCGTCTTCGCCACCTCCGCGGGCACCGTGCGCCGCAACAAGCTCAGCGATTTCACCAACGTCATGCGCAACGGCAAGATCGCGATGAAGTTCGAGGGCGAGCATGAGAATACCACCCTCATCAACGCCCGCATCGCATCGAACGATGACGACGTGATGCTGGTCACGCGGCTCGGCCGCGCGATCCGCTTCCCCGCCACGGATGTGCGCGTCTTCAATTCGCGCTCCTCCGTGGGCGTGCGCGGCATCCGCCTCTCGAAGGGGGACGAGGTCGTGTCGATGTCGATCATCCACCATTTCGAGGCCACGCCGGACGAGCGCGCCAGCTACCTCAAGATGCGCCGCGCCATGGCGGGGCTCACCGACGAGGCCGAGATCGCGGACGAGGACGGCGGCAACGCCGATTCCGCCCTCAGCCCGGAGCGATATGCCGAGATGTCGGCGGCCGAGAACCTGATCCTCACCATCACCGCCGGCGGCGCGGGCAAGCTCAGCTCGAGCCACGACTACCCGCTGCGCGGACGCGGCGGCATGGGCGTGATGGCGATGGACAAGGCCATGCGCGGCGGCCCGCTCGTCGCCTCCTTCCCGGTCGAGATGGAAGACCAGATCATGCTCGCCACCTCGCGCGGCCAGTCGATCCGCGTGCCCGTCGAAGGCATTTCCTTCCGCTCGCGCAGCGCGGGCGGCGTGAAGGTCTTCAACACCGGCAAGGGCGAGGAGGTCGTCTCGGTCGCCTGGATCGCCGATCGCGGCGACGACGAGGATGTCGAGGATGCGCCGGGCGCCGAGGACACGGGCAAGGAGGTCTGACATGCGCGTCATCGCCGGCCTCGTCGCCCTCGCTGCCTTCGCCATCGGCGCGGTATTCTTCTACGCCAAGATCGACGGGATTCGCGAAAACGCGCGGATCGAGGCCCGGAACGACCGCATCACCGCCTCGAACCGCGTGATCGAAGCCATCGGGACGCTGGACGACTATTCGCGGGAATGCACCGATTGGCTCGTCGGCCTGACCACCGGCACGTTCGAGCATCAGCAATTGACGCCGCGCACCGCCCTCACATTCGCGCAAACCTGCGACACGCAGATGATCTCGAGCGCCGACAAGGTGCAGGCGGCCATCGTCAAGTCCGAGGCCGCGACCGAAGCCGAGAACGCGCTGGCCTTCTTCACCGCCGCGCGTGATCTCACCGCCGCCTACCGCGCCCAGTCCGAGGATTTCGGCCGCGCCGCCGATCTGCTCACGACCGCGAAAGAAAGCGGCGCCGACCTCTCGGGCCACCAGGGCGCCGTGGCCGACCTGGTGAACCGTCGCCTGCCCGCCATCAACGAGGGGCTGGCAGCGCTCGATGAGGCGCGACGCGCCTTCATCTATCCCGACGACGCCTGAACGCCCATGCCCTCCCGCACCCTCGCCAGCCTCCTCGCCGCGACGGCCCTCACCGGCGCGTCCTCCGCCGAGCCGTTCGAGGATTTCGGCCCGGCGACGGCCGCCGACTGGCGTTTCATCGCGGATCGGGTGATGGGCGGCGTCTCCGAAGGTCGCATCGCCATCGTCGAGATCGAGGGCCAGCCCGCCCTCCGCCTCACGGGCCGCGTCAGCACCGACAATAACGGCGGCTTCATCCAGGCCCGCCGCGACATCGACGGCCTGCCACCGTCCACCATCGCGCTCACCCTCACCGTGCGCGGCAATGGCGAAACGTATCACGTCCTGCTGAAATCCCGCCACGGCACGCGGCCCTGGCACAATTACAAGGCCAGCTTCCCCGCGACCGACGATTGGACGCAGGTGACGCTTCCGCTCACGGAGTTCGCGCCGTCACGCGACGAACTGCCACCGCGTATCGCGCCCGAGGACATCACCGGCATCGGCCTCGCAGGCTACGGCCGCGACTTTACCGCCGACCTCACCGTCGCCCGGATCGTCCTCGACTGAACGTCAACCGGCGCCGCCGCTCACAGCGCGCCGAACTTCGCCTCGAGGTAGTCCAGAAGCGGCCCCTCGGCCGGCGCCGCCCCGCAGGCCCGGGTGATCACCTCGCGCGGCTCGTGAAGCGCCCCGTGCCGCTGCACCCGCTCGCGCAGCCAGGCCGTGGCGGGCGACGGATCTCCCTCGGCCAGCGCCGCGTCCAGGTCCGGCAGGTCCCGCCGCAGCGCCGCGTGAAGACACCCGGCATAGACATTGCCCAGCGTGTAGGTCGGGAAATACCCGAAAAGCCCGACCGACCAGTGCACATCCTGCAAACAGCCCAGCGACGCCTTCGGCACCGGGTATCCGAAATCCGCCAGGAACCGCGCGTTCCACGCCTCTTCCAGGTCCTCCGGCGCCAGGTCGCCCGCGATGAGCGCGCGTTCCAGGTCGAACCGCAGAAGCACGTGCAGGTTATACTGCACCTCGTCCGCCTCGGTGCGGATGAATCCCGCGCGCACCGCGTTGACCACGCGATAGAATTCGTCCTCGTCCGCCACGCCGAACGCGCCGAACCGCTCGCGCATCCGGCCAAAGAGCCAGCCACAGAACGCCCGGCTGCGCCCGAGCTGGTTCTCGTAGATGCGGCTCTGGCTTTCATGCACGCCCATCGAGACGCCCCGCCCCAGCGGCCCGAGCGCAAAGGCGGGATCGACCGCCTGCTCGTAACAGGCGTGTCCGGTCTCGTGGATGGTCGAATAGAGGCAGTTGAACGGATCGCGCGGATCGGTGCGCGTGGTGATCCGCACATCCGCCCCCGACCCGCTCGAGAACGGATGCACGGCCCGGTCGATCCGCCCCCGCGTCAGGTCATAGCCGAACGCCACGGCCACCTCGCGCGCAAGCGTCAGTTGCGCCGCCTCGTCGAAGGTCGCATCGAGTGTTTGCGCCTCGCTCGCGACGGTCTCCCGCAGCGCGACGAGGCGCGGGCGCATCGCCCCGAACATCGCCTCGAGCCCGTCGGCCGAGGCGCCGGGCTCGTAATCCTGCAACAGCGCGTCATAGACCTCCGCGCCATTCGCGAGCGCCGCGCCCTCCTCGCGCTTGAGCGTCAGCACTTCCGCCAGGACCGGCGCGAAGGCGGCGAAATCGTCTTCGGCCCGCGCCTGCGCCCAGGCCCCCTGCGCCAGCGCGGTGACACGCGCGAGCGCGGCGGCCAGCGGTCCCGGCACCTTCCGCGCCCGCTCCACCGCGCGGCGGATCTCGCGCAGGCTCGCCTGCACGACCTCGTCGTCGGGCGCGGCCTCTTCGGCGGCGTCGAGCCAGTCGGCGACCTGCGGATCGAGGCGCCGCGCATGAAGCACGGCCTCCATCGCCGCCGCCTCCTCCGCGCGCTGCGCGGCGGCGCCCCTCGGCATCACCGTCTCCTGGTCCCACGCAAGCCGTCCGGCCACCTGGCCAAGCGCCTGCGTCTCGCGCTCATGCGCCATCAGCGCCTCGAACGGACCGGCCATGTCAGGCACCGCGCAGGGATTGCGCGCGGGGATAGAGGCTCAGGAACCGTGCCCGCAGGATCAGCACCCAAAGCACCACGGCCAGGAGCTGATGCAGGATCGCGACATGCCAATGCGCCGCCATCAGGACCGTCACGATCCCGATCACGAGTTGACCCGTGAGCGCGATCATCATCGCGTTGAACGCCACTCGCGTATGCGCATGCGCGCTCCGTCGCCCCCTGAGCCACGCAACGATCCCGAAGATGAAAAGCAGGTAGCCGGACACCCGGTGGATGAACTGCACCGGGCCGGGATCCTCCCACCACGCGCCGAAGGCCGCGATCCGGTCGGGAAAGACCTGCCCCGCCATCAGCGGCCAGTCGGTGTAATGCCGGCCCGCGTCGATCCCGGCCACCAGCGCGCCAAGGATGATCTGGAGAAACGCGAAATGCAGCAGACCCGTGGACAGCCCGTAAAGCTTGCGCTCCTTCGCGCGCCGCGCCTGCATCAGGTCGCGCTCTTCCCGGCCCAGCATCATCGCGTACCACGCGATCACGCCCAGGATCACGAAGGCCAGGCCCAGGTGAACCGCCAGCCGAAGGTTCGACACGTCCGTCCGGCACTCGGTCACGCCCGAGGACACCATCCACCATCCGATCGCGCCTTGCGCCCCGCCAAGCGCGCCCAGCAACAGAAGCCGCCCGGTCCAGCCCGCCGGGATCCTGCGCGCCACGGCAAAGCCCAGGAACCCCAGGGCCCAGACCACACCGATGAACCGGCCAAGCTGCCGGTGGCCCCATTCCCACCAGTAGATCACCTTGAATTCCTCAAGGGTCATGGAATAATTCTGCTGCGTGAACTCGCAGATCGTCTGGTACTTCGCGAACTCCGCTTCCCAATCGGCAAGGTTGAGCGGCGGGATCGTCCCGGTGACGAGGTTCCATTCCGTGATGCTGAGCCCGCTGTCGGTCAGCCGCGTGAGCCCGCCCACCACGATCATCACCACGACAAGCGCGAAAAGACTGTAGAGCCAGAGCCGGATCGCCCCCCGCGCACCCCGCCGGCCCCGGTCGATCACGCCGGTCTCGGCCGTGCTGCGCTCGGTCGGTGCGTCGCTGCCCACCTCTTCGAAAATGCTGCGTTTGCCGCTCATCGCCGCCCCCTCATCTTGTCGCGCGAAACTGTAGGTCGCGCCTCGTGGCCCTTCAACCGCGATCCTTCCAGCGGACCATCTGCCGCAGCACGCCATGCATCATCCGCACATCCGCCTGGGTCATCGGCATCCGGGACCAGAAATTCAGCAGGTTGCGCCGCATGTTCGCGGCCTTGTGCTCGGGAAAGAAGAACCCGGCCTCGTCCATCCGGTCCTCGTAATGCCGCGCAAGCCGCGCCACCTCCTCGCGCGTGGCCCATCCCGTCTCGCCCGGCGCGTCCTCGACCTCCGTCACCCCGCCCTGCGCGCGCCGCCACTCGTAACCGAGGAGAAGCGCGCATTGCGCGAGGTTGAGGCTCGGAAAGGCGGGGTTGACCGGCACCGTGACGATCGCGCTCGCCCGCGCCACGTCGTCATTGTCGAGCCCCGCGCGCTCCGGCCCGAACAGCACCGCGACCTTCTCGCCGCGCGCCACGCGCTTCGCCGTCTCGCGCATCGCGGCCTCCGGGGAATAGACGGGCTTCGTCATCTCCCGGCTGCGCGCCGTCGTGGCCAGCACGAAGCTGCACTCGGCCACCGCCGCGTCCACGCTGTCCACCAGCCGCGCCTCGTCCAGAAGCCGCCCCGCCCCGCTCGCCATCGCCACCGCCTTCGGGTTGGGCCAGCCGTCGCGCGGGCTCACCACCTGCATCCGGTCGAGCCCGAAATTCCACATCGCCCGCGCCGCCGCGCCGATATTCTCGCCCATCTGCGGACGGACAAGCACGAAGCTCGGCTGAGGGGTATCAGTGGGCATGGGGCTCTCTCCTTCTGCCCCGCTCGATAAGCGCAAACCCCGCCTCCGAAAAGCCCCCGTCCCCCGATCGGCCCGAAAAATCTCGGGGAACGCCCCCCATGGACCGGCGCCGCGTTCCCTAGTATAGCACCGCCCATGATGAACAGGGGGGCGCCATGACAGACCGACCGCAGATCTACCTCGTCACGCCGCCCGAGCTCGAACTGTCGCGCTTTCCCGACGCGCTGGCCTCCGTGCTCGACGCGCACGAGGTGGCCTGCGTCCGCCTCTCGCTTCCCGGTCGCGACGAGGACCGCATCGCGCGCGCGGCGGATGCCTGCCGCGAGGTGACGATCGCGCGCGACGTGGCGCTCGTCATCGACAGCCACACCATGCTGGTCGAGCGGCTGGGCCTCGACGGCGTGCATCTCGCCGACGGCGCGCGTTCGGTCCGGGCGGCGCGGCGTGCGCTCGGCGCGGACGCGATCGTCGGGGCGCATTGCGGCACCTCCCGGCACGAGGGGATGAACGCCGCCGAGGCCGGCGCGGATTACGTGGCCTTCGGCCCGGCCGGTCCCAGCCTTCTGGGCGACGGGAGCCAGGCGCCCCGCGACCTCTTTCAATGGTGGTCCGAGATGATCGAGGTGCCGGTCGTCGCCGAAGGCGCGCTCGACGCCGATCACGTGGCGGCGCTGGCACCCGTCACCGATTTCTTCGCCCTCGGTGACGAACTCTGGAGCAGCGACGATCCCGCGGCCACCCTCGCCACGTTGCTCGCGGCCATGGGGTGACCGCGCGGTCCGTTGACGATCGCTGCGACTCACCTCTCACCGACATGATACCGACGCCGCACCGACGTTGCACCGACACGGGGCGCGCGCCGTTAACCTTTCACGCCGAAAGCTGTCGGTCGGGCGGCATCGCACCCCTCACCTCCGCTTCGAGGTATCGCGCCAGCGCCTTGCGATCCTCGAAATCCGACACCTTCACCGGGCGGTGATAGACGACCGTGGCACACCCCTGCCTCGGCGCCGCCAGCACCTTCAGAAGATGCGGCCCGAACTCCATCTCGCCCCACCAGCCATAGAATCGCGGCGGCTGCCCCTCGGGGGCCTCGTAGATGACCGTGACCGGCTGGACATGCAGATCCTCGCGCAACTCCGGGCTCAGGAACGCCTCGAAAAGCGTTGTTTTGAATGTCAAAACCCGCATCCCGTCGGTCGAGGTGCCCTCGGGGAAGAAAAGAAGCCTGTGCCCCGCCGCGAGCCGCTTGCGGAAAAGCTCGGTCTGCGCCCGCGCCGCGCCCCTTCGGCGTGCGATGAAGACCGTGCCGGTGATCCGCGCGAGGAGACCGATGCCGGGCCAGCTCGCCACCTCGGCCTTCGACACGAAATAGAGATCGCAGACCGAGTTCAGCACGAAGATATCCAGCCACGAGGCATGGTTGGCCACCATCGCCCCCGCCTCCCGAAGCGGCGTCCCCCGTGTCTCGACCCGAAGCCCCATGAGCGCAAGGCATTGCCGGCACACCGTCCGCGTGATCCAGGGCGTCACCGGCCGCCGCTCACCGCATAGCGGCCGCTCGACCAGCCGCATCAGCGACTTGATGATGACCCCCGCGACCAGGCTCGTCGACATGGCCAGAAGGCGCAGAACCACCAGGCACCAGCCGGCGAACCCGATGCGCAGCGGTGGATCCTGCGCATCGTCCCACCTGAGGCTCACCGTGCAAGCCCCCTTGTATAAATGGTTTTCCGGCTTGCGCTCATCTTGTCGGCGTCGATGATGAGGCACACATCGACCGTGTTGAACGCGTGATCGACGAACGCCCCCTCGCCCACGAAACCGCCGAGCCGCAGATACGCCTTGATGAGCGCGGGCACCTGCACCATCGCGGCGCGGCGGTCGATCTCCTCCTCCGCGATGAGGTCCATCCGCTGGAAATGCGCCTCCCGCGCGCGGGTGCGCAGGTTCTCGGGCGCCAGGTGGCGATGATGCAGAAGCGAGAGCGGAGCCGCCAGCTTGTCGAGATCCGTGCCGTGAAAGCTCGCCACGCCGAACAGGATGTCGATGTCGTGATCCTCGATATACTGCGCCAGCGCCTGCCAGAGCATGTGCATCGCCATCCCGCCGCGATAGTCGGGGTCGAGGCAGGACCGCCCCAGTTCCAACAGGTTGCGGCCCGATCCCTTCAGGCGGTCGAGGTCATATTCATCCTCGGAATAGAATTGTCCCGCCGCCTCGGCCTGTGCGCTGCGCAGCAGGCGGTAGACTCCCACGACCTGCCCTTCGCGCGCCTCGTCGATCAGCATGAGGTGATCGCAATGGGCATCGAACTCGTCCCGCTCGAGCCCCGCCTCGTGATCCACGAGCGCGCCGTCGCTGCCGAGTTCGTTAACGAAGACGCGGTATCTCAGGGCTTGGGCGGCGCGAATATCGGCTTCGCTCGCGGCCAGTGCCACGCGAAATTCCGGTGTGTGCGCCACGTAGTTCAAGGCCGTCCCCCGCGTTTTGCCGGTTTTAGGCGCGGCGCTCCGCTTTGGCAACCGATCTTGGGGCGCTTCGGGGGGCTGGTGTCCCGTCCAGGTTGTGTTAACCATTTCGTAACCATGTTCAGGGATCAAAGACCGGAAGCAGCGTCACCCGCGACGTCTCGACCACGACCTTGCCAAGATCGGGGAAATTCACCGTGACCCGCCCGCCGATATTCGATTGCACCTGCCCCACACCCCATTCGGGATGCGCGGGGTTCTCGACCCGCATCCCCGGCTCGAGAAAGGTATCGCCTTCGCTCATCTCGTCACCTTCCCTTCGGTTCGCAGCCACATGACCCTTGATAGCCTGAACATCGCGACGCTCCTAGGCTCGCGTATCTGCCACGACCTCATCAGCCCGGTGGGCGCGATCTCGAACGGGCTCGAACTCATGTCGCTCGGGGGCGGCTCGCCCGATGGCCCCGAATTCGCCCTCGTCGGCGACAGCGCGGCCCATGCAAGCGCGCGCATCCGTTTTTTCCGCATCGCCTTCGGCCAGGTCGGCCCGGATCAGCGGATCGCCGCGCGCGAGATGCGCGAGGTGCTGGCGCCGCTCTATACCGGCCATCAGCGGCTCGACTGGCGGGTCGAGGGCGATCTGCCCCGCGCCCGCGCCCGCGCCGCGTTCCTCGGGCTTCTCTGCCTCGAGAAATGCATCGGTCGGGGCGGCACGATCACCGTCACGGGCGACGCCTCCGCGCTCCGGCTCGTCGCGGCGGGCGATCCGCTCGCGCTGCCCGACACGTGGGATTGCCTGACCTCGGGCAACTGTCCGGCGGATCTTCCGCCCGCGATGGTGCAATTCGCGCTCCTGCCGCTCACCGCGCGTGACCTCGACCTGAAGATCGACGCGCAAGCCACCGAGTCCGAAGCGATTATCGCCTTCTAGCTAGGCGCGCACCGTCCCGTCGCCTTCGACGAGATACTTGAAGCTCGTGAGTTGCACCGCACCCACCGGGCCGCGCGCGTGCATCTTGCCGGTCGCGATCCCGATCTCGGCGCCCATCCCGAATTCGCCGCCATCGGCGAACTGGGTCGAGGCGTTCCGCATCACGATGGCGCTGTCCACCTCCGCAAAGAACGTCCGTGCCGCCGCGTCGTCCTCGGTGACGATGCAATCGGTGTGATTCGATCCATGGCGGGCGATATGCGCGATGGCCTGCTCCACGCCGCTCACGACCCGCGCCGCGATGATGCTGTCGAGGTATTCGCGTCCCCAGTCATCCTCGCGCGCGGCCACGGTTCCCGGCACCGCCTGCAACTGCGCATCGGCGCGCACCTCGACCCCTGCATCGACGAGCGCGCGGAGCAAATCCGCGCCAAGAGTGTCCGCCAACCCCTCGTGAATCAACAGGCATTCCGCCGCGCCGCAGATGCCCGTGCGGCGTGTCTTGGCGTTCAGAACCACGTCCATCGCCTTCTTCGGATCCGCCGCGCGGTCCACGTAGACATGCACGATCCCCTCGAGATGCGCAAAGACCGGCACCCGCGCCTCGCGCTGGACAAGGCCGACAAGGCCCTTGCCGCCCCGCGGCACGATCACGTCCACATGCTCGGTCATGGTCAGCAGCGCGCTCACCGCCGCGCGGTCCTGCGTCGGGACAAGCTGGATCGCGTCTTCGGGCAACCCGGCCTCGCGCAGGCCCGCGACGAGGCAGGCGTGGATCGCGCGGCTCGACTCGCGGCTTTCGGACCCGCCGCGCAGGATCACGGCATTGCCGGACTTGAGACAGAGCGCACCTCCATCGGCCGTCACGTTGGGCCGGCTTTCGTAGATCACGCCGACCACCCCCAGCGGCGTCCGCACCCGCGCGATGCGCAGCCCCGAGGGCCGCTCCCACCGCTCCATGACCTGGCCCACCGGATCGTCCTGCGCGGCCACCGCGCGCAGCCCCTCGCAGATCGCGGCGATGCGCGTCCGGTCGAGCATGAGCCGGTCCATCATCGCGCCCGACAGGCCCTTCTCGCGTGCCGCCTCCATGTCGCGCGCGTTGGCGGCGAGGATGTCGTCCTCCGCCGCCGCCACGGCCTCGGCTGCCGCGATCAACGCGCGGGCCTTCTGCTCGGCCGGCGCCACGGCCAGCGCCCGCGCCGCGCGCCGCGCGGCTCGGCCCAGGCCGTCCATCAGCGTCGTCATGTCAGAGGCTCCATCCATCCCGTCTCTCCCTCTCAGAACGCCATGTCGTCGCGATGCAGAAGCGCGCCCCGCCCCGGATAACCCAAAACATCCGCAAGAGCTTCGCTTCGCAAGCCCTTGATCAGATTTATCTCCTCCGCCTCGTAACGCACGAGGCCCTGGCCCAGCCGCGCGCCATCCGGGCCCTGCACCGTGACCGGATCGCCGCGCCCGAACCGGCCCTCGATGCCGGTCACGCCCGCAGGAAGCAGGCTCGCCCCGCCCCGGATCGCCTTCACCGCGCCCGCATCGACGAACAGCCGTCCGCGCGGTTTCATCCCCGCGATCCATGCCTTGCGCCGTGCCTGGGGGTCGCCCGTGCCGCGGAACCACGTCGCCGCCGCGCCGTCCTCGAGCGCGCGCACCGGGTTCATCCGGCTCCCCTCCGTGATCGCCATGTCGCACCCCGCCGCCATCGCGGCCCGCGCGGCCATCAGCTTGGTCTTCATGCCACCCTTGCTCAGCCCCGAGCCCGCATCACCCGCCATCGCCTCGATCTCGGGCGTGATCTCGGTGATCTCGTCGAAGCGCCGCGCGCCCGCCTCCTGCGCGGGATTGGCCGAATAGAACCCGTCCACGTCGCTCAGCAGGATCAACCGGTCCGCACCCGCCGTGACGGCCACTTGCGCGGCCATCCGGTCATTGTCGCCATAGCGGATCTCGTCTGTGGCCACCGTGTCGTTCTCGTTGACGATGGGCACCACGCCCAGGGCCAGAAGCTGCGCAAGCGTCGCGCGGGTGTTGAGATAGCGCCGGCGATCCTCGCTGTCCTCGAGCGTCAGAAGCACCTGCGCCGCCCGCAGCCCCCGCGCCTTGAGCGCGGCGTCATAGGCGGCGGCGAGGCGGATCTGCCCCACGGCGGCCGCGGCCTGCGATTGTTCGAGCGTGAGCGACGGACCCGCGAGGCCAAGCTCCGACCGCCCGAGCGCGATCGACCCCGACGACACAAGCATCACTTCCGCCCCGTCCGCGCGGAGCAACGCCACGTCATCGCAAAGCGAGGCGAGCCAGGCGTCGCGCAGCAATCCCGTTTCGCGGTCCACCAGCAGGGCCGAGCCGATCTTGATCACGACCCGCCGCGCCCCGCTCACGGCTCCCATGGCGCGTCCTCGTCATCGGTGGCCGCGCGCCTGCGCAGCTTGTCCTCCGCGATCTCGGCGCGCAGCGCCCTGAGCACCTCCGTCACCCCCTCGCCCGAGACGCCGGACATGGCGAGAACCGGCCCCTCGGCCACGTCGGCCAGGTCCGCACGCACGAGTTCGGTCAACTCCGGCCCGAGCGCGTCGATCTTGTTGAGCACCGTCACACGCGGCTTCGTGCCCAGCACGTCGCCGTAGGCTTCGACCTCGCGCAGGATGGTGCGGTAGTCGGCCACCACGTCCTCGGCGGTCGCATCGACGAGGTGAAGCAGCACCGAACACCGTTCGACATGGCCGAGGAACAGGTCGCCCAGCCCCTTGCCCTCGGTCGCGCCCTCGATGAGGCCCGGAATGTCCGCCACGACGAACTCGACCCCGTCGACACCCACGACCCCGAGGTTGGGGTGCAGCGTGGTGAAAGGATAATCCGCGATCTTGGGCCGTGCATTCGACGTGGCGGCAAGGAAGGTGGACTTGCCCGCATTGGGCAAGCCCAGGAGCCCCACATCGGCGATGAGCTTCAGGCGCAGCCAGATCGTGCGCTCGACCCCCTCCTGCCCCGGATTGGCCCGGCGCGGCGCCTGGTTGGTCGAGGTCTTGAAATGCAGGTTGCCCCACCCGCCATTCCCGCCCCGGGCCAGGAGCACGCGCTCGCCCACCTCCGCGAGGTCGGCGATGACCGTCTCCTGGTCCTCCTCGAGGATCTCGGTCCCCGCGGGCACTTTCAGGACGATGTCGCGGCCATCGGCGCCGGTGCGCTGGCGGCCCATGCCCTGCTGGCCGTTCTGGGCGAAGAAATGCTGCTGGTAACGGAAGTCGATGAGCGTGTTGAGCCCGTCCACCGCCTCGGCCCAGACCGATCCGCCGGTGCCGCCATCGCCCCCGTCGGGGCCGCCATACTCGACGAACTTCTCCCGGCGGAAGCTGATACAGCCGTTCCCGCCGGACCCCGAGCGAATGTAGACTTTGGCGAGATCGAGAAACTTCATGGCGCGTCCTTACGCGTTCCGGGGCGCGGCCTCAATCGCCTTTGCGGCAATAGGTCCACGTGGGAAGGGTCACGCCGCGCGCGACGCAGAACCCCTCGGCGTCGCCGACGTACTGGAATCCGGTATTGGTCAGCACCCGCGCCGACGCCGCGTTGCCTTGGAAAACGGTGGCGAAATGCGCCCGGCATTTGGACGGGTTGGCCGCGACGAGCGCCGCCACCGCCTCGGTCGCGATCCCGGTATTCCAGAACTGCGGCGCGACCCAGAACCCGATCTCGCGCACGTCGTCGTCCACATGCTTGAGCAGCACCAGCCCCAGGACCTCGGCGCCGCCCGCGCGGGTGGCGTCGATGACCCACGCATCCTCGGTCCTGTCGGGCGCGCGCACCCGCGCTATGTAACCTTC
Organism: Roseovarius sp. SCSIO 43702; assembly: GCF_019599045.1. NCBI lineage: Bacteria > Pseudomonadati > Pseudomonadota > Alphaproteobacteria > Rhodobacterales > Roseobacteraceae > Roseovarius > Roseovarius sp. SCSIO 43702. The sequence goes on from NZ_CP080623.1 coordinate 2,067,992, forward strand.
GGTCCAGCCCGGCGGAAGCGGATGCGGGATGGTGCCGGTGGTCTGCGCCACCCTCGCGTCGCCCGCATGCAGCGCGATCAGCCCCGCATCCGAGGGCCGCACGGGCCGCAGGTCGAAGCGCTCTGTCTCGATCACCGGTTGGGTGTCGATCTGGTTGTGTATCATGCGTCTCCTCCTCCCCTGAGCAGTGCATAGAGAACCGAGGCGACCGTCAGGGCCGCAAGGGTCCACATCAGGATCCGTTCCGCGCCCGTGCCGGCCACCACCTCCGCGATCCGGTCGCCCGCGAAGGTCCAGACCGGGTGCAGCAGGCATTGACAGGCCAGCAGAACGGCCGCGATCCCCAGCGTCGCGGTGAACGGATCGGTTCCCGCGTCGACGAACCCCGTAAACCCGGCCACGATCATCGCCCACGCCTTCGGGTTGAGCGGATGGATCGCGAGCCCCGCAACGAATCCCGGTGCCGCGTCGCCGCCCCTCTCGGTGCTCATCCGCAGGTTGGCGATCTTCCACGCCAGCCACATGATATAGACCACCGAGGCCCATTTCAGCATCTCGAACACCGCCGGATACGCGGCGAGCCAGCCCATGATCCCGAACCCGATGGGCCAGATGATGAGCTGCTTGCCGAGGATCACGCCCCCCACGAAGGGCAGCGCCCGGCGGAACCCATAGCGCGCACCCGTCGCCATCAGCGCCATGTTGGCCGGTCCCGGCGTGCCCACCTGGCTTGCCGCGAAGGCCGCGAAACTGGCTATGGCAAGACCCATGCTAGGGGCTCCCTGAATTTACGCAACGTCATGTGACACCGACGAAAAAGGGGGACCGGTCCGCGACCGATCCCCCCTGAGTATGCTGAAACTCTTTAGATCGGCTTACTCGGCGGCCTCCGCGGCTGGCAGCACCGAGATGAAGGTGCGGCCCTTGAGGCCCTTGTGGAACTTCACATGGCCTTCGACCGTGGCGAAGATCGTGTGATCGCGCCCCAGGCCCACGCCTTCGCCCGGCCACATCTTGGTGCCGCGCTGACGCATGATGATGTTGCCCGGAACGACGCTCTCGCCGCCGTATTTCTTCACGCCAAGGCGACGGCCGGCCGAGTCGCGACCGTTACGGGAGGAACCGCCTGCTTTCTTGTGTGCCATGGTGTCTCTCCTTACCCTTTGCTGAGTTTCTTGGCCTGGGCGACCCAGTCCTCACGTTCGATCCGGCCCTTGAAGTCGAGCTTCTCGTCCATCTCCTCGATGTCCGACTTGCTCCACGAGGCGATCTGGTCGAACGTCGTGATCCCGGCCGAGTTCAGTTTCTTCACGATGACCGGACCGACGCCGTTGATCTGCGTGAGGTCGTCACCCTTGTCGGCCTTGGCGGCCTTCTTGGGCGCGGCCTTGGTCTCCTCGGCCTTCTTCGTGTCAGCCTTCTTCGTGTCGGCTTTCTTGGTCTCGGCCTTCTTGGCCTTGGCCTCGCCTTCCTCGACGCGTTTCTTCATCTCGGCCTGCTCGGCACGGTTCATCGCATAGCGGCCATCCGATTTCACCGCGATCGACCCCGCGCCCACGGCGGCCTTCACGCCCGACTTGTCGGCACCCTTCTCGAGGATCTCCGTCACGCGCAGCACCGTGAGCTGCTGGCGGTGGCCCTTCGTGCGCTGGCTGCCATGCTTCCGGCGGCGCTTCACGAAATGGATGACCTTGTCGCCCTTGATCTGGTCGACGACCTCGGCCTGCACGGCCGCGCCTTCCACGAGGGGCGCACCGAGGACGGGCTTGTCGCCGCCCAGCATCAGCACCTCGTTGAACTGAACCTTTTCGCCGGCATCCGCCGCAATCTTCTCAACCTTCAGCGTGTCGCCGGATTGAACCTTGTATTGCTTGCCGCCGGTCTTGAGAACCGCAAACATCTCTTGCTTCCTTCGTCTTTGCCGCGTTCTGCGGTCCCCCTTGCGGGGCGTTCACGGACCGGACCGGCCCACCTCGAACAGCGCGCCCCCGCCGGGACGATATGTCATGAACCCCGCGCGGGGCATGGGCCTCGCCGGGTTGCGCGCTTATCAAGGAGCCGGGCGTCGAAGTCAAGAGCCCCCTGACCTGCCGGCCGCAGCTTTTCGCCATCCCGTCTCAAAGCTGCTCCGCTCCCACATGCCGGGCCAGCGCGCGCCCGGTCAGATAGCTCGTCTCGTCGATCATCCGGTTGAACGCGAGGAAAAGCGCATCGTTGAGCGCGCGGCCCTCGTCGCTGCGGAAAAACTCCGCGTAGCCGTCGAGCACGTCGGGATCGAGCGGCTGATAGGCCAGAAGCTGGAACGTCCCCAGCCAGTCGGCCAGTTCTTCGCGCAACTCGTCCTCCTGCGCCCAGACGTCGCGCGTCATGTCCGACAGATCGCCCTCGTATCCGCCGCCGTCGGCCATGCCGCGCAGGAACATCAGGTTGCTGTTGAGCGCGCCGGCCACGTTTCGTTCGAGCAGGTCACTATCCTCGGTCATCCGGTCGATCACCTCGAGGATCGGCGCCCCGTCCGCGCGCGCCTCGTAATAGGCGGCCCGCGCCGCCTCTTCCGCCACCGGATCGCCCATCACGCGCCGCGCGGCCAGTTCCAGCTCGATGATGCGCTGGCCCTCGGGGCGGTCGAAGAAGGCGATCATGGCCTCCACGTCCTCGCCCTCGAGCCGCGCCGCCAGCTCCTCGCGCAGCAGGGCGATCATCCGCTCGGGCGCGTTGATCCGCTCAAGCTCCGCGATCCACGTCTTGCTCGCCGGATCGCCGAGGTAACCAAGCGAGAGGTCATGGCCGTTCGCGATGGCTTCCTCGCGCATGATCTCCACGGTTTCGCCAAGACGCAGCGCATCGCTCAGCGCCGCGATGCGGTCCTGTGCCTCCACGGCGACCGCTTGAAGCGCGGTCCAGAGCACGACACCGGTGATCAGCAACGCCCGCATCAGATCTCCTGCCCTTTCTTCAGGTCGGCCAACCGCCATGCCAGCGACTCGAGCCGGTTCGCCGTGATCTCGAACTGCACCGCGTTCAGAAGCTCGTAGACCTGGCGCATCTTCGGCGTCTCGAGCGCGCGGACATAGGCCGCAAGCTCCTCGTTATCGAAATCGCGGTAGGTATAGGCGGCGCCGACAAGGCCCGCGCGGTCCATCTCGGCGCGCATTTCGTCGCGATTCTCGGCCATGAGCGCCCGCAGCGCCTGCTCGTCGAGCGGGCCGTCGAGCACTCCCGCCTCCGACGCGGCCATGAGGAATCGCACCTGGATCTCCTCGATCGCCCGGACCGAGATCCCCTCGGGGTCGATCGCGTCGCCCATCCGCTCGAGGATCTCGCGCCGCTCCGGGTCCGCCTCGTCCAGCAGGCGCGCGCCCTGGGCCTCCTCGGCCTCGTCATCGTCCGAGCGATGCGCGGCATTCTCCACCTCGACCAGCCGCTCGCCCAGGGCCGAGCCATAGAACGCCTCGGCGTGATCGAGCATCTCCTTGGTCAGCGTGGTCTCCAGCAGGTCGAGGGCGATTTCGTGCAGCTTCTCCTCCGAGTAGAGATCCGCCACCGCGTCCTTCCAGCCGGGACCGAAATCCTCGTCCGTCATGCCCAGCATGACGGGCGCGCTGTCCACCCCGTCGCCGATGGTGGCCAGGGCCACGTCGAAGCCGGTGACTTTCAGGAAATCGCGGATCTCGGCCCGGTCGGCGGCCCGTGCGGCCGGGACAAGAACCAGCGCCAGGAGAAGGGCCGCAACGACCCCCGCGATCCGGTGTCCGGTCATCCATGCAATCTGTCTCATCGCGCCTCTCTGCTCGTTTGAGTGGGTTTGCCTTCCTACTTAGGCGCTTTCGGAGACCCCGCAATGCAAAACACCGGAAATCCCCCTTGCCACCCCGCCCAAAGGCAATTAAACGCCACCCCCGTGACCCCCGCGGAGAGGTGCCGGAGTGGTCGAACGGGGCGGTCTCGAAAACCGTTGTGGGCGCAAGCCCACCCAGGGTTCGAATCCCTGTCTCTCCGCCACACTTCCCCATCCCGATCGCGGAATCGCCCGATCTTCGGACGATCTTAACGCCTTTCATCCAGTATCTCGCGGTGAACCGAGACCAGGGGACCGATGGATCCGCGTGCCGAGCATCGTCAGGGACGACCCGACCCGCGCCGCGCGCGGCTTTTCGAGTTGATCCGCCAGGGCACGCTTGCCCGCCATGTCACCGATCAGATCGAGGCGGCGGAGCCTGCGCCGGTCGAGGCGATGGAGGCCGTGCGCCGCGCCGCCCTCGCGTCGCTGCGGCCTCGCCCCACCTCCCGGCGGTCACATCCTAGCCCCTGAACCCGGTCGCCACGACGAATTTCTCCGAACTGTCCGACCGGCTGCTCGGCGGCTTCACGTTCGCCACCTTGTCGAAGCGCTGCTTCAGAAGCTTCTGCAGCTCGCCCTCGGCCCCGCCGGCCAGCACCTTGGACACGAATGTCCCGCCCTCCTCCAGAACCTCGAAGGCCAGATACGCCGCCGCCTCGCAGAGCGCGATGATACGCAGGTGATCGGTCTGCTTGTGCCCCGAGCTCGCCGCCGCCATGTCCGACATCACCACGTCGGCCGGCCCGTCGAGCCATTCCTTGATCCGCTCGTCCGCGCCCTCTTCCATGAAGTCGAGCTGGTGAAACTCCACCCCCGCAAGCGGTTCGATCTCCTGCAGGTCGACGCCGATGATCCGCCCCACCGCCTTGCCGCTCTTCTCGCCCAGGGCATTCACCCGCGGCACTGCCACCTGGCACCAGCCGCCCGGCGCCGAGCCGAGATCGACCACCCGCGCGCCCGGCAGGAGGAACCGGTACTTGTCGTCGAGCTCCATGATCTTGAACGCCGCGCGCCCGCGATAGCCTTCGGCCTGCGCCCGTTTGACATAGGGATCGTTCAACTGCCGCTGGAGCCAGCGGGTCGAGGAATTGCGCCGGCCGCGCGCCGTCTTGACCTTCACCGTCAGGTCGCGGCGCCCCCGTCCCGAGGTATTCTTGCCATCCGGCCCTTTCGCCATCATCCCGCCCCCCGGTCCAGCACGCCATCGGCGGCCATCTGCGCATAAAGCATCCCCTCGCGCAGCCCCCGATCCGCGACCGAAAGCCGGTCGGTGGGCCAGCAGCGCAGGAGCGCCTGGAGAATCGCCGCACCCGACATGATGAGCGCATGCCGATCGAGCCCGATGCGCGGGTCGCGGCGCCGCCCCTCGGGACCCAGGTCGAGATAGCTGCGGATCACGCGGTCGATCTCGTCGCTCGTCATCCGAAGCCCGTCCACCCGGTTGCGGTCATAGCGTCTGAGGCCCAGGTGGCTCGCCGCGACCGTGGTGACGGTGCCGCTCGTGCCGACGATCTGGAACCCCTCGCGCATCTGCTCTTCCTTGTAGGGCGCGAACTCGGCCAGGTTCTCCTCGAAGAACCAGCTCATGAGCGCGAAGCGCGCCGCGTCGTCCTCCACGTCCTGGAACTGGTCGCGCAGCGTCGCCACGCCAAGCGGCACGCTGATCCAGTCGACCACCCGCGCCCTCGGACCCTCGTCACAGGGGCCCTCGAACCCGTTGCAGAGCCGCATGATCGAGCGCACGCGCTCGTCGCGCGGCACCTCGGTCAGGTCGATCCAGACAAGCTCGGTCGAGCCGCCGCCGATATCCACCACCAGGAGCTGATCGGTGCCCGGGCTGACCAGCGGCGCGCAGGAGACCACGGCAAGCTGCGCCTCCTCCTGCGGGCGGATGATATCGAGCCTGAGCCCCGTCTCGCGCGCCACGCGGTCGAGGAACTGCGTCCCGTTATCGGCCCGCCTGCACGCCTCGGTCGCGACGAGGCGCATCCTCGTGACCCTGTGCCGCCTGAGTTTCTGCTGGCAGATGCGAAGCGCCTGGATCGTGCGCGCGATCGAGCCGCGCGACAGCCGGCCCGACTTCTCGAGCCCCGCACCGAGCTGCACCGATTTCGAGAAGCTGTCCACGACACGAAACTGCTCGCCCTGCGGTTCGGCGATCAGCATCCTGCAACTGTTCGTTCCCAGGTCCAGCGCCGCGTAAAGCGGCCCCGAACGGGGTTTCATCGGCGCGGTGCTCTCGACCGGCGGTTTCGGGAGTGCGCCCGCACCATCGGGACGCTTGGGCGCCATGACTACACGCCCTCCATTTCGAGTTGCCTCCAAGGTAGGGCGTATGACGCCTCCGCGCAAGCGCTGCCCCGCCCCGCTCATCTTCTTCATGAGAATTTCTCGACCCCGCCCGTCTGGAAATCGACGGCGCGATCGCGCATCGTCGGGCGCGTGTCGGTCAGTCGCGCAAAGTGGTCGAAAAATGACGAAGCGGCATCCGGCCGCTCCTTTAGAGAGAGCCAACGGCACCCGTGGGGGGAATCAATCATGGCGGATGTAACAATCGTATACTGGCGCGACATCCCGGCGCAGGTGATCGTCGGCAAGGGCCGGCGCGGCACCAAGAAGCCGCTCCCCGAGCGGTTCGAGCAGGCGATCGACCGTGCCGCCATGAAGGTCAACGCGCGCGACAGCGACGCCTATCTGGCCGAGTGGCGCAAGGCCGCGCCCTTCGAGGTCGAGGGCGATCCCGCCGAGATCGCCGAGGCCCAGGCGGCCCGGCTCGATGCCGAATACGATCAGGAGCGTCTCAAGCAACTGATCGGCAATGATGGCTGGGCATGACGCCCCGCTCGCTATGGGAGGCCGCGATGGCTCTGTTGAACTTCCGCAAGCGTGAGAAACCGGACACGCCCCCCGTCAACGGCCAGATCGAGGCGCTGCTCCGGGGCTACTCGATCGAGGTGATGCCCCGCACCGCCGAGAAGGTCGAGGATTTCCGCGCCCTTCTGCCCCAGGGCACCCGCGTCTACATCGCGCATATCGAGGGCACGCCCATCGAGGACATGGTCGCCACCGCCAGCCGCATCGCTGCCGAGGGCTACCCGGTCATGCCGCATTTCCCGGCGCGCATCATCCGCGACCGCGCCACCCTCGCCGACTGGATCGCGCGCTACCAGGGCGAGGCCGGCGTCGACCAGGCGCTCGTGCTCGCCGGTGGCGTGACGACACCCCACGGTGACTATGACAGCGCCATGCAACTCCTGGCCTCGGGCGAGTTCGACCGCGCGGGGTTCAAGCGGCTCCACGTCGCCGGCCACCCCGAGGGCAACCGCGACATCGACCCCGACGGGTCCATGACCAACGTGAGCGCCGCGCTGAAATGGAAGCAGGAGTTTTCCGAGCGCACCGATGCCGAGATGGCCATCGCCACGCAATTCGCCTTCGACGCCAAGCCCATCATCGCCTGGGCCGACGCGCTCCGGGAGGCGGGGATCACCCTGCCCATCCATATCGGCATCGCCGGCCCCGCCAAGCTCCAGACGCTCATCAAGTTCGCCATCGCCTGCGGCGTCGGGCCGTCCCTCAAGGTGCTGCAGCGGCGCGCGATGGACGTCACGAAACTGCTGTTGCCCTACGAGCCCACGGACGTCCTGGCCGAGCTTGCCGCGCACAAGGCCGCGAACCCCGATTTCAACATCACGAACGTGCACTTCTTCCCGCTGGGCGGGATCAAGGCCAATGCAACCTGGGCCATCGACCACGGTGGCGCGTCCACCCGGCCCGCAAACCCCGCCTGAAGGAACCCATATGACCCGCACCATCGTCGAGAGCAAAACGAAAACCGCCATCATCGGCTTCGATCAGCCGTTCTGCGTGATCGGTGAGCGGATCAACCCGACGGGCCGCAAGAAGCTCGCGGCCGAGCTCGAGGCAGGTGACTTCTCCACCGTCGAGGCCGATGCCGTGGCCCAGGTCGAGGCCGGCGCCACGGTGCTCGATATCAACGCGGGCGTGGTCTACAACTCGAACCCCAACCCCAACGAGACCGAGCCGCCGCTCATGACGAAGATCGTCGAGCTGGTGCAGGGGCTCGTCGATGTGCCGCTCTGCATCGACAGTTCCGTGCCCGCCGCGCTCGAGGCCGGGCTGCAGGCCGCTCATGGCCGCCCGCTCCTGAACTCCGTCACGGGCGAGGAGGACCGTCTCGAATTCGTCCTGCCGCTCGTCAAGAAATACAACGTGCCGGTGGTGGCCATCTCGAACGACGACACCGGCATCTCCGAAGACCCCGAAGTGCGCTTCGCGGTGGCGAAGAAGATCGTCGAACGCGCGGCCGATTTCGGCATCCCGGCGCATGACATCGTGGTCGATCCGCTCGTCATGCCCATCGGCGCCATGGCGACCGCGGGTCAGCAGGTCTTCACCCTCGTGCGCAAGCTGCGCGAGGAACTTGGCGTCAACACCACCTGCGGCGCGTCGAACATCTCCTTCGGCCTGCCCAACCGCCACGGCATCAACAACGCCTTCCTGCCCATGGCCATGGGCGCGGGCATGACCTCGGCCATCATGAACCCCGTGGCGCTCCCGGTGAAGCCTTCCGAGATCGAGGCCAAGAAGGCCGAGGTCGCCGCGCTCGGGATCGAGCTTCCCGCCGACATGGATGACGAGACCTTCTGCCAGCTTTTCGGCCTCGGCTCCACCAAGCCGCGCGCGGGCAAGGAGATGGAGGCGATCCTCGCCGCCAACTTCCTCACCAACAACGACCCGCACGGCTCGAACTGGATCCGGTTCAACAAGGCCCCGCCCAAGGCCGGCGAGGAAGGCCGCGGCCGCGCCGGGCGGACCGGCGGCCGCCGCCGCCGCGCCTGACATGAGGTCCGGCCCCGCCCCCACCCGGCGGGGCCGGACCTTCCGCTATCGGAGCCGCCCGCGCCGGTCATCCCGCCGGCTCGGCATCCGCGCGGTTCATCCCGCCTGATCCGAGCGGGGCGTGATGGCGGCCCGGCGGAGGATGTCCGGTCGCGCGACCGCGCCGGGATACCGTGCCACGAACTCTCCCGAACCTTGCCCCCACCGCGCGCCGCGTGAACGATTGGTGCGACTCACCTTCCACCGACGCGATACCGACATGGATACCGACGTGGATACCGACGTGGGGTTCGGGCCGTTAACCTTTCGCTCAACCCAGCTTGCGGAGCCGCGCGAAAAGGCTCGACGTGTCCCACCGCCCGCCGCCCATCTTCTGAACGTCCTTGTAGAACTGGTCCACCAGCGCCGTGACCGGAAGCGACGCGCCGTTCTCGTCGGCGGTATCCAGGCAGATGCCCAGGTCCTTGCGCATCCAGTCCACCGCGAACCCATGCTCGAACTCGCCCTCGAGCATTGTTTCGTAACGGTTTTCCATCTGCCAGCTTCCGGCGGCGCCCTGGCTGATCACCTCCACCACCGCGCGCCCGTCGAGGCCGGATTTCTCGGCGAAATGAAGCGCCTCGCTCAGCCCCTGAACAAGCCCCGCGATGGCGATCTGGTTGCACATCTTGGTCATCTGTCCCGCGCCGCTCTCCCCGATGCGGCGACAGATGCGTGCATAGGCCGCGATGATCGGTTCGGCCTTGTTATACTGGTCCTCGCACCCCCCGCACATCACCGACAACACCCCCTTCTCGGCCCCCGCCTGCCCGCCCGAAATGGGCGCGTCGACAAAGCCCAGGCCGGCTTTCTCGGCCGCCGCGTTCAACTCGGCCGTGACCCGTGCCGAGACGGTGGTGTGATCGACGAAAACGGCGCCTTTCTTCATCCCTTCGAAGGCCCCGTCATCGCCCAGGCAGACGGCCCTCAGATCGTCGTCATTGCCCACGCATGCCATCACGAAATCGGCGCCCGCCGCCGCCTCCCGCGGCGTCGTGGCCATGGCGCCGCCGTGTTTCTCGACCCAGGCTTCGGCCTTCGACGCGGTGCGGTTGTAGACGGTCACGTCATGCCCCTTGGCCTGCAAGTGGCCCGCCATCGGATAGCCCATCACACCAAGGCCCAGAAACGCCAGTTTCGCCATATCTCACACCCTTTCCATTGTCTCGCCACGGATTTCTGACTATGCCCTCACTCGATTGCAAGGGCAACGAGGCGGGGCATGGCGGCTGTGCTGAAATGGTTGGTGCGCGGTGTGGGGATCGTGCTGGCACTCGCGCTCGCCGCGGCGCTCGGGTTCTATTTCCTGCTCTCCCGGTCGCTTCCCGAGTATGACAAGGACCTCGCGGTCGAAGGCCTTGTCGCGCCGGTCGAGATCGTGCGTGACAACGCGAACGTGCCGCATGTCTTCGCCAGCCGCGACGCAGACGCGTTCTTCGGACTGGGCTATGCCCACGCGCAGGACCGGCTGTGGCAGATGACCACGCTGCGCCGCACCGCCCAGGGCCGGCTCTCGGAAGTGTTCGGCACGCGAACGCTCGCCATCGACAAGCTCTTGCGCAGGCTCGATCTCTATAGCGCAGCCCGCGCCTCGGTGGGCTCGCAGGACGCCGAGACACTGATCGCGCTCAATGCCTATGCGGCCGGGGTGAATGCCAGGCTGGCCGAGATCAACGAGGGCGCGCTTGGCCGCGGTGCACCTGAGATGTTCATCTTCAATGCACCCATCGCGCCATGGCAGGCGGCCGATTCCATCGCCATCGTCAAGCTCATGGCACTTCAGCTTTCGGCGCATCTCCCGGCCGAGGTGCGGCGCGCGCGGGTATCCCTCGCCCTCGACGATCCGGCGCGGCTCGAGGACATCCTGCCCGACGCACCGGGCGACGGGATCGCGGCCTTGCCAAGGTATTCCTCGCTTTTTCCCGACCATCCCCTGCCACGTTTCGCCGGCGGGACCGAAAGGTCCAGCGACCCGCTTTCGCCCTTTTATCCGCAGGAGCTGGCGGGTGCATCGAACGCCTGGGCCGCCGCCCCCGCCCGCTCGGCCTCGGGCGGGACGCTTCTCGCCAACGATCCGCATCTGGGGTTCTCGGCGCCCGCCATCTGGTATCTCGCACGCCTCGAACTGACCACCGGTGGCGTGATCGGCGGCACGATCCCCGGCGTTCCGGCCATTCTCGTCGGTCGCAGTGCCGAACTGGGATGGGGCATCACGTCGGCCTACATGGACGACCAGGACGTCTATATCGAGCGGCTCAATCCCGAGAACCCCGAGGAATACCTGACGCCCGGCGGCTACAGACCTTTCGACACCCGCCAATCCATCATCGAGATATCGGACGCGGACCCGGTGACCCTGACACTGCGCTGGACCGAGAACGGCCCTGTCCTGCCCGGATCGCACTACGATCTCGAAGAGGTCACACCGAAAGGCCATGTGGCCAGCATCGCCTGGACCGCCCTCAGCCGACGCGACACCACGATGAGCGCAGCCATGGCATTGATGCGCGCGGAAAGCGTCTCCGAAGCTCTGGAAGCGGGCGAGCGCTACGTTGCGCCGGCGCAGAACCTCACGCTCGTCGACCAGGAAACCATCGCGATGAAGGTCATCGGCGCGATGCCGAAGCGTGACGAGAACCACGAAAGCAAGGGGCGCATGCCGTCGCGCGGATGGATTGCCGCGAACCGCTGGGACGGGCGCCTTCCCTATTCCGACAACCCCGAATTCGTCTCTCCGGTGGGCGGCATTCTCGGCAACACCAACAACAAGACCGTGGACCGCCCCTTTCCCCGCCATGTGAGCTATGTCTGGGGCGACACGCAGCGCATCAATCGCTGGCAACGCCTGATGCAGAACCGCGAGGTGCATACCCGCGACAGCTTCATCGAGGCACAGCTCGACACCGTGAGCTTTACGGCACGGTCGATCCTGCCGCTCATCGGCGCGGACCTCTGGTTCACCGGCGATCCGGCCACCGAGGGCACACCCGAGCGGCTTCGGCAAGATGCGCTGGCGCTACTGGCCGACTGGAACGGAGAGATGAACGAACATCGCCCCGAACCGCTCATCTACGCCGCATGGCTGCGGGCCCTGCAACAGAGGCTCACCAAGGACGAACTCGGTCCGCTGGCCGAAGAATTCACACACGCCGACCCGGTTTTCATCGAGAGGGTCTATCGCGATGTCGACGGCGCCGGGGTCTGGTGCGACGTGCGCCAATCAAGTCCCGTCGAGACCTGCACCGATGTCGCGCGCCAGGCGCTGGACGATGCGCTGGTGTGGATCTCGGATCGCTATGGCACCGCGCTCGAATCGCTTCGCTGGGGCGATCTGCACCAGGCGACGCATGACCATCCCGTGCTGGGCGAGGTGCCGCTGCTGCGCCATTTCGTGAACATCCGGCAATCCACTTCGGGTGGCGATCATACGCTCCTGCGGGGCCGCACGAGCGGCACGGGCGCAAACCCCTTCGCCAACGTGCACGGCGCAGGATATCGCGGCGTCTACGACTTCGCCGATCCCGACAGCAGCGTCTTCATGATATCGACCGGGCAATCGGGGCATTTCCTGAGCCGTCACTACGACGACATGGCACAGCTTTGGCGGCGCGGAGAATACATCCCAATGTCCCTCGATCCCGACCTCGCCCGTGCGGCATCCGTGGGCATCACGCGGCTGGCGCCGCGGACCCCGCAATAGCCCGGGGTCATCAGCTCAGCACGAAGAGCCACCCGAGATATCCCGCGTAAAGCGCCACCATGATCGCTCCGCCGGCACGACCGATCCCGCCAGCGGCCCGTGCAAACGCGAGCAGGAAAATCGTCACCGCAAGCATCACCCAGATGTCGAAACCCGCGATCTGCTGCGGCACTTGCATCGGCTGGACCAGGGCCGTGACGCCCAAGATTCCCAGGATGTTGAAAATGTTGCTTCCCAAGACGTTGCCGAGCGCAACGTCGCCATGCCCCTTGCGCGCGGCGACAAGCGCCGTGACGAGTTCCGGCAGCGACGTGCCGATGGCCACGACCGTGAGGCCGATCACCGCGTCGCTCAATCCCGCGGCGCGCGCGATGCCGCTGGCTCCGGTGACAAGCAGGTTCGCGCCTCCAACCAGCGCAACAAGCCCGATCCCGGCAAGGCCCAGCCCCGACCAGACAGCACCCGGCGCCGCGGGCACGGCCTCGACCTCGGTCACCGGCCCGCTGCCCGATCGCAGCGTCACGGTGAGATATGCGGCCAGCCAGATCACGAACCCCGCGCCGACGAGGCGGCCCATGTCCGCCCCGACCAGGACGACGGCCGCGAGGGCAAGCGCCGAGGCGAGCATCACTCCTCCGTCGCGGCCCAACCCGACGGCCGGCAGGACCACCGGCCGGAGCAACGCCGCCGCCCCGAGAATGAGCAGTATATTGCCGATATTGCTCCCGACCACGTTGCCGAGCGCGATGCCCGGCGAGCCCGAGAGCGCCGCACTCAGGCTTGCGGCAAGTTCCGGCGCGGACGTGCCGAAGCCCACGAGCGTCACGCCGATCACCATTTGGCTCAGCCCCAGCCTTTGCGCCACGCCGACCGCGCCCCGCACCAGCAATTCACCGCCGAGGACGAGACCCACGAGCCCGGAAATCACGAGTAATATGTCGGTGGTCATCTGTCGCCCCGTCGCCCCGCGAGGGGCCGAATGTGGTGCAATTGGGCGGGGGACGAACGGCTTTCAAGGTCCGGGATCACAATTCCCCGAAGGCCCCTTTTTGCCGCGCTGTCCAGCGCAGGTCGAGCTCCCAGCCATCCTCGCCCTGCCGCTCCGCCTCGACCACCCCCTGCTCGAAGAGCCAGGCCCTCTTGCGCCCCTCTTCGAAGGAAAGCGCGATCGTCTCGTCCACCTGCGCAGCCGTGAGCGCCTCGGTCGCCTTGTCGACGAACTGGGCCAAGCCTTCGCCCGTGACGGCGGAAAGCACGACCACATCCGGCCGCCGGGCCGCCCGCGCGCGGACGGTTCCCGCCTCCTCGGACGACAGGAGATCGATCTTGTTCCACACCTCGAGCCGTGGCGTCGCGTCGCTTACCTTCAGCCCTTCAAGGATCGCCTCGACATCCCGCGCCTGCTCCTCGGTTTCGGGATGCGCGATGTCGCGCACGTGCACGATCAGGTCGGCGCTCAGCACCTCCTCGAGCGTGGCGCGGAAGGCCGCGACAAGCTCGGTCGGCAGGTCGCTGATGAAACCCACCGTGTCCGACAGGATCACGTCCGGCCCACCATGCGGCAGCGAAACGCGGCGCATGGTCGGATCAAGTGTGGCAAAAAGCATGTCCTTGGCCATCACCTCGGCCCCGGTAAGCCGGTTGAAGAGCGTCGATTTCCCGGCATTCGTGTAGCCCACAAGCGCCACGATGGGGAATGGCACCTTCGCGCGGGCGGCGCGATGAAGGCTCCGGGTCTTGACCACCTTGTCCAGTTGCCGGCGCAGGCGGACGAGTTGGTCGTCGATGGCACGCCGGTCGGCCTCGATCTGCGTCTCGCCGGGCCCTCCGACGAACCCCAGGCCGCCACGCTGCCGCTCGAGGTGGGTCCAGGCGCGGACCAGACGCGTGCGCTGATAGCTGAGCGCCGCCATCTCGACCTGCAGGACGCCTTCGCGCGTGGCGGCCCGGTCGCTGAAGATCTCGAGGATGAGCCCCGTGCGGTCCAGAAGCTTGCAGCTCCACGCCTTTTCCAGATTGCGCTGCTGCACGGGCGTCACGGGTCCATCGATCAGGACCAGGCCGATCTCGTTCTCCTCGAGCCGCGCTTTCAGCTCCTCGATCTTGCCCGATCCGAAGAGTGCGCCCGGATGGGGGCGCGGCAGGCGCACGATCTCCGAGCCCACCACCTCGAGCCCAGGCAGCGCGTGGGCCAGTGCGACGGCCTCCTCGAGCGCGCGCGCAGGCTCGCGCGCGGCGTCTTGGTCACGGATGTCGGGGTGAAGCACCCAGGCGCGGGTTGCCTCGGACTCGGTCGAGGTCAATTGTCCTCATCACCATCGTAGAGGTTGATCGGCTGCGCCGGCATGATCGTCGAGACGGCATGCTTGTAGACGAGCTGCGACTGTCCATCCCGGCGAAGCAGGATGCAGAAATTGTCGAACCACGTGATGACACCCTGGAGTTTGACCCCGTTGATCAGGAACACCGTCACGGGTGTCTTGGTCTTGCGCACCTGGTTGAGAAACGCATCCTGCAAATTTTGACGGTCAGAAGCCATGTGTCCCCAAAGCCTTTGTTCTTGTCTGGTGCCGCGTACCGGCCCGTTGCGTGAATCTCGCCCGAGTATGGACAGCATTCGCCGGTGTTTCCAGCCCCAAAATCAATTCCTTGCCCGCCCCGCCGTTTCCTATCGGCGTCGCGTTCGTCCTAGGTGCGCCAGAGCCCGGGATTGAGAAGCGCGATAATCGCGAGCGTCTCGAGGCGACCCACCACCATCGCCATCGCCAGCACCAGCTTGGCCAGCGGTGCGATCTCGGTCAGCGTCAGGGGCACCTCCGCCGCGACCGTGATCAGCGGACCGGTCGTCGAGAGCGCCGCAATTGCCAGAACCACGGCGTTCTCGAAGTCGATGCCGAACCACGAGAATAGCACCGTCACCAGTGACAACGACAACGCGAAGAGCATGAAGAATATCCAGGCGACGAAAGCGCCTTGCCGGCGAATCCGGCGGCTCCGCGCACCTGCGCGTCCGACCGAGTTGGGATGCACCAGCCGCTCCATCTCGCGCTGACCGGCAAGGTAGAGCGTGTAGACCCGCAAGAGTTTCACCCCGCCCGCCGTCGTGGCGACACCCCCTCCGACAAGGGCGAGTCCCATCAGGATAAGCCCCGGTGTCCTCAGACCGGACCAGCCCTGCGCCACGTCCCAATGCGCGCTTTCGAAGCCGGTGGTGGAGAGAAACGACAACACGCTGAACGCGGCGCCCCAAAGCGCGCGCAGGGCATTGCCGAGGTTCTCGTCACCCGACACATCGAGCGCTCCGATCCAATGGCGCAGGAAAAGAAGCAGCGGCACGCCGAGCACCAGCGCCCCGCCCAACCGGAACTCGGGATCGTGGATCAAGCCCGGCCGCGCCTGTGTCATTGTGTCGGACGAAAAGGTGAGCCGCGAAAGCGCGAAGCTGAGAAAGAGAAAGATCACCATCTCGCCCGCCACGCCGGAGCGCGCCTCGGCAAGGCCGCCGACCGGCGAGATACCGCTTGTCGCCATGGTCGACATGGCGTGGACCAACCCCACGAGCGGCCGGTCGCCGCCCACCACGAGGCACAGCCACAGGACCATCGTCAGCCCGGCATAGACGTGCGCCAGCGTCGCCGCCGCGCGGCCAAGGCGCTTGGCGGCGTTTGCCCGCTCGAACCGGTCGAACCGCGCACCTTCCTGGCCAGGTTCGGCCGTCGCCGTGACCTCGAAGCCGCCGAGGTTCAGTTGCGCCAGCACCGCCGAGGCCGCAACCCACATCAGAAGACCGCCCATCCACCCCACGAGGCCCCGCCACAGGTGAAGACTGTCGGCCAGCCGCGACGGATCGGCGAAAAGCGTCGCGCCCGTGGTGGTGAGAGACGACACCATCTCCACATAGGCATTCAGGAAGCTCGTGGTTCCAAGCGCTTCCTGGAAGGGGAGCGCCAGAAAGACGGGAAGCAGCGTGAAGGTCATGAATAGCGACAGCAGGTTGGCCAGGTCCGACGAGCGGCGCTCGCGGTTCGCGCTGATGGCCAGCCCCACCAACCCGATCAGCACGAAGCCGATGAGCCCCCAATAGAGAAAGCTGCGCGCGATCGTGTGATCTTCGTTGAGAAGTGCATGCAGGGCCGGCACCATCATCGACAGCGACGCGATCGCCGCGAGGATCAGGAAAAGCGGAAGCCGTGCGAGATGCGCGATCATCGCCGGCCCCTAGAAGAAATCAATCGAGACCTGGAGCAAGCGCTCCACCGCCGGCACATCCGACGCGAGCGCGAAGATCACGAGCACGTCGCTCTCCTCGATCCTGAGACCGCCCCTCGGCTGATGGATCTCGTCGCCTTTCTTCACCGCGCCGACCAGCACACCCTCGGGAAAGTCGATGTCCCGGATGAGCGCGCCCGCCAACGAGGAGGTCGAAAGAACCTGCGCCTCGATCACCTCCGCCTCGCTGTCGCCGATGGAATAAACGCCGCGCACTCGCCCGTGCCGGATGTGCCGCAGGATCGAGCTGACCGTGGTGGCCCGCGGGTTGATATAGGCGTCGATGCCCATGGGCTCCATCAGGGGCACGAGGGTCGGATCGTTGATGAGCGAGATGGCGAGCGGGCATCCCACAGCCTTGGCGCGCACCGCGGCGAGAAGGTTGGTCTTGTCGTCATCCGTCACGGCGAGAACCGCATCGGCCCGGTTGACCCCCGCCTCGTTGAGCAGCGTCACATCGAGCGCATCACCGTTCAGGACGATGGTCCGCTCGAGCGCGTCCGCGGCCCGCTCCGCAATCTGGCGGTTGCGTTCGATCACCTTGGCACGGATGCCCCCGCCGCGCTCTTCCAGCGCCTGCGCGACCGTCAGGCCAACGTTTCCGCCGCCGAGGATCACGACGCGTTCCTGTCGCTTCGATTTCTTGCCGAAGACCTCGAGCATCCGTGGCACGTCCTCGTTCGGCGCGAAGAGATAGGCCTCGTCCCCGGCGAAAAGCTGATCGCCCGCCTCGGGCGCGAAGAGCCGTCCTTCGCGCCTCACGGCCAGCACGATCACCCGCAGCGTCGAGAAGAGATCGCTCAACTGCCGCAGCGGCGTGTAGAGAACCGGGCAATCCTCGTCGAGCCGCAGCCCCATGAGCTGCGCCTGATCGTCGAGAAAGCTCTCGCTGTCGAAGGCCGCGGGCGCCTTGAGCCGCCGAAGCGCCGCCTCGGCAACCTCGCGCTCGGGGCTGATGACGACGTCGATGGGCATGTGGTCGCGCCGGTAGAGGTCGGAATAGATCGCGTCGAGATAGGACTGGCTCCGCAGCCGCGCGATCTTGCGCGAGATGTTGAAGACCGAATGCGCCACCTGGCAGGTCACCATGTTGACCTCGTCGGAATGGGTGGCGGCGATGATCATGTCGGCATCCCGGGCGCCCGCCCGGTCGAGCACGTCCGGGTAGCTCGCGAACCCGGCAAGTCCCTGCACGTCGAGCGTGTCGGTGGCCCGGCGCACGAGATCGGCGTTGTTGTCGACCACGGTCACATCGTTCTTTTCGCCCGAAAGATGGCGCGCGATCTGCCAACCGACCTGCCCCGCGCCACAAATGATGACCTTCATGGAAGAAGCCCTAGATTTATCTTCGTTGGTGAATGACAGATGGGTCGGGCATGGTCAATCGCACAGACCGCGCGAGCCCGGCCCCCGTGCGGAGATGATTTCGATGCCAAAGCCCCTTTTTCTGCTTGCTCTGGTCCTTGGTCTCGGCAGTTGCGCGCCCCTTACCGTCTGGCACAAGCCCGGCGGCGCGGTCGCCGAGATGGAGCGCGCGCTCACGGCCTGCGAGGTCACCGCGCTGCGGCAGGTGCCGCGCGACATACGGCGCCGATACACCCCGCCCACCCGTGCGCCCTACACGGCCTGTGACGGCACGGGACATTGCTGGACCACCTGGCGCGTCGTGTCGCCCGGCCGCTGGGAAAGCTGGGACGCGAACGAAGGTCTGCGCAGCCGCGTGGCCCGTCAGTGCATGATGGACAAGGGATACCGCCGTGTCGAGGTTCCGGCCTGCGACCCCGAGATCACCCGCGCGACCGACCTCGCCGTCACCCGCGTCATGCCGCCGCTCACGTCGCAGAGCTGCGCAATCCGCTTCAAGACCGGCCGCTGGCAGATCGTGACGCCGGAATAGACCAGCGTGTCATCCGACCCAACCATAGAGCAGCACCAGCGCGCCCGCGGCCATCATGATCGCGATGAAACGCTCAGGTCCGAGGCTCCACTCGACAAAGGCCGACGCGAGCGCCTGCAACGCGAGGATGGACGCGATCCCGCCCACGACCAGACCGCCCCAGACCACCTTGTGCCAGATCGTGCCGCCTTCGGGCGGGTAGTAGAGTCCGCCAACGAAGAATAGCCCGAGGCCCACAAGCGCGAGGACGAGAAAGAAGAGGAAAACGAAA
Source organism: Roseovarius sp. SCSIO 43702 (assembly GCF_019599045.1). Lineage (NCBI taxonomy): Bacteria > Pseudomonadati > Pseudomonadota > Alphaproteobacteria > Rhodobacterales > Roseobacteraceae > Roseovarius > Roseovarius sp. SCSIO 43702. Next base: position 2,086,872 of record NZ_CP080623.1, read on the forward strand.
AGCCAACCGATCGTCTCCTCGCGTTTCTGTCTCGGATCGCGCGGAGGAAAAAATCGCATCAGCCGGCTTCGCTCTCGCTGACCTTGGCCATGCGCGCGCCCGCTTTCGAGCCGGTGACGACACCGAGCGACTTGAGCTTGCGGTGCAGCGCGCTACGCTCCATCCCGACGAATTCCGCGGTACGGCTGATGTTGCCTCCGAACCGGTTGATCTGGGTGAGCAGGTATTCCCGCTCGAACGCCTCGCGCGCCTCGCGCAGCGGCATCGTGGCCAGCGATCCCGACAGCACCACGCGCCCATCCTCCACCACGGCATCCGTCTCGCCGGGAAGCTCGTTCGCGTCGATCTCGTCGCTGCCGTCGCCCAGGATCAGCACCCGCTCGATCACGTTGCGCAACTGCCTCACGTTGCCCGGCCACGGCATCGTCTGGAGCAGCGCCGCCGCCTCCGCCGAGAGCTTGCGGAGCGGCAGACCCTGGCTCTTGTGAAGCGTCTCGATGAAATGCGTGGCCAGCAGCGGAATGTCGTCGCGCCGCTCCTCGAGCGCTGGCACCGCGATCGGCACGACGTTAAGACGATGATACAGCTCGCGCCGGAACCGTTCGGCGGCGATCTCGGCCTCGAGATCGCGGCTCGTGGACGAGATGACGCGCAGATCCACCTGCACCTTGTCGGCGCCGCCCACCCGCAGGAATTGCTGATCCACGAGCACGCGCAGGATCTTGGATTGCGTGCCGATGGGCATGTCGGCCACTTCGTCGAAATAGATCACGCCGCCATTCGCTTCTTCGAGCAGACCGGGCTCCACCCCCCGCTCCTCGCTCTCCCGTCCGAACAGGACCTCTTCCATACGGTCGGCCTCGATCGTCGCGCAACCCACGCTGACGAAGGGCCCGTCGGCCCGGTTGGAATTGGCATGGATGTAGCGCGCGGCCAGTTCCTTACCCGCCCCCGCCGGTCCGGAAAGCATCACGCGCCCGTTCGAGCGCGTCACCTTGTCGAGCTGACCCAGAAGCGCGCGGAAGACCGAGCTCTCGCCCAGCATTTCTGCAGGTCCGCTGTCGCGCCGCTTGAGCGTTTGAACTTCCCGCCGCAGCCGGCTCGTCTCCATGCCGCGCCGGATCACGACAAGAAGCTGGTCGATGTTGAAGGGCTTCTCGATGAAGTCATAGGCCCCCTGCTTGATCGCGGCGACCGCGATCTCGATATTGCCGTGACCCGAGATGATGACCACCGGGACGTCGGGATAGTCGCGCTTCACGGCCTTGAGGATGTCGATGCCATCCATGTGGCTGTCCTTGAGCCAGATATCGAGGATCAGGAGGCCCGGTTGCTCGGCTTTCACGGCCGCCATCGCCTCGTCCGAATTTCCGGCAAGGCGGGTGGTGTAGCCTTCATCCTCGAGAATGTCCGAGATCAGTTCCCGGATGTCCCGCTCGTCGTCGACAATCAGAATATCACTCATGTTCTTGCTCCCTCAAACCGCTTCTTTCTCCGGCTGCGTGACCATCGGCCGGCCGACAAGATCGAGCGTGATGATTGCCATCGCGCCCTGATGCGTGTCGGAGCCGAAGGCCGGCGCATCCTCGAGCACGAGCGTGCCGCCGTGCTCCTCGATAATTTTCTTCACGATGGGCAGGCCGAGCCCAGTACCCTCGTCGCGCGTCGTCACGTAAGGCTCGAAAAGCCGGGCGCGATCCTCGGGCAGGCCGATGCCGTTATCCGAGATCGTGATGCGGGCACACCCGTCCTCGATCGTGCTTTCGATGCGGATGATCGGCTCGAAATCTTCCCCGAGCTTTTCCTTTCGGGTTTCAATGGCTTCGCCCGCGTTCTTGATCAGGTTCGTCAAGGCCTGGCTGATCATCGTCGCGTCGAGATCGGCGCGCATGTCGTCCTCGGCCAGATCGACCTCGAACCTGACATCAGGCTGTCCCGCCTCCTGCAACATCGCGGCCTCGCGCAGCAATTGCGTCAGGCTTTCCTGCCGTCGTTCCGGCTCGGGCATGCGGGCGAATTTCGAGAACTCGTCCACGATGCGGCGCAGATCGTCGGTCTTGCGGACGATTACGTCGGTCATCTGGGTCAGCGCCTCGGCATTCTCGGCATCGAGCAGCTTCGAGAATTTCCTCCGCGTGCGTTCGGCGCTGAGCTTGATCGGCGTGAGCGGGTTCTTGATCTCGTGTGCGATGCGCCGCGCCACGTCGCCCCAGGCCGCCATCCGCTGCGCACTGACGAGGTCCGTCACGTCGTCGAAGGCCACCACGTAGCCCTCTCGCCTGCCCTCCTCGTTGACACGTTCCGACATGCGGACAAGCAAGTTCTCCTGCGCCCCGCTTCGGCTCACGCGGATTTCCTCCTGCAGGAAACCGCTTCGGCTTTCGCGCAGGCGCTCGAAAAGTTCGGCGAATTCGGGCACGGCGAGGGAGATGGGCACGCTCTGCCGGTCCTGCTGCCAGTCCAGAAGCCGCTCGGCCGCACGGTTCACGAATGTGACGCGTCCCTTCGCATCAAGACCGACGACCCCCGACGATACCGATCCCAGAACCGAATCGAAAAGCCGCCGACGCCGCTCGATCTGCTCCGAGCGGTTGAGCAGATCGTTGCGCTGACGCTTCAACTGGCGGGTCATCTGGTTGAAATACCGCCCCATCATGGCGATCTCGTCATCACCATCCTCTTCGCGTACCTGCACATCCAGATCGCCGTTGCCCACCCGCTGCGCCGCACTGGCAAGCCGCCCGACCGGGCGCGACAGTCTCTCGGCGAACCACATGCCAAGCCATATCGCCGCAAGGATGAGGATCACCGCGAAGCCCACGTAGACGAGGCCGAACTCGAAAAGCACGCGCCCCCGCTCGCTCTCGCGCTGGCGATAGAAACTGGCGGTCTCCTGCGTTTCGTCGAGCAGGTTGAGGATCTCGCCGTCCACGTTCCGACTGACGTACAGATAACGGTCAGGGATCGTGACAAGAGGCATCAGGGCCCGGAATTCATTGTTGTCCCAATCCTGGATGACGATGACGCCCTCCTCCTGCGCCGCCTCGATCTGTTCCTGGGTCGGTCGCTCGAAATCGAAGAGATAGGAATTCTCGCCCCGCGCCCGGATCGCACCGGTGCCATCGACGACGAACGCCTCGCGCAGGCCACGCTGTATTCCACGCTGACCATCGGACAGGACCTTGCGGATATCTCCGTCGTCGAGAAACACGGTCGCCCGTTTCGTCGCGTTCAGGATCGAGGCCAGCGCGCGCGCATCGGTGATGAGGTCGCGGCGGTGCTCCTCCTCGTAGGCCTGGGCCGCGGCCACCGAACTGCTCACCACCCGGCCCACGCGGTCCGAAAACCATGCCTCGAGGCCCATGTTGACGCTGAGCGTGGCGAAGACCGCCACCGTGACCGTGGGAATGAGCGCCATGATCGCGAAGACGCCCGTCAGCCGCAGGTGCAGCCGCGATCCGGCGGAATGGCGTCGCCGCGCGGCCACCATACGCGCAACCCGTTGCAGGACGAGCGCCGCCACGATGATCACGTAGATGAGGTCGGTGAGCAGCACGATCCGAAGCACGCTCGACGACGCCCCCTGGTCGAGCGGGCCCATCACCAGGTAGGTCATGAGTGCCAGCACCGGCCCGAGCGTGAAAAGCCCCACGGTTGCCAAGGTCTGCACACGCTGAATGCGGCGCAGGCGGACGATCCTGTCCCAACTGGGCTTGCGTGTCTTGACGGCCACCTGCACTCCCCCTCACCTCGCGGCTATCGCACCTGCACACACCAGATATGGTGGCGCGGCGCGCGACTGCTCCCTTTTCGCCACAGGCCTGTTGCCCTTTTACATCAATTTCCGGCGGCGTGTCACGCGAATATCAAGGTCGGTGATCTTCTTGCGCAGGGTATTGCGGTTGATGCCAAGCAACTCGGCGCATTTGGCCTGATTTCCGCCCGTTGCCTCCAGCGCGATCTCGATCAGGGGAAGCTCCACCTCCCGCAAAATTCGCGGGTAAAGTCCGGCCGGCGGGAGCAGCGCGCCATGCATCTCGAAATACCGGCCAAGATGCCGGGCAACCGAATCGGAAAGGGTCTCGCCCTCCGCCGTGGTCCCTGCCGGGGCGTCGGGTTGCACACTCAGGAACGGCTCGATATCCGCCCGCCGCAGCATTTCGCCACGCCCATCGAGCGCGGCATGACGCAACAGGTTCTCCAATTGCCGCACGTTACCGGGCCAGCCATACCGCCGCAGAAGCTCGGTCGCATCCGGCTCGAGCCGCCGCGCCGCGCAACCGGCCGTTCTGAGCACGTGTTCCGCAAGCGCGTCGATATCTTCGCTTCGGTCCCGCAGAGGCGGCATGTCGATGATCGCCCCGGCCAGCCGGAAATAGAGATCGTCACCGAGATCGGCGTGATCGCTTGCCTGCAGCGTGGCGAGGATACGCGTGCCTTCCACCGCCTCGATGAGCCGCAGCGCGCGATGCTGCGCCTCCGCATCGAACCGTTCCACTCCATCGAGAAGGATCGTGCCTCCCCTCGCCTTCGACGAAAGCACGGCGACATCGTTCAGATCGGCGGCACCCAGCATGACGAACGCCTCGCCGCGTCTTTCGGAAAGATCGTGGATCGCCCGCGCGAGAAGCGTTTTGCCCGTTCCCGTCTCGCCCCGTATCAGCACGGGAAGCTCCGTGTTCAGCACGCGGGCGACGGAATGATAAAGTTTCTGCATGACCGGCGTGCGCCCGACAAGCGGAAGGTCGTCGGGCCGTTCGGGCAGCGTGTCCTTCGACGTGCCCCGCCCCCGCGACGTGCCGAGGGCCGCTGCCGTCCGTTTCATCAGATCGGGAAGATCGAAGGGCTTGGGGAGATAGTCGAACGCCTCCGCCTCGTTCGCGCGGATCGCCGTCATGATGGTGTTCTGCGCCGAGATCACGATCACCGGAAGGCCGGGTCGCACCTGAGCGATACGCGGAATCATTTCCAGGCCGTTGCCATCCGGCATGACCACGTCCGATATGACCGCGTCGCCCCGGCCCTCCTCGACCCACCGCAGAAGCGTGGTCAGCGACGAGGTGGCATGAACCTTGCACCCTGCGCGCGTCAATGCCTGCGTGAGGACGGTGCGGATGGTCCGGTCGTCATCGGCCACGAGAACGGTTCCGTCCATCAGGCGGCCTCCACGCGATCGCGCGCGGCCGCGCGGAGTGACATGCGAAAGACGGTACGGCCCGGACGGGTTTCGACTCCAATCATCCCGCCATGCGCCGCGACGATCTTGGCCACGAGCGCAAGGCCAAGCCCGGTGCCGTTCTCGCGCCCGGAAACGAAGGGATCGAACGCATCTTCCACGATGTCGTCGGGCAGGCCCGGCCCGTCATCCTCGACCTCGATCTGGAGGGGCGCGGCGACGGGCGTGCCGTCGGCGCCCCGCACGCGCATCCCGCCGTCATAGTAACTCCGAAGCGTGATCGTGCCTCCCCCGGGACCGGCCGCTTCGGCGGCATTCTTCACGAGGTTGAGAATCACCTGGATGAGCTGGTCCGCGCTCCCGGCCGCGGCGGGAAGCGACGGATCGTAGTCGTTCACGAACCGCATCGCACCCGCAACCCCGAGCCGCGCGGATTGCTTCGCGCGTTCGAGCACGTCGTGCAGGTTGACGGCTTCGGGTATCACCATGCGCACATCGCCGAACTGCTCGACCTGCTCCAACAGCGCGGCCACGCGGCGGCTTTCCTCGACGATGAGATCGGTCAGTTCGCGATCCTCCGGCCCCAGCGACATGGCGAGCAATTGCGCCGCGCCGGTGATCCCCGCCAGGGGGTTCTTGATCTCATGCGCCAGCATCTCGGCCATTCCGATTGCCGATCTCGCATGGGACCGGATCGTGCGGACCGATCCACTCCGCCCCGCGCCCTCGTGGGGCACCACGAAGACAAGCATATGGCCCGCTCCCTCCTGGTCGTGCGGCGCGATCTGAATGGTGGCGGGAACCGTCTCCCGCTGACCCGCAGCGATCTCGGCATCGTTGAGAACGAGCGTCGCTTTCTGGACCCGAGCCCGTGCCACGGCGGCACGGGGCGGATGGTCCAGACGCAGGACATCCCAAAGCGGCCTGCCGGACAGGCTGCGCGCGGAGATGTTGAAGAACATTTCCGCGGCCGGATTCGCCGCGCACACCCGGTCATCGGCGTCAATCACCAGGACCGGCGAGGGGATCGCGGCCCAGAGCGATGCGTCCCCGGGGTTCACGCGGCGATCTCCGCGCGCAGCCCGAGCGCATCAGGCAGACGTGCCAAGACCTCGTTCGGCGAAGGGGCCGTCAGGACAAGGCGGCGCAGCCCCGCGTCGGTGTCCGCGACATCCATGTACCAACCCAGGTGCTTGCGCGCGACGCGTGTTCCGAGGGCTTTCCCGTAGAACCCGAGCATCGCTTCGTAATGGCCCGCGACCATGTCCACGAAGCGCGCGCCCACCGGCCTCATCGGCGCGGGCGCGCCGGCCAGCGCCGAGGCGATCTCGGCCAGCAGCCAGGGCCGGCCCTGCGCACCGCGCCCGATCATCACGCCGGATGCGCCGGACCGTCTCAAGGCCTCTCCCGCCGTCGCGATATCCACCACGTCACCATTCGCGACCACCGGGATGCGCACGGCCTCGCGAACCGCCCGGATCGCCGACCAGTCGGCCCGACCCTTGTAGAATTGACAACGCGTGCGCCCGTGGATCGTGATCATGCGCACCCCCGCCGCCTCGGCCCGCCGGGCCAGTTCCGGAGCATTGAGGCGGTCATGATCCCATCCAAGCCGCGTCTTGAGCGTCACCGGCACGTCAACCGCGCCCACAACCGCCTCGATCAGGCTGGCCGCGTGATCGAGGTCCTTCATCAGCGCCGAACCGCTCGCCCCCGTGCCACCTCCACTCGTCACCTTCTTTGCCGGACAGCCCATGTTGATGTCGATGATGCGTGCCCCGTTGGCCTCGACCATGCGCGCGGCCTCGGCCATCCACCGCGCCTCGCGCCCTGCAAGCTGCACGGCGGTGTTCTCGATGCCGAATCCCAACTCAGCCCGTTCGCGCACGCCGGGCTTGGCCTGGACCATTTCTTGGCTGGCGACCATCTCGCTCACCACGAGCCCCGCTCCGAAGGACGAGACCAGGTTTCGGAACGGCAAATCCGTGATTCCCGCCAGCGGCGCGAGGAAGACCGGCGGATCGAGACCGAGATCGCTGAGGGAGTTGACCAAGCGCCTATTCCTTGTGCATCGGATGCAACACTCGAGACCACCCGTCTCTTCTCAAGAAACTTCACGTTTCTCGGCGGGTCATACCGGCTTTCTGCCCAAAGTTTAAGCAGAAACGACACCAGTTGCGCAGCAAAGCGACAGCGCGCTATCACATCGGCATGACGAACGCCGCGTTGATCGTGGCCGCAGGCCGGGGAACCCGCGCCGGAGGCCCCGTGCCGAAGCAATGGCAAGCCCTTGGCGCGCGCCGCGTGGCCGACCACACGGTGGCGCGCTTCGTCGATCATCCCGACATCACCCACGTGGTCCTCGTGCTCCACCCCGACGATCTGACGCTTGCACCCGATCTACCCGATCTCATCGTCTCGACGGGCGGATCGACACGGGCCGCGTCGGTCCGGGCCGGTCTCGAGGCGCTCGAGCGAAGCGGCACTACCCGCGTGCTCATCCACGATGTCGCCCGGCCCTGCGCGAGCCCTGCGCTCATCTCGCGCGTGCTGGCCGCGCTCGACCACGCCCCCGGCGCCGCACCTGCGCAACCCGTCACCGATGCGCTCTGGCGCGCGGCAGCCGGGCGCGTGACCGGCACAGAAGATCGCAGCGGTCTCTGGCGGGCCCAGACGCCGCAGGGGTTTCACTACGACGCGATCCTCGCCGCTCATCGCGCCAACAGCGATGACGCCGCCGATGACGTGACCGTGGCACGCGCCGCCGGGCTTGACGTCGCTGTCGTCGAGGGCGAAGAGGACAATATCAAGATCACCCATCCCGGCGACATCGCGCGCGCCGCCCGCATCCTTGGAGGATCCATGCAGATCCGTGTCGGTAACGGCTTTGACGTCCATCGCTTCGGGCCGGGCGATCACGTGGTGCTCTGCGGCGTCAGCGTTCCCCACGCGCGCGCGCTCCAGGGGCATTCCGACGCCGATGTCGGGATGCACGCCCTGACCGACGCGATCTACGGCGCGTTGGCGGAGGGTGACATCGGACGGCATTTTCCACCCAGCGACCCGCAGTGGAAGGGCGCCGACAGCCGGATCTTCCTCGATCATGCGGTTGCCCTCGTCCACGAGCGAGGGTTCGAGATCGGCAATCTCGACGTCACCCTCGTCTGCGAAGAGCCCAAGATCGGACCACACGCCTCGGCCATGCGCGCCAAGCTTGCCGGGATCTGTGGCCTCTCGCTCGACCGCGTTTCGGTCAAGGCGACGACGTCCGAGCGATTGGGGTTCACCGGACGAGGCGAAGGCATTGCCGCACTCGCCACCGTGAGCCTGGTCGCGCCATGAGGGCAAGCCATCTCATCGCGACATTCGGCGGCGTGGGGCTTTTGCGCCCGGCACCGGGCACCTGGGGCTCGCTGGCGGCTCTGCCGGTGGCTTGGCTCCTGCTGGTCCTGGGCGGCCTCCCCCTCCTCTTGATCGGCATCTTTCTTGCCATCGCGTCAGGAATATGGGCCACGCAGGTAGAGACGAAGGGCAAATCCGACAAGGACCCCGGCGAGATCGTCATCGACGAGGTCGCCGGCCAGTGGATCGCGCTTCTTCCCGTGGCTGTCGGCGCGGCTCATGCGGGTGCCGCGTGGCTTGCGCTCTGGCCCGGATGGATCGCCGCGTTCGTCCTTTTTCGCCTCTTCGACATCTGGAAACCCGGCCCCGTGGGCTGGGCCGATCGGCGGGGCGGCGCGACGGGCGTCATGCTCGACGATGTGATCGCGGGGCTTTTCGCCGCCCTTTGCACCGGGGTGCTGGGTGCGCTCTGGCACGCGATCGCATGACATCGTCCGCCGCGCATATCGTCAAGATGGCCACTGCGTCGGGCGTCACGATCACGACCGCCGAAAGCTGCACCGGCGGCATGGTCGCGGCCGCGCTCACCGATGTTCCGGGTGCATCGAACATTTTCGAACGCGGCTTCATAACCTATTCGAACGCCGCGAAATCGGACCTCCTGGGTGTTTCGCCACGCACCCTCGAGGCCTTCGGCGCCGTCTCCGAGGACGTCGCGCGCGAAATGGCCGAGGGCGCGCGCCGGGTGGCGGGGGCCGATTTCGCCATCGCTGTAACCGGCATCGCGGGCCCGGGCGGTTCCGAGCACAAACCCGAGGGCCGTGTCTGCTTCGGTTTGTCGAGCGTTCACGGAATTCATACCGAGACACGTGATTTCGGCGCGCAAGGCCGGCGCGACGTGCGAAGACTGGCCCGCGATCACGCGCTCGCGCTTGTCGAGACGGCGCTCAGCAGGTCAGAAGCGCGCTGAACGCTTCGATCGGACCGTCATGCGAAATCACGTCCCACGCGGTGCCGGCCGCCGCGTCGCCGACAAGCAGCGCGGCTTTCTCGCGAACCCGCTTCTCGCGCGTGGCCGGAACGATGGGCACGCTCAGGTCGTGCTCCGCCTCTTGCATCTCGCCCTCGACGGACACCCGCACGCGCGATTGCGTCTCGCTCATCCCCTCGTCAAAGACGACCTCCACCCGCTGCATGAGTTCACGGACCGGCGCCTCGTTCACGGGGCCATCCTCGAAGGTCGCGAGCGCCGCCGTCTCGTATCCCAGAAGCCGCAACGCCATCACGGCGCGATAGCTGAACTTCGCCCCGAGGCCGGTTTCGGGCGCCTTCTGGTTGCAGACGTTCATCCACCGCGGATGCGTCGTCACCTGCACCCGCTCGACCTTGTGGGCATCGAGGGGCAAAAGTGTTGCCAAGGCCTCGAGCGCGGCGTGCAGACCGTGACAGCAAGCGTGGAACTTGTGGCTGACATCGCGCATCAGGAAGCCAGTCGTCGTGGCCGGCCGGCCATCTGCATGATGTGTCGCCAGAAACCCCGATTGACCGGTGATGGCGTCCGGGTTCGATACGAAGCCGCGCGCGGCGAGATCCGCACATTCGAGACCCGTCGTCGCCGCCAGACCGGCATTGTAGGGTTTGCCCATCGTGCCGAATTGCGCCTTGAGACCCGCCGCGCGTGTCGCCGCAAGCCCGAGCGCATGCCCCGTCTCAACCTCGTCGAGCCCCAGGACGAGGGCGGCCGCCACCGTCGCGCCGAAGGCCCCGGCTGTGGCGGTCTGATGGAACCCGGCCTGATAATGGCCGCGCCCGAACAGAATGCCGAACCGGATCGACGCCTCACAGCCGGCCAGGGCTGCCCCCAGCATCTCCTGTCTCGTCCGCCCTTCCCGTTCGGCAAGCGCCAGCGCGGCGGGGATCACGGCGACCGACGGGTGGCCGATATGGGCAAAATGCGTATCGTCGTAGTCGAGCGCATGCGACGTCGCCCCATTGACGAGCGCCGCGGCGCGCGGCGGTACCCGTCCGCCCCCGACGAGCGTCGCCTGTCCCTCGCCGCCTTCCTCGATTACCATCTCGCGCGTGATCCGCGCCACGGGTTCGCCGCGACCGGCCAACGCCACCGCCAGCCAATCGAGAAGCGAAAGCCGCATCACGGTGATGTCGGCCTCCTCGGGCCGCGCCCGGGCTGCGTCCAGGATGTCAGTGACCGTTTTGTCCATAGAGCTCATCCGCCCGCGCCTCGAAGGCCCGAACGATCCTTTGCATCGCTTCGTAAAAGAAAAGTCCCGCGGCCTTCTGAAGAATCCGGTTCCGAAACTCGAAATCCACGTGGAACGACACCTCGCAACCGTCATCGCGCGGATGAAAGGACCAGTTGGAGACGAGGTATTTGAAAGGCCCGTCCAGGTACTCGGTATCGATCTTCCTGGCCTCGGGCCAAAGCGTGACGCGACTCGTGAATCGCTCACGAAAGACCTTGAACGACACGACGAGATCCGCGGTCATGATTTTCGATCCGTCCCCCTGCGGCTCCACCGACTTCACCCGCGCCGCCGCTGTCCAGGGCAGGAATTCCGGGTAGGAGCCGACATCGGCGACGAGATCGTACATCTGATCGGCCGCGTGAGGCACCCGGCGGGTTTCGGAATGGGTGGTCATGTGTCAGTATCGGCTAGGGACATGTCCCGGTCGTTGTCCTTGATGGGCAGACGGAATTCAAGGGGCGGAGACTGTGAATCAACGCTGGCTGTTCAGGATGAAGCGATGGGCACAGAACCCGCCGAGCCCCGCGCGCGTGAAATTCGTCTTCGTCATCATCATGCTCTGCCTCGCCCTCTTCGCCTATGAGGCATTCTTCGGCTGGCCGGACGCACTGACCCCCAACCGCACCAAGGGCGGTGGCTGGCGACCATGATCGGGCAGTGAGAGGAAGAAAATGGCGCGGTTGACGGGGCTCGAACCCGCGACCCCCGGCGTGACAGGCCGGTACTCTAACCAACTGAGCTACAACCGCGCGTGAGGGGCTGATTAAATGAGGTCCGCGCCCCCGTCAATGCCGAAATGACCACCAATTCACCCCTGGGTCCGAATTTTTCCGGTGGCCGCCCGGCCACGCCCGGGCCGGTATGCGGATGGCAATGCCCCACCTTGCCACGCGCGACGTTTCGAACCGCATCGAGGCCCCGCCGACACGCAACCGGCTGGCGGGCGGCAATTGATGGCATCTTGATCTTGACGCCATCCCGGTCAGGCCAAGATCACGAGGCGAAATCATGCCACGTCTCAGCGCGCGATGACGATATCGGCCCGCAACCCGCCCAGTCGCGCGCTCTCCCCGAGGCGCAGCGCGCCCCCGTGGGACCGCGCCACGTCCATCGCGATCGACAGGCCTAGACCCACGCCGCCGCCCTTGTTCGGATCGCGCCCGGGATCGAGCCGTGCGAAAGGCTTCAACGCCTCCTCGCGGCTTTCGGGGGGGATGCCGGGGCCGTCATCCTCCACGCTGATCCGCAGGCTACGTTCCAGCACGGCAACCGACACTTCCGCGCGGCTGCCATACCGAACCGCGTTCGAGACGAGGTTCTCCACCGCGCGCCGGATCGCGCTTTCGCGGAGCGGGATCTCGACCTCCTCGTCGCCCTCGACCTCGCCCAGCGTGACGTCCATTCCCGCGCGCGCGCAGTCGTCCACGATCCGCCGGATCAGCGGGACGGGCGCAACACCCGTCGTCTCGTCCCCCGCGGCACCCCTCGCGAAATCGAGGAATTCGTTGAGAAGCCGCTCCATGTCGCGCACGTCGCGCAGCATGTCGCGCGCCTCCTCGTCCTCGATCATCTCGAGGCCGAGCTTCAGCCGCGTCAGCGGCGTGCGCAGGTCATGGCTCACCCCCGAGAGCATCAGGGTCCGCTGCTCCATCTGCCGCTCGATCCGCGCGCGCATGTCGAGAAAGGCACTACCCGCCGCGCGCACCTCGGTCGCGCCGCCCGGCCGATAGTCGACCACGCGACCGCGCCCGAACGCCTCGGCCGCCCGCGCCAGCCGCGTGATGGGCCGCAACTGGTTGCGCAGGTAGACATAGGCCACGAAGGTCATGATCGCACCGAACACGACCATGTTGACCAGAAGCTGGTGCGGGTTCGACGCCGAAACACGGCGCCTGTCGAAGCTCAGCGCGACCGGCCCGCCGGGTTGGTCGAAATACATCCGCACCCGGCTGTCGTCGGGAAGCTCGACGGCCAGGAGCTCGGGGAGCGCCCGCTCGAACTGCCGGATGACCAGGATGCCGGTCACATCGTACCACCGCCGCTGATGGGTCTCGGGTACAACGTCCGTGGCCACCCTCTCGAACTCGATATCGAGCGGATCCGCGACCTCCCCGGCCCCGCCGGTTTCGAGCACGAGCTGGATCTCGCGCGTGGCCGCCCGGGTCATCTGCGCCGTCACACCCTCGAAGAGCCGTTGCACCGACACCACCGAAACGACCAGCGTCACCGAGATCACCGGCAAGAGCAGGATCAGCAGCGCCCGGCCCGACAGGCTGCGCGGCATGTAGCGTTTGAGCCATGCGAACGACATGCGCTACATCTATCGCCAGCCCGCGCACAGCGAAAGGAAAACCGCCCGTGACCGATGACTTCGACCCGCCCCCCGGAATGGCCGAGACCCTCGTCCCGGGGCTGCGCCGGATCCTCGCGCCGAATCCCTCGCCGATGACCTTTCGCGGGACGAACACCTACCTCCTCGGCGAGACGGATCTTGCCGTGATCGACCCCGGCCCCGCCGATCCGCGGCACGTCGAGGCGATCCTGGCCGCCATCGGCCCGGATCAGCGCGTCAGCCACATTCTCGTGACCCACGCCCATCTCGACCATTCGCCCCTCGCGCGTGAGCTGGCGCAGGCCACCGGCGCGCCTGTCCTCGCCTATGGTGACGCGACGGCGGGGCGAAGCGCGGTGATGACCCGTCTTGCGGCCGCCGGGGTAACTGGCGGTGGCGAAGGTGTCGATCGCGCGTTCGTCCCCGACATCACGCTCGAGGACGAGGCGCGCATCGACGGCGCCGGCTGGTCGCTTACCGCGCTCTGGACACCGGGCCATTTCGGCAACCATCTCTGTTTCGCCTGGGGCGATCACGTCTTTTCCGGCGACCTGGTGATGGGCTGGGCCAGCTCGCTCATCTCGCCGCCCGATGGCGACCTAGGCGATTTCATGGCCTCCTGCCGACGCCTTCGCGCACGGGCGCCGCGCGTGCTTCATCCCGGTCACGGGGCACCGGTCGTCGACGCGATGGAGCGGATCGACTGGCTGATCTCCCACCGTCTCGCGCGCGAGGCACAGGTTCTCGAGGCCCTCGCCGTCGCCCCGGCCACCGCGGCGGAACTTGCCCGGCGTCTCTATGGCGACACACCGCCTGCGCTCCTGCCTGCCGCCGCGCGCAATGTGCTCGCGCATCTCGTTGATCTCACGGAGCAATCCCGCGTCACCTGCTCCGGCCCGCTCACCGAAACCGCCCGCTTCCGCCTCGCCTGACCCATCGCGTGCAGCACCTCGAAAAAAATGCCCGCCCCCTCTGGACGCCCCTCCACCCTGTTGCTATATCCGCCCCCGGTATTCCGGCGTAGCTCAGCGGTAGAGCAGTTGACTGTTAATCAATTGGTCGTAGGTTCGATCCCTACCGCCGGAGCCAAAAATCCCAAAGAAAGCAATAAGTTAGCTTAAACCGCATCAAGCGGTCTTTGGCCCAATTGGCTTCTGGGGAACGCTGGGGGAACAGGTCGGCCCGCGATGCCTCTTCCGTGGCCCGCGCCATTGTTCGCGCGGGTTCCGCCCGTTTTTGTGCAGGGTCAAACCTAAATTGTTGCGGTTTATGGCAGGTAGGCTTGGGCCGCCGGTCCCCACATGGGCCCGCCAGAGTTTCACCGGCCCCCTATCACTGTCGCCGCGCGCCTTGGGTTTCCAGCCGCATCACGTAGCTTGCGCGCCTCGTGGATTTCGTCGCGGCGCAGTCCAAGGTCGGCGGCGGTGGCGGGAACCTCGTTGCCATTCCCAACGAGGTCAGATCGCGAACCGCTTTGCCCGACCTCCCCCCGCTCCTGCGCGGCGTCGTATTCATCGGCCAGCCGCATCTCGGCGCGGGCGGCGGGCGGCAGGTGGCCGGTCAGCTGAAATAGTCCAAAGCATCGAAAGGGTTTTCTTCCGCAGGGTTGCGCGCGCTCACCTTCGCGCGCGTTGCCGGGGTCAATCCGAATTCCGACAACAGGCTTTGCGCATGGCGCATCGCCTCATTGCGCATCGCCACCTCGGGCCGGGCGCGCACCAGCTTGTCGCCGCTGGTCGCCGTGGTGCAGTAGGTGCGGCCCGCATCCTCGATAACTGCCGTGCAGATTTCGATTTCTTCCAACCGGCTCGCCAACAGCGCCAGCGCCGCCTGGTCGTCAGGCGATGCGATCCCCATGCCTAGAAGCGTAGCCGACAACTGCGCGAAGATTTCCGCCGCGCGTTCGCTCAGCCATTCGGACGGTTCCGCCGTGCCGATATTCGCGGGCGGTGCGTCCGGGTTCATCCGGTCGGGCCGGGCGGTTCCGGCGATGATTTTCAGGTGATCCGGTGTTCGTTTTGCCATTGCCCGAAAACCTCCTTCGATGTGACGGCGTAAGAAACAAGGTGTGGCCGCCGGTCCCGATATGGGCGCTGTAGACTTTTGCCGCCGGGGGTGGGGAAGGCGCGAACGCCTCCCCCTCGACGCTGGTGACGCCGCGCCCGGCCATAAAGGACACCGGGCCGCGCCTGTCGGGGTTTTGCGACACTCTCCGACTTGCCGGGTTGCTTTGCCGCGAATGCGGAAGATGCAGCGGGCGCAACCTGCCCTGTCTGGTGAAGGCCTGGGTCATGCCCCGGCCCTCTTGGATCAAGTCGCCGGATGTTCCAGCAGCTTGATCGCGTTGCTGTCCATGACATGCCCGCCGACGCGGTGATGCACATAGAACCGCACCCAGCCGGGCCGGGTGTAGGGGTCGCGCAGCGTGCGCATTCCCGTCCGGTCAACGATCAGATAACCGCGCGACCAGTTGCCGAAGGCGACGGAAACGTTGCTCGCCCCGATGCCCGGCATTTCCTCCGCCTCGGCCACCGGATAGCCCAGCAGGGTCGGCGGCGCATCTGCCGAAAGGCTCTCGATCCAAAGCGGGCGCCCGTCAGTGTCCTTCAACCGCCGGATCGCCGCTGCTGTGGTGCGGCTCATGAGCCATGCGCATTCCCCCCGGACACGGTAGGGCGTGCGCAGCGCCGTCATGAGGTTCACCAGGTCGTCAACCTCGATTGCCGCCGCTGCCTGCGCGGGAACGGTCTGCAACGTGCCGAAGGGGCGCGTGTCATCGTCCGTAGCGGCCTGCGGCGCGGTCAGGAAGCCTTCGGGCTTGTCCACTCCGTCGCCGTTCACGAAAGCCCCGGCTTCCTGCAAGGCAAACTCGCTGGCGATATTCTCATTCAACCAGGTTTCAAGGTCGAATTGCGAATCTTCCAGCACCCAGGTTGTCGCCTCCGCATAGCAGAACAGTTCCCCCATGGGCGGTTTGATTTCGCCCATTGCCGGGGTCTGGGTCACGGTGCGCGGGTCCGTTTCGGCGGCCCAGCCCGACGACGCCCCGCGAAGCCCGACGATCTTGGAAAAGTCGCCGCTGGTCGCGGTCTCGACCGATGCAAGGCGGCGAAGCGGGTTCACATCAAGCATCTGGTCGAGGATCACGCGCGAGATTTGCCCCGGCACGCTTGCCCCGCCGTCCTGGCTCGATCCGGTCTGCATGGACGCCTGCGGCTTCATGCCGTCGCTCATGGTGCCATTGCGCAGGAAGTCGGTGAATTGCGATGCTGCCGAAGGCGACAAGCCCCGCGAATGGGTCGGCCCCGCCGCGCTGATGGACATTGCCGCCAGCCGGGCGTTGGCGTCATCCGCCGCTGCGCGCAGATCGGCCATTTCGGCCTTGCTGGACGCCTTGAACGCCTGCCAGTCGGTGTTGAGGTCTTGAAGAAGGGATGCCACGTCGCCGCCTTGCGCGCGAACGGACTGAATCCCACGGAATTTTGCGTGTTTCATTTGAACACCTCGTGTCATGCCCCGAGGGGCGATTTCGATTTTGGGATATGTGCGCAGCGTCTCGCGTGCGGGTTCCGGGCGGGTCCGGGCGAAACGGAAAGCAGCGTCGCGCGTGCTTGCGTCTCGGGCGACGGGCGCAGCGTCGTGCAATGCGCCGGTCACGGTATGATGATACCTCATTGCAGCCCGCCGCACAAGGCTTCGCCGCGCTCGACTTCATCGGCCATGTCGCGCAGCCATTCCGCCGCAGCCACCGGCCCGCCTATGTGCTGCGCCAGCGTCACGCCCACCGCCAGGAAGGCGACGGTGATCTGGTGATCGGTCATCGCCCCGCCTTGGCGGATGCTCTCGGCGGTCTCGGTCAGCTTTTGAAAAAGGTGGTCGCGGATTTCATCTCGGGTTGCCGTGGTCATGTCAGGTTCCTTTTGTGGTGGTGGTTTCGTGCCATGCGGGCGGCGATATGACGGATATGACGCTTCGCCCTATATCGGACGTATGCGCGCGCGCATGTGCGCGCGTGCGCGCGTATACGGTGGATAAGGGGCGAAGCGTCATAAGCGTCATTCATCGGGTTTTAAGTCCTATGAAGCCCCGGCCATGCGGGCGGCGATGATCCTGAAAGCCGCGCGATTTCAATTCCTTGCGCAGCGTGTGGAGCGTCCAGGCGTGAAGCCCCTGCCGTTCGCACCAGAATTTGAAACGGTCGTGCAAGTCGGTCGTCGTCACGAAACCACCCGGATCGGTCACGGTCTCGTCGATCAGGAATTGCCCCAGCGTGTCTTCGTCATCCATGTATTCGGTGGATGCCGCCGCCACCTTGGCGGGCACGTCCAGGCCGCGCTCCTGCCATTGCAGCGCGCCCTCGATAGCCCAGCGCAGGATTTCCGGCCCCTCGGCCATCAGCTTGTCGGGCAGGCTCTTGTCGCGCCGCTCGGGCGGGATGGTGACAAGGAACGGCACCAGCACCACGCGGGCGCGGATCGCTTCATCAACGCCTCTGAAAGACGGCTGATTGTTCCCGGCAATCATCAGCGTCAGTTGCGGGTCGAAGTCGAAGAAGTCGCCGCGCATGAAGCGGGCGGTCATGCGGTCGCCGCCGGTCAAATCCTTGATCGTGCTTTCATCCCAGGTCTTGCCCACCGGCAATTCGCTGCCCGCCACCAACCGCGCGCCCTGCAACCCGGCAAGCCCGGTGGAATGCTTTTCAACCGCGCTGTTGAGGAAGGTTTCAGCCGCCGCGCGCCGGGCGTAATCGGCCCAGATATGGGTCAGGGTGTTCAGGAAAACCGATTTGCCGTTGCGGCCCGTGCCGTAGAGAAACAGCAACTTGTGTTCGGTGGTCAGCCCGGTCAGCGCATAGCCCGCCGCCCGCTGCATGAACGCCACCAGGTCGGCGTCGTCGTCGAATATCTCGTGCAGGAAGGTCAGCCAGCGTTCCGGCCTCGATCCGGGCGCGGCGGGCGCGCAGGCGGTCGCCTTGGTGATCATGTCGCGCCGGTCGGCGGTGCGCAGGTGCCCGGTGCGCAGATCCACCGTGCCGCCCGGCGTGCCCAGCAGCAGGCGGTTTTCGTCGAAGGCGTCGGCGCGTGCCACGCTCGCCGGGTTCGATCTGGCGAGACTTTCGACGCTGGCAACCGTGATCTTGTTGCGCAGCCACCGCGATTGATCCTTGCCCCAGGCGCGCAGCTTGTCAGCTTCCTTGTCGTCGAGCGCAGCGGCCTTGCGTTCGGCCCATCCTGTCAAATCCTCGGCCCGGTCGCGTAGATAGGTGCGGGTGCGGGTCAGGTGCTCCAGGCGGTCGTCGATCTGCCAGCGCGTGCCTTCCCAAAACAACCACTTGCCCCAGGTGGCAACGTGCCGCGCGTCCCGGTCGAAACTGCGCGCGCCCAAATCGGTCGCAAGCGCGTCGTGGCTCAGGTCGAGTTCGTCGGGCGTGTTCGGGCGGGGCTGTCCATCGGCTGTTGCCGCGCGCGCTCCGGTGGTCCGCTCTTTCGGCCCTCGCGGCGTCTGCGAGCCCGCCTGAAAGCCGCTGTCGATGGTCGCGACAATCTCCCCCGGTTCCAGCCCGATGCCCGCTCCGGCGGCGCTCAGCCGCGCCTTGACGGTATCTTCGGCCAGCCCGCCCCCTGCCACGATCTGCGCCAGATTGAAGGCGGCGCTATTCAGCGCGCCATTGCGCTTGCCCTCGGGCGCGGCCAGCAGCTTGGCGAGTTCGTCTTGCAACGCCTTGTCGGCCCATGCCGATGCGCCGCCGGTGTCGATCTGGACACGCGCGGCGGGCGCGGCGCGCTCCGACAACTTCTTGCGGCGCGGCAGAAGGTCGAGGATCCACTGCGGCGCGGTGGCCACCTCGAAAAGGCCGGGCGGGTTCTTCCAGCGATAGGGATTGTCCGAGCCGGGCTTGATCGAAGGCGCGGCCAGCACCATCCCGCCATGCCCGCGCACATCAACGCCGGGCGCAATCTCGCCTTCGCAGGTCTTCGGGTCAAAGTCCCCCGGATACCGGAAATAGACGTGCCAGCCGCCGCTCGGGCTGGTGGCCTCGATGGTATGCGGCAGGTCGCCATGCGCCTTGATCTTTTCCAGCAGCCAACCGATGCCGTCCACGTTGTTCTTGCGGTCAAGGTCCAGAACGACAAGCCCGCTTTCCTGTGTGGCGATTCCGATATTCGCGTGCGGATGCTTGGCGAAAAGCGCGGCGACAAGATCGGGGTCATTGGTCGCGCCCCAGCGGCGGCCATCGTGATCCTTTGCGCCTTCGTATGACTGCTTCTTTCCAGGCGGTGCCGGAAACACATGCCAGCCGCGCGCCGCGTATTCGAGCGCAGCGTCGGCGATGGTCGGGAAGCTGTCCTGCATGTTCATCAGCTAACCCCCCAGATCAGCGCGCAAAGCGCGGATGCCTGCGCCTCGGTCATGCCGTGAACGCGCATCAGGAAGCGGATTTGAAGCTGTCTCATACCGCGCCCCCCATCAGTTCCAGCGGGTCGTATTCGCCTGCGCCCTCGACGCGCGCCAAGGTGCGGCCCCGGTCGTCTTTCAGGACACGGTGCGGATCGCAGGTGCAAATCCGCTCGCGCGTGTAGATCGCGCAACCCGGATCGTGCTGGAATTCGACGCGAAAGAGTTTGCCGCGCTTGATGTGTTTACGCTGCGCGGCGGCCCACGCCCGGCGGGCCTGCCGTTTCGATTTTGTCATGCTCGTTACCTCGGGAATTGCCGAAAGCAACGGGCGGTGCTATAAACGGTCTGACGCCTGCCAAAGCATCATCCCCAACTAACCCCCCGCCGTCGCTTTCGGTGGGGGTTTCTATTTGTTCAACATCGCGCGCAGGCGTTGACGCGCCTCGCGCATGTTGTTCTCGCTCGCCTGCTGCGCGTTCACCGCCGCCCGGATGATCCGGTGCAGGTGGATTGCGTCGGTGCTGTCGAAGTCGGGATTTGCCAGCGCGGTGCAGGCGACTTCCAGGACGGACGCAACGAAGCCTTGGGCGTCGTCAATGTCGATCCTCTCGTCATTGCGGATCAGGCACGCATTCGCCGCTTTCGCCGCCTCCACCGGATCGCGCGGCAGATCGGCCATCTGCTCAACCTCGCGCATGTTGGTGGCGTCGATCGAAAGCAACTCGAAGTCGCGCCGCGAAAGCTGTTTCAGCGTCTCGACGGCTTCAGCGGGCAGGTCGGAAAGGCGGATGGTCATGCCGTGCCCTCCCCCTGCCGGGCGATGCTCATCACCTCGGCCCCGCCGTTGCGGCGGCGGGCTTCGGCGTCCAGTTCATCGGCGTGTTGCTGATACCACTCGCCCATGTCGCGGATCGCGTCGGCAATCGCGGTCACGGCCTCGGGGGTGTGCTCCAGGCGCTGCAACAGGAATTGCAGTTGAACGCCGGGATATTCGCCTGCGCCTTCCAGCGTGCGGCGAACGATTTGCTTTTCCCACGTCATGCCGCCACCTCGCCATTGCTAAGGCCGGTGGCGTAGATGTTGGCGACCAGCCAGTTGTCGCACGGCGCGATCCAACCGGCCTTTCCCGCCGGATTCACATGCACATAGATAATCGAGCGGTCGAAGCCGTCTTTATGGGTGGTGTAGTCCAGCGTGCCGCCGCACGGCAGGCTGCGCGGAAAGTTCGGTGCGGAATAGGTGCTCATGCCGCCACCTCGCGCGCTTCCAGCCATGCGATGATTTCGGCCTCGCGCCAGTAGCGGCGGCGTCCGATGTAGATCGGGCGCGGGAAGTCCAGGGCGGGATTGTCAAGCCAGCGCCACAAGGTCATGTCGCTGATACCGCCGCACATCTGGCGAACGGTTGCGGCCTGAATCCGGCGGTGGGGGTTGCGGTCGTGTTCGGGGTCGGTCGCCCCGGCGTGACGCGCAGTCGCGGTTGCGGTTTGGGTGTTCATGGTGCCACGTCCTTTCGTGTTAGAACCGTGGCTATCTATTGGTCACATCTTTCGGCGCTGGTCCAAAGAATAGGGGTGCGAAAAACTAATTCGTTTTATGGACCATGGCGTTTTAGCACTCCCTCAAACCATTCCAGTTCTTCCATTTGCTCTCGGTAAGCCCTAAGCGATTCAAGGCATTTGCTTCTCCCGTTGCCCTTCACGCCAAATTTGCGCTGCACCTGATAAACCGCTTCATCGACGGTTTTTTTGTCATCATCGACAATACGAACCATTTCTCTGCCAACCGCCCAATCCGGCCCCTTCGGTCGTCCGGTGCATTTGTTCCTCAACTCCATCCTGAACCTGTCAGGTTTTCCGCTTGGACGAATTGACGCCGCTAGCATTTTTAAGAACAGTTCGGACGGCGCGCCAGTTTCCAAAACATCGGCAATACGTTCGGCCCGCGCTCGCATATCGAGCGGTTCATCAACGGATTCGACCAGCAGAACCCAATCAGGCTTCTTTTCCTTCATCGCGCCGCCTCGCCAATCCGCACGACGTTATCCGCCGTGCCTTCCACCAGATCACCGACAAGGCGCGCCCATGCGTCCAGCGCATCGCGCTTTTCGTCGGCATAGTCGTGGCGCTGATAAACCGACACGATCCCGCCTGCGGTGCCGCTCACATGGTTCAGCACGGCCTCGGTGACGCGCACCGGAATGCCCAGCCGCGCCATGCCGGTTGCCGCCGTGCGGCGCAGATCGTGAAACGTCCAGTGCGGGATTTCCACCGGCTCGCCCGCCTCGTCGCTGGCAATCTCTGCCATGCGTTCGGCAATGTGATTCCGGCCCTTGTGATAGCCCTGTAGCGCGCTTCTGCCGTTCGTGGTGAAGATGTAGCCCGCATCGCTCTTGAGGCGCTCCACGGCCCCCAGAACGTCCCGCGCGGCCCCTGACAACGGCACGTCATGCGCGCGCCCGTTCTTCGTGCGGTCGGCGGTCAAGTGCCACAGATCGTCGCTCACCTCGCGGTCAGTCATGTTGACAACCTCGCCAAGCCGTTGCCCGGTCAGCAACAGCATTTTGCCAAGATGCCCCCACGGCTGGCCCTCGATTGTGCAGGCTTCCCAGAACCACCGGATTTCATCATCCGACAACACGCGGTCGCGGCTCTTTTCCTTTGCCGCCGGTTTCACGCCCATTGCGGGCGACTGGTCGATTATATCGCGCTCCACACACCAGCTTAGAAACTTGTTTAGATAGGCCCGAACCCGGTTTGCGGTCACAACCCGCCCGCTATCCGCGATCCCGTCCAGCAGGTCGATCACGTCGCGCTTGGCAATGTCGTGAATGTCCCGCTCGCCCCAAACCGCGACCACATGCCGGTTCAACTCGCGCTTGACGGTTTCGCCGGATTTCAGTGTGGACAGGTGCCGCTTGCCGAATTGCTCCACCAGGGTCTTGATCTTGTCGCGGCCCGATTGCTGAACCTCGACGCGCGCCGCCTTTTCGGCCTCTCTCTCGCCTGCCGGGTCTTTACCATCCTGCGCCGCGATCAGGGCTTCACTGGCGCGCGCTCTGGCCTCCGCAAGCGATAGCAGGGGATATTTGCCCAGCGTCATCCGCCGGTGCTTTTCCCCGAACCGATAGCGGACCTGCCAGGCCTTCCGCCCGCTCGGCTGCACGATCAGATAAAGCCCCGTCATCAGGGTATCCGGCACCTCCTGTCGCTTGTCTGTCGCCTTCCACTTTTCAACGCCGGTTGCCGTCAGCTTCGCCATGTTCGCCCCCTCAAAATCTGTTCCCCAATCGGTTCTGGGGAACATTCTGGGGAACAGAAACGGTGTTTTCTACTGTTCCCCACGCAAGCAAACATTGCCGAACATATGGCGCATACGCAAGTAAAATATGGGAAATATGGCAAGCGATAGTTTTACATATTTAGGCCACGATACCCCCTAAATATCGACTGTTAATCAATTGGTCGTAGGTTCGATCCCTACCGCCGGAGCCAAATTCCCAGCAAGCCCCTGATTTCATTGGATATGCCCCGACCGGAGTCGGAGCCACGCGTGCACGTGCACAAATTGGTGCACAAACAGGTGCACAAATGCGTGCACGCCGACCCCCGCGCCCCGATCCGCGGCCGCGATTCCAAGATGCCCTGAAACCTGTTTCGGAGGCAGTTGCCATGGCCGGAGTCGCACATACCCCCTACCTCGAAAAACGCCCCTCGGGCTTCTTTTTCCGCCGCCGGCTTCCGCGCGCGTTCCGGGAGATATCGAACCCTGGGCAGAAATCTGCCATCTGTCTCAGCCTGCGAACCGAGGTCCTCTTCGAAGCGAAGATCCTCGTCACGCGCCTGACGGCGCTCACGGACGCGGCCTTCGCGCTGACGACGGAGAGACCGATGGATCACTTGAGTGCGCAACATGTCACGCTGCTGAGCGAACTGGCCCGGTTCCAGATCGCCGCCCACGAGGCCGCGCGGGCGATGGCTGATCCCCGCTCCGAGGTGGCTGCCAATTTCGCGGCAGAGGCCGAGCGCGCGAACCAGGACATGCTGCGCCGCGCGCTGGCGCTCGGCGATCGGTCCCCGGTCACTGATCCCCTGCGTGAGATGGCCAATCGCATGGGCGTGACGCTGGACGAGAGCACCGCCGACTGGCGCGCGCTCGCGTTCGAGGCTCTGCGTGTGATGCTCGACGTGTCGCGCGAACGGGAAAAGCGCGAGGTGGGAACCTACGACGAGATGACGCCGATCTTCCGGTCGGTGATGGCGAGCCGGTCGGCCGCCCCGGCCGCCGCCCTGCCGGCAGTCGCGGCGCAGGCTGTGGCACCCGCTCTTGCCGTGCCGGCCGCCAGCGCGCCGACCGCGAGTCCCATGGCGGAGCCGGCCACGGCGACTGCCGCCGCGCCGGCCGAAATCGAGGTGGCGGCTCCTGCCCAGGCGCCCGCCGGGTCCTTCGCGGCCCCGGCCGCGAATGTGGACACACCGGCGGCAGCGCCGGAACCGCCTGCGGCGGCCTCAGCGAGCGTGCTCCGGAACACCGCGACCCGCGATGACGACACCGCGTTCCGGATTAAAATGCGCCCGCCGCTCCTCAAGAACATCGACCTGAGGGATCTCTCGCCCGGAATGCAGGAGATTCTGCACACCAAGCCACGCGGCATCACGCTTCTCGAAGGAATCAGGCTCATGAAGGAGCTCAAGACCGCCGGCTACGGCGAAGATTTCTCCCAGAAACAAACGGCCGACGCCGATGCCGGCCAGCGATGGATCAAGGACAGCACGAGCAAGGCCCGCTTCGCCGAAACCTACTGGGTCGAATTCGTCGGCGATGTCGCCTTCGAGCGCGTCGAGGAAGAGGCGATCCGGGATGCCATGAAGCTGCTGCCGCGGCTGCCGAACAAGCATTCCAAGGGAAAGGACAAGCTCCTTGCCAGGAACGGTTTCGCGGTCCTCGTGGACGATATCGATGCCGAAGAAGAGCGTGCGGAGAAGGACAACCTGAAGGCGCTCGAAGGCTGCAAAGGCATCACCGAGGCGGACCGGGAAAAGGCGGCTTTGGATGCACGCATCCCGCGTCTGCGCTCCGAAACCCGCGCAAAGCATCATCGCTTCATCAATTCGGTCGGCCGCATGCTCTTTGATCTGCAACTGATCGACAGCAACCCCTTCGCGATCTGTGCCGTCTCCAACGCCGACAAGAAACGTTGGCAGAAGATGGAGGAGAAACGCAAGCGGACCTATTGGGATGACCGGATCTACACCTTTCTGCGCTCGCCAGCCTTCCAGGGACCTTTCGCGGACCCCGGAGCGCCGCTCTACTGGATCCCGCTCATCGCGCGCCTGATGGGGTTGCGCGAAGAAGAGGCCTGCCAGCTCGGACCGGACGACTTCGGCTCCGTGCGCGGTATCCACTACCTCGACGTGAAATGCATCGACGGCAACCGGGTGAAGACCGAAGAATCCCAGCGCCGCATTCCGGTTCATCCGATCCTGATCGAGCTCGGCCTCCTGAAGCTCGCCGAACTTCGCCGGAAGCAGGGCAAACATCGCCTTTTCCCCGACCTGACGCGCGGCAAAACCAAGGGGCGCTACTCCGAGAATTTCTCCAAGAAGTTCACCTATTATCGTCAGACCAACAATTGCTACTGGCAGGGCCTTGATCTGCATGCCATGCGCACGTCGTTTAATTCGGACCTGATGAACCAGGACAAGTCCGACGCCTTCCGGTGCATCCTGATGGGCCATGAGGCGCCCGACACGGGAGCTCGCGACTATGATCAGGGCGTGCAGATGCAGAAGCTCCTGGAGCGTATCTGCGATGTCGAACTCGATGTTTCGATGATTGCCCGCCCGTTCGCTGACACGAAGCGCGCAAGACAGCGCGGCAATGTTATCGATCTCAGCAGCGTTGCCCGCTGATCGCTCATTGCATTCCCTGCGCGCAAGTGCACCGCGCTATTCCGCGAATTGCAGGGGAGCGCCTTGGCGCTCTCTCAACACGTCCTGTTCACGCACGCGTGATCAATTTGCGGACTCTTTCTTTGCAAAGGCTGATCTATGTCAACTCACGCCAAGAAATTCGGTGCATAGGGGGGCCATTCATATCTCAAAGAGACGCAGGAAATGCACGATATCTTCGCACCTCGCACCGCCTTCGCATCACTCCTGGTGGCTTCCTCGCGGCGTACGCCCCGATCCCTTCACGAAGCCGGGGATCTTTCGATCCAATCAAGAGCGGTTCTCGCCGGAGAGCGGCAGATCTGCCTCGAGGCCGCCTTCGACCTCTACATCGAGCTGAAGGCGCAGGGATATCGTCCTGGCAATCACCGGCTCGATGTGGCCCGTGGGCAGTCCTGGCGTCAACACAGTTCTGCAAGTACGGCCAGTGCCAAGCGCGTCTGGCAGCGGGTCTTGGGAAATCCGTTGTTCTTCGGCATCGAGCGGGCCGATGTCGCCCGCGCGCTGCAGGAAATTCGGAACCTGCCGAAATATCATGGAAAACACCAAGGCGGAGGTGATGCCGCCGATGAAAACGGCCGAATGGATCAAGACCCGTCTGCCCAAGCGCCCATCAGCGCCGCGACCTTTATGAGAATCGGTCGAACGGCGCGCCAGGTCGGCGATCTCCTGATTGATCTGGGTCTCGCAGTAGACAACCCCTTCGATCTCTGCAGCTGGTCGCTAACGGCGGAGGCTCACCTCCGGCGGCAGGATCAGCCAGGGAACCGGGCGCGCGATCTGCATGAGGTCGATGTCTACCTGTCCTTGCCGATCTTCCGTGGCATCATCGGGGAGGCTGGCGATCCGCTGTTCTGGGTGCCGCTCCTGATGCGGCTCGGCGGTTTGCGCCTCGGCGAAGCTGTCCATCTCGCGCCCGCCGATCTGCAGTATCGTGACGGCATACCGGTCATCTGCATTGCCTCCATTGATCGGGATGCGAAGACAGCCGGTTTTCGTCGGGAGGCTCCCGTAGCCCGGAGACTGCAGGATCTTGGCCTCATCGACCTGTTCGAACTGCGCCGGAAACAGAGGGAGGTGGTGCTGTTCCCGGAGTTATCGGAGCATCGGCCCAGGGCTGACATGGCGCGGTTCCGCAGGCATTTCGTCCGCTACTGCGCGGCGCATGGGATCAAAGCCTCGGCCCTGCATTTTAATGATTTCCGGAAGGCCTTGCATCGTCGGCTCCTTGAAATGGGCTGCCCGGTAGATGTCGCGCGGGTGGCCCTGGGTCACGTGGCGCGCGAGACGCAAGTTCCATTCCTCGACGACAACCTGCGCGCGGCGGTTTACGATGCGTTGGCCAAGGCAGGCGAGGATCTTCCTGACATTGTTGGCCCGTTTCAGTAATCAGCGGCATTGCAAAGGCCCGGAATGAAGCTCGGGCTTTTCTTGCTATACCCCTGATCGATGCTCTCGGCGGCACGTCGATGCTCCCGAACTTGCAGCATCTCGCGAAGGCCACGCGGATTGCAAAGACACTGGGTGATTTGATCGCCATGCATTATCAGAGCCCGTTGGTGAAGGCAGGCGGTCGCTTGGATTTGTCCGAGCGCGATGACGGGCTCTCGCGCCGATGAGCCGGGCATCGCGCTCGTTTGATGCTTCTTTCGATCTCGGCGCGCCTCGCCAGAATTGAAGCCTGTAGAACAATCCGAAAGTGATTGACGGAAGTTGAAGCAGCCCACGGAAAATGTTGATAGCGGGGCCATTCCATCCCGTGCGGGTGATGGTGCCCCGTGCTCAACACGCGACGGAAACAAGGGAAAACAAGGAAATCGGCGGCAGCCGGCAGAACGGGATCAGAGGATCAGCTCCGCCGAGTTCGTGCGCCGCCTCTCGATGAAGTCCTCGAATTCGCCGGCGGATCTATGTCCTTCCGCATGATCATAATGCCGGAGCGTAATGGCCTCGTCGACGTGCCGAAGAAGCGTCTTCGCAGCATAGGCACCGCCGGTCAGATGTTCCGAGGCTTCCGTGGCGACATTGTCGCGAAACCGGTGGATTGGAATGCGCACGCCGAACTCCTTCTCGGTCAGGTCGCCTGTCAACCGGCCAATCTGCTTCGCAGTGACGGCGCCGCGCTTCCCGTGGACCGATGGGAAGAGGTGGAGCCCATCGTCGAAGAGAGGTCGGAAATCCGCGCGATAAGCATGCAGGGCCTCCGCAAGCCCCGGGTTCTCGAAGATCACGGCATAGCTTTCCTGGGTTTTGCGGGCTTCCGGATATTTCAGGGCTTCGCCAGGCAGGTTCACAAGGAGATGCGTGCGGTCGATCAACGTCAGCGTCCGGTCGAATTCGAGCCATGTCAGCGCGCGGGCGCGCTCCGGGAGCGCGGCCCCCACGGCGAGGATGAGACCGTTGCGAAAAGTGGTTGCCGCCCGGATACCGCGGACGGGCCGTGAATGCGCCTCGGCCATCATGCGGAAGCCGAACCGGTAGAGTGCACTCGCCCCCACCAGCTGGCTGCCAGTCTTTGTCACGGCCCCCTGCGCCCTTGCCCGCTCCCGCCAGTCCGCAGCCACGAAGCCGCAGGCCTCCGAATGGAAATGCCCACCTGCCGCAACGGCCAGCCCGGCCAGGATCCTCTGGAGGTAGTTCCCGGCCGTGCCTGTGGTCGTCGGCTGTCGATCGGACGTCGCCTGGACGAGGTGGCAGGCATATCGGTGAAACGCCGATGCCTTGGGAAGCAGAGGCAGACCCTTTGCGGCACAGTAGGTGACCCAGCGATCGAGTGCGGATAGGACCGATTTTGTGTAATCGACACTCCAGATCGTTTTTCCGAGAACCGCCTGTCCCTTCCTGGAGACGGCGATCTGATCGGCGAGCGGCTCCTGCCATTGGGCTGGCAGAGACGCGATCATCTGTGCCGCCGTCTCCCAGGGGCATCGGTCGGGCGCCTTGACCGAGACCCGTGCCTCCCTGAGCACGCGCGCGAAATGCGCAGTCTTCTCGGTGCCCAGGGCCTCGGCCGCCACCCGTTGAAGATGGGCGAATTCCGCAAAGGCCGCGGCACCGACCTCGTCGACCCGCGCGGCCAGATGGTCGGTCAACGCCTCGCGCGATGGAGCAGCGTCCAAGGGCGATGCATCGCGAAGCTCGCGCAAGAGCGCAAGATGATCGTTCATCATGTCATGTCCAGGAATTTGAGGGATCGCTGAACGGCCGCTCACGCGGCCGTTTTCGTCTTGGTTTCGAGATAAGCCTGCCAGCCATCCATGACGAGAGTCTCATCGAGCTCGGCATAGTATTCGACCGTTGTCTGCAGGCTTTTGTGGCCGAGCAGGCGCTGGACACGCGGCAGATTGTCCATGCTTTCCTTGAGCCAAATCCATCCGATAAGATGCCGGTAGAGATGTGGATTGATCTGCACCCCGACATGCTGATGAAGCAGGCGTGTCACACGTTTCAGGATCCCGCGATAAGGCGCGTCGATCTCGAACGTGCCGCCCTCCTGACGCGGAAACAGGTGTGGATTTTCCTTGTCGTCAGGGTGGACGAGTTTTGGGCGGATCTTCTCGATATAATTCTGCATCAGCCTGCTGGCGCGTCCGCCCAGCCGAACGACGTAATCCGGGTCGCCCGCTTTCCGCCCCTTCACCTCCGGTGCCGGGATGGAAAGAACCGCCTTTCCGTCCTGGAACGCAATCCAGTCGAGCCGCGCTTCGATGACATTCGCGCTGCGCGGCGCGCGCGTGAGCAGGATGTCATGCGCCAGCACAGCCGCGATATCGCGGGCCAAGTCGAGGTCGATTGCGGCGAGGCGATCCGGCAGGCGTCCCGTCTTCTTCCTGGCCGCCTTCCGCCGCCGATCGATCTCGGCGTTGATCCCTGTCATCACGGTCCCGGACAGGTCGATCGTCGACTGGATGCGGGCTTCGGTGAATTCCCGCAGTTTCTTCTTGTTCTTCGGAGCTATGCCTCGGCGGCCAGTTTCATAGAACCGGATCAGGGCTCTGATGTCATCGACATCCTGCTCCGAGGCGGCGGCGTAGCCGACGGCGATCTTCTTCATCGCCTTGAGCACGGAAACGAGATAGCCGGTGTCCTTCCGCCCCCCGTTGGCTTCGAAGAGGGCGGCAGCCGCCGCCTCCAGGACCTGGTAATCCGTGAGAGCACGCATGTCGGGGGCGATGATGTCGTGTGATGCTGCCAAGGCCTTCGCCAACGAGACAGTGTAGCCGCGACGGGTCGCGATGGTATCCTCGGACCAGCGGTGATCCGTGGTCAGAAAACCGTATTCCCGCATCTTCGACTCTCGGCGCTCCACGCGCTCCGCATTGGTGGATTGTCCGGGCAGCTTCGATTTCTCGGCCATGCTCTTCTGAAGCTGGGCCTTCAACTCAGAAAGCGAATCCGTGTCCTGCTGCTCCTCCCGGTCCAGTGCTTCCAAGAAGGCTTCGTAGGTCACTCCGTCGCGGGAGATCTCTCCAACCGCCCAAGGGGCCACTCGGGTGTCGAACTCGGTCAGCAAAGCCTCGAAGAGGCCGGTGTCGACACCGAACTTGTCGCGACGATCCGAGAATGGCGACGCCATGGCCTTGAACCCGAAATGTGAGGTGCACGGGTGGCTTTCGAGATGACGAAGAAGCGTGACCACGTTGCCGACATGCTTGCGGCATTTTGTTTCCGTCACGACCCCGGTCTCGAGCCGATGCGCGTAGTAGTCCGCCAGTATCGCGGTCGTGATCTGGCCGGGCAAGATCCCGCGATCAAACAGATAGACGAAGAATGGCCCGGCTTTCAGTCGGCAATCCGCCGGGATATCGGACTCCTTCGCGGCCTCGTAGGCCTCGGCCCAGATGCCGCCGATATCGGTGACACCGTGCGGGCGATTGCGAACGCCATGTTGGTCGATGGCGGCGAGGATATCAGACTTGTAGGTAGAACGGCTTCCCTTCGAGAGCCCGAGACTGGCCGCGTTGTGGTGCGCGAAGAACTCGATGACGTCGTGTCGGCAGACCGGCCGATTTGTATACCAGTTCGCCTTGCGCATGATCCAGCGGACCCGGCTTGCAAGGGTTTTCTGGCCAGCCCCTTCCAATTTCTCGACCAGTGCGCCAAAGGACAAAGCTGACGAACCGACCGCAGCACGCACGAGGTCTCGACCAGTCGCCTTCGAGAGCGCGACCAGAGTCTTGTGCCGCGGCTTCAGGCCTTCGATCGAAAGAATATCGGATACGTTTTTCTGATTCAGCCCTGCCCGCAGCGAAAGGGCGCGCATGCTCTCGCCGGTTTCTTTCAAATGGGCCTGAAGTTCATCGCGAAGGGTCATGTTCATTCCTCTGGTGAAACTGCGACCATCACTCGTCATCGAGCTCGAGATCCGGCCTTCCATCGTCAGAAGGCCGGGATCGATGCTCGAAGAGAACGACGTCCTCCTCCGTCGCGAACCAGCGCCGCCCCAGCTTTCGGGCGGGTAATTTCACCCGTCCTTCTCCGGTCGGGCAGCCCTTCCTGATCCAGTCACTGATACAGCGCGGCGTGCACCTGAATCGCGCTGCAAGCTCCTCTGTCGTATATATTTTCCTTGCCATTTCCGCCTTCTCCTTGCTCGGCATGAACGGAAATAGGCAAACAGGGACGGCGAACCCAAACGCCGCAACAGAAATTTTCTGCCGCAGCGTCGAGATACTGCTGACTGGTGGGGCGTACGCCTGACGGGTCACTCCGTGCCTGTCATGGGCAGATGGAACTGGACCACGTTGCCCTCCAGACCATTGTCGGCTTCCAGATCACGGCTGGTCGCTGGCATATCGCCCTGACCACGACGCAATTCGCGTAGGCGGCGCTCATTGCGCTTGCGTTCGTTCAGCAGGAGCCGCGCCTGTATCTCGTCCCGGCGCGCCTGGATAGCCGAGGTTTTCTCCCGCGCATCGCTCGCCGCATCGAACAGCCCCGGCATTTCCTCGATCTGGTTCAGCACCGAGAGGATCTCGGCGATCTCGCCTTTATCGAACTGCGCCCGCTGCTGCTTGCTGAGAGCCCGGCTGACCTCCCGGCCTGTCACGGCCTTGCCCGCTTCCGACACGCGAGTACTGGCGTCGGAAATGATCTGGATCCGAGATGTGTTCGGCTGGTCGTATTGCTGAACGATATTGAGGGCGCTGACGAAGTGATATTCCGCGAAGCGAGTGGCGAGATCGGCTGTTTCCACGTCGATCGGCCGACGCGACTTGCCGAGCAGGAAATGCAATATCATCAGGTAACGCAACACGGCGAATCCGATCCTCCGGATGAACGATGCCGGAAGCGCGCTCTGGCCCCAAGATTTGCGCAGGCTGCCCCACCATGCCCTGAGAAAGGGTAGGACCTCGTCATTCAGGGTGTAGGGATCGCAGGCGCCGTCCTGCGCACAGAGAGCCTCCCAGGTATCAGAAAGCGCGTTTCGGCGCAGCTCCACGCGCTCTCCTTCGAAGTAGAGGAAGTGATCGAAGAGGTCGGCGTCGTCGCGTGGAACGGCCACGTAATAGCCGAACCTCTGGCAGAACCCATCGAGCATGCTCGTGATATCGATATCGGAGCGCCAGGTATCGACAACCGTCAGGCCATGAAACGTGAAATATGGCCGCTCGATGACGAGCTTGTTCCTCTCGCTCTTGAGCCGGTTAGCGATGGGCTTGTGCGAATAGACGTCAAGGCACCAGGGCTTGATGCGGCGGTAGTTTCCTTCCGTGAGAATGCTTTTGAAGGTCTTTCCGACTTCATCCTGGAACCAGAACGCGCCATTGTTGTCATGCAGTTCCACGATCCACTGGGCATCAGTGCACCCGGTCGCGAGACGGTTCAGGGACGGGGCATCGCCCCGCGAGACAATGCGGTCGATTTCCTCGGAGGCGAGCGTCTTGGAAGAACCGGAGCCTGCAAGGCCGATTGTCCACAGAGTCGGCAGAACGCGTCCGACCCCTGGAACCTCGAGGCAGGCCCCGTTCTGCGTCAGAAAGGACGCGGCGATCATGACGACATGCATGATCGGCAGGGCATACGAGATGTCCGTATCCTCAAAATGACGCACGATGCGCTCCAGAAAACTGCCTTTAGGAATCAGGCTCCGGATATCGAATTCCTCCGGTGCCGCCTTGATGGCCAGCATCTGGATGAGCGCCTCGCGTTCGGACCTGGTGAGGCGGCGGGTTCCCTTCCTGGTCTTGACGGTCAGTTCGCTGAGGAGGACGTGGTCCGCAGAGGTCGGGTTCTTTCCTGTGGTGTTCATGGTCACTTCTGCCTTTCGTTGTAGACAAGACGTGCATCCATCGATTTCCCCGCGGAAATGATCACCGACATATTTTTAATAAGCCTTTGTTATATCATTATTTTATTTGAAGATTGGAGCCGACATCGAGCCGACAGGTCTTGGCCCATCAAGCATTCGCCCAAGGACTCCTGCACTGCGGACATCCAGTCCTCGGCGATGACCGGGCGAGTTTGCCGTTGGTGGCTACGCCGCAAGGAGCGCCTGGAACCCGCGTTACACAGTGCACCGAATGGAAGACCCATGCGCATGCCGGTCGGTAAGCGGGGGACCAGGGAAATTCCTTACAACTGATCAACCTTGATTTAGAGGTCGTCCATATGGTCGGTGAAATAGTGTTCTGGAATTTCCAGCAAGAGAGCATCGAGTTCGTCGGCCACGAAACAGACCTCGCGCCTAATTCGCCAGCTGGGAGGAAAAAACTTTGCCAGCGCTGCCTCAGCGCTCCTCGAGTCAGGAAGGTCGTCGAGGAACACCAACTCAAGCAAGCGCTCAAGTTCCCTGACATGCAGACGCGTGAGGCATCTGGCCGTCCGCACGGCATCGATGAGGCAAAACACCGAACGGCTGGCCGAGCCACCTCCGAGTATGTAGGCGAAGTCGGCCAATGCCGAACCGTGAACCTCCAGGAATTCCCGAACAGAGTCGAGATCTGCGGCTGCGTGCTGAGGGTGAGAAGAAATGAGTGTCGCGTCGACTTGCACCATCTCCATCTCCTTTCTTTTCTTGCTGGAACGCGGGAACGCGTCAGCTTCAAGCACCCGATTCCTCCTTTTTCTCGGGTTTTTCGGGGGCGGTACGCGGCTGTAGCAGCAGCATGTTCCTTACGAACCGCGGGTTGGAATTCTGGGCGCCGCATCATGCGCGCGATGCGTGCTTGGATAGCCGCGCCCGGCACACGGGCGCAGCCTGTAAGCGCTGTCAGCCTGCCCTTGTAAATCCGACAAGGAGTTCACTCATGCGGGCGCCATGCCAGCGGGTCGCATCGGAAGCATAGAAATTCCGCTCGCGGCCAATGCGGTCGAGCGACGAAGGTGTCTGCCCGGCCAGAACCCGCTCGATATCGCGCAGTGCGGCTTCGATGACGGTGGGTTGCGGAACGGGCTTTTCGAACTCGTTGTGCAGATCGCAGAGCGCATCGATCGCAAGAGGATCGTCGATCTCCTCGAGCAGATGGCACAGGCTGCGCCCATGTTCGCGCAAATGCTGCCCTGCGGCCGCAATGCCGCATTGGGGGGCGAGGTTGAGGGCGAGGTGGTCGGGGTTGAGCATGGTTTACTCCTCTGCATGCCGGTGGGTGGGTGGATTTGCCTGATCTGTCGGCGTCAAGTTTTCAGCATGCGTTGGGAAAATCGTGTGGGTGATGGCCTCTCCTGGTTTGCTGTTGAAAATGACATTGGCCAGATTTCGGCACGGCGAAGAAAAAATTTGGCATGGTCCAGAAATTCTCACGCCGCATGGTTTTCGCACCGCCGCTGAATGCTGGCGGCAGTGCGAGTTGCGTCTTATACAGCCCAATGCGGCTCTGTTCGGACCACACCGGCCTTGCGCAGGGCGTCCTCCAGGCCATCGGCGAGAAGGCATATTTCGGGAACAGCGGGGTCCTCGGGTTCGAGAAGCGCGAAGCATCCGGCATCTTCCCAAGATTCATCGAGCACATGCTCGAGAAAGAGCACATCGCGCAGCTGGAGAAGCAGGGATCGCATGCGGCGCGTCAGCCGGCCCGGCTGGCCAAGCCCGTCGAGGATCCCGCTGATGAGCCACGCGCCGCGGCGACCAGCGAGGAGAGCCGCGGCATGGCCGAGCGCCTCCGAATTCGTGGCGAGGAATTTCCGCAGCTCGAATTCGCCGCTCGACAGTACAGGAACACTGCCGTTGAAGAGATTTTCGTGATACATGATACCTCCTGATTGATGCGAATTTCCGGGGTTCGTCCCGGGGTCAGGAAAGTCGGAGGTCGGTGGTTGGCAGGCCGCTGGATCGTGCGCCTCACATTGAGGGCGCGCGAGGCGGCGGTCGGCATTACTATTGTTTCTCCTCTGGCCGGAAAAATCCGGCGGTTACGTTCGCTGGAAGTGAGATTGGCCGAGCTTCGGCAATACGAAACGATTTTTTGCATTTCGGGTTTTGCTTGACTGATCTCCAGCAATGGCATCTTTAGTCGTCGGGTTTTCCCGAACACACGCGGCTGCTCCAATGAGCGCAAGTAAGGCGCAGTGGAGCGGCAGGCCCGGCGAGCTCTTACAAAAGGGTTGTCAAGGCAGGCATCTGGAAGGCCTTGTCGCAACCGGGCTTCCTGAAGTGGGTAAGTGCCTTCATGCTCTCGGCGGTGAGTCCACCCAAGAGGAGATG
The DNA here is from genome assembly GCF_019599045.1 of Roseovarius sp. SCSIO 43702. Taxonomy (NCBI): domain Bacteria; kingdom Pseudomonadati; phylum Pseudomonadota; class Alphaproteobacteria; order Rhodobacterales; family Roseobacteraceae; genus Roseovarius; species Roseovarius sp. SCSIO 43702. The sequence continues at coordinate 2,121,981 of NZ_CP080623.1, forward strand.
ATGTGGCGCATTTAATCAATTCCGCCATCCGCGCGGGCAGGAAGTGCACCAATCGATTTCAACACAGGAATGATCGCCGACATCTTTTACGTAAATCATTATCTTTTCACAACTTATCGTGATTTGGTGAGCCGACATCGAGCCGACAGGATGCGCCTTGTGGACAGATCAAATGAGGCGCTGCAGAACCGGCAAATGCGGTTCAGCGGAAACGGCGGACTATAACTGCCAGTGCCCGAGTCGCCTTGTGAATTTGGCACATGTGCCTGGCCCAGAGTACTTTTTCCCTGCGTCAGCACGTGCGCGCGATGCCAGGCCAAAGGGCCGGCATGATCGGCGGCCAAAATCAGCGTCGGCGCCGACGCAAGACCGAGCTCCGGCGCGCCTGCGTCCGCCAACCGGGGCGCGGCAATCGGCGGCCCGTCGGCATCAAAGCTGACCAAGAAGGGGTCCCGGTGAGCGGCCAACAGCAGGCCGTTGAAGACGACGAGACGTAGGGCGTCGCTCTTGCACTCGGCTCAGGACACGATGTGGATGGCGCGCAGCAGGACGCGGTCGGTGATGCCGGTCGGACTCGCCATGTCGCTCAGCGTCATCAGTGATTAACCTATCGATCCCTTGCAACAAATCTTTTTCACACCCAGAAACACGCGGAGGAATCTCGTCACCTGGCGGAATTCTTGCGTCATTTCGCGGAGGAATCTCGTCATTCGGCGGAATTTCTGCGTCAAATGGCGGAGAAATTGCGTCAGGGACCTCCCAAAATCTGTAAGCGGCGGCTGCGGCCCACGCGGGTTCAGCTTGACGGCGAGAAGTTCCATGGCAGGAGTTTGTCGATCCTGCTTTGCGGATGACCGGCGGCGATGGCTTCGAAGGTGGCCTTGAGATAGGCGAAGGGCTCGACGCCGTTGATCTTTGCGGTCTCGATGAGCGACGCAATGCGGCCCCAGGCACGTCCACCTTCGTCATGTCCGGCGAACAATGCGTTCTTTCTGTTCAGAGCAATGGGCCGGATCAGGTTCTCGACGCCGTTGGAGTCGATCTCGACCCGCCCATCCTGCAGGAAGGTCTGCAAACCCTCCCAGTGACGGTGGATGTAGGCGAGCTTCTCTCCCAAACGCGACTTGGCGGAGATGCGCAGGCGCTGGTGTTGCAGCCACTCACCGAACTCGGCCACGAGGGGTGCGGTGCGCACTTGGCGGGCCGAGAGGCGCTGTCCCGGAGCCGCGCCGCGGATGTCCGCCTCGACCTTGTAGAACTCGGCAATCCGGCGCAGCCCCTCGGCGGCGATCTGGGAGCCGTCGCGGTCGAACACCTCCTTCAGCTTGCGCCGCACGTGCGCCCAGCAATGCGCCACGCGGACCGGATCGCCACCCTTGCGGGCGCGGCGCGTCAGGCGGTTGTAACCTTGGTAGCCATCGAGTTGCAGGATGCCGTCAAAGCCCCGCAGGAACTTCTCCGCATTCTCTCCCGCGCGGCCCGGCGCATAGAAGAAGACCACGCCCGGAGGATCATCCCCGCCCCAGGCTCGATCATCGCGGGCCAGCGCCCACAGATAGCCGGTCTTGGTCCTGCCGCGTCCCGGGTCCAGCACCGGGGCGGTGGTCTCGTCCATGAACAGCTTGGTTGATGTCTTCAGATGTTCGCCCAGTCGGTCGACCACGGGGCCGAGATGGAAGGCGGCGGTGCCGACCCAGTCGGCCAACGTGCTGCGGTGGATGTCGATCCCGGACCGGGCGAGGATCCGGCTCTGTCGATACAATGGCAGATGATCGGCGTATTTGCTCACCAGCACATGCGCGATGGCGCCCTCGGTCGGCAGGCCGCCCTCGATGAGATGCGCCGGGGCCGGCGCCTGGATCACACCGTCGGTGCAGGCGCGACAGGCGTATTTGGGGCGAACGGTGACGATCACCCGCAGATGCGCGGGCACGATATCCAGCCGCTCGATGCGATCTTCGCCGATCTTGTGCATCTCACCGCAGCCACAGGGGGCATTGCATATTGTCCGGCGTGATCACGCGCTCGATGCGTGGCAGATCCTTGGGCAGGTTGCCCCGGTTGCGCCGGGCCGCACGCCGGGGCCGGCGCTCAGAAGGCGCCTGCGCCTCCTGCTTCTCCTCGGTCTCGGCGATCGCGACCTCAAGGTCCTCAAAGGTCAGCTGCCGGCCATCTTCGCCGAGCTTCTCCGACCGCTTGCCGTGAACCGCGTGGTTGAGCTCGGCGACCAGATGCTCGAGGCGCTTGTTGGCCTCCTTCAGCACATCCCGCTCGCGCAGCACCGCAGCGACAGCTTCGCGCTGCGCCTCGGGGATGGCGGATAGGTCGATGATCGATGCGGCGGGCATGGCGCAAGGATAGCCCGAACCGGTGTCGGATGCGCGTCCTTTCATGCGCCTGATTCATTCTGCCGCAGCCGGACGGCGGGTCTCCAGCGCCTTCACCTTGCGCCAGCCCAACCCGGCAAACAGCGCCTCGAACTGCGCCCGGTTCAGCATCATCACGCCACTCCGGATCGGCGGCCAGGTGAAGGTGGTCTCCTCGAGCCGTTTGTAGGCCATCACCAATCCGCTCCCATCCCAGAACAGGATCTTCAGCCTGTCGGCGCTCTTCGCCCGGAACAAAAACACGGTGCCGGTGAACGGGCCCTCCTCCAGGACCGATTGCACCAGCGCGGCGAGCCCGTCGTGACCCTTCCTGAAGTCCACCGGCTCGGTCGCCACCAGGATACGGACGGTATGGGACGGCATCATCACGATGACACCCCGAGCGAACGCACGATTTCGGCAATCCGCACCGCCGAGGTATCGGCGGCGAGTTCGATCGCCACGTCACCGAAGATCAGCCGCAGCTTGTCATCTGGTTGCCGGGAGGGCTCCGGCGCTTGCGGCGGTTCCGGGTCGCACAAAACCAGCGGCGCGAAGGTCGTCGGTGCAGTCGCCGTCTCCGCGGCGGGCAGGACCAGCTTGCCCTGCTTGGCCAGGCATCGCCACGCAGAAAGCTGGTTCGGCTTCACTCCGTAACGCCCGGCTACGGCGTTCACCGTTGCCCCCGGTTCCAGCGTCTCCGCGACGGCCTGTGCCTTCACGGCCTCCGGCCATCGCCGGTGCCCGCTCTCGAAAATCTCAACCCCGAGCGATCTGAGAAACGCAGTCTGAGCATCCATTGCGAAACGCACTCCCATCATAAGATGGGTATCACCTCGCAGTCCGCGCCGGGGCGAGCAACGTGTGGCTCAGCCACCGCTTACTTCCGAAAGAAAAGTGATGCGAGATATCGTGGCAATGGCCCTTCGGAGCATGCACGGCGCGGCCATCCCGGACAAGAGGGTCACCGCCTCGGGCGCAGGTGGCGTGATCTTTTGAAGCCGTTGGGACCAAAGGCCGAATTCAAGCTATTCCCGACTTCGCACAGATGCGACCACCGACATCGTCCCATGTAACCAATTCGATGCTGACTTCGGAAAATGAGTAGATCTCGAAATATCAGCGAACCACATTCGACACGATCATCAATGTCGATTTTGCGGGCCGGACTTTAGACTTGCGATTGCCAAGTGTGGTTGTGATATTGTCCAAGCCGTCTCAAAGCTTGTTCGCTACATTACACCAGTTATTATTTCCTTGAAACATGGCAAAACAAGGGGGCAACAGTATGTATCCGACTGGTCTTGACACCAATGTGCTTACGCACGGTGTGGCGGAGAAGAATACGACTTCCGGCGATATTGAAAGATGTATCGAAGAGTTGCGGATCAACGGATATGCGCTTGCGCAGAGCGGACTTGGCGACAGTGAACTTGCCCAGGCCCGGGACGTACTGGATCAGGTCTATTACCAACAGGCTGAAGAGGTCGGTGGCGAGGATAATTTGCGTCTCATGAAGGATGCAAACATCGCGCGCGCGGTCTGCGCCTATGATCCGCTTATGCTGAAAATTGCCACATTGCCTGTCATCATGGACGTCGCTGCCGCGTTCCTGAGGCAGTATTACGTTTTGATGTCTCACAATGGCATTCTGAACCAGCCAGGGCGCGACCACTACCAATTCACTTGGCATCGTGACCTGAACTACCAGCACTACACGTCTTCGCGGCCGCTGGCCCTGAGCGCTTTGCTGGCAGTTGATCCGTTCGATGAAGTGACCGGTGGAACCTATGTGCTGCCAGTGACGCATCTCTTTGAGACGTTTCCGTCGGACGAATTTGTGCGTAACCACCAGAAGGTCGTTGAATGTCCGCCTGGGACGATCATTTTTTTCGACGCCATGCTGTACCATCGCACGGGCAAGAACAGCTCGAACGGGGTTCGGCGCGCAGTGAATCACATCATCACGCCGCCAATGCTTCGCCAGCAGTACAATTTCAAGGAGATATTCGAGCAGCGAGGAGTCGAAGTCGAGGATCCGAAGGTGCGAGACTACCTTGGGTTCGAATACGAAATCCCAAAGAGCGTCAAGGAATGGCGTGAAGGCAAGATCGAAGCAGCCCGGGCGGCCGAGGGACGCCAATAGTGACCTTGTCGCGAGCGATGGAGACCGATCTGAAGGCCATCCTGTCCGAAACACCGGACGAGGCCCGGGAGCGACGCGCTCGCAGGCTTGACGCGGCGCTGCCAGACATGGACAAAATCGCCCTCTTCGGGGCGGGCAACACCGGGCGCGAGGTCTTGAAACGCCTGCGTCGCGCCGGTGTCGAGCCGGTTGCGTTCATCGACGACACGCCCGCCAAGCAGGGCACCACAATTGACGGGCTGCGGATCCTTGGCCGGCAGCAGGCCGCGGAAGCGCTCGAACCCGACGTGACCGTGCTGGTGACGGTTCTCAATCCCAAGCTGACTTTCGTGCAGGCACAGGCCCTTCTGGCAGAGACCGGGCTGGAGGCCGAGAGTTTCATGCTGTTGAGCTGGCTCTTTCCCGAGGAATTTTCGGGTCTGTGCAATGTAATGGCACCCGAGAATGTCCTGCACGAAAAAGACAGTATTCTGGAATGCGATGCGCTCTGGGCCGACGATATCTCGCGCGATACGTTTGCCATGCAGGTCGCTTGGCGCATGTCCCTCGACTTCACCCGGCTTCCCACTCCAAGACTGGACGATATATACTTCCCGAAGGACCTTGATATCAGTCTGGACCCGGATGTGGTTTTTATCGACGCAGGCGCGTATGACGGCGACACGTTGAAACACTTTCTGGACCATACCGGAGGTCTTTTCGGTCATGCGGTCTGTATCGAGCCGGACCCGCAGAACCTTGCGCGGTTGGAACAGAGCATCAAGGATCAGAGTCTCGGCCACCGCGTAACTGCGCTTAATTGTGGGCTTGGCGCGAGGGCGGATATTTTGTCCTTCAATGCCACAGCTGACATGAGCGCGTCCTTCGAAACAGGCGGCGCTACCTCGATGCCGGTAAAGAGGCTGGCCGACGTGATGCCTGCAGGGCAGCCAATCTATGCAAAATTCGATATCGAAGGTGCCGAGTGGGACGCGCTCAACGGGTCGGCGGCGCATGTGACGGACAATAACCCCAAGCTGGCCGTCAGCGTTTACCACGCCCCCGAAGAATTGTGGCGACTGCCCCTGCTGATGGCACGACTGTTGCCGAACCGGCGCATCTACCTGCGGGCCCATGGCGTTGATGGGACGGACGTCATCTGCTACGCGCTCTGAGCAAAAGCCCCAATTAAGGCAGGCCGCCCGATGCTAAGCCCCCCGAAGGCCACGTGCCTTCTTCTTACCTATCAGCAGCAAGATCATGTTGCCGAAACGGTGCAAAGCGCGCTGCAACAGGACTCCGCACCGATGCAGATCGTTCTGTCGGACGACGCCTCGCGCGATGATACGTTCTTGCGCATGAAAGAGGTGGTCGATCAGTATGACGGGCCGCACGAGGTCGTTCTGAACCGCAACGAGACCAACCTTGGCGTCAACGAACATCTCAAGAAAGCCCTCGGGATGTGCCGGGAGGATATCATCATCGCCGCCGCCGGTGACGACCTATATTACCCGCACCGCAACCGGCGGATCCTCGAGGCATTCGCGGCGCACGACCCGCTATTGGTGTTCTCGCACGCGGATGTGACCACGCTGGACGGGGCCCCTGCCCCGGCGCTGTATCGCAAGGCGACGTTCTATTCGACCACGGACCCGTTGGCCGCCGCGAAATCGCTGTCGCTGTACCTCGGCGCGACTTGCGCGTGGCATCGGTCGCTTTACCGCAAGTACGGGGCGATGATGTTCGAGAATACCTATGAAGACCTGATCCTCGGGTTTCGGGCCGCCCTCGAGGGACGCGCGCATCTTATCGACGAAGCGTTGCTGACATACCGGACGGGATCGGGGCTGACCAACACGAAACCCCGGAAATTCACGCCGGACAGCTACCGGGCGCAGCGCCTGCGCGAGATCGAAAGCAACACCTGCGTCTATCGTCAACGCGCGGCCGACGCAAAGAACTTCGGGCTTGGCCCTGGCCACGAGATTTCCAAACTTCTGGCCGACCGCGTGGCCGATGGAGAGGTGCGCGCCGCCTTTGTCGAGAAAGGCTGGGCGGGCCTGGTACCGTATTTTGGCCGTCACCCGCTGCAGGCCATTTCGCGCGGCGTTTCCGAGACCCGTCGGCGCAAGAAGCGCATTGCCGCGACCTGACGCCTGATCTCTCGCCTCAGCCGAGGTCCCACCGATATTGAGGAATAGCGAGGCTACGCGCGCCGAACATCTCCTTCTGACGGGACAGCCCGACATTGAGTTCGCGGCCTTCGGCCGTGGTCGAGATGCCGAAGCTGAACCAGTCGCGGTCCGCGAAGGTGTCGTTGACAAGGGACTGCACCACGAGATCCAGCGCGCCGAGGTCGCGCCCATCTCCGGATGAGGCCATGTACTGGGAATGCACGGTGCGCCCGAAATCGAAGAGGACGACACCGGCCAGCATGCGCGCGTCCTCGAAGGCCGCAAAAAGGCGGATCCGCTGGGAAAACGCGGCGTTGAGGCGCGTGATCTCGTCCAGCGAATGGGTTGGCCGTGCGTCGTGGCGCTGATCAAGCACCTCGCCGAGGATATCCCAGAAGGCGGCGAAATCGGTGGCCTCGGAGGTTGTCAGCCCCGCCTTGGCGGCCTTCTTGGCCCCGTATTTGCGGCCGCTGCTGAACGACAGCTTGCGGCGCAGGGGAATGGCCGCGCTCAGGTCGGTGCGGACCTGCCGGGCGCCGGCGTTGCACAGCGCATAGATATCGGCCTCGGCCGGTTGCGCGTGGAATATATGCGGCACCGGCTTGTAGTGCAGCGTCCCGATCCCCTGCCTGAGAAGTTCGTCGCGCAAGCTGGCGAAGATCTGAACCACCTGTGCGGCCGAGGTCGCGGGCTTGACCAGCAGACCGCCGAAGGTCAGGCCACCATGGGATTGCAGCGTGTCGTTCACCCGGTTCGCGGGCAGGCACGCGATAATCTTGCCGTCGCTTTCGAAGATCAGCGAGTGATCGTCGAACCGGTCGGAATGGTAGTCCATGAAGCGGCGGTCATGCAGGAACATGCCGTTTGTCGAGGCGGCGACGAAGTCGTTCCACGAAGTCGAAAGAGCGGGCGTGTAGCGCTTGATTTCGATGTCGCCGCTCATGCCGCCTGCCACTTCGCGAGGCCGACACCTGTCCGCCCCATGTCGTTGCCGTTGTAGAACAGATACCTGCCACCATCCGGCGCCACGAAATGCGCGGGATAACAGGTCATGTCACTGTCCCAGCTTTCAGGCGCGCCCAGCGGCAGTTCGACATCATCCGTACGGGTGAACTCCACACCGTCCGGAGAGCTAAAGCGGAAGGCCGCATATTGCTTGGCGCGGGTGTCGGAGGTTGCGCGCAATTCCCACGTGCCGTCCTCCAGCTGCGTCGCCCGGGGGCGGCCGATGCGGTATTCGTCGCCCGAGGGCGTGATGATGCGCTGCGCGGCTGCGTTGTCGAAGGTGACACCGTCGTTGCTGGTCAGCGTCCAGCAATCGTAGCGGGGATAAAGCCGTTCGCCGATCTCCTCCCATCCGTCGCCACGGGAAATCCACGCGCGGAAGCTGCCATCCGGCAGTCGAGCGATTGAGTGCAGCGCGCCGATGAAGGGCCCGTCGGGGCAGCGGTCGAGCACAGGGGTCGTACCAATCCTCTGAAAGCTGTCGCCGCGATCCCGGCTGATGGCGAGGCCGGTGAAGGCCAGAAATTTCGCCTTCTCCACCAGCTGGAACCCCACGTAGTAAAGCCGCAGTTCGTCGGGCTCGACCTCGACCACATCGCCCAGGATAAGGCCGTTGTCGTCGAACATGCCCGGTGCGCCGAGATCCAGCACCGGGGCCGTGGAGCTGGCCTTGACCCGGGTCGGGTCGTCAGCGGCGACATCGACCCAGCCGATGCGGCTGATGCCGTGTGCGTCGCGCATCCCGCCGAAGGTCCGTATCGTGTCTTCGTCGCGCAACCACGGGCACGGCGTCATGAAGGAATGCTGCGCCCAGTCGAGGCTTCCGTCCGGGCTGAAGATGTGCCCCTGTTTCACCCATGCCATATCAGGGCTTGATCCGGTAATAGCGGTAGGAGGACACCTTGGCAGCCTCAGCCGGGTTGCCATTCAGGATCAGACCGGGGGTGTCGAAGCTCTTGGTGACGGCCGCCGCCATGCCGACGACACAATCCTCGGCCAGGTGCACATTATCGGCCAGGGCGGCGTTCACGCCCAAAAAGCTGCGTGCGCCAATATCGCAATAACCCGACACCACGATATGCGAGGACAAGAAGCTGTTTTCTCGGATACGGGTCTGATGGCCGATATGGTTGCCGGACCACAGCACGCATCCATCGTCTATCTGTACGCCATGCTGCACCACGTTGTTCTCGAAGATAAAGACATTCTCGCCCAGTTCAGCGGTCCGCCAGACCATCGCGCGGGGGCTGACGAAATTGGCAAGGTGGTATCCGTGCTCCTTGGTCAGCGCGATCAGACGCGCGCGGATCCGGTTGAGCTTGGTCGAAGTCACTGCGACATGCGCGTCAGTCTTGCCCGGATCGAAATGCGACGGGGCGTCTTCGAGCGGGACCACGGGCAGGTCGAACTTGACTGTTTCGTCCAGGTAGTCCCGTTCGACCGCGAACCCGACAACCGTGTAATCGCTGTCGACGGTGAAATACTCGTAGGCGATATCCGCGAACTCGCCGGCTCCCACGATCAGGATATCTTTTGACATTCCAAACCTTTCTGTGCCCGGGGGGCCGGGCCGTCTATCTTCGATGCCCGGCTATTTCAAATCGTCATTGCGCGGTTTATAAACACGGACCAATGCAGAAGCGAGTCGTAATCCCTTGCCGCTAAGTGACTGTCGCCTAATAGATTTACCCAAGATCTCGGACGCGCGGGGCAATCTTACCTTCGTCGAGGGAAACAACCACATCCCCTTCGAGGTCAAGCGGGTCTACTACCTTTACGACGTTCCCGGCGGCGCCGACCGGGGCGAGCACGCGCACAAGGACCTGCACCAGTTCGTGATATCGATGTCTGGAAGTTTCGATCTGCTGCTTGACGATGGCTTTGATAAAAAGCGGTTTCAGCTCAACCGGCCCTATTATGGCGTCTACGTCTGCCCGATGATGTGGCGCTACCTGGACAATTTCTCGTCCGGGTCGGTCTGCATGGTTCTGGCGTCGGGCCCCTATGACGAGACGGATTACATCCGCGACCGCGACGAGTTCCTCAAAGCCGTGGGTGCGGCGTGAACGTCCCCTTCCTGGATCTTGCGACAGCACGGGCGGGCATACAGGCCGAGCTGGACCACGAGCTTCTGCGTGTCGCGCATTCCGGCAGCTATGTCATGGGACCCGAACTGGAGCGTTTCGAAGCCGCCTTTGCGGCCTATGTCGAAGCCGGCGCCTGCATCGGAACGGCAAACGGGCTGGATGCGCTTCACTTGGGACTTCGCGCGCTGGGCATCGGCCCGGGCGACGAGGTTATCGTACCGTCGAACACCTATATCGCGACCTGGCTTGCCGTCAGCCAATGCGGCGCGGTGCCGGTGCCGGTCGAACCCCTTGAGGACACGCACAACATCGACCCCGAGGGCACCGCCGCGGCGATCACCAGGCGCACCAAGGCCATTCTGCCGGTGCACCTCTACGGCCAGCCGGCCGACATGGACGCGCTGAATGCGGTGGCCGAATCGAACGGGCTGAAGGTGCTGCAGGACGCCGCCCAGGCGCATGGCGCACGCTACAAGTCGCGCCGTGTGGGCAGCGATGGCACCGCCGCGTGGAGCTTTTATCCTACGAAGAATCTGGGTGCGCTCGGGGATGCCGGGGCGTTGACCACATCGGACAACGATGTCGCGCAAACTGTCAGGTTGCTGCGAAATTACGGTTCCGAAAGGAAATACGAGAACGATATTCAGGGCTTCAACAGCCGTCTCGATCCCCTTCAGGCCGCCTTGCTGGCGGTCAAGCTGCGGGTTCTGAACGACTGGACAGAGCGTCGCCGCGCCATCGCGCGCGACTACACCGGTGCCTTTTCCCGCGCCGGGCTGCAAGTTCCTTACGTGCCCGACTGGGCCGAGCCGGTTTGGCACCTTTACGTGCTGCGCCACCCCGACCGGGACCGCTTTCAGACGCGCCTGTCCACGGTCGGCATCGGGACCGTGATCCACTATCCCATCCCGCCCCACCTGCAGAAAGCCTACGCCGACCTTGGCCATGGGCAGGGCGCTTTTCCGCTGGCAGAGCGGCTGGCGAACGAGGTCATCAGCTTGCCCATGTGCCCCGGACAGACGACAGCGCAGACCGAGTACGTGATCGAAAAGGTATTGGAACTCGCCTGAGGACCTGCGCCGTTTCAGCTATCTTCCTGGCGCAGGGCCGCTATCATCCCCGAGAAACGCGCAAAATACTTTTGTCGGCGCCGGGACGAAAAGACCGTTGCAGGTGACAGGGCGCGCATCCCGGTCTTGAGGATTGCAGCATAGCAGTTGCGGTGCATGCCGTGCTTGCGCGTGGTGTAGATCTGGGAATGGCCCCAATGCCAGTTCTTGATGCGCTCGCTTTTCAACGACCCGCCTGATGACGCACCTCCGGCGTGGTGGACCACGGCATCTGCCACGTAAACCAGGTGGCCCTGAGATCGGGACAGGCGAAGGCTGAGATCGTCATCCTCGAAAAACAAAAAGATCTCGGGATCGAATCCGCCCACCGCCTCAAAGGCGCGCCGACGAACGAAGAGCGCGGCCCCGGAGAGGACCGGAACGACCGTATACTTTGTCAGTTCCTGTTTTGGCAACCACATCGAGCGATCGACGAGGTCACTCCGGCGCTTCACGACCGCCGTGCCTGTCTCGTCCAGAATTCGTGGGTTGAAGGCTGACGCTTCCGAATGCCGTTCGGCTGCATCGATCAACTTTTGCAACGCGTCAGAGCCAAGCGCCGTATCCGGATTGAGGAACAGAAGGAATTCCGTGTTCGCCTGTTCCGCACCTTTGTTGCACCCGGCACCGAAACCAAGGTTGCGCTCATTGTCGACCAGGCGTGTCGTGTTCTGCCGCGCGGCGACGATCCGTTGCAGCCGGGCGCGATCGTCCGAGGCGTTGTCGACGATCACCACGGGTGTCCTTTGCGGCACGGAGGCCAGCATGTCGGGCAACACACTCGTGCTGTTGTACGCGACCGTGATGATCGTCACGCGGTCTTCGGCGCTACTTCGAGGCATTCAGATGCTGCCTCGCGAGAGCCCGGATCTTGCGCCGATACAGTGGCCGCAGGATTTCGCGGCGCAACTTTGCCACAAGCCCACCTTTACGCCCAATCATGCTGCCACCCAATTCAGCAGAAACCTCTCGTACTCCGGACGGCCAAACCGTCAGCACGCGGACATTGTGCACCCACTGCATCTGCAGAAAAGTATCCACGGGTCTGTCAAAGCGTTCGGACGCCGCGAGCAAAGCGCGGGCCGCGTCGCGCGTGACCAACTGAGCGACCATACCAAGAGCAATCCGGTCATAAAGATGAACCCCGATTTCATCCGATGTGTCGACTTCCTGCGTCCTTTCTTCGCGCAACTTGATGGGGAAGCGTACAAAATCGCCCTGTTGTATGTTGGAGAGAGCAAGACTCAGGGCGCGGGGAAAGACATCCTCCTGAAGGTGCAGGTCATCTTCCAGGATAAGAGCCGCGTCCAGATCGTCATCAAGGATTTTCTGCCAACACGCGCGGTGGCTGTGGAAGGCGGCAATTTCGGACGACCGCATCGTGAAAGGATAGGTCGGCCGCATCAGTTTGCGGCGATAGGCGTTGGCGTGGGCCTCGCTCATCTGCTGCCCGTCCACGGCTCTGACAACATGAGATTCGAGCGGCACGGCCTTTCTCGTGGCTTCAACTTGTGGCAAACGGGCCTCTGCGCGCTCAAGGTGGATAATCATACACTCCGTCTCCAAAACATCGGCCTTTCTACAAACTGAAATCAACACCTTACAACTATAGGTTTTCGAAACGAGATGCCACTGTAGGTCATATTTCAATCCAGAAAACGTCCTGGGGTACGGCAAAAAATTTTGGTGTCCCGTTCGGTTTTTGAATTTGTGCATTGAACCCAATCTATCGCTCTTCCTTCGGTGAAATAGGTTCGCGACCTTCGCGGACCCGAGCGCAGAACACGGCCGACAAAGAGTGCCCGCACTGCTCACCAATTCCTTTCAAAATACTTCACCCAATACCGAATACTTCTATTTCTTTTTCATGCGCTCAACTTAAACCCAAGTCCTCCTCGCCGGCCCGAATGGGGACCGGAAGGTAGGAGCGGGTAGTCCAGGAAAGGACAATGACATGAAACTTCACAGCTTTATCGCCTCCTCGGGATTTCTCTTATTCGCCGCGACGCCGGGCGCGGCCGACACCTACGACGGTTTCGGCCACATGATGTGGGGCGGCGGCCACGGGATGTTCGGTCGCCTGATGATGCTGATCTTCTGGGCGCTCATCATAGGATTGATTGTGCTTGCGGTTCGTGGTTTTTCCAACCGCCCGTGAACTGGACAGAGTGCGGTCGATATTCTTCGTGAACGTTATGCGCGCGGCGAAATCAACGAGGATGAATTCGAGCGTCGGCTGGCCAACCTGGAGTCCGGCAAACAAGAATGAGCCTGCTAACGGCAATGTGATGGCCGGGGCCTGCTGCCGCGCTTGACCTTCCAAGTCGGGAGGGCCGCAAGGCCGCGATAACCGTCGGGCTTAACGAGGGATCGACATGATACCTGAAATCGGACAATTTGCACTGTCATTGGCGCTGGCGATTGCATTGGTGCAGAGCGTCCTTCCCATTCTCGGCGCGTCGCGCGGCACACTTGGTGCGCAACATCGCCTTCGATCTGCGGCCGAAGAGTATCCGCGTCAACGCGCTCGGCGAGCGCGATCACGCCCTCGGCCGCGGCCACCGGATCTGAGCGACCGACTGCCCGAATCTCACTATTGGCCGATTTCAGCCTCTCAATGGCCTTGGCCGAGCCGCGCCAACCGAAAGCGCCCGCGCGCAGGCCGGGTTTGAATTTCCATTTATGGATCGGCTTGTGCGCCATGGCCCCTCCTCTGTTGCGGAGGTAGAATGACATGATGCGCGGCGCGGATGGAGAGCCTTGACCCGATTAACGCCGAAATACCCCTGGCCAGTTGGTTTGGCTTCCCACATCGTGGCGTTGAAACCAGAAATGCGATGCTGCGTCTTGCGCGAACGACATGGCGAGATTCGCCACCAAGAAGCGGCATACAGGCTTGTTGAAGACCCGGTTAATCGCGGGCGCCGGATAACAGAATTGCCAATCTGACTTTTTTCTTCGCTACAAGCCAATTCGGCCAACCTCTATCTGAGAAAATCTGAAGAATCACTGCATGTATGAAGTCGACAACCGCCCCAAGCACGTCGGCTGGATCGAAACCGCGCTGAAGGCCGGCTATGCCGATCTACCGAGCCTGCGAATTTATGCTCAATCACATTTCGGCCCACCTGACCGGATTGCATTCGTTGTGGTTCTGGGAGTCGATGAAGACCGGGATCGGCGTAGAGCGATCCGCTCCGACGCGGTCGATCTGCTGCGCTATCTGGGTTATCTTGTCGAGTTCGAACCGGGGCGCGATGTCTACGAGGTGCTGCCGCATCCGCCGGAGTCCGCACATGAAAAGATGCAGATGCACCAGTTCCTGTGTGCTGCCCGCCGCATTCTCGGTGAGTAATGTCACTACCCAGCGCGATACGTCCAGCCTGACACCCATTTCCGCACCGACCGAGCAGACCGAATGTTGCAGGCCACACGGGTGCCCATTCTGAGAATGGCTGCGGTGTGGCGCATGACGGACCATTGAAAGACTGGAAATAGACGTCGCCGTGGTCCGTCAAGGCAGCCCCATCGCCCTACCAAAATCTGGTGCTTGATCTGGTGCCCGAAGTACGCCACGACTCCGGGCACATCTTGGAGTCCGTCCGGAGCCGGTGCACCGCCGCGTCGGAAATTCCTTTGGAATCAAAGGGACTTGGTTGCGCGGAGGGGCCCCTACCGCCGGAGCCACAAATCACACTAAGTATTTGGTTTTATTATTTTTTTGGGTTTTCCAGTTGAAATCCTCTCAGCGGGGCCATGATTCCCGCAACATATCCCGCAACGTGGGACCATGTTGCACTAAGCGAACCGTTCAAAAACGTTCTGTAGCAGCGTCTCGATGTGCGCTGCCGACTTGTTTGCGCCAACCTTGAGACTATTAGGATGACCGCAGCCATTGCGGAGCCCGAGCGCCTTCTGCAACTCTTCTTTCGAATTCTTGCCGACAACAGAGATCGCGGCGATCCGGTCCAGAAAATCGGCCTCACCCATTCTGCCAAGGTCATCGGGTGTTTTTGCGGCTTTCCACTTTCCGTTAACCCGTTTCGCTTCGATATTGAAAGCAGACAAGTGATGAGCATGAACATGCTTGTGCAGGACGTCCATTGCACCCAGCCAAGCCATTACGATGGCGGAGCGATACAACTCCGCCTCGTGACATTTGATTGCCTCTTCTACAAAATCTCGGGTTTCGTTGTCGGTGATCTTGTCGAGATGTGAACGAAGGTCCACTGCCACCTGCATGGCGGCAGGGCTAATCGTGGCAATTCCCAAATCGCGCAGGTGTATTTTACCCGCGTCCGTCAACTCCCACCCTGTCGTACGGATGGCCTTGCCCTTGGACGCGCCTAAGGTCGCTGAGACATTCCACTTCCGCATTGCACGAAAGCCCGCCGTGTCAGCTAGTTCGTTGATCTTTGACACGGCAATCGGCTCATCCTGAGTTGCAAGCACAAGCAAGATTTTGTCAAGTTTGCCGAGGTCTTTGTGCAGCCACTGCTTGAGTTCATCCGATGTCAGCAATCTTGGCCTCAAGCTGTTTTCTCTCTGAAGCACTCAGAGCATAGGTGTCTTTTGCGATCTGATTGATGCGCTTAGCTTTCGTGAGACTGCCAAGATTCTTGGACATATTGCTGCTCATATTCCCATTGTAGTACGTAGTCGCACCCTTCATCTCGGCGAGGATCTCGCTGCGAGTAGATGAAGACTTGCTCTGCACAAGCTCAAGCTGAGCCAGTGCGCAAATCACAAGCTCAGGCCCGCTATTGGCGTTGAGGTGCGCTGCAATCGTATTGGTTGAGAAATTGAAACCGTTCTTAGGCGCAGGCGGTGCATCGGCCTCCATGTTGACGGTAGCAGAGTTTGTATGCGCGGGTTCTTCGGGCAAACGAGTGGCCAGATCGCCCATCGTGACCAGCAGGGTTTCAATCCCACCATCCAAGAATGCAGGATCGCCCTCGTACTCGATTTCCATCGATCCGACTTTAACCCGAATTTTGGCACCTTCCATCACTACCTCCGATCATCAAGCGCGACTGCTCAACTCTACTACTAGATGTAGTGGCAGGCAACATTCCGCTGTATGCTAGCATACTGTCGGAGCGAAACTCGCGTAGCCCGCAACAAATCCCGCAACACTTTTCTCACCGAATCTATATAAGCGATTGATTTCTAATACTATATGGAATGTACAAACACCTACCGCCGGAGCCAAACCTCCCCACACGTTCCGCGACCTTCGGCGATGAAAAGTCGGCCTGACAACGCGTGACAGGTCATGGCGCCGGCCAGCGGAGTCTCAGAACTCTCCACCCCCACCGCCCCGGCGCCGAGCAGCGTCAACTCCCGAACGCGACCCGTCTCACCTCCTCGACAAGCATCCGCTGATCGTGGCTCAGCTCCTGACCCCCGTAGGCACCGATGAAATCATCGAACGGATCGGTGAAGGTCTGGCTCGTCCCCGCCAGCACCTCGAGCACCGCGAGCCCGCAATAGGGCACGTATTGCGGTGAATACCCGCCCTCGTGAGTGACGATGATGCGGCCCTCCGCGTGTTTGTCGGCCACCTTCATCAGGCGCCGCGTCATCTCGGCATAGTCGCTCGACTTCAGCATCTGCATCCCCAGCGGATCCATCGCGCAGCTGTCGAAGCCGCTCGGGATGATGAGAAGTTCCGGACCGAACGCCTCGAGCGCCGGGATCACCAGTTCGTCGAAGGCGTGCAGGTAGCCGCCCGTGCCCGTGCCCGGCGGCAGCGGGATGTTGAGGTTGTACCCCTCGCCCGCGCCCGCGCCGCGCGCCTCCATCGGTCCGCTGTCGAGCGGGAAGAGGTTGTCCTGGTGGAGCGAGATCGTGAGGACGCGCGGATCGTCGTAGAAGATCGCCTCGGTGCCGTTGCCGTGATGCACGTCCCAGTCGATCGTGGCCACGCGGCTCAGACCGTGCTTGTCGATCGCGTGCTTCGCGCCCAGTGCGGCATTGGCGAAGAGGCAGAAGCCCATCGCCACGTCAGGCAGCGCGTGGTGGCCCGGCGGACGGCACAGCACGTAGGCATTGTACCAGTCGCCGTCCATCACCTTGTCCACCGCGGCGATGACGCCACCCACGGCCAGCCGCGCGATATCGAGGCTCGCCGGCCCCACCGGCGTCAGCTTGCCCGCATCGCCCCCGCCCGAGGCGCAGACCCTGGCGATGTGATCGATGTGGCTCTGCGGATGGATCGTGCGGATGACCTCGTCCGGCGCGGGACGCGGGCGATGCGCGTGCAGCTTGGGCGCGAGATCCGTCGCCTCGACCAGGTTCTGCAACCGCCGCTTCGTTTCGGGATTCTCGAAATGCACGCCCGGCTGCAAGTCGAGGCTCGGCTCCATGAACCCGCACCAGTTCAGCGTATCGTGCCAGTAGTAGAGCTCGGATGTCACCCACCCGGTCTTGCGGGAGCAGGTCGTCTCGGCGTGAAAATGCATCTTGTTTCTCCTCTCCTTGTATCGCCGCGCCCACCCGGCCTACCCGCGCAATTCGGCCATCACCGCCTCGATACTGTCGCGAAGGATGGCGCCGGTCCGCTCGATCATCTCGGACGACATGACGAGGGTGGGCGACAGGATCAGGCTGTTGCCGAGGGGTCGCGCGATGAGCCCCCGCTCCTGCGCGGCCATCGCCACCCGGTTGCCGATCTCTACCGCTTCGTCGAAGGGCTCTTTCGTCTCCTTGTCCCGGACCAGCTCGATCCCCATCATGAAATGGCTGCCCCGCACCTCTCCCACGATGTCGATGTCGCCCAGGCCGCGCAACGTCTCCTCGAACTGCTTGCCGGTTCTGCGCACCTGCTCGGGCAGTTTCTCGCGCTCCATTATGCCGATATTGGCAAGCGCGGCGGCCGCGGCCGCCGGGTGGCCGGAATAGGTGAAGCCATGCAGGAACTTCTCGCCCGGCGCCGAGATCACGTCATAGATCTCGTCCGAGATGATCGTCGCCGACAGGGGTTGATAGCCCGAGGTGAGACCCTTGGCCGAGGTGATGATGTCGGGTTCGATCCCGAATACGTCCTGCGAGGCGAAGAAATGGCCCAGCCGGCCGAAGGCCGTGACGACCTCGTCCGAGATATACTTGATGTCGTGCGCGTGACAGATCTCGAGCGCGCGGGCGTGGTAGCCTCGGGGCGCCACGATCACGCCGCCCGCACCCATGATCGGCTCTGCGATGAAGGCCGCGATGTTGTCCGCGCCGATCCGCGCGATCGACTGCTCCAGGTCCTCCATCAGCGCGTCGAGAAACTCCGCCTCGCTCAGGCCCTCCCCCTCGCGCCAGTGATGCGGCGAGCGCAGGTGATGCACGATCTCGTCGGCGCTCGTCCAGCCGTCGGAATAGGCGGGCGTCGTCATCGCCATGGCAAGGTAGGTCGACCCGTGATAGCCGCCGATCCGGCTCAGCACATGGCGCTTTCCGGGCTTGCCCCGGCGCTGCCAGTAGTGGTGCAGGATGCGAATGGCCGAGTCGTTGGCGGCCGAGCCGGAATTTGCGAAATAGACGTTGTTGAGACTGCCGGGCGCAAGCGCGGCGAGCTTCCGGGCAAGCGTTGCCGCCGACGGGTGGGTGAAATTGTAGAAGGTCGAATAATAATCCAGGGTGTTCAACTGCTCGGTCACCGCCTGGATGATCTCGGGCCGGCCGTGGCCCACGTTCACGCACCACAGCCCCGCGATCCCGTCGATCAGTTCGCGCCCGTCGCTGTCATAGACATAGGCGCCCTTGGCGCGGTTGATGACGGTGCGTCCGCTGTTCTGCTTGAGCGCATCGAGATCGCAGAAGGACTGGATCAGGTGATTGTCGGCCGACAGGATATCGTCGGTGCTCGCATCGAAACTCATGGTCTCTCCTCCCTATCGGTGACTTCTCGTCGAAACCCGGGCGGGCGCGTCACCCATCATACCCCCCTTTCGGTCACGCAAGTTTACTCGGCCTCGGTTGAGGGGGTATAACCCCAAAGGGGTATATGTGCCGCGGAGGATGGCGCGATGAAGCGATTGGCGGCCGCGATCTCGGCGCTCGAAAGCGACAGTTTCGAGACGCGGCTCTTCGACTGGATCGACGGCGCCGTCGACAGCGACAACAAGACGATCCTGCTCTATCCCGGCGATCGTCCGCCGCGCCCGCTCAGGCTCCAGGCGGAGCGCCCCGAGGTCCATGAGAACATCGAGACCCAGTATCTCGCCGGCGCCTACCTGCTCGACCCGTTCCATGCGCTTCACGCGGACGAGGCGGCGCCCGGCCTCTACACGCTCGGCGACGTGGCACCGGACCAGTTTCATCGCACGCGCTACCACGCCGAATACTACGCACGCACCACGCTGGTGGACGAGATCGTTTTCGCAACCCGTCCCGCGCCCGGCCTCTCGGTCCATGTCTGCCTGGGGCGCGACGCCACCTCCGGGCGCCGCTTCTCGCGACGCGAGGTGGCGGCCGCCCGCGACATCGCCCCGGTCCTCTGCGCGCTCGCCCACCGGCACTGGCAGGGCCAGCAGCCCGGCGAGCTGGATCGCGCGACCCTTCTCCACGAGGCCCTGCGCGACCAGGTCGAGACGACGACAGGCGTGGCTCTAAGCCCGCGACAGGCCGAGGTCGCCCTCCTCATCCTCAAGGGGCACTCGTCGCTCTCCATCGGCCTCCGGCTCGGGATCAGCGAACAGACCGTCAAGGTCTTCCGCAAGCAGCTCTACCGCAAATGCCGCATCTCCTCGCAGGCAGAGCTCTTCACGCTGATGATGCCGCTTCTCTCGGGCGCGATGGATCTCGCCTACCCGGCCTGATCGCGCAACCCTCCCTCGAGCCCCCTGATGATGATGCCGAGGCCGAAGGCGAAATCCGCGTCGGGGTCGATCCGTGTCATCTGCGGCAGAAGGCGTCGTGTGACCGGATGCTCGTCATCCCCGAGGCTCCGGCGCAGGGCCGCCCCCTCCTTCTCGCTCATCGGAGCGAGCCAGCCCGACACCTCGTCCACCGCGAAAGCCTCGGTATAGGTGATGAGAAGCCGCGCGGCCCGCACCGTCTCGTCCTCCCCGAACCCGGCGCGCATGAGCACCGCGTGAAACGCCTCCGCGATCCGGTGTTCCGCCCTCACCCAATCCTCGTAGAGCTCATAGAGGCGAAACACCCCCGGATGCGCCCGCGCCAGCGCCCGGATCGCCGCGCAAAGCGCCCGCAGGTCGTCACGCCAATCCGCTCCCGGCTCGGGAAGGTCGCAGGCCGCAAGAAACCGCTCCAGCACATCATGCAGAAGCGCGCGCCGGCTCTTGTGATAGTGATAGATCGCCATCGGATCGACGCCAAGCCGCGCCGCCAGCTTGCGCATGCTGAACGCGCTCTCCCCGCCTTCGTCGATCATGTCCATCGCCGCCTCGACGATGCGCTCGCGCGATAGTCCGCCCTTGTTCGCCACCTTGATCCGGTATCCCTTGCCAGCCGTAACTCTACAGTGTAGAAAAAGCTCTACGCTGTAGAGCATCATAAGCGAGTGTCACCATGACGTCACGCCACCCCGCGCCCGTTCTTCATCGCCGCGCCTTCGTCTCCCTCTGCGGCGCGGGCGTGGTCCTTCCCTCGGCCCTCGGCGCGCAGAGCGCCCGGCCCTCGGCCCCGGACGTCGTGATCGTGGGCGCCGGCGCGGCAGGCATCGCCGCCGCTCACGTCTTGCGCGATGCCGGACTGAGCCACGTCCATCTCGAGGCGTCCGGGCGCGTGGGCGGCCGCGCCTTCACGGAATCGACGACCTTCGGCATCCCATACGATCACGGTGCGCACTGGGTTCAGAACGAAACGGCCAATCCCTATTTCAACCGCGCCCGGACCGGCGATTACCGCTTCTACGAGGCGCCCGAGACCTACGGCATCTACACCGACGACCGGCCCGCGACCGAGGCGGAGGTCGCGCGAATGTGGGACGCTTGGGACGAGGTGACTGGCGCCATGGCCCAGGCCGGGCGCGCGGGCCGCGACGTGTCTCCCGCCTCCGTCGCGCCCTCCGACGACCCCTGGCACAAAACCGCATGGTTCGGCATCGGCCCCTGGGAAATGGGCAAGGACATGGAGGATTTTTCCTGTCTCGACTGGTGGAACTCCGCCGACAGCACCGACTGGTATTGCGCCGAAGGCTACGGGCGTCTCGTGGCCGATCACGCACGCGGCCTCCCGGTCGAGCTTCGAACACCCGCGACCCGCATCCTCTGGGGCGGCAACGGGGTCGAGGTCGAAACCCCGAACGGCACGATCCGCGCGCGCGCCGTCATCGTCACCGTCTCGACGGGTGTGCTGGCACGCGGCGGGATCGCCTTCGACCCGCCCCTGCCTCCAGAGAAGGAAGAGGCTTTCGACGGCATATCGATGGGCGACTACAACCACATCGCCCTCCGCTTCTCCGAGGACGTCTTCGGCCTTGGCGAAGACGGCTATCTCCTGCACCGGGTCCCGGATGGGCGCGAAGGTTTCGGCGCGCTTACCAACGCCAGCGGCACGGGTCTCGCCTATTGCGACGTGGGCGGCTCCTTCGCGCGCGAACTGGAGAAGGCGGGCCAAGCGGCGGCACTGGATTTCGTCCGCACCAGGCTGCGCGACATGATCGGCGCCGACGCGGACCGCCACCTCGTCGGCGCCGCCGTCACGGCCTGGTCCTCCGATCCGCATTACCGTGGCGCCTACGCATCGGCACGTCCCGGCGCCATCCTCCTGCGCGAGGTTCTGCGCGCCCCCGTCGCCGACCGCGTCTTCTTCGCGGGCGAGGCCTGCCACCCGAGCCTCTGGGCCACGGTCGGCGGCGCCGATCTCTCGGGGCGCGAAACGGCCCGTGCAGTGATCGCGCAACTGGCCGGCTGACTCGGCGACGGTGCGCGTCCGGCCGGCCGCCGCCCAATTTCGGGGTTCACCTCGCCCCCGAAACCCAGTAGACACCGCGCCAACCGCCAACGCGAGGCCCCGTGCTATGGAAAACGTCGTTCTCACCATCCACCTCCTGCTCACCATCGCGCTCATCGGCGTGGTGCTGCTTCAGCGCTCCGAAGGCGGCGGCCTCGGCATGGGCGGCGGCGGTGGCGCGGTCGCGGGCCGCTCGGCAGGCACCGCCATGGGCAAGCTTACGTGGATCCTCGGCATCGGGCTTTTCGTGACCTCCATGGCGCTCACCATCATCGCCGCCGAGAAATCGGCCGGCAGCTCGGTGCTCGACCGGCTCGGTGCGGCCCCCCGTGCGGAAGAACCCGCCGAAACGGGGCTCGACGGGCTCGAAACACTCACGCCACCCGCCGAGGGCGACGACGCGCCGCTCGCACCCACCGCCGAATGATCCATCACCAACCGCGGCCCGTGCAGACCGCCTGACGGCATGTCGCGGTCGGGTTGCACGGATGCCCGCCCTTCTATAAGAGTCGAGTCCCGTGGTGCCGCGGTTCTCAAGAGACGAATCGTGCCGGAACCGGCTTGAAATCACGGGGGAATGCCTGCCATGGCGCGATACATCTTCATCACCGGCGGCGTCGTTTCCTCCCTCGGCAAGGGGCTTGCCTCCGCAGCCCTCGGCGCCCTGCTCCAAGCACGGGGTTTCTCGGTCCGCCTGCGCAAGCTCGACCCCTATCTCAATGTCGATCCCGGCACCATGTCGCCCTTCGAACACGGCGAGGTCTTCGTCACCGATGACGGGGCCGAGACCGACCTCGACCTCGGCCATTACGAGCGCTTCACCGGCGTGCCCGCCCGGATGACCGACTCGGTCAGCTCGGGCCGCATCTACTCCAACGTGCTCGAGAAGGAGCGCCGCGGCGACTACCTCGGCAAGACGATCCAGGTCGTTCCCCACGTCACGAACGAGATCAAGGAGTTCCTCCGCATCGGCGAGGACGAGGTCGATTTCATGCTCTGCGAGATCGGCGGCACCGTGGGCGACATCGAGGGACTGCCCTTCTTCGAGGCGATCCGCCAGTTCAGCCACGACCTGCCGCGCGGCCAGTGCATCTTCATGCACCTCACCCTCCTGCCCTATCTCGCGGCCTCGGGCGAGCTCAAGACCAAGCCCACCCAGCACTCGGTGAAGGAGCTGCAATCCATCGGCATCGCGCCCGACATCCTCGTCTGCCGGTCCGAACAGCCGATCCCGGAAAAGGAACGCGAGAAGATCGCGCTTTTCTGCAACGTCCGCAAGGAAGCCGTCGTCGCGGCCTACGACCTCAACTCGATCTACGAAGCTCCCCTCGCCTATCACCGCGAAGGACTCGACCAGGCGGTTCTCGACGCGTTCAGCATCTCGCCCGCGCCGCGGCCCGACCTGTCCGTCTGGACCGACGTGTCCGACCGCATCCACAACACCGACGGCCAGGTCAACATCGCCATCGTGGGCAAGTACACGCAGCTCGAGGACGCCTACAAGTCGATCAAGGAGGCGCTCACCCATGGCGGCATGGCCAACCGCGTGAAGGTCAATGTCGACTGGGTGGATTCCGAGATCTTCGACACCGAGGATCCCGCGCCCCATCTCGAGGGCTTCCACGCGATCCTCGTGCCCGGCGGCTTCGGCGAACGCGGCACCGAGGGCAAGATCAAGGCGGCGCAGTTCGCCCGCACCCGCAAGATCCCCTATCTCGGGATCTGCCTCGGCATGCAGCTCGCCGTGATCGAAGCCGCGCGCAACGTCGCCGGCATCACGACCGCGGGCTCCGAGGAATTCGACCACGAGGCCGGCGCCCGGCGGTTCGAGCCCGTGGTGTATCACCTCAAGGAATGGGTGCAGGGCAACGAGAAGGTGAAACGCAAGGTCTCCGACGACAAGGGTGGCACCATGCGCCTCGGGGCCTATGACGCGACCCTGAAGGACGACAGCCGCGTTGCCGAGATCTACGGCACGACCTCCATCGACGAACGCCATCGCCACCGCTACGAGGTCGACATCGCCTATCGCAAGCAGCTCGAGGATTGCGGTCTCGTCTTCTCGGGCATGTCCCCCGACGGACGCCTCCCCGAGATCGTGGAATGGGCCGATCATCCCTGGTTCATCGGGGTTCAGTTCCACCCCGAGCTGAAATCGAAACCCTTCGCGCCCCACCCGCTCTTCGCCGATTTCGTGCGTGCGGCGGTGGAAACCTCGCGCCTGGTCTGAATCCGCGCAGCCCACGCCGCCTCACGACGAGCGCGCCACCGGCGCATCGACCGGCAGGACACCGCCCCCGTCTCACACCCGGACGGTCCGCCGACACGCGGCCCGCAACGCAGCGCCACCGCCACGTCGGGGCGCCTTGACCCTGACATTCCTCGCCCCGCCCGACCCTTCTCCTGCCGGAAATATCCCGGGGTGAGCCGTGAAAGCCCATGGGCTTTCACGGTGAGGGGCCGCGCCCCTCCTGCCACGGAACCGGCGCGGCGCGGCCGCACCGTTCAGGCCGAAACCCGCCCCTCTCCACCGCTCAGGGCGCGCATCCCTCCCACGGTGCAGCGCCTTCGGGACTGACCTGCCCGAACACGTTCTCGCGATGCCACCGCAGATTGACCGGATGCGGCCAATCCCGCGGATGCGCGGGGCGCAAGAGCTTGCCGTCCCGAGGCAGAAGCCGATCCACCACGTCCCCGGGTACCTTGTTGCCTGATACAAGGATCGTCTCGCAATCCTCCGCCACCGAGACGAGCCCCCGGTCGAACATCCAGTGCAACGTGCCCGAAAGCGCCAGCCCGTTGCGCACGGCATCGCTCCCGCCATGCGCGACGGGCCGGATATGCGCGGCCTCAACCTCCGGCCGCCCGCCGCCATTGCGCAGTTGCAGGCCCGACATGGCACAGCGATACCCATAAGCCTCCCGCACCTTCCGGCGGAACGCGACATCCCGATAGGCCCGGCGCGTCAACCGCTCCACCACCGGGCGCGCGAAGGTCGCGCCGGCGTCCTCCATGGCGTCCGCGTCGCGCTCGTATCGCGCCGCCTCGATCCGCTCCAGGTCCTGCGGCAGGCCCATGTCGACGATCCGCGCGAAATCCGCCTCGGGCAGGCGCCGCACGGCGCTCTGGTTCAGGCCGCCGATCGTGGGCCGCCCCTCGCCATCGGCCAGCAGGCTCTCGACCGGGCGACCCTCGATCAGGCGCGGCACCTCGCGGTCGAGCGGCAGATAACTGCCCGGCGCGATCAGCGCGAGGTATCGCCCCGCCACACCCAGCTTCGGGATCACCCGTGAGATCCTCGCCACCGCGAAATACCCGCGCGGTCCGGCCTTGACCGGCTCGTAATAGACGATCCAGTCCCCCACGGCCTCTTCCACGGCGCGCAGATACCGCCGCGGAAAGTCATAGACCGTGTCGGGCTCATCCTCGTAGATCGAGTCGGCCTTGTGCAGGAGAACCAGTTTCACCATGCCGCCAGGAAACCCCGCCGGTGGAGCGGCGCAAGCCAAAACACGCACCCGTCCCCTTCTTCTTGCCAAAAAATATCCTGGGGTGAGCCGCGAAAGCCGTCAGGCTGTCGCGGCGAGGGGCGAAGCCCCTTCCCTGCGGGGCGCCCATCCCAGGAGGTCCGACCGAAGTCTCGCCCCCCTTACCCCCGCGTCTCGCGAATGAGTTTGAGGATATCCTGCGCCGCTTCTGGAATGTTCGTGCCCGGACCGAAGATGGCCTTCACGCCCGCCTTCCTCAGAAACTCGTAATCCTGCTGCGGGATCACTCCGCCGCAAATCACGATGATATCGCCCGCGTCGTTCTCCTCGAGCGCCTGGATCAGCTTCGGCGCCAACGTCTTGTGCCCCGCCGCCTGCGACGAGATGCCGATCACGTGCACGTCGTTGTCGATGGCGTCCTGCGCGGCCTCCTCGGGCGTCTGGAACAGCGGGCCCACGTCGACGTCGAAGCCGATGTCGGCAAAGGCCGTGGCGATCACCTTCGCGCCCCGGTCATGCCCGTCCTGACCCATCTTGACCACCAGCATGCGCGGCCGGCGGCCCTCGGCCTCGGCGAACTCCTCCACCGATTTCTGGATCGCGGCGAAGCCCTCGTCGCCCTCGTAGGCCTTGCCATAGACCCCGGCCAGCGTCTTGACCTCCGCCCGATGCCGCCCGAACACCTTTTCCATCGCCATGCTGATCTCTCCCACCGTGGCGCGTGCGCGCGCCGCCTCGACGGCCGCCTCGAGAAGGTTGCCCCCCTCGCCCGCGCGGCGCGTCAACTCGTCCAATGCCGCGTCACAGGCTGCCTGGTCGCGGCCCTCGCGAATGCGCGCGAGCGCGGCCACCTGTCCCTCGCGGACCTTGACGTTGTCCACGTCGAGGATGTCGATCGGGTCCTCCTTGTCCTTGCGGTACTTGTTGACGCCCACGATCACCTCCTCGCCGCGGTCGATCATCGCCTGCCGCGTGGCCGCGCTTTCCTCGATCCTGAGCTTCGGCATGCCGCTCGCGACGGCCTTGGTCATGCCGCCCATCTCGTCGATCTCGCCGATCACCTTCCACGCCGCCTCGGCCAGTTCGTGGGTGAGCCGCTCAACATAGTAGGACCCGGCCAGCGGATCGACCACGTTGGTGATCCCCGTTTCCTCCTGCAGGATCAACTGCGTGTTGCGTGCGATGCGCGCGCTGAAATCGGTGGGCAGCGCGATCGCCTCATCAAGCGCGTTGGTATGCAGCGACTGCGTGCCGCCCAGCACCGCGCTCATCGCCTCGTAGGCGGTGCGGATCACGTTGTTGTAGGGATCCTGCTCCTGCAAGGACACGCCGCTCGTCTGGCAATGCGTGCGCAGCATCTTCGAGCGGTCCTCCTTGGCGCCGAACCCCTCCATGATCCGATGCCATAGCAGGCGCGCGGCCCGGAGCTTGGCCGCCTCCATGAAGAAATTCTTGCCGATGGCGAAGAAGAACGAGAGCCGCCCGGCGAAACGGTCCACGTCCATGCCAGCGTCGATGGCGGCCTGCACGTATTCCTTCCCGTCCGCGAGCGTGAAGGCCAGTTCCTGCACAAGGTCCGCACCCGCCTCCTGCATGTGATAGCCCGAGATCGAGATCGAGTTGAAGCGCGGCATCTCGTTCGCGGTGTATTCGATGATGTCCGACACGATCCGCATCGAGGGTTCGGGCGGATAGATATAGGTGTTGCGAACCATGAACTCCTTGAGGATATCGTTCTGGATCGTCCCCGACAGGACCGACCTGTCGTGCCCCTGCTCCTCGCCCGCGACGATGAAGCTCGCCAGCACGGGGATCACCGCGCCGTTCATCGTCATCGAGACGCTCACCTGATCAAGCGGGATGCCGTCGAAAAGGATCTTCATGTCCTCGACCGAGTCGATGGCGACACCGGCCTTCCCCACGTCCCCCTCGACACGGGGATGGTCGCTGTCATAGCCGCGATGCGTTGCCAGGTCGAAGGCGACCGACACGCCCTGTTGCCCGGCGGCGAGGTTGCGGCGGTAGAAGGCGTTCGATTCCTCGGCCGTCGAGAACCCCGCATATTGCCGGATGGTCCAGGGGCGGCCCGCATACATCGTGGCCTTCACGCCCCGCGTGAACGGCGCCTGCCCCGGGATCGTGCCCAGGTGATCGACCCCCTCGAGATCCTCGTCGGTGTAGAGCGGCTTGACCGCGATCCCTTCGAGCGTGTGCCACGTCAGATCGTCGAGACTGCGGCCGCGAAGCTCCTTTTCCGCGATCTTACGCCAGTCGTCTTCCTTGCGTCCCATATCCTTGTCCTCTTTCCTCGGGTCCGGGCGCGGGGTTGATCCCCGCCGTCTCCGGCCCCCATTCCTCGCAAATCCGCGCAAGCCCGTCGGCACCCGCGCGCAACCAGTAGAGATCGTCCTCGTAGCTCTCGCGCATCGCGGCCAGTTGCGCGCGGCCGAATGCCGGAAGCGCATCCGCCCCGGTCAGCGCCTCGACCGGAAGGCCCGCACGCTGGGCCACCTCGGCGCGTAGCGTCACGGGGCCCGGCCCCGCGTTGCGATGCACACGCGCACTCTCGCGCGGCACGTCGCGCGTGTCCAGCAGCGCCCCCAGCCGAGCCGCCGCGTCGTGACCCATCGTCTCATGCGGCATCGCCACGATCTCGACCCCGGGCATGGCACAGGCCACGTCCATGACCACGTCACGCCAGCCTCGCGGCATCGCGGCGAGGCGCAGCATGTCCTCGGGCTCGGGCAACCGGCCCAGCCGCATGAGGCAATATCCCATGGCCGAGCGCCAGTAACTCTCGGGGCTGCGCAGGCTGATGCCGACCCGCCGCACCTCGGTGCCGAACCCCGCGTGATAGCGCGCCATCCTCTGGCCTGCCGCGCGATAGAGCGCCCCGTCGCGCATATTGGCGCGCATGCTGCCCAGCATGTTCTCGTCGCTGATGACCAGCCGCTCGAAGCCCCGATCCTCGAGCTTGGCGAGCTTGAGCGCGATGCGCCCCCGGGCGCGGGCCATCTGCTGTGCCATGCTGCGCCGCGACGGGACCGGCATGATGCCGTGGAACATTCCGTTCCGCGTCCGCGCCGGACCCCAGAACGCGGTGTTGCGCCGCGCGAGCGCGGCAGCGTTCTCGCGCATGTAATACTGGAAGGAGGTCGACGCGGCCCGATGCGCCCCGATATGCAGGTAGATGTCCATGGTGGCCCCCGGCTTCCGGCGCGCGCCCCTGCGCGGCACCGTGACAAGACTGCGATCAGCCTGCCGCGCGAGGTTTGAGATATCATGAACACGCAGCGGCCCCGCCGCCCCGGTGCATTTAGCGGTCGCAATCCCCCCCGAAGCGCTTATATTCCCAAGGAGAGGAGAGTGCATGAAACGCGGTTTTTCCATGTTTTTCGGGGTGTTGATGGCGTCCTCCGTGCTCGCGGCGGATGGCGCGGCCATCCCCGGCGACGAGGTGCTCATCGGCCCGATGGACACCGATTTGAGCGAATTTTTATGGAAAAAGCGGCCGCTCGTCGTCTTCGCCGACAGCGAGAACGACCCCCGCTTCATCCAGCAGATGGACAAGGTCACGGCGCGGCTCGATGACCTGGCCGAGCGTGATGTCATCGTGCTGACCGACACCAATGCCGGTGAGCGCACCGAATTGCGCGATCGCTTCCACCCGCGCGGCTTCATGATCGTGCTTCTGTCCAAGGACGGGTCCATCGTGCTGCGCCGGCCAGCGCCGCGCGACGTGCGCGAATTGTCGCGCTCGATCGACAAGCTGCCGCTCCGCCAGCAGGAAATCCGCGACCGCCGCGGCATCGGCGACGACGAACGCGCCCAGTAGCGCCGCTCGCGCCCATATGCGCGTCCCCGGCTCACGCCCGCTCCGGTCCCAGCGTGATCAACGCCACCACCAGGAGCGCCAGCACCAGCCCGAGCGCGGCCACGGGCGGCGCCACCACGCCGCGCACCATCGCCCAAAGCGCGACACCGCCGACGCCCACCACGGCCAGAGGCGCGAACACCCAGTAGCGCCACCGCGGCATAGTGCCCACCAGAAGCCCGAAGATCAGCGCGAAGACCGCGAGCCCGGCAAGCGGCGCCATGACGACCGTGGGCCAGACCTCGCCCTGCGGCCCGGGTGCGAAAAGCGCGCCCACCGTCTTGACCTGCACGAACCACGCGACGCCCAGGGCCACCGCGTAGGCCATGAGCACCGCGATCAACCGTCGCATCACTCGAACTCCATGATCACGTCGTCGACCGCCAGGCTGTCGCCCTCGGCCGCGTTGACCTTCGCGACGACGCCCTTGCGCTCGGCGCGCAGGATGTTCTCCATCTTCATGGCCTCGACCGTGGCAAGCGCCTGGCCTTCCTGCACCTCGGCGCCTTCTTCGACGTGCAGCTTCACCACCAGCCCCGGCATCGGACACAGCAGCAGCTTCGACGTATCGGCCTCCTTCTTCTCGGGCATGAGCGCGGCAAGCTCCGCCTGGCGCGGCGTGCGCACGTGACAGATCAGCTCGGCCCCCCGCGTGCGGATGCGGAACCCGCCCGGCACCTTGTTCACCTTCAGGACCAGCGGTGCGCCATCGACCTCGAGCCGCGCAAGGCGCTGCCCCGGCGTCCAGTCGCTCGCCACGCGCAGCGTCGTGCCGTCCTCGAACGCCACCGATGATCCCTGCCGGTCGGCGGCGATGTTCACCCGGTGGCTTTCACCCTGAAGCGTGACGACCCAGTCCTCGCCCACGTGCCGCTCGTGGTTGTCCATCCGCCCCGAGACCCGCGTGCGCCGGATCTCGGCCACCCGGTGCATCGCCGCCGCCGCCGCCGCAACGCGGCGCAGCGTATCGGGGGCCAGTTGCACCCCTTCGAACCCATCGGGATATTCCTCGGCGATGAAGGCCGTCGTCATCTCGCCTGCCACGAATTTCGGGTGATCCATCACCGCGCTCAGGAACGGCAGGTTGTGCCCGATCCCCTCGATCTCGAAGGAGTCGAGCGCCACGCGCATCGCCTCGATCGCCGTCGCGCGATCCTTGCCCCAGGTGCAGAGCTTCGCGATCATCGGGTCGTAATACATGCTGATCTCGCCACCGTCATAGACGCCGGTGTCATTGCGCACGGCGGTCTCGCCTTCGCGCGCCTCGTCCTGCCACTTGCCGCTTTCCGCCAGCGGCCCGGCGGCCACTTCCTCGGGCGGGCGATAGGTGGTCAAACGCCCGATCGACGGCAGGAAGCCGCGATAGGGGTCTTCTGCATAGACCCGGCTCTCCATCGCCCACCCGGTGAGCGTCACGTCCTCCTGCGTCATCGACAGCTTGTCCCCCGCCGCGACCCGTATCATCTGCTCCACGAGGTCCACCCCGGTGATCAGTTCCGTCACCGGATGCTCCACCTGGAGGCGCGTGTTCATCTCGAGGAAATAGAAGTTCCGCTCCCCGTCCACGATGAACTCGACCGTGCCCGCGCTCGCGTAATCCACCGCCTGTGCCAGCGCGACGGCCTGCTCGCCCATGGCGCGGCGCGTCTCCTCGTCGAGGAACGGGCTCGGCGCCTCCTCGATCACCTTCTGGTTCCGCCGCTGGATCGAACATTCCCGCTCTCCCAGGTAGATGCCGTTGCCGTGGGTGTCGCACAGCACCTGGATCTCGATATGACGCGGTTGCGTCACGAATTTCTCGATGAAGATACGGTCGTCGCCGAAACTCGACGCCGCCTCGTTCTTCGAACTCTGGAAGCCCTCGCGCGCCTCCTCGTCGTTCCAGGCGATGCGCATGCCCTTGCCGCCGCCCCCGGCGCTGGCCTTGATCATCACCGGGTAGCCGATCTCGCCCGAGATCTTCACCGCCTCCTCGGCATCCTCGATGAGACCCATGACCCCCGGCACGGTGCTGACCCCCGCCTCCTGCGCGATCCTCTTCGAGGTGATCTTGTCGCCCATCGCCTCGATCGCCCCCTTGGGCGGCCCGATGAAGGCCACGCCTTCCTTCTCCAGCGCCTCGGCGAATTTCGCGTTCTCGCTCAGGAAGCCATAGCCGGGATGCACCGCCTCGGCACCCGTCTGGCGGATCGCGTCCATCACCTTGTCGATCACGATATAGGACTGGTTGGCGGGCGCCGGGCCGATATGCACCGCCTCGTCCGCCATCTTCACATGCAGCGCGTTGCGGTCGGCATCGGAATAGATCGCAACCGTGGCGATCCCCATCTTGCGCGCGGTCTTGATCACGCGGCATGCGATCTCGCCGCGGTTCGCGATCAGGATTTTCTTGAACATCTCACGTCCCCTTTACCTCGCGACCGCGATCTTCGCCCCGGCCGGTCATGAAAAAACCACCGGCGGGAAACCCGCCGATGGTCCAATGGAAATCAGCGCGCGAGGCCCGAAGGCCCGCGCCATGTGTCTCTGTCAGCCGGTCAGAAGCCCCGGCACTTGCCGGGATTGGCCTGGCAATAGATCGTGTTGCCCGCCGCGCCCACGGCCGCCCCGGCCAGAACGTTGCCGTCAAGCACCGCCGCGGTGCCGGCGCCGGCCGCGCCGCCGATGAGTGCCTGTTCGCCGATATTGTCGCCGCAAGCGGCAAGGCCCAGCACAACCATGACGGGTGCGGTGATTTTGAGAATATGTCGCATTTCGGGGTCCCTTCTTCCTGAGGATACTGCTCTATCCCCCCATGAATGCCATTAACGCAAGACGCGTGAAACAGTTCCATGCGCGAAACGCCGCCATCGGCGGAACGCCACCGATCCGCGCATGTTCCCTCGGGAAAACCAAAAAAGGGCGGCAGACGCAAACTGCGCTGCCGCCCGTCAGGGGAAGGGTAACGGTTCAGACAAATTGTCTCGGGCCCTTGGGGGAGGCCCGCCACTACGACCATCACCCTGCACACCTTCCCGGCCCGCGCCAACCCCGTGCGACGCGTTGCGCAACTTTCGGCTGAGTTCCGCGTAAATCGGCGCTCCATGCGCGGATTGCAGCCGAAAGCGGTGCAATCCGGCCCGGCGCCATATGCCGCCCTCCCCGTCATTCCATCGCCTCGGGAAACGCACGCCGCATCGCCTCGGCGTCGATGACAAGCCGTGCCTCGTAATCGGTCGGATCGAAGGGATCGTCATAGGGCAGCACCTCGCGCCCGAACAGCCAGCTCAGCCGCCCCGCGTCGAGGTTCCCGCGCTCGAACGGCTCCTCTCCGAAATGCGCCCAGAGCGCGGCGGCGAAGGCCTCGTCGGCACGCCGGTCGGCGGGCCTGCGATCACGGTAGCGTTCGCGCGCCACGATGGGTGTCGCACCCTTCGGATTGGCCCTGCGCAGGGTGAACTGGTAATCCGTGCCGGGCAACCGGCCGGGGAACCCGCGATGCTTCATCATCGCAGCCCCTCCCGGCCAATGGCCACGAAAAACGGGACAGGCCGAAGGGCCCGCCCCGTCTGTCCCGCAAGGGACGAAACCGGCTTAGTACTTGCCGCCGTATTTGCCCGTCGAGACCGGCTCGACCGAAATCGGCTCGGGCTCGACGACCACGTATTCCTCTTCCTCGGCCTGCTGTGCGCAAGCCGCGAGCATGGCCACGAGGCCCAGCGCCAGAAGGCTCTTGATACTGTTCGACATGTTTGTCTCCTGTCCGTTATGTCCATGATGCGGAGGGCACGCCCTCCCACCACCTGCCCCGCGTTCGGGGTGCGGGCCGCTTGGATGCGGCCGACGGGCAGAATACGCGAATCCCCGCGCCAGAGATACGCGGGCGAAGTTATCCACAGCCTATGTGACCGGGAAGCCTCAAAAGCCGCCGCACCTGAGATTCGATCCGCAAGATGTTGTGCCATCGTCAGAATTCCTCCCATATGCAGGCGCCATTCTCGACCAGGTAGGTCTCGAAGACCTGCGCGATCTGCGGATCGGCGACGCCGAATTGGCCGGGCGCGGACGCAAGCGAAACCACCACCTCCTGCGGCCCCGGCGCGCGCGCCAAGAGCCACGGGGCCACATGCCGCGCGCAGAGATGCTCGAGGTCGGCCATCACCGCGGCGAATCTCGCCTCGTTCATCTCGAACCCCTCCTGAACGTAACGGAACCTGTAGGACGGCCCGTAGCCCTCGGGCTCCGCGCGCAC
Source organism: Roseovarius sp. SCSIO 43702 (assembly GCF_019599045.1). Taxonomy (NCBI): domain Bacteria; kingdom Pseudomonadati; phylum Pseudomonadota; class Alphaproteobacteria; order Rhodobacterales; family Roseobacteraceae; genus Roseovarius; species Roseovarius sp. SCSIO 43702. Next base: position 2,155,345 of record NZ_CP080623.1, read on the forward strand.
CTCCTGCACCCAGGCCTCCCCGCCCGAAGGCAGCGCGATCCGCTCGGGCGTCTCGGCGCCGGCCGCCGCCCCCAGCATCATCAGCCCTGTCGCGAAGACCGTCCTCACCGTGTCACTCCGAGCCCTTCTTCTTGCTTAAAATATCCTGGGGTGAGCGTGGAAACGCAGTTTCCGCGCGAGGGGCAACGCCCCTTTCGCTCACAACGGGATGTTGTCGTGCTTCTTCCACGGGTTGCTCAGCGACTTGTTGCGCAGGCTGGCGAAGGCGCGGCAGATGCGCTTGCGCGTCGAATGGGGCATGATCACCTCGTCGATGAACCCGCGTTCGGCGGCCACGAAGGGATTGGCGAACCGGTCCTCGTAATCCTTCGTATGCTGGGCCAGCTTCTCGGGGTCGCCCGCGTCCTTGCGGTGGATGATCTCCGACGCGCCCTTCGCCCCCATCACCGCGATCTCGGCCGTGGGCCAGGCATAGTTGAAATCGCCCCGCAGATGCTTCGACGCCATCACGTCGTAGGCGCCGCCATAGGCCTTGCGCGTGATCACCGTCACCTTGGGCACCGTGGCCTCGCCATAGGCGAAGAGAAGCTTGGCGCCGTGCTTGATCACGCCGCCATGCTCCTGCCCCGTGCCGGGAAGGAAGCCCGGAACGTCCACCAGCGTCAGGATCGGGATCTCGAACGCGTCGCAGAACCGCACGAACCGCGCGGCCTTGCGGCTCGAATCGATGTCGAGACACCCGGCCAGCACCATCGGCTGGTTGGCCACCACCCCCACCGTGCGCCCCTCGAGGCGGATGAAGCCGGTGATGATGTTCTTCGCGAAATTCTCCTGTATCTCGTAGAAATCCCCCTCGTCGCCCAGCTTGAAGATCAACTCCTTCATGTCATAGGGCATGTTGGGGTTGTCGGGGATCAGCGTGTCGAGGCTCTCCTCGATGCGCTCGGGCGTGTCGAAGAAGGGACGCACGGGCACGCCGCCGCGATTGTTGAGCGGCAGGAAATCCACCAGCCTGCGCACCTCGGCCAGCGCCTCCACGTCGTTCTCGAAGGCGGCGTCCGCAACGCTCGACTTGCGGGTATGCGTCGACGCGCCGCCGAGTTCCTCGGCCGTCACCTGCTCGTTGGTGACGGTCTTGACCACGTCCGGCCCGGTCACGAACATGTAGGACGTGTCCTTCACCATCATGATGAAATCGGTCATCGCTGGGCTATAGACCGCGCCGCCCGCGCAGGGGCCCATGATGACGCTGATCTGCGGGATGACCCCGCTCGCCATGATGTTGCGCTGGAACACCTCGGCATAGCCCGCAAGGCTCGCCACCCCTTCCTGGATACGCGCGCCGCCACTGTCGTTGATGCCGATCACGGGGGCGCCGTTCTGCATCGCCATGTCCATGATCTTGCAGATCTTCTCGGCATGGGTTTCCGACAGCGATCCGCCGAAGACCGTGAAATCCTGGCTGAAGACATAGACCATGCGCCCGTTGATCGTGCCCCAGCCGGTGACCACGCCGTCGCCATAGGGGCGGCTCTGCTCCATGCCGAAATCGGTGCAGCGATGCGCCTTGAACATGTCGAATTCCTCGAAACTGCCCTCGTCGAGCAGGATCTCGATCCGCTCCCGCGCGGTGAGCTTGCCGCGTTCGTGCTGCGCGTCGATCCGCGCCTGCCCGCCGCCCTGCCGCGCCTCGGCGCGCCGATCTTCGAGTTCCTCCAGAATGTCGCGCATATGGCCTCTCCCCGGCATGTGACCTCGGTCCCTTATAAGGCTGGGCCAATCGGGTCAAAAGCACTTTCCGGCAAATTTGCAAACAGATGCAAAGCAATCGCCGCTAACTTGCAAATCGGCAAACCGGCCGCGCTTGCCCGTGACCGATGGACTCTCTGCCTGCGCTCGCCTACCGATTCCGCCATGACCGACCGCCCCGAAATCCGCTTCCTCGACCGCTCCACGCCGCCGCATATCCTGACGCTCATCGTGCTCGCGGGGATTTCGGCGCTCGCGCTCAACATCTTTCTGCCGAGCCTTCCGGGCATGACCGCCTATTTCCGGACCGACTACCGGATCATGCAGCTTTCGGTCGCGGTCTATCTCGGCGTCAACGCGGTCATGCAGCTCTTCGTCGGCCCGCTCTCGGACAAGCTCGGGCGCCGGCCGGTGATCCTCGGGGGCATCCTGCTCTTTCTGGTGGCCACCTTCGGCTGCATGCTGGCGCGCGACGTGGCGGTCTTTCTCGCCTTCCGCATGATGCAGGCGGGCATCGTCGTCGCCATGGTGCTGAGCCGCGCCATCGTCCGCGACATGGTGCCCCAGGACCGCGCCGCCTCGATGATCGGCTATGTTACGATGGGCATGGCCGTGGTCCCCATGATCGGACCCGCGATCGGCGGCCTCCTCGACGAGCTCTTCGGTTGGCAGGCAACCTTCGCGCTCCTGCTCGTGCTTGGCCTCGCGACCCTCGCGCTCGTCTGGTTCGACCTCGGCGAAACGGCCCCGCGCAGCGAACTGGGCCTCCTGCGCCAATTCGCCGAATACCCCGAACTCCTGCGCGCGCCCCGCTTCTGGGGCTACGCGCTCGCCACCGGGCTCTCGTCGGGCTCGTTCTTCGCCTATCTCGGCGGTGCGCCCTTCGTGGGCGAACAGGTCTTCGCCCTCGCCCCGTCCGAAATCGGGTTCTATTTCGGCGCGCCCGCCATCGGCTATTTCCTGGGCAATTTCCTGTCGGGCCGCTTCTCGGTGCAGATCGGGGTGAACCGTATGGTCTTCTGGGGCACGCTCATCAACGCGGGCGGCATCGCGCTGAACCTCGCGCTTTTCCAGGTGGGGGCGGCCAACGCGATCACCTTCTTCGGGCTGATGTCGCTGATGGGTCTCGGCAACGGCATGTCGATCCCCAACGCCACGGCGGGGGCGCTCTCGGTGCGGCCACACCTGGCGGGCACCGCGTCGGGCCTCGCGGGCGCGCTGATGATCGGGCTCGGCGCGGCGCTCTCGGCAGCGGCGGGCGCGGCACTCTCGCCTGAGACGGGCGCCACGCCGCTTCTGTGGATCATGCTCGCCACCGCCCTCCCCGCCATCGCGGCCATCCTCTTCGTCATGCGGCGCGAGACGCGGCTCGGGCTGGCTTGAATACCGCGCTTTGCAAAGCTACCCTGTGGCCACCGCAAACCTGCAAAGACCCGCCCATGCCCTCCCGCAAACTCTATGCCGGCGCCAAGCTGCGCGAAACGCGCCAGCGCCTCTCGCTCACGCAGAAGGACTTCGCCGCCCGCCTCGGCATCTCGCTGCCCTATCTCAACCAGATGGAGAACAACAACCGCCCGGTCAGCACCTCGGTCGTGCTGGCACTGGTGCAGGAATTCGGCTTCGACGTGTCGGAACTCAACCCCGGCGATGCCGAACGCATGGTCTCGGACATGCGCGAGGCACTGGCCGACCCGGTCTTTTCCGACGCGCCGCCCGTCTCGGACCTGCGGCTCGCGGCGGCCAATGCGCCCGCGCTCGCCCGGGCCTTCCTCGAACTCCACGCGGCCTACCGGCAGACCCATGAGCGCCTCGCCTCCCTTGACGAGGCCCTGGGCCGCGACGATGCCCAGACCCAGCAATCACCCTGGAACGAGGTTCGCGACTTCTTCCACTACTGCGACAACTACGTCGATGCCGTAGACCGTGCCGCCGAACGCTTCGGCACACCCGACCGGCCCGGCGCGACGGCGGCGGATCTCGCCCGCGACGCCTTGGCTGAACTGGGCATCACCATCGTGATCGAGGACAGCGACACGCTCCGCCGGCTCGACCGCGCGACGGGGCTCCTGCATCTCTCGTCCCGGGCCGCCCCCGAAACCCGCACGTTCCAGATGCTCCTGCAACTGGCGCTTCTCACGCAGGACGCGCTCTTCGAGGCCACGCTTGATTTGGCGCGCTTCCAGTCGGACGAGGCGCGCGCCATCGCCAAGATCGGGCTTGCCAACTATTACGCCGGTGCGGCGATGATGCCCTACGGCGCGTTCCTCTCCGCCGCGCGCGAGATGCGCCACGATCTCGAGATACTGGCCAGCCGCTTCGGCGCCTCCATCGAGCAGGTCGCGCACCGCCTCTCGACCCTGCAACGCCCTGGCGCCAAGGGCATCCCCTTCTTCTTCGTGCGCGTCGATCAGGCGGGGACGATCACGAAACGGCACTCGGCGACCTTCCTGCAATTCGCCCGCTATGGCGGGGCGTGCCCGCTCTGGAACGTCCACCAGGCCTTCGAGACACCCGGCCGCTTCCTGCGGCAACTGGCCGAGACGCCCGATGGCGTGCGCTACATCAGCCTCGCGCGGGACGTCTCGAAACCGGGCGGCGCCTTCGGTGCGCCCGTGCGCCGCTTCGCCATTGCGCTCGGGTGCGAGGTAAAACATGCCGCCGCATTGACCTTCGCAGACGGTCTCGACATCGCGAACGCCGCCGCGTTCGAGCCCATTGGCATCTCCTGCCGCATCTGCGAGCGGACCGACTGCCATCAGCGCGCGATCCCGCCGCTCGAACGCAGGCTCACCATCCGGCCCGACGAACGCGGCGTGCTTCCCTACCGCGTCGGCTGAGCCCTCACCCGGCCTCTTCGAAGACGCCGCAGGCAATGCGCGAGCCCGCGTCCCCGGCGGGTTGCGAGGCATAATCGTCGGCGCCGTCATGCATGACGAAGGCCGCGCCGTCCGCGTCGAAGATCATTCCGTCGATATCGAGCGCGCTCAGGAATACCTCGCCCTTCAGCACGCCGTCGCTGCCCACGACCATGTTGGGCATGTCGCCCGGATGGGGGCCGCCCTCGACAAGCACGCCGTGCTTGGCGTCGCCCGCCACGTGACCTCCGGCGCTCGTGAAGTCGTCGGCACTGCAATCCCCGGTCTCGTGCAGGTGAACCGCATGAGTTCCCTCCGGCACGCCCGTCAGGTCCATCTGCACGAGGACGCGCCCCGAGGCCGTGTCGTTCAGCGTCACGGTTCCGGCAAGCTCGGTGCCGGCACCGCTTACCTGCGCGCTCGCCCGCGGCGTCATGTGATCGTCGGCCATCGCTCCGCCCGCGACCAGGCTCAGCGTGGCGACAGTGGCTATCGTCTTGGGTGTCATCTCGGGGTCTCCCTCTTTCGGTGGACATTCCAGAGGGAAACCGATGTGCCGCCCTACTGTTCCATCTGCGCGCCCGGCACGCAGGCAAAGGCCGCGACCCAAAGCGCGCCGCCCTCGTCGCGCCAGCCTGAATCAAGCACGTTGTGCCAGGTCTCACCGTTGCGCGAGATGACCCGCACCGACGGCCCGCCGCCCCAGTCGACGAAGACGACATTGTCCTCGGCCAGGCCGTTGGGAGAGAATTCGCGCCGGGTGATCTTGCCGATGGCGGCACCGAAGGGGCTGGTGACTTCGTTCGCATCGAAATCTATCGCGTAGCTCCTGCCATCCGCCTCCATCTGTTGGGCCGGACCCTCCATGGGAAGCTTCAGATATTGCTTGAGATCGCACCGCCATTGGCTCGCGATCGCCCACATGGGCGTCGGCTCTGCCGCGGCCGCGCCGGTCGCCCCGGCTGCCATGACGCCGAAACACAGCGCCGCACGTATCATCCGCATCCTTGCCTCTCCGCTCGCGTGGTGCCGGAACTCTCGCAAATTCCGGCCTCGATGACACGCGCTTTTCGGCGCCGCTCTGCGTGAAATTTCCAGTTGATTTTTCACGCATCTCCGTGGTTTCCGTATCGTGCGCCGCGTTAACAGGGGCCATTCGCACCAAATGCACCGACGCGATACCGACGTGGATACCGACGTAGATACCGACGTCCCGAAACGCCCCCAAACCCCTTGTTAACATGGCCGATTCGCACCTTCACCGCGCCGGGCCTCCCCGACACGCCGCACGGCCCGTTAACCTATCGCTGGACGGTCTTCCACTCGGGATGGATCCATGGCTCGGCATTCTCGGGCGCCAGCGGCGCGCGGCCCAGAACGTGATCGGCGGCCTTCTCGCCCACCATGATCGAGGGGGCGTTGAGATTGCCGTTCGTGATGCGCGGGAAAATGCTGCTGTCTGCAAGGCGCAGCCCCTCGACCCCGATCACCCGGCACTCCGGATCCACCACGGCGTTCGGATCGTCGCGACGGCCCATCCGGCAGGTGCCACAGGGATGATAGGCGCTCTCCACATGCTCGCGGATGAAGTCGTCGAGCTCGTCGTCCGACTGCACGGCCTCACCCGGCTGGATCTCGTGTTTCACGTAGTTTTCAAAGGCTTCCTGCGCAAAGATCTCCCGCGTGAGACGGATGCAGCTTCGGAAATCCTCCCAGTCGCTCTCGTGGCTCATGTAGTTGAAGAGGATGCGCGGGGCGTCCGCCGGATCCGCGCTCCTGAGCGTCACCTCGCCGCGCGACAGGCTTCGCATCGGGCCGACATGTGCCTGGAAGCCGTGACCCTCGGCCGCGGCCTTCCCGTCGTAGCGCACCGCAAGGGGCAGGAAGTGATACTGGATGTCCGGATAGTCCACCCCCGCCCGCGAGCGGATGAAGGCCGCGCTCTCGAACTGGTTCGACGCGCCCGGTCCCGTCCGCGTGAAAAGCCACCGCGCGCCGACATAAGCCTTTCCCAGGAGGTTCCAGTAAGAATAGAGGCTCACCGGCTGGCGCGATGCCATCTGGATGTAAAGCTCGAGATGATCCTGGAGGTTCTGTCCAACGCCCGCCCGATCGGCTACCACGTCGATCCCATGTTCCGCGAGATGCGCGCCCGGCCCGATCCCCGACAGCATCAACAGCTTCGGCGAGTTGATGGACGAGGCCGCGATGATCACCTCCTCGCGCGCGCCGATCTCCTCGACCTGCCCGCGACGCAGCACCTCGACACCGCGCGCCCGGCCGTCACGTATCACCACCTTGCGCGCCAAGGCATTGACGACCTGACATTTCCCGGTCTTCCGCGCGGGCTTGAGATAGGCATTCGCCGCCGACCAGCGCCGACCCTTCCACACCGTCATGTCGAACGGCCCGAACCCCTCCTGCTGCCACCCGTTATAGTCATCCGTCACCGGGTATCCGGCCTGCCGCCCCGCCTCGACGAAGGCACGGGTCAGCGGGTTGTCGCGCCGCCCCCGCGTCACGTGAAGCGGGCCGTCATGTCCGCGCCAGCCCGGATCGCCGCCATGCCCACTATCGTGCCAGTTCTCCAACCTCTTGAAATACGGGAGAACATCGGCATAACCCCAGCCCGCCGCGCCCTCGTCCCGCCAGTGGTCGAAATCTCGCGCATGGCCGCGCACATAGCACATCCCGTTGATCGACGATGACCCCCCGATCACCTTGCCCCTCGGACAGGCCAGACGCCGCCCGCCAAGATGCGGCTCGGGCTCGGTCATGAAACCCCAGTCATAGCGCGCCATGTTCATCGGATAGCTGAGGGCGCCCGGCATCTGGATGAACGGCCCCGCATCCGTCCCGCCATGCTCGATCACGATCACCTCGCGCCCGGCCTCGGCCAGTCGATAGGCCATCGCGCAGCCCGCGCTGCCTGCCCCTATGATGACGTAATCAGCTTGCATCGGGATCGCTCCGTGATCATCTCCCCGTCACTCGGGACGGCTCTTTTCTCTAATGTTTTCCGCGAGATGTCGGACGCTATTCACCTCTCGGGAAACGCGCCCTCTCCTCGACGATGTTGAGGTCCATGTGGTTGCGCATGTAGCGCTCGCTCGCTTTCTGAAGCGGCTGGTAATCCCACGGATAATAGCCGCCCTGCCGGAGCGCCTCGTAGACCACCCACCGCCGCGCCTGGCTTTCGCGGACCTCGGCATCGAACTGCTCGAGGTCCCAGCGCGCCGCGGCCTCGAGGCGGAAACGCTCGATCACGTCCCTGTGCGCCTTCTCCTCGGCAAGATTGGTCAGCTCGTGCGGGTCCGCCTCGAGATCGAAAAGCTGCTCGGGATCGAGCGCGCAATTGGTGTATTTCCACTTGCCGCTCCGCAGGCAGACGAGCGGCGAATACGAGGCTTCGGCGGCGTATTCCATGGCGACGGGGCTCTGCCTCTGCGCGCCCTGGCCCAGCGAAACAAGGCTTTCACCCGCCACCCACGGCATGACTTCGGACATGTCGACCCCTGCCAGCTCACACAGTGTCGGGCAGACGTCGATCGTGCTTACCGGCGCGTCGATGCGTCCCGGCTCCATCTCTGGCGCGGCGATCATCAGCGGCACGCGCGCCGAGCCTTCATAGAAGCTCATCTTGAACCACAATCCCCGCTCGCCCAGCATGTCGCCGTGGTCCGAGACGAACAGGATGATCGCCTCCTGCCGCGTCGCCTCGAGCGCGTGCAGGATCTCGCCCAGCTTGTCGTCGAGATAGGAGATGTTGGCGAAATAGGCCCGCCGTGCACGGGCGCGGTCCTCGTCGGTGATGTCGAAGCTGCGCCAGTCATTCGCGTCGAAGATGCGCTGGCTGTGCGGGTCGTGCTCCTCGTAGTCGAACGCTTTCACCTCGGGCAGCAAGTGTTCGCAATCGCTATACAAATCCCAGTATTTCTTCCGCGCGACATAAGGATCATGCGGATGGGTGAAGCTCACCGTCAGGCACCAGGGCCGCGCCTCGTGGCCCCGCCCGAGGTCATAGATCTTGCGGGTGGCGTGATAGGCGACCTCGTCGTCATATTCCATCTGGTTGGTGATCTCGGCCACCCCGGCGCCGGTGACCGATCCCATGTTGTGATACCACCAGTCGATCCGCTCTCCCGGCTTGCGATAATCCGGGGTCCAGCCGAAATCGGCGGGGTAGATATCGGTCGTGAGCCGCTCCTCGAAGCCGTGAAGCTGATCGGGGCCCACGAAATGCATCTTGCCCGAAAGGCAGGTCTGGTAACCGGCCCGCCGCAAGTGATGGGCATAGGTCGGGATATCGGCGGCGAACTCGGCCGCGTTGTCATAGACCCGGCTGCGCGACGGCAGGAGACCCGACATGAACGACGCCCGCCCCGGCGCGCAAAGTGGGCTCGCGGTATAGGCATTGGCGAACCGGGTCGAGCGCGCGGCGAGCCTCTTGAGATTGGGGGCGTGAAGCCATTCGGCCGGCCCGTCGGGAAAGAACGTTCCGTTAAGCTGATCTACCATCAGAATCAGGATATTGGGGGATGTCATCTGCTTTCCCTCCTCGAAGTTTCGGCGATGAGCGCATCGTCGAGATAGCTCAGCATCACGTCAATGGCCGCATCCGCCGCGATCGGGTCCGGCCTGAGCGCCTGGCGCAGGTAGAGACCGTCGATCATCGCGGCGAGCCCGCGGGTCAGGATGCGCGCGCGCGGCTCGGGGACAAGCTGGCGAAGCGCGTGATGCAGGTTCGACCGCAGCCGTCGCTGGTAGATGTGCAGAAGCCGCGCCGCCTCTTCCGACTTGAGCGACTGCACGTAGAAATTGAGCCATGCCGCCACGGTTTCGGGCCGGAACTGCGTGCTCGAGAAATTGACACGGATGATCGCCTCGAGCCGCATCCGCGGATCCCGCGCCATCGCGAGCGCGCCGCGTATCTCGGCACCGTAAAGCCCGAGGATATGGCGCATCGCGGCGGTGAATATCTGCTCCTTGCCGCCGAAGTAATGATGCGCCAGCGCGCTCGACATCCCCGCGCGGCGGGCGATCTGGCTCACCGTCACGTCCAGCGTCCCGCGCGCGCCGACCTCGTGGATCGTCGCCTCGACAAGCGCCGCGCGCCGTATCGGCTCCATCCCGAGCTTGGGCATCCGTCCCTCCGACTCACCTGTGCGAAACCGCTTGTCAGATGGCAATATTGGCGTTTAATTGACTCGTCAATCAATAAGCTCGCATCGAACCCGGTTGCAGCCGGCGCGGCTCTGGCCTTATGGTTCGATCAAGGGTTCGGCCGCGTCACGCGGTTTTTTGCATGGGGATCAGACAACCGGATGAGACGCTTGGAGACAACGCAGGCTTCCCGGTAGCCCCGCCCGAAACACCAGCCAGAAACGATAACCAAGGGAGAAACACTCATGTCCATCATCAAAGGCGGCCTTCTGGATCGCCGCGGATTCCTCAAGACCACCTCGGCCGCCGCCATCGCGGCCACCCTGCCCATGTCGGGCGCCATGGCGCAGACGCCCAAGCGCGGCGGCCATATCCGCGTCGCCAAGGGCCACGGCCAGACCACCGACACGCTCGATCCCGGCCAATGGGAAAACGGCTACATGCTGGCGCTCGGCTTCGGCGTGCATGGCCGTCTCACCGAGGTGGCTGCCGATGGCAGCCTCGTGCCCGAAGTCGCCGAAAGCTGGGAAGCCTCCGACGATGCCGCCCAGTGGCGGTTCAAGCTGCGCAAGGGCGTCACGTTCCATGACGGCAAGGACGTCACCGTCGATGACGTTGTGGCCTCGATCAACCATCACCGCGGCGAGGACTCGACCTCGGCGGCCGGCCCCATCGTGGCCCCGATCAAGGATATCAGCACCGAAGGCGACGACACGATCATCTTCGATCTCGATGGCGGCAACGCCGACTTCCCCTTCATCCTCAGCGACTATCACCTGACCATCCATCCCAAGTCCGACGATGGGATCGACTGGCGCTCCGGCAACGGCTGCGGCAGCTACGTGCTCAAGAATTTCGAGCCGGGCGTTTCGTCGCAGTTCGAACGCAACCCGAACCACTGGCGCGACGATGTGGCGTGGTTCGACTCGGTCGAGATGCTGGCCGTCGTGGACCAGAACGCGCGCACGACCGCGCTCGTCTCGGGCGACGTGCAGGCCATCGACAAGGTCGACCTCAAGGCCGCGGCTCTTCTGGGCCGCAACCAGAACGTGGTCATCGAATCCGTGGACGGCACGCAGCACTACACGTTCGCCATGTCCACCAACAAGGACCCGTTCACCGACAACCACGTCCGCCAGGCGCTGAAATACGCGATCAACCGCGAGGAACTGGTCGAGAAGATCCTGTTCGGCTACGGCTCGGTCGGCAACGACCATCCCATCGGCGCCGGTCAGCGGTTCTACAACTCCGAACTCGAGCAGAAGACCTACGACCCGGACAAGGCCAAGTTCCACCTCAAGGAAGCCGGCCTCGATTCGCTCACGGTCAACCTTTCGGCCTCCGACGCGGCCTATCCGGGCGCCGTCGACGCGGCGATCCTCTTCCAGGCCTCCGCCGAGGCGGGCGGCATTCAACTGAAGGTCCAGCGCGAGCCGAATGACGGCTACTGGTCCGACGTGTGGATGAAGAAACCCTTCACCGCCGTCTATTGGGGCGGGCGCCCGGTCGAGGACCAGATGTTCGCAACGGCCTACAAGTGCGGCGCAGACTGGAACGACACGTTCTGGTGCAACGAGCGGTTCGACGAACTGATGGTTTCCGCCCGCGCGGAGCTCGACGAGGACAAGCGCCGCCAGCAATACTGGGAGATGCAGGACATCGTCGCCAACCAGGGCGGCGCGATCATCCCGATGTTTGCCAACTACGTCTTCGCCAACTCGAAAGAGATCGGTCACAACGAGCTTGCGACCAACTGGGACATGGACGGCGAACGCTGGATGGAGCGCTGGTGGTTCGCGTGATCCCTCGCTGACCGGCGCCTTCTCGCTCCGGTCGCACCCGGCATCGCCCCCCGCGGTTTCGCGCCGCGGGGGGCTTATTCATGGACGCGCCGCCACCCGGTCTCAGAACTTGGTGGCAGACACGGCGGGCGTGGTGGCCTTGCGCTTGAGCATCGCCTCGCGCCAGCTGATGAAGGAAATCGACGCGACGATGATCATCCCCCCGACCACGACCCAGAGGTCCACCGGCTCGTGGAAGAAGATCGCGCCGATCGACACGGCCCAGACGAGCTGAAGGAAAGTCACCGGCTGCGTCACGGCAAGCGGCGCCGCGCGGAAGGCGAGCGTCATGGTGTAATGGCCGCCCGTCGCCACGCAGGCGACCCCGAAGAGGATCAGAAGCTCCCACGGCGTCGGTGTCACCCAGGCGGCGATGGCGAGCGGCGCAAGCCCGATCGTGACCGTCACCGAGAGCATCGCCACAACGATTCCCGCGCCGCAGGTCTCGCTTACCTTCTTCGCCACGAGATACGAGATACCGAAGGACAGCCCGGTCCCCAGCATCGCGATGTGACCTGGGCCCACCTCGCGGAAACCGGGCCGCAGGATCACCAGCGCCCCGATCAGCGCGGCGATGATCGCCAGCACCCGCCGCAGCGCCAGCGACTCCCCGAGGAAAAGCGCGGCGCCCAGCGTCACGTAGATCGGCGAGAGATAGTTGATGGCCGTCACGTCGGCGAGCGGGATGCGCGCCATTCCGTAGAACCAGAGCGCGACCCCGGCCGTGTGAGTAATCCCCCGCAAACCGAAAAGGCCCAAGGTGAAGCGATCCATCTCGCGCGCCCTGCGCCAGAGCGGGCCCATCATCGGAAGGAAAAAGACGAGCCCCATGACATAGCGCAGGAACGCACCCTCCGCCGCGGGAATGCGAGTCCCCAGGATCTTGACCAGCACTGTCACCATCACGAACAACAGCCCGGTGGTGAGCATCCAGAAGACGCCCCACAAGGGGCCGGTTCGGGTGAGCGCGTTGATCATGGCGCCATTAATCTGCCCCTTTCGCGGAATGTCGAGGGGGCGGGCCGTTTTATTTGGCGGCACATGCGGAGTATCCTCTGCAGCCGCAATTCCACCCTCGCCGTGGCGCATTCGACTCTGGACAAACGGCGCCCCGCGCCGCACCTCTGGATCATGGACCTCGATACGCGCTACCCTTCCCTCGCCGATCTCGCGGCACGCGCCCGTGCGCGCCTCCCCCGCTTCGTCTGGGAGTATCTGGAGGCTGGCACCGGGGCCGAGGAGGCCCGCGCCCGCACCCGCGCCGCCTTCGAGCGGGTGACGGTCCTGCCCTCCATCCTGCACGGCGACATCACCCCCGACCTGTCGGTCCAGCTCCTCGGCTCCACGCTGCCCCTGCCTTTCGGAATGGCACCGGTGGGCATGGCGGGCCTCGTCTGGCCCGACGCCGAGCGTCACCTCGCCCGGGCGGCGCGAAAGCTCGATCTGCCGTACACGCTCTCGACCGTCGCCAGTCAGACACCCGAGGCCGTCGGTCCGCTCGCCGGAGATCATGCGTGGTTCCAGATGTATCCGCCGCGCGATCCCGAAATCCGTGCCGACATGCTGCGCCGCGCGCGGAAGTCCGGGTTTCGCGTGCTTGTTCTCACCGCTGACGTGCCGGTCGCCTCGCGTCGCGAGCGGCAATTGCGTTCCGGCCTGACCCAGCCGCCGCGCCTGACGCCGCGCCTTCTCGCACAAATCGCCGCCCGGCCCGCCTGGGCGCTGGCGATGGCGCGGACGGGGATGCCGCGGATGCGCCTCATTGACGATTACGCACCCGATACCAAGGGGCTGCCCTCCACGGCTCATGCCGGCTACCTGCTGCGCACATCGCCGGACGCGGCGTATCTTCACTGGCTCCGAGATCATTGGGATGGTCCGCTCATCGTGAAGGGCGTGCTCGATATGCGCGACGTGCCGAGACTTGAGAATGCGGGTGTCGATGCCCTCTGGATCAGCAACCACGGGGGCCGGCAATTCGACGCCGCCCCCGCCCCCCTCTCGGTCCTGCCCCGGATCCGGGACGCGACGCGCCTGCCCCTCATCCTCGACGGCGGGATCACCGGGGGGCTCGATATCCTGCGCGCCATCGCGCTCGGGGCTGATTTCGTCATGCTGGGCCGCGCCTGGCACCACGCGCTCGCGGCTTTGGGCACGCGCGGGCCCTACCATCTCGCCGAAATCCTCCGCCGCGATCTCGAGGCCAACATGGGGCAGATGGGGCTATCGCGGGTCCGCGACGTCCGCGACCGGCTCGCGCCCCACCCGACCGGGTAGGACACCGCGCGCAACTCCTTGTTGACAAGGGACGATCGGCTCTCGTTCGCGCGTGACCGCACCCCCACCGACGGACAAGATATGTCGCAGACGGGTGCAATTGCTTCGGTCTGGATTGCACAACGTCCTCCCAAATCCTACAACTTCCGCACAATCGCGCTGCAACGCGGCATCGTCGGTCAACGTGCCGGACAGGGAAGAAGGGGAAGACCCGTGCCAGAGTTCAAGAAGATCCTCGTCGCCAACCGGGGCGAGATCGCCATTCGCATCCTGCGCGCCGCGAACGAGATGGGCAAACGCACCGTCGCGGTCTTCGCCGAGGAAGACAAGCTCGGCCTGCATCGCTTCAAGGCCGACGAGGCCTATCGCATCGGCGAGGGTCTGGGACCCGTGCAGGCGTATCTCTCGATCGACGAGATCATCCGCGTCGCGCTGGAATGCGGGGCCGATGCCATCCATCCCGGCTATGGCCTGCTTTCCGAGAACCCGGATTTCGTCGATGCCTGCGACGCGAACGGCATCACCTTCATCGGCCCCCGCGCCGAAACCATGCGCGCCCTTGGCGACAAGGCCAGCGCGCGGCGCGTGGCGGTCGAGGCGGGCGTCCCGGTGATCCCCGCGACCGAGGTGCTGGGCGACGACATGGAGAAGATCCGCCGCGAGGCCGAGGAGATCGGATATCCCATGATGCTCAAGGCGTCCTGGGGCGGCGGCGGCCGCGGGATGCGCCCGATCCTGAAACCGGAGGAGCTCGAGGAAAAGGTGCTCGAAGGCCGGCGCGAGGCCGAGGCCGCCTTCGGCAACGGCGAGGGCTACCTCGAGAAGATGATCGAGCGCGCCCGCCACGTCGAGGTTCAGATCCTCGGCGACAAGCATGGCAACATGTATCACCTCTGGGAACGCGACTGCTCGGTCCAGCGCCGCAACCAGAAGGTCGTCGAACGCGCCCCCGCCCCCTATCTCAGCCAGGACCAGCGCGAAGAGCTGTGCGCGCTCGGTTACAAGATCTGCAAGCACGTGAACTACGAATGCGCAGGCACGGTCGAGTTCCTGATGGATATGGACACCGACCAGTTCTACTTCATCGAGGTGAACCCCCGCGTTCAGGTCGAACACACCGTCACCGAGGAGGTGACGGGGATCGACATCGTGCAGGCCCAGATCAAGATCGCCGAGGGCAAGACGCTCGAAGAGGCCACGCGCAAGAAATCGCAGGACGAGATCACGCTCAATGGTCACGCGCTCCAGACGCGCATCACCACCGAGGATCCGCAGAACAATTTCATCCCCGATTACGGCCGCATCACCGCGTATCGCTCTGCCACCGGCATGGGTATCCGTCTCGATGGCGGCACGGCCTATGCGGGCGGCGTCATCACGCGCTACTACGACTCGCTTCTCGTCAAGATCACCGCCCACGCCCAGACCCCCGAAGCCGCCATCGCGCGGATGGACCGTGCCCTGCGCGAATTCCGCATCCGCGGCGTCAGCACCAACATCGCCTTCGTCGAGAACCTGCTCAAGCACCCCACCTTCCTCAGCAACGAGTATTCGACCAAGTTCATCGACACCACGCCCGAGCTCTTCACCTTCAAGAAGCGGCGCGACCGGGGCACCAAGGTGCTCACCTACATCGCGGACATCACCGTCAACGGCCACCCCGAAACGCAAGGCCGGCCTGCCCCCGACGCCGACGCGAAGCCGCCCAAGCCGCCCCGGAGCCGCGCCGCACCCGCCGACGGCACCCGCACGCTTCTCGAGGCCGAGGGGCCCAGGGCCGTCGCCGACTGGATGCTGGCACAGGACCGCCTCCTGCTGACCGACACCACGATGCGCGACGGGCACCAATCACTCCTCGCCACGCGGATGCGCTCGATCGACATGATCCGCGTGGCGCCGGCCTACGCCGCAAACCTCCCGGGCCTCTTCTCGGTCGAGTGCTGGGGCGGGGCCACGTTCGACGTGGCCTACCGCTTCCTGCAGGAGTGCCCGTGGCAGCGCCTGCGCGAGCTGCGCGCCGCCATGCCCAACCTCATGACCCAGATGCTCCTTCGCGCGTCGAACGGCGTCGGCTACACGAACTACCCCGACAATGTCGTGCAGGAATTCGTGCGCCAGGCGGCCGAGACGGGCGTCGACGTGTTCCGCGTCTTCGACAGCCTCAACTGGGTCGAGAACATGCGCGTCGCCATGGACGCGGTGAACGAGGCCGGCAAGGTCTGCGAAGGCACGATCTGCTACACCGGCGACATGCTCGACCCCGAGCGGTCGAAATACGACCTCAGGTATTACGTGAACATGGCGCGCGAGTTGCAGGATGCCGGCGCGCATGTGCTGGGCCTCAAGGACATGGCCGGGCTTCTGAAACCCGCCGCCGCGCGCGTGCTCGTGAAGGCGCTGAAGGACGAGCTCGACATCCCCGTCCACTTCCACACGCACGACACCTCCGGCATCGCGGGCGCCACCATCCTCGCCGCCGCAGAGGCGGGCGTCGATGCGGTCGACGCGGCCATGGATGCCTTCTCGGGCGGCACGTCGCAGCCCTGTCTCGGCTCCATCGTCGAGGCGCTCGAGAACACCGACCGCGCCACCGGGCTCGACATCGAGCGCGTGCGCGAGATTTCGAACTACTGGGAACAGGTGCGCGCGCAGTATGTGGCCTTCGAATCCGGGCTTCAGGCCCCCGCCTCCGAGGTCTACCTGCACGAGATGCCGGGCGGACAGTTCACCAATCTCAAGGCGCAGGCGCGCTCGCTCGGGCTCGAGGATCGCTGGCCGGAAATCGCCCGCACCTATGCCGAGGTGAACCAGATGTTCGGAGACATCGTCAAGGTTACGCCCTCGTCCAAGGTGGTGGGCGACATGGCCCTGATGATGGTGAGCCAGGGCCTCACCCGCGCCGAGGTCGAAGACCCCGAGACCGATGTGGCCTTCCCCGACTCGGTCGTCGACATGATGCGCGGCAACCTGGGCCAACCCCCCGGCGGCTTTCCCGAAAAGATCGTCAATAAAGTGCTCAAGGGCGAGACGCCCAATACCGACCGTCCCGGCAAGCACCTCGCCCCGGTCGATCTCGAAGCGACGCGCAAGGAGCTTTCTCAGCAGCTCGAGGGCAAGGAGGTCGATGACGAGGATCTCAACGGTTATCTGATGTATCCAAAGGTCTTTCTCGACTACATGGGTCGCCATCGCACCTATGGCCCGGTGCGCACCCTGCCCACACGCACCTTCTTCTACGGGATGGAACCGGGCGAGGAGATCTCGGTCGAGATCGACCCCGGCAAGACACTGGAGATCCTGCTTCAGACCGTCGGCGAGACGCAGGAGGACGGCGAGGTTCGCGTGTTCTTCGAACTGAACGGGCAACCCCGCGTGATCCGCGTGCCGAACCGCCTGGTCAAGTCCCAGACCGCCGCGCGTCCCAAGGCCGAGGCGGGCAACCCCAACCACATCGGTGCGCCCATGCCGGGCGTCGTGTCGTCGGTCGCGGTCAAGGAAGGTCAGAAGGTCAAGGCCGACGACCTGCTCCTGACCATCGAGGCGATGAAGATGGAGACCGGCATCTATGCCGAGCGCGATGCCGTCGTGAAGGCCGTTCATGTCCACCCCAGCGGACAGATCGACGCGAAGGACCTGATGATCGAGCTGGAATGACGGAACAATTTTCCCGGTCCCGCACTGATACGGTCAAAGGGACCGGGAAAGTCACATGCTCGAACTTCTCAACGATCCATCCGTCTGGGCCTCGTTTCTGACGCTCACGATCCTCGAAATCGTTCTTGGCGTCGACAATCTCATCTTCATTTCCATCGCCGCCTCGCGCCTGCCCGAAGACCAGCAGGCCCGTGCCCGTGTGCTGGGCCTTGCCGGTGCACTCATCCTGCGCATCCTACTGCTTTTCTCCATTGCCTGGATCGTCGGGCTGTCGGACCCCATCGCCGAAGTGTGGGGATGGGAGATGTCGTGGCGCGATCTGATCCTCATCGCGGGTGGCCTGTTCCTGATCTACAAGGCCGCGACCGAGATATTCGACGAGGTCGAGGGGGAAGAACTGCGCACCGCCCAGGAGAACGTCGTGAGAGCCACGTTCCTGAGCGTGATCATCCAGATCATGATCCTCGACCTGGTCTTCTCCATCGACAGCGTCATCACCGCCGTCGGAATCGCCCGACATATCGAGGTCATGATCGCCGCCGTCTCCATCGCCATCGTCGTGATGATGGTTGCGGCCAAGCCCATTTCCGATTTCGTCGCGGCCCATCCCAGCACCAAGATGCTTGCGCTGGCCTTCCTCGTGATGGTCGGCATGGCGCTCGTGGCCGACGGGTTCCATTTCCACATCGAGCGCGGCTTCATCTACGCCGCGATGGTCTTCGCGGGTGCGGTCGAGGGGTTGAACCTCCTGCGGCAGCGTCGGCGCCGGCGGCTCGAGGCGGCGCGCGAATAAGGCAAAAATTTTGGCCCGGCCCTGCGTTTTGCACTTGCAGGCGCGGGCCAGACTTTATAGATCACCCTCACCCAACGGACGCGGGTGTAGCTCAGGGGTAGAGCGTTACCTTGCCAAGGTAAATGTCGTGAGTTCGAATCTCATCACCCGCTCCAATTTCTTCCGTTACTCATATCACTGCCGCTTCAGGCCCGCTTGCGCCTCCGCGAAAGCCGGATGCCGTCGCGCATGTTGAGCGCCATCAGCGCGATGTTCATCGCACCGGCGATCAGCTCCACGCCCTGCACGGAATAGAACGCGCGGTCGAATTCTCCGGCGCTCGCCTTCACGGAAAGGTAAAGCGCGGCGGGAACAAGAATTAGTAAACCATTTGCGGCAATGATCGGCATGCGGCGCGTCTTGGCCGCGATCAGCGGCCCCCGCATTCCGCGCCCCATTGCGAACCCCGTGCCGCCCGTCGCCATCAACGCGGGCACCAGCAACAGGAGAAACCAGGGAATCACCGTCTTGACCGCGACGACCGCACCCATGGACAGAAAAAATTCCGAAATGACGGTCGAGATCCAGAATCCTGCGATGGTCAGGAGCGCAACCGCGCCCGCGATCGGGTGGATGATCTGCTTCATGGTCTTGGCCTTTTCCACGATTCATCAATATAGCTCGCTATATATTATTGCATAGCCTGCTATTCAACTGCTATCGTGCGGCATGTCGTTCGAGAAAGAGCAATCGGCGGGATATCTCGCAAATCACCTGGCGCGCCTCTTCGCGCGCGGCCTCGCGGCGCGTATAGGCCCGCTCGGCCTCACCATCGGGACATTTCCCGCCCTCCTCGAACTTTGGGAAGAAGACGGCCTGACCCAGAAGCAATTGGTCGAACGCCTCGACATCGAACAGGCAACCATGGCCAACACCCTTGCCCGGATGGAGCGTGACGGCTTCGTCACGCGCAAGCGCGACGCGCGCGACGGCCGGGTGCAACGCGTCTGGCTGACGCCCGAAGCCCGCGCTCTGAGGGATCCCGCGACCGCGGCCGCAATGGCGGAAAACGAGGAGGCGCTCGCCCCGCTGAGCCAGTCGGAGCGCGACGCCTTCCTTGCGGCGATGCGCAAGATCATCACGGCGCGCAGAAAAACGGGCGAGGCCGACGCCCCGCCCGATTAAGATCGCGCTACCAGTGATTTAGATGTCGAACTTCACCCCTTGGGCAAGCGGCAATTCGTCCGAGTAGTTGACGGTATTCGTCTGCCGCCGCATGTAACCCTTCCACGCGTCCGAGCCGCTTTCGCGCCCGCCGCCGGTCTCCTTCTCGCCGCCGAACGCGCCGCCGATCTCGGCACCCGAGGGGCCGATATTGACGTTGGCGATCCCGCAATCCGAGCCGAAATCCGAGACGAATTTCTCGGCCTCGCGGACGTTGAGCGTGAAGATACAGGAGGAAAGACCCTGGCTCACATCGTTCTGCATGGCGATGGCCTCGTCGATATCGTCATAGCCCATCACGTAGAGGATCGGCGCGAATGTCTCGGTTTTGACGATCTCGGTCTGGCCCGGCATCTCGACCAGCGCGGGCTTGACATAGGCACCGCCCTTGACGCCCTCGACGCTCTCGCCGCCATGGACTTTCCCGCCATCCTTCTTCGCGGTCTCCAGCGCCTTCTGCATCCGCTCGCGCGTATCCTCGTCGATCAGCGGCCCGACGAGCGTACCGTCCTTGCGCGGATCGCCGATGGGCAGGGTTTCATAGGCCTTGGCAACCTTCGCGACGAGTTCCTCGCGGATCGAGTTATGCACGATGAGCCGCCGCAGCGAGGTGCAGCGCTGCCCGGCCGTGCCCACCGCCGAGAAGACGATGGCGCGCACTGCCATGTCCTGATCGGCCGAGGGCGCCACGATCATCGCGTTGTTGCCGCCAAGCTCGAGGATCGAGCGGCCGAACCGTTCGGCCACTTTCGGCCCCACGATGCCGCCCATCCGGCACGATCCAGTGGCCGAGATGATCGGCACGTCGCGCGAGGTGACAAGCGCGTCGCCCACATCCGCACCGCCGATCACAACCTGGCTCAGCCCCTCGGGCGCGTCGTCACCAAAGCGTTCGATGGCCCGCTCTAGGATCTTCTGCGTCACCAGCGCGGTCAGCGGCGTTTTCTCGGACGGCTTCCAGATCACCGGATCGCCGCACACCAGCGCCAATGCCGCGTTCCAGCACCAGGGCGCCACGGGAAAGTTGAAGGCGGTGATGATACCCACCGGCCCCATCGGATGCCACGTCTCCATCATGCGGTGGCCCGGACGCTCCGACGCGATGGTCTTGCCGAAAAGCTGCCGGGACTGGCCCACGGCCAGATCACAGATGTCGATCATCTCCTGTACCTCGCCCAGGCCCTCGGACACGATCTTGCCCGCCTCGAGCGTGACGACGGCGCCCAACTCGTCCTTCGCGTTGCGCAGTTCTTCCCCGAAGAGGCGCACAAGCTCACCGCGCCGCGGCGCGGGGATCTGACGCCAGGCGCGGAACGCCTCGTTCGCCTTGGCGATGATGCCCTCCATCTCGGAGGCTTTCGTCTCGCGCACCTTCGCGGCCACCGCCCCGTCGATGGGCGAGCGCACTTCCATCGTGCCGCCCGAAATCTCGTCCTCCGAGAGGCCCGCCTTGAGCAATACATCCTTGTGGGTCATGTCGTCTCTCCTTTCGTCACGCGCCCGCGCTGGTCTTCCATTCCCATGGAAACGAGCACCGGGTCGCTTTCCTGTTTCGCCTTGAAATCGTCCTTGGTCTTCATGCCCTTCCAGTCCGCCGCGATGAGCGATTGCGCCACCGCGCCGCCCAGGGTCGTGCCGGGGCCGGTCACGATGAAGACATCCGGCGCGAACTCCCGCGCGGCCACCGTCACGGCGCGCGCGAAATCGTAGGTTTCGGTCACCTGGTGGCCCAGCGTGTAGTCCCAAAGCGCCTCCTGCCGCGAGGCTCCCGGCCACCAGATCGCGCCACGCCCGTCGATGAGCGGCAGGTCCGGCTGCATGAACATCGAGGCGGGAAGCGCGGCGCGGCCCCTTTCGGCCACCGGCTCCTGCAAGTGCGAATGGAAGCCCGCATGATTGGCCAGGAACATCGGATAGCGCCCGTCGATCTGCGGCACCGCGTCCTCGAACGCATCGAGCCCCTCGTGATTCCCGGCAAGAACGAGCA
Organism: Roseovarius sp. SCSIO 43702; assembly: GCF_019599045.1. Lineage (NCBI taxonomy): Bacteria > Pseudomonadati > Pseudomonadota > Alphaproteobacteria > Rhodobacterales > Roseobacteraceae > Roseovarius > Roseovarius sp. SCSIO 43702. Next base: position 2,176,867 of record NZ_CP080623.1, read on the forward strand.
TTCCCCCGAGATCGATGGACAGCGTGAGATGACACCCGTCGCGCGCATCAATATCGCCGATCAACCTCATGATCTCGCGCCGTTTCTCAGGGTCCGGAACCCAGTCGCCACCGGTGATCGGATAGACCATCTGCCCACCGATCATCGCCTCCTGCATGAGGGCGCCCATGGTGTTCACGACCTCGAAGCCGTCCCGCGGCGAAAGCGCTCCGGCAAGGCCGAGGGCGCTGTACCAGCCCATCGAATTGCCCGTCACCGCCACCACCTCGACGGCATCGCGATCGATCGACAGGAAATCCCCCAACGTCGCGGCATAGATGAGCGCCGAGGCATTGTCGCCCCGCGTGTGCTTGGCAAGCGAGAATTTCTCGGCCCCGTCCAGATCCGAGAGCGGCGTCTCTCCCCGCTCGACCCGCCGCGCGTCGAACTGCGCGAGCAAGTCAGGCTCGGGGAAATGGCGCCCAAGATAGCCAAGCTCGCCCTTGTTATATGTCCCCCGACCGGGGCAGATGACCACCGCACGCATCATGCATCCCCCCCGACCAGGCGTTTCGCGGCCTCGAAGATACTGTCGGTCGATGGCATCGTCGCTGCATAGGCGGGGCCCGTTGCGATGAAGCTGTCCCGGGCCACCTCGCGCGCGAAGGGCACGTCCAGATGTTCGGCGCACACCGCCATCAGCGCCTCTGCCACCCCGCCCGAGCGGCGCGTCTCGTCCACGATCAGCACCCGCTTCGCACCCTCCAGGGCCTCGAGCAGCGAAGTTTCGGGCAAGGGCGAGAGCCAGCGGAGGTCGATCACTCGCGTTCCGATCCCCTCGTCATTCAGCCGTTTCGCCGCCTGGGTCGAAAGGTAACGCCCGTTGCCATAGGTCACGATGGCGAGGTCATCGCCGTCGCCCTCGATACCCACCTCGCCGAAGCTCGCGCGCTCGGACGGGTCCGGATAGGGGGTCAGCCAGCCATTGTCACCCGCTTCGTGAAGATCGCGCATCGGGTAGAGAGCGATGGGCTCCACGAAGACGACCAGCCGCTGCTCCTCGCGCGCGAGGCGCACGCATTCGCGCAACATCCGCGCGGCATCTGCCCCGCTCGACGGCACGGCCAGGATCAGCCCGGGAATGTCGCGCAGCACCGCGAGCGAGTTGTCGTTGTGGAAATGACCGCCGAACCCCTTCTGGTAGCCGAGCCCCGCGATCCGCACGACCATGGGGTTCGTGTATTGGCCGTTCGAGAAGAAGGGCAGCGTCGCCGCCTCGCCGCGCAATTGGTCCTCGGCGTTGTGAAGGTAGGCGAGGAACTGGATCTCCGGGATCGGAACATAGCCATTATGCGCCATGCCGATCGCCATGCCGAGAATGGATTGCTCGTCGAGCAACGTGTCGACGACGCGGTCCTGTCCGAACCGCGCCTGGAGCTTCTGCGTCACGCCATAGACCCCGCCCTTGCGGCCCACGTCCTCGCCCATCATGACGATTTCGGAATGCTCGAGCATGAGGTCCGTCAGCGCCCAGTTGATGTGCCGGGACATGATCTGTGGGTCGTCCATCGCCTTCAGATCGCCGCCAAACGCCTTCTCGCGCGCCTCGGGCTCAGGGCCGTTGGTGGCGCGGCATTCGCGCTTCGGCGGGATGAGGCTCGCCATCACGTCCTCGGCGGTCTTGAGCCGGGGCCGCGTCACGGCCTCTTCGGCCACCGCGACCACGCGCGCGCCGGTCTCTTCGTAGACCTTCAGCGCGCCATCGCGCGCCATCGCGCCCGCCTGATCCAGAAGACGCACGGAATGCAGCAGCGGATCGTTGGCCTCGTCCGCCTCGACTTCGGATTTCGGCATGTAGGTCGTGGGCATGTCCGCGCCCGCGTGACCGTAAAGTCGCACGGTGCGCACGTGCAGGAAAGCGGGCTTGCGCTGTGTCCTGACGTAGCGCGCGGCCTCCTGCGCCACGCGATACGTGTCATAGATGTCGAGCCCGTCACAATGGAAGTATTTCAGACCCGGCCGATGCTTGAAACTGGCCGCGATCCAGCCTTTCGGCGTCTTGACCGAGATGCCGATCCCGTTGTCCTCGCAAACGAAGAGAAGCGGCAGCGGCACGCCTTGGTAGGACGTCCAACTGGCGGTGTTGAACGCCCCTTGCGAGGTCGAGTGGTTGGCGGAGGCGTCGCCGAAGCTGCAATAGACGATGGCGTCGCGCGGCAGCGTCGCATGTTCGGGACGGTGCCGCCGCGCCATGCCGATGGACCAGGCCGCGCCCACCGCCTTGGGCAAGTGGCTCGCGATGGTCGAGGTCTGGGGCGGGATGCTGAGCGCCTTCGATCCCAGCACCTTGTGCCGCCCGCCGCTGATCGGATCCTCGGACGAGGTGGCAAAGCTCAGCAGCATGTCCCAGGTGATCGTCTGGCCCGGCACCTGCATGCTGCGCGCGATCTGGAACGCCGCGTCTCGATAATGGAGAAAGGCCATGTCGGTGGGCCGAAGCGCGGCGGCCACGGCGGCCATCCCCTCATGGCCCGACGAGCCGATCGTGTAGAACCCCTGCCCCGCCTTCTGCATCGCGCGGCTTTGCCGGTCGAGCGCGCGGCTGAGACATCCGGCGCGGTAGATCGCGACCGCCTCCTCGCGTGCCAGCGGCCCGTCGGGCGCGCGGCCCTCGGGCAGATCGCCCGTCGCGACGCGGCGCAGGAAATTCTCGTGAACGATCTCGGCGCGATCCATATTCCTGCCCCCTAGCCCAGGCTTTCCACGAAGCGGCCCATCCGCGCGATACCTTCATCAAGCGACGCCTCGGCATATGCAAAGGAGAGCCGCACGTGGCCCGGCAACCCGAAGGCCCGGCCCGGCACCAGCGCGAGCGCCTCGCGCTCCAGAAGCGCGCGGCAGAACTCCGCGTCACTCTTGAAACCACCTGCGGCCATCGCCTCCTCGATATTCGGAAAGGCATAGAATGCCCCATCCGGCACCGGGCAGCGTATACCGCTCAGCGCGTCGAGCCCCGCGACCACCTTGTCGCGGCGCGCTTTCATCACCTTGCAACGTTCTGCGAGGAGCGATTGATCGCCCGTCAGCGCCGCCACCGCCGCGGCCTGCGAGATCGAGGACGCACCGGACGTCACCTGACCCTGCACCGCCGTCATCGCCTTGATAAGCGGCGCGGGCCCGATGCCCCAGCCGATCCGCCAGCCGGTCATCGAATAGGCCTTGCTGACCCCGTTCACGATCAGTGTCCGCCCCTCGAGTTCCGGCGCGGCTTCGCGGAAAGAGGTGAAAGGCACGAAGCTCAGATGCTCGTAGATCTCGTCGGCCATGATCCAGACATGGGGATGACGCTCCAGCACCTCGGCCAAGGCCCTGATCTGGTCCTCGTCATAGACCGCGCCCGACGGATTCGACGGCGCGTTGAGCATGAGCCATTTCGTGCGCGGCGTGATGGCCGCCTCCAGCTGTTCCGGTGTCAGGCGAAAGCCCGCTTCCATAGGACATTCCACCAGCACGGGCGTCCCGCCCGACATGCGCACCACGTCCGAATAGGTGGTCCAGTAGGGCACCGGGATCACCACCTCGTCGCCCTCGTCGAGCGTCGCCAGCATGGCGTTGGCGATGACCTGCTTGGCGCCGGTGGAAATCACCGTCTGGCTCATGTCGACACCCGCGCCGCGCGCCACGACGGCGCGCAGCGCGACGGTGCCACCGGTGGGGGTATAGTTGGTGTCGCCATCTAGCGCCGCCTGATGCGCGGCTTCGATCACGTGGTCGGGGGTGGGAAAATCCGGCTCGCCTGTGCTGAGCGCCACGACATCATGCCCTTCGGCGCGCATCGCACGCGCGGCCTCAGAGACCTGCACGATCTCGGAAAGCTCCAGCCCTTCGAGCCGCGTGGCGCGTCGAAATTCGGTCATATCCTGCCCCCGCTGGCATATCTTTCGCCGCCTACCGTATCAAAGAAGCGGTCGAGGGGAATGTCTTCCTGCTTGAGGAACCCCTGCCCCGGCAGGTTTCCATCGCGCACCATCTCGATCACCGCGACCACGGACGAGGCGGTGGTCCAGGCGATCGCGGTACGCCGTTCGCCAGCGATCTCCATGGGCTTGTAGGCGCGCACGAATTCCTCGCGGCCCAGCCGCCCGTCCTTGGTGCCCTCGGCGGCCACGTGGACATAGACCACGTCCTCGGCCACCGGCGGCTTGGCGTTGACGAGGATCTCGCCCGCCTCCTTGCGGCGGTCACGCATCAGGAGCTCGTGAAAGAAGAAGTTCATCAGGTCCACGTGACCGGGATAGCGCATGGTTTTGTAGTCCATGTTGGGCACGCGCCCGAGATAGGTCTCGCACATGGTGCCGAGACCGCCCGACGTGGTGAAGGCCTCGAACTCGATGCCGCCGATGGTGATCTTCTCGATCCATTCCATCGCCGAGACGGATTTGAGCTGACCGTCCTCCAGAACTTCGCAGTCGTTGAGATATTCGTTGACGACCCCCTCGGGCGACCAGTTGAAGGAATACCCCATGAGGCCCGTGGGATGCTGCGGCAGCGCGCCCACGCGCATCTTGCACAGACGGCAGTCATCGAAGCGACTGATGAGATCCGCACCGACGATCCCCACGAAGCCGGGGGCGAGCCCGCATTGCGGTGCCATGAGGCCCTTGGACGTCTTCGAAAGCTCGATGATCGCCTTGGTGGTCGGCACGTCCTCGGTCAGGTCGAAATAATGGATTCCGGCACCATGCGCGGCCTTGGCCAGCGCCTGGTTGAGACTGAAAGGCAGGCAGGAGAGGACGGCGTCCTGATCCGACAGCGCACCCGTCAGGCCCGCCTCGTCCGAAAGGTCGAGCACCCGCGTCTCGAACCGGGCCTCGCGCGGCACGGCGTCGAAGCCCGTCACCTCGAAGCCCGCGTCCACCAGAAGCTCGGCGGCAAGCGTGCCCACCTTGCCCAATCCCATGACGGCGATGCGTTTCATCTTGCTCCCTTTCGTGCCCGACTCGGTCGCGCGCACCATAGCCGCGGCGATCAGGGATTAAAATGCACGGAAAACTCCGGTATGCATGAGCGTAGATCATGAATCGGACTTCGATGAGCCACCTTCCATCCCTTTCCGCGCTTCGCAGTTTCCAGGCCGCCGCCCGCCATCAGAGCTTCACCCTGGCCGCCGACGAGCTTAGCCTCACGCAGGGCGCGATCAGTCGGCAGGTGCGCGAGTTGGAGGAGGCGATGGGGCTGCGGCTTTTCCGTCGCGCGGGCCGGGCAGTGCAGCTGACCGATGCGGGCCGTGCCTTTGCGGCGGATCTTGAGCATGACCTCGGCCGGCTGAAGCAAAGTGTCGCGCGGGCGATAGCGGCGGGCGACGGGGCGCGCATCCTGTCGATTGCGGTGCTGCCCACCTTCGGCTCACGCTGGCTCATGCCGCGCCTGCCGGAGTTCCGGACACGCCACCCCGAGATCGAACTCAGCTTCATGAGCCGGACCGAACCCTTCGATCTCGAAGCCGAACGCTGCGACCTCGCCATCCATTTCGGTCACGCGGAATGGCCCGGCGCGCGGCTCACCCCGCTCTGCCCCGAAGATCTTCTGGCGGTGGCCGCGCCGGGTTTCCTGCGCGCACACGACATCCGCGACGCCGAGGATCTTGGCCTCGCACCGCTTCTTCATCTCTCCTCGCGGCCCTCGGCCTGGACGGATTTCATGGCGGAGTTCGGCGCGGAGGGGCGGCCGGCGCGGTCGGGAATGCAGTTCGATCAGTTCTCGTTGATGATCTCGGCATGTGTTCAGGGTCTCGGCGCGGCGCTTCTGCCGAGTTACCTCATCGAAGAGGAGCTCGACAGCGGCGCGCTCGATTGCGTGGCGCGCGCGTCCTCGGTGCGGTCGGGCAGCTATCATATCGCCACGCCGCTCGGGGCGGACCGCCCGGAGACACGCGCTTTCGTGGAATGGATCATCCGGCAGGTGCCCCGCCGCGCGGCGTGATCGAAAGCCAGATACCATCGCGACCGCGCACGGTGAGGTGCGCGACGGGCATCGCGGGCCGCGCCTCGACCGGATCGAAGCGGAACCGGCGCACGAGCATGGAGAGGAGCAGCGGCCCCTCGATCATCGCGAATCCGGCACCGGGGCAGACCCGCTGACCCGCGGAAAACGGGATGAACGCATTGCGCATGCAGGCGCGCCCGTTCTCGGTGCCGAAACGATCGGGGCGGAACGCGTCGGGGTCGTCCCAGAGGCGCTCGTGGCGGTGGAGATGCCACGGGCTGAGCACGATCTGGCTACCTTCCGGCACGTCGCGATTGCGGAAAATCTCGGGGCACGCAGCCTCCCGCACCATCATGGGAACGGGCGGGTAGAGGCGCAGCGCCTCGCGGAAAACATCACGCGAAATCCGTAGCTTGCTCATGTCCCTGAAAGTGAAACCGTGCGCCATGGCGTCCTTGGCCTCATCGGCAACGCGGGCCTGCCATTCGGGAAAGAGCGCGAGCAGGTAGAGCGCCCAGCCGAGCGCGGAGGCGCTCGTCTCGTGCCCTGCGAGGAAGAAGATCGCCACCTGGTCGACCATTTCCCCGGTGTCGAAGCAGCGGCCCGTCTCGGGGTCCGGCGTGGTCATGATCTTGGTGGCCAGGTCGTCGGGGGCGGTGCCGGCTTCGATCTCGGCCATGCGGCGCGCGGTGAGCTCGTGGATCAGCGCGCGGATGCGGCGAGCGGTGGCCTTCGTCTCCCGGCGGTGGAAGCGCGGGAACCAGCGTGGAAGGGGAAGGAAGGCGCCCAGGTTGAGGACGGGCTGCGCGCGTTGATGGGCGCGGAACGCGTCAAAGACCTGCCCCGCGATCCGGTCCTCGATGGGCAGCGAGAAGAGCGTGCGGAAGATCACGTCGGCGGCGGCGTGCGACATCTCGCCCTCGACATCGTGGGGTGCGCCGTCGGCCAGACCCTCCATCCGCGCGACCGCCCCCTCGCCCGCGGCCTGCATGGCGGCGAAGGTGTCGCGCAGGCGGCCGCCCTCGAAGGCGGGGTCGATGATGCGGCGCTGGTGCTTCCAGGTCTCGCCGTTGGTGACGAAGACCGAGTTGCCCAGAAGCGGCATCAGCCCCTCCCGGATGCGGTTCGACTTGGGGAAATCGTCGGGGCGGCGCTTGAGCACGAGATCGACGAGATCGGGGTCGTTGCACATGAACGAGCGGAAGAAGGGCGTGCGGAACTCGGCCATCCATGCGCGATAGAGCCGTGCCGGCTGCGCCGAAAGAATATCCTTTCTAAACAAACGCATGTAGCGCCAGAGCGATGTGCGCCCTGCGCGGGCGGGCGGCTTCGGCGGGTGCGTCATGCGGCCATCCCGGTGAAGCGGTTAACGGGTTTCTCGATACGGCTTTTCGAGGGCTGGCGGTCGCGGTAGCGCGCGCCGAGTGTCATCGGTCCGGCGGTGACGCGGAAGTAGTCGTAATCGCCCGGCCGGTCGAAGGCGCAGAGATACTGGAAATGCAGGCGGAAGAAGCGCCAGCGCAGCTCGCGCCAGCGCGCGGGGCTGAGCGTCTGGGTGAAGGCAGCCGAGAAGACGAGCGGCCAGCGCTTGCCCTCGGGTGCGACGCCGGTGACGCTCACCGGATCGCAAAGCGCGAAGGCGCAGCCATCGCCGGGCGCGGTGACGTCGACCCAGGCAAGCTCCTCCCGCGTGGAGAGATAGGCGAGATCCGCGCGCAGGCGATGCGCGTCGGGAAGGAACGACACCATCGGGACCACCTGCCCGAGGCTCAGGAACGAGAGCGCCGGCCCCTCATTCGGCACCCGCCCCGCGCGGATGAGATCGGCCAGGATCGACACGCCCAGATGCGCGCCCGAGGAATGGCCGACCACGAGCACCTCGTCGCAATCGTCCGCGAGCGCCGCGGCGATTTCCTCCACGAACCGGGCGATCCGCGCCTCGAGCTCGGGCGGGTTGGCACCGCGCGACTGCGCCGAATAGGCGTAGTCATGCATGAGGTAGTAGGCGAAGAACCTGTTGTCCTTGCGCCGGAACCATTCGAGCAGTTGCCACGCGGCGAGCAATCCGAGAAGGGCGAATCCCGCGCCTGTCCAGACACTCTCGGGCAGAAAGGTGGAGATTTGGTAAATCCCCAGCCCCACCATCACCGCAAGTGCGAGCTGCACCACGAGGAACACCACCGGATAGAGCGCCGCGATCACCGGTCCCTTGCGCAGGCGCATCAGCCGGAAAAGCGCGCCGGTCGAGATGTAGATCCAGGCGGTGCGGGCAAGTTGAAGATAGGTCGCGAAGATCCCCTGCTCCATGCTGCCGCGCACGATGTCGGACCAGACGAGAACCTCGAAATCGGTCTCGACGCGCGCGCCCTCGATCCCGGCATCGACGTGCCAGCCATAACGGCCCGTCTGCGCGGATTTCGCCCGTGGTTTCAGGGTGATGTCATAACCGCTGATCGCCGCCTGCGCAGCCGCCTCCTTGCGATACAGCTCCCTGTAGCGCCGGGGGTGGATGGGGTCGTATCCGGGAATGTAGAAGACCCGCCTGTGGGTGACCTGCGTGCTCATGCCCTTGCCTCTCGCGCGGGACGTTAGCGGAGGATTCGGGCCAGAGTAAGGCTTAACCGAGTGCCGCGAGCCCGGGGAAGACCTCGAGCAGCCAGAAGGCGAAGGCCGAGAAGCCGCCGGTCAGCATCATGAGGCCGATGGTCCAGAGCAGCAGGCCCATGATGCGCTCGATGACCTCCATGTGACGTTTCATCCAGTCGAGGAGCCCGCCCATGCGCGGCAGGAACGCCGCGACGAGTAGGAACGGGATGCCAAGCCCCGCCGCATAGACCGCGAGGAGAAACGTGCCGCGCGGGACCGACCCCTCGGAGGCCGCGAGCGAGAGAATCGCGCCCAGTTGCGGGCCGATGCAGGGGGTCCAGCCGAAGGCGAAAGCGAGGCCCAGGAGATAGGCGCCGAACGCGGTGCCACCCTGGTCGCCCGCATCGACGCGCGCCTCGCGATCGAGGAAGGGAACACGCAGGATGTGCAGGAAATGCAGCCCGAAGACCATGACAAGAATGCCCGCCAAGGCGTTGAAATAGCCTTGGTATTGCATGAAGGCCGATCCGGCGAGCGACGCGGCGAAGCCCAGGATCAGGAAGATCGTCGAAAGGCCCAGCACGAAGAAGAGCGCGGGCAGGAGCGCGCGATTGCGCACCGCCGTGTCGCCGCGCAGTTGCGCGATGGTGCTGCCGCTCATGTAGGCGAGGTAGGGCGGCACGATCGGCAGGACGCAGGGGCTCAGGAACGACAGAAGCCCCGCCGCCAGCGCGACGAGCATGGCGGGGATGAGGGAGGCGTCTATGAGGTCGATGCCGAACATGGACCCCAGATAGGCCATTTCGCGGCAAAGGTCATCGCCCCAATCGCTCACAAGTGTGTGGACGAAGTGTCACATCGGGGTTAACAGGCCGCATGAGCGAACACCTGACCCTCGACACGCAAGGGCTGCTTTGCCCCCTGCCCGTTCTCAAACTTCGCAAGCTTCTGAAATCGCTTGGGAAAGATGCGCGCGTGACCATGCTGGCCGATGATCCGGCGGCGGTCGTGGACGTGCCGCATTTCTGCGCCGAGGCGGGCCACGATCTGCTGGAAACCCGCGAGGCGGAGGGGGTTCTGACCTTCGAGATCCGGGTGCGCGGCTGAGACTTCGAATCAAGGGTTAACGGGCCGAACCCCACGTCGGTATCTACGTCGGTATCCACGTCGGTATCGTGTCGGTGGAGGGTGAGTCGGGGCAATCGTAAACCCTGCGCGCGCAACCCGTCGCACATGAAAAAGGGCGGGACCCGGCAGGCCCCGCCCTTCGCTGTTCGATCCGCGAGCCGTCAGCGGCCGAGCGACCACCAGCCGCGGCGTTTCGGCTTCTTGTCGTCATCGGAACCGCTCTCCGCCTCGGAGGGCGCGTCGGGGGCCGGCGCGGCGTCGGATTGCGAAGAGTTCGACGCCCCGGCGAGTTCCGAGACCTTCTCGGGTTCCGGGGCCGGTTCGGGCGCCGACGACGGCGCGGGCGTGGCGGCCTCGACCTTCTCGGTCTTGGCCGCAGCGTCGGTCTTGTCCGCCGCGTCCGCCTCGGCGGTCTCTTTCTTCTTCCGGGGCGCACGGGTGCGCTTGGGCTTCTCGCCTTCCTCGGCCGGCTTGTCGGACTTCGCGTCGCCCTTGGCCGGTTTCGTGGGGGCGTCGCCGCCCTTGTCGCCGGTCTCGTCGCTCTTCTTGCGCGACGAGGAGGAACGGCGCACGGTCTTCGGCTTGGGTTTGTCGCCCTCGTCCCCGTCCTTCGATGCAGGCTCGGTCTTGGCCTCGGCCTTCACCTCGTCGGCTTCGTCGGCGCGCTCGTCCTTGCCGCGCTTCGCTTTCGCCGTGTCGGGCTTCGCGTCGGAGCTTTCCGTGGCATCCGTATCGGCGTCGTCCCCGTCGTCGGAATCGCTTGCCGAGTCGTCGGCCTGCTGGCCCTCGCCGTTGCCGGATTTCTTGGAGCCACCCCGGCGGCGCCGGCGGCGGCGTTTCTTCTTGGGCTTGTCGTCATCCTCGCCCTCGTCGTCCTCGCCGCGTGGCAGGTTGTCGGACATGGGCGCGGCGGTCTCGGTCAGGGCCTCGTCATCGAGATCGTCCATGATCGAGCTGTCCACCGAGACCACGGGCGCGGCCACTTCGGGCACGGCGCGGGTCGCGGTCTTGAACTTCTCGAGGCTGAAATCGGGGCTGATGAGTGTCGGGTCGCCCTCGATCCGCACGGAAAGGCCATACCGCGCCTCGATTCCCGCCACATGCTCGCGCTTCTGGTTCATGAGGAAGTTGGCGATGCTCACGGGGCATTTCACCAGCACCTCGCGGGAGCGGCGGCGCACGCCCTCCTCCTCGATCTGGCGCAGGATCGACAGCGCGAGGTTGTCGTCCGAGCGGATGAGGCCGGTGCCGTGGCAGGCCGCACAGGGCTGTGTCGTGGCCTCGATCATGCCGGGGCGCAGGCGCTGGCGGCTCATCTCCATGAGGCCGAAGCCCGAGATGCGGCTGACCTGGATGCGCGCGCGGTCGGTCTTGAGCTTGTCCTTCATGCGCTTCTCGACGGCGGCGTTGTTCTTGCGCTCGTCCATGTCGATGAAGTCGATGACGATGAGCCCCGCGAGGTCGCGCAGGCGCAACTGGCGGGCCACCTCCTCGGCGGCCTCGAGGTTGGTCTTGAGCGCGGTTTCCTCGATCGACCCTTCCTTGGTGGCGCGGCCGGAGTTCACGTCGATGGCCACCAGCGCCTCGGTCACGCCGATGACGATATAGCCGCCCGACTTGAGCTGCACCGTGGGATTGAACATCGCCGCGAGGTAGCTTTCGACCTGGTGGCGCGCGAAGAGCGGCATGGTGTCGTGGTAGTTCTTCACGTTCTTCGCGTGGGACGGCATGATCATCTTCATGAAGTCCTTGGCGATGCGATACCCGCGCTCGCCCTCGACGATGACCTCATCGATGTCGCGGTTGTAGAGGTCGCGAATCGAGCGTTTGATGAGGTCGCCCTCTTCGTAGATCTTGGCGGGCGCGATGGATTTGAGCGTCAGTTCGCGGATCTGTTCCCAGAGCCGCTGAAGATACTCGTAGTCGCGCTTGATCTCGGCCTTGGTCCGCTTGGCCCCGGCGGTGCGCACGATCAGGCCCGCACCCTTGGGCACGTCGATCTCGGTCGCGATGGCCTTGAGCTTCTTGCGGTCGGCGGCGTTGGTGATCTTGCGGCTGATCCCGCCACCGCGCGCGGTGTTGGGCATGAGCACGCAGTAGCGGCCCGCGAGGCTGAGATAGGTGGTGAGTGCCGCGCCCTTGTTGCCGCGCTCCTCCTTCACGACCTGAACGAGCAGGATCTGGCGGACCTTGATGACTTCCTGGATCTTGTAGCGGCGCGGACGGGGTTTCCTCGGCGGGCGGATGTCCTCCTGGTCGTCGTCATCGGCCACGGATTCGATGCTGTCGTCCTTCTCGGACGCGTCGCCGCCCCGCGACCGGCCGCGGCGGCCGTTGTTGCGGGTGGTGCCACCGTCCCGGTCGCCATCGCCATTGTCGTCATCGTCGCTCTCGTCGTCGTCACCGGAGTCGTCCGAGGCGGTGTCGTCGTCGGACGCGTCGTCATCGGGGTCGCCGTTCGGATCGTCGGGTTCCTCGACGGGGGTTTCGCCCACGCGCTCCATGGGCGAGGTGCCCTCCTCGTCGGCGCCGTCGCCGTCGTCGTCGGACGTGTCGATCGTCTCCATGCCCTCGATCGGCTCGGAGGTTTCGACGGCGTCGCCCGTCCGTGCATCGGCCGCCTTGGACTTGCCGCGGCTGCGGCGGGAGCGCTTGGGCTTGTCCTCGTCATCCTCGCGGTCCTGCTGTGCCTCGGCATAGGCGCGCTCTTCCTCGAGCAGCGCCTCGCGGTCGGCGACGGGGATCTGGTAGTAGTCGGGATGGATCTCGGAAAACGCGAGGAAGCCGTGGCGGTTGCCGCCGTAATCCACGAAGGCCGCCTGGAGCGAGGGCTCCACGCGGGTGACCTTGGCGAGATAGATGTTGCCGGCTAGCTGGCGTTTGTTCTCGGATTCGAAGTCGAATTCCTCGACCTTGTTTCCGTCCACCACCACGACGCGGGTTTCCTCCGCGTGGGTGGCATCGATAAGCATTTTCTTGGCCATGTAATCCAATTGCACCGGCGAAACGGTCCGCGTCCGGGTGGAGCGGCAGACCATCTCGCGGGGTGTCTGTCAAAGGCGAATGCGGGCACGGCGGGATCGCGGCCGCAAGCGGCCTCTCCGATCCTGATTGTCGCTGTCGCGCGCGTCATCGCGGTTCTTCTCCGGCACCCGCGAGGGGCACCCGTTCGGTGGCCCGGGGCGCCGCGTGCGCGACGGCGGGCATGCATGCGGCCGGGGGATCGCCCCTGGCCCAATCGGTCTGTGTCAGATGCCGGGATGTTCCCGGTTTGCCTTCTGAAACAGCGAAACTCAGTGCGCGGGACATGGATATTCGCCCCGCGCTTGCGTTCGCACACTAACGGGGGAGGGGTGGGAAAGACAATGGGCAAAATGTTCCATGACATGATCGGCCCGGAGCCGTGCTGCGGGAGAGAGCCATTGCATCATCCGTGCGGTCGGCGCAGGAATGGCCGGAAAGGTGCAGCGACGGGGAGCAGGAGCATGGTCGAGACCACCGAGACGATCTGGATCGAGATGCCCGATGGCGTGCGACTGGCCGCGCGGCTCTGGCGGCCCGAGGGGGTCGAGGGGCCGGTGCCCACCATCCTGGAATATATCCCCTACCGGCGGCGCGACCGCACGCGGCTTCGGGACGAGAGCATGCATCCGCGCTTTGCCGAGGCGGGTTACGCCGCGCTGCGCGTGGATATGCGCGGAACGGGCGACAGCGGCGGGATCATGCATGGCGAGTATCTCGAGCAGGAGATCCAGGACGGCTGCGACGTGATCGCCTGGATCCGGGCGCAGGACTGGTCGGACGGCCAGGTGGGCATGTTCGGCAAGAGCTGGGGCGCCTACAGCTCCTACCAGATCGCGGCGCGGCGGCCCGAGGGCCTGAAGGCAATCGCGCCGGTCATGGGCACCGACGACCGCTGGTCCGAATGCATCCATTTCAGCGGCGGCTGCCTCATGACCGACAATTTCTGGTGGGGCGCGATCATGCAGCTTTTCATGGCGCAGCCGCCCGACCCCGAGATCGTGGGCGAGCGCTGGCGCGACATGTGGCGCGCGCGGCTCGACGCGGCGGAGTTCTGGCCGGCGGAGTGGCTGGAGCACCAGACGCGCGACGCGTTCTGGCGGCATGGCTCGGTCTGCGAGGATTACGCCGCGATCGAGGTGCCGGTCTATATCTTCGGCGGCTGGGCCGATGCCTATCGCAACACGCCCTTCCGCATGGCCGAACACGCGCGCGCGCCGGTCAAGGTGATGATCGGACCCTGGGGGCATCTCTATCCGCACGAGGGCGCGCCGGGGCCGCAGGTGGATTTCCCCGCCGAGCTGATCCGGTGGTGGGATCACTGGATGAAGGGGCGCGACACGGGGCTGATGGACGAGCCGCGCCTGCGTCTCTACCTTCAGGAGGCCGTGCCGCCCGCGCCGATCCATGCCCATCGCGAGGGGGTGTGGGTCGAGGAGCCGTGCTGGCCCAGCCCGAATATCGAAACGCGCCGCTTGTGGCTGAACGCGGGGACGCTGGGCGCGGAGGCCGAGGACGGTCCCGCCATGGAGGTGAGGACACCCACGAGCTACGGGCAGATGGCGGGTGACAACATGTCCTTCGCCACGCCGGGCGATATTCCGGGCGACGCGCGGCTCGACGGCGTCGGGGCGCTGGAGTTCCGCGACGCGGTTCGGGAAGGGCCGCTCGACATCCTGGGCGTGCCGCGCATGACGCTGAGCATCGCGGCCGACAAACCCCAGGCGCAGATAGCCGCCCTGCTGGTGGACGAGGCACCCGACGGCGCGCAGACGGTCATCACGCGCGGCTTTGCCAACCCGGCGCATCGCGAGGGACCGGAGCAGGCCCTGCCGCTCACCCCCGGCAAAGCGGTGGAGATCGCGATCGAGTTTCACGCGACCAGCTACCGCCTGCCCGAGGGGCATCGGCTGATGCTGAAGCTCTCGTCGGGATATTGGCCGATGCTCTGGCCTGCGCCCGAGCCGGTCGCCCTGACCCTGCGTCCCGGCGAGGCGCGGCTCGACCTGCCGGTGCGGCGCGCGACGCCTGACGCGACCACGCCGCGCCCCCTGCCCGTCCCCGCGCCCGCGGCGGCACCGGCGATGACGCAACTGCGCGGGGGTTCGATGAACCGCGAGGTCTGTTACGACGCGATGACCGGGCGTCTCGGTTCGCGCATGATGATCGACGGCGGCGTTTTCGGTCCGGTGGGCCGTATCCGGCTTGACGCGACGGGCACCGAGATGGGCGACCTCTCGGACCGCCTCTACGAGATCGGCGCGGACCCGTCGAGCGCGCGGGCGGTGATGACGCAGGAAGGCGGCTTCGCGCGCGAAGGCTGGCGGCCCCGGATCGAGACGCGGGCCGAAATGTGGTCCGATGCGGAGACGTTTCACCTTCGGGCGGTGACGCGGTGCTACGATGGCGACGCGCTTTTCCACGAGAAGGAATGGTCTCACGAGGTGCCGCGCAACGGCATGTGACCGGGCCCTGACGGGCCGGGCGCTCAGTCCTGCCAGAGGCGGCCCGGCCCGGAGCCGCCGGCGGGAAGGCCCGCGAGCGAGACGAGATGCCACAGCAGCGCCTGGTTGGAGGTGACGACGGGCAGGCCCGTCTCGGCCTCGACGCGGTCGATGATGCCGAAGCTGCGCAGGTTGGTGCAGCTTGCGAAGATCGCCTCGGTGCCGGGCGCGCGGGCGGCCTCGAGCATGGCGGCGCGGGTGCTGGCCTCGGTGATGCGTCCGACGCGGCGGTCGTCGCCCTCGCCGAAGCTCACCTCGTGCGTGACCTCGATCCCGTGGCCCGCGAGATGGGCGCGCATCGGGGCCGTGACGCTTGGCAGGTAGGGCGTGACCAGCGCGATGCGGGATGCGTCGAGCGCGCGCAGCGCCGCGATCACCGCGGTCATCGGGTCGCTGACGGGAACGTTGGGATGCGCGATGTGAAGAAGGCGCGCGACCTCGGCGGGCCCGATCACCGTGGCGCCCGAGGTGCAGGCATAGCCCAGCGCCGAAAGCCCCAGCGGCAGGAGCGCGGCCGTCGCCGTCATCTCGTCGGCCATGGTGGCGAGCGTGTCGGGCCTGACCTCGGCGATGGAGGGGATGCGGGCGTGCAGGAGGTTGACGTCACGGCCGGTGAAGGCCAGCCGCGCCTCGTGTTCGAGCGTCTCGTCGGTGGAGAGCACGACGAGACCGATCCGCGTCCCTCCGCCCGCCCCGGCGTCGAGATCATAGCGCGTCACGCCGCGGCCTCGGGTCGGCTGAGCGTGCCGCCGCAGACCGAGGCCCGCACGCCCGTGGTGGAGGGGCACGAGGTGGGCAGTCCGCGCGCCACGCGCACCGCGAGGAAGGCGAAGGCCTGCGCCTCGAGCATGTCGCCGTCGTGTCCCACCGTCTCGACCGGGTCGACGGGACAGTCGAGCGCCGCCGCCAGCATCTCCATCAGCACAGGGTTGTGCCGCCCGCCGCCCGCGACCAGAAGCCGCGCGGGCGGCGCGGGGCAATGTTCCATCCCGCGCATCACCGCCGCGGCGCTCATCGCCGTGAGCGTCGCCACCGCGTCGGCGTCAGGCAGCTCGCGCACGCGCTCGATCATGTCGTGAAAGGCGTTGCGGTCGAGCGACTTGGGCGGCATGCGAAAGAAATACGGGTCTTCGAGAAATGTCTCGAGCGCGCCCTCGGCCACGGTGCCGCGCCGTGCGAGCCGCCCGTCGCGATCGCAAGCCTGCCCCAGCCGCGCCTGCATCACGTCGTCGATGGGCGCGTTGGCGGGACCCGTGTCGAAGGCCAGCAGCGCGCCCGGCACCTGCGGCGCATCGCGGCGCGGGTCGATCCAGGTGAGGTTGCCGACGCCGCCGAGATTGAGAAATCCCAGCGGTTCGGTCGCGCCCATCCACTTGGCGCAGGCGAAGTGATAGAAGGGCGCGAGCGGCGCGCCCTGCCCCCCGAGCCGGATGTCGGCACTGCGGAAATCCCACACCACGGGCCGCCCCAGCCGTTCTGCCAGCATGGCGCCGTCACCGAGCTGATGCGTGCCGCGCCCCTCGGGTTCATGCGCGAGGGTCTGGCCGTGGAAGCCCACGATTTCGGCGTCGAGCGGCAGCAGCGCCTCCTCGTGCGCGTCCATCACCACGCGCTCGGCCTCGGTCAGCTCCTCGCCCGGCCAGCGCCCGAGGGCCGCGCGGAGCACGCTGCGCTCTGCCTCGGTATAGGCGCGATAGCCGGTCTCGCCGAAACCCGCGATCCGCTCGCCGTCGGTTTCGATCACGGCCACGTCCACCCCGTCGAGCGAGGTGCCCGACATGGCTCCCGCGGCCCTCCTGATCCCCGGCCCCAACATGGCCTTTTCCTTCGGCAGTTGCGCCCCTATACATGCCGCGCAAATCACCGCGGGACAAGCGCCATGACCTATCATCCGAAGTCCGATTTCCTGGCCGTCATGATCGAACGTGGCTTCATGGCCGATTGCACCGATCTGCAAGGGCTGGACGAGGCGATGGTGCGCGGTGTCCTGCCGGCCTATATCGGTTACGACGCGACGGCGGCATCGCTGCATGTGGGGCATCTGCTCAACATCATGATGCTGCGCTGGCTCCAGAAGACCGGCCACAAGCCGATCACGCTCATGGGGGGCGGGACGACCAAGGTGGGCGATCCGAGCTTTCGCGCCGACGAGCGGCCGCTGCTGACGCCTGCGCAGATCGCCGACAACATCGCGGGGATGAAGGCGGTCTTCGCCTCCTACCTGACCTATGGCGAGGACGAGACGGATGCGCTCATGCTCGACAACGCCGAGTGGCTCGACGGGCTCAACTATCTCGAGTTCCTGCGCGATATCGGGCGGCATTTCTCGGTCAACCGGATGCTCTCGTTCGAGAGCGTGAAGTCGCGCCTCGACCGGGAGCAATCGCTGTCGTTCCTCGAGTTCAACTACATGATCCTCCAGGCCTACGACTTTCTCGAGCTGAACCGGCGCTATGACTGCCGGCTGCAGATGGGCGGCTCGGACCAGTGGGGCAACATCGTGAACGGCATCGACCTCACGCGCCGGGTGATCGAGCGCGAGGTCTGGGGCCTGACCTCGCCGCTTCTGACCACGTCGGACGGGCGCAAGATGGGCAAGAGCCAGGGCGGCGCGATCTGGCTCAATGCCGACATGCTCTCGCCTTACGAGTTCTGGCAGTTCTGGCGCAACACCACGGATGCCGACACGGGCCGGTTCCTCAAGCTCTATACCGAGTTGCCGGTCGAGGAATGCGAACGGCTGGGCGCGCTGGAAGGATCCGAGATCAACGAGGCCAAGATCGTGCTGGCCGACGAGGTGACGACGCTTCTCCACGGGGCCGAGGCCGCGGCGGCGGCACAGGCCACGGCGCGCGAGGTGTTCGAGCGCGGCGGTGTGGGCGACGACCTGCCGACGGTCGAGCTGTCGGCCGAGGAACTGGGCGACGGGATCTCGGTGGTGCAGCTTCTGGTGCGCTCGGGTCTCGCCAAATCGGGCAAGGAGGCCAAGCGCCTCATCGCCGAGAACGGCGCGCGGATGGACGATGCGCCGCTCACCGATGCGGGCGTGATGATCGACGCGGGCGCGCTCGCACAGCCGATCAAGCTGAGCGCGGGCAAGAAGCGGCACGCGCTGGTGAAGCTCGGCGGCTGACGGTCCTTCACGGCTGTCACGAAACCTTCACTTGCAGCGCCCGGTATATATCCGTATTTCACGATATATGGATACGATAACCGCCGCCACCGCCTTCGCCGCCCTGTCGCAGCCGCTCCGGCTCGACGTGTTCCGCCGCCTCGTCGTCGCGGGCGATGCGGGCATGCTGGCGGGCGAGATCGCCGAGGCGCTGGACACGAAGCAGAACACGATGTCCGCGAACCTCGCCGCGCTGCGCCATGCGGGCCTGATCCGCAGCACGCGCGAGGGCCGCGCCATCCGCTACCACGCGGATCACGACGGCATCCGCCGCCTGCTCGGCTTCCTGCTCGAGGATTGCTGCGGCGGCCACCCGGATCGCTGCCGACCGCTCATTTCCGAACTCACCTGCTGCTGAAGGGGCCGCCTGATGACCGCCATCCGAAACGTCCTGTTTCTCTGCACCGGCAACTCTGCCCGCTCGATCCTTGCCGAGGCGATCCTGACGGCGCGGGGCGCGGGACGGTTCCGCGGCTTTTCAGCCGGCTCGCACCCCTCCGGCGCACCGCATCCACGCGCGATCGCGCTGCTCGACCAGCTCGGGCATGACACGTCCGGCCTGCGGTCCAAGAGTTGGGATGAATTCGCCGAACCGGACGCGCCGAAAATGGCTTTCATCATCACCGTCTGCGACAATGCGGCGGGCGAGGTCTGCCCGGTCTGGCCCGGCAGGCCCGCGACTGCGCATTGGGGCCTGCCCGATCCGGCTGCCGTGACGGGATCCGACGCGCAGGAAGCGCTCGCCTTCGCCGAAACCTACCGGATGCTGACCCGCCGGATCGACGCCTTCACGGCGCTGCCGCTCGAAACGCTCGACGCGATGTCGCTGCAATCGCGGCTCGACGCGATCGGGCGCGATGACGACACGCGCATACCGGCGCGCTGACCCGAAACCGAAAGATCGAGGATGACCATGACCGACACCACCGCGCCTGAGCCGCTCGGCACGTTCGAACGCTACCTGACGCTCTGGGTGGGGGCAGCGATGATTCTCGGCATCGCGGTGGGCAGTGTCGCGCCGGGACTCGTGAGTGCGATCGCCGCGGCCGAGGTCGCGTCGATCAACCTCGTGGTGGCGGTGCTGATCTGGGCGATGGTCTACCCGATGATGGTCGGAGTCGATTTCCGCGCCGTCGCGGGCGTCGCGAAGCAACCGAAGGGGCTGATCGTCACGCTGGTGGTCAACTGGCTGATCAAGCCATTCACCATGGCGCTGCTCGCGGTCCTGTTCTTCGACCACGTCTTCGCGCCCTGGATCGCGCCCGAGGATGCCGCGCAATACATCGCCGGGCTGATCCTCTTGGGTGCCGCGCCCTGCACGGCGATGGTCTTCGTCTGGTCGCAGCTGACGCGGGGGGATGCTACCTACACGCTCGTGCAGGTGTCGGTGAACGATCTCATCATGGTCGTGGCCTTCGCGCCGATCGTGGCGCTTCTCCTGGGCGTGACGGACATCTCCGTGCCGTGGGAGACGCTGGTGCTGGCCACGGTGCTCTATGTCGTGCTGCCGCTCATCGCGGGGCTGTTCACGCGCCGCGCGCTCGGGTCGGCGGAGCGGATCGACGGCTTCGTCGCGCGGATCAAGCCGTGGTCGATGATCGGCCTCGTCGCCACGGTCGCGATCCTCTTCGGGTTGCAGGGCGACACGATCCTGGCGAAACCGCTGGTGATCGCGCTCATCGCGGTGCCGATCGTGATCCAGAGCTACGGCATCTTCGCGCTGGCCTACGGCGCCGCCTACGTCCTGCGGGTGCCGCACCGGATCGCGGCGCCCTGCGCGATGATCGGCACGTCGAATTTCTTCGAACTGGCCGTCGCCGTCGCGATCAGCCTCTTCGGGCTCAATTCCGGCGCGGCGCTGGCCACGGTGGTGGGCGTGCTTGTCGAGGTGCCTGTGATGCTGTCGCTCGTGGCGATCGCGAACCGGACCCGCGGGCGGTTCGTCACGTCTTCGGGGTGAGGGACCCGCTCGCCCTAACCTCCCCGCGCGGCGAGCGCATCGGCCAGCACGTTGCGCACGGCGTCGCGCGGCACGTCGGAGGTCACGAAGGCGTCACCGATCCCGCGCGCGAGGATGAAGCGCAGCTTGCCATCGATTACCTTCTTGTCCTGCGCCATGAGGTCGAGAAGGCCGTCGGCATCCGGCAATTCCCCTTCGATATCCGACAGATCGACCTTCATCTTCATGTCGCGCAGATGGGCACGCACACGGCTCGGCTCCTCTTGCGGGCAAAGTCCGAGACGCGCGGACAGTTCGAATGCCAACGCACAGCCGATCGCCACGCCCTCGCCATGCAAAAGACGCCCGGAATAGCCGGTGGCGGCCTCGAGCGCGTGGCAGAACGTATGCCCGAGGTTCAAGAGCGCACGGTCGCCCTGCTCGGTTTCATCCCGCGCGACGATATCGGCCTTCATGCTGACCGAGTGGCGCACGGCATGGATGCGCGCCGCCATGTCGCCACGGGCGGCGGATGAGCCGTTGCCCTCAAGCCACTGAAAGAATTCGGCATCCCCCAGGAGACCATATTTGACGACCTCGCCGTACCCCGCGAGGTAATCACGTTCGGGGAGCGTGCCCAGCACCTCGGTGTCGGCGAGCACGAGGCTCGGCTGATGGAAGGCGCCGACGAGGTTCTTGCCGTGGCGCGAGTTGATGCCGGTCTTGCCGCCGACGGAGCTATCCACCTGCGCAAGCAGGCTCGTGGGCAGTTGCACGAAGCGCACGCCGCGCCGCAGGATCGCGGCGGCGAAGCCCACCAGGTCGCCGATCACGCCACCCCCGAAGGCCAGGATCACGTCCCGGCGCTCGACCCGCTGCTTCAGGAGCCATTCGACCACCTGTTCCAACGAGGCCCAGCTCTTGGTTCCTTCTCCGGGTGGCAATGCGAGGGAAACCACTTCGATTCCAGATGCTTGCAACCCGTTCTTCAACGCCTCGAGATGCAGGCCGCCCACGTTTTCATCGGTCACGACAGCGACGCGGGGCCGGCCCAGGAGGGGCGCGATCCGGGCGCCGGCCTCGGCGATCAGGCCGGGGCCCACCAGCACGTCATAGGAGCGCGCTCCGAGGTCCACATGCACGGTTTCGGTCATCGCACCACCTCAAGCACATCGGGCCGGTCAAGCAGCGCGTCGATCACGCGGTCGGCCATGTCGTCGATGCTGAGCCCGGCCTCCGACGGGACGGTGATATCGGCCTTCGCGTAATGCGGGATGCGCGCCTCGTAGAGCTCGGCCAGCGTCGCGTAGGGATCAGGGGTGCGGAGCAAGGGCCTGGTATCCTTGTGTTTCACCCGGCTCCAGAGAAGTGCCAGATCGGCGTTGAGCCACACGGACACACCCTTGGCCGAGATGGTTTCGCGGTTCTCGGGGTTCATGAAGGCACCGCCCCCGGTGCTGAGGATCGCGCGCTCGGAGGCCAGCAGACGCGCGATCACCCGCGCCTCGCGATCACGAAAGAACGCCTCACCGTCACGCTCGAAGATCTCGGCGATGGACATGGCGGCGGCGGCTTCGATCTCGGCGTCGGAATCGAGGAAAGGGACATCCAGCCGGGCGGCGAGCGCGCGCCCAACGGCGGTTTTGCCGGCGCCCATCATCCCCACCATGACGACCGTCTTCTTCAGCCTGAATGCGCCCGCGCGCGTCACTGTCGGCACCTCCCCGCCAATCCCCGATTTTTTGCCCCTCATGACGTGATCTTGCTAGAAAGGCCATATATAAAGTGCTCAAAATCACGGGCAAACTGGGCAGGCACACATTGGGACGATTGATCAAATGGCTGATTTACCTCATCATTTTGGCGTTCGTCGCGCTTGTCGCCTATGCGTATCTGGGTCCGTTCTTCGGGGCGGACTTCACACCGCCCCGCGAAGAGATTCGTCAGGAAATCATACTTGAAGGCGGCTAACCCCTTTCTCGTCGCGCTGATCCTTGCCTTGCCGGCGGCGGCGCAGGAGCCGCTTTCGGCGATCGGGTGGCTCGACGAGGCGGCGCGTGTGCCCGTCGCCCCGCCCCGTGTCGCGCCCGACGCCGAGGCGCCGGTGGCCGAAGGCGTGACGGTGCCCGAGATCACGGTCATGGCGCTCGACGATGTGCGGCGCGACGCGGTGGGCCTTCTGGCCGGTGACGTCACGGGCCTGCCGCCGACGCTCTGGACCGCCAGCCAGGAAGCGAAGCTCGAAGCATTGTGGGAACGGGCGACGGCGGAACCGCTTCCGGCGGTGCAGGCGCTCTATTACACGCTGCTTCTGGCCGAGGCGGAGCCGCCGGCGGGCGATGACGGCTCGTTCCTGCGCACGCGGATCGACGCGCTCATCCGCTTCGGGGCCATCGAGCCGGCCTACGCGCTTCTCGAGCGGGCCGGACCGGAGACGCCGGAACTTTTCGGTCGGTGGCTTGACCTCTCGCTGCTGACCGGGAACGAGGAAGCCGCATGCAGAACGCTTTCCAAGAACCCGGAATTGCTCATGGATTTTGCCGCGCGCATCTATTGTCACGCGCGCGCGGGCGACTGGCAGACGGCCGCGCTTCTCTATGACGGCGCCCATGCGATCGGGATGCTCGACAAGACCGAAGACCTGCTCCTGGCGCAGTTCCTCGATCCCGAGCTTATCCACGACGCCGTGACACTTGCCCCGCCGTCGGAGCCCTCGCCGCTCATCTTCCAGCTTTACGAGGCCGCGGGAACGCCCCTGCCCACGCGCAACCTGCCGCGGGCCTTCGCGAATGCCGATCTGCGCAACACGTCGGGCTGGAAGGCCGAGATCGAGGCCGCGGAGCGCCTGGTGCGCACCGGTGCGCTGTCCGAGAACCGACTTCTCGGGCTCTATACCGACCGCGACCCCGCGGCCTCGGGCGGGATCTGGGACCGGGTGGCGGCGATACAGGCGCTCGACCGCGCGGTGGAGGACGAAGACGCGACCGCCGTTGCACAAACCCTGCCGCGGGCCTGGACGCATATGCGGCGGATCGACCTGGAGGTCGCGTTCGCGCGTCTTTACGACGAACGACTGGCGGCGCTTGACCTGCCCGATCACGCACGGACGCTGGCCTGGCGCATCAGGCTGCTGTCGGACAATTATGAACGCGCGGCCGAGGATGCGCCGGAGGATGCGGATGCGCAGTTCCTGGCCTCGATCGCGCGGGGCCGCCCGGACCCTGATGCGGCGCCCTCACCGCTTGCCCGTCACATCGCGGGTGCCTTCACCCGCCCGTCGCGGCCGGCGCCGCGTCACGACACGGCGCTGCGCGACGGGAAGCTGGGCGAGGCGATCCTCAGCGCCGCCACGCTGCTCGACCGCGCCGGCCCGGAGGATTACGACGAGATCGCGGATGCGTTGACGACGTTGCGGGCCGTGGGGCTCGAGGATACCGCGCGCCGTGCGGCGCTGGAACTGCTGATCCTCGGAGCGCGGGAATGAGCGCGCATCCCTGGATCGCGCTTTTCCTCGATGCCCAGGCCGCCGAGACCGGGGCTGCGCACAACACGCTTCTAGCCTATGCGCGTGACCTGAAGGATTTCGAACAATGGCTCGAAAGGAATGGGCATTCCATCGCTGAAGCCGACCAGCGCGCGATCGAGGGCTACCTGGTTCATTGCGATGCGCAGGGGTTGGCCCAGGCCACGCGGGCGCGGCGTCTGTCGGCGATCAAGCAGCTTTACCGCTTTGCCTTCGACGACCGGCTGCGCCCCGACAATCCGGCGCAACGGATCAAGGGGCCCGGCCGCGCCAAGTCGCTGCCGAAGACGTTGAGCGAGGGCCAGGTCGAGGCGCTCCTGGCGGCGGCGCGGACCCATGGGCGCGGCGCGGGAGAGCGGTTGCGCAACACCTGCCTCATGGAGCTTCTCTATGCCACGGGGATGCGCGTGAGCGAGCTGGTGGGGCTTCCCGTCGCCGCGGCGCGGGGCGATCCGCGCATGCTGATGATTCGCGGCAAGGGCGGGAAGGAGCGGCTTGTGCCGCTTTCGCCGCCGGCGCGGACCGCCCTTGCCGAATGGCTCGCGGAACGCGACCGGGCCGAGGACAAGGCGCGGTCGAAAGGGCATCCGCCCTCGCCCCACCTCTTTCCGTCGCGCGGGAAGGCGGGGCACCTGACCCGTCATCGGTTCTACATGTTGATCAAGGAACTGGCCGTCGCTGCCGGCGTTCCCGTGGCAGCAGTCACGCCGCATACGCTGCGCCATGCCTTCGCCACGCATCTTTTGGCGAACGGGGCCGATCTGGTGGCGATCCAGGCATTGCTGGGCCATGCGGACGTGGCGACGACGGAAATCTATACCCACGTGCTCGAGGAGCGGCTTCGGACGCTGGTGCTCACCCATCATCCCCTTGCGGGCGAGACGGACCAGCGAAACGCGGGAAGCGGCGAGCGCGAGGCGGACGCTTAGCCCGGCGCGAGGCTTCCGAGCGGGGTTGCGGCGCCCCGCCCCCTTGATCGCGCGCGCCCGGCACCCCATAACCCTCGCAAACAAGGGAATTCCTCGCACATGGACGCCGCAAGCCTATCGTTCGATTCCGCCTTCTGGATCACCACGGGGGCGATCCTCGCCCTTCTCGTCCTCTCGGGCTTCTTCTCGGGGAGCGAGACCGCGCTTACCGCCGCGTCGCGCGGCAAGCTGAAGGCGCGGGCCGAACGGGGCGATGGCGGGGCCGAGCGCGCGCTGTCGATCACCGAGGACAACGAGCGGCTGATCGGCTCGGTGCTCCTGGGCAACAACCTCGTGAACATCCTCGCGGCCTCGCTTGCCACGGCGCTGTTCACCCGGCTCTTCGGCGAATCCGGCGTGGCCCTGGCGACGCTGGTGATGACGCTGCTGGTGCTGGTCTTCGCCGAGGTGCTGCCCAAGACCTATGCCATCACCAATGCCGAGGCGGCCGCGTCGCGCGCGGCGCCGGCGATCACGATCGTCATCCGCATCTTCGCGCCGGTGGTGAGCGCGGTGCGGTTCTTCGTGCGCGGGGTCCTGCGGCTTTTCGGGGTGCAGACCGATCCCGACAGCCACATCCTCGCCGTGCGCGAGGAGATCGCGGGCGCGCTCTATCTCGGGCAGTCCGAGGGCGTGGTGGAGAAGGAGGACCGCGACCGTATCCTGGGCGCGCTCGACCTTGGCGACCGCGCGGTCGAGGAGATCATGCTCCACCGCAGCCAGATCGAGATGATCAACGC
The DNA here is from genome assembly GCF_019599045.1 of Roseovarius sp. SCSIO 43702. NCBI lineage: Bacteria > Pseudomonadati > Pseudomonadota > Alphaproteobacteria > Rhodobacterales > Roseobacteraceae > Roseovarius > Roseovarius sp. SCSIO 43702. Next base: position 2,202,412 of record NZ_CP080623.1, read on the forward strand.
CGCGGACGGCGCGCAGGCGATCCTCGAGCAATGCCTCAAGTCGAGCCACACGCGCCTGCCGGTCTTTCGCGACGAGCCCGACAACATCGTGGGCGTGGTGCACGCCAAGGACCTGCTGCGCGCGATGTACAAGCTGGTGCAGGCGGGCGACGAGATGGGCAGCGCGCTGGACGGGTTCGATATCCTCAAGGTCGCCAAGAAGCCCTATTTCGTGCCCGAGACCACGACGCTCGACGACCAGATGCGGCAATTCCTGCGGATGCGCAGCCATTTCGCGCTTGTCGTCGATGAATACGGCACCTTGCAGGGACTCATCACGCTCGAGGACATCCTCGAGGAGATCGTGGGCGAGATCACCGACGAGTTCGACAGCGACGAGGAAGGAATGATCCGCCGCGCCGAGGACAACAACGTGGTGGTGGACGGGGCGATGACGATCCGCGACCTCAACCGTGCGACGGACTGGTCGCTGCCGGATGACGAGGCGAACACGGTGGCGGGCCTCGTCATTCACGAGGCACAGATGATCCCGAAGGAAAGCCAGGTGTTCATCTTCCACGGCTTCCGCTTCGAGGTGATCGAGCGGACCGACAACCGGATCACGCGGCTGAAGATCCGCAAGCTCGAATAAAGGGGGCGACCCGTGCCCCCCCTGTCCTGTCAGGCGCGGAGGCGTTCGCCCTTGGGGTCGAAGGGCGGATCCGCGAGGATCGTGGCCTTGTGCGGACGGCCCAGGATCATGACCTCGAGCGCGTCGCCGGGAGCGGCGGCGCCGGCCTTGATGTACCCTAGCGCGAGGCTCATCCCGACCGTGTAGCCGTAGGTGCCCGAGGTGACGCGCCCGATGCCCTGGCCGTCGCGGAAGATGGGCTCGCCCCCCGTGGCGTCCGCGTTCGAGGCGCTGGTGTCCTCCTCGTCCACGTGCAGCAGGACCAGCTCCTCGCGCTTGGGCTCGGACACAACCTTCTGGGCCTCCGCCTTGTGAAGGAATTCCTTGTCCATCTTGCACAGCATGTCGAGCCCCACCTCGTGCGGGAAATACTCGGGGCTGTATTCGCGGCTCCACGAGCCGTAGCCCTTCTCGACCCGCATCGACATGAGCGCGCGCGCGCCGACGGGACCCGCGTCGAACTCCTTGCCGGCCTCGAGCAGGGCCTCGTAGAGCTTTTTCTGATCCTCGGTCCGGCAATGGAGCTCCCATCCCAGATCGCCGGTGAAGCTGACCCGGAGGGCCAGGCAGCGGACACCCGCGATGTCGATCATCTTCGAGCGCATGAAGGGGAAGTCCTCGGTGGCGAGGCTTTCATTGGTGAGGCGCTGCAGAAGCTCGCGCGATTTCGGGCCCGCGACGTTGAAGCCGCACATGGCTTCGGTCATCGATTCGAAGGTTGTGCCTTCGGGCAGCGGCACCATGTCGAAGAAGCGCTTGTGATACCGCTCGGCCATGCCCGAGGAGACGACCCAGAATTCATCCTCGGCCACGCGCGTCACGGTCGCGTCACCCGCGATGCCGCCGCGCACCGAGATGAGCGGCGTGAGACAGGAGCGGCCCACGGATTTCGGCATGTTGTTGGCGAAGACCGAGTTGAGCCAGTCGGCCGCGCCCTCGCCCTTCACGCGGTACTTGGCGAAGTTCGAGATGTCGATGATGCCCGCGCGGTCGCGCAGCATCCGGCACTCCTCGCCCACCGGCTCCCACCAGTTCTGGCGGGTGAAACCGTTGGTGTCCTTCGCGCCCTTCTCGTCGGCGAACCACTGGGGATGTTCCCACCCGTAGTTGAGGCCGAAGACCGCGCCCATGTCCTTTTGCATCCCGTAGACGGGACGGGTGCGCAGCGGCCGGCCAGCCGCGCGTTCTTCGTTCGGGTAATGGATGGCGAAGCGGTGGGAATACACGTCCTCGACCTTGGCCTTGATGAAGTCGCGGTCGTTGGCCCAGAGACCGAAACGCGCGATGTCCCATGCGAACATGTCGTATTTCATCTCGCCCTCGATCATCCATTGCGCGCACATGAGGCCCATGCCCGCCGATTGCGAGAACCCCGGAATGATACCGCCGCACATGAAGTAGTTCCTGAGTTCCGGCACCGGCCCGAGGATCACGTTCGAATCGGGCGACCAGATCATCGGGCCGTTGATCACGCGCTTGACGCCCGCTTCGGCGGCGACCGGCACGCGGTCCATCGCGCGCATCACGTTCTCCATGATCCGCTCGAGATCGTCGGGGAAGAGATCATGGGCGAAGTCGAGCGGCGTGCCGTCCTCGGCCCAGAACCGCATGTCGCGCTCGTAGGCGCCGATCAGAAGACCCTTGCCTTCCTGGCGGAGGTAATACTCGCCATCGCGGTCGGCCACCGACGGCAGGCGGCGGTCCATGCCGTCGATCTCGGCGATGGTTTCGGTCACGAAATACTGGTGCTCGGTCGGCTGGAGCGGCACTTCGATCCCCGCCATTTTCGCCACCTCGCGGCCCCAGAGGCCGGCGGCGTTGACGACCCATTCGGTGTGGATGTCACCCTTGGGCGTGCGCACGATCCAGGTGCCGTCCTTCTGCTGTTCGGTGCCGGTGACGGGGGTGAAGCGGTGGATTTCCGCGCCCCGCTGGCGGGCGCCGACCGCGTAGGCGTTGGTCACGCCCGACGGGTCCACGTTGCCGCCATCGGGTTCCCACATGATGCAGCGGATGCCGTCGAAATTGACCAGCGGATGCAGTTCCTCGGCGCGGTCGCGGTCAATCTCGGAGAAGTTCATGCCGTAGAGCTTGGCCTTCGCGGCCTGGAGCTTGAGCTGGTGCTCGCGCGCCTCGGTCTGGGCGAGGTAGAGCGAGCCGGGCTGGAACACGCCGCAGCTCTGGCCGGTCTCGGCCTCAAGCTCGTTGTAGAGCGTCATCGTGTAGTGTTGCAGGCGGCTGATATTGGCGCTGTCATGCAGACCGTGGATGTTGGCCGCCGCGTGCCAGGTCGACCCGGATGTAAGCTCGTCGCGCTCGAGCAGCACGACATCGCTCCAGCCCAGTTTGGTCAGGTGGTAGAGAATCGAGCAGCCGATGACACCGCCCCCGATCACGACTGCCTTTGCGTGGGTTTTCATGGGTCTTCCCTGTTGGTTCGTCCGGGCGCATCCTGCGCGGTTTCGGCTCGGGGGATTGCCGGTTTGCGACGGGGCGCGTCGCCCCGGGACAACCGGGAGGCTCGGTGGTCCGTCCCGGCTGCGCAAAACCGCCACTGGTTTAGTTTTGGCTCATCAAATCCCCCTATTTCCAATCCAAACATGAACCAATGACAGCACCAGTTGTCAATGAAAAACGCGCGGCATTGTCCCGGGGCGTGGCAAGGCCGTAGCGGTTTCCCGACACGATCTGTCGCAAACGCACGTGAAGAGGTGCGCGGGCGCGCCATGCTGGGCGGGATGGCGCAAGGAGAAAGAGAATGCAGACCACAACCCGCGTGGCGGTGATCGGCGGCGGAGTCGTCGGGTGTTCGGTGCTGTATCACCTGACGAAACTCGGCTGGTCGGACGTGATGCTGATCGAGCGCTCGGACCTGACGAGCGGCAGCACGTGGCATGCGGCGGGCGGGTTCCACACGCTGAACGGCGACACGAACATGGCGGCGCTCCAGGGCTACACGATCCGGCTCTACAAGGAACTGGAAGAGCTGACGGGCATGTCCTGCGGCCTGCACCACGTGGGCGGCGTGACGCTCGCCGACGATCGCGACCGCTTCGACATGTTGCTCGCGGAGCGGGCCAAGCACCGTTACATGGGGCTCGATACGCATATCGTGACGCCTGACGAGATCCGCGAGATCGCGCCGATCACCAACACCGAGGGCATCATCGGCGCGCTCTACGATCCGCTGGACGGGCATCTGGATCCCTCGGGCACCACCCACGCCTATGCGAAGGCCGCACGGATGGGCGGGGCCACGATCGAGACGCATTGCATGGTGCGCGAGACCAGCCAGCGCGCGGACGGCACGTGGGACGTCGTGACCGACAAGGGAACGGTGCATGCCGAGCACGTGGTCAATGCGGGCGGGTTATGGGCGCGGGAGGTGGGGGCGATGGCGGGTGTCTACCTGCCGCTGCACCCGATGGAGCACCAGTATATCGTCACCGACGCCATCCCCGAGATATACGATCGCGACAGCGAGCACCCGCATGTCATGGATCCGGCCGGCGAGAGCTATCTGCGGCAGGAGGGCCGCGGTCTTTGCATCGGGTTCTATGAGCAACCCTGCAAACCCTGGGCGGTGGACGGCACCCCCTGGGATTTCGGTCACGAGCTTCTGCCCGACGATCTCGACAAGATCGAGGACAGCATCGCCTTTGCCTATCGCCGCTTCCCGGTGCTGGAACGTGCGGGTGTCAAGTCGGTCATTCACGGACCCTTCACCTTCGCCCCGGATGGCAACCCGCTGGTGGGGCCGGTGCCGGGACTGCGCAACTACTGGTCGGCCTGCGGCGTCATGGCCGGGTTCAGCCAGGGCGGCGGCGTGGGGCTGATGCTGGCACAGTGGATGACCGAGGGCGAGTGCGAGCGCGACGTGACGGCGATGGACGTGGCGCGCTTCGGCGACTGGATCACGCCGGGCTACACGCGGCCCAAGGTCGTCGAGAATTACCAGACACGTTTCAGCGTCGCCTACCCCAACGAGGAACTGCCGGCCGCGCGCCCGTTCCGGCAGACGCCGATGTATGACATCTTCGACCGCATGGGCGCGGTCTGGGGTCAGCAATTCGGGCTGGAGGTGGTGAACTACTTCGCCGAAGGAGACGAGCCGCGATACGAGACGCCCTCGTTCCGCCGCTCGAACGCGTTCGAGGCGACGGCGCGGGAGGTCGCGGCGGTGCGCGAGCGGGTGGGCATCAACGAGATCCACAATTTCGGCAAGTATCTCGTCACGGGCACGGGCGCACGCGCCTGGCTCGACAGGATCATGGCGGGGCGGATCCCGAGGCCCGGGCGGCTGGCACTCACGCCGATGCTCTCGCCCAAGGGCCGGCTCATCGGGGATTTCACCGTGTCGTGCCTTTCGGAGGAGGCATTTCAACTGACGGCGTCCTACGGCGCACAGGCGGTGCACATGCGCTGGTTCGAGCGCAACGAGGCCGAGGGCGTGAAGGTCGAGAACATCTCGGACCGGCTGAACGGCTTCCAGATCGCGGGACCGCGGGCGCGCGACGTGCTGGTCTCGGTCACGCGCGACAAGGTGGGCGACATGCGTTTCATGGACCTGCGGCACGTGACCATCGGGATGGTCGACTGCCTCGTGCAGCGGGTGAGCTATACGGGCGACCTGGGCTTCGAGATCTACTGCGATCCGATGGCGCAACGCGCGCTCTGGGCGACCCTCTGGGCCGCGGGGCAGGATTTCGGGATGCGCCCCTTCGGGATGCGCGCGATGATGTCGCTCAGGCTCGACAGGTTCTTCGGCTCGTGGCTGAGCGAGTTCTCGCCCGATTACACGCCGGGCGAGACGGGCATGGACAGGTTCATCCACTGGGCGAAGGACGCCGATTTCATCGGCCGGGCCGCCGCCGAGGCGGAGCGGCAGAGCGGCGCCGCGCGCCGGCTCGTGGCCTTCGAGGTCGAGGCGGCGGACGCGGACGCGCATGGATACGAGCCTGTCTGGATCGAGGGCGACGTGCAGGGTTTCGTCACCTCGGGCGGGTATTCGCACCATGCGGGCAAGTCGGTCGCGCTGGCCCTTGTCCCGGCCGGGATGGCCGAAGCCGGCCGGAAGGCCGAGATCGAGATCCTGGGCGAGATGCGGCCCGCGCGCCTTGTCACGGAGCCGCTCTTTGACGCCGAGGGCACGCGGATGCGGGGGTGACGCCGCGCCATGCCGAGTGCAAGGGGCTTGATTACCGCGCAAGGGCGGCTTAGGCCCCTGCCCCATGGACAGCGCTTTCCTCATCACCGCCTTCTTCACCTTCTTCGTGGTGATGGACCCGCCGGGCCTTGCCCCGCTATTCGCGGCGCTCACGCAGGGGATGGATCCGCATCGGCGGCGGGTGATCGCGCTCAGGGCCTGCGTGGTCGCGGCGGGTGTCCTCGTCGCCTTCGCGGGGTTCGGCGAGCAGCTTCTGGAGTTCATCGGGATCAGCATGCCCGCCTTCCGTATCGCGGGCGGCATCATGCTTTTCCTCATCGCGCTCGACATGCTCTTCGAGCGGCGCACCAAGCGGCGCGAGCACCAGGCCGAGGAGGACGATCACGACGACCCGTCGGTCTTTCCGCTGGCCATCCCGCTCATCGCCGGGCCGGGCACCATCGCCACGGTGATCCTCCTGACCGGGCAGGCACCGGGCTGGGGCGGGTTCGCCGCCGTGCTGGGGGTGATGTTCGGCGTGCTCGCACTCAACTACATCTGCCTGCTGGCGGCGGGGTTCATCGACCGGCTGCTGGGCCGCACGGGTGTCATCGTCCTGACGCGGCTCCTGGGGATGCTGCTGGCCGCGCTCTCCGTGCAGTTCGTGCTGGACGGGTTGAAGAGCTTCGGCTTCGCCGGGTGATCTTTTCGCAGGACTGCCCGATGCCTATCTTGGGCGTGTAGCCGAAAGGAACCTTCCATGCAGGATTTCGACACCGCGAACCTTGTCTATCTCATCGTGCTGGGAAGCGCGGTGGTGGTGTGGTTCGTGGCGGCGAACCGCCAGTCGCTTGGCAAGGTCACGCAGCAGGCGCTGCTCTGGGGGCTGATCTTTCTCGGGGTCATCGCCGGCGTGGGCATGTGGGACCACGTGCGCGACACGGTGCTGCCGCGCCAGAGCGTGAGTGCCGATGCGGGCCGGATCGAACTGCCGCGCGGGAATGACGGGCATTACTACCTCACCGCCGAGGTGAACGGCGCGCCCATCCGCTTCGTCGTGGATACCGGCGCGTCGGACGTGGTTCTGAGCCGGAAGGATGCCGAGAAGGCCGGCTTCGACCCCGATACGCTCAGCTTTCATGGCCGCGCGGTGACCGCGAATGGCAGCATCCGCACCGCACCGGTCCGGATCGACAGCCTCGACGCCGGCGGGATCGAGGAGCGCGACGTGCGCGCGGTGGTGAATGGCGGGGAGCTTGATACGTCGCTCCTCGGCATGTCCTATCTCGAACGGTTCGGGAGCATCGAGATCGGCGACGGGCGGCTCATCCTGACACGCTGAACGCAGGGTGGCACGCGCTACTTCTCGGCTTTCTTCTCCCAGCGGCCGCTTTCCTCGGACCAGTATTGCGCCGCGCAACCCGCGGAAGTGAGCGCCTTCCATTGCGCGCGCGCGGTCTCGAGCGCCGCCTCGTCGTTGCCATCGAAGACCACGCATACCCGTTCGAGCGTCTGCACCTCTTCGGGGGAGACGGGCGCGCCGTCGATCGTCATGAGGCAGCGCGCGCCGTTCGGCATCTCCTCGGCGGTGGTGAGCAGCACGGGCTGATCCGCGTCATGGTCGCCCCCTGCGAGACCGTGGGGAAGAAACGCGTCATCGGGCCCGCGCCAGAGCGCCTCGTCGAGGGCCGCCATCCGGTCGGGCGCGACCCCGCGCACCGCGACACGCCAGCCCGCGCCCAGGGCCTTCTCGAGCAGCATGGGCAGCGTCGCCTCGAGCGGGCGGCGCGTCAGATGGTAGAAATAGGCGGCGCCCATCGGCGTCAATCGCCCTCGAACTGGTCGGCGACGAGCCGGTTGAGCGCCATCACGCCCCATCCCGAGGCGCCCTTGGGGCCGTGCGGCGGGTCGGACTTGACCGACGCCACACCCGCGATGTCGAGATGGATCCAGGGGCATCCTTCCTTGACGAAACGCTGGAGGAACTGCGCCGCGGTGATCGAGCCCGCCGGCCGGCCGCCCACGTTCTTCATGTCGGCGATCTCGCTCTTGAGCATCTCGTCATAGGCTTCGCCCATGGGCATCCGCCACGCGCCTTCGCCCTCGGCCTCGGCGGCGCGCAGGAACTTGTTGCAAAGCGGATCGTCGTTCGAGAAGACGCCTGCCTTCTCGTGGCCGAGCCCGATGATGATCGCGCCGGTGAGCGTGGCGAGGTCGATCATGCCCGAAGGCTTGTAGGTCTCCTGCGCATACCACATCACGTCGGCGAGGACGAGCCGGCCCTCGGCGTCGGTGTTGATCACTTCGACGGTGTCGCCCTTCATCGAGGTCACCACGTCGCCGGGGCGCGTGGCGGTGCCCGACGGCATGTTCTCGACGAGGCCCACGAGGCCCACGACGTTGGCCTTCGCCTTGCGCTTGGCGAGCGCGCGCATGGTGCCCGCGACGACGCCTGCGCCCCCCATGTCCATCGTCATGTCCTCCATCCCCGAGGCCGGTTTCAGGCTGATCCCGCCGGTGTCGAAGACGACCCCCTTGCCGACGAGAGCAAGCGGCGCATCGCCCTCGGTGCCGCCCATCCACTCCATCACGGCGATCTTCGACGGGCTGGCCGACCCCTGCCCCACCGACAGAAGGCAGCCCATGCCGAGCTTTTCCATCTCGGCCTCCTCGAGTATCTTCACCTTGAGGCCGAGGCTTTCCATCTCCTTGATACGGCGGGCGAACTCGGTGGTGGTGAGGTGATTGGCGGGCTCGCTCACGAGGTCGCGGGTCATGAACACGCCCTCGGCCACGGCCAGAAGCGGCGCGGCTGTCTCGCGCGTGGCGTCGGGATCGGACACGGCGACCGTCACCTCGCCCGGTTCATCGGTCTTGGGCTTGCTCTTGCGCGCCTCGAACTCGTAGGCGCGCAGCACGATGCCCTGTGCCAGGTCGGCCGGGCGGCGCAGCTGCGAGGCGAGCACGAGCACCGGATCGCGTTCCTTGAGCTTGCCCAGTGCGACGCCGGCCTTGCGCGCGGTGAGCGCGTCGGCATTGCGTTCGAGACAGACCACGTCCAGCGCCTTGGCCTCGAGCCCGCCGGGCCAGGCAAGCGTCTTGACCTCGCCTTCCTTCATGTCCTTGAGCGCCCCCTCCTCGACCATGCGGGCGAGCGCGCCCTTGGTCAGGCGGTTGACGCGGCGCGCGGGCTTGTCGAGCTTGCCGTCGGGGGTCACGAACACGGCGACGCGCCCCTTGGCCCCGGCGATGGCGTCGAGATCGAGATCGGTGAAGCGAACGGGCGCGAGGGGCGTGGCGGGCGTGGTCATTCAGGCTCTCCTTCCAGATGTCGGCCAAGAGGTAACGCCGTGCGCGGCGATTGGCCAGAGCGCGCGGTCATGCCCAGCCGTGACCGGCGGCGGATTTGGAGTTTTCCCCGGCCGCGATCTGGTCTAGTTTCGCCGCAGACAGAGCGTGTCCGGGGGGAAGCAGAGTGGCCAGATTCGACAGATACATGCTGTCGCAATTGCTGGTGCTGTTCGGCTTCTTCGCGCTGGTGCTCGTCTCGATCTTCTGGATCAACAAGGCCGTGCGCATGTTCGACCGGCTGATCAGCGACGGTCAATCGGCCTTCGTCTTTCTCGAACTCACCGCCCTGACCCTGCCGGGCGTCATCGCCGTCGTCCTGCCGATCGCGGGTTTCGCGGGCGCCGTCTACGTCACCAACCGGCTCAGCACCGAGAGCGAGCTGACCGTCATGCAGGCCACCGGTTATTCCCCCTGGCGGCTGGCGCGGCCGGTGTTGTTCTACGGCCTGATCGTGGGCGCGATGATGTCGCTCCTGTCACACCTGCTGGTGCCGGTGAGCCTGCACCAACTCGAGATGCGGCGCATCGAGGTGTCGCGCAACGTCACCGCGAAGCTGCTGACCGAGGGGGAATTCCTGCATCCCGCCTCGGGTGTCACCTTTTACATCCGCGAGATCACGCCGGAGGGCGAGTTGCGGGACGTGTTCCTGTCGGACCGACGCGATCCCGATGCGCCGGTGACCTACACGTCGAAATCCGCCTATCTCGTGCAGGAGGGCGGCGGCACGAAGCTCGTGATGGTGCGCGGGCTGGCGCAGACGCTCAGGACCAACGGCAACCGCCTTTTCACGACGTTCTTCGACGATTTCTCTTATGATATCAGCAGCCTGGTGTCGCGCGACGTCATCGAGCTCACGCGTGTCAACTTCCAGCTCACCCCGGCGCTCATCGCCGCGCCCGAGGCCGTCGCGGAGACGGCAGGCATCAGCAAGGGCGCGGTGATGATCGAGCTTCACAACCGGTTCGCGCAGCCGATCCTCTGCGTGGTGGCCGCGCTCATCGGGTTCGCGACACTCCTTCTGGGCAATTACAGCCGCTTCGGCGTCTGGCGCCAGATCCTTCTGGCCTTCGTGCTGCTGGTGGGCGTGAAACTGGTCGAAAGCGCGGTGGCGGCCCCGGTCCTTGGCAATGCCGCGCTCTGGCCGATCCTCTATGCGCCGAGCGTCGTCGGCTTCGCCATCGTCGGCGCGCTCCTGTGGCTCGCGGGACGCCCCGGCCTTCTGGGCAGGCTCGTCCGCTTCCCCCGGTTGCGGGAGCGGACGGCATGATCCTGCATCTTTATTTCGCGCGGAAATTCCTCTGGACGTTTCTCGGCCTCGCGCTGACCTTCGCGGTGCTTCTGGGCCTCATCGACCTGGTGGACGAGGTGCAGGACAATCCCAACCTGCCCTTCGGCGAAGTGCTCGAGATCGTCCTTCTGAACATGCCGCACGCGAATTACGAGATCATGCCGCTGGTTCTCATACTGGCCTCCGTCGGGCTTTTCGTGCGCCTCGCGCGGTCGTCGGAGCTTGTGGTGGTGCGCGCGGCGGGGCGCTCGGCGCTGGCCGGCCTGGCCGGTCCGGCGACGGTGGCCGCGCTGATCGGCGTGCTGGCGATCACGATGTTCAACCCGATCGTCGCCGCCTCATCGAAACGCTACAGCGATCTCAACAACCGCATCGCGGGGGTGGGCGAGAACGTGCTTGCCATCTCGGCCGAGGGATTGTGGCTGCGCCAGGGAACGGCCGCCGGACAGACGGTCATCCATGCCGCGAGCGCGAGCCCCGATCTCAGCGTGCTCTACGACGCGACCTTCATAGGTTTCAGCCCCGCGGGCGACCCGGCCTCGCGGGTGACGGCCGCCACCGCCGAGCTTGGCGCGGGAGAGTGGACGCTTCGCGACGCGAAATACTGGGACCTCACGACCGGGTCGAACCCCGAGGCGGGCGCGCGGTTCGAAGCGGAAATGACGATGCCCGCATCGCTCACCCGCGAACGGATCGTCGAGAGTTTCGGCAAGCCGGAGTTCATCCCGATCTGGGATCTGCCGCGTTTCATCGCGCAGCTCGAGACCGCCGGGTTCTCGGCGCGCCGCTATGCCGTCTGGTTCCAGATGGAGCTTGCCCAGCCGCTGTTTCTCATCGCGCTGGTGGTGATCGGGGCGGCATTCACGATGCGCCACGCGCGGCTGGCCAATACGGGCACGTCGGTGCTGGCCGCGGTGATGCTGGGCTTCGGCCTGCACTACATCCGGAACTTCGCGCAGGTGCTGGGGGAAAACGGGCAGATCCCCGTGGCGCTTGCCGCCTGGGCACCGCCGGTGGCGTCGCTTCTGCTTGCCTTCGGCATCTTCCTGCAGCGAGAAGACGCGTGAGGGCGGTGCGCGCGATATGGGCCGCTCTTCTGGGCCTTGCCCTGGGGATGGGGCCGGTGTCGCCTCTCGCCGCGCAGAGCGCGGATGCGGATCCGGCGGTTCTCGTGGCCGATGACGTGACCATAACCTCGGATCGCCGGTTGGTCGCGAGCGGCAATGTCGAGGCGCTCTATGACGGGCGGCGCCTGACGGCGCGGTCGGTGACCTATGACCGCACGACCGAACGCCTCGTCATCGAGGGGCCGATCACGCTTTCGGATGGCGATTATACGACCGTTCTGGCCGATGCGGCAGAACTTGACCGGGACCTGCAGAACGGCATCCTGCGCGGCGCTCGGGTGGTGATGGACGACCAGCTTCAGATGGCGGCGGTTCAGGCCAACACGGTCAACGGTCGCTACACGCAGCTTTACAAGGCCGCGGTCACGTCCTGCCAGGTGTGCCACGACGGCGGGCTCCCGCTTTGGCAGATCCGGGCACGGCGGGTGATCCATGACCGCGAGGAGCGGCAGATCTACCTCGATGACGCGCAGTTTCGCGTGCTCGACACACCGATCATGTATATCCCGCGCCTGCGCCTGCCCGACCCCACGCTCGAGCGGGCGACGGGCTTCCTCGTGCCGTCGCTCAAGAATTCGACGCTCCTGGGCTTCGGGGCGAAGATACCCTATTTCGTGCGGCTGGGTGACGACAAGGACATCACCTTCACCCCCTACATCTCGACCGAGACGCGCACCCTCGAATGGCGCTACCGGCAGGCGTTCCGCAATGGCGGGATCGAGTTCGAGGGCGCGCTGTCGAAGGACGATATCGGGCGGCCGCGGTCCTTCCGCAACTACGTCGCGGGTGCCGGTGCCTTCGCGCTCAAGCGCGATTTCGTGCTGCGCTTCGACGTGGAACTGGTGAACGACGACACCTACTTGGTGGATTACGACTATTCCGGCAAGGACCGGCTCGACAGCGAAATATCGGTCGAGCGCGTGCGCCGCGACGAATGGGTGCACGCGGCGCTCACGCATTTCCGCTCGCTCCGCGCGGGCGAGGCGGACAGCACCCTGCCGACCGTGGTGGGCAACGCCGACTACGAGCGGCGCGTCTTTCCCGCGCGGATCGGGGGCGAGTTGCGCTTTGCCGCGGCGCTGCACAGCCATTACCGCAGTTCCGACGACACGACCGACGGGCCGGATCTCGACATCTATGCCGACGGGCGCGATGTCACGCGGCTCACGGGCAGCGCCGACTGGCTTCGGACCTGGACGCTGATGGGTGGCGTCCGGTCGAGCGTTCAGACCGGCCTTGCCTTCGATGCGACGCGCGTGCACCAGGCCGGCACGACGAGCGCCTCGCAGGCGGCCGAGCTTACGCCGAGCGCCGCCGTCACGCTCCGCTGGCCCTGGGCGCGGCGCAGTGCGGGGAGCGGTGTGACGAACGTGATCGAGCCTGTCATGCAGCTTGCCTGGGTGGGCGGAAGCGACCCGGATATTCCGAACGACGAAAGCACGCGCGTGGAGTTCGACGAGGGCAACCTCCTGTCGCTGTCGCGCTTTCCCGAAACCGACCGCCGGGAGCGCGGCGTGATCGCCGCCTACGGGCTTTCTTGGGCACGGATCAATCCCAACGGCCTGCAGACCCGGCTGAGTGTCGGGCAGGTCTGGCGCGACGCGCGGCAGCTCGAGCGCACCGGCGCGTCGAGCTTCTCCGACACCTCGGGGCAACAGGGGCATTACTCGGACGTGCTGGTCGCCGCGCAGGTCGCCACGCAAAACGGCCTCAGCCTCACGGCACGGGGTCTTTTCGACGACCAGTTCGATACCACCAAGGCCGAACTGCGCGGCACCTGGCAGAACGCGCGCACCGACCTGAGCGCCACCTATGTCTGGCTGGGCCGCGATCCGGCCGAGAATCGGCCCGGCACCATTTCGGAATGGGCGTTCGACGCCTCCTACCGGCTGTCGCGGCATTGGACCGGAAGCGCCGAGTGGCGCTATGACGTGGCCAGCGACGAGAGCGTCAAGGGCGGTGTCGGCCTGACCTATACGAATGAATGCGTGGATATTTCGCTTAAGGCCTCGCGCCGCTTCACCTCTTCCACTATCCTGACGCCGTCGACGGACATCAGCCTGACCGTCGGCCTGCGCGGATTTGCCACCCGGACCGCCGACAAGAGCTATGTCCGGACATGCAGGAAATGACCGAAACGAGCAGGACGAGACCGAGCATGAAGACGAAGTTTTGCATCACGACCCTTTGCAAGAGCGCCGCGCTGGCGCTCGCCCTTTTCGCGACGCAGGTGCCCGAGCGCGCCGCGGCGCAATCGCTTTTCGAAGCGGTGATCACCGTCAACGATGCACCCATCACGCGGTTCGAACTCGAGCAGCGCACGCGCATGCTCCAGTTGCTTCGCGCGCCGGGGGATCCCCGCAAGCTCGCGCGGGAGCAGTTGATCGAGGACCGGCTCAAGCTCCAGGCCGCGCGGCGCGACGGTATCGAGGTCTCCGAGGAGGAGGTGCAGGCGGGTATGGACCGCTTCGCCTCGCAGGGTGGTCTGACGGGTGAGGAACTCGCGCAGCGGTTCGAGGGCGCCGGTGTCTCGGAGGAATCCTTCCGCGCCTTCATCCGGGCGGGCGTCACCTGGGCCGAGCTGACCCGTGCCAAGTTCGGACCGCGCGTGTCCGTCACCGAGGAAGACATCGACCGCGCGCGCGAGGCGATCGGTCGCGGGGGCGGGGTCGAGGTGCTGATGTCCGAGATCATCATCCCCTACACGCCGCAAACGCAGGAGCAGGTCGAGGAGACCGCCCGGCGGATCGCCGAAGTGACGAGCGAAAGTGCCTTCTCGGCCGAGGCGCGCCGGTATTCCGCGACACGCACGAAGGGCAATGGCGGGCGCCTGCCCTGGACCCCGATCAGCGATCTGCCCCCGGCGCTGCAAGGCATCGTGCTGAGCCTCGCGCCCGGTGACGTGACCGATCCCCTGCCCCTCGAGGGGGCGATCGCGCTTTTCCAGTTGCGCGACATTCGCGAGACCGAGGTGCCCGAGCCGACCTACGCCGCGATCGAATATGCCGCCTATTACATCGCCGGCGGCCGGAGCAAGGCGGCGATCGCCCGTGCCCAGCGGATCGAGGCCGATACCGATACCTGCGACGATCTTTACGGCATCGCCCAGGGCCAGCCCGAAAGCGTTCTGGAGCGCGGCTCGAAAGCGCCGGGGGAGATTCCGCAGGATATCGCCTATGAGCTGTCGAAGCTCGATCCCGGCGAGGTGTCCTATGCGCTGACCCGCGCCAATGGCGAGACCCTCGTGCTCCTGATGCTCTGCGGCCGGTCCGAGACCATCGAGGATGAAGAGCCGGTTGTCACCGCCGAGGACGAGACGACTGCCGACAGCGAGGCGGGCGAGCAACAGGCGCTGAGCCTGTCGGAGACCGAGCGCCTGTCGCGCCAGATCGGCGACCAGCGCCTCAATTCCTATGCGCAAGGCTATCTCGCCGAACTCAAGGCGGATGCCCGGATCGTCGAGAAGTGAAGCCCGTCGCGCTCACCTCGGGTGAGCCGGCGGGGATCGGGCCGGAACTCGCCGCGAAGGCGTGGACCGTGCTGAGGGACCGCTTCGCCTTCTTCTGGATCGGCGATCCTTCGCACCTGCCGCGTGGCACGCGGGCGGTCGAGATCGCCGCGCCCGACGAGGCCGGCGCGGCGATGGAGCGCGGCCTGCCCGTGCTACCGCAGGAGTTCGACGGGCCGCTCACCCCCGGCACGCCGAATCCGCGCCATGCCGCCTGCGTCGTCTCGGCCATCGAGACCGCCGTGCGGCTGGTCCGGGTCGGCGAGGCCTCGGCGCTCTGCACGGCACCCATCCACAAGAAAGCGCTTCAGGATGGCGCGGGTTTCGCATTTCCGGGTCACACGGAGTTCCTGTCGCATCTCGCGGGCGGCGCTCGCGCCGTGATGATGCTGGCGAGCGATCAGTTGCGCGTGGTACCGGTGACGATCCACATGGCCCTGGCCAAGGTGCCCGGCGCACTCACCCCTGCCCTTCTGGACGAGACCATCCGCATCACCCACGCGGCCCTCATCCGCGATTTCGGCCTGCCCGCCCCGCGTCTGGCGGTCGCGGGTCTCAACCCCCATGCCGGTGAAGGGGGAAACATGGGACGCGAGGAGATCGAGATCATCGCGCCCGTGCTCGAGACGCTGCGCCGCGAAGGTATCGGGGTGACGGGGCCGATGTCGGCGGACACCATGTTCCATGCTGCCGCGCGGACGGGCTATGACGCGGCGATCGCGATGTATCACGACCAGGCGCTCATCCCCATCAAGACGCTCGATTTCGATCGCGGGGTCAACGTGACGCTGGGCCTGCCCTTCATCCGCACGTCGCCGGATCACGGCACCGCGCTCGACATCGCGGGCCAGGGGATCGCGAACCCCACATCGACCGTGGAGGCCCTCATGATGGCGGCGCGGATGGCGGCGGCGCGCGCGGCATGAGCGGGATCGACGCGCTTCCGCCGCTCAGGCAGGTGATCGCGGATCACGACCTTTCGGCGAAGAAGGCGCTTGGGCAGAACTTCCTGCTGGACCTGAACCTGACCGCCAAGATCGCGCGGCAGGCGGGCGACCTGAGCGGGGCCGACGTGCTCGAGATCGGTCCCGGCCCGGGGGGTCTGACCCGCGGCCTTCTGGCGGAGGGCGCGCGCCGCGTGCTGGCCGTGGAAAAGGATGCGCGGTGCCTGCCCGCGCTGGCCGAGATCGCCAAGGCCTATCCCGGCCGGCTCGAGGTGGTGAACGCCGATGCGCTCAAGCTCGATCCGCTGGCGCATCTCTCGCCGCCCGTTCGCGTGGTCGCCAACCTGCCCTACAACGTGGGCACCGAACTTCTCGTCCGCTGGCTCACCCCGGCGGAATGGCCGCCCTTCTGGCAGAGCCTGACGCTGATGTTCCAGCGCGAGGTGGCCGAGCGGATCGTGGCGGTGCCCGGCTCGAAAGCCTACGGGCGGCTTGCGATCCTCGCACAGTGGCGGGCCGACGCGCGCATCGTGATGAGCCTGCCACCCGAGGCGTTCACCCCGCCGCCCAAGGTGTCGAGCGCGGTCGTGCACCTGACCGCCCTTCCCGCGCCGCGCTACCCGGCGGATGCAAAGGTGCTCGAGCGGGTGGTGGCGCAGGCCTTCAACCAGCGGCGCAAGATGCTGCGGGCCGCGCTGAAGGGGCTGGCGCCCGATATCGAGGACCGGTTGCGCGCGGTGGGGATCGACCCCACGCGCCGCGCCGAAACCGTGACGCTCGAGGAGTTCTGCGCGCTGGCGCGTGACATCGGCGGATGAGAGAGCGAAGGCCCGGCGATAATCCGGGCCGGCAGGGCGCGACCCGTCGCGCGCGTCAGATCACCGGCAGGTCGGGACCGGCGAAACGCGACAGCCGCTCGGCCCCGGCATCGCGGATCACGATGTTTTCCTCGTGCACCATGAGCCGGCCGGGCCCCGTCTCGACCCCCGGCTCGAGGGTGAGCATCATGCCCGGCTCGATCACCGTCTCGTCGCGAGGCGACAGCGACAGGCCCTCGGTCAGTTGCATCCCGAGCCCGTGGCCGAGACGGCCCGCCCCCTCGCCCGTGCCGGTGATCGCTGCCATGGCGGCGAAGACGTCGCACGCACGCGCCCCGGGGCGTGCGGCGCGGAACCCCGCCTCGGTCGCCTCCATCAGGCGGGCATGGGCGTCCTGCGCGATGGCTGTCGCATGACCAACCGCGAAGTTGCGATCGAAATCGCAGAAATACCCGTCCACGACCGCGCCGGTGTCGAGCATCAGCACATCACCCCCGGCCAGCGGCGCGGACGTGGCGGGCGAGATCACGCAGCCATAGCCCCCGGGCCCGGCCCCACCCGCGAGATAGGGCACCCAGTCGGCCCCCTCCTCGAGCAGGAGCCGCTGAAACCCGCGAAACACCTCGTCGAGCGGCGTGCCCTCGCGCGCAATCTCGCCCACACGGTCGAAAGCGCGGTTCGCCACGGTGCAGGCGGCGCGGATCTTCTCGATCTCCGCCTCCGACTTGATCGCGCGCAGGCGGGCCGTGATCCCCCCGTCATCGCGAAATCTCAGGCCGCTCATGGTCTTCACCCGCGCGAAATCGGCGAGCGGCATGCGCAGCGCGGTTTCCGGTCCCGAGGGCACGCCCACCGGGCCGCCCGCCTCGCGAAGGGCGTCGCTCACGAGGCTCACCCCGTCATCCTGCGGATCGGGTGCGGCCCAGGTGCGGATATCCTCGACCCAGGTCTGGCCCATGAGCGCCGCGCCGATGGAGGGTATGACCGCGATCGGTTTCCCGTCCGCGGGCAGGACCAGGAACCACGGACGGCTCGGGCTTTCCCAGAAGCGCGTGAGGAACCCGGAGAAATAGCGAAATTCCGGCTCGGTCGTGATCAATATCGCGCCGATATCCGCCTTGCCCATCATGGCCTGCGCGCGCGAGAGGCGCCGCTCGAACTCGGCCACGGCAAAGCCGCGTTCCATCAGGCGGGGCCTTCGCTGAGAATCGCGAGCACGCGGGCGTCCGGCCCCGGCTCCAACTGTGCAAGGGCGGCGAGGCCCGCGCCGCCGGAGGTCGAGGTGGGCAGGCCGATGGCCTCAAGCGGTTCCAGCACCGCGAAGGCCTCCTCCTCGGAGATGAGCGCGAAGGCGTCGGCGTCGCGCGCCAGCCCCTTGAGCGCGATGAGCGACGGCTCCTTGCAGTCGAGCCGGCCCATGTCGGACGTGGCGCCTTCGGTCAAGACCGAGCGCCCCTCGCGGATACTGTGATGAAGCGCGGGTGCGCGGTCGGGCTCGACCACGACGATGCGCGGGTCGTCGCCCCAGACCTTGCGGAAATAGGCGGCCAACGCCCCGGCCAAACCGCCGACGCCGGCCTGAAGCAGGATGTGGGTGGGCGGCTCGGGGATCTGGCGCGCGGCCTCGGCGGCCATGACGAGATAGCCCTCCATCAAGCGATGGGGAAGCTCGGTATAGCCGCCCCAGGACGTGTCGAGCAGGAGCGTCCAGTCATTCTCGCGGGCGGCGCGTTGCGCGGCCTCCATGCTCGCGGCGTAGTCCCTGCCCTCGCGCACAACCTCGGCGCCCTCCGCCTCGAGCCGGCGGGCGAACCCCTCGGGCACCTCGTGCGAGAGATAGATCACCCCGCGCGCGCCGAAAACACGCGCCCCCGCCGCGACCGAAAGGCCGTGATTGCCCGCGCTCGAGGTCACGAAGGTGCGGCCGCGCAGCGCCCCGGTCATGGGGGTGGCGCCGGTTTCCCGCGCGAGATGCGCGATCACGTAGGCCGCGCCAAGCGCCTTGAACGAGCCGAGCCCCATGCGCCCGCTCTCGTCCTTGATCCAGGCGCGCGTGCCGAACAGTTCATGGGTCACGAGCGGCGTTTCGCGCGCTTCGGGACAACGCGCGATGAGGGCAAGCGGCGTCTCGGCATCGGTGGAGGGATACGGGATGCCGGCCAGGTCGGGATTGTCCAGCCCGGCACCGCGATACGGGTTGTTCAGAATGTCCATGGCGCCACCTCTTGCGATCGCTACGTCACCGGCATCGGGTGACTCACTCGGACTATGCAGCGATTTACGAGGAGTTGGAAACTTCCCGCGCGTGAAAGTCTCCAGCGGGGAGAAAAATAGTCCGAATCGATGAAAACGAAGGAACGCAGAACCCATTCGATCATTGACAGGACAGAACGCGCCGCCCCTCGGACGGAAACTGCAAGAACGAGGACCCTGGCGCGACAGACACAAGTGTATAAGTGAAGGAGTACAACATGTTTTATCGCAACCTCGCCTTGAGCACCGCAGTCGCTGCCATGACGGCCTTCGCCGCACCGATGGCGACAGCACAAAGCGTTCCGGTCGTGCAAAGTGAAGGAGTTCTTGTGGATGGATCGTCCGCAGGCTGGGAAGCCGTGATTGCCGACGATGTGCTCAAGTCTGATCTTGGGCCGAAGGAAGAGGCAAATACGGACGAGAACGACAATTACGAGAACATCCTCGCCCATGCCGAACCCGGCAAGGAAGTGCGCACTTCCGACAACGAGTTGATCGGCACTGTCGTCGAGACGCGTAACTATCCCGAGCTTGGGCCGGTTCTCATGGTCGATGTATCTGCGATGGGCGATCTGCCCGTGGAAATGATCGGTCTCACCTATGATGTCGTCAACGTGATGGAAAGCGGCGAGCTTCAGTATCATTCCGAGATGGAGTTCCTGCGCGCCAACGCGCTCGACAAGCTGTGAAGCGTCCTGCCCGAGTATGTTCCCACGGCCCGGCCCCAGCGGTCGGGCCGTTTCTCGTTTTGCGCCCCTTTTCCCCATCAAGCCTTTCGCCTAAGTAGGGCGCGTATCGCCAAGCTGGGGAATCGAAGCCAATGCAGGAACCCGAAATCACGCGCGATCTGATCGAGGCGCATGGCCTCAAGCCCGACGAATACGAGCGCATCCTCGAGATCATCGGGCGCGAGCCCAGCTTTACCGAGCTTGGCATCTTCTCGGCCATGTGGAACGAGCATTGTTCCTACAAGTCGTCGAAGAAATGGCTGCGCACCCTGCCGACGGAAGGCCCCCAGGTCATCTGTGGTCCCGGCGAGAACGCGGGCGTCGTCGATATCGGTGACGGGCAGGCCGTGGTCTTCAAGATGGAGAGCCACAACCATCCCTCCTATATCGAGCCATACCAGGGCGCGGCGACGGGCGTGGGCGGCATCCTGCGCGACGTCTTCACCATGGGCGCGCGGCCCATCGCGGCGATGAATTCGCTCAGCTTCGGCGAGGTGAGCCATCCCAAGACGCGGCAACTGGTCAATGGCGTCGTGCATGGTATCGGCGGTTATGGCAACGCCTTCGGCGTGCCTACCGTGGGCGGCGAGGTCCGGTTCGATCCGGCCTATAACGGCAACTGCCTCGTCAACGCCTTCGCGGCGGGGCTCGCGGATGCCGACAAGATCTTCTATTCCGCCGCGTCGGGTGTCGGGATGCCCGTGGTCTATCTCGGGGCGAAAACGGGGCGCGACGGGGTCGGTGGCGCGACGATGGCCAGCGCCGAGTTCGACGAGACCATCGAGGAAAAGCGCCCCACGGTTCAGGTGGGCGATCCGTTCACCGAGAAGCGGCTCATGGAAGCCACGCTCGAATTGATGGCGACGGGCGCGGTCATCTCGATCCAGGACATGGGGGCCGCGGGCCTTACCTGCTCGGCGGTGGAGATGGGAGACAAGGGCGGCCTCGGCGTGCGGCTCGACCTCGACGCCGTGCCGCAGCGCGAAGAGAACATGACCGCCTACGAGATGATGCTTTCGGAAAGCCAGGAGCGGATGCTCATGGTGCTCAAGCCCGAGCTAGAGGCCGAGGCGCGCGCCGTGTTCGAGAAATGGGACCTCGATTTCGCCATCGTGGGCGAGACGATCGAGGAGGACCGGTTCCTGATCATGCACGACGGGCAGATCATGGCCGATCTTCCGCTCTCGAAGCTTTCCTCCACCGCACCGGAATACGACCGTCCGTGGGAAGAGACGCCCCCTGCCCCGCCGATCAAGAGCAACCTGCCCGATACCGACCCGATCGAGGCGCTGAAACGCATCATCGGCTCGCCCAATCATTGCGGCAAGCAGTGGGTCTACGAGCAATATGACACGATGGTCATGGCCGATACGGTGCGCGGCCCCGGCCTCGGCGCGGGCCTCGTACGGGTGCACGGGACCGAGAAGCTGCTGGCTTTCACCTCGGACGTGACGCCACGCTACGTCAAGGCGAACCCGGTCGAGGGCGGCAAGCAGGCCGTCGCGGAAGCCTATCGCAACCTCACCGCCGTCGGGGCGAAGCCGCTCGCCACGACGGACAACATGAATTTCGGCAACCCCGAGAAGCCCGCGATCATGGGTCAGTTCGTAGGCGCCATCAAGGGCATCGGCGCGGCCGTCGAGGCGCTCGACATGCCGATCGTGTCGGGTAACGTCTCGCTCTACAACGAAACGGACGGACGCGCGATCCTGCCCACGCCGACGATCGGGGCGGTGGGCCTCATCCCGCATATCGACCAGGCGATCACCGGCACGGCAGCCGAGGGCGATGCCCTTCTGCTCCTGGGTGCAGAAGGTGCGCATATGGGGCAATCGACCTACCTGGCCGAGGTTCTGGAGATTGCCGAGGGCGATGCGCCTGCCGTCGATCTCGAGGCCGAGGCGCGGCACGGCGACTTCATCCGCGCGCATCATGCCCGGATCCGCGCCTGCACCGACCTGTCCGATGGTGGCCTCGCCCTCGCCGCGTTCGAGATGGCGGAGGCGGCGGGTGTCGGTGTCACGATCGAAACGGGCCGCATCCCCGAGCTCTATGGCGAGGACCAGGCGCGCTATCTCATCGCTTGCGACGATGAAGCGGCCAAGGCACTGATGGATGCGGCGTCGAACGCGGACATTCCGCTCGCCCGCGTGGGCCGTTTCGGGGGCGACGATGTCACGCTGGGCACGTCCTCGGCGCCGCTGACAGATCTGGCGGCGATTTTCCGCAGCACGTTCGGCAAGCTGTTCGACTAGGCCGTCCTACCACGAAAAATCCCGCCGGCGAGGCACCGGCGGGATCCACGCCATTGACGCGATGCGGGATGGTTCAGGCATTCGCCTCACGGATTTTCTCGGCGGCGTCCTTGTCGTAGGCCACGCCGTTCTCCTCGAGAAGCGTGTCGAGTTCGCCCGACAGCGTCATCTCGGTGATGATATCGCAGCCACCCACGAACTCGCCCTTCACGTAGAGCTGAGGGATGGTGGGCCAGTCGGAATAATCCTTGATCCCCTGCCGGATGTCCTCGTCGGCGAGCACGTTCACATCGGTGTAGTCGACCCCCATGTAATTGAGCACCCCCGCCACGCGGCTCGAGAAGCCGCATTGGGGCATCTCCTTGGTGCCCTTCATGTAGAGCACAACGTCGTTGGCCTTTACGGTCTCGTCGATCCGGGTTTTCGCGTCGGTCATATCCGTCTTTCCTTTCATCTGGGCGGCGGTGGCCCGCAAGCAGCACCGGCGCCGACACATCTGGAATGCGCCTAGGTCCTTTTGTCGTCATCGGCATTGGCGGCCCGCGGGTCGAACTCCGCGGGGTCATAGCCGTCTTCATCCTCCGGGATGGAGGTCACGTGGGTCGTGCCGGTCTCATCATCATATTGCAGTCCGTAATCGGCGCGGCCCTCGGATTTGAACCGAAGGTACTCATGAAACCCCGCATAGATGAACGCCACCAGGAAGGGCGAC
The DNA here is from genome assembly GCF_019599045.1 of Roseovarius sp. SCSIO 43702. Classification (NCBI taxonomy): domain Bacteria; kingdom Pseudomonadati; phylum Pseudomonadota; class Alphaproteobacteria; order Rhodobacterales; family Roseobacteraceae; genus Roseovarius; species Roseovarius sp. SCSIO 43702. Next base: position 2,225,212 of record NZ_CP080623.1, read on the forward strand.
AACACCGCGGCGAGAATCAATCGAAGTTCCATCGTTCCTTTCTCTTCTTCCGGTCATCGGTCCGACCCAAGGCCGGAGCGGCTCCCGAACGGGACAACCGCATGACCCGAGACCCGTCAGTCAGGCGCCCGCGTGGTCAGCGCCAGCGCGTGCAATTCACCGTTCGAGCCGTCCATCTTGCCCTTGAGCGCGGCATAGACCGCGCGTTGCTGCTGCACGCGGTTCTTGCCGCGAAAGCTTTCGTCGATGACCTCGGCGGCGAAATGCGCGCCGTCATCGCCCTGCACGCTGATCTGCGCGTTGGGAAAGCTCTCGCGCAGCATCGCCTCGATGTCACTTGCAAGAATGGCCATTGGCACCCTCCGTCGTGTCTTGCCTTCGAGATAGAACCTGCGCGGCCCGGTTGCAAGCCGCGGATGCCCCTTGCGCCGCGCGGGCGCCGCCGCCATCCTGTCGCGGGGCAGGACGGGACGGATCAGGACCATGAGACCGGCAAAATGGGGGATCGTCTCGACGGTCAGGGCCGAAACGCGGCCCATACTCGATTTCGTCGCGCATCATCTGTCGATCGGAGCTCACCGCATCCACATCTATCTTGACGAGGACAATCCCGAGGCGCGCGCGGCACTGGCTACGCAACCTCGCGTCATGGTGATCGTCTGTGACGACGACTACTGGGAGAACCGAGGCGGACGCCCGGACAAGCATCAGGCGCGCCAGACCCGCAACGCGACCAAGCGCTATCGCCGCAGGCCGGGCGTGGAATGGCTCGCGCATATCGACGTGGACGAGTTTCTGTGGCCGGAGACACCCATCGGAGAGCAGCTGAACAGCCTCAAACCGGATGCCGAGGTGGCGCGGGTATGGCCGATCGAGGCGCTGGCGAACCCCGGACCGGACCCCGAGCCCGGCACGTGGTTCAAGAGCTACAGCCGCCAGCAGCGCGTGCGCCGCGAACAGACGGCGGCCATCTATCCCGAGTTCGGCATCCACCTGAACGGTGGCTTCCTTAGCCACGTCGCGGGCAAGGTCTTCGTGCGCACCGGCATCCCGAAGGTCAATTTCCGCATTCACAACGCCTTCATCCACGGCGTCCAGATGGACCGCGAGGACGTGCTGAAGGGCGTGAAGCTCTGCCATCTTCACGCACCCGATTTCGAGCACTGGCAACGCGCTTATCGCTACCGGCTCGAGAAGGGTTCCTATCGCGCCGACCTCAAGCCCGCACCGAGCCCGGACGGGGCGGGACTCAACATGAACGCGCTGTTCTCGATGCTCGAAGCCGACGGGGGCGAGGAGGCCTTGCGCCGGTTCTACGACGAGGTCTGCACGGCAACGCCAGGTCTGCGTACGCGGCTCGCGGAATTCGGGCTGCTCCAGCGGGTCGATCTCGACCTTGACCGGAAGCGCGCCGAGGTCTTTCCCGATCACGCCTGAACCGTTGCGGAATAAGCAACAATTCGTCGCGCCTGAGGTGCATTGTCGCTTCCATGTCTCAGGACATTGACCAGACCGGCAAAACCCGTGTAAAGGCGGGCCATTGGATCGATACCGCGATGGTGTGCGGGGGCCGGACGGGCCTGATCCGAATCGAGACGGCGGGCCGAAGCAGTGTCCGCACAAAGCGGATACACATGACAAAATTCTCCGATCTGAATCTGAATCCCAAAGTTCTCAAGGCCATCGACGAGGCCGGATACGAGACCCCAACCCCCATCCAGGCGGGTGCCATTCCGCCGGCGCTTGAAGGGCGCGACGTTCTGGGCATCGCCCAGACCGGCACCGGCAAGACCGCGAGCTTCACGCTTCCGATGCTGTCGATCCTCGCCCGCGGCCGCGCCCGCGCACGGATGCCGCGCAGCCTGGTGCTGTGCCCCACGCGGGAACTGGCCGCGCAGGTGGCCGAGAACTTCGACACCTATTCCAAGCATCTCAAACTAACCAAGGCGCTGCTGATCGGCGGGGTGAGCTTCAAGGAGCAGGAACAGATCATCGACAAGGGCGTCGATGTCCTGATCGCCACGCCGGGCCGCCTGCTCGATCATTTCGAGCGCGGCAAGCTGATCCTGTCGGACGTCAAGGTCATGGTCGTGGACGAGGCCGACCGGATGCTCGACATGGGATTCATCCCCGATATCGAGCGCATCTTCGGCCTCGTGCCCTTCACGCGCCAGACGCTTTTCTTCTCGGCCACCATGGCCTCGGAGATCGAGCGGATCACCAACACCTTCCTCAGCAATCCCGCCCGCATCGAGGTGGCCCGCCAGGCCACCGCGTCCGAGACGATCGAGCAGGGTGTGGTCATGTTCAAACCCTCGCGCCGCGACCGCGAGGCCAGCGAGAAGCGCAAGGTCCTGCGGCTGCTGATCGACGGCGAGGGCGAGAAATGCACGAACGCGATCATCTTCTGCAACCGCAAGACGGATGTGGATATCGTGGCGAAGAGCCTCAAGAAATATGGCTATGACGCCGCGCCGATTCATGGCGACCTGGACCAGAGCCAGCGCACGCGCACCCTCGACCAGTTCCGCAAGGGCGAGTTGAAGTTCCTCGTGGCGTCGGACGTGGCCGCGCGCGGCCTCGATGTGCCGGCGGTGAGCCACGTGTTCAACTTCGACGTGCCCAGCCATGCGGAGGATTACGTGCACCGCATCGGGCGGACGGGCCGTGCCGGGCGCCAGGGCAAGACGCTGATGATCTGCGTGCCGAAGGACGAGAAGAACATGGCCGCGATCGAGGCGCTGATCCAGAAGGACATCCCGCGCCTGCCGAATCCGCTGGGCGAGAGCGTCGAGGCGGCGCCGGAAGCCGAGACCGCCGATACTGCCCCCGCCAAGCCACGCCGCAGCCGCAGCCGCCGCAAACCCGCGGGAGAGAAGGCCACCGAGACCGCGCATGAGAGTGCGGCGCCGGAGGCAGCCGCGGAAACGAGCGCCTCCGCCGATCCCAAACCCGCGCGCGACGCGCAGAAGCGGGAGCCGCGCGACGAGCCCCGCCACGCCTCGGACGACGGCGAGCAGCAACAAGAGGGTAAATCCTCGCGCTCGCGCAGCCGCGGCGGACGTGGCCGCTCGGGCGGTGGCAACGGCGGCGGCGACAAGGTCGTCGGCATGGGCGATCACCTGCCCAGCTTCATCGCCCTCAGCTTCGAAGAGCGCAGGGCCGGCTGATCCGGCCGGATATTGCAATGCCCGCCGCCGCCTGGTCGGTGCGGGATCGAACGGTCGCGCGTCTGGTGCTGTCTCGTCAGCGGCAAGTCACTACACTGCGCACGATATTCGCGGCGATTGTGGGTTCGGGGAACTGGACCTGCACTTCGCGCTGTCCGTTTTCCGAAACATTGATCCGCTGCACCTTGGTGAAATCGCCCTCGTTGGTTTCGAGCCGCGCTTCGATCGTCACCTCGCGACCCCGCCCGTCAAGCGCGACAACCGCCCGCGTCACGATGCCGTAATCCAACTCACCGTTCACGATAAACGCGTCCTCGGAATTCTGCACCGAGATTACCTTACACGTGCTGCCGGCCCCGCCCATGATGTAACCCACAACTACCAGAACCGCGAATACGCCTGCCGCTCCACCGAGGATTTTGGCTATGGTGGTCCCCCAGTATCCCGTTCGCGATGGGTTACGCACCCCGCAATGAGGACAAGTTTCCGCAGCGTCGGAGACCTCTCTGTTGCATTCCCGGCAGGTTGTCAGGCCCATGATACTCTCCCTTCGTTTCTCCGAAGTGGACCGCAATTCATGTCACCTGACAAGTCCGCCGTGAATCCGGAGTTAGCTCAAACGGCTGATCACCACCGTCACCTCGGGTTTCTTGCCGATCTCGTTCTGCGCCGTCTGGCGCACGATGCGGCGCATCGCGTCCTCGAGCTTGTCGTCATCGGCGAGTGTCTTGTCGTCGGCCCGGCCCAGGAACTGGTTGAGGTCCTCCTCGAGCACGTCGACCAGCGGAGCGCGGCTCAGGCCCGTTTCCGCCAGTCCCCGTGCTTCGCACCACGGCTCGCCCAGCGGCTCGTCCTCCTCGTCGAGGATGATGTTCACCATCACGTGCCCGTTGAGCGCCATGCGGATGCGGTCGCGCACCACGCCATCGAGCGCGCCGTATTTCACCGTCCCGTCGAGATAGGTCCGCCCTGTCTCGACATACTCGGCGACCTGCGGCGGCTCGGCCGAAAGGTCGACCATCGTGCCGTTCACGGCGAGGACACCCCGGATCCTGCGCTGCCCGGCAAGCTTCACGTGTTCGCGCAGGTGCCGGTGCTCGCCGTGCATCGGCACGAGGATGTCGGGGCGCAGGATCTCGTGCATCTCCTCGAGGTCGGGGCGGTTGGCATGGCCCGAGACATGGTAGAGGCCCGAGCCATCGTCGATCACATCGACCCCTTTCTCGCTCAGGGCGTTGACGATGCGCAGCACGCCACGCTCGTTGCCGGGGATGGTCTTGGACGAGAAAAGGAACATGTCGCCCTCGGTCAGGGTGATTCCCTGGTATTTACCGTTGGCTAGCTGAGCGCTCGCGGCGCGGCGCTCGCCCTGGCTTCCGGTCACGATGAGCATCAGGTTCTCGCGCGGGACGTCGCGGGCCTCTTCCGGGCTGATGACGGGCGGGAAGGACTTGAGCACACCTGTCTCGACCGCCGCCTCGATCATCCGCCGCATCGCGCGTCCCAAAAGGCAGACCGACCGCCCTGCCCGCTCACCGGCTTCGGCGAGGGTAAGAACGCGCGCGACGTTGCTGGCGAAGGTGGTGGCCACGAAGACGCCCTTGGCCGTTCCGATCAGCCGCTCGATTTCGGGGCCGACGGTCGCCTCCGAGCGTCCCTGGTGCAGGCTCATCACGTTGGTGCTGTCGCAGACGAGCGCCCGCACGCCGGGCTTCGCGATCTCGGCCCAGAGATCACGGTCGAACGGTTCGCCCACCAGGGGGGTCATGTCGATCTTGAAATCGCCCGAATGCACCACGCGGCCTGCGGGCGTGTCTATCACGAGGCCCGAGCTTTCGGGGATGGAGTGCGAAATCGGCACGAAGCCCACCGAGAACGGTCCGGCCTGCGTCATCTCGGGCCAGGGCGACACGGTTTCGACCGCGCGGGGGGGATGGCCGTGCTCCTCCATCTTGCGCCGCGCGATGTTGGCGGTGAAGGCGCGGGCAAAGATCGGCGCGCCGAGACGGTCATAGAAATGCGCCACGGCGCCCACGTGGTCCTCGTGCGCGTGCGTGACGAAGATCGCGTCCAGCCGGTCGCGCCGCTCGGCCAGCCAGCTTATGTCGGGCAGGATGAGATCGACGCCGGGCGTCGTGTCCATGTCCGGAAAGGTCACGCCCAGGTCGACGAGGATCAGGCGTTCCTGCCCCGGCTTTCCGTATCCGTAAACATAGGCGTTCATGCCGATTTCGCCCGCACCGCCGAGGGGCAGATAGATCAGTCTTTCGCTGCTCATGTGGCTTTCAGCCTTTCATCTTGTTATGCGCATGGATCACCGTCAGCCCATGCATGGTCAGATCGTCTTCGATCACGTCAAATAGCAGCCCGCCCTGCGCGAACAAGGGGGCGAGTCCGCCGGTCCCGATCACCTGCATCGGCGCGCCATATTCGTCACGAATACGCTCCGAGATGCCGTTCACGAGCCCCACGTAGCCCCAGAAGACGCCCGATTGCATGCACGCGACGGTATTGGTGCCGATCACGCGCTCGGGCTTGGTCACGTCCACATGCGGCAGGGCGGCCGCCGCCTGGTGCAGCGCCTCGAGGCTGAGATTGACCCCGGGCGCGATGACGCCCCCCACATATGCGCCGTCCGAGGCGACCACGTCGAAGGTGGTCGCGGTGCCGAAATCGACCACGATCAGATCGCCGCCATGCCGATCGAAGGCCCCCGCCGTGTTGACGAGCCGGTCGGGCCCGACATTCGTGCCGGGGTCGACCCGCGGGTCGACGGGCAGCGCGCAATCGGGCTTGCCCACGACCATCGGGCGACAACCGAAGAAGCGGTCGGCGAAGACGCGCAGGTTGAAGACCACGCGCGGCACGGTCGAGGAGATGATGACATCGGTGATGTCGACCTCGATCCCGTAATGTTTCACCAGCGTCGAATACCAGGTGAAATAGGCATCCGCAGTGCGTGCGTGGTGGGTCGAGGTCCGCAGCGTGCAGAGAAACCGCGTGCCGTCCCAGATCGAGAAGACGGTATTGGTATTTCCGCAATCGATGGCCAGGAGCATGGGGCGCCCTCCGTCCTTTTTTACCTAGAAGAATATGTCGGCGGCGGGGATCGCGCGCCGCCCCTGCGGGGTGGATAGAACGAGATTCCCGTTGGCATCGACCGTGTCGAACGTGCCGGTGATCTCCTCGGTCATGGTCCGGGCAGTCACCGCCTCGCCCAGACGCGCCGCCCGGTCGAGCCACGCGTCGCGGATGGGCGGGAAACCGTAGGTCGTGAACTGCGCCTCGTAGCGCGCGTAGGCGGGCGCGAGAAGTGACAGGAACGTCTCGGGCGCCACGTCGGCACCCGTGGCCGACATGAGCGAGACCGCCCCGACCGCCCCCGGTTCGAGCGTCGCGGGATCGGGCGCGGCCACGAGGTTGACGCCGAAGCCGATGGCAAGATGAACCGGGCGCCCGCCCTGCCCGGCGCTTTCGAGCAGGATACCGGCCAGCTTGCCGCCGTTCAGCACCACATCGTTCGGCCATTTGAGCGCAAGCCCCGCCGCGCGCCCGGTGGCCGCGACCACGGCGTCGAACAGCGCCAGCGACGCCACGAAGGAGCGCAGCGCGAGCCTCTCGGGCGGCTCGCCCGGATGCAGGAGAAGCGTGGCCGCGAAATTGCCCTCGGGATCTGCCCAGGCCCGTCCGCGCCGCCCCCGTCCCGCCGTCTGTCGACGCGCGAGGATCCATTCGGGACCCCGGAGCTCGGGCGCGCGGCGCAGAGCCTCGGCATTTGTGCTGTCCACCTCGTCCAGCACGCGCCGGCCATATCCCTCGGGCCAGTCCTTCATCTTGCCGAAAATATCCCCGCCGGAGGCGGAGTGAGAAACCGGCGCGCCCCGAATGACGCGCCGGCGGGTTTCGGAGCGCATCCGGTCACTTGAGCAGCGTCGCCGCCGCCGCCTGCGCCACGCTTTCGATGCCGAACAGGAACACGATGCCCACGACCATCACCCCTGCGCTTGCCACGAGAAACCCCCAGAGCACCGGCGATTGCGGCCGGTCGAGCGGCTCGCGCTCCTGGCCGAAATACATGTAGAAGACGATGCGCAGGTAATAGAACGCGCCGATGACGGACGCGACGACACCGGCCACGGCAAGCCAGGCCAGCCCGCCCTCATAGGCCGCGCGCAGCACGTAGAACTTGGCGAAGAACCCGAGGAACGGTGGCACCCCGGCAAGGCTGAAGAGGAGGATCAGCATCGAGAGCGCCCGTGTGGGATTGTTGCGCGCATACATGTTGAGGCTCATGATGTCGGTCACGGGCTGCCCGTCGCGCTGCATCGACAGGATGAAGGCGAAGGCGCCCACGCTCATCGTGACGTAGATCGCCATGTAGATCAGCATCGCCTGCACGCCGAGCTCGGTCCCCGCCGCGAGCCCCATCAGCGCATAGCCCATATGCGCGATCGACGAATAGGCCATGAGGCGCTTGATGTCGGTCTGGCCGATCCCGGCGATCGCGCCCAGGAACATCGAGAGCACCGCCAAGAGCGCCACGATCTGCTGCCAGTCCTGCACCACTCCGCCGAACGCGTCGAAGACCACGCGGGCGAAAAGCGCCATGGCGGCCATCTTGGGCGCCGTGGCGAAGAAGGCGGTGACGGGCGTCGGCGCACCTTCGTAGACGTCCGGCGTCCACATGTGGAAGGGCACTGCCGAGATCTTGAAGGCCATGCCCGAGAGCACGAAGACGAGCCCAAGGAGCAGCCCGAGCGACGCCTGGCCCTCGGCCGCGGCGATGATGCCCGCGAAGGACGTCGTGCCGGTGTAGCCGTAGACCAGCGACGCACCATAGAGCAGCAGCCCCGAACTGAGCGAGCCCAGCACGAAATACTTGAGCCCCGCCTCGGTCGACTTGACGCTGTCACGGCGCAGCGCAGCCACGACGTAGAGCGCGAGCGACTGAAGCTCGAGCCCCACGTAGAGCGCCATGAGATCGCCCGCGCTGACCATCACCATCATCCCCACGGCGGCAAGCGTGACGATCATCGGGAACTCGAATTTCAGCAACCCGCGGCGCGCCATGTATTCCTGGCTCATGACGAGGATGGCGGCGGCGCTCAAAAGGACGGTGATCTTGGCGAAGCGGGCGAAGCCGTCATCGACGATCATGCCGTCGAAGGCGGTCCTCGTGCCGCCGAGGGACGAGATGTAGAAGGCGAGCGCCAGCATCAGCGCGGCGGTCAGCCAGACCAGCATCCCCGCCATCTTGTCGCGCCCGGTATAGACCGCGCCCAAGAGGCCCAGCATCGCATAGATCGCGAGGATTATCTCGGGCAGCATGACATTCAGATCGGCCTGGATCATCTTTGCGTTCCCTTATTGCGATGCGGCGGCGGCGGCATGTTGCGTCGCGGCCTCGGCGGCGGCGCGCGCCGTGTCGTAATTTGCGATGAGGTTCTCGACCGAGGGGCCGATGATGTCGGTCACCAAGCTGGGATAGACCCCGAGCAGGAGCGTCATCACGACGAGCGGTGCGAAGATCGCGCGCTCGCGCCCGCCCATGTCGGAGATCGACTTGAGGCTCTCCTTCAGAAGCTCGCCCATCACCACGCGGCGATAGAGCCAGAGCGCGTAGGCGGCGCTCAGGATGACGCCGGACGCGGCCACCACGGCCACCCAGGTGTTGACCTGGAAGATCCCCATCAGCGTCAGGAATTCCCCGATGAAGCCCGACGTGCCGGGCAGGCCCACATTGGCCATGGTGAACAGCATGAAGATGAGCGCATAGGCCGGCATCCGGTTCACGAGCCCGCCATAGGCGTCGATCTCGCGCGTGTGCATCCGGTCGTAGATCACGCCCACGCAGAGGAAGAGCGCGCCGGAGATGAAGCCGTGGCTGATCATCTGGAAGATGGCGCCGTCGATGCCCTGCTGGTTCGCGGCGAAGATACCCATGGTGACGTAGCCCATGTGAGCCACCGAGGAATAGGCGATGAGCTTCTTCATGTCCTCCTGCGCCAGTGCCACGAGCGAGGTGTAGACGATGGCGATGGCCGACATCCAGAGCACGAGCGGCGTCATCACGTCCGCGCCCACGGGGAACATCGGCAGCGAGAAGCGCAGGAAGCCGTAGCCGCCCATCTTGAGCAGGATCGCGGCCAGCACGACCGAGCCCGCCGTGGGCGCCTGCACATGCGCGTCCGGAAGCCAGGTATGGACCGGCCACATGGGCATCTTGACCGCGAAGCTGGCGAAGAAGGCGAGGAAGAGAAGCGTCTGCATCCCGCCCACGATCTGCACCCCCAGAAGCGGGAAGCTTTCGGCAGCGAATTGATGCTGCATGAGCAGCGTGATGTCGGTCGTGCCCGCATCCGCATACATCGCCACCATCGCCACCAGCATCAGCACCGAGCCGAGGAAGGTGTAGAGGAAAAACTTGAACGAGGCGTAGATCCGCTCCTTGCCGCCCCAGATGCCGATGATGAGGAACATCGGGATGAGCCCTGCCTCGAAGAAGAGGTAGAAGAGCACGAGATCGAGCGCCATGAACACGCCCAGCATCAGCGTCTCGAGCACCAGGAAGGCGATCATGTATTCCTTGACGCGGGTCTTCACGCCCCATGATGCGGCGATTGTCAGCGGCATCATGAAGGTGGTCAGCATCACGAAGAGGATCGAGATACCGTCGACGCCCATCTTGTACTTGATGTCGAGAAGCCACGCGGCCTCCTCGACCATCTGGAAGTCGGGATTCGCGGGATCGAACTGCACGAGGATCGCGATCGAGACGAGGAAGGTCAGCACCGTGGCGACGAGCGCCACCCATTTCGCGGCGCGCTGCGCGAATTCGTCCTCGCCGCGCAGGAAGACTGCGAGGATCGCTGCCGCAATGAGCGGAATGAACGTGGTGAGCGAGAGAACGTTCGACATCATTCGGCCCCCCCGCCGATCGTAACCCAGGTGATGAGAACCGCGATCCCGATCACCATGGCGAATGCGTAAGTGAAGATGTAGCCCGACTGTGCCCGGCCCGCGAGGCGGGTGAAGAAGGGCACGATGCCCATGGCCACCCCGTTGATGGTGCCGTCGATCACGCTGCCATCGCCACGGCGCCACAGGAGGCGGCCGAGACCCTTGGCGGATCGCACAAAGAGGACGTCATAGACCTCGTCGAAATACCACTTGTTGAGGAGGAAGTTGTAGAGCGGCCGCTGGTTCGCCGCGAGCCGACCGGGGATCGTCGGGTTCACGATATAGAAGACATAGGCCGTCACCAGCCCGATCAGCATCGCCACGAAGGGCGCGACCTTGACCCAGATCGGCGCGTGATGCGCGTCGTCCAGGACATGGTTGTCCGGTCCCATGAAGATGGCCCCCTGCGGCGCTTCGCCGCCGATGGTCGTCGCCTGGACGGCCTCGGCCTCGTCATGAGCCTCGCCCGCGCCGGTGGCCTCGTCACCCGTGACGACATCCTTGACGAGCGCGTCGCCCGCCGCCTCGAGATCGCCCTCGGCCAGTTCCTCGCCCGCCGCGACGACACCCTCGCCATGGCCGGCGTCGTCGGTTTGCGCCGCCTCGTCGGCGTGATCCGATGCCTCGGCATGGGTGGGGATGCCGAAGAAGGCGTTTACCCTGTTGTGATCCCCGAAGAAGCTGCCGTACCAGATCATGCCCGAGAAGATCGCGCCCAGTGCCAGCACGCCGAGCGGCACCAGCATCACCATCGGCGATTCATGCGCGTGCTCGTGGGTGTGCGCGTCGCCGCGCGGGCTTCCCCAGAAGGTCAGGAACATGAGCCGCCAGCTGTAGAACGAAGTGAGCAGCGCCGCGATGACGAGCATCCAGAAGGCATAGCCCCCTTGCGTCCCGGCCCAGGCGCTCTCGATCACGGCGTCCTTGGAAAGGAACCCCGCAAAGCCGATATGGGTCAGCGGAATGCCCACGCCGGTGATGGCCAGCGTGCCGATCAGCATGGCCCAGAAGGTATAGGGCATCTTCTTGCGCAAGCCGCCATAGTTCCGCATGTCCTGTTCGTGGTGCATCCCGTGGATGACCGAGCCTGCGCCGAGAAAGAGCATCGCCTTGAAGAACGCATGCGTCAGCAGGTGGAACATCGCCACCGAGTAGACACCGACGCCCGCCGCCACGAACATGTAGCCGAGCTGCGAACAGGTCGAATAGGCGATCACGCGTTTGATGTCGTTCTGCACGAGACCCACGGTCGCGGCGAAGAACGCGGTGGTGGCACCGATGAAGACGACCACGGCCATGGCCTCGGGCGCGTATTCCATGAGCGGCGACATGCGGCAGACGAGGAACACGCCGGCCGTGACCATCGTGGCCGCGTGGATGAGTGCCGACACCGGCGTCGGGCCTTCCATGGCGTCGGGAAGCCAGGTGTGCAGGAAAAGTTGCGCCGACTTGCCCATCGCGCCCACGAAGAGAAGGAAGGCGATGAGGTTCGCGGCGTTCCAGCTTGTCCAGAGGAAGGTGAGCTGCGTCTCGGCAAGCTCGGGGGCGGCCGCGAATATGTCGTCGAAGCGGATCGAATCCGTCAGGTAGAAGAGCGCGACAATGCCGAGGACAAAGCCGAAATCCCCCACCCTGTTCACGATGAAGGCCTTCATCGCCGCGGCGTTGGCCGAAGGTTTGCGGAAGTAGAACCCGATCAGCAGATACGAAGCGAGGCCCACGCCCTCCCATCCGAAGAACATCTGCGCGAGGTTGTCGGCCGTCACCAGCATCAGCATCGCGAAGGTAAAGAAGGACAGGTAGGCGAAGAAACGCGGCCGGTAGCTCTCGTTCTCGCCGAAATTCTCGTCATGCGCCATGTAACCCATCGAGTAGAGATGGACGAGCGCCGAGACGGTCGTGACGACGATGAGCATGATCGTGGTGAGCCGGTCCACGCGGATCGACCACGCGGTGTCGAGGCTGCCTGACTGGATCCAGGTCAGAACATGGACCGGGTCGTCCGACTGCGCGCCCTGGAGGAACACGACCCAGCTCAGCAGGCAGGCCAGGAAGAGCAGCCCCGTGCTGACCCATTGCGCGCCCTTGTCGCCGATGAGCCGCCAGCCGAAGCCCGCGATGATCGCCCCGATGAGAGGCGCGAAGAGGATCGTCTTGAAAATCATCTGGCTCAGCCTTTCATCACGTTCACGTCTTCGACCGCGATGGTGCCGCGGTTGCGGAAGAAACACACGAGGATCGCGAGGCCGACAGCGGCCTCGGCCGCGGCCACGGTCAGCACGAAGAGCGTGAAGACCTGACCCACCATGTCGTCGAGGTAGCTGGAGAACGCGACGAGGTTGATGTTGACCGAGAGCAGCATCAGTTCGATCGACATCAAGAGGATGATGACGTTCTTGCGGTTGAGAAAGAGCCCGAAGACACCGATGACGAAGAGCGCCGCCGCCACCGTCAGGTAATGTTCAAGTCCGATCATGTCGTCCGTCCCTCCGGGTCTGTAGCCCGACTTTCCTGGCATCGTGCCCCGCGTTCGACGCGGGGCCCCTTGGTTCATGTCGTCGCCCCCGCGGAGCGAGGTCCCGGATCACGTCCGGGACGCGTTTCAAAGCCCCTGCCCCGGCTTCACGTCCTTGAGCTCCATCGCCTTTGCCGGATCGCGATACATCTGCGCCAGCACGTTCTGGCGCTTGATGTCGGTGCGGTGACGCAGCGTGAGCGAGATGGCCCCCACCATCGCCACCAGCAGGATGAGACCCGCAAGCTGGAAGAGCAGGATATACTTGTCATAGAGCAGAAGGCCGAGCGCCGCCGTGTTGTGGCTGTCCTCCGGCCGGGGCGCGGCACGCGCCGCCTCGGCACCCTCGCCGAATTCCCACGCGCCATAGGCAAGCCCGAGCTGCATCAGGAGCACCACGCCGATCAGCAGCGCGAGCGGCATGTATTTCGCCATCTCCGCCTTCAGCTCGGCGAAATCCACGTCGAGCATCATCACGACGAAGAGGAAGAGAACCGCCACCGCGCCCACGTAGACGATGATGAGGAGCATGGCCACGAACTCGGCCCCCAGGAGCACGAAGAGGCCGGCCGCGCTCAGGAACGAGAGGATCAGCCACAGGACCGAGTGCACCGGGTTGCGGCTGATCACCGTGAAAAGCCCGCCGGTCACGACGCAGATCGCGAAGAGATAGAATGAGAATGCGAAGACGGTCATTTGTCATCTCCCTTCGTGTCCCGGTCGTCGAACACCTCACGCGCGTAATCCATGGCGCGGGTCATCGACGGGATGCCGGCGAACATCGCCATCTGGGCGATGGTCTCGGCGATTTCGTCCTCCGTCGCCCCCGCCTCGAGCGCGTGGCGCACGGTCATGCGCATCTGCGTGTCGCTCTGCGCGCCGAGCATGGTCAGCCCCGCGAGGGTCAACAACAGCCGCGTCTTGGCGTCAAGCCCATCCTTGCTCATCCCCTTGCCGAAGGACATTTCCATGACCTCTTTGGGCATGGTCGGCCACAGTTTCTCGAACCCCTTGGGCGAGAACGACTCGAGCGCGGGATTGAAGGCTTTCGCCATTTCCTGCGCCTGCGCCATCATCTGTTCGAACGGGTTTTTCGGATCGGTCATCTGTAGGGTGCGTCCATCTCGAGGTTGCGGGCGATCTCGGCCTCCCAGCGGTCGCCGTTGGCCAGGAGCTTGGCCTTGTCGTAAAACAACTCTTCCCGCGTTTCGGTCGCGAACTCGAAATTCGGGCCTTCGACGATCGCATCCACCGGGCACGCCTCCTGGCAGAAGCCGCAATAGATGCACTTGGTCATGTCGATGTCGTAGCGCGTGGTGCGGCGCGAGCCATCGTCGCGCGGCTCGGCGTCGATCGTGATGGCCTGCGCGGGGCAGATCGCCTCGCAGAGCTTGCAGGCGATGCACCGTTCCTCGCCATTGGGATAGCGCCTGAGCGCGTGCTCACCCCGGAAGCGGGGGGAAAGCGGCCCTTTCTCGTGCGGATAGTTCACGGTTTTCTTGGGCGCGAAGAAATACTTGAGACCAAGGCCCAAGCCTTTCCACACATCGCTGAGCAGGAAATATCCCACCGCGCGTCCGTAGTCGATATTCGCCATGGTCAGCCTCCAATCGCCCAGCGGGCCCAGAAGCCCCCGAGCACTTCGAATTTCGCGAGGAACGACACGATCACCACCCAGCCCAGCGACAGCGGCAGGAACACCTTCCAGCCGATGCGCATGAGCTGATCGTAGCGGTAGCGCGGCGTGATCGCCTTCACCATCGCGAAGAGGAAGAAGAAGAAGCCCATCTTCGCGATCATCCAGAACGCGCCGTCGGGCAGGCCCGGAATGGGGCTCAGCCAGCCGCCGAAGAACAGCAGCGACGTGAGCGCGCACATGAGCAGGATCGCGATGTACTCGCCCGCCATGAACAGCAGGAACGGGGTCGAGGAGTATTCCACCTGGTAGCCGGCCACCAGTTCCGATTCCGCTTCGGGCAGGTCGAAGGGCGGGCGGTTCGTCTCGGCCAGGCACGAGATGAAGAAGAGGAACACCATCGGGAGATGCGGCAGCCAATACCAGTTGAACATGCCCCAGTCGCCATCCTGCGCCGCGACGATATCGCCGAAATTGAGGCTTCCGGTCGAGATCACCACGCCGATGATGATGAGACCGATGGACACCTCGTAGGAGATCATCTGTGCCGCCGAGCGCAGCGAACCCAGAAAGGGATATTTCGAGTTCGACGCCCAGCCACCCATGATCACGCCGTAGACCTCGAGCGAGGACATGGCGAAGACATAGAGGATCGCCACGTTGATATCGGCCAGCACCCAGCCATCGGCGAACGGAATGACGGCCCAGGCGACGACGGCCAGCACGAAGCTCAGCATCGGCGCGAGCATGAAGACGGTGCGGTCGGCGCCCGCGGGAATCACGACCTCCTTGAGAACGTATTTCAACGCGTCGGCCACCGATTGCAGGATGCCCCAGGTGCCCACGACATTGGGCCCGCGGCGCATCTGCACGGCGGCCCAGATCTTGCGGTCGCCATAGACGAGGAACAGCAGGCTTATCATCACGAAGCCCAGCACCGCGAGACACTGCGCGAGGATGATCACGAATGTGCCGAGCGGCGTTGTCAGAAATTCTCCCATGAGTCCCTCATACCATCGGTATTCCCTGTTCCGCGCAGTCGGCGGCGACGACTTCGGCGTCGATTGTCTTCAGGCCGCGCGGAAGCGCCGCCGAGATCGTATAAACCGCATCACCGCGCCAGACGCCACCCTCTTCCTCGACATTCGTGCGCACATGACGCGCGAATCCGTAGCCGCGGATAAGAGCATATTGCGCCGCGGCACAGGCGGCGTAGCGGTCGATGTCACCCGTATCGCGTGCGCCGCGCATCTGCACGTGGAAATTCACCAGATCCCCGTCGAGCAGTCGCGTCTCGACACCCTCGTATTCGGGTGCGAACCGCGTCACCTCCTCGCCGCTTCCGGCCTCGCACGCGGAAAGCCCCGCCAGCGCGGCGAGAAACGATATGGTGTTTCTCACATTCACTCGCACACCCAGCTAGGCTTTTTGAAACCCACAACAATCCAGTCTTTGCCTTTTGGCTTTCCGAACAATGTATAAAGGCAGCTTTGGCTGTAGGGCACATAGTCCGTCGAAGTAGTAGTGACCGATGTCCAACCATTTGCACCGTAGAGACTGGTGGTCGATGGATTCGACATGGGGATATAACCACTCTCGTCAATGCGCCATTGGAACGCGCGACGGCCATCCGGCAAGTCGAACACCGATGTAGGTTTCCCGTAATCCAGCATAGGGGCAGTAATTGACTTGCCCACATAGCCTTCCATCACCTGCGAAGCACAGCCGGAAACCACAAGAATGGCAAACGCACCGAGTATTGATGAAGCGATAGTCTTCATCGTCATTCCGCCGCGACCGGCTTCTCGGTGCGGGCGCGGGCGTTGGCGCTGAGCTCGGCCATGAGCTGGCTCGCCCGGGCGATGGGGTTGGTGAGGTAGAAATCGGCGATCGCGTTGCGGAACGTGGCGCTGCCCTTGCCGAGCTTGCCGGGCGCGAGCGGCTGCCACTCGTTCTCGGGCACCTCGTTGATCCGGGCCAGGTGCGGCACCTCGGTCACGAGCGCCTGACGCAGCTGCGCGAGGCTGTCATAGGGCAGTGTCGCGTCCATTTCGCCCGAGAGCGCGCGGAGGATGGCCCAGTTCTCCTTGGCGTCGCCCGGCGCGAAGCTGGCGCGAAGGGCCAGTTGCGGGCGGCCCTCGGTATTGACGAACACGCCCTGCTCCTCGGTATAGGCCGCGCCGGGCAGGATCACGTCGGCGCGGTGCGCGCCGCGGTCGCCATGGCTGCCCTGGTAGATCACGAAGGGACCATCGCCGATATCGATCTCGTCCGCGCCGAGATTGTAGATGACATCCGCGCCCTCCATCGCGGCGTTCATGCCGCCCTCGGTGACGCAACCGGCATCCATCGCGCCGACACGGGACGCCGCCGTGTGGAGCACCAGAAGCTTCGAATCGGTCTCGGTGGCGAGCTTCATGGCCGCGGCGAGCACCGCTTCGCCATCCGCCTCGGTCAGCGCGCCCTGCCCCACGATCACGATGCTGGGCTTGTCCTTCACCTCGTCGTGGCTCATCCCGACGATGCTGTCGAGCGCGTCCCTGTCGGTCCCGACATGGGTGTAGTCATAGGTCAGGTCCACCGCCTCTCCGACGAGGCCCACCTGCGCGCCGCGGGTCCAGGCCTTGCGGATGCGGGCGTTCAGCACCGGCGCCTCGTCGCGCGGGTTCGAGCCGATGATCTGGATGAACATCGCGTCGTCGATCTCCTCGATCCGCGCGTTGCCCACATAGGCCGAGCGGTTGCCGGCCGGAAGCCGGGCGCCGTCGGTGCGGCATTCCACCACGCCGCCCTGGCCCTCGATCAGCTGCTTGAGCGCGAAGGCCGCCTCGACCGGGGCCAGGTCGCCCACGAGGCCCACGGGTTTCGACGCACCCTTCAGCGCCTCGGCGGTCCGCGCCAGCGCCTCGGGCCATGTCGCGGGTCGCAGCTTGCCGTTTTCGCGGATATAGGGCCGGTCGAGCCGTTGCCGGCGCAGGCCGTCCCAGACGAAGCGCGTCTTGTCGGAAATCCATTCCTCGTTCACACCGTCATGGTTCACCGGCAGGAAGCGCATGACCTCGCGGCCCTTGCAGTCCACCCGGATGCTCGACCCGAGCGCATCCATCACGTCGATCGACTCGGTCTTGGTCAATTCCCACGGCCGGGCGGTGAAGGCATATGGCTTCGAGACCAGCGCACCCACGGGGCAGAGGTCGATGATGTTGCCCTGCAGGTTCGAATCGAGCGTGCCCGAGAGATACGTCGTGATCTCGGCATCCTCGCCGCGGCCGGTCTGGCCCATCTGGTGAATACCCGCCACCTCGGTGGTGAAGCGCACGCAGCGCGTGCAGGAGATGCAGCGCGTCATGTGCGTCTCGACCAGCGGGCCGAGATCGAGATCCTCGACGGCGCGTTTCGGCTCGCGGTAGCGCGAGAAATCCACGCCGTAGGCCATCGCCTGGTCCTGGAGATCGCATTCGCCGCCCTGGTCGCAGATCGGGCAGTCGAGCGGGTGGTTGATGAGCAGGAACTCCATCACCCCCTCGCGCGCCTTCTTGACCATCGGGCTGTTGGTGCGGACCTGCGGGGGCTGTCCTTCGGGTCCGGGGCGCAGATCGCGGACCTGCATCGCGCAGCTTGCGGCCGGCTTCGGCGGGCCACCCACCACCTCGACCAGGCACATGCGGCAGTTGCCCGCGATCGAGAGGCGCTCGTGATAGCAGAAGCGGGGAATCTCGATCCCCGCCTCCTCACAAGCCTGGATCAGGGTCATCGCCCCGTCCACCTCGATTTCGTTGCCGTCGATGATGATCTTGCGCGTGTCGGACATTGGCATTCACTTCGCTTTGAGAAGAACCCCTATGGCGCTCTTCTTGGACATTTCCGCGCGGCCCAGCACGCACAGGCTCTGTGCGTCCAGGTTGCTCGCGCCCTTGGACTTGAAATAGGCGTTGCGGCGTTCCCGCATCGCCCGCTGGTTGGCCTTGCTGTTCACGTAGGCGTCGATCTCGGCATCGGTGTATCCACGCTCCTTGGCCATGGCCTTGAGCTGGTTGGCATAGGCACGGGCGGTGAAGAACCGGCCCCCGATGCTGTCGCATTCGCGGCGGATCTTGTCCGCGGCGGCCACGGCCAGAAGCCCCGCGTTGATGTCTTTCTCGTTCTGCAACCCCGCCTTGGCCGAAACGGCGCCCATGGACCCCGCGACGAGCGCGAGGCTGAGTGTGAAAGTCTGGATCATACGCATATCGGTCTCCTTTTACCCAAGCGTCGCGGGGCGACGCAATGCGCCCCCCCGTTGACCCACAGGTGGGGATCCGGCCTGCTGTTATGCAATAACAGGTGGGCCTTTCCGCCGATATGCCCTCGGGGTGCTACCATTTGTTGCAGACGCCCCGAAGAACCAGGTTGCCGTTCTGAGCGATGATCCGCGCCGCCGGATCGTCGGGCCCCGGGTTCCACGCGATGGTGGAGTCGCCGAAATGCTTGATGCAATAGGTCGTGCCTGCATAGCGTCCCGCCTCGCGCGCGCCCGGCAATCCCTGGTTCACACGGCGCACGGTGACGGTGAAGACATGCCGTTCGCCGGCCTTCTTGGCCTTGGCGGGATAGTAATTGCCGGCAAAGCGCACGCGGTCGCCGGTTTTCGCACAGGCCGAGATGGCGAGCACGGCGGCAAGGCCAAGGATGAAGCTGGTCTTTCTGAGCATCGTTGTTCCCCTCAGATCGCCGCGATGATCGCGGTCAGGGCCAGCAGCACGGACATGAGCCAGCCGAATACGTAGATGAAGGACCGCACGCTCATGTCGGGCTTGCCGATGCCGCGCACATGCACGACCGCGAGCACGATCCGGCTCAGCAGGTAGAGCGACGCGAGCCAGTTGACCCACGTGGCCCCGCCACCCGCCAGGATCGCGGCGGCGGTGACCAGCGCGAAGGTGCCGGTGCTTTCGGCCGCATTGCCATAGGCGCGGTGCCAGCGGTAGGTCGCGCTCGTGTAATCCGGCGCCGGTTCCGACCCGGGCGCCAGCCCCAGCCGCGACTTCTTCATCGCCGAGAGCGGGCTCATCACCAGGGTGAGAAGACCCATGCCGGCCATCGCCGCTATCGCGTGCGCATATGGGGCGAACGGCTCCATGCCCTACTCCGCTGCCACGGCGCTCACGCGGCCGGTGCGCTTGTGCTTGATGCGATCCTCGATCTCGTCGCGGAAGTTGCGGATGAGGCCCTGGATGGGCCACGCCGCCGCGTCACCCAGGGCACAGATCGTGTGGCCCTCGACCTGCTTCGTCACGTCGAAAAGCATGTCGATCTCCTCGACTTCGGCCTCGCCGCGCACCAGCCGCTCCATGACCCGCATCATCCAGCCCGTGCCCTCACGGCAGGGCGTGCACTGGCCACAGCTCTCGTGCTTGTAGAATTTCGACAGGCGCCAGATCGCCTTGATGATGTCGGTATCCTTGTCCATCACGATCACGGCGGCGGTACCGAGGCTCGACCCAACCTCCCGCAGCGCGTCGAAATCCATGATCGCGTCCTTCATCTTCTCGCCGCGCACGCAGGGCACCGAAGAGCCGCCGGGGATCACGGCCTTGAGGTTGTCCCACCCCCCGCGGATGCCGCCGCAATGTTTCTCGATCAACTCCTCGAAGGAGATCGACATCGCATCCTCGACCACGCAGGGATTGTTCACGTGACCCGAGATCGCGTAGATCTTCGTGCCTGCGTTGTTCTGCCGGCCGAAGCTCGCGAACCACTCGGCGCCGCGCCGCAGGATCGTCGGCACGACCGCGATCGACTCGACGTTGTTGACCGTGGTGGGGCAGCCGTAAAGGCCCGCGCCCGCCGGGAAGGGCGGCTTCATGCGCGGCATCCCCTTCTTGCCCTCGAGGCTTTCGAGAAGCGCCGTTTCCTCGCCGCAGATATAGGCGCCCGCGCCGTGCGTCAGGTAGAGGTCGAAATCCCAGCCCGACTTGCAGGCATTGCGGCCGATGAGGCCGGCGTCGTAGGCTTCGTCGATCGCCGCCTGGAGCGCCTCGCGCTCGCGGATATATTCGCCGCGGATATAGATGTAGCAGGCATGTGCATTCATCGCGAAGGAGGCGATCAGGCATCCCTCGATCAGGGTGTGCGGATCATGGCGCATGATCTCGCGGTCCTTGCAGGTGCCCGGCTCGGATTCGTCGGCATTGACCACGAGATACGAGGGCCGCCCGTCGCTTTCCTTCGGCATGAAGGACCATTTGAGGCCGGTGGGAAAGCCCGCGCCGCCGCGGCCGCGCAGACCGCTCGCCTTCATCTGCTCGATGATCCACTCGCGCCCCTTGGCGAGGATGCCGGCGGTGCCGTCCCAGTGCCCGCGCGATTTCGCGCCCTCGAGGCTCCGGTCATGCATCCCGTAGAGATTGGTAAAGATGCGGTCTTCGTCTTTCAGCATGACGTCATTACCCCTGATTGTCCCGGCGCAGGCGCCAGATTTGAAAGATGATCCAGAAGGCGAACACGAACCCCGCGAGCGCCGCGAGGTCGAAAAAGGCAAGCGTGCGCTGGCTCCAGCCATATTGCGCCCCGATCAGGCCCGCAAGCACCCAGGCCACCGCGGTGATCGCGATGACAAGCGCCGCCTGGCGCCCCTTGCGTGCCTGTGCCTTCTCGTTGCTCATGCCACACGCCCATCAATAGACATCGCCATCCCCGACGCGCTTCGAGAACTCGGTCTCGCCACCTTCGGCCAGCGTGGCCGCCTGCGCGACCCAGTTGTCGCGGCTGACCCGGCCCTTGAACCCCTTCAGGTTCTCGTCGACCCAGGCCACCTCGGCATCGTTCCACCTGGCGATCTGGTCGAAGTGATAGAAGCCCAGATCGTTGAGAAGCGCCTCGAGCTTGGGACCGACACCCTTGATCTTCTTGAGATCGTCGGCGCCGGAGCCCCGCGGACCGCTCAGCGCTTCGGGGCGGCTTCCGGGGCCGACCGCGGCGCTGCCGCCGATATCCCCCGGCTTCTCGGCGCTCGTCGTCTTGGCGGTCGGAGCGGGAATGGCGGCGCCCGCACCGGACGCCACGGCAGGTTTCGTGCCTCCGGACGCCGGCTTGCCGTTCGCGGCTTTCGTCCCGGACGCGGGGGGCTTCTTCGCCGACGCCGGGTCCGCCTTGTCAGCTTTGGCCGGCGACGCGACCTTGGCGGTCGATCCGGTCTCGGACGAGGATGCGGACGCAGGCGCGGGCGTCTCCCGCGTTTTCTCGTCGGCCTCGGCCTTGCGGGCGACATCCTGCGCCTTCTGCGCGACGGGGCGCAGCGCGCTCGGGGCGGCGCCGGCCTCGGTATCGGCTTGGGCGGGGGCGGCCCCCACGGGGGCTTTCCCCGCGTCTTCCTTGCCGGCCTGGCTCGTGGCCTCGCGCGGGCTGTCGCCCGTCACCGGCGCAGCGGCCGCCGGGCGCGGCGCGGCACAGAACAGTTGCGTCAGGGCAAGTGCCACGAGCACCCCGAGCACCACCGCCACGAGGATCGCGGCCAGCGCCCCGAAGGACGCCCAGGCGAAGTAGGCGCACAGCAGACCGACCAGGGCGGCGATGAGCCAGCACACGAATGTGCAGGTATTGGATGGCATGGAATTCGACATGTCCTAGTCCCCCTGATGCGCCCGACTGCCTGTGGTCAGTAGACGTCTCCCTTTTTCACCCGGGACGAGAACTCCGTCTCCTTGCCCTCGGCCAGCAACTTGGCCTGCTCGACCCAATTGTCGCGGCGCACGCGCCCGCGGAACCCTTCGAGATGGTCATCGACCCATGTCTTCTCGGCCTCGCTCCACTGGGCGATCTGGTCGAAATGATAGAATCCCAGGCTGTGCAGCATCGCTTCGAGCTTGGGCCCCACACCCTTGATCTTCTTGAGATCGTCGGGACCAGACCCGCGCGGCGCGGTCAACGTGTGCGGTTTCTGACCGGTCACCTGGTCGGTTTCCATGTCCTCGCCCGCGGGCACGTCCTCGTCCTTTTCCGCGGCTTTCGCCTTGTCGAGCCGGGCGGGCTCCTGCGCGGCCTTCTCCTCGTCCGTCGTCTCGGATTTGGAGGCGGGCCGGCCCATGCCCTTCTTCTCGAGCTTGCGCGCGGCCTCGTCCGAAACCTCGCGCTGCGGCTCTTCCTTGGCGGCGGGGGGTTCCTTGACGGCCTTCTCGACCTTGCGCTCGGCCGTGGCGGGCGCCTTGCCGGTCACGACGGGGGACGTCTCGCCCGGTTTCTCGGGCTGGTGGTTGGCCCCGTGATCGCGCCACGAGGTCAGAAGCGGCACCTCGCTGCCGTCGATCCGCCTGATCGTGTCGCCGAGATCCACCGCGCGCTGCACGCTGGCATTGTATTGCGTGTGGCCGCTGTCGAACTCGGTCAGCGTGGTGAGGCCAGAGGCCGGTTCCGACGCATATCGCCCCTGCTGCGGGCCGGGCACGGGCACGTCACCCGCGCGAAGGCTGTCTATGATCTCGCCCATGCGCTCGGCGGTCAAATCCTCGTAGTAATCCTTGCCGATCTGCGCCATCGGCGCGTTGGCGCAGGCGCCGAGGCATTCCACCTCTTCCCAGCTCAGCTTGCCATCGTCACTCAGCTCGTGCGGGTTGGCCGCGATCTTCTCGCGGCAGACGCCGATCAGGTCCTCGGCCCCGCAAATCATGCAGGAGGTCGTGCCGCAAACCTGGATATGTGCCACCGATCCAACGGGTTGCAGCTGGAACATGAAGTAGAAGGATGCCACTTCGAGCGCACGGATATAGGCCATGCCCAGCATGTCGGCCACGTGTTCGATCGCCGGACGGGTGAGCCACCCCTCCTGCTCCTGCGCGCGCCACAACAGAGGGATGATCGCGCTTGCCTGCCGACCTTCGGGAAACTTGGAAATCTGTCCCTCGGCCCAGGCCCTGTTGGCATCGGTGAAGGCGAAACTCTCGGGTTGATCGTGATACAGACGGCGAAGCATTAGGCGCAGTCTCCTGTGCGTGTCTTGAGCGGTGCGGATACGGGCGCGATCGCGCGGCCGGCTTGAGCGGGAGCCTTCACCTGTCGATCTCCCCGAACACCACGTCCATCGTCCCGATGATCGCGGCCACGTCGGCCAGTTGATGCCCGCCCGCGACGTGATCCATCGCCTGCAGATGCAGGTAGCCGGGCGCGCGCAGCTTGGCACGGTAGGGCCGGTTCGTGCCATCCGCCACGAGGTAGACGCCGAACTCGCCCTTTGGGGCCTCGACAGCGGCATAGACCTCGCCCGCGGGCACATGGAAACCCTCGGTATAGAGCTTGAAGTGATGGATGAGCGCCTCCATGGAGGTCTTCATGTCGCTGCGCGAGGGCGGCGTGATCTTTCCGCGGGCGAGGATGTCGCCCTGCCCCTCGGGCGCGCGCAACTTCTCGATCGCCTGGAGGATGATCTTCGTGCTTTCGCGCATCTCGGCCATGCGGCAGAGATAGCGGTCATAGCAATCGCCGTTCTTGCCCACCGGCACCTTGAACTCGAACTCGTCGTAGCACTCGTAGGGCTGCGCGCGGCGCAGGTCCCAGGCAAGGCCAGATCCGCGCACCATGACGCCCGAGAAGCCCCAGTCCTGGATATCCTTCTCGGTCACGACGCCGATATCTGCGTTGCGCTGCTTGAAGATGCGGTTCTCGGTCAGAAGCCCGTCGATGTCGTCGAGCACCGAGGGAAACTCGTGGGCCCAGGCCTCGATATCGTCGATCAGGTCGCCGGGAAGGTCCTGATGCACGCCGCCGGGGCGGAAATAGGCCGCGTGGAGGCGCGCGCCACAGGCCCGCTCGTAGAAGATCATCAGCTTCTCGCGCTCCTCGAAGCCCCAGAGCGGCGGCGTGAGCGCGCCCACGTCCATCGCCTGCGTCGTCACGTTGAGCAGGTGACTCAGGATGCGTCCGATCTCGGAATAGAGCACGCGGATGAGGCTTGCCCGGCGCGGCACCTCGACCCCGGTGAGCCGCTCGATCGCGAGGCACCAGGCATGCTCCTGGTTCATCGGTGCAACGTAGTCGAGCCGGTCCAGGTAGGGCAGGTTCTGAAGGTAGGTGCGGCTCTCCATCAGCTTCTCGGTACCGCGATGCAGCAGGCCGATATGCGGGTCGCACCTCTCGACGATCTCGCCGTCCAACTCGAGCACAAGACGAAGAACACCATGCGCCGCGGGGTGTTGCGGGCCGAAGTTGATGTTGAAATTGCGGATCTGCTGCTCGCCCGTCTCGTAATCGCGCGAGCCGTCATCGTAGGTGTTGTTGCGGATATCGCCATCCATCATGAAAATACCTCGGGCTTGGGCGCAGCGTCACGAAGACGCGGCCACGATACGAAGGCGATGATCCACCACAGGATGATCGTTCCCCACAGCGGCAGGATCTGGAATGCGTTCCACCATGGCGACATGCCCGCCCTGTTTGCGACCAGCGCGGTCGGAACCGCCATGATCAACCATCCGATGATCAGCGGTATCAATCCGGTGCCTGACATCATTTCGATGCACCCTCTTTTTCGTCGCCGGGCAGGATGTATTCCGCACCCTCCCAAGGCGACATGAAGTCGAACTGCCGGTATTCCTGCACGAGGCTCACCGGCTCATAGACCACGCGCTTTTTCGCCTCGTCGTAGCGCACCTCGGTATAGCCCGTGGTCGGGAAATCCTTGCGCAGCGGATGACCGCGGAAACCGTAGTCGGTGAGGATGCGGCGCAGGTCCGGGTGGCCAGAAAAGAGGATGCCGAACATGTCGAACACCTCGCGCTCGAACCAGTTGGCCGACGGGTGGATGCCGGTGATCGAGGGCACCATCTCGTCCTCGCGCACGGCGACCTTCAGGCGGATGCGGTGGTTCTGGTACATGCTGAGGAAATGGTAGACCACGTCGAACCGCTTGGCCCGCGCCGGATAGTCCACGGCGGTGATGTCCACCAGCGTCGAGAAGCGGCAGGTCTGATCCGTCTTGAGGAAATCCACCAGCCCCACGATATTGGCGAGCGCCACGTCGACGGTCAGCTCGTCCCGCTCGACCTGCCAGCCCAGCACGCAGTCGTTCCGCTTCGCATCGAGATAGCCGCCCAGTTCCTTCATGGCGTCGCTCATGTCGTCATTCCCTTCCGGCGCCCTCAGCGCACGATCGTCCCGGTGCGGCGGATGCGCCGCTGAAGCTGCATGATGCCGTAGAGCAGCGCCTCGGCCGTCGGCGGACAGCCCGGCACGTAGATGTCGACGGGCACGATCCGGTCGCACCCGCGCACCACCGAGTAGCTGTAGTGGTAATACCCGCCGCCATTGGCGCAGGACCCCATCGAGATCACGTAGCGCGGCTCGGGCATCTGGTCATAAACCTTCCTGAGCGCCGGGGCCATCTTGTTCGTGAGCGTGCCCGCCACGATCATCACGTCCGATTGCCGCGGGCTGGCCCGCGGGGCAAAGCCGAAACGTTCGGCGTCGTAGCGCGGCATGGCGGTGTGCATCATCTCGACCGCGCAGCAGGCCAGGCCGAAGGTCATCCAGTGCAGGCTGCCCGTCCGGGCCCAGTTGATGAGGTCGTCGGTCGTGGTCAGCAGGAAGCCCTTGTCCTGAAGATCGGCGTTGAGCTTCTGCGTCGCCACCTCGCGCTCGTAGCCGGGCGCGCGTACTTCGGCAGGTGCGCTGGCCGAGGGTCCGCTCTTGACGCGCGGGGACTGGGCGCCCTGGCTCTGGACCTCGGTCACCATGGCGGCGTCCTGATTTTTCACTCCCATTCCATCGCCCCTTTCTTCCACTCGTAGGCAAAGCCGGCGGTCAGGACGGCGAGGAACACCATCATCGACCAGAACGCCACCATGCTGATGTCCTTGAACGCGACGGCCCAAGGAAACAGCATCGCGATCTCGAGGTCGAAGATGATGAAGAGGATCGACACCAGGTAGAACCGCACGTCGAACTTCATCCGCGCGTCGTCGAACGCGTTGAACCCGCACTCGTAGGCGCTCACCTTCTCGGGGTCGGGATTGCGCACCGCCAGGATGACGGCTGCCAGGATCAGCACGATCCCGAGGCCGATGGCGACGGCCAGGAATACGAGGATCGGAAGGTATTCTCTCAGCATCTCGTCCAAGGTGTGGCTCCTTTCACGCGCGAGGGGATCTGCCCACGCCGTCAGATGGCTGCATGGTGCTTGCAAGCCGGTTTAGCGCTGGCCCCCGGCATGGTCAACCAAGGCGCGCGGTTTTGACGCCCGTCGGACCGCAGACCCCAGACGCAACTCCCTGCCACTATAATTCTGTATTCCGGCCTGCATATCGAAGACAACGCTTGGGCGAAAAGCCGTAGATCGCCATCAGATGCGCCCGTCAGAGGTGTTCTTAAATACGCTGAGGGCTTCAATTCCATGAGGAATCCGATACCTGGCGTAAATCCCTTTGGGCAACGCACGGGTTTCACGGGCGCATCTCGAACTTTGGATAGCGACACGAGCGGGAGATCAAGGGTATGGGCCTTTGAACCTCCAGCCTCATCGTGCACAAATCACGCACCGAATTTAGCAGCGCGGGCCCTAATTGCTCCACCACGGCTTGCGCTTGTCGAAAAAGGCGCCGATCCCCTCGCGCGCCTCGTCGCCGGCCCAGCACCGCGCCAGTTCGTCCATCGTATGCGCGATGGTGGTCTCGTCGATGCGTGGTCCGAGGCTGCGCAACAGCGCCTTCGCGCGGCCAACCGCCCCGGGCGCGCAGGACAGGTAGGGCGCGACCTCCGCCTCGACCGCCGCATCCAGATCGTCCTCCGGCACCGCGCGCGCCAGAAGCCCGAGCCGCACGGCCTCGGCGGCGTCGAAGCGACGACCCGACATGAAGACGCGCCGCGCATTGGCCTCGCCCATCCGCGCCGCGACATAGGGGCCGATGGTGGCGGGGATGAGGCCGAGGCGCGTTTCTGTGAGCGCCATCGTGATGCCCTTGGCGCCCACGGCCACGTCGCACACGCTGGCCAGCCCCACACCGCCGCCGAACGCATTGCCATGCAAGCGCCCAATCAGCGGTTTCGGCATCGTGTTGAGCGCTTGCAGCATGTAGGCGAGCTTCCCCGCCTCCCGCGTCCGCGTCTCGGGCTCGGCTTCGAACTGCTCGCGCATCCAGCCGAGGTCGCCCCCCGCGCAGAAGGTCTTGCCCCGCGCCGCCAGCACGACCACCCGCACGTCCGGATCCTTGCCAAGCTCTTGCGCGGCGGCGTGCAGCTCCTCGATCATCTGACCGGACATGGCGTTGTGTTTCTCGGCGCGGTCGAGCCAGAGCGTGGCCACCCCCCGCGCATCGCGTTCTATCGTGATCGTCTCGGTCATCTGTCGCCCCCATTCCGCATTCCGCGCGCCATATCCGCCGCGCGCGCCAGGATCTCCCGGTCGAGCCCGGTCTCGTATCCCAGCGCCGTCAGCCGGTCATGCACGGCTTCGGTCGCGACGTTTCCCGCTGCACCCGGCGCGTAGGGACAGCCACCGAGCCCGCCCACCGCCGCGTCGAACACGCGCAATCCGCGGCCGAGCGACGCCTCGATATTGTCCAGCGCGTGGCCTCCTGTTGCATGGTAGTGTCCGGCAAGCCTTTCGGCGGGAATGACATCGCAGACCGCTGCCAGCATCGCCTCGATCCCCTCGGGCGTGGCGCGTCCGATCGTGTCGCCGAGGCTGATCTCGTAGCATCCCATGTCGTGCAGCGAGCCGGCCACTTTCGCCACCTGCGCGGGCTCCACCGGCCCGTCATAGGGACATTCCACCACGCAGGAGACGTAGCCGCGCAGGCGGATCCCCGCCTCGCCGGCGGCCTGGGCCACCGGGCGGAACCGCTCGAGGCTTTCTTCTATCGTCGCGTTGATGTTGGCGCGGCTGAACCCTTCGGAGGCCGAGCCGAAGATCGCCACCTCGTCGGCGCCCGCCGCCCTCGCATCCTCGAAGCCGCGCATGTTGGGCGTGAGCGCGGCATAGGAGACGCCCGGCGCGCGGTCGATACGCGCCAGCACCTCGGCCGATCCGGCCATCTGCGGCACCCATTTGGGGCTCACGAAACTCGCCACCTCGATGCGCCGGAAACCGGCCCCACTCAGGCAGTCGATCAGCGCGACCTTCTCTTCCACGGGAATTTCCCGCGCCTCGTTCTGGAGGCCATCACGAGGGCCGACCTCGAAAATTTCAACGTAGTCAGACATCTACACCTCCGGCACCGGATAGAAATCACGATCGTAGAACTCCTGCCGCCCCTCCCGCGCCAGCGCGCGCCCGTAGGCCTCCCGCCCGGCGATCCGTTCGGCGTAGGCCCGCAAGGCCGGAAAGGGATCGAGCCGCACGAAGAACGGCGCGGCATAGAGGTTGAAGCCCATCATCACATCCGCGCCCGAGAATTGCCCACCCAAGAGGTAGTCGCGCCCCTCGAGCCGCGTCTCCAGCCCGCCCAGCGTCGCGCGCAGGCGCGCAGTGGTGAGCTTGATGACCACGGGCGACGCCTCGGACGGGTCGCGCAGGAAGACGTGCTGCACGTTCAGGAACTCGATCAGGCTCGCCATCGTCTCGGCATAGCCCAGCGCCTCGAGAAATGGCGCGCGATCCGGCTCGCCGGGGGCCGGCATGAGGTCCGCCTCGGGATGGCGCTCGCAGAGATATTGCACGATCGCGCCGCTTTCGCAGATCGCCCTGCCGTCGATCTCGAGCGCAGGCACCCGGCCCCCCGGGGATTTCTCCAGAACCTCGGGCGCGCGCAGCGATCCATCGCGGAGCGAGTAGGTCTCGATCTCGTAGTCGAGCCCCAGTTCCTCGAGCAGCCACAGGATACGAAAGGAGCGCGAATAGGGAACGTGATGAAGCCGGATCATGCCTTTTCCCTCGATGCCAGTGCGCCCAGATCGGGACGTGTCGCCGCGACTTCCGGGCGCGCCTGCGACGCCGCGAGCCAATGCGCCAGCGCCGGGCGCGCCGCGATCATGTCCGCCCCTTGGGGCACGTGCCCGAAATAGTCCAGCATCGGCAGGAGATGGCAATCCGCCAGCGTCAGCGCATCGCCCGAAAGGCAAAGCCCCTCTTCCGCGATCGCCTCCAGCGCATCAAGTGCACGGGGTGCCGCCGCGAACCCCTCGGCAAGCCGCGCCGCATCGGGTGTCGCACCCTCCAGCGGTCCGAAGATCGTCTCCGACACGGCCCCACGGATAAGCGGCCAATAGACGTAACTGTCGGTGATCGAGATCACCTGCCGCATCCGCACCATTGCCCGCAGGCCGGAGGGCAGGAGGGACGGACCCGACATGCCCGCCACAAGCTCGAGGCAGGCGGCGGTTTCGTAGATGCGAAACCCGTCATCTTCGAGCGCCGGAACCCGCCCGAAGGGATGCACCTTTCCCAGGGCCTCCGCATCCGCCGGATCGAACGGATCGCGCTCGACACAGTCATACGTCGCCCCCTTCACCGCCAGCGCGATGCGCAGCGCGCGCGTATAGACGCTGAAGCGGTATCCGGTGAGCGTGAGCGTCACCCCTCGTCCTCCAGCCGGACCAGGGGCGCGCCCGCCTCGACCTGCGCGCCCGTCTCGGCCAGCACCTCGGCCACCACCCCGTCGCGTGCGGCCAGCAGGCTGTGTTCCATCTTCATCGCCTCGAGCACGGCGAGCCGGTCGCCCTCCTTCACCTCCTGGCCCGGCTTGGCGAGCATCGCTTTCACGAGCCCCGGCATCGGCGCCTCGATCACGCTCGCATCGCCATAGGCGCCGCCCGCACGGGCCAGCGGGTCGATGATCTCGAACCCGATACCGTAGTCGCGGAAGACGGTCACGAGATCGCCGGTGACGGCCACTTCCGGCGCGACCTCGCCGTCAAGCTGCCAGCGCCCACCGACGCGGCGCGCTTCGACGGTCCGCTCGCCCAGCACCACGTCGACCGCATCCGCCGAGAGCACACGGAGGTTCATCGCGACCTCATCCTCGCCCCGGCGCAGCACCACCTCGCGGTTGAGCGGCGTCCAGAGCGTGAAGCCCGTGTCCCGTCCACCTTCGGCCAGAAGCCCCAGCGCGGCCAGACCGGCAAGCGCCATGTCCGACGCGGTCGGATCCGCCCGTTCGGTGAGCGCGTCGATGTCGCGCGCGATGAGGCCCGTGTCGACCTCGCCCCGCGCGAACCCCTCGTGCCGTGCCAGCGCGCCGAGGAAGGCGAGATTGGTGACGGTTCCCGACACCTCGGTGCGCCGCAGCGCCGCGTCGAGCTTGCGCAGCGCAACGTCCCGGGTGGGGCCATGCACAATGATCTTGGCGATCATCGGGTCGTACCACGGGCTGATCTCGTCGCCCGCCCGCACGCCGCTGTCGGCGCGCGCGTCCCCAGGGAAGCGCAAATGGCGCAGCCGTCCGGTCGCGGGCAGGAACCCCTTGGCCACGTCCTCGGCATAGAGCCGCGCCTCGAAGGCATGGCCGGTGATCGTGAGATCCTCCTGCCGCGCCGGCAGCGCCTCGCCGCTCGCCACGCGCAACTGCCATTCCACGAGGTCCACACCGGTGATCGCCTCGGTCACGGGATGCTCCACCTGGAGGCGCGTGTTCATCTCCATGAACCAGAACCCGTCCTCGCGCAGCCCGTCCGAGCCGTCGACGATGAACTCGACCGTGCCCGCACCGCTATAGCCGATGGCCTCGGCGGCGCGCACCGCGGCGGCGCCCATCGCGGCGCGGACATTGTCGGGCATCCCCGGCGCGGGCGCTTCCTCGATCACCTTCTGGTGGCGCCGCTGCAGCGAACAGTCCCGTTCGAAGAGATGCACCGCGCCGGTGCCGTCGCCGAAGACCTGCACCTCGATATGGCGTGGTTTCTGGATGTATTTCTCGATCAGCACCGCCTCGTTGCCGAAGGCGGTCGCGGCCTCGCCCTTCGCGCTTTCGAGGGCTTCGGCGAACCGATCGGCGCTTTCGACGAGGCGCATCCCCTTGCCGCCACCGCCGGCCACGGCCTTGATGAGCACCGGGTAACCGATCTCGCGCGCGCGCTCGGCGAGATGGTCGGGATCCTGGTCTTCGCCGTGATAGCCGGGCACCACGGGCACGCCCGCCTCTTCCATCAGCGCCTTGGCCGCGTCCTTGAGGCCCATCGCCCGGATCGCCTTGGCCGACGGCCCGATGAACGTGAGGCCCGCCGCCTCGACCGCCTCCACGAAATCGGGGTTCTCGCTCAGGAAGCCATAGCCGGGATGAATGGCCTGCGCGCCCGTGGCACGCGCGGCCTCGATGATCGCCTCGCCCCGCAGGTAACTTTCACCCGGAGCCGCGCCGCCGATATGCACCGCGCGGTCGGCCATCGCCACATGCTTCGCCGCGCGATCCGCGTCGGAATAGACCGCCACGGTGCGCACGCCCATGGCCTGCGCGCTCTCGATCACGCGGCAGGCGATCTCGCCCCGGTTCGCGATCAGGATAGTGTCGAACATCTCACCTCCCCTGCGGCACCAGCCGCTCGAAACGATATCTGAAGATTGCGCGGCGGGGGCGGCAACAACCCACGACAAACCAGCGGAACGGCCACGGGCGAGTGCCGCACCAGCGCATGTGCGATTGCGACACGGAGGCCCGATGCAACGCCAAGGTTGCCTCCGTTCCTAGTCATCACCGCTCCAGTCCCGCGCCAGCCGCGCCTCTGCCTCGGCGACGATTCCCTCGACGATGGCGGCCGCCGGTTCAATGGAGCGGATGAGCCCCGCCACCTCGCCGACGAAGGTATTGGCGACGTCGATATCGCCCTCCGCCCACGCCTTCGCGTATCGCGCGCTCTCGCGCTCCGCGACCTGCCGCAGCCCCTCGAGATCGTCGTGCCAGCGATCGGTGTAAGCGTTGCGCAGCACCCGCGCGGTATACCCCTCGGGCCAGTCGAGCCGTCGCGCCACGTCCATGACGCTGGTGCGGATCGTCGCATCCCCGTCGGCCGCCACCGCGGCGGCGTGCATGTCGGGATGCACCAGCGCCTCCTCGCTTGCCCAGAGACGCGAGCCGACGAGCACGCCCTCGGCCCCCAGCATGAGCGCCGCGGCAAGACCGCGGCCATCCGCGATGCCGCCCGCCGCCACGGGCACCACGTCGGGCGCGCGCTGCGCCAGCATGTCGGCCACTTCCGGCACGAGCGTCATCGTGGCGCGGCGGCGCCCGTGGCCGCCCGCCTCGGCGCCTTGGGCGACGATGATCCCGGCCCCTGCATCAACCGCCGATTTCGCATGTTCCAGCGTTTGCACCTGCGCGATGAGGATCGCGCCCGCGTCGTGGATCGCCTGCGACCATGGCGCGGGATCGCCGAAGGACAGCATGATCGCGCGGGGCGCACGATCCAAAGCGGCCTCCAGTACCGCGCGCTCGAGGTTCCAGGTGATGAAACCGCATCCGACGGCGGCGTTGCCCGCCGCGTCGAACTCGCGACGCACCCAGTCGGCCTCGCCATAGCCGCCGCCGATGAGGCCAAGCCCCCCTGCCCCGCTCACCGCCGCGGCAAGGCGTCCGCCCGCCGCAAAGGCCATGGGCGCCGAGATGACCGGATGCGTACAACCCAGAAGCCGCGTCAGTCGTGTCGAGATGGTCATCCGCTCACCCTTCCTTCTTGCTCAATGCCCGGCGGTGTTGTTCCGCGCTTTCCTCCGAGAAGCAGCACAAGATGACGCGCTTGAGGTTCTCGCATCCCTCCAGCGCCTCCCGCAGCGCAGCCACGGCCACCCGCGCGGCTCGGTCCGGCGGGAACCCGTAGACCCCGGTCGAGATCGCGGGAAAGGCGAGGCTCTCGCAGCCCAAACCCTCCGCCTTCTCGACCGCCACGCGGTAGCATGAGGCCAGAAGGCGATCCTTCTCCTCCTTGTCGCCGCCCCAGACGGGCCCCACCGCGTGGATGACCCACGAGGCCGGCAACTCATGCCCGCCGGTCACCTTCGCATCGCCCGTCTCGCAGCCATTGAGCCGCTTGCATTCTTCCAGAAGCCCCGGTCCCGCCGCACGGTGGATTGCCCCATCCACCCCGCCGCCGCCCTTGAGCTGCTTGTTCGCCGCGTTGACGATGGCGTCGACCTCGAGTTCGGTGATGTCCGCCACGGTCACGTTGATCTTCGCTGTCATCTTGTCTCCCGCCCGCCGATCTTCTTCATGGCAGAAATAGTCATCAGGCGCCCGCCACCGCCACCGTCCTTCATCCTACATGCGGAACACGCCAAACCGCGTCTCCTCGATCGGGGCGTTGAGCGCGGCGCGCAACGACAGTGCCAGCACATTGCGGCTTTTTCGCGGGTCCACGATCCCGTCATCCCAGAGCCGTGCGCTGGCGTAGAGCGGGTGGCTCTGGCGTTCGAACATCTCGACGGTGGGGCGTTTGAACTCCGCTTCTTCCTCGGCGCTCCATTCGCCCCCCTTCCGCTCGATGGCGTCGCGCTTCACGGTGGCCAGGACTCCGGCCGCCTGCTCACCGCCCATGACGCTGATCCGGCTGTTGGGCCATGTCCACATGAAGCGCGGCTGGTAGGCGCGGCCGGCCATGCCGTAGTTCCCGGCCCCGAAGCTGCCGCCCACCACCATGGTGATCTTGGGCACGCTCGTCGTGGCCACCGCCGTCACCATCTTGGCCCCATGCCGCGCGATGCCCTCATTCTCGTATTTGCGCCCGACCATGAAGCCCGTGATGTTCTGCAGGAAGACAAGCGGCACCTTGCGCTGACTGCACAACTCGACGAAATGCGCGCCTTTCTGTGCCGCCTCGCTGAACAGGACGCCGTTATTGGCGACGATTCCCACGGGCATCCCCTCGACATGCGCGAAGCCTGTCACCAGGGTCTCGCCGAAGCGTGCCTTGAACTCGTCGAAGCGCGAGCCGTCGACGATGCGCGCGATCACCTCGCGGATGTCGTAGGGCGTCCGCAGATCCGCGGGCACGGCGCCGAGAAGCTCTTCGGGATCGTAGGCGGGCTCCTCTGGCGTCTCGACCGCCAAACCGGGCATCGGCCCGACACCGAGGTTCGACACCGCGCGCCGCGCGAGTGCCAGCGCATGCGCATCATCCTCGGCCAGGTAGTCCGCGACGCCCGAAAGCCGCGTATGAACGTCTCCGCCGCCCAGGTCCTCGGCGGTCACCACCTCGCCCGTCGCGGCCTTCACGAGCGGCGGCCCGGCGAGGAAGATCGTACCCTGCTCGCGCACGATGATCGTCACGTCCGACATGGAGGGCACGTAGGCGCCGCCCGCGGTGCACGACCCCATTACCACCGCGATCTGGGCGATTCCCCGCGCGCTCATCCGCGCCTGGTTGTAGAAGATGCGTCCGAAATGATCGCGGTCCGGGAACACCTCGTCCTGGTTGGGCAGGTTGGCGCCGCCCGAATCGACCAGGTAGATGCAGGGCAGATGACATTCCTCGGCGATCTCCTGTGCGCGCAGGTGCTTCTTGACGGTCATCGGATAATAGGTGCCGCCCTTCACCGTGGCATCGTTGCACACGACCATCACGTCGCGGCCATGCACGCGCCCCACGCCCGCGATGACGCCAGCGGCAGGTGCAGCATCGTCGTAGAGCCCATGCGCCGCGGTCGCCCCGATCTCGAGAAACGGGCTGCCGGGGTCGAGCAGGTTCGCCACGCGCCGGCGCGGCAGCATCTTGCCACGCCCCACATGCCGCTCACGCGCGGCCTCGCCTCCACCGGCGGCGGCGCGTTTCGCCGCGTCCTCGACCACTCGCAACGCTTCCAGATGCGCGGCGCGGTTCGCGGCGAATTCCTCGGACCCGGTGAGTATCCTGCTTTCGATCTTCATTGGACAGCAACCTTTCGGAACGGGGAGACCGGCCTTCGCGCCGCGAAAATGCCGCAACGCAGAATTTCCGGAGAAAACTGATTTATATCAAGGAATCGCCGGTGCGCACGGCGCAGAACGCGATCGAGCCACACACCAAGAAGGGACATCAGATGAAAACGCTCACGCTCCTCGCCTGCGGCGCCGCAATGGCGGCCCTCGGCGCCCCGGCCTTGGCCCAGTCCAAGGGCGACATGACGCTCGGTTTCGGCGTGCATTCCGTCATGCCGCGCTCGTCCAGCAGCACCACGACTGCCGGCCAGATCACCGTTGGCGACAATATCCGCCCCACCCTGACCTTCGAATATTTCGTCGCCGACAGGATCGGGATCGAGGTTCTGGCCGCATGGCCCTTCGAGCATGACATCAAGCTCGCCGGCGCCGGCAAGGTGGGCAAGACCAAGCACCTGCCGCCCACGGTCTCGGTGCAATACCACTTCGTCAACTCGAGCAGCATCACCCCGTTCATCGGCGCGGGCGTCACCTACGTGACCTTCTTCGACGACAAGGGCACGGGCGCGCTCGCGGGCACCGATATCGACCTCGACGATTCGTGGGGCTTCTCGGCCCATGCCGGGGTCGACATCGCGCTGAGCGAGCGCAGCGCGATCCGGCTCGATGCGCGCTACATGGACATCGACACCTCGGCAAAGGTCGGCGGTGCGAAGATCGGCACGGTGCATATCGACCCCTTGGTCGTCGGCGCGGCCTACGTGATGAAGTTCTGACATCAAGGGTGGAGGGGCGGCTCTCATGCTTGCCCCTCCGCCGCCGCGCGGGCCTTCAGTTCCTTGCGGATCACCTTGCCGGTGACGGTCATGGGCAACGAATCGAGGAAGGCGATTTCCCTCGGGTAGGAATATTTCGCGAGACGCTCCTTGACCCAGTCCTGCAATTCGCAGGCCAGGTGGTCGCTCGGCTCCACCCCGCTTCGCAGGACCACGTAGGCTTTCACGATCTCGTGGCGCAACTCGTCGGGCTTGCCGACGACGCCCACGGTGGCCACGGCGTCATGGGTGATCAGGCAATCCTCGATCTCCGCCGGCCCGATCCGGTAGCCCCCGGACGAGATCACGTCATCCTCGCGCCCCACGAAGCGCAGGTAATCGCCCTCCCAGACGCCCCGGTCCCCGGTCAGCAGCCAATCGCCGCGGAACTTCTCGGCCGTCTGCTCGGGACGGTTCCAGTATTCGAGCATCATCGACGCCGACCCGCGCCGCACGGCCACGTCGCCCTCGCCCCCGGTCGGCTTGCCATCGGCGTCGATCACCTCGACCTCGTGCCCCGGCACCACGCGCCCGATACAGCCCGGCTTGGGCTCGAAAAGCGCCGAGCAGGAGCAGGCAACGAGATTGCATTCCGTCTGGCCATAGAACTCGTTGATCGTGAGGCCGAAGGCCTTGCGGCCCCAGTCGAGCATTTCGGCGCCCAGCGGCTCGCCGCCGCTGCCGATGCTGCGAAGCCCGTCGATCCGCGCGCCTTCGGCCTTCAGCATCCTGAGCGCCGTGGGCGGGAAAAACACATTGCGAACAGAGGCTTCTCGAATGATCCTCGCACACTCTTCGACCGAGAATTTCGGCA
This sequence comes from Roseovarius sp. SCSIO 43702, assembly GCF_019599045.1. Taxonomy (NCBI): domain Bacteria; kingdom Pseudomonadati; phylum Pseudomonadota; class Alphaproteobacteria; order Rhodobacterales; family Roseobacteraceae; genus Roseovarius; species Roseovarius sp. SCSIO 43702. The sequence continues at coordinate 2,261,866 of NZ_CP080623.1, forward strand.
TCCGGGCGGCCACCACCGGCACGCCCAGCGCGAGCCCCGGCATCAGGATGTTGAAGAGCCCGCCAATCCACGCCCAGTCCGCAGGCGTCCAGAGGCAATCACCCTCCTGCCCGAGGAAGTCGCAGAAAAGCTCGGTGCCCGGCATATGGCCGGTCAGAACGCGATGCCCGTGCAGCGCGCCCTTGGCGCTTCCGGTCGTTCCGCTGGTGTAGATGAGCACCGCGGGCGTGTCGGGGCTCGTCTCCGCGGTCTCGAACCGTTCCTCAGCCAGCGTCAGATCCTCGGGGATCACCGCCTCCTGCCCATCAAGCATTTCGGCCCCCTCGGGGTCGGTCACGATGATCCGCGCGTCCGCATCGGTGACCCGGCTCAGCAGCGCCTCGCGCATGAAGAGCTTGAACAGGGGGATTGAAATCGCACCGATTTTCCAGATCGCGATATGCGCAGCCGCACACCAGGGTGACTGGCTGCGCAGCACGCCCACTCGGTCGCCCGGCTTCACGCCAAGCGACACGAGGTGATGCGCCAGACCATCGGCCATGCGCCGCAACTCGGCATAGCTCACGTCTCGCCGCGCGCCGGCGCTCAGGTCGATGATCGCCGTGCGGTCGGGATCGCGCGCGGCCCAGTCGTCGCAAGCCTGCGCCGCCATGTTGAGCGTGTCGGGCAGGTTCCAGTCGAATCCCTCGACCAGTTTCTCGTAAGTGTCGGCTTTCTCGAGCATGGCGGACCCTCCTCCGGTCGCGGGCTCAGTAGGACGCGAAGGCGTCCAGGTCGAAGAATTGCTCGGCGGTTTCTCGCATCAGGCACGAGGCGGTCGCGGGCCCGCCACCGGTGCCCCCGCCCCACTGTAGCCGCTCGAAGTCACAGGTGGCATCGCGATAGGCGATCCACGCACGCTGCATGTCGCGCAAGGCGGTGACGAGCGATCCCCGCACGAGTTCCTCGTTGGCGGTATCCATCCGTTTTGCCTTGGCTCGCGCGGCCTTGTAGGCGACGTTCAGCCTCTGGTCCCAATATTCGTACTCGGCATGGGCGCAGCCCCCCATCACCGCCGTGGCATAGCCTCTTGCCTTCATGCATTGCTCGGCGGCGATACCGATGCATTCGGGATATCTCTCGACAGGCTTGTCATAGAGGCATTGCGTGATCAGGCCCGGCGCGATCGTCACCTGTTGAGCGACGGCGGGGCCGGATGCAACGACGAGCAGGCCGCCCAGGCAGATCGGCCCGAGAAACCCTCTCGCGAGTCTCGCGACGCCGCTCCGAGCTTCGATGAGTGCATCGCTCATGCACATGCCGTCCGTCCGATCATCTTGTAGAACCCCTCACGCCATCGCCCCCATCAACTCACGCCCGACCAGCATCCGGCGGATCTCGCTCGTGCCTGCGCCGATCTCCATCAGCTTAGCGTCGCGGAAGATGCGTGCGACCGGCGCATCGTTCAGGAATCCCGCCCCGCCCATGGCCTGCACCGCCTGGTGCGCCTGCTTCATCGCCTCCTCGCTGGCGTAGAGACAGCACGCTGCCGCATCCTGCCGCGTCACATCGCCCCGGTCACAGGCCTTGGCGACCTCGTAGACATAGGCCCGCGCCGAATTCATCGCGGTGTACATGTCCGCGATCTTTCCCTGCATGAGCTGGAACGACCCGATGGGCTGACCGAACTGCTTGCGCTCGGCGAGATAGGGCATGATCTCGTCGAGACAGGCGGCCATGATCCCCGTCCCGATCCCCGCCAGCACGACGCGCTCGTAATCGAGGCCGGACATCAACACGGCAACGCCGCGCCCCTCCTCGCCCAGCACGTTGTCGAACGGCACCTCCACGTCCTCGAAGATCAACTCGGCCGTGTTCGAGCCGCGCATCCCGAGCTTGTCGAAATGGGGGCTGGTGGAGAAGCCGGCCATGTCCTTCTCGATCAGGAAGGCGGTGATGCCGCGCGCGCCGGCCTCGGGATCGGTCTTGGCATATACGACAAGCGTGTCGGCATCGGGCCCGTTGGTGATCCAGTACTTGCTGCCGTTGAGCCGGTAGTGATCGTTGCGCCGCTCGGCGCGCAGTTTCATCGAGACCACGTCACTTCCCGCACCCGCCTCAGACATGGCAAGCGCGCCGACATGTTCGCCGTTGATGAGCTTGGGAAGGTATTTCGCCTTCTGTGCCTCGTTCCCGTTCAGCTTGATCTGGTTGACGCAGAGATTGGAATGCGCGCCGTAGCTGAGGCTTACCGAGGCGCTGGCGCGCGCGATTTCTTCCACCGCAACCACATGCGCCAGGTAGGACATGCCCGCGCCGCCGTATTCCTCGGGCACGGTGATGCCCAGAAGCCCAAGCTCGCCCATCTCGGGCCAGAGTTCGGGGGGAAAGACATTCTCGCGGTCGATCTCCGCCGCCATCGGCTTCACGCGCTCCTGCGCCCAGCGATGGACCATCTCGCGCAGCGCGTTCACGTCCTCTCCCAGATCGAACTGCATCGCCGCGTTGAACATGGATTCCCCCCTCGGCATTTATTGAACACTTGTTCATTTATAGCGGGCCAAGCCGGTTCCGGTCAATCCCGCGCGTGCGCCCCGACTTGTTCTCCATCATGCCCGTGCTCGGCCGGGGCCGCAATGCGCGCGCTTCTTTTGCGGTCAGGTGTTTTCACGCACCGCACGGCTTGCGTCCTTGGCTGGCGGTGATCCGCCTGACGCGCCGCCGTCCCGCGCTTCCGCCGCTAAGAACAGCCTACCGGAACCAACCCTCTGACCGCACGTTGGGCGCAGGACGGACATATGGAAAGGAGCACCGAAATGAGCGACGACCTCAAGAAGATTTTCTGGGAGCGCATGGACGATATTCGCGCGGGCATGCTGTCGCCCGAAGGCGCCGAGCCGCGTCCCATGGCGCATACGCCGCGACCCGACGACCACGCGCTGTGGTTCATCACCGCCGACGGGACCGATGTGGCCGACGCCGCCAAGGCCGGCAAGACCGCGCGCCACATCGTCGCCTGTTCCTCGGGCAAGCTCTACGGCTGGATCGACGGCATCCTCGCCGCCGAGCAGAATCCCGAGAAGCTCGACGAAATCTGGTCGCCCATGGCCGCCGCCTGGTTCGAGGACGGAAAGGAGGACGAGGATATCTGTCTCGTCAGCTTCCGCCCGACCAAGGCCGAACTCTGGTCCACGGACGGCATGGCCAAGACGCTCTACGAGTTTTCCAAGGCGGGCCTGGGCGGAGGCAAGCCCGATGTCGGCCAGCACGGGCACGTCACGTTCTGATGCGGGCGGTTTACCACATCGTGGGGGCGGCGGCGTTCGCGCTGCTGCCCCTTTCGCTGTCGGCCGAGCAGGTCGGCGAGATCGGCGTGGACTGGGCCGGAAACGACATCGTCATCGAGGCCATCGAGGACCCCGAGGTTTCCGGCGTGACCTGTCACCTCGCCTATTTCAGCCGTGGCCTGCTCGACCGTCTCGCCAAGGGGAAGTGGTTCGAGGATCCCTCGAACAGCGCCATCGAATGCCAGCAGACGGGACCGATCCAAATCGGTGACATCGACCGGTCCCGAGACGGCGAAGACGTGTTTCGGACCAGCCGCTCCATCATTCTGAAGACCCTGCGGATCAAGCGCATCTTTGATGCCGAGAACCGCACGTTGATCTATGTCTCTCACGCACGCGAATTGACGGAAGGTTCGGCCAAGGTATCGATCTCGACGGTACCCCTGCCCCCCGAAGACTGATCGCCGCGCAACCGGAACGCGCCGAACGGAGGGCTGAGGGTCAGCCGCGCCGCTCTCGCGGTTCAGCCGGCGACCTGTCCTGCCTGCCACGCCGCCCCGACCTCGGCCCGGATGATCCGCGCGATGAGCGCGCAGTCGTCCGGGCTGAACGTCAGAGGCAGCCGCATGTCCACGATGCCCTTCAGGATCCGGTCCGTTTCCGGCATTGTCTGCGACGGGGCATAGCGCCAACTGTCATAGCGGCTGGTGAACCCCTCGGGTCGCGCGCCGCCGAACCATTTCAACTCCACGCCGCGGGTCTTGCAGCGCGACAGCACTTCCTTCACGCCCGCCTCGCTCCAGTCGAGAAGCAGGAACTGGATCGACGAACCGACGAAGCCCTCTTCCTCGGGGCGTTCGATGATCGTGAGCCCCGGCGTGCCCCTCAGACCATCCTCGACCACGCGATACCGCTCGTTCCACCGCGCGCATTGCGCCTCGAGTTGCGCAAGCTGCGGGCGCAGGATCGCCGCGCGCAAGTGATCCATCCGGCCCGAGATGTTGGGCGTGTCGTATTTCACCCGCTCGAACACCTCTTCGGGGGGCACCGTCCCGTTGCGGGGGTAAAGCATGTAGGAGCCCGACAGGATCGTGGCCCGCGCCATGACCTCCTCGTCATCGGTGACGAGGATCCCGCCCTCGCCCGAGTTCATGTGCTTGTAGGTCTGCGTGGAGTAACACCCGATCAGCCCGTCGCGCCCCGAGGGCCGCCCCTTCCAGGTGGCCCCCATCGTATGCGCGCAATCCTCGATCACCGTAAGCCCATGCGCCCGCGCGATCTCCAGCAGCCGGTCCATGTCGGCGAGATGCCCGCGCATGTGGCTCAGCATCAGCACCCGCGCCTCGCCGGCCTTGGCCTCGAGATCGGCAAGGTCGATGGTTAGATCCGCCGTCACGCCAACGAAGACCGGGACCGCGCCCACCCCGGCGATGGCGCCGGGAACGGGGGCGAGCGTGAAGGCATTGGTCAGAACCCTGTCGCCCGGCTTCACGCCCACGGCCCGCAGCGCGGTGGCCAGCGCGTATCCCCCCGATGCAACGGCAAGGGCATAGCGCGCACCCACGAAGTCCGCGAATTCCCGCTCGAGGAGAGCCACCTCGCCCACCTCGTCGCCCACCAGGTTGTAGCGATGAAGCCGCCCGCTGCGCAGCACGCGCAGTGCGGCCTCGATCGCCGCATCCGGGATCGGCTCCTGCTGGGTGAACACGCCCTTGAACACTTCGGTCATGGCGCAAGAGTGCCGGGGCGGCACCCACTCGTCAACCGACGCCGACCGGCCCTGCGCACGCCTGCCCTACCCGATGAACCGGCGCACCACGCCGGCCAGTTCATCGAAATGGCCGATCGTGGCCTCGGGTGCGAGCGCATGAATATCCTCGCCGCCGGGACCGAAACTCACGAGGATCGAGGGCACGCCCGCCGCCCGCGCGGTCTCCCGGTCGGTGACGGTGTCACCCACGAGAACGGCCCGTGCCGGATCGCCGCCCGCCCGCCGCGCGGCCTCGCGCAGGGGTTCGGGGTCGGGTTTGCGCACGTGCAGCGTATCGGCCCCGATAAGCGCGTCGAACGCATCGCGCACCCCCATCCGTGTCAGCAGAAGCTGGGCGAGATACTCTGGCTTGTTCGTGCAGATCGCCACCTTGTAGCCATCCGCGCGCAAGCCGGCCACGCTCTCGAGCGCGCCGGGATAGAAGGTCGTGTGGGCATCGATCGCCGTCTCGTAATGGTCAAGAAGCGGCTTGTAATGCCGATCGAGAAGGGCGTCGTCCACCGGCTTGCCCAACCGCTCGAACCCCAGGGTCAGCATGGCCCGTCCGCCCCGGAGCGCGGTCCCCGCGTCGCGCGCGGGATCAAGCTGATCGCCTTCGCCCATCGCGCGGAAACACGCGTTGGCGGCGGCGATGAGATCGCCGCTCGTATCGGCCAGCGTGCCGTCCAGATCGAAGATGACCGCGCGTCCCATTGAATGTCTCCCACCGCTCGCAGGCAGCTTCCCGCCCGATCTGTCACATACCGCAATCTCATGTGATGCGTAACCGCCTTGCGTCCACCCCGCCAGCAGATAAAAGGACGCGACTTCGGCGACCACGGGACTTTTTTCATGAGCTTAGCTTTGATCGTTCTGGCCGCGGGCAAGGGCACGCGGATGCAATCCGACCTGCCGAAGGTGCTTCACCAGATCGCCGGAGCGCCCATGCTGCATCACGCGTTGCGCACCGGCGGCACGCTTTCGCCCGACCGCACGGTCGTCGTCGCGGGTCACGAGGCCGAGGCGGTGAGCCACGCGGCGCGGGCCTTCGACGACACCGCGCAGGTGGTGCTCCAGCCCGAGCAGCTCGGCACCGCCCATGCCGTGGCCCAGGCGGCGCCCGCGCTCGACGGGCACGAGGGCGATGCCCTGGTGCTCTATGGTGACACGCCGTTCATCAGCCCCGAGACACTTGCGCGGATGGCCGAGGCCCGGCAGAGCCACGACATCGTGATCCTCGGCTTCGAAGCCACCGATCCGGGTCGCTACGGGCGGCTGGTGATGAATTGTGACACGCTCGAAAAGATCGTCGAATTCAAGGATGCCGGCGTGCGCGAGCGCGCGATCACCTTCTGCAATTCCGGCGTGGTCATGGCTGCCACCGAAACGCTCATGTCGCTCGTGGATGCGGTGGGCAACGACAACGCATCGGGCGAATACTACCTCACCGACATCGTCGAGGTGGCCCGCGCGCGCGGCCTGTCGGCCACCGCCATCGCCTGCGACGAGGCCGAGACGCTTGGCGTCAATTCCCGCGCCGACCTCGCCGTCGCCGAGGAGGTGTTCCAGTCCGCGATGCGCCGCGCCGCGATGGAGACCGGCGTGACGCTCACCGCCCCCGGCACCGTCTTCTTCGCCTTCGACACGGTCATCGGCCGCGACACCATCGTCGAGCCGCATGTCGTGTTCGGCCCCGGCGTCAGCGTCGAGACGGGCGCGCATATCCGCGCGTTCTCGCATCTCGAAGGCTGTCACGTCTCGCGCGGTGCGGTCGTGGGGCCCTATGCGCGCCTGCGCCCCGGCACCGAGCTGGCCGAGGACGTGCGGATCGGCAACTTCGTCGAGATCAAGAACGCGACGCTGGACGAGGGTGCCAAGGTCAATCACCTGAGCTATATCGGTGACGCCTCGGTCGGGGCCGCCGCCAATATCGGCGCGGGCACCGTCACCTGCAATTACGACGGCGTGATGAAGCACCGCACCGAGATCGGCCCGCGCGCCTTCATCGGGTCGGACACGATGCTGGTGGCGCCGGTCCGCGTGGGCGCGGGCGCCATGACCGCCTCGGGTTCGGTCATCACCCGCGACGTCGCCGAGGACGCCCTCGCCATCGGCCGTGCCCGGCAGGTCGAGAAACCGGGGCTCGCGCGAAAGATGTTCGAGATCCTGAAGATGAAGAAACGCAAACGCGATGGAGGTGAGGCATAATGTGCGGCATCGTCGGTGTGCTCGGTCAGCACGAGGTGGCTCCCATTCTCGTCGAATCGCTCAAGCGGCTCGAGTATCGCGGTTATGACAGCGCGGGTATCGCCACCGTGAACGAGGGCCGGCTCGACCGGCGCCGCGCGGTGGGCAAGCTCGTCAATCTCTCCGATCTCCTGGTGCATGAGCCTCTCGCCGGGAAGGTCGGGATCGGCCATACCCGCTGGGCCACCCACGGCGCTCCGACGCTGGGCAACACCCACCCGCATCGCGCCGGTCCGGTCGCCGTCGTCCATAACGGCATCATCGAGAACTACCGCGAGCTTCGCGCGATGCTGGCCGAGGCGGGCATCGGCCACGAAACCGACACCGACACCGAAACCGTCGCTTTGCTCGCCAACCACTTCCTCGACCAGGGGATGTCGCCCGAAGAGGCCGCCCGCGCCACCGTGGCCAAGCTGGAAGGCGCCTATGCGCTCTGCTTTCTCTTCGACGGTGAGGACGACCTGCTCATCGCCGCGCGCAAGGGCAGCCCGCTGGCCGTCGGCTATGGCGAGGGCGAGATGTTCGTGGGCTCCGACGCCATCGCGCTCGCGCCGATGACCGATCGGATTTCCTATCTCGAGGAGGGCGACATCGCCATCGTGACGCGCGAGACCGTGCGCGTGATCGACGCGAAAGGTGCCGAGGTCAGCCGCGAGATACGCCGGATCCGCATCGACAACAGCTCGGTCGACAAGGCCGGGCACAAGCATTTCATGGCCAAGGAAATCGCCGAGCAGCCCACGGTCATCTCCGAGGCGCTCGCGCATTACATCGACCCCGAGGCGGGCGAAATCGTGCTCGGCGCCGATATCGACTTCCGCGCGCTCAACCGCCTGACCATGGTGGGTTGCGGCACCGCGTTCTACGCCTGTCTCACCGCGAAATACTGGTTCGAGCAACTGGCAGGCCTGCCGGTCGAGGTCGATATCGCGTCGGAGTTCCGCTACCGGCAGCCCCCCGTGACCGAAGGCACCGCCGCGCTTTTCGTGAGCCAATCGGGCGAAACCGCCGACACGCTCGCCGCCCTGCGTTACTGCGCGGGCAAGGCGGACATGATCCTGTCGGTCGTGAATGTCGCCGAAAGCTCGATCGCGCGCGAAAGCGACGTCGCGCTCCCCATCCTCGCGGGGGTCGAGATCGGCGTGGCCTCGACCAAGGCCTTCACCTGCCAGTTGACCGTGCTGCTGCTCATGGCGCTCAAGGCGGCCCATGCCCGCGGCCGGCTCAGCGAGGACGAACTCGCCGACATGATCTCGAACCTGCGCAGCCTGCCATCCGCGCTCAACCTCGCGCTCGAGACCGAGTCGGAGATCGCGGCAGCCGCGCAGCAGCTCTCGAAGGCGACCGACGTGCTCTTTCTCGGGCGCGGCATGATGTATCCGCTGGCGCTCGAAGGCTCTCTGAAACTAAAGGAAATCAGCTATATACACGCCGAAGCTTATGCGTCAGGCGAGTTGAAGCACGGCCCCATCGCCCTCATCGACGAGAAGATGCCAGTGGTGGTCATGGCCCCCAAGGACGCGCTGTTCGACAAGACCGTCTCGAACATGCAGGAGGTGATGGCCCGCGGCGGCAAGGTGCTGCTCATCACTGACGAGGCGGGCCGCGCCGAGGCAAGCGATGGCGTCTGGCGAAGCCTCGTCATGCCCACCGTCCGCGAGGTCATCGCGCCGATCATCTACGCGATCCCGGCGCAGTTGCTGGCCTATCACACCGCGGTCGCGAAGGGCACGGATGTGGACCAGCCCCGCAACCTCGCCAAATCCGTCACCGTCGAATGACGCCCGATTCGGTCCTTGCGCGGCTCGAGACCCTGGCCGAGCCGGGCCGCGCCGAGGGCATGGCCGACTATCACAAGGTGCCGCGGCGTTATGTCGGCGTTCCTAATCCGGCCCTGAACGACCTTGCGCAGCAGTTGCGGCAGTCCCTGTCGGTGGCCGAGCGCACGGCGCTTGCCGATGCACTCTGGCAGACGGATATCTTCGAGGGTCGGATCCTCGCGGCGAAGCTGCTCACGCAGGCGCGGATCGCGCCCGACGCCGGGGTCTGGCGGCTCATCACGTCGTGGCTTCCCGACCTCGACAGCTGGGCCATTGCGGACGCGGCCATGACGGCGGGCCAGAAACGCCTCGTTGCCGATCCCAGCCGCATCGACGAGATCGAGGGCTGGACCTCGAGCCAATCGCATTGGATCCGCCGCGCCGCCATGGTCGTCACCCTGCCCTATACCAAGCAGAACCATCCCAAGCCCGAGGAGCGCGCCATTCGCGAGCGGGTGCTGGGCTGGGCCGCCGGTTATGTCCATGACGATCAGTGGTTCATCCAGAAATCCGTCGCCTGGTGGTTGCGCGATCTGTCGAAACACGATCCCGCGCGGGTCGAGGCGTTCCTGGCCGAACACGCGCCCGCGATGAAGCCTTTCGCCCGGAAAGAGGCGCAGAAACACATGCCGCCGAGGGCATGATCCGCGCCTTTCTCCGCGAACGCCCTCACTCGGAATAGACTATCACCTCGGGCAGATCCGTCAGTTCCGCGCCGATCAGGCGCATCGCCGACAGCGAGATGCGGCTTCCGGCCGTGTCCGGCCCGTCAAGCGGGATGAGGTCGACCTGGGCCGATTGCCCCGTCGCCGGGTTTTCGACCCGGCCCTTGCCCGGCGCATCGGCCAGCGGCGTCTTGATCCAGAACCCCGGCTCGGCCACGTCTCCAAGCGACACGATCGTGCGCCCCAGTTGCGCTCCGCCAGATGCCGATGCCGCCTCCGCGCGTTCCGCCGCGCTCGTGGTATCGAGGGCCTCGGCGGTGTTCCCAGTCGCCCCGATGGCCGCGGGCGCAGCGCCTGCCCCTGCGGCTTCGGTAGCCGGGGCCGACGCGGGCTCGGGTGCGGGTTCGGCCTGGCCGCCGGGCATCGGCAATCCCAACTGGGCGCATCCACCCAGCATGACGAAGGAAGATAACAAGACGATCTGTCGCATGAAATACAGCCTAGAACCTGCCCGGTCACGCCGCAACGCCCAAGATCGCCCTTGTGCCTCATTCCGCGCAGGCTTACCTTCCGCCCCATGACGGCACCACTCATAGACCCCTTTCAGCGCGCGATTTCCTACCTGCGCGTGTCGGTTACCGACCGATGCGATTTCCGTTGTGTCTATTGCATGTCCGAAAACATGACGTTCCTTCCCAAGAAGGAACTCCTGACGCTCGAGGAACTGGATCGCCTCTGCTCAAGCTTCATCCGCCTCGGTGTCGAGAAGCTTCGCATCACCGGGGGCGAGCCGCTGGTGCGGCGTGACATCATGACCTTCTTCAACGCGATGGGCCGTCACCTCGAAAGCGGCGCGTTGCGCGAACTCACGCTCACCACCAACGGCAGCCAGCTCGCGCGCTTCGCAGATGACCTCTACGCGGCGGGGGTACGGCGCGTGAACATCTCGCTCGATACGCTGGACGAGCAGAAATTCGCGGACATCACCCGTTGGGGACGCCTTCCGCAGGTTCTGAAAGGCATCGACGCAGCACAGGCTGCAGGGCTCAGGGTCAAGATCAACACCGTGGCCCTCAAGGGCTTCAACGAGGATGAGCTTTTCACGCTCACCCGCTGGTGCGCCGAACGCGAGATGGACCTCACCTTCATCGAGGTCATGCCCATGGGCGACATCGGCAACGAGGACCGGCTCGACCAGTATTGGAAGCTCTCGGATCTCCGCGCCCGGCTCGGCACCGAATACACGCTCACCGACCTGCCCCTGCGCACGGGTGGCCCCGCGCGCTATGTCCGGCTCGAGGAAACCGGCCAGACGATCGGCTTCATCACGCCGCTCACGCATAATTTCTGCGAAAGTTGCAACCGCGTGCGTCTCACCTGCACCGGCGAGCTTTTCATGTGCCTGGGACAGGAGGACATGGCCGACCTGCGCCCTGCCCTGCGCAACAATCCCGGCACCGACGCGCCCCTTGAGGAGGCCATTCGCGCGGCCATCGCGCTGAAGCCCAAGGGTCACGATTTCGACTACTCCCGCCAAGATGTCGCGGGCCGCATGTCGCGTCACATGAGCCACACGGGCGGCTGATGTCAGGCGGCGGGCGGCGGCCTTTGGCCCTCTGGCTCTATTCCGGGCTTGCCCCGTTCATTGCCCGCGCCGCCTGGGGCGGCGTCCGCCGCAAGCTCACGGCGGGCGGCACCGATCCCGCCCGGTTCCGCGAACGTCTAGGCCACGCGACCGCGCCCCGCCCCGAAGGGCGGCTTCTCTGGTTTCATGCGGCAAGCGTCGGTGAAAGCCTTTCGATCCTGCGCCTTATCGAGCACATGGGCGCGCGCGACCCCGATCTGTCCTTTCTTATCACCTCCGGCACCGCCACCTCCGGCGCGGTGCTGTCGAAACGGCTTCCGCCGCGCACGATCCACCAGTTCGCCCCTCTCGACACCCGCGCGGCGTTGCGCCGGTTCCTCGCGCATTGGCACCCCGATGCGGGGCTCTTCGTCGAATCCGAGCTCTGGCCCCACATGATCGAGGAGGCGGACGCCGCAGGCGTGCCCCTCGGTCTCGTCAACGCGCGCATCTCGGACGCATCGGCGCGGGGCTGGCGGCGCTTCGCCGGAAGCGCGCGCCATATCCTCGGGCATTTCCGCCTGATACACTGCCAGGACATCCGCACCGAGCAGCATCTGCGCACCCTCGGCCTCGATCACGCCCGCGCCGGCGGCAACCTCAAGGCCGCCTCCGGCCCCGCGCCCTTCGACGCGGCCGAACTCGACGCCTTGCACGCGCGGCTCGGCGCCCGCCCGGTCTGGGTGGCAAGCTCCACGCATCCCGGCGAGGAGGAGATCGTGCTCGCCGCGCATCGTCAGCTTCTGGTGGCGCATCCCGACCTTTTGCTCATCCTCGTGCCGCGCCATCCCGACCGCGCCGGGGCGATCATGGCGGCGGGCACCGACATGATACCGACATGGCACCGACGCAGCACCGACGGCGCTTTCGAGCCCTCGTCGCAGGTCTACATCGCCGACACGATGGGCGAGACCGGGCTCTGGTATGCGCTCGCTCCCATCGTGTTCCTCGGAGGCTCGCTCACTCCCGTCGGCGGCCACAATCCCTACGAACCCGCCCACGCGGGCGCGGTCGTCCTGCACGGCCCGCTTTACGCCAATTTCGCACAGGCCTATGCCGAGATCGACGCCCATGGCGGCGGGGTGGAGGTGCGCGACGCCCCGGAGATGGCCGATCAGATCCGTCACTTTCTGACCGACCGGCAAGCGCTTGATAATGCTCGTGAGAAGTCGCGCGACTTCGCACGCGCGCAGACCGAGATCCTCGACGACATGGCCACGCGGATCACCGCCGCGCTGCTCGAAGCGCCCTCCTGATGGCGCAGGTTTTCGTCACCAATTTCAACCGCAATTTCACCGGCGTTTCCGCCACCGCGGCTGGCGTCACGCGCGCGCATCTCTCCCGCTATGACCTGGCGCTGGTGGGCCACCCCCTGCCCGGCTGCCCCGCGCCCATCACCCGCACCGCCGCGACCCGCGCGTCGCGCACCCCGCCGGCCGACGCGCCCGTCTCGATCTGGCACGTCCGCCGCAACCCCGAGATGCGCGCGGCGCTCTGGGCACGCGACGCGCTGCGCCTGCCGATCCGCATCGTGTTCACGTCCGCCGCGCAACGGCGTCATTCCACCTTCCCCCGCTGGCTCATCTCGCGCATGGACGCGGTCATCGCGACGACCGAGGCCGCCGCCGCCTACGTGCCGAACGTCCACGCCGTCGTTCCCCACGGTGTCGATTGCGCCACCTTCACCCCCGCCTCCAACCGCGCCGCCGCCTGGGCCGCGACGGGCTTTCCGGGGCGGCGCGGGATCGCCACCATCGGTCGCATCCGTCCCGAGAAGGGCACCGACCGCTTCGTCGAGACCATGATCCGCCTGCTTCCCGACCATCCCGACACGACCGCCCTCGTCATCGGCCGCGCGGGCGGCAAGCACGAGAGCTTCCTGTCGGATCTCAAGGCCCGGATCGCGCAGGCCGGCCTAACCGACCGCATCCTCTTTCCCGGCGAGGTTGCCGCGCCCGATCTTCCGGCCATCATGCGCGGTCTCTCCGCCGTCGCGCAACTGCCCCGCTACGAAGGCTACGGCATGGCGCCCCTCGAAGGCATGGCCTCGGGCGTGCCATTCGTCGCCACCGACGCGGGCTATTACCGCAGTTTCTCGGACAATGGGCGCGCGGGGCTCATCATCACCGACGATAGCCCCTCCAGCGCGGCAGAGGCGTTCGACGCGCTCCTCCGCGACGCCGACCGCCACGCCGCGATGTCCCGCGCCGCGCGCCAGCTTGCAGAAACCCGCTTCAGCATAGAGACCGAGGCAGATGGCATCGCCCATGTCTACGAGACGCTGCGCCACGGCTGACCTCTTGCGCCGCGCGGGTCTGCGGCCCAGAGTGCCGACAATCACCACCTAACCGGAGCGCGGAACATGCCAGCCGATCTCATCATCCTAAACGGCCATCTCAAGACCATGGACCCCGCGCAGCCCACCGCGCAGGCGCTCGCCATCGAAAACGGCTGCATCGCCGCCGTGGGCCGCGACGACGAGATCGAGGCGCTCGCAGGTCCCGAAACGCGCATGATCGACGCTCAGGGCGGCACGGTCCTGCCGGGCTTCATCGAGAGCCACATCCACCTCTTCTCCGGCGGGGTCGAGCTCGATCTTCTGAACCTCGCCGGCATCGCCGACGCCGACAGCGCCGCGCGCCTTATCCGCGACCGCGCCGATGCCGATCCCGAGGCCAGGGTGTTGTTGGCCGTGGGTGCCGAATACGGCCTTCTGGGCGACGCACCGATCACCCGGCAGGGCCTTGACGAGATCATCGCCGACCGACCCATCGCGGTCATGGCCGCCGACCATCACACGGTCTGGGCCAACACCGCCGCGCTCGAGTTGGCGGGACTCTTGCACGGCGCCGAGATGCCTGCGGGCAGCCGGGTCGAGATGGCCCCGGACGGCACCGCCACCGGCGCGCTCCTGGAATTCGCGGCATTCCAGCCGCTTCTTGCGCATATGCCCACGGGCGGGCGCGAATATCTCGGGCTCACCACCGGCCACGACCCGGCCACGAGCCCCGACGCGGCCGCGCGCGAGATGGACAAGGCGGCGCTCCTGCGCGGGCTGAACCATCTCGCCGCCAACGGGATCACGACCTATCACAATATGGACGGCAACCTCTATCAGCTCGAACTCCTGCAAGAGCTGCTGGACGAGGGCCATCACGTCGCCCGCGGCGAGGTGCCGATCCACGTGGTGAACACCGATCCCGTCGACCGCATTGACGAGGCGGCGCAGTTCCGCCGCTACGACACACCCTGGCTCTGGTCACGGCGGCTCAAGCTCTTTGCCGACGGCGTGCCGGAAAGCGGCACCGCGCTGATGACCGAGCCCTATCCCGACCACGAGGGACAAGGGCAACAGATTTTCTCGCCCGAACACATGAACGAGTTGGTCGCGCGCGCCGACGCGATGGGGCTCCAGGTGTCGATCCATTGCTGCGGCTGTGGCGCCGTGCGCCAGGCGCTCGACGCATATGAACACGCGCGCAAGGTGAACGGCCCGCGCGACAGCCGCCATCGCATCGAGCATATCGAATCGCTCCACCCCGACGACCTGCCACGCTTTGCCGAGTTGGGCGTCGTGGCGTCGATGCAGCCGCTTCATTCACCGCGGGCCGGATTTTTCCCGGCACCGCCCCCGGGTCAGATCCTCCACGCGCATCAACGCCCCCGCGCCTATGCGTGGCGCGACATCCGCGACAGCGGCGCGCATCTGATCTTCTCGACCGACTGGCCCGTTGTCCCGGTGCCGGTCATGCCTACCATCCAGGGCGCCGTCGCCCCCCACGCCATCGGCGAGGATTGGGGCCCGGATCAGCGCCAGACCCTCGACGAAGCCCTGGCGAGCTACACGCGCGACGCGGCCTGGGTCGAGTTTCACGAGGACGAGAAGGGACAGCTCAAGCCCGGCATGTTGGGCGACGTGGTGATCCTCTCGCGCAACCTCGATCAGCTTGCAGCGAACGAACTCGCGCAGGCAAGCCCGCTCGTCACGATCTGTGGCGGGCACGTGACCTATCAGGCGTGAGAGAGGAACAATCCATGCAACCCGGCGCATTCTCCCGGCCCGGCCGCTTCTTCCGCGGCAACCTGCACACCCATTCCACCCGTTCGGATGGCGAACTGTCCCCCGAAGACGTCTGTCGCCGGTACCGCGCCGAAGGCTATGATTTCCTCGCGCTGACCGACCACTTCCTCGGACAGTACGACTACCCGCTTACCGACACGACGCCCTTTCGCGGCGAGGGTTTCACCACCATCCTCGGAGCAGAACTGCATTCGGGCACCATGGAAAACGGGGAGCTTTGGCACATCCTCGCCGTGGGCCTGCCACCGGATTTCGCGCCGTCCAACTCTCCGCATTTTCGTCCCGTTGCGGACCAGGAAACCGGCCCCGAGATCGCCGCCCGCGCGCGCGAGGCCGGCGCCTTCGTCGCCGTGGCGCATCCGCAATGGTCCGGCATGACTCTCGCCGATGCGCGCAGCATCGAGGCGGCACACGCGGTCGAGATCTACAATCACGGCTGTGCCACCGGCTGCGACCGTCCCGACGGGATGCACACGGCCGAACTCCTGCTGAGCGAGGGCCGGCGTCTCACCTTCTGCGCCACCGATGACGCGCATTTCTCGGAGCCGGATCATTTCGGTGGCTGGGTCATGGTGAAGGCGGTCGAGAACGACCCCGAGCACCTTCTCGCGGCACTGAAGGCGGGCGAATTCTATTCGTCCCAAGGCCCCGAACTCCACGACATCCGGGTCGAGAAGAACCATGTCTTCGTCGAATGTTCGGCCGTGACCACGGTGATCGTGTCGGGCCATGGATCGGCCAGCGAGGGGGTTCACGGCCGGTCGATGACCCGCGCGACCAAGCGGCTCGA
Organism: Roseovarius sp. SCSIO 43702; assembly: GCF_019599045.1. NCBI lineage: Bacteria > Pseudomonadati > Pseudomonadota > Alphaproteobacteria > Rhodobacterales > Roseobacteraceae > Roseovarius > Roseovarius sp. SCSIO 43702. The sequence continues at coordinate 2,278,109 of NZ_CP080623.1, forward strand.
CCGGTTCGCGGCCTCCCCGTGGATCCGTGTCACCCTCATCGACGCCGCGGGACGCCGCGCCTGGAGCAACCCGATCTGGCTCGGCGATGAATGACGGGGCGGCCGCGGCTCAGAGATAATCCGACCGTTGCAGCCCGTATTTCGCCATCTTCTCGTTAAGCGTGCGGCGCGGCAGGCAAAGCTCTTCCATGACACTCGCGATGCTGCCCTTGTGGCGCCGCATCGTGTTGTCGATCAGCATCCGCTCGAAGGCCTCGACATATTCCTTGAGCGGCTTGCCCTCGGTGGTCATCACCGGCTGCATCTCCTGGTGATCGCTCATCAGGAGCGAGACGATCGTGCCGGACCCGCGCCGCGATTGCAGCACCGCGCGCTCGGCCACGTTGAAAAGCTGTCGGACATTGCCCGGCCATGGTGCCTGGAGAAGCTGCGCGGCCTCCTGCGCGCTCACCTGCGGCGCGTCGCAGCCGTAATCGTCGGCGAATTCCTCGGCAAAGCGGGTGAAGAGCGTCAGGATATCCTCGCCGCGCTGGCGAAGCGGCGGCACCGTGATGCGAAGGCTCGCGAGGCGATAGAATAGGTCCGAGCGGAGCACGTCCTCGCTCGTCTTGCCCTCGTCCTGCAGGTTCGAGATGGCCACGATCCGCGTCTCGGGCGGCGTGCCCTCCTCGTTCATGAAGGTCAGAAGCCGCGCCTGGGCGGTATCGCTCAGCGCTTCGATATCCTCCAGCACCAGCGTGCCGCCCCGCGCCTCCTCTACGGCCGGAAGCCGCGTGTCGTCGGGCTGCATCGGGCCGAAGAGCCGCCGCATCAGAGCGCTTTCCTCGTGCGCCGCACAGGAGAGCAGCACGAACTTCTTGCCCGCGCGGGCGCCCACCGCGTGCAGCGCGTGGGCCACCAGCGTCTTGCCGGTGCCCGTCTCTCCGTCGATCAGGACATGTCCATCGGCTTGTCCGAGGTCGAGTATGTCCTCCTTCAGCCGCTCCATGGCCGGACTCGAGCCGATGAGCTTCTTCATGATCTGGCCGCCATCGGACAGCTCGCGCCGCAGTGCGCGCGCGTCGAGCGTCATGCGCCGCGCATTCGCGGCCTTCTTGGCAAGTTCGTTCATCCGGTCGGGGTTGAACGGCTTCTCGAGGAAGTCGAATGCCCCCACGCGCATCGCCTCGACCGCCATGGGCACGTCGCCATGTCCGGTGATCAGGATCACCGGAAGCGTCGAATCGGCTCCCATGAGCTTCTTGAGGAACTGCATCCCGTCCATGCCGGGCATCTTGATGTCGCTGACCACGATGCCGGGATAATCCGGCCCCAGCTTCTTGAGCGCCTCCTCGGCGCTCGCGAAGGTCTCGGTGTCGTATCCCGACAGGGCCAGCCATTGGCTGATCGACTGGCGCATATCCTTTTCGTCGTCGACGATCGCGATCTTCATGGCTTTGGGCATGTTTCTTTCACTCCGCTGCGCGCGCCTCTTCGGGCAAGATAGGCAGTTGCATCTCGAATACAGCCCCCCCGTCCGCGGCATTGCGGGCGGTGAGGCGTCCGCCAAGGTCGTTCACGATCCCCGAGGAAATGGCAAGACCCAGGCCCACGCCGTCGCCGGGCGCCTTCGTGGTGTAGAAGGGCTCGAAAAGATTGTCGATGTTTTGCAGCCCGTGCCCGTTGTCGCGCACCGTGAGCGTCGCGGTCTCGCCCGCGGCGAGGATGAGGTCTATCTCGGCCTCATCGACCCCCTGCGTGGCGTCCATGGCATTGCGCAAAAGGTTGATCATGACCTGTTCGATCCGCACCCGGTCGCCCATGACCATCACCGGATGATCGGGCAATGTCCGGGTGATCCGGACCTGCCGCTGGCGCAGTTGCGGCTCCATCATGGCGAGGGCGGAATTGAGCGATTCCCCAAGTTCCACGGGCGCGAGCTGCGTGCCCCCGTTGCGCGCATAGCTCTTGAGCTGCCGCGTGATGGCCCCCATCCGCTCGATCAGGTCGTCGATCCGCTGGAACGAGGAAAGCGCCTCCTCGGGGCGGTTGCGCTTGATCAGAAGGCGCGCGCCCGCGAGGTAGGTCTTCATCGCCGCCAGGGGCTGGTTCAACTCGTGGCTTACCGCCGCCGACATCTCGCCCAGCGCGGCCAGCTTCGAGCTTTGCGCGAGCGTCTGTTCCGCCACGGCGAGGTTCTCCTGCACTCTCTCGCGTTCGGCGATTTCCCGCTGGAGCCTTGCGTTCAATGCGCGAAGCTCTGCCGACTCGCGCTGAAAGATAGCCATGCGGACGGCCGTCTTCCTGTTGAGGAAATAGAAGGCCAGCGCCAGCAGGATCGCGAAGCCCATGATCTCGAGCGCGAGAAAGCCGTTCACCTTCTCGCGGACGCTGGCGTAATTGGTGAAACTCGCGATCCGCCAACCACGAAACGCGATCCGCCCCTCGACGCGCATCACCGCCTCGCCCTTGAGATAAGCATCCGCGGGAAGCGCGGTCCAGTCGGCGGTCGCCTGGATCGCGCGCTCGATTGCACCGATGGGGGTTTGCCGGGCAAGCGCCTCGGCCTCGGTCAGGCCGCGCCAGCGCGGTTCGGTCGACAGGATGATCGTGCCCGAGCTGTCCGTCACGAGCACCGCATCCGAGATCCCCGCCCAAGCGCGCTCGAACTTCCTCAGGTCGACCTCGACGACGATCACCCCGACAAGCGTGCCCTGGCTCTCGATACGGCGCGAATAGTAGAAATCGTAGCGCCCCGTTTCGCGTTGCAGAACCTTGAACACGGTATCCTTCGATCGCACCGCGTCCACGAAATAGGGCGCCTGCTTCTGCGTCTCGCCAAGCGAGTTGCGGTCGGTCGAGGCCACGATCCGCCCATCCCGATCCAGAAGAGTGAGCGAGGCCGCGCCGATCTCGTCGAGAAAGGAAATGAGCCGCTGCGTCGATTGCTGGTAATCGCCGGAATTCAGTGCCGCGATCAGCGCCGGATCGCGCGCCAGAAGTTGCGGCACGATGGCGTTTTGGCGAAGCTCGCTCAGAAGGTTGCCCGAATATAGAACCAGCCGCAATTCCGCGCGGTTGCGCGTCGTCTCGGTAAAGCGGTCGGTAAGAAGGCGGTTCGTCACGATGACCGTGGCGATGGCAAGCGCGGTCAGGATGACAAGAGCCATCCGCACCCGCCAGCCGGTCGTGCGCGTCCGTTTTCGGGTCGCCGGTTCGGTGTTCATCGCCATGGGCGCGATATTACAGCAATTTCACGGCGCGACGCGACCGATTTCGATCGGCCCGCCGGCAGAGCCTTGCCTATGCCTCCGCCAGCACATCGACCAGTCCGCGGAACATGGCCGCGCCGTCGGTACCGCCATGGGCGGGCTCGGCCATGCGTTCGGGATGGGGCATCATGCCCAGGATCCGGCGATTTTCCGACAGGATACCCGCGATGTCGTCTTTCGAGCCATTGGGGTTCTCGACATAGCGAAAGGCGATGCGATCCTCGCCCCTCAGCCGAGCAAGCGTATCGTCATCGGCATGGTAGTTGCCGTCGTGATGCGCGATCGGCACCGTGATGGTCGATCCCGCCTCGTATTCGCGCGTGAACGGGCTGTCCGATGTCTCGACTCTCAGATCGACGGGCTTGCAGATGTATTTCAGCGCCGCATTACGCAGGAGCACGCCCGGCAGCAGCCGCGTCTCGCAGAGAACCTGGAACCCGTTGCACACCCCCAGGACATAGCCCCCCCGCTCGCCATGCGCCTTCACCGTCCGGCAAATGGGAGAGTTGGCCGCGATCGCACCGCACCGCAGGTAGTCGCCGAAGGAAAACCCGCCGGGCACCGCCACAAGGTCCACGCCCTTCGGCAGGTCCGTGTCCTTGTGCCAGACCATCGAGACCTTGGCGCCCGCCTTCTCGAAGGCCACGGCAAGGTCGCGATCACAATTGGATCCGGGAAAAACGATGATGGCTGCATGCATGTCGATGGTCCCCGCCACGGGCCGGCCTCAGCCGGCCATCTCGATCTGGTAGCTTTCGATCACGGTATTGGCGAGCAGCTTCTCGCACATCTCGGCCACCTGAGCCTCGGTCGTGCCAGGTGCGAGGTCGAGCTCGATCACCTTGCCCTGCCGCACCGCTTCGACGCCCTCGAACCCGAGATTGCCCAAAGCGTGCCGCACCGCCTCGCCCTGCGGGTCGAGAACCCCCGATTTGAGCATCACCTGAACCCTTGCCTTCATCGGCCTACCCCCTCGACTGCGCGCGCACCGCGCTCAATTGATCAACGTGGGCTTCGCCATGGGCGTCGCCCCTTTCGGCAGCACGCCAAGGCGCTTGGCCACCTCGGTATAGGCATCCGTCAGGCTGCCCAGATCGCGACGGAACACGTCCTTGTCGAGCTTCTGACCCGTCTCGATGTCCCACAGACGGCAGGAATCCGGGCTGATCTCGTCGGCAACGATGAGGCGCATGAAGTCGCCGTCGTAGACGCGGCCGATCTCGATCTTGAAATCGACGAGCTTGATGCCCACCCCGTACATGACCCCCGACAGGAAATCGTTGACCCTGAGCGCGAGGCTCACGATGTCGTCCATGTCCTGCTGGCTGGCCCAGCCGAATGCGGCGATATGTTCCTCGCTGACCAGCGGATCGCCCAGCGCGTCGTCCTTCAGGCAGTATTCCACCACCGGCCGCGGAAGCTGCGTGCCCTCATCCATGCCAAGCCGCTTGGCCATCGACCCGGCGGCGAAGTTGCGCACGATGATCTCGAGCGGGATGATCTCGCAGGCGCGCACAAGCTGTTCGCGCATGTTGAGCCGCTTGAGGAAATGCGTGGGTACGCCGATGTTGCCGAGCCCGACCATGAAATACTCGCTCAGGATGTTGTTGAGAACGCCCTTGCCCTCGATCACATCCCTTTTCTGCGCGTTGAAGGCGGTCGCGTCGTCCTTGAAATACTGGACGATCGTCCCCGGCTCCGGCCCTTCGTAAAGGGTCTTGGCCTTGCCTTCGTAGATTTTCTTGCGCCGTGCCATGGGGACTCCGTCACCGGGCCCGGGGAATCTCCCGGGCGGTTTGGGCACTCCATAGTGCAAGGGGCCCGGTGCCGCAAGGTCGCTCGGGGCTTGTATCGCGGGGGCCGTGAGGGCATATCGTGATGCAACGAGACCCGTTTCAACAAGGGAGCCGACCCCGTGACAACCTTCGACGACCGCAAAGACGCATTCGAGAACAAGTATGCCCACGACCAGGAGATGCAGTTCCGCGCCGAAGCGCGCCGCAACAAGCTTCTGGGTCTCTGGGCCGCCGAGCTGATGGGCAAGACGGGCGAAGAGGCGGATGCCTATGCTCGCGAAGTGGTCAAATCCGATTTCGAAGAAGCCGGTCACGAGGATGTCGTGCGCAAGGTGGCAGGCGACCTGGGCGACCGCGCCGACCCCGACACGATCCGCGCCAAGATGACGGAACTCATGAACGTGGCGAAGGTCCAGCTCATGAAAGAGCAGGAATAACCACCGCCGATCGCCGCGCGGATCCCAAGATCGCTACGCGGGGCGGTTTTTCGGCGGCGCCACGGGGCACCGTCAATCCCAATCCGGTCAAGGCAGGTAGATGAGCAGCAGTTTTTCCGATTTTCTCGACGCGCGCGACTGGCTTCTGGCCGATGGCGCGACGGGGACGAACCTTTTCAACATGGGTCTGCAATCGGGTGACGCGCCCGAGCTCTGGAACGTCGATCACCCCGACCGCATCCGCAAGCTCTACCGGATGGCCGTTGACGCGGGCAGCGACGTGTTTCTCACCAACTCCTTTGGCGGCACCGCCGCCCGGCTCAAGCTGCACGGCGCCGAAAAGCGCGTGCGAGAGTTGTCGCGCGTGGCCGCCGAGCTTGGCCGCGAAGTGGCCGACAGATGCGACCGCACCGTGATGGTCGCGGGCTCCGTCGGGCCCACGGGCGAGATCATGGCGCCCATGGGCAACCTCACCCACGAGATCGCCGTCGAGATGTTTCACGAGCAGGCCGACGGGCTCAAGGAAGGCGGCGTCGATGTGGTGTGGGTCGAAACCATTTCGGCCCCCGAGGAATTCAAGGCCGCCGCCGAGGCGTTCCGGCTGGCCGACATGCCCTGGTGCGGCACGATGAGCTTCGACACCGCGGGGCGCACCATGATGGGCTTCACCTCCGCCGACCTGGCCGACCTTGTCGAGAAACTCGACCACAAACCCATTGCCTATGGCGCCAATTGCGGCGTGGGCGCCTCCGACCTCATGCGCACCGTGCTTGGCTTCGTGGCGCAGGGGTCGGAAAGGCCCATCATCGCCAAGGGCAATGCGGGGATCCCGAAATACGTCGATGGGCACATCCACTATGACGGCACGCCCGAACTCATGGCCGAATATGCCTGTCTGGCTCGCGATGCGGGCGCGCGCATCATCGGCGGCTGCTGCGGCACAATGCCCGAACATCTGTCCCGTATGCGCGAGGCGCTCGAGACGCGGCCCAAGGGCGATATTCCCGCGCTCGAGGAGATCGCGGCCAAGCTGGGCGCATTTTCCTCCGATGCCGACGGCACCGGCGACGACGAAAGCTCCGGTCGCCGCACTCGGCGTGGGCGCCGCCGCGGCTGACGGGTGCGGCGCGCGCTGTTCATCCTGCTGATCTGTCTCGGGGTCGCGGCATTGTGTCTGTGGGCGATCGGCTATATCTACATCCATGCGCTCGCCTGCGGCTTCGCCGATACCGGGCAAGGCGCCTGCCGCATCAGGATGCCGTGGGAACTCGTGGAAAGCGACCGTCCCATGATGGTCTACACGCCCCTCTCCGTGACGCTCGCCATCTTCGGCGCCGCCTTCCTCGTCCGGCCCCGCGCCAAGGGTACCGACACGCGCTGAGCGGTGGCGCTCAAGGCGGCGGACGCTCCGTGACTGCGCGATCTTCACTGCCGGCGGGCGCGTTATCGCCGACCGCTCGTGCCGCTTACGCGCACCGATTGCATTCGCCGCGGGACTTTGCGAATTGCGCGACACCCGCCGCCCTGACGAGATGCCCGATGCCCACCACCCCCCGTGCCAAATTCCACCGGTTCCTGTGGTGGGTCTGTGCCCTCTACCTGGCCCTCTGGGCCCTGCTCTACTACCACGCCGGGCCGCCCGGCTGTGGCTCAGTGAACCGCGTCGAGATCTGCTCCCGCCTGCAGATGCCCTGGGAATTCGGTGGCGAAGATTTCTCGATCTTCGTGGGCTTCCCGGCCATCGTGTTCCTCCTTCTGGCCGGGTTTACCCTGATGATGCGTCCGTCGAAGCGCTAGAACGCTCATTCTGCCGTCCTGAACAGCTCCATCTGGTCGCTCGGCCGCGGCGGCACACGGAACAGGTCGGTTCTCAGCGGTGGCAAGCGTTCCTCGAGGCCGAGCCGCCGGCGCGCGACATCGAACCGCGCGGCGATCACGTGCGCATAGGGCCCCGTCCCGCGCATCCGGCGACCCCATTCGGCGTCGTATGTCTTGCCGCCATGCATGTCCCGCACGTGGCCCATCACCCGCGCCGCCCGGTCGGGCACATGGGTGGCCAGCCACTCCTGGAAGAGTTCCGACACCTCGCGCGGCAAGCGCAGCATGATCCAGCTGGCCGATGTCGCTCCCGCGTCGCGCCCCGCCTCGAGCATCCGCTCCAGCTCGTGATCGGTAAGCCCCGGCACGAGCGGCGACGTCATCACCCGCACCGGGATACCCGCCGCGCTCAGCCGCGCGATGACGGCCAGCCGCCGCGCCGGCGCCGGTGCACGCGGCTCCATGCTGCGCGACAGCTTCGCATCGAGTGTCGTCAGCGAAATGCCGACCCGCGCCAACCCGCGCGCGGCCATACGTCCCAGGATGTCGATATCCCGCTCGATCAGCGCCCCCTTGGTCACGATCGCAACCGGGTGGCCATGCGCCTCCAGCACTTCGAGACAGCCGCGCGTGACCCGGTGCTCGCTCTCGATCGGCTGGTAGGGATCGGTGTTCGTTCCCATGGCGATGGTGGCCACCCGATACGACCGCGCCGACAGCTCACGCGCCAGCACCTTGGGCGCCTCGGGCCGCGCGATAAGCCGCGTCTCGAAATCGAGACCCGGCGAGAGGCCGAGCCATGCATGAGAGGGCCGCGCGAAACAGTAGACGCACCCGTGCTCGCAACCCCGGTAGGGATTGATCGACCGGTCGAAAGGCAGATCCGGCGAACGGTTATAGGTGATGACGCTGCGCGGCCGCTCGATCCGTGTCTCGGTGCGCAGGATGGCGGTGTCATCCTCCGCCGCCTCCCAGCCATCGCTCTCGTAACGGCGCGCCAGCCGCTCGAACCGCCCCGCCGCGTTGCTGACGGCGCCGCGACCTTTCGGCACGCTTTTCGGATCGACGGTACTCCCTGACATGATCGAATTCTGGAACAAAACAAGAACACATGCAATAACCGCATTATAATCATGCAGATTTACCATGTTGCCGCAGCCGTTTTGCAGGTGACAGGTCGCACCCATTCCGCCAAGTGTCGGTAATCGAACAGTCGCCACCCGACAAATCGCCGAAAGGTGGCGCCAGACCGTCTCGCGCGCCCTGCGCCCCAGAATCAGGAAGTGACCGCCATGTCAGACGAAGAAGACGACATCATCCTGTCGGAACTGGACGACGAAGAGCTTGTCCAGCAGATGTTCGACGACCTCTACGACGGTCTCAAGGAAGAGATCGAAGAAGGCGTGAACATCCTGCTCGAACGCGGCTGGGCCCCCTACGACATCCTGACGAAGGCCTTGGTCGGCGGCATGACCATCGTGGGCAAGGACTTCCGCGACGGCATCCTCTTCGTGCCCGAGGTGCTGCTGGCCGCCAACGCGATGAAGGGCGGCATGGCCATCCTCAAGCCGCTCCTGGCCGAGACCGGCGCGCCCCGCGTGGGCAAGATGGTCATCGGCACGGTCAAGGGCGACATCCACGACATCGGCAAGAACCTTGTTTCCATGATGATGGAAGGCGCGGGTTTCGAGGTTGTGGATCTCGGAATCAACAACCCTGTCGAGAACTACCTCGAGGCGCTCGAAACGGAAGGCCCGGACATTCTCGGCATGTCGGCGCTCCTCACCACGACGATGCCCTACATGAAGGTCGTGATCGACACGATGGTCGAGAAAGGCATCCGCGACGACTATATCGTGCTGGTGGGTGGCGCCCCCCTGAACGAGGAATTCGGTAAGGCCATCGGCGCCGATGCCTATTGTCGCGACGCGGCCGTGGCGGTCGAGACGGCCAAGGAGTTCGTGGGCCGCAAGCACAATCAGGGCGCCACCGGGTAGCGTGGTACCCGGCGCAACCGCGTAGCAGCGCCATCCTTGTTGCCGGGCAGCGAAGGTCGCACCCCGCCGTTCCACGGCGGGGTTCTCTCTGGCGTCCTCCGTCGTTAGGCTAATGCCGGAAGGGAGCGTCTATGCCGCTTGACCGTATCGTTCTGATCATCGTCTGTGTCACCGCCGCCGCCGGCGCGACCGTCTGGCTGGCAACGCTTCTCATTGCGGCGATCGAGCTTCCATTCGGCTGGGTCGTGCTGATCCCCGCCGCGCTGGTGGGCTATGTCGTGTTCCGCGTGATCGCGGAACGCGTGGGCAACGCCGAGGAAGATCATTACGACAACATGGACCACTGAGATGCTCATCACCACGACCCCGGACATCGCCGGGCACACGATCACGGAAACCCTCGGTCTCGCGCGCGGCTCGACCGTGCGGGCCAAGCATATCGGCACCGATATCGTGGCCTCGCTCAAGAACCTCGTCGGCGGCGAGGTCCGGGGCTATTCCTCGCTCATGGCCGGCGCGCGCGAACAGGCGCTCGACCGGATGATCGAGGATGCGCGCCGCATGGGGGCCGATGCCGTGGTCGCCATCCGCATCGAAACCGCAACCATTGCCCAGGGGGCCTCCGAGATCGTCGCCTACGGCACCGCGGTCCGCCTGGATCCTCCCCTCCCGGGGCGCTGACCGGCCCCGGCATTGCCGCATTTGGTCCCGATTTTCTCCATCATGGCGCGTTAGAGACGTCCGCGAACCGGGCGAGACGCAACATGATCCTGACCATAACAAGCAGACGGCTCTACCTCTGGGCTCTTGCCCTTGTGGCGGTGAACGGCACGTTTATCCTGGTGACCGGGGCGCAGGTCGATACGTCCGCCCTGCCCCGCCGCCTCGGGCTCGCGGCGCTCTACGGCGTGCTCTTCGCGGGCTTCTGCCATCTGTCGCGCAATCCGCGGCACGCGGGCCGCTACATGGTCGCGATGCCGCGGCACGTGCTCGAATTCGTGTTCTTCATGACGCTCTTCGCCTTCAACCTGCAGTTCCTGAACTATCTCAGCATGGACCTGCTCGCGGCGCTTCCGCTTCAGGACGATTTCCTGCACGGGATGGACCTTTGGCTGGGGATCGACTGGATGGCCTATTTCGAATGGGTCCACGCACGCCCCCGGCTCATCTCCGTCATGGAATGGTGCTACAATCAGCTCGCGCCGGTGAGCTTCGCGGCGATGATCTATCTCATCGTGGCGAACCGGGTGCGCCGCGCGCGGCTCCTGCTCGAGACGATGATGATCACCGCGGTCTTCTGCATCTCGGTCGGCGCCTTCTTCCCCGCCGAGGCGGCCGTGCAGGTGCTCGTCGCCGAGCCCGAGCGCTACACGAATTTCGCGACCGTTCCGGGGATCTATCACCTCGCCGATCTCGCGATGCTGCGCGATCCCACGACTCCGACCGTCGTGGCCTTCGAGGGGATGCAGGGGCTCGTGACCTTCCCGTCCTATCACACCGCGTCCGGCATCCTGCTTTGCGTGTTCCTTTGGCGGACATGGGCTTTCCTGCCCTCCCTCGCCTATTCCACGCTGATGATCGCGGCCTCCCCCATCTTCGGTGGCCATTACATCGTCGACCAGATCGCGGGCGCGCTCGTCGCGCTGGCCTTCGCGGCGCTCTTCCTGCGGATCGAGGGGCGGGTGCCGCGCGGGGAGCGCAACGCACTCCCGGCCACTGCCTGACCTTCGAAGTCGCATCCCGTCGAGCGGGTGCCGCGCATCCGCTCGCATCCCCGTCGATCTTCGCGTAGGAAAGTCGCGACAGGAACCCGCGCTGCAAGGCCGCCATGACCGATCCGCTTCCCCCCGACCGCACGCTCACCGAGCAGGGCCTCGCCCCGCGCGGCCAAGGGCGGCTTCTGCTCATTGCCTGCGGTGCACTCGCGCGCGAGATCATGGCGCTCAAGCGCATGAACGGCTGGGATCACATGGATCTCCAATGCCTGCCCGCCAAGCTTCATCTGCACCCCGACCGGATTCCCGACGCGGTCGAGGCCGAGGTCACGCGCCATCGCGACAGCTATGACGACATCTTCGTGGTCTACGCTGATTGCGGCACCGGCGGCCTTCTCGCCGCACGCTGCGCCGCGCTTGGTGTCGAGATGGTCGAAGGCCCGCATTGCTACTCGTTCTTCGAGGGAAACGAAGCGTTCGCGACCCACGAGGACGAGATCACGGCGTTCTACCTCACCGACTTCCTCGTGAAGCAGTTCGACGCCTTCGTATGGAAGCCGATGGGTCTCGACCGCCATCCCGAATTGCGCGACATGATCTTCGGTCATTACACGAAGCTTGTCTTCCAGGACCAGGCAGGCGATCCGGCGCTTCTCGAGAAGGCCCGCGACTGTGCCCGCCGCCTCGGCCTCGACTTCGAACACCGCCGCACCGGCTATGGCGACCTCGAAGTCGCCCTTCGCCGGAAATCGGGCACGAACTGATTCCTTGCGCCCAACCGGGAAGCGTCACCCGGCCGCGGCGGCCACCTGCCGGATCCGCTCGACCATCGCGCGAAGCCCGTTCGAGCGCTGCGACGACAGATGCTCGTCGAGCCCGAGCCGCGCCAGTTCCCGGCCCGCGTCCACCCGCGGCACCTCGTCCACCGGCAACCCGTCGTAGAGCCTGCGCAGCACCGCGATCAGGCCGCGCACGATCATCGCGTCGCTGTCGCCCTCGAAATGGAATCGCCCGGCCTCGATCCTCGGGTGAAGCCATACCTGGCTCGCGCAGCCCTCGACCTTGGTTGCAGGCACTTTCAGGGCCTCGTCCAGCGGATCCATCGCCCGCCCTTCCTCGATCACGAGGCGATAGCGTTCCTCCCACTCCTCGAGAAATTCGAAATCCTCGACCAGCTCCTCGAATGCTGCCTGCGCCATGCGTCTCTTCCTCCTCTGGTGAACGACCTAAGGCGCAGCCCCGCAAAGGTCCAGCCCCCGCTTGCGCCGCATTCCGATGCGTCCTACTGTGCGGCGCAAGAACCGCCCGGCGGCACAACAACGACAAGGCTCGACATGCGCATCATCGTGGCACTAATGGTGGTCTCCTCGCTCACGCTCGCCGGCTGCGCGGGCTGGCGCGACAGCCGCGTCAATCCCGGCAACTGGTTCGGTGGCGGCGCGCCCAAACGCGCCGCTCAGCCGACCACCTCCACCGCCGCGTCGAACCCGCTCATTCCCGATCAGAGCGGCAGCATCTTCCGCCGCAAATCGGCCGTCGAGGTATACGAGGGGACGCCCATCCACTCCGTCACCAGTCTCGCGCTCGAGCCCAGCTCCGGCGGCGCGATCCTGCGCGTGACCGGCGTGCCTCTCCGGCAGGGCGCCTTCGATGTCCGCCTCACCCCGGTCTCGGGCCGGATCGACCAGCCGGTCAACGGCGTCCTCGCCTATCGCCTCGAGGCGATCCAGCCCACGACGACGCCGCAAGGCCCCGAACGGACCCGCCGCGTCCACGCGGGCCGCTTCCTGACCGACGAGACGCTGCGCGACGTGCGCGTGATCAGCGTGCGTGGCGCGGGCAACGTCATCACCACCCGTCGTTGACGGTGGACCCGATCCCCACCACGCCGCGGTCCCGCACCGGCCACCTTTCATGCGGCGGCTCCCATGGGTGACTTCTTCCGCATGCCCGTCGCCATCTTGCGGCGCTACTACCGAAAGCTCTGGGTGCGCGTGTCGCTCTACGCGCTCCTTTCGCTGATCGTCGCCGTCATCGAGCCGATCATCGCGCGCTGGATCGACATCGACGCCGCCCCAAAGATCGAATCCGGCGCGGTCATGTCGGTTCTCTCTATCCTCGCCTCCTCGATGCTCGCGGTCTCGACCTTCTCGCTCAACGTCATGGTGACCGCGCATCGTGGCGCTGCGCAGAATCAGACGCCGCGCATCCATCGCCTTCTGCTCGAGGACACGACCACGCAATCGGTCCTTGCCTCCTTCATCGGCGCCTTCGTCTATTCGCTCACCACGATAATCCTGATCCAGTCGGGGCTCTACGCGGACAATTCGACCTTCATCACGATGTGCGTGACCGTTCTCGTGGTGGTGCTCGTGATCGCGGCGATGCTGCGCTGGATCGACCACCTGAGCAAACTTGGCAGCCTCGATGACAGCATGCGCAATGTCCACGATCTGGCGCAGGACGGGCTTTGTGCCTTCGCCCGCACGCCGGCTCTCGGGGGCAACCCCATCACTTCCGATACGGTGCTCCCCGAGACGCTCACCGACGTCCGCGCGCCCGGCTCGGGCTACATGCAACTCATTGATGCGCCGGGGCTCGAAGAAGCGCTGTCAGGCGGCTCCTGCATCTACGTCACGCTGAGCCCGGGCTCGCCGGTCCTTCGCGGCCAGCCCATCGCGCAGGTCTCGGGCCATGTGAGCGACGAGGATCTCGAAACCCTCGCCCGCTGCTTCGTGATCGGCGACATGCGCACCTACGAACAGGACCCGGCCTTCGGCCTCAGCGTTCTGTCGGAAATCTCCTCGCGGGCACTTTCGCCGGGGATCAACGATCCCGGCACGGCGATCGAGGCGGTGACACGGCTCGAATCCCTCCTTTGGGAATACGCGCAGGAAACCGGGGACGATGACGGGGTAGATTATCCGCATGTATTCATCGCCGTGCCCAGCGCGCATGATCTCATGGACGCGGCCTTCGCCGGCACCGCCCGCGACGGAGCCGCGATGATCGAGGTGGCCACTCACCTGCGCGGCGCGCTCAAGCGGCTTGCCATGTCGCCCGATGAGCGCGTGAACGAGGCCGCTGTCGCCATGTCCCGCCTCGCCCATCTCCATGCCGAGAAGGCCCTGCCGCTCGACGCCGAGCGCAAGCGTCTCGAGAACGTCTGAGCCGGCCGCCGGCGGGCCCGGCAACCGCGATCAGAGCGCCACGGCCTCGATGCGGTTCCCGGCCACCCGCAAGCCGATCCTGCCCTCGCAAAGCTTCAGTGCATCGCGTCCGAACACCTCGGCGCGCCAGCCGGTCAGGGCAGGCACGTCGCGCTTGCCCGCGGCGATCTCGTCAAGCTCCGATGACGTGGCGATCAGCTTCGTGGCCACGCCGAATTCCTCGGACTTTCCCTTCAGCAGGACCCGCAGCATGTCCGCCACCGCCGGATTGACGTTCAGCTTGCCATCGGCGCCGTTCTTCGACGGCAGTTCCTCCGGCGGGCACTCGAGCCCACGCTTCACGGCGTCAAGGATGCCCTGCGCGACATCTCCCTTGCGCGCCTCGCGCAGGAGAAGCCGCGAGCGTCCCAGATCCTCGGTGGTCGTCGGCTTGGTCGCCGCCAGTTCCAGAAGCGCGTCGTCCTTGAACACGCGGTTGCGGGGGACGTCGCGGGCCTGTGCGTATTCCTCGCGAAACCGCGCGAGTTCGCGCACGATGGCCAGGTATCTCCCCGACGTGTTCCGCGTCTTGATCCGCTCCCACGCGTCCTCGGGCCGCGTGATATAGGTCTCGGGCTCCATCAGGGTCGCCAGTTCCTCCTTGACCCAGGCATCCCGGCCCGTCTTCTCGAGTTCGGCGGCGAGGTATTCGTAGATCCGCCGCAGATGCGTCACGTCGCCCAGCGCATATTTCTTCTGTGCCTCGCTCAGCGGCCGGCGCGACCAGTCGGTGAATCGCGACGACTTGTCGAGGCTCTCGCGCGCGATCCGCCGCACCAGCGTCTCGTAGCCGGCCTGTTCGCCAAAGCCGCAGACCATCGCGGCGATCTGCGTGTCGAAAAGCGGCGCGGGAATGACCCCCTCTTCGACATAGAAGATCTCCAGATCCTGCCGCGCGGCATGAAAGACCTTCACGACACCCTGGTCGCGGAACAGTTCGTACAGCGGATCGAGTGACAGCCCCTTCGCCAGCGGATCGACCAGAACGGCCCCCTCGTCGTCCTTGCCCGGCATGGCAAGCTGCACCAGGCAGAGCCTGGAGTAATACGTCCGCTCGCGCAGGAATTCGGTATCGACGGTGACGTAGGGATGGCGCTGCGCCTCGGTGCAGAAGGCGGCAAGTTCTTCGGTCGTGGTGATGGTTTTCATGAAAGCTCGCGATTGCGGAATCCGGGGCGCCGGGGGCCGTGGCCCCGTATAGGGAAGACAGCGGGAATTGCAAGAAATGCCCGAAACTTCGCGGCGAGGACGTCAGGCCGCTCTCGCCTTCACTCCAGGAAGATCGGTGTCTTTTCCCCTTCCGCGAACCGGCGCAACACCTTCGGGTAAAGCACATGCTCCTGCCGGAGAACCCGGGCCGCCAGCGTCTCGGGCGTGTCGCCCGGCTTGACCGGCACGCGCGCCTGGCCAAGGATCGGCCCTGCGTCAAGCTCGGCCGTCACCTCGTGCACGGTGCACCCCGCCTCCGCGTCGCCCGCCTCGAGCGCGCGGGCATGGGTATCGAGGCCCGGGTATTTCGGCAGGAGCGACGGGTGGATATTCAGCATCTTCCCGTCCCAGCGCGCGACGAACCAATCCTCGAGGATGCGCATGAACCCCGCAAGACAGACGATGTCAGGCTCGGCCTGCTCCAGCCGCTCGTGCAAGGCCTGCTCGAACGCGGTGCGGTCGCCGTGGAACTTGCGGTGATCGACCACTGCTGTCTCGACCTCCCGCGCCTCGGCCTTCGCGAGCCCCCCGGCACCGGGAACGTTCGAAAGGACGAGAACCGGACGCGCCGGATGGTCGCCCTCCATGCTGTCGAGAAGCGCCTCCATGTTCGAGCCGCCGCCCGAAATGAGTATCGCCACCCGTTTCGTCACCGAAGCGCACCCTCGTAGGCGACGCCGGTGCCCTCGACCACCTCGCCCAGCCTGACGACCCGCTCGCCTGCCTCTTCCAGAAGCGCGGTGAGCGGCCCGGCACGGTCCGCTTCGACCACGAGGATCATGCCGATTCCGCAGTTGAACGTCTTGAGCATTTCCGCGGCATCCATGCCGCCCTGTTCCCGCAGCCAGGCAAAGACCCCCGGCAACTCCCAGGCGGACAGGTCGATCCGCGCGCCGAGCCCCTTTGGCAGGACACGCGGCAGGTTCTCGGTCAGGCCCCCGCCGGTGATATGCGCGAGCGCATGAACGCCACCCGCGCGCACCGCTGCAAGCGCCTGCGTCACGTAAAGCCGCGTCGGCGTCAGGAGCGCCTCGCCAAGGCTGCCCTCGCCCCAGGGGCAGGCGGCGTCCCAGCCGAGGCCCGACATCTCGACGATCTTCCGCACGAGGCTGAAGCCATTCGAATGCACCCCGTCGCTCGCGAGACCCAGCAAGATGTCCCCCTTGCCCACGCCCGCAGGCAGCGCCGCACCGCGTTCCATCGCGCCCACTGCGAAGCCGGCGAGGTCGAAATCGCCCTCGGGATACATCCCCGGCATCTCGGCCGTCTCACCGCCGATCAACGCACAACCGGAGCGCACGCAGCCCTCCGCGATGCCTTCGATGATCCGCGCGGCGGTCTCGGTCTCGAGCCGCCCGGTGGCGAAATAGTCGAGGAAGAAAAGCGGCTCGGCCCCCTGGCAGACGAGGTCGTTGACGCACATCGCCACGAGGTCGATTCCCACGCCCTCCACGTGACCCGTGTCGATCGCGATGCGCAGCTTCGTGCCCACCCCGTCCGTCGCCGCCACCAGCACAGGGTCCGCGTATCCGGCCGCCTTCAGGTCGAAAAGCGCGCCGAACCCGCCGAGGCCGGACATGACGCCGGGCCGGTCCGTCCGCTTCGCAGCGGGTTTGATCCGGTCGACTAGCGCGTTGCCCGCGTCGATGTCGACACCCGCATCCGCATAGGTGATGCCGTTCTTCTTCTGGCTCATGCGAGGCCCCCTCTCTGACGCAGATCGCCCCTACCCGATAGACCGCCCGCTCGCAATCGTCAAAGCCTTGCCGCTCGCATGCGGCCGGGCGCCGGCGTTATCGTAACCCCGGAATACCTGCTGCTCCGCTTGCCCATCGCGTTCATCGCCTACCGCCGTTCATCCGATCGCGCCGGATCCTGGCGCTGGCCGACCTCGCAGGCTCTCTATCGCCATCTGCCACCACTCGCATATCTGGGTGAGCTTCCGGCCGGCCCTCGACCGGGCTTCCTCTCGTCCCCCCCGGCA
Organism: Roseovarius sp. SCSIO 43702; assembly: GCF_019599045.1. NCBI lineage: Bacteria > Pseudomonadati > Pseudomonadota > Alphaproteobacteria > Rhodobacterales > Roseobacteraceae > Roseovarius > Roseovarius sp. SCSIO 43702. The sequence goes on from NZ_CP080623.1 coordinate 2,295,525, forward strand.
AGCCCAACCTCTCAAGCGCGGCTCTCGGGCCTTGACCCGCTTCCGAACCCGCCCTATCCCCATCCGCGGCGGGCCTGTAGCTCAACTGGTTAGAGCAGAGCGCTCATAACGCTTTGGTTGGGGGTTCAAGTCCCTCCGGGCCTACCAAAACAACTCTTTGAAATGAAACGGCTCTTTCAAGCAAGAGCATGAAAACGCGGCGCGCGTGTCGAAGAAAGACCTGCTGAGCTGGCGCATGCCCGCGAACTCGGCGCGCTGACCCGAATCCACCGCAGGCCCGGCCGCGTCGTCAGCGACGATGGAAACTGGTTCACCAGCGAGGCCACCCAGAAATGAGCCGTCGAGAATGCGTGATCCCTGGCCGGTTACCCAATGCGTAACCGGCCCCCTTCCCCCGTGGGGAGGGGTCACTATGGAAAATACCCCCCCCTCTCGGCGCAGCCTCTCTTCTCGCGGGACGCGCGGACGGTCTCAGCCGTCCTTGCGGATCACCTCGTTCTTCGGGTCATAGGGGCTGTCGCAGGTCACTTCCGCGTCCCACAGCTCTCCCATGATCCGCACCTTCAGCTTCGTGCCTTCCTCCGCAAGCTCCGGCGTCACGTAGCCCATCCCGATGGACTTGCCGAAGGCCACCGAATAGCCACCCGAGGTCAGCCGCCCGACCCGCGTGCCCTCCGGCGTATAAAGCGCCTCGCGCCCCCAGGGATCCGCGTCGTCCGGCCCGTCGATCAGAAGCGTGCAGCACTTTGCGCGCACCCCTGTCTCGAGCATGGCCTCCTTGCCGTGGAAGTCCTTGTCGAGGTCCACGAAACGAGGCAGATCGGCCTCGAGCGGTGTCGCGTCCCGGCCAAGTTCGTTGCCGAAGGCGCGATAGCTCTTTTCCTGCCGCAGCCAGTTCTGCGCGCGGGCACCGACGAGCTTCATGCCGTGCTTCTCCCCAGCCTCTTCAAGCAGGTCGAACAGGTAGTTCTGCATCTCGATCGGGTGATGGAGCTCCCAGCCCAGTTCGCCGGTATAGGCAACGCGGATCGCGTTGACCGGGCACATGCCCAGCTCGATCTGCCGCGCGCTGAGCCATGGGAAGCGCTTATTGCTGAGCGCCGTCGCCGGATCGGCGTCCTTGATCACCTCACGCAGCACGTCGCGCGATTTCGGGCCCGCGATGGCGAAGACGCCCCATTGCGTGGTCACGTCCTGGATCTCGACATAGCCGAACGCGTCCGCCTTGTCCTCGGCGGCCTTGCGCAGGAAATCGGCGTCGTATTCCGTCCACGCGCCCGCCGAGACGAGGTAATACTCGTCCTCGCCCAGCCGCACGATAGTATACTCCGTCCGCGTGGTGCCCTGCGCGGTCAGCGCATAGGTCAGGTTGATCCGTCCCACCTTGGGCAGTTTGTTGCAGGTGAACCAGTCGAGAAACTGGGTCGCGCCCGGCCCCCTCACCACGTGCTTGGTGAACGCGCTCGCGTCGATGAGGCCCACGCCCTCGCGCACGGCCTTCGCCTCGTCCACGGCATATTGCCACCATCCGCCCCGGCGGAAACTGCGCGCGTCGTGGTCGAACGTCTCGGGGGCATCCAGCGGCCCGAAATAGTTGGGCCGCTCCCACCCATTCACCCAACCGAACTGCGCGCCCCGCGCCTTCTGCCGGTCATAGGCGGGCACCGTGCGCAGCGGGCGGCAGGCGGGCCGCTCCTCGTCGGGGTGGTGCAGGATATAGACGTGCTCGTAGGCTTCCTCGTTCTTGCGCGCCGCGAACTCGGTGGTCATCCAGCTCTGCGAATACCGCTTGGGGTCGAGGCTCGCCATGTCGATCTCGGCCTCGCCCTCGACCATGAGCTGCGACAGGTAATGCCCCGTGCCCCCCGCCGCCGTGATGCCGAAGCTGAAGCCCTCGGCCAACCACATGTTGCGCAGGCCGGGTGCCGGACCGACAAGCGGGTTGCCATCGGGCGTGTAGCAGATCGGCCCGTTGAAATCGTCCTTGAGTCCCACCTCCTCGGATGAGGGGATGCGGTGGATCATGCTCATGTATTCCTCCTCGATCCGCTCGAGATCGAGCGGGAAGAGGTCGGCGCGGAAACTGTCGGGCACACCATATTCGAACCGCGCGGGCGCACCCCGCTCATAAGGCCCGAGGATCCAGCCACCCCGCTCTTCGCGCACGTACCACTTGGCATCCGCGTCGCGCAGGACCGGGTGCTCGGGGTTGCCCTCCTTGCGCCAGGCTACCAGCGCCGGATCGGGCTCGGTCACGATATACTGGTGCTCGACCGGAATCGCGGGCATCTTGATGCCAAGGAGGCGTGCGGTGCGTTGCGCGTGGTTGCCGGAGGCTGTCACGACATGCTCGGCGCTGATCACGATCTGCTCGTCCGAGGGCACGAGGTTGCCGCCCTTTTCCACCATCTTCGTGCAGGTCACGTCCCAGTGATCGCCCTTCCACGCGAAGCCGTCCGCCTGCCATTTGCGCTCGATCGTGACGCCGCGCTGGCGCGCGCCCTTGGCCATGGCCATCGTCACGTCCGCGGGGTTGATGTAGCCATCCGTCGGGTGATAGATCGCGCCCTTCAGATCCTCGGTGCGCACGAGCGGCCAGCGGTCCTTGATCTCAGCGGGCGACAGCCACTCGTAGGGCACGCCCACCGTCTCGGCGGTCGAGGCATAGAGCCGATACTCATCCATCCGCGCATCGCTCTGGGCCATGCGCAGGTTGCCCACCACGTAGAACCCGGCATTGAGCCCCGTCTCCTCCTCGAGCGTCTTGTAGAACTTGATCGAGTAGTCATGAATCCACGTCGTCGCGTAGCTCATGTTGAAATAGGGTAAAAGGCCCGCCGCGTGCCAGGTGGAGCCGCTCGTCAGCTCGTCACGCTCGAGCAGCATCACGTCGTCCCAGCCCGCCTTGGCCAGGTGATAGGCAATCGAGGTTCCGACGGCGCCGCCGCCCACGACCAATGCTTTGACTTGGGTTTTCATGTGCTGCGACTCTCCCGTGCGCGTAAATGCTTCGCCGCCCTCAATATCAGCCATGAAATTCCGCGCAGGGTTCATCCGACCAAAGAAGCGCCAAAACCGACCTGCCCCTCGCCAGCCCGCCCCGGATCACCCCCCCGACTCCGAGCCGGAGCCTCGCGCATTCCCCCGCGAGATCCCGAGTCAAGCCCGGGACGGATCAACTCCACTCCCGCCCCGGCCTCGAGCCGGGGCCCCGTCCCGCATTCATCCCGTGCCCGAGCGGATGCGAAACGCCCCACCCGTCACTCCCCCAACGCCACTCCCTCACGCCGGGGGTCCGCACCGCCCTGAAGGCCGTCGCGCAAATCAATGACGTGCAGCCCAGAGTTCAACTCCCGCACCATCGTCTCGAACCCCATCGCCCGCAGCGCGGGTTCCAGCGCCTCGGCCCCGGTCCCTGCCTCGATGTCGTAGGTGCCGAAGCGGTTCACGAGATGCGGCAGATCCACCGCCGCCTGCGCGTCCATCCCCCAGTCGACCATCGCCACCAGCGTTTGCGTCACGTAGGGGATGATCCGGCTGCCGCCCGGACTGCCCAGCACCATGACCGGCCGCCCGTCCCGCAACACGATGGTGGGCGACATCGAGGATCGTGGCCGCTTGCCCGGCGCCGCCGCGTTGGCGATCGGCACACCGTCGCGATGCGTGCGGAACGAGAAATCCGTCAACTCGTTGTTGAGCAGGAAGCCCCGCACCATGAGCCGCGAACCGAAGGCGTTCTCTATCGTCGTCGTCATCGACAGCGCGTTGCCATACCCGTCCACGATCGAGATATGCGAGGTCGATGGCAGTTCGAGCGATCCATCCTCCGCCCACCGCGCCGCATGGTCGAACTCGGGGTTCCCCACCGGCGCTTCGCCGAGCGCGCGCGTGCCGCTTAGAAATTCGGCACGTGTTGCGAGATATTCTTCGGCCAGCATCCCCGCGACAGGCACCGGCACATGATCCTCGTCCGCCACGTATCGCCCCCGGTCTGCAAAGGCGAGGCGGCTCGCATCCCCCAGGAGCCGCCACGCCTGCGCGCTTTCCGGTCCGAGCGCGCCCAGGTCGTAAGACTCCAGAACGCCCAGCGTCTGCCCCACGGCCAGCGCGCCGGAACTCGGTGGCCCCATGCCGCAGACCTCGTATCCGCGATATGCAGCGCACACCGGCTCACGCTCCTTCACGCGATAGAGCGCGAGGTCGATCTCCGAAAGCACGCCGGGATTGCCCGGCGCCTCCTGCACCGTCCGCACGATATCCCCCGCGATCTCGCCCTCGTAGACGACACCGGCACCGCCTTCCGCGATTTTCTTCAACGTCTCGGCATATTTTTCGTTGCGCAGCGTCGCGCCCGCGCCAATCGGCGCGCCCTGGGGAAGGAAATAGGCGGCCGTCTCCCCGAAACGCGCAAGGCTCTCCGCGTTCGCCTCGACCGACCGTGCCATGCGTTCACTGACCGCAAATCCTTTCTCGGCATGCTGGATCGCGTCGGAGAAAAGACCGTCCCAGGGGAGTTTTCCCCATCGACCATGCGCGGCCTCCATCAACGCGGGTGTCGCCGGCGTGCCCACGCTCAGCCCGCCCACCACCGCGTCGAAGAACTCCAGCGGCTGTCCGTTCTCGTCGAGGAAAAGCTCCGGCCTCGCCGCCACCGGCGCGGTCTCGCGCCCGTCGAGCGTGGTCAGCCGTTCACCCTCGGCATCCCACCAGACAAGGAAGGCACCACCTCCCAGCCCGCTGCTTTGCGGCTCCACGAGGCCCAGCACCGCCTGCACCGCCACCATCGCATCCGCGGCGGTCCCACCTTCGCGCAAGACCCGCGCCCCCGACTCGACGGCGAGCGGATGGGCCGCGACGATCATCCAGCGTTCGGCGCGGACGGGCCGGCCCTCCGCCTTCGCCGTCTGCGCCGCCGCCACCTCGGGCGAGGTCGCCGCCACGCCGGCGCCGGGCGCTTCGGGCGCCACAGCGTCCGCCGCCTGCTGCGCGTCAAGCCCCAGCGGGATCCCCGCGAAAACGAGCGGAAACAGGAGCTTGTGCAGCATTCTAGAAGTAACCCGGAAGCACTTGATCGGGTGGGCGATGCCCGTCCTCCAGCACCTTGATATTGATGATCACCCGCTCGCCCATCTCGATCCGTCCCTCCCGCGTGGCCGACGCCATGTGCGGCAGGAGCACGACATTGGGCAGCGCCCGAAGACGCGGGTTGACCCCGCTGTCCTGCTCGTAGACATCGAGCCCCGCACCGGCCAACTCGCCCGTGCGCAGCATCCGGGTCAGCGCGTTCTCATCCACCACTTCACCACGTGAAGTGTTGATGATAACTGCCTCTTTCTTCATGAGTTTCAGGCGTCGCGCGTTCATCAGGTGATAGGTCGAGGGGGTGTGCGGGCAATGCAGGCTCATCACGTCCATCCGCGCCACCATCTGGTCAAGGCTCTCCCACCAATGCGCGCCGAGCGCCTCCTCCGTCTCCCGCCGCAGGCGGCGGCGGTTGTGGTAATGCACCTCGAGCCCGAAGGCCCGCGCCCGTCGCGCCACTTCCTGCCCGATCCGGCCCAGCCCCAGGATGCCGAGTTTCTTCCCCGAAAGCCGCATCCCCAGCAGCGCCGAGGGCGACCATCCGCTCCAGATCCCCTCCTGCATGACGGCCATCCCCTCGGGCACCCGGCGCCCCACCGCGAGGATCAGCGCCATCGTCATGTCCGCCGTATCGGCGGCCGAGACACCCGGCGTGTTCGACACGATGATGCCCCGCTTCCGCGCCGCCGTCACGTCGATATGATCCACGCCCGCTCCGTAATTCGCGATGAGTTTCAAACGGTTGCCCATCTTCTCGAGCATCTCGGCGTCGATCACGTCGGTGATCGTCGGGACCAGCACGTCGGCCTGCTGCCCCGCCCGGATCAGCGCCTCGCGCGTCATCGGGCGGTCCTCGGTGTTGAGCGTCGCTCCGAACAGCTCCCCGAGCCGCGCCTCGATCCGCTCGGGCAGGCGTCGCGTCACGACAACACTCAGGCGCTCAGATCGCATCGAAGCCCTCCCCGGCCTTTTCAATTGGTCCACTCGCTGCCAGAGTGGCGCAGGTGAGACCGAGGCACAAGAACCCCGGCCCCGCAGACAGGCAAAAAATCGGGCCCTTGCATGAGACTGACGCTGTTCATGACCGCCCTCGTGGCGCTTCTCCCCTCGCTGCCGCTGGCCCAGGAACGCGGCCCCGTCACAAACCTTCCCATGCCGCGCTTCGTGTCGATGAAGACGAACGAGGGCTATGTCCGCCGTGGTCCCAGCCGCACTCATCGCATCGACTGGATTTTCAAGCATCCGGGCCTCCCCCTCGAAATCACCGCCGAGCACGGCCATTGGCGCCGGGTGCGCGACCGAGACGGGATGGGCGGCTGGATGCATTATTCACTGCTCTCCGGCGCGCGCACCGTCCTGATCGAGACCGACATGCTGCAACTGCGCAACGCCCCTCTCCCCGAGGCCCCGGTCGTGGCCCAGCTCGAGCTCGGGGTCGTGGCTCGCGTGCGCGAATGCACGGCGCAATGGTGCGAACTTTCGGTGCAGGGCCACCGCGGCTGGGCGCCGAAGTCGGGCCTCTGGGGCGTGCGCCCCGACGAGACCATCGACTGAAGCGGTCCCCTGCCGCCGCTCACCCGCCACGCCGATTTTTTGCGCCGAAGGGTCTTGCACCGCCCCCGGTCACCGGCTAATTACCACGCCACGTTGGGGTGTAGCCAAGTGGTAAGGCAACGGTTTTTGGTATCGTGTACCGTAGGTTCGAATCCTACCACCCCAGCCAGACCTTTCGCTGATTCAAGACGCTGAGATGTTGCCGCGAAATCGTCGCGTGATTTCGGGTGCTTGGTATTTGGCGGCTATTTTTCAAGAGACGCAGGACTGGGCATCTCCCGGGCCGGCCGAAGTTCCTCGCGCACCTCGGTTAGCACAGCCTCGTGTGATGTTGCGTATCCGCTGACGAAGCTATAGCACTCGATCACTCTCATACCGAGATATCGCAAATGCTGATTTCGATTGTCATACCGACCAGGGACCGAGCGCGGTATCTTCGTCATTCGCTGGCTACGGCCACAGCGATTGATGACGACGCCATCGAGATCCTGGTGAGCGATAACGCCTCGATCGACGAGACGCGTCAGGTCGTCTCGGAGGTGCAGGATCCCAGGGTGCGCTATGTGAATACAGGGGCGCGCGTGTCCATGCGCCAGAACTTTGAGTTCGCCCTCCATCAAAGTAAGGGTGAGTACGTCATCTTTTTCGGAGATGACGATGGCATGATTCCGGGGCAGTTTCCCTTTCTACGCAGCATCTTGGAAGATCGCCATCCCGACGCGCTGAGTTGGGATTATCCGGTATATGGCTGGCCAGTGGCGGGATATGGAAATCGCGTTGGCGGGCTGAGGTTTGTTAGAGATCATGCGTTTGGGAAGCCACGCGCACTTGATGTAGGGGAACGTGTTCAAGTTGCCGAAACTGGCCGTTTGGATCTGTTTCATCCAATGCCCGCGATATACCACGGCTGCATTTCACGTCGTTTCCTGACGAATCTGGCGCGCAAAGATGGTACAGTTTTTCTGGCTCGAAGCCCCGATACCTATGTCAACTACCGTGCCATTCAACACGGTGGAATGTTCCTACACTGTCATCATCCGTTCTCGATCAACGGCCACAGCCCGGCCAGCAATGGCGGCAATCTGGCAGCGCAAGGAACGAAAGCGGAGAAGAAAGAACTGGCCGAGCGGTTTTCCAAGGAGAGGGCAACCGATCCCGTAGACGATGTCGTTCCACTTTCCAAGTCGGTCCCATTCGGCTTTCTCGGGACGCTGGAAACGGTGCGCGCGCATTTCCCTGAACCTGCCATGAGGCCGGATTATAAATCATGGTACCTGAGCGTTCTGTTGGACATCAGAAAGAAAGACACCGAGACGCAGCGCGAGCTTCATGGCATGCTAGAGGATCATGCACGCAAGACCGATAGCGAAGACGCCCTGAATGCGGCCAAATCTCCGATGGCGGCACATCTGCGCAAGTTAGCGATGACCTGGACAAAGAACCGCTCCAAGCTGCACAGCTTCCGAACCTCGACCGAAATCGACGGAGCCAACAACATTCTGACTGCCGCACTAACTTGCGACCGACTTTTGGCCGACGACTACCATGCGGTACTACGTGACGAACTCACGCAGAAGAACGCATGGTCAAAGTTGAAAGCACGCCGATGAGGTTTTGGGCTTCAGCCTATATGAGCCTTTCCTGCAAACTCGACAATAACTGCTAAACCTAGGATCAAGAGCATGACACATTCGGACGACCGTGAGGATTTCGAGCAGCATAAGGAACGGCAGTCCATCGAACTTGGCAAGGACAGCGGCCTGTTTGGAGAGGCAAAGGAGCTGACACTCAAGCTTGATCGCTACGATTATTCGTATCTGTGGAGCTGGATGGGCGTACCGGTCATCCAGCTACCGGCCGATATCATGGCGACGCAAGAAGTGATCTGGCAGACCAAGCCAGATGTTATCATTGAAACCGGCGTGGCGCGTGGTGGCTCTGTCCTGTTCATGGCCTCCTTGTTGGAAATGATGGGCAATGGCAAGGTTATCGGCATCGATATCGACATTCGCGCGCATAATCGCGAGAGCATCGAAAACAATCCGATGTCCAAGCGTGTAACCTTGATCGAGGGCAGCTCGATCGATGAGGACTTGGTTGCCAAGGTTCGTGCGGAGATTCCCGACGGCGCGCGCGTGATGGTGGTACTGGACAGCGACCACAGCCGCGATCACGTCTTGGCGGAATGCCGCGCCTACGGGCCAATGGTGACAGAGGGCTGTTATCTGGTGGTCGCTGATACGCTTGTTGGGCATCTGTCCGAAGAGGAAGCCCCGAAGAAGCGCTCTCAGATTTGGTATAAGGGCAATGAACCCCTTTCTGCCCTCAAGGATTACATGCAGGAAACCGACCGGTTCGAGATAGACCCGGTGATCAATGGCAAGCTGGTCCTCTCCTCGTCGCCGGGCGGTTATCTGAAATGCCTCCAGAGATAGTAACTGCACTACGCCCGGTCGCCCCGCGCGATCACGCAGCTTTGGCCACATTGCGCAAAGATGTCGACCTGCAAAAAATGCTGCTTGGCGCACGTGACATTATCGAGGAACCGGTGGGCGAATGGCTGGACCGGCGTGACGCGGACGGCTGGATCAGAAGCATAGTGGACGGCAAAGATTCCTGTTTGGGTTATGTTCAACTCAGCGATATACACCGCAACAACCGTACCGCTTGGTTTGGCATTTGCTTGCTGCCCGATGTACGCGGACGGGGACATGGTATGACCGCCACGATGCAGACACTTGAGATTGGTCGGAAAGAGATGGGTTTGCGCAAGGTTTCGTTGAAGGTGCGCGCGGACAATCCCGCATGTCGCTTGTATAAGAGAATTGGCTTCCGACTGGTCGGAACACAGCGTGCGGAATATGATGACGGCAAGACGCTTCATGATGTGACTATCATGGAGTTTATCTTCAGCGAGCATGGGAACTGATGAGCCGGGTCGTGATCTCGCAACCCATGTATTTTCCCTGGGCCGGATTCATGGCTCAGATGGCGCTGGCCGACGTCATGATCTGGCTCGACGACGCGCAATTTTCCAAGGGGTCGTTCACCAACCGGGTGCAGGTCAAAACGCAGTCGGGCAGCAAATGGATGAGCGTGCCATTACAGAACAAGGGCAACCGAACGCGAATTCGGGATTTGAAGCTGGCCGATCCAAGCATCGTCGAGCGTCATCGCTCCCTCTTGTGGGCCTCCCTCAACTCTGGAGAGCAATACGCGGAGGCCCGGAAGGTGTTTGACCAGGCATGGCAGCAGCCAGACCTCGTGGATGTCCTGATTTCCAGCGCCGAGGAGCTGTCGACGGCCATCGGTCTGCCCCCTCGAACTTCCCTGAGAAGCTCTGACCTGAACGTATGCGGGCGAGGATCGGAGCGGGTCATGAAACTTGTCCAGGCCGTCGGTGGCCAAAGCTACATTACCGGACATGGCGCGAGGAATTATCTGGACCACGAGCGTTTTGAGGACGCTGGAATTGCGGTCGAATATATGAAATATCAAACCTTGCCTTGGCCACAGGCACATGGCGCCTTTACGCCTTACGTCACCGCTTTGGACCTTGTTGCGCAGGTGCCCCGTGCCGAGCGAAGTGCGCATCTGGCTCCCGCGACCGAAAACTGGAAGACTTTCGTAGACGCATAGAAAGGGCATGACATGACCGCGGATTTCCAAGATGAGGGATATGCCATCTTTCCGGACTTCTACGATTTCGAGTTGCAGATCGCACCGATCCAGACTGGTATCCGACGAATTATCGAACTGGTGGCCGCAAAATACGGGATAGATGCGCCGTGCAGCGTGCCGAAACAGGCCATGACTGATGGGATTATGGCGATCGCCGCGGCCAACCGCGCTTGGGCCGGGGAGGTCTATGACGCGGTCAAGCAGATCCCTGCCTTCATGCAACTCGTCTGCCATCAGGACAATGCGGACCTCTTCAAGAAGTTGCGGCCTGGGTCCGAGCCGGGCGTGGCGGCTGGCGGCTATGGTATCCGGATGGATTTTCCCTCCGAGGACAAGTATCGGGCCAATTGGCATCAAGAGTTCCCAGCCCAGCTTCGTAGTCCTGACGGTCTCGTCTATTGGACGCCACTTCTTCCGGTGACCGAGGACATGGGGCCGGTCGAGATCTGCCCTGGGTCGCAAAAGGAAGGTATCGTGCCTGTCGCGAAGGATGATGGCGGTGTGGGAAAAAGTGGTGCTTATGCCCTGCGGTTGCACAATGAAGAAGAGCGGTTGGCCAAGTACGAGCGTATTGCGCCGCTGTCAAAACCTGGCGATCTGATCGTCATGGATTTCCTGACGCTCCATCAATCCGGTGCCAATCGCGCCGCGCATCCGCGCTGGTCCATGCAATTTCGATGGTTCAATTTCAATAACCCGGTGGGCACGCGCATCGGTTGGAAAGGCTCTTTCGCAGCTGGGATCAAATTCGAGGATGTTTTTCCCGAGTTGGCCGTATGACCCCGAGCCGGACCAAATGCCGCGTCTGCGGTGTTCTGATCGAGACGCCTGCCTTTGATGATCCCGGTCCCTCGCTGAGTTCGATCCGGACGGTGCTGCCAGTCCGCACGCAGGTCTACCTGTGCAACCAATGTGGCCATGCACAAAGCCCCGACCTGCCGGATCTCGAGGAGTTCTACGATACCCAGTATCGAATATCTCTGGATGTGGACGGGCACGACCAACTCTACGAAAACCGCGAGGGCGAACGCGTCTTCCGCACCGATTACCAAGCGGAACTGGTTTTGGCACTTGAGGTCGAGAAGGGCGCCAAGGTTCTGGATTTCGGAGCTGGCAAGGCCACGACGCTGCAAAAGGCTCTTGCTCAGCGGCCCGATCTAGTGCCGCATGTTTTTGATGTTTCGGAGGACTATCTCGATCATTGGCGAGACTGGATCGCGGCGGAAAATCAGGCCACCTATGCCATGCCCGAACGCTGGACGGGGCATTTCGATCTGATAACCGCTCATTTCGTGATCGAGCATGTGCCTGATCCGGTGGCCGTCCTTGCCGATTTGCGGCGGTGCCTTGCGCCGGACGGGCGGCTTTTCCTGTCGGTACCCGACGCGGAGGCGAATTCCGGCGACCTGCTTGTCGTGGATCACTTGAACCATTTTTCGCAAGATAGCCTCGAGCGGGCATTGAACCTGGCCGGGTTGTCGGTCCAAGGCATGGATCGAGAGGCTTTCCATGGTGCATTCGCGGTAACAGCCACAAGCGGGGCGCGCAACCTTCCAGCGGCCAAGGGTAATGCTTTCAAGCAATCCTTGGATGAATGGCGGAGCATATTGGATCGCATCGCGGCAAAGGAACTGTCCGCACCAGTTGCGATCTACGGGGCGGGGTTTTATGGCAGCGTAATTGCAGCGCGGCTCAATCAGCAGCTCAGCTGTTTTCTGGATCGCAACCCTTTCCTGCAGGGACAGACACACCTTGGAGTCCCCGTTCTGATGCCGGAAAACTGCCCGGCAGACATTCGTTCAGTAATCGCCGGCCTCAATCCTGCCCGGGCGCGCGATATCCTGGGCAGCAATATCGAATGGATGCCCCCTGGTGCCTCGCTGGTCTTCCTGGACGCCTAGGCCTCTGATCAGCCCTGAACCAGATCCTCGACCACCCGGCAGACCCGAAAGATATCGTGGTCGGTCATATCGTGGAAACTTGGGAGGTTGATCGCGCGTTCGCAGATCGACCAAGCGGTCTTGTTCTCGCGAACTGGTTCGAACATCGGCTGGGCCGACAGCGGATAGAAGAACACGCGCGCGTCGATCCGCGCTGACTTGAATGCGGCTTGGATTTGATCGCGTCTGATACCGAGGTTGTCGTCGAAAACAACGGTCGGCATCCACGCTCCGCTGAGCACGTGGCCGGGTTCGGGGTTCATGGAAACGCCGTTCAGTGATCCCAACTCGGCCTTATAGGCGTGCAGGATCGCGCGCTTGCGGTCCGTCAGTTCCGTGATCCGCTCCATCTGGCCACAGCCCAGGGCAGCTTGGACGTTCGACATCTTGAACTTGTAACCAACGACATCCGCCCAGAATTGCTTGTCCTGCTGCCGGGCGCGCCCGTGGTTGGACAGGGTCAATACCTTCTCGTAGAGGTCGGCATTCGATGTCAGAAACATACCACCTTCACCCGTCGTGAGGGTCTTGGTCCCATGAAACGAAAAGGTCGAGAACAAGCCCATCGACCCGGCGGCGCGACCACGATAGCGCGCGCCGATGGCTTCGGCGGCGTCTTCGATAATGGGAATGCCGTGACGATCACCCAACTCCAGGAGCGCATCCATGTCGCATAGATTGCCATACAAGTGGGTGGCGATGATGGCACGTGTCCGGGGTGTAATCGCCTTCTCTGCAGCCTCGGGATCTATGCACCAACTGTCGGCAAGTATATCGACGAACACCGGGGTCGCGCCGAGATGCACGATCGGTGCGGCGGTCGCGATCCAGTTTGTGTCGGCGAGGATCACTTCGTCTCCATGGCCTATGTCCATGGCCGCAAGTCCCATCTGCATCGCCCCGGTACAGCTCGAAGTCGCAATTCCGTAGGCGACGCCTATATGATCGCGGAACAGGGCCTCGAACTTGATGATGTAGTCATAGCATTTCGATCCCCAGCCATGACGCGCGGCGTCTTCGGCGTAGGAGACCTCCAGCTCGGTGATCGAGGGCTTGGTATAGGCAATAGTCTCCGTCATGTGATGTGCAGTTCAGGTATGGCAGTGACGAAACGGCTGCCTTGGGCGGCAAGGTGTGAGAGCTGCGCCTTGACCTCCTCGGCGATATTCCATGGTAGGATCAGAACGTAATCCGGAGGATCCGCATCGAGTGCCTCGGGCGGCAGGATCGGGATGTGGGAGCCTGGCATGAACTTCCCTTGCTTGGCCTTGGCGGCATCGCACACGAAGGGGATGAGATCCGGTCTCACACCAGCGAAGTTGAGTAGCGTATTGCCTTTGGCAGCGGCGCCATATGCGGCCACGGACTTCCTGTCGGCATGGGCTTGAAGAAGGAAACGCATGAGATTGTTTTTGATCTCTTCGGCCTTCGATTGAAAGGCCGTATAAAAATCGTCGGTATCAACACCGACCGCGCGTTCCCTCTCGATGCAGGCGCCTACAGCGGGCGTCGTGTCCAGAGGCGCATGGGCATGACAGCCGTAGATGCGCAGGCTCCCGCCATGAGTCGACAGATGCTCAAGGTCGAAGATCCGCAGACCAGCGGCCTCGAAAATCTTCGATGCGGTGAGCAGAGACAAATACGAGAAATGTTCGTGGTAGATGGTGTCGAACTGGGTTTGTTCGACGAGGCGCAAGAGATGCGGGAATTCTAGCGTGATGACGCCATCGGGTTTGAGCACTGAGGCAAGACCCCGGGTGAAGTCGTTGATGTCGGGTACATGCGCGTAGACATTGTTGCCACACACGAGATCCGCCATCTTCCCCTCCCGGGCAAGTCGCCGGCCCACGGCTGCACCGAAGAATTCGCGCAGGACCGGAATGCTCAGAGCCTCGGCGGCCTCGGCTGTGCTGGCGGTCGGTTCGATCCCGAGACACGGGATGCCGGCCTCGACGAAATTGCGCAACAGGTACCCGTCGTTGCATGCCACTTCGATCACGTGACTGTCACCGTTGAGACCGAGGCGGTCCACGATCATAGTCACGTAGCGCGACGCATGCTCGAGCCACCCGCGCGAGGTGGATGAAAAATAGGCGTAGTCGCTGTTGAACAACTCTTCGGCTTCCGCGTAGTCCTCGGTCTGGACCAGCCGGCATTTCTGACAGACCTTCACCCGCAACGGATAGGTCTTTTCCGGTGCGTTCAGCGCGGCCGGATCGAGATAGGCATTGGAAGGCGGCGCATGCCCGAGGTTGAGAAATTCGAGCTCCAAGGGCGCCCGACAGTGCCGGCAATTCATAGTTCTATGGGCTCCAGGTCGGTCAGAAACGGAAATCCCTGATCGCGCTCGGAAAGCTGCTCAGGGGGAAGTGGCCACGCTATGGCGAGTCGGCCGTCGGCATGATGAAGTCCGCCCTCATGCCGGGGGTCGTAGGCCGCGCTGTGGAAGTACAGAAGTTCGACATCGTCGGTGAGTGTCTGGAACCCGTGTGCGAAGCCCGGAGGGATGTACACCATCGCGCGTTTCTCATCGTCGAGATGCAGGGTCTCGTGCCGGCCATATGTCGCGGAGCCAGCGCGTAGATCAACGATTACATCGAAAATCGCCCCTCTGAGGCAGCGCACAAGCTTTGCCTCGGCACTTGGCGGTCGTTGGAAGTGCAGCCCGCGCAAGGTGCCCTTGGCGGCGCTGTACGAAGAATTGACCTGCACCCACCGCGTGGCCAGCCCGTGCTGCGCAAACTCGTTCTCGCAGAACATCCGCGCAAAGAAACCCCGGTCATCCCCGCGTTTCTCCAACTCGACGCGGTAGGCACCGGCAAGGGAAAGAGGAGTGAATCTCACGGAAGGACCTTCTCGAACTCGGCAATCTGTTTCAGGCTCAAGTCGCGCGGACAGGCGCCCGCATGGTTGGCCCGGTACCAGTCGATCGTGTAACCAACCGCCTGACTGAATGACCATCGGGGGCGCCATTTCAGTCGGCTCCGCGCCTTGTCTGTGGACAGCGTCAGGTGTCCGGCTTCGTGCGCCTGAGAAGAGGCGGAAGCACAGTGCCACCGTCCTGGCCAATGGCTCATCGCCGCCTCGACCAGATCACGAACCGGTCTTTGGTCGGCGGGGTCCGGACCGAAGTTGAACGCCTCGGCAAGCGTGGCGTCGTGCCATAATTTCTCGGCAAGACATAGGTAGCCCGCCAGTGGATCAAGCACATGCTGCCACGGCCGCACGGCGTCGGGATTACGGACCTCGAGGTCGTCGCCACGGGCGATGGCCCGGACAATATCAGGCATGATCCGGTTTTCCGCCCAGTCCCCCCCACCAATCACGTTACCCGCCCGCGCCGTCGCGATGCGTACGGGGGAGTCGGCGAAGAAGGATTTCCGATAGCTGTCAACCAATAGCTCGCAAGCGGCCTTGCTGGTGCTGTAAGGATCGTGCCCGCCGAGGCGATCAGTTTCGCGATAGGCATGAACCCATTCGCGGTTATCGTAGACCTTGTCAGTGGTAACCATAATGACCGCCATCTGCCGCTTGCACCCCTTCAGGGCGTCAAGAATATGCGCGCTTCCCATCTCCAGCGGATCACGATAGCTGCGCAGTACAAGTGCTTGTGCTGCCAGATGTAGGATCACATCGGGTTCGACCTCGTCGATCCTCTGCTTCACGAGGGCGGGATCACGAATGTCGCCAAGGTACTGTCCGGAAGCGTCGCATGGAAAAAGCTGCTCGAAAAGACATGGCGTTGTCTCGCAGTTTAGAGCCATGCCGAATACCTGTGCGTTCAGCTGTTCCAGCCAAAGCATGAGCCAGCTTCCCTTGAATCCGGTCTGCCCGGTCAGGAGCACTCTTTTCCCTTGCCAGAATCCCGGATCGGGCATGCAGGTCACCATACCTTCCAAGGCGCATCACCGGTGGCCCAGAGCGCTTCGAGGTGGTTCTTGTCGCGCAACGTGTCCATCGCGGACCAGAAACCTTCGTGGCGATAGGCCGAGAGCTGTCGGTCCCGGGCCAGCCCGGTGAGCGGGTCGGCCTCGAAGGACATCTTGTCGCCTTCGATACGGTCGAGAAGCGATGGCTCACACACGAAGAACCCACCATTGACCCATTGCCGGTCGCCTTTCGGTTTTTCGACGAAACCTTGCACGCGGTCGCCCGCAAGATCGAGTGCGCCATAGCGCCCCGTCGGCTGAATGGCGGTAACGGTCGCCTCTGTGCCGGCATTTTCGTGATAGGCGATCAGCGCAGCGATATCGACATTGGCGACGCCATCGCCATAAGTCAGACAAAAGGTGTCGTCGATGTAATCCCGAGCGCGCAGGATCCGGCCCCCCGTCATCGTGTGCTCGCCGGTATCCAAGAGTGTGACGCGCCAAGGCTCTGCTGATTTGCGATGCACATGCATGCGGTTATCACGCATGTCGAAGGTGACATCCGACATGTGAAGGAAATAGTTGGCGAAATATTCCTTGATCACGTATCCCTTGTAACCGCAGCAGATCACGAAATCCGTTATGCCATGGGCACCGTAGATCTTCATGATGTGCCACAATATTGGTCGACCGCCGATCTCGATCATCGGTTTCGGGATGGCATACGTTTCTTCACTGATACGCGTGCCCAATCCACCAGCTAGTAGAACCGCTTTCAAATGCTCGCCCAATCGTCGAGTCCGTTCATAGTGCCAACTAAACTATGAAAGTTCACTTTGAAACGGGAAATGGCGCCGAGGTCCTGTCGGAGCAATTTGGCGCTTGCTGGCTCTAACTGGTGCTAACCCTGCGCAGGACAAACGTGATCCTTTCAGAAAACGTCAATCCAGTCCCGAGCTCATCCGCAGCGGCTCTCACTCGCTCTCTCCCGACCACGACGTGGGACTCCGCGTTTTCGTGATTATCCACCTCTTCGCGCGACGATACCTCTGTGGCATAGGATCACGTCATGGCACGGATTCCCCTTCGATATCTTTCGATCCTGGTCAGCGTCGCATTTCTCGTCGTCGGCAACGGGCTTCAGCAGACGCTGATCGGCTTGCGGGCCGGCATCGAAGGCTATGCCGACGAAACGGTGGGCGTGATGATGTCGGCCTATTTCGTGGGCTTCGTCCTCGCCTCTGTCCACGCCCCCCGGGTGATCCAGACGGTGGGGCATATCCGGTCCTTCGCGGCCTTCGCCTCTGCCGGGTCCGCCATCGCGCTCTGCTTCGCGATCTTCGTCTCGCCGCCGGTCTGGACGCTGCTGCGCATCCTTCAGGGCGCGTGCTATGCGGGGCTGATCATCGTCGTGGAAAGCTGGCTCAACGCCTCGGCGGAGCGCAGTTGGCGCGGGCGCGTGCTCGCCATCTACTCGATCGTGATGTATGCGGCCTGGGCCGTCAGCCAGCCCATGGTGGCCCTGGCCCCGGTCTCGGGATTCGTGCTCTTCGCGCTGGTCTCGATCTGCCTCTCGCTGGCGCTGGTGCCGATCACGCTGAGCCACGCCGGCGATCCCGGCGTTGTCCTCGCCACGCGCCTCGGACTACGCCGGCTCTTCGCGATATCACCGACGGCGCTCGCAGGTGCCTTCATTCTCGGCGCGGCCGTTGCGGCCTTCTTCGGCATGGCCCCGGTGGCCAGTCAGCAGGCCGGGTTCAGCGATGCCGAGACCGGCACCATCCTCTCGGCGGCACTTGTCGGGGCATTGGTATTCCAATGGCCGCTCGGCTGGTTGTCGGACAAGGTCGATCGCCGGCTCGTGATCCTGGCAAGCAACCTCGCCGGTCTCTGCGCGGCGCTCCTCTTCGCCGCGGTTCTGCTCCGCGGCGACCACCTGCCCGTCATCGCAGCCGCCTTCTTCCTTGGTGCTGCGCTCCTGCCGCTCTACTCGGTCTGCCTTGCGGAAGTGAACGACCGGGTGGACGAGACCGAGCTGATCGCAGCCGCGAGCGGCTTCGTACTGGTTTACGGCGTGGGATCGGCGGTCGGCCCCTTCGCAGCCGGTCTCGTCATGGGGCTCACCGGTCCGACCGGCCTCTCCTGGTTCATCGCCGCGATCCTGGGTCCGTTCGCCGCCTATGGCGCCCTCCGCATTCGCCGACGGAAAGAGACGGCGGCGAGCGAAAAACAGGGCTTCGTCCCGACGCCCAGCACCAGCCACGCGGCCCTGCCCTTGCATGAACACGGCCCCGACCGGGCCGAGGGCCAGGCCGCGCCGCGCTAAGCGGACGTCACGCGGCCTCGGCCGGGCGCCGAACCTCGCCGGCGATGCGCTTCAGGTCGGCATCCTCCAGTGTTTCGCGTTCCAGCAACTCGGCGGCGCTGCGTTCCAGAAGGTCGCGGTTATCCTCCAGCAGCGTGAGGGTGCGGTCGAACACTGTCTCGATGACCTCCTTCACCGCCTCGTCCATCCGTTCCGCCGTGGCCTCGCTGTAGCGCCGGTTGAGCCAGGATCCCTGCTCCGACTGCCCCAGGAAATTCGGTCGGTCGCTATCATAACTCACATGCCCCAGGTCCGCGTCCATGCCGTAGCGCGCCACCATGGAGCGCGCGATATCGGTGGCACGCGCCAGATCGTCGGACGCCCCGGTGGAGAGATGATCATAGACGATCTTCTCGGCCGCGCGCCCGCCCAGCAGCACCGCGATCTTGTTCTCCAGCTCCTCGCGCGTCATCAGGTAGCGGTCCTCGGTCGGGCGCTGGATCGTGTAGCCGAGTGCGCCGATGCCGCGCGGAATGATCGAGACCTTGTGCACCTCGTCCACCCCCGGCAGCGCCATTCCGACGATGGCATGGCCCATCTCGTGATGCGCCACGATCTCGCGTTCACGGGGGTTCAGGCGGCGGTTCTTCTTTTCCAGCCCGGCGACGATGCGCTCCACCGCTTGCGTGAAATCCTGCATCTCGACGCTGTCCGCGCCCCGCCGCGTCGCCATCAGCGCCGCCTCGTTGACGAGGTTTGCCAGATCGGCTCCCGAGAACCCGGTGGTCAGCGCGGCGATCTGGTCGGGCTCGACACTATCGGCCACCTTGATCTTCTTCATGTGGACCTTGAGGATCTGGACCCGCCCGGCGCGGTCCGGCCGGTCGACCAGCACCTGCCTATCGAAGCGACCCGCCCGCAAGAGCGCCGGATCGAGGATCTCGGGCCGGTTGGTGGCCGCCAGCAGCACCACGCCCTCGGTCGGGTCAAAGCCGTCCAGTTCGGTCAGGAGCTGGTTCAGCGTCTGCTCGCGCTCGTCATGCCCGCCCGGATGCTGGCCCGCGCTGCGCGACCGGCCCAAGGCATCGAGCTCGTCCACGAAGATGATCGCCGGGGCCGCCTTGCGGGCCTGCTCGAAGAGGTCGCGCACCCGCGCGGCGCCGACGCCCACGAACATTTCCACGAATTCCGAGCCGGAGATGGAATAGAAGGGCACCCCCGCCTCCCCTGCCACGGCGCGCGCCAGCAGCGTCTTGCCGGTGCCCGGCGGACCGACCAGCAGCACGCCTTTCGGCATCCGCGCGCCAAGCCCGCCATACCCCTCAGGGTCCTTCAGGAACTCCACGATCTCCTCGAGTTCCTGCTTGGCCTCGTCCACCCCGGCCACGTCCTCGAAGCTCACCCTGGTGTCGCTCTCCACGTAGATCTTCGCCTTGCTCTTGCCGATCGACATGAAGCCGCCCATGCCCTGTTTCTCGGCAAACTTGCGGATGAAGAAGATCCAGATTCCCACGAAGACGAGCGCCGGCAGCACCCAGGACAGAAGCGTCGTAAGCCAGGTATTCTCGACCGCGCCGGTATAGGTGATGTCGGCCGCCTCCAGCCGTTCGATCATGTCGGCGGGCACGGTCGTGGTCACGAAGCCGGTCTTGCCATCCTGCGGTTCCGCGAAGGTGCCGTTGATCCGGTCGCTGCCGATCACCACCTCCTCGATCACGCCCTCGTCCAGATATGTCTCGAACTGGCTGTAGGGAATCGCCGCGATGGTCTGGGTCTGAACCCATGCATCGCGCAGCAGGACCACGCCCAGGATCGCGAGCAGGATATACCAGAAATTTATCTGAGTTTTCTTGTCCATAACGCCCACGCCGCGCCTCACGATACCCTTGCATATTATCGCTCACCGACCTCTTGACAAGATCGTGAGGTCTTCCCACCTCAGTATTGCGGGATGCCGCTTCAGGGTCCCGGAGATGGTGGCAAGAACCGTGGGCGTGCAGATGCAGCGTTTCGGTCCCGTCATCGACCGCAAGGTGCCGATGCTGGCCTTGCGCCTCGAAACACGTGGTCGCCGCGCGTCTTCGTGACGGATCGCCAACGATCCCCTCCCTCAGCGTCAGTCCCGCACCCGTCCGCGCCGTTGCGCGGGCACTCACATGCTGACCAACGAGAGGAGGAAGATGATGCTCAACTACGGACTTTCCGGACAACACTGGGATCCCTTTGCCGAGCTACGGCAACTCCAGTCCCAGATGAACCGCCTTTTCGAAGGCGGTGAGCGCAGGCAGCGTCAGAACGACGGCTCCTGGCCACCGGTCAACCTCTGGATGGGCGACGACAGCGTGGTCGTCACCGCCGAGATGCCGGGCCTCGCGAAGGACGATATCGACCTGACCGTGCGCGAAAACACCCTGATCATCGCTGGCAAACGCAGCGCCGCGACCGAGGACGAGGATGCCGCGTGGCATCGTCGTGAACGTCCTTGGGGCGAATTCTCGCGCTCCGTGCGCCTGCCGCTGCGCGTCGATCCCGACAAGGTCGAGGCGCGCGTGAAGAACGGCGTGCTCGAAGTCGAGATGGGCCGCCCCGACGCGGAACGGCCGCGCAAGATCAAGGTCAAGGCAAGCTGACAGCATGCCGAGAAAGGAGGAAAGACAATGGCAAACGAAGTGAAGAAAACCAGCGGCGACGTCGCCCGCACCGATGACCGGCAGAACGATCAGACCGGCCCGACCTTCCGTCCGGCCACCGACATCTTCGAGAAGGATGACGTGGTGACGCTTGCTATCGACATGCCGGGCGTCGATCCGGGCAGCGTCGATGTTTCGGTCGAGAACCGCTCGCTGACCGTGCGCGGCACGATCGACGCGCCCGCACCCGAAGGATATCGGCGCATCTATGCCGAATACGGTCCCGGTACGTTCGAGCGGGCGTTCAGCCTGCCCGACACCATCGACGCGGATGGCATCGAGGCCAATCACAAGAACGGCGTGCTGACGCTGACCCTCAAGAAAAGCGAAGCCGCCAAACCCAAGCAGATCAAGGTCAAGGCCGCGTGACGCGGCCCCGACCGACCACAGCAAAGGAGGAAAAGAGCAATGGCATTCAGTGATCTCATCCCCTGGGGCCGGGACCGGAACCAGGTCTCCGACCGGCGCCGTGACGACGACAACCCGATGGTCTCGCTTCAACGCGACCTCAACCGCGTGTTCGAGGATTTCTGGGGCCGCTTCGACAGCCCCTTCGGCAGCATGAGCACCGGCCCGCGCACCGACATCTCGGAGACCGACGATGCGATGCAGGTCGCGGTCGATCTGCCCGGCCTCGACGAGAAGGACATCGAAGTCAACGTCACCGACGACATGCTGACCATCCGCGGCGAGCGCGAGGAGAAATCCGACAAGGACGGCTTCACGTCGCAATCGCGGCGCAGCTTCCACCGGATGATCCCGGTGCCGCCCGGCGTCGATGCGGACAAGGCCGAGGCCGAGTTCAAGCGCGGCGTGCTGACCGTGACGCTGCCCAAGACAGAAGAGGCCAAGGCCCGCGTCAAGCGCATCGACGTGAAATCCGGCTGACCCTGGTGCGGGCGTCTCCCGGCCCGCATCCTTTCCCACGGCGGGGAACCAAACCCGCCATTCATTTGTCAATTCCCCGAAAGCCCGACATCGCGTCAAGGAGGACCCAAATCATGGCAAACGGTATCTGTGACATCTGCAAGCGCCGCCCGGCGACCTTCCGGGCGCAGGTCTCGGTCAATGGAGAGCGCCAGGTCATGGAGCTTTGCGACGAGGACTACCGCAAGCTGGCGCGTCAGCAGCGGCGGGCAAGCTCCCCGCTGGAATCGCTTTTCGGCGGCGGGTCGCTCTTTGACGAGTTCTTCGGCGACAGCCCCCTTGGTGGCATGGGCCGCCGCCCGGGCGGCGACGCGGGCGAGACCACCCGCATTCCCGTCACCAGCGGTAGCCGCCGCGGGCGTGGCGGCACCAGCATCGCCGACCGCCTAAGCGAACAGGGCAACAAGCTCCTGCAGGAGGCCGCGCAGAAGGCGGGCGAGTTGGGCCGCGCCGAGGTGGATACCGAACATCTGCTGTTCGCGCTTTGTCACAGCGACGTGGTCAAGACGCTGCTGGAGCAGGTCAAGATCGACGTGGACGACCTGCGCCGCCAGATCGACAAAGAAGCACCGCGCGGCGAGGCGTCGGGCGAGGGCGAGATCGGTGTCAGCCCGCGTCTGAAGGACGCGCTCAACCGCGCCTTCGTCGCCTCGAACGAGCTGGGTCATTCCTACGTGGGCCCCGAACACCTGCTGATCGGCCTCGCCGAGGAAGGTGAGGGCCTGGCCGCCGACATCCTGCGCAAGCTGGGCTTGACGCCGCAAGCGCTGCGCCAGCAGGTGACCCGCGTCGTCGGCCACGGCGCCGAGGAAGGCCGCGTGGAAAGCCCTTCGAACACGCCGGATCTCGACGAATTCTCGCGCGATCTGACCAAGCTCGCACGCGACGGCAAGCTCGATCCGGTGATCGGCCGGGCGCGCGAGATCGAGACCACGATCGAGGTGCTGGCCCGGCGCAAGAAGAACAACCCGGTGCTGATCGGCGAGCCGGGCGTCGGCAAGACCGCGATCATCGAGGGGCTGGCGCAGCGCATCGTCGCGGGCGAGGTGCCGGAAGCCTTGCGCGACAAGCGGCTGGTGGAGCTGAACATCAACTCCATGGTCGCCGGCTCCAAGTATCGCGGCGAGTTCGAGGAGCGCATCCAGAAGGTGTTGAAGGAGATCGAGGCCAACAAGGACGACCTCGTTCTCTTCATCGACGAGTTGCACACCATCATGGGCGCGGGCCAGGGCGGCGGCGAAGGCGGGCTCGATGTGGCCAACACCTTCAAGCCGGCTCTGGCGCGGGGCGAGCTGAACCTGATCGGCGCGACCACGCTCAACGAATACCAGAAGCATATCGAGAAGGATGCCGCTCTCGAACGGCGGTTCCAGCCGGTCTATGTCGAGGAACCGAGCGTGGCGCAGACTATCATGATCCTGCGCGGCCTGCGCGACACGCTCGAATCGCACCACAAGGTCACGATCACCGACGAGGCCATCGTGGCCGCGGCGGAACTCAGCGACCGCTACGTCACGGGCCGCTTCATGCCTGACAAGGCCATCGACCTGATCGATCAGGCCGCCGCGCGGGTCAAGATTTCCGCCACCGCGCGGCCCGTCGACGTGCAGGAACTGGAAGCCGAGGTGAAGCAGATCCAGCGCGAGCAGGATTACGCCGCCGCGCGCAAGCAATTCGATCGCGCCGGCGAGTTGAAGCAGGAGCTCGAGGAGAAGCAGGGCCAGCTCGACGCGCTGCTCGAGACCTGGAAGCGCGACCGTGCCTCGGCCAGCGCCGAGGTCCGCACCGATCACATCGCGCAGATTGTCTCGAAGCTGACCGGCATCCCCGTGACCGATCTGACCACCGAGGAACGCGAGAAGCTGCTCAAGCTCGAGGACGAGCTGCACGAGCGCGTCATCGGCCAGGACGAGGCGATCAACTCGGTGGCCGACGCGGTGCGGCTGGCCCGCGCGGGCCTGCGCGAAGGCTCTGCCCCCACGGCGACCTTCCTGTTCCTCGGCCCCACCGGGGTCGGCAAGACGGAACTGGCCAAGGCGCTGGCTGAAACCGTGTATGGCGACGAGGACGCGATGATCCGCATCGACATGTCGGAATACGGCGAACGCCACGCCGTCGCGCGGCTGGTGGGCGCGCCGCCGGGCTATGTCGGCTATGACGAGGGCGGGCAACTGACCGAACGGGTGCGGCGCCGACCCTATTCGGTGGTGCTGCTGGACGAGATCGAGAAGGCGCATGCGGATGTCTACAACATCCTCTTGCAGGTCTTCGACGATGGCCGCCTGACCGACGGCAAGGGGCGCGTGGTGGATTTCACCAACACGATCATCATCGCCACCTCGAACCTCGGGTCGGACATCATCCAGCGCAACCTCAAGAAGCGCGGGACCAAGGAGTTCGACGAGGCCAAGCAGCGCGGTGAACTGATGGAGGTGTTGCGCGGTCATTTCCGGCCCGAGTTCATCAACCGGATCGACGAGATCATCGTGTTCCATTCGCTCAACCGCTCGGAAATCCGGCGGATCGTGGGCCTGCAACTGGACCGTGTGGCGCGCACCGCGCTGACGCAGGGCGTGGAACTGGAGTTCGAAGACTCCGTCACCGATCATTTCGCCGCCGTGGGCTTCCAGCCCGAATACGGCGCTCGCGAATTGCGGCGCCTGATCCGGTCGGAACTGGAAACCGAGCTGGCCCGCGCCATGCTGGGCGGTTCGGTCGAGGATGGCGACCGCGTGCGCGTCGCTTGGTCGGCGGACGATCAGAAGATCACCTTCGAGAAGCTCGAGACGGAAGCTCCGACAGAGGCCGACGATACATCCCAAGAGCCGAAGCGCGACGAGGACGAGAGCGGCGCGGACGAGGCCGGATCGGATGCGCCGGACGACGCCGAGGCGAAAGATGAGGAAGAGTGAGAGAGGAACGGAAAATGACCGATGTTACGAACAAGGTGGCGGGCTTCTGCTCGCTCAGCAAGAACTGGTGGGCCTTCGTCCTCAGGGGCATTCTGGCCCTCATCATCGCCGGACTGGCCTGGTTCCTGCCGGCCGAATCCGTGCTTGCCCTGACGCTCGTCTTCGGCGCCTTCGCCTTTGCCGATGGCGTGTTCGGGCTGATCGCGGCGGTGCGGCAGATGCGCGAGGGCGAACGCTGGGGCTGGCTATCGGTCAGCGGCGTGCTGGGCATCCTGACCGGCATCGTGGTGCTGGTCATGCCGTTCCTCGCGAGCTTCGTGCTCGCGGTGTTCCTGTGGGCCAGCATCGCCTTCTGGTCGATCTTCTCCGGCGCCCTCGAGATCGCCACCGCGATCCGGCTCCGCAAGGAGATCGACGACGAGGTCTGGCTCGGGCTTGGCGGCCTGTTGTCCGTCGTGCTGGGTGCGCTGGTCCTGTGGTTCCTCTTCACCAGCCCGGCCACCGGCCTGCTTGCCCTTGGCTGGCTCCTGGCCCTCTACGCCGCGATTTTCGGCGTGACGATGATCCTTCTCGGGCTGAAACTCCGGCGCGCGAACGGTGACGAACCGGACGCCGGGCAGCCCGAGGCAAGCTGACGAAAGGAGGTTTCGATGTTCGACAGACGTGGACATAACCGGCCCCCGTTCCGGCCCAGAATTCCGGGCACCGATCTGCGCGCGGCTGACGTGCCGGTCGCGATCATCTACCGGCCCGCGCGCGATCCGATGCAATCGGGGCCGCGCCCCCGCCACTGGATACTGGAGTTCGAGCCAGCCGCGCCCGCGTCGGTGGAGCCTCTCATGGGTTGGACAGCGACGCGTGACCCCTACCGACCGATCCGCCTCAGCTTTCCCGATTGTCAAAGCGCAATCGACTATGCCGAGCGGAACGATTGGGACTACATCGTCCGCGACCGCACGGAGACCGCGACGCGCAGGCGGCCTGAACCGATCTTCGCGCGCGATATTCGCCTCGAGAATGCTCCCGTCCCCGCCCCCGCGGCGCGGAAGGACGACACCATCCCGGACGAGGTCGACCCCGTGATCCTCGCATCGCTCGAGTCGTTCCCCGCCTCGGATCCGCCGGCATGGATCGGCGCGACACTGGGCGGTCGCGATACTCCCCCCGCGGGGGAATAAGCGTTCCGGCGGCGGCGCGAAGGCTCAGCGGGTGGTGGCGCTGCCGCGCTGCGCCATCGACATGACAACCAGCGCCGCCCCGTTGGCGATCAGTTCGATCCCCAGCACCCGCCCCAGGTTGGCCGCGAGGAAGGCCGGGATGCCCGTGAAGACCACGGCGCCCAGAAGCAGCGAGACCACTCCGGCCCCGATGACGACCGGAAACAGCGGATCGTGGCGCAGCGGCCTCGCGAACCAGAGCTTTGCCGCCCCCGAGAACAACAGCAGGAGCCCCAGCAGATTGCGCAGCAACGATCCTTCCGCAAAGGATCCGAAAAGCAGCAGCAGCCCCATGACGAGCGCAGCCGCCGCCCCGAGGCCGGTGCCGATCCTGACCTTGACCCCGGTCGACTGCCACGCGGAATAGCCCTGCAACAGCCCGACGATCAGAAGCGCCCAGCCGGCAAGGGTCGTGGCGGCGATCGAGGCCGAGAGCGGGTTGAGCACCGCCAGGATGCCAGCGATCACTGACAGCACGCCGACCAGCATCCGTGTCATCGAATTCTTCATCATGGGATCTCCGCTTCGGTGATTGTTTCCGACCCGGCCAAGGATCGCGCGATGGATGCAAGGCTGTCCAAGCCAAACCGGACCGTCAGCAGCGGTCCAAACGATCATCCTGCCAAGCTCGCATGAAATCAACCCTGAGAGGTTCATCGCCTGAAGCCGTGGCGCACACTTGTCGGACAGATCGCTCAGCCGAAAACCTTCAGGCGGGGCGAAACGGCCTTTTCGAACACGTCCGCGATCATGTGCTCCGTTCCCTTGACCGGCCCCAGGATGCGGAACTGGTGCTGCCGGTAAAGCCCCCTGTAGGCCGCGCGTGCCAGCCGCCCGTTGATCATCAGGTCATCACTGAACCCCGTCTTGAACTTCGCCACGCTCCCCCCTTCGGCCAAAGACAAAACCGTGCCCCTGTTGCGATACTCGAACGGCTCCGGCGCCGCACCGCCCAGCCAGGCCGGGATCGTGCGCGACAGGTGGGCAGCCTGTTCGCTCGCGGCCTGCGCAGTCGGCGGTGCGGGGCTCTCCTCGATCACCGCGCAATCGCCCAGGGCGAACACCGCCTCGGACGCCTTGCTCTGAAGGCTCCGACGGACGAGCCATTGCCGTTTGTCATTCGTGGGCAGCGCCCCGATCCGGCTCGCGATCTCCGGTCCCACCGTGCCGGTGGTCCACACCGTGAGGTCCGAGGCGTGCGTCGCGCCGTCCTCGGTCTCTACCGCTCCGGGCGTCACCCGGCTCACCTGCGCGGCCGTCACGATCCGCACCCCCTGCCCTTCCAGCCGCTGACGGATGTTCGCGCGCACGTCATCGGCCATTCCCGGCATGATACCGTCCATCGCCTCGAGCATGGTCACGCGCACTTCGGGCAGATCCCGGCGCGGCGCGACGGTGTTGCATTGATGCCCCTCGACCAGGTGCGAGGCAAGCTCCACCCCCGTCGCTCCCGACCCGGCGATCACCACGTCGAAAGCCGCACTATCACCACGCGCCACGCGCGCCAGCAGCCCGCGCGAAAGCGTCTTGAAAATCCGCCCCGCATCGACAAGATCATCGAGCCGGAACGCGTGCTCGGCCACGCCCTCGACCCCGAGATCGGGCGTCACGCCACCCACTGCCAGCACGAGCGCCTGGAACCCGATCGATTCCGCCGGCGCGATCTCGTGGCCATCCTCGTCGCAGACGGGCGCGAGGCGGACCATCCGGGCGTCGGGCAGCACGTCGAGGAGCTCACCCTGGCGGAAGGCGAACCCCCATTGTTCGGCGAGCGTGGCGTAGGAAATCTCGTCGACCTGGCCCGGTCCGTGTCCCGCGGCCACCTCGTGCAGACGCGGCTTCCAGACATGGCAGGCGTGACGATCCACCAGCAGGACGTCCCGCCCCTGCCCCCGCGCCAATGCCGTGGCAAGCTCGAGCCCCCCGGCGCCGCCCCCGACAATCACGATCGAATGGGTTCTCAGACGCGCCGCGCTCATGTCTCACGGCCTCGGAACGTGACTGGGCGGGATGGGTCGGTCATGGGCGGCTCCTGTGGGACGTGACACTCACATCGCCAACGGAAACACCGCGCCAATCGTTCCGGGCACGCAAAAAGGAGCGCGGCCCGCGAAGGCCCGCGCCCCGATTCACCCGGCAGATGTGCGACCTAGGTGAACCACCACCGCTCGATGCAGCGCTCACCGTCCATGTCCCAGTTCGACGCGAAGCTTTCGGGCAGACCCACCCGGTCGCGCGTCCCGAAGACATAGGAGGCAAACATCGGCGCGATGAGACCGCCATCGTCGCTCAGGATCTCCTGCATCTCGTAATACATTTCACGCCGCTTCTCGGTGTCGAGCTCGGCCCGCGCCTTGACGAGCAATTCGTCGAACCGTTCGTTCGACCACCGGGTCCCGTTCCACGGAACACCGCTCTTGTAGGCGGTGGCGAACATCAGGTCCTCGACCGGCCGCCCGCTCCAGTAGACGGCGACGAATGGCTTCACGTTCCATGTATCGGTCCAGTAGCCATCGTTGGGCACCCTGACGGGCAGGATGTTGAGGCCGGTGCCCTTCGCGGAGTTCTGGTAGAGCGTGGCGGCATCCACCGCCCCGGCGAACGCCGCGTCCGAGGCGAGAAGCTCGATGTCCACGCTGTCATAACCGGCTTTCTTCAGATGATGCCGCGCCTTGTCGGGATCGTATTCGCGCTGCGGCATCTCCTTGTTGAAGAACCGCTGACCCTGCCCGATCGGGTGGTCATTGCCCACGACGCCGTAGCCGAAGAGGATCTTGTCCACGAGTTCCTGCCGGTTGATCGCGTATTTCAGCGCAAGCCGCAGGTCGCGATCCGTGAAGGGATCCTTCGTGACCATCATCTCGAACGTGTAATGCTGCGTGCCCGGCACCGAGTGGACATTGACGCCCTGCGCCTGCCTGATCCGCTCCACGGTCTTGAGGTCGAGCCTGTCGATGGCATCGAAATCGCCCGTCTGAAGCCCCGTCGTGCGCGCGTTGGTGTCGGTGACCGAAAGAAGCTCGGCCGAGTCGAAGAAGGCGCGATTCCCGAGATCCCAGTGGTTCTCGTTGCGCGACAGGTCGGCGCGCACGCCTGGTTCGAAATTGTCGAGCTTGTAGGCCCCGGCCCCGATCCCGGTGGTCCAGTCCACCGCGCCATCCTCGGACATGCCGATGGGAATGTGATAGTCGCTGAGCGTGAAGGGGAAATCAGCGTTCCCGCTTTCAAGCTCGAAGACCACCCGGCGGTCGCCATCGGCGCGGATGTCGGTGAGCGCGGCCAGCAGCGGCTTCGCCGCCGAGGTTGAATCCTCACCCCGGTGATGGTTGATCGAGGCAATCACGTCCTCGGGCAACACGTCCTTGCCATTGTGAAAGGTCGCACCCTCCCGCAGATCGAAAACCCACGTCGCGCCGTCGTCCGAGGCTTCCCAGCCTTCGGCGAGCCCCGGCTCGAGGCTCCCGTCGCGGCCCACCTCGGTCATGTAGCCGTGGAAGGTCTGCAGAAGGTTCACCATGTAGCCGTTCTCGGCGGTGCCGGGGTTCATCGTGTCGGTCGTCTGACCGTGCCCCTTGCCCAGGCGAAACGTGCCGCCGCGCTTGGGTGCGGCCGCATGGGCGCGGTCCGCGATGCCCGTCGCGGTCGCCGCCGCCATGCCCGTCGCCAAGAGCGACCGCATGAAGCTCCGACGGCTCATCCCGCCCGCCATGAAGCGCGCGCGCAGCTCGTTGATCTTCTCATCTTTCATGTTCGTTCTCCCTGTTTCTTCTTGGTTGTCGTCCGTCGGGGTCCTACCCCGCGTCACGGCGCAGCGATTGCGCCATGCAGTGAATGCCGCCGCCCATCATCGTGAACATGTCCATCTCGGGGTCGTAGACCCTGAACCCGTTGGTCCGAAGCTTCGCGATCAGGTCCGTGCTCGCCGCCGGAGCCAGCACCCGGTCATTGCCGAGCGACATCACGTTGCAGCCAAGCGCCATCGTGTCGCGGAATCCCACGGGGATGATCTCGACCCCCTTGGAGCGCAGCCAGTCCGTCACATGATCAGGCGTCGTCTCAAGGCAGACTGCAGCACATTTCGGTGCGATCATGCAGACCATCAGGTCGATATGGACGTAGTAGGGATCGATGTAGGCGTAATGCACCTCCCACCCCTCGCGCTCGACCCAGGCGCCGATCTGGCGGGCCGAGACTTCCTCGCAGCGCAGGCCGGTATAGCCGATCAGCACCGCGCCCGGCTCGATGATGTGGAAATCTCCACCTTCGAAATTCCCGGCGCTCACCATGTCGTAGACCGGGATGCCAGCGCCGAGATAGAAGCGGAGCGCCGCCGAATACTCGCCGCGCCGCCGTGGGTTCGCCATCTGCGTGATGACCGCGCCCCAGGGCGTCATGAAGCTCGAGTCGCGCGCATAGACGCCGTAGCGCAGATGCTCGTCCGCCGGCAGCGTATGGATCCGAACGCCCGCCTCCTCGTAGGCGTCGCACATCTCGCGATACTGCCGGACGGCGGCCTGGTGATCCCACGCGCGCCCCGTCTGCGCCGTTTCGCGATAGATTGAGCTGAAGGCCACGTTGTCCATGTGTCCGAAGGTCTCCACCGGGCCCAGAAGCACATCGCGAAGAAGACCGTATTCGCTGTCGATGCCCCAGTCGGCCAGCGGCGCGGTGCCACCTTCCTCCTTGCGGGCGCGGAGCGGCGTATCTGCGGAAATGGTCTTGTCCTTCGGCATGGCGGCGATCCCTCTGATCGGTTGGCAGGTGTCGCTCGATCGTATCAGCAAGGAAATCTTGTTCATAACGAGTAATTCTGTTGTGATTGGCGAGTTCACTTCATGAAGGACGCAGGATGATGAAGATCGGCGACACCTGGGTTTCGCTCAACGCTCTTCAGTCGTTCGAGGCGGCAGCCCGGCACCAGCACATGGCCCGCGCCGCTGAAGAGCTGGGTGTCACGCAAAGCGCGGTCAGCCATCAGGTCCGCGCGCTCGAGACGGCGCTTGCCCTCCCTCTTTTCGACAGGCGGGGGCGCCGGATCATCCTCAATCCCTCGGGCGAGCGCCTGCTGCGCGCCATCCAGTCGGGGTTCGACGAAATCGCCACCACGGCGCTTTCGCTCACCGCAGATGCATTCTCGGGCACGCTGTCGATCGCGGTGCCGGTCTCGCTTACCGTGGAATGGCTCGGGCCCAAGCTGGCCGAGTTTCTCAAGCGTTTTCCCAACCTGTCGCTTCGGTGCAGCTATACCGAACGGACGATGACGGTCCTGCCATCCGAGATCGACCTCGCCATCGTGTTCGCCGCCCACAGCTTTCCGGGGCACCGTGTCACACCCTTCATCCGCACCGAGATATTCCCCGTCTGCGCGCCCGACCTGGCGCGCGATGCGCTGCCGCTCGATCCCGCGATTCTTCGGCGGGCGACGATCATACACGAGGACGACGGCGCGCTCTGGTCGCGCTGGTTCGCAAGCCGTGGTCTCGAACAGGTCCGGCCCGCCCGTGACATCCATGCAGGGTCGTATCATGACGCCGTGGCCCTGGCGCGCGAGGGCGTGGGTTTCGCCCTGTCGGACTGGTTCCTGGGCGGGCGCGCGCTCGGCTCCGGCGGTCTGGTTCAGGCCTTCGGGCCGGACGTGATGGATTACCACGGATATTACATCATCACCCGTGGCGCCCAGGAACCCGACAGCGCGGCGAGCGCGCTTGCAGCCTGGCTCACGCGGGCCGCGGCGCAGGAAACGCTCGCGACAAAAGGCTAGGGCGTCCGGTTCGGTTCAACCGCGCTGGAACGCGATGGGCAGGTTGAAGGAGTAGCTCGGTTGCGTCAGGCCGTTCGGCGCAGCCGGATAGCGGGTGCGGCGCACCGCGTCGACGGCCGCCCGGTCGAGCGCCGCATCGCCCGACGACTGCGTGACGCTGACCCCCAGAAGCCGGCCTTGGCGCGACACGGTGATGCGCAGTTTCGTGGTGCCCGAGGCGGCCGCGCCGCGCGGATAGCGCTTGCGCCGTTCCACCCCGTGACGGATCGCCCCGCCCCACTGCGCCATCAGCGTCTGGCGTTGCGATTGCGACAGGACCGGCGCCGAGGCGGTCTGTGCCGTCCCGCTGCCCGCCCCGTTGTTGCGCCCCGAGGAGGTCTGCGCATTGGTGGCCGTCCGCGCGCGCGTAACGGTGCTTTCATCGTTGCGATCGGGCTTGGCCCTGCCGGGCCCCGACTCCGGTGCCGCGACGCGCCTTTCGGGCCGGGCCTCGGGGCGCAGCGAGGTCAGCGGCGCATGCGAGAGCGGCCGCGCGATGCTTTCGGTGTCCGTCATCGGCGCATCATCGGCTTCAGCCGGTGCATCGGTCAGCGCGGGCGCGGCGGGACGCGTGGGCGACTTCTCCGGCGCCGGGTGCGACGGGATGCTGACCTCCAGATCATCGGCTTGCGGCATCGCGGGCGGCTCGACCATCGCGACCGTGGCGGCCACGTCCGGCGGCGCGCTCCACCTCTCGACCAGCGCGCCCACCTGCCCCGTCGCGGCGGCAAGTGTCACGGCCGCTTCGCCCGCGTCGCCCGCGGGTGGCGTGCCCGCCCCGGCACCGGCGTGCCACGCCCAGGCCCCGAGATGCGCGGCCACGGCGAGGCCTCCGAATGTCATGATCTCCGCGGCACGCATCACTCGGCCCTCGTCACAAGGTGCAGATCGTCGTAGCCGAGCGCCCCGAGCCGTGCAAGCACACGCGCGAGCGTGGCGGCTGGCAGCCCGCCATCGACCGCGAGCGTGAGCCCGCCCTCGCCGGCCCCCGGACCGCCCAGCGTATCCCACACCGCCTCGTCCCGCGCCTGCGCGAGCGCCAGTTGCCCGTCCCGCGCGATGTAGAGAACCCGCTCGCCCTCCGCGGCGCCGTCGGAACTGGCCTCGGGTGGCGTCACGTCGAAGGGTGGCGGCGCGGCGATCTGCGCGCTCATCAGGAAGAAGATCAGCAGCAGGAAGACAACGTTGATCATCGGGAGCGCCGGTTCCGACGCCTTCCTGGCCCTGGGAAGCGAGAAATCCATATCTTCTACTCCGCCAGCACGAGATTGACGAAACCCGCCGCCGCGAGCCTTTCGATGACCCGCGTCAGACGCTGCACATCGGCCCCGTCCTCGGGGCGCAGGACGATGATGTCCTCGGGCGTCTCGGTAAGATCGACGATCGCCGCGACGAGCTTTGCCTCTGCCTGCTCCACGCCGTTGAGACGCAGCCCGTCCGGCAAGACGGTCACGAGCCGAGGCGGCCCCGCGTAATCACCCGCTCCACCGCCCCCGGCCAGCGGCAACGCCATGTCACGCCCGAACTGGGCGGCCAGCATGAAGAAGACAAGCAGCAGGAACACCACGTCGATAAGCGGTGTGAGACCGGGACGCCGGCGCGGGCGGTATGCGGCGAAGATGAACATCAGGCCGTGTCACCCGGCTCCGCGAGATCGGGGGCGGTGAAGATGCGGGTGGCCGCGTCCTCCATGTCGGCCTGCGCACGATCGATCACGCTTTCGAACCAGCTCAGCGCGATGGAGGCGGGGATCGCCACGGCCATCCCCGCCGCCGTGGTCAGCAGCGCCTCCCAGATGCCGCCGGCCAGGATCGCGGGATCCGCGCGGTTGCCGCTTTCCTGCAAGGCCTGGAAGGCATCGATCATTCCCAGAACGGTGCCGAGAAGCCCAACCAGCGGCGCAATCGTCGCGATCAGTTCGAGCGCCCGCAGGCCGCTGCGCGCCTCGCCCAGGATCGCCTTCGCCTCGCGCGTTGTCTCCTCCCGCGCGGCCGGTTCCGGCAGGCGTCCGCTCCTCCGGTTCCGCATCGCCGCACCGGCCAGACGCGCCCGGAGGCCGCGCCGGCCCTCGAGCGTCGCCACGGCCTCGTCCCGGCGCCCGGCCTGCCAGAGATCGACAGCCCGCGCCGTCGCCTGCCCGGCCCAGGCCCCGCTCCGCAAGAGGCGCCAGGTCTTCCACAGGATGAGCGCGAGCGTCACCACCGAAAGCACCGCGATCAGCCAGAGCGCCGGGCCACCCCGTTGCAGGAATTCCAGAAGTCCCGTCATGTCCATCGCGATCCGCTCCCCGTCTGCTTCCCCGCGGCCTCGCCGACCCGAGGCACCGGGCGCATCCTCGCCATCCAGTCGCGCGCACCGCCCAGCACGGCCTCGTGGACCGCGCGGCCCACCGCTTCCCCGATCTCGGTATGGAGCCCGGCATAGGCCAACTCGCCCTCGGGTGCCGCGACGGCCACGCAATCGGTGCCGGTCCCGGTCGCCCGGCCCGCCGCCAGCGGCAGATCGGCCTCCATCACGGCGGCGGTCCGTGCTTCGACCGCGATGCTCATCGCTTCGAGACGCGCCGCGTCGGTGAGCCCCTGATCGAGGCGCAGCGCCACGTTGATCGTTCCCCAGTCGGTGCCGGTCCGGTCTTCCCGGCATCCGACCCGCTCGGCGTTCGACAGGCCCACCGTCGCCACCACGTCGGCGCGGGCCGCGCCGACCGTGGCGCTGGCCGTTCGGTAGCGGCGGACGTCGCGCGACGTGAGAAACGCCACCGCATCGGTGGCCGCCCGCGCCTCGAGCTCGGACGCGAACCAGCGCGTCACGTCGAGATCGAGCGGCAGGTCGGCATTGCGCACCTCGCGCCACAGGATCCGCCGCGCCTGCACCGCGCCGGGTCGGTTGATGGCCCAGCTCAGCACGCGCATCTCCTGCCCGAGATCGAATTCCAGCCACGGCCGGTCAAGCGTGACGCCCTTCATCGGATGACCTCCAGCGGTTGATAGACAGGCCCGGATTCGGTGCGCTCATACCACGCGGTGATCCCGAACACCTGCGCAAGGCGTTCCGGCGTCATGACTTCGCCCGGTGGCCCGTCTGACACCAGCGCCCCGTCGTTGAGCAGGAGAAGCCGCGTGCAGTGGCGCACCGCCAGCCCCAGGTCATGCAGCGACACGAGCGTCGAGCGGCCCCGCGCCGCAAGCTCGGCGAAGATCTCCATGGTCGCGATCTGATGCGCGGGATCAAGCCCCGCGATGGGTTCATCCGCCATCAGGAGCGGCGTGTCCTGCGCAAGCGCACGCGCGATCAGGACCCGTGCCTGCTCGCCCCCCGAAAGCTCGGTGGCGGGCCGGTCGCGCAGATCGTTCAGTTCCATCCGTGCCATCGCGTCATTCACCGCCGCGCGGTCGGCATCGCGCGGTCTCTGTCCCGACGGAAGATGCGGCAGGCGGCCCAGCGTGACCACCGTCTCGACCGTCACGGGCCAGGCGATCTCGCGCGCCTGCGGCATCCAGGCCACCGCGCGGGCGCGGGCGCGCGCATTCAGAACGGCGAGCGAGCTTTGCCCCTCATGACCCAGAAGCCCGAGCGCCGCGCGCATCAAGGTGGTCTTGCCCGCGCCGTTCGGCCCCACAAGGCCCACCAGTTCGCCCTCGCCGACGCGGAAACTCACGTCGCGCAACACGGCGCGTCCGCCGCGCGTCAGGCCAAGCCGCTCGAGGGTCAGAAGGCTCATATCCGCGCCCTCCGCGTCTTCACGACGAGATGAAGGAAAAGCGGCGCACCTATGATCGCGGTCAACACCCCGAGCTTCAGGTCGCGATCGGGCAGGACCACCCTGACCGCGATATCCGCCGCAAGCAGCATCGCCGCACCGCCCAGCGCCGAGGCCCACAGAAGCCGCGAGGGCCGTGCCCCGACGAGCGGCCGAAGCATGTGCGGCACCACCAGCCCCACGAAGCCGATCGCCCCCGCGACCGCGGTGCCCGCGCCCACCACGCAGGCCGTCCCGGCAATCAGCATGAGCCGCATCCGGCCCAGACGCACGCCCATGGCCTCCGCCGCGTCCTCACCCAGCGTGAGCGCGTCGAGGCCGCGCCCCAACCCCGCCAGGAGCGCGAAACCGATCGCCATGAAGGGCAGCACGATCCAGACATGCGTCATCGAACGATCGGCCAGCGACCCCATCATCCAGAAGACGATCTCGCTTGCCGCGAAGGGATTGGGCGAAAGGTTGAGCACAAGCGACGTGAGGGCGCCTGCAAGCGCTGAAATGGCGATCCCCGCCAATATGAGGGTCAGTGACGTGCCGCGCGGACCCGCCAGCGCGAGAATGAGCAGCACCCCCGCCAACGCCCCCGTCAGCGCGGCCAGCGGCAGGCCGAATGTCAAGCTCGCCGCCAGGCCCGTCTGCAACGCCAGGACCGCGCCGAAAGCCGCCGATCCCGAGATGCCGATAAGTCCCGGTTCGGCAAGGGGATTGCGCAGGTAGCCCTGCATCGCCGCGCCCGCCATGCCAAGGCTCGCCCCGATCAGGACCGCCAGGATCGCGCGCGGCAGGCGGATCTCCCGCATGATGAGCGGCAGCGGCCCGTCGCCCTGGCCCAGAAGCGCGCGCAGCCCCGCCACGGCATCCGCGCCCGCGGGGCCGATCAGCAGCGAGCCACCGAAAAGGACGGCCACCAGCGCCACGAGAGCGACCGACACCCGGCTCATTCCCGCTCTCCCGTCTCGCGCAGCAGCGCGCGCCGGACCTCGGCGAGTTCCTCGATCGCGCGCAGCACGAATGGCGTTCCGCACACCCAGTCGCCATCGGTCATGGCCGCCGCCCCGGTATCCTCGCGCATCCGCTGCACTACCGGGTGATTGAGGATGTCCTCGGACCGCGAGGCGCCGGGATACTTCCGCGAGGTGATGACGATATCGGGCTGCAGCGTCGCCAGCACCTCGAGCGGCATCCGCGCGCCCGAGGCATAGCCCGCCCGCACGGCCGCATTCTCGAACCCCGCGGCCTCGAGAACGTCCCCGGCCAGCGTCTGCCCTCCCAGCGTGTAGCCGTTGGCGTAGTAGAGCACGGCCTCGGGCCTCGGTCCCTCGGTCGCGCGCAGGAGAGCGAGCCGCGCCTCGAAATCGGCGATCAGCGTTTCCGCCGCGTCCTCGCGCCCCAGTGCCGCGCCCATCTGCCGGATGCGTTCCGGCACCTCGTCGAGGGCCTGCGCGGTCTTGAATATCTCGACCCTGACGCCGAGGCGGCGCAGCATGTCGACCGTGGCGGCATTCGTATATTGCCCCGCCAGCACGAGATCGGGCCGCATGAGATAGATTTCCTCGGCCAGCCCGTGATTGACGCGGTAGGCCCGCGCCTCCTCGACCATGGGCGAGACGAGCGGGTCATGCGCGATATCCGACACCGACAGAAGCTGTCCCTCGCCCGCCAGCATCATCGCAAGCTGATCGGTGCAGAGGTTCATCGACACGACACGCTCCGGCGGCGCATCGGATTGCGCCGCCTGCGCCGCGCCGATCGCGAGGATCAGCGCGGCGACCTGGGTTATGATGTCAGAAGGACGCACGCAGCCCCACGAAGGCGGTGCGGCCGGGTTGATTGAACCCACCCGCCGTCTCGTAATCCTCGTTAAAGAGGTTCTCGACGCGCAAATAGGCCTGGGCGCGGTCCGTGACCTCGTATGTCATGCCCACGCCCACCAGCGTGTAGTCGCCAACCTTGTGGCCCGCCGGTGCAAAGGGCGACGGCTCCACGTCCGCGACCCGGCGGAGGTCGATTTCGGCGCTGAACCGCGTGGTGAAATCGTTCCGCAGCCCGAGGACCAGATCGTGCTTGGGCGTCCGCGTCAGGCGCGCGCCGTTCGTTTCGGCATCGGTATAGGTGTAGTTGCCGTAGACCGTCGCGGTGTCCGTCAGCCCGTATTCCCCGGCCAGTTCAATCCCCTTGGCCGTCGTGGTGCCGGGGATCTGGTTGTAGCAGCCCGGAAACGGGTTGCCGCACGCGGTCGAGGCGCCGTCGAAATCTATCAGGTCGTCGATCTCGGTATAGAACAGCGTCGCTTCCACGAACCCCAGGTCGCCGAAGGTCTTTTCGACGCCCAGTTCGAAGCTGCGGCTTTCCTCCGGGCGCAGCGTGGCCACGCCGTATTGCCCGAAGCGCTCGTAGAGCGAGGGAGCGCGATAGCCGGTGCCGATGAGCGCGCGAATCGCGAGGTCATCGGCCGGGCGCCAGATCGCCGCGATACGGCCCGTCGTCTTGCCGCCGAAGGACGAATTGTCGTCGTGACGCAGCGCCGCCGAGATGTCGAAATCCGGCGTCACCTGGTGCAGAAGCTCGACATTGACGGCGGTGTTGTCCTCCGATCCCCGCGCCGCGGGGCTGGCGAAGGGCGACGTTCCGGGGGCCGTGGCATAGCTCTCCTCGGTGTATTCCACGCCACCGTTCAGCGTGGTCCGCGCCCCGAGCTCCGCGCTCAGGAGATACGCCAGCGTCTTGCGCTCGCCGTCAAAGGCAATGGTGAACGGGCTTTGCGGATCGTCCCGGTCGATCTCGTAATGCGCGTAGCTGAGCGTGTGGGTCACCGGTCCCGTTTCGAACTCCGCGAAGACGCGCGCTCCGATCTCCTCGCTCGAGATCAGGCCGGCGCTGTCGGTGCGCGACAGGTCGTATTCGGTATCGCCGTTGCGATAGAAGGCCGTCGCGCCCAGCTTGAGACTGTCCGAAACCGCGTAATCACCGTAAAGCACGACCATGTCCTGATCGAACCCGTCCTTCTCGGTGTCGCTCGACCGGTTGGAAATCCCGTCGGATTCGGTATGCGCATAGGTGAAGGCCAGTTGCCCGCGTTCGGTCTTGTGGCCAAGGTTGAGCGCGCCCTGGTAGGTTTCGTTGCTGCCCGCCTCGGTCAGGACCTCGCCCGAGAAGCCCAGTTTCTCGGGGCGATAGCTCGTCACGTCGATGAGCCCCGCGA
The DNA here is from genome assembly GCF_019599045.1 of Roseovarius sp. SCSIO 43702. Lineage (NCBI taxonomy): Bacteria > Pseudomonadati > Pseudomonadota > Alphaproteobacteria > Rhodobacterales > Roseobacteraceae > Roseovarius > Roseovarius sp. SCSIO 43702. Next base: position 2,334,464 of record NZ_CP080623.1, read on the forward strand.
TGGCTTCCGAGCCGTAGAGCGCCGATTGCGACCCCTTCAGCACCTCGATCCGGTCCACGCTGAGGGGCGTGAGGCCGCCGAAGTTGAACTGGTTCTGCGTGCCCGAGGGGTCTGCCACGTCGATCCCGTTGTAACGCACGCTGACATAGCGCGCCGGAAGCCCGCGCACCTGCACCGTCGAAAGCGCGCCGAGCCCACCGTTCGACGTGGCGCTCACCCCCGGCAGCCGCGTGAGCCGCTGGATGACCGTGGTGTCGCGGCGGCTCAGGTTCTCGTCCTCGATCACCTCGACCGAGGCGCCGCTGCGCCCGGCCTCCACCGGGGTCAGGCTTCCCGACACGATGATCGTGTCGAGATCGAAAGCCTCCTGCGCCGTTGCCGCCTGAACGAGGGTGAGTGCCGATGTGCCCATGAGGGCCGCGATGGTGAAACGCGTCATGTCCCGTCTTCCTTTCCCGCCGCCGTTCTTCGGGCGACCGAGCCGTGTGAATGTCTGCGGAAAGGATGAATGGCCCCCGCAGACGGTGCGAATGCCACCACTACGGAAAGGTCCGTTGCCCATGACGCGCCCCGCGCCCGGACAGGGTGATCACCTCGGCAGGTCTCCTGACTTGCGGGTCGACGCTTGGCCGGGTCTTCCCACCGCGCCCTATCGCGCGGCAGTGACATGGTCCGGCTTCGCTCACCGCCTACAGTTGCGGGGGCAGTCGCGGAATTGGCCACCGGATCGGCGCCGCACCGCGTTCCCTATTACCCGGACATATGCGCCCGGACCGAAGCACCCCGGCTTTAGCGCGAGTCGGATCGCGTGGGAAGGGGGAAAGTCGATGGGTTGCGCGGCGATCTCGGAAAGATGCCGCGCAACACCGGGCGGATCAGCCCAGAACGGCCTCGACCGCGCGCACCGTTGCGGCGACCACGCGGTCCGCCTCGTCCTTCGTCAGGCAGAAGGGCGGCGCGAAGCCCAGGATGTCCCCCTGTGGCATGGCCCGCGCGATCACCTGGTCCTGCTCGAGCAGCTTCGCGGCGATCTGCGGCCCGATCTTCTGCGCGGGATCGAAGAACACGCGGTCGCCCTTGTCCTTCACGAACTCGACGGCGGCCAGCATCCCCTCCCCGCGAACGTCTCCCACATGGGCATGATCGCCAAGCGCGCGCTGCATCTCGGTGTTGAGATAGGTGCCCACCTCGCCCGCGTTCGCGACGAGATTCAATTCGTCGATGAGCCTGAGGTTCGCCACGCCCGCCGCCGCCCCGATGGGATGCGCCGAATAGGTCCAGCCGTGGCCGATGGGCCCGTTATCGTCCGTGCCCTGTTCCAGCACCTTCCAGACCTTGTCGCCCACGATCGACCCCGAAAGCGGCGCATAGGCCGAGGTGAGACCCTTGGCGATGGTGATGATGTCGGGCGCGATGCCGTAGTGATCCGACCCCATCATCGTGCCCAGTCGTCCGAAACCGGTGACGACCTCGTCGACGATGAGCAGGATATCGTGTTTCTTGAGGACCGACTGGATCGCGGCCCAGTAACCCTCGGGCGGCGGCACGATACCCCCGGTGCCCAGCACCGGCTCGCCGATGAAGGCGCCGATGGTGTCGGCACCTTCGCGCTCGATCAGCGCCTCGAGTTCGTTCACGCAATGCGCCACGAACTCCTCCTCGGTCTGGTCGAGATCGTCACGGCGGAAGTAATAGGGCGCCTCGGTGTGGATCACCTGTTCGACCGGCAGGTCGAATTTCTTGTGGAAAAGCTCCAGTCCCGTCAGCGACCCGGTCACGAGTCCCGATCCGTGATAGCCGCGCCAGCGCGAGATGATCTTCTTCTTCTCCGGCCGGCCGAGGATGTTGTTGTAATACCAGACCAGCTTGACATTCGTCTCGTTCGCGTCCGAGCCGCCAAGGCCGAAATAGACCTTCGACATGCCCTTGGGCGCGCGGTCGAGGATCATTTTCGCAAGCGTGATCGACGCCTCCGTGCCATGTCCCACATAGGAGTGGTAATAGGCCAGCTCGCGCGCCTGCGCCGCGATGGCATCGGCGATCTCCTCGCGGCCATAGCCCACGTTGACGCAATAGAGACCGGCAAAGGCGTCAAGGAATTTCGTGCCGTCGCGATCCTCGATATGCGACCCGCTCGCGGTGCGGATCACCCTCGCGGGGCTTTCGCCACGGGCGTGCTGGGCCAGGTGTGTCGAGGGGTGAAAGAACGCCTCGCGGTCCCATTGTTCCAGTTGATCGTTCCTGAGCATGCCACGTCCCTCCCTGTGACCGAGAATACCGCGTCAGCCGTAGCGGATTGCACGCGCCCCTTCCACCCCCCTTGCGGCCTCTCGCGCGGTGTTGCCAACCGCGCGCGGCGCTTCTAGCGTGCGCCGAACCACCCACCTTGCGAGGCCCCCATGAACGCCGAGACCCCTCCCCGATCCATCTGGCTGCCGGACTGGTCGGGCGCGCCCTACTGGCACGAGGACGCGCCACCCGAAGAGGCGACGACCGCCTCGCCTCCCGCATCCGTCGACGTGCTCATCGTCGGGTCGGGCTATACCGGGCTCAACGCCGCGATCGAAACGGCGGGCGGCGGGCGCGACACGCTGGTGCTCGACAAGGACGCGCCGGGGTTCGGATGCAGCACCCGCAACGGCGGCCAGATCGGTCACAGCATCAAGCCCGATCTCGAGACGCTCACCCGCCGCCACGGCGCCGCCCGCGCCGACGCGATCATGGGCGAAAGCCGCACCGCGCTCGACTGGATCGAGGAGCGGATCGACACGCTCGGCATCGATTGCGACTTCAGCCGCGTTGGCCGATTCCACGCCGCCCACTCCGCCGACAGCTACGAGGCTCTCGCTCGCGGCGCCGAACGCCTCACCAAGGCCCGCGGTGCCGAGGTCGAAGTCGTCCCGCGCGCCGAGCAGCGCCGCGAACTGGGCACCGACGCCTATCACGGCGGCGTGGTCTATCCGCGCGACGCGGGCCTCCACCCCGCGAAATACCATCTCGGCCTTCTTGCCGCCGCGCGCGCCGCAGGCGCCCGGGTGATCGGCCATTGCGCCGTCACGGGCCTTGAACGCACCGAAGGCGGCTACTCGGTCGCCACCGAACAAGGCACCGTCACGGCACGCGAGGTCATCGTCGCGACGAACGGCTATACCGGCCCGGTGACGCCCTGGCTGCGGCGGCGGGTCATTCCGATCGGCTCCTACATCATCGCGACCGAGGAGCTGCCGGCGGAACTCATGGACCGCCTTTTCCCCACCGACCGCGTGATCAGCGACACGCGCAAGGTCGTCTACTACTACCGCCCCTCGCCCGACCGCCGGCGCGTCCTGTTCGGCGGACGCGTCTCGGCATCCGAGACCGACCCCGCCATCAGCGGCCCACGCCTGCACGAGGACATGTGCGCGCTCTTCCCCGAACTGCGCGATACGCGCATCTCGCACTCGTGGCTGGGGCATGTTGCCTATACGTTCGACGAGCTGATGCATGTGGGTCAACGTGACGGCGTTCACTACGCGATGGGCTATTGCGGGACCGGCGTGTCGATGGCCTCCTACCTCGGGATGCGCATGGGCCAGAAAGTGCTGGGCGCGCCCGAAGGCCGCACCGCCTTCGACGACCTGCCTTTCCCCACGCGGCCCTTCTATACCGGCAACCCGTGGTTTCTTCCGCCCATGGTGGCGTGGTATCGCTGGCGCGACCGGATGCAACAGAACCGCAAGGCGTAATGGAGAGCCGCATGAAACTCACCAGGATCGAGACGTTCACCAACGAGTTCGTGGGCTTCGTGCGCGTCACGACCGAGGATGGCGCGCGCGGTTGGGGGCAGGTTTCGACCTATCACTCCGACATCACCTGCCAGGTCCTCCACCGGCAGGTGGCGCCCTGGGTGCTGGGCCAGGACACCGATGATCTCGACAACCTTCTGGATATCGTGACCGAACGCGAGCACAAGTTCCCGGGCTCCTATCTACGACGCGCCATGGGCGGGCTCGACACCGCCGTCTGGGACATGCGCGGCAAGCAGGCGGGCAAGCCGGTGGTCGAGCTGCTGGGTGGCACGCCCGGTCCGCTGCGCGCCTATGCCTCCTCGATGAAGCGCGACATCACCCCCGAGCAGGAGGTCGCGCGCATGCAGCGGCTGCGCGACGCGCATGGCTTCGACGCCTTCAAGGTGCGCGCGGGCGCCGAGGTCGGCCGCGACCGCGACGAATGGCCCGGCCGCACCGAGGAGATCATCCCCGCCATGCGCAAGGGCATGGGCGACGACGCCGCGCTCCTCATCGACGCCAACAGCTGCTATTCGCCCCCGCGTGCCATCGAGGTCGGCCGGATGCTCGAGGACAACGGCTTCTCGCATTTCGAGGAACCCTGCCCCTACTGGGAACTCGAGCAGACCAAGGAAGTGACCGATGCGCTCTCGATCGACGTGACGGGCGGCGAGCAGGATTGCGACCTGCCCACATGGCGGCGGATGATCGACATGCGCGCGGTGGACATCGTGCAGCCCGACATCCTCTACCTGGGCGGCATCTGCCGCACCCTGCGCGTGGCCCGCATGGCCGAGGCGGCGGGTCTCCCGGTAACGCCCCACTGTGCCAACCTGTCTCTGGTGACGCTCTTCACCATGCATCTCCTGCGGGCGCTGCCGAATGCGGGGAAATACCTGGAGTTCTCCATCGAGGGCGCCGATTACTACCCGTGGCAACAGGGCCTTTTCACCCACGATCCCTACGTCATCGAGGACGGGCAGGCCCGCGTTTCGGACGCACCGGGCTGGGGAATCGAGGTCGCGCCCGACTGGCTCTCGCGGGCGCATTACCAGGCAAGCGCACTCTGACCGGACCCTAGATGCTTTTCCAGACCTGGTTGGCCACGAACGCCGCGCGGTAGAGCGGCGTCATCACGGGCGCGAGCCTGTCGCGCTCGGGCTCGGTGACGGGAAGCGGCAGGCTCTCCTCGTCGGCGCCGGTCAGCAGTTCCGCCATCGCCTGCCCGAAGACGGTCCCCGTGGTGATGCCGCGTCCGTTATATCCGATCGGCGCATAAAGCCCTTCGTCCAGCCGCAGGATGCGCGGCAGGTGATCGGGCGTCATCGCGATCTGGCCGTGCCACGCGGTCTCGAACGCCACCTCGCCCAGGTCGGGGAAGAGCCGTGCCAGCTTGCGCTTCGCCCATCGGCGCGAGAGCCCGGCCCGCGACGATCCGACGACCTCGCCCATCGAGCCGATGATCATCCGTCCTTCGGCATCGCGGCGCAGCGAGAACATGATCGTGCCCGTATCCCAAAGCCCCTGCCCGGCCGGCAGGATATCGGCAGCGCGTGCGCCCAGCGGCTCGGTCGCGACCTGAAGGAACGGGATCCGCGTCAGGCATTGCGACAGGCCGGGCCAAAGCTCATCGGTATAGGCGTTCGTCCCCAGCACGACATGGCGCGCACGAACCGTGCCGCCTTCCGTCGTCACGTGCCACAGCCCCGCCTCGCGGTGCAGACCCGTGGCGCGCAGGCCGGTGGCGATCCGCGCGCCCGCCCCCCGCGCGGCCCGCGCGAGGCCGCGGGCATAGCCCATGGGCTGAACCGTGCCCGCCCGATGATCCAGAAGCCCCCCGTGAAACGTCCGCGATCCGGTGAGCCGCGCCACCTCGTCGCGGTCCAGAAGATCGACCGGCGCCCCGAGGCGCTGCCATTCGGCATGGCGTCCCTCGAGGTCGCGCAACCCGCGCGGCGCATGGGCCGCGTGGATCGTGCCGTTCCGGGTCGGGCTGCACCGGATCTGGTGGCGCTCGATCAGCGAGAACACGTAATCGGGCGCCGCGCTGAACCGCTCCACGAAACGCGGCCCGTAGGTATCGCCCAGGATCGCGCGCACCTTGGCGGGCGGCAACCAAGCGGCGGCATTGACGAGCCCCACGTTCCGGCCGGACCCGCCATGGCCCACCTCCTCGGCCTCGATGACCTGAACCTCCAGCCCTGCCTCGGCGGCGTGAAGGGCGGTCGAAAGGCCCGTGTATCCCCCGCCCACGACCGCGAGATCCACGACCCCATCGCGGATCTCCTCGGGCGCGATCTCGTTTTCCTGCGCGGTCTCCTGCCAAAGCGAAATCGGCATGTCCGGGGCCATCGCTCGCCTCCTGCTGCGGTGGTGTCCTGTGGGCACGAAAGGCATTCAAACCTCTCGCGAAACGCATTAGTGATGGAGCAGATGCGCCGGGCTGTCCATGGTCCATCGCGCCGCAGACCCACGGAAGGACACCATGCCGGATCTGAAGATGACCGCCGCCGAGATGGTCGCCGACGCCCGCACCCGGATCGAGGAAATCGACACCGACACGCTTCTCGCCCGGCTCGGTGATCCCGACCTCGTCATCGTCGATATCCGCGACGTTCGCGAAAGGGCGCGGACGGGCTTCATCCCCGGCAGCGTCCACGCGCCGCGCGGGATGCTGGAATTCTGGGTCGACCCCGACAGCCCCTACCACCGTGAGGTCTTCGCACAGGAAGGCAAACGCTACGTCCTCCACTGCGCCTCCGGCTGGCGCTCGGCGCTGGCGGCCGATACGCTGCGCATGATGGGCTTCGAGGTGTCGCACCTGCGCGACGGGTTCACCGACTGGGTCGCCCGGGGCGGGCCGGTCGAGATGCCGAAGGACGGCTGACAGGGGCGCCGCCTTCGCGGAACCGCAACGATGAAAGATCGGACGATGGGATTCAAGGAAGCGCTCGACACCTGCCTGCGTCGGAAATACGCCACCTTCCAGGGCCGCGCGGCGCGGTCGGAATACTGGGTCTTCTACCTCTTTCAGGTCGCCGGCATCGCGCTTTTCGGCAGCCTCGCCTATTACACCTTCTATGCCAACCCATCGACACTCGTCCTCGATTTCGGGAACTGGCCGGTGCTCACCTGGCTGACGCTGGCGCCGCTCGTCCTTTTCATCCTCGCCACGCTGCTTCCGGCGATTTCCGTGACCGTGCGGCGGCTGCATGACCGCAATCTCTCGGGGTGGTGGTATCTGGTCTACATCATCACCGGCGCGATCCCGTTCATCGAGCGGATCGCGGTTCTGGTCTTCTTCTTCGTCACCGTCATGAAGGGCACCGAGGGCGAGAACAAGTATGGCCCCGACCCGCTTGCCGGGCCGAACACGGCGGATGTCTTCGCGTAATCCTGCCGGGCCGAATTCGGCGATCCTCGGGGCGTTCACAAAAGCTTGAACGTGTCTGCGCGCTCGCATAACGTGGCGAAAGCCAAATTGCATTAGAGGGACAAGGCTATGGGATTTAAGGAAGCGGTTCGTACCGTATTGAAAGAGAAATACGCGACATTCCAGGGGCGCGCGCCCAGATCGGAATTCTGGTGGTTCATGCTCTTCGTGACGCTGGTCGGCATCGTGCTGATCGGCCTCGCCTTCGCGTTCGGCGGTGGCCGGATGATGGAAGGCGGCGAGCCGTCGGCACTCTCGATGATCTTCTTCGGGCTCTACGGCATCTTCTACCTCGCCGTCCTGATCCCCAGCATCGCGGTATCGGTGCGCCGGCTGCATGACCGCAACATGTCGGGCTGGTGGTATCTCGGCATGATCGTGGCAAGTTTCATTCCCTTCGTGGGGTTCATCGCCTCGATCGCGTTCCTCGTGATCATGTGCCTCAAGGGGACGGATGGCGAGAACAAGTATGGTCCCGACCCGCTGCGCGGCGCGGCCAACGCCGAAGTTTTCTCGTAACCTCATGGCGCGATGGCGCGCTCTCGGCCCCGCACTCCTGTTGTGCGGGGCCTTCCTGTCTGTGGTGCCTCCCGGCGCCGCAGCCGCTCAGGATGGCCAGCCCCCCATATCGACGGTGGCGCCACCCCGCGACGGGGCAGAAGATTACCTCTCGGCCGCCCGTGACAGCCGGGTCGAGACGGAGCTGCGCTATGCCGACCGGATCGACCCCGATCTCCTGACCGACGAGAACCCCGAGATCGAACCCGCCGCGCCGCCGCGCTCTGCCCCCAGCCTTCGCATCGAGGGCGGTTTCGGCGTGTTCCTGATGATCGCGCTCGTGACGATCCTGCTTTTCCTCTGGCTCCGCTTCGGCGGCTCCGGCGCACTTCTCTCGGCCACGCCCAGGGAAAGCGACGGCGCACAGGAAGCGCCCGAGGCGTGGAAGATCGGCTCGGACGAGACCGCGATGGACGGCCGCAGCCTGCTTGACCGGATCCGCGCGATGCCGGACCGGCGCGAGGCGCTCGTCCACCTTCTTCGCCACGCGCTTCTCGCCGCCGGTGACGAGGCCCAGGTGCGCTTCGCGCGCTCCGACACCGAGCGCGAGGCCTTCGCCCGCCTCCCCGAGGGATGGCGCCACCGGGACCTCCTGCGCCTGCTGCTGCGGGCAGCCGAACTCGCGCATTACGGCGGGCGGCCGGTCTCCGAGGAGGCCTTCGAGAACGCCCTGCAACAGGGTGCGGCCATTCTCGGGCCACGGCGCGGAGGCGCGGCGCATGGGTGACAAGACACCTCTCATCATCGTGGGCGCGCTCATCGTGCTCGGCCTCGCAGGGCTTCTCCTGCTGGGTGGCGGCGACGGCGGTCGGCGCATCGACCGGTCGCTGATCGGCGTCCACGGTCTCGGCATCGTCGCGCGCGCCGACGGCATCGAGACGCGGCAGTCCCATCCCCGCCTGTCGCCCCATATCCGCGATCTCTCGATCCGGGTCTTCGCGCTCTACGACACCGACCTCACGCGCTACGAATCCGAGCCCGAAACCCGGCGCGATCTTCTCTACCAGGAAACCCAGAAATCCATCGCGCTGGGCGATCTCCAGACGAAGCTCGCCGAACTCCCAACGATCCTGCTTCTGCCGAAATGGACCTCGGGGATGTTCGAACTGGAGCTCGCCCACGACATCCTGCTCATTCCCGACGCCTCGATGCGCCGGCTCCTGGACCAGATCGGCCTGCCCGGTCTCGAAGTCACCCGCGCGGGGCCGAACTTCGACGTGCTCTCCGATGGGCGCCACGGAATGGCGCTCTTCCACGCGCAGACCTTCGCCCGCGCCTCCCTGCCCGCGAATTGCCGCGCCGAGGTCGCGGATGGTCCGCGTGTTCTCGTCGCCGCCTGCGATCTGGGGGACAGCCCCTACGAGACATGGATCGTCTCGGACCCGGACCTGATGAACAATCACGGCCTCGCCAATGGCGACAACCGCGCCGCCGCGCTGGCGCTGCTGCGCGCGAGGCTCGATGGCGACGCGCGGCCCGTCTACCTCGATACCAGCCCCGATCTTCTCACGGCCTACGAGGAAACCGATGCCGAACGCCAGGACTACGAGCGCTCGCCCTCCGATCTCGGCCGGTTCTTCGCCTATCCGTTCAACGTCCTCTGGGCGATGCTCTTCATCGTGCTCGGCGTTCTCTACTGGCGCGGCGCGCGCCGCTTCGGCCCCATCGCTGAGCTTGCCGACCAGGGGCGCGAGATGTCGCGCACCGCGGCCATCGCGGCCAAGGGCCGGCTTCTGCGCCTGTCGGGCAATGACGGGCAACTGGTCGCCGATTTCGTGCGGAACCAGCTACAGGATCTCACGCAACAGACCTTCGGCCCCGATCTCGGCCAGGCGGGGCAGAAGCGCTTCTTCGCCCATCTCGCCCGGCAGGACCCCGTGCTCGCGCGCGATTTCGAGGACACCGCCCACGGCCTCATCACGAACGCGGCCACCCTGCCCCGCGCCGACCTCTACCGCCAGCTTGGCCATTACAAAACTCTCTTGGAAAAAGTTGTGACTGCTCATGGATCTCTCAGAATTTCAACAAACCGCTGACGCCATCCGAGACGAGGTGGGCCGCGTCGTGCAGGGCCAGCGCGAGGTCGTGGACTTCCTGCTGACCTCGATCTTCGCGCGCGGCCACTGCCTTCTCGAAGGCCCGCCCGGCACCGCCAAGACCCTCCTCGCGCGCTGTCTCGCGCAGGTCATCTCGCTCGATTTCGGCCGGGTGCAGTTCACGCCCGACCTGATGCCGGGCGACGTGCTGGGCGTGAACCTCTACGATTTCCAGTCGGGCAGCTTCCGCCTGACCAAGGGGCCGGTCTTCACCGACATCCTGCTCGCGGACGAGATCAACCGCGCCCCGCCCAAGACGCAGTCGGCGCTCCTCCAGGCGATGAACGAACGCGAAGTCACGATCGACGGCACCAACTATCCGCTGGGCGGCGAATTTTTCGTGATCGCCACCCAGAACCCCATCGAACAGCACGGCACCTACCCGCTCCCCGAGGCACAGCTCGACCGCTTCCTCTTCAAGCTGCTGGTCGATTTCCCCGACCGCGAGGCCGAGATCTCGATCCTTGCGCGCAATGCCACGCTTCCGGTCGAAACCGACAAGGGCCGCACCGACCTGCGCCAGGTCCTCACCCGCGAGACGCTCCAGGCGGGGCGCGCGCTCGTCGATTCGATCCGCCTCGACGAGACGATCCTCACCTATATCGTGGACCTGGTCCGCGCCACGCGCAGCGATGCCGAGATCCTGCACGGCGCCTCGACCCGCGCCGCCGACGCGCTGGCCGGTGCCGTGCGGGCACGCGCCGCGCTCGACGGTCGCGACTACGCCATCCCCGACGACGTGCAGGCGCTCATCACGCCGGTCCTGCGCCACCGGATCGTCCTCGGACCCACCGCCGAGATCGAGGGCCGCAGCCCCGACGACGTGCTCGCCACCATCGTGAACCGGCTGGACGCCCCGCGCTGATGCGGCCGTCGCGTCGCCTCATTGCCTGCGTTCTCGCGCTCGCGGCGATGACCGTCATCCTCATGGTGGTCATGCGCGAGGCAAGCGGCGCGCTCATGCTGATCTGGGGTGGGCTGTTGCTGGCCGCCCTCGTCGATCTCGCCCTTTCCGTCTCGAGCCGGAGCCTCACCCTCGAGGCGAGCCTGCCCGAACACGGGTTCAACGGCATGACGGCCCCGCTCACGGGCGCGGTGTCGCGCTCGGGCGGCGCGCTTCCGTCGCCCGTCGAGATGCGCCTCACCCTTGATGCCGGTCTCTCGGCGGACGAGACGATCACGCTCGCCCCCGGCGCCGGCGACACGACCGTTCCCTTCGAAATCCCCCTCGGGATGAGCCGGCGCGGCGCACAGACGCTCCGCACGATCGCGCTGCGCTACATGTCCCGCTTCGGCCTTTTCGAGATCCTGCCGCGCTGGAACGTGGACCTGACCATCACCGTTCTGCCCGACATCCAGCCGGTCCTCTCGGGCGACATACAGACCCAGCTTCTGCCGCTCATGGACGGGCTCAAGGTCACGACCCTGCGCGGAGAAGGTTCGGAATTCCATCAGTTGCGCGACTTCACCCCCGGCATGGACCCCCGCTCGATCGACTGGAAACGCTCGGCACGGATGAACACGCTCGTCGCGCGCGAGACCCGGGCGGAACGCAACCACCAGATCATGATCTGCATCGACCACGGGCACCTCATGGCACAACGTGTGGGCACCCTGTCGAAGCTCGATCACGCGATCAACGCGGCGCTGGCGATGACCTGGGCGGGGGTGCTCGGCGGCGACAACGTGGGGTTCTACACCTTCGGTGCGCGCCCCGGCCAGATGATCGCGCCACGCGGTGGCCGCACCGCCTTCGCGCGCATCCGCGCCACCTGCGCCGAGCTCGAGGAGAGCCTCTCCGAAACAAACCACACGCTCGCCATGACGCATCTGAACGGTGCGCTCTCGCGGCGCTCGCTCGTGATCGTCTTCTCGGATTTCGTCGACACCACCACCGCCGAGCTGCTGATCGAGAACATGGCGGTGATGACGCGCCAGCACCTCGTCCTCTACGTCGCGATGCGCGACCGTGCCATCGAGGATCTCGCCCGGCCCGACACGCTCAGCATGGACGCGATCTCGCGCGCGATCTCGGCCACGCATATCCGGCAGGAGCGCGCGCAGGTACTCGACCGGCTGCGGCGCCTCGGCGTTCTCTGTCTCGACACCGACCCCGAAACGCTCACGCCCGACCTCGTGTCGCGCTACATGGACATCAAGCTTCAGGGACTCATATGACCGCAGAGGCACGGATCACACCGGGCGACGACGCCATCCGCTCGACCCGCTTCCGCAAGGAGCGCGAGGCCGGCTGGAAGAAGCTCGACGCGCTCGTCACGCAGGCCGAGAAGCGCGGCGTGCAGGGCATGAGCTACGAGGACACGCTCGCCCTCGCCTCGCTCTACCGGCAGGCGATGAATTCGCTCAGCGTGGCGCGGGCCATCTCGATGGACCGCGCGCTGCTGGCCTATCTCGAGGCGCTCTGCGCGCGCGCCTACCTCGTGGTCTACGCCCCGCAGGAAAGCGTGACGGGCGTTCTGGGACGGCTCTTCACCCATGGCATCCCGCAGGCCGTGCGCCGCTGCGGCACCGCGCTTTTCATCGGGTTTCTCGCGATGATCCTCGGCGCCTTCACCGGCTACATGCTCTACCTGCAGGATCCCGCGTGGTTCTTCACCTTCGTGCCGGGCGAGCTCGCGGACGGCCGCACCCCCTCGGCCTCGACCAGCTACCTGCGCAGCACGCTGTTCGACGACGACCGGCATTCGGGCGAATCCCTGGGCGTCTTCGCCTCGTTCCTCTTCTCGCACAACACCCAGGTCGCGATCCTGACCTTCACGCTCGGCATCTTCGTCACGCTCCCGTCCTTCATCCTCACCTATTACAACGGCCTGATCCTCGGCGCCTTTTTCGCCATGTTCGCGCAGGCGGGCCTCGGCTACGAGCTTTTCGGCTGGCTCTCGATCCACGGCGTGACCGAGCTTTCGGCGATCTGCGTGGCCTGCGCGGGTGGCGCGCAACTGGGCCTCGCGGTGCTGCTGCCGGGCAACCGCACACGCCGGGCCGCGCTCCGCGAACGCGGGCGTGACGCGGTGAAGCTGATGGTGCTCGCGGGGCTCATGCTGATCGTCGCGGCCTTCGTCGAGGGGTTCCTCCGACAGACCGTGCAATCGACCGAGCTTCGCCTCGCCATCGGCTGGGGTCTCGGACTCGGCTGGATCGCCTGGCTGCTCCTCTCGGGACGCGAGGAGACCGCGCGATGACGACCACCACGGTCAACCGCAACCTCGGCATCCGGCGGCTCGAGAACTACCTGCCGCCAGAAGGCGTGCCCATCGCCTTCGACATCGCGGGGCTCGGCGCGCGCCTCGGGGCCCAGATCCTCGACATCGTGATCACGTTCGGCTCGGTCCTCGTGCTGCTCTGGGTGCTCATCTGGATCAACATCCTGTCCTGGAGCGCCTTCGCCACGCTGTTCATCCTGCTCATCTTCTTCGTCCGTATCCCCTACTACATCCTCGCCGAACTGGTCTGGAACGGGCGCACCCTCGGAAAGCGCATGGTCAAGATCCGCGTGATCAGCGCCGACGGCACGCGGCTCAGCCCCTACCAGGTCACCGCGCGCAACCTGATGAAGGAGATCGAGGTTTTCACGCCCATATCCATGCTCCTGGGCGCCGGGAATTTTCACTGGATCGTGTCCGTGCTCATCTTCCTGTGGTCATTCGGCGTGCTCTTCGTGCCGCTCTTCAACAAGCGGCGGCAGCGGCTGGGCGACATGATCGCGGGCACCGTCGTCGTCGATCAGCCCAAGACCGTGCTTCTGCCCGACCTCACCCAGGCCAACCTCAAGCGCAGCACCGGCGCGCGCTTCGTCTTCGATCCCAGCCATCTCGGCATCTACGGCCGTTACGAGCTTCAGGTGCTCGAACAGATCCTGCGCGACCCGCCGAAGACGATCGAAGCGCGCGAGCGCGTGGCCGAGGTCGTGGCCACCATCCTGCGCAAGATCGACTATCCCGAACGGGTCGCGCGCACCGAGGAATGGGAATTCCTGCACGAGTTCTATACCCAGCAGCGTGAATTCCTCGAAAGCCGCCACCTCTTTGGCGACAGCCGCGAGAACAAGTTCCACGACAAGGCGCCGACGCCGGAGCGGAATGGCGGAAAATCCGGCTGACATGTCGCAGATTCCGATAGACTTGGACGGGGATCGTGCCTACGCCTGCCCGGTGTGACCGGTCGCGCCGCGCCCGGCCCAGCCAGGGAGACTGCCATGTTCCTTTCGGTTTTCGACATGTTCAAGGTGGGCGTCGGCCCTTCATCGTCGCACACGATGGGGCCGATGGTGGCCGCCGCGCGCTTCCTCGACAAGATGCGCGCCGCGCCCTTCGCCCCCCACGGGGTCAAGGGCACGCTCCACGGAAGCCTCGCCTTCACGGGCGTCGGCCACGCCACCGACCGCGCCACGATCCTCGGTCTCGCCGGTTTCAGGCCCGAAACCTACGACGCCGGGAAGGCCGAGGAGACGCTCGCGCAGATCCACGACACGCATACCATCCGGCCCGATGGCCTGCCCGAGCTGAAATTCCATCCCAAGGACGATCTCGTCTTCGATTTCGGGCCCAACCTGCCGGGTCACGCCAACGGCATGGTGCTGATGGCCACCGACGCGCAGGGCGACGTGATCCTGCAGGAAACATATTACTCCATCGGCGGCGGTTTCGTGCTGACCGGGGACGAACTTGCCCAGGGCCGCGACACCGATGACGGCGCACCCGTCCCCTACCCGTTCAAATCCGCGGCCGAGATGCTCGAGATGGCCGAGAGCTCGGGCAAATCCATCGCCGAGATGAAGCGCGCGAACGAGATCTCGCGCGGCGGGGCCGAGAACCTGAAATCCGGCGTCGCACGTATCTGGCAGGTGATGAACGACTGCATCGACCGTGGCCTCGCCACCGAGGGCGAATTGCCCGGCGGCCTCATGGTCAAGCGCCGCGCCAAGGGCATCCACGACGCGCTCCTGGCCGAGCGGGGGACCAATCTCAATGCCCCCCACAAGATCAACGACTGGATGAGCGTCTATGCCATGGCCGTGAACGAGGAGAATGCCGCCGGCGGCCAGGTCGTGACCGCGCCCACCAACGGCGCGGCGGGAGTCGTTCCGGCCGTGATCCGCTACTGGCTCGACCATGTGCCGGGCGCGTCCGCCGAGCGCGTGGACGAATTCCTGCTGACCGCCGCCGCCATCGGCGGCCTCGTGAAGTTCAACGCCTCGATCTCTGGGGCCGAAGCAGGCTGCCAGGCCGAGGTCGGCAGCGCCGCGGCCATGGGCGCGGCGGGGCTCGCCGCCGTGCTGGGCGGCACGCCCGCCCAGATCGAGAACGCCGCCGAGATCGCGCTCGAGCATCATCTCGGGATGACCTGCGATCCGGTGAAAGGCTTGGTTCAGGTGCCCTGCATCGAGCGCAACGGCCTCGGCGCGATCAAGGCGGTGAGCGCGGCCTCCCTTGCCCTTCGGGGCGATGGCACGCATCTCGTCCCGCTCGACGCCTGCATCGAGACCATGCGCCAGACCGGCGAGGACATGAGCGAGAAATACAAGGAAACCTCGCTTGGCGGCCTCGCCGTCAACGTCCCCAACTGCTGATGACCCGGCCCGCTCTTCCGGCCATCTCGGCGGGAAACACGACGCTCGGCATCGTCTTCATGATCGGCTTCTCGGTCCTGGCACCCGTCATGGACACGGCGGCCAAGCTTATCGGCGACGGGCTCGCCGTGGGCCAGGTCGCCGCGACCCGCTTCGTGTTCCAGGCGGCGATCCTCCTGCCGATCGCCTGGGCGGCGGGCTGGCTTCACCGGCCGCGCAGGGGAGAAATCCGGCTCCACCTCGCCCGCGCGCTCCTGCTGCTGATGGCCACCTCTCTCTTCTTCTTCTCGCTGCGCTACATGCCGGTGGCCGAGGCCATCTCGATCTTCTTCGTGGAACCCTTCATCCTCACCCTGCTCGGCGCGTGGCTCCTGTCCGAACCCATCGGCCCGCGCCGCTATGTCGCCTGCGCCATCGGCTTCGCGGGCGCGCTTCTCATCATCCGGCCCACGTTTCACGACGTGGGTGTGGTGGCTTTCCTGCCGCTCGGCACGGCCTGCCTCTTCGCGCTCTACATGATCCTCACCCGCCGCATGGCCACGACCATGAACCCGATCACCCTTCAGGCCTACACGGGCCTTGCCGCGCTCGTCATCGCGATGCCGATCCTCACCGTGATGGACGGCTCGGGCGTGGCCGAGCTCGACCCCTCCTGGCCGACGCAACGCGAGATCCTTCTGCTCTGCACGGTCGGCCTCGTCGCCACGCTGAGCCATGTCTGCATCAGTTTCGCGCTCTCCTTCGCCCCGGCCTCGACCATCGCGCCGCTGCAATATCTCGAGATCGTCTCGGCCACGCTCCTCGGCTTCTGGATCTTCGGAGAGCTGCCCGATGCGATCACGTGGCTCGGGATCACCCTCATCGTGGGATCGGGGCTCTTCGTGTTCCTGCGCGAACGTCACCTCGAACGGCGCCCGCCCCCGCCGCCCTGATCACCAGCGCGCCGCGCTCCGGCCGAGCGAGGCGACAACCCCGTCGAGGCAATCGCTCGGCAGGCTGAGCAGCATCTTGGGCGCCGTGAACCCCAGTTGGATCGCCCCCGTCGCCCGGTTCGACGTGCCGATCATCCCGTCGGGCGCGAAGTTCAGACCGTCGATCGGCCATTCCAGCCCCTCCGACACCCCCTCGACCGCGCCCATCGGGAAAAGCGAGACCGTCACGCCCCGCGCGAGGTCCAGCGCGAAATTCGGCGGCGACAGCAGGACAAGGCTATCCTCGCTCGTCAACACGGCCCGCTTGCCCGGATACCGCACCAGGGTGTTGCATGCCGCGAGCTGATGATCCAGCCGCTTGCCCAGGAACCCCACCCCGATGACGAGCGGCGCCTCGATGTTGCGCAGTGCCTTGTCGAAATCGGTGCTGTCCTGTTCGGCGATCCGATGCACCCGCTCTCCGGGGATGCGGGCGCGCGCTTCGTTCGAGAGGCTGTCGAGATCGCCGATCACCGCCTCGGGAACGACTCCCGCCGCAAGTGCCGCATCCGCACCGCTGTCCGCGGCCACCACCCTCGGGGCGTGGCGCAGCGCGGCGCGCAGGCCGCTTTCCGCGACGCTGCCGCCCCCGACAAGCGTGATCGGTTCGTTTCCGTGAACAATCATCTACTTTCCCCGCGATTACCCCGGCTTTACGAAACAGATCACAAATTCGTCACGAAATGATACGCTCGTCTTCTCAGATTCGGGCCTCTTTTGACGGGTCCACCATGGTAAACACGCCTTGTGTGGGCAAACACAAAGCGAGCATCTTATGGTCAATACAAGTAAAATCCTCACGGTCTCCTATGGGACCTTCTCGTGTACCCTCGAGGGATTCGACGACAGCTTCGATACGATGAAGGCGATCGCCGAGTATTTCCGCGATCTGGCAGCCGACGACCGCTATTTCGGCGCCGAGCCTCCCACCCCCGACGCAGAGATGCTGGCACGTATCGCCGAGCGCGAGATCGCGCGCCGGGTCGAGGCACATGATGCCGATGGCCGCATCCACCTGCGCGCCGCCGATGCCGAGGACACCACACCCCGAGATTCCGCCGCCATGCTGCCCGATGGCACGGATGCGGCCCCCAGGGCCGCGGACAGCTCTGCCATGTCACTCGCTCGCGACATGGCAGAGCGCGTCCAAACCGATGACGACACCGCCGACGACTGGACCGACCCCGCCCCGCGCCGCGCCGCGCCCGCCTCCGGCACCGCCGAGTCGGTGGCCGACAAGCTGCGCCGCATCCGCGCGGTCGCCAACCCCGTCAGCACCGCCTTCGCCGGTGGCTACAGCGAGGACGAACACGCGCAGGATTTCCTGGCCGAAACCGCGGCCGAGCTTGACGAGGCGCTGGCCGAGGACGACGCCGCCGAACTGCGCGACGCCCCCGAAGTCCCGGCAGAGGACGAGGCGGCGACCGACCTCCGCGACGACGACGAGGCCGAGGACGAGGCGGCGCAGGCCGACGATTCCGCGCCCGATGACCGCGAGGACGAAAGCCTCGACGACGACGCGATCCTCGCCGCCGTGACGTCCGAGCCGCTCGCCGGTCAGACGCCGGATGAGGCCGAGACGCTCGATTTCGACGCGATGGCATATGACGACGACATCGACGCCCACGATGACATCGACGCGCTTCTGGGCGCGGACGTGGCCGATGCCGCCGCTCCCGCGCCGGCTCCCGAGGTCGAGACGGAAACATCCCTCGACACCGCGCCCGAGGAGAGCGTGGAGGAAACGGCCGAGGATATCGAAGACGAGATCGACGATGCGGATGAGGACGCCGGGTCGGACGAGGACACGCTCGCGCAACTCATGGCCGACGCGCTGGGTGGCGAAACCGGAGCCGACGACACCGACACCGACACCGACACCGACACCGCGCAACCGCTCGAGGCCCGCGTCGTCAAGATGAAGCGCAGCGAGTTCGAGGCCGTCATGGCCGAAACCGGCCTCGCCCGCGACGACGAGGACGAGGCCGCCCTCAGCCCGGAGGATGAGGCCGAGCTTCAGCGCGAACTGGCCGAGGTCGAAGCCGAACTGGCCGCCGCCGCGCAGGACGATATCGACGCATCTGGGGAAACTGAGGTCGCGGCCGACGACGCCGAGGTCGCCAGCGACCACGAAGACGACGACGCGGAAACCACGCACGCCGACGACGAATGGGACGAAGACGAGGACGAGACCGACCACGCCGTCGAGGCGTCCGACCCCGAGGCCGACAGCGCCCGCCCCGCCGGGTCCGAACGCCTCCCGAGGGGCGCAGATGGCGCCGAGGCCGATCGCATGTTCCGCGAGGCCGACACGCAGCTTGGCGACAGCGAAGGCACCAAGCGCCGCAGCGCGATCCAGCACCTGCGCGCCGCCGTCGCGGCCACGAGGGCCGAGAAGAAGGCCGGCGGCGACATCACCAAGCCCGCCGACGTGGCGCCCTACCGCCTCGATCTCGAGCAGGCCGTGCGCCCGCGCCGCCCCGTGGCAAGCGGCACGGCCCGCGCCGAACGCCCGGCGACCGAGCGTCCCGCGCCGCTGCGCCTCGTGGCCGAGCAGCGCATCGACCGCCCGACCGAGCCGGTGCGCCCGCGCCGGGTGTCGCATTCCGATCTCGTGGCCGAAGCGCCCGCGGCCCGGAACGACGACGCCGCAAGCTTCGCCGACTATGCCGAGCAGGTCGGCGCCAACAGCCTGACCGACCTTCTCGAGGCGGCCGCCGCCTACCTCGCCGATGTCGAGGGCCGCGACCAGTTCTCGCGCCCGATGCTCATGCACAAGCTGCGCGAGATCAGCGACGAAGGGTTCTCGCGCGAGGACGGGCTCCGTTCCTTCGGGCAACTCCTGCGCCAGGGAAAGCTGCAGAAGCTCAAGGGCGGCCGCTTCGCCGTCACGCCCGACACCGATTTTCGACAGGCCGGCTGACACCGGGGGCCCTGCCCCGTTCCTGCGGAAAATCCCCGGTCCACACCGGGGATTTTTCCTGTCCGCCCCCTTTGCAAGCGGCCTGATCGGCCCTATATTCCAAGTGTTCTGCAAGGGACTATGGACATAAACGCGCTCGTAATAAGCGGATCGGACCCGGGGGCGGTACCCGGCGGCTCCACCAAATACCCTCGTTGGGGGATCACGGGGCCGAAACAGGATCGACGAACGTCTAAAGGGGTTAGCTTTGTCCCGGTGAGATACCACCGTTATCGGTTCATCAAAGCATAATTGCCAACGACAATCGTGCTCCGGTTGCTCTGGCTGCGTAAGCAGTTCGAGGAATCGAAACTTTAAGCCCTTGCCTCTAGCAAGGTAAGGCGGGGTTCGCAGGCACCTGGCAACAGAAGCCTGCACTTTCCATTTCTGCCCGGACATTGACACATCGCCCGCCGAGGCGCATTCTTGCCGCATGGGGCCACACGCGACTGCCCCGTGAGGCCCAGGCCCAAAGTCGCATCCACTGTCGTTTCCAGAGGATGTGCCATGCCTGCGCCCGATGAAATCACCGTATCCTGCCTCGACCGCCTGATCGGCACGCCCGATTGCCCCGAGATCGTCGATCTCTCGCTCGACGAGGATGTCGCCGCGGACCCTTTCCTCATCCCCGGCGCATGGCGTCACGATCACCGCGATCTTCCCGGCCTCGCCCGCCGTCTCGACGGGGGCCGCGCCGTCATCGTTTGCCAGAAGGGCCGGAAGCTGAGCCAGGGCGGCGCGGCGTGGCTCGCCTCGGAAGGCATCGAGGCTTCCTTCCTGCAGGGCGGCAACCACGGCTGGCGCGACGGCGACGGGACGATGCGCATTCCCCTCGCCGAGCTGCCCGACCCTGCGAGCCCGACCCTATGGGTCACACGCCACCGGCCCCGGATCGACCGCATCGCCTGTCCCTGGCTCGTCCGGCGGTTCATCGACCGGCGCGCGCGTTTCCTCTTCGTGGCACCCGCCGAGGTGGCCGACGTCGCCGACCGCTTCCGCGCCATTCCCTTCGACGTGGACGGTGCCCGCTACACCCATCGCGGCGCGGAGTGCACCTTCGACGCCCTTCTCGCGGATTTCGCCCTGACTTCCGCCCCGCTCGCCCGTCTCGCGACGGTCATTCGCGGCGCCGACACCGATCGGCACGAGTTGCACCCGGCGGCCGCGGGGCTGCTGGCCCTTTCGGTCGGCCTCTCGCGCCTTCACCGCGGCGATCAGGCGCAGCTCGCGGCGGGCCTTCCGCTCTACGACGCGCTCTATCGCTGGGCGCGCGACGGCGCGAACGAGACGCATGACTGCCACGAACGGTCAAGGGGCTGAGCGATGGCCCCCACATATCCCGACCTCTTCAGCTGCTTCGCGCGCATCGGGCTGCTGTCCTTCGGCGGCCCGGCCGCGCAGATCGCGCTCATGCATGACGAGCTGGTCGCGCGCCGCGGCTGGCTCTCCGAGGATCGCTTCCTCGGCGCGCTCTCCTTCTGCATGCTCTTGCCCGGCCCCGAAGCGATGCAGCTTGCGACCTACGCGGGCTGGCGTCTGCGCGGGGTACCGGGCGGGCTGCTGGCGGGGCTGCTCTTCGTGCTGCCGGGCGCTGCGGTCATCCTCCTTCTGGCGGGCGCCTACGCGGCCTATGCCGATCTCGCCTGGGTGCAGGCGGCGTTCCTGGGGGTGAAGGCCGCCGTCGTGGCCATCGTCCTGCGCGCGCTCTGGGGCCTTTCGCGCAAGGCCCTGCGCGGCCCGCTCCACTGGGGGCTGGCGGCGGCCGCCTTCGTCGCCATGTATGTGCTCGCGGTGCCCTTCCCGCTCGTTATCCTGGGTGCGGGCCTCGCCGGCGCGATTCTCGGGCCACGGGGCGATCCGGCCCCGCACGCGCATCATCCCGGCCATCGGCACCTCTGGCGCCTCCTGCCGGTCTTCGGCGCGCTCTGGGCGGCGCCGCTCGCCCTGGCCCATGCCAGCGGGGCGGAGTTCCTGACCGACATCGGCCTCTTCTTCTCGAAACTTGCCGTCGTGACATTCGGCGGGGCCTACGCCGTCCTGGCCTACATGACCGAGGTCGTGGTCGAGACGCATGGCTGGATCACCACCGACCAGATGATCGACGCGCTGGGCCTGGCCGAGACGACGCCCGGCCCGCTCATCCTCGTGACCGAATTCGTGGGCCTCCTCGCGGGCTTCGCACAGGGCGGCTGGCCGCTTGCCCTCCTGGCCGGGGCGATGACGCTCTGGGTGACATTCCTGCCCTGCTTCCTCTGGATTTTCGCGGGCGCGCCCTATGTCGACTGGCTTCTGGGCAGGCCCCGCCTGCGCGGCGCGCTGAGCGGGGTGTCGGCGGCGGTGGTGGGGGTGACCCTGAACCTCGCGCTCTGGTTCGCGTTTCACGTGCTCTTCGCCGCCACGCACCGCACGCCATGGGGGGCCTGGCCCGATCTTGCGACCTTCGAGCCTCTCGCGGCAGCCCTCCTGCTGGTCTCGGCGGCGGCGCTGCTCGTCCTGCGCTGGGCGATCCCGGCCACGCTCGCGGTGGCATCGCTCCTTGCGCTGGGCGTCTTCGCCCTTGGCTGACCGGAGAACCATCGCGCAGCGCGATTTCGGGGTCTTTCACTTTCGTCCGAATCCCGTATTGTGGAGCGAGGAACTGCGGCCTGCGGGCGATCGGGAGAGGCAAGGATGCCGCGCATCATCGACTACGGAAAGCTGATGCACGCCGCCATGCGGCGCCTGATCCAGACCGTCTTGACCGATGTGCAGGACAACGGCCTGCCCGGCGCGCATCATTTCTTCATCACCTTCGACACGACCCATCCCGACGCGCGGCTCGCCGATTGGCTGCGCGAACGCTACCCCTCGGACATGACCGTGGTGATGCAGCACTGGTTCGACAATCTCGAGGTGGGCGAGGACGGCTTCGGCATCACGCTCAATTTCGGCGACGCGCCCGAGCGCCTTTTCATCCCCTACGACGCGATCCAGACCTTCGTCGATCCATCCGTCGAGTTCGGCCTGCGCTTCGAGCAGCAGGAGGATGACGACGAGGAGGATCCGTTCGAAGGTCTCGACCTCGACGAGCTTGATGACGACGACCACGCCCCGGACCCAGCCCCGCACGAGGATCGCGAACGGCGCGAGGCCGAGGTGGTCAGCCTCGACAAGTTCAGGAAATAGCACCGCGCCGCTGGCACCCCCGTCCCGCGCAGTCCGGGTGACGTTGATCTTTCCGCCGCAGCCGTTATGACGGGCGCGAACCGATCACCACCAGGAGCGCTCCGAATGACCGCCACCCGCACCGAAACCGACAGCTTCGGCCCCCTCGAGGTGCCCGCCGACAAGTACTGGGGCGCCCAGACGCAGCGGTCGCTCATGAACTTCCCCATCGGGTGGGAAACGCAGCCCGTCGCGATCGTGCGTGCGCTCGGCGTCATCAAGCAGGCCTGCGCGGAGGCCAACAGGAAGGCGGGCGGGCTCGACGCGCGGATCGCCGATGCCATCATCGAAGCGGCAGGCGAGGTCATCGCGGGCAAGCTCGACGATCATTTCCCTCTCGTCGTCTGGCAGACGGGCTCGGGCACCCAATCCAACATGAACGCCAACGAGGTGATCGCCAACCGCGCGATCGAGATCCTGGGCGGCGAGATCGGCACCAAGGACCCGGTGCATCCCAACGATCACTGCAACATGGGTCAAAGCTCGAACGACACCTTCCCCACCGCCATGCACATCGCCACCGCCATGATGGTGCGCGACGTTCTGCGCCCGGGGCTCGAAAAGCTTCTCCACGGGCTCGAGGCCAAGTCCGAGGAATTCCGCGACATCATCAAGATCGGCCGCACCCACACGCAGGACGCGACGCCGCTGACGCTCGGACAGGAATTCTCGGGCTATGCCCACCAGGTCCGCCAGGGCCTCGCGCGCATCGACGCGGCGATGCCCGGCATCTACGAGCTGGCGCAGGGCGGCACCGCCGTCGGCACCGGCCTCAACACCCGCAAGGGCTGGGGCGAGGAGGTCGCGGCCAACATGGCGCGCATCACCGACCTGCCCTTCGTCACCGCGCCCAACAAGTTCGAGGCGTTGGCGGCCCATGACGCGATGGTGTTCCTCTCCGGCGCGCTCGCGACGGTGGCGGGCTCCTGCTACAAGATCGCCAATGACATCCGCTTTCTCGGCTCCGGCCCCCGCTCCGGCCTGGGCGAGCTGATCCTTCCCGAGAACGAGCCTGGCTCGTCGATCATGCCGGGCAAGGTGAACCCCACGCAGGCCGAGGCGCTCACGCAGGTGGCCGCGCATGTGATGGGCAACGACGCGGCGATCAAGTTCGCGGGCAGCCAGGGCCATTTCGAGCTCAACGTCTACAACCCGATGATGGCCTACAACCTGCTGCAATCCATCCAGCTTCTGGGCGACGCGGCCGACAGCTTCACCGAGCGGATGCTGAGCGGCATCGAGGCCAACGAGGAACGCATCGACAAGCTGATGCGCGAATCGCTCATGCTGGTCACGGCGCTCGCCCCCGAGATCGGCTATGACAACGCCACCAAGGTCGCCAAGACCGCGCACAAGAACGGCACCACCCTGCGCGAGGAGGCCGTCAATCTCGGCTTCGTCGACGAGGAGACCTTCGACCGCATCGTGCGTCCGCAGGACATGATCGGCCCCCGATGAGCCGCGCCCTGCCGCAGCCAGCGGTCGGGCGCCGCACGCTTCGGGGCAGGACACCCGGCAGGCGGGGGCGCGTGGGCACCCCCGGCATCCGGGCCGGGGCGGCGCGCGGCGCCCGACGCGTCAGCCCCTTCGACCCGCCGCAGACTCCTCTTCCCGGTCCCTCGCCCCTCTTGGGCCGTCCCGTCACCCGCCACCACGCCCAAAAGCGGCTTGCCACGCGGCGCGGTGCGGGCGCATGGTCACCAGACCGCGCTGGATCGCCGATCCGTTCCGCGCGAATCCGCACGTGATGAGCCCCCGATGAGTACGACGCCCATCAATCTCAACAAGGTCCGCAAGGCCCGCACGCGCGCCGAGAAGAAGGCGCGCGCCGACGAGAACTCGGTGAAGTTCGGGCGCAGCAAGGCGCAGAAATCCCTCAATCGCGCCCGCGCCGAGAAAGAGGCGCGCGATCACGCGGACCGGAAGCGGGACCGGTGAGCGCCCGGCCCCAGAAACACTCGCTCACGCTGCGCGGGCATCGCACCAGCGTCTCGCTCGAACCGGATTTCTGGCGCGCCTTCCGCGACATCGCCCGAGCGCGCGGCATACCGCTCAACGAACTTGCCGCCGAGATCGACGCGGCGCGAACCGCCGGCGACGCGCCCGAGATGGGCCTCGCCTCGGCCATCCGCGTCCACGTGCTTGCCCATTTCCGCGCGCTGGCCGAGGGGCGCGAGACCGGCTGATCCCCCGCCGATACGACCGCGATTCGCCCGGCAGCCTCCCACGCGACAGCCTCTCCGACACACCCCGTCCCCGTCAACTTCACCGGCCCCGCGCGACCCTCCGCCCGCGACCCCGCGCGCATCACGCCTCCCCCCGCATCGGCCCGGGCGGTGGATCGGGACCGCGCGCACGCTCCCCCTCGCCCTCGCCCGACGCATCCCGCGCCCCGGACCCGTCCACGCGGACGCGGTTCCGCCCGGCCGATTTCGCCCGGTAGAGCGCCAGGTCGGCGCGGTGCAATGCGGCGTCGATCGCCTCCCCGCCCGACACCTCGGCGACACCGAAGCTGGCCGTGAGCCGGATGGCGCGTCCCTCGACCAGGAAACGGTGCTCGGCGACCGCGCCGCGCAACCGCTCGGCGATGGCTTCCGCCTCGGCCAGCCTCCGCGCCTGCAACAGGATCACGAACTCCTCCCCGCCGAAACGCGCCACGATGTCGCCCGCGCGACAGGTGCGTTGCAGGCACCGCGCGAATTGCGAAAGCGCCGCATCCCCCGCCTTGTGCCCGTATCGGTCGTTCACCTGCTTGAAATGGTCGATATCCACCGCCACGACCATCAACGGCCAATCGCGCTCCTCCGACACCGCGCGATAGAACCGCCGGCGCGAGGCGCTCCCGGTCAGCGTGTCGTGATCGACCGCGTGAGAGAGCTGCTGCCTCAGCCGGTGATTGGCCAGAAGGCCTATCCCGGCGAGATAGGCGATGGGCAGCAGCAGGCAGACCATGATCACCGCGTTCGCGACGAAAACCCGTGCCCACGCGTCGCGCGGGAGAAGCGCGAACTGGATCGCATCGGCCGCCACCATACCCACGAGGGTCGCGCCGATGGCAAACCCCCTGACCTGCGCGGGTGTCTCGAGCCGCAACTGCATCCGTCCCTCCGGAACGATTCGCACCGACGATAGCGCGCAGGGATTAAGACGGGGTTTCGTGATCCCGGCTTGGCCTGCCCGTCCGTCCCCCCTATAAGGACCGCGCACATCACCGAGAGGTCGCCCATGCGCCGCGCCACGATCACCCGCAAGACCGCCGAGACCGACATCACCGTCGAGCTCGCGCTCGACGGCACCGGAAACTACGACAACGAGACCGGCGTCGGCTTCTTCGACCACATGCTCGACCAGCTCGCGCGCCACGCGCTTTTCGACCTGCGCATCCGCTGCGAGGGCGACCGGCATATCGACGATCACCACACGGTCGAGGACGTGGGCATCGCGCTCGGGCAGGCGCTGACCGAGGCGCTCGGCGACAAGCGCGGCATCCGGCGCTACGGCGCGTGCCTGCTGCCGATGGACGACGCGCTGGTGCGCGTGGCGCTCGATCTCTCGGCGCGGCCCTACCTTGCGTGGCACATGGACCTTCCCACCGACCGCATCGGCAGCTTCGACACCGAGCTCGTGCGCGAATTCTTCCAGGCTTTCGTCACCCATGGCGGCATCACGCTCCACCTCGACGCCCTGCGCGGGATCAACAGTCACCACATGGCCGAAGCCGCGTTCAAGTCGCTCGCGCGGGCCCTGCGCGACGCGGTCGAGACCGATCCGCGCAAGTCCGACGCGATCCCCTCCACCAAGGGCGCGCTCTGAGCCCATGACCACCGTTCTCGTCGACTACAGCGCCGGCAACCTGCATTCCGCGGAAAAGGCGTTCCAGCGCATGGCGCGCGAGGTGGATGCGGGCGAGGTGATCGTGACCTCCGACCCCGACATCGTGCGCCGGGCCGAGCGGATCGTGCTTCCCGGAGACGGCGCCTTTCCCGCCTGCCGGGCGGCTCTCTTCGACCTGAGCGGCCTTTTCGAGGCCATCGAGGAGCGCGTCATCCGTGACGGCCGGCCCTTCATGGGAATCTGCATCGGGATGCAGATGCTCGCCACGCGCGGGCTGGAACATCGGCAGACGGCGGGCTTCGACTGGATCGCGGGCACCGTCGGTCCGATCACGCCATCGGACGACCGGCTCAAGGTGCCGCATATGGGCTGGAACGACCTCGTCATCGACCATCCCCACCCGGTGCTCGCGGGCGTCGCCACGGGCCAGCACGCCTATTTCGTCCATTCCTACCACTTCACGGTCGATGACCCGGGCCACCGCCTTGCCCATGTCGACTACGCGGGCGACATCACCACGGTCGTGGGGCGCGACAACATCGTCGGCACGCAGTTCCACCCCGAGAAGAGCCAGGCCACGGGCCTTGCCATCATCGCGAACTTCCTGGACTGGAGTCCATGACCCCGCCGGACGACGCCACGCTCCAGGCCATACTCGACCGTATCGCCCTCGAGGCGCGGGAGGACCCGGACAAGGGCCGCGTGGCCGACTACATCCCCGAGCTCGCCGCCATCGACCCCGATCAGTTCGCGATCGCCGTGGCCCGCCCCGGCCATCCGACCCTGATCGCGGGCGACGCGGCCACGCCCTTCTCGATCCAGTCCGTGTCGAAGGTCTTCACCCTCGCCATCGCGCTCGGGCTGCGCGGCGATCGCCTCTGGGAGCGGGTCGGGCGCGAACCCTCCGGGCAGGCCTTCGACAGTGTCATCCTGCTCGAGCTGGAAAGGGGCCGGCCCCGCAACCCGTTCATCAACGCGGGCGCGATCGTCACCACCGACGCCGTGCTCTCCGGCACCCACGAGCCGCGCGGCGCCCTTGCCGCGATCCTGAGCTTCGTGCGCGATGCCGCGGGCGACGAGAAGATCCACATCAACGACTCCGTCGCCGCATCCGAGATCGCGACGGGCCACCGCAACTTCGCCCTTGCGCATTACCTCCTGTCCCACGGGAACCTGGAGAATCCGCCCCACGAGACGCTGGGCACCTATTTCCACCAATGCGCCATCGAGATGACCTGCCGGCAGCTTGCCAACGCGGGCCTCTTCCTGACCGGCTGCGACGATGCGCCGGGGCTCGTCTCGCCGGGCCGCATCCGGCGGATCAACGCGCTGATGATGACCTGCGGGCATTATGACGGCTCGGGCGACTACGCCTATCGCGTCGGCCTGCCGGGCAAGAGCGGCGTCGGCGGTGGCATCCTCACCATCGTGCCGGACAAGGCGTCGGTCGCGGTCTGGGCACCGGGGCTGAACCGCTACGGCAATTCCAAGCTCGGGACCGAGGCGATGCAACGCCTCTCGGACCTGACCGGCTGGTCGGTCTTCGGCACCGCGCCCGACTGATCCGCATGGAAAAAGGCGCACACCGCGACCGGCATGCGCCCCCTCGTCCTTCAGGGATTCATCCGTTCCGCGGATGCACCCTCTCGCCTACTTGACCTTCTTCCACGTCCCGCCGTCACGGCAGATCCCGAGCACGCAGCCCTTCACCTTGAGCGTGTTGCCCGACATCTGAAGCCGCGACGCGTAGGTCTTGCCGCGATCCGGCGAATAGACCTTGCCCGAATAGGCGCCGCCGCCCTCCGCCTTGGTCTGCGAGATGATCTGGCGCCCCACGTTGTCGCTCTTGATCTCCTTGCCATTCGGGCCGTAGGCCTTGATCAGCGTGCCGCAAAGCGCGCCGCCGCAGGGCTTCACATGGATGAGCCCCGAATTGCCGTTGTCGTCCTTCGCGGTCCGCCAATAGCCTTCGAGCGGATCCGCCGCCCAGGCGATCCCCGCGCTCATCACCAGCGCAACCGCCGCCATACCGATACGTTTCATCTCGTCTCCTCCCTGAGATTGCGCACCGAGCATGACCCGTGCCGCCGCATCAGATCAACACTGACGTAGGGTCGCGTTGCATTCGTCCCGCCCGCGTGGCACATCCCGGCCCACCCCTGCCCCACGGAGCCGCGCGCATGATCCTCTACCCCGCCATCGACCTCAAGGACGGCCAGGCCGTGCGCCTCCTGCGCGGCGAGATGGACGCCGCCACCGTCTTCAACGACGACCCCGCGGCCCAGGCGGCCGAGTTCGTGGCGGCGGGCTGCGAATGGCTGCATCTCGTGGATCTGAACGGCGCCTTCGCTGGCGAGCCGGTGAACGCCGCGGCGGTCGAGGCGATCCTCGCGCGCTGCGACGTGCCCGCGCAACTCGGCGGCGGCATTCGCGACATGGCCACGATCGAACGCTGGCTCTCGAAAGGTCTCGCGCGGGTGATCCTCGGAACCGTCGCGGTCGAGAACCCCGCCCTCGTGCGCGAGGCCGCCCGCGCCTTTCCCGGTCAGGTGGCCGTGGGCATCGACGCCCGCGACGGGCGCGTGGCCACGAAGGGCTGGGCCGAGGAAACCGATGTCATGGTCACCGACCTCGCCAGGTCCTTCGAGGACGCGGGCGTCGCGGCGATCATCTATACCGACATCGACCGCGACGGCGCCATGCAGGGCCCCAATATCGAGGCGACGGCGGCGCTCGCCCGCGCGGTCTCGATCCCGGTGATCGCCTCGGGTGGCGTCTCCTCGCTCGCCGACCTCATCGCCCTGCGCGATTGCGGCGCGCCGCTCGACGGCGCGATCTCCGGCCGCGCGCTCTATGACGGCGCGCTCGACCTGCGCGCGGCGCTCGACGCTCTTTCGAGCTAGGCGGGCGCGCGCCGGTCGGGCCGACGCGCCGCCGCGTCAGCCCTTCGCGGCCTTGGCGGTCAGCGCCTCCAGCGCCTCGCGCATCTGCCCCAGGTATTCGGCATCGTCCGAAATCCCCTCGGCATCGTCGAGCATCTCGCCCGGCTCCTCGTAGGCCAGCCAGACCTGCCCGTCGCCATCGCGATAGACAAGCACCTTCATCGGCAGGTAAAGCCCCGCGAGCGGATCGTCCTGCATCGCCAGCGTCCCGATCTTCGGATTTCCGAAGATGAGAACCTGCGACGGCGCGATATACATGCCCGCCTCCTCGGCACCCGTGGCGTGATCGACGCGGGCAAAGACCGTGGCCCCCGCGCCCTCGACGGCAAGCTCCAGCGCGTCCATCACCTTGTCCACATCGCCTTCGGCCTTGACCCGCACGATGTCGTCGGCGCCGGCCCAGGCGCCGGTGGCAAGAAATCCGGCGGCGACCGCGGCAAGAATTCGTTTCATCTTCTTTCTCCGTTCCTGATCCGTGCAGCCGGCACAAGGCCCCCCCGGGAGCCGCGCCGCCCGCACCCTTCCTCCGCAACGCGGCGGCCCCGCGCCGGGTTTCCCGAAAAAGCGCGAGGCGGGCATTTCCTGCCGCACCGCGCCATCACCCTCTGGCATGTGGGCGCAAATGACCATAAACAACCGCCTGGAACCCGATCTGGTGGCACGTTCATGCTCAAGACCCGCATCATCCCTTGCCTCGACGTGGCCGATGGCCGCGTCGTGAAGGGCGTGAACTTCGTCGACCTGCGCGACGCGGGCGATCCGGTCGATGCCGCGCGCGCCTACGACGCGGCGGGCGCGGACGAGCTGTGCTTCCTCGACATCCACGCCACGCACGAGAATCGCGGCACGATGTTCGACGTGGTGCGCCGCACGGCCGAGGAATGCTACATCCCGCTCACCGTGGGCGGCGGCGTCCGCACGCCTTCGGATGTGCGCAACCTGCTCCTCGCAGGCGCCGACAAGGTCAGCTTCAACTCCGCCGCCGTGGCCGACCCCGACGTGGTGCGCGCGGCCTCCGATCTCTTCGGAAGCCAGTGCATCGTCGTGGCCATCGACGCCAAGACCGTGGCGCCCGACCGCTGGGAGATCTTCACCCATGGCGGCCGCCGCGCCACCGGCATCGACGCCGTCGAGTTCGCCCGCACCGTCGCGGCGAAGGGGGCGGGCGAAATCCTGCTCACCTCGATGGACCGCGACGGCACGCGCGCGGGCTTCAACCTGCCGCTCACCCGCGCCATCGTCGATGCGGTCGACATCCCCGTCATCGCCTCGGGCGGCGTGGGCACGCTCGACCATCTGGTCGCGGGCGTGCTCGAAGGCGGCGCCTCAGCGGTGCTCGCCGCGTCGATCTTCCATTTCGGCGACCATACCATCGCCGAGGCCAAGGCCCACATGGCCGCCGCCGGCATTCCCGTGAGGTTGGGCGCATGACACTCGACGAACTCGATCGCATCGTCGCCGCCCGCGCCGGCGCCTCGCCCGAGGAAAGCTGGACCGCGCAACTCCTGGCGAAGGGCCCCGAGAAGGCCGCCGAGAAATTCGGCGAGGAAGCGGTCGAGGCCATCATCGAGGCGGTGAAGGGCGATCGCGCACGCCTCGCCTCCGAGGCCGCGGACGTGCTCTTTCACCTTCTCGTCATGCTGCGCGCCCGCGGCGTGACGCTGGCCGAGGTCATGGCCGAACTCGACGCCCGCCAGCAGAAATCAGGACTTCAGGAAAAGGCCGAGCGACCCGAATGATCCGTCACATCGTCTTCTTCTCCGCCCGCGACCGCGCCGATCTCGACGCCATCCACGAGGGGCTCATGACGCTCTCGCGCATCCCCCACGCGCGCCATTTCGAACTTGGCCGCAACCTCCAGGCCGACACGATCAGCGAAACGCACGTCGATATCGTCGTCTATGCCGAGTTCGAGGACGAGGAGGCGCTCGCCGCCTACAAGGCGCACCCGCTCTATGCCGAGGCCATCCGCCTCGTCCGTCCCCTGCGCGAGACCCGCATCGCGGCCGATTTCCACGCCACCTGACCGCCTTTCCCGGGCCGTAGACGCGGGAAAATCCGCCCGCCACGGGCTCACAGCTTCGACGAGATGATCCCCGTGGCGAAACCGCCCATGCGCAACTCGCCGAAGAGGCGCTGGTACTCGATCTTGGGACAGCGGTTCATCACCACGTCCACCCCGCGCGCCCGCGCCCGCTCCGCCGCGGCCTCGTTCACCACGCCGATCTGCATCCAGATCGTCTCGAGCGCCGGAAAGGCCGCAAGCGCCTCGTCGACGATCGGGCCCACATGCTCGGAGCGGCGGAAGATATCGACCATGTCCACCTCGGCGCGGATATCCGACAGGCTCGCGTGAACCTCGCGCCCGAAAAGCTCCGATCCGGCGTGACCCGGGTTGACCGGGAAGATTTCGTACCCCTTGAGGGCAAGGTATCGCGCGACGTAATAGCTCGGCCGCACCGGGTTGGCCGAGACGCCGACCACGGCGATCCGGAGCGTTCGTTCCAGGATCGCCTTCAACCAGGCATCGTCATAGCGCTCGTCCATGGCCTCTCCCCGTTTTCCGCCGCCCGTCTCCGCGCGGGATCTTTGGCAGAAAATTCGCCTTTGCCCAGAAAAAAGCGCCCAAGGAAACCTTGGGCGCAGTCACGGAACGAGGGACAGTGAAGGAAACACAGGCGTTCCGGGCCTGCGTTTCTGATCTATATGTAAGGTTGAGAGCCTACATAAAAAGACCCTGTCACCTGTCTGTGAAGATTCCGTAAAACCCCGCAGGCAGATTTCATAAGTCATTGACAAGTCAATCGAAAATATCCTCGATCTCGTCCCAGACCTCGTCCAGAGCCTTCGAGATCATGCGCATCGGCGAAAACTTGCGCATCCTGCGTCCCCGCTTCCGGTGACAGGGCGCCGGTTTCGGGCGCGACGGCTTCGGCGCGGCACGCGCGGGCGCCGCGCGGCGCGGCGTCTCGGGCCTGCGCACCGGCATCGCCTTCATTTCATGAAGCGGCGCCCCGCAGGCCGCGCAGCTCAACTCGTGCCGCCCGGCCTCGGTCATGACCAACGCCGCGCGGGTGCCACAGTAACAACAGGTCGCGATCTTCGATGCCATGCCTTGCCCGGTTCACCTCTCCAGAGAGGCATATAGGGCAACCGCCGCCGCATTTGAGACGTTGAGCGAGCCGAAAGCGCCGAAAAACGGGATTTTGACCAATCTGTCGCAGGTCTCGCGCGTCTTCTGGCGCAATCCCGGCCCCTCCGCCCCGAGGACCAGCGCGACCGGCCTGTCCCGCATCCCCTCGAGGGCGGTCTCGACCGTCGCCTCGGCCTCCCCGTCGAGTCCCAGGGCCAGGAATCCCATCGCCTGCACCTCCGCGATCGCCTCGGCCAGGTTGCGCACCCGCAGGTAGGGCTGGCGCTCGAGCGCGCCGCTCGCCGTCTTGGCCAGCGCGCCGGTCTCGGGCGCGGAATGGTGCCGTGGCGCGATCACGGCGCGGGCCCCGAACACCTCGGCCGACCGCAGGATCGCCCCGACGTTATGCGGGTCCGTCACCCGGTCGAGCATCAGGAGCCTGGGCGCGCCCGGCCCGTCGCGCAGGCACACATCGGCAAGGCTGCCCCAGTCGAGCGGCCTGACCTCGAGCGCCGCCCCCTGGTGCACCGAGTTCGGATCGAGCGGCGCGGGAAACCGGCGCGGATCGGCGATCTCGGGCGCGATCCCGGCCGCCTCGATGGCCTCGGCCAGCTTGTCGGCGGCGTTCTTCGTCACGACAAGGCGCAGCTTCTCGCGCCGCGGATTGCCCAGCGCGTCGCGCACCGCATGCAGCCCGAAAAGCCACACGGTCTCGTCCCCCGCCGCGCGTTTCGCCTGCTCTTTCTCGATCACCCAGCGGGGTTTCTTCGCCATGCTCCGGCCCTCCCTCGACGCCGTCCCTCCTTGCGGTCCCGCGCCCCGTTTCGCAAGCCATTTTCCTATTGACCCCCGAGGGTCTCGACGGTAATCACCCGCCACGTCCGGTGCAGCGCACGGGGCGCGTGGGCGACAGGCCGCAAGGTGTGGCAGGGGACTGTAACTCCCTCGCGGAGACGCACGCTTGGTTCGATTCCAAGGTCGCCCACCAACCGCTTTTCCAAGGGAAATGCGGACCGACGGTCCAAACAGCACAAGCGACAGTGGTTTCCCGTGAAAACCACGAGAGCGAACGGCCCCTGCAACCACGACCTCCGGCCCGGCTCAGCCCCCTTGCGGGAAGATCCCGCCTACCACCCCGCGAATTCCGCGAGCTTCGCGTCGTCCACCCGGCCCTCCGCCGCATCGCGGATCGCCTGCCCGATGATCTCGACGCCCTCGCGCGCCTCCGCCTCGCTCAGCGTCAGGGGCGGCGTCAGTTCGAGCACGTTCGACGACATGCCCACATAGTAGAAGACCGCCCCGAGCTCCCAGGCGCGATAGACCGTCTTGCGCGCCAGGTTCGCCGCCGGCGTCTTCTGCGCATCCTCGATCAGCTCGACACCGATGGCGAGGCCGCGGCCCCGCACGTCGCCGATCCGGTCGAGGTCGAGCGCGCGCAGCCCCTCCATCATCGCCGCGCCCACGTCGCGCGCATGATCGGCCAGCGCCTCCCGTCGCATCGTGTCGAGAACCGCCTTCGCCGCGCTGGCACAGACCGGGTTGCCATGCAGCGTCTGCATCGAGAAGGATTGCGCGAAATCCAGCACCCGCGCCGGTCCCACCACCGCCGAGACGGGAAGACCGCCGCCCAGCCCCTTGCCGAACACCACGAGGTCGGGCGCGATCCCTTCATGCTCGAAGCAATGCATCATGCCGGTCCGCGCAAGGCCCACCTTCACCTCGTCGCAGACCGTGAGGATGCCGAACTCCGCGCAAAGCGCGGCCAGCTTCCGCAGGAACCCCTCGGGCGGCACGATGAGGCCACCATCCGCCTGGATCGGCTCGATGAAGAAGGCGGCCACCTCGCGACCGGGCACCTCGCCCTCGAGCAGGGCGCGGACATGCGCCAGGATCGCCTCCCCGGTCGCGTCGCCCTCGTAGGGACGATAGGGATCGGGATAGGGCACCAGCGTCAGGCCCGCCGATTTCGTCACGCCCTCCTGCGCGGAATGACCCGAGATCTCCATCGAGCCCTGCGTGCCGCCGTGATAGGCGCCGTGAAATGCCATGATCCGCTCGCGCCCCGTGGCGGCCCGCACCGCGCGCATCGCGGTCTCGTTCGCGTCCGACCCCGAATGACCGAGCCAGACCCGCCGCTCGCCCTCTCCCGGCGTGATCTCGAGCAGCGTCTCGGCCAGCGCCACGGCCGGCGCGTTCGTCGTCGACAGAAGCGTCGCCCCGGCCTGCGAGGACAACGCGCCCGCCACCGCCTCCCGGATCGCCGGATGCGCGTAGCCAAGGCTCGCCGCGCCCCACCCCGCCGAGAGGTCCAGAAGGCGCCGCCCGCCCTCCTCGATCAGGTGCGCCCCCTCCCCGCCGACAAGCGCCACCGGAAAGAACCGCAGCTTCTCCAGCCCCGAGATGACGGCCCGGTCCCGATCATAGAGCGCCATGGTCACGCGTCCTTCAATTCCCGGATCAACTCGTCGCTCGTCATCTGCCGGCAATAGCCCCTGATCGTTCGCAGCGAGTTGTCGTGCCGCTCCTGGCTGTAGGTGAGGCACGCATCCGTGACCTGCGTGACGAGATAGCCCAGGTCGCAGGCATCGCGGATCGCGCTTTCGACGCACTGGTCGGTGATGAGCCCGCTGATGATCACCTGCTTCACCCCGAGATTGCGCAGGATGTAGTCGATATGGGTCGAGACGAAGACCGAGGACGAGGATTTCGGCAGGACGATCTCGTCGCCCTCCGGCGCGATCTGGTCGATGACCTTGCCGTCCCACGATCCTTTCGGCACGTTGAACCCGGTGATCTTGTAGTCGAGGCTCCGGTCGCGCCCGTCGAGCGTCAGGCTCTCGATGCAGGTATACATCACCTCCACGCCCGCCTCGCGACAGGCCGCCTGGATGCGCTGCATCGCCGGGATCACGTCGCCCTCCAGCCGCTCGAAATACCACTCGTAGTCCTTGAACTCCTCCGGGCTCATGTCCTTGAACTCGGCCCCCTCGCGGTGGGCGCTGAAATTCTGGACATCCACGAAAAGAAGCGCGGCCTCGGACGGGTTGATGGGCACATCGCGGGTCAGTTTCATGTCTGCGTCTCCATGACTTCGGTGATGATCCGGGCAAGGCGGTCCGCCCAGAGGGCCTCGCCCTCCTCGTCCGCGATCAGGTCGTTGCGTATCTCGATCAGGCTGTGCGCGACACCCCGCGCCTCGCCGTGACGCGGCACGAACCAGTCCGAGGCATCCTCGATCTGGTAGGGCTCGTTGAGCCCGATGGTCAGGTCCGGCGCCAGCGCCCGCAGCGCCTCGGCGAGGGCGGGCGAGGTCGTCGAGTCATGCCGGAAGAGGAAGCCCACGTCCCAGGCCCGCGCCTCGCCCGCCCAGACCGGGGTGAAGCTGTGGATCGCGAAGGCCGCCTTGCGGGGCGCGGCCTCGAACAGGCGCTCCACCTCGGCGTGAAAGGGACGGAAGATCTCGGTCTCGCGCGCGGACCGCGCCGCGGCGTCGAGGCTCCGGTTGCCCGGCACCGCCACCCCGTCGCTCATCTCGGGCATCGCGTCGGGCGCCTCGGGCGGGCGGTTGCAGTCGATGACGAGGCGGCTGTAGGGCTGGATCACCAGCGGTGCCCCCAGGGCGTCGGCCAGCCGACGCGCCACGCCCGCCGCGCCGATATCCCAGCCGACATGCTTGTCGATATCGCCGGGACACAGGCCCAGGTCGCCCAGCGCGCGCGGAATCTCCTGCCCCCCGTGCTCGCAGATCAGCAGGACAGCGGACCGGCTGTCGCCGTTCACCGTCTCGAACGGGGCCGGATCCTCCGGCCCCAGAAGCGTTGCCTTCAGCTTGCCCACGCCTGCCCCCTCACACCTTCACCGCGCCCAGGACGCGCGACGGGATCAGCCCGTTGGGCCGGATGAGCAGGATCAGCACCACGAGGCCCAGCCCGATCGGATCGCGGAATTCCTGCATCTCCTGCGGCAGGAACGCCGCCAGGTAGACCTCGATGAACCCGAGGGCAAAGCCCCCCGCCACCGCGCCCCGCAGGCTTCCGAGCCCGCCCAGGATCGCGGCGATGAACGCCTTGAGAACCGGCGTGAACCCCATCAGCGGATCGACCGAGGCGCGCTGGCTCACCCAGAGCACCGCGGCCACGCCCGCCAGCAGACCGGAGAGCGCGAAGGCCCCCGCGATCACCGTGTTGGCCCGGATCCCCATGAGACGCGCCACCGCGAAATCCTCGGCCGCCGCGCGCATCGCGATGCCGGTCTTCTGCTTGTTCATGAACCGGTCGAGAAAGATCAGCATGACCACCGTCGCCACGATCGCCACGATCTTGTTCACCCCGATGACGAAGCCGCCCACCCGCACGCTGTCCGACAGGAAATCGGGCAGGAGCACGGCCTGCGAACGCGCCGAAATGAGGTTCTGGAAAAGCACCTGGAGGATCATCGCCACCGCGAAGGAGGTGATGAGCATCGTCGCCCCCGACGCGTTGCGCACGGGCCGGAAGGCGATCCGCTCCATCGCCACCGCCGCCACCATCGCGGCGAGGATCGCCAGGGGCACCGACACCGCGAAGGGAAGCCCCGCCGCGCCCGCATACATCAGCGTGTAGCCCGAGATCGTCATCAGCTCGCCATGGGCGAAGTTGATGAGCCCCATGATCGAGAAGACCACCGCGAGGCCCAGCGCGAGAAGCGCGTAGGTGCCGCCCAGCGCCAGCGCGTTCGTCGTCTGCTGCAAGAATAGATCCATCACTCCGCTCCCAGATAGGCCGCCTGCAAATCGTCGGCAGCGGCCAGCTCCCGCGCCGTTCCCCGCGCGGTGATCTTGCCTCCCGACAGGACATAGCCGCGATCCGCGACCTCGAGCGCCATGCTCACGTTCTGCTCCACCACCACGAGCGTCACGCCCTGCTCGCGCAGGCGCGCGATCAGCTCGAAGACCTGGCTCACGATCTTCGGCGCAAGGCCCAGCGACGGCTCGTCCAGCAGCAGAAGCCGCGGCCCGCTCATCAGCGCGCGCCCCACGGCCAGCATCTGCTGTTGTCCACCCGAGAGCGTGCCGGCGAATTGCGTGCGCCGCTCCTTGAGGATGGGGAAAAGCTCGTAGACCCGCTCCCACGCCGCCGCCACCTGGTCCCGCTCGGTGATGCCATAGGCGCCCATCCGCAGGTTCTCCTCGACCGTCAGCGTGCCGAAGACGCGGCGCCCCTCGGGCGACAGGGTCATGCCCATCGGCGCGAAGCGCTCGGGCGCGTGGTGGGTGATGTCCTCGCCGTCGAAGACGACCCGCCCTGCCGCGACCGGGACGAGGCCCACCAGTGCGTTGAGCGTCGAGGACTTCCCGGCGCCGTTGGCGCCGAGAAGCGTGACGATCTCGCCCTCCTCGATCTCGAAATCTATCCCGCGCACCGCTTCCACGGCGCCATAGCGGACTTCCAGACCTGAAACCGAGAGAAGCGACATCGCCCTTTCCTCCTCACTGCATCCGCGGCGCGGGGATGAGATCGGGATCGGGCGTGGGCTGGGCCACCAGCTCGCGCTCCCCATCCTTGACCCGGATGATCGAGACCTGCCGCACCGGCATTCCGTTTGTGCCCTTGTAGGTTATCAGCCCCGTGGCACCCTGCACGTTCTCGAGTTCTGCCATGGCGTCGCGGATATCCTTGGGATCGGTCGATCCTTCGGCCGCGAGAACCGCCGCCTCGATCACCTTGATGAGGTCATAGCCCACCGCGCTGTAGATCGTTTCGGGCGCTTCACCGTATTTGGCCTCATAGGCCTGATCGAACGCCTCCAGCGCACTGCCCGGTGTTGCGTGACCCGCCGTGGTGAAGACGACACCCTCTCCCACATCGCCCAGCGAAAAGGTCGTCGGGCTGTCGATCCCGTCGGACCCGATGATCTGGCTCTCCACGCCCGCCGCGCGCAGCGCCTTCAGCAACGAGGGGAAATCCGGCTCGTAGGCCGAGGTCATGACCACATCGGGTTGCGGGTCCTGCGACGCGATCGTGGTGGCGATGGCCGAAAAATCCTGCTGGCCGATCGTGTTCGTGGAACGTCCCACGACCTCGCCGCCGAGCTTCTCGAAGACATCCGCGAAATAGAGCGGCATGGTCGTGTATTGCGTGTCGGGCGAATAGACGATCCACGCCGTTTCGTAGCCTTGCTCGCGTGCCCATTCGGCCGAAACCGTGGCCTGCACGTTGTCGCCGGGGAAGTTCGAGAACATGAACTCTCCACCCACTTCGGGCAGCGTCGGAGACGACGCCACCGTCGAAATCGCAGGGATGCCCGCGCTGCTGACCACTCCGACTGCGGCAAGCGACGGATCGGAGTCACCCGGCAGCACGATCACCGACACGCCAGCATCGGCCAACTCCTGCGCCGCGATCGAGGTCTGCGCCGCGTCCGAGCGCACGTCCTTTTCGATCAGTTCGATCTTGGTCGTGCCGCCGATACCGCCGGCCTCGTTGATCTCTTCGACGGCGAGTTTCATGCCCTTCATCGTCGGCGCATCGGCATAGGCAAGCGATCCTGTTTGCGCAGTGGCGGTGCCGATCTGCAATGTCTCGGCCACCGCCGGCAGCGCCATGGCCGCCGCAAGGCCGGTTGAAATGATCAGATGTTTCATCGTCTTTCTCCCTTGTTGAATGCTGTTGTGGTTGCGTTGTCGTTCACTGGTCCCTGCCCGGCCCCAGGTAGGCTTCGATCACCGCCGGGTTCCGGCGTATCTCGGCGGGCGTGCCCTCGGCGATCAGGTGGCCCTCGTTCAGCACCGCGATCCGGTCGCAAAGCTGGTTGATGAGATGCAGGTCGTGATCCACCAGCAGGATGCCGATCCCGAAATCCCGCGTCAGTCCGCGCAACTGCTCCATCAGCGCGGCGGTCTCCTCG
Source organism: Roseovarius sp. SCSIO 43702 (assembly GCF_019599045.1). NCBI lineage: Bacteria > Pseudomonadati > Pseudomonadota > Alphaproteobacteria > Rhodobacterales > Roseobacteraceae > Roseovarius > Roseovarius sp. SCSIO 43702. The sequence continues at coordinate 2,373,839 of NZ_CP080623.1, forward strand.
GCGTTCATGCCCGCCGCCGGCTCGTCGAGGAACAGGATCGACGGCTCGCAGGCCAGGGCACGGGCGATCTCGACCCGGCGCTGGTCCCCGTAGGACAGCGTGCCCGCATCCTCCGCCGCCTTCGCCTCGAGGCCCATCCGCGCGATCGCCGACTGCGCGCGCGCCTGCGCATCGCGCCCGCCCTTCGTCGAGAGCGCCGCCACCAGCACGTTCTGGTAGACGCTGAGCGTCGAGAACAGCCGGATGTTCTGGAATGTCCGCGCGATCCCGCGATCCGCGACCTGCGGCGAGCTCAGCCCGGTCAGGTCCTCGCCCCCGCGCCGCACCCGCCCCTCCGAGGGCGTCAGGATGCCCGAGAGCATGTTGAGATAGGTGGTCTTGCCCGACCCGTTCGGCCCGATGAGCCCGACGATCTCGCCCGGCTCGATCGAAAGCGACACGTCGTCGACCGCCGTCAGCCCGCCGAACCGCATCGTAAGGTTCTCCGCGACGAGGCGGCTCTCCTCCTCGACCTCGCGCTCCGAGGGCGGCGCGGCGGCGGTGTCGGGCGTCCTGGGAAACAGGCGCTCTTCCCATTCCTTCAGCCCGGCCAGCCCGTCTGCCTTGCGGAACATCGCGATGAGGATGATGAGACCGATCCCGATCTGCGCCGTGCCGAGGACCGGCGGCATCTCGAGGCCGCCGATGCTGAACCCGCTTTCCAGCCGCCGCAGAAGCTCGGTGACGAGCGTGATGACCACCGCGCCGGTGACGGCCCCCGTGACCGTGCTCATGCCGCCCACGATAAGCATCGCCAGAAGCAGGAAGGTATCGGCGAAATAGAACTTCTTCGCGCTGAACGCGCCCAGGAAATGCGCGATGAGCGCCCCGGCCAACGCCATCACCGCCGCGCTCAGCACCCAGGCGATCAGCCGCTCGCGCCGGATGCGCACGCCGACCGCCCCGGCCGAGATCGCGTCCTCCCGCCCCGCCCGCAGCCGCAGGCCCGAGACCGAATCGCGGTAGAGCCGCGCCACGATCAGAGCGAGGATACATCCGATCGCGGCGGTCCAGAGCCCGGTCTCGCGCGGCACGCCGAAGAAGGATTGCGCGCCCCGCGTCACGTCGCGCCAGCCGATGATGACCCCGTGCACGATGATCAGAAGACCCAGCGTCGCGATCACCGCCGCCGACCCCTCGAGCCGCCCGATCGCCAGCCCGATGACCAGCGCCACCAGCGCGGTGAACACCACCGCCACCGCCGTCGCCGACACGAGGTCGAGCTGCGTGGTGGCCAGCCACTCCGGCAGCTTGGGCAGCGTCGCGGTCTTGAGCGGCACCGGCAGCGTCAGGATCGACGCCGCATAGGCCCCGATCCCCATGAACGCCACGTGCCCGAAGCTCAGGATGCCGCTGTTGCCGGTATAGATCCCGATGCCCACGACGCCGATGAGCGATATGAAGAAGACCGTGAGGATGCGCTCCGTCGCCACGCCCATCGCCTGCGCGAGGAACACCGCCGCCACCGTCAGGACGACGATGGCCAGAACCGATGCCAGGATGTGCAGACGTGGCGAAACGATCATGAGCGCCCCCTCCCGATGACACCCCCAAGCTTTGATATATTTTTTCCATAGTCAATCTTTTTCATTTTCTTGATAGATTATTTTCTTATACTCGGGGTCGTAACCGGGGGGCGATCATGCAGGTTCTCGAACGTATCGCGGCCATCGAGCCCGACCTGACGGCGGCCGAGCGCAAGCTGCGCACCGCGCTCATGGCCGACTACCCGTTCGCGGGGCTCGAACCGATTCAGTCGCTCGCCGAGCGGACGCGGACCTCCTCGCCCACCATTTCGCGTTTCGTCACCAAGCTCGGATTCGGCGGCTACCAGGAGTTCCAGCGCCACCTCATAGAGGAGCTGAAGGAGGGCAACCGCTCGCCGCTCGACCTGCATGAGCGCGACCGGCAGGTGCAGGGCGAATTCCTCGACGATTTCGTGGCCCGCGCCGGCGAGATCGTGCGCGCCTCCACGGCGGCCACGACCCACGCGCAATTCGCCCGCATGACCGACATGCTGGCCGATCCCAAGCGCGCGGTCCACGTGATCGGCGGGCGAATCAGCGACGCCATCGCGCTCTATCTCTCGCGCCACCTCCGCCAGATGCGCCGCGACGTGTTCCACCTTCCCTCGGACCCCGAGATCTGGCCCGAATACCTGCTTCGGATGCGCCCCCGCGACATACTCTTCATCGTCGATTTCCGCCGCTACCAGCCAAGCCTCGCCGAACTGGCCGAGCGCGCCGCCGACGGGCGCGGCGCCCAGGTATTCCTCATGACCGACAAGTGGCTCTCGCCCGTTTCGCGCCATGCGCGCGAGGTGGTCGCGGTGCCCATCGACAGCGGCACGGTCTGGGACAGCTACTCGGGCGCCCTCACCCTCGTCGAGGCGATGGTGACGCGCATCGCCGAAGAGACATGGGACGACACCCGCAAGCGCATCAAGTCATGGGACGCCATGCGCCTCGACACCAAGGAGACCCCGAATGATCCGTGATCCGCTGATTTTCGCCGCCACGTCCGACCTCGCCGGCAAGATGCGCGGCAAGGCGTTCCCGGCCTCGCAACTCGAAAAGCGGCTCGAGCGCGGCATCGGCTGGGTGCCCACCAACGCGCTCATTACCTGTTTCGACACCATCGCGGAATCGCCCTTCGGCTCGCTCGGGGATCTCGCGATCATGCCCGACCGCGACGCCTCCTACGAGATCGACTTCGAGGACGGCACCCCGCCCGAGCGGTTCATCCTGGGCGACATCACCACGCCCGAGGGCGCGCCGTGGCTGGGCTGCACGCGCGGCGCGCTGCGCTCGGCGCTGGACCGTCTCCACCGGGTCACCGGGCTCACGCTGAACGCCGCCTTCGAGCATGAATTCCAGCTTCGGACGGACACCCCCGCCATGGGTGAGGCATTCACGCTCCAGGGCCTCTCCCGCCGCCGCGCCATGGGCGAGGCGCTCGTCGCGGCCATGGCACAGGCGGGCCTGGGCGAGGACACGTTCCTCAAGGAATACGGCGCCGAGCAGTTCGAGGTGACGGTGAAACCCGCCCCCGGCCTCGCCTCGGCCGACATCGCCGCGGTCCTGCGCGAGCTCATCCACTTCACCGCCCGTCGCCATGGCGAGAAGGCGACGCTCTCGCCCATCCTCGACCCCGCGGGCGTCGGCAACGGCGTGCATATCCACATGAGCTTCCTCGACGAATCGGGCGCCCCCGCCACCCATGACGGGAACGGCCCCTGCGGCATGACCGAGATCACCGGACAGTTCATCGCGGGCATTCTCGCGCATCTCGACGCGATCATCGCCTTCGCCGCGCCCTCGGCCATCTCCTACACCCGCCTCACCCCGCATCGCTGGAGCGCGGCCTTCAACAACCTCGGCTTCCGCGACCGCGAGGCGGCGGTGCGCATCTGCCCGGTGCAGGGCACCGACCCGGCCAGCATCGCGCGCCAGTACAATTTCGAGTTCCGCGCCGCCGACGCCACCGCCTCCCCGCATCTCGTGCTCGCGGCCGTGGTCCATGCGGGCTGCCAGGGGATCGAGGACGCGCTGCCCATGCCCGAGGCCACCGAGGAGGATCTCTCGCTTCTTTCCGAGAACGCGCTGGCCGAACGCGGGCTCGGGGCGCTGCCCTCCGACCTCGCGACCGCGCTCGACCGGCTCGAGGCCAGCGACACGGTGCGCGGCTGGTTCGCGGACGGTCTCGTCGATGTCTACCTCGCCCACAAGCGCGGCGAGCTGGACCACGCGATGAGCCTTGACGAGGAGGCCCGCCTCGCGGCCTATGCCACCGTCTACTGACCCGCGCGATGCGAGAGGATTCGATGATCGACTTTGACGCCACGCCCCCCGCGCTGTCCCTCGACGCGCTCGCCGACCTGGCGCAGCGGCATTTCGGGCTCTCGGGCGCGCTCACGCCCCTCGCCTCCGAGCGCGACCAGAACGCGCGCCTCGACACCGGCTCGGCCTCCTACGTGGTCAAGCTCGCCAACGCCGCCGAGGATCCCGCGCATCTCGAGATGCAGAACGCGGCGCTCGCGCATATCGAGGCATGCGGCATCACCGGCACGCCGCGCCTCGTGCCCACCCTCTCGGGCGCACCGATGGAAACCGTGTCGCACGAGGGGGCAAGCCACGCGCTCCGTGTCGTCACCTGGCTCTCCGGTCCGCTGCTCAGCGGCGCCCCCCGCAGCACGCCGCAACTGCGCAGCCTCGGCGCCTTCATGGGCCGCCTCACCCGCGCGCTCCAGGGCTTCGGTCACAAGGCGGCGCACCGCCCCGACTTCGTGTGGTCGCTCGATCACGTCGCGCGCCTGCGCCCCTGGGCCGACGAGATCGCGGAGGCCGCCGACCGCGCCCGCGTCATCGCCCTCTTCGACCGCTACGAGGATCAGGTCGCCCCGCGCCTGCCCGCCCTGCGCGCCTCGGTCCTCCATCAGGACGCCAACGACAACAACGTGATCGTGGACGCGGACGATCCCGACCGCGTGACCGGCCTCATAGATTTCGGCGACATGGCCTTCGGTCGCACCGTGAACGAGCTCGCGATCACGCTGGCCTATGCCCTTCTCGACGCCGAAGACCTCTACACCGCGATGCGCGCCGTGATCGAGGGCTACGTGGCCGAGTTCCCCCTCACCGCCCCCGAGGCCGACGTGCTCTTCGATCTCATGCGGATGCGGCTCGTGGCCAGCGTCTGCATCTCCTCGCACCAGATCAAGGCGCATCCCGGGAACGACTACCTGCTCGTCTCGCAGAAACCCGCCTTCGCGCTGCTGGACAGGCTGGACCGGATTGACCCCGCCTTCATGACCGCGCTCTGCCGCAAGGCGGCGGGCCACGACGCGGTGCCGACCGCCCCCGCGATCCGGGCCGATCTCGCGGCGCGCCCCCCGGCTCCCCTCTGCCCGCCCTCGCTCAGGCGCGCGGCGCGCATGGCGCTCCTGATGGATGGCACCTATCCCGACATGCCCGCCTACTCCGACCGCGCCTTCGACGACTGGCTTGGCACCCACCGCCCCGAGTCGCTGCCCGACAACGTCCCCTTCTACGGCATGGGCCCCTATGGCGAGGTGCGCAGCGTCTACACGTCCGAGCAATTCGCCGACGCGGCCTCGCCCGAGCGGCGCACGCGGCACATGGGGATCGACGTCTTCGGCCCGGCGGGCACCCCCGTCCTTGCGCCGCTCGACGGCCGCGTCCGGCGCGCCACCTACAACGCCGACCCGCTCGACTACGGCAATCTCCTGATCCTCGAACACGAAACCGCCGACGGCCTGCCCTTCTTCACCCTCTACGGCCACCTCGCCGGCGAGGGGCTGGCAACCGAGGGCGCGACCGTCCGCGCCGGCGACACGATCGCGCGGTTCGGCGACTGGCACGAGAACGGCGGCTGGTCGCCGCACCTGCATTTCCAGGTCATGTCGACCATGCTCTCGCAATCCGACAACTTCTTCGGCGTGGGCCATGACAGCCATTGGGACATCTGGTCGGACATCTGCCTCGACCCGCTCCCGCTCCTCGGTCTCACGCCCGAAACCTTCACCGTCGATCCCAACCCGCCCGAGGCGCTGATGCGCCGCCGCGCCGATCACCTCAGCCCCGCGCTCTCGGTCTCCTACCGCAACAAGCTCAAGATCGTGCGCGGCCGCGGCCCCTGGCTCATCGACCACACCGGGCGGCACTTCCTCGACGCGGTGAACAACATCACCCATGTCGGCCACTGTCACCCGCATGTGGTGAACGCGCTCGCCGCGCAGGCCGCGACGCTCAACACCAACACCCGCTACCTGGGCGAGCCGATCCTCGACTATTCCGAACGCCTCGCCGCCAGGCTCCCCGAGGGGCTCGACACGCTCTTCTTCGTCAATTCCGGCTCCGAGGCGAACGAGCTTGCGCTGCGCATCGCGCGCACGGCGCTGGGGCGCAAGAACACCGTCGTGCTCGACTGGGCCTATCACGGCAACACCGGCGGCATGGTCGATGTCTCGCCTTACAAGTTCAAGCGCAAAGGCGGCTTCCCCAAGCCCGATTTCGTCGAGATCGCGGAGTTCCCCGACGCCTATCGCGGCACCCATCGCGGCATGACCCAGGAGACGGCGACCGCCTATGCCGCGGACGTGGCGCGCTGTCTCGACGACATCGAGGCCGCCACCGGCTCGGGCGCGGCGAGCTTCATCGCCGAATCGGTGTCCGGCGTGGGCGGCCAGGTCTTCTACCCGCCGGGCTATCTCGAGGCCGCCTACGCGCATGTGCGCGCCCGCGGCGGCGTCTGCATCGCCGACGAGGTGCAATGCGGCTTCGGACGCATGGGCGATGCCTTCTGGGCCTTCGAGACACAGGGCGTCACCCCCGATATCGTCGTGATGGGCAAACCCATCGGCAACGGCCACCCGCTCGCCGCCGTGGCGACGACACGCGCGCTGGCCGAGAAGTTCCGCACCGGCATGGAATATTTCAACTCCTTCGGCGGCAATCCCGTCTCGATGGCCGTGGGCATGGCCGTGCTCGACGTGATCGAGAGCGAAGACCTCCAGGCCCGCGCCAGGGCCACCGGCGATCACCTCATGGCGTGCTTCCGTGACCTCGCCACGCGGCACCCGCTCATCGGTGACGTGCGCGGGCGCGGCCTGTTCTGCGGGATCGAACTCGTGCGCGACGCGGACACCCGTGCCCCGGCCACCGACGCGGCCACGGCCATCGTCAACGACCTGCGCGAACAGGGCGTGCTGCTCTCGACCGACGGCCCGGACGAGAACGTGCTCAAGCTCAAGCCGCCCATGGTGTTCGGCATCCCCGAGGCCGATATCGTGCTCGACGCGCTCGAGGCCGCCTTCCGCCGCGCCTGACGCGGCGCGGCGCGGCGCGACCCGTCAGACCATCGCGAGCGCCCCGCCGAGAAACGGGTATCTCTCGATCGCCGGGGCGACGACCGTTTCCTCGAGGATGGGTTTCAGCGTCGCCGCCACGCGCTCGGGCATGTCCTCGAGCATCCCCTTCCGCGCGGTCAGGCTGATCGTCCGCGTGAGCGGCGCGACGGGCAGTTCGAACACGTCGATCCGGTCCGCGAAGCGCTGCGCACGCGCCAGCGCGAGCGGCGTCAGGATCGTCCAGCCCTGCCCCTGCCCCACCAGCGCGAGGATCGCGTGATAGCTGTCGAGTTCGAAGCGATGCGGCAGCGTCAGCCCCTGCCGCGCCATGTGCGACGCGATGAGACGGCCCATGTAGTGCCGCTGCGTGTACTGGATGAGCGGCAGGCGCTCCAACCGCTCCATCAGCCCCGCGCCGCCCGCCACCGCGCCGCGCGGCGCGGCGATCACGAAGGGCTCTCGCAGGATCGGGTGCACCTCGGCCCAGGGCGCCGCCTCGCCCAGCTCGGCGGCGACGATCACGTCAAGCCGGCGCGCATCCAGCAGGTCGTGAAGGTAATGGCTCGCCCCCGTCTCCAGCAGGAACTGGCACCCGGTCAGTTCGCCCGCCATATGCGTCAGCAGGCGCGGCGTCACGTCCGCCTCGAAATCCTCGATCATGCCAAGCCGGAACCGGGTCAGCCGCGACAGGTCGGACATGGCAAGCTCGGCGCGCGCCTGCGCGGCCTCGTTGAGGATGGCCTGCGCGCGGCGATGCATGATCTCGCCCGCCCGCGTCAGGCGCACGGGCCGCGCGTTGCGATCGAGAAGCGTGGCGCCCACCGCGGTCTCGAGGTTGGTCAATTGCTGGCTCACGGTCGATGCGCTGGTCCCGAGGCGCCGCGCCGCGGCCGAGATCGACCGCTCGTCGGCGGCGGCCATGAATATCTCGATGCCCCAAAGCGTGATCCGGCCCGGACTATCGGCCACGTCCCGCGCGCCCCCGGCTCTACTTGCCCATCTTGGAAAGCTTGCGCTGCAACTCGGCCAGTTGCTCCTTGATCTCGTCGAGATCCTCGTCGCTCTCCGCGCCGCCGGCGGCCGGCTTGTCCTCGGCTTCCGGCTTGCCCGCGTCCCGCACGCCGAAGCCGCCCATCGCCTTCATGAAGGCTTCCTGCTGCGCGCGCAGCGCCTCCATCCCCGGCATCTGGGCCAGCGGGTTGGCACGGGTCATGTTCTCCATCATCTGCGTCTGCCCCTCGCGCAGCATCTCGAAGCTCTGCGCCAGGAACTCGGGCACCATGCTGCTCGCCTGGGTGGTATAGCTTCGCACAAGGTCGGTCAGCACGTTGACCGGCAGGACGTTCTCGCCGCGGCTTTCATGCTCCGCGATGATCTGGAGAAGATACTGCCGCGTCAGGTCGTCGCCGGACTTGAGGTCGATGATCCGCACCTCGCGCCCCTCGCGGATGAAATGCGCGATATCCTCGAGCGTGACGTAGTCGGACGTCTCGGTGTTATAGAGCCGGCGGCTCGCGTAGCGCTTGATCAGAAGCGGTTTCTCGGTCTCGGCCACGCGCGATCCTCCCTGATGCGGCTTTGCGGCACAGCTTACCGCATGGCGTGAAAAAGGAAAGGGCGAGCACATGGCTCGCCCTTTGCGATCTGCGCCTGCCGGCAGGGAGGAGGCGGCGGCGCGGATCGTGATCCTGCGCGACTTACTTCGCGGCGGATGCCGATGCTTTCTTGGCGGCGGCCGACACGTCGTCGGTCGCTTTCTTGACGGCCTTCGCGGCGTCGTCCTGCATGGTCTTGCCGGTCGCCATCATCAGGTCGACGGTTTCCATCTGGACCTTCTTCGCGACTTCGGCGAAGGCGGCCATGTTCTCGGCGGCCACTTCGGCATTGGCCGATGCGAAATCGGTCATCGCCTTGGTGTAGTCGGTGGGCTCGTCCTTGGCTTTCGTCAGGTCGTTCATGCGGGCCAGGGTGTCCTTGGTCCACTTGTTCGAGATCTCTGCCGACTGCTCGGCGGCCTTGAGGGCCACGCTCGAGAATTTCTCGTTGAGTTCCGCCTGGTGCTTGAAGGCGTCCTCGATGGCTTTCGTGTCCATCGGGAATGCGCCCATGAAGTCTTTCATCATGGTGTTGAAGTCTTGTGCTTTTGCCATTGTCTCGATCCTTGATACCGTGTGTTTCTGCGAGGCCGGCGGGCTCATTCCCGCCTTGCTGCGTCTGCACAACATATACGTGCCGCATCGCAGCATTTCAAGGATTTTTTCTGCACTGCGGCATAAAAAGGTGACGCAGGGTCAACGCGCTGTTTTCACTCGAAAACTTCGACCGCCTTGCGCCGGACATAGCTGCCGGGGGCCGGTTCGATCGGCGGAAAATCGTCCGATCCCGGCTGGCGCGCGGGCACTTTCTTGCCCGATCGCGGCCGCAGCCACGCCTCCCAGCGCGGCCACCACGACCCCTCGTGAAACTCCGCCGCCTCGATCCAGCCCTCCGCGTCGGCCTCCACGTCGCCATTGGTGTAATGGCCGTATTTCTTCTTCGAGGGCGGGTTGACGATCCCGGCGATATGGCCCGATTGCGACACGATGAAGGTCTTGTCCTTCGAGCCCATCTTCCGCACCCCGCGGTAACAGTCGCGCCAGGGCGCGATATGATCGGTCTCGCAGGTCACGGCCATGAGCGGCACCGTCACGTCCCCGACCTTCAGCACCTCGCCGCAAAGCTCGAATCCCTCGCCGGCGAAGGCGTTGCGCTGGCACAGGCCGCGCAGGTATTCCATCGTCATCCGGCCCGGCAGGTTCGAGCCGTCCCCGTTCCAGTAGAGCAGGTCGAAGGCGGGCGGCGTCTCGCCCATCATGTAGGAGCGGATCGCGGGCGTGTAGACGAGGTCGTTCGAGCGCAGGAAACTCATCGTGCGCCCCAGGATGAAGGCGCGCAACACGCCCTGCGCCTCCACCTCGGCCTCGATCCCGTCCACGAAATCGTCCTGCAGGAAGGGCGTGAACTCCCCCTGCTCGGAGAAATCGGTCAGCGCGGTAAAGAAGGTGGCCGACTTGATGGACGTGTCCTTGCGCTTTTTCAGAAGGGCAAGCGTCATCGCGAGCGTCGTGCCCGCGATGCAATAACCCACGGCGTTCACCTTCTTGACGCCGGTGATCTCCTTCACCACGCGGATCGCCTCGAGATAGCCCTGCTCGACATAATCCTCCATGCCCGTGTCGGCATGGTCCGGTCCGGGGTTCACCCAGGACACCACGAAAAGCGTGTAGCCCTGGTCCACGATCCAGCGGATCAGGCTGTTCTGCTCCTTGAGGTCGAGGATGTAGAACTTGTTGATCCAGGGCGGGAAAAGCACGATCGGCGTCTGGTACACCTCCTCGGTGGTCGGCGCGTACTGGATCAGCTCCATCATCTCGTTGCGATAGACCACCTCGCCCTTCGCGGTGGCGATGTTGCCCCCCAGCTCGAAGGCGCTCTCGTCCGAGAGGCGCACGACCAGCTCGCCGTTGTTGGCCTCGAGATCCGCGACGAGGTTCTCCAGCCCCTTCACCAGGCTCTCGCCCTCCGTCTCGACCGCCCGCTCGAGCGCATCGGGGTTGGTGCCGAGGAAATTCGTGGGCGCCATCATGTCGGTGATCTGGCGCGCGAAATATTCCAGCCGCCGCTTTTCCTTGGGCGGCAACCCGTCCATCTCCTCCACGGCCTGCGCGATGGCCTGCGCGTTGGTGGCGTATTGCCGCTTGACGTAGCGGAAATAGGGATGCGTCTCCCAAAGCGGGTTGGAAAACCGCTTGTCCCCCTGCAGCGGATCGGGAAGGTCGTCGTCCTCGGGCGCCGCGCCCTGGATCATCGCCTGCTGCGCCTCCAGGAAATGCCGCACCGACCGGCCCCAGTATTCGAGCTGCTGTTCGTAGATCCTGCCGGGATTCTCCACCATCTCCGCCCAGGCCGACATCGCCGCGCGCGCATAAAGGTCCTGCGAGGGTCCGCTCAGCGTGGGATTGGCCGGGTTGGCACGCGCGAACGCCTGCACCAGCCGCTCGGTCAATGCCTCCACCCGTTGCAGGTTCTCGTTGAGCTTCTCGATATTTTTACCTGACGCGTCGTCCTGCGTTGCCATTTGAAATTTTACCTCTTACCCTCGCTGCTACGCAGCATCCTGCTCCGACCGGCGCAGCGATAGCGACCCAACAATCCGGCGCAGGCCGGGAAAGGACGCCATATGCGGCACATGATGACCTATGATCTCATGGAGACCATCCGCAACGCAAATCAATGGCTCGGCGCAACAGCGCTTTCCTTCGCATCCTATCCCATGTTCAGCATGGCGCCAAACCCCATGTTCCAATGGGTGGCGGCCTGGGGCGAAGTGACCGAGCGCAGCTTCGACCGCATGGTCACCAAGCCCGACTGGGGGATCGAATCGATCACCGGCGAGGACGGGCGCGACCACCTCATCACGGTCGAGCCGGTGGTGCGCAAACCCTTCGGCGACCTCATCCGCTTCCACGTGGCAAGCCGCGACGACATGGACCGCCGGGTCCTGCTCGTGGCGCCCATGTCGGGCCATTACGCGACGCTCCTGCGCTCGACGGTCAAGTCGCTCCTGCCCGACTGTGACGTCTGGGTCACGGATTGGCACAACGCCCGCGACATTCCGGTGAGCGAGGGCAAGTTCGACATCGAGGACTACACGCTCTACCTCACCGAGTTCATGCGCGAGCTGGGCAACGACCTGCATGTCATCGCCATCTGTCAGCCCGCGCCGCTCGCGCTCGCGGCCACCGCCTACCTGGCCGAGCAGGACCCCGATGCGCAGCCCCGCTCGCTCACCCTGATCGGCGGGCCGGTCGATCCCGACGCCGCGCCCACCGATGTCACCGATTTCGGCCGCCGCGTCACCATGGGTCAGCTCCAGGAAGGCATGATCCAGCAGGTCGGCTTCAAGTATCGCGGCGTCGGGCGCAAGGTCTATCCCGGCCTGCTTCAGCTCGCCTCCTTCATGTCGATGAATGCCGACCGCCACGCCACCGCCTTCTCGAACCAGATCTCCCGCGTCGCCCGGGGCGAGGCCGGGGACCGCGACCCCCACAACAAGTTCTACGACGAATATCTCGCCGTGATGGACATGCCGGCCGAGTTCTACCTCTCGACGGTCGAGCGGCTCTTCAAGGATCTCGAGGTCGCGAAGAACGAGTTCACGGTCAAGGGCCACCGGATCGACATCGGCGCCATCACCCGCGTCGCGGTCAAGACGGTCGAGGGCGGCAAGGACGACATCTCGGCCCCCGGCCAATGCGTCGCCGCGCTCGCGCTCTGCACCGGCCTGCCCGAGGACAAGAAGGCAAGCTACGTGGAACCCGAGGCCGGCCATTACGGCATCTTCGCGGGCCGGTCGTGGCGCAACAACATCCGGCCGCTCGTGCTGAACTTCATCGACGCCAATTCCGAGGCCCCGGCCAAGCGCAACCGCACGAGCCCCCGCCGCAAACCGGCGAACAAGATCGCCGCCGCCTGAATCGGTCCGGGGCCGGGCGGTCCGACGCCCGTGCCCCGCCGGTCACGCCTCCGCGCGGGTCTGCAACACCAGCGGCTGCCGCAACCAGTCGCGCAGCGCGTCGGTGGTGACGTCGGGCTGTTCCAGCATCGGGTAATGCCCCGCCCCCTCGATCACCTCGAGCGTGCCGTAGGGGATGAGATCGGCCAGGAACCTGTGCCGCTTGATCGGCGTCTCGCCGTCATGCTCGCCGCACATGACCAGCGCGGGCACCTTGCACTTGCGCAGCGCCGCCTGGTAGTCGCGCCGCCGCTGCATCGCCTTGAGCTGCCGGTGCACGACTTCCGCCCCGAGATGCTCGGCCATGTCCTGGACAAGCCCCATCACCTGCCCCCGCGTCGCGCCGGGCGCAAGGCTCGCGGACCGGATCACGCGCTCGACCACGTCGCGCAGATGGCCCGCGCGCGCCTTGATGATGACCGGCTCCAGGTCGGCCGAACTCTGCGGGGTCTCGGCAAGCGCCGTCGTGCACATGAGCGCGATCCGCGTCACCCGGTCGGGCGCGCGGCGCAGGATCTCCATCGCCACCACGCCGCCCATCGACGCCCCCGCCAGCGCGAAGCGCCGCGGCAGCACGTCCAGAAGCCCCGAGGCGATCTCCTCGATCCGCTCGCCGCGCGTGATCGGCGCGACCGTCAGGCAGGTGTCCGGGCTCAGCGCCGCCAGTTGCGGGCCATAGACCCGCGCGTCGCACATCAGCCCGGGCAACAGCACCAGTGGCTCCTGCATGTGGTTGGCTCCCGCTTCTCGCCTGTCCCGCCGGCCTGCCGCACTCTGACACAGCCACCGGGCCGGTCAAGGCTCATGGATATGCGATGCCCCGAAACGGCGGAAAATCCGCATAGCGCGCGCGGCGCGTGGCCCGCCCCTCATCGGGCACCGCCCCCTCGGCCAACAGCAACCCGCGCGGCGCGATGTAGCTCGAGATCGTGCGCCGGGGCGCCTCGCGCCAACTCAGGTTCATGGCGCAGAGCCTTGGAAAGAAACACAGGTCCGAATAGGGCAGGTGATCGTGGATCCACCACGCGAGGTCGCGCCAGTCCCGGCCTTCGGCATGGCGGTCCGCGAACCACGGTATGACGAGCGACGTGCCCGCCCCGCGCCCCGTGGCGGCCTCCCGGTCCCATATGTGATGCCCGTAATTCGCATCGTTGCGCGCGCAGTTGAGGCGGTTCTCGTTGCCGAAGCGGTTCAACTCGGGACTGCGATAGCCCGAGCGGATCGCGATCCGCCCGAAGGTCTCGGTCAGCGGATCAAGCAGCATCTGGCACAGCATTCGCCCGTTTTCCACCGCCATGTCAGGGTCTTGCGGGATGTTCTGGATGCGGTGGAAATTGCCGATCTCCGAGTAGAGGAAATCGCGCATGTAGAAATGCCGGCTGAGCCGGACACGGCCCAGCGTCTCGAGGCTCCACATACTGCGCGGCCGCCTCACTTGAGGCCCCGCACCCAGCCGATGATCGCCTCCGTCACCTCGTCGGTGGCGCCGGGGCTCATGATGTCGCCCGCGATGACGTGGCGCAGCGGATCGTCATCGGGGCCGGATTTCGGGATCACCCGCGCCGTCTCGCCGCCCCAGCGCGCCATCACGTCTGCCGTCATATCGGCCCGCACCACCCCGTCCTCGTCCGAGAAGATGAAGAGCGCCGGCACCCCGATCGCGCCGTGATCGAGGCCGCGCGCATGTTTCACCACCGCCGCCATGGGAAACACCGCGACGCTGGGATACTCGGTCGTCCAATGCGCCGCCTGCTCCGGGCTCCTCGGCTCGAAGCTGCGGCGCGATCCGGCCAGCATCGGCACCCAGTGCCGCGCGGCGGGCAGGGTCAGAAGCGGCGCCATCGGATGCCGCAGGCCGTAGTTGGGCGAGATCAGCACTGCCCCCGCCACGCGCTCCGACATCTGCGCATCGGCCAGCGCAACCGTGGCGATCGACGCCCCCGTGGAGGTGGCCACCACGATCACCCGCTCGCCCGTGGCACGCCCGAGCGCAAGCGCCTCCGCCGCGTCCTCCATCCACGCCTTGACGCTCCCCTCGGCCATCGCGTCGCCATCGCGCCCATGTCCGCGAAACCGCGTGTAGACAAGGTTCGCGCCCAGCGCCTCGGCCACCCGGTCGGGCACCGGCCGGATCTCCGCGGCCGAGGCCGAGAACCCGTGCAGGTACACCACCGACAACGGCGTGCGGGTCTCGCGCTGCCCGGCCCAGACCACGCGCTTCTCGGCGCCCGGGCGGATATCGCCGTGATAGGATTCGACCGTCTCGAGATAGACCCCCACCCCCTCGCCAAACCGCCGCGGCTCGAAGCTCGCTCCGACCTCGACCGGCTCGTAGGGCCCGAGGACGAAGAGCGCGCCCGCAGCCAGCGCGAGCGCCGCGAGGACGCGCGCAATCCAGCGTCTCACACTGGCTCCGCCCGCGCGATCACCTCCTCGATCGACCGCTCGATGAGCGCCAGGCATTCCGGCTCGGAAAACCTGTGATCGGCCCCCTTCACCAGCGTGAGGCGCATGTCCCCGCCTTCGCAATGCTCCAGCAGGCGCAGCGCGACGCTCGTCTCCACGTCCTCGTCCGCCGTGCCCTGGAGGAACCGCACCGGCATGTCGAGCCGCAGCGGCGCGCGCATCACGAGGTTGTCGCGCCCCTCCTCGATCAGCCTGCGCGTGATGACATAGGGCGCGCCGTATTCGCTCGGCAGCGCGATCGCGCCCGCCGTGATGAGTTCCTCGCGCTGCGCCTCGCTGAACCCCGCATACATCGCGTCCTCGGTGAAATCCGGCGCCGCCGCGATGGTGACGAGGCCCGCGATCCGCTCGGGGCAGTCGCGCGCGCAGAGAAGCGCGATCCAGCCCCCCATGGATGACCCCACGAGGATCTGCGGCCCCTCCGTCACCGCCTCGATCACCGCGCGCGCATCCGCGAACCAGTCGCCGATGCAGCCGTCCTCGAACGTGCCCGAACTCTGCCCGTGTCCCGAATAGTCGAACCGCAGGAACGCGCGCTCCTCGCGCCGGGCCCACTCGTCGAGATGCAGCGCCTTGGTGCCCTCCATGTCGGACTTGAACCCGCCGAGGAAAACCACCCCGGGCCCCTTGCCCGCGCGGTGCTCATAGGCCAGCCGCCGCCCCTCCATCGTGTCGAGAAACTCAGCCATCTTCCACCTCGTCCAGCCCGCGCGCCAGCCACGCACCCCACAGTGTCATCACGAGAAAGAGCCCGAGCGCAAGCGGAACCGACCACGCGGCCACCGCCGCGGCCCCCGCCCCCGCGATCAGCAGGAAGACCCCCACCGCCGTGTTCGTCACCGCCGTGTAGGTCGGCCGCTCGTCCTCGGGCGCCATGTCCACAAGATAGGTCGAACGCGCCCGCCGCACGCCGTGATAGGCCACCATCAGCACGAAGAGCACACCGGGAATGGCCCAGGCCGTCTCGGCCAGGTTCATCGCCTCGACCACCAGCGCAAGCGCCAGCGCGGCGGCCCCCGCGAGCCCCGCGTAGATGAGCACGCGCCGCGATGACCGGTCGCTGAGCCGGCCCCACACGTAGGACGACAGGAGCGAGGCCACCGCCGAGGCCAGCACGAGCGCACCGAGTTGCCGCGCCGCGTTCTCGCCCGAGGCCAGCAGCACCAGGTAGGGCGGCGCCAGCGCGGTGCCCACCAGCGCCGAGCGCGCCGCGACGAAGCGCAGAAGCTGCGGGCGATCGCGCAGCAGCTTCAGTTGCGCGATCGACGCGCCCACGCCGCGCGCGTCGCCTCGCTGCGCCTCCTCCCGCATCGACGCCATGATCACCGCCGACAGGCCCCAGCCCACCGCCGCCAGGACCAGCGCGCCGAGGACAAGCTCGATCCGCTCGCCCAGGCCCAGCATCAGGAGCGCGGCGAAGCCGATGACCGCCACGCTCGCCGCCGCCGCGCCCGCGCCCGTGGCCGTGCCGCGCCGCGTGCGTCCCACCGTCTTGCCCAGCACGTCCTTGTAGCTCACCGAGCAGACCGAGCGCGCCAGCGCGAGCACCGCCAGCAGCGCCACGATCACCGCGCCCGCCATGTTCCCCTGAAGCGTCAGCGCGGCCAGCACGATGCCCCCCGCCGCGATCCCCTGCACCGCCGATCCGGCGGCCCAGGCCCATTTGCGCCGGGCCATCCCGTGAATGGCCCCGGCGGTGAAAAGCTGCGGCAGGAGCGCGCCCGCCTCGCGCACCGGCACCAGCAGCCCGGTCCAGAGCGCGCCCGCATCGAGATGCTCCAGCAGCCAGCTCAGCACGAGCTTCGGGTTGAGAAGACCATCGGCCACCTTGCTCGCCGAAAGCGCCAGGATATGGCGCAGGAAGTTCCCCGGCTCCGCCGCCTGCTGCGTCTCGCTCAGCCCGCCGGGCGCCTCGGGATTGTCGACCAGCGCCTCGAACAACTCGTCACTCAGGTCACGGGTCATGCTCACCTCCGTCTTTCACCGCGCATCATCTAGCGCGGGCCGGGGAATTGCAATTTTCCGGCCCGGAATTTTCCATGGGCCCGGCCGCGCGCATGAAATTCCCGCGCGGAATTTCACCCAAGGTAGGTCGCCCTGCCTGTCCTTTCCGCACCGCGCGCCGGGTTAACCGGCCTTCCCCCGCGCCGCGCACCGACGCGATACCGACGTGGATACCGACATGGATACCGACGTCGCGAAACCACCCGTTTCCCCTGTTAACCAAGGCTTTCGCGGGCCGATTCGCCGCGCGCTTCCCGCAGAAATCGCGCGCCGCCTTCACATCCCGTCAACCTCGCGCCGCCACTGGCTTGACAGGGTCCGGCTCACCCGCCAAAAGACGCCGGTACATAACCCGCAACCGGGCGTTCCGTGGGCGCCAAACCGACGAGGAGCAAGGCCGATGGCCCAGATTTCCCTGACTTTCCCCGATGGCAATTCGCGCGACTACGATGCCGGGATCACCCCCGCCGACGTGGCTGCCGACATCTCGAAATCCCTCTCCAAGAAGGCCATTTCCGCCACCGTGGACGGCAAGCACTGGGATCTGCAATGGCCCATCGGGCATGACGCGCGGATCGCCATCAACACCATGGCCGACGAGGCGCCCGCCAACGAACTCGTCCGCCACGACCTCGCCCATATCATGGCCCGCGCCGTGCAGGAAATCTGGCCCGACGTGAAGGTCACGATCGGCCCGGTGATCGAGAACGGCTGGTATTACGACTTCGACCGCGAGGAACCTTTCACCCCCGAGGATCTCGGCCGGATCGAACAGAAGATGCGCGAAATCATCAACTTGCGCGATCCCGTCCGCACCGAGGTCTGGGACCGCGACCGCGCGATCAAGCATTACGAGGACGCCAACGAGCCCTTCAAGGTCGAGCTGATCGAGGCCATCCCCGGCGACGAACCCCTGCGCATGTACTGGCATGGCCACTGGCAGGATCTCTGCCGCGGCCCGCATCTTCAGCACACCGGGCAGGTGCCTGCCGATGCGTTCAAGCTCATGTCCGTGGCCGGCGCCTACTGGCGCGGCGACTCGAGCCGCAAGATGCTCCAGCGCATCTACGGCGTGGGCTTCACCGGCAAGGAGAAGCTCAAGGCGCATCTCAACATGCTCGAGGAGGCCGCCAAGCGCGACCACCGCAAGCTCGGCCGCGAGATGGACCTCTTCCACATGCAGGAAGAGGCGCGCGGCCAGATCTTCTGGCACCCGAACGGCTGGACCATCTACACCGAGCTTCAGGACTACATGCGCCGCCGCCAGCGCGCGGGCGGCTACGTCGAGGTGAACACCCCGCAGGTCGTGGACCGCAAGCTCTGGGAAGCGTCCGGTCACTGGGAGAAATATCAAGAACACATGTTCATCGTCGAGGTGGACGAGGAACACGCCCGCGAAAAGGCCATCAACGCGCTCAAGCCCATGAACTGCCCCTGCCACGTGCAAATCTTCAACCAGGGCCTCAAGTCCTACCGCGACCTGCCCCTGCGCATGGCCGAATTCGGCTCGTGCAACCGCTACGAGCCCTCGGGCGCGCTCCACGGCATCATGCGCGTGCGCGGCTTCACGCAGGATGACGGACACATCTTCTGCCGCGAGGACCAGATCGAGTCCGAAACCGCCGAATTCATCCGCTTCCTCTCGGATGTCTACCGCGACCTCGGCTTCGAGAACTTCAAGGTCAAGTTCTCGGACCGCCCCGAGAAGCGCGCAGGCTCGGACGACGTCTGGGACAAGGCCGAATCCGCCCTTCTCTCGGCCACCCGCGCCGCGGGGTTCGAGCCCGAGCTGAACCCCGGCGAGGGCGCCTTCTACGGCCCCAAGCTCGAATTCGTCCTCACCGACGCCATCGGGCGCGACTGGCAATGCGGCACGCACCAGGTGGATTTCGTTCTCCCCGAGCGGCTCGACGCCACCTATATCGGCGAGGACGGCGCGAAACACCGTCCCGTCATGCTGCACCGCGCGACGCTCGGCAGTTTCGAGCGTTTCATCGGCATCCTGATCGAGGAACATGCCGGGCGCCTGCCCTTCTGGCTCGCGCCTCGGCAGGTGGTCGTCGCCTCCATCGTCTCCGAGGCCAATGACTACGTCGAGGACGTGGTGGCGCAACTGCGCGAGGCGGGCATCCGGGCCGAGGCCGACACCCGCAACGAGAAGATCAACTACAAGGTCCGCGAGCACTCGGTCGGCAAGGTGCCCGTCATCCTCGCCTGCGGCCTGCGCGAGGTCGAGGATCGCACCGTGTCCGTCCGCCGCCTGGGCGAGAAACAGACCAGCGTGGAGCCGCTTTCCGAGGTCATCCCGGCCCTCTCGCGCGACGCGACACCGCCCGATTTGCTGTAACAATCCGGCGGCGCGCTGCCCTCTCGGCAACGCGCCGCTCAAATTTACTTTTTAAAATCAATTACTTGATAAAAATTTCCGACTCACATCCCCTCACTCCCGCGTCAATGACGCGCCTGTGAGTAGCTTTATGTGGCAAAATCCTGTCATTCTTCCCTCACCGCCCGCCACCCGGCAGGCGGCCAGAAAAAGACATCCAACAGGGAGATCCCAATGTCCAACCTCGCCAAGACCGTCGCCATCGCCGGCGCCGTCACCGCCGCCCTCGGCGCCACCACCGGAACCGCCTCCGCCGCCGAGCAGGAGAAATGCTACGGCGTCTCGCTCGCGGGCGAGAACGATTGCAAAGCCGGCGCAGGCACCACCTGCGCGGGCACCTCGACCGTCGACTACCAGGGCAACGCGTGGACCCTCGTCGAGGCGGGCACCTGCACCGAGATGGAGCTTCCCGACGGCCGCACCGGCAGCCTCGAGCCGCTCGACCGCGACCTGCCGGCCTGAGCGCCTGTTCCGGGCGCGCGGCCCTGCCCGCGCGCCCTTCCCCTCCTGCCCGAGATGCGCCCATGCTTGACACAAGCCGCCCGTCCCGCACGCTTCCCGCCGCCCCCGGCGTGGGCTACAAGCCGCAGCATTTCGCGGCCATCATGGATGATCCGGGCCCGGTCAAGTGGCTGGAAATACACGCGGAAAACTACATGGGCGCCGGTGGCCGACCGCTTGCGCAGCTTCGCCACCTCTCCGAACGCTTCCCCATCTCGGTCCACGGCGTCGGCCTTTCGATCGGCGGCGAATCCCCGCTCGACCCCCAGCACCTCGCCCGCCTGCGCCATCTCTGCGACTGGCTCGGCCCGGCGAGTTTCTCGGAACATCTGGCATGGTCCACCCATGACAGCGCCTTTCTAAACGATCTCCTGCCACTGCCCTATACCGCCGCCACCCTCGCGCGCGTCGCCGCGCATGTCGACGAGGTGCAGGAGGCGCTGGGCCGGCCCATGCTGCTCGAGAACCCCTCGAGCTATCTCGCCTTCGCCGAAAGCACCTGGTCCGAAACCGATTTTCTGGCCGAGATCGTGCGCCGCACCGGCTGCGGCCTCCTTCTCGACGTGAACAACGTCTTCATCTCCGCCACCAATCTCGGCCTCGACCCGCGCGCCTATATCGACGCCTTCCCGCTCGACGCCGTGGGCGAGGTCCATCTCGGCGGCCATGACGAGGACGAGGACGACCACGGCGCGCCCCTTCTCATCGACAGCCACGGGCGCGCGGTCGCCGATCCCGTCTGGGCGCTTCTGGATCATACCTTCGCGCACTCTGGCCCCCGCCCCCTGCTCATCGAGTGGGACGCCGACATCCCCGACTGGCCGGTCCTCGCCGCCGAGGCGTCCCGCGCCCGGAACGCCCTGGCCCGGATCGCCGCATGAGCGTGAACCAGGCCCTCTTCCGCGACGCGCTCCTCGCCCCTTCACAGCCCGTGCCGGAAGGGCTCACCGACGGCGCGGGCCACCCCGCGGGCCGCCGCTTCTCGGTCTATCGCAACAATGTCGCGGTCAGCCTGACCGAGGCGCTCGAACTGGGCTTCCCGGTCATCCGCCGCCTCATCGGTGACGAGAATTTCCGCGCCGTCATGGGCATCTTCCTGCGCGCGCACCCGCCCAGCTCGCCGATCCTCGCCCTCTACGGCGACGCGTTGCCGGGGTTTCTCGAAGGGTTTCAGCCGCTTGCGCATCTGGCCTACCTGCCCGACATCGCGCGGCTCGAACAGGCGCTGCGCGTGGCCTACCACGCGGCCGACGCCCCGCCCGCCGACACCGCCGCGCTCGGCGCGCTCCCGCCCGAGGCGCTTCTCGCCACCCGGTTCCGCCTCGCGCCCGCCACGCATCTCGTGGCCTCCGACTGGCCCATTCACGCCATCTGGACCTACAACACCCGCACCGGCGCACCGAAGCCGCGGCCGCGCCCGGAAACCGCGCTCGTCGTGCGGCCCGACTTCGACCCGGAACCGCTCTGCCTCACACCCGCCGCCGGCGCCTTCGTGGCGGCGCTCGCCGCCGGCGCGACCCTGGGCGAGGCGCATGACGCGGGCGCCGCGCGGGAGGATGGGTTCGATCTCTCGGCCCCCCTCGCCACGCTGATCGAGGCGCGCGCCATCGCGGCGATCCTGCCCGGAGACCGGGAATGACGCGCCTTCCGAGCCTGTATATCGCGCTGGCCCGGCACCTCCAACGCGCCGACTGGCTCCTGCCCACGCTCGCGCGTTTTCTCTTCGCCGCGATCTTCCTGCGCTATTTCTGGACCTCCGCCGCCACCAAGCTGGGCGACGGGGCGCTCGGCCTCGTCTCGCCCTCGACCGGCGCCTACGCCCAGATCTTCCCCCGCCAGATGGAGGCGGCGGGCTTCGACACGAGCCAGCTTTCCACCTTCCACACGCTCGTCGTGCTTGCCGGCACCTGGGCGGAGTTCCTGCTCCCGGCGCTCATCGTGCTGGGCCTTCTGACCCGCCTCTCGGCCCTTGGCATGATCGGCTTCGTCACGGTCCAGACGCTCACCGATCTCTGGGGCCACGGCGCCATCCATGAACCTGCCACGCGCGGCGCATGGTTCGACCGGTTCCCCGACGCGGTGATCATGGACCAGCGCGCGCTCTGGCTGTTCCTCCTCGCGGTGCTGGTCATCAAGGGCGCAGGCCCTCTCTCGCTCGACGCGCTCTTCATGCGCCGCGCGAGGATCGTCGCGTAACCCCCTGCTTCATATTGCCAAAAATACTCGTGTCACGACGTCCGCCAACAGCGCCACGGCGCGCGCCCGGGCATCCGCTCCCCGGCCACTCACCCGCC
This sequence comes from Roseovarius sp. SCSIO 43702, assembly GCF_019599045.1. Lineage (NCBI taxonomy): Bacteria > Pseudomonadati > Pseudomonadota > Alphaproteobacteria > Rhodobacterales > Roseobacteraceae > Roseovarius > Roseovarius sp. SCSIO 43702. Next base: position 2,395,951 of record NZ_CP080623.1, read on the forward strand.
GAGCCAGCGTTCCCGCGCCGCCGCGTCCCAGCCCAGCGTCATCTCGTCCCCCGACACCACGAGCGGGCGTTTCATCAGCGTCGGATGCCCGCGCAGAAGCGGAACCGCCGGCGCCGCGCGCTCCGCGTCATCCAGCCCGCGCCAGGTGGTCGAGCGGCGATTGACCAGCGCCGCGCCGAAGCGGTCATGCGCGGCGGCGAGCACCGCCTCGGGCACGCCCTCCTCGCGCACGTCCACGACCTCGGGCGCGTGCCCGGCCGCCTTCAACTCCTTCACGGCGTTGCGGCAGGTGTCGCATGTCTTCAACACGTAGATCTTCATGGCACATCCCTCCCCATTCATGCCGCGACTACCCCGGTCCGCCACCGGCGTCACGCGGATTTTCTTGCCTTTTCGGCCAGACGTGCAATCTTTGAGGGTGTGACCCGGCCGCCCGACACGCACTCAGCACCGGACCGGCGGGACCGCCATGGCCCGGCATGTCCGTCCGGGGACGAGACTATAAAGGAGAAGCGGAATGCCCACCGGCACCGTGAAATGGTTCAACACCACCAAAGGCTACGGCTTCATCGCACCCGATGACGGCGGCAAGGACGTGTTCGTGCATATCTCGGCCGTCGAACGGTCGGGCCTCACTGGCCTCGCCGACGATCAGAAGGTCAGCTACGAACTGGAGGAGGGCCGCGACGGCCGGCAGATGGCCGCCGATCTCAGCCTGCTCTGAAAACCCGGATCGGCCCGTTCGACAAGGCAAACGCCCGCGGGCAACAGCGCGCGGGCGTAGAGGTCGGTTGCGCCGGTCGCACCGGGCTCAGTCGCAGCCCTTCACGCCTTCCGCGCAATGCGCCCGTGCCGAGTAGCGCACCTTCTGCACCGTCTTCTTCGGCACCGGGTGGCGCATCATCTGCTGATAGCTCACATGCGTCGTGGGCGTCCCGCAGCAGATCACGCCGCTGATCGTCACCGGCTGCAACCCGGCGGGACAATGGTTCTCCTTCGCGGCATAGGGGTGGATCCGCGTCTCCCCCGCCTGCACCGCCGCCGCCCCCGCGAGCAGCCCCAACGCGGCACCCGCCGCCACGATCACCCTCTGTGTCATCCCCTCACCTTCCTTAATTCCCCAAGAATGCGGGTCATGGTAGCGATGAGGGGGACACTGTCAATTTCTTTGGCGGGGCCCGTTCAGGACCCGTCATAGATCGTCTTCGCCACCATCCAGGTCAGCGGGATTGACACCAGGAAGCCCGCCAGCGCCGCCCAGAGGATCGGCATCATGCCCATGTAGCCCATCACGAGGACCGCGATCACGGCCGCCCCCGCGGCCGAGGTGCCGATGAAGGTATGCAGGACGATGGCAAGACGTAGCATGGGCATGGGCTCCGGCTGAAAGAGTGTCGCGGCTGACCTTGCGCACCCCTTTAGACCTTTGCATTGATCTGGGTCAACGTCGGCGGCGCAATCGGAGACGCACGCGAACGGATATCGCCCCGGCCCGCCACGGTCCGTTCTTGGGCGCCACTGCGCCCTCCCGCGCGACGAAACCCCCGGCGCCCCTTGCAGCCATGCGCCGCAAGGGGTCAGTAGCTCACCGCGAAGCCGTCGGCCTCACTCGATGCCGAGCATCGCCTTGGCTTCGGCCAGCGTCTCGACCGATGCCTCGTGATCGCCGGCCGCATGCTGTTCCTCGCCCTCCGCGCGGAGCGCCTTGACCTCGGCCATTTCGGCCTCGGAAAGCTGCGCGGTCGCCATGGCCTCGTCGATGGCCGCCATATCGGCCGGGCACTGGCCCGCGAAGGCTGGCACGGCAAGCATGGTAAAGGCGGCGGCAAGTGTCAGGTGTTTCATCACTGGTCCTCCCTATGCAATGAGATGCAGAAGATAGCACGGCTTCGGCGCGTGGCGAGGCTTCGTTCGCGCAAGCGCCCGGGCCGGCCTCTTCCCGCCTATCGCAGGGGCCGCGGCCGCTCGAGTATCAGCCGAATGAACCCCAGGCCGAAGAACCCCGCCATGACCAGGCCCAATATGGGATCTTCCCCCTTCTCGTGGGCAATCCAGCCCAGCCACGCGAAAAAGGCGATGGACACGACGAAAAAGACCGACCCGATCGCAAACGCGAGCCGCCGGTATCCATGGCGTCTGCGCTGGAAAGCGGCGGCCTTCGACGCGACGTGCCGAAGATCGTCCCCGATGGGACGGCCCTCGCGCTGCGCGGCCTGGACCTGCTGTCGCACCGCGTCCTCGAACCGCCATACCCGCGAGAGGTAGACGCGCCGGACGCCATAGGCCCCGGCCGCGATCATCCCGCCCACGAGGCCGACGATCCAGGGTGCGACATCGACCCGGTTGATCCAGATTTCAAAGAAATTGGTCTTGTCGGTCGGGATCGCCGCCATCCCGACGCCGAGCAACATGATGGCCAGACCCAGCCCGATGAAGGCATAAGCGATGTAAAGCCCGCGCGCGGCGGACGCGTAATCCTCGTATCGCATGGCGTTTCCCCTCCCCCAAAAAGAAACGATGGGGGCGGAAGCCTGATTGCGTCGCAACGATATTCTTCACCCCGCGACGTGAAAAATACCACAATCTGCGGATTCGATCAAAGCGGCGTCATGCCGGCATCGGGCTCATTCGTCCATCTTCAAGGCGCTGATGAAGGCTTCCTGCGGGATCTCGACCTTGCCGAACTGGCGCATCTTCTTCTTCCCGGCCTTCTGCTTCTCCAGGAGCTTGCGCTTGCGCGTCGCGTCCCCGCCATAGCATTTCGCCGTCACGTCCTTCCTGAGCGCGCTCAGCGTCTCGCGCGCGATGACCTTGCCGCCGATGGCCGCCTGGATCGGGATCTTGAACATGTGGCGCGGGATCAGGTCCTTGAGCTTCTCGCACATCGCCCGGCCCCGCATCTCGGCGCGGTCGCGGTGCACCATCATCGAAAGCGCGTCCACCGGCTCCTCGTTGACGAGCACCTGCATCTTGACGAGGTTGTCCTCGCGGTACCCTTCCATCTGGTAATCGAAGCTCGCATAGCCCTTCGTCACCGACTTGAGCCGGTCGTAGAAGTCGAACACCACCTCGTTCAGGGGCAGGTCATAGACCACCATCGCCCGGCTGCCCGCGTAGGTGAGGTCGAGCTGTATCCCCCGCCGGTCCTGGCAGAGCTTGAGCACGTCGCCCAGGTATTCGTCCGGCACGAGGATCGTCGCCTTGATCCGCGGCTCCTCCACGTGATCGACATAGGTCAGGTCCGGCATGTCGGCGGGGTTGTGCAGGTCCTGCTTGGTCCCGTCCTTCATGTAGACGTGGTAGATCACCGAGGGCGCCGTGGTGATGAGCTCGATGTCATACTCCCGCTCGATCCGGTCGCGGATCACCTCGAGATGCAGCAGGCCCAGGAACCCGCAGCGGAAGCCGAAGCCCAGCGCCGCGCTCGTCTCCATCTCGTAGGTGAAGCTCGCATCGTTGAGCGCCAGCTTCTCGATCGCGTCCCGCAGATCCTCGAACTCGGCCGAGTCGACCGGGAAGAGCCCGCAGAACACCACCGGCACCGACGGCTTGAAGCCCGGCAGCGCCTCGGCGCAGGGCCGTTTCACATGGGTGATCGTGTCGCCCACGCGGGTGTCGCGCACCTGCTTGATCGAGGCGTTGAGATAGCCGATCTCGCCCGGCCCCAACTCCTTCACCGCCGTCATCGCGGGGCGGTAGATGCCCACGTCGTCCACGTCATAGGTACCGCCGGTCTTCATCATGCGGATGCGGTCGCCCTTGCGCAGCACCCCGTCGATGATCCGCACGATACAGATGACCCCGAGATACTGGTCGTATTTCGAATCGACCAGCATCGCCTTCAGCGGCGCCTCCGCATCGCCCTTGGGCGCGGGCAGCTGATGGACGATGGCCTCGAGCGTCTCGACGATGCCCTGCCCGGTCTTGGCGCTCACCGGGATGGCTCCGCTCGCGTCGATGCCGATCACGTCCTCGATCTGCTCGGCCACCCGGTCGATATCCGAGGCCGGCAGGTCGATCTTGTTGAGCACCGGGATCAGCTCGTGATCGGCGTCGATCGCCTGGTAGACATTGGCCAGCGTCTGCGCCTCGACCCCTTGCGTGCTGTCCACCACCAGGAGCGAGCCCTCCACCGCCCGCATCGAGCGTGACACCTCGTAGGCGAAATCCACATGCCCGGGCGTGTCGATGAGGTTCAGCACGTAATGCTCGCCATCCTGCGCGTCGTACTCGATCCGCACGGTGTTGGCCTTGATCGTGATGCCCCGCTCCCGCTCGATATCCATCGCATCGAGAAGCTGCTCCTTCATCTCGCGCGCCGAGACGGTGTTCGTCTGCTGGATGAGCCGGTCGGCCAGCGTCGATTTCCCGTGGTCGATATGCGCCACGATCGAGAAATTGCGGATATGGGAAAGCGGTGTCATGAAAGGGGATATGTCGGGGTTTCGGGGGCTGGTCAAGGTGGCTTGGTGCGCCCGCGACCCTTCCCTCACGCTCCTGTCACGGGGCGGAACAGGCCATCGGTCCCAGGCGCGGAACCTTGCGGAAAGGAAGAATTTACACTTGCCGAGATATACGCGTTCGAGGACCGGCTTTCGCAGGTCTATCCCGGCAACAACAACGTGAGGCCCAAGATCAGACAACAGTTGCAGGTGCTGCGGGATAACGGATTTCTCGAGTTTCTGGGCGCCGGCAGGTACAGGCTGAGATGACGCGCGACACACCGCACCCGAAATCACCCCCTCGACTCGCCCCGATGTGGTACGCTTCTTCCGCGAAAGGAGGCCCGTCATGACCGGGACCAAGACGATCAAGGCCCGGATCGAGGGCCGGGTGCAAGGCGTGTCCTATCGCGCCTGGACACAGGTCGAGGCCAAGAACCGCGACCTGGCGGGCTGGGTCAGGAACGAGGCGGACGGGAGCGTCACCGCCCTCCTGTCCGGGCCGGACCATGCGGTGGACGACATGGTCAGGCACCTCGACCACGGGCCGCCCGCCGCGGTGGTCAAATCGGTCGAGACGGCGCCCGCCGACCCGCCCGAGGGTAACGGGTTCGAGATCCGCCACTGACCCCGCGCTTCAGCCGAGCGGCAGCACGTCGCGCCGGATCATCGTGCGCAGCGCGAAACTCGTGCGCATCGCGCGGATGTTCGGCACCTGCATCAGCCCTTCCTCGAGGAAGCGGTCGAAGGCCTTGAGATCGGCGGCCACGGCGCGGATCAGGATATCGCGCGAGCCGGTCATCAGGTGGCATTCCGTCACCTCGTCGAACCGGCGCAGCGCCGCCTCGAACCGCGCCAGCGCGTCGCGCGACTGGGTCTCGAGCTCCACGTGGATGAAGGCCGTCAGCGCGAGGCCCAGCGCCTCCTGGTCGACGCGGGCGGCATAGCCGGTGATCACCCCGTCGCGCTCGAGCCGGGCGATGCGCCGGGCAAGCGGCGTGGGCGAAAGGCCGATCCCCTCGGAAAGATCGGACAATGTGCGCCGCCCGTCGCGTTGCAGCGCGGCGATGATCTCGCGGTCGATACGGTCCAATTCCCGCGTCATATCGGCAATCCTTGGCGGAATCCTCCAAACATGAGCCGCTCCCTACGAAATTTTGGCCACATCGCGCAACCCGGCCCGCGTATCCTCCGCCCACGATTCGACCGGGAGAGAGGGAGGCTGTCGATGCTCACGCGTCTGGAAATCGAAAGTCACGAGGACGTCTGGCGCGTCGAGGACGAGGCGTCGGGGCTCACGGGCTTCATCGCGCTTCATTCCACCCGGCTCGGCCCCGCGGCGGGCGGGCTGAGGATGCGCCCCTATCCCGATACCGACGCCGCGCTCGCCGACGTGCTCAACCTCTCGCGCGGGATGAGCTACAAGAACGCCGCCGCGAACCTGCCCCTCGGGGGCGGCAAGGCGGTGATCATCGGGCATCCGGATTCCAAGACGCCCGCCATGCTGCGCGCCATGGGCCGCGCCATCGACAAGCTCGAGGGCCGCTACTGGACCGCCGAGGACATGGGCATGTCGCCCGCCGACATGGCCCATATCGCGCAGGAGACCGATTATGTCGCCGGCCGTGACAGCGGCCCCTTCGCCAGCGGCGATCCCTCGCCCGTGACCGCGCGCGGCGTGTTCGACGCGATGCGCGTGGGTGCGCGGCACGCCTTCGGCTCGGACGATCTGCGCGGGCGTCACGTCGCGGTGCAGGGGCTGGGCCACGTGGGTTGGCACCTCTGCCGCCTGCTGCACGAGACCGGCGCGCGCCTCACCGTGGCCGACACCGTGCCCGCGCGGGTCGAAGAGGCCCGTGCCGAGTTCGCGGCCGAGGCGGGCGACACCGCCACGATCCACGCGGCCCCCGCCGACATCTTCGCCCCCTGCGCCATCGGCGGCATTCTCAACGCCACCACGATCCCCGAGATCCGCGCCCGCCTCGTCGCCGGCGCCGCCAACAACCAGCTCGCCGCGCCGGGCGACGCCGACGCGCTCCATGCCCGCGGCATCCTCTACCTGCCCGACTACGTCGCCAATGGCGGCGGCATCATCAACGTCGCCGCCGAGATCCTGCGCATCGAGGATCGCGCGCCATGGGTCGAGGACAAGCTCGCCGCGCTGTCCACCACGATGGAGCGCATCCTCGACCGCGCCCGCGCCGAGGATCGCAGCCCCGCGCATCTCGCGGACACCATCGTCGCCGAGCGGGGTCTCTAGGCCGCGCGCCCCCGCGCGGCGATGGACAAACCGCCCCTGCCGACCTAATCAGGCCGCATCCGAAACCGCTTGCAGGCAGACCATGGCACGCGACCCCTTCGTCATCGGCGACCGTTCCGTCGACCCCGGCACGCGCGCCACGGTCAACATCCCCGTCTCCACCCTGCCCGACCACACGCCCGTGACGCTCTCGGTCGAGGTGGTCCACGGGCGCCGGCCCGGCCCGGTGCTCTTCGTCTCGGCGGCCGTCCACGGGGACGAGGTGATCGGGGTCGAGATCGTGCGCCGCCTGCTGGCCGCCGAGGGGCTCGCCGATCTCGACGGCACGCTCCTGGCGGTGCCCATCGTCAACACCTACGGCTTCCTCAACCATTCCCGCTATCTCCCCGACCGGCGCGACCTAAACCGCTGCTTTCCCGGAAGCCCCACGGGCTCCATGGCCGCGCAGCTTGCCGACTGCTTCATGCAGGAGGTGGTGATGCGCTCCGAGGTGGGGATCGACCTCCATTCGGCGGCCATCCACCGCACCAACCTGCCGCAGATCCGCCTCTCGCCCGACAACCGCCGCCTGCGCCGGCTGGGCCGGATCTTCGGCGCGCCGGTGATGATGACCTCGAAGCTGCGTGAAGGTTCCCTGCGCATGGCCGCCGAGGAGAAGGGCATCGACGTGCTGCTCTACGAGGGCGGCGAAGGGTTGCGCTTCGACGAGTTGGGCGTGCGCGCGGGCGTCGCGGGCATCTTGCGGGTGATGAACGCGCTGCGCATGATCGGCGACGATTTCGCCCCCCTGCCCGAGGTCGAGCCGGTGCTCTGCACCACGTCCCACTGGTATCGCGCGCCGGCGGGCGGTCTCTTCCGGGGCTATCTCGGCATCGGCGACACGGTCGAGCCGGGCACGGTGCTGGGCGCCGTCGCCGACCCATTCGGCGAGATCGAGACCGAGGTGACATGCGACGAGACGGGCATCGTGATCGGCCGCACGAACATGCCGGTGGTCTACGAGGGCGACGCGCTCTTCCACATCGCCACCACGCCTCGTGCCGACGCCGCCGCCGAGGGCGTGAGCGCCCATCTCGACGCGGCCCCCCTCTTCGACGAGGACGAGATCATCTGACGGCGGGCGGGCGCGCGCGCCCCGCGCCTTGCGATTCGCGGCCTGTCCGGCGGCCCCGCGCGGTCACTCGCGGGTCAACTGGTCCGCCTGAAGGCCCGAATTGAGCCAATTGGTATAGTGAACTGAACCACTTTCGCCGGAATTGCTTTGTGAAATGTGAATTCCTTGCTACGCTTTCCGCGAATTCGGGGCGCGAAGCCAATTGGTCTGAAATTGGTATTTTACCGGCGACGCCATAACGCCGGAGGGACGCCCCGTTTCGCCGTCAGCCGATCGCCGGCCTTCGCCGGCGTTGCCAACAAGGGAGTTCGACAATGTTTTCCAAATTCCGCGCCCCGGGTCTCACCCGCCGCACGTTCCTGAAATCGACCGCCGCCACCGCCGCCGCGGCGGGGCTTCCGGGCGCCGCCCTCGCGGCGGGGGATCCGATCAAGATCGGTTTCCTCGCGCCGCTCACCGGCGCCGTCGCCGCCTGGGGCAAGCCGGGCCTCGACGGTTGCGAAATCTGGGCCGAGCGCGTGAACGAGGCGGGCGGCATCGACCTGGGCGGCACCAAGCACCCGGTCGAGTTCGTGGCCTACGACAACGAGTATGACCCCGCCAAGGCCCGCACCGGCGCCACCAAGCTCATCCGCGAGGACGGCGTCTCCTTCATCATGATGCTGGGCGGCGACACCTGGCCGGGGGTGCAGCCCGTCGCCGACAAGACGGGGATGCTCTTCTCCACGCTGCTGCCCTCGGACCTCAGCCCCGACACCACCACGCTCATCGCACCCGCCGAGGTGCACCCGATCTACAACGTGACGGGCGTCGACTGGCTGGCCGAGAACCGCCCCGAGCTCAAGACCGCCGTGATGTGCGCGCAGGACGACGCGCTCGGCCTGCCCTCCGTCGCCACCTACCTCGCGGCCTTCGAGGCGGCGGGGATCGAGATGCAGGACGAGCCGCTCCTCTTCGACCCGGCTACCACCGATTTCGCGCCGGTGGTCACGCGGCTCCTGTCGGGCAACCCCGATATCGTCTGCCTCGACACCTGTTACTCGGATTACGTCCACCCCATCGCCGAACAGCTCTTCCAGCAGGGCTACGAGGGGCAGATCATCTCCTGCACGGCCGATTTCTACGACCAGATGATCGACAAGACGTCCAAGGAGTTCATGGAAGGCTTCATCTTCCAGTTCCCCGATTTCGACGACCCCGCGCTCAACGACCCGCGCATCAACTTCGACGACCCGAACGGCTTCTATGCCGAGTACAACAAGCGCTTTCCGGGCCAATGGGGCGCGGTCAGCTGGGAATACGCCTCGATCATGGACCTCTGGCGCTCGGCCGCCGAGAAGGCGGGCTCGGCCGATCCCGACGCGGTGCTCGAAGCGATGCTCGCCGACGGCACGGGCAAGCACGCCTTCGGCGACGCGAAATGGTGGGGCAAGGACCTCTTCGGGATCGACCACGCGCTGGTGGGGGACTGGCCGGTCGTGGTGATCGAGGACGGCAAGGCCACGATCAAGGGCTTCCGCAACATTCCCGCATGGTACGACAAGCATGGCGACCTGCTGGTCAAGCACATGCAGGCCTACGACCAGATGTGGGACCAGCGCGGCTGAGGCCCTCCGCCTCCCTGCATCGGACGCGATCACGCGCGCGGGCCGTCACCGGCCCGCGCCAACCCTCCCCTGACGTCGAAAGCCAATACTCATGCTCGACCCCGATCTCCTCGTGCAGACGGTCCTGAACTCGATCTACGCGGCCAGCTACATCTCCCTCGTCGCCGTCGGCCTCGTGCTGATCTTCGGCGTGATGGGTGTCATCAACTTCGCCCATGGCGAGCTTTTCATGGCAGGCGCCTATGCCATCGTGGCGCTCTATGCGGACATGCACATGCCCTTCCTCGCGGCGGTGGCCCTGGGCCTCGTCTTCGTGGGCTGCCTCGGCCTCCTGATGGAGCGCGCGCTTTTCCGGCCCCTGCGGGACAATCCGCTGGGCGGGCTCGTGGCCTCCATCGGCTTCCTGATGATCCTCCAGGCGCTCGCCACCATCGGCTTCGGCGTGCGGATGGAGCATATCCCGCCGGTTACGCAGAAGGTGATCTCGCTCGGCAACGCATCCTTCCCGCTGGCCCGGCTCTATGTGGTCATCGCGGCGATCGTGCTGCTCTCTGCGCTCTGGATCTTTCTCAAGCGCACGCGCTTCGGCTGGGCGCTGCGGGCCTCGGCGCAGGACCCGCAGGCGGCCGAGCTTCAGGGCATCTCGATCGCCCGCACCGCGCAGATCGCCATGTTCATCGGCGCCGGGATGGCCGGCATCGCCGGTGCGCTCACCGCGCCGCTCGTCTCGGTCAATCCGCACATGGGCCACTCGGTCATCGTCACCGCCTTCATCGTCATCATCGTGGGCGGCGTCGGGAGCCTCGAGGGCGCCATCGTCGCCTCCATAGCCTATGCCTTCGTGCACACCTTCGTCACCACCTTCTACGACGGGGTGATCGCCGACATCGTCGGGCTCTCGCTCATGCTCCTGGTGCTGATCGTCAAGCCCACCGGCCTGTTCGGGAGTGCGGACCGTGCTTAAATTCCTAATCTGGCCGATCGTCGCCGCCGCCCTCGTCGCGCTTCCGCACGGGCTCAGCTTCTCGCAGCAGGAAATCCTCGTATTCCTCACGATCAACATCCTTGTCGTCTCCTCCTACCGCCTGCTCACGCTCACCGGCGAATGGTCGCTCGCGCATGTGGTGATCATGGGCGTCGGCGCCTATGCCAGCGCGCTTTTCTCCAAGGAGCTGGGCCTCTGGGTGCCGGTCTCGATGGTCCTCGGCGCGGTCACGGCGGCGCTCATCGCCGTGCTGCTCAGCTTCCCGCTCTTCCGCATGAAGGGCTTCTATTTCCTCATCGGCTCCTTCGCCGCCGGCGAGATCATCCGCCTTCTGTGGAAACGCTTCCGCGATCCGTTCGGCGGGCCGAAGGGGATCAAGGGGATCGACCCGATGCCCGACTTCTCGATCGGCATCTACGATTTCGACTTCTTCGAGCCGGTCAGCTACTACTACTTCGCCGGCGTGATCGTCTGTATCTGCCTCTGGCTTCTCTGGCGGATCGAGAAAAGCCCCGTGGGCCTCACCTTCCACGCGGTCCACTGGCAGGACAAGCTGGCCGAGGCGTCGGGCGTCAACCTGCGCGCCTACCGCACGCTCGCCTTCGCCATCGCCAGCGGCTTCGCGGGTCTCGGCGGCGCGCTGCTCGCGCATTACGTGGGCACGATCAACCCCAACTCCTTCGACCTCGATCTCATGGTCTTCGTGCTCACCTGGGCCATCGTCGGCGGCACCGGCACCTTCTACGGGCCGATCCTCGGCTGTGTCACGCTCACGATCCTCAACGAGGTGGTGCTGCGCGAACTGGGCTTCGAGCAGATGCGCCCGCTGATCTACGGCGCGATCCTGATCCTCTCGATCCTCTTCCTGCCCAACGGGCTCGAAAGCCTCGTCCAGAAACTCACCCGCCGGAGGAAAACCGCATGACCGCCCTACTCGAAACCCGCGACCTGACCATGCGCTTCGGCGGTCTCGTCGCGGTCGACGCGCTCGGCTTCTCGGTCGAGCAGGGGTCGATCCACGGTCTCATCGGCCCCAACGGCGCCGGCAAGACGACGACCTTCAACATGATCTCGGGCTTCTACACGCCGACCTCCGGCCAGGTGCTCCTGCGGGGCGAGGACATATCGGGCCTCAAGATGCACGAGGTCGCGCGCCGCGGCGTGGTGCGCACCTTCCAGCACTCGACGCTCTTCGCCGAGCTCACCGTGCTCGAGAACGCGCTCATCGGCACGCACATGTCCTTCCGCCCCAACATCTTCGCCGCGATCGTCGGCTGGGACCGCGAGGATCGCAAGGGCGCGCTCGCCCGGGCGCACAGCGCGCTCGAGTTCTTCGGCCTCGACCACCTCGCCTCCGAACGCGCGGGCGACCTCAGCCACGGGCACCAGCGCGCCCTCGGCATGGCCGTCGCCCATGCCAGCCACCCCGACATCATCCTGCTCGACGAACCCTTCACCGGCATGAACCCCGAGGAGACGCGCCAGATGATGGACCTCATGCGCCGGCTCAAGGCCGACGGCATGACCATCCTGCTGGTGGAACACGACATGCAGGCGATCATGGGGCTTTGCGATCGCATCACCTGCATGAGCTTCGGCAAGTTCCTGGCCGAGGGTGGCCCCTCGGACATCCGCAACCATCCCGACGTGATCGAAGCCTATCTCGGGGGCGCGCGCCATGTTGCTTGAGATGAAGGGCGTGGCCGTCAACTACGGCAACATCAACGCCATCCGCGACATCTCGATTTCCGTGCCCGAGGGCAAGATCGTCACCATCATCGGCGGCAACGGCGCGGGCAAGACCACGACCCTGCGCGCCATGTCCGGCATGGTCGCGCCCACCCGGGGCGAGATCACCTTCGAGGGCCAGCGCATCGACGGGCTGCCCGCGTCGAAGGTGGTGGCCCACGGCATCGCCCATGTCCCCGAGGGGCGCCGCATCTTCCCCGACATGACGGTCGAGGAAAACCTGCGCACCGGCGCCTTCCTGCGCCGCGACAAGGACGCGATCCGCAGCGACCTCGAGGACGTCTACGACCGTTTCCCCCGCCTGCGCGAACGCCGCCGCCAGACGGCCAAGACCATGTCGGGCGGCGAACAGCAGATGCTCGCCATCGGCCGCGCCCTCATGTCGCGCCCGCGCCTTCTGCTCATGGACGAACCGTCGATGGGCCTGGCCCCCGTCATCGTCGAGGAGATCGCGCGGATCGTCGAGGAGATCAACGCGCAGGGCCTCTCCGTCGTCCTGGTCGAACAGAATGCAGAACTTGCGCTCGAACTCGCAGATCACGCCTACGTGCTGGAAACCGGAAATCTCGCGCTGGAGGGACCCGCCGATGAGCTTCACGACAACGAACATGTTCGCGCCGCGTATCTGGGGATTTGACCGCGCCGACGCCGAATGGCACGTCGCGCGCGGGGCGGGCTGGACCCGCGCCGATCTCGCGTGGGAACGCCTGATGGAAACCGGCTGCGCTGGTACCGGCAAGGCCGCCCGGCGCCGCTTCCTCGCCGCCGACCTCCTCGCGCGGCTCCGCTTCGCCCCCGGCGACCCGCGCCGCGCCACCGCCGCCGCCGCCCGCTGGCGCCTCACCGGGGCCGAGGCGCATCGCCTGCGCGCCCTGCGCGAATGGCAGGGGGTCGAGAGCTATATCGAGACCCTCGAGATCCGCCCCCGCGCCCGCTCGTCGCTCTTTCACCTGCGGATGGAGGCGCGCCACCGCGACACCTATCACGCCAACCTGCGCAAGCGCCTCACCGCCTTCGCGACCGAGATGCGCGAGACGCTCGAAGGCGAAGGCCACCACCGCCACGCCGCGCGCTGGCGCGGCGAGAAGCCCACCGTTTTCGACGACACGCGCAAACTCTTGGCGGCCTGCCTGCTCATCCCCGACGGGGAGCGGCTCAGGACAGCTTGTCGCGATTGAGCGGCATGAGGAAGATCGACACGACCAGCAGCGAGAAGACCAACTCGTAGACCTCCCATTTCCGCGGCACGTCGATCACGGCTATGATGAGGCTCGCCACGATCGCGATGATCCCGTGCTTGAGCTTCGGCACCGGCACGGCCAGCCTGTCGGCCACCCGCGCGATCCATCCGCCGCGCGGGTAAAGCAGCGGCAGCCCCACGAGATAGAGCAGGATCACCACCGTCAGGACCGACCCGAAAAGCGTCTTGGCCAGGTGCATGTCCCCCACCATGAGATTGTGGAAGTTGGTCTCGTACTGCTTGTTGTTCTCCTTGAAGAACTCCCCCGACTCCCATCCGAAGATGCGCTGGCCCCAGCTGATCTCCTCGCCCGCGGCCAGGAAGAAGAGGAGCGCGTAGAAACAGGTGAGCCCCACGGCCAGCGCACCCGCCCGCCCGCGCATCTGCGACGCCCGCACCAGCAGGACGACGCTCGCCACCAGCAGGAAAAGCGCGGTGCCATATTCCACCAGCCCGTCCTCGGCGGCATAGACCAGGTGGAAATACTCCCTGTCCCAGAAATACACCCCCAGCGTCGCAACCAGCGTCACGACGATAAGCGCCATCGCCCCGCGTTCGATCGTCTCGGTCATCGCCCTGCTCCACCCTCGCGTTCCAGCAGCAATTAGGACAGCCCCGCCCCGCGCACAAGCCCCCGCCCATCGGCAGGCTCCCATCTGTCGATTGAAAACCGCCGCGACTTGGGGCAGACTGCGCTGCAAAAATAACGCGTGGCCGGTCCGTGTCCCGGCCTCAAGGCGAACGAGGCAGAGCAATGAAGAAACCGATCATCCTGGGCCTGGTCCTGCTCCTCGCGGGCTGCGGCGGCTATCACAAGGCCAAGCGCGAGGGCGGGCGCGTTCCCGCCTCCCGCACGATCTCGGCCCCCATCGCGATCACGCCCAACGCCCGCCCCGTGATGGTGAGCGACGGCACGACGACCGAGGTGGCCTACCGGGTGCCGGTCGCCAAGCCCTTCGCCAACGGCCCGATCAAGCGCGCCTGCATGAACTCCGACCGCAAGGCCCGCTCGAACGAGCTTTGCGGCTGCATCCAGGCCGTCGCCGACCAGACGCTCTCGGGCGCCGATCAATCCCGCGCGGTGAGCTTCTACAACGACCCCCACAGCGCGCAGGAGGTCCGCATGTCCGACCGTCCGGGCGACGAGGCATTCTGGAAAACCTATACCAACTACGCGAAAACAGCCGAACGCGTCTGCCGCTGAGGCCGCGCACGAAGGGCGCCCCGCCCTTCTCCTGCCGGAAATATCCTGGGGGGTGCCGTGAAGGCCCCCCGGGGGCTTCGCGGCGGGGGGCAACGCCCCCCTCCGGCGTCAGTCGCCCTCGTCCATGTCGAAGCCGAGATGCCTGGCCACGGTGAAGATGTCCTTGTCGCCCCGCCCGCACATGTTCATGATGATGAGGTGATCCTCGGGCAGATCCGGCGCGATCTTCATCACATGCGCCAGCGCATGGCAGGGCTCGAGCGCGGGGATGATCCCCTCCTTCTCGCATGACAACTGGAACGCCTCGAGCGCCTCGCGGTCGGTGATCGAGACATACTTGGCCCGTCCGGTCTCGTGCAGCCAGCTATGCTCGGGCCCGATGCCGGGATAGTCGAGCCCCGCCGAGATCGAGTAGCCCTCGAGGATCTGCCCGTCATCGTCCTGCAAAAGGTAGGTGCGGTTGCCATGCAGCACGCCCGGCCGCCCGCCGGTCAGCGACGCGCAATGCTCCATCTTCTCATCCACGCCCTTGCCGCCGGCTTCCACGCCGATGATCGCCACGTCCTTGTCGTCGAGGAACGGGTAGAAAAGGCCCATCGCGTTCGACCCGCCGCCGATGGCCGCGATGATCGTGTCCGGCAGCCGCCCCTCGGCGGCCTGCATCTGTTCGCGGGCTTCCTTGCCGATGATCGACTGGAAATCGCGCACCATGGCCGGATAGGGATGCGGGCCCGCCACCGTGCCGATGCAGTAGAACGTGTCGCGCACGTTCGTCACCCAGTCGCGCAGCGCGTCGTTCATCGCATCCTTGAGCGTGCCGCGCCCCGATGTCACCGGGATCACCTCCGCACCCAGAAGGCGCATGCGGAACACGTTGGGTTTCTGCCGCTCCACGTCATGCGCACCCATGTAGACCACGCATTTCAGCCCGAACTTGGCACAGACCGTCGCCGTGGCCACGCCGTGCTGACCCGCGCCCGTTTCGGCGATGATGCGCGTCTTGCCCATGCGCCGCGCGAGCAGGATCTGCCCCAGAACGTTGTTGATCTTGTGTGCGCCCGTGTGGTTCAGCTCGTCACGCTTGAGATAGATCTTCGCGCCGCCCAGGTGCTCGGTCAGGCCCGCGGCGTAATAGAGCGGACTGGGCCGGCCCACGTAATGCGTCCAGAGATCATGCATCTCGTCCCAGAAGCTCTGGTCGGTCTTGGCATGCTCGTACTGCTCTTCCAGCTCGAGGATGAGCGGCATCAGCGTCTCGCTGACGAACCGCCCGCCGAACTTGCCGAAGCGGCCCTTCTCGTCGGGGCCGGTCATGAAGGAGTTGAAGAGATCGTTCATCGTGCCAGGGTCCCCTTGTGTCGCTCCTGCCCGTGAATATGCAACGGCGCGGCGGATTTCCAGAGCAAACGGCGATGCCCGGATTCCCTGCGGGTATTTTGCCCGGAATTTCGCAGGCTCCCGGTCTCCACGCAAAGGGCCGGACGCTGCCGCCCGGCCCTCCTTCCTTCGTGTGATCCGGTCAGGTCAGGTGTATTTCTTGATCTCACCCGACTTGAGCCGCGCCTGGTAGCTCTTCAGCTCGCGCTTCACGATCGGCATCAGGCAGTAGAGCGCGATGATGTTCACGACCGCCATGGCGAAGATCGCCGCGTCCGAGAAGTCGATCACCGGCCCGAGGCTCGCCGCCGCGCCGATCACCACGAAGACGCAGAAGATCAGTTTGAAGACCAGCTCTTTCGTGTCCCCCTCGCCGAAGAGGAAGGTCCACGCCTTGAGGCCGTAATAGCTCCAGGAGATCATCGTCGAGAAGGCGAAGAGCACCACCGCGAGCGCCAGCACGTACTGGAACCACCCGAACGAAGACGAGAACGCCGCCGAGGTGAGCGCCACGCCCGACGTGTCGTTGACCGTGCGGATCGCACCCGTGGCCTCGTTGATCTGGTAGAGGCCGGTGGTCGGGTCGCTGACGAGCTGGCCCGTGATGATGATGACGAGCGCGGTCATCGTGCAGATCACCACCGTGTCGATGAAGGGCTCCAGGAGCGACACGAACCCTTCGGTGATCGGCTCCTTCGTGCGCACCGCCGAGTGGGCGATCGCGGCCGATCCCACGCCCGCCTCGTTCGAGAAGGCGGCCCGCTTGAACCCCTGGATCAGCGCACCCACGAGGCCACCCGCGACACCGAGCCCGGTGAAGGCGCCCGAGAAGATCTGTCCGAAGGCCCAGCCGATCTGGTCCGCGTTCATCAGGATGATGACCAGCGCCGTCGCCACGTAGAGGACGCCCATGAACGGCACGACCTTCTCGGTGACCTTGGCGATCGACTTGATGCCGCCCACGATCACCGCGAAGACGACCGCGGCAAAGACCAGCCCCGTGATCCAGCCCGGATAGTCGCCCATCACGTTCGAGATCTGCGCATGGGCCTGGTTGGCCTGGAACATGTTGCCCCCGCCCAGCGCTCCGAGGATGCAGAAGACCGAGAACAGCACCGCCATGAACTTGCCCAGCGGCAGCCCGCGTTCCTCGAACCCCTTGACCATGTAGTACATGGGCCCGCCCGAGACGCGCCCGTCGGGATACTCGTTGCGGTATTTGACCCCGAGCGTGCATTCGGTGAATTTCGACGCCATGCCCATGAGGCCCGCGAGGATCATCCAGAATGTCGCGCCGGGTCCGCCGATGCCCACGGCCACCGCGACCCCCGCGATATTGCCAAGGCCCACCGTCCCCGAAAGCGCCGTGGCCAGCGCCTGGAAATGGCTGACCTCGCCCGCGTCGTCGGGATCGGAATAGTCGCCCTTCACCAGCGAGATGGAATGCCCGAAGGCGCGGAACTGGACGAAGCCGAAATAGAAGGTGAAGATCGTTGCGCCCACGACCAGCCACAGCACGATCCACGGGAACGCGGTGCCGGGCAGCGGGGCGAAGATGAGATTTACGAACCAGCCGGTCGAACTCGCGAAGATCGCGTTCACCTGCTCGTCAAGCGATTGCGCCATCGCCGGCGAGGCAAGGAACGCCGTCGCCGCGGCCAGCGCCGGAACTTTGATCGGATATGTCATGTGATATCTCCGGATGTCAGGGAACGATGGTGACTGGCACGGTGCAGGATTGCGCGAGCGATCCCGCGACCGAGCCGAAGATGCGCGACGAAAGCCCGCTCTCGCCCGTGCGGCCGATGACCACCTGGGTGGACCCCGTCTCCTTGGCGATGAGGCTCAGCGTATCGGCGACATTGCCGTATCTGAGCGCGGTCTCGACATTCACGCCGCCCTTCTGGAGCTTTCCGACCACCGGCGACAGCACGTGCTCCTCCGCGCGGGTCAGCTCCTCCTTGCGCCTGACATGCCGCTCTTCCAGCTCCTCCTTGGTGAGGAAGGAATAGGGCGACCATTCCAGCACATGGGCCACCACGACCCCGGCGCCCTGTGCCTTCGCCCTCTCCATGGCGAACTCGAGCGCGCGTTTCGATCCCTCGCTGCCATCGTATCCGACGACTATTTTCTCGGGCATTTTCTACCCTCCTTTTTATGTTGGCGCCCCGGCATGGGGGCGCGGCAACCTTAGCAGGTTCGCGACATTTTGCCGCGATTCGTTGGGTGCCCCATCATTTTTCGTGATACCGTTGCGCGCGCACAAATCGCGCAGTGCCGCCATAAAGCCCCGTCGCGGGGGCTCACAGCGTCTTCTTGAACCCGGTATGGGTGGCGGCGAATCCCAGCCCCTCGTAGAAGCGATGCGCGTCTGCGCGCGTGCGGTTCATGGTGAGTTGCAGCAACCCGCATCCCGCCTCGCGCGCCCGTGCCTCGGCATCGGCGAACATCTCGCGCCCGATGCCCCGCCCGCGCAGGTCGGTGGCCACGCGCACGGTCTCGACCTGCGCCCGCCGCGTGGCCCCGAGCGACAGGCCCGAGATGAAGGTGATCTGGTAGGTCGCCACGATCCGCGCGTCCATCTCGCCCACGATCAGGTGGTTCTGCGGCTCTTCCGCGATCCGGTCGAACGCGTCGAGATAGCGGCGCATCTCATGCCCCTCCCGCGTCCGGCCCAGCACGTCATCCGACATGAGCGCGCAAATGCGGGGCACGTCGCCGCGCATCGCGTCGCGGAACGTGATCATGACCGGGCCGCGTCGATGAAGGCCCGCATCAGCGCCGCGTCCTTCCTGCCGGGCGCGGTCTCGACCCCCGAGGCGACATCGACCTGCCGCGCACCCGTGGCCGCGACCGCGCGGGCCACGTTGTCCACGTTGAGCCCACCCGCCAGCATCCACGGCACCGGCCAGCGCCGTCCCGCGACGAGCGACCAGTCGAAGGCGACCGCGTTGCCGCCGGGCCGGTCCGCCCCCTCGGGCGGCTTGGCATCGACCAGAAGCTGGTCGGCCGCCCGCGCATGCGCGTCGATCGCGCCCAGGTCCTCGGGCCCGGCAAGGGCCACCACCTTCATCACCGGCAGGCCGAAGCGCGCCTTCACCTCGGTCACGCGCTCGGGCGTCTCGTGTCCGTGCAGTTGCAGCATGTCGAGCGGCACGATGTCGGTGATCGCGCGTATCGTCTCGTCATCGGCATCGACGACGAGCGCCACCTTGGCGATCCCCTCCGGCACGCGCAGCGCAAGCGCCCGCGCCGCCTCGGGCGCGACGTAGCGCGGCGATCTTTCGAAGAAATTGAGCCCGAGATACGCCGCGCCTGCATCGACGGCGGCGTCCACGTCACCGGCCCGGGTGATCCCGCAGATCTTGACCCGCATGTCTCGTGCCATCGGGTCAGCCGGTCTCGTCCAGAAGGGTGAGCACGTCGTCGCTGTTCTGGCGCCGCTCCCCCTTCAGGCGACGCAGCTCGGCGCGAAGCCGTGCCATCTCGCGCGCCTGCCGGGCGGCCGCGGCGCGCTCCTTGGCCTCGCGGATGTATTCCCACAGGAAGCCCAGGACCAGCCCCGCCAGGACGCCGCCGAAGATCACCACGAAAAGCGGCACCTCGTGGGCGGGCGTCACCGCCGCCATGCTGTTCAGCTCGGCGGGGATGAGCCGCACGGCCACCATCTGCCGGTTCGCCAGGGCAACGAGGATGAGGGCCACCGCGAAGATGGCGATACAGGCGTAACGAATATACCGCATTCAGTCTTTCCCGTTCAGACGATCCCTGAGAAGCTTGCCCGTCTTGAAGAACGGCACGTGTTTCTCTTCGACCTCAACGGCTTCTCCGGTGCGCGGGTTCCGTCCGGTGCGCGCGTCGCGCTTCTTGACCGAAAAGGCGCCGAAGCCGCGAAGCTCCACCCGCTTGCCGCGCGCCATGGCGTCGGTGATCTCGTTGAATATCGTATTGACGATCTTTTCCACATCCCTCTGGTATAAATGCGGGTTCTCATCGGCGATTTTCTGAATCAGCTCCGATCGGATCATCGGTCCCCCCCGGGTTCAAGATGTTTTGGCTCTCAATGGCTTGACCGGGACTATAGATAGAAATCGCGAAAAACAAAAACGGAAACCTCCCGTCGCGTGGGCCGAAAACGGCTCTTTAGGGGGCGCGCGGGCCGAAAAACGCCGAATTCCCCGCCGGTTGCGCGCAGCGGACAGGGATCGCGCCACGGGGTGTGCCCCTCGATTCGCTCACCCCGCCGCCAGTCCGCGCAGGATCAGGAATCCTCCCGCCAGCAGAAGCACCACATGCGTCACGCGCTCGAACCGCCGCTGGTCCAGCCGGTCCTGCACCCGGAAACCCACGTGGAGCCCGGCCAGCGCCGGGACGCAGAGCAGAAGCGACGCGACCGCCGACCGCGCGTCAAGCACGCCCGAGACGGTGTGCGACGCCACGAGCGTCAGCGCGCCCAGGCCATAGACGACACCCTGGATCCGGATCTGCTCGACCTTGGGCGTGTGCATCGCGGTCAGAAGCGCCACGGTCGGCGGCCCCCAGATACCGGTGATGCCGCCGAAGAACCCCGCGACCGCGCCGACCACGGCCTGGATGCGCGCGGTCGGCGGGGTCGGGATCGGCAGGGTCCGCCCCATCAGCGCGAAGCCCGCCACGAGGCTCACCGGGATGCCGATCAGCAGCAGCATCAGCCGCGCCGACATCCACGGCACCGCCTGCGCCGACAGGATCATGAGCACGAAGCCCGCCACGAGGAACGGCGCGAAGCGCCGGAGCGCGGCCAGCGCCGCCGCGCGCCCGCCCCGCATCGCCTGAAGCCCGTTCGACAGGAGCGTCGGAAAGACCAGCGCCGCCAGTGCCACGTCCGGCGCCACCAGCAGGCTCAGCCCCGCGATCATCACGGTGGGCAGGCCGAATCCCACCGCACCCTTGAGCACCCCCGCGGCGAAGGTGATTGCGAGCGCGGCGACGAGGATGGTGGCCGAGAGGGGCTCCGTCATGCTCTGCTCCATGCATGCTGCGGCACCCTACCGCATGGCGGCGGGACATTCGGCACGCAATTAAAGAACGCAACGGATGCCGCAAGGGCAAAATAGTTGCGCTGCAACTGCGAAATGGCTAAACCGTCCCGGACAGATCCGCGACAGGCGAAAGGAGCCCCGACCATGGCACATGACGGACAGGACATCACGCCCCGATCCTCCGCGGCGCTCGACGATCTCTTGACCCTGACCCGCGCGGCCCTGCCCGCCGCCGAGCAGGTGCTCAACCTCGCCACCGAAAGCCTGCGCGGCATGGTCACCGTCGAGGGCCGCGTCTCCGGCGCCCGGATCGAGGCCAACCAGTCGGCGGCGCACGGCCTCGCGTGGCTCGCCACCTATGTGGAGGCGCTGCGCCAGATGCAGGCCTGGGCCGATCGCCTGACCGAACGGGGCCAGTTCGGCGAGGTCGAGGCGCTCCTCCACCAGATCGCGTTCGGCGAATATCTCCACCAGATCGCCGGCGGCATCCCCATGAACCAGACCGAGATCGTCCGCCTTGCCGACCTCGGCCTCGGCTCCGACGCGCTCTCGGGTTTCGACGCGCCCGAGGTGCGAACCCTCCTCTCGCGCGGCAACAGCCAGGCCGCCCGCACGCGGCTCGTCGAGCTGATGCAGGACCGCGCCGCCGAGATCACCGTGGGCCGCACCGGCCTCGAGGACGAGCTCGAGATGATCCGCGAGCAGTTCCGCCGCTTCTCGCTCGACCGGGTCGAGCCGCACGCCCATGACTGGCACCTCAAGGACGAACTCATCCCGATGGAGATCATCGAGGAACTGGCCGAGATGGGCGTCTTCGGCCTCACCATCCCCGAGGAATACGGCGGTCTGGGCCTCAGCAAGGCGTCCATGGTCGTCGTCTCCGAGGAACTGAGCCGCGGCTATATCGGCGTGGGCAGCCTCGGCACCCGCTCCGAGATCGCGGCCGAGCTGATCCTCTGCGGCGGCACCGACGAGCAGAAGGCCCGCTGGCTCCCCCGGCTCGCCAGCGCCGAGATCCTGCCCACCGCCGTCTTCACCGAACCCAATACCGGCTCCGACCTCGGCAGCTTGCGCACCCGCGCGGTCAGGGATGGCGACGATTACCGCGTCACCGGCAACAAGACCTGGATCACCCACGCCGCGCGCACCCACGTGATGACCCTGCTGGCGCGCACCGACCCCGACAGCACCGACCACCGCGGCCTGTCGATGTTCCTGGCCGAGAAGACCCCCGGCACCGACGAGAACCCCTTCCCCACCGAGGGGATGACCGGCGGCGAGATCGAGGTGCTGGGCTATCGCGGGATGAAGGAATACGAACTCGGCTTCGACGACTTCCACGTCAAGGGCGAGAACCTGCTGGGCGGCGAGGAAGGCAAGGGGTTCAAGCAGCTCATGCAGACCTTCGAGGCCGCGCGCATCCAGACCGCCGCCCGCGCCGTGGGGGTGGCACAGGCCGCGCTCGACGTGGCGATGCAATACGCGCAGGACCGCAAGCAGTTCGGCAAGGCGCTCATCGAATTTCCCCGCGTCTCCGGCAAGCTCGCCATGATGGCGGTCGAGATCATGGTGGCACGCCAGCTCACCTATTTCTCGGCATGGGAGAAGGACAACGACCGCCGCTGCGACCTCGAGGCCGGCATGGCCAAGCTCCTGGGCGCCCGCGTCGCCTGGGCCGCGGCCGACAACGGCTTGCAGATCCACGGCGGCAACGGTTTCGCCACCGAGTACAAGATCAGCCGCATCCTCTGCGACGCCCGCATCCTCAACATCTTCGAGGGCGCCGCCGAGATCCAGGCCCAGGTCATCACCCGCCGCCTGCTCCAGTGAGCAAGCTGCGAAACGTTCCGCCGGAGCGTTCCGGGGCGCGGCACGCCGAGCCTTCTCAGGTCGTCGCGGGGCGGCTGCCGGGATGATCAAGGCGCGGAACAGACCGGTGAACCGTCTCGCGCGACGGCGCAGCGAAATCGGGGCCGAGGGCATCGCACGGCCTATCCCCAGCCAAGCGCGGCGCGGCGGCGCGATCCCGGCGGATGCCTTCGGGCCTTCCCATCCCGGACGCCCCCTCCCCGTTCGGCAACGTGACGGTCGCGCCGCATGGTTCGAGCCCGAAACACACTGCCGTGCCTCCCCCCGGCACGCGGGCCGAGTCGCCGTGCCCCATGCCGCGCGCCTCTCGGCCGCCCATCGGCCGACGCCCCGTCGGGACGGCGCGATACCCCGTCATGCCGGTTTCAGATACCCCATGACACGCCTTCCCGGCCCGTGACCACGCCCGCCGGTCCGGGCGCCCGCTCCGTGCCGCATCCCTACACTTTCGGCAGAAGCGCCACCGGCGTCTCGGGCGCGCGGTAGAAATCGAGCGGCTGCGTCCCGCTCGCGTCGGTCATGCGCTTGTATTCGAATACCCGCTCCCCGTCCTCCTCGACCGAGGCGACGATCAGGCATTGCGACACATGGCGCGCCCCGTCGTAGAGATCCACCAGCCCGCGCATCCGCGGCGCGGCGCCCGCCTCCAGCGCGAAGCCGCCATCCCAGGCGCGCAGCACGCGATGCACCTCGTCCCCGTCATGCACGCGCAGGCGCGCGTTCCTGCGCAGCGCCTCGCGCCGGGCACGGTCGAGCCCCTCCTGCACCTCGCGCGGAAGTATATCGGTCATCAAACTGGCCTCCCCTGACCTCCGAAGGATTGCCGCAACCGGCTTAAAGTCAAGTTAAAGTCTTGAAAAAGTTTGTTGACACCTGCCCCGCCGCGCCCGCGTGCGTCCCTGCACAGCCACCCTGCGCGGAACCCGATTGGCCTTCCGCGCGCTGTGCCATAGATCGAGAAGGAACGGACAACCGCAAGAGAGGATGACATGGGCAAGCTGGTCGACGGCGAATGGAAAGACGAATGGTATGACACCGAAAGCCATGGCGGCGCCTTCAAGCGCGACACGTCACGTTTCCGCAACTGGATCACCCGCGACGGCGCGGCCGGCCCCTCGGGCGAGGACGGGTTTCCCGCGGCTTCCGGGCGCTATCACCTCTACGTCTCGCTCGCCTGCCCCTGGGCGCATCGCACGCTGATCTTCCGCCGGCTGAAGGATCTCGTCGATCACATCGGGATTTCGGTCGTGCATCCCGACATGCTGAGCGAGGGCTGGGAATTCCGCACCGACTATCCCTGCGCCACCGGCGACAGGCTCAATGGGCGCGACTACCTGCGCGAGGTCTATCTCGCCGTCGATCCCGGGATGTCGGGCCGCGTGACCGTCCCCGTTCTCTGGGACACCGAGCGCGAGACCATCGTCTCGAACGAGAGCGCCGACATCATCCGCATGATGAACTCGGCCTTCGACGACATCACCGGCAACACCGACGACTATTATCCCGAAGACCTCCGCGCCGGGATCGACGAGGTGAACGACCGCGTCTACGACACCGTCAACAACGGCGTCTACAAGGCCGGTTTCGCCACATCGCAGGAAGCCTATGACAAGGCCGTCCATCCCCTCTTCGACAGTCTCGACTGGCTCGAGGAACGGCTGGACACCCGGCGCTACCTCATGGGCGACCGCCTCACCGAGGCCGACTGGCGCCTCTTCACGACGCTCATCCGCTTCGACCTCGTCTATCACACGCATTTCAAGTGCAACCGCGCGCGGAACATGGATTACCCCGCGCTCTGGGGCTACACGCGCGATCTCTACCAGCACGCCGACATACGCGAGACGGTGAATTTCGACCACATCGTGCGTCACTACCACGTCAGCCAGAAAACCGTGAACCCGCACCAGATCATCCCGATCAACCCCTCGCCCGATTTCGACGCGCCTCACGGGCGGGACAAGCTTGGCGGTGCCGCATGACCGGCGACGAACCCGTCTGGGAGATCGAGGAAGGCTTCTGGTGCAAGGGCCTCGACTTCTACGAGGCCCATCTCGCCCCCGATGCCGTCATGGCCTTTCCCCTGCCCGTGGGCATTCTCGAGGGCGACGCCATCCTCGACGCGGTCGACGGCTCGACCCGATGGGAAGGGGTGCTCATGGCCGACCGCGTGCTGCGCAAGTCCGGTGACACCTGCGTGCTGATCTATCGCGCCACCGGGACGCGCGAGGGGACCGATGCCTACACCGCCACCTGCACCAGCACCTATGTGCGCGAGGATGACGGCTGGCGGCTTCTCGTCCACCACCAGACGCCGGTCGGATGAGGGATCACGTCTCGTCGCCGTAATGCGCCACCATCGCCGTCAGGTCCTCGGGCGCCATGTCCGATTGCAGGAACGCGCGCGCATTGGCGCAGATGGCAAAGATCGACCCGTCCGAGAAGAAGCTCGTGTCGGTGACGAAGACGATCCGCGTCTCGGGGTGGCGGTAGCTCGCGAAATCCGCGACGGCAAGCGCGCTGCCCTCGGCCAGGAAGAGGTTGAGCACGATCACGTCCACGCGCCTCTCGCGCAGCACCTCGATCGCCGCGTCCTGCCCGCGCGCAAGGGCCACGCACATGCCCTGCCGCTCCATGTGACGCCGCCAGAGACCGCCCAGCGCCGGATTGCTTTCCACGATCAGGATTTCCATCGCATTCACCCCCTTGGGGAAGGATCATTCGCCCGCATTCCCCTGCCTGCGCCCGCAGCGTTAACAAAGGGTTAATGCCGCCCCGCATCCGCGGAAATCGGCTGGCCCACGGGCATGCGCAGGCTTGTTTCCGCCGATGAAATGCGCTTCAACGCGGGATCAACCGCCCGAGGCCGCCATGTCCCTCACCGTTCTCATCCTCGCGCTCCTCCTCGACGCCGTCATGGGCGAGCCGCGCGCGATCTGGTCGCGCCTGCCCCACCCGGCGGTCCTCATGGGGCGCGCGGTGGGCTGGTGCGACCGG
The DNA here is from genome assembly GCF_019599045.1 of Roseovarius sp. SCSIO 43702. NCBI lineage: Bacteria > Pseudomonadati > Pseudomonadota > Alphaproteobacteria > Rhodobacterales > Roseobacteraceae > Roseovarius > Roseovarius sp. SCSIO 43702. The sequence continues at coordinate 2,421,816 of NZ_CP080623.1, forward strand.
CGCCTCAATGGCGGCGCGCATCCCCGGCTTGCCGGCGTGGGCGCGATGGCGCTGCTTGCCGCCGGCGCCCTTCTCCTGGGGCTGCTGCTCGAGGGTCTGGGCGACCTCGTCGCGCTGCTCGTGGCGGCGGTGCTGCTGGCGCATCGCTCGCTCGTCGATCATGTCCGCGCCGTGGCGCGCGGGTTGCGCAGCTCGCTGCCCGAGGGGCGCCGCGCGGTCGCGATGATCGTGGGCCGCGACACCGCCGCCATGACCGAGCCCGCCGTCGCCCGCGCCGCCATCGAATCCGCGGCCGAGAACTTCTCGGATGCCGTGATCGCCCCCGCCTTCTGGTTCGCGGTGGCGGGGCTTCCGGGGCTGCTGCTCTACAAGGTCACGAACACCGCCGACAGCATGATCGGCCACCGCACCCCGCGTCACGCGGCCTTCGGCTGGGCCGCCGCGCGGCTCGACGACCTGCTCAACCTGGTGCCCGCGCGCCTGTCGGCGCTGCTCATCGCCGTGGCGCATGGCCAGACCGCCCATTGGCGCGCTATCCGCGCCGACGCGCGCCGCCACCGCTCGCCCAACGCCGGCTGGCCCGAGGCGGCGATGGCCCGCGCGCTCGGCGTGGCGCTTTCGGGTCCGCGCTCTTACGCGGGGCGGATGACCGACGATCCCTTCGTCAATCCCGAGGGGCGCCGCC